>NZ_JAWRZC010000002.1:0-2043976 GCF_056523145.1 Variovorax sp. ISS6
TCGCGCTGGCCTTCGCCCGCGAAGGCGCGGACGTGGTGATCTCCTACCTGGCCCAGGAAGAATCCGATGCCCAGGTCACCCGCGGCCTGGTCGAGGGCGCCGGTCGCCGCTGCGTGCTCGCACCCGGCGACATCCGCGAGGAGGCGCAGTGCCAGGCTCTTGTGGCCAGCACGCTCGAACACTTCGGGCGCATCGACGTGCTGGTGAACAACGCCGCCTTCCAGATGTCGCACAAGTCGCTCGAGGAGATCAGCGCCGGAGAGTTCGACCGCACCTTCCGCACCAACGTCTACGCGAATTTCTATCTCTGCAAGGCTGCGGTGCCCCATATGAAGCCCGGCAGCTCGATCATCAGCACCGCCTCGGTCAACGCCGACAAGCCCAACGCCACGCTCGTGGCCTATGCCGCGACCAAGGGCGCGATCCAGAACCTGTCGGGCGGCATGGCGCAACTGCTCGCCGACAAGGGCATTCGCGTGAACTGCGTGGCGCCCGGCCCCTTCTGGACGCCCCTGATTCCCTCGACCCTGCCGGCCGGCAACGTCAGGGAGTTCGGCACGCAGACGCCCATGAAGCGCCCGGGCCAGCCGCGCGAGTTGCAGGCCGTCTACGTGCTGCTGGCCTCCGACGAAGGCAGCTACATCTCGGGGGCGACGATTCCGGTGACGGGCGGCGTGCCGTTCATCTGAGCGGCGGCCCGAACCCATCGGGTAAAATTCCTCCCGGGTGGGCTGCCGTTTCAGGCATTCCAGGATTTGCGCAGGTCGGGCCGCCTCGCGGTTTCGCCTCGTCGAGGAATTCCATGTCCCACACCCCGATCCAGTGGATCGCGGCGGCCATCTTTGCCGTCGCCCTGCTCCACACCTTCAGCGCCAAGCAGTTCGAGCGCCTCTCCCACCGCTATCCACGCCACGCCGGCCTGTTCCACCTGCTCGGTGAAGTCGAGGTCGTGTTCGGCTTCTGGGCCATCGTGCTGGTGGTCTCGATGGCGCTGCTCGCCGGCGGCGGCACCGCGCTCGACTACGCCGAGTCGCGCAACTACACCGAGCCGCTGTTCGTCTTCGTGGTGATGGTGATCGCGGCCTCGCGCCCCGTGCTGCGCACGGCGATGTCGCTGGTCGATGCCCTCGCGCGCATCGCGCCCGTGCCCACGCCGGTCGCGCGCGCATGGCTGGGCGTCGCGGCGGTGCCGCTGCTCGGCTCGCTGATCACCGAGCCGGCCGCCATGACCATCGCCGCATTGATGCTCGCGCCCCAGATCTTCCGGCCGCGCGTGCCGGAAGCCGTGAAGTACCTGGCGCTGGGCGTGCTGTTCGTCAACATCTCGATCGGTGGCACGCTGACCTCCTATGCCGCGCCGCCGGTGCTGATGGTGGCGACCACTTGGCAATGGGACAGCGCCTTCATGCTCGCGAGCTTCGGCTGGAAGGCCGCGCTCGCGGTGCTGCTGAACGCCACCGTCGCCACCTGGGTGCTGCGCGGGCATCTGAAGTCCGCGAGGGGCGACGCGGGCGCGGCGCCCGAAGCGCGCGTTCCGCTGCCGGTGGTCGCGGTGCACCTGGGCCTGCTCGCGGGCGTGGTGCTGTTCGCCCACCATCCCGTGGTGTTCCTCGGCCTGTTCCTGATGTTCCTCGGCTTCACCCAGGCCTACGAGCGCCACCAGAGCCCGCTGATCGTGAAGGAGGCGCTGCTGGTCGGCTTCTTTCTCGCGGGCCTGGTCGTGCTGGGCGGCATGCAGCAGTGGTGGCTGCAGCCCATCGTCTCGGAGCTCGCACCCGTCGCGCTGTTCCTCGGCGCGCTGGGCCTCACCGCCGTCACCGACAACGCCGCCCTCACATACCTGGGCTCGCTGATCGTCGGCATCTCGGACGAATCGAAGTACATGCTGGTGGCGGGCGCCGTGGCCGGCGGCGGCCTGACGGTGATCGCCAACGCGCCCAATCCCGCGGGCGTCGCGCTGCTCAAGCGCGGCTTCGCCGACGAGACCATCGGCGCGGGCGGTCTGCTGCTGGGTGCGCTGGGGCCCACCGCCGTGGCCGCGGCGGCGTTCCTGTTCCTGTGAGCCTCGGCGCCGTCAACGCCCTCAGCGCATGACAAAGGAATTGCCCGTCGCCGCGCCGGCGTTGATCCACACCGACTTGGTCTGCAGGTACTCGCGGACCGCGTCGATGCCGTTCTCGCGGCCCAGGCCCGAGTCCTTGTAGCCGCCGAACGGGGCCATGAAGCTCACGGCGCGGTAGGTGTTGATCCACACCGTGCCGGCCTGCAGCTTCTCGGACATGCGCATCGCGCGGCCGATGTCCTGCGTCCACACCGCCGCCGCGAGGCCGAAGCGCACGTCGTTGGCGATGCGCAGCGCGTCGGCCTCGTCCTTGAAGCGGATCACCGACAGCACGGGACCGAACACCTCCTCCTGGGCGATGCGCATGCCGTTGGCACGCCCGTGAAGATGGTGGGCTGCACGAACCAGCCCGTGCCGCACTCCGGGCCCGTGCCCTTGGCGCCGCCCAGCACGGCGGTCGCGCCCTCGGCGCGCGCGATGTCGATGTACTCGAGCACCTTGCGGTACTGCGGCGGTGTGGTGACCGGGCCGACCTGGGTGTCGGCGCTCATCGGGTCGCCCATGCGCGCGGTGCGCGCCACCGCCAGCAGGCGCTCGACGAAGGCGTCGTGGATGCTGGCCTGCACCAGCAGGCGCGAGCCGGCGATGCAGGTCTGGCCGGTGGCGGCGAAGATGCCCGAAATCGCGCCGAACGCGGCCTGCTCGAGGTCGGCGTCCTCGAACACCACGTTGGGCGACTTGCCGCCCAGCTCCATGGCCGTGTGCTTCAAGAGGCGCCCGGCCCGCTCGTTGATCAGGCGGCCGGTCGAATCCGAGCCCGTGAAGCTGATCTTGGCCACCAGCGGATGCTCGACCAGCGGCGTGCCGACCTCGGCACCGAAGCCCGTCACCACGTTGAACACGCCCGGAGGAAAGCCGGCCTCCTCGAACAGCTGCGCGAACTCGAGCGTCGAGGCCGAGGTGAACTCGGAGGGCTTGGCCACCACGGTGCAACCCGCCGCCAGCGCCGGCGCCAGCTTCCAGGCCAGCAGCAGCAACGGCGAGTTCCAGGGCGTGATGGCGGCCACCACGCCCACGGGCTCGTGGCGCGTGAAGGCGAAGTAGCCCTTCTTGTCGAGCGGCAGCGTGCTGCCCTGCACCTTGTCGGCCAGGCCGCCGTAGTAATAGAACCACTGCGGGAGGTAGTCGAGCTGGCCGCGCATCTCCGCGAGCAGCTTGCCGTTGTCGCGGACCTCGGTGGCGGCCAGCCGGGCCGCGTCGCGCGCGATCAGGTCGCCGAGCCTGCGCATCAGCGCGCCGCGCTGCGTCGCGGTCAGTTCCGACCAGGGCCCGCTGGTCAGCGCCTGGTGCGCGGCGCGCACGGCCCGGTCGACGTCCCGCGCGTCGCCGCGCGGGATCTGCGCCCAGCTCTCGCCGGTGAAGGGGTTCTGGGTCTCGAACCAGGTGCCGCCGTGCGGCTCGCAGGCCTCGCCGCCGATGTGCAATGAATAGCGTTGCATGGCTCGCCCGTCAGAAAGGCGCGAAGCCCAGCGCGGCGCGGAAGCGGTTCTTGATGTACGAGCCGTCTCGCGGCGGCAGTGCGCGCGGCGGCTCGTTGGCATCGATGAACACCTGCGCGAAGGTGGTTTGCCGCCGGGCGTTGATGCGCTCGGCCAGGTCCTCGCACGCATCGATGCTGCTCACGGAGAACGCATCGGCGATGCCGAAGCCCCTGGCCACCGCCACCAGATCGGCGCCCAGGCTCGAGTGGCTGCGCTGCATGCCGGTCTCGCCGAAATGGCCGTTGTCCAGCATCACGATGCTGAGGTTCTTCGGCTGCTTGACGCCGATGGTGCCGAGGCTGCCGATGCCCATCAGCTGCTCGCCGTCGCCGGTGATGACGACCACCGACTTGTCGCGCTGCGCGAGCGCCAGGCCCAGCCCCAGCGAGGCGGCGCCGCCCATGGCGCCCCACAGGTAGTAGTTGCGCTCGCGGTCGCCGCTGGCGAACACGTCGTAGGAGGCCGAGCCCAGGCCCGTGACGATCAGGGCATCGGGAATGGCGGCGATCAGCTTGGCCACGAATTCGCGGCGGTCGGCGCGCTGCGCCGGGGTCTTCGTGTTCATCACTTGCGCTCCCACTTCTTGCGGCCGATCAGTTCCTGTCCCAGCAGCACGGCGACCTTCTCGCCGGCCTCGAAGGCGGCATCGAAGCCCGCGCTGACGATCTCCTCGACCTCCTCGGGCTTCGAGGCGCGCAGCACGTGGATGCCCATGAGCTCGAGCGCGGCCTGCGTGGCCTTGCCCATCGGACCCTGCCAGGGATTGAACTCGGCGTATTCGCCACGCATGGTCACGAGCGTGAAGAACGGGAAGTCCGCGGCCTGCAGCAGCGAGAACATGTTCACGCAGTTGCCCACGCCGCTGCTCTGCATCAGCAGCACGGCGCGCTGTCCGCCGAGCCAGGCGCCGCTCACCAGCGCCACGCCCTCCTCCTCGGTGGTCAGCACCACGTCCTCAATGTCGGGGTCGGCGATGGCGCTGCGGATCACATGCGAATGGCCGGCGTCGGGCACGTAGGCGATCTGCCTCACGCCGCCCGCCTTGAGCACGCGGAAGGCGGCCTGCTGCCAGTCGGGGGCGGCCTGGGTGGTCTGGTTCATGGGTTGTCTTAGGGTGTGAAAGTGCCAGAAATCATAGAATTTGATGCCTGAGAATGTGAAATAGAAATTCGAGATTCCACGATCACGTTTGCGCATGGAGGCAACCACATGGACCTGAAGCAACTGCGCGCCTTTCTCACGGTGGTCGAGACCGGCAACGTCACGCGCGCGGCCGAGGTGCTGCACCTCGTGCAGCCCGCGGTGTCGCGGCAGATCCGCCTGCTCGAGGAGGACATCGGCGCGCCCCTGTTCGAACGCGAGCGCCACGGCATGGTGCTGACCGATGCGGGGCTGGCGCTCGTCGGCTATGCGCGCCGCGCGCTGCTCGAGCTGGACCGGGCCCGGGCCGAGATCGGCACCGTCGACAACAGCATCGGCGGGCTGGTCACCTTGGGGCTGCTGCCGAGCACCATCGACATCCTCTCGAGCCCGCTGGTGGCGACGCTGGCGGCCGACTACCCGGGCATCCGCGTGCGCATCGCGATGGGCTACGCGGGCACGCTGCTGCGCTGGCTCGAATCGGGCGAGGTCGATGCCGCGCTGCTCTATGGCGCGGAGCGCTCGCCCAACATCCAGACCACGCCGCTGATCGAGGAGGCGCTGTGGGTCATCGGCCCGAAGAGCAGCAAGCTGCGGCCCGACCGGCCGGTGGCGCTGGCCGAACTCGCGGGCCACAAGCTGGTGCTGCCGAGCGCGCCGCATGGCATCCGCACGCTGGTCGAGCATGCCTGCGCCGTGGCCCAGGTGACGCTCGACCTGTCGGCCGAGACCAATGCGCTGAGCGTGCAGAGAAGCCTGGTGCTCGGCGGCCATGGCCTGACCATCCTGCCGCCGATCGCGGTCGCGGAGGACCTGCGCACGCAGAAGCTCAGGGGCGCGCCGCTGGCCGATCCCGGCATCCGCCGGACCGTCGTGCTGGCCCTGCCCGTCAACCGGCCGATCGCGCGGCATGTGCGCTGCGCGGTCGACGTGCTCACGCGGGAGGCGCGGCGCGCGATCGATGCCGGTGCCTGGCCCGAGGGCCGCTGGCTCGGCGCATGAGGCGCGCTATGCCAGCACGACGCCGCTGATCAGGTTCTCGGCCATCAGGCGGTCCGGCAGGCTGCCCGGCGGTTGGGCCATCGCCTGCAGGAAGCGGCTTCTCGGCGGCGCTTCCAGGCGCACCAGCCGGATCGCCTCTGCAGGGTCCACGGCCTGGAAGCCCAGCCCGTCGCCGGGCCGGAGCTGCGACAGGCCATCGAGGTCGCAGGACAGGACGGTGGCGATCTTCGGATAGCCGCCGGTGGTCTGGTGGTCGGCCAGCAGCACCGAGGCCACGCCGTCGCCACCGACCTGGATGGAGCCGCGCACGATCGGCTCGGAGGGAATGGACAAGGCATCCTTCAAGGCCAGCGTCGGCCCCGCGAGGCGCATGCCCATGCGGTCGCGGGCGGACGTGACGGAGAAGCCCGCTTCGAGGAACGCAGCGACGGAGGCGGCCTCGAAGCTGTCGGTCTGCGGCCCCAGCACGACGCGCACGAGCGGGCGCGGATCGGCCAGCGCGGGCGCTATGCGGTCTCCCTCGCGTTCTTGCACGACCTGCGTATTGCGCAACACGATCTCGGCGCCCGGCACCAAGCTGCCGCCGCCGAGACCCGATGCCGAATGCGTGGCGCTGTGCCCGGCCCAGCGCTCGCACACCGGCTCGCCGCTGAAAGCCAGGTAGGCCCAACTGCCCCAGCGGCCCGGACGAATCGACAGCGTGTCGCCCGCGCGCAGCGTTCGCACGCACCACGAACCCGTCGCCGCGCCCGAATGGCGGGCCTGGAACTCGCCGCCGGCGATGCCGCAGCTCACCTCGCCCGCTTCGCACAGCAGCTCCAGTCCGCCCAGCGAGATCTCGATCGCGGTGGCATCCGCCGGGTTTCCGAGCGCGACATGGGCCGCGGCATGCGCGAGCCGGTCCATCGGGCCCGAGGCGGGCACGCCGAAGCGCAGCATGCCCGGTCGGCCGCCGTCCTGGTACGTGACCAGCGGGCCGCAGGCGCGCACGCGCAGCCTGGCTTCAGCCATGGCTTTCGTTCTCCAGCCTGGCTTCGTATTGCGCGCGGCCGATGCGCTTGAACTTCACGCGGTCGCCCACGCCGAAGAGAAAGGGCGCGCTGTCGTCGCGCGTCAGGATGCGCGTGGGCGAGCGGCCGACGATCGACCAGCCCGTGGGCATCTGCAGCGTGGTGACGAGGCACTGCGGCCCCGCGATCAGCACGCTGCCCGCGGCGATGTCGCGCAGGGCCGAGGGCTTGCGCGGCACCTGGATCCGCGGCGGCACGCCCGACATGTAGGCATAGCCCGGCGCGAAGCCGTACATGCGCACCCGGTAGTCGCCGCGCAGGTGGAGGTCGATCACCGCGTCGATGCCCAGGCCACAAGCCCGTGCCACCGCTTCGAGGTCGGGCGCGAAGTCGTCGTCGTAGCAGACCTCGACCTCGCGCGCTTCTCCCGCCGGCGGGCCGGCCGGCGGATCGCGCTGCAGCGTCTCGGCCGCCTCCCGGATCCGCGCGTGATCGGTGACCAGGGGATCGAAGACGATCAACAGGCTGACGAAGGCCGGGATGCATTCGAGCAGGCCCTCGGGCGGCGCATGGGCCAGGGCCCGGTCGAGCGCGAGCACCGCGGCGCTGGCCGGGTCGGCGATCGCATCGGCGAAGGACACCAGCAGCGAGTGGTCCGCGACCGGCACATAGCGCGGCCATTCCGGCGTCGACATACCGGCGGCTATCCGAGGAACGGGGCCAGCACGATCCCTTCGGCCGTCAGCCGCTGGCGGATGTGCCGCGCCATCTCGACCGATTCGGCGTTGTCGCCATGGACGCAGACCGAGTCGGCCTTCAAGGCGATGGGGTCGGCGCCCTGCACCGGCATCTTCCCGGTTCGCACGAAGCCGATCAGCCGGTCCGCGGCCGCCTCGGCATCGTGCAGGACCGCGCCCGGCTGGCCGCGCGGCACCAACTGGCCATTGGGCTGGTAGGCACGGTCGGCGAAGATCTCCGAGAAGGCGCGCAGCCCCTGTGCGCGCGCGGCCCGCTCGAGGCAGGTGCCCGAGATGGCGAGGATCGCGAGCGCGGGGCCGATCTTTTCGAGCGCCGAAACGATGGCCTGGGCCACGCCCATGTCCGCGGCCGCGAGATTGCCGAGCGCGCCATGCGGCTTGACGTAGCGCACCGCGGTGCCCGCGAGCCGGGCCATCGCCACCAGAGCGCCGACCTGCGCCACGACCATGCGGCCGATCTCGGCGGGCGGCATCGGTATCACGCGCCGTCCGAAGCCCTCGCGGTCGTTGTAGCCCGGATGGGCGCCGGCGTTCACGCCGCGCTCCGCCGCCAGACGCAGGGTGCGGTACATGGTTTCCGCATCGCCCGCATGGCCGCCGCAGGCGATGTTGGCGCTGGTCACGCAGTCGAGGATCTGCGCGTCGTCGCCCATCGTCCACGGGCCATAGCCCTCGCCCAGGTCGGAATTCAGATCGATCCGCATGGCCCGCTCCTCGCTGCTATTTGCCCGGATGGTGGGTCGCCCGCGTGAGCAGCGTGACGCCCGCGCCGTCGGCGCTGTCGTAGTAGGTGAAGCCCGTGCGGTTCGCGCGGCGCCCGCGCATCAGCACTGGCAAGCCCAGCGCCGTGGCCTGCGCCTGCGCGGCATCGGCGTCCGGCACCTCGAAGCCGACGTGGAACACGCCCTCGCCCTTGCTGTCCAGGTGCAGCCGCTGCGGCGTCGGCTCGTCGCCGGGCTGGCACAGCTGGAGCTGCACGGTCGGCAGGTTGCACACGCGGTACTTGAGCGCGAGGAAGCCGGGCTTGCTGGGCGCCTCGAGTTCCTCGTATTCGGCCAGCGGCGGGTATTCGGTCCAGGGGCCGATGCCGATAGCCTCGTAATAGGCCTGCGTCCGGTCGATGTCGTGCACCACGATGCAGAGGTGATGCAGCTTGGCGAAGGGATGCGCCATCGCTCAGCCCTTGACCGGGACCACGTAGTTCAGCACGCGCCGGCCACCGTCCACGTACATGGTTTCGCCGGTGATGTAGGAGGCATCGTCGCTGGCCAGGAAGGCGACCACCGAGGCGATCTCGGAGGGCTGGCCATAGCGGCCCAGCGGCGTGCGCGAGAGGATGGCATGGTTGCCCGCGCTCTGCACGAAGGCGCCGGCCACCATGTCGGTCATGATGGTCCCGGGCCCGACGCCGACCACGCGGATGCCGTGCGGCGCGAAGGCCACCGCCGCGGTCGAGGTCACCTGGTTCATGCCGCCCTTGGAGATCGCGTACGGCGCGACGTTGGGATTGGCCAGCCCCGAGTTGATCGAGGACATGTTGATGATCACGCCGCCCTTGCCGCGCGCGACCATCTCGCGGCCCGCCGCCTGGGTGCCGTAGAAAGCGCCCTTGAGATTGACGTCGAGCACGCGGTCGAGCATCTCCTCGGTGACATCGAGGAACTCCACCACCGGCGCGATGCCGGCGTTGTTCACCATGATGTCGAGGCTGCCGAAATGCCGGACCGCCGCCTCGACCAGGCCGACCACCTCGCTCTTCTTCGAGACGTCGGCGCGCACCGCGAAGACGTTGGCGGCCGGGCCGATCTCGGCGGCCGTCTTCTCGAGGGTCTGGGCGTCGATGTCCGACACGACCACCTTCGCGCCCTCGGCCAGAAGCCGTTCCGCCGTCGCGCGCCCGATGCCGCGCGCGGCGCCCGTCACCACTGCCACCTTGCCTGCCAGTCTCATGGCGATCTCCTTTTCAGTAAACGATGGATTCGAACAAGGGCGTGGCGCTGCGGATGCGCGCCCAGCCCAGGGGACTCATGTCGATGCTGCGGAACGCGCCCGTCGTGATCAGCTCGGCCACGCCGCGGCCGACCGCCGGCGCGTGCATCACGCCATGGCCCGAGAAGCCGGTCGCGAAGATCAGGTTGCCGAGCTCGTCATGCGGACCGACGACGCCGTTGTGGTCGAGCGTGTTGACCTCGTAGTGGCCGGCCCAGGCGCGTTGCAGGCGCAGTTCTTCCATGGCCGGGATGCGCTTGGCGAGCAGGGGCCAGAACAGCGACTCCATCAGGTCGTGGTGCGGTTCGAAGTCGCCGTCGGCGTCCCCGTCGATCTCGGCCGGGGGCTGGATGCCGCCGATGAAGCCCTCCCCTTCGGGCCGGACCCAGATGCCGCTCGAATCGAACAGCATCGGAAGCTCGCTCGCCTTGAACGGCGTCTTGAACGAGAACACGGTGCGCTTCTTCGGCACCACCGGCAGCGCGATGTCCAGCAAGGCGGCCAGGCGGCCCGAGAGCGCGCCCGCGGCCAGCACGCAGAAGTCGCAGGCCAGCACTTCGCCGTTCGACAGCTCGACGCCGCTCACGCGCGCTCCGTCGGTACGGAAGCCGCTGGCCGTCGCCTCCACGTAGTCCACGCCCAGCCGACGCGCCGCGCGGCGCACCTCGGACAGCAGGCTCCAGGCATCGAACCAGCCTTCGTGCTGCACGCCCAGCGTTCCGATGCCCACGTCGCCGAAGTCCACGCCCGGATAGCGCGCGGCCAGCTCGCCGGGATCGAGCACCCGGATGTCGGCGCCATGGCTGCGCTGCATGCGCACGGCTTCCAGCCGCTGCGTGACCTGGTCGTGGCCGCCGAGGATCAGGTAGCCGCGCTCGCGGTAGCCGATGTCTGCCTCGTCGCCGAACACGGCCTTGATGTCGCGGAACATCCGGGCGCCGTAGAGGCTCATCCGGATGTTCGCGGCCGTGCCGAACTGGGTGCGTATCGAGGCCGCGGACAGCGCCGTCGACGAGAACTGGTACGAGGCATCCTTCTCGACCACGGTGATCGGTCCCGCGAAGCCGGCCTGGCGCAGCGACCAGGCGCAGAAGCTGCCGATGATGGCGCCGCCGACGATGTCGACGCGCGGTGATTGGGCGGAGGACATGCGGGTTTCCTGCACAGTACGCTCAGGCATTGGCCGACGCCGAGTCCTCGAAACTCTGGCCGGCGCGCGGATTCCACTGCACGCCCGAGCGCGCCACCACGCCCGGCTTGAGCCGCTGCGATTCGTCGTAGTCGCTCCAGGGATGGAAGAACAGCGGCTCGATGCGCTCGATGCCGCGCAGGCGCTCGGCATGGGCATCGAGGCAGGCCTGGCGCTCCCGCGGCGACAGCCGCGCGGGCATCCAGGCGGCGAAGGGCGGCAGCACCGTGAAGCCCGTATAGGCCAGGATGCCGTTGTGGATCGGCCAGAGCACGTGATGGAGATCGCCGTCGATGCCGTTCGGCTCGTAGAGCGTGGAGGCCGTGCCGGTCGTGATGCTGAGCATCGCGCGCTTGCCCCTGAAATGCCCGGTCTCGTACTTTCGCCCCGCCGAGTAGGCGAAGCCGCGGCTCAGCACGCGGTCGACCCAGCCCTTGAGGATGGCGGGCATCGAGAACCACCACAGCGGGAACTGCAGCAGCACGAAGTCGGCCGCCGCCAGCTTCGCCTGCTCGGCCGCCACCGCGGGGTGCTGCGTGCCGGCCGCGAAGGCATGTTCCTGCTCTCGCGAGAGATCGAGATAGTCGGCGTTCGCGCGCCCGCCCTCGAAATCGGCCGGGCCCAGCGCCGGGTTCCAGCCCATGCGGTAGAGATCGCTGACGACCACCGAATGGCCCATGCGCTCGAGCTCTCGAACAGCGACGTCCTTCAGTGCGCCGTTGAACGATGCGGGTTCGGGGTGGGCATAAACGATCAGGCAGTTCATGCCGCGAATTCTGAGCGCCGGGCTCAGGCGCAGCTAGAACGCACGGCGCGCCGGGTTGCGGTTTTCTGCATAGTCGCGGCGCGAGGCGCGGTACTGCGCCGGCGTCATGTTCGTCGCCACCTTGAACTGGCGCGAGAAGGCGCTGTGGTCGGCATAGCCGCAGGCGGCCGACACCTCCGTGATCGAGGCCGGCGTCTCCTCGAGCAGCTGGCAGGCCTTGTCGATGCGCTTCTTCATCAGCAACTGCTTGGGCGTCACGTGGAAGACCTCGAGCACCAGGCGCGCCAGCGTGTCCATCGACACCGAGGCATGGGCGGCCGCCTCGGCGATCAGCACCGGTCCGTCGAGGCCCGCGTCGATGAAATCCAGGAAGCGCCGCAGCCGCCGGTAGCTGTGATGGCGCTCGTTGGGGCGCGGCAGGTCGCGCGACAGCCCGGCCAGGCCGACGATGCGGCCGTCGGCATCGAGCAGCGGGAACTTGGAGCTCAGGCACCAGTAGCGGTCGCCGCGCCAGGTCTGGTACATGCGCAACAGCTCGCGCATCGGCCGGCCGCTGTCGATGACCTCGAGGTCCTGCGCCACCGTGCTGAGGCCGGAGGCCGGGAACAGCTGGTCCGCGGTCTTGCCCGCCACGCTCTCGCCGTCCTGCAGGCCGGCGCGGTCGATCAGCGTCTGGTTGGCCCAGAGGTAGCGGCCCTGCTGGTCCTTGACGTAGAACAGCACGTCGGGCAACCGGTCGAACAGGGTCTCGATCAGCCCGGGCGTGCGCGTGAGCCACGCCTGCACCTGTTCGTCGAGTCGCATCGCGTGTCCCGGTCCGGCGGGCTTCAGGGCGAGGGCCGGAACCGGCTGCCCAGGCTGTAGCGCGAGGCCGGGTTCAGGCAGCGCACCCAGGTCACGGGCACCTCGCGCAGCCAGGTGCGCCGCGTCAGCTGCAGGCAGGGCTCGGTGGGCTTCATCTCGAGGATGCGCGCCTGCTCCGCCGTCGGCATGACGGCATCGACCACATGCTCGACCAGATCGGCCTGCACCAGCGAGAGCAGGTATTCGCCCGGCGTGATGTCCGAGAAATCCTGGTCGAGGAAGGCCGGCGCCATCTTCGGGTTGACGTAGCGGTCCTCGAGCTGCACGGGCACGCCGTTCTCGAGGTGCACGCTCTGCAGCCGGAAGATCGACTGCCCCGGCAGCATGTTGAGCCAGGCCGCGATGTCGGGCGCGGCCGCCACGCGCTCGCGCGACAGGCCGCGCCACCGGTGCTCGTGGCCGCGGGCCCGGATCTCGCTCGCGATGTTGGCGATCTGCAGCAGGGTGGACTGCGGCTTCTTCTCCGCCACGAAGGTGCCGACCCCCGCCACGCGAACGATCCGGCCCGCGTTCGCGAGCTCGCGCAACGCCTTGTTGACGGTCATGCGCGAGACGCCGAACTGCGTGACCAGCTCCAGCTCCGAAGGCAGCCGCTGGCCCGGCTGCCAGGTGCCGTCGAGGATGCCCTGCGTCACATGGGCCTTGATTCGCTCGTGCAGGGTCGTCGTCATTCCCTCGAGCATGCCACGGCCGCCCTCCTCGTCCGGAGCGTCGCGGCGCGGCCGGCGGGCGCTTCGGTCGCTCATCTAGATGCGCTTCGCCTCTTTGATGCTGCGCAGGAACGAACGGGTCCGGTCCTGCCGCGGGTCGCCGAAGATCTGCTCGGGCGGCCCTTCCTCGCAGACGACGCCGTCGCACAGGAAGCAGACCTTGGACGAGACCTCGCGCGCGAAGCCCATCTCGTGCGTGGCCAGCAGCATGGTCATGCCTTCGTTGGCGAGGTCGCGCACGATGTTGAGCACCTCCGACACCAGCTCGGGATCGAGCGCCGAGGTGATCTCGTCGAGCAGCAGCACCATCGGGTCCATGGCCAGCGCGCGCACGATCGCCACGCGCTGCTGCTGGCCGCCCGACATGCGGTCGGGATATTCCCTGGCCTTGTGCGCGAGGCTGAAGCGCTTGAGCAGTGCCATCGCGCGGTCCTCGGCCTCTTCCCTCGACTGCTTGAGCACCTGGATCGGCGCCAGCGTCACGTTCTGCAGCACGGTCATGTGCGGGAACAGGTTGTAGCCCTGGAACACGATGCCGATGTCGCGCCGCAGCGAGTTGACGTCGACGCCCGGCCCGGTGATGCGGTCGCCGTGCACGCGGATCTCGCCCGCGTCGATGGGCTCCAGCCCGTTGATGCAGCGCAGCAGCGTCGACTTGCCGGAGCCCGAGGGACCGATCAGGCTCACCACCTGGTGCTCCTCGACCGCCATCGCCAGCCGGTTGAGCACCGGCAGCTCGCCGTAGGACTTCGAAATTTCCCTGATCTCGATGAAGGACATGTGTGGGGACTCGGTTTATGCGTTGCCAGCGCGCATGCGGGCGCGATCGCGGCGGGCCATGCGCTCCACGAAGCGCGTCTGCGGGATGGAGATGACGATGAAGAGCAGCGCGACGGTGGTCGCGGCCGACAGGTTGTAGTAGTTGGAGGCCACGATCATCGATTGGTTGAAGGAGTCGACCACCCCGACCACGTTGACCAGCGCGGTGTCCTTCTGCAGCGCGATGAAGGCATTGAGCAGCGGCGGAATGATCTGGCGCACGCCCTGCGGCACGACCACGAAGCGCAGCGTCTGCATGTGCGACAGCCCGAGCGACCGGGAGGCGGCCGTCTGGCTCCAGTGCACGCTCTGGATGCCCGCGCGGTAGATCTCGGCCACGTAGGCACCGACCGTCAGGGTCAGCGCGATCACCACATAGGTCGTGAGCGACAGGTCCTTGAGGATGGGCACGCCCGTCAACGGCAGGCCGAAGCCGACCAGGTAGATCACCAGCACCGCGGGAATCGAGCGGAACACGTCGACATAGGCCGTGGCGATGAAGCGCAGTGGCTTGCCGGCAGCCCCGGGCGCGAACATCGCGAGCGCCACGATCAGGCCCCAGACCAGCACCAGCACCTCGGCGATCAGGAAGATCTTCACGTTGACCCAGAACGCATCGAGGACCAGCGGGAAGGTCTTCACGATCAGCGGCACCAGGAAGAAGGTCTTGGCGACCGCCTGGTTGTTGGCCAGCAGGAACTGGAAGCCCAGCACCACGAGGAACTGCGCCAGCGTGTGGCCGAGCGCGATCCAGCTCTGCACGCAGGCGTCGGAGCGCTCGATGCGCGCCGCCACGATGTCCATGCGGCCCGCCGCCGCGCGCACGCCGCGGCAGCGCTGGAAGGCGCGCGCGAGCGGCCGGACCACGGCCAGCGACGCGAGCGCGAGGACCCCGGCCCCGGCCGTGATCCACCAGCCGTCCCAGGCGCTGCCCCGCAGGGCCTCGCGCAGGGACTGCAGGGTGTACCAGCTGGCCGCGACGACCAGGATCACGCCCGCCAGCGCGAAGAGGAAGAGCATCAGCGGCACCTTCGGCATGCCTCCGATGTTCAGGCGGCGCTCCTGCCCCGCGACGGGCGAAGGCAGGCCGGCGGATTGCTGGGTTGCACTGTTCATGGTCGGGTCTCAGGGATAGAAGACGGGCACTTTGGTGGGATCGGCGCCGAGGCTGGGCGTCAGGTACTGGTTCGCCAGGCGGGCGAAGGTGCCGTCGCGCTTCATCTCGTCGATCAGCTTGTTGAAGGTCGCCATGTTCTGCGAGTCCTTGTTGACGAGGCCGCCCCAGCGCTCGCCCGTGTCGTAGCGGCCGACCACCTCAAACAGGCCGTTCGACTGCTTGGCGCGCGCCAGCAGGTTGGGCGTGTCGTAGAGCACGGCGTCGACCTGGCCGGCCGCCAGCGCCGCGTACATCGGGGCCGCCTCGGCGAAGACCTTGGGCTGTTCCACCGGCTTGACGTTGTCGGCGAGGTAGCCAAGGATGGTGGTGCCCTGCTTCACGCCGAGGCGCAGCTTCCTGATGCTCTCCTTGTCGACCTTGACGCCGGCCTTCACGAGGATGCCCTGGTCCGAGCTGAAGTAGGGTTCGGTGAAGTTCACCACCTTCTTGCGCTCGTCGGTGATGGTGATCTGGCTCAGCGCGATGTCGAAGCCCTGCGCCTGGCCCGTGAGGATCTGCGCGAACGAGCGGTTCACCACCACCACCTTGTCGAGGCCGGCGCGGTAGGCCATGTTGGCGGCCATGCAGTATTCGAAGCCGTCCTTGATGGTGTCGATCGAGTCGCCGTTCCACCAGCCCGGCGACGGCAGCACGGGCCGCACGGACAGCGCGCCCGGCACCACGGTCTCGAGCTTCACCGAGCCGCGCTGGCCCGTGACTTCGCACTTGCCGTAGTCCGGCGCCGCGGAAGCCGCGAACGAGGCGGCGCTCACGAGGAGGGCTGCGAGTACCGAGGCGATGGGCCTGGCGTGGGACGTGGTTCGCTGGCGCTTGGGGGATGTCATGTCGGGGCTCCGTTGGGTTGGTTGGAATCGAGGGAAAAAAGCGGTCCGGGCGGCGGTGTGCGTGGCGTTCAGGGCGTGACTTCGATGCGGTGGTCTTGAATGATCCGGCCCCAGCGGGCGGTCTCCTTGTCGATGCCGGCCTGGAATTCGGCCGAGGACATCGGCAGGTAGATCAGTCCCTGCGCGGCCAGCAGCTTCTGGATCTCCGGGGTCTGAGCGGCATCGCCATAGGCCTTGTACAGCTTCGCGGCGATCGCGGCGGGCGTGCGCGCCGGCGCGATCAGCGCATACCAGGACAGCACGGGGTCGTCGAGCAGGCCGAGCTCCTTGAGCGTCGGCACGTCGGGGAACTGCGCGACGCGCTCGGCCGTGGTGACGGCCAGCGGCCGCAGCTTGC
This sequence comes from Variovorax sp. ISS6, assembly GCF_056523145.1. Taxonomy (NCBI): domain Bacteria; kingdom Pseudomonadati; phylum Pseudomonadota; class Betaproteobacteria; order Burkholderiales; family Comamonadaceae; genus Variovorax; species Variovorax sp. ISS6. The sequence goes on from NZ_JAWRZC010000002.1 coordinate 16,249, forward strand.
CGGCCTTGATGAAGGGCTGCAGGCTCGACAGCGTGTCGAAGGTGGCGTGCACGTCGCCCGCGATGACCGCGGGCAGGGCTTCGTTGGTGCCCTTGTAGGGCACGTGGACGATCTGGATGCCGGCCTTGGCGTTCACGAGCTCGAAGGTCAGGTGCGCGGGGCTGCCGAGTCCCACCGAGGCGAAGTTGTAGGCACCGGGCTTCGCGCGCGCCGCCTCGACCAGGTCGCGCGCCGACTTGAACTGCGAAGTGACGGGCACCACCAGCACCAGCGGCGAGGCGGCGAACATCGCGATCGGCAGCAGGTCCTTCTTCACGTCGTAGGGCATCTGCTTGTAGAGCACCGGATGGATCGTCAGCGGCCCGAGGTTGCCCATGCCGACGGTGTAGCCGTCGGGCGCGGAGCGCGCCACGTCCGACACGCCGATGCGGCCCGCGGCACCGGGCTTGAAGTCCAGCACCACCGGCTGCCCCAGCGCCTGCCCGACGCGGTCGTTGAACGCGCGGGCGATGGTGTCGTTGAGTCCGCCGGGCGGCCAGGGCACGACGAAGCGGATCGGCCGGCTCGGCCAGTCCTGCGCCGACGCGGCACCGGCCGTGCAGACCATGAAAGCCACGGCCAGCCATCGCATCCATCCATTCATGGGAACCTCCAGCGAGAACGCACGCAAGTTGCAGAAGGCAGCACCCCCTTGCAAAGGAGGTCCTGCGGCGAAGACAGGGATCCAGGGCCTGGCCGGGCGCCGGCCAGGGCGCGGGTTCAGGCGGGCAGCGCCGCCGCGGGCTGCGCGATGCCGCCGTGCGGCTTGCCCGAACCGACATCGCCCCACAGCACGGCATGGTCGGGCGGCAGCGCGCGCGAATTGGGCACCGAGAGCCACAGGCGCATGAGCATGCGGTCCTCGCCGGTCTGCACGTTGTCCTTGAAGGCGGTGCGGCCGTGGTAGATCACGTGGTTGTTGAGCAGCTGGATGTCGCCGGGCGCGAAGCGCATCTCGAAGCATTCCTCCTCGGCCACCTGCATCAGCAACTGGATGGCTTCGTGCTCGGCCTCGCCGAGCTTGCGCACGCCGGGCAGCATCTGCGCATTCTCGATGTAGGTCAGCGAGAAGTGGCTCGTGAGCTTGCCGTCGCGCACGCCGAAGATCGGCAGGTCGTAGGCCACGTGCTCGCCACCGGCTTCCTCGCCGAAGCGGCTGCGCGGAATCGGCTGGCACAGCAGCGCATGCAGGTCGGGCCGGCGCTCGAGGATGCGGTTGTAGACCGTCGCGCTGCTCGCGAGCTTGCTGACGCCGCCTTCGGAAGCCTGGCGCACGCACAGCAGCCCGACCACGTCGCAGCGGTCGGTGTGGAAGCGCAGCTGTCCCGGCGACAGCGTGCGCGCGCCCGACGAGAGGAACTGCTTGCCATGCTCGTCGACGGTCGCGCCGTAGAGCTTGGCGCCGACGCCCATCCCCTCGTCCTTGATCTCGCGCATCACCTCGCCGCGGTAGTTCTGGAACATCGGCGTGCCCAGGTGCGCGCCCAGCGCGTACCAGATGCGGCGCAGCTCTTCCTGCTGGTAGCGCCCCACCTCGAGGCCGCGGATCTTGACCATGCCCGAGCCGTTCTCGAGTTCTTCTCGCACCTCGTCGAAGAAGGCCTTGGCATCGGGCAGCGGGAAGTTCTGGCGGTCGATCCGGCGCCAGTCGAGGCCCTCGGTCTTTTGCAACGCAGTATCGATTTGATCCAGAACGACGGCGGGAAACTGTTTGACCCACCGATCGTTTTGGCCCATCTCGGCACCCGACCAAACGCAGGCGCCGCTCAGATAACTCGACTCGGACATGAACTCTCCAGAAAGATGATTGGGCTTTGTCTACTGATGTATAGACAGGTACAGATGTTAGGCAGCCATTCGCTTCCACCGCAACGGGCACGAGGGCAAATCAAGGGCAAATACCTACAAATGGCTCCATGATTGAATTCAGGATTGGATCCAATGTGGGGCGCAACGCACACATTCGTCGCCTGGCAGGCCCCTTCCGAACTTCAGGAAAAACGGCGAGCAAGAAGCGTTCCATATTGGATCCAATTCAGGATCTCATTTTTAACCGCTGCCGCGGCCGCCGGCTATACAGGATGTCCCGGCCCCCTCGTCCGAGGGATCCGAAATGGGATCTTCCGTAGAATCCCCGCAGTTCATGGCGAAGACAACAAGGGAGTTCGAATGGTGGCCCAGGCACCGACCGGCGAGCAGATCCTCTCGGCCGATTCCGTCACGGAATCCTTGCGGCAACTGATCCTGAGCGGCGAACTGGGGATCGGCGTGCAGCTCAAGCAGCAGGCGCTGGCCGAGCGCTTCGGCGTCAGCCGCATCCCCGTGCGCGAGGCCTTGAAGCGGCTCGAGGCCGAGGGCTTGATCGAGCACCGCGCCCACGCGGGCTCGACCGTCGCGTCGCAGTCGATCAAGGACCTGGTCGAGGCGCTCGACATCCGCATCGCGCTCGAGACCCGCGCGCTCAAGCTCGCGATCCCGCACCTGCGCCCCGCCGACCACCGCGCCGCGCGCGAGATCATCGCGCGCTACGACGGCAGCGAATCGCCGCAAGAGTGGGCCGACCTCAACCTCGAGTTCCACCTGACGCTCTACCGCCCCTGCGGGCGCGACAAGCTGCTCAGGATGATCGAGGAAAGCGTGCGCGGCATCGCGCGCCACCTGCGCGCCCTGCAGTCGCATAAGGTGGGGCGCAAGTCCTCGCAGTCCGAGCATTCGCAGATCCTCAAGGCCTGCATCGCCAAGAACATCCCGCTGGCGGTGGAACTGCTCGAGAAGCACATCGAGCACACGCAGGCGGCGCTGCAGGAGTAGCCGGCCGCGGCGCGGTTCCAGGGGCGGCGCGATGTAGCGCTAAAGTTCCGCGCCATGAATCTGCGCCAAATCGAAGTGTTCCGGGCCATCATGGCCACCGGCTCCGTGAGCGATGCCGCCCGCCTGCTGCATGTGTCCGTTCCCGCCGTGAGCCGGGTGCTCTCGCACACCGAGACCCAGCTCAACTTTCCGCTCTTCATGCGCATCAAGGGCCGGCTGTCGCCCACGGCCGAGGCGCGGCGCCTGTACCACGAGGTCGAGGACGTCTACCAGGGCGTGCAGCGCATCAGCGACCTCACGCACGAGCTCTCGGCGCGCCGCTCGGGCCTGATCAGCGTGGTGTCGAGCCCGGGCATCGGCCACATGCTGGTGCCGATGGCGATCGCGCACTACCACCAGGCCAACCCCGAGACGCGCGTGCATTTCAAGTGCCTCAACCAGGACCTGCTGCGCGAGCGCCTGCTGAGCCGGCATTTCGACCTCGGCATCTCGCTCGAGGCGGTGGACCATCCGAACCTCATCACGATGCCGGTCGCGCGCTGCCGCATCGTGTGCATCTGTCCGCGCACGCATCCGCTGGCCGCGCGCAACGCGGTCGGCGCGCAGGACCTGCTGCCCTACGACCTGATGTCGTACCCGCGCGGCACGCCCTTCGGCGAACTGGTGCGCCACTTCTTCGCCTCGCAGGAGAACGTGCCGCGCACCATGCTCGAGGTGGGTTCGCCGCAGAACGCTTGCGCGCTCACGCACCTGGGCGCGGGCATCGCGCTGGTCGACGAGTTCTCGCTGCAGGCCTGGCCCGACGCGCGCTTTCGCATCCTGCCGGTGGAAGGCATCGAGCCGCTGGTCGCGCACCTCGTGCACCTGCGCACCGACCCGCTCTCGCCGGCCGCCGAAGCCTTCGCGCGCACCCTGCGCAGCGTGCTGATGCAGCGCGGGCTCGCCGCGCCGCAGGTGCAGGAGGACTGACCGGCGGGCCCGCCGCCGCGGGCCAGGGAATGCCCCAATAGCATGCGATTCGCACCGCATGTAGGCGTGCGCCAGCATGGTGCACCAGCCCGAGGCCAGGTGTTAACCCACGCGCAAGGACGCCGCACAAAGCATCAATCGACGCCGCTTTTCCCGCTCGAAATAATTCGTCGCATGGCCGCCGCACACCACGGCGATGCAGTTCGCACCCCGCGAACCCCGCCGTTCCGACCGCGACTATTTCTGGAGAAAAGCCCATGTTCCGTCACCTCAAGTCCCTGCTGGCGCCGCTGGCCTTCGCCCTCATCGCGGGTGGCGCCGCCGCCCAGCCCGCGCCGCTGCGCACCGGCGTCGATCCCAACTTCCCGCCGCATGCCTTCCCCAAGCTCAGCGGCGGCTATCAGGGCTTCAACGTCGAGCTCGGCGAGGAGATCGCCAAGCGTCTCGGCCGCCGCATCGAGATCGAGGGCGCGCAGTACTCGGCGCTGATCCCCGCGCTCAACGCGGGCAAGTTCGACTTCCTGATGGCGCCGACCACGGTGTCGCCCGAACGCGCGAAGTCCGTGCTCTTCACCGAGGGCTACCTCGAGAACAACTTCACGCTGGTCGTGAAGAAGGATCGCAACGACATCCAGCGCCTGGAAGACCTCAAGGGCAAGACCATCGCCGTGAACAAGGGCTCGGGCCCCGAGGAATGGGCGCGCAACAACCAGGCGCAGTACGGCTACGAGATCGCCGTCTACGGCACCAACGCCGACGCGGTGCAGGCCGTGATCTCGGGCCGCGGCGACGCCAACCTGGCGGGCGTCACGCCCTCGGCCTGGGCCGTGAAGAGCACGCCGGCGATCAAGACCACCTTCGTCATCAAGACCGGCTCGGTCTGGGCCATTCCGTTCCGCATCGACGACAAGGCCGGGCGCGACCAGGTGAGCAACGTGCTCAAGTGCATGAAGCTCGACGGCTCGCTGCAGAAGCTGCACACGAAGTGGTTCGGCGCCGAGCCGGCGGCCGACTCGGCCACGGTGGTCTCGCCGGCCGGCCACGGCATCCCGGGCCTGTTCGGCTACGAGGCCACGAGCGCCAAGCCGGTCTGCAAGTAAGCGCGTCCCTGCCCTTCCCGTTCACCCAGTCCCCCACAAGCCGAGCATCGCCGTGACGTCTTCCCCGCTCCTGCAAGTCCGCAACCTGCACAAATCCTTTGGCAGCGTTCCCGTGCTCAACGGCATCGACCTCGACGTGCAGGCGGGCGAGCTGGTCTCGGTGATCGGGCCCTCGGGCTCGGGCAAGAGCACGCTGCTGCGCTGCTGCAACCGCATGGAGGACGCCAGCCGCGGCGAGGTGCGCGTGGAAGGACATGACATCTATGCGCGCGGCGCCAACCTGAACCGGTTGCGCGAGCGCGTGGGCATGGTGTTCCAGGCCTTCAACCTCTACCCGCACCTCGACGTGCTGGGCAACGTGACGCTGGCGCTGCGCAAGGTCAAGAAGATGGCGCGCGACGCGGCCGAGCACAGCGCCATGGAGGCGCTCGCGCGCGTCGGCATGGAACACAAGGCGCGCGTGCGCCCCACCCAGCTGTCGGGTGGCCAGCAGCAGCGCGTGGGCATCGCGCGCTCGATCGCGCTGAAGCCCGCGCTGGTGCTGTTCGACGAGCCGACCAGCGCGCTCGACCCCGAGATGGTCGGCGGCGTGCTGCAGGTGATGCGCGAGCTGCGCGCCGACGGCATGACCATGGTGGTGGTGACGCACGAGATGGGCTTCGCCAAGGCGGCGTCCGACCGCGTGGTGTTCATGGACGGCGGCGTCATCGTCGAGCAGGGCTCGCCCGCGCAGGTGTTCGAGGCGCCGGTGCATGCGCGCACCGCGGCCTTCATCGCCAGCATCGGCAGCCGCGCGCTCTGAGCGACCGACCGGAAGCGCCGCATGCAGTTCGACAAGCTCGTCTTCACCTTCTTCAACGGCGACATCGCCGCGCGCTACCTGCCCCAGGTGCTGGACGGCGCGCGCGTGACGATCGAGCTGGGCCTGGCCGTGATCGCCGCCGGCCTGGCGCTGGGCATCGTGCTGGCCTACCTGCGCAGCCTGCCGGTGCGCGGGCTGCCGCTGCTGGTGTCGACGCTGGTCGACATCCTGCGCGCGCTGCCGCCGCTGGTGCTGATCATCCTGCTCTATTACGCGCTGCCCTTCCTGGGCGTGTCGCTCGGCGCCTTCGCCTCGACCTGGCTGGCCCTGACGCTGGTGCTCGCGGCCTTTTCGGAGGAAGTGTTCTGGGCCGGCATCGAGTCGCAGCCGCGCGGCGTGATGGAGGCCGCGCGTTCCACCGGCCTGAGCCACACGCAGGCCATGGTGCACGTGCTGCTGCCGCAGTCGTGCCGGCTGATGGTGGCGCCGCTGACCAACCGCGTGATCGCCATCACCAAGGGCACGGCCTACGGCTCGGTGGCCGCGCTCAACGAGATCCTGAACCAGGCCACCTCGGCCACCAGCTTCGCGGGCAATCCCACGCCGCTGATGATGGGCGCGCTGGGCTACCTCGTGATCTTCCTGCCCGTGGTGGTCGCCGGGCGCTACATCGAGCGGCGCCACGGCGCGGGCCGCCACTGACGCCGCCGAACGGAGCCCTCCATGGAACTCATCCTCCAGTACTTCTTCAACCTCGGCGTGGTGCGCGAGGTCGGGCCCTACATCCTGCAGGGCCTGCTCAACACGCTGCTGCTGTCGGCCTGGGTGATCCCGCTCGGGCTGGCGGCCGGCATGGTGCTGGCGCTGGCCGGCTTCGTGATCCGCAACCGGCTGGTGCGCGCGCTGCTCGTGGTCTACATCGACTTCTTCCGCGCCTTCCCGCCGCTGGTGCTGCTGATCTTCCTCTACACCGGCCTGCCCTACCTCGGCATGGAGCTCTCGCCGATGGCCTGCGTGGCGCTGGGCTTCATGCTCAACAACTCGAGCTACTTCGGCGAGATCCTGCGCGCGGGCCTGGAGTCGGTGCCGCGCGGCCAGCGCGAGGCCGCGCTGTCCACCGGCATGGGCCGCCCGGCCAGCCTGCTGTTCGTGGAGATCCCGCAGGCGGTGCGCAACGTGTTCCCCGACCTCGTGAGCAACATGATCGAGGTGGTGAAGCTCACCACCATCGCCAGCGTGGTGTCGGTGCCCGAGATGCTGTATGCCGCGCGCTCCGCGCAATCGATGCTCTACAACCCCACGCCCATCGTGCTGGCCGCGCTGATCTATCTCGCGCTGCTGTGGCCGCTGGTCGTGCTGCTGGGGCGGCTGGAGAAACGCCAGCGCCGACCCAACCCCAAGGCCGCCTGAGGCGCCTGTCCACTACAACCACCAACGCTGATTGAGGAAGCAATGATGACAAGCAAACGTACCCTGGGCCTGGCCGTCGCCCAGATGGGCCCGGTACATCTGGCGGACACCCGCGAGGCGGTCGTGCGCCGCATGGTCGAGCTGATGCGCGACGCCAAGGGTCGCGGTGCCGAGATGGTCGTGTTCCCCGAGCTCGCGCTCACCACCTTCTTTCCGCGCTACTGGATGGATGAGGCCGAGGCCGAGGCCCGCTTCTTCGAGCCGGCCATGCCCAATGCGCAGGTGCAGCCGCTGTTCGACGAGGCGAAGAAGCTCGGCCTGGGCTTCTACCTCGGCTATGCCGAACTGACGCCCGAGGGCACGCGCTACAACACCGCGATCATCGTGGACCGCGCGGGCGCCATCGTCGGCAAGTACCGCAAGATCCACCTGCCCGGCCATTCCGAGCACAAGCCCGAGGCGCCGTTCCAGCACCTGGAGAAGAAGTTCTTCGAGGTCGGCGACCTGGGCTTCCGCGTCTTCGACACCATGGGCACGCGCTTCGGCATGTGCCTGTGCAACGACCGGCGCTGGCCCGAGACCTACCGCGTGATGGCGCTGCAGAGCGCCGAGGTGGTGGTGCTGGGCTACAACACGCCCTCGCTCAACATCCACTGGAACGAGCCGGTGCACCTGCGCACCACCACGCACCTGGTGTCGCTGCAGGCCAATGCCTACCAGAACGGCATCTGGGTGGCGGCGGCCGCCAAGTGCGGCTCGGAAGACGGCCACCACATGATCGGCAGCTCGGCCATCGTCGCGCCCACGGGCGAGATCGTGGCGCGCTCGCTCACGGAAGACGACGAGGTGATCTGCGTGAAGGCCGACATGTCGCTGGGCGAGTACTTCCGCCAGCACGTGTTCAACTTCGCCAAGCACCGCCGCCCCGAGCACTACCGCCTGATCGTCGAGCGCACGGGCGCGGGCGAGCCGCTGGTCTGAACGCGCGCACGGAACCCCTCATGGACACCACCATCGCTTCGCTGATCGGCGAAGAACCCTTCGACCTCACGATCCGCGGCGGGCGCATCGTCACCGACGGCCGCGTGGTCGAGGGCGACCTCGGCGTGCGCGACGGCCGCATCGCCGCCATCGGCGGCTCGCTGCCGCCGGGCCGCCGCGACGTGGACGCCACCGGCCGCTGGGTGCTGCCGGGCGGCATCGACAGCCATTGCCACGTCGAGCAGCGCTCGGGCATGGGCATGATGTGCGCCGACGACTTCTACTCGGCCACCGTGTCGGCTGCTTTCGGCGGCACCACCACCATCCTTCCCTTCGCGGCGCAGCACCGCGAGATGTCGGTGCCCGAGGTGCTGGCCGACTACAGCCAACGCGCGGCCGAGAAGGCGGTGATCGACTACGGCTTCCACCTGATCCTGGCCAACCCCGACGACGCCACGCTCTCGACCGACCTGCCCGCGGCCATCCGCGACGGCATCACCTCGCTCAAGGTCTACATGACCTACGACCGCATGAAGCTCGAGGACTACCAGTTGCTCGAGGTGCTCGCGCTGGCGCGGGCCGAGGGCGCACTCGTGATGGTGCATGCCGAGAACAACGACATGATCCGCTGGATCGCGCAGCGCCTGATCGACCGCGGCCACACCGCGCCGAAGTTCCATGGCGTGGCGCACGACCCGCTGGCCGAGACCGAGGCCGCCTACCGCGCCATCGCGCTGGCGCGGCTGGTCGACGTGCCGCTGCTGCTGGTGCACGTGGCCGGCGGCGACACCGTGGAAGTGATCCGCCAGGCCCAGACCCTGGGTGCCAACGTGCTGGCCGAGAGCTGCCCGCAGTACCTGTTCTTGACGGCGGACGACATGGACCGCCCGGGCCTCGAGGGCGCGATGTTCTGCTGCTCGCCGCCCGCGCGCGATGCCGATGCGCAGGAAGCCATCTGGCGCGGCCTGATCGACGGCACCCTGGCCACCTACTCGTCGGACCACGCGCCCTACCGCTTCGACGAGACCGGCAAGCTGCCCAAGGGCGACGCCACCACCTTCAAGGAAATGGCCAACGGCGTGCCCGGCATCGAGCTGCGCCTGCCGCTGCTGTTCAGCGAAGGCTTCCTTAAGGGGCGCATCGACATCCACCAGTTCGTGGCGCTCACCGCCACCAACCACGCCCGGCTCTACGGCCTGGCGCCGCGCAAGGGCGCGATCGCGCTGGGCGCCGACGCCGACATCGCGGTGTGGAACGCCGAGCGCGAGACCACCATCAGCGCCGCGATGCTGCACGACAACGCCGGCTACACGCCCTACGAGGGCCGGACCATCCAGGGCTGGCCCGAGGTGGTCGTGAGCCGCGGGCGCGTGGTGATCGAGGATGGCGCGCTGCATGCCGAGCGCGGCAGCGGCCAGTACCTGCGCCGCGGCGCGCCGGACCTCGCGCGCCGAGCCCCGGTGGCGCCCGCGCAGCGCCCGCACGGCCGTGTGCTGAAGGCGCTGATCGGCCTCGGGGAGGACAAGGCATGAACACGCACGCCACCCTGCCGCGCGTGCGCGTGCTGAACCCGAACAGCAGCGTCTCGGTGACCGAGGCCGTGGCACGCGCCTTCCGCGCCACCGTGCCGCCCGCGCAATGCGACTTCGATTGCGTCACCGCGCACGACGGCCCGCCCGGCATCGTCACGCAGGACGACTTCGAGCTGGGCGCGCGCCTCGCGGCCGACGATGTGGCCGCGCATGCCGCCGAGGCCGATGCCTTCGTGCTGGCCTGCTTCAGCGACCCCGGCATCGCCGCCGCGCGCACGCGCAGCGAGCGGCCGGTCGTCGGCCTGGGCGAGGCCGGCATGCGTGCCGCCATGGCGCGCGGCGCGCGCGTGGGCGTGATCGCCATCGCGAGTGCCGCCATCCCGCGCCACCTGCGCTACTGGGAGGCGCTGGGCGTGCGCGAGCGCGTCGTGGCCGAACGGCCGCTCGACCTGCCGGTGCACCTGTCGGGCGACGCCGCCCATGCGCTGGCGCCGATGATCGCGGCGGCGCGCCTGCTGGTCGACGAGGATGGCGCCGACGTGGTGCTGCTCGGCTGCGCCGGCATGGCCGAGCTGCGCGCCCCGCTCGAAGCCGCGGCGGGCGTGCCCGTGATCGATCCCTGCGAGGCGGCGGCCGAACTCTCGGCCCGGCTCGCGCGGGCCTGGCGCGACGGAGCCGCCACGTGATGAGCGCACCGCGGCGGCTGGGCGTGCTCGGCGGCATGGGCCCGTTGGCCGGCGCCGCCTTCGCGCTGCGCATGGTGCAGCTCACGCCGGCCGACAACGACCAGCAGCACATCCCGGTGCTGTTGTGCAACGACCCCGCCATTCCCGATCGCTCCTCGGCCTTCCTCGGCCAGGGGCCGAGCCCGCTGCCCGGCATGCTGCGCGGCATCGACACGCTGGTGACCGGAGGCGCCGACTGCATCGCCATCCCGTGCAACACCGCCCATCTGTGGTTCGACCAGCTGCAGGCCGCGAGCCCGACCCGGCTGCTGCATATCGTCGAGGCCGTGGTGGCAGACCTGCGCCGCCAGGGCGTGACCGAAGGCAAGGTCGGCATCCTCGGCACGCCCGCGACCATCGCGATGGGGCTGTACCAGCGCCACCTGCGTGACGCGGGCTACCAGCCCATCGAACCCTCCACCGAGGAGGTGCGGCGCCTGTGCGTGCCCGCGATCGCGGCCGTGAAGGCCAACCGCATCGACGAGGCTTTCGCGCCCGTGGCCGAAGGCATTCGTGCGCTCGCGCGGCAAGGCGCCCGCGCGGTGGTGCTCGGTTGCACCGAGCTGCCGCTGGCCGTGCCGGCGGCCCGGCGCGGCGAGTTCGATGTGGTGCTGACCGATTCGATCGATGCGCTGGCGCGCGAGGCCATCGGGCTGATGCGGCCCGTCGTCGCGACCGGCTGAAGAAATCGGCCGTCGCTATATTCTTTTGAATATAGAGATATGGTGGCCGACGGTATGGGGGAATCTCCTAGAGCGAAGCTCGGGGTGCTGCTCAATGATTTGACGCACCCTCTTCCAGGCGTCGCCTTGCCGGCGCCTGCCCGATCCCCGATCCTCATCCAGGAAGGACCTTCCCCATGACCACCACCCCCGATGCCGCCGGCCCATGGCTGGCGTCGACGACCTGGAACAGCAAGGCCTTCAGCCGCGGCTGGCGGGCCCTCGGAAAATCGAGCGACGTGATCGAGCCGGCCACCGGCCGCACCCTCGGCGCCGTGGCGATCGCATCGCCCGACGACATCGCCTCGGCATCCGCCGATGCACGCGCGGCCCAGGCCGCCTGGGCCGCCACGCCCTACGACCAGCGCGCGGCCGTGCTGCGCAAGGCCGCCGAACTCGCCGGCGCGAACCGCGAGGAGATCGTCGACTGGCTGGTGCGCGAGAGCGGCTCGATCCGGCCCAAGGCGGAGTTCGAGCTCGCGGTCACCATCAAGGCCTTGCACGAGGCCAGCGCGATGCCGTCGCAGGCCCAGGGCCAGGTGCTGCCTTCGGAGCCCGGGCGGCTCAGCATCGCGCGCCGCCGTCCCATCGGCGTGGTGAGCGTGATCTCGCCATTCAACTTTCCGCTGTATCTGGCCATGCGAGCCGTGGCGCCGGCGCTCGCGGTCGGCAACGCGGTGGTGCTCAAGCCCGATCCGCGGACCTCGGTGTGCGGCGGCTTCAGCATCGCCCGGCTGTTCGAGGACGCGGGCCTGCCCGCCGGCGTGCTCCACGTGCTGCCCGGTGGCGGCGATGCCGGCGAGGCGCTGTGCAAGGACCCGAACGTCGGGATGATCCAGTTCACCGGTTCGACCGCCGCCGGCCGTCGCGTCGGCAAGGTGGCCGGCGAGCACCTGAAGAAGCTGTCGCTCGAGCTCGGCGGCAAGAACTCGCTGATCGTGCTCGACGACGCGGACATGGACCTCGCCATCGCGAACACGACCTGGGGCGTCTACCTGCACCAGGGGCAGATCTGCATGTCGGCCGGGCGCGTGCTCGTTCATTCGAAGATCGCGGACGAGTTCACCCGGCGCATGGCGGAGAAGGCGAACAACCTGCCGGTCGGCGATCCCGCGAGCGGACAGGTCGCGATGGGCCCGCTGATCAACCAGGGCCAGGTGGACCATGCGAGCGACATCGTCCATCGCTCGGTCGCGCAGGGCGCGAAGCTCGCCGCGGGCGGCGAGGCGAAGGGGCTGTTCTTCGGCGCCACGGTGCTGTCGGGCGTGAAGCCGGGCATGGCGGCGTTCGAGGAGGAGATCTTCGGCCCGGTCGCCTCGATCACGCCCTTCGACAGCGACGAGGAAGCGGTGCGGCTCGCGAACCAGACCGACTTCGGGCTCTCGGCCGCCATCATCTCGAGATCGGTGGGCCGGGCCATGGCGATCGGCGAGCAACTGCGCGTGGGCCTGCTGCACATCAACGACCAGACGGTCAACGACGAGGTGGTCAATCCCTTCGGTGGCGTCGGCGCCTCGGGCAACGGCACCAGCATCGGCGGGCCCGCTAACTGGGAGGAGTTCACCCAGTGGCAGTGGATGACGGTCAAGGACGCCGCGCCACGCTATCCCCTGTGATGCGCCTTCGGAAGCGCGCCGCGCCGCGGCTCAGCTCCAGAGCCGTGCCACGCCCGCGTTGATCGCGAGGCCGCCGACCACGAGCCAGGCGAACAGGAGCGCCGCCAGCGCCAGGGGCCTGGCGCCCGCCTTGCGGATCGCCGACACGTGGGTCGTGAGGCCGAGGCCGGCCATGGCCATCGAGAGCAGGACCGTGTCGATGTCGACGATCCGGTCGATGGCCGCGGGCGGCAGCAGCGCGAGCGAGTTGAAACCGGCCACCGCGACGAAGCCGAGCGCGAACCACGGAATGACGATGCCGCTCGTGCCCTGGGTGCCGGCCATGTCGGACCCGCCCGGGCGGCGCGAGAGCCACGCCGAGAGGACGATGAGGAACGGCGCCAGCATCATGACGCGGACCATCTTCGCGATCACGGCCGTGTCGGCGGCCTGCTCGCCGACGGCCCGTCCGGCGGCCACGACCTGCGCCACCTCGTGGACCGTCGAGCCGACGAACAGCCCGTAGCCGGACTGCGTCATCGGCACCAGGGCATGCACGGCTTCGAGCCGGTAGAGCATCGGGTAGAGGAAGATGGCCACGGTGCCGAACACGACGACCGTCGCCACGGCCACGGCGACCTGCTCCGCCTTCCCGCGCACCACGGGCTCGGTGGCCATCACCGCGGCGGCGCCGCAGATCGAGCTGCCGGCGCCGATCAGCATGGCGGTCTTCGGGTCGAGGCCGAAGACGCGCGTGCCGAGGACGCAGGCGATGCCGAAGGTGCTGCACAGCACCAGCGCGTCGATCGCGAAGCCGGCCCAGCCCACGTTGCCGATGTCCTGGAAGGTCAGCCGCACGCCGTACAGGACGATGCCCAGCCGCAGCAGGCGGGTCTTGGAGAGCCCCACGCCGGCGGCGGCGACAGGCGCGACACGCCCGTAGACCGTGTTGCCGACCAGCATGCCCAGCACGATCGCGAGCGTGAGGGCGCTGATGCCGCGGGCCTGGAACCAGTCCTGCCGACCCAGTTGCATCGCGAGCGCCGCGATGGCGGCGGTCAACGCCAGGCCGGGCAGCCAGGCGCGCCAGGGCGGACTGCCGGTGCTCGCGGCGGAATGCGACGGGGGAGATGCGGTGCTGGCGGAACGCGCCAGGAGGTCGGCTTCGGGAGGCATGAAGCGAACTTTGGCCGCCGCTTGCATAACCGGCAAACAGATAGTTTCGCTATAAACAATCTGTCGAACAGATATAAAGAGGCCCATGCGCCTGACCTTGCGCCAACTCCAGATCTTCATCGCCGTCGCGGAAACGGGCACCACGACGGCGGCCGGGGCCCGCATCGCGCTGTCCCAGTCCGCCATCAGCGGCGCGCTCAACGAACTCGAGGGGCTGCTGTCCTCCCGGCTGTTCGACCGGGTCGGCAAGCGGCTGGTGCTCAACGACGTGGGGCGGGCACTGCTGCCGCGCGCGCGGGCGGCGCTCGACGACGTCCAGGACATCGAGGCCCAGTTCGGCATGGGGCCGGTGGGCGGCACCGTGGAGGCACCGGCGATCCGGCTGCGGGTCGGCGCCAGCACCACGATCGGCAACTACCTGCTGCCCGCGCTGGTGGCGAGCTACCGGCGCACCTGGCCGGCCGTCAGCGTGGACGTGCGGATCGGCAACACGCGCGAGGTCGCGGCGGCCGTGGCGCGGCTCGACGTGGACATCGGCCTGATCGAAGGGCCCTGCCACGAACCGGACCTGCGCGTGCAACCCTGGCTCGAGGACGAGCTCGTGATCGTCTGCGCGCCCTCGAGCGCGCCGCCACCCGCGGGGAGCGGCGCGGGCGTGCCGCTCGAGGCCTTGCGCCAGGCGTCCTGGCTGCTGCGCGAAGTCGGCTCGGGCACGCGCGAGACCGTCGAGCAGGCGCTGCTGCCGAAGCTGCACCATCTGCGCGAGGAGATGCAGTTCGGCAGCACCGAGGCGATCAAGCAGGCCGCGGTCGAGGGCCTGGGCCTGGCCTGCCTGTCGCGCTGCGCGGTCGAGGACCTGGTCACGCTGGGCCGCCTGGTCGTGCTGAAGACCGATCTGCCGAAACTCGCGCGCCGTTTCTACCTCGTGCACCACGCCCGCAAGCGGCTGTCGGGCAACCTGCAGCGTTTCGTGGCGCACTGCGTGGCGTCGGAGATGGCCGAAGGCGGGCCCGAAGAAATATCGCATCGCATGGAATAAGCCGCGCGCGGCGGCGTCTACGTCTGCAACAGCCCCTCTTCTTCGAGGACGAACGATGCAGACGACCCCTTCCTTCCGCCCGCGGCGAGCCCGCGTCCTGGCCCTCGGCGCCGTGGCCCTCGCGGGCGCGGCGGCCGCCTTCGGCGCCCTGCGCGGGCCATCGCCCGGCATGGCGGGCGATGCCGGCCTGATGGCCCGGCTGATGGACGTCTGCAGCTCCCGCGATCCGGCGCAGGCGGGATTCGCCGCCGAGAACGACGCGGCCATGGCCCGGATGATGGCCGGCATGGACATCAAGCCCTCGGGCAACGTCGACCGCGACTTCGCCGAGATGATGATCGCGCACCACCAGGGCGCGATCGACATGGCGCAGGCCGAGCTGCGCCACGGCGGCAACGAGCAGCTGCGCCGCATCGCGCAGGAAATCATCGTCGAGCAGCAGCAGGAGATCGCCGCCATGCGCCTGGCGCTCGACCAGCCGCTGCCGCCTTCCACGCCCGCACCCACGCAGCCCGTTCGTCCCTGAGGGACGCCGGGCCCACGCCATCTTTTTCCTGGAGCACGCATGAAGAACCGCCCCTCCCCCCGCTTCCCCCGCTGGCTGACGGCCCTCGCGCTGCTGGCCTCGGCCGCCTGCGCGCAGGCCGGCCAGGCGCCGCGCGCCGCCGCCGAGGCCGACATCCCCATGAGCCACCGCGACCGCGTGTACGCGGCCGAGCAGTTCTCCAACACGGTGTCGGTCACCGATCCCGTCGACAACAGGTTGCTGGGCGTGATCCGCCTCGGCGATCCGGCGCCCGGCAACTTCAGTCCGCTGTACCGCGGCCAGGTGCTGGTGCACGGCATGGGCTTCTCGCCCGACCACCGCACGCTCGCGGTGGTGTCGATCGGCTCGAACTCGGTGAGCTTCATCGACACCGCGACCAATGCGGTGAAGCACACCACCTACGTGGGCCGCTCGCCGCACGAGGCCTTCTACACGCCCGACGGCAAGGAGGTGTGGGTCACGGTGCGCGGCGAGAGCCATGTGGCGGTGCTCGACGCCGCCACCTTCGAGGAGAAGACGCGCATCGCCACGCCCAACGGCCCGGGCATGCAGATCTTCTCGCCCGACGGCAAGTACGGCTACATCTGCTCCTCGTTCAATCCCGAGACCGTGGTGATCGACACGGCCAGCAAGCAGGTCGTGGGCCGCATGAAGCAGGACAGCCCGTTCTGCCCCAATATCGCCGCCACGCCCGACGGCAAGCAGGTCTGGCTCACGCTCAAGGACATCGGCCGCACGATGGTGTTCGATGCGAAGCCGCCGTTCGCGCCGATCAAGGCCTTCGACACGGGGCCGATCACCAACCACGTGAACTTCGCCACCACCGCCAAGGGCAGCTTCGCCTACGTGACCGTGGGCGGCCTCAACCAGGTCAAGGTGTTCCGCACCGACGACTTCTCGCAGGTCGCGACCATTCCCGTCGGCAAGCTGCCGCACGGCGTGTGGCCCTCGGGCGACGGCAAGCGCATCTACGTGGGACTCGAGAACGCCGATGCGCTGGCCGCGATCGACACGGCCACCCACACCGTGGTCGCGAACGTGCCCATCGGCCAGGCGCCGCAGGCGATCGCCTATGTGCCGAACGCGGTGCCGGCCGATGCGGGCGACGGCATGCAGGGCCTGCAGCCGCCGGGACTGGCGGGCCAGGTCGCCCACCTCTCGCTGGTGGCGGCCGGGCCGCGCAGGCAGGCGGCCGCGGCTGGCGCGCCCACCAGCGTGGCCCTCTTCGACCAGGGCCTGCTGCAGGTGCTGCAGGCTTCGGCCACCGGCCTGGAGCCGAAGCAGCCCTATGTGCTCGCGCTGGCCGACAAGCCCGACGGCAGCGGCACGCTGCAGCCGCTCGCCAGCTTCATGACCAACCCGGCGGGCGCCGCCATCGTGAATGCCATCGGACCGATCCGCCAGCAGGTGAAGGACGGCGCCGCGGGCGATACTCGGCGCTACCTGGTGATCGCGCCGCAGGTCGGCGGCAAGCCCGCGGCCCCGGTGCAGGTCCAGGACCTCTGATGGCGCCGGGCCCTTTCGCGATCCACCGCCACGCGCATCCATGAGCGACCTGATCCTGCTCGTCGAGCCGATGATTCCCGCCCTGCGGCGCTATGCGCGCGCGCTGCTGCGGGACCGCGAATCGGCCGACGAACTGGTGCAGGACTGCCTGGAGCGCGTGATCGCGCGCTGGGCCCAGCGGCGCGAGGCCGAGGACACGCGGTCCTGGGTCTTCGCGATCCTGCACAACCTCGCGGTGCAGCGCATGCGCCAGCAGTCGCGCCGCGGCCTGCACCTGGCCATCGACGAGATCGACAAGATCGACGAAGAGGCGCTGGGCATGCCCGCGCAGCAGGAGCATCGCGTGCGGCATCACGAGCTGATGCGCGCGATCGACGGACTCTCGGAAGACCAGCGCGCGGTGCTGCTGCTGGTCGCCGTGGAGGACCTGTCCTATGCCGAAGCCGCCGCGGCGCTCGGCATTCCGGTGGGCACCGTCATGTCGCGCCTGGCCCGCGCGCGCCAGCGGCTGCATCGCATGCTCGACGGCGTCGAGGCCATGCCACCGGCCGATCCGTCGCATGCCGAGCATTCGGCACGCCCCCACCTGCGGAGACTCAAATGAACGTCGATCCACCCGACGCCCGCCCCATCCTCGAAGAAGACCTGCATGCCTACGTCGACGGCGTGCTCGACCCGCGCCGCCATGCCCAGGTGCAGGACTACCTGCGGCAGCATGCCGAGGCGGCACGCGAGGTCGAGGCCCATGCGCGGCACCGGCGCGAACTGCGCGAGGCGCTGGCGCCCATCGCCGAGGAGCCGCTGCCGCCGTCGCTCAATCTCGCGCGCATGGTGGCGGAGCACGACCGGCAGGCGCGCGATGTCGGGCGCACGCCTTCGCGCCGATGGCCGTGGGGCATGGCCGCGGCGCTGGTGCTCGCGCTCGGCGTGGGCGGCGGCGCGGGATGGTCGCTGCGCGGGGTGCAGGCGAACGAGGCCGGCGGCATCTTCGCGCTGGGGCGCGAAGCGGCGCGCGGCTACGAGACCTATGCCTCCGACGCCAGCCGGCCCGTGGAGATGGGTCCCGCGCAGCGCGCGGAGCTCGTCGGCTGGGTCTCGTCGCGCCTGGGACGCCAGGTCGCGATCCCCGATCTCGCGGCCGCGGGCTACGGCTTCGTGGGCGGCCGCCTGGTCATGACCGAGCACGGCCCGGCCGGCCTCTTCATCTACCAGGATGCGCGGGCCACGCGGCTCGCGCTGATGGTGCGGCCGATGGCCGTCGACCAGGACACGCCGACCATGAAGCGGATCGACGGCCCGCACGCGGGCTATGCCTGGGCCGACCGCGGGCTGGGCTATGGCGTGGTGGGGGCGAACGAGGCGAACGTGCTGCATCCGCTGGCCGACGAGATGCGGCGCCAGATCGGCGAAGAACTCAAGGGGTAGGCCCGGGCGGCCGGGCGAAGTGGATGCCCGGGGGCGTAACCATTTGCCCCTGGCAACCGAACTAGCGTTCGAAGCGGCGGCGTTGCGCCAACCTGGCGCCCCGCATCTGCTTCGTTATATTCACGAGTACATATCGAGGGCGGCATCCGCCGCTCATCGTCCAGGAGTTGTCATGACCCATCGTCCGGATCGTCGTTTCTTCCTCGGGGCCTCGGCCTCGACACTGGCGGCCGCGGTGGCCGCTGCCTGGGGCTGGCACACCGGCGCCACGCACGCCGCGGAACCGGCCAAGTTCGAGGTCACCCGAACCGACGCCGAATGGCGCAAGCTGCTCACGCCGAACCAGTACGCGGTGCTGCGGCAGGACGGGACCGAGCGGCCCTACAGCAGCCCGCTCAACGACGAACACCGGGAGGGCCGCTTCGCCTGCGCGGGCTGCGCGCTGGAGCTCTTCTCCTCGAAGACGAAGTTCGACAGCAAGACCGGGTGGCCCAGCTTCTGGCAGCCGCTGCCGAATGCCGTCGGCGAGAAGAGCGACAGCTCCTTCGGCATGACGCGCACCTCGGTGCACTGCCGCCGTTGCGGCGGCCACCTGGGCCATGTGTTCGACGATGGCCCCAAGCCCACGGGCCTGCGCTATTGCATGAACGGCCTGGCGATGAAGTTCGCGCCCGGCGCCGCCTGATCCCGATTCCCCGCACCCTGGCCCTCCACCATGCTGCTGTTCGTCGTCGCCTACCTGGGCGGGGTCCTGACCATCCTGAGCCCCTGCATTCTGCCGGTGCTGCCCTTCGTGTTCGCGCGCGGCGACCGGCCGTTCATGAGCAACGGGCTGCCGCTGCTGATCGGCATGGCGCTGACCTTCGCCGGCGTGGCCTCGCTCGCCGCGGTCGGCGGCGGCTGGGCCGTGCAGGCGAACCAGTACGGGCGCATGGTCGCGATCGTGCTGATGGCGCTGTTCGGCCTGGCGCTGCTGCTGCCGGGGCTGTCCGAGCGGCTCGCGCGGCCGCTCGTGGGCTGGGGCGAGCGGCTGTCCGCCTCGGCCGAGGCCGGCGCTGACGGCGCGCCGCGCTCCGCCTTCGGCACCTCCCTGCTGCTCGGCGTCGCCACGGGCCTGCTGTGGGCGCCCTGCGCGGGCCCGATCCTCGGGCTGGTGCTGACCGGCGCCGCGCTCGGCGGTGCCAGCGTCCGGACCTCGCTGCTGCTGCTGGCCTATGCGGCGGGCGCCGCCACTTCGCTGGCCGGCGCGCTGCTGGCGGGCGGTCGCCTGTTCAAGGCCATGAAGCAGTCGCTGGGCGCGGGCGAATGGATCCGCCGCGGCATCGGCGCGGCCCTGCTGTGCGGCGTGGCGGCGATCGCGCTGGGGCTGGACACCGGTGTGCTGGCGCAGCTCTCGCTGGCGGGTACCTCGTCGGTCGAGCAGGCGCTGATCGACAGGGTGCGGCCCAGGGAGGCCGCGCCGTCCGGCGATGAAGCGCCGCTGGCGACGACCGGGCCCGATTCCACCGTGATGATGGCGGGCTCCAACGCGATGATGGCCGCGAACGCCGCGATGCGGGCCGAAGGCACATCCGCCTCGGCGCTGCCGGCCGAAGGTCCCGCCCCCTCGCTCGACGGCGCCGTGCAATGGCTCAACTCGCCGCCGCTGAGCATGGAGGCCCTGCGCGGCAAGGTGGTGCTGGTCGACTTCTGGACCTACTCGTGCATCAACTGCCTGCGCGCCCTGCCCTACGTGCGCGCCTGGGCCGAGAAGTACAAGGACGAGGGCCTGGTGGTGATCGGCGTGCATGCACCGGAGTTCGCGTTCGAGAAGAAGCTCGACAATGTGCGCAAGGCCGTGAAGGACCTGAAGCTCGACTACCCGGTGGCGGTCGACAACGACTATGCGATCTGGCGCGCCTTCAAGAACGAGTACTGGCCCGCGCACTACTTCATCGACGCGCGGGGACGCATCCGCCATCACCACTTCGGCGAAGGTGCCTACGACGAGTCGGAGCAGGTGATCCGGCAGCTGCTGGCCGAAGCGGGCCGGGGCACGATGCCGGGCGGCCTCGTCCAGGTCGAGGCGCAGGGTGCGCAGGCCGCGGCGGACAGCGCTAACCCGAGATCGCCCGAGACCTACATCGGCTACGACCGCGCCGAGAACTTCGTCTCGCCCGGCGGTCCGGTCCGTGGCAAGGCGCACGCCTACACGGCGCCGTCCCGGCTCGAGGCCAACCAGTGGGCGCTCGGCGGCAACTGGACCGTGGGCGGGCAAAGCGCGGTGCTCGACAAGGCGCGGGGGCGCATCGCCTACCGCTTCCATGCGCGCGACCTGCACCTGGTGCTCGGATCGACGGCGCCGGGACATCCCGTGCGCATCAAGGTGACCATCGACGGCAAGCCGCCGGGCGAGGACCACGGCATCGACATCGACGCGCAGGGCAAAGGCGTGGTCGACGGCCAGCGTCTCTACCAGCTGGTGCGCCAGCGCGGCGCGGTGGCCGACCGGCGCTTCGAGATCGAGTTCCTCGATCCGGGCGTGGAGGCCTTCGCCTTCACCTTCGGCTGAATCAGTCCCAGATGTCCGCATCCACCAGGTATTCGGGAAGCGCGCGGGCGGCCAGCACGAGCAGGCCGAAATGCCCGTCGTCGAGCTTGCGCGGCACGGTGTCGAAGTGGCTCAGCGTCCCGACCACCCGCGCATCGAGCAGCGTCAACGCGACGGCGTGGTAGGCGCGGATCACGCCCTGGTAGGGACTGCCGTCCAGCAGGGCCTCCCGGGTGGAGTCCTCGACATGAAGGAAGGCGTCGCGCAGCACGAACCGGCAGAAGCTGTCCGCGAGCGGGAAGACGGCGAAGCGTTCGGGCCGGGGCTGCCCGAGCTTGTCGATCAGCAGCACGTTCCTGACCTCGTCGCCCTGCAGCTTGAAGATGGCGGTGAAGCGGTGCGGAACCGCCGCATTCAACGCCCGCAGCGCGTGTTCGAAGGCCTGCGCCTGGATCAGCGACAGGACCGTGTCCGCGCTGGCTTCGAGTCGCCGCCTCGGGGGCGTGGGAAGGGTGGACGTCATCGGGCGGGCCGCGCTAGCAGATGGCTTCGTGCACCACTTCGTCCGCGATGAGCAGGTCCTTGTAGAACGCGCCGAACGGGCGCGTCGGATGCGCGATCTGGATCTCCAGCACCCAGAGTCCCGGATCGCGCCCGGCCGCGGGAATCGCAGGCGGGAAGTCGCCGACACGGTGCCCGTGGAGGCCCAGGTTGAGGCGCCATCCCCTCGCCTGCGCACGCTGCGTCGCGTACGCATACAGCGTCTCGCCATCGAGGCCCTCGGTGCGCAGGCGCGAACCCACTTCATGCCAGATCGCTCGCACGGTTCTCGCGCAGTCCTCCATCTGGGGATCCCCGCCGACCACGAAGGTCTCGCCGGCGTCGCCCTCGTGGCCTTCCCACACGGGGCCGATGTCGATGAAGAAGATGTCCTGTTCGCCGAGCACGCGGCCCGGGTCGGATGCGTCCCTGGCGGTCTTGAGCGTGTCCTCGCCGAAGCGGATCGCGACCGGATGCCAGTTGCGCTCCATCTCCAGCGCCTGCAGCGTCGTCGCCGCCAGGGCCGTGGCCTGCGCATGCGTCATGCCGGGCCGGGCCGGATGCCGGACGCGATCTGCCGGACCGCGCGCTGCGACAGCGAGCGTGCGCGCCGCAGGGCCGCCAACGGCAACCCCGCCTCGGTGACGGCGGATCGGAGCAATTCGGGAAGCATCATGGTCATCGGCGGTATCCGTCTGCCTGGATCGGGGCAATCGCTGTATCTTACAAAATACAGCGATGCCCGATCGAACACCGCCGGCGATGCTCCTGCCCTAGATGTAGCAGTTCTTCAGGATGATCGCGCGACCGGCCGTGCTGCCCACGTAGGCGATGAAGGCGTCGACCGCGGCGTTGGTCGAGCCCGCGCGGCCGCGGATCGCCACGGCGTCCTGCAGCAGGCGGTCATGCGGCGGGTTGCCGTTGACCGTGGCCGGCGTGTACTCGAAGTAGGTGCCGGTCAGCGGCGTGCGGATGGCGCCGGTGCTGCTGTCGCACAGCTGGGACTTGGCGACGAAGCCGACATTGGGATAGGTCGTGGCGCTGGTGCTCGCATTCACCGCCGTGTAGGTGGTGCCGATGGTCGTGTACTGCGCGAACTTGGCGTCGTAGGCACCGCCCGGGTAGGTGATCGCGTTGACGCGGCTGAGCACCTGCTGCGCGGCGGTGCCGTACGGCGCGGTGACCGGGTTGGCGATCGCGACCTGGCCGTTCGCGTAGGCGTAGCTCGCGGGATTGGTGAAGCCGCTCGAACCGCTGGTGCTCACGTTCGGACCGTACTTGGACCACAGGATCAACTTGCCCTCGGCATAGCGGAACGGCACCTGCACCACGGTGGGATGGCCGGTGCGCAGGGCGGCCGGCGTGGTGTCGTCGGCCGCGAAGAACAGGTCGTAGGGCGTGGTGCCGCCGGGCGCGGCCAGCGCGGTGTTGATCGCCGTCTGGAAATCGCCCGTCGCGCCATAGGTCACGGTGAAGCTGCTGCCCGAGAACGGCAGGCCCGAGGCACCGAAGGCATTGACGAGCTGGACCATCGCGCCCTGGAAATTCGCGGCCACCGCCACGGTGATCGACTGCGCCCAGGTGGCGGATGTACCCAGCATCAGCACCGATGCCGACACGCTCAATGCAATTTTCTTGACCGGAAGTCTTTTCACGTTATCTCCTCGAAGAATTGAATGAATGGTTGTCCGTGAGTCTTTATCGCTATATAGAGCTGCATATAGGTTGCATAGCATTCGAGTAATGCATGAACATCGAATTGATGTCATATGCGAGCTAAAAACGTTCTATTGCGCCAAAAAAATCACGGACGCTATACTCTCAGAAATATAACGAGACAGGTGAACGAATGAAGCGACTCACGAAAAAATCCAGAAGACCCCACTTCGAATTGAATTCGAAAGTATGCGCGGCGATTTACGCATTGCTTTGTTCTTATTCATTCCCGGGAATGGCCGCGCCGCAGGGCGGCACGGTCACCAGCGGCAGTGCCACCATCGGCCAGATTGGCAGCGTGACGCGGATCGACCAGAGCACGCAGCGCGCGAGCATCAACTGGCAGGGCTTCGGCATCGCCGCCGGCGAAACCGTCAATTTCAACCAGCCCAATGCCTCGGCGATCACGCTCAACCGCGTCGTGGGCAATGAACGCAGCGTGATCGAGGGCGCGCTCAATGCCAATGGCAAGGTCTTCCTGGTCAATTCCAATGGCGTGCTTTTCACCCGTGGCAGCAGCGTGAACACGGCCGGCCTCGTGGCCAGCACGCTGGACATCAGCGACGCGGACTTCGATGCCGGGCGCTTCGTTTTCCGCGGCAATGGCGGCAGCGGCTCGGTCATCAACATGGGCACGCTCACCGCGGCTCAGGGCGGCTATGTAGCGCTGCTCGGGCGCTCGGTGTCGAACCAGGGCGTGATCGTCGCCACCAAGGGCACGGTGGCGCTGGGCAGCGGCGAGAAGATCAGCCTCAACTTCAATGGCGATTCGCTGGTGAGCCTCAGCATCGACGAAGGCACGCTCGGCGCGCTGGTCGAGAACAAGGGCGCGATCCAGGCCGACGGCGGCACGGTGATCCTGACAGCGAAGGCGGCCGACGATCTGCTGGGCAGCCAGGTCAACAACACCGGCATCGTGCAGGCGCGCACGATGGACGATCTCAAGGGCCGCATCGCCTTGCGCGCCGATGGCGGCACGGTCGACGTGGGCGGAACGCTCGATGCCTCCTCGCCCGCGACCGGCGGCGGCGGAACCGTCGAGACCTCGGGCCGCAGCGTGCGCGTGTCGGACGACGCCGTTGTCACGACCCAGGCCGCGAACGGCGACACCGGCACATGGACGCTGGCTTCCGATGCCTTCACCGTCGGCGCTGGCGCGAACATCAGCGGTGCCCAGCTCGGCAGGCAACTGGGCCGCAACAACGTGGCGATCTCATCGACGGGCGGGAACGGCGCCGATGGCCATCTGTACATCGAACAGGCCGTGAACTGGTCGGCCAACACCGCGCTCACGCTGACCGCGGCCAACGACGTGCGCATCGATGCGCCGATCGCGGCGACGGGTGCGCGCGCGGGGCTGAAGCTGAACTACGGCGGCGACTACCGCATCGATGGGGGCCAGGGCGCGTCGGTCACGCTGAGCGGTGCCGACGCGACGCTCGCGATGAACGGGCAGGCCTACACGCTGATCCACAGCATGAGTGACCTGGAGAAGATCGACGATGCGGGCGGTGTGGCGGCGGGCCGCTATGCGCTCGCGGGCAATCTCGATGCGGCGGGCAAGACCTACGGCAGCGCCGTCGTGTCTTCGCTGTCGGGCACGCTGGCGGGCCTGGGCCACACCATCAGCAACCTGAGGATCATCGAGCCGGTGCACGACGACTATCTGCAGACGCCGGTCGGACTGGTCGGCACGGCGCAGGTCGGCAGCGCGATCCGCGACATCGGCCTGCTCGGCGTCGACGTCAGCGGCTATGGCCGGGTCGGCGGACTGGTCGGGGAGAACTTCGGCGGCGCCATCAGCCGCGCCTACGTCACCGGAAAGGTGCAGGGCGTCGTCAACGTGGGTGGCCTGGTGGGCTACAACGGGAGCGGCTTCAACCTCGAAACCGGGGAGTTCATCGTCGGCAACGGCATCGTCTCGGACTCCTTCTCGACCGCTGCCGTGACGGCATCGACACGCTACGCGGGGGGCTTCAGCTACATCGGCGGACTGGTGGGCAGGAACTTCGGCGCGACCTACAAGATTCTTCGCTCCAGCGCCACCGGAGACGTCTCGGTGGTCACCGACACCAGCACCGGCCTGCTCAACGGAAACATCGGCGGACTGGTCGGCGGCAATCTCAACGGCGCGATCGAGGACTCCCACGCCACGGGCAACGTGTCGGTGTCGGACAACACGAGTTCGGTCGGGGGCCTCGTCGGCATCAACAGCGGCGCCACGGCGGTGGTGACCAACAGCCATGCCACGGGCAACGTGAAGGGCGGCGACTCCAACGTCGGTGGCCTGGCCGGGCAGAACCTCGGCGGGGCACGCATCGTCGACTCCTACGCCAGCGGCAACGTGACAGGCGGCGCGAGCAACGCTTCCCAGAACATCGGAGGCCTGGTCGGCTGGAACAACGGCAGCACCATCTCGGGATCGCATGCCAGCGGCACCGTCACGGCCTCGGGTGCTTCGGCGGGCGGGCTGGTCGGCAGCAACGGAGGGCCCGATGCGAGCATCACCAATTCCTATGCCACGGGCGACGTCAACGGCGGGCCGGTCAGCGCGGGCGTGGGCGGCCTGGTCGGTTCGAACAGCGGCGCCATCTCCGGATCGCATGCCACGGGCAACGTCAGGGGCGAGATCGCGGGCGGCCTGGTCGGCGGCAACGCGGGCCTCATCACGGATTCCTTTTCGAGCGGCAACGTGTTCGGCTCCTACGCGGCCGGTGGCCTGGTCGGGCAGATGGACGGTGGCTCGATCCTCAACTCGCGTGCCAGCGGCAACGTGACGGGCGGCGCCGACTACGACTTCACCGGCGGACTGGTGGGCCGCATGCAGGGCGGCGACATCGACAACTCGCACGCCACCGGGTCGGTGATCCACGGCAACGACACCACGGGTCGCCTGATCGGGAACAACACGGGTTCGGGCACCATCACCAACAGCACCTACCGCGATGCGGCGGCCGAAGCAGCGGCCCAGGCCGCGGCCGAGGCGGCGGCCCGCGCGGCCGCGGCAGCGCAAGCCGCGGCGGAGGCGGCCGCCCGAGCATCGAGCGAGGCCGCGGCACAGGCCGCCGCCGAAGCGCAGGCGGCCGCCGTCGCCGCCGCGCAAGCCGCCGCGCGCGCGGCGGCGCTGCAGGAACGCGCGCAAACGGGTTCGCGTCTCGCGGCCGCCGCAACCTCGGAGGCCCAGCGCCAACCGGAACGCCCCGCGACCCAGACGACAGCGGGATTCACGCAACGGGCCGCGGCACTGGCCGACAACATCGTCTTCGCCGATCGGCGCAGCTTCTCCGCCAACGTGGAACGCATCGAGATCGACGGCAAGGTGTTCGAACTCGAGGACGAAGGCGCCAAGGCGCCCGCGGCGCCGCCGCGCTGACATCGCCGCCCCGCGGCGGGACGGCATGGCCGGTCCCGCCTCCCCCTTCTCCTTTTCGTTCCCGTTGCGACATGAACCCCCTTCGTCCCGTCTCGTCCTCACGCCGGGCGCATCCCGCGCTCGCCGCCTTCTCCGTGCTCTGCTCGCTCGCCACCAGTGGCCATGCCCAGGTGGCGCCCATCCCCAATTACGGCAGCGGCGATGCGCTGCGCGAAGCCCAGCCGCCGCGTCCGCTGGGCACCCCGCGCCAACCGCCCGCGCCGGTGATCGTGGAGCAGCCCGAGCGGCCGCTCGCCCTGCCGGCCGGCGAGACGCTGACGGTGCGCGACTTCAAGGTCGAGGGCGCCGACGAGATTCCGCCCGCCGAGCTGCGGGCCGCGCTCGATCCCTACCGCGGCCGCGCGCTGTCGATGGCCGAGATCGAGCAGGCCGCGGGCCGGATCACGGCGCTGCTGCGCGACCGCGGCTACCTCGTGGCGCGCGCCTACGTGCCGCGGCAGGACGCGAGCGCCGGCACGCTGACGGTCCGGGTCCTGATCGGCAGCTACGGCAAGCTCACGCTCAAAAACCGCTCGCTGGTGCACGAGACGACCGTGGCCGATGCGTTCGCGCCCTTGCAGGCGGGCCAGCCAGTCTCGCGCGCGCAGCTCGAGCGCGCGATGCTGCTGGTCGGCGACATGCCCGGCGCCACCCTGCCCCGCCTCACGATCTCGCCCGGCGAAGCCCCGGGCACCTCGGACTTCGATGTCGAGGTGGGCGAGCGCAAGCGCTTCAGCGGCTATGTACTGGGCGACAACCAGGGCTCGCTCTACACGGGCAAGAACCGCCTGAGCGCGGGGCTCGACATCAACTCGCCCTTCGGCATCGCCGACCGGCTGAGCCTCAACCTGATGGGCACCGAGGGCGGCGGCCTCGACAACGGCCGCGTGGCCTACGGCTTTCCGCTGACCGCGAGCGGCCTGCGCCTGGAACTGGCCGCCGCGCGCACCACCTACCACCTGGGCGGCGACTACGAGGACCTCGAGGCCAGGGGCCGGGCACGCACGGTCGAAGCCACCTTGAGCTATCCGCTGCTGCGCAGCCGCGAGCAGAACCTGTCGCTGAGCCTGAACCTCGCGCAGCGCCATCTGCGCGACGAGGTGGGTGCCGTCGAGAGCGTCGACCGCAAGACCACCCGGGCCGCGACCTTCGCCGTGCAGCACGAGCGCTGGGGCCAACTGCTGGGCCGACCGGGCTACACCAGCGTCGTCGCCGGATTCAGCTACGGCCACCTCGACATCGACAACCCCGCGCAGGCGGCGCTCAACCGGGCCGGCGCCAACACGGCCGGCGACTTCGCGCACCTGAACCTGCGGCTCGCCGCCAACGTGGAATTCGCCAAGGGCTGGACCGCGAGCAGCGCGCTGAGCCTGCAGAAGGCGCTGCGCAACAAGAACCTCGATGGCAGCGAGCAGATGAGCATCTCGGGCCCCAACGGCGTGAAGGCGTACCGCGAGTGGGTAAGCGGCGACAACGGCTACCTGCTCAATGCCGAAGTGCGTTATGCGCTGCCGGCGCCCGAGGGGCTCACGCATTCGGTGGGCGTCTTCGCCGACCTCGGCCGCGCCTGGCTGCAGAACGCCGACTACACGACGCGCAACGGCGTGCGCCTGTCGGACGTGGGCATCGGCTACCAGGCGCGCTACGGCGCGCTGTTCGGGCGGCTGCAGGTCGCGCGCGCCATCGGGTCACGCCCGCAGGAGATCGCGCGCGAGGGCCGCACGCGCGTGCTGGTGCAGGCCGGCGTGCTGTTCTGAAGCATCGAGGAGGACCACGGAATGAACATGAACTGGCTCGCCGGCGCCATCGACTACGGCGTCATCGGACTGCTGGTGGTGCTGAGCGTCTTCGTCGTCGCGATCGGCATCGAACGCGCCTGGCTCTACAGCCGCGTCGACACGCACGCGATCCGCGACATCAAGTCGCTCGAGCTGCTGCTCACGCGCAAGCTCTTCGTCATCGCCTCGGTGGCGAGCAACGCGCCCTACCTGGGCCTGCTGGGCACGGTGTTCGGGATCATGCTGACCTTCTACAACATGGGGCAGGACGCCTCCATCGACACCGGGAAGATCATGGTCGGCCTCGCGCTCGCGCTGAAGGCCACGGCCGTGGGCCTGGGGGTGGCGCTGGTGTCGGTGGTGCTCTACAACACGCTGCTGCGCAAGGTGCAGGTGTTGATCCTCGAATGGGAGATCGCGCGTGACCGAAAAGCCGATTGACAGCATGAACATGCTCCCCTTCGTCGACATCATGCTGGTGCTGCTCACCATCGTGCTGACGACCTCGAGCTTCATCGCGAGCGGGCGGATTCCGGTCAACCTGCCGCAGGCCAGCGCGAGCCCTTCGGACACCTCGCAGACGCAGACCATCGTGATCGATGCGGCGGGCACCATCCACTTCGGCGGCGAGGCCCTGAATGCCGACGCGCTCAAGACCCGGCTCGCCGCGATGGACAAGCAGACGCCCTTCCTGCTGCGCGCCGACCGCACGGTGCAGCTGCAGCGCTTCATCGACGTGGCCGATGTGCTCAAGCAGCTGGGCTTCGCCAAGGTGGCGGTGCAGACGGAGCCGGCGCCGCGATGAGGTTCGCCATCGGTCTCGGCCTCTCGGTGCTGCTGCACGCGGCGCTGGTGCTGCCGTGGCTGGTGCGCGCGCGGCCCGAGGCGTCGCCACCACCGCGCGAGCAGCTGGTGGTCGACCTGCTGGGCATGGTGAGCAACCGCCAGGTCGAGCAGCAGCAGGTGGCGCGGCCGGCCGAGCCTCCTCCTGCGGCGCCGCAGCCGAAGCCGGTGGCGCGCAAGGAGACACGCGAGCGGGCACCGGCGCCGCGCCAGGCCGCACCGAGCCCGGTGCAGGTGGCGCGCGTCGAGGAACCCGTGCGCGCCCCGCCGGAGCCGCCGACGCAGGCGCCCGTGGCCGCGCCGCCGCCGGTCGCGAATGCCGCCGAGGAAGAGCGCATGCAGCAGACCGTGCGCGCGCGCGACGACGGCGCCGATGCCCTGCGCAAGTACCTCGCGGGCCTGCGCAAGGCG
Organism: Variovorax sp. ISS6; assembly: GCF_056523145.1. Classification (NCBI taxonomy): domain Bacteria; kingdom Pseudomonadati; phylum Pseudomonadota; class Betaproteobacteria; order Burkholderiales; family Comamonadaceae; genus Variovorax; species Variovorax sp. ISS6. The sequence goes on from NZ_JAWRZC010000002.1 coordinate 45,858, forward strand.
ATCCAGGGCAAGCTCGTCTATCCGGTCGAGGCGCGCGAGGCCGGCTATGTCGGCGCGCCGACGATCCGCTTCACGCTGACCGAGGAAGGCAACATCCTGTCGGGCTCGCTCGCGGTGGCGAAGAGCAGCGGTTACCCGGTGCTCGACGAGAGTGCCATGCGGGCGGCGCAGGCCGGCGCGCCGTTCGAGAAGCCGCCGCGGCGGATGGAGGTGGCGATCGCCATCGGGTTCGTTCAGGAACGGCAGTGAGGTTCGGCCTGCTGTTCGGGGCGCGTGCACAGGACAGCGGGTACTTCCCTCCGCGAATGTCCCCGGCCTTCGGCCTCCTCCTTGATTTCGCGGCGGGAAGCACCCGCTGCCCTGTGCACGTGGATGCCGCGGGCAGGTGTGCCGGGTACTGCAGGCTCAGGCCGCGGCCTTCGGCGCGAAGCCGAGCATGGCCTTGACCTCGAGGAATTCGCCGAACGCGTGATCGCCCCATTCGCGTCCGTTGCCGGACTGCTTGAAGCCGCCGAACGGCGCGCTCAGGTCCAGGGCCGCGCTGTTGATGTTCACCTGTCCGGCGCGCAGGCGCGCAGCGACCTTTCGCGTCGCTTCGGGGTCCGTGCCCGATACGTAAGCGGCGAGCCCGTAGGGCGTGTCGTTGCCGATCTCGATGGCCTGCTCGACCGTGTCGTAGCCGAGGATCGTCAGCACGGGGCCGAAGATCTCCTCGCGCGCCACCGTCATCTGGTTGTTCACCTGGGCCAGCACCGTGGGCTTGACGTAGTAGCCGGTCTCCAGGCCCGCGGGCTTGCCGGGACCGCCGGCCACCACCGTGGCGCCTTCGTCGATGCCCTTCTGGATCAAGGTCTGGATCTTGTCCCATTGCGCGGCCGAAACCACCGGGCCGAGGGCCGCGCCGCTGGCGGGATCGCCGACCGTGGTGGCCTCCGCCGCTTCCTTCGCGATGGCCAGGGCCTCGGCCATGCGCGCATTGGGCACCAGCATGCGCGTGGGCGCATTGCAGGACTGCCCCGAGTTGCCCATCACGCCGCGCACGCCGGCCGTCACGGCGCGCTTGAAGTCCGCGTCCTCGAGGATGATGTTCGGCGACTTGCCGCCGAGCTCCTGGTGCACGCGCTTGACGGTGGGGGCCGCGTTGCGCGCCACCTCGATGCCGGCGCGCGTGGAGCCCGTGAACGACACCATGTCGACTTCCGGATGGCTGGAGATCGCGGCGCCCACGGTCGGCCCGTCGCCATTGACGAGATTGAAGACCCCGGCGGGCACCTGGGCCGCATCCAGGATCTCGGTCCAGATCACCGCCGAGAACGGCGCGATCTCCGAGGGCTTGAGCACCATCGTGCAGCCCACCGCGAGCGCCGGCGCCACCTTGCAGGCGATCTGGTTGACGGGCCAGTTCCAGGGCGTGATGAAGCCGCACACGCCGATCGGCTCCCTGACCAGCAGGGTGGTGCCGCGCGCCTCGTCGAACCTGTAGGTCTTCAGGACTTCGAGCGCGGTCTGCAGGTGCGCCAGGCCCATGGCGGCCTGGGCGTCCCTGGCCAGTGCGGCGGGCGCGCCCATCTCCTCGGTGATGGCCGCCGCCATGTCGGCATAGCGCTTCTTGTATTCGGCCACGATGCGCTCGAGCAGCGCGATGCGCTCCTGCACGCTGGTCCGCGAATAGTCGCCGAAGGCGGCGCGAGCGGCGCGCACCGCGCGATCGACATCGGCGGCCGAACCCATCGAGATGCGGCCGGCCGGCTTCTCGGTCGCGGGGTTGATCACGTCGATGCTCTTTGCCGTGGCGGGGTCGACCCAATGGCCGTCGATATAGAACTGCAGGTAGTCGCGCATGCCGATGTCTCCTGATGAGCCGTTGTCGCAGGATTGCGTTGTGCTTGCCAGAATACATCGGGTGCGGCGTCCGCGCGGTGAAAAGGCCGGTTGTTCCATTTCGAAACACTGCCTCGGGCGGCGGCCGCCCGAGGCGGTCACGCAGCCCGTCTCGCGGCCCGGCAGCGGATCGCGAAGCGGTACAGCCGGCTCAGCAGCACCAGCACGCAGGCGCCGGCCAGGGTCGGCAGCACGAGGAAGTCCCAGCCCGGCTGGCTCAGGAAGATGATGACCGGGTTGCTGCCGGCCGGCGGGTGCACCGTGTCGGTGGCCATCATCAGCATCGCCGCGCAGGCGCCGGCCGCGGCCATGGCCCACCAGCCCGGCCCCAGCAGGTGCAGGAACAGCAGGCCGACCGCCGAGGACAGCAGGTGGCCGCCGATCACGTTCTTCGCACGGGAGAACGGCACATCGGGAAACCCGAACAGCAGCACGCAACTGGCGCCGAACGAACCGATCACCCAGGCGTCGTGCGTGGTCGCAGCCAGCGCGCCCACCGTTGCCAGCGCCACGAACGCGCCCAGGCCCGCCAGCAGGATGCTGGCGATCCGGTCGCGCCGCGGCGCGCCTGCCTCCTTGCGAGGCGCCGCGGTCGTCGAGAGCACGAGGTGCTACTTCTTGAAGCGCGCGGCTTCTTCCGAGCCGCCGGTGGCATTGCCCGCGCTGTACGAATGCGCGCCCACGCCCGCGAGCTGGCCGCCCTGCACGATCAGGTACTCGTTGCGGATCGGCCGGTTCTCGAAGTAGCACTCGAGGATCTCGCGCGTGCCGGCCGCATAGCGCGACTGCGCCGACAGGCTGGTGCCCGAGATGTGCGGCGTCATGCCGTGGTGCGGCATCGTGCGCCACGGATGGTCGGCCGGCGCGGGCTGCGGGAACCACACGTCGCCCGCATAGCCCGCGAGCTGGCCGCTCTCGAGCGCCGAGGCGATCGCGTCGCGGTCGCACAGCTTGCCGCGCGCCGTGTTGATCAGGTAGGCGCCGCGCTTGAACTTCTTCAGGCTGTCGGCATTGATCATGTGCTCGGTCTCCGGGTGCAGCGGGCAGTTCAGCGTCACCACGTCGCAGACCTTGGTCAGGCTCTCGAGGCTGGTGTGGTGCGTGAGGTTGAGTTCCTTCTCGACCGATTCCGGCAGGCGGTGGCGGTCGAGGTAGTGCAGCTTCACGTCGAAGGGCTTGAGCAGCCGCAGCACGCGTAGCCCGATGCGCCCGGCGGCCACCGTGCCCACCTGCATGCCCTCGAGGTCGTAGGAGCGCGCCACGCAGTCGGCGATGTTCCAGCCGCCCTTGACCACCCAGTTGTACGAAGGGATGTAGTTGCGCACCAGGCCCAGCGTCATCATCACCACGTGCTCGGCCACGCTGTTGCTGTTGCAGTAGGTGACCTCGGCCACTGTGATGCCGCGGTCGATCGCGGCCTGCAGGTCGGTATGGTCGGAGCCGATGCCCGCGGTCACGATCATCTTGAGCTTGGGTGCCTTCGCGATGCGCTCGGCCGTCATGTAGGCGGGCCAGAAGGGCTGCGAGATCACGATCTCGGCGTCGTGCAGCTCGCGGTCGAGCACGCTGTCCGCGCCGTCCTTGCTCGAGGTGACCACGAGCTGGTGGCCGTTGGCCTCGAGGTACTTGCGCAGGCCCAGCTCGCCCGAGACGCTGCCCAGCAGGGTGCCGGGCTGGAAGTCGATGCGCCGCGGCGTGGGCAGCGTCTGTCCGTCGGGATAGCGCTCCAGGTGCGGCAGGTCGTCGCGGGCGTAGGTGGTGGGATAGCCCGTCACGGGGTCGTCGTAGAGCACGCAAACAATCTTGGTCAAAGTCATCTCCTGGTTGATGCGGCAGCACATCGCTGCACGGAGGAGATGGTTTCGCAGCGCGCGATTTCAGGCCAATCGTTTGATCGGATGGGGCGATAGGCGCGGCTTATGAAGCCCGCCGCGGGCCGGACCGCGCACCCTCATGCCCGCGCCCGTTGCGATGGTTCGGCACTCGCGCCCTGGTGGCTCGCCAGCTTCGCATACACCCCCTGCCGGCGCAGCAGCTCGTCGTGCGTGCCGGCCTCCGCCAGCGTGCCGTGCTCCAGCACCAGGATCAGGTCGGCGTCGCGGATGGTCGACAGCCGGTGCGCGATCACGAGCGTGGTCCGGTGCCGCATCAGCGCATCGAGCGCGCCGCGCACCTGCAGCTCCGACAGCGTGTCCAGGTGCGAGGTGGCCTCGTCGAGGATCAGCACCGGCGCGTTCTTGAGGAAGGCGCGCGCGATCGAGATGCGCTGGCGCTGGCCGCCCGACAACTGCATCCCGCGTTCGCCGACGCGCGTGGCCAGGCCCTCGGGCAGCGTGCGCACGAAGTCCGTCAGCGCGGCGCGGTCGAGCGCGAGCGCCAGTTCCTCGCCGCTGGCATCGGGGCGCGCGAGGCGGATGTTGGCCTCGAGCGTGTCGTTGAACAGGTAGGTGTCCTGCGACACCAGCGCGACGCGTTCGCGCAGGCCGTCGAGCCGCAGCTCGCGCACGTCCACGCCGTCGAGCTTCACGCGGCCCTGGCGCGGATCCCAGAAGCGCAGCAGCAGGCTGGCCACGGTGCTCTTGCCGGCGCCCGAGGCGCCGACCACGGCCACGGTGGCGCCGGCCGGCACCTCGAAGCCGAGCTCGTGCAGGGTGTCCTGCGCCTTGCCCGGATAGGCGAAGCAGACGCGCTCGAAGGCCAGCGACAGGCCGCGGCCCGCGGCCGGCGGCGGCAGCGGGCCGTCGACCACGGGCTCGGGCTCGTTCTCGACCACGTGCAGGCGGCGCGTGGCCGCGATGGTGTCGGCCAGCTGGCGGCTGACCTGCGAGATCTCCGACACCGGCAGGAAGGTGGCGAGCGCGATCAGCACCAGCAGCGGCAACATGCCGGCCGGCAAGGCACCGCTCGCGACCTGCAGCGCGCCGACCACGGCCACGGCCAGGCCGCCCAGGCCCATCGCGATCTCGAACCAGGCGGTCTGGCGCGACAGGTCGTTCAGGATGTCCAGGCGCCGCGCGCGGCTGCGGTCCGCCACCTCGAGGAACTGCGCGCGGCGGCGGCCCGTGGCCTGGAAGGCGGTCAGGTCGGCCAGGCCCTGGATGGTCTCGGCGGTATGGGCGCTCATCTCGCCCAGCGCATGGCGGGCGCGGTCGCCGAGCGCATCGACCTGGCGGCGGCCCCGGATCGGCGACACCAGCGCATAGGCGAGGAACGGCAGCAGCGCCAGCGCCACGGGCCAGCTGTAGAGCGCGAGGAAACCCAGCACCGACAGCGGCACCAGCACCGAGACGATGGCCGGCGCGATGGTGTGGGCGTAGAAGTACTCGACCATCTCCACGTCGTGCGTGGCCAGCGCGACCAGGTCGCCCGAACGGCGCTGCAGCAGGTAGGCCGGCGCCAGTCGCTCGAGCTTGTCGTAGAGCTTCACGCGCATGTCGGCCAGCAACTGGTAGGCCATGGCATGGGCCAGCCACGACTCGAGCCAGTGGAACAGCGCGGCCAGCGGCGCCGCGACCAGCAGGCCGACGATCAGCGCCGAGGTGTCGCGGCCGTCGCGGATCGCGGCCACCACCAGTGCGCTGAGCACGCCGACGCCGATGAAGGCCGCGACACGCGCCACGCCCAACACGATGGTGGCGATCAGCGTGCCGCGCCAGGGCCGCACCACCGACAGCAGCGTGGCGAGCGTGGCCTTCCAGCCGACCTGCTCGGCGTCGGCATCGAGCGGGCGTAGCGCGTGGCCGCGATCGCCCTCCTCTTCCGCGGCAATGCGTCGCACCGATGCGGCCTGCGCTTCGACGGGTGCGGGCGCCGCGCCGGCCAGGCCCACGGCCTGCTCGTGCATCAGGCGGTGGTAGAGGCCCTGCCGCTGCATCAGCACCGCATGGCGGCCCTCCTCGACCACGCGCCCCTGATCGAGCACCAGGCAGCGGTCGGCGCCGATGATGCTGGCCAGCCGGTGCGCGAGGATCAGCGTGGTGCGCCCGACCATCAGGCGGTCCAGCGCCTGCTGGATCAGCGCCTCGTTCTCGGTGTCGACCGAGGACAGCGCCTCGTCGAGGATCAGGATCGGCGCGTCGCGCAGCAGGGCACGCGCGATCGCCACGCGCTGGCGCTGGCCGCCCGAGAGCTGCAGGCCGCGCTCGCCGACCTGGGTGGCGTAGCCCTGCGGCAGCGCCATGATGAAGTCGTCGATGTTGGCGGCCCGCGCCGCGGCGCGCACCTGCTCGTGGGTGGCATCGGGCCGGCCCAGGCGCAGGTTGTCGTCGAGCGTGCCGTGGAACAGCGTGATGTCCTGGCTCACCAGCGCCATGTGGCCCAGCAGGGTTTGCGTGGCCAGGCCGTTGACGTCGTGGCCGCCCACGCGCACCGTGCCCGACTGCGGCACGAACTCGCGCAGCAGCAGCCGCACGATGGTGGACTTGCCGGCCCCGCTCGGGCCCACGATGCCCACGCGCTCGCCGGCCGCGATGCGGAACGACAGGCCCTGGTGGGCCGCGCGCTGCGGCGAATAGGAGAAGGCCACGGCGTCGAATTCGATGGTGGGCGCGAGATACGCGGGCCCGGCGGCGTTCGACCGTGTTTCAGGCGAAGCGGTCGGCGCTTTTGCATCCATCAGCGCATGGATGCTCGCCGCGGCCGATTGCCCCAGCATGCCCCGGTGCAGCACGGAGCGCAGCTCGCGCAGCGGACGGAAGATCTCGGTGCCGGCCATCAGCACGATCAGCAGGGCTTCCACGCTCATGTCGCCGGCCGTCACGCGCCAGGCGCCCACCGTGAGCGCCAGCGCCGCGCCCAGCGCGACGCCGAGGTCGCTGATGCCGCGCGTCAGCAGGCTCACCGACAGCACCCAGAAGGTGTTGTCCGAGAGCTTGCGCGCGCGGGCCGCCAGCCGCTCGCCCCAGGCCTTGCCCTGGCCGTAGGCCTTCAGCGTGGGCAAGCCCTGCATCGCATCGAGGAACTCCTCGCCGAATTCGTTGAGCGAGCGCGTGCGCGCCAGGCTCGCGCGGCTGTCGAGCATGTGGACGGCCATGGGACCGAACAGCGCGAACAGTGCCGCGGCCAGGAAGACGAGCGCGGTCGGCAGGTCCCAGAAGGCGATGACCGCGAAGATGGCGAACGGCGCCGCGGCCGCGATCACGACCTGCGGCAGGTACTGGCCGAAGAAGGTCTGCAGCTGCTCCACGCCATCGACCACCGTCAACATCACGCCGCCGGTGCGCTGGTTGGCGAACCAGGCCGGGCCCAGTGCCACGATGCGGTCGTAGAGCCGCGCGCGCAGCGCCTGCTGCACCTCGGCCGAGGCGCGGTTGGCCTGCACCGTGCGCAGATGGTCGAACAGCGCGCGCAGCAGCACCATCGCGCCCACGCAGGCGGCCGGTGCGATCCAGTCGCCGTAGGGCGCGCCGTCGAACACGCGTGCCAGCAACTGGCCGAGGAACACGTAGCGCGCGATGCCGGCCGCCAGCGCCAGCAGGCCGAGCAGGATGCCGCCCGCCATCTGCAGGCGCAGGCCCGCTGTCAATTGCCAAAGCCGAATATCGAAATACATGGTGGTGCGATCAGTTCTTCCTGTCGGGCCGTCATCGTCATGCATCGCGCGGGGCGGCGAAAGCGATGGTTTTTCAATCCTGGGTTGAGATAGATTGCACCCTTTGCCGCTCCACCCCGCCCCATGCCACCACTGGCTGCCTTGCGCGCCTTCGAAGCCGTCGCCCGCCTGGGCAGCCTGAGCCGTGCCGCCTCCGAACTCCATGTCACGAAGAGCGCCATCAGCCACCAGCTGCGCGCGCTCGAGGAAGACCTCGGCGTGACCCTGCTGCATCGTGGCGGCACGGTGCGTCGCGCGCGGACCACCGAGGCCGGCGCCGCGCTGCTGGTGTCGGTGCAACAGGCCTTGACCCTGCTCGAAACGGCATGCCGCAACACCCGCGCCGGTGCCCATGGCACGCGGCGCAACAGCCTCAACATCTCGGCCAACCCGTCGCTGGCGGCGCTGTGGCTGGCGCCACGGATCGGGCGCTTCATCGAGCTGCATCCCGACATCGACATCCAGCTGTTCCTGCACGCCAGCCAGGATCCCGCCTGGGACGCGCAGGACATCGATCTCGCGTTCCTGCACGTGCGCGCGCTGGGCCCGCACCTCGCGGCGCCCGGCGACATCCCGCTGATGACCGAGACCGTGGTGCCGGTGTGCAGCCCCGCGCTGGTCGAGCCCGGCGAGCGCGACGACCCGCGCGTGTTCGCGCGCCACCGCTGGCTCGAGGAGAAGCATATCGACAGCCCCGAGACCGACTGGCGCACCTGGCGTCCCCGATTGGGCCTGCCCGAGAGCGCGAGCCAGGAACCGCTGGTGCTCAGCGGCCTGAGCACCGTGGTCGCGGCCGCCGCGGCGGGCGTGGGCATCGCGCTGGGGCGTGCGCCGCTGGTCGACGAGGAACTGGCGCGCGGCCGGCTGGTGGCGCTGACGCCGGGCCTGCGCATGCCCGGCTCGTGGGGCTATGTGATGCGCACGCAGCCCCGTCGGTCGATGGGGGCCTCGCTGCCGACGCTGGTGGAATTCCTGGTCGAGGAAGGGCGCCGCGCGCCTGCGTGGTGAGGCCCTTTGCGCGCTCAGAAGCCCTGGGACACGTAGTTCACTTCGAAGCGGTTGTAGGTGTTGTCCGTTACCACCGGAAATACGCCGGAACCATCCGCCCTGGAGATTCGCAGCCGAACCGTTTCGCCGGCACGCAGGCTGACCAGCGCCTCATTCGAAACGCTGTTGTCGCGGGCGTCGATCACCGCATAGATGAACCCCACGGTCTCGGAGGGCGTGACGATGTTGATCAGCCACTTGTCTCTGGGCGTGACTCCCGCCGTGTGGGCAAGGGTCCACTTCACCCGATAGTTGCCGGGCTTGGGTGCGGTGAATGCGGTGGAGGAGAAGCTGTTCTGCAGATCCTGGACCTCCGAAGGAAAGGACACGTCGGCCGGTCCCACCCCGTACACACCTGAGTTGGCACGTGCGATGACGCACGGAAACTTGCTGTCGAAAGTCCCGTACCAGAGCGATGCACCGACGCCATAGCTCGGCAAAGGCGCGGCGTTGGGCGTGTCGTACAGCAAGATGTAGTTGTCCTTGGACGCGGACGCTACGCCAGGCCCCGTCCCATTTGCCACCACGCCTCCCTCGCCAGGTGAGCAATCGATCATCAGGTTCGATCGAGCCTCCTGGTTGAACACGCCGCCGTTGAATGCAATGCCCACGCCCATGGCACCCGGTTGGCGATAGAGGCGGATGTGCTCGAACACGTTGTTGTCGCAGTTGTACAGCTGGATCGCCGTGCCATGCTCGTAGTTGCCATCCACCATGCCGATGCGGTTGAAGCACGAGTTCGCATTCGAGATGCCGGTCAATTGCAGGAGCGCCGCATTGCCGGCAGCGCTGCCGCGAACCTCGATGTAGTTCTGCATGCTGTCCGCGGTTTCCGTGATGCTGGACGAGCAGCCGAGCGAAAACAGCGACTGGAGAAAGCTTTGGCCGGTCACGATGTAGCGGCCACCGAAACTCGAATAGACCTCCAGGCAACGCTGGACCCCCGCGCCTCCGTTCAAGTAGATCCCGTCCAGAGCGCAGCCCGACAACCATTGGGAGCCTGCCGGCGTGAAGCGGACCATCACGCCACTGGCCGCGCCAGCCCAGATGAGCTCCGTCGCGGCGACCGGACTCGTTCCTGTGTAGTGGAAGTCGCCTCGACCAGCGCCGATGAGGCGAATGTCGCTGAAACCAACCGTCAGCTGTGCGCTGATCTTGTAGCGGCCTGGCGGAAAGTAAAGTTCGCCGCCTCTCACGGTGCCCAGGTAGTTGATGGCGGCCTGAATCTTTGCAGTGTCATCGGTGCTGCCATCGCCGATGGCTCCGAAATCCTTGACGCTGACTTTCTCGGCAAATTTGGCTTCGCCGGTGCGCACGACCGCACCCGTGAAAGGTGCCGTGTAGGCGATGTCATATGCGGGGGTACTCATAGCTGTTCACCTCTGTTGAGACTGCCTCGAGGGCGACATTCGCGTGACCCATTCATCGCGAATGCTGTATGTTTGTACAGTATTAACAGGGGTGGCTTCAACCCTTTAACTGGCACGCCCGCAGATCACGCCGACAGGCGTCAAGAGGTCTCGTTCTGCACCAGGAACCGCACGACCCTTTGCATGACCTTCCCGACCTCCTCCTTGTCCATCTTCGGATTCCCGACGGCCCGGAACACCAGCCCGTCGGACATGGCGACGATCACGTCGATCGTCGCTTGCAGTTCCGCCGGAGAGAGGCCGCGCGACGACGGGATCGCCTTGACGACGCCTTCGATCTTTTCGTAGATCGCCCGATCGGCGCGCTGGAAGAACTTCGCCACGCTCCTGTTCCGGGCGGACTCGGCCAGGATCTCGAGCTCGAGGGGCACGTGCCGGGGATCGGTGCGCGTGCGCACCGCATGGCTCATCTCCTCGACCAGCGCATCGGCGGGGCCCGCGACCCGGCTGCGCTCCTCGATATGGGACAGGTGCTCGAAGGCACGTCCCAGGTTCTGCTGGATCAACGCATGAATGATGGCTTCCTTGTTCTGGAAGTAGTGATAGATGTGGCCCGGGCTCATGCCGGCGGCTTCGGAGATCTTCTGGATGCTCGTGCCGTGGAAGCCGTTTTTGCTGAAGCAGACCGCGGCGGCTTCCAGGACCTGGGCGCGGCGGTTCTGGCCGGCTTCGGCTTCATTGGGGTGGATGACTTTTTTTCCTGCCATTTGAACGATCCCGGGAGACCCGGCTGCGATGGTCGATGCCGCTTCGCCAGGCCTGCGGGCCGGCGCTTCTCGCGGGCATCTTAGACGGCGAGGTGCTGCCGCGAAGCCGTCGCAAGCCCGGCCATCCTTGTGCGAACGAAGCCGCGAGAAACCCTGGCGAAGGTAGTGCCACGGCAAGGCCGCTTCGGCATCTTTAGAATGATCATTCTAAGATCCGCTTCTGCTGTCTTCGTGCGCTCTCCCGATCACCGGAATGGACGCACACACCGGGCAATGCCACAGGGAGAAAAAAGAGTGAACCAAGTCATCGTCGTTCGCGCGGCCGGGGGGCCCGAGGTCCTCGAGTTCGGGCAGGTACCCACGGCCGAACCTGGCCCCTCGCAGGTGCGCGTGAGGCAGACCGCGATCGGCGTCAATTTCAGCGACACCCTTCGGCGCGCGGGCGTTCTTCCCGCGCCGATGCCGTTCGTGCCCGGCACCGAGGGCGTCGGCGTGGTCGTCGCGGTCGGCGCGGAAGTCACGGACATCGCGCCGGGCGACCGCGTCGCCTACCGCAGCGCCAGCGGAACCTATGCGCAGGAGTGCCTGGTGCAGGCGGACCATGTCATCGCCGTGCCCGACGACATCGACGATCGGCAGGTCGCCGCCATCCTGTCCAAGGGCTTGTCCGCCTGGTGCCTGCTGTTCAAGGCGCGGCCGATCGCGGCAGGCGACACGATCCTCTATCACGGCGCCACGGGCGGCGTGGGGCATATCGCATGCCGATGGGCCAGGTCGCTCGGCGCGCGCGTGATCGGCACGGTCGGTTCGGCCGGCAAGATGGCCGTGGCCCGCGCCAACGGTTGCGACGAGGTCATCGACTACAGCGAGGAGGATTTCGTGGCCCGGGTGCTAGAATTGACGGCGGGCCAGGGCGTCGATGTCGTGTACGACGGCGTCGGCCGGAAGACATTCCTGCCGTCGCTCGATTGCCTGCGGCCGCTTGGATCGATGGTGAGCTTCGGTTTCAGTTCGGGCCCGACGCCGCCCGTCGATGCCAGCCTCCTGATGGCCAAGGGTTCGCTGTTCCTCACGGGGCTGTCGTCCTCCCACTATCTGATGACCCGCGAAGCCTTGCTGGCGGGCGCCGACTCGCTGTTCGACGCGTTCAGGTCGGGCCGCATCACCGCCGCCATCGATCGCAGCTACCCGCTGAAGGACGCCGCCGCGGCCCACCGCGCGATCGCGGCGCGCGAAGTCATGGGCTCGGTCGTTCTCATTCCTTGACGCGCGGACAGTTTCAATCACGACAGTGAAAGGACACGGACCCATGGCGATCGGCATCATTGGAGCGGGCAGGATCGGAAAGGCGCTCGCGGCGCAGTTCACGCGGGCCGGCTACGAGGTCGTCCTCGCCAACAGCCGGGGGCCGGATTCGCTGGCCGACTTCGTCGAGCAGCTCGGCCCCAAGGCACGCGCGGGCACGGCAGCCGAGGCCGCCGCCGAACCGGCGGTGGTCCTGGCACTCCGATGGAGCCATCTTCCCGAGGCCCTGCCGACCCTGGGATCGCTGGCCGGAAAAATCGTCATCGACACCAGCAACCCGTACCTGGAGAGGAACGGCCAGCTCGTCGTCGCCGACCTTCGTGGCCGCAGCTCGAGCGAGATCGTGGCCGATCTCGTTCCGGGCGCCAAGCTGGTCAAGGCCTTCAACACGCTGCCGGCGGCACTGCTCGCGGAAGACCCGCAGCAGCAGGGCGGGCGACGCGTGATCTTCGTGTCGGGCGATCACGTGGACGCGAATGCGCAGGTGGCGTCGATGATCGCCACCGTGGGTTGGGTGTCGATCGAGCTCGGGGGCTTGTCGACCGGCGGCAGGCTGCAGCAAGGGCGCGGTCCGTTCTCCGGCCTCGATCTGCTGCGTCGAGGCTGAGGGCCGCCGACCTTCAGATGTGTTGTCGGCGAGCCAGTGTCCCCAGCCGCCGAACCCCCTCCTCGATCCGCTCGCTCCAGCTCCAGCCGGCGCTCAGTCGCAGGCAGTTGCGAAAGCGCCGGCTCGCCGAGAAGACATCCCCCGGCGCGAAGCAGATGCCGAGCTCGAGCGCCGCGTCGAACAGCGCGCGCGAGTCGAAGCCGCGCGGCAGTTCGACCCACAGAGCGAAGCCCCCGGCGGGCCGGCTGACGCGGGTCTCGGCCGGAAAGCTGGCCTCGATGGCGCGGGTCAGGTGCCGCAGGTTTTCTTCGAGCAGGCGGCGCAGCCGGCGCATGTGCGCGTCGTAGGCGCCGCTGGCCAGAAAGTCCGCGAGCGCGACCTGCGGCAGCACCGGGCTGCAGAGACTGAAGGCCAGCTTGCGGTCGACCACCTGCTGCGCGTATTTGCCTGGCGCGATCCAGCCCACGCGATAGCCGGGCGCGAGGCTCTTCGAGAACGAGCTGCAGTAGAGCGTGTTCGCGCCGCCGTCGAGCGCGATGAAGGGCGTGGGCCGCTCGCGCGCGAAGTGGATGTCGCCGTAGACATCGTCCTCGATCAGCGGCACGCCGTGCCGCGCGAGCAAGGCCAGCAGCTCGCGCTTGCGTGCATCGGGCATCGACACGCCCAGCGGATTGCTGAAGCTCGACGACAGCAGGCAGGCCGCCACCGGGCCGGCATCGAGCAGCCGAGCGAAGGCCTCGATGTGGATGCCCTCGACGGGATCGGTGGGCAGCTCCAGCACCTTGAGTCCGAGCACCTCGAGCGTGTGGAGAAAGCCGAAGTAGGTGGGCGACTCCACCGCGATGGTGTCGCCGGGCCTGGCGACGGCGCTCAGCGCGAGCGTGAAGGCTTCGGTGCAGCCGTTGGTGATGACCACGTCGTCGGGCGAGAGCGCATGCCCGATGCGCATTGCGCGCCGCGAGATCTCGCGGCGCAGCCGCGGGTCGCCGCGCGGCGTGCCGTAGACGTTGTGGCGATCGCCATGCTGGCGCGCGGCACGCGCGAGCGCGAGGTCGAGCCGGTGGGAACGCAGCAGGGCCGCGTCGGGCACCGCGCAGCCCAGCGGCACGAGCGCCGGGTTGGAGGCGTGCTCGAGCAGGGCCGCGACGGCGCCGCTGATCGACACGGTCGAGGCCTTCGAACGCAGGCGCGAGGCCGAGGGCAGCGCCAGCGTTCCGCCCTGCGTGGCGGCGACGTAGAAGCCCGACTGCGGCCGCGCGACCAGCACGCCGCGGTCTTCGAGCAGGCGGTAGGCCTGCAGCACCGTCGAGATGCTGATGCCGTGCTGCTCGCTGACGGCGCGCACCGACGGCAGGCGCTCGCCGGGCGCGAGCGTGCCGTTGTCGATCGTGTCGACGATGAGTTCCGCGAGCTGCTCGTAGCGATGGGGTGCGGGCACGCTGCCGGCCGCTTGCCTGTTGCGCCGAAGGGTGCCTGTGTTCATGGGGGGCTCGTGCATGACGAGGCTCGATTGTGGGTGAAGCGGCTTCCGAAGGCACGCGAACTGTACTGGTCCGAATTCACGGAAATTGTGGCTGTTCCGATGGCCCGGCGATCACTAGCATGGCCCGTATTCCCTGCTGCCCGACACGCCCCGGGCTCTGAATGACCCTCCCACCCGGGCGACCTGGAAACGAATGACAGTGCTTGAACACGAAGCCCCCGCGGCGGCGCAGCCGGCGTGGCGCGGCCGCTTTCCCTGCAACGAGATCATTTCCCTGCTCGACGTGAACCGGCCGTTCAACCTGGCCGAGAGCACCTCGCAGGACCTGACGGTCGGCGACGTGCTCGACATGGCCGGCCTCGAGACCCTGCGCGGCCTGAAGCTGGGCTACGGCCGCTCCGCCGGCTCGGTCGAACTGCGCGAGGAGATCGCCAAGGCCTGCGGCGTGCCCGCCGAGCAGATCGTCACCACCCAGGGCACGGCGCTCGGGCTGTTCCTGCTGGCCTTCGAGGTCTGCCGGCCCGGCGACGAAGCGGTGCTCGTGACGCCCTGCTTTCCGCCGAGCCGCGACTGCCTGCGCGGCGCGGGCGTCACCGTGCGCGAGGTCGGGCTGCGCTTCGAGAACGACTACCGGCTCGACCTGGACGCGATCGCTGCCAGCCTGTCGCCGAAGACGAGGCTGGTGAGCCTCGCCTCGCCGCAGAACCCCAGCGGGGTGCGCACGCCGCGCGCCGCCATCGAGCAACTGCTCGCGCTGCTGCAGCGCCAGGCGCCGCAGGCCATCCTGTTCGTCGACGAGACCTACCGCGAGGCCGGCTACGGCGACGAGGCCGTGCCGGAAAGCCTGGCCGCGCTGCATCCGCGCATCGTCACGGGTGCCTCGGTGTCGAAGGCGCTGGGCGCGCCGGGCCTGCGCACCGGCTGGCTCACGGTGCCCGATGCGGACCTGCGCGCGCGGCTGGTCGTGGCCAGGATGAACACCGTGATCTCGGGCTCGGTGCTCGACGAGGCGCTGGCCACCGCGCTGCTGCGCCATCGCGAGCCCGTGCTCGCGCCGCGCCGCCGGCTGCTCGCCGAAGGCCTCGCGGCACTGGCGGCCTGGTGCGATGCCGAGCGCGAGCGCATCGAATGGATCCGCCCGGACGGCGGCGCGCTGTGCTGCCTGCGCCTGCGCGCCGATCGCTTCGACGACGCGGCCGTCTCGCGCTTCTGGGACCTGCTGCCGCGGCACGAACTGCAGCTGGCCTCGGGCGCCTGGTTCGGCGAGAGCGAGCGCGTCTTTCGCCTGGGCTTCGGCTACCTGCCGCCGGACCGCCTGGCGCCCGCGCTGTCCGCCCTTTCGACGGTGCTGGACGCCGCCGCGAAGTGAATGCACGACACTGCCTGACGCACCGACATCCCCTGGAGCCCCGCATGAAACAACCCCATCGCTACACCGTGGTCGACGTCTTCACCGCCCGACCGCTGGCCGGCAATCCGGTGGCCGTGGTGTTCGACGCCGACGGCCTGGACACCGAGGCCATGCAGGCCATCGCGCGCTGGACCAATCTCTCGGAAACCACCTTCGTGCTGCCGCCCACCGTGCCCGAGGCCGACTATCGCCTGCGCATCTTCACGCCGCGCAACGAGCTGCCCTTCGCCGGCCATCCGACCCTGGGCAGCGCGCATGCCTTCCTCGAAGCCAAACGCGGCACGCTGCGCGACGGCGGCCGGCTGGTGCAGCAGTGCGGCGTGGGCCTCGTCGACGTGACGGTGGAGGACGGCCCCGAGGGCCGCGAACTGGCCTTCGCCCTGCCCTCCGCGCAACTGGCGCCGCTGGCGGCCGACGACCTCGCGGAGCTCGGACGCATCCTGGGCCGCCAGCCGAATCCCGAGGCCGCGCCGGCCATCGTGGACGTGGGCCCGCGCTGGGTCGTGCTGCCGCTGGCCGACGCGGCCACGGTGATCGACCTGCAGCCCGACTTCGCGCGGCTCGCGGCCTTCGAGCGCCGCCTCGGCGTCACCGGCCTCATCGTGTACGGCCGCTATGCGCAAGGCGAGGTGGCGATGGAGGTCCGGGCCTTCGCACCCTCGAGCGGGGTCGAGGAAGACCCCGTCTGCGGCAGCGGCAATGCCAGCGCGGCGGCCTTCCAGTGGGAACGCGGCCTGCTGCCGTCCGACGGCACCGCCTACGTGGCCGCGCAGGGGCGCTGCGTGGGACGCGATGGGCGCGTGAAGGTGCGCGTCGATGCCCACGGCAAGGTGCGCGTGGGCGGTGCCTGCGTGAGCTGCGTGGAGGGCACGCTCTCGCTGTAGCGGCCCGCGCTTCAGCCGTGCGCCGGTGGCCGCCTGCCGGTGCCCACGCCGGCGGTCGGCACCAATGGCAGCCCCAGCCGCGCGGCCGCCTCTTCCTGCACCGCCATCGCGCGCTCGAAGCCCGCGCGCGCACTCAGCCGCGACCAGTACGCGCCCACCGCCGGGCCGAAGCGCTCGTGCAGCCCCAGCACGCGCGCCAGCATCAGCGCATAGCCGAGCGAGATGTCGGCGGCCGTGAAGCGGCCGGCGCAGGCGAAGTCCTGCGTCTCCAGCAGCTGCTCGATCGTCCGCAGGCGGCCGTGGAAGAACTGCGCGTAGTCCTGCGCGGCCTGGGGCAGTCGGCGCTCCTGCGGCTCGAGCGTTCCGTAGCGCAGCACCAGGGCCTGCGGAAAGGTCAGCGAGGCCTCGCCGAAGTGCAGCCAGTTGAGGTACTGCGCATAGCCGGCCTCGTCGCGCTCCACGTTCAGCGGCGTCGGCGCATGCAGGCTGGCGAGGTACTGGCAGATCGCGACCGACTCGTTCATGCGGATCTCGCCATCGACCAGCAGCGGCACCGTGCCCTGCGGATGGATCGCTAGGTAGTCGCGCTGCAGCACGCGCGGCGGAAACGGCAGCATCTCCAGCCGGTATGGCGTGCCGAGTTCCTCGAGCATCCAGAGAACGCGGAACGAACGGGCATTCGCGCAGTGGTAGAGCGTGATCATCGGGTGCGGGGCTCGACGCCGGAAGTGGGCCCGCCGATCGTCGCTCGCAGCGTGCCGGCGCGCCTTGCGTCGATTGGCTGAGTTGCCGCGCGGCGCCATGCCAGCCAGTCTGCGCAAGCGCCGCCCCGCCCGGCGCGCATAGCCTGCGCATCCCGCGATCGAGCGATCGCGATTCCGGAGCGTTCATGCCTTCCCTCAGATCCAAGACCCTCTTCGTCACCGGCGCGAGCCGCGGCATCGGCAAGGCCATCGCTTTGCGGGCCGCGCGCGACGGCGCCAACATCGTGGTCGCCGCCAAGACGGCGACGGCCGATCCGCGCCTGCCGGGCACCATCCACAGCGCCGCCGAGGAGATCGTCGCGGCCGGCGGCCAGGCGCTCGCGGTGGTGGTCGACGTGCGCGACGAGGCGCAGGTCCGCGCGGCCGTCGATGCCGCCGTGGCGCGCTTCGGCGGCATCGACATCCTGGTCAACAACGCCAGCGCGATCCACCTCGAGACGGTGGAGCGCACGCCGATGAAGCGCTACGACCTGATGTTCGAGATCAATGCGCGCGGCAGCTACCTCTGCGCGCAGGCCTGCCTGCCGCATCTCGAGAAGGCCGCCAATCCGCACATCCTGACCCTGTCGCCGCCGCTGGACCTGAACCCCAAGTGGTTCGCGCGCCATGCGGCCTACACCACCTCGAAATACGCGATGAGCATGCTGAGCCGCGGCCTGGCCGAGGAGCTGCGCGAACGCGGTATCGCGAGCAATTCGTTGTGGCCGCGCACCGTGATCGCCACCAGCGCGCTGCGCATCGCGGCGCCCGAGGTGGCGGGCCAGGCACGCGTGCCGGCCGTCATGGCCGACGCCGCCTGGCACATCCTGACCCGGCCGAGCCGCGAGCTCACGGGCCAGCTGCTGCTCGACGAGCAGGTGCTGCGCGAGGCCGGCGTGACCGACTTCGCGCCCTACCTCGTGACGCCGGGCGTCGAGCCGCTGATCGACTTCTTCGTGGAACCGTGACCTCTTCGCTTCGACACCCTTCAGGAGACCCTCGCATGCAGACCATCGACCCCGAACGCGCGGCCATCGCGCGCGTGTCCCTCGCCGACATCGTGCGCCGCGGCGCCCGCCGCCATCCCGGCAAGACCGCCGTGATCCAGGGCGAGCGCCGCATCAGCTTCGCCGAGCTCGACGCGGGCAGCGAGCGCGTCGGCGAGGCGCTGCGCGACCAGGGATTCACGGGCCACCGCATCGCGACCCTGTGCCTCAACTCGATCGAGCACCTGAGCGCGATCCAGGCCATCCACAAGTCCGGCAATGTCTGGGTGCCGGTCAACGTGCAGCTCGACGCGGCAGCGATCGAGCACGTGCTGAGCCATGCCGAGGTCGGGGGGGCCTTCATCGACGCCGCGCTCTACGCCGTGCCGGCGCTGCGCGCGCTGATCGAGCGCCTGGGCCTGCTGACGGTGGTGATCGGCGGCCCGCAGCCGGCCGCCGCGGGCACCCTGCCCTTCGACGCGCTGGCCTCGCGCGCGCCCACGCAGCCGCTGGGCGCGCCGGGCGGCGACGACGAGCTCGCGCTGATCATGTACACCAGCGGCACCACCGGCAAGCAGAAGGGCGTGATGCATTCGCACCGCTCGGTGCACGGCGCGCTGCTGAGCTGCGCGCAGAGCTTCGAGGCCACCGAGCACGACGTGGTCGGCTCGGTGCTGCCGCTGTTCCATTGCGCGCAGCACACCATCAGCATGGGCGCGCTGCTAACCGGTGCCACGATCTGGCTGGCCAGCGGCTTCGATCCCGCGGCCATGCTGGCGGCGATCGAGCGCGAGCGCATCAGTTGGCTGTCGTGCCTGCCGATGATGTACGACGCGCTGATGAAGCATCCGCGGCGCCCCGCCACTGATCTCTCGTCGCTGCGCCTGTGCATGTACGGCCTGGCGCCGATACCGAAGAACCTGCTCGCGCAGATCCGCAGCGAGATGTGCGCCGATGTGCGCCTGGGCACCGGCCAGACCGAGATGTACCCGCCGACCATGGTCTACCGCGCGAGCGACCATCCCGGCAAGGACGGCAACTGCTGGGGCATGTCGGTGGCGGGCGTCGAGACCGCGGTGATGGACGATGACGGCCGCCTGCTCGGACCGGGCGAGATCGGCGAGATCGTCCATCGCGGTCCCAACGTCTTCCTCGGCTACCTCAAGGACCCCGAGGCGACGGCCGCGGCGCGCCGCTTCGGCTGGCACCACACGGGCGACATCGGCATGTTCGAGGCCGACGGGCAGATGCTGTTCCTCGACCGCAAGAAGGACATGATCAAGTCCGGCGGCGAGAACGTCTCGAGCATCAAGCTCGAGGCGGTGCTGCTGGCCCATCCCGCGGTGGGCGCCGCGGCCGTGGTGGGCCTGCCGCATCCGCACTGGGGCGAGGCGGTCGCGGCCTTCGTGGTGCGGCGCCCCGCCGCCGAGGCCTGCGGCGAGGACGAGCTGCTGGCCTTCTGCCGCGAGCGCCTGGGCCGCTTCGAGGTGCCGAAGTCGATCCGCTTCGTCGACGCGCTGCCGATGACGCCGACGGGCAAGGTGCAGAAGTTCCAGCTGCGCAGCGGGCACCTGGAACTGTTCGCGTCCGGGCAGCGATGAAGGGTCCGCACCCCTCAACGCCCGAACACCCCTTTCATGTGTAGCGTCGCTCGAGCGCATCCCATTCGGGCTTGCCCACCAGCCGCTGGCGCTCGGCGAACGGTGCGACCAGCGCGGGATCTTCCTCGAGCCGCCTCGCATCGCGCAGCACCGTGAGCGCCTTCTGCATGCCGACCACGGCGCCCTGCAGCGCGGCGTTCGCGTACAGCACGAGGCCATAGCCCATGCCGCCGAGGTCCTCGGCGCCGAAGACGGGCGTCTTGCCGCCGATCACCATGTTCATGAGCTGCGGCCGGTCGAGGCGCTGCGGCAAGGCGCGGATCTGCTCGGCGCTGGTGACCGCCTCGACGAACAGGATGTCGGCGCCGGCCTCGGCGAACTGCTGCGCGCGCTCGATCGCGGCTTCGAAGCCCAGCACGGCACAGGCGTCGGTGCGCGCCAGGATCAGCAGGTCGGGGTCCTGCCGCGCATCGACGGCCGCCTTGATCTTGCTCACGGCCTCCTCCGTCGAGATGACGGCCTTGCCCTCGAAGTGGCCGCAGCGCTTGGGCGCGATCTGGTCCTCGAGCTGGATGCAGTCGGCGCCCGCGCGCTCGAGGGTGCGCACCGCATGGCGCACGTTGAGCGCGTTGCCGAAGCCGGTGTCGGCATCGACGATCAGCGGCACGCGCACCGCATCGCGGATGCGCGCCGTGTGGTCGGCCATCTCGGCCAGGCCCACGAAGCCCTGGTCCGGCAGGCCGAACCACATGTTGGTGACGCCGGCGCCGGTGATGTAGATCGCCTCGAAACCCAGGTCCTCGACGATGCGGGCCGACAGCGCATTGAAGGCGCCCGGAACGATGACGCCGCGGCGGGCCTGCGCCAGGGCGCGCAGTTGTTGTTTGGTATTCATGGATCGGCTGGAAAAAAAGGAAGGAGAGCCCGCGGTGCGCTCACTTCTCCTGCATCCGGGCCGCCTTGACGATCTCGCCCAGGCGCTTGCGCTCGGCATCGGTGAACTTCACGAACTCCTGGCGCGTGCCGCCCACGGGCTCGATGCCCAGGCCCTGGAGCTTGGCCACGGTGGCGGGATCGCGCATGGCCTTGTCGACGGCCGCGGCGAGCTTGTCCAGGATGTCGTTGGGCGTGCCGCGCGGCGCATGCAGCCCGGCCCAGTGCGCGATCTGCAGCTCGGGGAAGCCCTGCTCGACGGCCGTGGGCAGTTGCGGGTAGGCCGAGATGCGCTGGGTCCAGGTGGTGGCCAGCGGCTTGAACTTGCCCTCGCCCCGGATGTGCGGCAACGCGATGATGCTGGCCTCGGAGGTGCCCTCGACCTGCCCGCCCAGCACGGCCGTCGTGCTCTCCGAGCCGCTCTTGTACGGCACGGCCTGCAGCTTCGCGCCGTACTTCACGTTGAGCATCTCGGCCACGAAGTGCGGCGTGCTGCCGGTGCCCGCGGTCGCGAAGTTGAAGCCCGCGCCCTTCTTCGAGGCCTCGACGAAGTCGCGCAGGTTGTCGTACGGGGCCGACTGGGGCACCACGATCACCGAGGGCGCCAGGCCGATCATGACCACGGGCACCAAGTCCTCGTCCTTGAACGGCAGGGACTTCTTGATCATGCTGTTGGAGATCACGCCCGCGGCGCTGATCAGGAAGGTGTAGCCGTCGGGCGCGCTGCGCGCCACCAGGTCGGCGCCGAGCGAGCCGCCCGCGCCGGGACGGTTGTCGATGATGACCGGCTGGCCCAGCACCTTGGCCGCCCCTTCGGCCGCCGAGCGCGCCAGCAGGTCGTTGGCGCCGCCCGCCGCGAATGGCACGACGAAGCGGATGGACTTGGCGGGCCAGGCCTGGGCCTGCGCGGCCAGCGGCAAGGCACAGGCCAGCGCGGTGGCGGTCAGGCAGGCGATGGTGGAAAGGCGATGGAAGCGCACGGGAGGTCTCCTTGGTTTTGGGCTGGAAGCCGGGGTTTGCGCAAGCGTTGTGCCATCGGTGCCAGGGGTGCGTCCCTCGTTTCCAAGTCATTGATTCGAAAGGAATTCGCGCTGCCTCGGCGGGCGCTCGCCCGGGTCTGGATTTCAATTTGATTTCATGAATGAGACAATGAAATCCATTGAAATGAATACATTGCCCGCCGCTCCGAGCCCTCATTCCCCCACCACGCCGCGGCCGCTGCACATCGTGGCCGTGGCCCGCCACCGACTGGGCCGCGTGCTGGCGCGGCTGATACCGGAGGTGGCCGGGCAGGCGGAGGTCGAGCTGGTCGGGCAGGCCTTCGACGATGCCGTGGCGGCCGTGCGCGCGCTGCATGCCCGGCGCCCCGTCGACGCGGTGGTGGCCGCGGGCGCCAGCGGCGAATGGCTGCGCCGGCACCTGGACATTCCGGTGGCCATCGTGGAGGTGCGCGGCTTCGACCTGATGCGCGCGCTGGCCGCGGCGCGCGCCCTCTCGCCCCGGGTAGGTCTGGTGTCGTTCGACGGTCCGTCGGAGCACCTCGCGCAGCTCGACGCGCTGTTCGGCATGGGCATCGCGCAGTTCAGCTACCGCGGCGCGGAGGACGCGCCGGCCTGCGTGGAGGCCCTGCGCGCCGCCGGCATCGAGGCCGTGGTGTCGCCCGGGCTGGTGGCCGACCTGGCCGAGCAGGCCGGCATCGCCAGCGTGCTGATGTACTCCGAGGATGCGGTGCGCCAGGCGCTGCAGGACGCCCTCCACCTGGCACGCCACGGCCATGCCGAGCGCGCGCGCCGCGAACGGCTCGGCACCATCCTCGGCCAGTTGCAGGACGGCGTGGTCGCGGTCGACCTGCGCCAGCGCATCGAGGCCCTGAACCCCGCCATGGCGCAACTGCTCGGCGCTTCCGTGGCGCAGCTCGTCGGCCGCGTGCTGAGCGAGGTGGAGCCCGTGCTGGACCTCGGCGCCACCTTGCGCCTGGGCGAAGCCCCGGTCGAGGAAGTGCTGCAGATCGGCATGCGCACGCTGGTCGTGCGGCGCGCGCCCATCGTCGAGAACGGCGAGGTCACCGGCGCGCTGCTGGTGTGCCGCGACCCTGCCGCGATCCAGCGCGCCGACCGCCACCTGCGCGCCAACCAGCGGCAACGCGGCGCGCCCGCGCGCTACCGGATCGAGGCCTTCGCGGGCGACGGCGCCGCGGCACGGCGCGTGCGCGAGCTGGCGCGGCAGTGCGCGGCCAGCGACGCCACCGTACTCATCGTCGGCGAGAGCGGCACCGGCAAGGAGCTGGTGGCCCAGGGCATCCACAGCGCGAGCCGGCGCGCCACCCAGCCCTTCCTGGCCGTGAACTGCGCCGCGCTGGGAGAGAGCCTGCTCGAAAGCGAACTGTTCGGCCACGAGGAAGGCGCCTTCACCGGCGCGCGGCGCGGCGGCAAGACCGGCCTGATCGAGGCCGCCCACACGGGCACCCTGTTCCTCGACGAGATCGGGGACATGCCCCTGGCGCTGCAGACCCGGTTGCTGCGCGTGCTGCAGGAGCGGGAGGTGCTGCGCGTGGGCGCCACCGCGGCGGTGCCGGTCGACCTGCGCGTGATCGCGGCCACCCATGCCGACCTGGCGGGCCAGGTGGAGCGTGGCCTCTTTCGGCGTGACCTGTACTACCGGCTCGCGGTGCTGCGCATCGAGACGCCACCGCTGCGCGAGCGCGGTGCCGATATCGCGTCCCTGGCCGCCGGCCTGATGGCGCGCCGCGCGCCCGCGGCGGGTGTGCCCGCGGACCGGGCATCGGCCTGGCTCGCCGCCTTGCTGGAGCTGGCCGCGGGCTACGGCTGGCCCGGCAATGTGCGCGAACTCGAGAACCTCGTCGAGCGCCTGCTGGCCTGCCACGGCTACCTGGCGCCCGAGGGCCGGCTGGACCGCGCCCGGCTGCTCGAGGTGTTCGCGGAATGCACGCAGGCGCGTCCGGCGCCCGCGCGCAATCGCCTGCTCAAGGGCGCGCGCACGGCCGCGGAGCGGCAACGGGTGCGCGATGTGCTGCAGTCGGTCCAGGGTGACCAGGACCAGGCCTGCGTCATTCTCGGCATCAGCCGTTCGACGCTGTGGTGGCGGTTGCGCGACGAGGCGCCGAAGGCCTGACGAGGCGATTCCTTTCGGGTGGCACCCGCTTCTGCGCAGCCTCGCAAGCATCCAAGCGACGATCTGGTGCGACCTTGCGAATATGTAGCCTTGCGGCTACAATGAGGCCATGTTCACGGTCATTGAAACCGATGAGTTTTCAGGGTGGCTGGAGGGTTTGAAGGATGGCATGACGCGCATCCGGCTGGCTCGTCGGCTCGACAAGGCGCGCCGAGGGAACCTGGGGGACGTCGCGCCCGTCGGTGAAGGCGTTTTCGAAATGCGTGAGTTCTTCGGCCCCGGTTGGCGGATGTATTTCATCGAGCAGGCCGGGACCATCATCGTCATGCTGGGTGGTGGCGACAAGTCGACCCAGCAGCGCGACATTGAACGAGCCAGGAAGATGGCTCTGGAGTTGCGAAATGAGCAAGATCAAGACCCGTCCCTTTGACATCGCCAACTACCTCGCCAGCGAGGCCGACATGGTGGAGTACCTGCGCCAGGTCGTGGATGACAACGACCCGGCCGAACTGGCAGGGGCACTTGGCGCCATTGCGCGTGCGCGCGGCATGGCCCAGCTCGCCAAGGACACGGGGCTGTCCCGCGAGAGCCTGTACAAGAGTCTTTCGGGAGAAAGAGCGCCCAGCAGCGATACCTTGTTCAAGGTCATCAAGGCGCTGGGCTTCAAGCTGACGGTGGAGCCTGCGGACACCTGAACCGCGGGGCCCTCTCAGCCCCGCTCCTTGTGCTCCCCGCGAATGATCTGGTGCAACGTGCGCAACAGCACCTCCGGCTGCACCGGCTTGAACATCACGACCAGCCCGCTGGCATAGGCCGCGCGCACCCGCTCGGGATCGGTATCGCCAGTGACCAGGATCGTGGGCACGCGGCGGCCTGCGAGCCGGCGCAGTTCGGCGGTCGCCTCGATGCCGTCCTGCGGATCGGCGAGCCGGAAGTCGATGAGGAAGGCGTCGAAGCCGTCGGGCGTGGCGCGCACCTGCGCGCTGGCATCGGCGAGCCGGCAGGTGATCTCGATGCGCTCGCAGTAGGGCGCGAGCCACATGCGCACCGCCTCGCCCACCGGCTGCTCGTCGTCGAGCAGCAGCACGCGCGGCGGCACCAGCGGCGGTTCGGTGGTGTCGGCCTGCGCGGCATCGGGCACGGCCGCGGGCGCGACGGGCAAGGCGGCGGGCACGGGCGGGCGGCGCGGCAGGTCGACCCAGAACACGCTGCCGTGGCCGAGCCGCGAACGCACGCCGATCTCGCCGCCGAGCAGGTCCACCAGCCGCTTGACGATCGCCAGCCCGATGCCCAGGCCGCGCGCGACGTCGCGCTGCGGGTTGTCGACCTGGTAGAACTCGTCGAACACATGCGGCAGGTGCTCGGGCGCGATGCCCAGGCCGGTGTCCCACACGGCCAGCCGCAGGCGGTCGCCGCGCGGCCGCGCGCTCACGAGGATGCCGCCCTGGCGCGTGTACTTGAGCGCGTTGTCGACGAAGTTGGTCAGCACGCGCAGCAGCAGGTCGCCATCGGTCTGCAGCCATTCGGGCGCGGTGTGGAAGCGCAGCGCCAAGCCCGCCTGCTGGGTGCGCGGCTCGAAGATCTGCGACAGCCGCAGGAACAGCGGGTCCACCGCCATTCGTACCGGCTGCGGCACCACGGTGCCGGCATCGATCTTCGAGATGTCGAGCATCGCGTTGAGCAGGCCGCTCACCGCATCGGTGGCCTGCACCACGCGGCCGGCCACGGGCGCCAGCGGATGGTCGGCCAGGTCGCGCTCGAGCGAGCGCGAGAACAGCGCCAGCGCATGCACCGGCTGACGCAGGTCGTGGCTGGCCGAGGCGAAGAAGCGGCTGCGCTCGCGGTTGAGCCGCTGCAGCTCGAAGGACTGGCGCAGCAGCTGCTCGCTCAGCAGCTCCTTGTCGATCTGGTCGGACAGGCTGCGCCGGATCAGCTGGTGCTGCGACAGCGCATAGCGCGCCATCGAGCCGCCGAACAGCAGCCCGACCACGCAGGTGAACCAGCCGTCGGTGCCGCCCATCCAGGCGAAGCGCGTGACCACGCCCAGCGTGAGCGGAATCGTGACCACGGGCACCATCGCGCGCCAGGTGGCGATCACCGGCACCGAGCCCATCAGCACCGCGAACATGCCCAGCAGCAGGATCAGGATGCGCATCGGCGATTCGGTGCCCGGCGGCATCAGCGCCCAGGGCGCCAGGGTCCACATCGACATGTAGGCACCCAGCGGCAGCATGAAGCGCCAGGCGCCATCGGGCTGGCGCAGCGTGAACTCGGGCTCCGGATAGAGGCGCGCGTTCCAGCGCATGAACACCAGCCGCAGGCACAGCAGCGTGCAGATCGCGACGCCCCATGCCAGCGCGCCGTAGCCGCGCGTCATCCCGAAGAACACGCCGGCCATCGCGATCGCCGAGGCCAGCGCCGTCAGCACCGTGGGCGGGCCCATCACGAACATGCGGCGCAGCAGGCGTTCGCGGACCAACTGCGCATGGGAATCGGCGGGTCCGGGCACTTGGCCCGACGGGGTGGAGGTGGCGCCCGGCGTACGCATGGGCGGCAGTGTAAGGGTCGGCCGCTTCGGGCCGAGGCCCGGCGGCCGCCGGGAACGCGATCGAGGCAGCACGCCGGCTCATCACGGGCGGGCTTGCAAGCCAAGCTCACTGCATCTCGGCCAGCGCCTCCTTGACGCCCTGCTCCTGCAATGGCGTGTCGCCGCCGTCGAGGTGCAAGGCCGCGTGCGGCGGTACCGGGGTTGCGCAGTCCTTATGGATCACGCCATCCTTCATCACCAGTTGCACCCTGGCCGGGTCCGTCAGCAGCGACAGGTCCTGCAGCGGGTCACCGTCCACCAGGACGATGTCGGCGAGAAAGCCGGCCTTCAAGCGTCCCAGTTCGTCGGGGCGCAGCATGATCTGTCCGCCAAGCCGGGTCGCAGCCATCAGCGCCTCCTTGGGTGTCATGCCGATGTAGTCGACGAAGTACTGGAGGTCGTTGGCATTGGTGCCGTGCGGCATCCACGCGAATCCGTAGTCGCCGCCCGGCAGGATGCGAATGCCGCGCTTGTGCATCTCGCGCAGCGACGCCGATGCGATCTCCAGTTCGCGCTTGTAGCCCATCTGCGTGGCGACCGCCTCCGTGATGCCGTACTCGGCCGCGTTGTAGGTCGTGCGAATGAGCCAGCCGATGCCCGGCGCGACGAAGTGCCGGTCCTTGGCCGCCTCGAGCATGTCGAGCGCTTCCGAATCGGCGAAGCTGGCGTGGTAGACCATCTCGATGCCGTGGCGCACGCACTGCTTGACCGACTCGCTGGAGCGCGCATGCGCGGCCATGCGCTTGCCGTAGCGCTTCGCTTCCTGCGCCAGCATGGCGACCTCGTCTTCGGCGAACGGCGACATCTCCGCGGGCAGGCCGGCGATGTACTCGCCCGACAGATTGATCTTCAGGTGGTCCACGCCGTACTTGATGAAGGTACGGGCCGACTTGCGGATCTCCTCGGGGCCGCTGCAGACGCTGCCGAAACTCAGTTCCTCGAACTTCATGTGCGGCAGCGTGTTGTCGCCCAGTGCGCCGATGGTGGTGATCTCCTGGCTGCCGGCCAGATAGCGCGGGCCGGGGAACTCGCCCGCGTCGATGGCGTTGCGCAAGACCACGTCCAGCCGCGGCTTGGCTGCCGCCGCGCCGATCGCGGAGGTCCACCCCATGTCGAGGTAGCGCTTGGCCACGCGCACGCACCAGAGCATGTGTTCCTCGGGCGGCATGAACTGAATGGCAGCGAGGGACGGCTGGTCGTTCCACGAGAAATGCGTGTGGGCCTCGGTCATGCCCGGCATCAGAAAGCGGCCTTTGCCGTCGATCACGCGTGCGTCATCGGTGCTCACTCGCTGGGGGAAGCGCGCCACTTCGACGATGCGCTTTCCCTCCACGAGAAGGTCGCCGGCGTACGGGTCCTCGCCCGAGCCGTCGAAGATGCGAACGTTGGTGAATGCAATACGGGTCATCGTTGTCTCCTCCGGCATGCGTTGCCGGCCATGGGGTTGTCGAATGGCGCCTGGCGCCGTCTCAGCGCAGTGCCGCGTAGAAGGCGTCGATTTCTCGTGCGCAGCGCTGCGGTTGTTCGAAGGTCGTCCAGTGGCCGCATCCGTCGAGCACGACGACGCGGCTGCCCGCGATGCGCTCCTGCATGGCGCGGACGTTGTGCGGCGGCGCCACGCCATCCTGATCGCCGGTGACCAGCAGGGTGGGCACATCCAGGCGTTCGAGCGCGGCCGACCGAGCATCGGCGAGCGCCGTGCAGCTTTGCGCGTAGCCCTCGGGCGACTGGCGCATCACGCTCTCCCGCACCAGCGCGAGCACCGCCGGTTGTTGTTCCTTCGTCTGCGTGCTGGTCGCACCCTTCACGATGGCATCGGCGATTTCCTGCATGGCGGCCACGCCGCCTCGCGCCGCGTTCGCACGGGCCGCGATGTTGGGGCGGGCGGCATCGGGAGGCGCGGCCAGCGGGCCGAGGAGCACCAGCGATTTCACCGTGCCGGGACGGCGAAGCGCCAGGTGTTGGGCGACGATCGTGCCCATCGAGTGGGCCATGACATGCACCGATCCAATGTCGAGCGCCGAGAGCAACTGCACCATCGCGTCCACGTAGCG
This sequence comes from Variovorax sp. ISS6, assembly GCF_056523145.1. NCBI lineage: Bacteria > Pseudomonadati > Pseudomonadota > Betaproteobacteria > Burkholderiales > Comamonadaceae > Variovorax > Variovorax sp. ISS6. The sequence continues at coordinate 74,239 of NZ_JAWRZC010000002.1, forward strand.
CTCGATCGACAGCGCCTTGCCGTCTTGCGGCAGCGGCGACCTCGCGCTGCCTGGAAGATCGGGCCTGATGCAGTGGAAGCCGCCGAGCACCGGCAACAGGGGTGTCCAGTTGTTCGAGGAGCCGCCGAGCCCGTGGATGCACAGCAGTGCCTCGCCGGTGCCGTCGATCTCGACGGTCAGGTCGTTCAGAATTCGAGTCGTCATGCGCAGCCCTTCAGACGAACTTGTTCTCGATGGCGCCGAGCCGGTCGATCTCCACGCGCACCACGTCGCCGGCGCGCAGGTAACGCGGCGGACTCATGCCCATGCCCACGCCGGCCGGCGTGCCGGTCGCGATGACGTCGCCGGGGTAGAGCGTGATGCCGCGCGAGATGGTCTCGATGAGCGTGGGGATGTCGAAGATCATGTTCTCGGTGGGACCGTCCTGGCGCAGTTCCCCGTTGACCCAGCAGCGCACGCGCGTCCTGGTGCCGTCGAACTCGTCGGCGGTGACGATCCACGGGCCCATCGGGCAGAAGGTGTCGAAAGACTTGCCCAGGTCCCACTGGCCGTGGCGCATCTGCACATCGCGCGCGGTCACGTCGTTGACGACCGTGTAGCCGAACACATGCGACATCGCAGCGGCGCGCGCGATGTTCTTGCCGCCCTTGCCGATCACGACGGCCAGTTCGGCTTCGTAGTCGATCTGGGTGGAGACCCCGGAAGGAACGAGCACGTCGTCGTGCGGGCCCACGACGCACTCGGGCACCTTGGTGAAGACGATGGGCCACTCGTCGGTCCTGGCCGTGTTGTCCTTGAACACCGAGGCCGCCAGTTCCTTGGCGTGCGCATGGTAGTTGCGGCCCACGCACCAGAGGTTGCGGCGGGGCCTGGGCAGCGGCGCATCGAGCACCACCTCGCCCAGGTCGACGGCCGGGCCGGCCCGCTCCGGGAGCGAGCCGCCTTCGGCAAGGGACTGGATCAGCGTCAGCACGCCGCTGTCGGCCTGGACCTGCGTGAGCTGCAGCGGGGTGACGGTCTTCCCGTCGGCGGAGACGAGCCCGACCTTGCGGTGGCCTTCGCTCGTGAAAGTGGCGATTCGCATGAAGCTTTGCTCCTGTGTTGTGGCGATGCGGCAACTCTAGGAATTGCGGGCCCACGCCGCTTATCGGTCGATCCGGCGACGTATCGGATCGTCTGGTGTCCTCCTAAGGACTTACCCGAGGCGCGGTGCCGGTCGCGGAGCCGGGAAGGAACAATCGCCGCAAACCACCTCGATGAAGCAGACAGATGCAGGAAGCCTATGCACTTCACGAAGGCGCGTTCGGCACGGCGATCGTCCTGGAGGCGAGCGCCAATCTGGTGTCGCACGCCCACTCGGAAACGCAGCTCGCCCTTTGGCTCGGCGGGGCGCGCGCCTGCGCGCATGTCGGTGCGCAAACCGTGCCCTACAGCGAGAGCGTGGCGCTGGGCGTGAACGCGTTCGAGGCGCACGACATGGTTCGCCTGGACGACAGTGGATCGAGCCTGTTCATCGTCTTCATGATCAAGAAGGAGTGGCTCGACGAGCTCGGCCAGGCGAAGGACCGCAGCTTTCGCTTTCCCTCGCCGCGGGTGCCCATCGGCGATGCGCTGCGCCGTTCATGCTGGCGTGTGCTGGACCTGATGATCTCGGCCGGCAGCGGACGCGACCAGGTCGACAGGGAGGTGGAGCGCCTGCTGGAAGCCGCCATCGCGGCCTCCAGGACGGGCGGCGAGGCCCCTTCGGTCGCGGCGGGCATCGGCGTCACGCTCGATCATCGCCTTCGGGCCGCCATCGCCCATATGCGCGCGCACGTCTCGGAGAAAACGACCATCGACGAGATCGCTGCCAAGGTGGGCCTGTCGCGCGCGCACTTCTTCGCGCTGTTCCGCGACCAGTTGCACACGACGCCGCAGGTGTTCTGGAGCGGCGTGCGCGTCGAGGAGGCGATGCGTCGCGTCAGCGAAGGTGGCGAACTCACGGACGTTGCGCTCGACCTGGGTTTTTCGGCGCCAGGCAACTTCTCGCGCTTCTTCAAGGAGCACACGGGGATTTCGCCATCGATCTTCAAGCGGGCCACGCGCGCGCCTTCTCCTGTCACCGTGACGGGCATTCCGCGCGAGGGGCAGAGCCCCTCTCCATCCGCCGATGTGCCGGAAGATGAAGGCGAACGCGGCCATATCCGCAGCATATGAAAACCACTCCTGAATCGGTCTGGTGCTGCCCGCCGGCATGCCGGTGGCGGCGCGGCGCGAAGTCCCGCAGGCCTGGCAGCGCGCGCTGATCAGTCCGAAGCTGCGCCAGCCCCTGGTCGCGCGGGGCTTCGAGCCCGCCTCGGGCGATCCCGTGGAAATGCAGCGCACCGTCGCCGCCGAGATCGCGCGCCACCGCGCGCTGCTCGCGAGCGGCCGTATCAAGCTCGATGGAGCGGCCCGGCCTTCGCAAGATCCATGACGGAGAGGCGCGCGATGGGTTCGATCAGCCGATCACGGCTTGCGCGCCTTCGGCGCCTTCTTCGCCGGCGCGATCTCCAGCCCCGTGATGCCGTTGAGGAACAGCTGCGTCGCGATCGGTGCCATCTGGTCGTAGGAGAAGCGTCCCCCGGGCTTGAACCAGGTGAACATCCAGTTGAGCATGCCGAACAGGAACATCGTCAGCAGCTTGTGCAGCTGCGAGGCGTGCAGATCCGGGCGCGTGGCGGCGATGGCGTCGGCGAACACCCGCACCACCGTGCGCTCCTTGTCGAGCACGCGTGCCTGCGCCTCGGGGGCCAGGAAGCGCACGTCCTCGGTGAGCACGCGGTGCTCGTGCTGCGCCTCGGCGTACTCGGCCATGAAGGCCTCGATCAGCTCGGGCAGCCGCTCGTCGGGCGCGAGCTGCAGCGCTTCCACGCCCGTGACGATGTCGACCAGGCGCGACACATGGCCGTCGGCGATGTGAAGCAACACCTCGGCCTTGTCCTTGAAGTGGTGGTAGAGGCCGGGCTTGGACAGGTGGCTGGCCTCGGCGATCTCGTTCATCGACGTCGCCGCATAGCCCTTGCGGGCGAACAGCTCGGCGGCGGCTCTGGCGATCAGGCTGCGCTGGTCGCCGGGGCGGGAGGAAGCGGTGTCAACGGTCATGGAGGGCAATGAGGGGCTGCGCGCGAGGCCACGCGGTCCGCGATCTTAGGGGTTAGTCCCGAGCCCTTGCCGCTTGCCCGTGTCCGCACTGCTGCGTTAGCCTTGCGCGGCTTCCAAACCGACCGGTCGGTTGGTTTTCTGTTCGATCACATCGGCCGGACGACGAAGCCATCGAGCGAGATCCGCCGGCCATCCGGCACCCCATCAAAAATCGGAGACAACCATGCGTGACGAGAAGTGTGTGAACCGTGTCCTGCTGTCGGCGGGCCTGCTGATGGCCGCCGGCCTGGCCCTGCAGGGCTGCGGAGGTGGCGGCGGCAGCGGCTTCTTCCCGATTCCGGCGCCCGCGCCCGCACCGGCCGCGCCGCCGCCCGCGGGTCCGTCGGGCCCCAGCGTCGAGCAGCTCAAGAGCACCTGCAACGGCCTCAAGGGACAGGTGCTGGCGGGCGTCACGGTCACGCAGACCGCGCGCTTCGAAGCCAAGGCGGCGGTCAACGCTTCGGGCTTCTGCCAGGTGCTGGGCACGCGCGCGCCCTTCCTCGACATCGAGATCGACGTGCCCGACAACTGGACCGGCCGCTACTGGCAACAGGGTGGCGGCGGTTTCGACGGACGCATCGCCTCGGCGGTGACCAAGGACGGCGGCGGCGCGGTGACGGCGGTCGACCCCACGCTCGCGATCAAGGGCGCGGTGTACGCGGCCTCGAACGGCGGCAACCGCGCGAGCGTGCCCGCGCAGGCGGCGCCCGGCGTCTGGGCCAGCGGCACGGCCGAGGGCCAGCAGTCGGCGACCGACTACGCCTATGCCGCGGTGGGCACCACGCTGCGCTTCGGCAAGGCCGTCGCCCAGGCCTTCTTCGGCAAGGCGCCGACGCACAGCTATTTCAACGGCTGCTCCAACGGCGGACGCAATGCCTACATCGCCGCGCAGCGCTGGCCGCAGGAGTTCGATGGCATCGTCTCCGGCTGCGAGACCATGGACATGGCGGGCCAGACCAGCGCCTGGCTGCGCGCGGCCTCGCTGACCGGCACGCCCGCGGCGCTGAGCCCCGCGCAGACCGGCGCGGCCTATGCGGCCGCACTGTCGGCCTGCGATGCGCTCGACGGCGCCAGCGACAACCTGATCGGCAATCCGCAGGCCTGCAGCTTCGATCCGGCCGTGCTGCAGTGTGGCATGGCGGGCGCGAGCAGCGATCCGGCCCTCTGCCTGAGCGCCGCGCAGGTGGGCACGCTCCAGTCCTTCCTGTCGCCGCTGAAGCTCTCGAACGGCTCGACCGTGCTCTCGGGCTATTCGTGGGGCAACGGCCTCGGGCTCGGCTGGGGCGGACTCGGCGGCGGCTTCGCGCTGCTCGCGAGCGGCGACCCCGCCTGGCTCACGCCGGCCAGGCAGGCGGGCTTCCAGCTCGAGACCGACTACTACATGCTCGGGGCAGGCCTGGCGCGCATCGGCGCCGACCACGACAAGGCCGCCATCGCCAGCTACGTGGCCTCGGGCCGCAAGCTGATCTCCTGGCACGCCGGCAGCGACGCGCTGCTGTCGCCGAACGACCACTATCGCAACTGGACCACCATGACGGGCATCGCCAGGTCGCTGGGGCTCGCCGATCCGAACAGCGCGACGCGCTTCTTCATCGTTCCCGGCGGCGGGCATGGCGCGGGCGGCAGCCTGCAGGAAGTGGACTGGGCCTCGGCCATCATGGGTTGGGTGGAGAACGACGACGCGCCCACGCAGCTGACCTACAACTTCACCAGCGGCGGCACGGCGCGCAGCATGCCGGCCTGCCAGTACCCCAAGTACCCGAAGTACAAGGGCTCGGGCGATGTGAACGCGGCGGCGAGCTACAGCTGCAGCTGAGGGCCGCGGCATCGCGCGGTGTTCTCGTACCATCGATGCATGAGCATCGAAGCGCAAGCCGCCTCCCCTCTCCTCGTCGACATCGGCGTCAACTTCCACTCGAGCCAGTTGGCGTCGATGACCGCGCCGCTGCTGGCGCGCGCCAAGGCCGCGGGCGTCGCGCAGATCCTGGCCACGGGCACCTCGCTCGCCTCGAGCCTGCGCGCGCTCGAGCTGGCGCGGGCGCATCGGGGCCTGGTCTTCGCGACCGCGGGCGTGCATCCGCATGACGCGAAGACCTTCGATGGCGCCACCTTCGACCGGCTCGCCGAACTCTGGGCCTGCCCCGAGGTCGTGGCCGTCGGCGAGTGCGGCCTCGACTACAACCGCAACTTCTCGACGCCCGAGGCGCAGCGCGCGGCCTTCGACCGGCAGCTCTCGATGGCCGCGCGGACAGGCAAGCCGCTGTTCCTGCACTGCCGCGATGCCTTCGCCGATTTCCACGACATGCTCGCGCCCGTGGTGGCCGATGGCGCGCACGGCGTGGTGCACTGCTTCACCGGCGACCGCGCCGAAGCCGAGGCCTTTCTCGCGATGGGCCTCGATATCGGCATCACGGGCTGGGTGACGGACCTGCAGCGCGGCCAGGCCTTGCGCGCGGCCATCCCGGCCATTCCGCTGGACCGGCTGCACCTCGAGACCGATGCGCCCTACCTGATGCCGAAGAACGCGGGCCTGCGCGGCAAGCCGAACGAACCGGCGTACCTGCCTTGGGTGGCCGCGGGCGTGGCTGAACTGCTCGAACGCGATGTCGCCGAGATCATCGCGGCCTGCAGCGCCAACAGCCGGCGCTTGTTCGGACTCCCACCCGTCGAGGCCGCCGCATGAGCACGTCGAGAAAGATCGCGATCGAGGTCGACGCCGAGCTGCGCGTGTCGGGCCTGATCGATGCGGCCGACGATGCGCGCTTCGCCCTGGTGCTCGCGCACGGTGCGGGCGCGGGCATGACGCATGCGTTCATGGAGGCCGTGGCACGCGGCCTCGCCGAGCGCCGCATCGCCTGCCTGCGCTATCAGTTCCCGTACATGGAGCGCGGTTCGAAGCGGCCCGACGTGCCGCCGCTCGCGCATGCCGCGGTGCGCGCGGCCGTGGCCAGTGCCGCGGCGCATTTCCAGGGCCTGCCGCTGTTCGCGGGCGGCAAGTCCTTCGGCGGACGCATGACGTCGCAGGCCCAGGCGCTGGGCCTGCTGCCCGGTGTGGCCGGGCTGGTCTTCCTCGGCTTCCCGCTGCATGCGGCCGGCAAGCCCTCGATCGATCGCGCGGCGCACCTGCACGAGGTCGACGTGCCGATGCTGTTCGTGCACGGCGCGCAGGACAAGCTCGCGGAGCCGCCCTGCTTCGCGCAGGTCGTCGCCTCGCTCGGTGACTGGGCGAGCGTCGACGAATACGCGGCGGCCGACCACGGCTTCCATGTGCCGAAGAAATCGGGCCTGACCGACGAGTTGGTGATCGAGCAACTGCTCGACCGCATGGCGGTGTGGATGCAGGCCCGGCTGCTGCCCTGAATCCGGCTCAACGCAGCGCGCGGCAGAAGCGTTCGATGCGATCGCAGGCGATGCGCAGCGACTCCTCGTCGAGCGCGTAGGCGATGCGGAAGTACGGCGAGAGCCCGAAAGCCGCGCCGTGGACCACGCCGACATCCGCCTCCTCCAGCAACGCGAGCGCGACATCCTCGTCGCTGGCCAGCAGGGTGCCGGCCGCCGTCGTCCGGCCGATCAGCTCCTCGCACGCGACGAAGGCATAGAAGGCGCCCGAGGGCGCATCGCAGCGCAAGCCTGGGGTGGCGTTCAGCGCCGCGACCAGCAGGTCGCGCCGCCGCTCGAAGCTCGCGCGCGATCGCGCGATGAAATCCTGCGGCCCGTCGAGCGCGGCGATCGCCGCGTGCTGCGAGATCGAACTGGCGCCCGAGGTCTGCTGGCCCTGCAGCTTTTCCATCGCTTCGAGCAGCCAGCGCGGGCCGGTGCCGAAGCCGATGCGCCAGCCGGTCATGGCATAGGCCTTCGAGACGCCGTTCATCGTCAGCGTGCGCGCGGCGAGGCGGGGTTCGGCCTGGGCCAGCGTGTGGAAGGCCAGCCCGTCGAAGACCAGGTGCTCGTAGATGTCGTCGGCCAGCACCAGCACCTGGGGATGGCGCAGCAGCACCTCGGCGAGCGCGCGCAGTTCCACGAGCGTGTACACGGCGCCCGTCGGATTGCTCGGCGAGTTGAGGATCAGCCACCGGGTGCGCGGCGTGATCGCGGCTTCCAGCGCTTCGGGCCCGAGCTTGAACCCGGAAGCGACGCCGCAAGGGACCACGACCGGCCGGGCGCCGCACAGTTGCACGATCTCGGGGTAGCTGACCCAGTACGGCGCCGGCACGATCACCTCGTCGCCGAGGTTCAAGGTCGCCGCGAGCGCGTTGAAGATCACCTGCTTGCCGCCCGAGCAGACGATCGTGTCTTGCCAGCCGACGTCCAGGCCGTTCTCGCGCCGGAACTTGGCCGCGACGGTCTCGCGCAGCGCGCGCAGGCCCGCGACCTGCGTGTAGCGCGTGTGGCCCCCCCGGATGGCCGCCACCGCCGCGTCGCCGATGTGCGCGGGCGTGTCGAAGTCGGGCTCGCCGGCCGACAGCGAAACGATGCGCGCGCCGCTCGCGCGGCGCGCCGCCACCCGGTCCATCATCCTGTAGGTCGCGGAGGGCTGCGCCGCCGCGAGGTGGACGTTCAATCTCGCCGCCGCGGTGTCGCCGCTCATGGTGCCTTGCGCTGCAGCGTGTGATAGCCCATCGCCGCGCGCGCTTCGCCCAGGGTCTTGCCCTCGGCGATCCAGGCGCGGATCTGCGACTCGGCCGCTTCGATCCCGCGCGCGAGTTCCGCGACCTCGCGGGTCCGCGCGCGCGGCACGACCAGCACGCCGTTCGCGTCCGCCACCACGATGTCGCGCGCGGCCACGCGGGCCTGGCCGATGGACACCGGGACGTTCACGCCCTCGACCTGCACGCGGTCCTTGCCGGTGCGCATGAAGCGCCCGCGCGTGAACAGCGGGTAGCCGTCGTCCAATGCCTTCGACACGTCGCGGCAGACGCCGTCGATCACGGTGGCGGCGATCCGCCGCTGGCCGGCGTACTGGGTCATGATGTCGCCCCACACCGTGCAGTCGGTGCGGCCGCCGTTGTCGATCACGAGCACGTCGCCCTCGGCCACCTCGTCGATGAAATCGCCGACCGAGCCCGCGGGCGTGCTGGCCGGGACGTACTTCACCGTGAAGGCGGGCCCCACGGTCACGCCGGCGTAGTCGGCCAGCGGCACGAGGCCGAAGCAGTGGCCCGGCAGGCCGAGCTTGTCCATGGCGTCCGAAACGCCGGGGGTGTCGAGGCCTTCGAACAGGGCCACGAGGTCCTTGTCTTCTTGTTGCATGGGAATGGCTTTCACTGGGAGTGTGGTGACGGGATTCAGAGGCCGTGGGCCGACAGGGTTCGCTCGAGCCAGCCCTGTTCGACGCGCCCGGTGGCGATCTCCGCCTTGATCGCGTCCTCGGTCCGGGCGGTCTGCGCGACGGCCGCGAGCAGGCGCTCCCCGTCCGCGGGATCGAAGCAGACCACGCCGTCCTCGTCGCCGACCACCACGTCGCCCGGATGCACCACCTGCCCGCCGACGCAGACGTCGCGGTTCATGGAGCCGGGGCCGAACTTGTAGGGCCCGCGATGCGTGCTGCTGCGTGCGTGGCATGGGAAGTCGGCCTCGAAGAAGGCGCGCACGTCGCGGATCGCGCCGTCGATCACGAAGCCCGCGCAGCCGCGCTGGATCGCGTACAGCATGATGAGTTCGCCCACCAGGGCGTTGTTCGGGTCGCCGCCGCCATCGATCACGAGCACATGGCCCGGCTCGATCTCCTTGAGCGCGCGGTAGACGAGCAGGTTGTCGCCGGGCCGCGCCTTGATCGTGTACGCGGTGCCGACGAGCTTGCGCGAGCGGTTGAAGCGCCGCAGGCCGAGCATGCCCGACATGCGTTGCAGGTTGTCGCTGATGTGCGGCGTGACCACGTCCCGCAGCGCGGCGGTCAGCGCCTCGGGCGCGAGCTTCGGGACGGGCCCGATGTCGAAATTGGAAGGGGTCAAGATGATCTCGCTGGGTGTCGTGGTCTATCGCGGGGCCGCGTAGCTTTCCATCGGCAGGTCGTTCGGGTCCTGCCAGAGCTTCTGCAGCGCGGCGGGCGGCGCCATGTTCAGCCGCACGTTGCGCGGTGGAATGGGTTCGGCGTACCACTTGTTCCACAGCGCCTTCATCTCGCCCGAACGCATCATGTCGCGCAGGGTCTGGTCGGCCAGCGCCTTGAGCGGCGCGTCGTCCTTGCTCAGCATGATCGCCAGCGGCTCGGTGTTGAGCACCTCGCCCACCACGGCGAAGTCGGCCGGGTTCCGCGCGTTCGCGATCGACGCATTGAGCAGGCCGGCGTCGATCACCCAGGCGTCGGCCTTGCCCGATTCGAGGATCAGGAAGCTCTCGGCGTGGTCCTTGCCGAGGATCTCGTTGAACTTCAGACCGGTGGCGCGGCTGTTGCGCCGCAGGTGCTGGACCGAGGTCGTGCCCGTGGTCGCGACCACGGTCCGGCCCTCGAGGTCCCTGATCGAGCGGATGCCCGAGTTGGCCCGCACCGCCATGCGCACCTCCTCGATGTAGGTGGTGAGCGTGAACGCGACGTCCTGCTGGCGGGCCTGGTTGTTGGTGGTGGAGCCGCACTCGAGGTCGACCGCGCCGTTCCTGACCAGCGGCACGCGGTTCTGCGAAGTGACGACCTGGTAGCGGACCTCGAGCTTCTGCAGGTTCAACTGCCTCTTGATCGCGGCGACGATCCGCTGGCAGATGTCGACCTGGAAGCCCACGGCCTGGTCGCTGCCCAGCACATAGGACATCGGCAGCGAGCTGTCGCGCACGCCGAGCGTGACGACGCCGGTGGCGCGGATGCGATCGAGGGTCTGGGCCGGTGCTTCGGCCGCGATGCCCAGCGCGAGCGCGACGGCCAGGAGGCTTGCGAGTTTCTTCATGAAGTACCTCGGGAAGGATCGATGCGGACCGGCCTATCGCGTTTCGGCGGGACGGCGTTCTTCCATCACCGCCGCGAAGTGCCTGTCGTGCATGGCCTCGGCCACCGACTGGCCGGCGCGGATGCGCGACACCATGCCGGCCTGCTTCGCGGCCGTTCGCTCGGCGATGTCGAGGACCTCGTCGATGCGCGCGGCCGGCACGAAGACCGTGCCGCAGCGGTCGGCGATCACGAAGTCGTCCTGCGCGACCTCGACACCGGCGACCGTCACGGGTGCGCCCGAGCTCGTCTGCATCAGGCGGTTGCGCGCACTGACCATGGTGACGCCGCGGCCGTACACCGGATAGCCGATCTCCTCGCTGCCGTCGATGTCGCGGCTGAAGCCGTCGATCACCGTGCCGCGGATGTGCTTCATCGTGGCGGCATTGGCGACGATGTCGCCCCAGCACGAGACGCCCTCGATGCCGCCGGCGATCACCAGCACCCGGTCGTCGCCCTGGCTCTCGGCGATCACACTGGTGATGGGATGCACCGTGAGGCCGCCGTCGGCCTGCTTGGGCGCCAACTGGATGGTGGAGGCGCGGCCGACGATCCTCGGGCAATGCCACAGCGGGCGCAGGCCCACGGTGGCGCCGGGCAGTTCGAGGAAGTCGAGCGCGTCGGACACGGTGTTGGTGTCGAGGTCGGCGAGGCGGGCGAGTCGTTGGGCGTCGGTGCTCATGGTCTTTCAGGGGCTGGTGATGCGGAGGTTCGACCGCTGGGCGATCGATCGGTAGAGCCTGCTTTCCGTCGCGATGAGCGCGGCGAACTCCGCGCTGCTCGATCCGATCGCCTGCAGGCCCTTGTCGTCCATGGCGGCCACGAACTTCGGGTTCGCGGCGATCTCGCGCGCGGCGGCTTCGAGCGCCGCGGCGATCGGGCCGGGCAGGCCCTTCGGCGCCCAGAGCCCGTACCAGGTGTAGAACTCCAGGCCCTGCAGGCCGGCCTCCTCGGTGGTGGGAATCTCGGGCGCGGAGCGCAGCCGGGTCTTTCCGGTCACGGCTAGCGCGCGCACCCGGCCGCCGCGGGCCAGGGGCACGGCGGTCACCGCGGGATCGAACATCGCCGACACCTGGCCGCCCATCAGGTCGTTGAGCGCGGGCGCGTTGCCCTTGTAGGGAACGATCAGCAGGTCGAGCCCGTTGATGCGGTTGAAGAGCTCCTCGGCCAGGTGGCTGGCGGAGCCGATCACGGAGGTGGCGAAGCTGATGTCCTTCGGCTGCGAGCGCGCCAGCCGGACGAACTCCGCGAGCGACTTCACCGGCAGCGCCGGGCTCGCCATCAGCACCAGCGGGCCCTTCGCCACCTGGCTGATCGGCGTGAAGTCCTCGAGCGCGCGGTAGGGCGTCTTGTCGAGCACCTCGGGGTTGATCACGTGCGCCGACGGATTGAACAGCAGCGTGTAGCCATCGGGCCGGGCCCGCATGACGTCGAGCGTGCCGATGTTCCCCGAGGCGCCGGGCTTGTTGTCGATCACGATCGGCTGCCCGAGCCTGTCGGCCAGCAGCAGGCCGAAGCCGCGGGCGACGACGTCCGCGGCGCCGCCCGCGGGATAGGGCACGACCATCCGGATCGGCTTGTCGGGATAGCCGGCCTGCGCGGCCCCGCCGAGGACGGGCAGCACGAGCGGCAGCGCCAGCGCGCCGCGAACCAGCAGCCGCCACAGGCGGCGCGCAACGGCATCGAGGGAGGCGATCGAGTCTTTCATGGCGTTCATCGAGGCAAGGAAGCACCGATGTTCCGGGGCCGTGCCTGATACGTCCATTCGCAAGACAGGAAGAACTTGATACGCTTGGCCTATCGATGATCAACTTTCGCCTGCTCCGCCATCTCTACCTTTTCTCGGTGGTCGCCGAGGAGCTGCACTTCCGGCGCGCCGCGGCGCGGCTGGGCATGTCGCAGCCGCCGCTCACCGAACAGATCCAGGTGCTGGAGGCCGCGCTCAAGGTGCGGCTCTTCGAGCGCTCGAGCAAGGGCGTGCAGCTCACGGCCGAGGGCGCGGCCATCCTGCCGGCCGTGAAGAAGCTGGTGTTCCAGATGGACCGCGTGGAGGTTTCGGTGCAGGAGGCACTGCGCGGCCGCGGGCGCATGCTCACCATCGGCGCCATCACCACGGCCATGGCCAGTCCCCTGCCCGCCGTGATCGAGCAGCTGAAGGCCGAGGTGCCGGACGCGAGCATCTCGGTGATCGAGATCGACAGCGCCGAGGCACTGGTCGCGCTCGACGAGGGCGCGATCGACGTCGCCTTCGCGCGCATCGAGGGCGATGCGGGGCTGCAGGTCCAGGCGCGGCCGCTGCGCACCGAACGGCTCGGCGTCGCCCTGCCGTCATGGCACCGGCTGGCCGCGCGCAAGACCATCGCGATGCGCGAACTCGCGGACGAGGAGTTCATCATGTTCCCGCGCGCGGTGAGCCCGAGCTTCTTCGACGGCATCGTCGCGGCCTGCCGCTCGCACGGCTTCACGCCGCGCATCCTGCACGAGTCGCGCTCGGTCACCTCGCAGATCGCCATGGTCGGCTGCAGCCAGGGCATCGCGCTGGTACCGCTGGGGCTGCACGACCTCGGTGGCGAGCGGGTCGCGATCAAGCCCTTGAAGGAACCCGTGGACATCGTGACCATCGCGGTCGCATGGAGCGCGAGGACGCGGGATCCGATGGTCGAGCGCGTCGTGGCCATCGCCGCCTCGATGGGCGCCGCCTACCGAAAGCCCGTGGCCGGGCGATGACAGATCCATGACGCAACCGGGTGGCGTCAGCCTTCGCGCAGCTTGCGGGATGCTGACCGGCCCGATCAGGTTCCGTTCACGCAAGGCTTCTAGCATCCGCGCATGCTGCTCGCACGCATCCGCCGATTCGCCGAAGCGCACCATCGCGCATGGTGCTTCGCGGGCATCCTGCTGGTGTTCCTGCAGCCCTTCATCGCCGTCCACTTCTGTTGCGACGGCATCGAGGACGAGCCCATGCTGCGGGTGCGCGCGCTCGGAGAAACGAGCCAGTTCGAGGCCGACGACCGCGAGAACCATGCCTCCGATCGCGAGACCACGATCTTTGCGCAGGTGCCCGCGGGCATCGATCACCCCCATGCGCTGAATGCGGGCCTGAACACACTGCTGGCGCTGGTGCTCGCGCTGCTGCCCCTGGCGCTGATCCCCATCCGGCCGATCCGGCCGGCCAGCCGTCTCGGCCCCGAGCAGGTGCCGCCCCGCGGTGGCGCGCCACCGCCCGCATTGCCGTGGAAGCGCCGCCCTCCCGCCGCCGCACCACCCCTCGCGCACTGAGAGAAGCGACGCCTCGCGCGTTGCCCCCCGCGCCGCGCATGCCTTGCCGCGGCAGCCCTTCTCTTCCTCGATCGGAGGTCTCCCGTGTTCGTCTTTTCCGGGTGCGCAAGCCGCGCCCTGTGCAGCCCTGCGCCGCTCGCGCGCATCGGCTTGCCCTCTTCAATCGTCTTCGCTGCCGCGTCGAGGCCTGCGCGATGAGCGATCTGAACATCGCCCTGTTCCAATGGCTCGCGGCCGGCACGCCGCCGGCGCGCCCGGCGCTGCTCCTCGCCACCGCCTTCGCGCTCGGCGGCGCCTGGCTCAGCGCCGGAATCGTCGGCCTCGCGATCTGGAAAAAGGCCGCCGACCGGGCCTACCTGTGGATCGTGCTCGCGGCCGCGGGGCCCTGCGCGATGCTCTCTCATGCCATCGCGTTGCGTCTGGACCAGCCGCGTCCCTTCGTGCTGGGCATGGCGCAGGCCTACATCGAGCACGCGGGCCGCGGCTCGCTGCCCAGCACGCATGCGAGCGTGATGTTCATGGTGGCCGCGGCCTGCCTGCTGCGCCCGAGCCTGCGCCGTGTCGGGCTCGCGCTGCTGGCATCGGCCATCGTCACGGGCTGGGCGCGCATCTACGTGGGCGTGCATTTCCCGCTCGACATCGCCGCCGGCCTCGCGCTCGGCACGGCGCTCGCATGCGCGCTGGCCGTCGCGCTGCGGCTCGCGCGCCGCCTGCTGCCCGCCGACGATACGGCGCCCGCGACCTGGAGGCTGCCGTGAACGCGCGCACACCCTTGCACCGCGCGCCCGAAGCGGTACTGGCGCCCACGGCCCCCGAGGCACGAACGCGCAGCCTCTCCTGCGTGATCCCCTGCTTCAACGAAGGCCCGAACCTGCGCCGGCTGCTGCCGCTGCTGGAAGACATCCTCTGGTCCACGCATCTGAGCTGGGAGATCGTGATCGTGGACGACGGCAGCACCGACGACACGGCCGCGGTGGCCGAGGCCTGGTGCGAGCTGCGCGGCTTCCGCTGCATCTCGCTGTCGCGCAATTTCGGCAAGGAGGCCGCGCTCACCGCGGGGCTGGCCGCGGCCGTGGGCGACGCGGTGGTGCTGCTCGACGGCGACCTGCAGCATCCGCCCGAGCTGCTGCACGCGATGCTCGCGCAGTGGCGCGCGGGCGCGGAAGTGGTCTATGCGGTGCGCGAGCGGCGCGACGATGAGAGCCGTTTCAAGCGGCTCGGCAGCCGGCTCTTCTATCGGCTGCTCAATGCCTCGGACCGCTTCGCGGTGCCCGAGGACGCGGGCGATTTCCGGCTGATGGACCGCAAGGTGGTCGACGCGCTGATGCGCCTGCCCGAGCGCGGCCGCTTCATGAAGGGGCTCTACGCCTGGGTCGGCTTCCGCGCGGTGGCGCTGCCCTACACGCCGGCGCCGCGCGCCGAGGGGCACTCGAGCTTCAACGCGCGCCGCCTCGTGCTGCTGGCGCTCGACGGGCTCACCGCCTTCACGACCTGGCCGTTGCGCATGGTGAGCGTGGCGGGCCTCGCGATCGCGCTGCCGGCCTTCGCCTATGGCCTCTACCTGTGCGTCGAACGGCTGCTGTTCGGCAACGCGGTGTCGGGCTGGACCACGATCGTCGTGAGCCTGATGTTCTTCATCGGCATCCAGCTGATCTCCACCGGCATCCTCGGCGAGTACGTCGCGCGAATCTACGAGGAGTCGAAGGGGCGGCCACTGTACGTGGTCCGCCGCGAGCGTGGCAGCGGCCTCGCCACGGAGGGTCCGTGAGCGGCGAGGCTCGAGGGCGCGCGCAGGTTCTGCGGGTCGGTATCGTGCTGGTCGCGTGGCTGCTGGCGACCTCGGGGGCCCGGTCGCTGATGGCGCCCGACGAAGGCCGCTACGTGGGGGTGGCGCTGGCCATGCTGCATTCGGGCGACTGGCTGGTGCCGCGGCTCGACGGCCTGCCCTTCTTCCACAAGCCGCCGCTGTTCTACTGGATCGGCGCCGCGGCGATGGGCGTGGCGGGGCCGGTCGAATGGGCCGCGCGGCTGCCCTCGGTGCTGGGCGCGAGCGCCGCCGGCATCGCGCTGTTCGCCTTCCTGCGGCGCTGGACCGACGACCGGCTGGCGCTGTGGTCGACGGTGGTGCTCGCCACCATGCCCTACTTCTTCCTGGGCGCGCAGTTCGCGAATCTCGACATGCTGGTGGCCGGCTGCATCTCGGCGACGGTGCTGCTCGCGGCCTGGGCGGTGCTGGCGCACGACGAGGGGCGGCCATGGCGCGCGGCGCTGGCGCTCGCGCATGCCGGCGCCGCCGCCGGCCTGCTCGCCAAGGGCCTGATCGGCCTGCTGCTGCCGTTCCTGGTGCTGGCCGCCTGGTGCGCCTGGACCCGGCGCCTGGCGACGCTGTGGCGGCTGTGCCGCTGGCTGCCCGGCTGGGCGCTGCTGCTCGCGCTCGCGGCGCCCTGGTTCGTGGCGATGCAGCGCGCGTATCCGGAGTTCTTCGACTATTTCGTGATCACGCAGCACTTCCGGCGCTTCGCCTCGAGCGGCTTCAACAACGAGCAGCCGTTCTGGTTCTACCTGCCGGTGCTGGCGGGCCTGACGCTGCCGTGGTCGCTCGGCCTGCTGCTGCCGCGCCGCGGGAACGCGGCGCCGGAGCCTGGCGCCGCCGCGCGCGACGTCGACCGGCTGATGTGGACCTGGCTGATCGTCATCGTGGTCTTCTTCTCGCTGCCGCGCTCGAAGCTCGTCGGCTACGTGCTGCCGGTGCTCGCGCCGCTGGCCTGCGTGGTGGCGCGGCGCATCCTGGCCAGCGGCCCGATGCGCGAAGGGCGGGGCCTGAAGGCGGCCGCCGCGGCGGCGATGGCGCTGTGCCTGGCGGGCGTGGGCACGCTGGTCGCGATGCCGCAGCCGGGCGCGCGGCTGCGCCTGCCCGCGGACGCGCGCATCGGACCCGACGACCAGGTGCTGATGCTCGACAGCTACATCTACGAGATCCCGTTCTACTGGCATCTGCGCGCGCCGGTGATGGTGCTCGGCGAATGGAAGAACCGGCCGGAGCCCGAGCGCGACGACTGGCGCAAGGAACTCGCGGATGCCGCGCGCTTCGACGAGGCCCGGGCCTCGCGGCTGCTGGTCGATGCATCGCGGCTGCCCGCGATCCTGTGCGCGCCTCGCGTCACCTGGCTGGTCGGCCCCAACAACTCGCAGCTCCAGCATCCGTGGCTCGCGGGCACGAAGCTGGTGGCGGTCAACGACCGGCTGGCCGTCTGGCGCCACGACGGCGCGGCGCGCCGCGGATCGCATTGCGCGGGCCTGTCCGACGACCTGCCGGAGCGGCAACCATGAACGCATCGCCGCGCGACACGGCCCCCGAGGGCACCCGGCCGGTCTGCATCTGCGCCGACGACTTCGGCATGGGGCATGCCATCAACGAAGCGGTGCTCGCGCTGGTCGAGCACGAGCGCCTCAGTGCCGTGGGCTACATGGTGCGCCGCGCCGCCTGGTCGTCGGGCGCGCGCCTGCTGCGCCGGCTCGACCGGCAACGCACCGACATCGGCCTGCACCTGGACCTGACGCCGCCGGCCGCGCCCGGCGGCCGCGAGCCGGGCCTGCTCGGCCTGCTGGTCGCGCCTCGGCTGCGCCCGGCGGCACGGCAGGCGATCCAGGCGGAGATCCGCACCCAGCTCGCGCGCTTCGAGGACGCGATGGGCCGCGCGCCCGCCTTCGTCGACGGCCATCGGCACGTGCACCAGTTCGCGGGAGTGCGCGAGCTGCTGGTCGCCGAGCTCGCGCGCCGCTATCCCGATGCGCCGCCGTGGCTGCGCAGCACCGAGCCCGTCTGGCGCCGCGGCAGCGACGGCTTCAAGGCCGGTGTCATCCACCGCCTGGGCGGCGCGGCGCTCGCGGCGCTGGCGCGCGAGCACGGCATCCCCATCAGCCGGCGCCTGCTCGGGGTCTACGGTTTCTCGGGCGACGGCCAGGCCTATCGCGCGCGCCTGCTGGCCTGGCTCGCGGTGGCCGGGCGCGGTGACGTGCTGATGTGCCATCCCTCGCTGGGCCGCGTGCCCGGCGATCCGCACGGCGCGGCGCGCATGCGCGAATACGCGGTGCTGCGCGCGCTGGCGCTGCCCGCGGCCGGCGAGCCGGGCGCGATCCGGATCGCGCCGCTGTCGGCGGTGCTCCAGGGCGGCTGAACGTCGCCGGCGTTGTCCGGTCGCGACGGTCGCGGCCGGCATGCACACGAAGTTCGTACAATGAGAACCATTCTCAACGAGCCGTGCGGCCTGCCGTCCTCCGATGTCCACCTCCGATGCCTCCGTGCGACTGGTCGCCGCGCTGTACGGCGAACACCATTCGTGGCTGCTGCAGATGCTGCGGCGCAAGCTCGGCAACCTCGAGAACGCGGCCGACCTGGCGCAGGACACCTTCGCGCGCATCCTGTCGGCCGACGAGACCGGCCCGCTGCGCGAACCGCGCGCCTACCTCACGACCGTGGCCGGCCGCATCGCGGCGCAGTACTTCCGTCGCCTCGCGCTCGAGCGCGCCTACCTCGAGGCGATCGCCCACCTGCCCGAGGCCACGAGCCCCTCGCCCGAGGAGCGCCTGCTGGTGCTCGAGGCGCTGGCCGCGGTCAGCCGCGTGCTCGACGGGCTGAAGCCGCGCACGCGCGAGGTCTTCCTGCTGTCGCAGCTCGACGGCCTGCCCTATGCGGAGATCGCGCAGCGGCTCGGCCTGTCGATCCACGTCGTGCAGAAGGACATGGTGAAGGCCTACGCGCATTGCTACGACGCCGTCTATGGCGGCTGAGACCGGCACGGCGCCGCGGCGCGCGGTCTTCCAGCCCGCGGGCGATGCGGCGCTCGATCGCGCCATCGTCGCGCAGGCGGTCGAATGGCTGGTGCGGCTGCAATCGGGCGCCGCCTCCGCCGCCGAGCGCGCGGCCTGCGAGCATTGGCGCGGCGCGCATCCCGACCACGAGCAAGCCTGGCAGCGCGTGCGCGGCCTCGGTGCCGACCTGCGCGACGGCGTGCACGGCCTCGCGCCCGAGACGGCCCGCGGCGCATTGCGCGGCGCCGACGCGGCGCGGCGGCGCTGGGCGCTCAAGGCCTTCGTGCTGGCCGCGAGCGGCGGCGTGGGCGCCTGGGTGCTGCGCGACGACATGGCCTACTGGCGCGCCGACTATCGAACCGCCACCGGCGAACGGCGCGACGTGCTGCTGCCGGACGGCACGCGCGTGGCGCTGAACACGCGCAGCGCGATCGACGTGGATTTCGGCGCGGCCGAGCGCGGCATCCGCCTGCTCGGCGGCGAGATCATGGTCAGCTCGGGCCACGACCCGGCCGCGCGGCCGCTGGTCGTGCATGCGGGGCCCGCGCGCGTGGTGCCGATCGGCACGCGCTTCCTGGTGCGCGCGCCCGATGCCTCCGCCCCGGGGCAGGTCGTCGTGCTCGAAGGCCAGGTCGAGCTCGGCGTGGCCGGCCGCGAAGGCACGCTGCGCCTGCCCGCGGGCCAAGCCGCGCGCTACGCGGCGGATGGCATCTCGGCACCCGAGCCCGGCAGCGAGAACGCCGCGGCCTGGACCCAGGGCGTGCTGGTGGTCGAGCGCATGCGGCTCGACGACTTCCTCGTGGAGCTGGGGCGCTATAGGCCGGGTGTGCTGCGCTGCGACCCGGCGGTGGGCGCCATCCTCGTGAGCGGCGCGTTCCCGGTCGCGCGGACCGATGCGGTGCTCGACATGCTCGAAGAAGCGCTGCCGGTGCGTCGCCGTTCGCTCGGGCCCTACTGGACGACGATCGCGGCGCGATAGCAGGGGCAACGGGCCGCGAAAAAAAGATCGAAGAAAAACGGCAGGTTTCCAGACCTCGTGCATCAAGCAGGAAGAGACACCCCGCGGCGAAGGCCGCGGGGCCCCATCTTCCAACGATCACGGAGAGTTCTTCCCATGGCATTCGATGCTCGGTCCGCCGCCCGGACCGGCCCCTTCCCGCTCGCGCCCTTCGCCCGCTCCGGCTGCCTGAGCGCGGCCCTGGCGCTGCTCGGTGCCTCGGCCGCCCCGACGCTGGCCCAGCCCGCGCCGGCCGCCGAGGCTGCGCGCAGCTATGCCACCGGCGCCGGCTCGCTCGACAGCGTGCTGGGCCGCTTCGGCCGCGAGTCGGGCACCATGATCGCGATCGACCCGACCCTGACGCAGGGCCTCGCGAGTCCCGGCCTGCAGGGCCGCTACGCGGTGCACGAGGCCCTGGCCAGGCTGCTGGCCGGCAGCGGCCTCGAGGCGGTGCCGGGGGCCGGCGGCGGCTGGCGACTGCGCCGCATCGGCGCGCTGGCCACCGGTGCGAGCGCGCCGTCCGACGCGGCCGCCGAGGCCGCGGCGCGCACCGGCACGCTGGCGCCGGTGGTGGTCAGCGCCCAGCGCGAACGGCTCTACGACGTGCAGGACGTGAACGCCGGCGCGCTCGGCGTGCGTTCGCTGCAGGACCTGCCCTTCGCGGTCGGCTCCTACACCGTCGACACCATCGAGAACCAGCGCGCGCGCACCGCGCTCGACGTGCTGCGCAACGATCCCTCGGTCACGCCCACCTCGGGCTTCTCCTCGTTCGACGGCGTCGCGGTGCGCGGCTTCTCGGCCAATTCCTTCAACAACGTGCGCCGCGACGGCCTGCTGGCGAACATCTACAGCGACGTGCCGCTGGAGAACAAGGAGCGCGTCGACGTGCTCAAGGGGCTGTCGGGCTTCCTCTACGGCGTGGGCGAACCCAGCGGCATCGTCAACTACGTGCTCAAGCGCCCGACGCGCGAGCGCTTCGCCAGCGTGAGCGCCGAGGTGCGCAGCTACGCCGGCCGCTATGCCAGCGTCGATGCCGGCGGTCCGCTGAACGAGGCCGGCACCGTGGGCTACCGCTTCAATGCCGCGAGCGAGCGGGTCGGCGACTTCACCCATTTCGGCGACCTGCGGCGCGACTTCCTCAGCGGCGCGGTGGACATCAAGCTCAACCGCGACGCGCTGCTGCAGCTCGACTTCGACTGGCAGCGCAAGTCGCTGGCCGCCAGCGGCATGATCGGCCCGCGCAGCGACGGCCTGCTGGTGCCCGCGCGCAGCTTCGATCCACGCACGCTGGTCGGCCAACCCTGGGGCCAGTACAAGACCGACGCGTGGAATCTCGGCGCGCGGCTGAACTACGCGCTCGGCGAGCACTGGGACCTGACGGCGCAGCTCGCGCTGAGCCGCACCAAGCGCAACGCGATCTTCTTCAATGCCTCGAAGGTGGCGCCGAACGGCGACGTGCTCGCCGGCAACACGCGCTACGAGGGCGAGGCCTATCCCACCACCGCGGGCCAGGTGTTCACGACCGGACGTTTCGACACCGGCTCGATCGGGCACGAGGCGGTCATCGGCTACTCGTACTCGAGCCTGCAGTCGCCCGACGGCGACTACCTGCGCTTCCCGCAGTACATCGGCAATATCTACCGGCCGCTGCCCTACTTCGCGCCCTTCATTCCCGAGGACACGCACCTGCCCGCGAGCAAGGCGCGCCAGAGCAGCCTGTTCGCGAGCGACACGATCTCCTTCGGGCCGAACTGGCAACTGCTGATCGGCGCGCGCCACATCGACTACGGCAGCGACATCGGCAGCAAGTACGACGGCACGCCGAAGTACACGACCAACGTGACCGTGCCCACGGTGAGCGCGATGTACAAGCCCTCGGAGCGCACCACCTTCTATGCGACCTATGGCGAGGGCTTCGAGCAGGGAGCCTATGCACCGAGCTACGCCGACAACGCGCTGCAGAAGCTCGGGCCGATCAAGAGCCGGCAGTACGAGATCGGCGTGAAGAGCCGCGTGCGCGACGGGCTGATGGTGACGGCCGCGGCCTTCGACATGGACAAGCCACTGCAGGCGGTCTCGCCGGCCGACAACGTCTTCCGCGAGCAGGGCCGCCAGCGGCATCGCGGCGTGGAGTTCACGGCCAATGGCGAGATCACGCCGCAACTCAGTGGCATCGCCGGCGTGTCCTGGCTCGATGCGCAGCAGCGTGAGACCGGCGACCCCGCGCTCGAGGGCCGCCGCCCGAGCAACGTGGCGCGCTTCCAGGCCAACCTGTTCCTCGACTACCGGCTGATGGCGGTGCCGGGGCTGTCGCTCAACACCGGCATCTACCACGTCGGCAACCGGCCGCTGGACCGCGCCAACACGCTGATCGTGCCGAGCTTCACGCGCTGGGACCTGGGCGCGGCCTACGTCACACGGCTGATGGGCGCGCAATCGATCCTGCGGCTGTCGATCGAGAACGTGACGAACCGGCGCTACTGGAGCTCGGTCAACTACGGCGGCGTGACGCAGGGCAATCCGCGCATCGTCCGGCTGTCGATGACGGCCAACTTCTGACGGAGACCCGCATGAAGATCGATGCAAGAAGTGGCCTGCGGCACATGGTCCTGGCGCTCGCGGCCCTGTGCTGCGGCGCGTCGGCGGCCCATGGCGTGTGGGTCGCGCAGCGCGCGGGCGAGCTGGCCGTGGTGCTCGGCGAAGGCGCGCTCGACGAGGCCTACGAGCCGCGGCAGCTGCGCGAGACGAAGGCCTTCACCGCCAGCGGCGCGGCAGCGCAGGCGCAGGTGTCGGCGCGTGCGCGCAACGCGGTGGTCGAGCCGGCGAAGGATGCGGCCGTGCTGTGGGTGGCGCTCGAGGACGGCTTCTGGTCGCAGGGCCGCGACGGCAAGTGGGTCGGCGGCTCGCGCCGGCAGGTGCCCGATGCGCGCAAGGCCGGGCACTACATGAAGTACGGCACGACCCTGCTCGCGCCGGTCCGCCTGCCGTTCGCGCCGCTCGGTGCCGAACTGGAGATCGTGCCGCTGGCCGATCCCTTCGCATTGCGGCGCGGCCAGCGCCTCGCGGTTCGCGTGCTGTCGAAGGGCCAGCCGGTGGCGGGTGTGGAGGTGATCGGCGATTTCACGGGCCACACCGCGGGTCCGCGCGTGAGGACGGACCGCGAGGGCCGCGCGACGGTCACGCTGGGCAGCAGCGGCCTCAACGTGATCGCGGCCTCGCTGGTGCGCCCGCGCGGCGACACCAGCGAGGCCGACGAGGACGGGCTGGAAGCCACCCTCGCCTTCGTGCTGCCGCGCGCCGGCCACTGAGCGGGGGCGCGTAGCCACAAGGCATTACAATGCGAAGGATTCCTATTTAGAAACAGAGGGCGGCAGCAGGTCTGCACGAGAAAGCGCATGGTGGTCGGCGAATCAGCCCTGCAGCGGGAGGTCCACGCGCTCTACAGCGATCACCACGGGTGGCTCTGCGGGTGGCTGCGGAGCCGGCTCGGCAACAGCTGCGACGCGGCGGACATCGCGCACGACACCTTCATGCGCGTGTGGACCGGCTACCGCGCCGATGCCATTCCGCCGCTGCGCGAGCCGCGCGCCTACCTCACGACCGTGGCGCGGCGCCTGATGGTCAATCACTTCGAGCGCCAGTCGCTCGAGCGCGCCTACCTGGCCTCGCTGGCCCTGCTGCCCGAGGCGCTGGTGCCCTCGGTCGAGGAGCGCGCGATCCTGCTCGAAACGCTGCACGAACTCGACGCCCTGCTCGACGAACTCCCGCCCGCGGTGCGCACCGCCTTCCTGATGTCGCAGCTCGAAGGCCTGTCCTATGACGAGATCGCCGCGCGGCTGAAGCTCAGCGTGCGGACCGTCACGCGCTACATGGCGCAGGGGTTCCGGCAATGCCTGCGGCTGATGCTGGCGCAGGACGCGTGAGACCCGCGGGCGCCCCGGTCGATCCCCGGCTGCTCGACGAAGCCGCGCAGTGGCTCGCGCGCCTGCATGCCGGGCGCCCGAGCGCGGCCGACCTGCAAGGCTGCGAGGCATGGCGCAACCAGAGCCCCGAGCACCAGCGCGTCTGGCAGAGCGCCGAGCAATTGAGCCGCCGCTTCGGCGCGGTGCCCGCGGCCGTGGGCATGCCGGTGCTCGACCGGCGCCGGGACGCGGCCGGCCGGCGCGCGCTGCTGCGCACGGTGGCGCTGCTGCTCGGCGTGCCATCGGCTGCATGGATCGGCTATCGCACCCTGCCCTGGCAGGCGATCGGCGCGGACATCAGCACCGCCACCGGCGAGCGCAGGCACCTGACGCTGCCCGACGGCAGCGGGCTCGACCTCGACACCGCATCGGCCGTGAGCCTGGACTTCGACGACACGCAGCGGCTGCTGCGCCACCGGGCCGGGGAGATCCTGATCGAGACCGCGCCCGACCCGCGCCCCTTTCTCGTGCGGACCGCGCATGCCAGCCTGCGCGCGCTCGGCACGCGCTTCGTGGTGCGCAGCGACGACGCGCGCGGCCGGCTCGGCGTGCTGGAAGGCGCGGTCGAGATCCGGCCCGTGCGCAATCCCGATGCCACCGTCATCGTGGCCGCGGGTCGCCAGGCCGTCTTCAGCGCGACGAGCGTGTCGGCGCCACGCGCGCTGCCAGCCGGCGCCGATGCCTGGGCGCGCGGCGTGCTCTATGCCGAGGAGATGCGGCTCGCGGACTTCGCGGCCGAGCTCGCGCGCTACCGCAGCGGTGTCCTGCACTGCGATCCGGCGGCGGCCGAGATCCGCGTCTCGGGCGCCTTCCAGCTCGACGACACCGACCGGATCCTGGAACTGCTGGCCCAGACCCTGCCGGTGCGCATCGAATCCAGAACGCGCTACTGGGTGACCATCGCCGCGCGTTGACCGACCACCACCCCTTTGGCCCGCCATCCCGGCGGGTTCTTTTTTTGCGCCGCCCTGTCCGGTTTTCGCGGCTCGCCTGTCATGCAGGACGAGACCCGCTTTCAACGATCGACGACAGGAACCCCTTCATGACCGAACGGCCCCGCCCTTCCGCTTCCCGAACCCTCCGCGCGGCGCCGCCGCGCCCGCTCGTGCGCAGCGTGCGCGGCGCGCTGTGCCTGCTCGGCCTGTGCGGCACGCTGGCCGCGCCGCTGGCCCGGGCCGCCGATCCCGCCGTGGCACAGGCCGCCGCGCGCTACGACATTCCCGCCGGCCCGCTGGGCCCGGCGCTGCTGAATTTCGCGGGCCAGGCCGGCGTCAACCTCAGCATGGACCTGGCGCGCACGCGCGGCCTCTCGACGCCGGGCCTGCGCGGCGCGTTCGCGGTGCAGGAAGGCTTCGAACGCCTGCTGGCCGGCAGCGGCCTGCGCACGCGCGCGCTGGGCGGCGGCAACTTCACGCTGGAGGCAGCCGATGCGGCGGTACCGGCCAGCCGTCCCGCGCCCGCACCCGCGGGCGCCGCCGCGCCGGCCGCCGATCCCGCGAGCCCGGTCGATTCGCTCGCGCCGATCACGGTCACCGATCGCACCCAGAGCAACCTGATGGCACCCACGCGCCAGGTCACGGTGATCGAGCGCCAGGAGCTCGAGGTCCTGCGCCAGGGCTCCGACAGCGTGGCCACCCTGCTGAGCAAGGTGGTGCCCGGCATGGCCGACTCCAGCCACACCATCACCGACTATGGCCAGACCCTGCGCGGACGCAACATGCTGGTGCTGGTCGACGGCATTCCGCTCAACACCAACCGCGACTCCTCGCGCAACCTCGCCAACGTCAATCCGGCCGACGTCGAGCAGATCGAGGTGCTGCGCGGCAGCAGCGCGATCTACGGCAGCGGCGCGGCCGGCGGCATCGTCTCCATCCGCACGCGCCAGCCCGACGGGCAGACCCGCGCCGAGACCACGGTGACCGGCGTGACGCCGCTGTCGCGCATCGGCTCGGCGGGCTTCGGCGGCGAGGTGCAGCACTACCTCTCGGGCGCGGGCGAGAAGCTCGACTACACGCTGAGCCTCGGCGCGCGCCACGTCGGTGCCTCCTACGACGCCAAAGGCAACCGCATCGCGCCCGAGCCCAGCCAGGGCGACCTGTTCGACTCGAACATCTACAGCGCCTCGGCCAAGATCGGCTGGCGCATCGATGCGAACCAGCGGCTGCAGCTGTCCGCGAGCCACTACGACGCGAAGCAGGACACCGACTACGGCTCCGATCCCTCGGTGGCGAAGCTGCCCGCCGGCAGCGCCGCAGCCCGGCCGCTGCGCGGGCTGCAGCTGGCCGAGCAGAACCGCGTGAAGAACACGCTGGTGGGCATCGACTACCAGCACCGCGACATCGCCGGCAGCTCGCTGGCCGCGCAGTTCTACTACCGCGACTTCTTCACCCGCTTCGCGCCCTTCGATGCGCGCGGCGTGTCGGTGCGCGGCGCCAACGTGGACCAGGTCACGCAGAACTCCGAGGTCTACGGCGGCCGGCTGACCATCAAGACGCCGCTGGGCGCGGACAGGAAGACGCAACTGACCTGGGGCGCCGACTTCAATCAGGAACGCAGCGACATGCCGCTGGACGTGTTCGAGCCGCGCCTGTACGACCTGAGCGGCGGCCTGAGTTTCCTCAAGACCGGCTCGCGCATCTTCATGCCGCCGATCACCACGCGCAGCCTCGGCGGCTTCGCCCAGCTGCAGCACCGCTTCGACGACCGGTGGTCGGTCGAAGGCGGCGTGCGCTACGACCGCGCCCGCACGCGCTTCGACAGCTTCGTGCCGCTGTCGCAATCGCGCGTGGCCAACCCGCGTGCCGTCAACGGCGGCGCGGTCGACTACAAGGGCTGGACCTACAACGCGGGCCTTGTCTTCAACCCGACCAAGGCGCACGACCTCTACCTGTCGTACAGCCAGGGCTTCGAGCTGCCCGACATCGGCCTGCAGGTGCGCAATGCCACACCGGCCTTCAACATCGCGGGCTCCGACCTGCAGCCGGTCAAGACCGACACCTTCGAGCTCGGATGGCGCGGCCGCTTCTCCAACGTGGTCGCGAACCTCGCGGCCTTCCAGTCGCAGTCGGACCTCGGCGCCGTGCAGAGCTTCAACAACGGGCTGAACCTGCTGCGCACCAAGGAGCGCATCCACGGCCTCGAAGGCGCGCTCGACTACTTCAGCGACGACGAGCGCTGGGCCCTGGGCGGCAGCTTCACCTGGATGAAGGGCCGCGAACTGCCGCAGGGCGCCGCGCGCTACCAGGACATGACCGGCTACCGCATCCCGCCGCTCAAGCTGACGGCCTACGTCGAGTACAAACCCGATGGCCGGTGGAGCCACCGGCTGCAGGCGACCTCGTATGCGGGCAAGGACTACCGCCTCGACGGCGTGAGCAGCTTCGGACGCCGCGACACCAGCGGCTACACCACCGTCGACCTGATCAGCCGCTGGAAGATCGACGACAGGAACAACCTGGCGATCGGCGTGGAGAACCTCTTCAACCGGAAGTACTTCCCGCTCTACAGCCAGCTGCTTCGCAGCAACAACAACACGAGCCGCCTGCCGGCTCCCGGTGCCGTGCTGAAGCTGAGCTATACGCACCGCTGGTGATGGCGGCGCGCGGGAGGCACGAAGCTCAGTCGTCCCGCGCTTCGCGGCAGGCTTCGCACAGCACCTGCACCTCGACCGCCTCCACCGGCAGCGGCAGGCCATGGGCCTTGCCCGCATCGGCGATGAGCCGCGAGAGCAGGCCCGTGCCGCGGAGGTCGACCGAGCGCCCGCAGCCGGTGCACACCAGCCGGCCCGCGGCCTCGGAAGGCGCGGCGGCTTCGTGCTCGGGCAGGCGGTAGGTCGAGACGGCGCGGCCGTTGCGCTCCACCAGCAGGTGCTCGATCGCGCCCTCGGCGGCCAGGCGCTTGAGCGCCGAATAGATCGCCGACATGTTCATCGGCGTGCCCCGCTGCGTGAGCCTGCGGTGCAGATCGCGCGGATGGAAGCTGTCGCCCTCGGGCTCGGCCATGACCGCGAGGATGCGGTCGTGCTGCAGCTGGTTGCGGTCGGTGACGCCGGAATGCGCTCCGAACGCCGGATGGCGCAGGCCCGCCTTGCGGTTGACGAGGCGGATCATCGCGTCGGGCTGCCAAGGCGGGCTCGTGGGTGGATTCATCGTCGGGCTCCTGAAAGCTTCGGTTCGCGGGCGGACACGGCCGGCGGGCGATGAAGGCCGCCGGCCGCGCGCATCAGAACTTCGCGTTCAGCGACACGCGGAACGAGCGCGGCGCGCCCGGCGTGATGTTGGTGTTGCTGTTCGCGTTGAGGAAGTACTTGCGGTTGAACAGGTTCTCGACGTTCAGCTGCATCTGCACGTTGCGGTTGAGCGTGAAGAACACGGCCGCGTCGACGCGCGTGTAGCCCGGCAGCACCACGTTCGGGAACGGCTGCGCGGCGGTCACGATCTGCTCGCTCGACGCGAACATCTTGGCCTGGTGGATCACGCCGACACCCGCTCCCCACATGGGCGTGAAGTCGTAGCGGTTCCACAACGCGAAGGTGTGCTTGGGCACCTGGCCGACGCGGGCGCCGGCGCGGATCGTGGCCGAGGTGTCGGCCTTGAACTTGGCGTCGGTGTAGGAGTAGCCGCCCGAGACGCTCCAGGCCGGCGTGATGTTGCCGCTGAGGCCGAGCTCGAAGCCCTGGGTGCGCTGGCCGTCGCTGAGGATGGTGCGCGCGCCGGTCGGGTCGGTCGGATCGAGCACCACCACGTTGGAGCGGTCGAGGCGGTAGAGCGCGGCGGTGGCCGCGAGCGCGGGCAGCACGTCCCACTTGGCGCCGATCTCGTAGTTCTTGAACTTCTCGGGCTTGAGCGCCGACGAGCTCAGCGTGAGCGAGGACAGCTGGTCGCCCGCGCGCGGCTGGTAGGCGATGCTGTAGTTCGCATACAGCGACAGCGGCTCGACCGGCTTGTAGATCACGCCCAGGCGCGGCGACACGAGGTCGTCGTCGGTCTTGAAGCGGTCGCCGTTGCGGTTGTTCCGGAAGTCGACGCGGAAGCGGTCGTAGCGCAGGCCCGCGATCAGCTGGAACTGCGGGCTCAGCTCGATCTGGTCCTGCACGTAGAGCGCCGCGACCTTGGCGGTGCCGCTGTTGTTGGCATCGGTCGCGGACTGGCGGTAGAACACCGGCGCGTAGGTCGTCGGCAGCCACAGCGGCACGTTCACGCTGGTGGCCGTGTTGTTGAAGTAGCCGGTGTTGCGGAAGTTGTCGGTGTCCTGCTTGCCGATCTCCGCGCCCACGAGGAACTTGTGCTTCACCGCGCCAGTGTTCAGCGTGAAGCTGACGTCCGTCTGATTGAAGAAGCTCTTGCGCGTGGTCGCGTTGTCGTAGGCGCTGATCGCCACCGTGGTGCCGAGCGCGTTGACCGCGCCGGGGAACACGTTGCGGTAGAACTTGTCCTGCTCGGACCAGCGCGTGCGGTTGCGCAGCACCACGCCGTTGTCGAACTCGTGCTCGACCAGCGCGTTGAAGGCATCGAGCGAGGACCAGGTCGGGCTGCCGGCCGCGTTGCCGAAGAAGGTCGAGGGATCGGTCGCCACCGGCACGCCGCGGAACGAGGTGATGCCGCGGTCGGCGATGCGCTTGTCCTTGAAGTGCTCGTAGCCCAGCGTCACCAGCGTCTTCGCGCTCGGGCGCCAGCTCAGGGTCGGGTTGATGCCCGAGCGCTCGAGCCAGACGCCGTCGCGGTAGCTCTTGGAGTTCTCGTACAGGCCATTGAGGCGCAACGACAGCTGGTCGTTGATCGGCTGGTTGATGTCCGCCGTGAGGCGGCGGTTGCTGTGCGAGCCCAGCGTGACCGAGGCGCCGTAGGACGGCGTCCACTCGGGCTGCTTGCTCACGCGGTTGATCAGCCCGCCGGTGGCGCCACGGCCGAAGATCATCGCGTTCGGGCCCTTGAACACCTCCACGCGTTCGATGTTGTAGAGGTCGCGGTAGTACTGGACGTCGTCGCGGATGCCGTCGATGAAGAAGTCGCCGGTGGTGCTGATGCCGCGGAAGATCGGCGTCTCGCGGTTGCCCTCGCCCTGCGCGAAGCCCACGCCCGGCACGTAGCGCGCGGCCTCGGCAATGCTCTGCACCGCGCGGTCGCGCAGCTCGTCGCCGGTCACCACGCTGATCGACTGCGGCGTGTCGCGCAGCGGCGTGTCGGTCTTGGTGGCGGTGGTGCTGCGCCGGGCGGCGTAGCCCTGCTCGGCGCCCGTGGCGGTGATGGGCGGCAGCGAGTTGGTGCCGGTCGCGGTCTGCGACCAGGCGGTCGATGCGCCGAGGGCCAGGGTGGCGCCGGCGGTGAGCAGGTGAATCGCCCGGACGACGGCGCTGGGCGCGGTAGCGGGTGCCATGCCCGGAAGGCGCGGGCTGCGTGACTTGTTCATTTGGAACCGATGAAGGAAAGAGAAGGCGCATTCGCGCCGGCTGCGAAAGAGCGCATCGCCGCTGCCATCTCCCCCTTCTGATCGCGGCCGCGAAAGAGACGGAAATACGAACGATTCGCAATTTCGAGCAAATGTAGAAGCAGGTAGTAGTACTGTCAAGTGCTACTGATTCGACGTGAATCGAGCCTTGCGATCCTGATTCAAAGGAGAAAAATGAAGTCGTCGGCTCTGAAAGCCAAAGACAAGTAGTCCTTGCAAGAACTACTTTCGTGTTGGGGAAATGCCACGCAAGCGCGCACGGCCGACCCTCCGGCGAGTCCCGGATCCAGACGAATCGGAGGGGGTCAGGAGGGCTTGCTCGGGGTCTTCTCGACCCGGGCGGAACGCACGCCGCTGATCTGGCCGCGCACGACCTTCCAGAAGTTCTTGGTGCCGTCGAGCAGGCGCCAGGCGTTCGAGCGATGCGCGAGCACGCCGACCTCGGGCAGCACGTCGCGCAGGTTCTTCAGGCCGAGGATCTTCAGGTACTTGCGCACGGTGGTCGGGCTGTGGATCAGCAACACCACGCGCCAGCCGTAATGCCGCCCGAGCAGCAGCATGCCGATCGCGCTTTCGAGGTCGTCGAGGTCGCCGTTGAACTCATCGACGGCCCGGTCGACGATGCTGAGGATTTCTTGATCGTTCACGGCCACGGCGATACCCCTGAGTGCTGCTGAGCGCTGTTTCTGTTGTCGAAGGCGCGACGGCAGTGTCGCACGGGGCCGCTCGAGGACGGCCGTGCGATACTTTAACAATGAGAATCGTTGTCATCTCGATGCCGCGCCGATCCACCGATGTTTGACGCCTTCGCCATCACCCTGCGCGAGCTGGCCGAGCTGATCCTGATCGTGGGCTCGCTGTATGCCTGCCTGCGCGAATCCCGGCGTCTCTCGCTGCTCAAGTACGTCGGCTGGGGCCTGGGCCTGGGGCTCGCGCCGGCCGCGGCGCTGTCGATGCTGCTGATGGATGCCTCCATCGACCGCAACGTCAGCGCCGGGCTCAGCACCCTGATGGCGATCGGCATCCTGGTCATGGCCACGAGCATGGCGGCCTCGGTGCGGCAGATCCGCGGCCGCGTCCACCTGTTCCATGAAGCCTGGCTGGACAGCCCGGCCGCGCCCTTCCTGGTCGTGGCCTTCGTCGCGCTGTCGGCCTTTCGCGAATCGCTCGAGATCGCGGTCTTCGTGCGCGCGATCGGCGCGCGCGCCGGCATGGTGGATGCCGCGCTGGGCGTGCTGCTGGGCGTCGCGGCCACCGGGCTGCTGCTGCCCGCATGGCAGTGGCTGCACCTGCGCGCGCGGCTGCTGCTGGCGTTTCGCGTCTCGGCGCTGCTGCTGGCCCTGCTCGCGATCCAGCTGCTGCTCTACAGCGTGGCCGACCTGCTGCGCATTCCCGAACTGCGCGACGACGGCGTGGCCTGGGCGCTGACCGTGGCGCCTTTCTTCGAGGAGGGCGCCCGCCATGCCTGGCTGTGCGCCGTGCTGATGCTGCCGCCGCTCTACTGGGTGCTGCGCGGCTGGTGGTCGGAGACGGCCGCGCGCGTCGAGTAGCTCAGTCGGGCGCGCCCGCGCTGCAGCGGTTGCACGCGATCCACACCACGATGTCCTCCTTCGAGGCGACGGGCAGCCCCTGGTCGGCTCCCACCTTCGCGACCTGCTCGCGCAGCTCGACATCCTCGGCGACCACGCTGGCGCCGCAGCTCCGGCACTGGAAGCGGATGCGCGAGGGCGCGCTCTGCGCACCGTAGACGTAGCTGAACACCGGCCGTCCGCGCACCTGCCGCACCCGCCGCTCGATCACCTTCTTCTTCTCGAGCAGGTGCAACGTCCGGTACACGCGCGACACCGCGGCGGCATTCGATTCCTCGACCCCGCGCGGATAGAGCTCCTGGGCCGTGCAGGCCTGGCCGGCGTTCGACATCAGCCGGCCGAGGATCTGCAGCCGCTCGGCGTTGACGCGGATGTCCGCTTCCTCGAGGCGCTGGCGGACGACGTCGTCGCCGAGCGTTTCTTCCCGGTGTTTTTCAGCAGGCATGGGCATGGTCGATGGGTCGGTACGGTGGCTGCCGCGGTGCGGCGCGCTCTCCAAAAGCATGATGCAGCGCAGTTGCAAAACTGCCGAACGGATTGAAAACAGCAGGTAAAGATGGGCGCATCGTCCGTCCAGGGGGTTGCCGGTTCAGCGCAGGCGGTCGGCACGCAGCCGCTGCCGGTCGTCGGTCAGCGAGCGCGCCGCCAGGTAGACTGCGCCGGCGGCGGCCATGCCACCGGCACCTGTGAGCAGGAACAGCAGCAGGATCTGGTACTTCGCGGCCTCGACCGGGTCCATGCCCGCGAGCAGCTGGCCGGTCATGATGCCGGGCAAGGTGATCACGCCGGCCGCCGACATCTGGTTGACGATCGGGATCATCCCCTTGCGGATGGACGCGCGGATCAGCGCCGCCATCGCCTGGTGAATGGTCGCGCCCAGCGCCAGCCGGGCCTCGATGCGCGCACGCCCCTCGGTCACGCCCTCGAAGAAGCTGTCGAGGCCCAGGCTGGCCGAATTGAGCACGCTGCCGAGCACGATGCCCATCAGCGGGATCGCATAGCGCGGGTCGTACCAGGGCTGTGGCCGGATCGCGGTCATCAGCGCCAGCACCACCGTCGCCACGCTCGACACGCCCACGGCCGCCGCGCCGATGCCGAAGTTGCCGCCGCCGCGCAACCGGTGCGCGGGCCGCACCGCCACCTCGCGCGCCGCGGCCAGGATCATCAGCAGCACGATGGCCAGGGTGGCGCCCGGCGAGGCCGCCGCGAACACGAAGCGCAGCACCAGCCCTACCAGCAGCAACTGCACCACCATGCGCACGGCCGCCCACAGCACCTGCCGATGCAGTTGCAGCCCCAGCAGCAGCGAGGCGAGCGCGTTCAGCAGCACCAGCACCGTGGCCAGCACGAGGTCGGTGGCGTCGAGGTGGATGGGGCTCATGCGACGTTCCCCGCCGGCTGCAGCCGGCCCGCGTTCAGTTCGAGATGGCGTGCCGCGACGCGCGCGGCCTGCTCGTGCGAATGCGTGACCCACAGCAGCGTGAGCCCCGCGGCCTGTTCGCGCGCCAGCAGCGCTTCGACCGCGAGCGTGGTGGCGGGGTCGAGCGAGGCGGTGGGTTCGTCGAGCAGCAGCACCACGGGGCGGTGCGCGAGCGAGCGCAGCAGGGCCAGCCGCTGGCGCTCGCCGGTCGACAGCCGCGCGATGTCGGCCTGCAGCACGTCGCGCGGCAGGCCCAGCTCCGCAATCCATCCCGCGAGCACGCCGCTGTCGAGGCCGGCCGGGAAGTGCTCGGCCACGCCCATGCCCCACCACGCCGGCTCCGCCGCCTGGTAGATCACGCGCCGGCGCCATTCGGGACCCGACAGCGCCGCGCGATCGATGCCGTCGAGCACCACGCGGCCCTCGCCCGGGTCGAGGTCGGCCACCAGCCGCAGGAACACGCTCTTGCCCGAGCCTGAGGGGCCGAGGATGGCGATGCATTCGCCGCGCGCGGCCTGCAGCGCGATGGGGCCGACGTGCAATGCACGCAGGCCCTCGATGGACAGGTGGGCCGGGGCCGGGGCAGGGGCGGAAGGACGGGAAAGCTCGGGCATGCGCGAAAGAATGGCCAAAGCCCCGAGCTTGCCGATCAAGCTGAACGGCGGCTGAAGCGCCGCCTCCGCGCACGCCTTCTCAGTACACGTCGCGCCGGTAACGCCCTTCGGCGATCAGGTCGTCGAGCGTGGCACGCCCCAATGCGGCCTCGAGCGCCTCGTCCACGCCCGCCGCCATGCCATGCAGGCTGCCGCAGACGAAGATCGCGGCACCCTCGCCCACCCAGCGGCGCAGGTCGCCCGCATGCTCGCGCAGGCGGTCCTGCACGTAGATGCGCGGCGCATGGTCGCGCGAGAACGCGAGGTCGACGCGTTCGACCTGGCCCGCGGCCTGCCAGTGGCGCAGTTCGTCCATGAAGAAGGCGTCGCGCGCCAGCTGGCGTTCGCCGAACACCAGCCAGTTGCGCCGATGGCCGCGCTCGATGCGCTCGCGCAGGTGGCCGCGCAGGCCGGCATAACCCGAGCCGTTACCCACGAAGATGCAGGGGCGGTCGTCGGCCACGGGCGCGAAACCGGGGTTGGCGAGCAGGCGCAGCGGCACCTGCGCCGTCAACGGCGCATGCGCCGTGAGCCAGCCCGAGGCGATGCCCAGGCCCTGCTCATGGCGCGCCTGCCGCACCAGCAGCCGCACGTGGCCCTCCGAAGGCAGGCTCGCGATCGAATAGCGGCGCGTGGCCAGCGGCACCAACGCATCGGCCAGCGCCTGCGCGTCGAGGCCTTGCACCAGGGCCTGCGGCGCGGGCACGGCGCTGCGGGCCAGGGCCTCGGCGAGCGTGCAGTGCCGGCCCTGGAACACGACGGGTGCATCCGCGGTCCACGGCGTCGTGCGCAACAGGGCTGCCACCGTGTCGGCCGCCAGCCGCGGCTGCAGTTCGGCCAGCGCGCCGGGCCGCCACGCCGTAGCCGCTTCGGGCGGCGCGGCGAGTTCGATCTCGTAGAGCGGCGCACCGAGGCTGCCGGGATTCAGCAGCCGGCGCGCGTTCAAGGTCCAGGGTTCGAACGCGGGCTCGAGCGGTTCATCGGCCAGCGCCCCGGCCGGCCCCGCATCGGCGCCGCGCAGCGCCACCAGTTGGCGGCGCCAGCGCGCGAGCGCGGCCGTGTCGCCGTTGTCGACCTCGATCATCGGAAACAGCGACTGCGCGCCCGCCGCCACCAGCGCATGGTCGAGCGCATGGCCGAAGCCGCAGAAGCACGCGTAGTGCCGGTCGCCGAGCGCCAGCAGGCCGTAGCGCAGGTGCGCGAGCGCATCGCCGCCGACCCGCACCAGCCGCTGGGCGAAGCGCCGCGCCGCATCGGGCGGGCCGCCCTCGCCGAAGCTGCTGGCCACCAGCAGCAGGCGCTGGTGATGGCGCAGCTGCTCGGGGTCGAGCCGCGCGAGCGAAGCGACGGTCACGCGCAGGCCGCCGGCCTCGAGCGCAGCGGCGCTGCGCAGCGCGATGCCCTCGGCCGTGCCCGACTGGCTCGCGAAGGCCACGAGCACGCTCTCGGGCGCTGTCGCGCTGTCCGCCGGCGGCCGCCCTGCCCCGGCCGCGAACGCCGAGCGTTCCGCGGCCACCGCGCGCTTCTTGCGTCGGCGATCGAGGTAGAGCATCCAGCCCGTGACCGTGAACACCGGCAGCATCAGCGCCGCGAGCATCATCGCGATGCGCCCCGGCAGCCCGAAATAGGTGCCCATGTGCAGCGGATAGATGGCGGCCAGGAAGCGGCCGCCCGCGGGCTTGTCCGCATGGCGCTCGTCCTGCGCGACCTCGCCGCCCGGCAGGCGCACCGTCATGCGGTTGCGCGCGCGTTCGTGCGCGGGATGCGCATCGAGCCAGGTGAACAGCACCGTGGGCGCGGCCCCCGTGGGCACGCGCAGGATGACCTCGCTCCAGCCGCTCGCGGCGGCCCGGCGCTGGAACGTGGCCCAGGCGGGCGCCACGTCGACCGCACCGGCGTCGTCGCGCGGCATGTTGCGCACGCGCGGCGCATTGCGTGCCTGCGCGGGCGCGCGCGGCTGGCCCGCGAAGGCATCGACGCGGTCGCGCACGACGTCGAAGGCCCAGTAGACGCCGGTGGTGGTGAACACCAGGTACAGCAGCAGGGCGCAGGTGCCGGCCACCGAATGCAGCCCCCAGAGAAAGGGCCGGCCCTCGAGCGCGGGATCGAAGGTGAACCAGGCGCGCCAGTCGAGCGGCCGCCGCGGCCAGCGCAGGTACAGGCCCGACAGCGCCAGCACGAACAGCCCGATCGCCAGCACGCCGGCCGCGACGCGGCCCGGCTCGCGCGGCAGCAGCAGCCAGCGGTGCAGCGCCTCGACCCATTCGAAGAACTCCGCGCCCACCAGCGGCGGCAGCGGCCGGCCCGCGTAGGGATCGAGGTAGACGGTGTCGCCGCGGCGCTCGCCGGGGCGCGGCGCGAAAATCACGCGCGCTGCGGCGCCGGGTTCGGCGAACAGCGCGAGCGTGCCGACCTGGCGGCCCGGGAAGGCCTCGCGCACGGCCGCGAGCAGCTGCGGCGGCGCGAGCGCCTCCTGCGGCTGCACCGCCACATGGCGGCCGCCCGGGTTGAGCGCATCGATCAGCTCCTCGCGGAACGACAGCACCGCGCCGCTGAGCCCGATCACGAGCAGCACGCTGCCCGCTGTGATGCCCAGCAGCCAGTGCAGCTGGAACCAGGCCTGGCGCCATGTCGGCATCGTCATTCAGCGCGCTCCCGCGGCCCAGTCCACGGCCGCGTCGAAGAGCGCGCGACCGGCCGGTGCCAAGTTGGTGAAGCCGTCGTTGCCGAGGAAGAACATCACGCGGCGCGCCGGCGCGAGCGACTCGTAGTCCATGGTGGCGCCCTTCTCGTAGCCGAAGATGGCCGCCTTCTCGGGCTGGCCGTAGAGGGTGGCGATGGTGGTGGCACCGAGTCCGGGCCGGCCCCAGCTCATGCCGGCCTGTCGCTGGTAGACGTTGGCCACGCCGGCTGGCAGGCCCGCGCCCATCGGATGCGGTGCGTTGACCAGCCACAGGTAGCGTTCCTTCGCGGCTTCGCCGAAATCGACGTCGTGCCGCTTGCCCGTCATCGCGAGATCGTCGAGCAGGTCGTTCTCCCAGGTCAGCAGCGGTACCGGCAGCTGGCGCCAGCCGGGATGCACGTCCTTCGCGGCCACGGTCGAGGAGATCACGACCAGCTCGGCGCCCGCCGCCGCGCCGGGCTCCACCGCCTGGTCGAGCATGGCGACCGCGAAGCCGTGCGTGCCCAGGTGCTGCGCGACCTGCTCGTCGACCGCCGCGTTGGGGCTGCCGCGCTGCACCAGCAGCACGAGCTTGCGGCCGGACGCGGCCTGAGCGCCGGCCGCGCCGGCCAGTCCCGCTGCAAGCGGCAGCGCGAGCCGCAGCAGCGCGCCACGGCGATCGATGGAAGCGACGTCCTTCATGCCTAGAACTCGAAGGTGGTGAGCAGCGACACCTGGCGCGCGTCGCCCATGGAGATGAAATAGGTGTTCGCGGCCGAGGGGTAGTAGGTCTTGTCGAACAGGTTCTTCACGTTGAGCTGGAACTTGACCTTGCGGCCGTGGATGCGCGTGTCGTAGGTGGCGAAGGCATCGGCGGTGGTGTAGCCCGGCAGCATGAAGCTGTTGGCCGAGTCGCCGGGCCGCTTGCCCACGTAGTGCACGCCGCCGCCCACGCGCAGCCGGCCCTCGGCGCCGAAGACCTGGCCGAAGTCGTACACGGCCGACAGCGACGCGGTCTGGCGCGCCACGTTCCACAGCCGGTTGCCGGCGTACAGCGGGTCTTCGGTGGTCTTGGCGTCGATGTAGGCGTAGCTCGCGATCGCGCTCCAGTTCCTGCCGAGCTCGCCGGCTACGTCGACCTCGAGGCCGCGCGAGCGCGCCGCGCCCGAGGTGCGCCAGTCGGTCAGCTTGGTCACGTCGTTGAACTGCGAGACCAGCACGTTCTTCTTGCGGATGTCGAACAGCGCCACGGTGCCGGTGAGGCCGCCGGCCAGGTCGAGCTTGGCGCCGAGCTCCCACGACCTGCCCTGCTCGGGCGCCACCGAGGCGTCGAGCACGTAGCCCGAGGACAGCGGCGCGATGGTCGAGCTCGGCTTGAGCGACTCGGTGTAGCTGCCGTAGAGCGACAGGTTGTCGCTCCACTTGTAGACCAGTCCCAGGCGCGGCAGCACCTTGGAGCCATCGGTGTCGGTGTTGGCCTTGAACGGACGGCCGCGGCCCGCGGTCTGCGACCAGGCCTGGTAGCGCAGCGCGGCCACCGCGATCCAGCGCTCATTGAGATGGATCGAGTCCTGGAAGAAGAAGGACTGGTTGTGCAGCTTGTCGGTCTGGTCGCTGTCGCTGGCCGACACCGTGGCCGACGGGAACTCGAGGCCATAGACCGGGTTGAGGTAGCTGAAGCTGCGCGCGACGGCCTGGCGCAGCAGGTCGGCGCGGTAGATCTTGCGGTACTCGGCGTCCCAGCCGAACTGCAGGTCGTGGCGCATGCCGCCGAGCTCGACGCGGCCGTCGACGTAGGCGGTGGCATAGCTGTCGGTGCTCAGGGCGCCGTGCGTGGCGTCGTTGCTGCGCGTGAGCGTGCCGCGCGTGGTGTTCACACCGGTGATGCGCAGCTGGTTGGCGTCGTAGGTCTCGCGGTTGTAGCTGAGGTTCAGGTGGCCGGCCCAGCCGCCGCCGAACTGGTGGTCGACCGAGAGCTGGGCCAGGTGGCTCTCGCCGCGCATCTCGTTCCAGGGCTCGTCCAGGCGCCGCGTCTTGGGCAGGTCCAGCGGGCTCCTGGTGCGCGGGTCGAGCGCGGTGCCGCGGTCGAAGGGCGTCACGAACTTGCGGTACTCGTACCAGAGCACGGCCTGCGTGTCCTCGCCATACCAGGCCAGCGAGGGCGCGACCAGCGTCTCGCGGTGGGTGCCGAAGTTGCGCCAGTAGTCCTCGTCCACGCGGTCGACGATCAGCCGGTAGGCCAGGCCGTTCTCGCCGATGGGACCGGTGGTGTCGAGCGTCTGGCCGGTGCCGTTGCGCCCGCCCGCGTAGCCCGAGGCGCCCAGCGACAGCGCGGTGCGCTGGCGCAGCTGCGGCTTCTTGCTGACCACGTTGATCACGCCGCCGGGGTCCATCAGGCCGTAGAGCAGCGAGGACGGGCCCTTGAGCACCTCCACGCTCTCGGCCGCCGCGTTGAGGCCGCGGCCCTGCACCAGCGGCATGCCGTTGTGCATGATCGAGCCGTCGCGGTTGCCGCCGAAGCCGCGCTTCATGATGGTGTCCTGCGTGCTGGCCAGGGTGTTGCCCTGGTTGATGCCGCTGACGTTGGCGAGCGCATCGTCGATGTTGCGCGGGCGCTGGTCGCGGATCGCCTGCGCGGGCACCACGTTGACCACCTGCGGGATCTCGAGCACCGGCGCGGTGGTGCGCAGGGTCGAGGCATCGGGCGTGGGCTGGTAGCGGTCGTCGGCATCGCCGGGCACGGGTGCCGCGCGCGCCACCACGCGCACGGCGGGCAGCGCGCCGGCGCCCTCGATCACGCCGGGCTCGGCCTGCGCGCTCGCCGAGCGGCGCAGGATGAATTCGCCCGCACCGCCCTCGACCGCCTCGAGGCCCGTGCCCGCGAGCAGCGTGGCGAAGCCGGCCTGCACCGTGAAGCTGCCGTCGAGGCCGCGCGAGTTCAGGTCCCGGGTGTGGGCGGGATCGAAGGACAGCGCCACGCCCGCCGCGGCCGCGAAGCGGCCCAGCACCGCGGCCAGCGGGCCGGGCTCGATGCGGTAGGCGCGCGCGGCGCCGGGCGCGCTGGCGCTGGCGGCGAGCCGCGCCGGCTCGGCGGCCAGCGCCGCGACGGGCATGGCGGCCGCCAGCGCCAGCAGGCACAGCAGCGCCTTGGAGACGGGGGTGGGTGAGGACGGGTGCGCGTGCATGGGATTCCTTCGGCAGAACTGCAATCCATGGCGCTCGCCATGGTTCTCAGGAGGAAGGCCGAACGAAATCGGAAAAGATGAAAGGCGGCGGAAGATTTTTTTGCGCGGACCCGGAATGCAGGAATCAGGCCGGCACCAGCGAGACCCAGTAGCGCGTGAGGCTGGCGACGCGCACCGGGAAGCTGCGCGCGATCACCGACAGCGCCCTGTCGGTGTCGTGGATCGGGAAGGCCCCCGACACCTTGATGTTCGCCACCGCCGGATCGCAGGCCAGCCGGCCGCGCCGGTAGCGCGCGAGTTCGGCCACCACCTCCCGCAGTGTCCAGTCGTTGACGACCAGGCTGCCCTGGGCCCAGGCGGCCGAGGCCGTGTCGGCCGCATGCGGCACGCCCACGCCGTCGCTGCCGATGTCGACCTGCTGGCCGGCCTGCAACCGCAGCGCGCGTTCGGGCACATTCGCGGCCCGGACCTCGACCGCGTCGTCGAGCACCGTGACGCGCGTGATGCCGCCCTCGCTGCGCACGATGAAGCGGGTGCCGAGCGCGAGGATGCGGCCCTGCGCGGTCTCGACCAGGAACGGGCGCGCGTCGTGGCTGCCGGGCACGCGATGGCGCGCGGTCTCCGCGAGCAGCTCGCCCTCGCGCAGCCGGACCAGCCGGCGCGTGCCGTCGAACACCACGTCGACCGCGCTGCGCGTGTTGAGCAGCAGCCGCGAACCGTCGGCGAGGTCGATGCCGCGCTGCTCGCCGGTGCCGGTGCGGTAGTCGGCCAGCAGCGCGGACCAGCCCCCGCCGCCATCGGCCACCTGCCACGACAGGTAGCCGAGCGCGCCGCCCGAGACGACCAGCGCGACGCCGCGCAGCAGGCGCCGGCGGTCGGTGCGCGCCGCGCCGGCCGCGCGCAGGGTCGAAGCCGCGATGTGGCCGGGCACGCGCTGCAGCGTGGCCTGCATCGCCTCGAGCTTTTCCCAGGCGCGGCGGTGCTCCGCATGCGCGCGGTGCCAGCGGCGCCAGGCCTCCTGGTCGGCCGGCGTGGCCTCGCCCGAGCACAGCTGCGCGTACCAGGCGATCGCCTCCTTGCGCACGCGGGCCTCGTGGCCGGCGGGCAGGCCGATGTCGCCGCCCGGTCGATCGAGTTCGAAGGAGCTCATGGGGCGAGCAGGTAGCAATGCTCGAGCGCCTTGAGCATGTAGTTGTTGACCGTGCGCACCGTCACCTGCAGCCGCTGCGCGATCTGCGCATAGGTCAGGCCCTCGAGCTGCGAGAGGATGAAGGCCTGCCGGATCGCGGGCTTCATGCCGTCTAGCATCGCGTCGATCGCGCTCAGCGCCTCCAGCACGATCGCGCGCTCTTCGAGCGAGGGCGATTGCGGCTCGGGCAGCGCGGCCAGGGTCTCGAGGTAGGCGCGCTCGAGCGCGCGGCGGCGATGGAAGTCGACCACCAGCCCGTGGGCGATGGTCGCGAGGTAGGCGCGCGGCTCCGCGGCGGCCACCGGCTCCTTCTTGCCGAGCACGCGCACGAAGGTGTCCTGCGCGAGGTCGGCCGCGTTGTGCGGGCAGCCCAGCTTGCGGCGCAGCCACCCCTGCAGCCACCCGTGGTGGTTGCTGTAGAGCGTTTGCACTTCGTGCGGAGGCACGAACTCGGCGGCCGGCATGGCATCTCCACGCAGCGCGCAGACTGCGTTCAGGATTTAATACGAATGGTTCTCAATTGTAGCAGTCGCCTGCGATGCCGCGTTCCCGTGAGCTTCCGGTTCGTGCCGCCCGGATACCGGATCGCCGGGCGGTCTTCAGGCGCGCGCCGACGCCTGGGCCTCCAGGCGGTCCGCGACCTCCCTGAGCGCCGCCAGCGGCGAGGCCCGCAGCCGCTGGACGACCTCGGCCAGGTAGTGCTTCGGCGCGGTCTCGGGGATGCGTTCGAACCAGCGCACCGCCGCGTCGACCTCGCCCTGCTCCACCAGCATGCTGGCGTGGCTGAAACGACCGCGGAAGTCGCCGGCCTCGGCCGACGCCCGGTAGAGCGCGCGGGCCCGGTCACGGTCCGGCGGCACGACGAGGCCGTCCTCGTGGTAGCGGCCGAGCATGTTCATCGAACGCGCATGGCCGAGCGCCGCCGCGCGCCGGTACCAGTCGAAGGCCGCGGCGTGGTCCAGCGCGATGCCGCGCCCGGTCGCCAGCAGGTTGGCGAGGTTGTACATGCCCCAGTCGAGGCCGAGCTCGGCGCTCGCGCGGTAGGCGCTCGCCGCGCGCTGCGGATCGGGCGCGGTGCCCCAGCCATGCTCGAAGCAGCGCCCGAGCATGTTGGCCGCCATCGGATGGCGCTGCTCGGCCGCGCGCTGGAACCAGGCGAAGGCCGAGGTCTCGTTGCGCGCCACGCCGCGGCCATCGAGCAGCCATTGCCCGAGCACCGCCTGCGCTTCGGCGTGCCCCGCATGGGCGGCCGCCGACAGCCAGGTCGCGGCGCGCTCGGGCGGGCCGGCGAGCAGCGCGTCCCATTGCGCGCGCGTCAGGGTGTTGAGCGCGCTCGCGTTGGGGAACACGAACGCGGGGGATGCGCCTTCGCTGTTCACTGTCGTCGTCGTGTCGAGCGCTTCGGCGATCAGAACGAGAAGTTGCCCGTCAGCGTCACCGAGCGGCCCGGCGCGATGTTCGCGTAGTGCGTCGAGTAGGCCGTGTTGTAGTAGATGCGGTCGGTCAGGTTCTGGACGTTGAGCTGCAGGTTGAAGCTCTTGTTCACGCGGTAGCCGGCCATCGCGTCGATGCGGGTGTAGCCCGGAATGCTGCGCTTGATCAGCGTGGCGCCGCCCGTGCCGGCCGCCCAGGCGAAGCCGCCGTAGACCTCGCTCTGGTAGAAGGCGCCCAGGCCGAAGGTCCAGTCGGAGGTGGGCTTGTAGGTCGCCCAGATGCTCGCGCTGTGCTTCGGCGTGTTCGGGAAGGGCTGGCCCGTGCCGGCGTTGGGCACGTAGACCGTGCGGCCGTTGGCGTCGGTGGTGCTGCTCTGGCCGAGGTTCTTGCCCTTGCTGTCGAGCAGCGTGTAGCCGCCGAAGACCGAGAGCTGGTGCGTGATGTTGCCCGAGAAGCCGAGCTCGAAGCCGCGCACCTGCTTGTCCCCGGCCAGCGACACGGTGCCGTCGGTCGGGTTGGTGATGCGCGCGTTGGTGGTCTCGATCTGGAAGATCGCGCCGGTCAGCGACAGCTTGCGCTCCAGCAGGTCCCACTTGGTGCCGATCTCGATGCTGCGGTTCTTCTCCGGCTTCAGGTCGATCGCGGTGTTGACCACGCCGCCCACGGTGCCGCTGAGGGCCTGGCTCTCGGAGCCCTGGCCCAGGCTGTTGCCGCCCGGCGTGGAGGAGGTTCCGATCGACGCGTAGATGCTGCCGTTGCTGGCGGGCTTGTAGACCACGCCGAGCTGGTAGTTGAGCAGCGTGTCGTTGCGCTCGAACCTCGTGCGGATGCCGCTCGTGAGCACCGGCAGCGCCATGCCACCGGTGGCGGTGGTGCTGGGATAGGGGTTGGTCTGCTGCGTCTTGTAGCTGTCGAGGCGCAGGCCCGCGTTGACGATCCACTGCGGCGACAGCTCGATGCTGTCGAAGCCGTAGAGCGATGCGGTATCGGTGCGGTAGCTGGTCGGGTTGCCGTTGGGCACGAAGGTGCCCAGCCACGGGTCGCTGGACGTGGGGTAGTAGAGGCTCGTGCAGACGAAGCTCGAGCCCACGCCGGCGCCGCCCGGGCACTTCTGCTGCGCCGTGTAGGCGCGGTTGACCTGGGTGTAGCTGTCGTTGTCGGCGCGCTCGCGCGACAACTCCAGGCCCGTGACGTAGCTTTGCTTGACGCTGCCGGTCTGCAGCTTGCCGCTGAGCTCGGTGGCATTCGCGAAGGTGTCGATGTCGCGCATGCTGCCGTTGAAGCGGCGCCACACCAGGCCGCGCGCCACGTTGCCCTGGCTGTCGTCGGGCTGGGTCCAGATGTAGTCCATGCTGCTCTTGGTGAAGCGCGTGATGTTGCGCAGCTTCATCTCGGGCGAGATGTCGTGTTCGACCTGCAGCGTGACCGAGTCGGACTTGTCCTTGCGGAAGTCGCGGCCCTCGACGCCGTACCAGTTCTTGCGGTCGAAGCCGTAGGTCGGCTGGAGCTCGACCACGCCGAAGCGCGGGAAGCTCGAGGGCAGGTAGTAGGGAATGCCGCCGTCGGGCACGTCGTCGGTGCGCATGTGGAACAGCGACAGCGTCACGCGCGTGGGCGTGCCCAGGCCCCAGCTGATCGAGGGCGCGATGCCGAAGCGCTTGTTGCTCGGGCCGTTGCGGCCCGCGACATCGGCGCCGAAGTCCATGAGGTTCAGGCGGAAGGCGCCGTTCTCGCCGAAGCTGCGGTTCCAGTCGATCGTCTCGCGGTGGTACTTGTCGCTGCCCAGGCCGACCGAGCCGAGAAAGAAGTTCTCCTGCTTCGGTGCCTTGGTGTAGAGGTTGATCGTGCCGCCGGCGCCGCCGCGTCCGCCCGAGGTCGAGTCCGGTCCCTTGACCACTTCCACAGACTCGAGGTTGAAGACTTCGCGCGTGCTCGGCGCGATGTCGCGCAGGCCGTCGACGAAGGTGCTGGCCTGGCTGTCGTAGCCGCGCAGGAACGGGCGGTCGCCGACCGGGTTGCCGCCCTCTCCGGCGCCGAAGGTGATGCCGGGCGTGGTGCGCAGCGCCTCGGTCAGCGTCGTCGCGTTGATCTGCGTCATCACTTCCTGCGGGATGACGGTGACGGACTTGGGCGTGTCGAGCAGCGGCGCCGTCTGCTTCGAGGACGAGGACTGCTCCACCTTGTAGTCGGGCGCCGCATCGACCTGGACCGCCTTCAGCGCGCCCTGCGCATGCGCCGCGCCGACCGATCCGAGCGCGACCAGGGTGGCGGCGTGCGCGTTGAGATAGCGCGAAGTCGAGTGCTTGCGGCTTCTGATGTAGGTCATGTTGTGAGTGATTTGTCGCGGTGAAAGCGCTGCCGGCGCGCGGCGCCGGCGGTCACGCCGGGTGTGCACTGGAAGTGACATCGGCGTAACAAAGTACCCGCAAATGATAATGACTCGCACTATCGGTTTACGGCAACTTTACCTTTGGTTTGCGAAACTTGTTGCCCTCTGACGACGCAATCAATTCGAATGAGAATTTATCTCATTACGAATAAAAGCCTTTCGCCGACCTCTCGAATTGCGGCGAAGCCTGAGCGTGGAATGCGCTCGCAACACGGCGCGCGTCGAATGAGCGAGCGCTATTTCGCCAATGCGCCGGGCCATGAAAGAAGCA
Organism: Variovorax sp. ISS6; assembly: GCF_056523145.1. Classification (NCBI taxonomy): domain Bacteria; kingdom Pseudomonadati; phylum Pseudomonadota; class Betaproteobacteria; order Burkholderiales; family Comamonadaceae; genus Variovorax; species Variovorax sp. ISS6. The sequence continues at coordinate 118,606 of NZ_JAWRZC010000002.1, forward strand.
GAGCAATTGCGCGTCCACTGAATCGACGCGCCAATTCGGATGCCTTGCGGATCGCGCCATTGGCGGACACGAAGAGATCGTGCCCCACGACCTATGCCAGCGCCGAGCGCAGTTCCCGCACCCCGCGCCCCAGCTTGCGCCGCAGCAGGCTGCGCACGGTCGCGGCATCGGCGTAGCCGACCTCGCTCGCGATCTCCTCAAGGCCCTGGCCGATCGAGACCAGGTGCTGCGCATGCTCGACGCGCAGGTCCTGGAAGAAGGCCAGCGGCGACTTGCCGAGCACGGCCTCCATGCGCCGCTGCAGGGTGCGCGGGCTGACCGCGAGCGCGTCCGCCGCGTCGTGCAGCGAGAAGCCCCGCGCGAGGCGCTCGCGGGCCCAGCGCTCGAAGCGCTCGATCAGCGGATCGGCATGCGCGAGGTGGTCGGGAATGATGTATTGCGCCTGCGAGGGCCGCTTGTCGACCAGCATCAGGCGCGACACCAGCGCGGCGGTCTCGGGGCTCGCCTGGCGCATCAGCCACAGCGCGAGATCGAGATGCCCCATCGCCGCGCCGGCCGTGACCACGCGGCCCGAGGCCACCACCATGCGCGACTCGTCGAGCCGCACTTGCGGATAGCGCTCGCGGAACAGCGGCGCCAGCAGCCACATGGTGGTGGCCTCCTGGCCGTCGAGCAGGCCGGCCTCGGCCAGCAGGAAGCTCGCGATGCAGGCGCCGCCCACGCCGCTGCCCTGCGCATGCCAGCTGCGCAGCATGGCCATGGCATCGCGCACGTCGCGCCGGTCCAGCGCCTCGACCAGTCGCGCGGGCTGCTTGGTGTTGAGCGCGGGCACCAGCACCCAGTCGGGCTGGCGCAGCGCGTCGGCCGGGTCCACCACCATGGTCAGGCCATGCGCCGTGCGGATGCGCTGGCGCACGCCGACCACGCGCAGCTCGAAGGGCGGCCGCGCCGCGCCCTGCTCGGCCGCCACCTCGTTGGCCGCGGAGAACAGGTCGAGGAACACGCTCAGGCCGGTATCGAACACGCCGTCGAGCGCCAGGATCGCTAGCTTCATCATGGCGCAAATGATATCAATATTGTCATTTACGACCGTGGTCCTCCAGGAAAGACAGCCCTACGCTAGAGACCATGACATCACCCATCGACTCCCCGCTCGACCGTTCGGCCTGGACCTCGCTGGTCGGCCCGCAGGCGCACCTGGGACACGGCAACGCCCTGGCCCGCCGCTACCACCCCGAGGTCGCGCCGTTCGCGGGACTGGTCGAGGAAAGCCCGGCCGCCTTCGGGGCGCTGCGTGCGCTGCTGGGTTCGGACGATCGCGTCATGGTGCCCACGCTCGCGCCGGTCGCCGGCATCGACGGCCTGCAGGCCAGGCTGCTGGGCCAGGTCCACCAGATGGTCGCGCTGCACCCCGGTTCGGGCCGTGCGGCGGAACTCCAAGCCACGCCGCTCGACGCCTCCGATGTGCCCGATGCCCTGGCCCTCGTTGCCCGCACCCGGCCCGGCCCCTTCGGCCCGCGCACGCTCGAGATGGGCGACTACCTCGGCATCCGCGACCAGGGCCTGCTCGTGGCCATGGCCGGCGAGCGCATGCGCTTCGACGGCCACGCCGAGATCAGCGCGGTCTGCGTCGACGACGCCTGGCGCGGCCGCGGCCTCGCCGCCGGCCTCGTGAACCTGCTGCGCGCGCGCATCGAGGCGCGCGGCGAGACCGCCTTCCTGCACGTGCTCAGCGACAACGCGAATGCCATCGCGCTCTACGAGCGGCTCGGCTTCCGCCATCGCCGCACCCTGTTCCTGCACCAGATCGCCCTGGCCACCGTTTGACTCACCCCGCGCTCCGGCGCACAAGGAAACACCATGAAGATCCAAGGTTCCGTCGTATTCGTGACGGGCGCCAACCGTGGCCTCGGCCTCGAATTCGCCCGCCAGGCGCTGGCGCTCGGCGCCGCCAAGGTCTATGCCGCCGCGCGCGAGCCCTCGCAGATCCCGCTGCTGGGCGTGCTGCCGATCCGGCTCGACGTGCGCGATCCCGCGCAGGTCGCCCAGGCCGCGGCCGATTGCCGCGACGTGACGCTGCTGATCAACAACGCGGGCATCGGCCGGCTCGGCGGCTTCGTCGGCGGCGATGCCGAGACCGACCCCGTGGCCGTCCTGCGCGAGCAGCTCGAGACCAACCTCTTCGGCATGCTGCACATGAGCCGCGCCTTCGCGGGCGTGCTGGGCCGCAACGGCGGCGGCGCGATGCTCAACCTGCTGTCACTCTTCAGCTGGGCCAACACGCCGATGATCGGCGCCTACGGCGTGAGCAAGGCCGCGGCCTGGGCGCTGACCAACGGCCTGCGCCACGAGCTGCGCGCCCAGGGCACGCAGGTGGTGGGTTTCCATGCCGGCCCGATCGATACCGACATGGTGCGCGCGCTCGAAGTGCCGAAGGCCTCGCCCGAGGACGTGGTGCGCCAGTCCTTCGCGGCCATCGAGGCCGGCCAGGAGGAGGTGCTGGTCGACGAGGGCACGCGCCAGGTCAAGGGCGCGCTGTCGCAGGGCATCTACCTGCGCGACGTCATGGCCGGGTGATTTCTGCGGGCAGGAGGACGCGTTGTCCGACGCGCGAAGCGCCGGCACGCGCCGGAAGATGGCTGCCATGAAGATCGCCACCTTCAACGTCAACGGCATCCACAGCCGGCTCGACCGGCTGCTCGAATGGCTCGCCGCGTCGAAGCCCGACGTGGCCTGCCTGCAGGAACTCAAGTCGCCCGACGCCAAGCTGCCGCTCGCCGCGATCCGGCGCGCGGGCTACGGCGTGGTCGCGCACGGCCAGCCCGCGTGGAACGGCGTGGCCATCCTCGCGCGCGGGCGTGAGCCGATCGAAACCGGGCGCGGCCTGCCGGGCATGGAGGACGACCCGCAGAGCCGCTACCTCGAGGCCGTGATCGACGGCGTGGTGATCGGCTGCCTCTACCTGCCCAACGGCAACCCGCAGCCCGGGCCGAAGTTCGACTACAAGCTGCGCTGGTTCGAAGCCTTCCACAAGCATGCGAAGAAGCTGTACGCGAGCGGCCTGCCCGTGGTGCTCGCGGGCGACTACAACGTCGTGCCCACCGATGCCGACATCTACAACCCCGCCTCGTGGCGCGACGACGCGCTGCTGCAGCCCGAGAGCCGCGCTGCCTACGCGCGCCTGCTGAAGCAGGGCTGGACCGACGCGATCCGCGCGCGCCATCCCGAACGCGCGCCCTTCACCTTCTGGACCTACTGGCGCAACCGCTTCCCGCGCGACGCAGGCCTGCGCATCGATCACCTGCTGCTCAATGCCGAACTCGCGCCGCTGCTGCGCGATGCGGGCGTGAACCGCGACGTGCGCGGGCGCCCGGGCGCGAGCGACCATGCGCCGGCTTGGATCGAGCTCGACCTGCCCGGCACTTCGCGCTCCTGACGCACGCCGACCCGTCGCGGAAGGCATGGGCCGTCGTATGATGAAGATCATGCAAAGAACCGGACCGCGAGCCGCATGAGATATTCGCCAGAACACAAGGCACAGACGCGCGAGCGCATCCTCAAGGAGGCCGCGAAGACCATCCGCCGCGATGGGGTCGCCGCGGTCGGCGTCGCCAGCGTGATGGCGGATGCGGGGCTCACGCATGGTGCCTTCTATGCGCACTTCGGCTCCAGGGATGCGCTGGTCGACGCCGCACTCGAACGCATGTACGGCGAGATCGCCGAGCGCTTCGCAAAGGTGACGGCCGAGCTGCCGCCGGACCGGGCCCTGGCCGCCTACCTGCGCTTCTATCTCTCCCCCCAGCATCGCGACAGCATGACGATCACCTGCCCGCTGCCGCTGCTCGTGAACGAGGTTGCCCGCCTCGGCGCCGAGGCGCGCCGCGACTTCCAGCGCGGCGTCGAAACGCTGACCGAAGCGCTCGCCGGGCCGATCGAGGCGCTGGGCATCGGCGAGGCCCGGGAGTTCGCGGGCTCCGTGGTCGCCGAGATGGTCGGCGCGATGACCCTGGCCCGCGGCATCGGCCAGCGCAAGGCCTCCGACGCGGTGCTCGAGCGCTCGCGCGATTCAATATTGGGCCGGCTGCGGCTGGACGCCGCGAGCCTCTAGGCCGCGCGCTCCGCTTCCCTCTCTCCGCTTCATCCGACTTGTCGAAGGCACGTCGAACTCGCCCAATAGAATTATGCACGTCATACAATGAAGTCACTCTCACTGTGAACGATTCAAAGGAAAGATGAAATGAACTCCAAGAAAACCTCGAGGATCTTCGTCGTCGGCGGCACCGGCGCCCAGGGCATGCCGATCGTGCGTGCGCTGGTCGCGGACGGCCGCTATGCCGTGCGCGTGCTCACGCGCGACACGGCCTCGCGCCGCGCGAAGGAACTGCTGGCACTGGGCAACGTGAGCCTGCTCGAGGGCAGCTTCGCCGACGAGGCCGTGCTGCGCGAGGGCTTCTCGAGCTGCGACGGTGCCTTCGTCAACATCGACGGCTTCAATACTGGCGAGAAGACCGAGACCTACTGGGCCTTCCGCGCCTACGAGATCGCGCTCGAGCAGGGCATCCGCTTCTTCGTCTACGGCAACCTCGACTACGCGCTCAAGAAGGCGGGCTTCGACGCGGCCTTTCGCACCGGCCATTACGACGGCAAGGGCCGCATGGGCGAATGGATACGCTTCCAGAACCAGGCCCACCGCGAGCGCATGGGCGCGGCGATCTTCACCTCGGGCCCCTACATCGAGATGGCGATCTCGGCGATGACGCCGATGTCCCCCGCCGTGGAGGACGGCGTGCTCACCTGGCGCGTGCCGCTGGGACAGGGGGCGGTGCCGCACGTGGCGCTCGAGGACTGCGGCCACTACGTGCGCTGGCTGTTCGATCATCCGAACCTCGCCAACGGCATGGACCTCGAGGTCGCGATCGAGCATGTGCGCTATGCCGATCTCGCCGCAGCGTTCGAGCGGGTCACCGGCCAGCCGGCGCGCTATGTCGACACCGACCTGGCCGCTTATTGGCAGGGCCCCTTCGGCCGCATCGCCGATGCGCCGGCCGGCTACAACGCCGATCCGCGCGACAAGAGCACGATGAGCGTGCGCGACAACTTCACCGGCTTCTGGAACGTCTGGAAGCACGAGCGTGGTGCGGCGCAACTACGAGCTGCTCGACGAGATCCACCCGGGCAGGATCCGCAGCGCCGAGGAATGGTTGCGGCGCGAGGATCGCCTCGGCCGCGAACAGGGCAAGGGCACGCTGTGGGAGCGTGTCCAGGTCGGCCAGCAGCAGAGGATCCTCAAGATGACCGAGGACATGCGGCAGGGCCGGTTGTAGTCCCGCGCTTCGACCACCGGGAAGCGCTGACGCGCGTTCGATGCCGTGCATGACCGGCCCGAGAATCCGACACCATGAACATCCACATCCGCCAGGAAACGCCCGCTGACGCCCAGGCCATCGAAGCCGTCACCATCGCGGCCTTCGAACATGCCGCGCACACGAGCCATACCGAGCAGTTCATCGTGCGGGCACTGCGCGCGCGGGGCCAGCTCACGGTGTCGCTGGTCGCCATCGAGGACGAGCGGCTCGTCGGCCATGTGGCCGTGTCCCCGGTTCGCATCGACGGTCGGGCGGGCGACTGGTACGGCCTGGGTCCGATCTCGGTGCGGCCCGACTGCCAGGGCCGGGGCATCGGCTCGCTGCTGATGGCGCAAGCCCTCGACGCGCTGCGCTTTCTGCGCGCCGGTGGCTGCGTGCTGCTGGGGGATCCGGCCTATTACGCGCGCTTCGGCTTCAGGGCCGAGCCCGGCCTGACGCTGCCGGGCGTTCCGCCCGAGTACTTCATGGCACTCGCGCTGGCGGGGGCGGTGCCCACGGGCAGCGTCGCGTACAGCGAGGCCTTCGACGCCACGGAGTGAACCAGCCGCGCCCCAGGAAGCGCTCGGCCGCGGCGGCCCCTTCGCTTTCGCCGCGCTCAGCCTTGCAACTGGCGCAGCTCGTCGCTGGTGTTGGCGTTGAAGAAGGCCGCTGCATCGTCGAACGCCACCTGCACCCTGCGGTGCTGCGCGGTCCATTGGCCGAACTTGCGCTCGCCCGCCTGCAGGAAGGTGAGCAGGCTCGGCGCCAGGCCGGTGCGCAGCAGGCAGAACACGGGCTGCGCGCGCAGCTTGCCGTCTTCGCGCGTGGCGGCCATCGCGATCTCGGCGCCCTGCGCGGCCGCGGCCTCGGCCAGCCGGTCGACCAGATCCGACGGAAAGTCCGGCGTGTCGCAGGGCACGGTGACCAGCCAATCGGTGCGCGCATGCTCGAGCCCGGTCAGCAGGCCCGCGAGCGGCCCCGCATAGCCTTCGATGGAATCGGACCACACGGGCACGCCCATCGCCTCGTAGTCCGTCAGGTTGCGGTTGGCGCTGAGCATGGCCGTGCCCACCTGCGGCTGCAGGCGGCGCAGCGCATGCAGCGCCAGCGGCGTGCCGCGGTGGTCCTGCAGGCCCTTGTCGACGCCGCCCATGCGGCTGCCGCGGCCGCCGGCCAGCACCAGGCCCGTGATGTCTTCGCGCGCGATGAGGTTCATGCGCGCATTCTCGCCCGAGGCCTACGACCTCAGCGTCCGCAGCGCCGAGGTCCAGCGCAGCAGTTCGTCGAGCATCGCCTTCGCGGCCGTCGCGTTGGCGGGGTTGGCCGACAGGCCGCCCTCGGCCTGCAGCTGCTGGCCCACGTTCGTGAACGCGACCGCCTCGAGCATCGGCACTACCTTGAGCGTGCCCAGCAGCTGCTTGGTGACCTGCACCGCGCGGATGCCGCCCGACATGCCGCCGTAGCTCACGAAGCCGACGGCCTTGTACTGCCATTCGCGCACGAGGTAGTTCAGGGCATTGACCAGCGCGCCCGGCGGCGCGAAGTTGTATTCGGGCAGCACGAACAGGAAGGCATCGGCCTCGGCGACGCTCGCGCTCCAGGCGCGTGTGTGCTCGTGCGTGTAGCGCTGCAGGCGCGGATGCTCGGGCTCGTCGAACACCGGCAGGCCGAAGGCGGCCAGGTCGACGAGACGGGCTTCGAAGCCGCCGTGCGCTTCGGCGATGCCGTGCGCCCACTGGGCGACGGCCGGGCCCACGCGGCCGGGCCGCGTGCTGCAGATCAGGGTATGGAGGATGGGACGGGTCATCGCGGAATCCTAAGTCATGGCGCGGCCAGTCCGAGGCGCGCGAGGGTCGCGGCCTTGAGGCGGCTGTCCTCGCGCACCTGGCGCTCGAAGTCCTTGCCCGGCTGGAAGTCGACCACCTGGTTGGCGCCGCGCGCCCAGGCCTGGTATTTGGGCGAGGCCACGGCCTCGCGGCACGAGGACTCGAGGCGCGCGACCACCTCGTCGGGCGTCTTCGCGGGCACCAGCACGCCGCCGAAGCTCGCCTGCACCACGGGCACGCCCGACTCCTTGAGGGTGGGCACGTCGGGGAACGAGGGATGGCGCTTGTCGGTGTACACGGCGATCAGGCGCAGCGCGCCCGATTGCAGGTGGCCGGTGATCGAGCTCGCGAGCACGGCGCCGAAGCTCAGGCGCTCGCTCAGCAGGTCCTGCAGCATCGGCGCGTCGCCCTTGTAGGGCACGTGCGTGAGCGCGACCCGGGTGGCGGCCTCGATGTCCGAGGTGCCCAGGTGCGGGATCGAGCCGGTGCCCGAGGTGCCGTAGCTCACCCTGCCCGGCTCCTTCCTCGCGTCGGCCAGGATGTCCTGCACGCTGCGGTACGGCGACTTCGCCGGCACCGCGATCGCGAAGATGTTGTCGAACACCTTGCAGACGTAGCGGAAGGAATCGAGCTTGTAGTTCAGCGCCTTGAGCCGGTGCGGCTCGCTGGTCAGCGGCACGGCGGGCGTGAAGACCACGGTGTAGCCGTCGGCGCGCGCGCCGGCGCCCGTGTTCAGGCCGATGGTGCCGGCCGCGCCGTCGCGGTTGATCACCGCGAAGGGCTGGCCGAGGTTCTCGGACATGGCCTGCGCGAGGCTGCGCGCGTTGATGTCGAGCCCGCCGCCGGCGGCGAAGGGCACGATCATCTGGATCGGGCGCGAGGGATAGTCGGGGGCCGCCGCGGCGGACAGCGCGGCGCACATCAGAGCGAGCAGCAGCGCGCTGCGGCGATCGAATCGTCGGTTCATGGGAGTGCCGCCGGCGAGTTACTCGGCGCGGATGCCGTTGCGCAGCACGCCAATGGCGTCGACCTCAATCTCGACGATGTCGCCGGGCTTCATCCACACCGGCGGGTTGCGCTTGGCGCCCACGCCGCCCGGCGTGCCGGTCACGATCACGTCGCCCGCGGCCAGCGGCGTGAAGGCCGAGATGTGGGCGATCTGGCGCGGGATGCTGTGGATCAGCTTGTCGGTGGTGGTGCGCTGCATCTCCTGGCCGTTGAGCCGCGTCACCAGCGTCATCACGCGCCCGTCGGCGATCTCGTCGCGCGTGACCATCCAGGGGCCGAAGCCGCCGGTGCGCCAGAAGTTCTTGCCGGCGGTCCATTGCGGCGTGGCGGTCTGCCAGTCGCGGATGCTGCCGTCGTTGTAGCAGGCATAGCCCGCGATGTGCTCCCAGGCATCGGCCTCGGCGATGCGCCGGCCGCCGCGGCCGATCACGACCGCGATCTCGCCCTCGTAGTCGAGGCGCGTCGACTCGGGCGGCAGCACGATGTCCTCGCCGTGCGCGAGCTGCGATTCGGCCACGCGCAGGAACAGCGTGGGTTGCTCGGTGATCTCGCGGCCGGTCTCGCGCACGTGCTCGCCGTAGTTGAGGCCCACGCAGACGATCTTGCCGGGGTTGGGAATCACGGGCAGCAGTTGAAGCTCGCTCAGCGCCAGCGTGGCGCTCGCCTGGCCCACGGCCGTGGTGGCCTCGGCCAGCAGGTCGGCCGCGATCAGCGCCTTCAGGTCCGCGGCGCGCTCGCCGAAGATCTGGCGCAGGTCGACGACGCGGTCCGCGCGGTCGCCGGTCACCGCGCCGTAGCTGTCGGTGCCGTTGAGTTGGTAGCTGATGAGTTTCATGGTCTGTCCGTGAGGAGTGATGGAAATAGAACTACGCCAGCCGACCTCCAATGCGCTGCGCGCCCTCGGTGATCAGGTGAACCATCTTGTCGAGGTCGACGATGGACAGGCGCGAGGTGTCGAAGACCAGCTGGATGGCGGCCCATGCGCCTCCGTCTGCCTTCGGGATCGGCGCGGCCACGGCCGCGAGCTGCGGTTCGAGTTCGCCGATCGACACGTAGTGGCCGGCCTTGCGGATCCCCGCGTAGAGACGGCGGAATTCGCTCCACTCGGCCGGCAGCCCGCTGCGCACGACCTCGTCGTGGCGGGCATCGAAGACCTTGCGCAGCTGCGGCGGCGCGAAGGTCGAGAGCAGCACCTTGGGCGCGGCGCCCAGGAACAGCGGGCGCGGCCGGCCGCGCCCGTAGGCCAGCGTCGGCGGCGCGCCGCCCATCTCGCGATGGGTGTCGAGCACCTGCATGCCGAAGATGCCCGAGCTCACGCAGTCGAAGCCGGTGGCGGCCACCAGTTCGCGCATCACCGGGATGCCTTCGCGCAGCACCGGGTCGGCATTGCGGATGTAGTGGTCCAGCAGGATGATCCGCGGCCCGAGCGCGTAGTGCGAATCCTCCACGCGCTGCAGCAGCCCGGCCTCGAGCAGCAGCCGCACGTAGCGGTAGCCCGTGGGCAGCGAGACCTCGAGCGCCGCGGAGATGTCGTCCGCCGTGCGCGTCAGGTGGGTGTCGTCGAACAGGTCGAGCACCCCCAGCATGCGCCCCAGGCTGGACATGGATTTTTCCGGCACGCCAATTCCTCCAGAGTGTCATGGCGCGACGGGGAGGTGTTGCGAGATGCGATCCAGATCGTGCCCCGTGCGCGCGACGCCGACGATATATCGGTCGGGGCGCAGTATCACCGCCCGCGCCTCGTGGGCCTCGAGCCAGTGGCGCAGCGGCGCGTCGGGCCGGTCGATGACGATGGCATCGGCGCGGCGCCAGCGTTCGGCGGTGGCGGGCGCGGCGGCCGCGAGCGCGTCGGGGCTGCCGATCACCGCGCTGCGCCGGCCCAGCAGCTCGTCGAGCAGGCGGCCGTCGGTCAGCCGCGGCTGGGGAAAGGGCCGCCCGGCGAGCGAGCCCGCGTCGGCATCGAAGGCGCCCTGGCCCAGCAACTGCGGCGGCAGCTCGAAGATCTCGGGGCGCCCGGCACGAAAGCGCGCATCGCGCTCGGCCGCGCGCGCGGGATCGGTGGTCTGGATGATGTTGCCCAGCCGCACCGCGAGCTCGATCAATGCGCGCACATGCGGCGCGCGCTCCGACTCGTAGGTGTCGAGCAGCGCGGCAGGCGCGCCGCGCGCGAGCACGGCCTCGAGCTTCCAGGCGAGGTTGGCCGCGTCGCGGATGCCCGCGCACATGCCCTGCCCGAGGAACGGCGGCGTCTGGTGGCAGGCATCGCCGGCCAGCAGCAGCCGGCCCTGGCGCCAGCCCTGCGCGATGACGGAATGGAAGGTGTAGATGGCGGCGCGCTCAAGCCACGCCTGCTCGGGCTTCACCCAGGGCGCGACCAGACGCCACAGCGTGTCGGGTTGCACCAGCGCCTCGCGGTCGTCGTCGGGCAGCACCATGATCTCCCAGCGCCGCCGGTCGCCGACCACGTTGCAGTAGGTCATGGGCCGCGCCGGGTCGCAGTGCTGCACCGTGTGGGTGGGCAGGTCGACGGGTTGCCGCAGCAGTACGTCGAACACCAGCCAGGGCTGGCGCAGCCCGAGGTCGACCATCGCGCTGCCCATCTGCCGGCGCACCGGCGAGCGCGCGCCGTCGCAGCCGACGACATAGCGCGCGCTCAGCGTGGTGTTTTCCTGCCGCTGCAGGTCGCGCACGCTCAGCGTGGCGCCGTCCGCGTCCTGCGCGATGCCGATCAGCTCGTGCCGCAGCCGCAGCTCCACGTTGGGAAAGCGCGCGAGGCCTTCGCGCAGCACGGCCTCGAGCTCGGGCTGGTGGAAGTAGTAGTTGTTGGCGCAGCCATGCGGGCCGAGCGCCGCGCTGCCGCCGCGAATCAGCATCGTCTCGCCCGCGCCGTTGACGAAATGCATGCCCTGCTCGCCCGGGCGCGCGATGGCCAGAACCCGCTCGCGCAGGCCCGCGCCCTGCAGGATGCGCAGCACCTCGCCGTCGAAATGGATCGCGCGCGGCAGCGGGAAGATGCCGGCCTCCTTCTCGAGCACCAGCACCGACAACCCGGCCGCGCCCAGCAGGTTGGCGAGCGTGGCGCCGGTCGGCCCGAGTCCGACGATCGCGACGTCGTGCATCTCCATCGCTTCAGCCACGCTGGTCTTCCTGCATGCGGCGCGCCACCTCGGCCTGCCATTGGGCGCGGCTCATGAACTTGGGGAAGCGCTTCGCGATGGCCTCGGCCTGCGCGAGGATGGCTGCGTCGGACTGCGACAGGTCGATGGTCTCGCGCAGCGGCTGGTCGCAGTACCAGGGCGTGTCCATGAACAGCTCGAGCCGGTTGCCCTCGGGGTCGCGGCAGTAGACGGAGATGGCGTTGCCGTGCGTGACCGGGTGCATCTCGCTCGCGCCCTCGGCCAGCAGCCGGTCGTGGAAGCGGCGCAGCGCGCCGAGGTCGGGCACGCGAAACGAGATCTGGTTGACCACGTTGAAGCCCGGGTTCGCGGGCCGGCCGGTGGCCAGCACGAGCTGGTGGTGCTCGCGCGGATCGCGGCTCAGGAACACCAGCTGCACCGCGCTCAGGTCGCCCGCGTCGGTCTGCGTGAAGCGCAGCGCCTGCTTGTAGAAGCGCGCCATGCGCGGCAGGTCGCTCACATAGAGGCCGATGTGGCTGAACTGCAGGTCCGAGGGGCCGAAATCCGTCATCTCAATGTCTCCAAACGATAAATCGCACGGAGCTTTTCCGTCTCGATGATGAAATACTATAGTTATTCTCATATTTTGACAATAACTATGTTTTATCTATCATCGCGACCGGTGCAAGCCCCACCCAAGATCGAATGGAGACAAACCGATGAACGTTTCGAAGACGCGGGGCCGCCGCTGGCTGGCCCCTGGATGCATCGCCGCCGCGGGCCTGCTGGCGAGCGCGGCCTGGGCCCAGGCCGACTACCCGAGCAAGGCGGTGCGGATCATTGCCCCCTTCCCCGCCGGCAGCGGCCCCGACGCGAACGCGCGCGAGATCGCGGCCGAGCTCACGAAGCTGCTGGGCCAGAGCTTCTATGTGGAGAACCGCCCCGGTGCCTCGAACATCATCGGCACCGAGGTCGCCGCGAAGGCGCCGGCCGATGGCTACTCGCTCTACATCGGCACCACCAGCTCGCTGTCGGTGGTGCCGCATCTCTATTCGAAGCTGCCCTTCGATGCCGAGAAGGACTTCGCGCCCGTGAGCCTGCTCGGCGTGCTCAACACCGGCCTGATCGCCACGCCCGGCGTGGAGGCGCGCGACGCGCGCGCACTGATCGCCGCGCTCAAGGCCCGGCCCGATTCGGTGGCGGTCGCGACCGCGGGCATCGGCAGCTACTCGCACCTGTCGGCCCTGTGGTTCAACAGCGCCGCGGGCGTGAAGACCAACCTCGTGCCCTACAACAGCAGCAGCCCCTACGTCGACCTGATCGCGGGCCAGGTGCAGCTGATGTTCGACGGCCTGCCGGCCGCCGCGGGCAACATCCACACCGGCAAGCTCAGGCTGCTGGCCATCACCGGCAAGGAGCGCGCGCCGAGCTTCCCCGACGTGCCCACCTTTGCCGAGGCCGGCCTGCCCGACTACGCGCCGATCGCCTGGCAGGGGCTGCTCGCGCCCGCGGGCACGCCCAAGCCCGTGCTCGAGAAGCTCAGCGCGGCGATGCGCAAGGCCTGCCAGTCGAGCGAGCTCGCGCGCAAGTGGCGCGACTACGGCGGCGAGCTGCGCTGCAACACGCCCACGGAGTTCAAGGCCTTCATCGATGCCGATCGCGCGATGTGGGGCAAGGTGATCCGCGAGGCGCGGGTCAAGCTCGATTGAGCGCGGCGTGCGTTCTCCGCATCGCGCGGGTTCAGGGCCGTTGCAGCCACGCGCGTGCCTGCTCGCGCAGTTCGCGCTCTGCCTCCGAGTCGGCGGTCGGCAGGTCGAGGGGAACCTCGTGTCCGGCCTGCAGCAGGCGGTAGCCGAGGTAGCGGTACGGCCGCGGCAAGCGCGACAGCCGCTTCGCATCGAGCGCGAGCGCGGCGCCCTCGGCGTCCGCGACGAGGCTGTCCATGTCGTAGACGGCCGTGCGCCGCGCCAGCCTCCACGCGCCCTCCTCCTGCGCGAGCAGGTCGATGAAGCGGAAGTGGCATTCCCATCGCACCGGCGTGCCGTCCAGGCTGCCGAACCCGATCATCATCACGGCCGACTCGGCCCAGGCGCGCTCGCCCTCCACCTCGCACAGCGTGCCGAGCATGCGGTGCCGGTTGAAGCTGCGGCCCTGCAATCGGCGCGAGGCCTCCACGAAATCGACATGGCGGCCGCGGAACCAGCTCACGGCGATGTCGCCCGCGGGCGTGAAGCAGTCGGTCAGCGCGGCCCAGCGCGCGTTGTCGCGGCAAAAGGCCCAGCGCTGGATCAGTTCGGCGATGGCGGCCTGGTGGAGGATAGGTTCGGTCTTCGATGGCATGGCGCTTTCTCGAGGGTGAAGGGCGCATCGCGCCCCGGGATGGGAGGTTCAGAACGTGTGCTTCACGCCCAGCATGAAGCCGCTCTGGGAGCCGCCGGGCGTGTTGGTGAGGCCGGGATAGCCGTTGACCGGCAGCGCCAGGCTGCCGCTGTTGCGGATGTGGCCCGCGGTCGCGTAGACCAGCGAGCGCTTCGACAGGAAGTAGCTGGCGCGGAACACGGCCAGCCGCGCCCCGTTGGCGGTGTGGCGGTAGTCGAGCTTGAACAGCTGCGCCTCGAACAGCCACGGGCCGCTCGGGTAGGTGCCGCCCAGCCACCACAGGTCGCTGCGCGGCTGCGTCGCGCTGCCTTCGCTGTCGCGCCGAAGGTAGCCCGCGGCGAGCTTGACCTCGCCGAGCTTCAGGTAGCCGTTGAGCGTGGCCCGCGTGTCGCTGCGGTCGCTGCTGGACAGGCCACCGAAGGCACCGGGGCCGCCCTGGATCCGGTCGGCGCCGAGCGCGACGCCCCACGACGCCTGCTCGTACTTGAGCATGCCCGACAGCGTGCGGCAGGCCCGTGCGTCGCCGGGCAGTTCGCCCGCGCAGTTGGTGCCGCCCGGGCTGTTGGTCGCGACCACGTCGCGGCCCAGGCTGTAGAGCGCGCCGACGCTCCACGCGCCGAAGCTGCCGCGGTAGGCGATCGCGTTGTCGGCTCGGATGTTCGCGAGATAGGGATCGAGCGAGCTCGAGCTGTAGGCACCGGGTCCCATGATGTCCGACTCGGTCATCGACCAGAACAGGAAGGTCAGTTGCCGGCCCAGCGTGACCGTGCCCCAGTCGCCCGCCAGGCCGACCGTGGAGGTGCGGCCGAAACTGCGCCCGCCGTTGGCGATGACCCCGGTGTCGGCGTTGAAGCCCATCTCGAGGTTGAAGATCGCGCGCGTGCCGCCGCCCAGGTCCTCGGCGCCCCGGAAGCCCAGGCGCGAAGGCAGGGTGCCGAACTGCATGCGCGTGACGCCGATCGCGCCCGGCCCGCCATGGCCCTGCACGTGCTCGACCCCGAGGTCGAGCAGGCCGTAGGTCTGCAGGCTGCCCTGCGCCCGGGCGGGCGTGGCCGCGGCGAGCGCCGCGACGAGCGCGAGGGCCATGACGGCCCGTTTTTCTTGTCTCATGTCTTCTGGTCCTCGTGGGGGTGGATGCCGGTCTTCGCGGGTGCCCTGCATCGACGGCCCCCGCACGGTAGCCACGGCCTCGCGGGGCCAGAAGACGGCAATTTCTCGCGCTCGATCGCCGGCGGCTATCGCCAGCGCGTGGCGTTTGGCACCCGGGACGATCGATGAAACTGCACCAGTTGCGCGACTTCGTGGCCGTGGCCTCCACCGGCAGCCTGCGCGCGGCGGCGCGGCGCCTGGGGCTCACGCAGCCCTCGCTCTCGAAGAGCATCCAGCAGCTCGAGAAGGAACTGGGCAGCGCGTTGTTCGAGCGGCATGCGCGCGGCGCCGTGCTGAGCTTCGCGGGCCGCGCCTTCCTGCCGCGCGCCGAGACGGTGCTCAACGAACTGCAGCGCGCCGCCTCCGAACTCCAGCACCTCGGCGGCGCGGGCGGCCATGTGAACATGGCGGTGTCGGCGGCCGCCGCGCTCACGGCCCTGCCCGAGGCGCTGACCGAATTCCGCAGGCGCTATCCCGATGCCGCGGTGCGCGTGGTCTCGGGCACCTTCGCCGTGATGTTCAGCGAGCTGCGCGCGGGCGCGCTCGACTTCTCGATCGGGCCCCGGCCGGCCGTGTCGCTGAGCGAGGAGTTCTGCGTCGAGCAGCTGTTCACCAACACGCGCGCCGTCGTGTGCCGCGCCGGCCATCCGCTGCGCCATGCGAGATCGCTGGGCGAACTCACCGAGGCCCAGTGGCTGGTGCCCGGTGCGATGGGCCTGGCCGCGGCGGAGCACGACCAGGTCTTCCTGGGGCTGGGCCTGCCGGTGCCGCGATCGGTGGTGCAGTGCGAATACCCGACGGCCCTGCTCTCGCTGCTGGCCCGCACCGACATGCTCGCCATCGTTCCGCGCCAGTACGCGGACGCCCGGCCCTTCGACAGCTTCCTGGTCGAGATCCCGATCGGCGAGACGCTGCCGGGCGCGGAGATCGTGCTGATCGCGAAAGCCGCCATGCCGCTCACGCCCGCGGCCGAGCACATGCTGACCTTGCTGCGCCGGCACATCGAGTACCACGTCACGGCCCACCGCGGCGGCACGCAGCCATAACCGCGACCTATCTTCATCGACGCCGCGGCATCTGCCGCCGTGCGAACGCGCTGCCTAGACTCCCGCCGCATGAAAGTCCTTGCCCATCTGGCCGCCGCCGCGGCCGCGCTGCTTCTCTCGCCGGGCGCATGCGCCGACGACTGGCCCGTGAAGCCGGTGCGCGTGGTCCTGCCCACGGCGGCGGGCAGCGCGCCGGACGTCATCGCGCGCCTGCTCGGCGAGCGGCTCGGCCAGCTCTGGAAGCAGCCCGTGATCGTGGAGAACAAGCCGGGCGCCAGCGGCGTCATCGGCATCTCGGCCTTCAAGCAGGCGCCGGCCGACCAGCACGGCTTCCTGCTCGCGCAGGCGGCGGTCATCGCGGTGACGCCGCGCACGCTGGCGAACCCGCGCTTCGATGTCGACGCGGACATGACGCCGATCGCGCTCGTCGCGCTGAGCCCCATGATGATCCTCGCGCGCCAGGACTTCGGCGCGAACACGCTCGCCGAGGCCTTCGCGCTCGCGCGTTCGGGCAGGCAGCCGATCACGGTGGCCGCCACGGGCCAGTACTCCATTCCGCACCTGTCGGCCGAGTACATCCGGAAGGCCGCGGGGCTGGATGTCAACATCGTCTCCTTCGGCAGCACCGGAGGCGCCCTCAATGCCCTCGTCAATGGCGATGCGCAACTGATGGTCGACGGCATTCCGGGCGTGGGCGCGATGCGCCAGTCCGGGCGCATCAAGGCCCTGGCCACCACCGCCTCGGAGCGCCTGCCGGGCGAGCCCGAACTCCCGACGTTGGCGCAGACGCTGCCGGGCAGCCCGGAACTCAGCGGCTGGTTCGTGCTGTTCGGCCGGAAGAACGCGAGCGCCGAGGTGGTCGAGCGCGTGAACCGCGACGTCCGCCAGGTGCTGCAGGATCCCCGGCTCGCGGCGCGCTTCGTGGAACTCGGCGTGTTCCCGCGTGCGTTGACGCCGGCCGAGACCGCGCGCTTCGTGGCCGACGAGCGGCAGCGCTGGGGGCGGGTGCTCGACGGGCTGAAGATCGAGGTGCGCTGAGCCGCGACGACGCAGCAGTCGTCGCGTTCTTGAACATTCACTACTGTATGGAAAAGTCAGGGTAAGCCCGGGCTGCGTATCGCTTTGTCCTCCCTATCATCCGCTCCGACCATTCACATGTGTATGGTGAATGATCGAACTGGCGCCCCAAACCGGAGACAACATGACTCGCAACAGATCGATAGCCCTTGCCCTTTCATGCAGCCTGGCCGCGCTGGTCGCCGGGTGCGGAGGCGGCAGCGGCGGGGGTGGAGACGCGGCCGCGCTGGCGGCCGCGATCGCAGCGGCCAATGCCGGCGCCAACGGGCCGGGATCCGCACCGCCGGCCCCGCGGGCCGCGTTCAAGGAGCGCTGCAGCGGACTCGTCGGCAAGGCCGTCGGACCGGGCAGCATCGCCACGGCCGAAGTGATGGCCGCGTCCGCAACCACGCTGCAGACCTGCCAGGTGCGTGGCGCCATCGTGAGCTCGCCCACCTCGACCATCAACTTCCGCATCGACCTGCCCGAGGAGTCGGTGTGGAACCAGCGGCTGGTGCAGATCGGCGGTGGCGGCTACGACGGCGTGGTCGTCGGGCCCGACCTCGTGATGCTGGCCAATGGCGACGTCTACAAGCGCGGCTATGCATGGGTCAGCGCGGATGGCGGCGTGCAGGTGCCTGACCTGAGCTCGACGCTCAACAACCCCTCGGCCTTCGACAACTTCGCCTTCGCCTACCACCCGCAGGTGCTGAAGGCGGCCGGCGCCGCGATCCAGTCGATCTACGGCAAGCCCGCCGCCAGGACCTACTTCTACGGCATGTCCACGGGCGGCCGCGAGGCGCTGCTGCAGGCGCAGCGCTATCCGCAGAGCTACGACGGCATCGTGGCCGGCGAGCCGGTGGTCGATTACAGCAACGTGATCCAGCGCGGGATCGCGCTGGCCAAGCTGGCGTTCTCGAACAACGGCGCTGGCTGGCTCAGCCCGGCCAAGATCAAGCTGTTCGGCGATGCCCAGATGGCGGCCTGCGACGGCCTCGATGGCGCGGTCGACGGCGTCATCTCCCATGTCAGCGCCTGCCGCTTCGACGTTCGCACGCTGCGCTGCCCGGGCGGCGCGGACAGCGGCGACAGCTGCCTGTCGGATCCGCAGATCGCGTCGGTCGACTTCATGCGCTCGGACTTCACGCTGCCCGTGCCGGTGGCGAACGGCATCACCAGGGCGCCGGCCTGGGGCGTGGGCGGAGAGGCTGCCGCCGCCGGCAACTGGACCATCGCGCAGTTCGGCGCGAGCCCGACGGCACCCGCGAGCCAGCTCTACTTCTTCTCCGACTGGTGGCTCAAGTACCAGGTGACCTCGAACGTCAACACGACGGTGCTCGGCTACACGCCGGGGGCCGATCCGGCGCGCTGGCTCGAGCTCTCCGAGAAGGTCAACGCGACGAATCCCGACCTGTCGGCCTTCGCGGGACGCGGCGCCAAGCTGCTGCTGTGGGCCGGCGCGAGCGACAACCTGGTGCCGCCCGGCTATGCCACGGACTACTACCAGAGCGTGGTCGGCAAGCTGGGCCAGGAGACGACCGATTCCTTCATGCGCTTCTACATGCTGCCGGGCGTGGTCCATGGTCCGGGCGGCCCGGGTGCCGGCATCGTCGACAACCTCGCGATCCTCGAGAACTGGGTCGAGAAGGGCAAGGCGCCCGACGATTCGCTCACGGCGGCGCGGCTCGCGGCCGACGGCAAGAGCGTGGAGATGACCCGTCCGCTGTGCCGCTATCCGACCTGGCCGAAGTACCGCGGCACCGGCGACAAGAACCTGGCGGCCAGCTTCAGCTGCGCCTACGACTGAGCTAGCGTGCCTGGGCCTTGCCGGGCTCCGGCGCCAGCAGCATCTGGGCCACGAAGCGGCGGCGCTCGGCCTTGTCGGCGGCGGAGCCCTGGTTCCTGAACAGCGACTCCGACTGCATGTAGCAATAGAGCGTGAAGGCGCGCGAGCGCGCGGACCTGGCGTCGAAGCCGCACGAGAGGAAGCATTCCTCGATGTAGGCGAGCCGCTTGGCATCGACTTCGTCGACGATCATGCGCGCCATCTCGTCGCGCCGGGCCCAGGCCCGGACCGCGAGTTCGACCGAGGCGCCCTTCATGGCCGCGCGGCCATGGAACGGCAGCTCGACCAGCTCGACGATCAGGTCCTGCGCCTGGACGCCCTGCTTGCGGTAGCGCGCGATGATCTGCTCGGTCTGCGCCTCCTGCCAGCTTACGAGGATGCGCTTGAGCAGGTCGTCGCGATCGACGAAGTGCCAGTAGAAGGAACCGCGCGTCACCTGCAGGAGCTTGGCCAGCACGTCGACGCGGACCGCGTCGATGCTCTTGTCGATCAGCAGTTCGGTCGCGGCCACGATCCAGTCGGCGGGCCCGAGCTGGGACCGCTCGGAGGCCGGTTTGGCGCCGGCCTCGCTCTTGCGCTGCAGGGCGGCCGAGGCCTTGCGCGGGCGCGGTTTGCCAGGGGTGGTCGTCAGCATGCGCCGATGATAGCGGAGGCCCGCATGCACCAGAGTCAGGGCCCATTCCCTTGGGCAAACCCTGAGCCGTCCGTCCGGATCCGGCTGATAGCATCGCCTCACCATACACATCTGTACGTGTATTGAGAAACGCGAAAAAGCTTCTTCCCCGACCTCATCGAAAGCCATGCAGTACCAGTTCCTGACCCTCGAACTCCAGGAGGAGATCGCCCACCTGCACCTGAACCGCGCCGGCAAGCGCAATGCCCTCAACGACGGCCTGGTGCTGGAGTTGCGGCATGCGTTCGAGAACCTGCCCGGCCATGTGCGCGCCGCCGTGCTAGGCGGCCAGGGCGCGCACTTCTGCGCCGGGCTCGACCTGTCCGAACTGGCCCACCGTGATCCGCCGCAGGCGGTGCAGCACTCGCGCATGTGGCATGCGGCGCTCGATGCCATCCAGTTCGGCCCGGTGCCCGTGATCGCCGCGCTGCACGGGGCCGTGATCGGCGGCGGCCTCGAGCTGGCCGCGGCCTGCCATGTGCGCGTGGCCGATGCCACCGCCTTCTACGCGCTGCCCGAAGGCACGCGCGGCATCTTCGTCGGCGGTGGCGGATCGGTGCGCATTCCCAAGCTGATCGGCGTCTCGCGCATGGCCGACATGATGCTCACCGGCCGCGTGTACCGCGCCGACGAGGGCGAGCGCGTCGGCTTCTCTCAGTACCTCGTGGCCGAGGGCAAGGCCTGGTCGCACGCGCTCTCGCTGGCCCGCCAAGTGGCGCGCAATGCGCCGCTGACCAACTTCGCGGTGATGCAGGCGCTGCCGCGCATCGCGGAACAGCCCGCGGACCACGGGCTGATGACCGAAGCGCTGATGAGCGCCATCACGCAGAGCGCGCCCGAGGCGAAGCTGCGCGTGCAGGCCTTCCTCGACGGCGCGGGCGCCAAGGTGCGCACGCCGCAGGCCGGCGCGGACATCGCGTCCGCCGCCTGAACCACGACATTCACAACGACCGAGGAGACTTTCATGCAGACACGACGGACCTTCATTCAGGCAGCGGGCGGCGGCGCGCTCGGCTCGCTGCTGCCGCTCGCGGCTTCGGCCCAGGCACTGGACCAGGTCAAGATCTACTACGGCTTTCCCGCGGGCAGTGCCGGCGACAGCGTGGCGCGCCGCATCGGCGAGAAGGTCGCGGGCTCCGCGTACTCGCGCAACGTCGCGGTGGTCGACAACCGCCCGGGGGCCGGCGGGCGCATCGCGCTCGAGGTGCTGAAGTCGGCGCCGGCCGACGGATCGGTGCTGGCGCTGTCGCCGTTCTCCTGCACCTCGATCTATCCGCATGTCTACTCGAAGCTCAGCTACGACGCGAACAAGGACTTCGTGGCCGTGTCGATCGGCGCGGTCATGCACCACGGCCTCGCGGTGGGACCGAAGGTGCCCACCAGCGTGGTCACGGTGCGGGACTTCCTGGCCTGGGCCAAGGCCAACCCGCAGGAGGCGAACTACGGCTCGCCGGCCGCGGGTTCCACGCCGCACTTCATCGGCGCCCTGCTCGGTCTCACGGCCAATGTCGACCTGCGGCACGTGCCCTATCGCGGTTCGGTGCCCGGCATCACCGACGTGGTGGGCGGGCAGATCGCCGCCATGGTCACGCCGAGCGGCGACTTCCTCGCCAACCACCGCGCGGGCAAGCTGCGGATGATCGCGACCTCGGGCCGCCAGCGTTCGCCCTTCTCGCCCGAGGTGCCGACCTTCGCGGAACAGGGCTTCGCCGAGCTCACGACCGAGGAATGGTTCGGCTTCTATGCGCCCGCGCAAACGCCGGCCGCCGCGATCGCGCGCGCCAACGCCGCCGTCAACGCCGCGGTCAAGGAGCGCGCCGTCATCGACAGCCTGGGCGTCGTCGGCCTGATCGCGCGCGGCTCCACCGCGGAAGAGATGGCGAAGTCGCAGCAGGCCGAGTTCGAGCGCTGGGGGCCGCTGGTCAAACGCATCGGGTTCACGGCGGAGTCGTAGGCCAGAGACACGAGACCTTCGCGGCCCGTGGCGCCGTTCGGTGCTTCACGAATCGAGATGGCGCTCGCGGCTCCACTGCTCGACGAAGGTCCTCGCATCCCGCTTCAACGCATCGATGACATCGGGGCCGTCCGTGCCCGCCACGACGAGCCGGCGCCGGACGATGCCGCCCAGATCCAGATCGGCATGGCCCGATGCGAAGGCCGCGCCCTGCGCGGTCGTGACGCGAATCTTCACGTGCCACCCTTGGTAGCAGAAGTCGAGTTCGTTGTCGGGAGTCATGACAGGCAGGCGCCGTTCGCCAGGCGAAGGGGTATCTCGAGAGATCGGATTGATAGTAAATATATCAATGAGTAGCAATTCTATCTATCCGAATCGACCTGACGCCCCGCGCCGCTGCGCTCGCGCGGCTCTCAACGGAAGCGCTTGCTGAATTCGCGCACCACCCCGATCACCCGCGCCGCGCCGAGCGGCTTGATGGGATAGCGCGGATTGAGGGGCCGCAGGTAGAACTCGCCCCCGTCCCTGACCAGTTGCTTGAAGGTGGTCTGCGCGTGCTCGTTGAGCGCGATGACGTAGTCGCCGGGCAGCACCTCGAGGTCGGGTTCGACGACGATGATCGAGCCCTCGGGGAAAGAGTCGCCCAGTTCGCTGGCCATGCTGTCGCCATGCACGCGCAGCGCATAGGTGTGGCGCTTGACCGGGACCGTCACGGGGACGGTCTCGAAATTGCCGCGTGGCTTGAAGTTGTCGATGACCGTGTAGTTGCCCGCCTCGACCTCGGACACCAGCGGTACCTCAGCGCGCATGACCGTGCCCTGGCTGATGTTCGGGCCGCCCGAGAGCAGCTCGCCGACGGAGATGCCGAGCAGTTCGGCAACGCGCGGCTGGTTGGCGCGCTTGGGTGCGGTGCCTCCGGCTTTTTCCCATTGCTGGACTGCACCCCGACTCACACCGACGGCGTCAGCAAACTGCTGCTCGCTCATCCCGAGCCGTCGGCGCCCTTCGCGGATCAGTCTATGAATGCTCATAGTCTAGAGGCTAGGTCCTCCGATGGATGGAAAATAAATCATAGCTAGACGTTCTGGCTAGCTTCACTCTCCCATCCATGGGGAACGAACCTCCGCCGCAACGCCTGCGCCAGGCATGCAGGCGGGACGCGCGCGGCGCGGGCGGGTGCCGGATCAGCCGGCCAGATCGAAGCAGCAGCCCGCGTAATAGGCCTTGTCGCCGCCATCCACGAACGGGACCTCGATCGGCTTGCCTTCGTTGCGCCAGCCATCGCGGCGACGGTAGCCGGCCTGCTTGAGCTGTGCCATCAGGTCGTCGTGATGCTCGATGCGATAGGGGCAGACCGCGAAGCCGATGCTGTTGAGCGTGTAGAGGGTGCGATCGGGATGCAGCGCCGTGGTGTTCAGCACGATGCGCCGGGGCTTCACCGCGAGCGCGGCCAGGATCTCCGACAGCCGTTGCGGCAGGTATTGCAGGCTGCCCGAGGCATACAGCACGTCGCAGCCGCTGGCGTCGGCCAGCGCCGTGGTGAAGCCCAGCTGGGCCGCCGCGTCGCGCTGCAGCGCCAGTGCCTCGCCGGCGCGCACCACGCCTGGCACGTCGCACACGGTCCAGCGCAGGCCATCGGGATAGGGCAGCACGCGGCGGAACGCGTAGTACTTGATCCCCACGTGGCCGCCGAGGTCGAAGATCCGCGTCATGCCGTCCTCGAGCGAGCGCCCGAGCCAGAACAGCGCCGGGTAGTCGTAGAAGTAGATCTGGTGGCTGTAGAGCTGCGTGGCCGCCTGCGCGTTGTCGTAGCCCACCGCCTTGGAGGGCGGCGCGCCCGCTTCGGCCGCGGCGAAGCTCTCGAACGAGCCCATGAAGAGGTTGTCGTCCTGGTTGTCGAGGAACTTGCGCCGATAGGCATTCGCGCGGGGCAGCCGCGCCAGCAGGTTCGAGAGCATTGCAGGCCCCTTTCGAAAGAATTGATTTTTCGCGTCGAGGCCGATGCTGCTTGCGATTTCCGGAAATTACAAATCCCCGGCCGATTTTTCGATTCTGCTTACGAGTCGGATGAATTAATAACGCCAGCGCCGCGGATCGCGCAATTGAAATCGCGCCGAGCCGAATTGAAGAGCCGATCCTCCCTTTTCCCGCCAGCCCTGAGAGCCACCATTCCAGCCCGCTCGCACTCGCTGCGATGCTTCGAGAAAACGCGGATTTCTCCAGGGGAACCACCCTTGGAACGGGCCCGGCATACCCATCGCGAGAGCCTCTGCCAGGCTTTTCCGGCCGAAAAGCCAAATGGCTACCTCGTTTAATCGAAATTCGGTAGTTCCCATCTGAAATAAGCAAGTCCAAACGTAATTGGCCTTCCAAATAGGGCCCACGCACATCTTCAAACCTCCTACTATTTCGACACAAATTCATAACAAACAACCTCTTGCGTCGTCGAATCAATAGCCGTTCGAAGCTGTTTTTTCGCTGTCTTTTGCAATTTCGAATCGGACGGTGATATGGACATTCAGACGATGTTTCCGGAGCTCCCGGAAAGCCGGAGCCTCGCATGGGAGGACCTGTTCGCGTCGCGCTCCGGGCGCGGCGCCGGTCCGAGGCTGGCGGCCACCCTGCCCTTGCCGATTGACGCGGCGCGGCATTCGGCCAGCGCCCACCGATTCCCCGACGCACCGTGGGCCGCGGCCTGGGTGCTGCTGCAATCGCGCTGGCTGGGCCAGCCCGCACCGGTCCTGCAAG
Organism: Variovorax sp. ISS6; assembly: GCF_056523145.1. Taxonomy (NCBI): domain Bacteria; kingdom Pseudomonadati; phylum Pseudomonadota; class Betaproteobacteria; order Burkholderiales; family Comamonadaceae; genus Variovorax; species Variovorax sp. ISS6. The sequence goes on from NZ_JAWRZC010000002.1 coordinate 142,752, forward strand.
AGGCCGCGAGCGCCGACGATGCATTCGCCTCGTCCTTCGCCTGGGATGCGGCGCCGACCGCCGGCGAGTGGATCGCCGCCATCGACCGCCAGCGCGGCGAGGCAAGCGCCACGCCGCTGCCCGCCGAACTGCCCGCCGTGCTGTGGCTGCGCGATGCCGTCAATGCCATCGACGCCGCCGCGGCGCCCGCGCCGATCCGGCTGCGCTTCAGCGCCCAGCCCCCCTGCCTGCATGCCGACGCCGCCGCCGGCTGGCTCGATGCCATCTCGCTGCAGCAACTGCTCGCGGCAGTGGCCGACACGGCGGCCGACCTCCTGTCGCGCCCCGACGCACCGATCGCCGAGATTCGAGGCCTGCCGCAGGCCGACCGCGAACGGCAGCTCGCCGAGTGGAACCGCCCCGTGGCACCGCTGGACCGCGCGCTGACCGTGACGGGCCGCTTCCGCGCCCAGGCCGCCGCCGTGCCCGACGCCATCGCGCTGGTCCAGGGCCAGGCGCGCATGAGCTACCGCGAACTCGACCGGCGCTCCGAAGCACTCGCGCAGTGCCTGCAGCAGCGCGGCGTGCAGGCTGGCCACACAGTCGCTCTCGTGCTCGAGCGCTCGATCGACGCGGTGGTGGCGCAACTGGCGATCCTCAAGGCCGGCGCGGCCTACCTGCCGATCCCGACCGAGCAACCGCGCGAGCGCATCGCCGCGATGCTGGCGCAGGCCGGTGCGCGGCTCGCGATCACGACCGAGGCGTTCGACGCGCTGCTGCCCTCATCGACCCCGGTGATGCGTGTCGACGCGCGCGCCGATGACGGCCCACGCGGCAGCTGGCATGAGCCGGACGTCGACGGCGAATCGCTGGCCTACCTCATGTACACCTCGGGCTCCACCGGCACGCCCAAGGGCATAGCGATCTGCCATCGCGCGATCCTGCGCCTGGTCGTGGGCTCGGACTTCGCCGCCTTCGGCCATGGCCTGTCCATGCTGCATGCCGCGCCGCTGGGCTTCGACGCGGCCACGCTCGAGATTCTGGGGGCCGCTGCTCAATGGCGGCTGCTGCGTGGTCCACGACGAACGGCTGCCCACCGGCGCGGGGCTCGCGCGCACCATCGCCCGGCACGGCGTGCACACGGCCTGGCTCACGGCCGCGCTCTTCAATGCGGTGGTCGACGACGATCCCGCCCACCTCGCGGGCCTGCGCCACCTGATCACCGGCGGCGAAGCGCTGTCGCTACCGCATGTGCGGCGCGCGCTCGCTGCGCTGCCGGGGCTGGTGCTCAGCAACGGTTACGGCCCGACCGAGTGCACCACCTTCGCGGCGACCCACCGCATTCCCGCCGTGCTGCCCGACACGCTGCGCTCGGTGCCGCTCGGGCGGCCGATCCAGGACACGGTGCTGCGCGTGCTGAGCCCTTCGCTCGCGCTGCTGCCGGCGGGCCTGGTGGGCGAGCTCTGCATCGGTGGCCATGGCCTGGCACGCGGCTACCTGGGCCAGCCCGCGCTGAGCGCGCAGCGCTTCGTCACCGACCCCTTCGGCGCGGCCGGCGACCGCCTCTACCGCAGCGGCGACCTGGCGCGCTGGCTGCCCGACGGCACGATCGAGTTCGTCGGCCGCCGCGACGGGCAGGTCAAGATCCATGGCCACCGGGTCGAGCTCGGCGAGATCGAGACCGCCCTGCTCGCGCATCCGGCCATCCAGTCCTGCGCGGTCGCCGCGCGGCCCGATGCGGGCGGCGCGCTGCGCCTGGTCGCTTACCTGGTCGCGCGTGCGCAGCCGCTGCCCTGGGAGGCGCTGCGCGCCCACCTCGCGGCCCGGCTGCCCGCCGCGCTGCTGCCTTCGGCGCAGCTGTGGCTGCCCCGGCTGCCGCTCACGCCCAACGGCAAGCTCGACCGCCAGGCCCTGCCCGAGCCGGCCGGTGAGCGCCCCGCGCTCGCGCAGGCCTACGAGGCGCCGCGCGATGCCGCCGAGCAGGCGGTGTGCGAGGCCTTCGCGCACGCACTGCAGCTCGCCGAGGTCGGCCGGCACGACAACTTCTTCGACCTGGGCGGCGACTCGATGCGCGTGCTGCAGGTGCTGGCCGTGCTCCAGCGCGACCGACGCGACCAGCGCGTGCCGCTGTCGACCAACCTGTTCTTCAGCCATCCCACACCCGCGGCGATCGCGACCCGGCTGCGCCCGGGCGGCAAGGCGAAAGCCCGCGCCGCCATCGAAGCGCCGCACGAACGTGCCGTAGCCGCCGACGCCGATGTCGATGCCATCGCCCTCATCGGCACCGCCGGCCGCTTTCCGGGCGCGGCCGATGTCGAGCAGTTCTGGGACAACCTCGTGGCCGGCCGCGACAGCATCAGCTTCTTCGACGACGCCACGCTCGACGCCGGCGTGAGCGATGCATTGCGCCGCGACCCGGCCTATGTGCGGGCGCGCGGCGTGATCGACGGCATCGAGGACTTCGACGCAGCCTTCTTCGGCATCGCGCCCAAGGAAGCCGCGCTGATGGACCCGCAGCAGCGCGTGTTCCTCGAGATCTGCTGGGAATGCCTGGAGCGCGCGGGCTACGTGCCCGATGCCGCGCCGGGCCCGGTCGGCGTGTATGCCGGCATGTACAACGCCAGCTACGCGCAGCGCCACCTGAGCACCCGGCCCGACCTGGTCGAGGCGGTCGGCGAGTTCCAGACGATGCTGGCCAACGAGAAGGACTACATCGCCACCCGCGTCGCGCACCGGCTCAACCTCACCGGGCCGGCGGTCAGCGTGCACACCGCCTGCTCGACCTCGCTGGTCGCGGTGGCCCAGGCCTTCCATGCGCTGCGCAGCGGCCAGTGCTACATGGCGCTGGCCGGCGGCGCCGCAGTCACCTGCCCGCCGCGCAGCGGCTACCTCTACAACGAGGGCGCGATGCTCTCGCCCGACGGCCACACGCGCAGCTTCGACGCGAAGGCGCAGGGCACGGTCTTCAGCGACGGCGCGGCCGTGGTGCTGCTCAAGCGGCTGGCCGACGCGCAGGCCGACGGCGACACCATCCATGCCGTGCTGCGCAGCGCCTGCGTCAACAACGACGGCGGCGCGAAGGCCAGCTTCACCGCGCCCAGCGTCGACGGGCAGGCCGCGGTGATCCGCGCGGCGCTGGCCGCGGCCCGGGTCGATGCGCGCAGCATCTCCTTCGTCGAGGCGCATGGCACCGCCACGCCGATGGGCGACCCGATCGAGGTCGAGGCGCTGGCCAGTGCCTTCGCCGAGCACACCGATGCGCTGGACTTCTGCACGCTGGGCTCGCTCAAGAGCAACGTCGGCCACATGGTCACGGCCGCCGGCGCGGCCGGACTGATCAAGACGGCGCTGGCGCTGCAGCACGAATGCATACCGCCAACCGCGCATTTCACCGAACCGCATCCCGCGATCGGCTTCGAGCGCACGCCCTTTCGCGTCAACCCGGATCCGAAGCCCTGGCCACGCGGCGCGCAGCCTCGCCGCGCCGGCGTGAGCTCCTTCGGCGTCGGCGGCACCAATGCCCACGTCATCGTCGAGGAGGCGCCCGCGCGCGCGCCCTCGGCGCCCGACGAGGGCATGCACGTGCTGCCGCTGGCCGCGCGTTCCGAGGCCGCGCTGGCGATGGCGACCGAGCGGCTCGCGGCGCACCTCGAGACGCATCCCGAGGATTCGCTGGCCGACGTGGCCCACACGCTCGCGGTCGGCCGCAAGGCGCATGCATTCCGCCGCGCGGTAGTGGCGTCCCGCGCGGACGACGCGGTGGCCGCGCTGCGCGACCCCGGCTCGCCATGGCGCGCGAATGGCAGCGTGGGCGCGCGAGTGCCGCAACTGGTGCTGATGTTCCCGGGCCAGGGCGCCCAGTACGCCGGCATGGGCCGGGCGCTGCACGCGGGCGACCCGGTGTTCGCGGCCGCCTTCGACGACGCCCTCGCGGCCTTCGCGGGCGAACTGGACGTCGACCTGCGCGAGCGCATGTTCTCGAGCGATCCGCAGGCCCTGCTGCCGACCTCCGTCGCGCAGCCGGCCCTGTTCACGCTCGAATATGCGCTGGCGCGCCGCCTGCTCTCGCTCGGCGCCCGGCCGCAGTTGCTGATCGGCCACAGCGTCGGCGAGTTCGTGGCGGCCGTGCTGGCCGGCGTGATGCGGCTCGAGGATGCGGCCCGCCTGGTCGCGCGCCGTGGCGCGCTGATGCAGGCGCAGCCGGCGGGCGCGATGCTGTCGGTGCGCCTCGGCGCGGCCGAGCTGCTCGCGCGGCTCGATCCCTCGCTGTCGCTCGCGGCGGACAACGGCCCCACGGCCTGCGTGGCGGCGGGGCCGTCGGAGGCCATCGCCGCCCTGCAGGCCTCGCTGCAGCAGGAGGACATTGCGAGCCGCGCGCTGCAGACCTCGCACGCCTTCCATTCCTCGATGATGGACGAGGTGGTCGCGCCCTTCGAGGCGCTGGTGCGGCAGATGGTGCTGCGCGCGCCGCGGATTCCCATCGTCTCGACGCTCACCGGCCAGCCGCTCAGTGAAGTGGAAGCCACCAGCGCCGCCTACTGGGCCCAGCATGTGCGCGGCACGGTGCGTTTCTCGCCCGCGCTGCGCGACACCCTCGCGCGGCTGTCGCAGCCGCTGTTCGTCGAGACCGGGCCGCGCAACACGCTGGCCACGCTCGCGCGCCAGCACGCGGGCACGGCGGTGTCGCTGCTGCATGGCGATCCGGCCGACGAGGTGGCGCTGCTGCGGCTGGCCTGCGCGCGGCTGTGGACCCGCGGCGCCGAGATCGAGCTCGCGCGCCTGTCGACCCGAACCGATGCGCGGCGCGTGCGCTTGCCGACCACGCCGTTCGAGCGCCAGCGCTGCTGGGTCGACATCGCGCCCCCTCTTTCCGCTTCCGCCTCGGCCGCCACGCCAGCCGCCGCACCCCTCGTCCCCCCGATCGCCCTGGAGTCCACCGTGACCGTTGCAACGCCCCCGCCTCTTCCCCCCGCGTCCGCGTCCACCCTGGACGCCCGCCTGCGCGCGCTGTTCGAGGACATCTGCGGCCTCGACATGGCGCAGGCCGACGGGCATGCGCCGTTCGCCGAACTCGGGCTCGATTCCTTGACGCTGACGCAGGCCGCGACGCAGATTCGCAAGCACTTCAAGGTCGAGCTGAGCTTCAGGCAACTGATGGAGAAGCACCGCAGCTTCGACGCGCTGGCCGCCTTCCTGCGCCAGAGCCTGCAGGACGAGGTGCCGAGCGCCGCCGCGATGCCTGTCATGCCCGCGATGGCGGTCCCGCGGCTCGATGAAAACGCGGGCGCATTCCAGTTGCCACAACTGATTGCGCAGCAAATGGAAATCATGCGCCAGCAACTCGCGCTGATGTCCGGCGCCGCCTCGATCGCGCCTGCTCCCGCCGTAGTCCCGCAGCCCACCGCCGAGGCGGTCCCGGCCGCGAGCCCGCCGCAGCGCTACGACGTGGCCAAGGCCTTCGGCGCCATCGCGCGCATCCACACCCAGCGCACGGCCGAACCCAGCGCGCGGCAGCAGGCGCGGCTCGCGGCTTTCGTGCGCCGCTATGTCGAGCGCACGCGCCGCAGCAAGCAGTTCACCGAGGACAACCGCCCGCATATGGCCGATCCGCGCGTGGTCAACGGCTTCCGGCCGCTGACCAAGGAGATCGTCTACCAGATCGTGGTCGAGCGCTCCAAGGGCTCGAAGCTCTGGGACATCGACGGCAACGAGTACGTCGACGCGCTCAACGGCTTCGGCATGAACATGTTCGGCTGGCAGCCCGACTTCGTGCAGGAGGCGGTGCGCCGGCAGCTCGACGCCGGCTACGAGATCGGCCCGCAGCACCCGCTGGCGGCCGACGTCGCAGGCCTGGTCTGCGAGCTCACCGGCAGCGACCGCGCCGGCCTCTGCAACACCGGCTCCGAAGCGGTGATGGCGGCGCTGCGCATCGCGCGCACCGTCACCGGCCGCAGCACGGTGGTGGTGTTCACCGGCTCCTACCACGGCACCTTCGACGAGGTGCTGGTGCGCGCGGGCCGCAACGCCAAGGGCCTGTCCGCCGCGCCCGGCGTGATGAGCGGCATGTTCGGCGACATCCGCGTGCTCGACTACGGCACGCCCGAGGCGCTGGCCTTCATCCGCGAGCACGCCGGCGACCTGGCGGCCGTGCTGGTCGAGCCGGTGCAGAGCCGGCGGCCCGACTTCCAGCCGCGCGAGTTCCTGCACGCGCTGCGCGCCATCACCGAGCAGCAGGGCTGCTGCCTGGTCTTCGACGAGGTCATCACCGGCTTTCGCGTCGCGCTCGGCGGCGCGCAGGCGCTGTTCGGCGTGCGCGCCGACCTCGCCACCTACGGCAAGGTCATCGGCGGCGGCTTTCCGATCGGCGTGGTCGCGGGCCGGCGCGCCTACATGGACGCGCTCGACGGCGGCGCCTGGCAGTACGGCGACGACTCCATCCCGGGCGTCGGCGTCACCTACTTCGCGGGCACCTTCGTGCGCCATCCGCTCGCGCTGGCCGCGGCCAAGGCCGCGCTCACGCACCTGAAGGAAGCCGGCGCGGCGCTGCAGGAGGGCCTGAACCAGCGCACCGGCGCCATGGCCGACGAACTGAGCGCCTGGTGCCTGGAGGTCGGCGCGCCGATCGCCATACGGCACTGCGGATCGCTGTGGCGCGTGCACTGGCTCGAGGAACATCCGCTGCAGGACCTGCTGTTCGCCATGATGCGCAGCCGCGGCATCCACATCCTCGACAACTTCCCCTGCTTCCTGACCAGCGCCCACGGCGCACAGGACATCGCGGCCATCCAGGCGGCGTTCAAGGCCTCGGTGGCCGAGTTGCAGGAGTCAGACTTCCTGCCGCGCCGCGCGCCCAGTCCCTTGAGCTTCGACGTGCGCAGGAACGCGCAGGACGGCTCGGTGCTCGCCCGCGACGTCGACGGCCAGCCCTTCTGGTACGTGCCGGCCGTCGACGGCGGCGCGGTGCCCGCGGTGGCGGACCAGTCCCCGGCCGGTGGCGCGAACGCCAAGGCGGTCGCATGAACGCCGTGCTTCGCTCTACCCCCGATGCCATCGACACCGCGCCGGCCCGCGGCAGCGTCGAGTGCGTGATTCCCACCACCGAATCGCAGCGCGAGGTCTGGCTCGGCGCCATGCTGAGCGCCGAGGCCTCGCTGGCCTACAACGAATCGGTGCTGCTGCGGCTGCGCGGCACGCTCGATGGCCCGGCGCTGTCGCGCGCGCTGGCGCGGCTGGTGCAGCGCCACCAGTCGCTGCGCGCCACCCTCTCACCCGACGGCCGCAGCATGCTGGTCGGCGGCGGCGACGCGCCGGCCCTCGAGCTGCGCGACCTGCGCACGCTCGATGCGACGGGCCGCGCGCAGGCGCTCGACGCCGCGCACCGAGACGCGGTGTGCACCCCGTTCCCGCTCGAGCACGGTCCGTTGTTCCGGGCTGCGCTGTACCGGCTCGGCGATGCCGAGCATGAACTCGTGATGTCGGCGCACCACGTGGTGTGCGACGGCTGGTCGTGGGCCGTCATCGCCGAGCAGCTCGGCCATCTCTATGCCGACGAGATCGGCGAAGGCCTGCCGCTGCGCGCCGCGCCGAGCTACGCGGCCTTCGCGGCCGAGGAAGCCGCCGAGGCGGCCGGGCCCGCCATGCAGGCGCATGTGGACCATTGGCTCGCGCGTTTCGCCGGTACCCTGCCGGTGCTCGAGCTGCCGACCGACCGGCCGCGCCCGGCGGTGCGCGGCTTCGATTCGCAACGCATCGAGCGCGGGCTCGATCGCGCGCTGGTGAGCGCGATGCGCGGCGCGAGCGCGAAGTCCGGCACCAGCCTGTTCGCGGGGCTGCTGGCCGCCTTCGCCGCCACGCTGCACCGCCTGAGCGGGCAGGACGACATCGTGATCGGCATTCCCGCCTCGGGGCAACTCTCGCGCGACATGCCGGGGCTGGTCGGCCACTGCGTGAACCTGCTGCCGCTGCGTCTCGCGGTGGGCGGGCAACTGCGCTTCGACGCGCTGATGGGCGAATGCGGCACGGCCGTGCTCGATGCCTTCGAGCACCAGTCGCTGACCTATGGCGCGCTGCTCGGCAAGCTCTCGCTGGAGCGCGACGCGAGCCGCCAGCCACTGGTGAGCGTGATGTTCAACCTCGACCCCGACGTGGCCGGCAGCGCACAGAACTTCGCCGGCCTCGCGGTCACGCAGGACACGGTGCCGCGGCGCTACGAGAACTTCGAGCTGTTCCTCAACCTGCGGCCGGCCGAGGGCGGCCTGGTGGTCGAGGCCCAGTACAACACCGGCCTGTTCGACGAGGCCAGCGTGCGGCGCTGGCTCGACATGTTCGAGTGCCTGCTGCGCTCGGCCGTGCAGGCACCGGACCAGCCCATCGGCCGGCTGGCGCTGCTCTCGCCCGAGGCGGCGCGCGAGCTGCTCGCGCTGCAACCCGCGCCGAGCCCGCTGGCGGGCCTGCCGCTGGCGCATGCCGGCTTCGAGGCCAGCGCGCTGCTGCAGCCCGATCGCCCCGCGATCCGCGACGGCGCGCGCCGCTGCAGCTACGGCACGCTCGACGCGCAGTCGAACCGGCTCGCGCATGCGCTGCGCGAACGCGGCATGGGCCGCGGCCAGCGCGTGGGCCTGTGCCTGGAGCGCGGCATCGACATGGTCGTCGCGCTGCTGGCGGTGCTGAAGTCGGGCGCGGCCTACGTGCCGCTCGACCCGGGCTTTCCGCAGGCACGGCTCGATCACTACGCCGCGGATGCCCAGCTCGCCTTGCTGCTGACCAGCTCGGACATCGCGACCGCGCCGCGCGGCTGGCGTGCCGATGCCGCCGAGCGCGTGTTCGAGCTCGACCGCGACACCGCCTGGCAGCGCGCGCCCGCGGGCGCGCTGCCGCCCGGTGACGACGATGCCGGCCCCGAGGACGCGGCCTACGTCATCTACACCTCGGGCTCGACCGGCACGCCCAAGGGCGTGTGCGTGCCGCACCGCGCGGTGGCGAACCTGCTGCAGTCGATGCGCAAGGCGCCGGGCCTCGGCGAGGGCGACCGGCTGGCCGCGGTCACCACCTTGTCCTTCGACATCGCGGTGGCCGAGCTGCTGCTGCCGCTGGCCGCCGGCGCCGAGATCGTGATGGTCCCGCGCGAGACCGCCATGGACGGCCGCCGCCTGCGCGCGCTGCTCGAGGAGGAGGACGTCACCGTGCTGCAGGCCACGCCCGGCATGTGGCAGCTGCTGCTCGACGCGCAGTGGCCCGGCGCGCCCGGTTTGCGCGGCTGGATCGGCGGCGAGCCGGTGCGCGGGCGGCTCGCGCTCGAGCTGCTCGAGCGCTGCGCGCAGCTGTGGAACGTCTACGGCCCGACCGAGACCACCGTCTGGTCCACGGCCTGGAACATGCGACGCGACACGATCGCCGCGCACGGCGTGTCGATCGGGCAGCCGATCGACAACACCAGCGTCTGGATCCTCGATGCCGCGCTGCAGCCCTGCCCCGTCGGCGTGCCGGGCGAGCTCTGCATCGGCGGTGAGGGCCTCGCGCTCGGCTACCTCGAGCGGCCGGAACTGAGCGCGGAGCGCTTCGTCAGCGCGCGCATCCTCGGGCAGGCCACCGCCCTCTACCGCACCGGCGACCGCGGCCGCTGGCGCAACGACGGCCTGCTCGAACACCTGGGACGGCTGGACTTCCAGGTCAAGGTGCGCGGCTACCGCATCGAGCCCGGCGAGATCGAGGCGCGCTGCAACGAGGCGGCGGGCGTGTCGCGCAGCGTGGTCGTGGCGCGCGAGGACCGGCCCGGCGACGTGCGGCTGGTGGCCTACCTGGCGCTGCAGCCGGGCGCCGCGGGCGCGGCCTTCGAGCTCGGGGCGCTGATGCAGCACCTGCGCGAAAACCTGCCGGCCTTCATGCTGCCGCAGCACGTGGTCACCCTGCCCGTGCTGCCCACGTTGCCGAACGGCAAGCTCGACCGCGTCGCGCTGCCGCCGCCGGGCGCGCTGCCGCGCGCGGCGGTGCAGCGCGGTGCCGGCCCCGCCAACGAGGTCGAGCGCAAGGTGCTCGCGGCGATGGAGCAGGTGCTGAGCCTGCCGGGCATGGACATGGGCGACGACTTCTTCACCCTGGGCGGCCATTCGCTGCTGGCCGCGCGGCTGGCCACGCTGCTGAGCCGCGAGTTCGATCTGGCGCTGCCGCTGCGCACCTTGTTCGAGGCGCCGACCGCGCAGCGGCTGGCTGCCGCCATCACCGCCCTGCGCGGCGCGGGCGAAACGCGTCAGACCGCACTGCCCTGCCACTTCGAGCGCGAGCTGGCGCCGATGACGCCGTCGCAGGAACGCATCCGCTTCATGGAGGAGCTGCACCCGGGCCGCTCGGTCTACAACGCGCCCTCGGCGCAGCGGCTGCTCGGCGCCTTCGACGCCGCGCGCTTCGAGGCCGTGCTGCGCGAGATCATCCGCCGCCAGCCCGCGCTGCGCACCTGCATGGGCGTGGATCCGGCCAACGGCGCGCCGGTGCAGTCGATCGCCCGCGCGGTCGACTTCTCGCTGCCCGTGATCGACCTGCGCGAGCTGCCGGCCGACCAGCGCGAGGCCGAGCTCGCCGAGCGCATGCAGGAGCTGGCCGACCGCCCGATCGACATCCACCGCGCGCCGATGCTGCACGCCGCGCTGTTCCGCATCGACGAGGACGCGCATGTCTTCGTGTTCGTGCCGCACCACCTGGTCTGGGACGGCTGGTCCTTCGACCTGCTGCAGGCCGAGCTGGCCGCGCTCTACGACGCGGCCGAGCGTGGCCGCCCGCACGCGCTGCCCGCGCTCGCGACCACGCACGGCGACTATGCCGAGTGGCTGGCCGGCTGGATGGCCACGCCCGATTTCGAGGCGCAGCGCGCGCTGTGGCGCGAGCGCGCCGCCGCCGTGGCCGCGCCGCGCCTGCCGCGCACCGACATGCCGCGCCGCGCCGGCAGGAGCGGCCAGGGCGGTTCGCAATGGATCGCGATCGACCTGCCCGCCACCCAGCGGCTGCGCGAGACCGCGCGCGAACTCGACGTGACGCTCAGCATGTTCACTTTCGCGATCCATGCGCTCGCGATGAGCCGCACCATCGGCAGCGACACCCTCGTGGTCGCCAACCCGGTGCGCGGCCGGCAGCAGCCCGAGACCGAGAACGTGATGGGCGTCTTCAACAACATGCTGCCGGTGTCGCTGCGCATCGACCTCGGCCTGACGCTGCCCGCGTACCTGCGCTACGTGAAGCAGGAGCTGCTCGCGCTGATGGCCTGCCAGCAGGTGCCGTTCGAGCGCCTGGTGGCCGAGCCCGGCGGCCCGGCCCGGGCGGCCGGCGCCTACCAGACGATGTTCTCGTTCCAGGATGCGCGCGAACGCGGTTCCCGCATCGGCAGCCTGCGCACGCAGCAGATGCACCTGCTGCAGCGCGGCGCCACCGACGACATCGGCGTGTGGCTGCTCGACGCCCCGCACGGGCTCGAGGGCGCGCTGATCTACAACGCCGACATCTACCTGCGCGAGACCGGCGCCCGGCTGCGCGAGCGCTACCTCGAGCTGCTGCGCCGCGCGGCCGACCGCCCGCACGCGACGCTCGCGCAGCTGGCCAGCGAGGAAGGCTCGCCCAGCGCGGCCTACCTGCGCAAGCTCGCGGCCGAGCCGCCCGAAGCGTTGGCACCGCAGGCCGCCGCGGCGGCGCTGCCGCTCGCCGACGTGCTGCCGCCCGAGCATGCGCGGCTGGCGCAGATCTGGGCCGACGTGATCGGCATCGACGTCAACGAGATCCGCGCCAGCGACAACTTCTTCGACCTCGGCGGCGATTCGCTGCTGGTGCAGCGCTCGGTCGAGCGGACCGCGCTGACCCTGGGCCATCGCGTCGAGCCGCGCCGCTACCTGTTCGAGAACCTGGCGCAGCTGGCGGCCTCGCCGCCCTCCGCGGATATCACGCCGGCCGAGGCCGGGGGCCCGAAGCGCGCGCCGACCCCCGGCCGCACGCTCGGCTTGCTGGGACGCACCCTCAGCGGCTGGCTGCGCGGGGACCGGGCATGAGCGCCGCGCCGGGCCGCCCCAAGCAAGCTCGCACCGCAGTGCGAAGCACGAAGGTACTTCGATGAACGGCTCCGGCTACGCCCTTTCGATCGACGCGCCCGTGTGCCGCTACGTCGACCTCGACCTGCGGCTGGACCCGGACTGCGAACGCGAGCTGTCCGAGGAGGAGCGCGTGCGGGCCTCGCGCCTGCACTTCGGCATCGACCGCGAGCGCTTCATCGCCGCCCATGTCGCGCTGCGGCGGGCGCTGGCCGAGCAGAGCGCGCTGCGCGCCGACACGCTGTGCCTGGTCTGCGGACCGTTCGGCAAGCCGTGGATGCCCGAGCGCCCGCGCATCCGCTTCTCGCTGAGCCACAGCCATGCGCTGGCGCTGATCGCGGTCGGCACGCGCGGCCCGCTGGGCGCCGACGTGGAACACCTGCGCCCCGTGCCCGACGCGCTGACGCTGGCCGAGCGCCACTTCACGCCCCGCGAGTACGAGGCCCTGCTCGCGCTGCCGGCCGCCCGGCGCGGGCTCGCCTTCCTCACCTGCTGGACACGCAAGGAAGCCTGCCTCAAGGCCATCGGCCTGGGCCTGCGGGTGCGGCCCGACACGGTCGAGGTGGGCCTGCGGCCCGAGCTGCGCAGCGTCGAAGTCCCGCTGGGCGGCCGCATCCTGTGGCTGGTGGTGGGCCCGGCGCCCGCGCGGCCCGGCAGCGTGGCCTCGCTCGCCGAATGGCGCGCGCCCGAGACGCTGTTCGATACGCCCGAGGCGCTGTCGCAGATGCTCGCCATGCAGGCCCTGCGCGCCAACCCGGGCGCGGCCTTCGCCGGCGACCCGGTCCGTGGCGTGGAGGTGGCGCGATGATGGCCCGCCCGCTCATGTTCGGGCCGGCCTCGCGCCAGCTGTTCGGCCTGTTCCATCCCGCCGAACAGGCGCACCCGGGCGACACCGCGGTGCTGCTGTGCCCGCCCTTCGGCCAGGAAGGCCTGCGCACGCACCGCTTCTTCAAGGTGCTGGCCGAACGGCTCGCCCGCTCGCGCATCGCGACCCTGCGCTTCGACTTCCACGGCACCGGCGATTCGCCCGGCGACGAGCGTTCGGGCGAACTCGACGGCTGGCGCCGCGACCTGTGCTCGGCGCACGAGACGCTGCGCGGGCTGGCGCCCGACGCGCGCATCGTCTGGGTCGGCGCGCGCCTGGGCGCCACCCTCGCCGTGCTCGCGGCGCGCAACGGGCGCTGCGATCCGGCCCGGCTGGTGCTGTGGGAGCCGGTGATCGACGGCCCGCGCTATGCACGCATGCTGCGCGAGCGGCACGTGGAGGCGGTCGACACCAGTTTCTGCATCCCCGACCTCGGCTGGCGGCGCGGCTACCTGCGAGATGCCCAGGCCGTGCCCGAGGAGGCACTGGGCGTGTCGCTGTCGACGCAGCTGCGCGCCCAGCTCTCGGCGCTCGTACCGGCCTCGCTGCCGCTGACCGCGCTGCACGACACGCTGGTGCTCGCGCGTCCCGACGAGGCCCACACCGCCCAGTGGGCGGCCGAGCAGCAGTCGCGCCACATGCCGGTGCGCCTTGCCTACTTCCAGCACCGGCTCGACTGGACCGCCGATCCCTATCCCAACAGCGCCATGGTTCCGGCCGATGCGCTTCACCGCCTGCAAGGGGCCCTCCATGAGTGACATGACCCAAAGCCCGGTGCGCTTCGGCCACGGCGACGGCCTGCTCGGCATGCTGACCGAGCCCGTGCAATGCCAGCCGCTGCCGGTGTGCTGCCTGATGCTCAACATGGGCGCCAACCACCGCGTCGGGCCGCGGCGCATCAACGTCAAGCTGGCCCATGCGCTGGCTGCCCAAGGCATGAGCAGCCTGCGGCTGGACCTCGGCGGCATCGGCGACAGCGAGGCGCCCGGCGGCGCGAGCGCGGTGCCGCTGGCGCTGCGCGCGGTGCACGACCTGCAGGCGGCCATGGACCTGGTGGAAGCGCGGCTCGGCATCCGCCGCTTCGTGATCGTCGGCATGTGCTCGGGCGCCGAGCATGCGATGAGCGCCGGCATGGTCGATGCGCGCGTGATCGGCCTGTCGCTGTTCGACGGCTTCGCCTTTCCGCAGCGGCGCGCGCGCTGGGAACGCACGCTGCGCCGCGCGCTGGCCGCGCCCGCCCATCCCGCCTTCGCGGGCAAGGTGCGGCGCTGGATCGGGCGCGGCCTGTCGCGCTGGCTGTCGCGTTCCGGCGCGGCGCGGCCGCTGCCGGGCTTCTTCAGCGAGGAGCTGCCGCCGGTCGTCGCCGAAGCCTGGTTCCGCGCCACCATGCGGCGCCTGTGGGCGCGCCAGGTGGCGCTGCACTTCCTCTACTCGGGTTCGCTGCATGTCAGCGACCGCGGACGCGACCAGCTCGGCGCGTTCCGCGACGAACCCTTCCTGCAGGCCGCGCAGTACGACTTCCTGCGGGACCTCGATCACACGGTCTGCACGGCCCGGGGGCAGCAGCTGTTCCTCGGTGCCGTGGGCGACTGGGTGATCGCCCGCGCCCGCGGCACCGCCGCCGAGCGCCGCAGCCCCGGCACCGCCGCGGCCCCGCTCGAGCCGCCCATCGCGGGCGCGCTCGCGCCGCAGTAACCCCTCACGGAATTCCAAGGACACCCCATGACGCCCCTCGTTTCAACCGCCCCCGCCGCACAGCCGGGGCACCGCGCGCGCTTCGGCGCCGCGGCCGTGGCCGCACTGCTCGCGCTCGGCCTGGCCGGCTGCGGCATCCCGGGCTTCAGCTCGCCCGACAGCGGCACCTGGCGCAGTTCGGGCAGCGCGGGCAGCACGGGCGGTAGCGGGCCGACCGGCGCGCGCGGCGAACCGCGGATCGTGCCGATCACCCCCGCGCTGGTGCGCGAGCTGGCCGCGCGCCAGCCGACGGGGCCATCGCCCGAGGTCCGCGAGCTGTTCGGCAAGTCGCCGGCCTACACGATCGGCGCCGGCGACGTGATCGGCATCGTGGTCTACCGCCATCCGGAGCTGATGCCCAGCCAGGGCGCCGTGATCTCGCAGCAGACCGACGCCACCGGCGTGAGCGTCGCGCCGGGCTTCATCGTGGACGGCGAAGGCGAGATCAGCTTTCCCTACATCGGCCGCACCAAGGTGGAAGGCCTGACCGAGAGCGCCGCCTCCGAGATGATCGCCAGGCGCATCGCGCCCTTCGTCAAGGACCCGCTGGTCAGCGCGCGCATCCAGACCTTCCGCAGCCGCCGCGTCTACGTCGAGGGCGACGTGCGCATGCCGGGCCTGCAGATCTTCACCGACGTGCCGATGACGCTGGCCGAGGCCCTGAGCCGCGCGGGCAGCACCAACGCCAGCGCCGACCGCTCGCGCATCGTGCTCACGCGCGGCGGGCGCGCGCTGACGATCGACCTGCCGGCGCTGCAGGTCCAGGGCTACGACGCGGGCCGGATCCCGCTGCGCAGCGGCGACGTCGTGAACGTCGGCACGCGCGACGACAGCCGCGTCTACGTGATGGGCGAGATCCTGCGGCCCTCGGCCCTGCTGATGCGCAACGGCCGGCTGAGCCTCAACGAGGCGATCGGCGACGCCGGCGGTCCCGAGCTGCAGACCTCCTCGCCCGGGCAGATCTACGTGGTGCGCAACGCGAGCGGCGACGTGCCCGACGTCTACCACCTCGACGCGAAGAACCCGGTGGCGCTCGCGCTGGCCGACCGCTTCGAGCTGCGGCCGCGCGACGTGGTCTACATCGACCCGGTGCCGCTGGTGCGCTGGAACCGCGTGATCAGCCTGATCCTGCCCGCCGCCCAGGTCGTGAACCTCGGCGGCACGGCGAGCCGCCGCTGATGGCGCGCCGCTCGCCAGGCTCCCCCCGCTCCCGCCCCCGACAGACCACGAGGTGAACCCATGAATGCCCGATCGCTCATCGCGGCCCCCGCGCCCGCGGACCCGCCGGCCGATGCTCCCCTGGCGCGCTCGCGCCTGCGGGAACACATCGACCTCTTCCTCGACAACCGCTGGACGATCGCGAAGTTCGTCGCGGCCGCGCTGCTGCTGGGCGCGCTCTACACCCTGTTCGGTCCGCGCGTGTACGAGGCCAACGTGCTGCTGCAGGTGGAAGACGCCGAGCGCTCGGGCGGCACCCTGCTGGGCGAGTCGGCGAGCAGCGCGCTCAACGCCAAGACGCCGACCGCGGGCGAGGCCGAGATCCTCAAGTCGCGGCTGGTGCTGGGCCAGGCGATCGAGGACACCAAGCTCTACATCGAGGCCCGGCCGCTGTACCTGCCGCTGGTCGGCGCCTGGCTCGCGCGCGGCACCAGGGAACTGTCGCAGCCCGGCCTGCTGGGCATGGGCGGCTACGTCCATGGCGCCGAGCGCATCGTCGTCGCGCAGATGGACGTGCCGCCCGAACTCGAGGGCTCGCGCTTCCTGCTCACGGCGGGCACGCGCAGCAGCTTCACGCTGACGCATCCGAAGCTGGCCGAGCCCATCGTCGGCACGGTGGGGGCGCCGCTCGACGTGGAGACCGCGCTCGGGCCGCTGCACCTGCTGGTGGGATCGATGGCCGGCCTGCCGGGCGCGCAGTTCGAGCTGGTGCGCCAGTCGAAGCAGCTCACGCTGCTCGCGTTGCAGCGCGACCTGCGCGTGATCGAGAAGGGCAAGCAGTCCTCGGTGATGGACCTGAGCTGGCAGCACGACGACCGCATGCAGCTGGCCACCCTGCTCAACGAGGTGGCGCGGCTCTACGTGCGGCTCAACATCGACCAGAAGACCGCGCAGGCGCAGCGCGCGCTCGACTTTTTGGGCGGCGAGCTGCCCAAGCTCAAGTCGCAGCTCGAGCAATCCGAGGAAGCCTACAACCAGTACCGCAACCAGAACGGCACCATCAGCCTGGACGACGAGGCACGCAATGCGCTGACGCAGAACGTGACCCTGCAGGCCAAGCTCTTCGACGCCACCCAGAAGCGGCTCGAGCTGACCGAGCGCTTCACCGCGCGCGATCCCAGCGTGCAGACCATCGATGCGCAGATCGCCGCGCTGCGCAAGGGGCTCGGCACCGTCGAGCTCAGCATCCGGCGCATGCCGCAGCTGCAGCAGAACGCGCTGCGCATGCAGCGCGACATCAAGGTCAACACCGACCTCTACGTGGCGCTGCTCAACAGCTCGCTGCAGATGCGACTCGCGAAGGAGGGCCGCATCGGCAACGTGCGCGTGCTCGACCCGGCGCTGCAGCCCGAGAAGCCGATCCGCCCCCGGGCGGCGATCGCGATGGGCCTGGCGCTGGTGGCGGGGCTGTTCGCGGGCCTGGGCGCGGTGCTGCTGCGCCGCTCGTGGCGCGCCACGGTCGCGAGCCCGGCCGAGATCGAGGCCCACACTGGCCTCGAGGTCTACAGCACGGTGGCGCTGAGCCGGCACCAGCGCCTGCTCGACCGCGCGGCGCAGCACGGCCTGCCCGGCGTGCACGTGCTGGCGATGCAGCACCCCGAAGACCCGGCGCTCGAGGGCGTGCGCCGGCTGCGCACCGCGCTCAAGTTCGCGCTGCCGGGCGCGCGCAACAACCGCATCATGGTGTCGAGCGCCACGCCGGGCGCCGGCAAGAGCTTCGTGTCGGCCAACCTGGCGGTGGTGCTCGCCGCCGGCGGCCGGCGCGTGCTGCTGATCGACGCCGACCTGCGGCGCAGCAGCCTGGGGCCGTACTTCGGACTGGCGCCGCAGGACGGCCTGGCGGAGCTGCTGCTCGGCGAGATCGACGAACGGGCCGCGATCCACCGCGCCGTGCTGCCGCAACTCGACGTGATGGCCAGCGGCGTGCCGCCGCGCGACCCCACCGGCCTGCTGTGCGGCGATGCCTTCGCGCGGCTGCTCGATCGGCTCTCGCAGCGCTACGACACGGTGATCGTCGATGCGCCGCCCACGCTGCTGGCCTCGGAGGCGCCCGAGATGGCCGTCCACATGGGCACGCTGCTGATGGTGGCGCGCGCCGGCGACAACGAGCTCGGCGACCTGACGCAAAGCATGAAGGAGCTGCGGCATGCGGGCGCGCGCTTCCAGGGCGTGGTGCTCAACGCGCTCGATGCGCGGCAGCGCTACTACGGCAGCCATGCCTACCGCTATGGCGCCTACCGGGTGCGCGCGCACGAGTATCCGGCCCTCACGCCGCCGCTGGCCGCGCCGGGCGCAACGGGGGCGGCCGCATGAGCCTGCTGCAGACCGCGCCGGCCGCGCCTTCGCTCGAGGGGCGCGCGCTGATGGCCGCCAAGCGCGGCGTCGACATCGCCATGGCGGGCAGCTTCTTCCTGCTGTTCGGCTGGGCCTATGCGCTGGTGTGGATCGGCGTGCTGCTGAGCTCGGGCCGGCCCGCGATCTACATGCAGCCGCGCTACGGCAAGAACGGCCGCGTGTTCCGCTTCTACAAGTTCCGCTCGATGGTGGCCGACGCCGACGGGGTGCTGGCGCGCCACCTGCGCGAGGACGCGGCGGCGCGGCTGCAGTGGGCCAAGTACCAGAAGCTGGACCGCGACCCGCGCATCACGCCCTTCGGCGCGATCCTGCGCAAGTACAGCATCGACGAGCTGCCGCAGTTCTGGAACGTGCTCAAGGGCGACATGAGCATGGTCGGCCCGCGCCCCTGCATGTTCTCGCAGAAGGACCTGTACGGCGGCTACTGGGGCCACTACTGCGCGGTGCGCCCCGGCATCACCGGCCTGTGGCAGATCAGCGGCCGCAGCGAGGTGAGCTATCGGCGCCGCGCCGCCATGGACGCCGACTACGTCGCCACGCTGTCGCTGCGCCACGACGTCGCCATTCTGTTCAAGACCTTCGCCGTGGTGGCCGGCGCGCGCGGTTCGGGCTAGCGAAGCCGCCGCAGCCATCGATCCCGGATTCCGAACTTCACGAAAGAACCTATGCGTATCTACGTTGCAGGCCATCGCGGCATGGTGGGCCAATCGCTCTCGAGGCGCTTGCGCGCCATGGGCCACGAGGTCGTCACGCGCGACCGCGAGGCACTCGACCTGCTCGACCAGGAGGCGGTGCGCCGCTTCTTCGCGAGCGAACGCATCGACCAGGTCTACCTGGCCGCGGCCAAGGTCGGCGGCATCCACGCCAACATGAGCTACCCGGCCGAGTTCATCTACCAGAACCTGATGATCGCGGCCAACGTGACGCACCAGGCTTTCCTTGCGAACGTCACGCGGCTGCTGTTCCTCGGCTCGAGCTGCATCTACCCGCGCCTGGCCGACCAGCCGATCGCCGAGGAGGCGCTGCTCGGCGGCCGGCTCGAGCCGACCAACGAGCCCTACGCGATCGCCAAGATCGCCGGCATCAAGCTGTGCGAGAGCTACAACCGGCAGTACGGCGCCTCGCACGGCATCGACTACCGCAGCGTGATGCCGAGCAACCTCTACGGGCCCGGCGACAACTACCACCTCGAGAACAGCCACGTGGTGCCGGCGCTGATCCGGCGCTTCCACCTCGCCAAGTCCACCGCCGCGCCCAGCGTGCTGATCTGGGGCACGGGCCGCGCGCGCCGCGAGTTCCTCTACGTCGACGACATGGTCGACGGCTGCATCGCGGTGATGAACCTCTCGCGCGCCGTCTACGACACGCACACCGAGCCGATGCGCGCCCACATCAACCTCGGCACCGGGGACGACCTGTCGATCGCCGAGCTGGCCGATCACATCCGCGAGGTGGTCGGCTACCGCGGGCGGATCCAGTTCGACACCTCGCAGCCCGACGGCGCGCCGCGCAAGCTGCTCGAGGTGTCGCGCGCCGCCAGCATCGGCTGGCACGCCACGATGCCGCTGACCGACGGGCTGCGGCGCACCTATGCCGACTACAGCCGCGCGGTGCGGCCGGTCGAGACCATGGCACCGGCCTGAGCGCCGCCGCCCGCGAACGAACGAACGGCGAGACGCTCATGAGAATCCTGTGCTTCTGGTGCGGCCTCGCCGCGGCGATGCTGTGCGGCCTGCTCGACCCGGTGTGGGGCTACGCGGCGGTGTTCCTGCTGTCGCTGCTGCAGCTCGCGCTGCTCGGCGGCCCGGGCGCGAGCGTGTTTCTGCTCGTGCACTACACCACCCTGCTGACCTACTTCTCGCTCGCGCCGGCGATCCAGATCGCGCAGGACCTGAGCTTCTGGGAAGCCGGCGTGATCGGCACGGTGGCGCACACGCAGGCGCTGATGCTGCTGCTGCTGTACATGGCCGGCGTGGAGGCGGCGCGCTTCGGCGTCGTCGATCCACCGTTGCGCCACATCCCGGGCATCGCGGGCACCGCGCCGGCGTCCGGCGCGGCGCATCCGCTGCTGCTGCTGGGCCTGCTGGGCGCGGCCTTCGCGGTGCTGCTGGCGCGCGCGGACCTCAACTTCGTGGCGCGCGGCCTGCCCGGCGAGATCGAGAACCCGCCGCTGGACTTCATCGTCTATTCGACGCTGCCCAAGCTGGTGGTGCTGATGTGCTTCGTCGCGCTGGCGATCCATGCGTTGCGTCAGCGCACGGCCACTGCCTGGTGCCTGGCCGCGCTGGCGCTGGCCGCGGCCGCCATCGCGGCGAACCCGGTCAACACCGCGCGCCAGATCCTGCTGATCGGCCTGCTGCCGCTGTTGATCCACGGCCTTGGCCGCTCGCGGCGCTGGACGCTGGCCTTCGTCGTCTTCGCCGCCATCGCGGGCCTGGGCCCGGTGTTCAACCTGCTGTCGCGCGGCAGCATGTGGGGCGAGTCGCTCGCGACCTTTCCCTACAGCCCCGACTTCGATGCGATGTACGTGGTGGCCGGCCTGCTGGAGCGCGCACCGTCGCCCGATCTCGGCTTCGGCCGCTACCTGCTGTCGGGCTTCTCGTTCGTGCTGCCGCGCGACATGAAGCTGTTTCCCGACTTCGACCCGCTGGGCTGGCCCGCCGTGCTCGGCAACTTCTCGCAGAGCAATCTGTCGCTGGCGCAATTCGCCACCGTCTTCTTCGACTTCGGCCTGCCGGGCCCGCTGGTGTTCGGCTTCCTGCTGTCGAGCCTGTTTCGCCGGGTCGACCGCGCGATCGACACGCACGGCCCGCTCTCGCGCGGCTACCTCGCGGCGCTGGTGCTGCTCGCGGCCTACGTGCCGTTCATGCGCGGGCCGATCCTGGGCTGGGGGCCGTTCGCGGCCTCGGGGCTGATCGCGGCGCTGCTGGTCGGTGCCCTGTGCACCGGCTTCGGTCCCGCGCGCCGCGCGCTTGCCCCACGTCCCGCCGCCCACGCATGAGCTCCACGATGCCCGACTATCTCTTCTACGACACGCTGCGCCTCAACCGGGGCGCCGGCGGCGTGCTCAACGTCTGCGAGGTGCTGCTGCGCAGCATGCGGCTGTCGGCCGGCCAGGCGATCGCCTCGGCCAGCGAGCGGCACCCGCGGCTGTTCGAACTGGCACGCCGCACCGGGCTCAGCCGCTTCGTGCTCGAGACGCTGCTCTATAACCTCCACCAGCTGCATGCCTGGCGGGCGGAACGGCGGTTGTGCTCGCTGTTCCCCAACTACTTCCTGCCCTTCGCTCTGTTCGGCCGGCACCGCGACGCGATCGTGATCGTGCACGACCTGCAGTACAAGGCCCATCCCGAACACTTCAGCCGCAGCAAGCGGCTGTGGCTCGACTGGAACCTGCGCCGGCTCGCGCGCAGCCTCGCGCACGTGGTGTTCATCAGCCGCAGCAGCCAGCAGGACTTCGAGCGCCATTTCGGGTCTTGCGCGCATTCGACGGTGATCTTCAACCCCGTCGACGCGGTCGCCATGCAGGCCCCGCCCGAGGCCGCGCCCGCGGGCGAGCGCTACCTGATCGCGGCCTACCACTACTACCCGCACAAAAACTTCGGCGGCACCTTGCGGCTGTTCGAGCGCATGAAGCGCGCGGGGCTGGTCGACCGGCTCGACATCACGGGCAACGGCGCGGCCGAGGTGGCGCGCATGGTGGCGGCCGAGACGCCCGCGCTGCGCGGCTGCGTGCACCACCGCGGGCTGGTATCGCGCGAGGAACTGATCGGCCTCTACCGCGGCGCACAGGCCTTCATCTCGCTGTCGCGCTTCGAGGGCTTCAACCTCTCCGCCGCCGAGGCGGCAACGCTGGGCGTGCCGCTGCTGCTGTCGGACATCCCCGTGCACCGCGAGCTGTTCGGCGGCTATGCCTTCTTCGTCGACGACCAGTGCTGCGACCTGGACGCGCTGGCGCGCCACCTCGCGGCGCACCGGCAGGCATGCCCGGCATGGGCGAACGCGCCGGCCTGCACGCCCGCGGCGGTGGCGACGCGCTATCTCGGGCTGCAGCGCACGGCCGCTTCCTTCGAGGCCGCACTGCCATGACCCGCATGCTTCGTTCGTTCCTGGCGCGGATCGTGGCGACGACGCTGTTCGCCGCGACGGCCACCGCCCAAACCACCGTTCCCGCGGAGCCGAGTCTTGCCGCGCAATGGCCCGCGCTGACACCGCCCGGCTTCGGCGTGATGGTCCACTACCTGCCCGACCGCCGCTCGATCGCCGACATGGCGCGCTTCGACGTCGAGGCCTTCGCGGCCACGCTGGCCGAGATGCGGGCCTCCTACCTGGTGCTGACGCTGGGGCAGAACAGCGGCCAGTACATCGCGCCCAATGCCGCGCTTGAGGCGCTGTGCCCGGCCAGCGCACGCGACCGCCCGCCGCGCGACCTGCCGCTGGAGATCGGCCGCGCGCTGCGCCGCCGCGGCATCGCGATGGTGCTGTACCTGCCGTTTCGCGCGCCGCAGGACGATCGCTACCTCATGGGATGCCTCGGCGACGTCTCGGAACAGCAGCCGCCGCCCGCGCGCTTCATCGCGGGCTGGTCGCAGGTGATCGGCGAGTGGTCGCAGCGCTACGGCACGCTGGTGCGCGGCTGGTGGTTCGACGGCACCTACAACACGCGCGACATGACGCCCTCCGACTGGAACGCGCTGTGCGGCGCCGCGCGCAGCGGCGCGAGCGACCGCTGGCTCGCCTTCAACGCGGGCGAAGGGCCGCAACGTTTCAGCCTCAAGGCCGCGCCATGCCAGAACCTGATGGCCGGCGAGTTCATGGACCCGCCCGCGCAGCTGGCCGCGCCGCCCTCGGACCTGATGTTCCACGTGCTGACGCCCCTGGCCGCCTCGTGGGGCCGTGTCTCCGCGCCGCGCTTCGCCGCGGCCCAGCTGCGCGGCTGGATCGCCGAGGCGGTGGCGCGCAAGGGGCTGTTCACGCTCGACCTGCCGCTCGACACCGACTTCCGTTTCCTGCCCGCGCATGTCGCGCTGGTGCGCAGCGCGACGGCGCCCGCTCCCTGAATTCACCGCTCCCGCCCCAGGCCTCGCCGACCATGACCCAACCGCTTCTTTTCATCGTGGTGGAAGACCGCCAGAACAAGACCCTGGCGCTGTGCCGCGAATCGGCGGCCCGCGCGCGGGAGAACCTGCTGGTGCTCGCGGGCACCGAGGCCGGCGCGGACTACGAGCGCCTGTGCCGCAGCTACGTGCACCTGTCGAGCAACACGCCCGCGTTCGAGAAGATCTGCTTCCGGCGCTACTTCCTGCTGGCGGCCCACCTCGAGGCGCGGCCCGAATGCCGCGAGTTCGTGCTGCTCGACAGCGACGTGCTGCTGTTCCGCGGCCTCGGTGCGCACGTGCGTCGGCTGGTCGGAGAGGCGGACTTCTCGGGCTCGTTCATCGAGCCCCTCGATGGCTGGGACCCGTGCCAGATATCGCCGCACGTGAGCTACTGGAGCGCCGCGGGCCTCGCGGGTTTCGTCGCCTTCGTGCTCGACACCTACACCAGCCGCGCGGGACGCGCGACGCTGCGCGAGATCGCCGCGCGCTTCGCTGCCCGGGGCGAGCGCGGCGGCGTATCGGACATGACGCTGCTGCATCTGTGGGCCCAGGCGAGCGGCAATGCGCGGCCGATCAACCGCGTGTTCGGCGGCTGCGTGATCGACCACAACATCAGCAGCGCCCACAACCTGCGCGCCAACGAGTTCCGGCTCTTGGGCGGCGCCAAGCACCTGACCTACCGCGACGGCCAGCCCTGCCTCACGACGCAGGCCGGCGAGACGGTGAACGCGCTGGCCCTGCATTTCCAGGGCCGCGCGAAGCTGGCGATAGCGCATGCGCTGCGCGGCGGCACGCGCCGGGTCGCGCTGCTGACCTACGGGCTGCAGTTCGCGCGCCGGGCCAAGAACCGGGCCTTCGGCATGGGCCTGCTCGCACGGCGCGCGCCCGCCGCGGATCGGCTCGCCGACCTGCCGCCCTCGAAGTAACGCGCCGATCGCGACACCCACCATGCCGATCCGACCGCTCCGCCTGCCGCCCGTGCTGCGCAGCCTGCCCGCCGCGGGGCTGCTGCGCGCGTTGCCGCTGCACGGGCTGGGCGCGATGGCGTCGCGCTTCTACGTCTATCTCTCGGGCTTCCTCGCCGTCTTCCTGCTGGCCGCCCACGTGGCGCCCGCGCGCTTCGGTGCCTACTCGATCTACCAGTCGGTGCTCGAGGCGGCGCTGGTGATCGGCACGCTCGGCAGTTCGCTGCTGTTCTCGCGCCACGCCGCCGGCCCGGGCCCGCGCATCCAGTGCGGCGACCTGGTGCGCACGCTCGCGATCGGGCTGCCGATCGCGCTGCTGCTGGCGCTCGGCATGCTGGCGCTGCAGCGCGTGCCCGCGTCCGCCATGGCGCTGGTGCTGGTCGCCGCCACGCTCGCCGTCTTCTCGTTCAACAGCCTGCGGCTCGCCTACAGCCGCGGGCTCGGCCACGCGGGGCTGCTGAACCTCGAATCCGGCCTCCGCTCGAGCATCCTGGTGCTGGGCGTGGCGGGCCTCGCCGCGCTGGGCCACGCGGGCGACACCCTGGACGTGCCGCAGCTGCTGGCCATCAACCTGTTCGCCTTCGTGCTGGTGGCCGCGGCCATCGTGCGCGCGGGCCGCGCCGGCCGGCCACCGCGCGGGGCCGCCACCTTGGCGCTCTCGGCCCAGGGCGGCGCCACCGTCTACTCGCTGCTGCTGTTCGTGCTGCGCAAGTCCGACCTGCTGGTGGTGGCCTTCTTCATGCCGCTGAGCTATGTGGGCGCCTTCAAGCTCGCGTTCCTGCTGGCCGAGGCGCCCTCGCAGTTCGTGCAGGCCTTCCTCTACACCAAGACGCCGGCGATGCGCACGGCGAGCGCCGAGGCGCTCGATGCCTCGGTGCTCAAGCTCGCACGGCAATCCTTCCTGCTGGGCTGCGGCCTGTTCGCGGGGCTGGCCGCGCTGATCGTGCTGGCCGCGCCGCTGCTGAAGGTCGGCCACGAGGCGCTCGAGATCTTCCTGTGCATCGCGCCCTACTTCCTGCTGCGCACCTACACCGTGCACCACGAGATGCTGCTCGCGCTGCGCGTGCCGGTGGCCTCGCTGGCGCGCTGGGCGCTGCTCGAGGTGGGGCTGCGGCTGCTGTCGTACGCCGTGGTGATCCGGGCCTTTCCGGGCCAGCCGCACTACGTCTTCTTCCTCGCCTGCGTCAGCGACTTCGTGCTCTACGAGCTGCGCATGCGGCTGGAGTTCGGCACCTATCCCATCGTGCGCATGGCGCGCGGCCTGGCGCGCGGCGCGTGGCGGACCCGGCCATGAAGATCCTGCTGCACTCGATGAACTTCGCGCCCGAGCTGGCCGGCGTGGGCAAATACTCGGGCGAGATGGCGCGCTGGCTGAGCGCGCGGGGCCACGCGGTGCGCGTGATCGCGGCGCCGCCCTTCTTTCCGCAATGGCAGGTGGCCGAGGGCCATTCGGCCTGGGCCTACCGGCGCGGCGACTGGCAGGGCGTCGATGTCTGGCGCGCGCCGACCTGGGTGCCCGCGCGTCCGCGCACGCTGGCCCGCCTCGCGCACCTGGCGTCGTTCATGCTGTCGAGCCTGCCGCTGCTGCTGGCGCAGGCGCGCTGGCGGCCCGACGTGGTGATGGTGGTGGAGCCGCCGCTGTTCTGCGCGCCGGGCGTGCTGCTGCTGTCGAAGCTGTTGCGCTGCAAATCGTGGCTGCATATCCAGGACTACGAGGTGGACGCGGCCTTCGGCCTTGGCCTGGTGCGCGGCGGCCGCGTGCGGCGCATGGCGCTGGCGATCGAACGCTGGCTGCTGGGCCGCTTCGACCGCGTCTCGACGATCTCGGCCGCGATGCTCGCCAAGGCCCGCGACAAGGGCGTGCCGCCGGACCGACTCGTGCTGTTCCCGAACGGTGTCGACCTGCGCGCGATCCGGCCGGCTCCCCCGCGCGACCCCGAGGCACCCAATCCCGCCGGCGGCTACCGGGCCACGCTCGGCATCGCGCCCGGCGCGGTGCTGGTGCTCTATGCGGGCAGCCTGGGCCACAAGCAGGGCATCGAGCTGCTCGCCGAGGCCGCCGCGATGCTGGCCGATGCGCCGGCGCTGCACTTCGTCATCTGCGGCAACGGACCGAGCCGCGCGGCGCTGATGGATGCCTGCCTGCGGCTGCGCCACGTGCACTTCCTCGACCTGCAACCGGCCGAGCGGCTCGACGAGCTGCTCGGCAGCGCCGACATCCACGTGCTGCCGCAGCGCGCCGACGCCGCCGACCTGGTGATGCCCTCGAAGCTGACCGGCATGCTCGCGAGCGGCCGCGCCGTGATCGTGACCGCGCATCCCGACACCGAGCTCGGCCGCGCCGTGACGGGCCGCGGCGTGGTGGTGCCGCCGGGCGACGCGCGCGCGCTCGCCGACGCGATCGCGCAGCTCGCGGCCTGCCGTTCGCGGCGCGAGGCCCTGGGCGCGGCCGGCCGCGCCTTCGCCGAGGCCGAGCTGGACCAGGACGCGATCTTCCGGCGCCTCGAGGCCGAGCTGCTGCGCTGCCTCGTGGACCGCAGCGAGCAGCCCGCATCGCCATGAACGCCGCCTTCTCCACTCCCAAAATCCTCGTGACCGGTGGCGCGGGCTTCATCGGCAGCCACGCCTGCGTGGCGCTGATCGCGGCGGGCTACCTGCCGGTGGTGCTCGACACGCTGGTCAACAGCAGCGCGCGCTCGCTGGAGCGGATCGCGGCCATCACGGGCGTGGCGCCGCTCCTGGTGCGCGCCGACGTGCGCGACGCCGCGGCGCTCGAGCGGGTGTTCGCCGCGCATGTCTTCGGCGCGGTGCTGCACCTGGCGGGGCTGAAGGCGGTCGGCGATTCGGTGGATGACCCGCTCGGCTACTACGAGGTCAACGTGGCGGGCACGCTGGCGCTGGTGCGCGCCATGGACGGCGCGGGCGTGCGCCGGCTGGTGTTCTCGTCCTCGGCCACGGTGTACGGCGACACGGCGCGCTCGCCGATTCCCGAGAGCGCGCCGCACGCCGCCGTCAATCCCTACGGCCGCACCAAGGCCATGGTGGAGACGGTGCTGCTCGACCTGGCGCACGCCGACGCGCGCTGGGGCATCGCCTGCCTGCGCTTCTTCAATCCCGTGGGCGCGCACGAGAGCGGGCTGATCGGCGAGCACCCGAACGGCCGCCCCAACAACCTCATGCCCTACATCTCGCAGGTGGCGGTGGGCACGCGCGCGCACCTCGTGGTGCACGGCACCGACTACGACACCGCCGACGGCACCGGCGTGCGCGACTACGTGCACGTGATGGACGTGGCCGAGGGCCATGTGGCCGCGCTGCGCCACGTGACGCGCGAGCCGGGGATCCTGATGGCCAACCTCGGCACGGGGCGCGGCGCCTCGGTGCTCGAGGTGGTCTCGGCCTTCGAGCGCGCCAGCGGTCGTGCGATCGCCCTGCGCCTGGGGCCGCGGCGCCCCGGCGACGCGCCGGCCTACTGGGCCGACGCGGACAGCGCCCAGGCCCGCTTCGGCTGGCGCGCGCGCCGCAGCCTCGACGACATGTGCGCCGACAGCTGGCGCTGGCAGGTCGGCAATCCGCACGGCTTCGACGAGGCCGCGCCGCCGCCGTCACCCGCACCGCTCCCGCTACCCAGAACGCCTTCCACTCAACCAGGGATCCCTTCATGTCCGATACCGTTCCTTCCTCTCTAGAGACGCCGGAGTCCGGCCGGACCTTCGCGCGCCGCGCGAGCTACACCACGGGCGTCTGCCCGCCGGCCGAGCCGCAGTGGCCGCACTTCCTGACCGGGCAGGAGAACGCGCCGGTGCGCGTGCTGCTGGTGGACGACGACGAGTTCATGCGGCGCGTGATCGCGCAGGAGCTGCTGTCGGACATGCGCATCCAGCTGCAGGCGCAGGCCGGCAGCGTGCGCGAGGGGCGGCGCCTGCTGGCGACGCAGGAGTTCGACGTGCTGATGCTCGACCTGCACCTGGGCGACGGCACCGGCTTCGACCTGATCCGCGAGGCGCGCAAGCAGCACAGCTACTGCGAGATCATCGTGGTCTCGGCGCTCGAGGACGACGCCCACGTGATGCGTGCCTTCGAGCTCGGCGCGACCGGCTACTTGCTGAAGAACGCCTGGCTGCAGAGCTTCGCGCAAGCCGTGCTGCAGGTGGTCAACGGCGGCGCGGCGATCACGCCGCGGCTGTCGCGCCGCCTGCTCGCGCGCCTGAGCCAGCAGGCCGGCGATCCACCGCCCGACGCGCCGCAGCGCGAGGCCACGCTGACCACGCGCGAGCGCGAGGTGCTGCGCTGCGTGGCGCGCGGCTGCGTCTCCAAGGAGATCAGCGAACGGCTCGGCATCTCGGGCCAGACCGTCAATGCCCACATCAAGAACATCTACAAGAAGCTGCAGGTGCATTCGCGCGCGCAGGCCGTGAGCTTCGCGACGCACACCGGCCAGCTCTGAGCCGCCGCCCTTCCTCTTCTCCTCCTTTTTCTTTCATCGGACACCCCATGACCACTTCCATCATCCATCCCGTCGTGCTGTGCGGCGGCAGCGGCACGCGCCTGTGGCCGCTGTCGCGCAAGGCATTGCCCAAGCAGTTCGCGCCGCTGGTGGGCGGCAAGAGCCTGCTGCAGCTCACGCTGGAGCGCCTGCGCGGCCTCCATGGCGAGATCACCTGCATCGCCGCGGAGGAACACCGCTTCCTGGTGCGCGAAACCGTGGATGCCGCACGCGTCGGCGGGTGCCAGATCCTCGAGCCCGTGGGGCGCAACACCGCGGCCGCGATGGCGGTGGCGGCGCTGCAGGCCGGGGCCGACGAACTGCTGCTCTTTGCACCGGCCGACCATCACATCCCCGATGCCGAGCTGTTCGCGCACACCGTGCACGCCGGCGTCGAGGCCGCCCATGCCGGTCGCATCGTGACCTTCGGCGTGGCGCCGACCTTCGCGAGCACGGCCTACGGCTACATCGAGGTGGGGACCGCCTCGGCCGACGGCCGCAGCCATGCGGTCGCGCGCTTTCTCGAGAAGCCCCAGGCCCAGGTGGCGGCGGCCTTGCTCGCGCACGGCGGCTTCTGCTGGAACGCGGGCATCTTCCTCGTGCGCGCCGGCACGCTGGTCGCGGCCCTGCGCACGCATGCGCCCGACGTGCTGCTCGCCTGCGAGCGCGCGCTCGCGACCTCGTCGATCGACGGCAGCTTCCGCCGCCTCGGCGCCGAGGCCTTCCAGGCCTGCCGCAGCGAGAGCATCGACTACGCGGTGCTCGAGAAGCACCCCGACATCGCGATGGTGCGCTTCGAGGGCGCGTGGAGCGACGTGGGCAGCTGGAACGCGGTCGCGACCCTGCATCCCGCCGACGAGGCCGGCAACCGCACGAGCGGCAAGGGCCGCAGCCTGCGCGCGCGCAACACCTTCATCCATGCGCCGCACCGCCCGGTGGTGGCGCTGGGCACCGAGGACCTGATCATCGTGGACACGCCCGACGCGCTGCTGGTCGCGAGCGCGGGCTGCGTGGAGCAGGTCGCGGAGGTGGTGCGCATGCTGGCGCTCGAGGGCCGGCCCGAGGCCACCGAGCACCGGCGCACGGTGCGGCCCTGGGGTGCGTACGACAGCATCGACAACGGCGAGCGCTTCCAGGTCAAGCACATCACGGTCAAGCCCGGCGCCAAGCTGTCGCTGCAGATGCATCACCACCGCTCGGAGCACTGGATCGTGGTGCAGGGCACGGCCAAGACCACCTGCGACGGAAAGGTCAGGCTGGTGCGCGAGAACGAATCGATCTACCTGCCGCTCGGTTGCGTGCACCGGCTCGAGAACCCGGGCAAGACCACGCTGGAGGTGATCGAGGTCCAGACCGGCAGCTACCTCGGCGAGGACGACATCGTGCGTTTCGACGACAGCTACGGGCGCTGCGGCATCGTGCCGGATCGCGGCGATGCGCAGAACCAGGCGCTGCTGTCGATCGCCGGCGAAGGCGCCGTCGCGACGCCGACGGTGGAGTGGAACAGCCCGCGTCCCCTGCCCGAAGCGCAGCCGGCCTGAGACGGCGCGGCGCTCAGAACGAGAAGCCGGCCTCGTTGCGCCGCAGGTCGGCGTCCACCATCATCTGGCAGAGCTGCTCGAGCGTGGTCGTGGGCGCCCATCCCAGGTGGTCCCTGGCCTTGCTGGGGTCGCCGATCAGCAGGTCGACCTCGGCGGGGCGGTGGAATTTCGGGTTCACGCGCAGCACCGTTTTGCCGGTCGCCGTGTCGACGGCGGTCTCCGCCTCGTCGACGCCCCTGAATTCCACCTTGATCCCCGCGCCCCGGAACGCCAGGCGAACGAAGTCGCGCACGGTCACGGCACGGTTCGTCGCCAGCACGTAGGTATCGGGCTCGCTCGTCTGCAGCATGCGCCACATGCCCTCCACGTACTCCTGCGCGAAGCCCCAATCGCGCTGCGCGTTGAGGTTGCCGAGCTCCAGCACCTCCAGCTTGCCGAGCTTGATCCGGGCCACGGCGTCGGTGATCTTGCGCGTCACGAACTCGCGCCCGCGCAGCGGGCTTTCGTGATTGAAGAGAATGCCGCAGCTGCCGAAGATGTCGTAGCTCTCGCGGTAGTTGACGGTCATCCAGTGCGCATAGAGCTTGGCCACGCCGTAGGGGCTGCGCGGATAGAACGGCGTGCCCTCGACCTGGGGCACGGCCTGTACCTTGCCGAACATCTCGGAGGTCGATGCCTGGTAGAAGCGGATCCGCCGGTCGATGAGGCGGATCGCCTCGAGCAGGTGCAGCGCCCCGATGCCGGTGATGTGCGCCGTGGCCACGGGCTGGTTGAAGCTGACGCCGACGAAGCTTTGCGCCGCGAGGTTGTAGATCTCGTCGGGCTCGGTCTGCTGAACCAGGCTGAGCGAGCTTCCCTGGTCGGTGAGGTCGTACTCGACCAGATGCAGATCGGGATGGTCCTGGATGCCGAGCTCCTGGATGCGCCAGAAATTGACCGAGCTGGTGCGGCGGTAGGTGCCATGGACCACATAGCCCTTGGCCAGCAGCAGTTGCGCCAGATAGGCGCCGTCCTGGCCACTGATGCCCGTGACGATCGCGGTCTTCTTCTTCATCACGGTTCCTTGGTTGACTCGTGATGCAGCGTACAGGAGTTCCGCCGTCGCGGTGGGCAACTTGGGCCTTTCGACTACGTACCCATCACCCCTCGCTTGCGGTATCGACAGCGCCCTGGCCTACATTCAAAGCAATTAGAAAGTACTCTATTCGTGGATTCCGCGACCCCATAAAACATTCAGGTCGCTTTGACACAAGGGAGTTACTCATGACCGACGAAACATCGTCCGATTCCGAGACGTTCGCCAGGCTCGACGGCGGCCGCATCACCCGCTACCGGACCCGTGACGGGACCGGGGTCTGCCGGCCCGGCGAGCCGCAGTGGCCGCATTTCATGACCGGGCAGGACGACGCCCCCGTGCGCGTGCTGCTGGTGGACGGCGACGAGGGCATGCGCCGCGTCATCGCGCAGGAGCTGCTGTCGGACATGCGTATCCGGCTCCAGGGCCAGGCCGGCAGCGCGCGCGACGCGCGGCGCCTGCTCGCGTCGGAAGAGTTCGACGTGCTGATGCTCGACCTGCGCCTGGCCGACGGCTCGGGCTTCGAACTGATCCGCGATGCGCCCAAGCTGCAGAGCCACTGCGAGATCATCGTGGTCTCCGCGCTCGAGGACGACGCCCACGTGCTGCGCGCCTTCGAGGCCGGCGCCACGGGCTACCTGCTCAAGAACGCGTGGCAGCAGAGCTTCGCGCAGGCCGTGCTGCAGGTGGTCAATGGCGGCGCGGCCATCACGCCCAGGCTGTCGCGGCGGCTGCTGGCGCGCATGGGGCGGCATTCGGTCGAGCGGCCCACGCCCGACGCCCATCCGCTGGACATCGTGCTGACGACGCGGGAGCGCGAGGTGCTCGACTGCGTGGCACGCGGCCAGGCGACACGCACCGTGAGCCTAGGTCTCGGCATCTCGATGCAGACCGTCAATGCCCACATGAAGAACATCTACAAGAAGCTCAACGTGCATTCGCGCGCACAGGCCGTGAGCCGCGCGACCCTGACCGGGCTGCTGTGAGCCGGGCGCCGGCGGTTCAGGCGCCCGAGCGCGTGCCGATCCGCACCACCGCCTTCGCGGGCAGCGCCCGCCAGTCGATCCAGTCGCCCTCCACCGCATGGTGGGTGGCGGCGGCGGCGCCTTGCGGCGCGCCCCATTGCAGCTTGAATTCGCGCTCCCCGAGCCGCAGTTCGATCTCGAAGGCCGGCCAGTGCGCGGGCACGCGCGGCGCGAGCGACAGCGCGTGTCCCTTCACCGTGAGGCCCAGCAGCGTTTCGACCGCCGCGCGGTGCAGCCACGCGGCCGAGCCCGTGTACCAGCTCCAGCCGCCGCGTCCCACGTAGGGTGCGGCGCCGTAGATGTCGCCGGCCATCACGTAGGGCTCGAGCTCGTAGGCCGGACCGCGCCGCGGATCGCTGGCGCGATGGGCCGGGCTCAGGCCTTCGAAGCTCGCCCAGGCCGCCTCGCGGTCGCCGAGCAGCGCCTGCGCCATCAGTCCCCACACGGCGCCATGCGCGTACTGCCCGCCGTTCTCGCGCACGCCCGGCGGGTAGGCCTGGATGTAGCCCGGGTTGTTGGCCGACTGCACGAAGGGTGGCGCCAGCAGGCGCAGCAGCCCGGCCGTGTCGTCGTGCAGGTGCGCCTTCGCGGCGGCCATTGCGGCGTGGGTGTGACCCTCGTCCGAGGCGCCCGACAGCACCGACCAGGCCTGCGCAATCAGGTCGATGCGGCACTCGTCGTTGGCGGCCGAGCCCAGCGGCGCGCCGTTGTCGAAGAAGGCACGGCGGAACCACGCGCCGTCCCAGCCCGCGTCGTGCAGCGCGGCGATCCAGCCCTCGCGCGCACGCAGCCAGCGCGCGCTGCGTTCGGTCTCGCCGCGGGCCTGCGCAATCGGTGCATAGCGCTCGACCACGCTGCAGAGGAACCACGCGAGCCAGACCGATTCGCCGCGGCCCTCGTGGCCGACCCGGTTCATGCCGTCGTTCCAGTCGCCCGTGCCCATCAGCGGCAGGCCATGCGTGCCGGTCGCGAGGCTGCGGTCGATGGCCAGCGCGCCGTGCTCGTAGAGGCTGGCGACGCGGCCGGCATGCTGCGGCGTGTAGTAGGCGTCCTCGGCGCCGGCCGGGATCGCCGCGCCCTCGATGAAGCCCACGCTCTCGTCGAACAGCGTGGTGTCGCCCGTCACCTGCGTATAGTGCGCGGCCGCGAACGGCAGCCACAGCAGGTCGTCGGAGAAATGCGTGCGCACGCCGGCGCCGCCGGGCATGTGCCACCAGTGCTGCACGTCGCCCTCGGGGAACTGCCGCGCCGCGTTGACCAGGATCTGCGCGCGCAGCCGCTTCGGATCGGTGAGCGCGAAGGCCATCGCGTCCTGCAGCTGGTCGCGGAAACCGAAGGCACCGCCGGCCTGGTAGAAGCCGGCCTTCGACCACAGCCGGCAGGCCAGGGTCTGGTAGACCAGCCAGCGATTGACCATCGCATCGAACAGCGGATCGGGCGTGCGCACCCGCAGCCGGCCCAGCAGTTCGTCCCAGAAGCCGCCGACCTGCGCGAGTGCGGCCGGCACGTCGCGTTCGCGCCAGCGCCGTGCAAGCGCGATGGCGGCCTCGGCGCTGTCGGCATGGCCCAGCACGAAGGTGAAGCTCGCGCTCTCGCCCGCGGCCAGCCTGAACTCGCCATCGACGGCCGCGCAGGCATCGAGCCCGCTGCCGCCGCGGCGCCCGAGGCTGTCGGGCACCTCGACGATGCCGCGGCCGCGGAAGAACTCGTTGCGGTCGCAGGTCCACTGGGTGGCGCCCGGCAGGCCCGCGAGCATCAGGAAGGCGGTGCCACCGCCGAAGCCGCCGCTCGATTCGCGCTGCTCGCCGAACACGGCCGGCAGGTCGTCCTGCTTCCAGGTCCGCACGCTGCGGCGCTCGCCGCGCGCGGCACCCAGTTGCCATTCGGCCATCGCGAGCGCGCGCAGCCGGCGCGTGCCGCTGCCCTCGTTGCGCAGCTGAACATGCACCAGCTTCACGGCATCGTCGCGGTCGGCCAGGAAGGTGGTGCTCAGCGACAACCCGCCCAGCCGGCATTCGAAGACGGTGTAGCCCTGGCCGTGGCGAACGCGGTGCAGCAGGTCGTCGGGCGCGCCGTCGCCGCCGCCGCGCCCCGCGGGCGTGAGCGGCAGCAGCTCGCGCGTCGACAGGTCCTGCAGCAGGTAGTGCTCGAAGGCCGGGTCCTGCACCGGGTCGTTCGACCACGGCGTGAGCTGGTGCATGCGGCTGTTGCCGGCCCAGGTGAAGCCGTTGCCCCACTCGGAGACCTGGAAGCCGAAGCCCGCGTTGGCGATCACGTTGATCCATGGACGCGGCGTGCGGCGCGCGAGGCCCACCTCGAAGCGGAACTCGCCGCTCGCGGCATCGAACTCGCCCGCGACGGTCTCGGTCGGCAGGGTCGACGCGACGCCGGCCGCCAGCGGCACGGCCGGCGGCAGCACGGCCTCGGGTGCCCACGGCCCCATGCCGCGCGCTTCGCGCAAGGCGGCCACCTGCACGTCGAGCGCACGCCCGTCGGCGGTGAACACCACGCGCGCCATGCTCGACAGCGCCGCGCGCTCGGCGGCCGACACCTCCTGCTCGTGCAGCAGGTAGAAGCCGGCCGTGTCGTTGCGCGGAAAGCTGTTGCGGGTCTGCTGCAGCACGCGCTGGCGCAAGGTCTCGATCTCGCGCTGCAGCGACAGCAGGTAGGAGGACGGCTCGCCGTTGATCACCACCAGGTCGCAGGCCACGCCGCCGAAGCCCCACCACGGCTGCGCGCGCAGCAGTGCGTTGACCAGGCCCATGCCGCTCACCGAATGGATCAGCACCAGCACGATCGGCTTGTCGCCCGAGATGCCGAAGCGCCAGATCTGCCGCAGGTCGAACAGGCCGCGCTCGCCCATCGGGCGCGGCGTGGTGTAGGTGAGGATGGTGGTGAGGTCCTGCAGCGCCACGTTCTGCGCGGGCGTGATCGTGAGGTCGCGCAGTCGCACCTGCGCCAGCGTGGCGGCCATGCGCTTCGTGCGCTCCACGTGCATCGGCTCGAGGTAGCGGTCGATGGTGGGCATCAGCGCCTCGATGCTGTCGTCGGCCGCGGTGGCGAATCCCAGCCGCGCGGTGGCGCCCGGCGCGATCGACAGCCGCACGCGCAGGCAGGCGATGGGGTCGAGGCCGTTGATGGGCGCGCCGGTGGCATCGAGCGGCTGCATGTCGATCGCCGGCGCCGCCAGCGTGCGGTTGCGGCCGACGAAGGCGCGGCGGTCGGTCATGCAGTCGATGGCGATCACGTGGGCATCGACCGAGGCCACGAAATGCACGGCCGCCACCGCCGGATCGCCCTGCAGCCGCGGCCGGCGCGACATCAGCAGCGCGCGCAGGTCCGGAAGCCAGCGCGATTCGACGAACAGGTTGGCGAAGGCCGGATGGGCCTCGTCGGCCTTGGGGTTCGAGAGCACCGGCTCGAAGTACGAGAACAGCTCGAGCGTGCGCGTGCGCTCGCTGGTGTTCTGCAGCGTGATGCTGCGCAGCTCGGTGTCGTCCTCGGGGCTGATCAGCACCGTGGTGCGCACCTGCAGGCCCGGCCCGCTGGCATCGAACTGCACCTGGTCGGCGAGGAAGCGGGTGCGGTAGTCCCAGTCGATGCCGGGCGCGGGCAGCGCGGTCAGCGAGACGGGCGTGTCGTTCGCGTCGTCGCGCAGGTAGAAGAAGGTGCCGTAGCCGTCGCGCAGCGGGTCGTCGCGCCAGCGCGTCACGTTGAACGAGCGCCAGCGGCTCACGCCGGCGCCGCTGGCGCGCAGCGCCACCGTGTAGCGGCCGTTCGACAGCAGGTGCGTGGGCTGCGGGCCCGGTGCCAGCGGATCGACCAGCCGCGGCTGGAACATCGGCGGCAGCTCGCCGCGGCTCGGTTCGGGCGGCGAGCGCGGGTCGGCGCTGCCGATGATCTGGCGCGGCGTGCGCTCGTGCAGCAGCGAGAGATGCGCCTCCACCACAGCCGCGCTGCCGAACCAGCGGCGCGGCGCGTCGTCGCGCAGCACGTTGCACAGCGCCACCAGGGTCATGCCCTGGTGATGCGCCATGAAGTTGCGCACCACGGTGAAGGCCTGGCCCTCGTGCTGGCGCGAGGCAGTGAAGTCGACCGCGTCGTGGAAGCCGTAGGCGCCGCGCGCGCCCAGCGATTCGAGCCGCCGCAGGTTGTCGGTCGCCTCGGCCGGCGCGAGCACCGCGGCCAGCGCGCTCGCATAGGGCGCCACCACGTGGTCGGTGGGTGGCGTGCGGCGCAACGCGAGGCGCGGCACGCCGAAGGGCGCGTACTGGTAGGCCAGCGAATGGTCGCGGCCGTGATAGGCCGACTCCGACACGCCCCAGGGCAGGTCCTGCGCGCGCGCGAAGGCGCGGTGCTCGGCGATGGCGGCGGCATTGGCCACCTGCAGCAGGCCGTCGTCGGGCTCGGGCATCACCAGCGAGGGCATCAGGTACTCGAACATCGAGCCCGACCACGACTTGAGGCCGGGCCGGAAGCCCACCAGCAGGAAGGGCCGGCCCAGCGCCATCCAGTGGCGCCGCGGCACGTCGGCCTTGGCGATCGCGAGGAAGCTCAGCAGCCGCGACTCCGAGGCCATCAGGTCGTAGTAGCTGGCGTCGAGCACGTCGTCGTCCACGCGCAGGCCGATGTGGAACAGGTGCCTCTTCGGGTCGTAGAGGCCGCGGAAGTCCATGCCGTCGCTGAGCGCCTCGCAGCGCCGCGCGAGCGCCTCGAGGGCCTCGCCATTCGGTGCCCCGGCCGCGCCGCCGCCGGCCGCATCCTGCGCCGCGAAGGCACGGCAGGCCTGCGCCACGGCGATCAGGTGGCCGGCCAGGTTGCCGCTGTCCACGCTCGAGACATAGGCCGGCGCCAGCCGCTCGAGCGTCTGCGTGTCGTACCAGTTGCACAGGTGGCCCTGGTGCTTGTGCAGCCGGTCGACGCTGCCGAGCGTGGCCGTCAGCCGCGCCACCAACTCGGTGCTGCCGATCCAGCCGAACTCGCGCGCGCAGGCAGCCGCCAGCATGTACATGCCGATGTTGGTCGGCGAGGTGCGGTGCGCCAGGGCCGGCTCGGGATCGGTCTGCAGGTTGTCGGGCGGCAGGTGGTTGTCCTGCGCGCCGACCACGTGCTCGAAGAAGCGCCAGGTGTCGCGCGCCAGCGCTTCGAGATAGTCGCGCTGGCCGGTGTCGAGCGCATCGGGACGCCCGGTCTCGACCCGGCTGCCCCACCAGGCCGCGACCGGCGCCAGTGCCCACAGCACGAACAGCAGCGGGGCCAGCACCGGCCAGTCGCTGTAGTGCGCGGCCACGGCCAGCAGCAGGCAGGCGCCCCCGACCGCGCCGCCACCGCGCAGGAACGCGGCCAGGCGCTGGCTCGACTGGGCCTGCGACTGCGCGGCGGTGGTCCATTGCAGCAGGCGCCGCCGGCTCACCAGCAGCCGCCAGAGCGCGCGCGCCGTCGCGTCGAGCAGCATCCGCGCCTGCGCGGCGAGTTGCACGAACTGCCAGGCCGCGCCGGCCAGGGCACGCAGCAGTTCGACCGCGCCGACGTCGAAGAAATGGCGCAGCTCGATCGCGCGCCGCGTCGGCACCAGCCCGGCCAGCGCGCCGAGCACCGGGCCGATGGTCAGCCCTGCGGCCACGGCCAGCAAGGTCCAGCCCAGCGGCAGCGCATGCGTGAACACCACCAGCACCAGCAGCGCGAACGAGGCCGGCACCACCATCGAACGGCGCAGGTTGTCGCCCATCTTCCAGAGCCCCACGCCGTCGATGCCGTAGTGGCGGGCGCGCCGCATCAGCGGCAGCAGCTGCCAGTCGCCGCGCACCCAGCGGTGCACGCGCGAGGCGAACACGCCCGCGTGGTGCGGGAAGTCCTCCACCAGCACCAGGTCGTTCACCACCGCGCAACGCGCCATCGAGCCTTCGAGCAGGTCGTGGCTCAGCACCGCGTCGTCGGGCAGCCGGCGGTCGAGCACCGCATGCACGGCACGCACGTTGAGCAGGCCCTTGCCGGTGAACGAGCCGCTGCCGAAGACGTCCTGGTACACGTCGGAGGCGCTGTTGCTGTAGGGATCGAGCCCGCAGGCGCCCGCGAAGATCCAGCGGAACAGCGAGCGCTCCTCGCGCGGCCCGAAGGGCGTGACGATGCGCGGCTGCAGGATGCCGTAGCCGCTGACCACGCGGCGGCGCGCGGCATCGACGCGCGGCGCGTTGAGCGGATGCGCGGCGACCGCGACCAGCTCGCGCAGCGCGCCGGGCGGCAGTACGGTGTCGCTGTCGAGCGTGAGCACGTAGGGCGTGCGGCCGGTCGCGAAGCTGCCGGGCGCCGGCGGCAGGAAACCGTCGGCCTCGCCCTGCGCGAGCAGGCGCAGCAGCATCTCGAGCTTGCCGCGCTTGCGCTCCCAGCCGATCCAGCGCTGCTCGGTGTCGCTCCAACTGCGCGGGCGGTGCAGCAGCACGAAGCGCGGCAGCGCGCCCTCGGCTGCGGGATGGCGCGCGTTGAGCGCCGCGATGCGCGCGAGCGCGTCCTCGAGCAGCGGCGCGTCGCCAGGCAGCGTCGCGAGCGGCGCATCGACCCAGTCGGTCAGCAGCGCGAACTGGGCATGCGCCTCGCGGTTGGCGAGCCAGTGCAGCTCGAGCCGGTGCGCGAGCTGCGCGTTGCCCTCGGCCGAGACCAGCATGGCCGGCACCGCGACCAGCACCCGGTGTCGCGCGGGAATGCCGGCCGCGAAATCGAGCCGCGGCAGCGCCTGCACGCGCACCGATTCCGCGACGATGCGCTGGACCAGCGCGGTTACCGCTTCCGACAGCGGCCAGGCGAGCAGCACGAGCGCCAGCACCGACAGCCAGTCGCCGCGGTGCGGCAGCCCGCGCGCGGCGGCCACCAACAGCAGGCCGGTGACCAGCACGACCGCGAAGGCGTACAGCGGCAGCCGCCACGAGCGCGCGCCGTGCCGCGCGGCGCGGCGTGCGCGAGGGCCCGCGGCGTCGGCGCGCGGGCGCAGCAGCGCATCCAGCGCGGGGAGGCCCTGGCCGAACAGGTAGTAGCCGGCGGTCTCGTCCGCGGGGTCGACATCGGGCTCGCGCGTATCGATGCCGTCGTGCGCGGCCGCCATGGCCAGCTGCACCACGGCCTGCGCCACGTCGCGCTCGGAGCGCCGCCTCTGACGCGCCACCTGCTCCATCGCATGCGTGATCTGCTGGCGCGTGGGCTCGCTCTCCGCCGCGAAGCTCGGCAGCTCGCGCAGCACGCGCAGCGAACGGCTCACGGGCTCGATCAGGTCGTTCCACTCCACCTGCCCGACCATGCGC
Source organism: Variovorax sp. ISS6 (assembly GCF_056523145.1). Lineage (NCBI taxonomy): Bacteria > Pseudomonadati > Pseudomonadota > Betaproteobacteria > Burkholderiales > Comamonadaceae > Variovorax > Variovorax sp. ISS6. Next base: position 182,451 of record NZ_JAWRZC010000002.1, read on the forward strand.
AACGTGGTGATGATGTTGCCAACGGTCAGGTTGGCGGCCACCTGCGCGTCCTGCGCATCGCGAATCAGCGCCGCGCCGTTCGGGCAGTGCAGCTCGGTCCAGCGCACCAGCGCGGGCATGTTCTCGCCATGCTCGCCCGGCAGGCGCTGCCACAGCTGCGTGAGGTAACTGTGCTGCAGGCCGTGGCTGTGCAGCGCGCGGAACAGCACGTCGAGGTCGGCCGCGTCGAGCCGCGCGGCCGCGTCCCAGGCCGCATGCGCGATCTCGCCCGCCACCTTGTTCTCGGCGATGCTCTCGGCCACGCGGCGCAGGTTCTCGAGCAGCACCACGCGCAAGGTGGTGGGCAGCGCCCAGAGTTCACCGAGCGTGAGTTCCTCGACGTCCTGGTAGGCATCGAGGAAGGCGGTGAACAGCGCCTGGTTGAGCACGCTGTCGGTGTGGGCCACGTAGGCCCAGGCGATGCCGTAGATGCGCGGTAGGCCGGCCAGCGGCGCGCGCGCGAGCTTGGGCAGGCGCGCGTAGTAGCTGCGCGGCACGCCGTCCTGGATCTGCTGCAGCTGCGCCTCGACCAGGTGGAAGTTGTCGAGCAGCCATTCCGCGGCCGGCGACACGTAGCGCCCGCTCTGCGAGATCAGCGCGATGTAGTCGAAGGCGCCGCGCAGCGACTCGAGGTTCTTCCGCACGCGCGGAAAGAACGGCGCGCGCTCGCGCGTGCGCGCGCCGTGGCCGTCGTCCGCCACCACCGCCTGCGCGCGCGCGAGGCTGCGCCCGTGCTGCTCGAAGCGCTGCACGCCGAACAGCTCGGCACGGATCGGCGGTGCGACCGGATCGTGCGGGTTGAGCAGCAGGTGGCGCGCGTAGGCGCTCAGTCCGTCGAGCCTGTGGACGATGGCCGTGGCGCTCAAGCCGCGAGGAACAGGCCGATGCCGAGGACCGTGGCGGCGCACGCCAGGGTGACGATGCGACCGGCCGCGAGCCCGTGCAGCTGCTGCAGGCGCCCGCGCAGCGAGGACCAGCGGCCCTGCGCGTGCGCGCAATGGTGCATGTGGGAGGCGAGCGACTCGACGTCGCTGCCGATCAGCTCGATCTGCGAATGGGGAGAGGAAACGGGTGCGGACATGGCGAAAGCTCCTGGTGACGGATCAAGAGCTGCCGCGCGATCGCGAGAACTGTGTGAACGTTTGCCGACCGTACTCTCTTTCCTCGTGTCGTGCGGGTTCGGGCCTCAAATAAGCAAGAAAGGTGCCCTCTCCTACAGCGAAGGAGGTCTTCGGACCGTGTTTCCGCGGATCAATTCGCCTGCGACAACTGCTCCAGGATCGCCGGGTTCTCGAGCGTCGAGGTGTCCTGCGTGATCGCCTCGCCCTTGGCGATGCTGCGCAGCAGCCGCCGCATGATCTTCCCGCTGCGCGTCTTGGGCAGGTTGTCGCCGAAGCGGATGTCCTTGGGCTTGGCGATCGGCCCGATCTCCTTGGCCACCCAGTTGCGCAACTCGGTGGCGATCTGCTTGGCCTCCTCGCCGGTCGGGCGCGCGCGCTTGAGCACCACGAAGGCGCACACCGCCTCGCCCGTCACGTCGTCCGGACGCCCCACCACCGCGGCCTCGGCCACGAGGTCGGTCTTGGACACCAGCGCCGACTCGATCTCCATCGTGCCCAGCCGGTGGCCCGACACATTGAGCACGTCGTCGATGCGGCCCGTGATGCGGAAGTAGCCGCGATCCGCGCTGCGCACCGCGCCGTCGCCGGCCAGGTAGATCGTGCCGCCCATCTCCTCGGGGAAATAGCTCTTCTTGAAGCGCTCGGGGTCGTTCCAGATGGTGCGGATCATCGAGGGCCAGGGCCGCTTGATCACCAGCATGCCGCCCGCGCCGTTGGGCAGGTCCTTGCCGGTCTCGTCCACGATCGCGGCCATGATGCCCGGCAGCGGCAAGGTGCACGAGCCCGGCACCAGCGGCGTGGCGCCCGGCAGCGGCGTGATCACGTGGCCGCCGGTCTCGGTCTGCCAGAAGGTGTCGACGATCGGGCAGCGCTCGCCGCCGATATTGCGGTGGTACCACATCCAGGCCTCGGGATTGATCGGCTCGCCGACCGAGCCGAGGATGCGCAGGCTCGTGAGATCCCAGTTCTTCGGATGCACCTTCTCGTCGCCCTCGGCCGCCTTGATCAGCGAGCGGATCGCGGTGGGCGCGGTGTAGAACACGCTGACCTTGTGCTTCTCGATCATCTGCCAGAAGCGCCCCGCGTGCGGGAAGGTGGGAACGCCCTCGAACACCACCTGCGTGGCGCCGGCCGCGAGCGGGCCGTAGGCGACGTAGGTGTGGCCCGTGATCCAGCCGATGTCGGCGGTGCACCAGAACACGTCCTCGGGGCGGATGTCGAAGGTCCAGTCCATCGTCATCTTGGCCCACAGCAGGTAGCCGCCGGTGGCGTGCTGCACACCCTTGGGCTTGCCGGTGGAGCCCGAGGTGTAGAGGATGAAGAGCGGGTGCTCGGCATTCACCGGCTCGGGCGCGCACTCGCTGCTCTGGCCGGCCAGCGCCTCGGCGAAGGTCTTGTCGCGGCCTTCGACGCGGTTCCAGGCCGAGGGTGTGCGTTCGTAGACGAACACGGTCTTGATCGACTCGCAGCCGCCGAGCGCGATGCCGTCGTCGACGATGGCCTTGAGCGGCAGCTCCTTGCCGCCGCGCAGCTGGAAGTTGGCGGTGATGACCGCGACCGCGCCGGCGTCGATGATGCGTTCCTGCAGCGCCTTGGCCGAGAAGCCGCCGAACACCACGCTGTGGGTGGCGCCGATGCGCGCGCAGGCCTGCATCGCGATCACGCCCTCGACCGTCATCGGCATGTAGACGATGACGCGGTCGCCCTTCTTGATGCCCTGCGCCTTGAGCGCATTGGCGAACTGGCTCACGCGCGCGAGCAGCTCCTTGTAGGTGACCTGGGTGACGGTGCCGTCGTCGGCCTCGAAGACGATGGCGGTCTTGTTCTCGACCGGCGTGCCGATGTGGCGGTCGAGGCAGTTGGCGCTGGCGTTGAGTTCGCCGTCGCCGAACCATTGGTAGAACGGCGCGTTCGATTCGTCGAGGATCTTGCTGAAGGGCTTCGTCCACTGCAGGTGGGTCGTGGCCTGGCGGCTCCAGAAGCCTTCGAAGTCTTCCTCCGCTTCCTTGCACAGCGCCTCGTAGGCGGCCATGCCGGAAATGCGGGCGCCTTGCGTGGCGCGGGCATCGGGCGGGAACACGCGGTTCTCGACCAGGACGGATTCGATGTTCTTCGAGGGATGGCTCATGGGTATGGGGTTCAAGAAGTGAGGGACCGATGCGGCGCTCAACCGACGCTCGGCAGGATCAGCGGCAGCACCAGGTGCCGGCCGGCCAGCCCGACGGCGCCTGCAACGGCGATGCACAGCATGGCCGTGCACAGCTTCGTGGTGAGGCTGCGTTCGCGCGTGCGCAGCACGAAGGACATGCTGAACGCGATGCTCGTGAGCGAGGCCAGCACCGCGCCCGTGCCGGCGGTGGTGGCCGACAGGCTGCCCTGCGACGCGAGCGCGGCGGCCGCGGCCACGGCGCTCGCGCTCGACATCAGGCCGCCGACCACGCTCACGAAGTAGAAGCCCGCATCGCCGAACTGCCGCTGCGTGAGGCCGCCGACGATGTGCAGCACCAGGAACACCACGCCGTACTTGAGCGCCAGCGGCAGCGAGAACGGCAGGTCGAGCTTGATCTCGGGCACGTCGGGCACGGGGCCGCGCGTGGCTCGCCGGTAGCTCCATAGCACGAGCACCGCGCTCGCGAGCATCATCAGCGCGAAGGCGCCCGAGGCGCCCAGCAGCGCGAGCGGCGCCAGGATCAGCAGCAGCCCGGCATTGCGCACCACCATCGCGGTGGTCGCCAGCAGGATGCCGCGATAGGCCGTGCCCACGTAGGCGCCGCGCGTGGCGACCACGCGCGAGGCCATCTCGATCACCGTGAAGTTGCTGTTCACCAGCCCGCCGAGAAAGCCCGAGAGCTCGGTGCCGCGCGTGCCGTAGAGCTTCCAGAGGATGTAGTTCACGAAGCCGATGCCCGCGATCAGGATCACCGTGACCCAGGCGGCGCGCGGCTCCACCAGGTGCCACGGTCCCACGGCCCCGGCCGGCAGCGCCGGATAGATCACGATCGCGAGGATGGCCAGCAGCAGTGCCGAGCGCATCTCGCTTTCGGTCAGCCCGGCCGAGAAGCCGGCCAGCCGTTCCTTCCACGCCAGCAGCGCGGTGGCCAGCACCATCACGGCCGCGGGCGAGATGGTGTGGCCCTGGCCGCAGAGCACGCCGGCCAGGCAGGTCACGAGCATGGCGGCCGAGGTCGTGAGCTCGGCGCCCTGCCCGGCGCGCAGCGTCTGCACGTTGAGCAGCACCGCGAGCACGCCGACCAGCGCCAGGCACAGCAGCGCCACCGGCATGCCGAGCAGGCCGCCGAGCGCGCCGAGCAGGCAGATGAAGCCGAAGGTGCGCAGCCCCGCCTCCTTGCCGCGGCGCTCGCGCTCCAGCCCGATCAGCAGGCCGAGCGCCAGGCTCAGCGCCAGCCGCACCAGGATCTCCAGGTAGGGCCACTCGGCCCCGGTGGTCATGGGGATGGTCTTGTCTGGCATGGGGTCAGACCGCCCGGGGACCCGGCACGCAGTCGTCGACCGCGAAGCGCGCCAGCGTCGAGATGCCGCTGTCGGGTTGTGCGACGTCGTCGAGCACGCGCAGCGAGGTGACCCAGCGCCCGGGCGTCACGTCGGCCACCGCATAGCCGCGCCGGTCGGAACGCGCGAGCAGGATGTGCGGGTTGTTGTCGGCGATCTCCTGCGCGCGGCTCTGCGCCGTGCCGCTGGCCGAGGCGATCGAGGTGCCGCAGAACTCGCTCGCGATGACCGGCGACTGCGGCCGCGAGAAGTCGGCCAGCACGCGGCTGACGTAGTTCTGGTGGATGTCGCCGCCGAGGAACACGGTGTTGCGCGCGCCCGCGCCCTGCACCGCGTCGAGCACGCGCTGGCGGCTCGCGGGATAGCCGTCCCAGGTGCTGGGGTGGTAGCTCTCGGCCGGCAGCGGCTTGTAGTTGCGCTGCGCGAAGATGGTCTGCTGCGCCACCACGCTCCAGCGCTCGCCCAGCGCGGCGTCCTGCGCCAGGCCCTGCTCGAGCCAGCGCTCCTGGTAGCTGCCGAGGATCGAGCGCGCGGGGTCGCGCAGCTCGGGGCAGCCCGTGGGCGTCACCGAGCTCGGCGATTCCTCGCCGGGCACGCGGCAGGGCTGGCGGTCGCGGTACTGGCGCGTGTCGAGCATGTGGAAGCGCAGCAGCCGGCCCCAGGCATGCCGCTCGTAAATGCGCAGGCCGTCGAGCGTGCCGAGCCCGCCGACACCCTGCGTGAGCACCGAGGCGCGCAGCGGCATGTTCTCGTAGAAGGCCTGGTAGCCGGCGCCGCGCCGCGCGAGGAAGTCGCCCGCCGGGCCGGTGCCTTCGAGGCCCGCGTAGTCGTTCTGCACCTCGTGGTCGTCCCAGGTCACGAGCCACGGGCAGGCGCGGTGCGCGGCCTGCAGCTGCGCGTCGGTCTTGTAGAGCGCGTAGCGGTCGCGGAAGTCCGCGAGCGTCTTGGCGGCCGGCAGCGTGTGGGTGCGCACCAGCTGGTAGCTCGGCGGCTTCTTCGGCATCGCGTATTCGTAGACGTAGTCGCCGAGGAACACGACCAGGTCGAGGTTCTCGTCGAGCATGTGGCGGTAGCCCGCGTAGTGGCCCTGCTCCCAGCGCTGGCACGAGACGAAGGCGAAGCGCGTGCGCCCGGGCATGGCGTGCAGGGCCGGCGCGGTGCGCGTGCGCGCCGTCTGCGTGACCGCGTCGCCGTGCATGAAACGGTAGAAGTACCAGCGGTCCGGCCGCAGGCCCGACACCTCCACGTGCACCGCGTACCCGAGCTCGGCCAGCGCGTTCGCCTGGCCCGCGCGCACGATGCGGCGGAAGGCCTCGTCCTCGGCCACCTCCCAGCGCACCGTCAGCGCGGCGGGCAGCGGCAGGCGCGGCGTGTCGAAGGGCACGGTGCCGGGCACCGGGCCGTCGAGCGGCCGGGTCCACAGCACGAAGCCGTCGGGGGTCGGCGACCCGCTGGCGACGCCGAGCGGGAACAGTTCGCGCTGGGCCAGCGTGTTCGACCAGCTCCAGCGCGGCAGGGAGGTGGCGACCGCGGCGGCCGAGGCCAGGCGGATGAGATCGCGACGGTGCATGCTTGTCTCCAATCGTGGATTGTGGGGGTGGTTGTGCGGGACGGGCGCGCTCAGAACGCGTGGCGGATGCCGAAGTTCTGGCCACTGGCCGCGTGGTCGGCGAGGCCTGCGACGTCGCCGCCGACGGTCAACGCGGCGCCGCGCCGGTTGCGCACGTGGGCAAAGGTCGCGTAGAGCGCGGTGCGCTTCGACAGGTGGTGCACGTAGCCGAGCGCGATCTTGCTGGCGCGCGAGCGGTCGCCCGGGTAGCGGAAGGCCACCTGCCCGTAGCTCGCGCGGATCTCGCCGGGGCCGACCGGCACCGTCACGCCGACGGTCGCGCCTTCGAAGCGCTTGTGGCCCAGCGGCATCTCCACCCGGTCCTGCGCGTAGAGCGCCTCGACCGATGCCACGCCGAAGTCGTAGGCGACGCCGATGCTGGCAGAGCGGATGTCGCGCGGGCGCGTGGTCGGCGCCTTCGGCCCGCCCATGGTCCGGCTGTAGGCCGCGCCCACGCGGAACGCGCCCTGCCGGTAGCCGAGGCGCCCGCCGAGGTAGCGCTCCGCGTCGCCGCCGTCGACCGCCTCGGGCAGGCCGTACTGGAACTGGCCCGAGAAGCCGCCCAGGTCGCGCGGCAGGAAGTAGCCGACCGAGTTGCTCACGCGCACATGGGAGCTCTGACCCGCGTTGGCGCTGCCGTAGAGGATGGCGCGGCCGCGGTAGACGATGCTCTCGCCGACGCCGTTGGTGACCCAGGGCCCCGAGAAGTCCGACTGGATCAGGTAGGTCGGCGTGTAGTCGCGGCCCAGCCGCAGCTCGCCCCAGGGGCCGGCCAGGCTCACGGTCGAGCGCCGCGCGAGGTCGAAGGACGTCGGGTTGTCGACCGCGAGCGAGCCCTCGAGCCAGAAGCCCGCGCTCAGGCCGCCGCCCAGGTCCTCCTGGCCGCGAAAGCCCAGGCGGCTGCTCGCGAGCCCGTCGGAGGCCAGCGCGGTCTGGCTGCCCTTGCCGTGCACGCGGTAGTGGGCGACGCCGGTGTCGATCAGCCCGAACAGCGTGACGCTCGACTGGGCATGGCAGGCACCGATGGCGAGCATGGCGCCGCCGGCGATGACGGGGGTGAATCTTCTTTGTCTCTTCATCTTTTTCTTCGAGTGGTGGGGGTGACCCAGGGATGGCGACGCGCAGGCGGGCCCCTCACGCGCATGCGTGACGAATCCATCCGGCGTCGGGGGAGCGAAAGACGCGGCGCGTCTACTGCAATGCGCGTCCCTGCATGCCGTCCGCCGCCACGCCGAGGTGGCGCAGCACGGTCGGCGCGATGTCGATCAGCGACGCGGGTTGGCGTCGCTCGCCGGGACGAAGCCCTCCCCCTCTCAGGTAGAGAAAGGGATGCTGTTCGTGCTCGCCCAGTCCGCCGTGCTGCGCGCAGCCGACGGGCGATGAATCGCTGAACGGGCTCAGCAGCGAGACGCTGCGGCCCGGTACGCCATGGGGATTGGTGCTCGCGTCATGGCGCAGCGCCAGCGCGAGTCCGAGCGGGCCCTCGGTCGGCAGGCCGATCTCTGCGAGGGCCCGGCCGGCGAACACACGCCCGGTGAAGTCCTGGTCCTGCAGCCACCGCACGAGCGCGGGAATGGCGTCGCGCGCCTCGTCGGCGAAGTAAAGCAGCGCGGCATTGCCGTTGGGCGCCACCACCACCTCCCGCGATTCGCGCGACTGCTTCCAGCCGGCCTCGACCAGCAGCGCGTCGAGGTCGATCTTGCGTTGCACCGTCTCCATGCCATGGTCGGAACAGGCGACCAGCAGGATCTCGTCGCCGGCCGGATCGAGCGCCTCCACGGTGCGCCGCACCTGGTCGACGCAGGCATCGGCGTGGGCGATCATCGCCAGGTGCTCGCCCGATCCGAGCGGCACGCCGTGCGCCGTGTGGTCGGGCTCCGAGAGCCACAGCACGGCCAGCGCGGGCGCGCGTTCGCGCAGCACCTCGCGGCAGAAGCGATCGGTCATCGCCCGGTCGCCCGCGGCGCCCACCTCGATGGCCAGGCCGTCCGTCAATGCGGCGCCGCCCGGTCCGCGCGAGCCGGCGCGGTGGTAGACATGGCCGAAGCCGTCGGGGTCCTGCAGGTAGGCCGCGCCCGGCGACACGTTCGACATGACGATCGCGCCGCCCTGCCGCGCCAGCCGCTCGGCCCAGGTCGGGCGCCGCAAGGTGCGGCCCGTGGCGCGGCGCAGGCGCTCGAGGAAGTCGGGCTTGCCCACCGACAGCCGCACCAGCGCGCCCTGCTCGCGCAGCACCATGGTGTTGCCCAGCAGGCCGTGGGCGGCCGGCAGGCAGCCGGTGGCCATCGAGGCCGAGCTGGTGCGCGTGGTCGAGGGAAAGACGCCACGCGCCGAAACGAAGTCGGCGCCCTGCGCGCGCAGCGCCGCGAGCGCGGGAGCCACGTCGGGCGTGACCAGGTCCGCGCACAGGCTGTCGCAGACCACCACGACGGCGCGCCGCCGGCTGCTCATTTCGAAACGTCCCGGGGCGCCGGGAGCGTGGACTTGTCGAGGTAGTCGTGGAAGTGGACCGTGACCTGGTCCGCCGCGAGGAACACCACCGCATAGGCCGGCGGCTCGTGGCTCTTGGGCACCGGCGAGATGGTGTGCAGATCGAACGGCACCTGGTGGTTGAGGCCGCGCATGGTCGAAAACGGGATGCCGCGCCAACTGCCGCAGACCGGCCGGTGCACGTGGCCGAAGAACAGGTGGCGCAGGTTGCGCCGGCCCGCCACCAGCCGCGCGAAGGGCTCGGGGTTCGCGAGGCCGATGCGGTCGAGGCACGGAATGCCGATGTCGAACGGCGGGTGGTGCATGAACAGGTAGGTCGGCCGCTCGCCGAGTCGGTCGAGCTCGGCCGCGAGCCAGGCCAGACGCTGCTCGCAGTACAGGCCGCCGTTGCGGCCTTCGTCGAGCGTGTCGAGCAGCAGGAAGCTCGCGTCGGCCAGGTCGAAGCGGCCCTGCACGAAGCCGTTGCCGTCGCTCGGCCCGCCCGGGCATTGCGCCGCCAGCAGCGCGCGGATGTCGTGGTTGCCCACCAGCGGGAAGCACGGCATGGGCAGCCGCGCGAGCTGGGTGCGCAGCGCCGCGTAGGCCGCGCTCTCGCCGCGGTGCGCGAGGTCGCCCGTGATCACGCAGCAGGCCGCGTCGCGGTGGTGCTCGAGGATGTCGTCGACGCAGGCGGCGAGCCGCGCGTACGGGTCCAGGCCGTGCAGGATCTCGCCGGGCGCGACGAGGTGGGGATCGGTGATATGGATGAACTTGGTCATGCGGCAAGGGTTTCGGGTGAGGCGGTCACGGAATGCAGGGCGGTGGCCTGCAGCAGCAGGCGCGTGTAGTCGTCGGCCGGGGCATCGAAGACCTGGCGTGTGGCGCCGGCCTCGCGGACCTCGCCATGGCGCAGCACCACGACGCGGTCGGCCATGCGCCGGACCACGCCGAGGTCGTGGCTGATGAACAGGTAGGCCGTGCCGGTCTTGCGCTGCAGCTCGAGCAGCAGCTCCAGCACCTGGGCCTGCACCGACACGTCGAGCGCCGAGGTGATCTCGTCGCAGACGATCAGGTCGGGCTCGGCCGCGAAGGCGCGCGCGATGGCGACGCGTTGCTGCTGCCCGCCCGAGAGCTGGCGCGGGTAGCACTCGAGCAGCGCCGGATCGAGGTGCATCGCCCGCATCAGCGCCTGCGCGCGTTCGCGCAGCGCCGGGCCGCGCAGCCCGGTGAACAGGGTCAGCGGCCGCTCGAGGATGGCGGCGATGCGCTGGCGAGGATTGAGCGAGGACAGCGGGTCCTGGAACACGATCTGCACCCGCCGGCGCAGCGTCGGCGAGCGGTCGGTGGCCTTCGCGGCCAGCGGCTGGCCATCGAAGTGCAGCGAGCCGCCCGACGGCGCCATCAGCCCCGCGACCAGCGAGGCCGCGGTGGACTTGCCGCTGCCCGACTCGCCGACCAGGCCGAGCGTCTCGCCGCGCCCGATCGCGAAGGACAGGCCCGCCAGCGCGGGCCGCGCCGTGGCCGGCGGGGGCTGGAACCAGGCGCGGCGGCGCGCCGGGTAAGAGAACGCCAGGTCCTTGGCCACGAGCAGCGCGTCCTGCGCCTGCTGCTGCTCGCGCTCAGGCGGCTCGGCATCGACGCGCGGAATGGCCGCGATCAGCTGCCGCGTGTAGACATGCGCGGGCGCGCCGAAGATGCGCGCGGCCGGCCCCTGCTCGACGATGCGGCCCTGGTGCATCACGATCACCTGGTCGCACATGCGCGAGATCACGCCGAGGTCGTGGCTCACGTAGATCAGCGAGGTGCCGAAGCGCTCGCGCAGCGTGCGCACCAGTTCCAGCACCTGGACCTCGGTGGTCTTGTCGAGCGCGGTGGTCGGCTCGTCGAGCACCAGCACGCCCGGGTCGCCGGCCAGCGCCGCGGCGATCACCACGCGCTGGCGCTGGCCGCCCGAGAGCTCGTGCGGAAAGCGCGCGCAGATGCCCTTCGGATCGGGCAGGTTGGTGGCCTCGAACAGCTCGAGCGTGCGCGCCCGCGCCTCGGCGGCGCCGCAGCCGCGCAGGTGGCGCACGGCCTCGTCGACCTGGTCGCCGATGCGCATGTGCGGCGTCAGCGAGCTCAGCGGGTTCTGCGGCACGAAGGCGATGTGCCGGCCGCGCAGCCGGCGCCGCGCCGGTTCGTCCAGGCGCAGGATGTCCTCGCCCGCGATGCGCACCGCGCCCGCGGTGATCACGCCGCCGGGCCGGCAATGGCCCAGCAGGGTGCGCGCCACGGTCGACTTGCCCGAGCCGCTCTCGCCGACGATGCCCAGGCTGCTGCCGGCCTCGACCGTGAACTCGACGCCGCGCACCGCGCCGACGATCTCTCCGTCGGCGCGCCGGTAGCCGATGCCCAGGCCCTGGACCTCGAGCCGTCCGCCGATGCGGCGCGCCCCCTGCTGGCGCCGTGCCAGCGCGTTGGATTCGGGATGCTTCATCGTTGCCTGTTCCTTCATGCCGCGTCCTGGCCGCGCGTGGCGTCCAGTCCCAGGGCCCGTGCCAGCGCCTCGGCGCCGAAGTTGAGTCCCACCACCAGCGTGGAGATGAAGACCGCCGGCGCCAGCACCAGCCAGGGTGCGAACGCGAGCTGGCTCACGCCCTCGGCGACCATCAGCCCCCAGTCGGGCGTGGGCGGCGAGATGCCCATGCCCAGGAAGGACAGCGAGCTCAGCAGCAGGATCGCGTGCGACATGCGGATCGCGAACTCGACGTAGACCACGTCGAGCGTGTTGGGCAGCAGCTCGCGCAGGATGATCGACACCGTGCCCTCGCCGCGCAGCTGCGCGGCCTTCACGTAGCCCAGCTGCACCTGTGTCAGCGCCTGGGCCCGCACGATCCGGATCACGCCCGGGAAGTACACCATCCCGATGAGCACGATCAGCACCGGCAGCGATTCGCCGAAGCCGACCGCGAACAGTGCGACGAACAGGATGCCCGGCAGCGCCAGCTTGAGGTCGACGATGCGCATCATCACGTCGTCGAACAGCCCGCCGAGGTAGGCGGCCGTCACGCCGAGGATGCTGCCGACGCCGACCGCAACGACCACGCCCGTGAAGGCGGCCAGCAGCGCCGTGCGTCCGCCCCACAGCAGGCGCGACAGGTAGTCGCGGCCCAGCACGTCGGTGCCGAGCCAGAACTCGGCGCTCGGCGGCTCGGCGCGGCCGCCGTTGAGCGACATCGGGTCGTAGGGCGCGATCCAGGGCGCGGCCAGCGCGACGGCCAGGTGCAGCACGACGATGCCGATGCCGAACAGGGCCACGGGCCGCAGCAGCGCGTGGTGGTTGATCTTGAACATCATGATTCAGCGGCTCCTGGCGCGGGGGTCGAGGGCGGCCACCGCGAGGTCGGCCAGCAGGTTCATCGAGACGACGGCCAGGGCCGCCAGCAGGCTGATGGCCTGCACGATCGGCACCTCGCGCTTGTCGACGGCCTGCAGCAGGATCATTCCGAGCCCGGGATAGCCGAACACCTTCTCGACCACCACGATGCCGCTGAGCAGGCCGGCCACGTAGAGCGCGGCCGAGTTGAGCGCCGGGATCACCGAGGCCGGCAGCGCATGGCGCAGGATCAGCCGCAGCTCGCCCAGGCCGGTGAAGCGGGCGCGCTCGACGTAGTCGCTGGCCAGCGACTCGATCAGCCCGGTGCGGATCAGCTGCACCAGGTGGGCGATGGAGCCGAACACGATCGTCGCGACCGGCAGCACCGACACGGCCAGCAGCGCCGACGGCGGCGCGTCGGCGAAGGCCAGGATCACGGCCGGGAAGACCGGGATCCAGATCGCGAACACCAGCACCAGCAGGTTGCCCGAGGCGAACTCGGGGATCGAGTAGCCGATCACCGCGCCCATCGACGCCAGCGTGTCGGGCAGCCGGCCGCGCCAGAAGGCCGCGACGATGCCCAGCAGCAGCGACACCGGAATGGCCACCAGCGCCGTCACGGCCGCGAGCAGCAGCGAGTTCTTCACCGGCTCGCGGATGATCTCGACCACCGGCGTGCCGCCGAGGATGGTCTTGCCGAAATCGCCGCGCATGGCGCCCGTGAGCCACTCGAAGTAGCGCACCGGCGCCGGCCGGTCGAGGCCGAGGTCGTGGCGCTTTCGCGCCAGGTCCTCGGGATTCATCATCGCGATCTCGTCGGCCGTGAGGCTGACTTCGAGCGCGTCGCCGGGCAGCACCTCGGTCGCCACGAACACCAGCATCGAGGCCAGCAGCAGGGTCAGCGCGTAGAGGCCCACGCGCCGCAGGAAGGTCATGAGCATGATGGGTCGCCGTTCGCGCGCGGTTCGGTGAAGGGGATGCGGGGCCGGCTCACGATTTCCAGACCTCGTCGAAGCGCATCGACCAGAACTGCGAGTGGTTGCGCAGGTCGTGCACGTTGGGCTTGTGGATCAGCAGGTTGCGCCGTCCGCCCGCGGACAGGGTCGGCACCTCGTCGCGCAGGATCTCCTGCATGCGCACGTAGTTCGCGCGCCGTTTCTCGGTGGAGGGCTCGGCCAGCGACTTCTGGTAGAGCGCCATGTACTCGTCGCAGCCCGCGCCGCGCCAGTAGCCGCTCTCGTTGTTGTCGGGCCGCAGCCGGTACAGGCTCACGCCCGGATTGCGCGGGCCGGCCGGCGTGTAGGCGAAGCGGTGCTTGCGCGTCTTCTCGGCATCCTCGACGCGCCACTGGCGGTAGCCGTCGCTCGGCCGCTGCTCGATCGGCAGCACGATGCCGGCCTCCTTCACCGACTCGGCCAGCACCTGGAACACGCACGGCACCTCGGGCCAGGTGGGCGCGAAATAGAAGGTCGGCAGTTTCACGCCGTTGGGATGGCCGGCCTCGGCCAGCAGCGCGCGCGCCCGTGCCACGTCGTGCATGCGCTGCAGCGGCTGGAAGGCGGCATTGGCCGGCGTCAGGTGCGAGTCGTTGCCGACCCAGCCGGCCTTCTTGCCGTAGACGATGCGGATGATCTTCTCGCGGTCCACCGCCAGCGCCAGGGCCTGCCGCACGCGCTTGTCGTCGAGCGGCGAGCCCTCGACCTTGGGGATCACCATCAGCGCCTGGTCGCCGCTGCTCGACAGGCTGTACTTGAGGTCGGGCGTGCGCTCGAGGTCGGGCAGCAGACCGGGGTCGACGCCGATCACGGCATCGAACAGGCCGCCGCGGAATCCGTTCAGCGCGCCTTCCATGCGGCCGGGCGAACTCACGACCTCGAGCCGGTCGAGGTAGGGAAAGCCGGCGCGCCAGTATTTCTCGTTGCGCTCGAGGATGATGCGGCGCTTGGGATCGAGGCTCGCGATCCGGAACGGCCCGGTGCCGATGCCCGCGAGGCCGATCGCGTCCTTCTCGGCCGCCGGCATGATCATCAGGTGGTACTCGGCGAGCACGTAGGGGAACTCGCTGTTCGGCGCGTCCAGCGTCATGCGCACCTTCCTGCCCACTTTCTCGACCTTGACGATCTGCTTGGCGTAGCCGGTCGCGGTCTGGTGGAAGCGGTAGGACGACACCACGTCGTCGGCCGTCATCTCGCGGCCGTCGTGGAACAGCACGCCTTCGCGCAGCGTGATGTCCCAGACCTTGAGGTCGGCGCTCGGCTCCCAGGCCGTGGCGAGCTCGGGCTGCACCTCGAGGTTCTCGTCGACCCAGGTCAGCGCGTTGTAGGCGCTGCGGTTGTTGAGGTCGAGCCAGTGCTGGGGATGGCGGCCGGTGCGCGCATCGCCCATCCGGTTGTTCGGGTAGGTGTTGGTGTAGACGAAGGTGCCGCCGCGCTTGGGGGCGGCCTGCGCCGCCCGCGGAAAGAGCAGCTCGCCGAGCGAGAGCGCGGCGCCGGCGCCGGCGCCCGTCAGCAATCGGCGGCGCATGGCGTCGATCGGGCAGTTGTCGTTGGGTTTCATCGTGTCTCCTGGCAGTCATCGGGCGCCTGGCCGGCGCTCTTCGGTTCGCGCGGCCTCGCATCGCATGTCGATGCGAGGCCGCGCGCCGTTCAGTCCATTGTCGGTGGGCTCACCATGGCAGCGAGAGCGTCTTGCAGTTGGTGAACGACTTGATCGCCTCCTGCACCCCTTCCTTGTAGCCAAGGCCCGAGTCCTTGATGCCGCCGAAGGGCGTGAGCTCGATCCGGTAGCCCGGCACCTCCCAGAGGTTGACGGTGCCGACCTTGAGCTCCTTGGCGAAGCGCATCACGTCGTCCATGCGGTTGGTGCAGATGCCCGACGAGAGGCCGAAGGCGGTGCCGTTCGACATCGCGATGGCCTCGTCGATGTTCGCGAAGCGCAGGATCGGCGACACCGGGCCGAAGGTCTCCTCGCGCACCACGGTCATCTCGGGGCGCACCCGGTCGAGCACCGTCGGCGCGTACAGCGCGCCCTCGCGCTCGTTGCCGGCCAGCAGCCGCGCGCCCTGCGCGACCGCCTCTTCGACCACCGCCTGGAAGCGGCGCGCCGCGGCCTCGTCGATCACCGTGCCCATGTCGTTGCCCGCATCCATCGGATCGCCGAACTTCCAGGCGCGGGTCTTGGCCACCACGCGCTCGGTGAACTCCGCGGCCACCTTCTCGTGCACCAGCATGCGCTTGACGGCGGTGCAGCGCTGGCCCGAGTTCTTGTAGGAACCCTGCACGGCGAGATCGCTGGCGCGGTCGAGGTCGGCGTCGTCCATCACGATCAGCGGGTCGTTGCCGCCGAGCTCGAGCACGATGCGCCGGTAGCCGGCCTTGTTCGCGATGTACTTGCCGATCTCGACGCCGCCGGTGAAGGTGATCAGCTCCACGTGGCGGTGGGTCAACATCTCGTCGGCGATCTCGCGCGGGTCGCCCGTGATCACCTGCAGCATCTCGGGCGGCAGGCCGGCTTCGTACAGCAGGTCCGCGAAGTACAGCGCCGACAGCGGCACCTTCTCCGAGGGCTTGAGCACCATGCGGTTGTTGGTCGCGACCGAGGGCACCACCTTGTGGGCCACCTGGTTCATCGGGTGGTTGAAGGGCGTGATGGCGGTGATCACGCCCAGCAACGGCTCGCGCGTGGTAATCACCTTGCGCTGCTTGCCGTGCGGCGTGAGGTCGCACGAGAACACCTGGCCGTCGTCGCGCAGCGCCTCGTTGGCGCCGAAGTTCAGCACGTCGGCCACGCGGCCGATCTCGTAGATGCTGTCCTTCTTCGACAGGCCCGACTCGCTGGTGATCAGCGTGGAGGCCTCGTCGGTGCGCGCGCGCAGCAGCAGCGCGGCACGGTTGAGGATCGCGGAGCGCTCGTAGCGCGACAGGCGCGGCACGTAGGCGTGCGCGATCTCGTAGGCGCGCCGCACGTCCTCCAGCGTGGCCATGGCGACGGTGCCCACCGTCTCGCCGGTGTAGGGGTTGCGCACGGCGATCGTGCGCGGCGTGTGGACCTTCTCGCCGCCGATGCGCAGCGCTTCGACGCGGATGTCCTGTCTGTCGAGAATGGCGTTCATGCCGCCTCCTTCTGTTGGGTGCCGATGAAGTTCTTGCCGCGCGCGCCGGTCAGCGCATGCGCGACCATGCGGTCCGCCTGCTCGCTCGACACGCCGTAGTCCGAGAAATGCGTCTTGACGCCCAGGCGCTCGATGAAGCCGGCCAGCTTCTCCGGCGCGCGGTCCAGCGGGCCGAGCGCGCGCTCGAGCACCGCGTCGCGGCCGGCGTCCTGCCCGATCGCGCGCCGCAGCACCATCGGCAGCGGGAACGAACAGGCGATGCCGTGCGGCAGGCCATAGCGCAGGGTCATCTCGTAGGAGATGGAATGCGCGAGCGCGGTGCGGGTGTTCGAGAAGGCCATGCCGGCCTGCAGCGCGGCCAGCGCCATGCGGGCGCGCAGATCGAGGTCGTCGAGCTTGTCCATCAAGAGCGGCAGGGTCTCGAAGATCTGCTGCACCGCCGCGACCGCGAAGGTGTCGGACAGCGCGTTCGCATTCACGTTCCAGATCGCCTCGAGCGCATGCGACAGCGCGTCGAGACCGCTCTGCAGCGTCACCGAGGCCGGCAGCGAGAGCATCAGCTCGGGGTCGACGATCGCGATGCTGGGCCAGGTCTCGGGAAGGTGCAGCGAATGCTTGCGCTGCGCCTCGCGGTCCCAGATCGTGGCCCAGGGCGTGACCTCGCTGCCGGTGCCGGCGGTCGTCGGCACCGCGATCAGCGTCTTCACGCGCGCCGGCACGAAGGGGCCGCCCGCGGCCAGGGCCGCCACCAGGTCGTCGAAGCGGCCGCTTCGCGTGCCGACCATCAGCGCCTTGGCGGTGTCGATCGCGCTGCCGCCGCCGACCGCGACCAGCACCTCGGCCTGCGCCGACTCCTGCCAGAACGCCTCGTAGAGGGCCCGCAGTTCGGCCACGTCGGGGTTTGGCAGCACCGCGTCGATCACCCCGGCCAAGCCGTCGCCGAGCAGGGCCTGCAGCCGGTCGACGAGCCCGAAGCGGCGCGCCTCCGGAAAGGTCACGACCACGGCCTTGCGGCCGGCCAGCAGCTTCGGCAGGGACGACAGAGCCCCTGCCCCGTACACGCTGCGCACGGGATTGAAGAATTCCTGGGACATCTGGACCTCTTCAGTGGGCGGCGCCCGCATGGTTCAGGGCCAGGTCGAAGACGTCGAAGTTGCGCAGCCGGCGGCGCGGGTCCACGCCCTGCAGCGCGCGGTTGAACAGCAGCGGCACCTTCTGCTCCGAGATGCCGCCGTGCGAGCGCAGCGGCACCGTGAGGCCGCTGAGGTCGTGCCGCGCCGCGCTGGTGCCCAGCACCGTCAGGTGGTCGCCGACCACGACCAGGTCGCCGATGCGGTCGCCCGCGAGCTCGAACTGCCGCACCGCCTGGTCGCGCGTGAGCACCTGCTCCACGCCGGGCAGACCGGCCAGCGCCTCGTGCACCTGTTCCAGCGGCGCGCGGTTGACGTACACCGTCGCGAACGAGCCAAGCGCGCCGTGGTGCACCACGTAGGGATCGGTGATCGGCAGGATCACGCGCGTGCTGGCCTCGCCGAGCCGCGCATCGAGTTCCTGCTGCAGGTAGAGAACGCGCGGATTGCCGGCCGCGTCGGTCTTGGGGCTCATGCCATGGTCGGCCGTGAGGCCGATCACCGCGCCCAGTGCGTCGAGCCGCGCGAGGTAGCCGTCCATCATCGCGTAGAAGGCGTTGGCCTCGGGCGTGCCGGGCGCGCACTTGTGCTGCACGTAGTCGGTGGTCGAGAGATACATCAGGTCGGGCTTGCGCGTCTCGAGCAGGCGCACGCCGGCGGCGAAGACGAACTCGCTGAGGTCGGCGCTGTAGACCGAGGGCACGGGCTTGCCGACCAGATCGAGCACCCGGTCGATGCCGCATTCGGCGACGGTCGCCTTGTCGGCCTTCTCGGCCGAGAAGCAGATGCCGCGCAGGCCGTGGCCGAGCATGGTGCGCAGCTTGTCCTTGGCGGTCACGGCCGCCACCAGCGCGCCGGCATCGGAGAAGGCCGACAGCAGCGTGGGCGCGCGCAGGTACTCGGGGTCGTTCATCATGACCTCCTTGTCCGCCGCCACGTCGTAGAAGAAGTTGCCGCAGATGCCGTGCACCGAGGGCGGCACGCCGGTCACGATCGACACGTTGTTCGGGTTCGTGAAGCTCGGGACCACGCAGTCGCCGATCAGCGAGCTGCCCTGCTCGAGCATGCACTGCAGGAACGGCGCCGCGCCGGCCTGGATCGCCTGCGTGATGTAGTCGGGCTCGCAGCCATCGACGCACACCACGACCACCGGCGCGCGCGGCTTCGCGTAATGCCGTCCATTGGCCAGGACGGTCTCGGCTTGAAATGTCATCGGGAAGCTCCTTTGGAAATCAGTGACTTGTCTCGGAGACCTTGTCGTCTCGCGCTGGGTGCACTGTCCGCTCGAAGCTTCTATTCGTCCAATTCAAGTTTTTCGGGCAATGTATTGAGCAGAGCTATACATCGCCCGGGAAAGTACGGAGACGGCGCTCCGTACGCTGCGCTCAGGCGGCCGCGAGCCACGGCGCCTTGCGATGCCGCGTCGCCGTCTCGTAGTCGTGCGCCAGCGCGAGCAGGGTCGCCTCGCTCCACAGCGGCCCGACGAACAGCAGGCCGAACGGCGCGCCCGAGGCGTAGTAGCCCGCGGGCACCGTCACGGCCGGCAGGCCCGCGATGTTGAGCTCGCCCACCGTGGTCTCCTGGATCGTGCCGCCGCGCGTGACCGGCAGCTCCTCGCGCATCTGCGGGAACACCAGCGCGTCGAGCTGCTTGCGCGCGAACACCGCGTCGACGATGCGCAGATAGGCCTCCTTGAGCGCGATGAAGTCCGACAGGTCGGGCGGCGTGCCCGGCGACCTGAGCGCGGCCGCGAACTGCGGCAGGTTGTGCAGGTAGCTCAGCACGCCGCCGGGGGCGAAGGCGGATTCCTTCTCGGTCGCCTTCGCGAAATCGGCGAAGGACTTGAGCGCGGCGTCGGGGCCCAGCCGCTCGAGGTATTTCTGCAGGTCGTAGGGCACCGACTCCATGCCGCGCGCATCGAAGTTCGTGAGCGGCAGCGTGGGTTGGCGCAGCTGCGCGAAGCCGCTGTCGGCGAAGGGATCGTCGACCAGCACCGCGCCGCGCTGCACGAGTTCCTTTGCCGCGCGCGCATAGAGCTCGCTCGCCTCGGCCGACAGCGGCTGGGTGCGCCAGCCCGGTCCGTACAGGCCGATGCGCGCGCCCGCGAGGTTGCGGCTGCCGAACTGCGCGGTGTAGCCGCCCACCGGCTTCTTGCCGACGCCGGCCAGCGTCTTCGGATCCTCGGGCGAGTAGCCCGCGAGCACGTCGAGGCACAGCGCCGCGTCCTTCACGGTGCGCGCGATCGGGCCCACCACGTCGCGGTTGCCCGACAGCGGCATCACGCCCGCATTGGGCACCAGGCCGATGGTGGGCTTGATGCCGACCAGGTCCTGCGCCGAGGCCGGGTTCTGGATCGAGCCGCCGGTCTCCTCGGCCAGGCCCAGCACGGCCATGCTGGCGCCGACCGCGGTGGCCGTGCCCGCGCTGCTGCCGCCGGGCACGCGATCGGGCAGCACCACGTTGAGCGTGGGGCCGGCCCAGCTGTCGTCGGCATGGGTGCCGGTGTGGCTCAGCACCGGCACGTTGGTCTTGCCGAGGATGACGGCGCCGGCAGCGCGCATGCGCGCCACCACGGGCGCGTCGGTGGCGGGCATCAGGTCGACGCCGCCGCTCTTGCCGTGCAGCAGCGACCAGCCGGCCGTGGTCGGGAAGCCGACCATGTCCATCGGGTCCTTGACGACCACGGGCACGCCCGCGAGCGGGCCGAGCGCCTCGCCGGCCGCGCGCCGGCGGTCGATGGCGCGCGCGTCGTCGATGGCCTCGTCGTTGAGGAAGATGATGGCGTTGTAGCGCCCGTTCCAGGTCTCGATCTGCGCGAGGCAGGCGTGCGCGAGCGACTCGGCCGTGAAACTGCCGTTGCGAAAGCCTTCCTGCACGGTGTCGACGGTCAGCGTGGCGAGGTCGATGGCGGGGGTGGTCTGGCTCATGGCGAAGAAACTCCTCGTGAATGCGGTGAATGAAGAGGGAGACAAAAAGGGAAATTCAGAAGGTCATGTGGCGATCGATGATCTCGTCGCTCAGCTGCTCGATGGGACCGCTCTCGACGATCGCTCCCTTCTCGAACATGGCGAAGCCGCTGGCCACGCGGCGCACGAAGTCGATGTTCTGCTCGACCAGCACCATCGTCAGGCCGAGCTCGCGGTTCATGCGCGCGATCGCGGCCTCGATCTCCTGCACCAACGAGGGCTGGATGCCCTCGTTGGGTTCGTCGAGCAGCATCACGCTCGGTTGCGCCGCGAGGGCGCGCGCGAGTGCGAGCTGCTGCTGCTGGCCGCCCGAGAGCACGCCGCCCGGGCGGTCGAGGTTGGCCGCCAGGTACGGGAACAGCTCGAGCGCCAGCGGCGGTATCGCGCGCGGCCCGCGGCCCGAGAAGGCACCCATCAGGATGTTCTGGCGCACGCTGAAGTCCGGGATGATCTCGCGCCCCTGCGGCACGTAGGCGATGCCGCCGCGCGCGCGCAGGTGCATGGGCAGCCCGTCGATGCGCAGGCCGTCGAGTTCGATGCGGCCCGTGGCGCGCACCATGCTGCCCATCAGGGTGCGCAGCAGCGTGGTCTTGCCCATGCCGTTGCGCCCGAGGATGGCGGTGATCTTCCCCTTCGGGATGGAGAGGCTCACGTCCTGCAGCGCGTGGCTGCGGCCGTAATAGCTGTCGACGTTGGCGAGTGTCAGCATGTTGATGCGATTCCGTGAGATCCGAGGTAGGCCTGACGGACGCGCGCATCGCGTTCGATCTCGGCGACGCTGCCCTCGGCCAGCACGCGGCCCAGGTGCAGCACAGTGATGCGCTCGGCGATGTCGCGCACGAAGGCCATGTCGTGCTCCACCACCAGGATGGTGTGGCGCCCGCGCAGACTCTTGAGGATCTGCGCGGTCTTGCGCGTTTCGCCGGCCGTCATGCCGGCCGTGGGTTCGTCGAGCAGGACCACCTTCGGCTGCTGCGCGATCAAGAGGCCCAGCTCCAGCCACTGCGTCTGGCCGTGGCTCAGGTCGCCGGCCTGCTGCTGCTGCACCTCCTCGAGGCCGGCCAGGGCCAGGATCTCGTCGACACGGCGGTCGGTCTCGCGCCCGAAGCCCCAGCGCAGGTTGCGCAGGATCGAGGGCTCGCGGCTCGCGGCCACGCACAGGTTGTGGCGCACCGTGAGCTCGCGGAACACGCTCGGGATCTGGAACTTGCGGCCGATGCCCGCGCGTGCGATCCGGTACTCGGGCCAGTTCGTGAGGTCGCGCCCGTGCAGCTCGACCCGCCCCTCGGTGCTGCGCGTCTTGCCCGAGATCAGGTCCATCAGCGTGGTCTTGCCCGCGCCGTTGGCGCCCAGCAGCACGCGCAGCTCGCCCTCGGCCACGCGCAGCGACACGCCGTCCACCGCCTTGAAGCCGCCGAAGCTCACGCCCAGCGCATGCAGTTCGAGTGCGATGTCGCTCATGGCGCACCTCCGCCAGCACGGCGCTGGCCGATGCGCTCGAGCAGGTCGTGCGCCCAGCCCGCCATGCCCTTGGGCAGGTACAGCACCACCAGCACGAAGGTCAGCCCCACGATCACGCGCCAGGCCTCGACCAGCGACTGGGTCTCGCTCGCCGTGGCCTCGAGCATATTGATCAGGATCGCGCCGATGCACGCGCCCAGCAGCGAGGCGCGCCCGCCCACCGCGGCCCACACCACCATGGTGATCGAGAAGCTCAGGTCCATGAAGGTGGGCGAGGCGAACTCGGCCACCACCACGTAGAGCATCCCGGCCACCGCGGCGATGGCCGCCGACAGCGCGAAGAAGAAGGTCTGGTAGTGCGCCACGTCGAAACCCAGGTAGCGCGCGCGCTGCGGATCGCCCGAGGTGGCGCGCAGGATCACGCCGGCGCGCGTGGCGAGCAGCGCGCGCGCGCCGACCAGCACCACGGCGAGCACGCCCGCGACCAGGTAGTAGGTCGACACGCCGTAGGGATCGAGCTCGTGCCCCGCGATGCGCAGCCAGGCCAGGTCCGACAGCCCGTTGAAGCCGTTGGTGATCGGCTGCGCGTCGACCAGCAGCAGGCGCACCAGCAGCACCAGGGCCAGCGTGACGATCGAGACGAACACGCCCGCGATGCGCTTGCGGAACAGCAGCGCGCCGAGCACGAAGGCCACCAGCGCCGGCAGCAGCAGGCCCATGGCGAGGCCGAACCCCTGCGACTGGAACGGCTGCCACAGGAAGGCGCCCGGGTTGATGCAGCACAGGTCGACGGTGGCGCCGGGCTGCGCGTTCGACAGCATGAAGTCCGGCACCGGGTTGGCACCGCCATGCTGCAGGCTGGTGGGGCTGGCCATCTTCAGCGACATGGCCAGCATGTAGGCGCCGAGGCCGAAGAACAGCCCCTGCCCCAGATTCAGGATGCCGGCATAGCCCCAGCTCATGGCGACGGCGATGCCGAGCATGCCGAACACCAGGTACTTGGCGAGCCGGTTGAGCCAGAAGCCGTCGAGCACCAGCGGTGCCAGCGCGACCAGGGCCAGGAAGAGTGCGTAGGCGGCGAAGGTCGCGCGCCGGTCCAGAGGAGTGCCCATGCCGCTCACCGCCCCTTGAACGAGAACAGGCCCTGCGGCCGCACCACGATCAGCAGGATCACCAGGCCGAACACCACCGCGCGCGCGAGGATGTCGTTGCTGACCGCCGCCACCACGCCCGTGACCTCGCCGAGGCCGATCGAGGTGACGACCGCGCCGAGCAGGCTGCCGACGCCGCCAGACACCACCACCAGGAAGCTGTCGACCACCAGTGCCGTGCCCATGTCGGGCGAGACGGTCTTGAAGCCCGCCACCAGCACGCCGGTGATGCCGGCCAGGCCGGCGCCGAAGGCGAAGGTCCAGGCGTTGACGCGCTGCACGTCGATGCCGCAGGCCGCGGCCATGCGCGGGTTGCGGATGATGGCGCGCACCTGCATGCCGATGCGCGTGCGGTAGAGCAGCAGCCAGGTCGCGAAGGTCAGCACCACGGTGCAGGCCACGATGAAGGCGCGGTAGGCATTGATCGGCGTGTCGCCGACCATCACCGCGCCCTGCAGCACGGCGGGGATCGGCATGTTCTGCAGCCCCGGCCCCAGCCCTTCGATGTGGATGCCGAAGAAGGCCAGGCCGCCTTCGAGCCGCACCGCCTGCTGCACCAGGATTGCCACGCCCCAGGTGGCGAGCAGCGTGTCGCCGAGCCGGCCGTAGAGGCGCCGCACCACGCAGCGTTCGATCAGCAGGCCCAGCGCGGCCGCGACCACGAAGGCGATCGGGATCGCGGCGAACAGCCCGAGCCCGAGCCAGATCTGCGCCAGCACCGCGGCATAGGCGCCGACCATGATCATCTCGCCGTGCGCCATGTTCACCACGCCCATCGCGCCGTAGATGATGACCAGGCCGAGCGCGGCCAGCAGAAGAATCGAGCCCATGCTGAGCCCGATCAGGAGTACGTCCAACATCGGAAGTCTTTCTCTCGAGGGTGAATGCGGGCACGGCACATGCCGCCGCGCCCGCGAACGGCTGTTCAGGCCTCTTTCAGGCCTTCACCGGCGCGGCGCCGTTGCGCTTGCAGATCAGGTTGGCGTCGGTCTCGCCGTAGGCAAAGTACGGCAGCGGCCGCACCGGTTGCGGGCTCGCGTCGACCACCTTGCTCTGGCCGTCGGCCTGCCACTGGCCGATGCGCGGCGTGACCCAGGCATGCAGGCTCTCGGGATCGATGCGCACCTTGCCGCCGGGCGCGTCGTAGCTCTGGCCGCCGATGTTGGCGCGGATGGCATCGGCCGTGGTGGCCTTGCCGGCCTCCACCGCCTGCTTCCAGAGGAAGACCTGGAAGTAAGCGGCTTCGAGCGAGTGGTAGGTCACGGCCTTGTGGTCGTTGACGAACTTGCGGTAGCGCTCGATGAAGGACTTGTTGGCCGGCGTGTCGATCGACATGAAGTACGGCACCGAGGTGTAGCTGCCCGCCGCGTACTCGCCGCCCATGGCCGCGATCTCGATCTCGCTGATCACGGTGGCGCAGATCGGCACCGCGGCCTGCGACATGCCCTGGTTCTTGTACTCGCGGTAGAAGGCCACGAGCGAATCACCCACCACGTGCGAGAGCACCACGTCGGCGCCCGACTCCTTGATCTTGCGCACCACCGAGGCCCACTCCGAATGGCCGAGCTCGAGGTACTCGTCGGCCACCCACTTGGCGCCCGACTGCTCGATCAGCTTCTTGCTGACCTTCGACATCTCGCGCGGATAGACGTAGTTGGAGCCGACGATGAAGAACTTCTTCTTGCCGAGCTTCTCGACGATCCACGGCACGTAGTTGGCCAGCTGCTGGTTGGCGACCGCGCCGCTGTAGACCACGTTCTTCGAGCACTCGAAGCCTTCGTAGTGCGTTTGATAGAACAGCATCGCGTTGCGGCGCTCGAACACCGGCAGCACCGCCTTGCGGCTGGCCGAGGTGTGGCAGCCGAACACGGTCTCGATGCGGTCGCGCGTGATCAGCTTCGAGGCCTTCTCGTTGAAGGTCTTCGGGTCGGAGGCGCCGTCCTCGAGCACCACCTCGACCTGGCGGCCCATCACGCCGCCCGCGGCATTGATCTCGGCCACGGCCATGCGCACGCCGTTGGCGAGCATCTTCTCGACGATCGAGAGACCGCCGGTCTGCGAATAGAGCGCGCCGACCTTGATGGTGTCGGCCGCGTGGGCGCTGCGCATCAGCGCGGGCGACGCGAGGGCAGCCGCGGAAGCGGCCGAGGAAACGAGGAAGTGGCGGCGGTTGGTTGTCGACATGATGGAACCTCGGGACGTGACGCAGCGACCATGCGCTGACGAATGGTTGAAGAACTCGATGGGTGGAACCAGCCGACAGCACTGTCGGGCGCAGGCGAAAAAAAACCCACAACGCGGTGGGGACCGCGGCGTGGGCTTCATTGCCAGGTGGACCGGAGAACACACATGGTTCCCGGTGCCGGCTGCATCGGCGCCTGACGAATCAAGGGGATGCAGCCACCGAGCCGGAGGACCGACTCGATGCAGTCATGCTAGCGAGTTAAGGCGACGGGTGCAACAGGGTTTCCATGTTGATGATCGAACTCGCGATCTGTTCCATCGACAGCCGCTTGGCCATCGCCTGCGCGCGGATCGCCTGGTAGGCCTCGCCCTCGCTGATGCCCTTGGAGGCCATGAGGATCGTCTTCGCGCGGCTCATGGCCTGGTCGCTGGTGATCTTGCGGCGCAGCTTGCGGTTCTCCTTGAGCATCGCCTGGCGCTCGGCCCACAGGCTGCGCGCGGTCACCAGGTGCGCGAGCAGGCCGAAGGGCTTGATCGGCTTCTGCACCACCGCGAAGGCCGCGCTCTCGAGCACCAGCTGCAGGGTGGTCGGGTCCTCGTAGTTGACGATCGCGATCACCGTCGGTTCGGGCCGCGGCATCGACTTGAGCAGCGCCTCGGTGGCCTGGCGCGACTCGCCTTCGACGAGCAGGAACAGCACGTCGACATTGGGCGGCACGGTGGCCGGCATGGGCCAGGCCATGCTGACCATGCAGCCCACGCGGCGCAGGTGGCTGACGAGGGCATCGCCCTCCTCGTCCGGCGGATGGACGACGACGATCTTGAGCTCGGGCAGTTCGCGCAGCAGCGAAATGGTCATGGCGCCTCCGCTTCCCTCAGGCCGGTCGTCCCGCGAGCGGATCGAACCGGTTCTCGTACATGTAGGGATCGGGCTTCACGCGCAGGCCCGGATCGTCCACCACCTGGAACGTGCCCTGCGCATCCACGCGCGCCACGCGCGGCCAGAGGTAGGTGTGGTGGTTCTCCTGGTCGATGCGCACCCGGCCCTGCGGCGCGTCGAACTCGTGCTCGTGCAGGTGCGGCAGCATCGCCTCGAGCCGGTCGCTGCCCGCGCGCGCTAGCGTCTGCGCATAGAGCATCACCTGGAAGTAGGCCGACTCCGCGCAGGCCGTGATCGGCAGGCCGGTGCCGAAGCGCTTGCGCCAGGCCGCGACGAATCGGAGGTTGGCCGGCGTCTGCAGGGTCGAGAAGTAAGGCGCCGCCGTGATGCTGCCCGCGGCCGCGCGCGCCGACATCTGCGCGATCTCGGCCTCCTGCGTCGACTGGCTCGCGATCGGATGGGTCTGCTGGTCGAAGCCCGCCTCGCCGTAGGCCTCGTAGAAGCGCGCGATGCCGTCGCCGACCACGGTCGAGTAGACGACGTCGGGCTGCGCGGCCTCGATGCGCCGGATCACCTTCGGCATGTCGATGTCGGCCACGCGCAGCGGCACGTACATCTCGTCGAGCACCTCGCCGCCGGCCTGGCGGAACAGGTCCGCGATGATCCGGTTGGATTCGTAGGGATAGACGTAGTCCGAACCGATCAGGAACAGCCGCTTGCCGAAATGGCTCGTGAGGTAGCGCACCAGCTGCACCGAGTTCTGGTTCGGCGCCGCGCCCGTGTAGACGCAGTTCGGCGAGTACTCGAAGCCTTCGTAGAGCGTGGGATAGAACAGCAGCGCGCGATGCGCCTCGACCACCGGCAGCACCGCCTTGCGCGTGCTCGACATGTAGCAGCCGAAGATCACGGCCACGCCCGCCTGGTCGCACAGCTGCTTGGCCAGCTCGCGGTAGCGCGGCGGCCGCGAGGCCGGGTCGAGCACCACCGGCGCTATCGGCCGCCCGAGCACCCCGCCGCTCGCGTTGACCTCCTCGATCGCGAGCAGGGTTGCGGCCTGCTGCGTGCGCTCGACGGCCGCGGTCACGCCCGTCGATGAGAAAAGCACCCCGACTCGCCAGGGGGGTTGTGGTTTGGATCCGGTCACGGTCTGGACTCCCAAATGAAAAAAGCCCCCAGCAGCCCTCGCGGCCGCTGGGAGCTTCACTGCTCCATGTCAATGTCGAGGCCTTGCGGCGTCGTCCGCCCTACTGTAGCAGTCCCGCGTCCACGGCAGGCAAGTCTTTGCAGAAGCCCCGCGCTTCAGTGGGAGGCGGGGCGGCCGTTGGCGTTCTCCATCGGCGCCACGCGCCGCACGATCCAGCGGAAGGCCGGCCCGGTCAGCAGGGTCGACAGCACGGCGAGCGTGACCAGGGCCGCGAAGGCATGTTCCGACAGCAGGCCCTTGTCGCGCAGGATCGTGGCGGCCACGATCTCCATCAACCCCTTGCATTGCAGCAGCGTGCCCACCGCGAGCGCCTCGCGCCGCGACAGCCACTTGGCCGGCGCGCACGCCAGCACCGCCACCAGCTTGGCGCCCACCGCCAGCACCAGCAGCGTGGCCGAGGCCTGCAGCGAGGCCCAGCCCAGCACGCTGCCGTCGATCTTGAGCCCGCTGTGGCCGAAGAACACCGGCGCCAGGCCGATCAATGCGAACTGGCCGAGCCGCTCCACCGGCAGCCGCCGCGACCAGGCCGCCGGCACGATCGCGCCCGCGAAGTAGGCGCCGAGCAGTTCATGCAGGCCCAGCTGCGAACTCGACCACGCGCCGGCCGCGAGGAACAGCGGCATTGCCAGCCAGATCGCCCAGGCCGGCGGTTCGCGCGTCGCCTTGCGCGCGACGGCGGCAATGCCCGCGAGCGCCGCGGCCAGCGCGATCGCGGCGGCCGGCTTGATCCAGGAGCCCGCCAGCAGCGCCTGCCCTTCGGCCGCCAGCAGCAGCAGCGCCAGGCCGATCCAGAGCACCGCGTCGTCGAGCACCGCGATGCGCAGCGCGATGCGCGTCAGCGGCCGGTGCAGCGGCCCGAGCTCGCGCACGATGCCGATCAGCACTGGCAGCGCACTCACCGCGAGGCACAGCCCGATCGCCAGCGCGCCCCACCATGGCCCGCCATGCGGCGCGGCCCAACCCGGCAGGTGGTTGAACCAGAGCTTGGCGGCCAGCGTGCCCACCGCGAACGGCAGCAGCAGCGCCATCACCGCGCTGGCGACGAAGCGCAGCGTCTCGCCGGGCCGAGCGGGCGGCAGGTCGGCTGCGCCCGGCAGGTGCACCGTCTGCCGCGTTTCGAGCCCGGCCGTGAAGGCCAGCAGCAGCACGCCGATCCAGCCGATGAAGTCGCCGCCCGCCGACGGAATGCCGGCGGCCTTGGGCAGCACGTCAGTGGCCGCGAGCAGCAGGCCGATGATGATCGGCAGCACCGCGATCGGCACCGAGCGGCCGAGGGCGCGCCAGATGGCCCAGGACAGGCCCATGAAGAGGATCAGGTCGGCGAAGGTCGATAGCAGGCTGGGGAGCATGGGGTGAATGCTACCGTGGCATCAACCGGGCGAATTTCCCTCGAGCACGAACACGCGCCTGAAGCGCCGTGCGGGTCCGTCGCCGGCCGGCAGCACCGCCAGTTCGGCTTCGAGGCCGCTGGCGGGCAGGCGCGCGGGCGCGACGGCCGGGAGGTTGCGCCACCCCTGGCCCGGTTCCCAGGCCCGCAGCCCGAACGATGCGACGTCGCCCAGCACCTCGACCCGGTCGGCGGCATCCGGCGCGGGCAGCGGAAACTCCCGTCGCGCCTCGCCCGCGGCGCGGTACAGCGAGCTGCCGCGTTGCCACCACTGCACGCGCTGCCATTGACCTGGGGCCGCCGGCGCGGCGCGCACGATCTCGATCAGCAACGGCAGCGCGGCCTGGCTGCGCACCTGCAGTGCGGTCGGCAGCAACTGCGCACTCGCGCGCACGGCCGTGGCCGCCGTCGGCGCGGTGCCCCCGGTCGCGCTCGACGCCGCCGCCTCCTGCGCCGGCAACGGCAGCTCGGTGGTGGCACGCTGGGCCAGGTCGGTCTCGAGCTGGCCCAGCGCCCGCAGCAGCCGCGCGGCATCGTCGCTGCGTCGCTCGAGCTGGCTGTCGGTCCGCGTCACGCTCTCGAGTCCGCGCCATGCCATGACGCTGACCACCGCCATGAGCGCGATGGCGATCATCACTTCGACCAGCGTGAAGCCCTGGCCGCGAACTTTCGACGAGCCGCTGCGGCGCATCTAGCGCACCTCGATCCGGGTCTGCAGCGAGGCGAGCGAATGCGCATCGCCCGCGAGGTACACCTCGACCGTCGCGCTGCGCAATCCGCCAACGGCCGCGCCCACCTCCAGCCGGCACAGCAGCGGCACCTCGCCCTGCGGGCACGGCGTGCGCAGCACGCCCGGCGACGCCGGTGCGCTGCCGATGCGCAACTCCGCCAGCCGGTTCTCGGCCGAGAGCATGGCGAGCGACTGCTTCTCCAGCAGTCCGAGATGGGTGATCGACTGGCTCGAGGCGCGCACGATCGCCGCCAGCGCGATGCTGACGATC
Source organism: Variovorax sp. ISS6 (assembly GCF_056523145.1). Lineage (NCBI taxonomy): Bacteria > Pseudomonadati > Pseudomonadota > Betaproteobacteria > Burkholderiales > Comamonadaceae > Variovorax > Variovorax sp. ISS6. The sequence goes on from NZ_JAWRZC010000002.1 coordinate 212,029, forward strand.
GTGAGCGCCATCAGCACCTCGATCAGCGTGAAGCCTGACGGCCTCGCCATGGCACGGCAACGGGGGGACATGGTTCAGCGCAGCAGGTAGGCGCCCGACGGGTCTCGCACGATCACGACCGTGGCGTCGGCGTGGCGCAGCGCGAGCTGCCAGGGGGCGCCCATGGGCTCGGCGGTCAGCAGCACCGGGCGCGAAGGCACGACCTCCACCGGGCCGGCGCGCCAGGCGACGGGGCCGAGCACGTCGTCGCGCTCGAAGCGGTCGAGCGCGCCCAGGGTCGTGACCGTGGGGATGGCGCTGCCGGGTTGCAGGCGCCAGGTGCCGCGGCTGAACCGGTAGCCGTCGGCATCGGCCTCCCAGGCGATCACGCGGCCGTCGACGCGCACTTCGTTCTGCGCGGCCGCGAGCCGCCGGGTGAGTTCGCGCGCATCGCGCCGCAGCTCGCGCGCCGGATCCGGCGCCACGCTCAGGCTGATCGCCGCGGTGGCGATGCCGACGATCACCATCACCACCATCAACTCGATCAACGAGAAGCCGTGCGGCCGGCGCCAAGCGCGCGGCGCCGGAGCATGGAGCGGTGCGAGGTTCATCGGAGGGCGGCTGTGTGCCGCGGCGATGCTAGGCCGCGCATGTGATGGTGCGATGAAGGTCGCGCGGCATGCACACCCGAGTTCCCGACACACAAAGCCAACACCGCGGTGATAGACAGGAGCCCGACACCGGAAGCACCGACCATGAATTCTTCTGCCAAACGACTCCCCCTGTATGCCGTGCATGCGGCCGGCCTGCTGCTGGTGGCCGCGGGCATTGCCGTCTGGGCGCGCCTGCCCGCCGCCGACACCGTGGCCGCCGCGGCGGCGGCGCCGCCGGCACCCGCGCCCGACCCCGCCGCCGGCACCATCGCCGGCTGGCTCGGCCCGGGCGAGATCCGGGCCAGCGTGGCGGTCAACGGGCTGATCAAGGGTGAATTGCAGGGGGTGGCCGTGCTGGCCGTCAACGGTGCGGCCCCTCGCGCCTTCCGCATCGGGGAATCGCTCGCGCCCTCGGTCAGGCTGTCGGCGATCGAGCCCGGCGCGGTCGTGATCGACATCGCGGGCCGCACCGAACGCATCGCCGCGCCGGCGATGCCATCGCTGGCAAGCCCTGGCATCGTGCGCGTGGGTACGCCCTAGGAACCTCAGACGCTGCGCGCCCCGTGCGGCTTGGGCTGTGGCAGGGAGGCATCGGCCACCCAGTTCGACAGCGCATGCAGCAGGCCACGGTTCACGCGGAAATCGCCCTCCCCCGATTCGGGCAGGTGGGTGCTCGACAGGCAGCGCGTCACGATGCGCACCGCGCGCGGATCGGTGCCCACGGCCTGCAGCTCGCGCGTGAACTCGGCATGGCCTGGCAGCTCGTCGGCGAACTTCTCGAAGCCCGCGAACCAGCGGAACAGCATGTTGTAGACCAGGCTCTCGTGCACCTTCTCCGCATCCTCGATCGAATAGATGATCTGCAGCACCAGGCAGCGCAGCAGGATCGGCAGGCCGACGGCACTGCCGTGCTCGCGCGCCAGTTCGGCCAGCAGCCCGCGCTCGTAGCGCAGCGCATCGTCGACCAGGTCGCGCAACGGCACCAGCGGATGGCTCCTGGGCACCAGCGCACGCAGGTTGTCGGCCTGCACCCAGGCGCGGTGACTCACGATCCAGACCCAGGGCGAGCCATAGCGATTGACTGCCACCGGCTCCTCCCGTGCGTGTTCGACGATCTTCGATAGCCTGGCGTCGAGTTCCTGCATCGTGACCCGCAGGGGCGCCGTCCACTTCAACATCTTGCGATCCTCCTTCCCCGAAAGACTATGCGACAGGATCCGTGACGACCTCGTAGCGCCGGCGTCGATCCCGGCGTTCAGCGACGAATGGGCGTGCATCGCGGGCCTCGCCGATCAACGCAGGCCGCCGAGCGCCTGCCGCAGCGCGGTGTCGATCTTGCGCACCGACACCCCGTGGCGCCGCGCCACCTCCTGGCGCGACATCTCGTGCCAGCGCAGGGCCAGCAGCACCGACTGGTGGCGCCGCGGCAGGCGCTGCATCGCGCGGTCCACGGCCGCGACCTCCGAGCGCGCCTCGGCGATCAGTTCCGGGCCGGGCTGGCCATCGGCGATGACCTCGACATTCGCGTCCGCCTCGGCATCGTCGGCGCCGAGCCAGCGCCGGCGTGCACGCAGGCTGTCCATCGCCAGGTTGCAGGCCACGCGGTAGACGTAGGCATCCGGGTTCGAGAGCTCCGCCCGCGGCTGGCGATCGCCGAGCCGCAACCAGGCGTCGTGCAGGCATTCGCTGGCCAGGTCGGCGCAGCCGAGGTGCCGCTCCAGCCGCCGGTGCAGCCGTGCATAGTGCGCTTCGAGGTAGGCCTGCAAGTCGATCGCCGCTGGCGGCTTTGGCGCAGGCTCGGCCTGCGGCACGCGCAGGTCGGGCAGGAAGAGTCCCTGGCGCTCCAGCGGCAGGCGCCAGAGCGAGGGCGGGGGCATCCGCGTGAACCGATCCGATGCTCTGCTGCGGCCAAGGGCCTCGATGTCTGGGGTCATGATGGTTTTCGATGGACGCCCCGGCTCGCCGGTCTCCGGAAACTTTCCGGAGGCGGCATGCGGCGGGACCTGTGGCGGGAAGAAACGGGGTGCGCCCACCGGCCGGGGCGCGCGGCACGGCTCAGCGTTGCAGGTTGGCGCGCTCCTCGTCCGTCAGTTGGCGACTCGCCGCGGGCGGCAGGCTGGCGCCGCCGCCGAGCACGCGGATCACGCTGCGCGGGTTGTAGGCATCGGTGCCGGCCGGCGCCGCGCCCCTGCCGCCGGCCGGCGGCGCTTCGCTGCCCTCGGCGGGTTCGTTGCCGAAGCCCAGCACGCGCACCGTGAACACCGAGGGAAGCGCCTGGCGCGCCGCGGTGCGTTCGCGCTGTACCGTGTCCTGCGCCGCCATCGAGGCCTGCGCGGCCGCGGCGCTGGCATTCGTGAGCGCGCTCACGTTCACCGCCGCGATCACCGGCAGACCGCTGGACTCGCCCTTGGCCTGGATGTTGGCCGCGTTCGCGACCTGCAGCGCCGCCACGTTGACATTGCCCGAGACGCGGATGCCGGCCTCGCCCGCATCGATGGTGCCCAGCGGCGCGATCAGGTCCACGTCGCCGGGTGGCACCTCGGCGATCGGCGCCAGCGTGGCAATGCCCGCGCCCGAGCTCGGCACCTGCGGCGACACCTTCACGTTGCCGAGGTCGTCGTACACGCGCTTGGGCGGCGTGAACAGCACCGTGGTCTTGCTGCCGCGGCCGGCATTGATGTCGCCCTGCGCCGACCAGGCGAGGATGTCGCCGCCGAAGGTGGTCATGATGCGCGACAGCCCGAGCAGCACGCTGCCCTGGCTATAGAGCTGGATGTCGCCCTCGCCCTGCGTCATCACGCCCGAGCCGGCAGGCGGCACAGCGCCCTGCACGCCGGCGATGATCTGCCCGCCCGGCGCCAGCATCTCGATGTCGCCGCCGAAATCGGTGCGCACGCCCGATCCGCCGAACATCGTGATGTCGCCGCCGCGCGCGATGGCCTGGCCCGCCGCGTCGCGCGCCGGGAACAGCGTAGCGATCATCTCGCGCCCGCGCAGGTAGGAGCCCGAGCGGCTGCTCGCGGCGTCGTTGTACTCGCGCCCGCCCGCGCGCAGCTCGGCGTAGTAGACCTCGCGCAGGAAGATGCGCTGCTGCTCGGGCGCGAGCGCATCGAAGTACGCGAGCGACTGCGCCATGTCGCCCTCGAAGCCGTAGCGCGTCTTCAGCCAGTCGGCGAGTTCGCGTTCGTAGGTCATCACGGCCTTGCCCGGCTGCTCGGCCAGCGGCGTGCCGGCCTCGGCGCGGTTCGCCGGGTCGAGGTAGCGCGCGCGGATGGCCGACATGTCGAGCCCGCGCGTGGCGGCTTCGGCGCCGATGCCCGCCATCAGCGCGATCGAGGCACCGCGTCGCGTGTCACCGGTGGCAATGGGCCCGACCGAGACGATGCCGCCGCGGTCCTCCTGCAGCAGGTTGCGGCCGGCCGAGACCTCGAGCGTGCCGGGGCCGGCGATGTCGAAGTTGGCGTAGAGGATGTCGCGGCCGGCCGAGACGATGGAGACGTCCTCGGGGCTGGCGTGGACGATCAGGTTGCCGCGCAGCGTGGCACCGATCTCGGCGATGAGCTCGACCGGTGCGGTGCCGGTGCTGCCCGGCGCGTCGCCCGTGTTGACGATGTCGCGCGCCGCGCGGATGTGCACCGGCGCCGCCGCGTTGTACCAGGTGGCGCTGCCACGGCCGAAGCTCACCGTCTCGCCGGTCTTCAGCCCCAGGATGTCGCCGCCGGCGGCGTAGAAGCGCATCGGCGGCGCACCGGCGGGGCGCGCCAGCGGCGTGACGGCGCTGTTCGGGCCGAAGGCGAACAGCGACGGCACGTCGAGGCCCAGTCCGGTGCCGGAGACATTGCTGACGAACTCGCCCGTGCCCGTCATCGATCCCGTGAAGGCGGGTGCGAACGGCGTCGGCAGCGCGATGTCCGCGCCCGACATGCCGACCATGTAGCGGCCCGCGTAGATCGACCCCGCGGCGAGCATCTCGAGCTGCCCCGTCGGGGAAGGCGCGAGCAGCAGGCCGTAGTTCAGCAGCTCGGGCGAGCCGATGGCGGCCGGCAGCGCGGCGGCGCCGTAGTAGAGATTGCCGGAGAGCGCCGCCGTGCGCAGCACGGAGGGATAGACGATCCATCCGTCGCGTGTCACCGTGCTCGGCCGGCCGTAGGGATCGCGCCCGATGGCCGTCACCGGCGCCAGGTTGCCGCCCGCGGCCGCGAGGTCGATGGCGCTGCGGCCGCTCCACAGGCTGAACCAGCCCTGGCCATTGCCGTTGGCCGCGTCGCGCTGGAAGTCCGAGCTGCTCGGCGTGGCGGCACGGCCCGGATCGGCGACGCCGCCGAGCACCAGGTCGCCGAGCGAGCGCAGGCTCACGGTGGTGTCGCCCGGCACCAGGTTGATGCCGCCGCGCGCGTCGGCGTAGGTGGCCACGCGCGGATCGGCGCCCCGGGGATCGATGGCATCGACGAAGGAGGAACCGTTCGCCTGGTAGACCAGCCCCAGGCTGCCGATCGAGGCCGCGCTCAGCGCGGTCGCGCCACGCAGGTTGGCGATCGCGCCGGTCAGCACCAGGTTCTCGGTGTCGGTCCTGCTGGCGAGGCCGCGCTGCGGATTGAGCGCGCCGGCCACGCGCATGTCGATGTCGCCGCCGCCGGTGAGCGCGAGGCTGCCGTCGGCACCCACGCGGCCGGTGCTGGCCACGGTCACCACCAGGCCCTGGCTGCGCGTGTCGGGGCCGGCCGCCTGCAGGCCGCGCAGGTCGATCGCGCCGGCCTCGCCACCCACGCGCACGCGCACATCCCCGCCGCCGAGGGCGCCAATGCCGGTGAAGCCCGTGAGCTCGGGCATGGTCCCGCCGCCGGCGCGGGCCGTGTAGGCGCCGAAATTGATCCACCAGGCTGCCGGGATCGCATCGCCGCCGACGGATGCCGTGCCCGAGCCCTGCCGCCACAGCCAGTTGCCCGGCAGCACGCTCGACGAGGCGGTGCCGCTGATGTCGCCCACCAGGTCGCCCCCGGCCGCGATCAACACGTTGCCGCCCTGGTCGGGATACCAGGCGCGATAGCTCGCGAGGCTCGCGGCGTAGTCGGTCGCCGGCACGCCCTGGCCGAGCACCGTGCCGTCGGGCTTGCCGCGCGCACGCTGGTACGCGGCGTCCACGGCGGTCGCCGTGCCCGCGGTGTAGATGCCGAACAGCGAATCGCTGCGGATGTCGCCGGCGGCCAGCAGCTCGAGGTCGCCCGTGCCGGTGCGCACCACGCTGAAGGCGGGGGAGACGGGGTCGGTGCTGCCGCTCTTGACCTCGCATTGGCCGAAGTCCGGGTCGCACCAGCCCTCGTCGATGTAGCTCTGCTCGACCGGCGTGCCCGCCGGGATGCCGAAGAAGTTGTCCGGCAGCCAGAAGTAGCCGCCCGGCGTGCGCTTCACCACGTGGTGGGTGTCGCCCAGGCGGATCGCGCCCTTCGAGGCCGGATCGAGCGCGCGCCGGTCGGCCGAGCCCAGGTCGGCGCCGGCCACGAGCTGCAGGTCCCACGATTCGACACCCTCGGGCAGCATCGGCGCCACCGCCCAGTTGCGCCCCTGCACGCCGCCGGTCGAGGGCCGCAGCTCGATCGGCTGGTTGCCCGGCAGTTCGAGCACCGTGTTCGCCGGGATCAGCGAGCCCCGCGCGAGCTGGAATGCCGCCGTCACGCTCATCTGCACCGGCAGCCTGACGCCCTTGGGCCAGGTCAGCGCGGCCACCGCGGCGTCGGCGCGCAGCACCGTGCCCGCGCCGAGCCGCATGCCGGCGCCGAGCATGACGCCCGCTGGCAGCACCGCGCCGGCCTTGTAGGCCAGCGACCCGTCGGCGTTGTAGATGTTCGCGGCAACCACCGTGCCGGCGCCGAGGCTCAGGCTGCCCGTGAGCACGGCGTCCACGGGCAGCAGCGTGCCGGCGGGCAGCGTCATCGCCGCCACCTGGATGCTGTAGTTCAGCGTCGCGCCGGCCGGAAAGCGCGTGCCCGCGTCGAGCCGCACGCCGTCGATCGGAACCACCACGTCGCCGCCGAAGGAATTGCCCGTGCCGGGACCTTCCTTGAGCACCCAGCCGTTGTCGTCGGGCGTACCCGGCGGCGGCGCGAAGCCGTCGCTGATGCTGCCGTGGATGTTGAGGTTGCCAGCGGCGCGCACCGAGAGCACGCCGGGTTCGCCGGAGCCGCGTCGCGCCGGATCGACGCCCGGTCCGTAGCGGTAGCCCGAGAGGTCGAGGTCGCCCGGGATCGTGAGATCGCCGTTCGGGTTGGTGAGCGCGTTGCTCACGATCTCCACGCCCGGACGCAGCCGCCAGCCGTCGAGGCCCGCGAGCCGGATGCCCAGCGCCGCATTGGCGAGCGCCGCGTCGACGAAGCCGCGGCTGTCGCCGTCGATGGCGTCCAGGAAGGCCTGCGTGACGAGTTGCGGCCGGTGGCCCGACACGTCGGGCAGCTCGGCCAGCGGCGCGTCGTCGTAGCGACGGAAGGCGTTCACCGCGATGGTCTTGGCTCCCTGGATGGCGGGCCGGCCCTCGATCGACACGGCCACGTCGTTGGCGCCGGCGCCGCTGCCGCCCTCGCCCGCACCGCCGGTACGGCGTGCGTTCAGATCGAGCGTGCCGCGCGCGCGGCCATCGTTCGAGCCGGCGCCGCTGCCCTCCGGCACCGCGGTGCCGGCGCGCAGGTCGATGCGCGCATCCGCACCCAGGGTCAGCATGCCGTCGCGGCTGGTGAGCTCGACGATCGCGCGGTTGGGGCTGTCGATGATCTTGCCGTGGCTGTCCACGCGCAGCCCGGTGGCGTGCGCGTCGAGCGTGCCGTCCACGCGCAGGTCGCCCGCGGCGGCCAGGCGGATCGTTCCGACCTGCTCGCCGCTCGCGTCGATACGCCCGGCCACGCGCAGGCTGCCGCCATCGAGCGTGATCGCGACTTCGCGCGCCTTCACGCCGTCGTCGACCGTGAGGTCGCCCTGCTTGATCTGGAAGCGGCGTGCGCCGTAGACACCACCCGCGTTGAGCCGCGTGTTGAGCCCAGCGAAGTCGACGAGATTCTGCGCGCGCACCGTGAACTCGCCCGCGCCGTAGGGCACGAGCGTGCCGCCGGCGTCGTAGCGGCCGCTGGCGGTGCCGCGCAGCTCGCCGGCCAGCTCGATGCGGCCGGCCGCCGCGCCGAGCGCGGTGGCCTCGACCGTGCCGGCGCGCTGCTCGACGGCCGACACGTCGATCACGCCGCCCGCGGCCTGCACGATGTTGCCCGCGCCGCTCGAGAGCACGAGGTCGCCACCCCAGCTGTACTTGTCGACATCGAACAGCACGACCTTGCGGCCCGAGAGATCGATGCGCGAATCCGCGCCCAGCACGATGTCGCCGCTGGCCGAGAGCACCAGCCGGCCCGAGGGCAGCACCACGCTGCCGTCGACGCCGATGCGTTGCGCCTTCAGCTCGAGCGTGGCGCCCAGCGCGTCGCTCGTCGCGCGCGCCGCGCCTGCCGGCGCGACGATGTCGATGGCGCCGCCGGCCGCGATGCGCAGGGTCGAGGCCGCCTGTCCCGTGACCACGGGCGCGACCAGGCGCAGGTCGCCGCCTTCGTAGGCTTGGCCCTCGCCCGGCGTGTAGGCGCCCTGGCGGTGGTAGACCGCCAACGAGCCCTTGCCTTCGCCGCCGATCCTCTCGCTGGCTTCGAGCCGCAGCTGCGAGAAACCGAGCGCGATCCGCGCATCGTCGGCACCGTTGTCGCGCGCCGTGCCCGGATTCGGCCCGAGCACGATCGAGCGGGCCGAGATGTCGAGACGGCCGTCGCCGAGTGCCTCGGCGATCGCGGCACCGGGCGCGGCCTGCGAGCCGGCCCAGATGAATTCGCCGGCACGGATCGCCGCCACGTCGCCCGCCTCGCCGTAGCCGTGGATCGCGGGCGTGCCGAGCACGAAGCGCTGCAGGCTCGAGGCGTCGAGCGTCACCGCGCCGAACACGTTCACCGCGTCGCGCGCATTGAGCACCAGCGTCTCGAGGGCCGGCGCGCCCGTGGCCGTGTTGCCCGCGAGCAGCCGGTCGAGCCGCGCCTGGTTGAGCCCCAGGCCCGAGGGCAGGCGGCCGGCGGCGGCCGCCGCCGCGATGCTCGCGTCCTCGCCGAGGTTGACCGCCGCGAGCGCCAGCGCGAGGTTGCGCGTGCCGTAGGAGACGTTGTCGGCCAGCGTCAGCGTGCCATTGGTGGCGATCGCGATCGTGCCTTCCGACAGCAGCGTGGTCGGCGCGGTGCAGGTGCTGCTCACGCAGCGGCCGATATCGATCGAGCCGATGCCGCCCAATGCATTCGAGGCCAGCTGCAGGTCGAACCAGCCGTTGGACAGCACCAGCGCGTTGTTGCCGTAGAAGACGAAGCCGTCGCCCGAGTCGAAGCTCGTGCGCCCTCGCCCGATGGTGTCGAGCGCGGCGCCCTCCTCGATCACGATCTCGTTGCCCGCGATCACGATGTCGGAGGCCGCGAGGCGCGCGCCGCTGCGCACCGTGAGCGCGCCGCCGCCGTCGGAGATCGTGGCGATGCGGCCGGTCTGGCCGTAGCTGCTGCGGATGGTGCCGTTGAGCACCAGCCGCGGCGCGCCGATGCGGTTCAGGTCGGCGTCGTGCACGGAGGCCCGATCCAGCCCCGGCGTCGCGGCCTGCCCGTCAGCCAGGATCTCGCCGAGGTTGCGCACGTTGACCGTGCCGCCGTAGCCCGCCGTGCCCGCCTCTGGTGCCAGGCGCGCCTCGCCCTCGAAGCGCAGGGCGCTGTCGGCCGGCGCGCCGTCCTTCGGCTGTGCCAGGAAGAGGTCGAGCGTCTTCGCGTCGGAGGTGAGCATGCCGCGCACGAAGCCGCGCCGCGCCGCGTCGGCGAGCACGAAGGCGTTGTAGTCGGTCTCGTTGTAGCTCGCGTAGGCCCGCACCCGCGTGCCCGGCGTGAGCACGATGCGCGTGGGCAGCGCGTCGCGGATCGCGGTGTCCCCGATGCCGAGATAGCCCGCGCTCACGTAGGAGCCGCCGCCGGTGGCCGTAGCGCCCGGCAGGCCGATCGCGCCGCTGTCGGTCTTGCCGATCTCGACGCGGAAGGCACCGGGCAGCAGCGCGTAGTTCGATGGCATGAGCGTGTAGGTGCCCGCGGGCAGCCCGGGCACGCCCGCGGGAATGGTGATGCGCTGGCCGATCGCCGGCATGCCGGCGCCCGATTCGGGCGCGACCGGTGCATAGCGCGCCGCACTGTCGGGCACGATCGCATAGACCGCGTTGCCGGCGCTGCTGTAGCGGTTGGCCACCGGGTTCGCATTGGCCAGCGGCGTGGCGAGGATGTCCACCGAACCACCGCGGCCGGCAACGAAGCCCGCGCCCGCGAGCGTGCCTCCGCCCGACAGGTCGAGCACCGCCTCGGCCTGCACCTCGACCTGGCGCGCCGTCATCTGCACGCCCCGGCGGTCGTTGTCGAAGCCCTCGGGCGTCACCGACTTGCCGCCCTGGAGGTAGCTCAGCCCGTCGACCGTGCCGCCGTAGGGCATGCGCAGGCCAGCGGCGCTGACCGACGTGATGCTGCCCGGCTGCAGCAGCACGCGATCGGTGACCATCGCGTCGGCGTCCGCCGTCCCCAGCACGATCTGGCCCAGCGGCGCACGCACGACGCCGCCTTGCTCGATGGTCTCGGCACCGAGCTGCAGGGTGCCGAAGACCGAGTACGGCATCGCGGGCTCGGCATCGCCGTGGCGCCGTATCGCGAGCACGCTGCCGGCACGGTACTGAGCGGGCCCGCTGCCTTCGGGGTCGGGCACCGGCACGCCGGCGGTGATCCGCGCGCCCGCGCCGGTCGCGGGATAGATCTGCGCGGCGGTCAGCGTGAGGTTGTCGGGCGTGGCGAGCTCGGTCGTGAGGGTGACCGGCAACCCGAGGCCGGCCTGTCCGCCCAGCAGCCGGATGTCGCCGCGGCTGTCGATGTCCACCGAGGCGAAGCCGCGCCGGTCCACCGTGTAGACGCTGCCGCGCAGGTCGATGTCGGCATGCACGCCGAAGCCGACGCGGTCGCGCACGTCGACCAGGTCTGCCTGCACCGAGAAGCGGCCGTCGCCCGGTTGCTGCGACGGGCCGCGGCTCCAGATCGCCGAGGGCAGCGTGTCCTGGTCGGACGCGGGCTTGCGCGTCACGCCGGCCAACCGCACGTAGGGCGCCGAGAGCGCGACCGCCGAGCCGCCCGCCGCCGTCTCGGCATGCGCATAGCTGCCCGCGTAGAGCCGCAGGCTCTGGTCCATGTGCAGCGCGACCGGGCCATCGAAGCTCAGCGGGCCGTGCACCAGCAGAGAGAGATTGTCGAAACCGCCGGCCTCGATGCGGTCCACGCCGATGCGGCCGGTGCCCGTGCGCAGCAGTCCCCGGGCCTCGGCGATGCCGCCGGTTTCGCCCAGCAGGCTCGGCCCCTGGACCTGCGCCAGCACCAGTTCCCGGTGGCGCAGCACCTCCACGCCGACGTTGGCCGGATAGCTGGCCGAGTCCAGCGCCAGCGCCAGCGTGCCGCCCGCCGCGCCGGCACCGCCCGCCGCGGCGCGCAGGCTGCCGTCGACGTACAGGCCCTGGTTCGACGACAGCACGATGGAGCCGCCATCGCCGGCCACCGCGCCGCCCAGGGCGGGGTCGAGCGAGGCGCTCGCGCCCGAGGCCTCGAGCACGGCGCCAGGCCGCACGACCACGAAGGCGTTGGCGCCGCCGGCCTGGCCGGTGGCCTCCCAGTCGAGCGCGCCGCCGACGCGGATCGTGCCGCCGTCGGCCACCCGGCCATAGCTGCGGCCCGCGGCATCGCGCGCGGTCACGGCCTGGCCCGCCACGTCGAGCACCGCCGTCTCGCCGATCCAGATCAGGCCGGGTGGCGCCGAGGAACTGCTGCCCGGCTGCTCGAGCGCGATCGTGCCGCCGGCCGCGGCCAGCCGCCCATTCACCGTGATGTCGCGCCCCTGCAGCACGATCGCCTGGCCGGGATCGACCGCGATCGACGCGCCCGCGCGCACCTCGACCGGCCCGCTGGCCACGACGCCGGTGCCGCTGTCGACGGCTGAGCGCAGCACCAGGCCGGCGCCGCCGCGCTGCGTGAGCGTGCGCCTGGCCGGGTCCTCGCTCCAGGTCGGCGGCAGCCAGCGCTCCAGCGCAGCCGCGGGATCGCCGCCGCCCGCCACGGTGTCGGCGCCGTCGATGAAGCGCAGGACCGGCATGCGCACGTCGAGCATGCTGCCCTCGGCCACGACCACGCCCAGGCGGCCGTTGATGTCGTAGTTCGAGAAGCCCGACTGGAAGGTGGCGCCGCCGAGCGCGAGGTTGGCGCGCGTGGCGACCTCGCGCTGGAACACCGCGCCGGCGGCGACGCGGGTGCCGCCGGCGATGGTGAAGTCCGACGGCGCCTTGGCGCCGGCCGCGAGTGTGCGCAGCTCGGGGACGATGTTCAGGCCGGTGGGGAAGACATTCGCCTCGACGATGTAGCCGGTGGGAAAGTTTTCGGAAAAAGTGATGGCCTGGATGACGAATCCCGCGGGCAGCGTTGGCCTGTCGCCAGAGCTCCGGACGATGAAGGATGCGAAGGTGCCGTCGCTACGCATGCCCGAAAGGCTGTACGACTTGTCGGTCCCGCTCGAATAAGGCGGTGTCCAGTCGGCCGCCAGTGTCACGCTGTTGTCCCCCAGGCCGATGATCGGCCGCGTCCCCAGCGCCTCTCCCGGCAGCGCCCGCGAGCGCTCGTAGCTGTAGTCCACCGGCAGCACATCCCCCGCGCGCACCTGGTAGTCCTGCAGCAGCACCAGGTCGGTCGGCGCGGCCTGCCCCGCGCCCAGCGTGCCGCCCATGCCAGGCACCTCGCCGCCGATCGAGATCGCGGTGCCCGAGGCCATGCGCAAGGTGCCACCGCCGGCCACGCCGAAGCCGCGGATGTCGCCATCCACCAGCAGCAGGCCGTGCGTCGAGGGCGCGCTCGACTGCATGTCGGCGTAGAGCGTCACGTCGCCACCGCGGCCGCCGAGCCTCTTGCCGCTGGCCAGCAGCGCCGCGCCCGAGGACACGTCGATCGTGGCGCCCGCGGCCAGCGTCAGGTCGCCGGTGGTGCGCACGTCGACCACGCCGCCGTCCACGTAGGGCAGCCCGAGGACGTCGAGCGGATCGCGCTGCTGGTTGGTCCACAGCCCGCGGGCGTCGAGCAGCGTGCCTGGCGCGATCGTCACCTGCGCCGGCTTGTCGCCGAAGGCAGGCAGCGGGCTCTCCACGAGGTCGCCCGAGCCGGCCAGCACCTGGCGCACGTTGCCCAGCGCGATCTGGCCGCCACGTGCCGTCAGGCCGGCATTCGCACGCACCTGCGGCGCGAGCAGCCGGATCGTGCCGCCGGGCACGACCTCGATCGCCTTGTCCACCGTCACGCTGTCGGCGCCCGCCGCCAGCAGCATGCCCAGGCCCCAGCCATTGAGACGGTCGCTGTCCACGTACAGCGCGTCCTTGCGTGCCTGCGGCAACGGGCCGTCGGGCGACAGGCCGGCACCGAGGTCGGGCTCGTCGCCGCCGAACACGATGCGCTCGAAGGTCGGCGCGAAGTTCTGGAAGCCGCGCGCGGGTCCTTTCGCCGGGTCGGTCGCGTGGATCGTGACGTAGCTGCCGAGCACGAGCTGCGCCGCGAGCGCGGCCGCGTCGTGCGACTGCGCATAGCCATCGAGCCCGGCGTCGCGCTTCGTCGTCTGGCGCGGCCCCTGGTACACGGTGGAGGTGATGTCGCCCTCGAGCACCGCGGCCTGCGTCGAAACCACCAGCCGGCCCGCGTCGCGGCCCACCGTGTAGCCGTTCTCCAGCCGTTGCTGCGGCCCGATCAGCGGGTTGTAGAAGAAGCCCGTGGTCTTGTCGCCCCAACGCTTGTGCGCGTCTTCATAGCCCTTGTAGAGGCCCGTGTACTGCACATCGGCCGGCGCGCTCGACACCTCGTAGAGCCGGCCGTCGACACCCTTGAGCCAGCTTTGGCGGATCGTGCCGGTCTGCACGTCCAGCGTGCCGCCCGAGAGGTTGATGTTCGAGCCGGACTGCGTCACGAGTTCGCCGCCCGTGAAGGTGACGCTGCCGCCCTGCGCCGACCATTCGCCGATGCCGTGGCCCTGCAGGCCCAGGTAGCCGCCGACCTCCAGCAGGCCGCCCGGCGTGTACCAGCGTTCCTTGTCGTAGCCCCCGACGCCAGCCGCCACGCGCAGCAGCTTGCGCCGGTCGATCCACACGTTGCTGTTGTTGAGCAGCGTGGTGTCGCGGTTCAGCGGCGCGTCGCGCTGCTCGTTGCCCTGGATGTTGATCTGCACGTTGTTGGACGACATCGCCACCTGCACGCCGACCGCGCCCGAGACGTCGAGCCGCGCGCCATCGGCCACCGTGCTGCGGCCGGTCGCGCCGGTACTCACCGCGATCTGGCCGCCGGTGGCCAGCGTGCTGGAACCGCCCTCGAACAGCACGCGGCCACCCGAGACGATCTCGATGCGCGACTGGTCGCGCCGGTCCTCGATCAGCGAGAGGTTGTCGAAGGCCGGACTCGGCGCCTGGGCCTGCGCCGCGGGCGGTGCGATCAACGCATCGCGCTGGCTGTCGAGCGCGGTGCGGCTGTTCTGGTCGAGCAGCACGGCGCTGAGCGCGCGCGCCGTGGTGGTCACGCTGCCGAGGCTGTCGCTCGCCGGATTCAGCAGGTGGATGGTGCCGCGCGCGTCGACCGTGGTGGTGGCCACGGCCACGCCGTCCTGCACCACCTTGCGGCCCGTGAGCGTGATGTCGCCCTCGGGTGCCTGCAGCAGGCCGGTGTTGGTGACGGCGCCGGCCGTGCTGCCGGCGTCGAACTTCGGCGCCACCTCGTTGCCGCGCGTGGTCGAGAACTGGTTGCCCGCGGTGCCCTGGCCCGCGCGCACGATGAAGAAGTCGCCGGCCGCCAGTTGCACCTGGCCGCGCGGCGTCGCGATGGTGCCGGCATTGTTCACTTCCTTGCCGATCAGCAGCGCATAGCCGCCACCCTGCGTCACGGAGTCGGGCTGGCGCGTGGCGATCCGCGCGCCGGCCTGCACCTCGACCTTGCCGCCGGTCTCGGTGAAGGCCGGCGTGTAGTTGCCGTTCTCCTGCGCGCTGTAGATGCCGCGCACCTTGAACTGTTCGTCACTGATCTTCGCTGCCGCCGCAACGAGGTTGCGTGTGTCGGTCTGGCTCGAGCCGTTGAACACGATGCCGTTGCGGTTCGCGATCAGCACCGTGCCATCGCCCTTGATCTGCCCCTGGATCTGCGAAGGCCGCGCCTGCGGATCGTTGACGCGGTTGAGCACGGCCCAGTCGGCCTGCTGTTTGAAATCGACCGTGGTGCGCTTGCCGACGTTGAAGCTTTCCCAGTTGAGGATCGCGCGGTCGCCGGTCTGCTGGATCGTGACGGTCGTGCGGCCATCGGTGCCTTGCGATTGCACCGGTGCCTGCGCGTTGAGCCAGCCTGCGGTCAGCGAATTGGTGTCGACGCGCAACCCGCCATCGGCGAGCCCATCGGGCACTGACGAAGGCTCGTCCAAGGCAGCCTGTCGCGCGGCCGCCTGCGCCGCCTGCTGCGCCGCGATGCTCTGCGCAGCGAGGTTGAGGTTGCCGAGCGAGCGCTGCAATTGCTGGCTGGCCTGCTGTTGTTGCGCGCGAGGGTTGGTGAGCGTCGACGCGGGCAGCCCGTTGGGCAGGCGGCCCGTGGCCATGGCCTGGCCCTGCGCAATGTTCTTCTGCGCCATCCAGCCGGCGCTGAAGGCGCGCTGCTGCGCATGCGCGGGCAACGTGGTGGCGGCGCCGCCCACCGTGAGCATCAGTGCGATGGCGCGCGCCAGCGGCTGCACGGCGAAGGGGCGCGGACGGAGGGGGTACGGATTCAGGACCATGATTGCCCAGGGCGCGGATGCGTGGAGAGAAGAAGGGAAGAAGTCGGGGCACCGCCGCGCGCGGCGGCGGCGATGCGGTCGGAAGTGCTGCGCGCACCGAAAGCGCGCATGCGGCGCGGGCGCTGGGGCCAGCGCGTGCCGCGCCGCGTGGCGATGCAAGCCGCCGGCAGCAGCGCGCGCCACAACGCGATGGCCTCGTGCCAGGCCTGCGCATGCAGCGCGCTGCGGGCGCACCAGCGTTGCAGCGCCAGCGACTCGGCCTCGCTCCGGTCATGCAGCCCGTTGAGCCTCACCAGCCAGTCGAAGGCTTCGCCGAGGCAGGCGTCGTGCTCGGCGGGGCGATCGTCGCGCGTCGTTGTCGGTTCCATGCCCCATGACGAGCCGGCAAGCGACAACCCGTAAAGTTTTTTCGCGCGGTGGAAAAAAAAGACGCGAACCGCGTCAGCTCAGCACGACGAAGCCGCCCGGCAGCGAGCGCATGCGCGCGCCATAGAGTTCGCGGATCATCAGCGGCGCGTTGTCGATGCTGCGCAGCGCGATCTGCATGCGCACCAGCGTGCGGCCCAGGTCGTCGTTGCGCAGGAACACCTTGCCGGGCCGGTAGCGGTTGATCTCCGCCACCACTTCCGACAGCGGCAGCCGATCGAAGGACAGCACGCCACTGCGCCACGCCGCCACGCTCGCCACGTCGGCACGCACCGGCTCCTGCAGCCCGGCCTTGTCGTAGAAGATCTGGCGCCCTTCCCCGAGCGTGCGATGCTGGCCGGCCACCATGACCGTCACCTTGCCCTCGAGGCAGGTCACGCACACCTGCGGGCCGGTATAGCGGATGTTGATGCGCGCGGCCTGGGCCTGCATGCGCCCTCCGCCTGCCTCGACGAAGAAGCGCTCGGCGCCGGCGAGCGCCACTTCGGCCTCGCCCGCCACCAGTTCGAAGCCACCGGCACCGCTGCGGTTGATCACGGTCTGGGTGTTCATCTGCACCTCGACGTCGGGTGCGAGTGCGAGCTGGCGCTGTTCGCCGGTGCCGGTGCGGTAGTCGGCCGCGAACTCCTCGACCGAGGGCCAGAGTCCCCATGGGGGGTTCACCGCGACCACGCCCGCGGCCACCGCGGCGGTGACGGCGCCGCCGACGAAGGCACGCCGGCCCGAAGAGTACGGCGCACGGGCACCGGTGACGCGTTCGAGCAGGCGACGCCAGCCGCGCGGCCTGCGCATGGGCAGGGCCTGGCGCGCCGCTTCCTCGACCAGCAGCGGGTCGAGCGAGGACCAGACGCGCATCAGCTCGCGCCAGGCCTGCGCATGCGTGGCACTGCGCGTGGCCCATTCGCGGAAGGCCTCGGCATCGGCGCGCGTAGCCTGGCCCGAATGCAGGCGCAGCCACCAGGCCTGGGCCTGGTGCTGTGGCGAGCCGGGTTCGGACGGATCGAGTGACATGGTGGCGAGCATCAGTATTTTCTCGGACCGCTGTAGTGGCCGTGCTGCGCCGCCTCAACGTGCGGCAAATGCTTCTTGCAATACTCCAGGGCGGCGCGCAGCTCCTTCTCGACCGTGCTCGTCGACACGCCCAGGCGCTGCGCTATCTCGCTGTTGAGGCGGCCCTCCACACGCGCGGCCACGAGGATGGCGCGACGCCGTGCCGGCATGCGCGCGAGCACATGGCTCAGTGCGTCCACGTCGCTGCGCGCGCTCGCGATGCGCGCGGGGTCGGCGGTCTCGTCCACCACATGCATCAGCGCGTCGATCTCGCCGCGCACCAGCAGTGCCTCGTTGTCGTGCCGGTAGCGGTCGATCGCGATGTTCGCGGCCATGCGCAGCAGGTAGGCGTCCGGGTTGTGCACCAGCCCTGGACTCGAGGCGCCCGCGCCGGGCGGCGCGCCAGCTTCGGTGGCGCTGGTCGCGAGGCGCAACCAGGTCTCCTGCATGGCGTCGGCAGCGACATCGCGCGAGCCCACGATGCGCTCGAGCTTGCCGCGCAGTTCGGCATAGCGCGCGACCACGCGCGCGCGCAGGCTCGCCGCGAGGCCCGCGGCGTCATTCGTCACTGCAAGGCCCCGGCGGCAGCCGATGTGGCACAGGCCGGCTCGGCATCCGGCCCCTCCGGCAGCAGCAGGACCACCAGCGGTTGCGGCAGCGAAGGCGGCGGCGGTACGCCGACCGCAAGCGTGCGCACCTTGCGCAGCACGGCCGCGTCGCGGCTGGTCTGGCCGGTCGTGCTCAGGAGGCGGAAGCGCTCGACCGCGCCGCGTGCGTCGAGCCGCAACTGCAACGCGAGGCGATAGCCACCGGGCCGCGTTTCGCTGGCACCGCACAGCGAGGCGCGCAGCGCCTGCTGCACCTGGGCGGCATAGGACTGGTACAAGACATCTCCTCCGTGGAACCCCGACTCCTCGATCACCGGCGCGTCCGCCATCGTTGGCGGCGCCGGCGCGACCGGCGCGCGAGCGGCCTGGATCACCACCGACGTCGCGCTGGCATGGCGCGCCTCCAGCCCCGTTCCGGCCAGCATCGCCTCGAGCGCCTGCGCGGCGTTGAACCGCCCGTGCACGGCGCCCGCCATGCGGCTCGCATCCTCGCCATCGAGCAGCACGTCGAGTCCCGTGGCCCGGCTGTACGCATCGATCGCATCGCCCAGGCGCTGCGCGCCGATGTCGAAATCGATCTGCCCGCCGGGCGATGCCGGCGTCGCTGTTGTTGTTGTCGTTACAGATGCGTTCGAGCGCACTGCCTGCGCCTGCGCGCCGCACGGCGCGAGCAGCGTGGCCGCTCCGGCCAGACACCCGACCAGTGTCAGCACACTGACCGATGCCGAATTCGCTCTCATACCCGATAGGCGCGCATTCCCCCGAGTCGCCGCGTTCGCCGGACGATCCGGGACGGCGCGGCGGGCTCAGTCTGGGAACAACGTTAATCCGTGGTGGTGACGCTCGCGTGACATGGAAGCCGCGCACCGGTGTCGCCTCGCCACGGCACGAACGCCAGGCTTGCATCGTGCGGACGTCCCCTCAGTTCTGCAGCGGGCGGCCGATGGCGTTGCAGACGCTCACGTTGCCGACCGACAACGGGCCGCCGCCGGCCAGGAAGGTGCTGGCGATGGTGCTGCGCCAGGCCGCCGGCAGTGCGATGTAGGGGCTGGGCAGGCTCGCGAGACCGTAGAAGCCGTTGAGGAAGTTGCGCAGCCTGGTCTGCACCACGGCATCGCGATAGCACTGGTTGATCAGCACGCCGCTGAGCGCGACGATCGGGTAGGTCGTGCCCGGAGCAGGCGTCGCGTAAGGCGGCAGCCAGCTCATCGGGTTGTTCGCCGCGCCCGCCGGCAGGGGTTGCGTGGCCAGGGCCGCCTGGATCGCCGAAGTCACCGGCAGCGTGCCGTTGATCTGGGCCACGACCGCGGGGCTGGTGCCCGTGAAGCTCGCATTCGGCGCCAGATAGCCGATGCGGCCGTCGGCCGTCATCGCGGCGGCCATCGCGCTGTCGCCGGATACGGCGACCCATTGCGAAGGGATCGTGCCGCCGGGCAATGCGCCGCCGACCATCGTGGCGAAGTTGTTCGACACCGTGAAGCCCCCGGCCGGACAGGCGTTTACCAAGTAGCGACTCAGCGCCTCGGTGAGGCCATTGGTATCGGTGCGGTACACCAGCTTGACGGGGGTCGGGTCGCTGGTCGAGAGCAACTGGCCCCAGGTCTGGCCGCCGGGCTTGCTGGCGAAGAGCGCACACATCTTCGCGGTGCCGAGATTGAGGCTGGCCAGGCCCGTGCGCTTGAAAGGCAGGAGCACCGGCAGGGCCAGTGCAGGGAGCTGGGCCAGCGGGCCCCAGTCCAGGCCATGCAGCATGTTGTAGTTCGACAGCTCGACCGCGTTCAGCGGTGCCTCGCCCGCGGCGAAATGCACCGACTGGATCGAGGACCAGGCGGGCCGCGCCGCCAGGGACTCGTTGTTGAGCGAGCTCGCGTTGTTGTCGAGGAAGGCCTGCTTGGCGCCGTTGCTGCCGATGCCCGTATAGCTGAAGCTGGTGAGACCCACGCCGCTGGGCATCAGCGTCTCGTACAGGGGCTGGGGAACGGGCGAGCCACCGCCCACGACGATCTGGGCGTGGACGCTCGCGGCGGTCCACAGGGCCGTGGCCGCGAGCAGGGACGCGGCGGTCTTCAGGCAGTTTGCAAGCATGAGGGAACTCCGGCGAGGGGTGTGGGAGACGCGCCTTCGCGTCGGCGCGCACGACGGGGGACAGGTGACGAAACGGAACACGCGCGAAGGCCCCGAAGGCTCCGGCCGCCGATCGCAGCCTTCGCGCCCCGGGGCCGGGATCGCTGGCCTGCCCCGAAGGTCATGCCAGCGGTCGGACCGCGATACGGTCCTTGTCGATCAGTTCGCCAGCGGGCGGCCGATGCCGTTGCAGACGCTGACGTTGCCGATGCCCAGCGGATGGTTCACGTTCAGGAACACGTCCGAGATCGCCTTCTTCCAGTTCTTCGTGTCCGTGCCGGTGGCCGGCAGGTTCACGAAGTTGTGCGAGGTGATCGTGGCGTTGTAGGTGGTGCCGAACAGGCCGACCAGGAAGTTGCGAACCTTGGTCTGGACGTTGGCGTCCTTGTAGCACTGGTTCACGAGCAGGTTGGTCGTGCCGAAGATCGGATAGCCGCTGGCCGGCTTGGCATAGGCCGGGACCCAGTTCAGCGGATCGCGCGCGGCGATCAGTTCGGCCGGCGTCACGCCAGCGGTCGGCAGTGCCTTCGTGGCGAGCACGGTCTGGATCGCGGTGGCATCGGCCAGGTTGCCGTTGATCTTCGCGACCACCGAGTTGTCGCTGCCGGTGTAGGCGGCTTCGGGGCTCAGGTAGCCGATGCGGCTGTCGGTGCCGAAGGCGCCCGAAACACCGCTGCTGCCAGTCACGGGAACCCAGTGGGTGGGAATCGTGCCGCCGGTCAGGGCGCCGGCCACCACGGTGGTGAAGGCGTTGGAGACGACGAAGCCCGAACCCGGGCAGGCGGCGACCAGGTAGCGGCTCAGCAGTTCGGTCGTGCCGCTGGTGTCGGTGCGGTAGACGACCTTCACGGTGGTGGCGTCGGTCGTGCCGCGCAGCTGGCCCCAGGTCTGGCCGCCGGTCTTGTTGCTGAACACGGCGCACATCTGTGCGTCGGTCAGGTTCAGGTCGGCGATGCCGGCGCGCTTGTAGGGAACCAGCACGGCGGTGCCGACGGCGGGCACCTGGATCTGGCGGCCCCAGGCTTGCAGGCGGGTCTGCGTGCCACCGGCCGGGAACACGTCGTTGTTGTAGGCGTCACGCTCGGTGCTGGTCACCAGCGAATCGCTGCCGGCGAAATGCACCGACTGGGTCGCGCCCCAGGCGGGCGTGGTGGCCAGCGATTCGTTCTTGAAGCTGGTGGCGTTGTTCGTGTAGAACGCCGTCTTGCCAGCGCCCGAGCCCGTGCCGGTGTAGCTGAAGTTCGTCTGGCCCACGCCGCTCGGCAGGATTGCGTCGTACAGCACCTCGGGCAGGGTCGCACCGCCACCGACGGCGATCTGGGCAGAAGCTGCACCGGCGGCCACGAGGCCCGCCACCATCACGGCCGCCATCGCGACCGGCTTGAACATTGCACGCATTGGGAAACTCCTTTGCATTGACCAATAAAGATTTGAGCTGCCAAAGACAGGTGGTTCGCGGGGCCCCATGGGGCCATCGAATCCGCCTGCCTCCTCGCTACCTGTGCCGCCTTCCTGGCGACCCATGAATCTTCTTTTCGGGGGGTGACAGCAGGCCGAAAAAAGCTCGGGAAGACGCGGTGGAAAACTCCCGAGTTCGCGCTGCATCCGGCAACACGCGAGATCGCGCGAAGACGATCGCGCGAGGACTTTCGTCCTCAGCGCACCATCTGGTTCATCTCCATGATCGGCATCAGCACGGCCAGCACGATGGCCATCACGACGCCGCCCATGCCAAGGATCATCAGGGGTTCGAGCAGCGTGGTGAGTCGCATCGCGCGGCGCTCGAGGTCGCGCGAGAGGTTCTGCGCGGCACGCTCGAACATCGCCGCGAGCGCTCCCGTCTTCTCGCCGCTGGCGACCAGGTGGACGAGGTTCGAGGGAAATATTCTTTGCGCCTTCAGCGCGGCGGCGAGCGGCGTGCCCTCCTTCACGCGGCCGGTGGCCTCGAGCACGCAGCGCTTGATCCATTCGTTGCCGAGCGTCTGCCGCGCGGCCTCGAGCGCGCGCAGCAGCGGCACGCCGGCATCCATCAGGATCGACAGCGTGGAGGCGAAGCGCGCGGTGTCGACGCCGAGCGCGAAGCGGCCCGCGACCGGCATGCGCAATATCGCGGCATGCCAGCGCATGCGCCTTGTCGCGTCGCGCAGCGCGGCACGCGCGGCGATCCAGCCGGCCGCGAGCACGCCCGCGCTCAGCCAGCCCCATTCGCGCACGAAGGCGCTGGCCGCCAGCATCGCGCGCGTGATCGCGGGAAGCTCCTGCTTCGCCTGCGCGAAGGCACCCACCACCTGCGGCACCACGTAGCCGAGCAGGAAGACGACGATGCACAGCGAGACGAAGCCGACCACGGCCGGGTAGATGAAGGCGGTCAGGACCTTGCCGCGCAGGTTGTCGCGGTTCTCGAGGTAGTCGGCCAGCCGTTCCATCACGCGCGCGAGGTCGCCCGAGTCCTCGCCCGCGCTCACCAGCGCGCGATAGATCGCCGGGAAGTCGCGCGGCCGCTCGCCGAGCGCGTCGGCCAGCCGCATGCCGGCGCGCACGCCGTCGCACACCGCGCTCAGCGCCTCGGCCACATGCCGACGCTCGGCTTGCTCGATGGTGGCGACCAGCGCCGCCTCGAGCGGCAACCGCGCGCCCAGCAGGCTCGCGAGCTCGCGCGTGGACCAGCACAGGTCGGCGGCACCGAGCGCCGGGTTCAGGAAGGAGAAGGAGCCGCCGGCCGCGGCCTCGCGCACCTGCAGCGGCGTCAGGCCGCGCTCGCGCAACTGGGCGCGCACCGCGCGAGCGGACTCGCCCTCGGCGCTGCCGCGCTGGATCTCGCCCGCGCCGTTCGCGGCCTCGAACTCGAAGCGTGCCATGGCGAAGCTCAGGCGTCGCGCGTCACGCGCACGATTTCCTCGGCCGTGGTCACGCCCTCGCGGACCCAGCGCTGGCCATCCTCGCGCATCGAACGCATGCCGCGCTCGGCGGCGGCGGCGCGCATGGCCTGCTCATCGCCGCCCTGGTGGATCAGGCGCCGGATCTCGTCGTCGATCACGAACAGCTCGTGGATGCCGGTACGGCCCTTGAAGCCCGAGTGGCCGCAGGCGGGGCAGCCCGCCGGCCGGTAGACGGTGCGCCCATCTGTTTGCGGATGCGCCGTCTTGCACTCGGGGCAAAGACGGCGCACGAGGCGTTGCGCGAGCACGCCCAGCAGCGAGGACGACAGCAGGAAGGGCTCGATGCCCATGTCGCTCATGCGAGTGACCGCCGACACGGCGTCGTTGGTGTGCAGCGAGGCCAGCACGCCGTGCCCGGTCAGCGAGGACTGCACCGCGATCTGCGCGGTCTCGAGGTCGCGGATCTCGCCGATCATGATGTTGTCGGGATCCTGCCGCAGCGCGGCGCGCAAGGCGGCGCCGAAGGTCATGCCGATCTTCGCGTGGACGGGAATCTGGCCGATGCCCGGCAGGTCGTACTCGACCGGATCCTCGACGGTGAGGATGTTGCTCGTCGACAGGTCGAGCTGGCCGAGCGCCGCGTAGAGCGTGGTGGTCTTGCCGCTGCCGGTGGGCCCCGTGACCAGCACGATGCCGTGCGGCTGCCGCACCAGCCGCGTGAGTTCGGCCAGGGTGTTGCTCGCCATGCCCAGGCGTTCGAGCTGCAGGCGGCCCGCGTCCTTCTCGAGCAGGCGCAGCACGGCGCGCTCGCCATGCGCGGTGGGCACGGTCGACACGCGCACGTCGATCGGGCGCCCGCCCACGCGCAGGGTGATGCGGCCGTCCTGCGGCAGTCGCTTCTCGGCGATGTCGAGCTGCGCCATGATCTTGATGCGCGAGATCAGCGCCGCATGCAGCGCCTTGCGCGGCGCCACCACGTCGCGCAGCGTGCCGTCGACGCGGTAGCGCACCACCGAATGGGTCTCGAAGGACTCGAGGTGGATGTCGCTTGCGCCATCGCGCGCGGCCTGCGCCAGCAGCGCGTTGATCATCCGGATCACCGGCGCATCGTCCTGGGCGTCGAGCAGGTCGGTGACAGCCGGAATGTCCTGCATCAGGCGGTCGAGGTCGACCTGCTGCTCGACCGCCCCCACCACCGAGGCGGCATCGTCGCCTTCGGCGTAGCCGCGCTCGAGCAGCCGGTCCATCTCGCCGTCGCCGACCTGGTGCAGCGGCAGCGCACCGAAGCGCCGCCGCACCTCCGCCACGGCCCAGCCCGGCGTGCGACGGCAGACGACGATGCACGCGCCCTCGGCCGCCGCCTCGTCGGCCGGCTGCAGGACGATGCGCTGGCTGCGCGCCCAGGCGTGGGGAAGCGCGGGGCTCATGGGGAGATCACCAGTTCCGGGCGGAAGCCCAGTTCGCGCAGCAGCGCGACGGCGTTGTCCACGGCCTGCGGATCGCGCGCGACCTCGGTACGCACCAGGTTGCCCTCGCCGCCGGGCCCGCCGACCACATAGGCGGCGATGCCGCTGATGCGCACGCGCTGGACGATGCGCTGCGCGTCCTGGTCGGCGCGCACATCGGCGATCTGGATCACCGTGACCTTGTCGTTGCTTCCCCCGTAGAGCGCCGAAGGATCGGAGGCGACGGTCAGGCCCAGCGGAAGCCGGGTGCGCACCGTGTCCTCGGCGGCCTGCGGTGGCGGCGCGGGCCGCTGGCGCACGGTGCTGTCGGTGAGAGTGGCGGGCGGTGGCTGCTCGCGCGTGCGCTCCCAGCCTTCGGGCCGCAGGTCGAGCGAGCGCGTGCGCGCGGCCACCGGCAGGTCCGAAGGCGGCAACGCTGGCGCGCCCATGCCGGGCAGCAGGCCGCGCGCGGGCGGCCGCACCAGGCCCTGCTGCATGCGCATGAAGTCGTAGCGGTCCTGCGTGAGGCCGCGACCCGCGTTCGCGTCGCGGATCACGTAGGGCCGCAGGAACACCATCAGGTTGGTCTTGGCGCGCTGGCGCTTGTCGTAGCGGAACAGGTTGCCGAGCACCGGCACGTCGCCGAGTACCGGCACGCCCTCGCTGCCGTGGGTCACGCTGTCTTCCATCAGTCCGCCGAGCACCATGATCTGGCCGTCGTCCACCAGCACGCTGGTGTCGAGCGCGCGCTTGTTGGTGACGATGCCCGAGAGGCCCGAGTTCTGCTCGTCGATGCTCGAGACCTCCTGGTAGATGTCGAGCTTGACGGTCCCCCCCTCGGAGATCTGCGGGCGGATGTTGAGCTTCAGGCCGATGTCCTCGCGCTGGATGGTCTGGAACGGGTTGTTGTTGGTGGTGCCGTTGGTGATGTACTGGCCGCTCACGAAAGGCACGGTCTTGCCCACCATGATCGACGCGGGCTCGTTGTCGAGCGTGAGGATGTTCGGGGTCGACAGGATGTTGGCGCCGTTCTTCGCCTGCAGCGCGCGCGCGAGCATCTTGAGGTTGAGGATCTCGCCCACGCCCGGCAGGTTGACGGTGCCGTCGACGATGCCGATGTTGAGTCCGCGCGGCAAGGCCTCGATGGAATTGCGCGCGGCCGCGTTGAGCGTGGCCGCGCCGTAGTTCGCGCCGCCGATCACCTGGCCGTTGCGGCCGGTGGCCATCCACTGGATGCCGAGCTCGGCCGCATCGGTCTCGGTCACCTCGACGATCAGGCTTTCGACCAGCACCTGCGCGCGCCGCTGGTCGAGCGTGTCGATCACGCGCCGCAGGCTGCGGTACATGGGTTCGGGTGCGGCGATCAGCAGGGTGTTGGTGGTGGCATCGGCCTGCACCGTCACGCCGCCCGCGGAGAATGCCGTGGCCCCGCCGCCGCCGCCCGCCGAGCCGCCGCGGCCGCCGGTGCCGCCCGCGGTGCCGGACACGCCGCCACCGAAGCGGCTGCCGTTGCTGCCGCCCGAGGTGTTGCCGCCGCTGCTGCCCACGGTGCCGCCCGTGCCGTTCGCGCCGCTCGTTCCCGCCGTGCCGCCACCGTTCGCGGCCCCGGCGCCCGCGAGCATGCCGCCCGCGCCGAGCGCCGCGCGTACCGAGCCGCTGCCGCTGGTGGCGGTGTCCGGCGATTCGCCGGTCAGAAGTCCGCGCAGGACGCCCGCGAGATTCACCGCCTGTGCATTGCGCAGATAGACCACGTGCAGGTTGCCCGGATCGCTCTGCGCGTTCTCGAGCTTGGCGATCAGCTCGCGCGCGAGCGCCGTGCGTCCCGGGCTGCTGGAGCGGATCACGATGCTGTTGGAGCGCGGATCGGCCAGCACCACGATGTCGCGGCGGCCCTTCTCGCCACCGCTGCCTTCGAGCAGTTCCGACGCCAGCGCGGCCACATCCGTGGCCACGCCGTTGCGCAGCTTGACGATGTCGGCGTCGAGCGAGGTCGGCGTGTCGATGCTCTCGATGATGCGCGCCAGGCGCTCGAGGTTGTCGACGTAGTCGGTCACCACCAGCGTGTTGTTGGCCGGATAGGCGGCGATGCTGTTTTCGGCCGCGATCAGCGGCTTGAGCACCGGCAGCATCGCCTCGGCGTTCTCGTAGCTGAGCCGGAAGGTGCGCGTGGCCAGCCCGCCGCCGGGGCTGCGGGTGTTGACGGTGCCGCCCTGCAGCTTCGCGTCGGCCACCGGCACGACGCGGCTCACCTCGCCCACGTCGACGATCGCGAAGCCGCGCATGCGCAGGGCCGAGGACAGCATCGCGTAGGCCGTGGGCGCGGGCACCTCGCCTTCGGACACCAGGGTGATCTGGCCCTTCACGCGCGGGTCGAACAGGAAGCTGCGTCCGAGGAAGCGGGCCAGCGCCGAGACCACCGAGGCGATGTCGGCATCGACGAAGTTGAGCACCACGCGCTCGTCGCGGCCGCCGCGCGCGGGCTGCGGCGCGGCGGCGGCCGCCACGCCCTGGGTGTCCGTGGCCGGCGCCGCGCCGCTGCCCGCGGCGGCCAATGCCAGGCCGCACGCCGTTGCCCATCGGCGCCATGCCGGGCCCATTCGATCTCGCATCACTGACCGTCCTTGATGAGTTGGGTGGACTGCAGGTCCACCCGGCCGCGCACGCTGCCTTGCGCCCCGCCATCGCCGCCGTTCCCGGAAGCGACAGGTGCGACACGCTCGAGCATCGCGGCGCCGACCTCGAGGTCGCCGCGCGCGGCGACTTCCGCGAGCCAGGAAAGCACCCATCCCGGCGGAACGGGTGCGTCGAATTCGATCCGCCAGGCCTTGGCCGGGGCCGGCTTGCCGGCGGCGCCGGGCGCATCGGCCACGACGGCGTCGATGCGATAGAGGCCGCGCAGGCCGGCACGGTCGAGCCCGACGGCGAGCGGTTCGCGCAGGCCGTCGGCGTCCGCCGTGCCGCCGCGCCGCGGTGCGTCGAGCGGACGTGCCGTTGGCACGTCGGCCAGCAGCCGCTCGAGCTCGGCGGACTGGGCCTGCAACAGCGGCAGCTCGCGTTGCCAGCGCGCGCGCCGCTCGAGCGCAGGCTGGGCCGCGAGCAGCCACAGCAGGGCCAGCACCATCACCAGCGCCGCGATTCCCACCGCCAGGCGGTCACGCGCGGGCAAGGCGCACCAGCGCGCGGTACCCGCGCGCAGCCGCTGTCCCGCCGCATGCCATCGGCCGGCCAGCGCGTGCAGGCGCCGCGGGACGGCGTTCATGGGCCGCGTCATGGGCCGCCCTGTGCTGCCGGCGCCGCGACACCGAGGCGCAGTTCGGCCGCATCGCCCTCGAGCACCCATCCTCGTTCGCGGCCCCGGGCCTGCAACGCACGCCATGCCTCGCCCACCGGCGCGCCGCCCTCGCGCCAGCGCAGGCGCAGCGTTCCCGCGGCGTAGTCGAGCCGCTGCACCTGTCCCGTGGGCACCTCGGCCAGCAGGCTCGCGGCGGCCTGCGAAAGGCCCGCGTAGTCGCTCCCGGTGACGGGTACGTCGCCGGCGGCGCGCGCATCCTTGTGCTGGCGCGCCTGCTTCAGCGGATCGACCACGACCGGGATGTCGGGGAAGGCGGCCTGCACGCGCGCCGCCATCTGCCGCTTCAGGCCCTGCCCCTGTGCCGCCAGGCGGTCGGCCTGCACGTTGAGAACGGTCAGCCACACCACGAGCGCGAGCGCCCCCCAGCCCAGCGCGGGCAGCGCGAGCGAGGCGGCCATGCCGTCGCTCGCGGCCTCGCCCGCGGGCAGCGCCCAGCCCCAGCCCTCGCCCGACCAGTGCGCGGCGTCCGCCGGTTCGTCGTCCAGCCATCGGATCGCGTCCGGCGCCGCGTCGCCCGCCTGCGCGGCGAGCGCCAGCGCGCGGTCCTCGCCCTCGGGCAGCCAGTGCACGAAGCCCTGGGCCGCGCCCATGCGCACGATCAGCCAGCGCTCGATGGGCCAGGCCGTCCCGCCTTCGGCGGCCATGGGCAGGAAGGCGGTCGGCAGGTGCAGCTCGCGCACCGGCAGGCCGTGGCGATGCAGCAGCACGCGCCAGCCCTCGATGGTGTCGCGCGCCACCCAGGCGGTCGGCACCTGGCCGCGCGCATCGCGCGGGCCGAAGGCCACCACGAGCTGTTCCACCGGTTGCAGCGCGCAGGGTTCCACGGCACCCAGCACGGCCTCGCGCAGTCGGCGGCCGGTGAGCGGCGGCAGGACGAAGGCCCGCATCGGCGTGTCGGCCGGGTGCAGCGCCGCTTCCACGCGCCGGGCCGCGAAGCGCTCGGCGATGGTCGCCAGCGCCAACTCGCCCTCGTCGTGCCAGGTGCCGTCTTCCGCGCGCCAGCCGCAGTGCGCCAGCACCGGGCCACCGCCCTCGCCCGCCCATCCGGGCAGCCGCAGCCGCAGGCGCTGCACGGGGCGGGCTTTCATACGCCCTCCCGCAACCACATCACGCGCGGCAGCGAAGCCTTGTCGTCGAGTAGCAGCACCGTCTGCAAGAACTTCGTGCGCGGCGTCTCGAGCATGCTGGCCACGCGAAACCAGTTGCTGGTGACGCCGATGCGCAGGGCCAGGGTGTCGAATTCCGGCATCTGGAGTCGGTTGGAGAAATCGCCCGTGTTGATGAACCACTGGCCACGGTCGCGCGCGGCCAGCAGTTCGCGCGCGCGTTCGAGCGAGAGGCCCGGCACGCCCGCGGCCACCAGTTCGGCGCTCGCGGTGTTGGCGTTGATCCAGGTGCGAAACGGCAGCACCGTGACGAAGGGAGCCAGCCTGGCGACCGCCGTGGCGTCGACGCCGGCGGTGGCGAGCAGGTCCTCCACCGCGCGCGGGCGCGGCGCCCTGGGCTGGCGCGGCAGGTCGAGCGGCAGGCCCAGCGACGCGGCGGCCACGGCCGCCGGATCGACCGCGCCTTCCTGCGCCGCGAAGCTCCCCGAGGTGGCGGACTCGTCGTCACCGAAGCTCAGCGCGATCCGCCGCGCGATCGCCTGCGATGCGGTCGCCGGCACGCCGAGCGAGGCGCACAGGCGCTGGAAGATCCCGAGCTCGATCGGGTCGATGCGCCCGCGCTCGACCAGGTTGCGCAGGTTGTACTTGCCCTGTTCGTCGCTGATCTCGCTCACCAGGCGGGCGCCGCCCTCCACGGCCAGCAGGCCGCCGGCCGGCCGCACCGAGGGCCGGCTCCAGGCGCCGTCGAGCCGGGTGGTGGGATCGCGCGTGGCCTCGGCACGCAGAAGTTGTTGTGCCGCGCCGAGTTCGCCGCGCAGCAGCCAGCGCGCCTGCACTCGCGACTGCTCGCCCTGGGTTTCGCGGATCGCGGCGCTCTGGCGGTTCATCATCACGGCGGCGAGCGCGGCGATCAGCGCCACGATGAAAAGCGCGCTCACGACCGCCATGCCGCGCTGCCGCGCGCGGTCCGCCCTTGCCGCGATGACGATCGAGCCGCGCACGTGTGGGCCCGCGATCACCAGGAACCGATGTCCGCGTTGGCCTTCTCGCCGCCGGGCTCGCCATCCGCGCCGAGCGAGAACACGTCGATCTCGCCGCGGGT
Source organism: Variovorax sp. ISS6 (assembly GCF_056523145.1). Taxonomy (NCBI): domain Bacteria; kingdom Pseudomonadati; phylum Pseudomonadota; class Betaproteobacteria; order Burkholderiales; family Comamonadaceae; genus Variovorax; species Variovorax sp. ISS6. The sequence goes on from NZ_JAWRZC010000002.1 coordinate 241,645, forward strand.
GCCGGGGTTGAGGTACTGGTAGGCATTGCCCCAGGGGTCGGCGGGCAGCCGTTCCAGGTAGGGGCGCCAGTTGGCCGGCGGTTTGCCCGCCGAGGGCTTCTCGACCAGGGCGCGCAACCCCTGCGCGGCGCTCGGGTAGGCGCCGTTGTCGAGGCGGTAGAGCTTCAGCCCCTGCATGATGGCCGCCACGTCCTGGCGCGCCGCGGTGGCGCGTGCCTGGTCGGGACGGTCCATCAGGCTGGGCACGATCAGCGCCGCCAGCACGCCGATGATGACGAGCACCACCATCAGTTCGATGAGGGTGAAGGCCGCCTCAAGACGGGTCTGCCGATCCGTGCGGCGACGGCTTGAAACTGCGGTCATCTTTCGCTCCCGAACATTGGACTTCAGCGGTCCGGTCCATGCTCGCAGCGGTAGATGTCAGTCCGATTGAAAATCCTCGGGAGCTTGGCGCGCGCGCCCTCGCGGGCTCGTCGTCACGCCAGCTTCACACGAGCGGGCCACAGTGCGGCTCGCGCGGCCCTCACAACCCGCTCTCCCGCGCCAGCACCCGCAGCACCTGCCGCGCCACCTTCGCGAAGAAGCTCTCGCCCTGCGCGTCGAGCGTGACCACGCCGCGCACGATCTGGTGCAGGTAGATCGCGTCGCGCTGCGGCTCCAGCGGCCGCATCAACAACGGGTACTGGCTCTGGTTGGGCACCGCCTTGCCCTTGTCGGTGACGTTGACCGCGATCGGGCCGCCGTGCACCGACTGCAGGTAGGCCGAATCGATCTCCTCGGCCGCGACCGACGACAGGCCCACCAGCCGCACCTCGAAGCTGGCCTGGCGCGGATCGTCGGGCACGAAGCGGCCGACGGCGCCGTCGCGCAGGCGCCAGGCATGCTGGCCCTCGACATAGCCGCGCAGGTCCTGCGCGCCGCCTTCGTCGACGATGCGCGCCAGCAGCTGCTTGCCGGTGATCCAGCGCTGCGGATGCAGCTCGGCGTCGTAGTCGGCCACGGTGCCGGCGAACGGGGCCTTCACCTGCAGCAGCGCGCGGCGCTTGGCCAGGCCGCTGAGGTTCTCCTGCTCGGCCACCACGCCGCGCAGCAGCTCCTGGGTCTGGGCGCGGTCGATCTTGTCGGCCACCGAGCGCGCGAGCCGCGCCTGCAGCAGCGCGAGCCGGATGCGCGCCTCGCGCTGCTCCTGTTCGAGCATCGGCGAGGCGAGCGTGAACAGCACCTGGCCCTCGCGCACGCGTTCGCCGGGGCGCACCTTGAGCTCGGCGACCTGCGCCGCCTCGGGCGCGAACACCGGCTCCTCGCGCGTGGCACCGAGCACGGCCGGCACCTTGACGTTGACGTCCAGCGGCACGAAGGCCGCCAGCAGCAGCGCGCCGAGGATCGCCAGGCTCGCGATGCCGCGCCGTCCGGGCACGATGCGCTCGCGCATGCGCCACCAGTGGCCGACCTCGCGCGCCACCGGCATCACGATGAACCAGCCGATCTCGACCGCGAACAGGAAGATGCCCACGGCCTTGAAGAAGAAGTGGTAGACCACGAGCGCGATGCCGAGGAACAGGAAGAAGCGGTAGAACCAGGTCGCCCAGGCGAAGAAGGCGAACATGCGCGCGGTGCGCGGCGCCACCGGCTCGGGCATGGGCGCCCCGAGGCCGAACAGCCATTCGCGCAGCTGCCACTGGCCGAAGGCCTGCGAGCGGCTGCTGAGGTTGGGAACGCCGATCATGTCCGACAGGAAGTAGTAGCCGTCGAAGCGCATGAACGGGCTCAGGTTGATCGCCAGCGTGCTGATCCAGCTCGTGGTGGCGATCACGAAGGCGGCGCTGCGCACCGGCCCGTCGGGCAGGAAGGCCCAGAGGAAGGTCGCGATGCTCGCCAGGCACAGCTCGGTGAGCACGCCGTCGCCGTCGACCAGCAGCCGCTGCTTGCGCGAGCGCAGCTTCCAGGTGTCGGTGGTGTCGGTGTAGAGCACCGGCACCATCACCAGGAACGAGACGCCCATGGTCGGCACGCGGCAGCCGTAGCGCGTGGCGGCATAGGCATGGCCGAGCTCGTGCATGGTCTTGGTGAAGGCCAGGCTCAGGCCGTAGATCGCGATGCCCTGCAGCGAGAAGAAGTACGGGAAGGTGTGCAGGAACTCGTCCCACTGGCGCGAGACGAAATACAGGCCCACCAGCCCGAGCGCGACGATCAGCAGCCCGAAGCCGCGCGTGAACAGCGGCGCCACCCAGTGCACGGTGCGGCGCAGGAAGCGGTCGGGCTTGACCAGCGGCACGCGGATGAACAGGTAATGGTGCAGCAGCCATTTCCACCAGGCCTGGTCGTGCGCCCTGGCCTGCGCGCTCAGGCTCTTGACCGCGTCGCCCAGCGGCGCGCGCGTAAGGTTGTTGCTCGCGAGGAACTGCAGCAGCGCCTTGACGGCGCCGGGCTCGGGCTCGGCGCCCTGCTGCTGCGCGAACAGCCGCCGCATCTCGCCGACCGTGCGCCCGCGCCAGGCCGAAAGCAGCGCGAGCTCGACCTGGCCGATCTGGAAGTAGGCATGCCGCACCGGGTCGAAGATGCTCCAGCTCGGCGCGCCGTCGAGCAGCGGCGAGCTGCGGTCGAAGCGCAGCTCCTCGCGCAGCTCGGGCAGCAGCGCGTCGTCGGGCAGTTCGCCCTGGGCGATGGCCGGCTTGGGGGCCATGGGCGTCGGCCTCCTACCAGCCCAGGGTCTGGCGCGCCACGGTGATCGGGCGGCGCAGCACGTAGAACAGCAGCGGCACCTTGCCGCCGTAGACCTGCGCGGTGCCGCGCGTGCCGATGCGCAGCTGGTGCAGGGCCTGGGCATCGTCGGCGCGCGCCGCGAGGCGGAAGGCCAGCGTGCTGCCGTCGGTCTTCTCGGCCTGGTAGCCGGCACGCAGCAGGTGGGCCTCGATCGGGCGCAGCGGATCGCTGTCGAGATAGATCTTCACGCGCGCGCCGTCCTCGATCAGCATGCTGTCCTGCACCGGCAGGAAGATGCTGAACTCGATGCGCTCGGCGTTGGCGATCTTCATGATCTGCTGGCCCGTCTCCACCGGCCGGCCCTGCCAGTCGCGGCGGTCGCTGTAGACCGCGATGCCGTCGACCGGCGCGCTGAGCACCGACTTGGCCATCAGGTCGCGCGCATAGTCGTACTGCGCGGTGGCGAGGTCGAGCTCGGCCTTGTTGATCGCCACCTCGCGATTGGCGTCGGCGCTGTCGATCGCGGCCTGCGAGGTGCTCGCGAAGCGCGCGGTCGCCACCTGCATCTTGCGCTGCGCGAGCTCGAGCTCGTTGCGCAGCTTGGTGTCCTCGAAGCGCAGGATCGGCTGGTTGGCTTTCACGGGCGTGTTCGGCGGCACCAGGATCTCGGCCACCACGCCCGTGAGCGGCGCGGCGATCACGGCCGGGTCGGCCGCGGCCACCTCCATCGGTGCCAGCGCGCTCATCGACACCGGGAAGATGCAGGCCAGCAGCACCGCCGCGGCGATCAGCCAGCGCGTGCGGCGCTCGAAGCGCCAGCGCTCCCAGAAGCGGGTCGGCCCGGCCAGCGCGCCCCAGGCGTGCGAGTAGGTCTCGGCCAGCCGGCGCGCCACCTTCTGCTGCGGCTCGCTCCAGGGCTCGAGCGCGAACAGCAGCACGCCGCCGAGCGCGTCGCCGTCCTTCATGCGCATCGGCAGCCACAGCGCGTGCGCGAACGGATAGGCCGCCGCGTCGCGCTCCTCGGGGTCGACGTAGGCCTCTCGGCCGAAGGCCAGCGGCGCCTCGGTGCGCGAGGCTTCGGCCGGCAGGCTCGCCACCAGCCGCTCGATCCAGCGGATCAGCGGCACGTTGCGGTCCACCGCGGCCAGGCTCGACACGCCGATCGCCTGGAAGGCCGCGTCGGCATGGCGCCGGCGCAGGCAGAAGGCCTGGCGGAACGGCAGGATGCGCTTGGCCTCGTTGAGCAGGTGGAAGACCAGCTCCTTCTCGGTCTGCTGGCGCCGGATCTCGGCCTCGAGCTCGAGCAGCACCAGCGTGCCGTCGCGAAAGCGCGGCGTGGCGTCGACCACGCGCGCGCCGGCTGGCGCCGCCTGCGCCGGCTTCGGCGACGGGCTTGCGGGGCTTCCAGGGCCTCCAGGACCATCCCCCAGGGGTGCTGCGCTCATGGTGCTGTCCGCCTTCTCATGGGGTGGCCTGCGCGCGCTGCCGCGAGGCCGGGTTCTGCGCGAATTCCGCGCTGCCGCTCATGCCCGGCAGCACCGCCTCGCGGCCGCCGGCGAACTGGCCGACCACGCGCACCGTCTGGCTCACGGGGTCGACCGCGGCGCCGAGCCGCGTGACTTTGGCCTCGTAGCTGCGGCCGGTCTCGTCGATCCTGAACCTGAAGGGGCTGCCCGGCGCCAGCCAGCCGAGCCAAGCCGAGGGCGCGATCAGGTGCATCTCGAGCTCACTGTCGTTGAGCACGCGCGTGAGCTCCTTGCCGGCGGCGGCGTTCTCGTGCTGGTGCGAGATGTTCTCCACCACGATGCCCGAGAACGGCGCGACGATGGTGCAGTCGCGCATCTGGGCCTCGAGCGCGGTCGCCTCGGCGCCGGTCTGCTCGGCCTTGGCCTTGGCGATCTGCACGTCGCTCTTGCCGATGGCCTCGTAGCGGTCGAGCTCCTCGCTCTGCTTGAGGATGGTCTGGCTCGCGCGGTTGGCGGCCCAGGCGGCATTCGCCTCGGCGCGGATGCGCGAGCAGTCGAAGGCCACCAGCACCGCGCCTTTCTGGAAGCGCTCGCCCTCCTTGAAGGGCATCTGCGCGATGCGCGCGGCGATCTTGGCCGAGAACAGCACCTCGTCCTTGGGCTTGACCACGCCGCGCACCGCGCTGGCATCGGCGCGCGGTGCGTCGGCCGGCGCGATCGAGGCCAGCGCGCCGGGGGCGGCCGCCGCCGCGACGGCGGCGGCATTGCCGGTGCCCTGGGGTGGCGTGGCGGCCGCGAGCGGCGCGGGCGTGGACGGCGCCGCGGGCGGTGCCATCGCCGCGAGCGCGGTGCCCGGCGCCACGACCGGCTCGGCGGCGGGCGCGGGCTTGGCTGCGGTTGCAGCAGGTGCCGGTGCCGGGGTCGGCGCGGGCGCCGCCGCCACCGGCGGCACTGCCTCGCGCTTCTTCGCGCCGCCGCCGCCCAGGTAGCCCCAGGCGATCGCGACCAGCACGATCGCGAAGGCGGCACCGATCGCCAGCGTTCGCCAACGCGCGCGGTCGGGCGATGGGCTGCGGGACGGCTCGGGGGTGGGATCGTCGAGGTTCATGGAGCGAGGGCCCGGTGGTGGAACGAGAGAAGTCGCGCGTCAGGACGCCGCGCCGCAGGCTGCGGCCGCGGTGGCGCCGGTCATGTCCTGGCGGCTCTGCCACAGCTGCTGCAGCCCGCCCGCGAGCTGCGCCACCGAGTCGCGGCTGCTGACCTCGGGCGTGAAGCTGTCGAGGCCGATCGCGCTGTAGACGTTGGCGAAGGCGTTCTGCATGTCGGCATAGGCCAGGTCGTAGCGCACCTCGGCCAGCAGGCCGTTCATCTCCTCGCGGATCACGCGCTGGCGGCTCTCCTGGTTGGCCTTGAAGGCCGACTGCATCTGCGTGGTGATGCCGCCCTGCACTTCCGAGTAGCGCCCGGCCGTGATCAGCGACTGGCGCGCGAACGCGAACTGCGCGCGGCTCACGTGCACCTGGGTCATGATGGCCATGGTCAGCGCGCGCTCGCGCTCGGTCAGCCACTCGGCCTGGGTCTCGATCAGCCGCTTGTCGGCGGGATAGCGGAACAGGCTCACCAGGTTCCAGCTCGCTCGCACGCCCACGCCCGACCAGTTGTTGTTGTAGAGGAAGTCGTTGGAGTCGTAGTTGGTGCCGATGAAGGCGCGCACGCTCGGCAGGTTGCGCAGCAGCGCGACCGTGCCGTCGCTCTCGTTGATGCGCAGCCGGTAGGCGATTTCGCGCAGCTCCGAGCGGTTCTCCAGCGCCGCGCGCACCATCCCCTCGCCCGAGAGGCAGAACTCGGTCGACAGCGCGCTGCGCTGCGGCACCACCAGCGAGAACTCGGTGCCGGGCGCGAGGTTCATGAGCGCGGCGAGCTGCGCCTTGGCGATCACCAGCTCGCGCTGCAGCGCCTGGATCTGGCGCTGCACGTCGATCAGGTCGCGCTGGTAGGTCAGCGCGGCCAGCGGGCTGGTGGTGCGCCGGCGCGCGATCTCCTCCGAATCGCCGAGCGCGTTGTTGACGTCGCCCGACAGCTGCGTGAGCTTGCGGATCAGCCGCTCGGCGCTGATGGCGCGCCAGTAGGCGGTGCGCACGTCCTCCACCATGCGGTTGGCGACCTTGCGGCGGTTCTCGAGCGAGATCAGCCGCTGGTCTGCCGTCTGCTTGGCGCGCGCATACGAGACGCCGAAGTCCAGCACGTCCCAGCTCAGGCTCAGGTCGGCGGCCGTGGTCTGGCGCTCCGACGAGGTCGAGGGCTCCAGCGATTGCCGCCCGGTCAGCAGCGAGCGGCTGCTCGCGCCGCTGTCGTTGCTGCGCCCGTTGTAGCCGGCATTGGCCACCAGCTGCGGCAGCATGTCGAAGCGCGCCCGGTCGAGCTCGCGCCCGCGCACCGCCTCCTCCATCATCGCGACCTTGTAGTCGAGGTTGTACTTGAGCGCGCGCGCCATCGCCTCGTAGAGGCCGATCGCGCCGCCCACCGGCTCCTGGTCGGCCGTCAGCGACTTGAGGTTGCGGTCCACGCGCAGCGTCAGCTCGGTCTTGGTCAGCGGCGCGGGCGTGACGCTGCAGCCCGCCAGCACGGCGATCGAGGCGGCGGCGAGCGCGGCGGCGCGCAGCCTCGATGTGGCGGCAGGCGCGGCGGCGCGTGGACGGGTCGTGCGGGTCGTGCGTTGGATCGATGGCATGGCGGACGTCTTTCTTCGAGTTCGGTTTCTCAAGGGGTGATCTCCACAACCGGCTGCGCGCGCAGGGCGGCAGCCAGTTGCTCCGTTTCCGTGGCCGACTGGTTGACGTGGAAGGCGATCTGCTCGCTGAAGAGCAGCCCGCCCACGTCGCCCACCGGCAGCCCGGCCGCGCGCGGCGCCGGCGGTGCCAGGCGCTGCGGCGGCGTGCGCTCGTTGCCGATGCGCGGGTCGTTCGAGGCTTCCGAAGCCGCGGCGCCGAGCGCGCCGAGGCCCGACGCACCGTCCGGCCGGTCCGCGGTGTCGCCCACCAGCAGTTCCTGGCCCGGGCGCACGGCATCGAGCACCCGCACGTCGCCCTGGCGCGAGAACATCGCGCGCGCCGGGTCGAGCACCACGAAGCGGCGCTGCAGGCTCTCGACCACGTCGAGGATCGGCGTTCCGCTGTCGAGCCGCGGAATGCCGTCGAGCGGGCGGATGCCTTCGAGCGCGATGCGCAGCGGTTCCTTGCCGTCGAGGAACTGGATGCCGTAGAGCGGACGGATGGCATTGACCGCCTCGTCGATGTGCAGCGGCACCGCCATCGGCTTGAGCTCGTAGGCCTTGTAGCCCCACTCGGTACGGATATCCCAGCCCGCGGGCCAGTCGGGCTGGCCGAACTCGAGCAGTTGGCCGACGCTCGGCGGCACCTCAGCCAGCGGCGGGACGGGTGGCGGGGGCGGCGCCGGCGGCTGCGTGGCCGGCGAGACCGTGAGGCTCACCGTGCCGGTGGCGGTGGCGCCGTCGCGGTCGACCGCGGTGTACGAGAAGCTCGGCGTGCCCGAGAAGCCCGGCAGCGGCACGAAGGTGAGCGTGCCGTCGGCATTGAGCGTGACCGTGCCGCCGTCCACCGCGACCGAGCCGCCGACCGCGATCGGCACGCCGTTGATGTCGCGCACCGTGAGCGGGCCGCCCTCGGGGTCGCTGTCGTTGGCCAGCACGTCGATCGTGACCGGCGCGCCGCCAGCCGAGACGGCGCTGTCGGGTCGCACCACCGGTGCGCCGTTGACCGGCGCGATGTCGATGGTGATGCGGTTGGGCGTGATGTCGAAGGCACCGGCGGAGTCCTGCACCGAGAAGGTGAAGCTCGCGTAGGCCGTGCCGCTGCCGTTGGCCGCGGGCACGAAGCTCAGCCGGCCGGCCGCGATGTCGGCCGCCGAGATCACCTGGCCCGCCGTCACCGCCACGCCGTCGAGCAGCAGCGTGCCATTGACCGGCAGCGTGTCGATGCGAACGTTCGCCAGGGTCTGGCCCGCATCGGCATCGGTGAACGCGAAGTTCGCGCCGGTGAGCACGAGCGCCGTGTCCTCGCTGCCGCGGATCGTCGCGTCGACGCTGTCCGGCGGCGTGTTGGCGCCGACATTGACCGTCAGGGTCGCGGTGGCGGTGCCGCCCTTGCCGTCGCTGACGGTGTAGCGGATGACGACCGGGCCGTTGAGGTTGGTGGCCGGCACGAAGTTCAGCGTGCCGTCGGGGTTCACCGTGACCGTGCCGAGGGCCGGGTTGTCCAGCACGGCGCCGGTCACCGTGAGACTGTCGCCATCGACGTCGCTGTCGTTCGCCAGCACGGGGATGTTGTTCAGCGGCGTGTTGATCGGCGTGCTGGCGATGTCGTTGCCAGCCACCGGCGCGTCGTTCACGGCGGCGACGTTGACGGTCACGCTGACCGTCGAGGTGCCACCCTGGCCGTCGCTCACGGTGTAGGTGAAGCTGGCCGGGCCGTTGTAGTTGGCGTTCGGGGTGAAGACGACATTGCCGCCGACGAGGCTGACCGTGCCGTTGGTCGCATCCTGCACGCTCACGATGGTCAGCGGGTTGCCGTCGACGTCGGTGTCGTTGCCCAGCAAGGTGGCGGCCGGGATCGTCAGCGGCGTGTCCTCCACCGCATTGACGGTGTCGGGGTTCGCCACCGGCGCATCGTTGACCGGAGCGATGTCGAAAGTGATCCGGTTCGGTGTGGCGTCGAAGGCACCACCCGAGTCCTGCACCGAGAAGGTGAAGCTCGCGTAGTTCGTGCCGTTGCCGTTGGCCGCGGGGACGAAGCTCAGGCGACCGGCGGCGATGTCGGCAGCCGAGATCACCTGGCCCGCCGTCACGGCCGTTCCGTTCAGCAGCAAGGTGCCGTTGGCCGGCAGCGTGTCGATGCGAACGTTCGCCAGGGTCTGGCCGCTGTCCGCGTCGGTGAACACGAAGTTCGCGCTCGTCAGCGTGATGGCGGTGTCTTCGGTGCCGGCGATCGTCGCATCGGCGCTGTTCGGCGGCGTGTTGGTGCCGACATTGACCGTCAAGGTGGCGGTGTCCGTGCCGCCCTTGCCATCGCTCACCGTGTAGGTGATGACCACCGACCCCGTCACGTTGGCAGCAGGCGTGAAGTTCAGCGTGCCATCGGCGTTGACCGTGACCGTGCCGCGCGCCGGATCCACCGTGGCGCTGGTGACGGTGAGCGGATCTCCGTCGACATCGCTGTCGTTCGCGAGCACCGGGATGTTCGTGAGCGGCGTGTTGATCGGCGTGCTCGCGAGGTCGTCGCCCGCCACTGGTGCGTCGTTGACCGGCGTGACGACGATGGTCAGCGTCGCGCTCGCGGTGGCGGTGCCGTCGCTCACGGTGTAGGTCGCCACGGGCACCGGGCCGTTGTAGTTGGCCGCGGGCGTGAAGACGTAGCTGCCGTCGGCATCGATCGCCAGCGTGCCCACGCCGGCGAGCGTGGCCGTCTGGCCGGCGGTGTAGCTGATGCCGCCGACCGTGAAGCCCGTCACCGTCAGGCTGTCGCCGTCGAGATCGCTGTCGTTGCCCAGCACGTTCCCGGTGGCCGGCGTGTCCTCGGGCACGGTTTTCGTGTCGGGGTTCGCCACCGGCGCGTCGTTGCTGCCGCTCACCGTGATCGTCAGCGTCGAGCTGTCGGTGCTCGAGCCGTCGGTCATCGCATAGGTGGCGACCGGCACCGAGCCGCTGTAGTTTGTCGCCGGGGTGAAGGTGTAGCTGCCGTCGGCGCGGATCGTCAGCGTGCCCACGCCCGCGATGCTGGCCGTCTGGCCCGCGGCATAGGCCGTGGCGTCGCCCGCCACCGTGAAGCCGGTGACCGTCACCGGGCCGTCGACGCTGCTGGTGCCCGCGAGCACGGTGCCGGAGATCGGCGTGTCCTCGGGCGTGCTCACGTTCTCGTCGGCGTCGGTGAAGGGATCGTCCACCGGCGTGACCACGATGGTCAGCGTCGACGTGTCGGTGCTGCTGCCGTCGCTCAGGCGATAGGTCGCGACCGGCACCGGGCCGTTGTAGTTGGCCGCCGGCGTGAAGGTGTAGCTGCCGTCGGCGTTGATCCTCAGCATGCCCACGCCCGCGATGCTGGCGGTCTGGCCCGCGGCATAGGCCGTGGCATCGCCGGCCACGCTGAAGCCGGTGACCGTCACCGTGCCGTCGGGACTGCTGGTGCCCGCGAGCACCGAGCCCGAGATCGGCGTGTCCTCCGCCGTGCTCACGCTTTCGTCGCCGTCGGAGAAACCGTCGGCCACCGGGGAAACGGCGAGCGTGAGCGTGGCGCTCGCGGTGGCCGTGCCGTCGCTGACGGTATAGGTCGCCACCGGCACAGGGCCGTTGTAGTTGGCGGCCGGCGTGAAGACGTAGCTGCCGTCGGCATTGATGACCAGCGTGCCCACTCCCGCCAGGGAGGCGCTCTGCCCGGCCGTGTAGGTGCTGCCGTCGACCACGAACTGCGTCACCGTGAGCGTGTTGTCGTCGGCGTCGCTGTCGTTGCCCAGCACATTGCCCGTGGCGACCGTGTCCTCGGGAATGGTCTGCGCGTCGGGGTTCGCGACCGGCAGGTCGTTGACCGGTGCGATGTCGATGGTGATGCGGTTGGGCGTGGCGTCGAAGGCGCCGGCGGAGTCCTGTACCGAGAAGGTGAAGCTCGCGTAGGCGGCGCCGTTGCCGTTGGCCGCGGGCACGAAGCTCAAGCGGCCCGCGGCGATGTCGGCGGCGGAGATCACCTGGCCCGAGGTGACGGCCACGCCGTTGAACAGCAGCGTGCCGTTGGTCGGCAGTGTGTCGATGCGGACGTTCGCGAGGGTCTGGCCGGCGTCCGCGTCGGTGAAGGCGAAGTTCGCGCTCGTGAACACGAGCGGCGTGTCTTCCGTGCCGGAGAGGGTCGCATCGGCACTGTTCGGCGGCGTGTTGGTGCCGACGTTGACGGTCAGCGTGGCCGTCGCGGTGCCGCCCTTGCCGTCGCTCACGGTGTAGCTGATGACGACCGCGCCCGTGACGTTGCTGGCCGGGGTGAAGTTCAGCGTGCCGTCGGCATTGATCGACACCGTGCCTTGGGCCGGGTTGTTCAGCGTGGCACTGGTGACCGTGAGGCTGTCGCCATCGACGTCGCTGTCGTTGGCGAGGACCGGGATGCTCGAGAGCGGCGTGTTGATCGGCGTGCTGGCGATGTCGTCACCCGCCACCGGCGCGTCGTTGACCGCCGCGACGTTGACCGTCACGGTGACCGTCGAGGTGCCGCCTTGGCCGTCGCTCACTGTGTAGGTGAAGCTGGCCGGACCGTTGTAGTTGGCGGCCGGCGTGAACACCACGTTGCCATTGACCAGACTGACCGTTCCGTTGGTGGCGTCCTGCACGCTGACGATGGTCAGCGGATTGCCGTCCACGTCGGTGTCGTTCGCGAGCAGCGTGCCCACTGGGATCGTCAGCGGCGTGTCCTCCACCGCATTGACGGTGTCGGGGTTCGCCACCGGCGCATCGTTGACCGGAGCGATGTCGAAAGTGATCCGGTTCGGTGTGGCGTCGAAGGCACCACCCGAGTCCTGCACCGAGAAGGTGAAGCTCGCGTAGTTCGTGCCGTTGCCGTTGGCCGCGGGGACGAAGCTCAGGCGACCGGCGGCGATGTCGGCAGCCGAGATCACCTGGCCCGCCGTCACGGCCGTTCCGTTCAGCAGCAAGGTGCCGTTGGCCGGCAGCGTGTCGATGCGAACGTTCGCCAGGGTCTGGCCGCTGTCCGCGTCGGTGAACACGAAGTTCGCGCTCGTCAGCGTGATGGCGGTGTCTTCGGTGCCGGCGATCGTCGCATCGGCGCTGTTCGGCGGCGTGTTGGTGCCGACATTGACCGTCAAGGTGGCGGTGTCCGTGCCGCCCTTGCCATCGCTCACCGTGTAGGTGATGACCACCGACCCCGTCACGTTGGCAGCAGGCGTGAAGTTCAGCGTGCCATCGGCGTTGACCGTGACCGTGCCGCGCGCCGGATCCACCGTGGCGCTGGTGACGGTGAGCGGATCTCCGTCGACATCGCTGTCGTTCGCGAGCACCGGGATGTTCGTGAGCGGCGTGTTGATCGGCGTGCTCGCGAGGTCGTCGCCCGCCACCGGCGCGTCGTTCACGGCGGCGACATTGACCGTCACGGTCGTGGTCGAGGTGCCACCCTTTCCGTCGCTCACGGTGTAGGTGAAGCTGGCAGGGCCGTTGTAGTTGGCGTTCGGCGTGAAGACCACGCTGCCGTTCGCCAGCGTGACCGTCCCGTTGACGGCATCCTGCACGCTCACGATCGTCAATGCGTCGCCGTCGACATCCGTGTCGTTGCCCAGCAGCGTGCCCACCGGGATCGTCAGCGGCACGTCCTCGCTCGCGCTCACCATGTCGGGGTTGCCGACCGGTGCGTCGTTGACCGCGGCGATGTCGAAGGTGATGGTGTTGGGCGCGGTGTCGAAGGCCCCGCCCGAGTCCTGCACCGAGAAGCTGAAGCTGGCGTAGGCCGGACCATTGCCGTTGGCGGCCGGAGCGAAGCTCAGGCGACCGGCCGCAATGTCGGCCGCCGAGATGACCTGGCCGGCCGTCACGGCCACGCCATCGAGCAGCAGCGTGCCGTTCGCAGGCAACGTATCGATGCGCACATTCGCCAGCGTCTGGCCACTATCGGCATCGGTGAACGCGAAGTTGGCGGTGCCCAGCACAACCGGCGTGTCTTCGGTGCCGGCAATGGTCACGTCCGCACTGTTCGGCGGCGTGTTGGTCCCCACGTTGACCGTCAGCGTGGCAGTCGCGGTGCCGCCCTTGCCATCGCTCACCGTGTAGCTGATGACCACCGCGCCCGTCACGTTGTTGGCCGGCGTGAAGCTCAGCGTGCCGTCGGCATTGATGCTGACCGTTCCCTGCGCCGGGTTGTTCAGCGTGGCGGCGGTGACGGTGAGGCTGTCGCCATCGACATCGCTGTCGTTCGCCAGCACCGGGATGTTGGTCAGCGGCGTGTTGATCGGCGTGCTCGCGATGTCGTTGCCCGCGATGGGTGCGTCATTGACCGCACCGACATTGACGGTCACCGTGACCGTCGAAGTACCGCCCTGCCCGTCGCTCACCGTGTAGCTGAAGCTGGCCGGGCCGTTGTAGTTGGCGTTCGGGGTGAAGACCACGTTGCCGCCGACCAGGCTGACGCTGCCGTTGGTGGCGTCCTGCACGCTCACGATGGTGAGCGGATCGCCATCCACATCGGTGTCGTTGCCCAGCAGCGTGCCGACCGGAATGCTCAGCGGCGTGTCCTCCACCGCGTTGACGGTGTCGGGGTTGCCCACCGACGCATCGTTGACCGGCGCGATGTCGAAGCTGATGCGGTTCGGCGTCGTATCGAAGGCGCCACCCGAGTCCTGCACCGAGAAAGTGAAGCTCGCGTAGTTCGTGCCGTTGCCATTGGCCGCCGGCACGAAGCTCAGCCGACCCGCCGCGATGTCGGCCGCCGAGATCACCTGGCCCGCCGTGACGGCCGTGCCATTCAGCAGCAATGTGCCATTGGCCGGCAGCGTGTCGATGCGAACGTTCGCCAGCGTCTGGCCCGCATCTGCATCGGTGAACGCGAAGTTGGCCGAGGTCAGGACCAGCGGCGTGTCCTCGGTGCCCGAGATCGTCGCGTCGGCGCTGTTGGGTGGCGTGTTCGTACCGACGTTCACCGTCAGCGTGGCCGTGTCCGTGCCGCCCTTGCCGTCGCTCACCGTGTAGCTGATGACGACCGGTCCCGTCACGTTGTTGGCCGGCGTGAAATTCAAGGTGCCGTCGGCATTGACCGTGACCGAGCCGAGCGCCGGATTGACGCTCGCGCCCGTCACCGTGAGCGCGTCGCCATCCACGTCGCTGTCGTTCGCCAGCACCGGGATATTGGCCAGCGGCGTGTTGATCGGCGTGCTCGCGATGTCGTCGCCAGCCACCGGTGCGTCGTTCACGGCGGCGACATTGACCGTCACGGTCGTGGTCGAGCTGCCGCCCTTGCCGTCGCTCACCGTGTAGGTGAAGCTGGCCGGGCCGTTGTAGTTGGCATTCGGCGTGAACACCACGTTGCTGCCCACCAGGCTCACCGTGCCGTTGACCGCGTCCTGCACGCTCGTGATGGTGAGCGCATCGCCGTCCACGTCGGTGTCGTTGGCCAGCAGATTCCCGGTGGGAATGGTCAGCGGCGTGTCTTCGGTCGCGGCGACCGTGTCGGGTGAGGCCACGGGTGCGTCGTTGGCCGCCGCGACGTTCACGGTCACCGTCACGTTCGAGCTGCCGCCGTTGCCGTCGCTCACCGTGTAGGTGAAGCTGGCCGGGCCGTTGTAGTTGGCATTCGGTGTGAACACCACGTTGCCGCCCACCAGGCTCACCGTGCCATTGACCGCGCCCTGCACGCTCGTGATGGTCAGCGTGTCGCCATCGGCATCGCTGTCGTTGCCCAGCAATGCCGACGCGGGAATGGTCAGCGGTGTGTCCTCGACCGCGTTGACGGTGTCGGGCGTGCCGACCGGCGCATCGTTGACCGGCGCGATGTCGAAGCTGATGCGGTTCGGCGTGGCATCGAATGCGCCACCGGAGTCTTGCACCGAGAAGCTGAAGCTGGCGTAGCCCGTGCCGTTGCCATTGGCGGCCGGCACGAAGCTCAGCCGGCCCGCGGCGATGTCGGCCGCCGAGATCACCTGCCCCGTGGTGACCGCCACGCCATCGAGCAGCAGCGTGCCATTGGCCGGCAGCGTGTCGATGCGAACGTTCGCGAGCGTCTGGCCGGCATCCGTGTCGGTGAAGGCGAAGTTGGCCGTGGTCAGGACGACCGGAGTGTCTTCGGTGCCGGAGATCGTCGCGTCCGCGCTGTCGGGCGGCGTATTGGTGCCGACGTTGACCGTCAGGGTGGCGGTGTCCGTCCCTCCCTTGCCGTCGCTCACCGTGTAGCTGATGACCACGGCGCCCGTGACGTTGGCGGCGGGCGTGAAGTTCAGCGTGCCGTCGGCGTTGATGGTCACCGTGCCTTGGGCCGGATTGTTGAGCGTGGCGCTGGTGACCGTGAGGCTGTCGCCGTCGACATCGCTGTCATTGGCCAGCACCGGGATGTTCGAGAGCGGCGTGTTGATCGGCGTGCTCGCGATGTCGTTGCCCGCGACCGGCGCGTCGTTCACGGCGCCGACATTCACGGTGACCGTGACCGTCGATGTGCCACCCTGGCCATCGCTCACCGTGTAGGTGAAGCTGGCCGGGCCGTTGTAGTTGGCAGCGGGCGTGAAGACCACGTTGCCGCCGACCAGGCTCACGGTGCCATTGGTCGCGTCCTGCACGCTGGTGATGGTCAGCGGGTTGCCGTCGACATCGGAGTCATTGCCCAGCAGTGTTCCCACTGGGATCGTCAACGGCGTGTCCTCCACCGCGCTGACGGTGTCGGGGTTGCCCACGGGTGCATCGTTGACCGGCGCGATGTCGAAGTTGATGCGGTTCGGCGTGGTGTCGAAGGCGCCGCCCGAATCCTGCACCGAGAAGGTGAAGCTCGCGTAGTTCGTGCCATTGCCGTTGGCGGCCGGCACGAAGCTCAGGTTGCCTGCGGCGATGTCTGCGGCCGAGATCACCTGGCCGGCAGTGACCGCAACACCGTTGAGCAGCAACGTGCCGTTGACCGGCAGCGTATCGATGCGCACATTGGCCAGCGCCTGGCCCGAATCCGCATCCGTGAAGGCGAAGTTCGCGGTACCCAGAACGACGGGCGTGTCCTCGATACCGGAGATCGTCGCGTCAGCGCTGTTCGGCGGGGTATTGGTGCCGACGTTGACCGTCAGCGTCGCCGTGTCCACGCCACCCTTGCCGTCGCTCACGGTGTAGCTGATCACCACCGGGCCAGTCACGTTGTTGGCCGGTGTGAAATTCAACGTGCCGTCGGCATTGACCGTGACCGTACCTTGGGCCGGATTGTTCAGCGTCGCGCTCGTGACCGTGAGGCTGTCGCCATCGACATCGCTGTCGTTGGCCAGCACCGGAATGTTGGTGAGCGGCGTATTGATCGGCGTGCTCGCGATGTCATCGCCAGCCACCGGCGCGTCGTTGACGGCCCCGACGTTCACCGTGACCGTCACGGTCGACGAGCCGCCCTGCCCATCGCTCACGGTGTACGTGAAACTGGCTGGCCCGTTGTAGTTGGCAGCGGGCGTGAACACCACATTGCCGCCCACCAGGCTCACCGTGCCGTTGGTCGCGTCCTGCACGCTCACGATGGTGAGCGGGTCGCCGTCCACGTCGGTGTCGTTGCCCAGCAGCGTGCCGACCGGGATGCTCAGTGGCGTGTCTTCTACCGCATTGACGGTGTCGGGGTTAGCGACCGGCGTGTCGTTGACGGCCGCGATATCGAAGGTGATGCGGTTCGGCGTGGTGTCGAAGGCACCGCCCGAATCCTGCACCGAGAAGGTGAAGCTCGCGTAGCCCGTGCCGTTGCCGTTGGCGGCGGGTACGAAGCTCAGCCGTCCCGCGGCGATGTCGGCCGCCGAGACCACCTGGCCGGCCGTCACGGCCACGCCGTCGAGCAGCAGCGTGCCGTTGGTGGGCAGCGTGTCGATGCGGACGTTCGCCAGGGTCTGGCCGGCGTCCGCATCGGTGAAGGCGAAGGTGGCCGTGCCCAGGACGACTGGTGTGTCCTCGGTGCCGGACAGGGTCGCATCGGCGCTGTTCGGCGCGGTGTTGGTGCCGACGTTGACGGTCAGCGTGGCGGTGGCGGTGCCACCCTTGCCGTCGCTCACCGTGTAGGTGATGACGACCGCGCCCGTCACGTTGCTGGCGGGCGTGAAGTTCAGGGTGCCATCGGCATTGATCGACACCGAACCCTGGGCCGGGTTGTTCAGCGTGGCATTGGTGACCGTCAGCGAGTCGCCATCGACGTCGCTGTCGTTCGCGAGCACCGGAATGTTCGCCAGCGGCGTGTTGATCGGCGTGCTCGCGATGTCGTTGCCAGCCACCGGCGCGTCGTTGACAGCACCCACGTTGACCGTGACCGTCACGGTCGAGCTGCCGCCATTGCCATCGCTTACCGTGTAGGTGAAGCTGGCCGGGCCGTTGTAGTTGGCAGCGGGCGTGAATACCACGTTGCCACCGACCAGGCTCACCGTGCCGTTTACCGCATCCTGCACGCTCACGATGGTCAGCGCATCGCCATCCACGTCGGTGTCGTTGCCCAGCAGCACGCTGCTCGGGATCGTCAGCGGCGTGTCCTCGGTCGCATCGACGGTATCGGGGTTCCCCACCGGCGCATCGTTGGCCGCGCTGACATTGACGGTGACCGTCACCGTCGAGCTGCCGCCGTTGCCATCGCTCACCGTGTAGGTGAAGCTGGCCGGGCCGTTGTAGTTTGCGTTCGGCGTGAACACCACGTTGCCGCCCACCAGGCTGACCGTGCCATTGACGGCACCCTGCACGCTCGTGATGGTCAGCGTATCGCCATCGACATCGCTGTCGTTGCCCAGCAATGCCGACGTGGGAATGGTCAGCGGTGTGTCTTCGACCGCATTCACGGTATCGGGTGTTCCGACCGGCGCATCGTTGACTGCGGAGATATCGAAGGTGATACGGTTTGGCGCGGTATCGAAGGCACCGCCCGAGTCCTGCACCGAGAAGCTGAAGCTGGCATAAGCCGTGCCATTGCCGTTGGCCGCGGGAACGAAGCTCAGCCGGCCCGCGGCGATGTCCGCAGCCGAGATCACCTGCCCGGTAGTGACCGCCACGCCATCGATCAGCAGCGTGCCATTGGTCGGCAGCGTGTCGATGCGAACGTTCGCCAGCGCCTGGCCCGCATCCGCGTCGGTGAAGGCGAAGTTCGCGGTGCCCAGCACGACCGGCGTGTCCTCGGTGCCCGAGATCGTCGCGTCCGCGCTGTTGGGCGGCGTGTTGGTGCCGACATTGACCGTCAGCGTGGCGGTCGCGCTGCCGCCCTTTCCGTCGCTCACGGTGTAGCTGATGGCGACCGGGCCCGTCACGTTCGCCGCGGGGTTGAAGTTCAGCGTGCCGTCGGCGTTGATGCTGACCGTTCCCTGCGCCGGGTTGTTGAGGCTGGCGCTGGTGACCGTGAGGTTGTCGCCATCGACATCGCTGTCGTTGGCCAGTACCGGGATGTTGGCCAGCGGGGTGTTGATCGGCGTGCTGGCAATGTCGTTGCCGGCGACCGGCGCGTCGTTCACGGCGCCGACATTCACGGTGACCGTGACCGTCGAAGTGCCGCCCTGGCCGTCGCTCACGGTGTAAGTGAAGCTGGCCGGTCCGTTGTAGTTGGCGGCGGGCGTGAAGACCACGTTGCCATTGACCAGGCTGACCGTGCCGTTGGTGGCGTCCTGCACGCTGACGAGGGTCAGCGGGTTGCCGTCGACGTCGGTGTCGTTCGCGAGCAGCGTACTCACGGGGATCGTCAGCAGGGTGTCCTCGACCGCACCGATGGTGTCGGGGTTCGCCACCGGCGCGTCGTTGACTGCTGCGATGTCGAAGGTGATCTGGTTCGGCGTGGTGTCGAAGGCGCCGCCCGAGTCCTGCACCGAGAAGGTGAAGCTCGCGTAGCCCGTACCGTTGCCGTTTGCGCCCGGCACGAAGCTCAGATTGCTCGCCGCGATGTCGGCCGCCGAGATCACTTGGCCGGCAGTGACGGCCACGCCATTGAGCAGCAGCGTACCGTTGACCGGCAGCGTATCGATGCGCACATTGGCGAGCGCCTGGCCCGCATCGGAATCCGTGAAGGCGAAGTTCGCAGTGCCCAGAACGACCGGCGTGTCCTCGGTGCCCGAGATCGTCGCATCGGCGCTGTTCGGCGGGGTATTGGTGCCGACATTCACCGTCAGCGTCGCCGTATCCACACCACCCTTGCCGTCGCTCACCGTATAGCTGATGACGACGGGACCGGTCACATTGGCCGCGGGTGTGAAGTTCAGCGTGCCGTCGGCATTGACCGTGACCGTGCCCTGCGCCGGATTGTTCAGCGTGGCGGCGGTGACAGTGAGGCTGTCGCCATCAACATCGCTGTCGTTCGCCAGCACCGGGATATTGGTCAGCGGCGTGTTGATCGGCGTGCTCGCGATGTCGTCGCCAGCCACTGGCGCGTCGTTGACGGCCCCGACGTTCACCGTGACCGTCACGGTCGACGAGCCGCCCTGCCCATCGCTCACGGTGTACGTGAAGCTGGCCGGCCCATTGTAGTTGGCAGCCGGCGTGAACACCACGTTGCCATTGACCAGGCTGACCGTGCCATTGGTCGCGTCCTGCACGCTCACGATGGTGAGCGGATCGCCGTCCACATCGGTGTCGTTGCCCAGCAGCGTGCCGACCGGAATGCTCAGCGGCGTGTCCTCCACCGCATTGACGGTGTCGGGGTTGCCCAAAGGCGCATCGTTGACCGGCGCGATGTCGAAAGTGATCCGGTTCGGCGTGGCGTCGAAGGCCCCGCCCGAGTCCTGCACCGAGAAGGTGAAGCTCGCGTAGCCCGTGCCGTTGCCATTGGCCGCGGGCACGAAGCTCAGCCGGCCCGCGGCGATGTCGGCGGAGGAGATCACCTGGCCTGCGCTCACGGCCACGCCATCGAGCAGCAAGGTGCCGTTGGCCGGCAGCGTGTCGATCTGGACGTTCGCCAGGGTCTGGCCCGAGTCCGCGTCGCTGAAAGCGAAGTTCGACGGATTCAGGATCACCGCGGTGTCTTCGCTGCCGCCGATGGTGGCATCGGCGCTGTCGGGCGGCGTGTTGCCGCCGACATTGACGGTCAACGTGGCCGTGGCGGTGCCGCCCTTGCCGTCGCTCACGGTGTAGCTGATGACCACGGGGCCCGTCACGTTGCTGGCGGGCGTGAAGTTCAGCGTGCCGTCGGTGTTGACCGTCACCGTGCCCTGCGCCGGGTTGTTCAGCGTGGCGCTGGTCACGGTGAGGCTGTCGCCATCGACATCGCTGTCGTTCGCCAGCACCGGGATGTTCGTCAGCGGCGTGTTGATCGGCGTGCTCGCGATGTCGTTGCCGGCCACCGGCGCGTCGTTGACCGCGGCGACATTGACCGTCACCGTCGTGGTCGAGCTGCCGCCCTTGCCGTCGCTCACCGTGTAGGTGAAGCTGGCCGGGCCGTTGTAGTTGGCATTCGGCGTGAACACCACGTTGCCGCCGATCAGCGCCACCGTGCCGTTGATGCCGTCCTGCACGCTGATGATGACCAGCGTGTCGCCATCGGCGTCGGTGTCGTTGCCCAGCAGGCTGCCCACCGGGATGCTCAGCGGCGTGTCTTCGACGGCGGCCACCGTGTCCGGCGCGGCCACCGGCGCGTCGTTGACCGCAGCGATGTCGATGGTGATGCGGTTCGGCGTCGTGTCGAAGGCGCCGGCCGAGTCCTGCACCGAGAAAGTGAAGCTCGCGTAGCCCGTGCCGTTGCCGTCGGTACCGGGCACGAAGCTCAGGCGCCCGGCGGCGATGTCCGCCGCCGAGATCACCTGGCCGGCGGTGACGGCCACGCCATCGAGCAGCAGCGTGCCGTTCGCAGGGAGCGTGTCGATGCGCACATTGGCCAGGGTCTGGCCCGCATCGGCATCGGTGAAGGCGAAGTTCGCGCTCGTGAGCACGAGCGGCGTGTCTTCCGTGCCGGAGAGGGTCGCATCGGCACTGTTCGGCGGCGTGTTGGTGCCGACGTTGACGGTCAGCGTGGCCGTCGCGGTGCCGCCCTTGCCGTCGCTCACGGTGTAGCTGATGACGACCGCGCCCGTGACGTTGCTGGCCGGGGTGAAGTTCAGCGTGCCGTCGGCGTTGATGCTGACCGAGCCCTGCGCCGGGTTGTTCAGCGTGGCGCTGGTGACCGTCAGCGGGTCGCCATCGACGTCGCTGTCGTTGGCGAGGACCGGGATGCTCGAGAGCAGCGTGTTGATCGGCGTGCTGGCGATGTCGTTGCCCGCGACCGGCGCGTCGTTGACCGCCGCGACGTTGACCGTCACGGTGACCGTCGAGGTGCCGCCTTGGCCGTCGCTCACGGTGTAGGTGAAGCTGGCCGGTCCGTTGTAGTTGGCCGCGGGCGTGAACACCACGTTGCCATTGACCAGGCTCACGGTCCCGTTGGTCGCGTCCTGCACGCTCGTGATGGTCAGCGGGTTACCGTCGACATCGGTGTCGTTGGCGAGCAGCGTGGATGCCGCGATGGTCAGCGGCGTGTCTTCGGTCGCGGCCACGGTGTCGGGGTTCGCCACCGGCGCATCGTTGACCGGGGCGATGTCGAAGCCGATGCGGTTCGGCGTCGCGTCGAAGGCCCCTGCCGAGTCCTGCACCGAGAAGGTGAAGCTCGCGTAGTTCGTGCCGTTGCCATTGGCCGCGGGCACGAAGCTCAGGCGGCCGGCGGCGATGTCGGCGGCCGAGATGACTTGACCTGCCGTGACAGCCACCCCATCGAGCAGCAAGGTGCCATTGGCCGGCAGCGTGTCGATGCGAACGTTCGCGAGCGTCTGTCCGGCATCCGCATCGGTGAAGGCGAAGTTGGCCGTTCCGAGGACGACTGGCGTGTCCTCGGTGCCGGTGACCATTGCATCGGCGCTGTTCGGCGGCGTGTTGGTGCCGACATTGACCGTCAAGGTCGCGGTGTCGGTGCCACCTTCGCCATCGCTCACCGTGTAGGTGATGACTACGGCGCCAGTCACGTTACTGGCCGGCGTGAAGTTCAGCGTGCCATCGGCGTTGATCGTGACCGTGCCGAGCGCCGGATCCACCGTGGCGCTGGTGACGGTGAGCGGATCTCCATCGACATCGCTGTCGTTCGCGAGCACCGGGATGTTCGTGAGCGGCGTGTTGATCGGCGTGCTGGCAATATCGTCGCCGGCCACCGGCGCATCGTTCACGGCGGCGACGTTGACCGTCACGGTCGTGGTCGAGGTACCACCCTTGCCGTCGCTCACCGTGTAGGTGAAGCTGGCCGGGCCGTTGTAGTTGGCCGTGGGCGTGAAGACCACGCTGCCGTTGGCCAAGGTCACCGTGCCATTGACGGCATCCTGCACGCTCACGATCGTCAGCGCATCGCCGTCCGCGTCGGTGTCGTTGCTCAGCAGCGCGCCCACGGGGATCGTCAGCGGCACATCCTCGCTCGCGCTCACCGTGTCGGGGTTGCCGACCGGTGCGTCGTTGACCGCGGCGATGTCGAAGGTGATGGTGTTGGGCGCGGTGTCGAAGGCCCCGCCCGAGTCCTGCACCGAGAAGCTGAAGCTTGCGTAGGCCGGACCATTGCCGTTGGCGGCCGGAGCGAAGCTCAGGCGACCAGCCGCGATGTCAGCGGCAGAGACGACCTGGCCCGCGGTGACTGCCACGCCGTCGAGCAACAGCGTGCCATTGGCCGGCAGCGTATCGATGCGCACATTGGCCAGGGTCTGACCGCTGTCGGCATCAGTGAATGCAAAGTTCGCGGTGCCCAGCACCACCGACGTGTCTTCCGTACCGGAGATCGTGGCGTCGACACTGTTCGGCGGCGTGTTCGCCCCGACATTGACCGTCAGCGTGGCAGTCGCGGTGCCGCCGTTGCCGTCGCTCACCGTGTAGGTGATGACCACGGCGCCCGTGACGTTGCTGGCCGGCGTGAAATTCAGCGTGCCATCGGCGTTGATGCTGACCGTGCCACGGGAAGGATCCACGGTCGCGGAGCTCACCGTCAGCGCATCGCCATCGACATCGCTGTCGTTGGCCAGCACGGGGATGTTCGCCAGCGGCGTGTTGATGGGGGTGCTGGCAATGTCGTTGCCGCCCACCGGCGCATCATTCACGGCGCCCACGTTGACCGTGACCGTGACGGTCGAGCTGCCGCCCTGCCCGTCGCTGACGGTGTAGGTGAAGCTGGCCGGACCGTTGTAATTGGCGTTGGGCGTGAACACCACGTTGCCGCCCACCAGGCTCACGGTGCCGTTGGTCGCGTCCTGAACGCTGGTGATGCTCAGGGTGTTGCCGTCGACATCGGTGTCGTTGGCGAGCAAGGTCGACACCGGAAGGCTCAGCGGCGTGTCCTCGACGGCCGTCACCGTATCGGGATTCGCCACCGGTGCGTCGTTGACGGGCGCGATGTCGAAGCGGATGGTGTTCGGCGTCGCGTCGAAGGCGCCTGCCGAGTCCTGCACCGAGAAGCTGAAGCTCGCGTAGCCCGTGCCGTTGCCGTTCGCACCCGGCACGAAGCTCAGTCGGCCCGCGGCGATATCGGCGGCCGAGACGACTTGACCGGCGCTGACCGCCACGCCATCGAGCAGCAGCGTGCCGTTGGCCGGCAGCGTGTCGATGCGCACATTGGCGAGCGTCTGGCCCGCATCGCCATCGGTGAAGGCGAAGTTCGCGGTGCCGAGCACGAAAGGCGTGTCCTCGGTGCCGGCGACCGTCGCGTCGGCACTGGTGGGCGGCGTGTTCGCACCCACATTCACCGTCAGCGTGGCCGTTGCGGTGCCGCCGTTGCCGTCGCTCACCGTGTAGCTGATGACCACGGCGCCCGTCACATTGCTCGCCGGCGTGAAGTTCAAGGTGCCGTCGGCGTTGATGCTGACCGTGCCCTGTGCCGGGTTGTTTAGCGTGGCGCTGGTGACCGTGAGGTTGTCGCCATCGACATCGCTGTCGTTCGCCAAAACCGGGATATTCGCGAGCGGCGTGTTGATCGGCGTGCTCGCGATGTCGTTGCCCGCCACCGGCGCGTCGTTGACCGAGCTCACGTTGACCGTGACCGTCACGGTCGACGTACCGCCCTGCCCGTCGCTCACGGTGTACGTGAAGCTCGCGGGGCCGTTGTAGTTGGCAGCCGGTGTGAACACCACGTTGCCACCGACCAGGCTCACCGAACCATTGACCGCGTCCTGCACACTCGTGATGGTCAGCGCATCGCCATCCACGTCGGTGTCGTTGCCCAGCAGCACGCTGCTCGGGATCGTCAGCTGCGTGTCCTCGGTCGCATCGACGGTATCGAGGTTCCCCACCGGCGCATCGTTGGCCGCACCCACATTGACGGTGACCATCACCGTCGAGCTGCCGCCATTGCCATCGCTCACCGTATAGGTGAAGCTGGCCGGACCGTTGTAGTTGGCGTTGGGCGTGAATACCACGTTGCCGCCGACCAGGCTGACCGTGCCATTGACCGCGCCCTGCACGCTCGTGATGGTCAGCGTGTCGCCATCGGCATCGCTGTCGTTGCCCAGCAATGCCGAGGCGGGAATGGTCAGCGGCGTGTCCTCGACTGCGTTGATGGTGTCGGGCGTACCGACTGGCGCATCGTTGACCGCCGCGATGTCGAAGGTGATGCGGTTCGGCGCGGCATCGAAGGCACCGCCCGAGTCCTGCACCGAGAAGCTGAAGCTGGCGTAGCCCGTACCGTTGCCATTCGTGGCCGGCACGAAGCTCAGCCGGCCCGCGGCGATGTCAGCCGCCGAGATCACTTGCCCGGTGGTGACCGCCACCCCATCCAGCAGCAGCGTGCCATTGGTCGGCAGCGTGTCGATGCGAACGTTCGCCAGCGCCTGGCCGGCATCCGCATCGGTGAAGGCGAAGTTCGCGGTGCCCAGCACGACCGGCGTGTCCTCGGTGCCAGAGATCGTTGCGTCCGCGCTGTTCGGTGGCGTGTTCGCGCCCACATTGACTGTCAGCGTCGCGGTATCCGTGCCGCCCTTGCCGTCGCTCACGGTGTAGCTGATGACGACCGGGCCCGTCACGTTGGCGGCGGGCGTGAAGTTCAGCGTGCCGTCCGCATTGACCGTCACCGTGCCTTGCGCCGGATTGTTCAGCGTGGCGCCGGTCACGGTCAGCGGATCGCCGTCCACGTCGGTGTCGTTGGCCAGCACCGGAATGTTCGCAAGCGGCGTATTGATCGGGGTGGTCGCGATGTCGTTGGTCGCCACCGGCGCATCGTTGACCGCGCCCACGTTGACCGTGACGGTCACGGTCGAGCTGCCGCCCTGGCCATCGCTCACGGTGTAGCTGAAGCTGGCCGGGCCGTTGTAGTTGGCGGCCGGTGTGAAGACCACGTTGCCGCCGACCAGACTCACGGTGCCGTTGGTCGCGTCCTGCACGCTCGTGATGGTCAGCGGGTTGCCGTCGACATCCGTATCGTTCGCGAGCAGTGTGCCCACGGGGATCGTCAGCGGCGTGTCCTCGACCGCGCCGATGGTGTCGGGGTTGGCTACTGGCGCGTCGTTGACGGCCGCGATGTCGAAGGTAATGGTGTTCGGCGTGGCGTCGAAAGCGCCGCCCGAGTCCTGCACCGAGAAGGTGAAGCTCGCGTAGTTCGTGCCATTGCCGTTCGCGCCCGGCACGAAGCTCAGGTTGCCCGCCGCGATGTCGGCGGCCGAGATCACCTGGCCGGCCGTGACCGCCACGCCGTTGAGCAGCAACGTGCCGTTGGCCGGCAGCGTATCGATTCGAACGTTGGCCAGCGCCTGGCCCGCATCGGCATCGGTGAACGCGAAGTTCGCGGTGCCCAGGACGACCGGCGTGTCTTCGGTGCCCGAGATCGTCGCATCGGCGCTGTTCGGCGGCGTATTGGTGCCGACGTTGACGGTCAAGGTCGCCGTGTCCACACCGCCCTTGCCATCGCTCACCGTGTAGCTGATGACGACCGGACCGGTCACGTTGGACGCCGGCGTGAAGTTCAAGGTGCCATCGGCGTTGATGCTGACCGTACCCTGCGCCGGATTGTTCAGCGTGGCGGCGGTAACGGTGAGGCTGTCGCCGTCGACATCGCCGTCATTGGCCAGAACCGGGATATTGGTCAGCGGCGTGTTGATCGGCGTGCTCGCGATGTCATCGCCAGCTACCGGCGCGTCGTTGACCGCACCGACATTCACCGTGACCGTCACGGTCGAAGTACCACCCTGCCCATCGCTCACGGTGTAGGTGAAGCTGGCCGGGCCGTTGTAATTGGCCGCGGGCGTGAACACCACATTGCCGCCCACCAGGCTCACGGTGCCATTGGTCGCATCCTGCACGCTCACGATGGCGAGCGTGTTCCCGTCCACGTCGCGGTCGTTCGCGAGCAGTGTGCCGACGGGAATGGTCAGCGCCGTGTCCTCGGTCGCGGTCACCGTGTCGGGATTCGCCACCGGCGCGTCGTTGACAGGCGCGATGTCGAAGCTGATGGTGTTCGGCGTGGCATCGAAGGCACCGGCCGAGTCCTGCACCGAGAAGGTGAAGCTCGCGTAGCCCGTGCCGTTGCCGTCGGCGCCCGGCACGAAGCTCAGGCGTCCGGCCGCGATGTCGGCCGCCGAAACGACCTGCCCCGCCGTCACCGCCACGCCGTTGAGCAGCAGCGTGCCATTGGCCGGCAGCGTGTCGATGCGAACATTCGCGAGCGTCTGGCCCGCGTCCGCGTCGGTGAACGCGAAGCTCGAGGAGTCGAGCACGACCGGGGTGTCCTCGGTGCCGGCGACCGTGGCGTCGGCGCCGGTCGGCGGCGTGTTGGCGCCGACATTGACCGTCAGCGTGGCGATCGCGGTGCCGCCCTTGCCGTCGCTCACGGTGTAGCTGATCACCACCGCGCCGGTCACGTTGGCCGCGGGCGTGAAGTTCAGCGTGCCGTCGGCATTGACCGTGACCGTTCCGCGCGCCGGGTCGACCGTCGCCGCGGTCACCGTCAGCGGGTCGCCATCGACATCGCTGTCGTTCGCCAGCACCGGAATGTTCGTCAGCGGCGTGTTGATCGGCGTGCTCGCCACGTCGTTGCCGGCCACCGGCGCGTCGTTGACAGAAGCGACATTGACCGTGACCGCGACCGTCGATGTGCCGCCCTTTCCGTCGCTCACCGTGTAGGTGAAGCCGGCCGGGCCGTTGTAGTTGGCGTTCGGCGTGAACACCACGTTGCCGCCGATCAGCGCCACCGTGCCATTGACACCGTCCTGCACGCTGACGATGGCCAGCGTGTCGCCATCGACGTCGCTGTCGTTGCCCAGCAATGTGGCCACCGGGATGCTCAGCGGCGTGTCCTCGGTCGCGTCGACGGCATCGGGCACGCCCACGGGCGCGTCGTTGACCGCGGCGATGTCGAAGCCGATGCGGTTCGGCGTGGCGTCGAAGGCACCGGCCGAGTCCTGCACCGAGAAGCTGAAGCTGGCGTAGCCCGTGCCATTGCCGTCGGCGCCCGGCACGAAGCTCAGACGCCCGGCCGCGATGTCGGCGGCGGAGATCACCTGGCCCGGCGTGACGGCCACGCCGTCGAGCAGCAGTGTGCCGTTCGCGGGCAGCGTGTCGATGCGCACATTGGCCAGGGTCTGGCCCGCATCGGCATCGGTGAAGGCGAAGTTCGCGCTCGTGAGCACGAGCGGCGTGTCTTCCGTGCCGGAGAGGGTCGCATCGGCACTGTTCGGCGGCGTGTTGGTGCCGACGTTGACGGTCAGCGTGGCCGTCGCGGTGCCGCCCTTGCCGTCGCTCACGGTGTAGCTGATGACGACCGCGCCCGTGACGTTGCTGGCCGGGGTGAAGTTCAGCGTGCCGTCGGCATTGATCGACACCGTGCCTTGGGCCGGGTTGTTCAGCGTGGCACTGGTGACCGTGAGGCTGTCGCCATCGACATCGCTGTCGTTCGCCAGCACCGGGATGTTCGAGAGCGGCGTGTTGATCGGCGTGCTCGCGATGTCGTTGCCAGCCACGGGCGCGTCGTTCACCGCTGCGACGTTGACCGTCACGGTGACGGTCGAGGTGCCGCCCTGCCCGTCGCTCACTGTGTAAGTGAAGCTCGCCGCTCCGTTGTAGTTGGCCGCGGGTGTGAAGACCACGTTGCCATTGACCAGGCTCACCGTGCCATTGGTCGCGTCCTGCACGCTCGTGATGGTCAGCGGGTTCCCGTCCACATCGGTGTCGTTGGCCAGCAGCGTGCCGACCGGGATGCTCAGCGGCGTGTCCTCGAGCGCGCTGACCGTCTCGGGATTCGCCACCGGTGCGTCGTTGACCGCCGCGATGTCGAAACTGATCGTGTTCTGCGTCGCGTCGAAGGCACCGCCCGAATCCTGCACCGAGAAGCTGAAGCTCGCATAGCCCGTGCCGTTGCCGTTGGCGCCCGGCACGAAGCTCAGCCGTCCGGCCGCGATGTCGGCGGCCGATATCAGCTGGCCGGCGGTGACCGCCACGCCATCGAGCAGCAGCGTGCCATCGGTGGGCAGCGTGTCGATGCGCACATTGGCCAGGGTCTGGCCCGCATCCGTATCGGTGAACGCGAAATTGGCGGTGCCCAGCACGACCGGCGTGTCCTCGGTACCGGCGACCGTCGCGTCGGCGCTGGTCGGCGGCGTGTTCGCGCCGACGTTGACCGTCAGGGTCGCGGTGGCGGTGCCGCCGTTGCCGTCGCTCACGGTGTAGCTGATGACGACCGGTCCGCTGACGTTGGCCGCGGGCGTGAAGTTCAGCGTGCCGTCGGCGTTGACCGTCACCGTTCCCTGCGCCGGGTTGTTCAGCGTCGCGCTGGTCACGGTGAGGCTGTCGCCATCGACATCGCTGTCGTTCGCCAGCACCTGGATGTTCGTCAGCGGCGTGTTGATCGGTGTGCTCGCCACGTCGTTGCCGGCCACCGGCGCGTCGTTGACCGCGCCCACGTTGACCGTGACCGTCACGGTCGAGGTGCCGCCCTTGCCGTCGCTCACCGTGTAGGTGAAGCTGGCCGGGCCGTTGTAGTTGGCGTTCGGTGTGAAGACCACGTTGCCGCCATCGAGCCGCACGCTGCCGTTGACGGCATCCTGCACGCTGACGATCGCGAGCGTGTCGCCGTCGACGTCGCTGTCGTTGGCCAGTAGCGTGGCCACGGGGATCGACAGCGGCGTGTCCTCGGTCGCGCCGACGGTGTCGACCGCGCCGGCCGGCGCATCGTTGACCGCCGCGATGTCGATGGTGAGGCGGTTCGGCGCTGTGTCGAAGGCGCCGCCCGAATCCTGCACCGAGAAGGTGAAGCTCGCGTAGCCCGTGCCGTTGCCGTTGGCGGCCGGAGCGAAGCTCAGCCGGCCGGCTGAGATGTCCGCCGCCGAGATCACCTGGCCGGCGGTGACCGCCACGCCGTCGAGCAGCAACGTGCCTTTGGCCGGCAACGTGTCGATGCGCACGTTGGCCAGGGTCTGGCCCGCGTCGGCATCGCTGAAGGCGAAGTTCGAAGGCCCGAGGACCAGCGGCGTGTCCTCCGTGCCGGCCACGGTGGCATCGGTGCTGTCGGGCGGCGTGTTGGTGCCGACGTTCACCGTCAGCGTCGCGCTGGCGCTGCCGCCTTTGCCGTCGCTGACCGTGTAGGTGATCGAGATCGGTCCGCTGACGTTGGCGGCCGGCGTGAAGTTCAGCGTGCCGTCGGCATTGACACTGACGCTGCCCAGGGCCGGATCGACGCTGGCACTGGTGACCGTGAGGATGTCGCCGTCCACGTCGCTGTCGTTCGCGAGCACCGGGATGTTCGAGAGCGGCACGTTGATCGGCGTGCTCGCGATGTCGTTGCCGGCCACGGGCGCATCGTTGACCGCGCCCACGTTGACCGTGACGGTCACCGTCGAGCTGCCGCCCTTGCCGTCGCTGACCGTGTAGCTGAAGCTGGCCGGGCCGTTGTAGTTGGCCGCGGGCGTGAAGACCACGTTGCCGCCCAGCAGGCTCACGCTGCCGTTGACCGCATCCTGCACGCTGGTGATGGCCAGGGTGTCGCCATCGACGTCGCTGTCGTTGCCCAGCAGCGTGGCCGCGGTGATCGTGAACGGCGTGTCCTCGGTCGCGGCCACCGTGTCGGGGTTCGCCACCGGCGCGTCGTTGACTGCGGCGATGTCGAAGCGGATCGTGTTCGGCGCGGTATCGAAGGCACCGGCCGAGTCCTGCACCGAGAACGTGAAGCTCGCGTAGCCCGTGCCGTTGCCGTTGGCGCCGGGCGCGAAGCTCAGGCGGCCCGCGGCGATGTCGGCGGCCGAGACGATTTGGCCTGCCGTCACGGCCACGCCGTTGAGCAGCAGCGTGCCGTCCGCCGGCAAGGTGTCGATGCGCACCGCGGCCAGCGTCTGGCCGGCATCGGCGTCGGTGAAGGCGAAGTTGCCCGTGCCGAGCACGACCGGTGTGTCCTCGGTGCCCGCGATCGTCGCGTCCGCGCTGGTCGGCGGCGTGTTGGCGCCGACATTGACCGTCAGCGTGGCCGTGGCCGTGCCACCGTTGCCGTCGCTCACGGTGTAGCTGATGACGACCGGGCCGCTGACGTTGGCCGCGGGCGTGAAGTTCAGCGTGCCGTCGGCATTGATGCTGACGCTGCCCTGCGCCGGATTGTTCAGCGTGGCGCTGGTGACCGTGAGGCTGTCGCCATCGACGTCGCTGTCGTTCGCCAGCACCGGGATGTTGGCCAGCGGCGCGTTGATCGGCGTGCTCGCGAGGTCGTTGCCGGCCACCGGCGCATCGTTCACGGCACCGACGTTCACGGTGACCGTGACGGTCGAGCTACCGCCCTGACCGTCGCTCACGGTGTAGGTGAAGCTGGCCGGCCCGTTGTAGTTGGCGTTCGGCGTGAACACCACGCTGCCGCCGACCAGGCCGACCGTGCCGTTGACCGCGCCCTGCACGCTCGTGATGCTCAGCGGGTTGCCGTCGACATCCGTGTCGTTGGCGAGCAAGGTCGCCACCGGGATGCTCAGCGGCGTGTCCTCGACGGCTGTCACCGTGTCGGGATTCGCCACCGGCGCGTCGTTGACCGCCGCGATGTCGAAGCTGATCGTGTTCGGCGCCGCGTCGAAGGCCCCTGCCGAGTCCTGCACCGAGAAGCTGAAGCTCGCGTAGCCCGTGCCGTTGCCGTTCGCGCCCGGCACGAAGCTCAGCCGCCCCGCGGCGATATCGGCCGCCGAGACCACCTGCCCGGCCGTGACCGCCACGCCGTTCAACAGCAGCGTGCCGTCCGCCGGCAGCGTGTCGATGCGCACGCCCGCCAGGCTCTGGCCGGCATCGGCGTCGGAGAAGGCAAAGTTGCCCAGGGCCAGCACCACCGGTGTGTCCTCGGTGCCGGCCACCGTGGCGTCGGCACTGGCCGGCGGCGTGTTGGCGCCGACATTGACCGTGAGCGTCGCGGTGGCCGTGCCGCCCTTGCCGTCGCTCACGGTGTAGCTGATGACCACGGGGCCCGTCACGTTGCTGGCGGGCGTGAAGTTCAGCGTGCCGTCGACGTTGACCTGGACCGTGCCCAGGGCCGGATCGACGCTGGCCGAGCTCACGGTGAGGATGTCGCCATCGACGTCGCTGTCGTTCGCCAGTACCGGGATGTTGGCCAGCGGCGTGTTGATCGGCGTGCTCGCCGTGTCGTTGCCGGCCACGGGCGCATCGTTGACGGCACCCACGTTGAGCGTGACCGTGACGGTCGAGCTGCCGCCCTGGCCGTCGCTCACGGTGTAGGTGAAGCTGGCCGGGCCGTTGTAGTTGGCTGCAGGCGTGAACACCACGTTGCCGCCGACCAGGCTCACGGTGCCGTTGGTGGCGTCCTGCACGCTCACGATGGTCAGCGGATTGCCGTCGGCGTCCGTGTCGTTGTCCAGCAGCGTGCCCGCCGGAATCGTCAGCGGCGTGTCTTCCGTCGCATCGAGGATGTCGGGGTTGGCCACGGGCGCGTCGTTGACCGCGGCGATGTCGAAGCTGATCGTGTTCGGCGCCGTATCGAAGGCGCCGCCCGAGTCCTGCACCGAGAAAGTGAAGCTCGCATAGCCCGTGCCGTTGCCATTGGCGGCCGGAGCGAAGCTCAGGCGGCCCGCGGCGATGTCGGCGGCCGAGATGACCTGGCCGGCGGTGACCGCGACGCCATTCAGGAGCAGCGTGCCATTGGCCGGCACGGTGTCGATGCGCACCGCGGCCAGCGTCTGGCCGGCATCGGCGTCGGTGAAGGCGAAATTGCCCGTGCCCAGCACGACCGGCGTGTCCTCGGTGCCGGCCACCGTGGCATCGGCGCTGGTCGGCGGCGTGTTCGCACCGACATTGACCGTCAGCGTCGCATTGGCGGTGCCGCCGTTGCCGTCGCTGATCGTGTAGCTGATGACGACCGGGCCGCTGACATTGCTGGCGGGCGTGAAGTTCAGCGTGCCATCGGCGTTGATGCTGACCGTGCCCTGCGCGGGGTTGTTCAGCGTCGCGCTCGTGACCGTCAGCGAGTCGCCATCGACATCGCTGTCGTTCGCCAGCACCGGAATGTTCGCCAGCGGCGTGTTGATCGGCGTGCTCGCGATGTCGTTGCCGGCCACCGGCGCGTCGTTGACCGCGCCCACATTCACGGTCACCGTCACCGTCGAGGTGCCGCCCTGCCCGTCGCTGACGGTGTAGCTGAAGCTCGCCGGCCCGTTGTAGTTGGCGGCCGGCGTGAAGACCACGTTGCCGTTGACCAGGCTCACCGTGCCATTGGTCGCGTCCTGCACGCTGACGAGGGTCAGCGGGTTGTCGTCGACGTCGGAGTCGTTGGCCAGCAGCGTGCCGACCGGGATGCTCAGCGGCGTGTCCTCGACGGCCGTCACCGTGTCGGGGTTCGCGACCGGCGCGTCGTTGACCGCCGCGATGTCGAACGTGATCGTGTTCGGCGAGGTGTCGAAGGCCCCGGCCGAGTCCTGCACCGAGAAAGTGAAGCTCGCGTAGCCCGTGCCGTTGCCATCGGCGCCCGGCACGAAGCTCAGCCGCCCCGCGGCGATGTCGGCCGTCGAGACGACCTGTCCCGCCGTCACGGCCACGCCGTCGAGCAGCAGCGTGCCGTTGGCCGGCAGCGTGTCGACGCGCACATTGGCGAAGCTCTGGCCCGCGTCGGCGTCGCTGAAGGCGAAGTTGCCCAGGCCCAGCACCACGGGCGTGTCCTCGGTGCCCGATACCGTCGCGTCGGCGCTCTGCGGCGGCGTGTTGGCCGCCACGTTGACGGTGAGCGTGGCCGTGGCGGTGCCGCCGTTGCCGTCGCTCACCGTGTAGCGGATGACGACCGGGCCGGTCACGTTGCTGGCCGGCGTGAAGTTCAAGGTGCCGTCGGCATTGATCGACACCGTGCCCTGGGCCGGGTTGTCCAGCGTGGCGATCGTGACCGTGAGGCTGTCGCCATCGACATCGCTGTCGTTGGCCAGCACCGGGATGTTCGCCAGCGGCGTGTTGATCGGCGTGCTCGCGAGGTCGTTGCCGGCCACCGGCGCGTCGTTGACCGGCGTCACGGCGATGGCGAGGGTCGAGCTCGCGCTGGCGTTGCCGTCGCTCACGGTATAGGTCACGACCGGCACCGCGCCGTTGAAGTTCGCGGCCGGCGTGAAGCTGTAGGCGCCGTTGGCGCCGACGGTGATCGTGCCGACGCCGTCGAGGGTCGCGGTCTGCCCCGGCGCATAGGCGGTGCCGCCGACGCTGAAGCCCGTGATCGCTAGCGCGTCGCCGTCGGCATCGCTGTCGTTGCCCAGCAGGTTGCCCGACACCGGCGTGTCCTCGGCGGTGCTGGCGCTGTCGGGGTTGGCCACCGGCGCGTCGTTGACGGCGCTGACGTTCAGCGTCAGGGTCGCGCTCGCGCTGCCGCCCTTGCCGTCGGCGACGGTGTAGCTCACGACCGGCACCGGGCCGTTGTAGTTGGCCGCGGGCGTGAAGCTGTAGCTGCCGTCGGCGTTCATCGTCAGGCTGCCCGCGCCCGAGATCGTCGCGGTCTGGCCCGGCAGGTAGACGGTGGCGTCGCCCGCGATGCTGAAGCCCGTCACGGCGAGGGTGTCGCCGTCCACGTCGCTGTCGTTGGTCAGCACGTTGCCGCTGGCGGGCGTGTCCTCGGTCACGGTGGCGGTGTCGGCATTGGCCACCGGCGCGTCGTTGACCGCGGCGATGTCGAAGCTCAGCGTGTTCGGCGTGGCGTCGAAGGCGCCCGCGCTGTCCTGCACCGAGAAGCGCAGGCTCGCGTAGCCCGTGCCGTTGCCGTTGGCGCCGGGCACGAAGCTCAGGCGGCCCGCCGCGATGTCGGCGGCCGAGACGACCTGGCCCGCGGTCACGGCCACGCCATCGAGCAGCAGCGTGCCGTCGGCCGGCAAGGTGTCGATGCGCACCGCGGCCAGGGTCTGGCCCGCGTCGCCGTCGGTGAAGGGGAAGTTCGCGGTGCCCAGCACCACCGGCGTGTCTTCGATGCCGGCGACCGTGGTGTCGGCGCTGGCCGGGGGCGTGTTCGCGCCCACGTTGACCGTCAGGGTCGCGGTGTCGGTTCCGCCGTTGCCGTCGCTCACGGTGTAGCGGATCACGACCGCGCCGCTGACATTGGCCGCGGGCGTGAAGTTCAGCGTGCCGTCGGGGTTGATCGACACCGTGCCCTGCGCCGGGTTGTCCAGCGTCGCGCTCGTGACCGTCAGCGCGTCGCCGTCGACATCGCCGTCGTTCGCGAGCACCGGGATGTTCGTCAGCGGCGTGTTGATCGGCGTGCTTGCGATGTCGTCGCCGGCCACCGGTGCGTCGTTGACCGGCGTCACGCCGATCGTCAAGGTCGATGTCGCGCTCGCGCTGCCGTCGCTCACGGTGTAGGTGACGACCGGCACCGGGCCGTTGTAGTTGGCCGCGGGCGTGAAGACATAGCTGCCGTCGGCGCGGATCAGCAGGCTGCCGATGCCCGCGAGCGTGGCGGTGTCGCCGGCGGCATAGGCGGTGGTGTCGCCCGCGACGGTGAAGCCGGTGACGGCGAGCGTGTTGCCGTCCGCATCGCTGTCGTTGCCCAGCAGGTTGCCGGTGGCCGGCGTGTCCTCGGCCACGGTGGCGGTGTCGGGGCTGGCCACCGGCGCGTCGTTGACCGGCGCGACCGCGATGGTCAGCGTGGCCGTCGCGGTCGCGCTGCCGTCGCTGACGGCGTAGGTCGCGACCGGCACCGGGCCGTTGTAGTCGGGCGCGGGCGTGAAGACGTAGCCGCCGTCGGCCGCGATGCGCAGCGTGCCGATGCCCGCGAGCGTGGCGGTCTGGCCGGCCGTGTAGGTGGCGCCGTCGATCGTGAACTGGGTGACCGTGAGCGTGTCGCCGTCCGCGTCGGTGTCGTTGCCCAGCACGTTGCCGGTCGCAACCGTGTCCTCGGGCGTGGTGATGGCATCGGGCGCCGCCACGGGCGCGTCGTTGACCGCGGCGATGTCGAAGCGGATCGTGTTCGGCGCGGCGTCGAAGGCGCCGCCCGAGTCCTGCACCGAGAACGTGAAGCTCGCGTAGCCCGTGCCGTTGCCGTTGGCGCCAGGAGCGAAGCTCAGGCGGCCCGCGGCGATGTCGGCAGCGGAGACGACCTGACCGGCCGTCACGGCCACGCCGTTGAGCAGCAGCGTGCCGTCGGCCGGCAGCGTGTCGATGCGCACCGCGGCCAGCGTCTGGCCGGCATCGGCGTCGGTGAAGGCGAAATTGGCGGTACCGAGCACGACCGGGGTGTCTTCGGTGCCGGCGATGGTGGCGTCGGCACTGGTCGGCGGCGTGTTGGCGCCGACATTGACGGTCAGCGTCGCGTTCGCGGTGCCGCCGTTGCCGTCGCTCACGGTGTAGCCGATGACGACCGGGCCGCTGACGTTGGCCGCGGGGGTGAAGTTCAGGGTGCCGTCGGCGTTGATGCTGACTGTTCCCTGCGCCGGGTTGTTCAGCGTCGCGCTGGTCACGGTGAGGCTGTCGCCGTCGACATCGCTGTCGTTCGCCAGCACCGGGATGTTCGTGAGCGGCACGTTGATCGGCGTGCTCGCGATGTCGTTGCCGGCCACTGGCGCGTCGTTCACGGCGCCGACGTTCACCGTGACAGTGACGGTCGATGTGCCGCCCTGACCGTCGCTCACGGTGTAGCTGAAGCTGGCCGGGCCGTTGTAGTTGGCGTTGGGCGTGAACACCACATTGCCGCCCACCAGGCTCACCGTGCCGTTGGTGGCGTCCTGCACGCTCGTGAGGGTCAGCGGGTTGCCGTCGACGTCGGTGTCGTTGGCGAGCAGCGTGCCGACCGGAATGCTCAGCGGCGTGTCCTCGACGGCCGTCACCGTGTCGGGGTTCGCCACCGGCGCGTCGTTGACCGCCGCGATGTCGAAGCTGATCGTGTTCGGCGTCGCATCGAAGGCGCCGGCCGAGTCCTGCACCGAGAAGGTGAAGCTCGCGTAGCCCGTGCCGTTGCCGTTGGCGCCCGGCATGAAGCTCAGGCGACCCGCCGCGATGTCCGCGGCGGAAATGACCTGCCCGGCACCGACCGCCACGCCATCGAGCAGCAGCGTGCCGTTGGCCGGCAGCGTGTCGATGCGCACGTTGGCGAGCGTCTGGCCCGCATCGCCATCGGTGAACGCGAAATTGGCGGTGCCCAGCACCACCGGCGTGTCTTCCGTGCCGGCCACCGTGGCATCGGCGCTGGTGGGCGGCGTGTTCGCGCCCACGTTCACGGTCAGGGTGGCGTTCGCCGTGCCGCCCTTGCCGTCGCTCACGGTGTAGCCGATGACGACCGCGCCCGTCACGTTGGCCGCCGGCGTGAAGTTCAGCGTGCCGTCGGGGTTGATCGAGACCGTGCCGCGCGCCGGATCCACCGTGGCGCTGGTGACGGCGAGCGGGTCGCCATCCACGTCGCTGTCGTTGGCCAGCACCGGGATGTTGGCGAGCGGCACGTTGATCGGCGTGCTCGCGACGTCGTTGCCGGCCACCGGCGCGTCGTTCACCGGCGTGACCGTGAGGCTCAGCGTCGCGGTGGCGCTGGCCGTGCCGTCGCTCAGCGTGTAGGTGGCCTCGGGCACCGGGCCGTTGTAGTTGGGCGCGGGCGTGAAGAGCCAGCTGCCGTCGGCGTTGATCGCCAGCGTGCCCACCCCTGCGATGTTCGCGCTCTCGCCGGCCAGGTAGCTGGTGCCGCCGATGCTGAAGCCGGTGACGCTCAGCGCATCGCCGTCGGGATCGCTGTCGTTGGCCAGCACGTTGCCGCTGGCGCTGCCGTCCTCGGCCAGCGTGCCGGTGTCGGCATTGCCCACCGGCGCATCGTTGACCGCCGAGACGACGATCGACAGCGTCGAGCTCGAGACCAGGCTGCCGTCGCTCGCGAGGTAGCTCGCGACCGGCACCGGGCCGTTGTAGTTGGCCGCCGGCGTGAAGCGCCAGCTGCCGTCGGCATTGATCACCAGCGCGCCAATGCCGGCCAGCGTGGCCGTGTCGCCCGCGGCGTAGGTGTTGCCGTCGACGGTGTATTCGGTCACCACCAGCGGCGTGCCCTCCACGTCGCTGTCGTTGGCCAGCACGTTGCCGGTGGCCACCGTGTCCTCGGGCACGGTCACGCTGTCGGGGTTGACGATCGGCGCGTCGTTGACGGCCGCGACATTGACGGTCACGGTGACCGTCGAGGTGCCACCCTGGCCATCGCTCACCGTGTAGGTGAAGCTGGCCGGGCCGTTGTAGTTGGCGTTCGGGGTGAACACCACGTTGTTGCCCACCAGGCTCACCGTGCCGTTGGTGGCGTCCTGCACGCTGGTGATGGTCAGCGGGTTGCCGTCGACGTCGGTGTCGTTCGCGAGCAGCGTGCCCGCGGGAATCGTCAGCGGCGTGTCCTCGGTCGCGGCCACCGTGTCGGGGTTGGCCACCGGCGCGTCGTTGACCGCCGCGATGTCGAAGCGGATGGTGTTCGGCGTCGCGTCGAAGGCGCCGGCCGAGTCCTGCACCGAGAACGTGAAGCTCGCATAGCCCGTGCCGTTGCCGTTGGCACCGGGAACGAAGCTCAGGCGGCCGGCGGCGATGTCGGCGGCCGAGACCAGCTGCCCGGCCGTCACCGCCACGCCGTTGAGCAGCAGCGTGCCATTGGCCGGCAGCGTGTCGATGCGCACGTTCGCCAGGGTCTGGCCCGCGTCGCTGTCGGTGAACGCGAAGTTGGCCGTGGCCAGCACGACCGGCGTGTCCTCGGTGCCGGCGATCGTGGCGTCGGCGCTGGTCGGCGGCGTGTTGGCCCCCACGTTGACCGTGAGCGTCGCGGTGTCGGTGCCGCCCTTGCCGTCGCTGACCGTGTAGGTGATCACCACCGGCCCGCTCACGTTGCTGGCCGGCGTGAAGTTCAGGGTGCCGTCGCCGTTGACGCTGACCGTGCCCTGCGCGGGATCGTTCAGCGTGGCGCCCGTGACCGTGAGGCTGTCGCCGTCCACGTCGATGTCGTTCGCCAGCACCGGGATGTTGGCCAGCGGCGTGTTGATCGGCGTGCTCGCCACGTCGTTCGCGGCATCGGGCGCGTCGTTGACGGCCGCGACATTGACCGTGACGGTCACGGTCGAGCTGCCGCCGTTGCCGTCGCTCGCCGTGTAGGTGAAGCTGGCCGGGCCGTTGTAGTTGGCGTTCGGGGTGAACACCACGTTGTTGCCCACCAGGCTCACCGTGCCGTTGGTGGCGTCCTGCACGCTGGTGATGGTCAGCGGGTTGCCGTCGACGTCGGTGTCGTTCGCGAGCAGCGTGCCCGCGGGAATCGTCAGCGGCGTGTCCTCGGTCGCGGCCACCGTGTCGGGGTTGGCCACCGGCGCGTCGTTGTCGGGCGTGACGTCGAAGCGGAAGGTGTTGGGCACCGGGTCGGTGTTCTGGCCGCCGTTGGCCGTGCCGCCGTCGTCCACCACCTGGAAGCCGAAGGCGCCGATGCCGCTGCCGTTCACGTTGGCGGCCGGGGTGAAGCGCAGCTGGCCGAGGCTGCCGGCCGCGATCACCTGGCCCTCGGTCACGGCCACGCCATTGAGCGTGAGCACGCCCTCGGCGGCCGGCGGCAAGGTGGTGATGACCACCGCCTGCAGGCCGTTGGCCGGGCTGTCGGCGGCATCGGAGAACGGGAAATCGGCCACCGAGAAGGTGTAGCTGCCGTCCTCGCCGATGGTGACCGTGCGGTCGACGCCCGAGGGCGCGTCGTTGACCGGAGCGATCGCGATCACCGCAGTGTCGGTGTCGGTGCGCGGACCGCCGGCGCCGGTGTTGCCGAGGTCGCTGGTGGTCATGGTCAGCACCACGTTGCCGTCGGCATTGGCCACCGGCCGGTAGTCGGGCCGCGCCGCGCCGGCCAGGTAGGCGTTGATGCTCGCGATCGAGCCCTCGAGCACCAGCTCGCCGGTGCCGCTGCCGGTCACTGTCACGCCGCCGCCCGAGGCGGCCGTCAGGGTGCCGCTGGGCACGCTCAGGGTGACGCGCACCGGCGCGCCGCCGGCATCCACGTCCGAGACCTGCAGGCCGGTCAGGCCCACCGGCGTGTCCTCGCTGGTGTTCCAGCCCGCGGGCAGCGTGTTGACCGGCGCGTCGTTGACGGCCCCGACCGTCAGCGTCAGGGTGGCGCTCGCGCTGGCCGTGCCGTCGCTGACCGTGTAGCTCGCCACCGGCACGCTGCCGTTGAAGTCGGCGGCCGGCGTGAAGCTGTAGCTGCCGTCGGCGGCGATGGTCAGCGTGCCGACGCCCGCGAGGGTGGCGGTCTGGCCGGCCGCGTAGCTGTTGCCGTCGACGCTGAAGCCGGTGACGACCAGCGTGTCGCCGTCGACGTCGGTGTCGTTGGCCAGCACGTTGCCGGCGAGCGGCGTGTCCTCGGCCGTGCTGCCGGTGTCGGCGGCCGGCACGGGCGCGTCGTTGACCGCGGTGACGACGATGGTCAGCGTCGAGCTGTCGCCGCTCGAGCCGTCGGTCAGGGTGTAGCTGACGACCGGCACCGGGCCGTTGAAGTTGGCGGCCGGCGTGAAGGTGTAGCTGCCGTCGGCGGCGATGGTCAGCGTGCCGACGCCCGCGATGGTGGCGGTGTCGCCCGCGGCGTAGCTGGCCGCGCCGATCGCGAAGCCGGTGACCGTGACCGGGCCGTCGACGCTGCTGGTGCCCACGAGCACCGAGCCGGAGACCGGCGTGTCCTCGGGCGTGGTCACGCTCTCGTCGGCGTCCGAGAAGGCGTCGTCCACCGGGTCGACCACGATGGTCAGCGTCGAGCTGTCGTTGCTCGAGCCGTCGGTCATGGTGTAGGTGACGACCGGCACCGGGCCGTTGTAGTTGGGTGCCGGCGTGAAGGTGTAGCTGCCGTTGGCGGCAATGGTCAGCGTGCCGACGCCCGCGAGGGTGGCGGTGTCGCCCGGGGCGTAGCTGGTGCTGCCGATGGTGAAGCCGGTGACCGTGACCGGGCCGTCGACGCTGCTGGTGCCCGCGAGCACCGAGCCCGTGAGCACCGAGTCCTCGTTGACGCGCACGTTCTCGTCGGCGTCGGTGAAGGCGTCGTCGACCGGTGTCACGGCGATGGTGAGCGTCGAGCTGGCGGTGGCGCTGCCGTCGCTCACCGTGTAGGTGGCCACGGGCACCGGGCCGTTGTAGTCGGGCGCCGGCGTGAAGGTGTAGGCACCGTTGGCGGCGATGGTCAGCGTGCCGACGCCAGCGAGCGTGGCGGTCTGGCCGGCCGTGTAGGTGCTGCCGCCGACCACGAACTGGGTCACGCTCAGCGTGTCGCCGTCGACGTCGCTGTCGTTGCCCAGCACGTTGCCGGTGGCGGTCGTGTCCTCGGCGATGGTGATGCTGTCGGGATTCGCCACCGGCGCGTCGTTGATAGCGGCGATGTCGATGCTGATCGTGTTCGGCGCGGTGTCGAAGGCGCCGGCGCTGTCCTGCACCGAGAAGGTGAAGCTCGCATAGCCGGTGCCGTTGCCGTTGGCGCCCGGCACGAAGCTCAGCGCGCCGCTGGCGATGTCGGCGGCCGAGACCAGCTGGCCGGCCGTCACCGCCACGCCGTTGAGCAGCAGCGTGCCGTTGGCCGGCAGGCTGTCGATGCGCACGTTCGCGAGCCGCTGGCCGGCATCGGCATCGGTGAATGGGAAGTCGGCCGTGGTCAGGGTCAGCGGCGTGTCCTCGGTGCCGTCGACCGTGACGTTCGCGCTCTGCGGCGGCGTGTTGGCGCCGACGTTGATCGTCAGCGTCGCCGTGGCCGTGCCGCCGTTGCCGTCGCTCACGGTGTAGTTCACGCGCACCGCGCCCGTCACGTCGGTGGCGGGCGTGAAGCTCAGCGTGCCGTTCGGGTTGACCGTGATCGTGCCCTGCGAGGGATCGGCGAGCGTGGCGCCGGTGACGGTGAGCGCATCGCCGTCCACGTCGCTGTCGTTGGCCAGCACCGGGATGTTCGCCAGCGGCGTGTTGATCGGCGTGCTCGCCACGTCGTTGCCCGCGGTGGGCGCGTCGTTGACGGCCGCGACATTCACCGTCACGGTCGCGGTCGAGGTGCCGCCATTGCCGTCGCTCACCGTGTAGGTGAAGCTGGCCGGGCCGTTGTAGTTGGGCGCGGGCGTGAACACCACGTCGCCGCCGACGAGGCTCACCGTGCCGTTGATGGCGCCCTGCACGCTGGTGATCGTCAGGATGTTGCCGTCGACATCGGTGTCGTTGCCCAGCAGCGTGGCCGCGGGAATGGTCAGCGGCGTGTCCTCGGTGGCCGCGACCGTGTCGTTGCCGGCCACCGGCGCGTCGTTGACCGCGGTGACGCTGATGGTCAGCGTCGAGCTGTCGGTGCTGGTGCCGTCGCTCACCGTGTAGCCGACGACCGGCACCGGGCCGTTGTAGTTGGCCGCGGGCGTGAAGGTGTAGCTGCCGTCGGCCGCGATGGTCAGCGTGCCGATGCCGGCGATGGTGGCAGTGTCGCCCGCCGCATAGCTGGTCGCGCCGATCGTGAAGCCCGTGACCGCGACCGGGCCGTCGACACTGCTGGTGCCCGTGAGCACCGAGCCCGACAGCGGCGTGTCCTCGTTGGTCGAGACGCTCTCGCTCGCGTCGCTGAAGCCGTCGGTCACCGGCGTGACCTGCAGCGTGAGCGTCGCGGTCGAGGTGGCGGTGCCGTCGGTCACGGCATAGGTGGCGACCGGCACCGGGCCGTTGTAGTTGGCCACCGGCACGAAGGCGTAGCCGCCGTCGGCGTCGATCCGCAGCGTGCCGACACCCGCGATCACCGCGGTCTGGCCGGCGCCGTAGCTCACGCCGCCGATGCTGAACTGCGTCACCCGCAGCGTGTCGCCGTCGACGTCGCTGTCGTTGGCCAGCACGTTGCCGCCGGCGCTGCTGTCCTCGTCGAGGGTGGCGGTGTCGGCAGTGGCCACCGGCGCGTCGTTGACCGCGGCGACGTTGACGGTCACGGTGGCGGTCGAGCTGCCGCCATTGCCGTCGCTGACCGTGTAGCTGAAGCTGGCCGGGCCGTTGTAGTTGGCGTTGGGCGTGAACACCACGTTGCCGCCGACCAGACTCACCGTGCCGTTGACCGCGCCCTGCACGCTGGTGATGGTCAGCGTGTCGCCGTCGACGTCGGTGTCGTTGCCCAGCAGCGTGGCCGCGGGAATGGTCAGCGGCGTGTCCTCGGTGGCCGAGACCGTGTCGTTGCCGGCCACGGGTGCGTCGTTGACCGCGGTGACGGTGATGGTCAGCGTCGAGCTGTCGCTGCTCGAGCCGTCGGTCATCGTGTAGGTCACCACGGGCACGGGCCCGTTGAAGTTGGCGGCCGGCGTGAAGGTGTAGCTGCCGTCGGCATCGATGAACAGCGAGCCGACGCCCGGGATGGCCGCGGTCTGGCCGGGCGTGAAGCTGCCGGCGATGCCCGCGATGCTGAAGCCGGTGACCGTGACCGGCCCGTCGACGCTGGTGGTGCCCGTGAGCACCGAGCCCGACAGCGGCGTGTCCTCGCCGGTCGAGACGTTCTCGCTGGCGTCCGTGAAGGCATCGTCGACCGGCGTGATCTGCAGCGTGAGGGTCGAGTTCGCGCTCGCGCTGCCGTCGCTCACCGTGTAGCCCACCACCGGCACCGGGCCGTTGTAGTTGGGCGCCGGCACGAAGCTGTAGCTGCCGTTGGCCGCCACCGTCAGGCTGCCCACGCCCGCCAGCGTGGCGGTCTGGCCCGGCGCGTAGCTGGTGCCGCCGAAGCTGAACTGCGTGACCGTCAGCGTGTCGTTGTCGGCATCGAAGTCGTTGCCCAGCAGGTTGCCGGTGGCGGTCGTGTCCTCGTCGAAGGTGGCGGTGTCGGGGTTGGCCACCGGCGCATCGTTGACCGGCGCGATGTTCACCGTCAGGGTGTTCGGCGCGGCGTCGTAGGCGCCGGCCGAGTCCTGCACCGAGAACGTGAAGCTCGCATAGCCCGTGCCGTTGCCGTCGGCGCTCGGCACGAAGCTCAAGCGCCCGGCCTCGATGTCGGCGACCGTGATCACCTGGCCCGCGCTCACGGCGCTGCCGTTGAGCAGCAGCGTGCCGTTGGCCGGCAGCGTGTCGATGCGCACGTTGGCCAGGGTCTGGCCGGCGTCGCTGTCGGTGAACGCGAAGTTGGCGCGCGTGAGCACCAGCGGCGTGTCCTCGGTGCCCGAGACGGTGGCGTCGGCACTGACCGGCGGCGTGTTGGCACCGACGTTGACCGTCAGCGTGGCCGTGGCGGTGCCGCCCTTGCCGTCGCTGATGGTGTAGCTGATCGCCACCGCGCCGCTCACGTT
Source organism: Variovorax sp. ISS6 (assembly GCF_056523145.1). Classification (NCBI taxonomy): domain Bacteria; kingdom Pseudomonadati; phylum Pseudomonadota; class Betaproteobacteria; order Burkholderiales; family Comamonadaceae; genus Variovorax; species Variovorax sp. ISS6. The sequence continues at coordinate 285,138 of NZ_JAWRZC010000002.1, forward strand.
GTTCGCGGGCGTGAAGTTCAGCGTGCCGTCGGCGTTGATGCTCACGCTGCCCAGCGCCGGGTTCACCGTCGCGCTGGTGACCGTGAGCGGGTCGCCGTCCACGTCGGCGTCGTTCGCGAGCACCGGGATGTTCGACAGCGGCGTGTTGATCGGCGTGCTGGCCACGTCGTTGCCCGCGGTCGGCGCGTCGTTGACCGCGGTGACGTTGAAGCTGAAGGTGTTCGGCGTCGGGTCGGTGTCCTGGCCGCCGCCGGCCGTGCCGCCGTCGTCCGCCACCTGGAAGCCGAAGCTGCCGATGCCCGTGCCGTTGACGTTGGCCGCGGGCGTGAACCTGAGCAGGCCCAGGCTGCCCACGGGAATGCGCTGCCCGGCCGTGACGGCCACGCCGTCGAGCGTGAGCACGCCTTCGGCGGCCGGCGGCAGCGTGGTGATGACGACCGCCTGCAGCGCATTGGCGGGAGTGTCGGCCGCGTCGGTGATCGGGAAGTCGGCCGCCGAGAAGGTGTAGCTGCCGTCCTCGGCCAGCGTCACGGTGCGGTCGCTGCCCGAGGGCGCGTCGTTGATCGAGCCGATGGCGATGGTGGCCGTGTCGGTGTCGGTGCGCGGACCGCCGGCGCCGGTGCTGCCGAGGTCGCTGGTGGTCATGGTCAGCACCACGTTGCCGCTGGCGTCGGGCACGGGCTGGTAGGTGGGCCGCGAGGCGCCGGCCAGGTAGGCATTGATGCTGGCGAGCGAGCCCTCGAGCACCAGCATTCCGGTGCCGCTGCCGGTCACCGTCACGCCGCCGGCCGAGTTGCCCACGAGCGTGCCCGCGGGCACCGAGAGCGTCACGCGCATCGCGTCGTTGCCGGCATCGACGTCGGAGATCTGCAGGCCCGTGAGCGGCAGCGGCGTGTCCTCGCCGGTGCTCCAGCTGGCGGGCAGCGTGTTGACAGGCGCGTCGTTGACCGCGGTGAGCGCGAGCGAGAGCGAGCCGCTCGCGCTGGTCGTGCCGTCGCTCACGGTGTAGGTGGCGGCGGGCACCGCGCCGTTGTAGTTCGGCGCGGGCGTGAAGGTGTAGCTGCCGTCGGCCGCGATGGTCAGCGTGCCCACGCCGTCGATGCTGGCGAGCTGGCCCGCGGCATAGGTGGTGCCGCCGAAGCTGAACTGGGTGACCGTCAGCGTGTCGCCGTCGAGGTCGGTGTCGTTGGCCAGCACGTTGCCCGTGGCGGGCACGTCCTCGGCCGTGGTGTTGCTGTCGTCGGTGGCGACCGGCGCATCGTTCACGGCCGTGACGGTGATCGCCAGCGTCGAGGTGTCGCCGCTCGAGCCGTCGGTCATCGTGTAGGTGACCAGCGGCACCGGGCCGTTGTAGTTGGCGGCCGGCGTGAAGGTGTAGCTGCCGTTGGCGTTGATCACCAGCGTGCCGATGCCGGCGAGGGTCGCGGTCTGGCCCGCGGCGAAGCTGCCGGTGACGCCCGCGATGCTGAAGCCCGTGACCGTGACGGGGCCGTCGACGCTGGTCGTGCCCGTGAGCACGGAACCGGTCAGCGTCGTGTCCTCGTTGGTGCTGACGGTTTCGTTGTCGTCGGTGAAGGGGTCGTCGACAGGGGTGACAGAGATGGTGAGCGTCGAGGTATCGCCGCTCGAACCGTCGGTCATCGTATAGGTGACGACGGGCACCGGGCCGTTGTAGTTCGCGGCCGGCGTGAAGGTGTACGAGCCGTTGGCGTTGATGACCAGCGTGCCGACACCCGCGATGTTCGCGGTCTGGCCCGCCGTGAAGCTGCCCGCGATGCCGTCGATGCTGAAGCCGGTGACCGTGACCGGACCATCGACGCTGCTGGTGCCCGTGAGCACCGAGCCTGTGAGCACCGTGTCTTCGTTGGTGCTGACGTTCTCGTCGGCATCGGTGAACGGATCGTCCACGGGCGTGACCGAGATGGTGAGCGTCGAGGTGTCGCCACTCGAGCCGTCGGTCATCGTGTAGGTGACGACGGGCACCGGGCCGTTGTAGTTGGCGGCCGGGGTGAAGGTGTACGAGCCGTTGGCGTTGATCACCAGCGTGCCGACACCCGCGATGTTCGCGGTCTGCCCGGCCGTGAAGCCGCCCGCGATGCCCGCGACGCTGAAGCCGGTGACCGTGACCGGCCCATCGACGCTGGAGGTGCCCGTGAGCACGGAACCGGTCAGCGTCGTGTCTTCGTTGGTGCTGACGGTTTCGTCGGCGTCGGTGAACGGATCGTCCACCGGATTGACCGTGATCGTGAGCGTCGAGGTGTCGCCGCTCGACCCGTCGGTCATGCTGTAGCTGACCACCGGCACCGGGCCGTTGTAGTTGGGCGCGGGCGTGAAGGTGTAGCTGCCGTTGGCGTTGATCGTCAGCGTGCCGACGCCGGCGATGTTCGCGGTCTGGCCCGCGAGGTAGGTCGTCGCGTCGCCCGCGAGCGTGAAGCTCGTGACCGTGACCGGGCCGTCGACGCTGGTGGTGCCGGTCAGCACCGAGCCGGTCAGCGTCGTGTCCTCGTTCACGCTGACGTTCTCGTCGGCGTCGGTGAACGGATCGTCCACGGGATCGACCGTGATCGTGAGCGTCGACGTGTCGCCGCTCGAGCCGTCGGTCATCGTGTAGGTGACGACGGGCACCGGGCCGTTGTAGTTGGCGGCCGGGGTGAAGGTGTAGCTGCCGTTGGCGTTGATCACCAGCGTGCCGACGCCCGTGATGTTCGCCGTCTGCCCCGCCGCGAAGCTGCTGGCGATGCCTGCGACACTGAAGCCCGTGACCGTGACGGGGCCGTCGACGCTGGTCGTGCCCGTGAGCACGGAACCGGTCAGCGTCGTGTCCTCGTTGGTGCTGACGGTTTCGTTGTCGTCGGTGAACGGGTCGTCGACCGGGGTGACCGAGATGGTGAGCGTCGAGGTGTCGCCGCTCGAGCCGTCGGTCATCGTGTAGGTGACGACGGGCACCGGGCCGTTGTAGTTCGCGGCCGGCGTGAAGGTGTACGAGCCGTTGGCGTTGATGACCAGCGTGCCGATACCCGCGATGTTCGCGGTCTGGCCGGCCGTGAAGCTGCCCGCGATGCCAGCGATGCTGAAGCCGGTGACTGTGACGGGGCCGTCGACGCTGGTCGTACCCGTGAGCACGGAACCGGTCAGCGTCGTGTCCTCGTTGGTGCTGACAGTTTCGTTGTCGTCGGTGAACGGGTCATCGACCGGCGTCACCGAAATCGTGAGCGTCGACGTGTCGCCGCTCGAGCCGTCGGTCATCGTGTAGGTGACGACGGGCACCGGGCCGTTGTAGTTGGCGGCCGGCGTGAAGGTGTAAGCACCATTGGCATTGATCACCAGCGTGCCGATACCCGCGATGTTCGCGGTCTGCCCTGCCGTGAAGCTGCCGGCAATGCCCGCGACGCTGAAGCCGGTGACCGTGACCGGGCCGTCGACGCTGGTCGTGCCCGTGAGCACGGAACCAGTCAGCGTCGTGTCTTCGTCGGTGCTGACGGTTTCGTCGGCGTCGGTGAACGGGTCATCGACCGGCGTGACGGTGATCGTGAGCGTCGAGGTATCGCCGCTCGACCCATCGGTCATCGTGTAGGTGACGACGGGCACCGGACCGTTGTAGTTCGCGGCCGGCGTGAAGGTGTAAGCACCATTGGCGTTGATCACCAGCGTGCCGACACCGGCGATGTTGGCGGTCTGGCCGGCGGTGAAGCTGCCGGCGATGCCCGCGATGCTGAAGCGCGTGACCGTGACCGGCCCGTCGACGCTCGAGGTTCCGGTGAGGACCGAACCGGTCAGCACCGTGTCCTCGTTGGTGCTGACCGTCTCGTCGGCATCGGTGAACGGATCGTCCACCGAATTCACCGTGATAGTGAGCGTCGAGGTGTCGCCGCTCGAGCCATCGGTCATCGTGTAGGTGACCACAGGCACCGGGCCGTTGTAGTTGGGCGCCGGCGTGAAGGTATAGCTGCCGTTGGCGTTGATCGTCAGCGTGCCCACGCCCGCGATGTTGGCGGTCTGGCCCGCGCTGTAGGCGGTGGCATCGCCGGCGATGCTGAAGCCGGTCACGGTCACCGGGCCGTCGACGCTGGTGGTGCCGCTCAGCACCGAGCCGGTCAGCGTGGTGTCCTCGTTCACGCTGACGTTCTCGTCGGCGTCGGTGAAGGGATCGTCGACCGGCGTCACGTTCAGCGTCAGGGTCGCGGTGGCGCTCGCGCTGCCGTCGCTCACGGTGTAGGTCGCCACCGGCACCGGGCCGTTGTAGTTGGCGGCCGGCGAGAAGGTGTAGGCGCCGTTGGCCGCGATGGTCAAGGTGCCCACGCCCGCGATGGTGGCGGTCTGGCCGGCCGTGTAGGTGGTGCCGTTGACCACGAACTGGGTCACGCTCAGCGTGTCGCCGTCCACGTCGCTGTCGTTGGTCAGCACGTTGCCGGTGGCGGTCGTGTCCTCGGCGATGGTGTTGCTGTCGGCATTCGCCTGCGGCGCGTCGTTGACCGCGGCGATGTTGAAGGTGATGGTGTTCGGCGTGGTGTCGAAGGCGCCCGCGCTGTCCTGCACCGAGAAGTCGAAGCTCGCGTAGGTGGCGCCGTTGCCGTTGGCGGCCGGCACGAAGCTCAGCGCACCGCTCGCGATGTCGGCGACGCTGATCACCTGGCCCGCGGTCACCGGCACGCCGTTGAGCCGCAGGCTGCCGTTGGCCGGCAGCGTGTCGATGCGCACCGCCGCGAGGCTCTGGCCGGCGTCGGCGTCGCTGAAGAAGAAGTTCGACTGGGCCAGCGTGACCGTGGTGTCCTCGGTGCCCGCGACCACGGCGTTGGCGCTGTTCGGCGGCGTGTTCGAGCCGACGTTGACCGTGAGCGTCGCGCTGGCGGTGCCGCCGTTGCCGTCGCTCACGGTGTAGTTGATGACCACCGTGCCCGTCACGTTGTTGGCGGGCGTGAAGTTCAGCGTGCCGTTCGGATTGACCGTGACCGTGCCCTGCGCCGGGTTCGTGAGCGCGGCACTGGTGACCGTGAGCGCATCGCCGTCGACGTCGGTGTCGTTCGCGAGCACCGGGATGTTGGCCAGCGGCGTGTTGATCGGCGTGCTCGCCACGTCGTTCGTGGCCACCGGCGCGTCGTTGACCGCCGCGACATTGACCGTCACGGTGGCGGTCGAGGTGCCGCCGTTGCCGTCGCTCACTGTGTAGGTGAAGCTCGCGGCGCCGTTGAAGTTGGCAGCGGGCGTGAACACGACATTGCCGCCGACCAGGCTCACCGTGCCGTTGACCGCGCCCTGCACACTGGTGATGGTCAGCGTGTCGCCATCGGCATCGGTGTCGTTGCCCAGCAGCGTGGCCGCCGGAATGGTCAGCGGCGTGTCCTCGGTGGCGGCGAGCGTGTCGTTGCTCGCGACCGGCGTGTCGTTGACCGCCGTGATGTTGAAGTTGAAGGTATTCGGCGTCGGGTCGGTGTTCACGCCGCCGTTGGCGGTGCTGCCGCTGTCGACCACCTGGAAGGTGAAGCTGCCGAGCCCGTTGCCGTTGATGTTGGCCGTCGGCGTGAAGGTCAGCAGGCCGAGGCTGCCCACCGGAATGCTCTGCCCTGCCGTGACCGCCACGCCATTGAGCCGCAGCACGCCCTGCGAAGCCGGCGGCAGCGTGGTGATGATCACCGACTGCAAGGTGTTGGGCGGGCTGTCGTTGGCGTCGGTGATCGGGAAGTCGGCGACCGAGAAGGTGTAGGTTCCGTCCTCGTTGATCGTGACCGTGCGGTCGGCGCCCGAGGGCGCATCGGCCACCGAGTTGATCGTGATGGTCGCGGTGTCGATGTCGGTGAGCGCACCGCCCGAGCCGGTGTTGCCCAGGTCGCTCGTGGTCATCGTCAGGGTGACCGTGCCGTTGGCATTGGCCACCGGCACGTAGTTCGGCCGCGCAGCGCTCGCGAGGTAGGCGTTGATGGCGGCCTGCGAGCCTTCGAGCACCAGCGTGCCCGATCCGCTGCCGGTGACCGTGACGCCGCTGCCGGTCGTCGCTGTCAGCGAACCGGTGGGCACGCTCAAGGTGACGCGCACATTGCCCGTGCCGGCATCCACATCGCTGATCTGCAGTCCGGTCAGCCCGACCGTCGTGTCTTCGTTGGTCGTGAAGTTCGCGGGCAGCGTGTTGACCGGCGCATCGTTGACGGCCGTGACCGTCAGGGTGAGTGTCGAAGTCGCGGTGGCCGTGCCGTCGCTCACGGTGTAGGTCACGACCGGCGGCGAACCGTTGTAGTTGGCGACCGGCGTGAAGGTATAGGCACCGTTGGCCGCGATGGTCAGCGTGCCGACGCCCGCGATGTTGGCCGTCTGCCCCGCCGTATAGGTCGTGCCGTTGACCACGAACTGCGTCACGCTGAGCGTGTCGCCATCCACGTCGCTGTCGTTGGTCAGCACATTGCCGGTGGCGCTCGTGTCCTCGGCGATGGCGTTGGTGTCGGGGCTGCCGACGGGCGCGTCGTTGACCGCCGTGATGTTGAAATTGAAAGTATTCGGCGTGGGGTCGGTGTTCACGCCGCCGTTGGCGGTGCTGCCGTTGTCGACCACCTGGAAGGTGAAGCTGCCCAGGCCGTTGCCGTTGATGTTGGCGGCCGGCGTGAAGGTCAGCAGACCCAGGCTGCCCACCGGAATGCTCTGCCCTGCCGTGACCGCCACGCCATTGAGCCGCAGCACGCCCTGCGAAGCCGGCGGCAGCGTGGTGATGATCACCGACTGCAAGGTGTTGGGCGGGCTGTCGTTGGCGTCGGTGATCGGGAAGTCGGCGACCGAGAAGGTGTAGGTTCCGTCCTCGTTGATCGTGACCGTGCGGTCGGCGCCCGAGGGCGCATCGGCCACCGAATTGATCGTGATAGTGGCGGTGTCGATGTCGGTGAGCGCGCCGCCCGAGCCGGTGTTGCCCAGGTCGCTCGTGGTCATGGTCAGCGTCACGCTGCCATTGGCGTTGGCAACCGGCACGTAGTTCGGACGCGAGGCGCTCGCCAGATAGGCGTTGATGCTCGCGAGCGAGCCTTCGAGCACCAGCGTGCCGGTGCCGCTGCCGGTGACCGTGACGCCGCTGCCGGTGGTCGCGGTCAGCGAGCCGGTGGGTACGCTCAAGGTCACACGCACATTGCCCGTGCCGGCATCCACATCGCTGACCTGCAGTCCGGTCAGCCCGACCGTGGTGTCTTCGTTGGTCGTGAAGTTCGCGGGCAGCGTGTTGACGGGTGCGTCGTTGACCGCCGTGACCGTCAGGGTCAGTGTCGAAGTCGCCGTGGCCGTGCCGTCGCTCACGGTGTAGGTCACCACCGGCGGCGAACCGTTGTAGTTGGCCGCGGGCGTGAAGGTGTAGCTGCCGTTGGCGTTGATCACCAGCGTGCCGACACCGTTGATGGTGGCGGTCTGCCCCGCCGTGTAGGTGCTGCCGTTGACCACGAACTGCGTCACGCTCAGCGTGTCGCCATCCACGTCGCTGTCGTTGGTCAGCACATTGCCGGTGGCGCTCGTGTCCTCGGCGATGGTGTTGGTGTCGGGGCTGCCCACGGGCGCGTCGTTGACGGCCGTGATGTTGAAGCTGAAGGTATTCGGTGTCGGGTCGGTGTTCACCCCGCCGTTGGCGGTGCTGCCGTTGTCGACGACCTGGAAGGTGAAGCTGCCCAGGCCGTTGCCGTTGATGTTGGCGGCCGGCGTGAAGGTCAGCAGACCCAGGCTGCCCACCGGAATGCTCTGCCCCGCCGTGACCGCCACGCCATTGAGCCGCAGCACGCCCTGCGAAGCCGGCGGCAGCGTGGTGATGATCACCGACTGCAGCGTGTTGGGCGGGCTGTCGTTGGCGTCGGTGATCGGGAAGTCGGCGGCAGAGAAGGTATAGGTGCCGTCCTCGTTGAACGTGACCGTGCGGTCGGTGCCCGAAGGCGCGTCGGCCACCGAGTTGATCGTGATGGTGGCGGTGTCGATGTCGGTGAGCGCGCCTCCGGAGCCGGTGTTGCCCAGGTCGCTCGTGGTCATCGTCAGCGTCACGCTGCCATTGGCGTTGGCGGCCGGCACGTAGCTGGGCCGCGAGGCACTCGCGAGGTAGGCGTTGATGCTCGTCAGCGAGCCCTCGAGCACCAGCGTGCCGGTGCCGCTGCCGGTGACCGTGACGCCGCTGCCGGTGGTCGCGGTGAGCGAGCCGGTGGGGACGCTCAAGGTGACGCGCACATTGCCGCTGCCCGCGTCCACGTCGCTGACCTGCAGGCCGGTCAGGCCGACGGTGGTGTCCTCGTTGGTGGTGAAGCCGGCCGGCAGGGTGTTGACCGGCGCATCGTTGACCGGCGCGACGTTGATCGTCGAGCTCACGGTGTTGGAGTTGGCGGCCGCGTCGTTGACCGTGTAGCTCACGGTGCGCACCAGCGACGAGGGGTCCTCCGAGGTGTTGGAATATTGAACCGCGCGCAGCGCGGCCTGCCACTGGGCCACGGTGGCCGTGTTGCCGGCCGAGTTCAGCGTGAGCACGCCGGTGGCGGCGTTGTAGCTGGCCGTGATGTTGCCCATGGTGGCGGGCACGTTGGTGAAGGCCAGCACGTCCTGGCCGGCCACGAAGTTGCCGCTGATCGCCACGGTGGCGCTCGCCAGCGTGGTGTTGTCGAGGTCGGCGACGACGATGGCGCCGTTGATCGCGGCGGCCGCGCCGTTCTCGGTGTAGTTGAGCGTCGAACCGGTGGCGAGCGTGGGCGCGTCGTTGACCGCGATCACGTTGACCGTCGAGGCCACGGTGTTCGAGTTGGCCGCGCTGTCGTTGACGGTGAAGCTCACCGTGCGCGCCGCGGTCGAGGGGTTGTCGCTGCTGTTCGAGTACTGCACCGCGCGCAGCGCGGCCTGCCACTGGGCCAGCGTGGCCGTGTTGCCGGCCGAGCTCAGCGTGAGCACGCCGGTGGCGGCGTTGTAGCTGGCCGCGATGTTGCCCATGGTGGCGGGCACGTTGGTGAAGGCCAGCACGTCCTGGCCGGCCACGAAGTTGCCGCTGATCGCCACGGTGGCACTGGCCAGCGTGGTGTTGTCCACGTCGGCGACGGTGATCGCGCCGTTGACCGCGGTGCCCGCGCCGTTCTCGGTGTAGCTCACGGTCGAGCCGGTGGCGAGCACCGGCGCGTCGTTGACCGGCACCACCGTGATCAGCGTGTGGGCCGTGTTCGAGTTGAACGCGCCGTCGCTCACGGTCACCGTGATGTCGCGCACCGGCGAGCCGCTGGGGTTCTGGCTGGTGTTCTCGAAGGTGATCGACTGGATCAGGCTGGCATAGACCGCCTTGGTGGCCGAGCCGCTGAGGTTGATGGTGGTGACGCCGCCCGCCACGCTCACCGTGTAGGTCACGCCGTTGACGGTGCCGGTGGAGCCGTTCGCGAGCGCGGTGCCGCCGATGCGCATCAGGTCGCCGGCCTGGCCGTTGGTCAGCACGATCTGCGCCGACAGCATGTTGGCCGAGTCGCTGTCGACGATGGTGACGGCCGGGTTCGCGATCGACACCGCCGTGCCGTCCTCGGTGAAGGTGCCGCTCCAGTCGCGCCCCGGCGTGGCGTCGGTGTAGGTCAGCACGCGCACGTTGTCGATCGCCACGTCGTCGGCCGCCACCAGCAGCGCGCCGCCCGGCGCGTAGTTGAAGGTCAACGCGCCGTTGTTGGCCACCGAGCTCGGCAGGTTGATGGTGACGTCGGTGAAGCTGAAGGTGCCCTGCGTGCTGACCGCGATGGTGCTGTTGGGGCCCGAGGCGCCGTTGAAGTACTCGACGGTCGCGATGTTCGAGCCCGACCGGCCGGTGGTGATGGTGGCGTAGACCACGCCGCCCACGCTGATGGTGAAGACGCCCGAGACGTTGGAGTCGCCGATGCCCAGCAGGCCGTTGTTGTTCCAGCTGAAGCCGAACACCACCTGCGCCGCGCCGTTGATGCCGGGGCCGAACTGCAGGCCGGTGTAGCCCGACTGCGTGAGCGCGCCGTTGGTGACGTCCGAGGTCCACTGCGCGCGGTCGTTGCTGAAGGTGGTCGAGCCGCTCGAGGTCCAGCCCGTGCCGCCGCCGGTGAAGCCGCCGTTGACCGCCACGTCGGTGGTCGGGATGTTGGAGTTCAGGTCGATGATCGGCGGGTTCTTCGCATAGGCGAAGTCCAGCGTCAGGTCGCTCGCGCCGATGGTGGCCAGCGAGACCGCGCGCGCCGCCGCGCCGTTGAGCGGCGCGCTGCCGCCCAGCACGTTGTTGGTGTCGGTCACGCGCACCACGTAGGCGCCGGGCAGCACGCCGGTGAAGCGGTAGTTGCCGCCGGCATCGGTGGTGTCGGTGGCCAGCACGCGCTCGCCGCTGTCGGCCACGCCGTTCCCGTTGACGTCGTCCACCAGCTGCACCGTGACGTTGCCGATGCCGCTGTCGCCGCTGCCGAAGGCGCCGTCGCCGTTGTTGTCGTCGAAGATGCGGTCGCCGATCACACCGGTGGCCGGTACCGCGCCCGCGCCGTCGGCCACCGAGCCGCCGATGGCGGTCGAGCCGTCGGTGGTCACGCTCAGCGTGGAGATCACCGCACCGGTCAGCGGGTTGATGTTCTGGATCGAGGTGCCGCCCAGCGCATAGAGGTTGCCGTTGGAGGCGGTCGCGAGCTGGATCGAGCTGGCGGAATAGCTCACGTTGGTGAGCTGCGCGCCGCTCGTGAGGTCGTAGCGCACGAACGAACGGCCGTTGCCGTTGTTGCTGTCGTTGTTGCCCACGCTGATCAGCGCGTTGTTGGCGGTGTCGATCGCGAGGTCGCCCCAGTCGGCGCCGCCCGAGACCGCGCTGACCAGCACCGAGGTGCCGGTGATCGTGCGGCCGTCGGTCGAGAAGTTGAGCCGGTAGATGCGGTCGGCGCTGTTGGCGCCGGTCACGTTCTCCACCCCCAGGTACATGGTGCCGTTGGCGAAGGCCGCGCCGCCGCCGCTCACGCCCTGCGAGCCGGCCACCACCACGCTGCCGGCATCCGTGATGTCGGAGTCGATCAGGATGTGGGTGTTGTTGATGTAGTCGTAGGCGAACAGCGCGCGCGAACTGGTGGAGGCGCCGTCGAAGTAGTAGATGAGCCCGGCCGCCGCGTTGAGCGACAGCGCGTTGACCGTGCCGCCGACCTGCACGCCGCCGACCGAGGTGGGCACCGAGGTGATGACGGTGGCGCGGCCGGTGGCGACGTCGATGCTCACGATGTCGCGGCCGTAGACGCCGAGCACCGCGCCCGCGCCGGTGTTGGCCACCGCGTCGAGCGTGCCGTCGAACAAGGCCTGCGTGCGTTCGTCCACCGCCACCGCGGTGTCGACCTGGCCGACGCGGTATTCGAGGTTCCAGTCGCCGCCCAGGCGCGCCGCGCCGGTCACGTCGTCGGAGGCCGCCACGTCGGCGCCGGTGAGGCGGGCCAGGCTGTTGGCGAACTGCTGGCCGACCACCCCCTCGGCGGTCTCGCAGCCGTAGAGCAGGATGTCGCCGTCCTCGCCCAGCGCCGCGCCGATGGCCGCGAGATCGGCCGCGCGCTCCGAGAGCGCCGCGTTGTCGTAGACCGCGTTGCCCAGCCGGATCTCGCCCGGGTCGCCGTGCGAGAGGATGTGGATCGCGCCGATGTCGGTGCGCCCCCGCAGCGCCTGCTCGATCTGCGCCAGGCCGTCGCTGTTGCGGTCGAGGAACACGACCTCGGCCGAGGGATCGATGCCCGCGAGCAGCGTGGCGGCGTTCTCCACGCCGCCATCGATGAACACGATCTGCGCGCCGCCGCGCTCCTGCGGCGCCTGCATGCCCGCCAGCGCATCGGCCAGGCTGGCGCCGTGCCCCGCGTCGCCCCAGGGCGCACCGCCCGCGTGCGCGGGACCGGCGTCGGCATGCAGCTCGGCGGTGCGGCCGCCGGCCGGCTCGGTGGGCGCGGCCGAGCCCACGGCGGGCGCCTCGCCCGCGGGGGCCTCATGGCCCGGCGGCACGGCCGCGGGCGGCGGCGCGTGATCGGCCTGCCGCGCCGCGTCGGCGAGCGCCGCCTCGGCCTGCTGGGTGGCGGCCTGCTGCGCCAGCACCTCCGCGCCGGTGGCGACCGCCGCGGCATCGAACATGTAGCGCGCCTCGAGCGCCATGGCCCGCAGGCCGAAGCGCGAATCGGACGGTGCCGGCGGCGCGGGGCGCACGGAGCGCTTGCCGGGACGGGGAGTCTTTCTGGCCATGGTTCAGATCGGGCTGGAGGGAGTGGCGCGGCGCGCGCACGCGGGGTGCGGTGCCGGGGCGGGGAAGGCGGATGCCGCGCGGCGGATGGCCACCGGCGGCGGTTCAGGCCGGCGTCGCGTCGTGTTCCTGGACCAGGCACGCCGCGGGCGCCGCGGCGATGGCATGCGAAGAGCACGAATCGGACTTGTCATTCCAAACACCTACACCAGGTTTGAAGCGATGCGCGCGGACGAAGGCCCGCGCCAGCCGGTCGAAGAGGCGCATTTAAGAGGGCGTGGCGAGGCTTGGAAAGACAGTTCTTAACAATTTGTTAAGTGTGAAAGCGCGCCGTCCGGCGATAGACGAAACCGCATTTCTGCACTAGGCAGTGCAGACCGTGACTGGTCGGGCTAGGCGGCCAACCTGCCAGTTTTTGTGCGGTTGCATGCTGTTGCCGAAGATGACAGAAGCACCCGGTGGAGGTGCCGCGCTCCGGCCAAGGCCTCGCTGAGCGGAGGCTGACGATGCCGAGTAATGGAAAGTGACTCCAGTGTCGGCGTGATTTCGGCGACGGGCGCCAGGGCACCGTTACACAAGAATGAGCGAAGTGTCGGATGCCCCCACGGAATTCCAGAGTGGGTCGCCGGCGGCGCGATGGCGATGAGATCGGGGCGCGCGTACTTGCGCATTCCTTTGAGGTCCAAAGGCCTCGCGCGCGCCGTCCTGGACCGGGGCACCTCAGCCCGGCGGCAACTCCAGGTCATGCACGATCTGCCCCGCCCCCATCGTGTTCACCGCCTCCGCCGGCACTTCCATCAGCACACGGCTGCGCTCGCCCGTGAAATGGATGGTGATGTGCTGCACCGGCCGCTTGCGCCGGTCGTGCAGCAGCCGCACCAGGCGCACCAGCGGCGCGCCGAGGTCCACGCGCAGGAGGCCGGCGAGCACGGGGTCGGCCGCGACGGCGGTCACCTCCTGGATCACGCGACCGAACTTGATGCCCTCGGCCATCAGGATCTCGAACAGGGCGCGCTTCTGCAACTCGGTGGCGGTCACGTTGCGCCCCACCTCCTGCGGCACCCAAGCATCGGTGACCATCATCGGCGTACCGTGCGCCGAACGCAGCCGCACGGCGTGAACGGCGACCGCGCCCGCCTCCAGCTGCAACTGCTGCGCCACCGTCGCCGGCGCCGGCGCGGTCTCGACCTTGAGCACGGTCACTTCGGTCTCGCGCGCCTGCCGGCCCAGCGATTCGATCAGGCCGAACGAGGGCTGCGGGCGCTGCGCGCGCGGCACGGCGCGCACGAAGGTGCCGCGGCCCGGCCGCTTCTCGACCAGCCCCAGGTGCTCCAGGTCCGACACGGCGCGCCGCACGGTGATTCGCGAGACGTCGAACTGGGCGCACAGCGCGTCCTCGGCCGGGATGAGTTCGCCCACGCCGTAGGCGCCCCGGGCGATCTGGTCGCGCAGCACCATGAAGAGCTGCCGGTGCAGCGCGGTGCCGGGTTCGCGGCGCAGTTGGGAAGGGTTCGGTGTGTCCATGGAGAGCAGTGCTTCGGCCGCGCGGGCCGCCCGCGCGTTCGGCCGATTGTGCCCGCCCATTCAGGCATACCCTAACAACGTCGAAAGGTTATAGTATTATGATGTCATCACCAAATCACTTCGATGCCCTGTTCCATGACCACCGCCCACGACCTGCGCCAGCTGCTCTCCCGTCCCGAACTCGTCGTCGCCCCCGGCGCCTATGACGGCATGACCGCGAAGATGGTCGAGGCGGCCGGCTTCGCCTGCGTCTACATGACCGGCGCCGGCGCCTCGGCCGCGCGCGGCTTTCCCGACTACGGCCTGCTGTCGATGAACGAGATGGCCGAGGCCGCGGGCGTGCTGGCGCGCTCGGTCGGCGTGCCGGTCATCGCCGATGCCGACACCGGCTACGGCAACGAGCTCAACGTGACGCGCACCGTGCGCGAGTACGAGATGCGCGGGGTGGCCGGGCTTCACATCGAGGACCAGGTGGCGCCCAAGCGCTGCGGCCACCTCGACGGCAAGGAGGTGATTCCGCGCGACCAGTTCGTCGCCAAGATCCGCGCCGCCCTCGCCGCCCGGCACGACCCGGCCTTCCTGGTGATCGCGCGCACCGATGCGCGCGCGATGCTCGGGCTCGACGAGGCGGTGGAACGCGCGCGCGAGGCGCTGGCCGCCGGTGCCGACATGGTGTTCGTCGAGGCCGCGCAGTCGATGGAGGAACTGGCCGCGATCCCGCGGCGGGTCGAGGGCCCGTGCCTGCTCAACATCGTGCGCGGTGGCAAGACGCCCGACCTCGACCTCGCGACGGCGCAGCAGATGGGCTATCGCCTCGCGATCCTGCCGAGCCTGCTGATCGGCGCCGCGGCCTCGGCCTGCGAACAGGCGCTGTCGGCCCTGCGCAGCACGGGCCAGCCGCCGAGCTCGGCGCATGCGCCCGGCGTGGCCGAGCGCTTCCGGCGCCTGGGCGCCGCGGAGTGGGATGCGCTGCGCACGCGTTTCCAGGCGGCGGAATGACGGCCATGACGACACCCTCCGCCACCGCGCCGCGCACGCTGTTCGACAAGGTCTGGGACGCGCACGTGGTCCAGCCCCTGCCCGACGGCTGGGACCTGCTGCACATCGACCGCCACCTGCTGCACGACCTCTCGGGCACCGCCGGCCTGCGCGAGCTGGCCGAGCGCGGCCTGCCGGTGCGCAATCCCGAGCTGGCCTTCGCCACGCCCGACCATGCCGTCTCGAGCGCGCCGGGCCGCACCGGCCAGAGCTTCGCGGGCGGCGTACATCTGTACCAGGGCCTCAAGCTGCTGACGCGCGGCGCGGGCATCCGCCTGTTCGACCTGGGCCAGCCCGGCCAGGGCATCGTGCATGTGATGGGGCCGGAACTCGGCATCGTGCAGCCCGGCATGACGCTGATCTGCGGCGACAGCCACACCTGCACCAATGGCGCCCTCGGTGCGATCGCCTTCGGCGTGGGTTCGTCCGAGGTCACGCATGCGCTCGCGAGCCAGACGCTGGTGCTGCGCCGGCCGCGCACCCTGCGCGTTTACTTCGACGGGCTGCCGGGCGCGGGCGTGGGCGCCAAGGATCTCGCGCTCGCGATGATCGCCAGGCTCGGCGCCAGCGCGGGCACCGGCTTCGCGGTGGAGTACGCCGGCGAAGCCGTGCGCGCGATGGAGATCGAGCAGCGCATGACGCTGTGCAATCTCTCGATCGAACTGGGCGCGCGCATCGGCATGGTGGCGCCCGACGCGAAGACCGAGGCCTATCTGCGCGGCCGCGACTTCGCGCCACCCGAGGCACGCTTCGACGAAGCGGTTGCGTATTGGCGCAGCCTCCCGAGCGACCCCGGCGCGGTCTACGCGCGCGAAGCGCGGATCGACGCGAGCGCCGTGGCGCCCACGCTGACCTGGGGCACGAGCCCGGAGCATGCGATCGCCATCGACGCGCGCATCCCCGATCCCGCCGATGCCACCGACGCCTCGCAGCGCCAGGCCTGGCAGGGCGCGCTCGACTACATGGGGCTCGCGGCCGGCGCGCCGCTGCAGGGCCAGCGCGTGGACCGCGTGTTCATCGGCTCGTGCACCAACTCCCGGCTCTCGGACCTGCGCGAGGCCGCGGCCCTGCTGCGCGGCCGTCGCGTGGCCTCGCATGTGCGGGCCTGGGTGGTGCCGGGCTCGGAGAACGTCAAGCGCGCGGCCGAACGCGAAGGCCTGGATCGGCTGTTCCGCGAAGCCGGTTTCGAATGGCGCGAGCCGGGCTGCAGCATGTGCGTGGCCGCCAATGGCGAGCAGGCGGCACCGGGTGAGCGCGTGGTCTCGACCTCGAACCGCAACTTCGTCGGCCGCCAGGGACCGGGCGCGCGCACCCACCTCGCCAGCCCGGCCAGCGCCGTCGCGGCCGCGCTGGCCGGCGTCATCGCCGATCCACGGAGCCTCTGAGCATGCAGCCCTTCACCCTCCTGCGCGGCGCCGCGGCGCCGCTTTCCATCGACAACGTCGACACCGACCTGATCGTGCGCATCGAGCGCCTCACCAGCCTCGCGCGCGGCGCGCTCGGCCCGTGGGCCTTCGAGGCCCTGCGCTTTCGCGCCGACGGCAGCGAAGACCCCGACTTCGTGCTCAACCAGCCGCGCTGGCGCGAGGCCCCCATCCTGGTGGCCGGCCGCAACTTCGGCTGCGGATCGTCGCGCGAGGGCGCCGTGTGGGCGCTGCTGGCGCGCGGCATCCGCTGCGTGATCGCCGAGAGCTTCGGCGACATCTTCCATGCCAACTGCTTCCAGAACGGCGTGCTGCCGATCCGCCTCGCGCCCTCCGAGCTGGCGCGCGCCCATGCGGCCTGCACCGCCGAGGGGCCGTGGCAGGTCGACCTGCGCACGCAATGCATCACGCTGCCCGACGGCGCCGAACTGCCCTTCGAGGTCGATCCGCTGCGCCGCGAAGCCCTGCTCGAAGGGCTGGACGACATCGGCCGCACGCTCAAGCTGCGCGGCGCCGTCGATGCCTGGCAGGCGCGCGACCGCGCGGCCCGCCCCTGGGCCTGGCCGGCGGCTGCCGTGCCGCAATCCTGACCACCGGAGACCGCCTCTCATGTTCGACACATCCCTTCGCTCGCTGTCGCGCCGCTGGCTGCCCGCGCTCTGCGCGGCCTGCGGCCTCGGCGCCGCCTCGGCCCAGGCCCAGACCGCCTGGGCGCCGCAACGCCCGGTCACGCTGGTCGTGCCCTACAACCCCGGCGGCGGCACCGACGCCACCGCGCGCGCCGTCGCGAGCCGGCTGTCGGTGCTGTGGAAGCAGCCGGTGCTGGTCGAGAACCTCGGCGGCGCCGACGGCCTGATCGGCACCCGGCGCGTGATCGAGGCCGCGCCCGACGGCTACACGCTGCTGTTTCAGGTGCCTTCGCTGCTGCTGATGAAGTACCAGCGCAGCCTCAAAGCGATCGACCCCGTGACCCGGCTCACGCCCGTGACCGCGGTGGCGACCTCGCCGACCGCGCTGGTGATGACGGCCACCCTGCCCTTCAAGACCCTGCCCGAGCTCATCGCCCATTGCCGCACCAGGCCCTGCAACGCGGGCAGCGGCGAGAACAGCTCCAAGGTGCGGGCGCAGAAGTTCGCGGCCGACTACCAGCTGCGCGACCTCGCGGTCGTCAACTACAAGGGCACCTCGCCGATCGTGGGCGACCTGGTCTCGGGCAATCTCACGATGGCCTTCACCGGCATCACGGCCGCGATGCCGCTGCACAAGGCCGGGCGCGTGCGCATCCTCGTGACCAACGGCGAACGGCGCGCGCAGGCGCTGCCCGAGGTGCCGACCAGCCTCGAGGCCGGCTGGCCCGACTCCTATTCGGTGACCTGGTACGGCGTGTTCGCGCCCAAGGGAACGCCGAGCGCGATCGCGCGCGCCATCGCCGATGCCACGCGCGAAGCCGGCAAGGACGCCCATGTGCGCGAGGCGCTGGCGGTCGCGGGGGCGGAGCCGGCCTTCACGAGCCCGGCCGACTTCGAGACCATGATCCGCGAGGACGATGCGCGCCTCGCTGCGCTGGTCAAGCGCTTCCCGCTCGAGGACTGAGGCGATGCAAGTCATGGGCGAACAGGTCGGCGTGGCGTGCACCGTGCTGCGCGGCGGCACCAGCAAGGGCCTCTACTTCAACGCCGCCGACCTGCCGCCCGCGGGCGCGCGGCGCGACCGCCTGCTGATGGCGCTGCTCGGCGCGCACGACCTGCTGCAGATCGACGGCCTCGGCGGCTCGCGGCTGGTCACGGCCAAGCTCGCGATCGTCGGGCCACCCACGCATCCCGAGGCCGACGTGGACTACACCTACGGCATCGTGCCGCCGGGCGAGGGCCGCGTGGTCTTCACGAGCAACTGCGGCAACATCTCGGCGGGCGTGGGGCCGTTCGCGATCGATGCGGGGCTGGTGCCCGCCGAAGGCCCGGTGGCGCGCGTGCGCATCCACAACACGAACACCGGCAAGCTGCTGGTGGCGCATGTGCCCGTGGCCGACGGCCATGCGCGCGTGCGCGGCGACTTCGCGATTCCCGGCGTGCCCGGCACCGGCGCGCGGATCTTCATGGACTACCGCGCCACCATCGGCGCCAAGACCGGCCGCGGCATGCCCACGGGCCGCGCGCGCGACGAGATCGCGCTCGACGATGGGCGGCGCTTCGAGGTCAGCCTCTGCGACGTCGGCAATCCCTGCGTCTTCGTCGCGGCCGATGCCCTGGGTCTCTCGGGCACCGAGCTGCCGAACGCGATCGATGCCGATGCCGCGCTGCTGTCGACCTTGAAGGCCCTGCGTGCGCGCGCGGCCGCCCTGCTCGGCCTGTGCGACCACTGGCGCGAGGCCGACAGCGTGTCGCCCGCGCTGCCGCTGGTCGTGATCGTCGCGCCGCCCACCGCCTATGCCGATGCGCAGGGCCGCGCCGTGACGGCCGCGCAGGTCGACCTGTGCGCGCGGCTGGTGTTCTACGGCCGTTGCCACGAGAGCATGGCGGGCACGGGCGCGATCTGCACCGCCGCCTGCGCGAGCGTCGAGGGCTCGGTGGTGTATGCGGCGGCGCGCGGCATCGACGCACGCGTCGTGCCCGACAGCCTGCACATCGGCCATCCGCTCGGCGCGATGCGCGTCGACGTGCAGGGGCGCTGCGAGGCTTCGCGGCCATTGGCCTTCGAGGCGCTGGGCTTCGCGCGCACGGCACGCCGCCTGATGGACGGCACGGCCTGGGTGCCGCGGTCGGTGCTGGACCCGGCCTGAGCCCTCGTCGATTCCCCCAACAACATTCCAAAGGAGACTTCATGCATACCGATTCCTCCCGCCGCCGCTTCCTCGGGCAGTGCGCGGCCGCGGCCACCGCCGCCTCGCTTGCTCCCTCGTTCGCATGGGCGCAGGGCGACACCTATCCCTCGCGGCCGATCCGCATCGTCGTCGGCTATCCACCCGGACAGACCGTGGACACCGGCGCGCGCGCCCTGTCGATCGCGCTCGCGGACATCCTCGGCAAGCCGGTGTTCGTCGACAACAAGGCCGGGGCCAACGGCATCCTTGGCGCGCAGGACGTGCGCAACGCGGCACCCGACGGCTACACGCTGCTGCTGGGCACCTCGGGCCAGCTGGCCATCAATCCCTCGATCTATGCCAAGCCCGGCTACGACCCGGTCAAGGACTTCGCGCCCGTCATGCTCAACGGCGTGGGCCGGCTCTACGTGGTGGTGCCCGCCGCGTCGCCGTTCAACACGCTGGCCGACCTCGTGGCCTATGCCAAGGCCCATCCGGGCAAGCTCAACTACGGCTCGGGCGGGCGCGGCATCACGGCCAACCTCGCGATGGAGATGCTCAAGAAGGCGGCCGGCGCCGACATCGTGCACGTGCCCTACAAGGGCTCGTCGGCCGCGCTCACCGACCTCATCGGCAGCCAGATCGACGTGATGATGGACGCGGGCGGGCTGGTGCTGCCGCAGGTGCGCCAGGGCAAGCTCAAGGTGCTGGGCGTGTCGAGCAAGGGCCGCTACAAGGAGCTGCCGCAGGTTCCCACCATCGCCGAGCAGGGCTATCCGGGCTTCGAGGTCGCGTCGTGGACCGCCGTGCTGGCCCCGGCCGCCACGCCGCCCGCCGTGGTCGAGAAACTCAACAAGGCGCTGCTCCAGGCGCAGCGCCGCCCCGACGTGATCCGCTCGGCCGAGACCTCGGGCAGCGAACTCGAGGGCGGATCGCCCGAGCAGCTCAAGGCCTTCCTGGTGGCCGAGAACCGCAAGTGGGGCGAGGCCGCGCGCGCCGCGGGCGTCACGCCGGAGTGAGCCATGGTGCATGACGATTCGAGCACCTTCGGCGAACAGCATGGCGTGCCCTGCGTGCTGATGCGCGGCGGCACCAGCAAGGCGCTGTTCTTCCACCTGCGCCACGTGCCGCCGCCGGGCCCGGCGCGCGACGCCTTCCTCAAGCGCGCCATGGGCACGCCCGACCCGCTGCAGATCGACGGCATGGGCGGCTCGCGGCTGGTCACGTCGAAGGTGGCGCTGATCGGTCCGTCGACGCGGCCCGATGCCGATGTCGACTACACCTTCGCGCAGTGCGACGTGGAGCGCGACCTGATCGGCTACGACGCCAACTGCGGCAACATCTCCTCGGCCGTGGGGCCGTTCGCGGTCGACGAGGGGCTGGTCGAGGCGGTCGAGCCGCTGACCGTGGTGCGCATCCACAACACGAACACGGGCACCGTGCTGGTCGCGCGCGTGCAGGTGCGCAACAGCAAGGCCCGCGTGACGGGCGACTGCGCCATCGCGGGCGTGCCGGGTACCGGGGCCGAGATCCTCATGGACTACACCGACACGCTCGGTGCCAAGACGGGCCGCCTGTTGCCGACAGGCCAGCCGGTCGATGCGATCGCGCTGGAGGACGGACGCGAGGTGCGGGTCTCGATCGTCGATGCGGCCACGCCCTGCGTCTTCATCGCGGCCGAGTCGCTCGGGCTCCACGGCGACGAGATGCCGCCCGCGATCGGCGGCGACCGCGCGCTCATCGAGACCATCGGCGAGATCCAGGCCAGGGCCGGCGAGCGCATCGGGCTCTACGCGCATTGGCGCGACGTGCATCTGCCGGGCCTGCCGCTGGCCGTGATCGTGGCGCCGGCCGGGTGCGAGGACAGCGACCTGCGCGCGCGCCTCGTGTTCCTCGGCAAGTGCCACGACAGCATGGCGGGCACGGGGTCGATCTGCACCGCGGCGGCCTCGCGCGTTCCGGGCACGCTGGTCCATGCGGCCGCGGGCGACCGACTGCGTGGCGAGGTGCTGCGCATCGGCCATCCGCTGGGCGTGATGGCGGTCAAGGTCGTCGCGCAGCGCGGTGCGGCGCAGCCGCGGTTCACGGCGCTGGGCCTTCAGCGCACGGCGCGGCGCTTGATGGAGGGCGTGGTCTACGTGCCGGCCGAAACGGCGTGAACGCCGTGCTCAGGCGCCGTCCGGCAGCTGCGCGAGGCCCGCGTGCTCGCGCGCATACCGCGTCGGCGGCAGCCCGACGTGCCGCGCGAACGCGCTGCTGAAGGTGTTCGCGGCGTTGTAGCCCACGCGCTGTGCGATCTCGGCCACGCTGCCCGCGTTGCGCCGCAGCAGGTCCTTCGCGAGCGCCATGCGCCAGGCCAGCAGGTATTCCATCGGCGCCACGCCGACCGTGCGGCCGAAGCGCTCGAAGAAGGTCGAGCGCGAGAGCGCGGCTTCGTGCGCGAGTTCGGCCACCGTCCAGTCGTGCGCCGGACGCTGGTGCATCGCGCGGATCGCGGCAGCGAGGCGTGGCTCGGCGAGGCCGCGCGCCAGTCCCGACGAGGCGTTGGTTCCGCTGGTGGAGCGCAGCGCCTCGATCAGCAGCAGTTCCAGCAGCCGCGCCAGCACGGGCTCGCGCGCGGGCCGCTGCTCGTGCGACTCCTCGCGCACGAACTGCACCAGCATCGCGAGCCGCTCCTCGCCGCGCACATGCACGAACTGCGGCAGCAGCGACACCAGCAGCGAGGCATCGGGCGAATCGAAGCTGCAGTGGCCCGCGAGCATGCGCAGGTCGATCGCACCCCGTGCATCGCCGACCCTGAATTCGCCGTTGCCCAGCGGCACCGGCGGCGCGGTTTGCACGCCCGGCGGTGGCGGCTCGAGGCTGGAGAGCGCGATGTGCCGGGCGGCGGGCACCAGCACGAAGTCGCCCGATTGCAGCTCGAGCGCTTCGCCCCGGTCGACCGCGAGGTGGCAGCCGCCCTCGAGGATCACGCAGTAGAAGGGTTCGCCCGCATCGGAGCGCTCGATGCGCCAGGGACTGGCGCCGAACACGCGCTTGGAGAAGCGCGCGCTCGGCCGCAGCAGCATGACCACTTCGGCCAGGGGATCCACCATGTTCGGACGATTCCTGATGAGACTCGGACTCGGGATCGTAGCAAGTCCGGACCCGGCGACCTATCGTCAGGCATCGATCACTCCCCTTCTCAAGGATCTCCATGACCCGGACCGTTCTCATCACCGGCTGCTCCTCGGGCTTCGGCCTCGAAACCGCGCGCTACTTCCTCGAGCGCGACTGGCAGGTCGTCGCGACCATGCGCACCCCGCGCACCGACCTGCTGCCCGCATCGCCGCGCCTGCGCGTGCTCGCGCTCGACGTCACCGATCAACGAAGCATCGAGCGCGCCGTGGAAGAAGCCGGCCCCATCGACGTGCTCGTCAACAACGCGGGCTTCGGCGCGGCCTCGCCGGCCGAGCTCACGCCGCTGGCCACCGTGCGCCAGCTCTTCGAGACCAACACCTTCGGCACCCTCGCGCTGATGCAGGCGGTGCTGCCCCAGTTCAGGCAGCGCCGCGCGGGCGTGGTGGTCAACGTCACCTCGAGCGTGACGCTGAAGGCGCTGCCGCTGATCGCGGCCTACCGCGCGAGCAAGATGGCCGTCGATGCCTTCACCGAGTCGATGGCGATCGAGCTCGAGCCGCTGGGCGTGCGGCTGCGGCTGGTGCTGCCGGGCCGCTCGCCCGAGACGCGCTTCGGCGACAACGCGCGGCCGAACATGGCGGGCTTCGATCACGAGGACTATGCGGAGCTCGCGCGGAAAGTCTTCGCGGAATTCCAGGACACGTCCGCCCCGACCACCCATGCGCTCGACGTCGCCGAGGCCGTGTGGCGCGCGGCCACCGATCCCGCGGCGCCGATGCGCATCCCGGCCGGCGCCGATGCCGTCGCATGGGCGGCCGAGGCGCGCTGAGCCATACCCGTTCGGCGCACAGGCCGATTCGCGAGGCATCGCGCAAGCGGCTGCTATCCTCGGCGCGCTCCATGCATCGTGCATCGAGACTCGCCGAGGACGACTTCGGCGCTGACGCACACCGAGGGACGGCCCTGCAACCTTGTCGAGGTGTTGCCATGGCCGAACTCCTTCGGGTCCTGCGGACCCTGCATCGAACGCTGCACGCGCAGCCGATGCCACGCCCCTTCCTCTTTCGCTGCATCGCGGTCACGCCCGGCCTCGTGCGGCTCGGCTATCGCCTGCGGCCGTCGCGGGCTTGCGCGCATCGGCGAGGTGCCCGGTGATCGGCGCCGGCGGCTGGATGGGGCTGGTGCTCGCGGCGGGCATCGGCTATGCCGCCTGGGCGGCGAAACGCGATGGATGCGAGCAACGCGACGTCAAGGCACTGCGCATCGGCAGCGGGCTCTGCCTGTTCGCCGCGGCGGTCGTCACCGCGCTGGAACTGCTGCTGGCAGCGGACTGAGACGGTCCGGCCCGCGCTCAATTCGGCGGCGGGGTCTTCAGGAACTGCGGATTGCGCCGTGCCTTCGTGGCCTGCTCGAAGCCGTAGGCGATCGACAGCAGCTTCGGTTCGCTCCAGCGCGTGCCGATGAGGTAGATCCAGGTCGGCGTGCCGCGGCTGCTCATTCCGGTGGGCACCGAGATGCCGGGGTAGCCGGCCATCGCACCGCTGGGCGCCGGCGTGAGGATGGCGTCCACGTTGTTGGCCTGCAGCACGCGGTCGATCTCGGCCGCGACGCGCGCCTTCTGCTCCCGCGCCTTGCGTTCGTAGACGGCCTCGTCGGCCTTCAGCAACTGGACAGCCTCGTCGATCGATCGCTGCGGATAGGGCTTGCCCTCGGGATCGAGGGGCGCGGTCTTGTTGAAGGCCTGGAGTTCCTCGATGGTCTTGACGGGAATGCCGCGCCGGGTGGCGAGGTAGGTATTGAGTTCCCGGCCGAAGTAGTACGACAGCAGTGTCGTTTCCTCGGGCCCGGATTCGTCGGGCAGGTCCACCGCCACCATGATGGCGCCGGCGCTTCGCATGGCGTCGATGACCTTCGGGAGCTCCGGAAAGAGGATCTCGCCGTAGCCCGAGAGGAAGACCGAGGGATAGCCGACGCGCCTGCCCGCGAGCCCATCGGGCCGCAGGAACTGCGTGTAGTCCACTGCGTGGGTGCGCGCATCGGCGGTGGCCCCGTCCTTCGGATCGCTGGCCGCCATCGCCGACAGCAGGATCGCCGCGTCGCGCACCGTGCGTGCCATGGGCCCCGCCGTGTCCTGCGTGCTCGCGAGCGGAACGATGCCGTCCCTGCTGACCAGGCCGAGCGTGGGCCGGATCCCGACGATGCCGTTCATTCCGGCCGGGCACAGGATCGAACCCTCGGTTTCGGTGCCGACCGCGAGGGGCGCGAAGCCCGCGGCCACCACCACGGCCGAGCCCGTGCTCGACCCGCAGGGACTCTGGTCGAGCACATGCGGATTCGACGTCTGCCCGCCCCGTCCGCTCCAGCCAGGGAACAAGGCCCCGTCGCGATAACCCGCCCATTCGCTGAGGTTCGTCTTGCCAAGGATGATCGCGCCGGCATCGCGCAGCCGGCTGGCGACGAAGGCATCGCTGGCCGCGGGCTGTCCCACCATGGCCAACGATCCCGCCGTGGTCTGCATCCGGTCGCCGGTGTCGATGTTGTCCTTGAGGAACAGCGGGATGCCGTGCAGCGGGCCGCGCGACTTGCCGCTCGCGCGCTCCGCGTCGCGCTGGTCGGCGATGGCCAGCGCATCGGGATTGAGTTCGATGACGGCGTTGAGGGTGGGCCCGCGCTTGTCGAGCATGTCGACGCGCTTCAGCAGGTAGGCCACCATGTCGCGCGAAGTGGCGCCCTGCGCCGCCTTCTCCGCGAGGCCCGCGATGTCGGCGTACTCGATGCCTTCGAGCGAGGGCGGGACCACGGCGGGGCCGACCGGAGCGATGGGCACCGCGGGTTCGACGCCGGTGCCGTCGGTCGTTGCAGGCGGCGCCGCGGCGAACGGCGCGACCCTGGCGCCATCGCCACCGCCGCATGCCCAGAGCACGAGGCCGCAGAGCAGCACGCAACCGATCCTCGCGGCCGACACGACGCGGCGCGGACGAACATCATTCTTCACTTTCACTCCTTGTGGATCGTGGGGAAACGAGGCGAGGGCCGTGGCATGTGGCCGCGACCTCAGGGCTTGCAGTTCGCATCGGTGCCCGGCGGGATCACCGGCGCGATGGTTCCGGTGCCGGGCCCGATGACTGCCGGCAGGATGCGGGTGCTGCCTCCATCGCCACCGCCGCAGGCGCTGAGCAAGAGGCAAGGAAGAAGCAGCGCGCACGCGCGCCGCGCAAGGATCGCGGGTTGGATCGGCATGAGGACTCCCTGTGTCTGGAACGGAACGCCGGCCCTCAGGCCGCGGGCTGCCCGGGCGGGCAGGGTTGCGGCGCATCCTTGGCCGCACCTCGAGGAAGATCGCGTCGGGCGGCCCGGCCCTGCCCTTCTGGTTGATGCCCTGCACGTAGAGCAGGTGCTTGCCCGGCATGAAGGCCGAGGTGTCGATCACGCCCGACACCTTGACCCTGGGCCCCGCGCCGAAGGCCGTGTCGGCGGTGGCGCGCAGCGGGATCGCCCGGGCCGCGCCGTCCCAGGGCAGCGTGTTGATGTAGGCGTTGGCGGCCTGGATGGGCTGCGGGTCGTGCCGGGTGACCGGCAGCCTGCTGTCGCCCTGTTCGTAGAGGTACCGGTCGTCGTCGATCGTCGCGGTCAGCGTGACCGACTCGCCCTGACGGACCGTTGCCGCCGACAGCTGGATGTCGGCGGCGTCCGGCCCCAGCGGAAGCTGGTAGGGCGCCTTCAGCGTGCGGGCCGCATAGCGCAGCGAGGCCACGTTCTTCGGGAAGGTGTTCTTCTCGAACTCCTCGCAGGGCTCGTAGAACGAGGTGCCGAGCTCGATCGTGAACGAAGGCGCGCCGAGCTCGCCATAGAAGGTGTCGGTGGTCGTGCCGTCGGTGTCGTAGTCGATGATCTGCGTGGCGGCGTAGCCGTTGTACCAGGCGAGGCGCTGGGCGAAGGCCGCCATGCCGTCGTCGTTCGCCGTCTTGGAGTCGCCGCGCAGCGACTCGCGCCGAATGCCCCATGGCCACAGCACCAGCTGCGAGAAGCTGTGGATGTCGATGTACAGGCCCTCGTAGTCGCCGGGCGCGCCGGTCGCGAAGTCGTTGGCCGCGGCCGTCCTTCGGTCGCGCAGCAGGCCGCCCGTGAAGTTGCCGTCCTGCTGGCGCGTGCCCGCGACGTACCTGACGATGGCGGCGGTCTCGGGCTCCGACGCGGCGGAGGTGCCGCGGAAGGTCGCATCGCAGGCATCGCCGCTGGATCCCGCGCCCTTGGTGCTGTTCCAGCCGAACGGGAAATTGCGGTTCAGGTCCACGCCCGATTCGATGGGGCCCATGAACTGGGACATGAGCGGATCGTCGGGTGCCTTGCAATAGCCGTCCGCGAGATTGACGTTCTTGCGCCATCCCGAGCCGAAACCCTGCGGCACGGCCTGCTCCGCGAGCTTGCGGCCATCGGGATTCGCATGCAGGATGAAGTGGAACTCGTTGTGGTCGAGCAGCCAGGTGGCCGTGGGATCGATGCCATGGTTCTTCACGAGCCATTCGGTGAAGCGCGTGGAGATCTCGGCCGGCGTGTACTCGCGTGCATGGATCGACGAGGTGGTCACCATGCGCGGCACGGTCCTCTCCTGGATGCGATCCTGGTTGCCGATGACGACGGCGCGCAACGGATTGCCCTTGCTGTCGGGCAGCAGGTCGAAGTCGATCAGGCTGACGACGCTCTGTGGCAGGTACTTGATCAGCACGTTGCGAAACGACAGCAGCTGCGTCTGCACCCAGGTCTGTCCCACGGGCGCGACACGGACCAGCTTCGGATAGCGCGCGGCCAGCGCGTCGATGTCGAGGTTGGCCTGCTCGACCGTGCGGTAGCAGGCGGCATTGCCGCCGAACGGCGGATCGCCGGGCTTGCCGAGCTTCAACAGTTGCTGCCGCTGCCGCTGGCGCTGGAAGCCGAGAATCCGCTCGGAGCCTTCCACGTCGATCTCGACCGCGTAGCCCATGCCGCGCAGCCGTTCGACACCGCGCGTGTCGAGTTCCGTCGCGATGGTGTTGCCGACCTTGTCGACCCGCATGTGATCGATCCAGCGCGACAGGCGCTGGATGTCCTCGCGCGACGCATAGGGCACGCGCACCGACCAGACGCGGCCCTGCTCGAGCTGCGCTGGCGGTGCAGCCGCGGGGTCGACGGTGCCCTGCGCGATCGCGGGTGGCGCGAGCTGTGCGAGCACGATCAGCCCGCAGAGCGCGAGACGAAGACGCGGGCGCCGAGGCGCCGTATGAAGACCGGGTGTCATGTGGGTTGTCCTGTGCTGCATTCCATGAAGTCCACCGACCTGGCCCGATGTTCGGCAGGCCAGGTCGGCACCGTCGCGAAGGGCATCGGCAACTCGCGTCCACACGGGTCCTCGACGGGACCGTGTATTTGTGATGGATGGCGCATGGACGCGCGGGTGCGTTCCCTCCCTGTTCCGCACCCGAAGCGGGCTCACTGCGTGAGCAATGCCTGCTGGCGAAAAAGAATAAGGGCTCGAGCGTCCGAGCGAAACAGCCGCTCGTCCTTATTCTTTCGAGAAAGTCGGCGCGTCAGTCGCGCAGCCTCGGCAGCAGCGCGAGAAAGGCCTTGAGCAGCGGCGACTCGTCCGACTTGCGCCAGACCACCAGCGTGTCGACATGCGTCTTCTCGCCCTTGAGCGGACGGAACACCACGCCCTCGCGATGCAGCGCCTTCACGCAGGCCGGCACCAGCGCGACGCCCACGCCGCCCGAGACCAGGCTCACGATGGTGTTCATCTGGCGCGCCGGAAACATGCGCGGGCTGAAGCCGCGCCGCATGCAGGTGGCGACGATGGCGTCGAACATCTGCGGCCCGATGTGGCGCTCGAAGCCCAGGAAGCGTTCGCTCGCGAAGCGCTCGAGCGCCACGCTGCCGGGCCGCGCGAGCGCATGCGTCTCGGGCAGCGCGAGGATCAGCGTGTCCTTCTGCACCAGTCGCGAGTCCAGCGTCGGCGGCATCTCGGCCGGCTGCAGGATCAGGCCGATGTCGAGCCGGCCCGACTGCACGTCGGCCAGGATCTGCTCGGTGATGCCCTCGCGCAGCGCGATGCTCGCGTTGGGATGGTTCTCGTTGAAGTCGCGCAGCACCTGCGGCAGGAAGGTGTAGGCCGGCAGGCTGATGAAGCCGACCGCGATCGAGCCCTTGAGGCCGGCCGCCGCGTCCTTCGCATGGCGGCGCAGGCTCTCCATGCCGCCGAGCACGGCGCGCGCGTCGCGCAGGGCCTCCTCGCCCGCGCGCGTGATCGCGATGCGGCGCGAGCTGCGCTCGAACAGCGCGACGCCCAGTTCCTCCTCCAGCTCCTTGATCGCGAGGCTCACCGGCGGTTGCGAGAGATTGAGGCGCTCGGCGGCGCGGCCGAAGTGCAGTTCCTCGGCGACGGCGACCAGGCAGCGCAGGTGGCGGAGTTTCATCGATCTGAATCCTGTATTAATCGATCTGAATTGTAGATTTGTTGCTATGGATCAGCGCTCCTAGACTCCGCGGCCATGCGCCGGCCCTACCCCCTGCCGCGCAGTCAGGAGACAAAGTGAACAAGCAGTCGACGACGGCCCTGCCACGAGCAAGGACCGTGGTCCACCCTGGGCCCAGCGGCCCCGTGAGGATCAACCACATGCGTGCCGACCATGGTCGGCACTTCCGGCTTTCGCTGCCCGTGGGCCGCACCCTGCACGAGGGCCTGGTCGAGGCCCTGGCGCGCGAGGCGGTGCACAGCGCCTCGATGACGCTGCTCGGCGGCGACCTCGAGAGCCTGAGCTTCTGCATGGCCCTGCCCGACCCCTCGGGCCGCGTGCTCGCCACCTACGGCGCGCCGGTGCCGCTGCGCGGCGCGCGGCTGATCTTCGGCAATGCCACGCTGGGCCGCTCGGCGTCGAACGCGCCGCTGGTCCATTGCCATGGCGCCTTCTGCGAGGCGGACGGCGCGGTGCGCGGCGGCCACATCCTCTGCGACCGCAGCGTGGTCGGCCG
Organism: Variovorax sp. ISS6; assembly: GCF_056523145.1. Lineage (NCBI taxonomy): Bacteria > Pseudomonadati > Pseudomonadota > Betaproteobacteria > Burkholderiales > Comamonadaceae > Variovorax > Variovorax sp. ISS6. Next base: position 314,209 of record NZ_JAWRZC010000002.1, read on the forward strand.
CGTGCCGGTCACGGTGCTCGTGACCGCGCTCGACAGCTTCGAGCTGCGCGTGGCCTACGACGAGGAAACGCGCATGCCGCTGATGCGCCCCGAGGCGAGGGCCGGTCATGTCTGAAGTCCACCGGATCGAACGCGGCCGCATGGGCCGCGTGGCCTACGCACGCATCGGACCCAACGAAGACCTGATGCAGGGCGTCGAGAAGCTCTGCGTGGCCCAGGGCTTTCGCCATGCCTTCGTGCGCGGCGCGCTCGGCAGCCTGATCGACGCCTGCCTCGAGCGCCCCGACGGCGCCTGCCAGGTGATCCGCGGCCCGGCCATCGAGGTCGTGAGCCTGGCCGGCGAAGTGCGCCGGCAGCCCGACGGCAGCCTGCGCTCGGCCCTCACCGGCGTGGTCGCCGACACCGAGGGCCGGGTCTACGGCGGGCCCTTCGTGGCCGGCGCCAACACCGTGTGCGTCACCTTCGAGGTCACGCTCGAAGAGTGGCTGCCCGCCGACGACGACAACTGATTTCGACAACTGCAGGACTCCCATGACAGACACCTCCTCCTCCCGGCGCGTCGCCGTCGTCACCGGCGGCGCGCGCGGCATCGGCCTCGCGATCGGCCAATGGTTCCTCGCGCACGGCCACCAGGTCGCGCTGCTCGACAACGACCGCGCCACGCTGGAAGCGACGGGCCGCACGCTCGCCCAGCCCGATCGCGTGCTGACCGTGAACTGCGACGTGTCCGATCCCGCGCAGGTCGATGCGGCCGCGCATGCCGTGGTCGCGCGCTTCGGCCGCGTCGATGCGCTGGTCAACAACGCGGGCGTGGCGGTGTTCAAGCGCGTGGCCGAGACCAGCTTCGCCGACTGGCGCACGGTGCTCGGCACCAACCTCGATGGCGCGTTCCTCTGCACCCAGGCCTTCGGCGCACTGATGGTGCAGGCCGGTGGCGGCGCGGTGGTGAACGTGGCCTCGATCTCCGGCCTGCGCGCGAGCACGCTGCGCGTGGCCTACGGCACCAGCAAGGCGGCGCTGATCCACCTGACCAAGCAGTACGCGGTCGAGCTCGGCAATGCCGGCGTGCGCGTGAACGTGATCGCGCCGGGCCCGGTCGAGACCGAGATGGCCAAGCTGGTCCACAGCGTGGCGATCCGCTCCGACTACTACGACGCGATCCCGCTCGGTCGCTACGGCAGCGTGGAGGAGATGGCGAACACGGTGGGCTTCCTGTGCAGCGACGCCGCCAGCTTCATCAACGGCCAGGTGATCGCGGTCGATGGCGGCTTCGACGCCGCGGGCGTCGGCCTGCCGACCCTGCGCCGCGGGCTGCCGTCCGAGCGCGCCGCCGAAGCCGCGCACGCCTGAAGGAGCCGCACGCCATGAACCACGACAACGCCTTCATCGCCGGCTGGGGCCACACGGTCTTCGGCAAGCTCGACGCGGTCGACAGCGAACAGCTGATCCGCGATGCGGTGAATCCCGCGCTGCACACGGCCGGGCTCGAGGCCGCCGACATCGACGGTGTCTTCGTCGGCCACTTCAACGGCGGCTTCATGCCGCAGGACTTCAGCGCCTCGCTGGTCGCGCTCGCGGTGCCGGCGTTGCGCCATGTACCGGCCGTGCGCATGGAGAACGCCTGCGCCACCGGCTCGGCCGCGATCTGGGCCGCGCTCGACGCGGTACAGAGCGGCCGCGTGCGCCACGCGCTGGTGGTGGGCTTCGAGATCATGAACGCCGTGCCCGCCCCGGTGGTCGCGCAGACGCTGCTGCGCTGCTCCTACGTGAAGGAGGAAGGCGACACGCCCGCGGGCTTCGCGGGGGTGTTCGGCCGCATCGCGGGCAGCTACTTCGAGCGCTTCGGCGACCAGGGCGATGCGCTCGCGGCCATCGCGGCCAAGAACCACGCCAACGGCATGCACAACCCCTTCGCCCACATGCGGCGCGACCTGGGCTTCGATTTCTGTCGCCAGGTGTCGGAGCGCAATCCGGTGGTCGCGGGTCCGTTGAAGCGCTCCGATTGCTCGCTGGTCTCCGACGGCGCCGCGGCGCTGGTGATCTCGGCCGCGCCGACGGCATCGGCCCGCGTGCCGGCCGTGCGCTGGCGCTCGCGCACGCAGGTCAACGAATACCTGCCGCTGTCGCGCCGCGATCCCACGCGCTTCGAGGGCGCGGCGCTTGCATGGAGCCGCGGGCTCGAGGCGGCCGGACTCGCGCTGGACGACCTCGGCTTCGTCGAGACGCACGACTGCTTCACCGTCGCCGAACTGCTCGAGTACGAGGCCATGGGCCTGGCGCCGCACGGCCAGGGTGCGCGCGCGATCCTCGACGGCGTGACGCGCAAGGACGGCCGGCTTCCGGTCAATCCCTCGGGCGGCCTCAAGTCGCGCGGCCATCCGATCGGCGCGACCGGCGTGTCGCAGCACGTGATGGCCGCGATGCAGCTCACGGGCCTGGCGGGCGACATGCAGGTGGCCACGGGCCGGCCCGGCGCCGTCTTCAACATGGGCGGCGCGGCGGTCGCCAACTACCTCAGCGTGCTGGAGGCGGTGTGAGCGCGGCACAGGCGGCGAATCTCTCGATGCTGCTGTCGCAGACCGCGGCACTCTTTCCCGACCGGCCGGGACTGATCCTCGAGGACCGGACCTGGACCTGGCGCGAGATCGACGCACGCGTCGACGCGCTGGTCGATGCGCTGCGCGCGCTCGGCATGCAGCCTGGCGACAAGCTGCTCGTGCAGTCGCGCAACAACATCGCGCTGTTCGAGAGCTGCTGGGCCGCGTTCCGCCTGGGCGCGGTCTGGGTGCCGGTGAATGCGCGGCTCACGCCCCCCGAGGTGGCCTACCTCGGCAGCGCGAGCCGGGCCGCGGTGATGCTCGCCGAGGACTGCTTCGGCGCGCACGTGGAGGCGGTGCGCGCGGCCTCGGCGCACCTGCGCCATGTGGTGACGATCGGCAAGCCTTCGCAGGGAACGCAGGGCTACGAGGCATTGCTCGCGGCGCACGCTGGCGCGGCCAATGCCACGGCAGCGGTCGATGCCGACACGCCGCTGTGGTACTTCTACACCTCGGGCACCACCGGCAAGCCCAAGGCCGCGGTGCTGACCCATGGGCAACTGGCCTTCGTCGTCACGAACCACCTCGCCGACCTGATCCCCGGCACCACCGAGCGCGACTGCTCGATCGCCGTCGCGCCGCTGTCGCACGGCGCGGGCATCCATGCGCTGCTCAATGTCGCGCGCGGCGCCGCGACCGTACTGCCGGCCTCGGACCGGCTCGATCCGCCCGCCATCTGGGCGCTGGTCGAGCGGCACCGGGTCAGCAACCTCTTCACCGTGCCCACCATCGTCAAGATGCTGGTGGAAGACCCGTCGGTCGATGCCTTCGACCACGGCTCGCTGCGCTACCTGGTCTATGCCGGCGCGCCCATGTACCGCGCCGACCAGAAGCGCGCGCTGCACAAGCTCGGGCCGGTGCTGGTGCAGTACTTCGGCCTCGGCGAGGTCACGGGCTGCATCACGGTGCTGCCGCCCTCGATGCATTCGGCCGACGATGCCGATCCCGATGCGAACCTCGGCTCCTGCGGCCGGCCGCGCACCGGCATGGAGGTCGCGATCCTCGATGCGCAGATGCAGCGCCTGCCGGCCGGTGCCGTCGGCGAGATCTGCTGCCGCGGCCCCGCCGTGTTCGCGGGCTACTTCGACAACCCCGAGGCCACGGCCAAGGCGCTGCGCGGCGGCTGGTTCCACACCGGCGACCTCGGGCGCATGGACGAGCGCGGGCTGCTCTACATCACGGGCCGCGAGTCCGACATGTACATCTCGGGCGGTTCGAACGTCTATCCGCGCGAGGTCGAGGAGATCCTGCTGACCCATCCGGCGGTGCGCGAGGCCGCGGTGCTCGGCTGGCCCGACGCCAAGTGGGGCGAGGTCGGCGTGGCCGTGCTGGTGTGCGAGCGCGACGACATCGACGCCGAGGCGATCCTGCGCCATCTCGACGGCCGCTGCGCCAAGTACCGCTGGCCACGCCACGTGCTGTTCTGGCCCGCGCTGCCCAAGTCGGGCTACGGCAAGGTCGCGAAGAACGACATCCGCCGGCTGCTGGCCGAGCGCGGCGAGATCGCGGAGGCCGCCATCGCCTGAAGTCCCGTCCCCTTCCCCCACAGCGTTCGACAGATCCCCAGAAAACCCACATCACAGGAGACAAGCGCCATGAACATCCAACGCCGCACCGTGCTGCGCACCGCCGCCGCCGCATCCACGCTGGCCCTGCCGCTGCGCCACGCCTTCGCGCAGAAGAAGCCCTACAGCTACAAGTACGCGAACAACCTGCCGGTCACGCACCCGATGAACATCCGGGCCAAGGAGATGGCCGACGCGATCCGTGCCGAGACCCAGGGCCAGGTCGACATCCAGATCTTTCCGAACAACCAGCTCGGCTCGGACACCGACATGCTGAGCCAGCTGCGCTCGGGCGGGGTCGAGTTCTTCACGCTGTCGGGCCTGATCCTCGCCACCCTGGTGCCCGCGGCCTCCATCAGCGGCGTGGGCTTCGCGTTCCCCGACTACGCCAGCGTCTGGAAGGCGATGGACGGCGAGCTCGGCGCCCACATCCGCCAGCAGATCGCCAAGGCCAACATCCTCGCGATGGACCGCATCTGGGACAACGGCTTCCGCCAGATCACGTCCTCGAGCAAGCCCATCGCGGCGCCGGCCGACCTGAAGGGCTTCAAGGTGCGCGTGCCGGTCTCGCCGCTGTGGACCTCGATGTTCAAGGCGCTCGAGGCCGCGCCGACCTCGATCAACTTCGCCGAGGTGTATTCGGCGCTGCAGACGAAGATCGTCGACGGCCAGGAGAACCCGCTCGCGATCATCTCGACCGCCAAGCTCTACGAGGTGCAGAAGTACTGTTCGATGAGCAACCACATGTGGGACGGCTTCTGGTTCCTCGCCAACAAGCGCGCCTGGGATCGCCTGCCGCCCGAGCTGCAGGCCATCGTGGCGCGGCACGTCAACGCCGCCGCGATGAAGGAGCGCGCCGACGTGGCCGAGCTCAATACCGGGCTGCAGAAGGAACTGGCCGCCAAGGGCATGCAGATCAACCAGCCCGACCCGGCCGCCTTCCGCGACCAGCTGCGCAAGGCCGGCTTCTATGCCGAGTGGAAGGCCAAGTACGGCGACGAGGCCTGGGCGCTGCTCGAGCGCAGCGTGGGCAAGCTGGCATGAGCGCCGCGCTGGGGCATGGCCACGGGGCCGCGCTGGCTTTCGATGCGGCGGGGTCGAACCCGCTCGCGGCGCGCATCGAGCAGGCGCTCGGCGCCGCGGTGAGCGTCGCGGCCGGCGCGCTGGTGCTGGCCGACGTGGCGGTGCTGCTCGCGGGCGTGGTCGCGCGCTTCGTGCTGCACCAGCCGCTGATCTGGTCGGACGAGCTGGCCTCGATGCTCTTCATCTGGCTGGCGATGCTGGGCGCGGTGGTCGCGCTGCGGCGCGGCGAGCACATGCGCATGACGGCGCTGGTGTCGGGCCTCGCGCCCGAACGCCGGCAGCTGGCCGAGGCGCTCGCGCTGTGCGCGGCCCTCGCCTTCCTCGCGATGATCGCGTGGCCGGCCTGGGAATACGCCGCGGAGGAACGCTTCATCACCACGCCCGCGCTCGACATCTCGAACGCCTGGCGCGCCGCCGCCCTGCCCGCGGGCGTGGCGCTGATGGCGCTGTTCGCGGTGCTGCGGCTGTTCCGCGACTTCGACTGGAAGACCACCACCAAGGCCGTCTGCGTGGTGGCGATCGTGGTCGCGGCCTTCGGCTTCGGGCGTGCCGTGTTCGAGGACCTGGGCCGGCTCAACCTGCTGGTCTTCTTCGTTGGCGTGGTGCTGGCCTGCGTGCTCGGCGGCATCCCGATCGCCTTCGCCTTCGGCCTCGGCACCTTCGGCTACCTCGCGCTGACCACCGACACCGCGCTGCCCGTGATCGTCGGGCGCATGGACGAGGGCATGTCGCACCTGATCCTGCTCGCGGTGCCGCTGTTCGTCTTCCTCGGCCTCTTGATCGAGATGACCGGCATGGCCAAGGCGATGGTGGCCTTCCTCGCGAGCCTGCTCGGCCACGTGAAGGGCGGGCTCTCTTACGTGCTGGTGGGTGCGATGTACCTGGTGTCTGGCATCTCGGGATCGAAGGCGGCCGACATGGCGGCGGTCGCGCCGGCGCTGTTTCCCGAGATGCAGAAGCGCGGCGCCAGCGACGGCGAACTGGTCGCGCTGCTGGCGGCCACGGGCGCGCAGACCGAGACCGTGCCGCCGAGCCTGGTGCTGATCACCATCGGCTCGGTCACCGGCGTGTCGATCGCGGCGCTGTTCACCGGCGGGCTGCTGCCAGCCGTGATCCTCGGCCTGATGCTGTGCGTGGTGGTGCATTTCCGCAGCCGCCACGAGGACCTGAGCCGGGTCGAGCGCTCGCCCTGGTCGCAGGTGCTGCGGCTCGCGCTGGTCGCGCTGCCCGCGCTCGCCCTGCCCTTCGTGATCCGCGCCGCCGTGGTGGAAGGCGTGGCCACCGCCACCGAGGTCTCGACCCTCGGCATCGTCTACGCGGTGGTGGCCGGGATCGCGATCTACCGGCAGTTCGACTGGCGCCGGCTCGGGCCGATGCTGGTGGCCACCGCCTCGCTGTCGGGCGCGATCCTGCTGATCATCGGCACCGCCACCGCGATGGCCTGGGGCCTCACGCAGTCGGGTTTCTCGCGCTGGCTCGCCGAGCTGATGGCAAACCTGCCGGGCGGCGCCGGGATGTTCCTGGCCGTGTCGCTGGTGATCTTCGTGATCCTGGGCTCGGTGCTCGAGGGCATCCCGGCGATCGTGCTGTTCGGCCCGCTGCTGTTTCCCATCGCGCGCCAGCTCGGCATCCACGAGGTGCACTACGCGATGGTGGTGGTGCTGTCGATGGGCCTGGGCCTGTTCGCGCCGCCGCTGGGCGTGGGCTACTACGCGGCCTGCGCGATCGGGCGCGTGCAGCCCGATGCGGGGATCGGGCCGATCGTGGGGTACATGCTGGCGCTGCTCGCCGGGACGATCGTGGTGGCGGCAGTTCCGTGGCTGTCGATCGGCTTCCTCTGAACTAGCTTCGCACCACGCTGCGAAAGGCCACCGACAGCGCCTCGAGCGCCGCGCGCGGCCGCCCTTCCCCCACGCGCGTGTGCAGCAGCACCGGCAGGCGCGGCAACTCGGGCAGCCCGAGCCGCGCGCCCACGTCGACCGCGCCGAAGGGCAGCATGCGCGGCGCCAGCGCGGCCACGCCGAGGCCGGCCATGACCGCGGCCGTGACGGCGGCGACGCCACCGCCGACGAAGACCTCGGTCCAGGGCATGCGCGCCTCGTCGAGCAGTCGCGCGGCCAGCGCGCGCACGCCGCAGGGCTCGGCCATGGTGGCCAGCGGCAACGGCTCGCCCGCGCGGTGCTGCCAGGTCGGCGCCGCGAACCAGCCGAACCGTTCTTCGGCCAGCAGTTCGCCGTCGTTGCGGCCCGCATGCAGGCGCACGATCACGGTGTCGAGTTCGCGCCGGTCGAAGCTCTGCAGGAGCTCGCCCGAGGAGCCGATGCGGATCTCGATCAGCAGCTGCGGGTCCTGCGCGTTCATGCGCGCGATCAGCGCGGGCAGCTCGGGGCCCGCCACGTGGTCGCTGATGCCGATGGTGAGCCGCTGGCGCGCCTGCGCGAAGGCGCCGAGCGCGCGGTCGTGCACCGCCAGCAGCTCGCGCGCGTGCTCAAGAAAGGCCGCGCCCTTGGCCGACAGCTCCACGTGCCGCGGTGTGCGCTCCACCAGCCGGCAGCCGAGCCGCTCCTCGAGCCGCTTGAGCTTGAGGCTGATGCCGGCCTGCGTGGTCTGCAGCGCCTCGGCCGCGAGCGTGAAGCTGCCGAGCTCGACGATGCGGATGAAGGCCAGGACGGCATCGAGATCGAGAGGGCGTGCAATCATTTCAAGAAATTGTCGTTGATATAAATATCCATAGCAATTTCGTATGACTAGCATCGTCCGACATCACCACCCCCTTGAAGGAATCACGATGCCCATCAGCCATGTCTTCCTGCGTGCCGGCAAGCCCGAGGCCTATCGAACGGCGATCCTCGACGGCCTCGGCCGCGCGCTCAGCGACGCGCTCGGCGTGTCCGAGGACAACCGCTTCATGACGCTCAGCGAGCACGAGCCCGCGAACTTCCGCCACGGCAATGCCTACGGCGTGACGCGCAGCGACGACGTGGTCTACATCCGGATCACGGTGTTCGACAGCCGCAGCGCCGCGCAGAAGCAGGCGCTGTTCCGGCGGCTCGCGGAGCTGCTGGCCGAAAGCCCCGGCCTGCGCGGCGAAGACCTGTTCGTGAACATCGTCGACTCGCCGAAGGAGAATTGGTCGGTGGGCCATGGCCTCGCGCAGTTCGCCTGAGGCCCGGCCGACGAGATCCACGATGGAGACATCCCATGCTCGATATTGCAGAGGTCGCGCAGCGCGCAGGCCTGGCGCCTTCGGCGCTGCGCTTCTATGAACGGCGCGGACTGATCGAATCCGCGGGCCGCACCGGCCTGCGGCGCGCCTACCGGCCCGAGGTGGTCGCGCGGCTGGCGCTGATCCACTGCGCGAAGTCGGCCGGCTTCTCGCTCGCGCAGATCGGGCGTTTCCTCGCGTCCACGCCCAAGGACGTCGAGCTGCGTCGCAGCATGGCCAAGCGCGCCACCGAGCTCGACCACGAGATCGAGCGGCTGCAGACCATGCGCGACAGCCTGAAGCACGCGGCCGTGTGCACGCATGCCTCGCTGGTCGAATGCCCGAAGTTCAAGGCCAACTTCCGCGATCTGGTGCGTTAGCAAGAAAACTTCGAAGAAGCGCTTGACTTGAACCGAAGTTCAAGTCGTAGATTGGCTGTCCCCTTCACCACCGGAAGACAGGACATGCCGCTTCATCCCCAGGCCCAGGCGCATCTGGATCGCCTCGCAGCCACCCGCTTCTCCGACATGCACACGCTCGCGCCCGACGCGATCCGGCAGGGCATGCGCCGCATGCTCGCGGCGCTGCCGCCCGGCGCGCCGGTGGCCTCGGTCGCCGACCGGCGCATCGACAGCGCGGTGGGGCCGCTCGACGTGCGCATCTACCACCCGTCGCCGCAGCAGGTGCTGCCGGTCATCGTGTTCTTCCACGGCGGCGGCTTCGTGCTCGGCGACCTCGACACGCACGACGGCCTCGCGCGCGCGCTCGCCGTGGCGACGCAGACGGTCGTGGTCTCGGTGGCCTATCCGCTGGCGCCCGAGCACAAGTTCCCGGCCGGCGTCGACGCGGCCTTCGCGGCCGCCGCCTGGGTGGCCGAGCATGCGGCGCAGCTCGGGGCCGACGGGCATCGGCTCGCGGTCGCGGGCGACAGCGCCGGCGGCAACCTCGCGGCGGTGGTCGCGCTGAAGGCGCGCGATGCCGCGGGACCGCGGATCGCGCACCAGCTGCTGATCTATCCCGATGTCGATTTCCGCCGCATCAACACCTCGATCCAGGCGTATGCGGGGCAGTACGGCAACATCGGCCGCGAGATGCAGCACTGGTTCATGGATCACTACCTCGGCGACGCGGCACTGAAGACCCATGCGCTGGTCTCGCCCCTGGTGGCCGGGGACCTGCGCGGACTGCCGCCGGCCCATATCGTCACGGCCGAGTTCGATGCGCTGCGCGACGAGGGCGAAGCCTATGGCGAGCGGCTGCGCGAGGCCGGCGTGCCGGTCAGCGTGAAGCGCTACGACGGCATGATCCACGAGTTCATGCGCTGGCCCTTCGACGCCACGCGCGAGGCGCTGGCCGATGCCGCGCGGGCACTGCGGCCCACGCTGTTCGCGGCATAGCGGCCTTAGCGCGGCGGATGCTGCCAGCTCTTGTGGACGAACTCGAGGCTGTGGCCGTCGGGGTCGAGCACGTTGGCCGCGTAGTAGCGCGGGTCGTAGTGCAGGCGCGCCCCGGGTGCGCCGTTGTCGCGGGCGCCGGCGGCCATGGCCGCGGAATGGGCCGCGTCGACTTCGGCATGGCTCGCGGCGACGAAGCCCACGTGCACCGCCTCGCCGTTCACCGGGCCCTGCCGCAGCCAGAAGAACACGCGCCCCCGGGCGCCGAAGCCCTTCAGGTCGGGATGGCCGGGCGGGCCGTCCTTGCCCGCGTAGTCGTGCTGGTGGGCGATGCCCAGTGGCGCGAGCGCGGCGGCATAGAAGTCGATGGAGCGTTGCAGGTCGCTGACGGACAGGAAGATGTGGTCGAGCATGGGCGGCGCCGTATCAGATGTTGTAGCCGCCGGCCACCTCGATGGTCTGCGCGTTGATCCAGGCATTGTCGGCGGACAGCAGTCCCGCGATGACGCGGCCGACGTCGTCGGGCGCGCCGATGCGGCCGAGCGCGGTCTGCGCGGCGAGCAGGGTCTCGAACTCGGGGCTCTGGTCGAGCGCCTCGCTGGTCATGTCGGTTCGGATGGCGCCCGGCGACACGGCATTGGCGCGGATGCCGCGCGCGCCGAACTCCTTGGCCATGTAGCGCGTGAGCACCTCCAGCCCGCCCTTGAAGGCCGCATAGGGCGCAACGCCCGGTGTCGCGACACGCGTGGTCGCGCTGGTGAGGTTGACGATGTGGCCGCCGTCGGCCATCAGCGGCAGCAGCGCCTGGGTCAGGAAGAACGGGCCCTTGAGATGCACGTCGAGCAGGCCGTCGAACTCGGCCTCGCTGACCGAGGCGATGGGATTGAAGAGGCCGTAGCCCGCGTTGTTGACCAGCGCATCGAAGCTGTTGCGCTGCCATGTCGCTTCGAGCGTTGCCGCAACCCGGTCGCGAAAGCCGGCGAACGACGCGACCTTGCCCACGTCGAGCGCGAGCGCCGCGGCCTTGCCACCCTCGGCTTCGATCGTTCGCAAGAGCGCCTCGGCGCCGGCCGCGTGGCTGTTGTAGGTGAGGATCACGCCCATGCCGCGCCTGGCGGCCTGCAGGGCCGTGCTGGCGCCGAGGCCGCGGCTCGCGCCGGTGATGATGACGATGTTCATGCGTGCTTTCGTTGAATCGGTGATGCATCGACGATAGGTGGCGGCCCGCATCGCGGCCTGCCCATTCCTGCCCCGGGCCTGCCCAGAACTGCCGCGCCGGCACGCGGGCACTTGCGGCGCACGGGGCGGTGCGATCTGATGCAGGCCATGGAAGAACAACTGGTGGAACTCCGCGACCTGGCCGCCCATGCGCGCAACCGCCTCACGGAGACCGGCATTCCGCGCGTGGCCATGGTGCAGGGGAAGATCCCCGAGCACGAGCTCAACGCGGTCTACGACCCGATGGTCAACCTGGTGCTGCAGGGCGGCAAGTCGATGACAGTGGGCGAGCGCACGCTGGACTACGGCCCGGCCACCTATTTCGTGATGTCCATCGAGCTGCCCGCGGCCGGCACGGTACGGCCCGCGCCGGGCGGCGAGCCCTATCTCGCGGTGGCCCTGAGCCTGCAGCCGGCGGTGATCGCGGCGCTGATCGCCGACCTGCCGCCGATCGCGCTCGCGCAGAAGCCCGAGGCCGGCTTCTCGGTGGCCGCCGTCACGCCGGACCTGATGGACGCCTGGGTGCGCATGCTGCGGCTGATGCGGCGGCCCGCCGACATCCCGGCGCTGGCGCCGGTCTACGAGCGCGAGATCCTCTATCGCGTGCTGCAGGGGCCGCAGGGCGCGATGCTGCGCGGCATCGCCATGCCCGACAGCGCCCTCTCGCGCGTGAGCCGCGCGATCCAGCGGATCCGGCGCGACTTCGCGCAGCCGCTGCGCGTCGAGGCGCTGGCGCGGCAGGCCGCGATGAGCGCGTCGGCTTTCCATCGGCATTTCAAGGCCGCGACCTCGCTGAGCCCGGTGCAGTACCAGAAGCGCATCCGCCTCTTGCAGGCGCGCACGCTGCTGGTGGCGCATGGCCAGAGCGTGAGCTCGGCCGCCTTCGAGGTCGGCTACGAGAGCGCCACGCAGTTCAGCCGCGAATATGCGCGCGCCTTCGGGCTGCCGCCGGGGCGCGACGCGGAACGGATACTGGCCGGGCACGCCTGAGCGCGCACCGCGGGCTCACACCTTGTCAGTGGTCGTCCGCGCGCACGAAGGACTCGAGCACCTTGACCATGCGCGCGAGCTGCGGGCCGATGTCCTGCTCGAGCAGCTCGCGGCCGAAGCGGCTGGCCGAGCCGCCGACGTTGAAGGTCACGACGTTGCCGTCGGCCTGCCGGATGGCCGCGCCCACGCCGCTGATGTCGCTCTCCCAGCCGCGCACGACCATCGTGAAGCCGCGTTCGCGCCAGTGCGCGAGCGAGGTCTCGATGGCCTGCTGCGTCTGCGGCCAGCGCTCGCGGTCGGCCAGGCGGATCTCGCCCAGCAGCCGCTCGCGCTCCTTCGCATCGAGCGCGCAGAGGTAGGCATGACCCATCGCCGAGCGCGCCACGGGCAGCCGTGAGCCGATGTCCAGGCCCAGCGACAGCGGCGCGCTCGAACGGCAGTTCTCCACGTAGAGCATCGACAGCCCGTTGCGTATGCCGAGCGACACCGAGGCGTCGTAGCGGTCGGCCAGGTCCTGCATGTAGGGCCGCGCGATGCGCCGCAGCTTGAGGTTCGACACCATCGTGATGCCGAGCGCGACCAGGCCGTCGCCATGCGCGTACTTGCCGGTCTCGCGCGAGTGGCGCAGGTAGCCCGCCACGACGAGGGTGTAGGCAAGCCGCGCGACGGTGGGCTTGGGCAGGCCGGTGCGGCGTGCGATCTCGGTGCTGGTGAGCCATTTCTCGTCGGGGCCCCAGGCGGCCAGGATGTCCAGCCCGCGCGCCAGCGCGGTCACGAAGCGCGGACTGTCGGCGCCCTCCTCGAAGTCGATCTGCTTGGTGCGGCCCATGTTGATTTGTAAATTTAATTTCGTTGGACGGAATTATATTTTCAGCGCTTGGAAACGGTTCATGGAATTCCCTATACGAGAGAAGCGCGAGCGGAAAGATACTCGCCGTCGTTCGAAAGAACATTCCATAAATCTAATTCCGCTGAACGAAATTAAAGGATTCACGCGGAACCCATCCAACACGCAGGAGACATCTCGTGAAGTTCCATCGCCATCCGGGCCGCCGCGCCACCGTTCTCTCGCTCATCGCCGCCGCGACGCTGGCCGCATGCGGCGGCGGTGGCGGCGATTCGTCGGGCGCCAGCGCCGCGGCGCTGGCCGCCGCCATCGCCGCGCAACAGGCCGGTGCGGGCGGTGCGGGCGCCGGCAATCCCCCGGCACCGCCGCCCCCGGCGGCGCCCCAGCCCGAGGAAACGCGCGCGCAGGACAGCCGCCAGTTCACGGTCGACGAGACCAAGCTGCCGTTCGCCGCACTCTCGGGCGCGCCCGACACCGACCGCTGGTGGGGCGTGCTCGAGGGCGCCGGCTACCGCGTGGAAGTGCCGAAGAACTGGAACGGCATGCTCGTGATGTACGCGCACGGCTACGGCGGCACGGGCCCGGTGGTGAGCGTCAGCGATCCCACCATCCGCGCGCACCTGATCGCCCAGGGCTACGCCTGGGCCGCGTCGAGCTACACCAAGAACTACTACGACGTGCGCGCCGGCGTCGAGGACACCAACGCGCTCGCGCTGGCCTTCCAGCGCATCGCCTCGCAGAACGGCCGCACGCTCGATGCACCGCGCAAGACCTACATCGTCGGCCAGTCGCTCGGCGGCCACGTGGCCGCGGCCGCGGTCGACGCCGAGGCGCTGGAGACGGCCAACCACAAGGTGCGCTATGCCGGCGCGGTGCCGATGTGCGGCGTGCTCGGCGACATCGAGCTCTACAACTACTTCGGCGCCTCGCAGATCGCGGCGCAGCAGCTGGCCGGCCTGCCCGTCACCGGTTGGCCTGTGAGCAACTGGAACGACCTGCTGCCCGTGGTGCGCAACGCGCTGTTCACGCGCTTCCCGAGCGCGACGACCGCGCAGGGCGAGAAGTACAAGGCCATCGTCAAGAACCTCACGGGCGGCGAGCGCCCGATGTTCGACGCCGGCTTCGCGGGCAGCATGAACGCCACCGTGTGGGGCACCTTCGGCCGCGACGGCACCATCAACGGCATCCTCAACCGCGACGGCTACGACACCACCGGCATCGTCTACCAGCTCGACAACGACCCGGCGCAGAACGCCGAGGAGATCACCTTCAACCAGGGCGCCTACCGGCTGCATGCCGACCCCGAGTCCAACCGGCTGCGGCGCGACGGCCTGCGCTGGTTCCCCAAGTCCAATGCACGCATCGACGTGCCGGTGGTCACCATCCACACGCTGGGCGACGTCTACGTGCCGTTCAGCATGGAGCAGATCTACAAGCGCCGCGCCGATGCGCTGGGCACCTCGAAGTGGCTCGTGCAGCGCGCGATCCGCGGCATCAGCCACTGCGACTTCACGACCGAGGAACAGACCCAGGCCTTCGACGCGATGACGAACTGGGAGCAGAACGGCGTGAAGCCGGCCGGCGACGAGGTGCTCGATGCCGCGACCGTGGCGCGCGCCGACTACGGCTGCAAGTTCTCCTCGGCCAGCCGCGGCGGCTGTCCCGCGCCCTGACGGCGCCGGCGCGGCCCGTCCCGTTCGCGGGGCGGCCGCACCGCCCTTCCCGTTTTCTTCGTTCGCACGTCCTGCCATGAAACAACCCACCCTCACCCGCCGTGCGCTGCACGCCCTGCTGCTGGCCGCCGGCCTCGCCGCCGCTCCCGCCTTCGCGCAGTCCGATGCCTTTCCGGTGCGGCCGATCCGCGTGCTGATCGGCTTCACCGCCGGCGGCTCGACCGACGTGCCCTTCCGCGTGCTGGCCGAGAACGCCTCGAAGATCCTCGGCCAGCCGGTGATCATCGAGAACAAGCCCGGCGCGGGCGGCGTGCTGCCAGCGCAAACCATGCAGGCCACCGCGCCCGACGGCTACACGCTCGCGCAGGTGCCGCTGCCGGTGTTCCGCCTGCCCTACACCACCAAGCTCAACTGGGACCCGGCCAACGACCTGAGCTACGTGATCGGCCTCGCCGGCTATTCGTTCGGCCTGGTGGTGCCCGCCGATTCGCCGATCAAGTCGATGCGCGAGTACCTCGCCTATGCCAAGGCCAACCCGGGCCGCCTGAGCTACGGCACGCCGGGCGCGCTCACCACGCTGCACCTGACGATGGAAGCGATCGCGATCCAGGCCGG
Organism: Variovorax sp. ISS6; assembly: GCF_056523145.1. Taxonomy (NCBI): domain Bacteria; kingdom Pseudomonadati; phylum Pseudomonadota; class Betaproteobacteria; order Burkholderiales; family Comamonadaceae; genus Variovorax; species Variovorax sp. ISS6. The sequence goes on from NZ_JAWRZC010000002.1 coordinate 329,396, forward strand.
CGTGGAGTTCAATCACGTGCCCTACAAGGGCAACTCCGAATCGCTGCAGGCGGTGCTCGGCGGCCACGTGATGTCGGTGGCCGACACGCCGGGCTGGGGCCCCTATGTCGACCAGGGCAAGCTGCGGCTGCTGTCGACCTGGGGCGAGCAGCGCTCGAAGAAGTATCCGAATGCGCCCACGCTCAAGGAGTCGGGCATCGACATGGTGCAGGCCTCGCCCTTCGGTCTGGTGCTGCCCAAGGGCGCGAACCCGAAGGTGGTCGCGATCCTGCACGACGCCTTCAAGAAGGCGATGGAGATGCCCAACTACCAGGAGTCGCTCGCCAAGTTCGACATGGAGACCTTCTACATGGACAGCGCGGCCTACAAGCAGTACGCGGTGCGCACCATGAAGACCGAAAAGGCCGTGATCGACAAGCTGGGCCTGGGCACGGCGGCCGCCGCGAAATAGGCGACCGCCCGCCGGGGCTCAGAACAGGTTGCCGACGTTGAACAGCGTCAGCAGCCCCAGCACGCCGAAGATGACGGCGGCCACGCCGTGCACCAGCCGCATCGAGACCTTGGCGGCGATCTTCTCGCCGAGGAAGACCGCGGGCGCATCGGCCAGCATCATGCCCAGCGTGGTGCCGATCACGACCTGCACCACGTCGGGATAGCGCGCGGCCAGCGCCACGGTCGCGATCTGCGTCTTGTCGCCCATCTCCGCGAGGAAGAAGGTGACGACCGTGGTGCCGAAGGCACCGAAGCGGCTCTTCGTCTTCGCGGCATCGTCGTCGATCTTGTCGGGGATCAGCATCCACGCGGCCATGGCCAGGAACGAGGCGCCGATCACCCAGCGCAGGATGTTCGGCCCCATGGCCTGGCCCACCCAGCCGCCGAGCGCGCCCGCTGCGGCATGGTTGACGACGGTGGCGGTGAAGATGCCCGCGACGATCTGCCAGGGTTTGCGAAAGGTCGCGGCCAGGATGATCGCGAGCAATTGGGTCTTGTCGCCCATTTCCCCGAGCGCGACCACGCCCGTGGATACGAGTAAGGCTTCCATGATGAAAAGAGAACTCCTGGGCCAGCGACGCGAAGACCACGCCACTTCCCGGCCCATACCGAGGTGACGTGGTCAAAGGTCTTGCCAGGCTCTGAAGCTGCTCGCGCCATGGCCGAAAGGCCAAGTGTGTTGACGCGGGCTCCTGCGTTGCGCAGGTCAGCTACTCCCCAATGACTGAGGGCGCGATCTTAGTCGTGGGCAGCGAATCGCCCGCGCCTTTTCGATGAATGTCCCCTTGTCGAGAGCGAGTTGCATTACCGCGACGGTTTCGAGGCGTCATGCGGCACGCGCCTGTTGCTCGCCGGCCAGCGCCAGTTCCCGCAACAGCGCTTGCCGCGTCGCAGCCGCCTTCTCGGCCTGCGCCTCGCGCACATGGCCGTATCCCCGGATCGACTGGGGCAGCGAGGCCAGCTTCGTCACGATGGGCAAGGTCTCGGCACGCAAGTCGGACAGGGCCACGCGCATGTCGTCTTCGTACTGCGCCAACAGCCGGCGGTCGAGTGTGCGTTCCGCCGCGTTGCGGAACGGATCGAGCCAACTTCCCCGGAGGCCGCGCATCCGCGCCATGCATTTCATCGCCAGCAGCACCCAGGGTCCCGCGTCGCCCTTGACGGGCTTGCCGCTGTGGACGTCCTTCCGCGCGAAGGGCCAGACCCCGAGGTGGAAGCGCAGCCGGATCGGGCCCTCGAACTCCTGCGCCAGTGCCGATCGAAAGTCGGGGTGCGTGAACAGGCGGGCGACCTCCCACTCGTCCTTGGTCGCCAGCAGCCGGTGGTAGTTGTGCGCCACGGCCCTGGCCAGGGCATCTCCCGCATGGAGCGCTGCTTCCAACCGACGCGCCTTCTCCACCAACGCCCTGTAGCGCTGCACATGCAGTTCGCCGCTGTGCGCGCGCAGGTGTTCGATGCGATGCGCGACGGTCTGGTCGAGTCCCCGGGTCTGCCGCGGCATGAAGGTGATGACCTGCGTCGGCTGTTCGGCCTTCAGGTGGCGCTCCACCGCCGGTCGGTCGTGGGCGACGCGTCGCCCCCAGAGGAACGCTTCCTTGTTCATGGCCACGGCCACGCCGTTGAGCTCGATGGCCCGCTCGATCGCGGCTCGTCCCAGGGGAACGAAGCCGCGCTGCCAGGCCAGGCCCAGCATGAACATGTTGATGCCGATCGGATCGCCGACCAGCGCGGTGGCCATGCGCTCGCCATCGATCAGCACGAGATCGGCCGTGCCCGCCGCGGCCTCGATGCGCTCGATCAGCATCTTCGGGTCGAGCTGCCAGTCGGGATTGCGCGCGAAGTCGCTGGTCGGCACGAGGCCGGTGCTCACCACCGCGCGGCCGCGACCGGCCGGCAGCCGTGTCAGCGATTCGTCCGAGGCCGCGACGACGAGGTCGCAACCGATCAATGCATCGGCTTCGCCCTCGGCGATGCGCGTGGCATGCAGCATCCCCGGCTCGGGCGCGAACCGCACATGCGAGGTCACGGCGCCGTACTTCTGCGAGAACCCGGTGACATCGAGGTTGGAGCTGTAGCGGCCCTCCAGATGGGCGGCCACGGCCAGGGTCTGGCCGATGGTCACCACGCCCGTGCCGCCGATGCCGGAGATCAGCACGCTGCAGGCGCGTTGCAGCGGTGCGATGTCGGGCTCGGGCAGCGCCTGCGTGTACGGGCGCGGCGATGCCGCCTGGGCCTCGACGCGCGCCGCGGCACGGCGTGGCTTTGCGCCCTCGACGCTGACGAAGCTGGGGCAGAAGCCCTCCACGCACGAATAGTCCTTGTTGCAGCTCCCCTGGTTGATGCGGCGCTTGCGGCCGAGCTCGGTCTCCAGCGGCTCGATTGACATGCAGTTCGAGGCCACGCCGCAATCGCCGCAGCCCTCGCACACGGCCGGGTTGATGAACAGGCGCCGGTCGGGATCGGGCACCTTGCCGCGCTTGCGCAGCCGGCGTCTCTCCGCGGCACAGGCCTGGTCGTAGAGGATCACCGAAACGCCGGGGTATTCGCGGAACTCGCGCTGCACGGCGTCGAGGGCGGTACGGTGGTGCACAGCCACACCCTCGGGCAGGGTCACGTCGGCATAGCGCTGCGGCTCATCCGTCACGACCGCCATCTTGCGGATGCCCTCCGCCGCGAAGCCCGCGAGGATCTGCGGCGGGCTCAGGTTTCCCTCGACCGGCTGTCCGCCCGTCATCGACACGAAGCCGTTGTAGAGCACCTTGTAGGTGATGGGCACCTGCGCCGCGACGGCCTGCCGAATCGCCAGATGGCCCGAGTGCGCCAGCGTGCCGTCGCCGATGTTGGCGAACACATGGCGCTCGGCGGTGAAGGGTTGCTGGCCGAGCCACATCACGCCTTCGGCGCCCATGTGCGACCAGGTGGTGGTCTGCTGTGGGTTCACCAGCAGCGCCATGCTGTGGCAGCCGATGCCGGCCAGCGCGCGGCTGCCTTCGGGCACCTTGGTCGAGCGGTTGTGCGGGCAGCCCGAGCAGAAGCCGGGCACGCGGTTCGGCCCCGGCAGCTTCACGGGTGAGCTCGCGCAGGGCGCGGGCATCTCACGGCCCAGCACGCGCGCCAACACTTCGGTCACCCGTACCGGCGAGATCTCGCTGGCGTTCGGAAAGGCGACGTCGGCGGGTCCCGATTCGAAGAGCCCGCCTTCGAACAGCTTGCCCACCAGGCGCGGCGCATTCGCGCGGCCGTAAAGAATGGTGCGCACCTGGTCTTCGAGAACGGGCCGCTTTTCTTCGACCACCACGATGGTGTGCAACCCTTGTGCGAACTCGCGCACGATCTCCGGATCGAGCGGCCAGACCAGTCCGATCTTCAGCAGCTTCAGGTCGGCGAGCCCGCCCCCAACTGCTTCATCCTCGCGCCCCAGGGCCTGCAGCACGTCCTGCCAGGCCTTGCCCGCCGCGATGACGCCGACACCCGCCCCGGCCGGGTCCGCGACGATGCGGTTGAGCCGGTTCGCCCGGGCATAGGTGAGCACCGCGGCATGCTTGTGGTTGTAGAGCCGGTCCTCTTGCGGCAGCGGCATGTCGAAGCCCCGGATGTTGTAGCCCGCGCCGAACGGGTCCACCGGCCGGCTCGGTGCCTCGGGCACGGTGATGAGGGGAGCATCCGTCCCCACGTAGACCGAGCCCCCGCCCTCGACGACGTCGGTCACGACCTTCATGCCCACCCAGCAGCCCGAGAAGCGGCTCATGGCGATGCCGTGCAGGCCGTAGTCCAGCAGCTCCTGCGTGTTGGAGGGATAGAGCACCGGCATGCCGACCGCCATGAGGATCGGATCGGAGAAGTTGGCGACCGAGGAACTCTTCGCACCGTGATCGTCGCCCGCCAGGCACAGCACCCCGCCCTTGGGCGAGGTGCCGGCCTGGTTGGCGTGCCGAAGCACATCGCCCGAACGATCCACGCCCGGGCCCTTGCCGTACCAGATGCCGAACACGCCATCCACGCGAGCGCCCGGAAAAGTCCCCACGTACTGCGAGCCCCAGATGGCGGTCGCGGCCAGGTCCTCGTTCAAGCCGGAACGGAACACCACGTTGGCCGCCTTCAGCTGCTTCTCGGCGGCCCACAGCTCCATGTCGTAGCGGCCCAGCGGCGAACCGCGATAGCCCGAGATGTAGCCGCCCGTGTTCCATCCGGCCGCGGCATCGCGCGCGCGCTGCTGCAGCGGCAGGCGCACCAGCGCCTGGATGCCGGTCATGTAGACCCAGCCGTCATCGACGCCATAGCGGTCTTCGAGCGCCGCGGCATCACGTACCAATGCCATGTTCAAGATCCGTCTCCTGTGGGGTTTCAGTGCTGGGCGGCCGGCACGTCGCTGCCGCTGCGGCCCGCCAGGAATTGCAGGTCGCAGCCGTCATGGGCCTGGTTGACGGTGTCGACGTACAGCCTGACGTAGCCCCGGGTGGCCGCGGCGGCGGGCGGTGTCCACGCGGCCAGCCGCTGCTGCAACTCCTGCTCGGAGACGAGCAGCTCGAGCCGCCGGGCCTCGACGTCGAGCTCGATCAGGTCGCCGTCGCGCACCACGGCCAGGGCGCCGCCCACGGCCGCCTCGGGCGACACATGCAGCACCACGGCCCCGAACGAGGTACCGCTCATGCGCGCGTCCGAAATGCGGACCATGTCCGTCACGCCCTGCTTCAGCAGCTTGGCGGGAATGGGCAGCATCCCCAGTTCCGGCATGCCCGGAAAGCCCTTGGGGCCGCAGTTGCGCAGGACCATGACCGAGTCCGCATCGATCTCGAGATCGGGATCGTCGACACGCCGGCCGAGGTCGTCCTGGTTCTCGAACACCACGGCGCGCCCCCTGTGCTTGAGCAGGCGCGGCTCGGCGGCCGAAGGCTTGATGACGGCACCGTTCGGACACAGGTTGCCGCGCAGGATGGCCACGCCCGAGGTCGCCATGAAGGGCTTGGCCACGCTGTGGATCACGTCCGGGTTCCAGCAGACGGCGCCGACGTTGTTCTCGGCCAGCGTCCTGCCGGTGACGGTCAGCGCATCGCCATGCAACAGGCCCGACTCGCACAGGTTGCGCAGGATCACGGGCAGCCCGCCGGCTTCATGGAAGTCCTGCATCAGATAGCGGCCCGAGGGCTGGAGGTTGAGCAGCGTGGGCACATCGCGTCCGACCCGGTGCCAGTCCTCGATGTCGAGCGGGACTTCCATGCGCCGCGCCACCGCCGTCAGGTGGATGACGGCATTGGTCGATCCGCCGATGGCCGCGTTGACCGCGATGGCGTTCTCGAAGGCCTCGCGGGTCAGCACCTTGTCGAGCCGGAGGTCCTCGCGCACCATGTCGACGATGCGGCGGCCCGCCATGCGCGCGAGCACGCGGCGCCGGGCATCCACGGCGGGAATCGATGCGTTGTCGGGCAGCCCCACGCCGAGCGCCTCGACCATCGACGCCATCGTCGATGCCGTTCCCATCACGTTGCACACGCCCACCGAGCGGGTGAGGCAGCCCTCGGCCTCCTCGAAGTCCTCGTTGACGGCACGGCCGGCGCGCAGGTCCGCCGCCAGGTTCCATGCATCCTTGACGCCGAAGGACTTGCCGCGAAAGCTGCCGTTGAGCATGGGCCCGCCGGACACGCCGATGGTCGGCAGGTTGACGCTCGCGGCGCCCATCAGCAGCGCGGGCGTCGTCTTGTCGCAACCCATCAGCAGCACCACGCCGTCGAGCGGATTGGCGCGCAGCGTTTCCTCCACGTCCATGCTGCAGAGGTTGCGCAACAGCATGGCGGTGGGCCGGGTCAGCATCTCGCCGGGCGAGATGACCGGGAACTCCATCGGTACGCCGCCCGCTTCGAGGATGCCTTCGCGCACATGCAGGGCCAGGTCGCGGAAGTGCGAGTTGCACGGCGTGAGCTCGGACCAGGTGTTGCAAATGCCGATCACGGGCCGCCCGTCGAAGTGATCCATCGGCACGCCGCGGCTGCGAACCCAGCCCCGGTTCGCGAAATTCCTCGCGCCCCGGCCTTCGAACCAGGCCTGCGACCGCAGCCTGCGCTTTTCTTCATCGGACATACGCTTGTTTTCCTATCGCTATCACAAGGAGTGGGCAGATCGCATCCGGCGCTCCAGCACGGCCAGCACCGGTGCCAGCAGCACCACGACCAGCAACGGTGCCGCGGCGGCGCACATGGCGACCTTCACGCCCATCTGTTGCGCCAGCAGCGCCGCGGCGATCAGCGGCGCGGCACTGCTGCCGAAGCGCGAGACCGCCCCCTTCCAGCCGACCGCGGCGCTGCGCAGCGTGGCCGGATAGACGATGGGCGTGATGATGTTGAGCGACTGGTAGGTGCCGACGACGAAGAAGCCGGCGCTGACGATCGTGGCAATGAAGCCCCCGCTGCCGAAAGGGAACAGGCCGAGCCCGGCCAGCGACAGCGCGCCCAGCAGCGCATACACGGCGGTCACGGGATAGCGCCCGAAGCGGTCGATCACGAGGCCTGTGGACAGGCCGGCGGCGATGGATGCCAGCCCGGCCATCGATGCGTAGGCCGCATAGCTGGCGACCGGCACGCCCCCGAATTCATGGAAGAAGGCCGCGCCGATGCCGAACAGGTTCACGGCGATCTGCCCGCAGATGCAGGAGAACCAGAGCACCGCGGTGAAGAGCGCGCGGCGGTCGCCGAAGATCTCGACGATCGAGATGCGCGCGCCGGTTCGCCGCTGCGGTCCGCGAAGCCTGGTGCCGGCATCCACGGCGATGCCCAGCTTGCGCAGCGCCTTGAAGATGTCGGTCGGCTGTGCGCCGGTGCGCGCCAGATGCAGCGGCGACTCCGGCATCCACAGCACGATCGGCACGATCATCAGCAGCGGCGCCAATGCGCCGATCAGGTACATGCCCTGCCAGCCGATGCGATCGAGCGCGAGGGCCACGAGCCCGCTGGCGCCCACGGCGCCGATGGCCACGCCGGCATAGACGATGCCCACCATGGTCGAGCGACGCTTGACGGACGAGATGTCGGCCACCAGGCTGGCAGCGGCAGGCAGCAGGCCGCCGCCCAGCATGCCGGCGATGAAGCGCGTTGCCCCGAAGGTGGCGATCGAGCCGGCGAACACGCTCTGCAAGGTGGCGACCGAGAACAGTGCCAGCAGTGCGATCAGCATGCGCTTGCGGCCGAAGTGATCGGCCAGCGGCGACAGCAGCAGGCCACCGATCGCCTGCCCCATGGGCTGCAACGCGAAGGCGCCGGTCAGGCTGGCGGTCGGCACGCCGAGCGTCGATGCGATGGCGGGCAGCATCTGGCCGGTCACCGCCAGGTCGTAGCCGTCGATCAGCAGCACGAGGAACAGCGTGGCCACGGTGAGCACGTGGCCGCGCCGCACGGGCGAGGCGTCCAGCAGGCCGCCGAGGTCGATCCTGTCATTCATGGCGGGGCGCTTCAGATGCCCAGCTGCCGGGCCGCCAGGTCCTTGAGGATTTCCTCGGAGCCGCCGCCGATCATCATCACCTTGGCTTCGCGATAGATGCGTTCGGAGCGGGTGCCGCGCATGTACCCCATGCCGCCGAGGATCTGCACCGCCTGATCGGCGCAGAACTGCATGGCCTGCGTCGAAAGGATCTTCGCCATGCAGGCGCGCGCCACGAGCTGCTCGGGATCGCCATGCCGGTGCTCGAGCCGCCAAGCCAGCTCGTAGACGAGCGCGCGGGCGGCGTCGATCTTCAGCGCCATGTCCACGAGCTTGTGGCGAATGACCTGCCGCTGCGCGAGCGGTTGCCCGAAGGTCACGCGGTCGCGCGCCCAGGCCAGGGCCTCGTCGAGACAGGCCTGCGCGAAGGCGCAGGCGGCGGCCGACATCGACAGCCGCTCGCTGTTGAAGTTGGTCATGAAGACCTTAAAGCCCTGGTGCTCGGTGCCCAGCAGATGGCCGACCGGCACGCGCACGTCGTCGAAATGCAGATGCGCGGTGTCGGAGCACCACCAGCCCATCTTCTTGAGCGGCGTGCGCGTGAGTCCGGTCGAATCGGCATCGACCAGCAGGGCCGACACGCCCGCGGCGCCCTTCGAGCCCGCATCGGTGCGCACGGCCACGGTGATGAAGTCGGCGCGCATGCCGGAGGTGATGAAGGTCTTCTCGCCGTTCAGCACATAGTGCTCGCCCTCGCGCCGCGCGGCGCATTTGAGCGATGCAACGTCGGAACCGCCGCCGGGCTCGGTGACCGCCAGCGCGGCGATCTTGTCGCCGGCGAGCACCGGCGGCACCACGCGCCGCTTGAGTGCTTCGCTGCCATGCGCGGCCACGGGTGGCAGGCCGATGGTGTGCGACAGCAGCGAAGCCTGCACGCCGCCGCAGCCCGCGCGCGCCACCTCCTCGATCGCGACGAGGTAATGGAAGATGTCGGCCGCCGTGCCGCCGAGCGCTTCGTCGTAGCCGATGCCGAGGGCACCCAAGGCACCGAACTTGCGATAGAGCTCGCGAGGAAAGGTTTCGGCCTCGTCCCAGTCGTTCGCGAAGGGGACGATCTCCCGGTCGACGAATTCGCGCAGCGTCGATCGGAAGACTTCATGCTCGGCGCTGAAGTAGTGAGGGAGTGGGCGTGTTTCGATCATCGTGCCCCATCTTCTTGCGGTGAGAGATGGCCGTCTTGCGCCGAACGGCTGGCGTGTTCGACGCCAGGTCGAAGGCCGATGGCTAGAGCGCCTGCGCAATGATGCGCAGCTTGCGCGATCCCGCGATGATGTCCCGGGGCTTGAGCCCGTAGACCTGGCGGATCGAATGGCTGAAATGCGTCGAATCGGGATAGCCGATGTCGAGCGCGACGTCGACCAGGCTGGCGTCCGTGTGCACATGGTGCAGCAGGCTGCGGGCCCGCTTCCACGCACGCACGTTGCGAAACGGAATACCCACCTCTTCCTTGAACAGATGCCGGAAGCGCGAGATCGACAGGTTCACGCGCGAAGCGCATTCGTCGGAGGCGACGGCACCGGTCGGATCGGCCTTGATGCGCTCCAGCACGCTCGCGATGCGCTGGTCGAGCGCGCGCGCGGGCAACGCCGCGCCGAAGAAGCTCCGGTCGAAATCGCACGGGTGCAGGTCGAGCGCGCCGTCTTGCGAAGCAAGCCGGCGATGGACCTCGCGCACATGCGTCGCGAAGTCGGGTGCGTGCACCGCGCCGCACAGGCGCAAGAGCGGCGGCAGCCGGCTCGCGTCGACCGTCTCGGGCTCGATCAGCACGATGAGCACGTTGCGGCCCTCGCAGGCGATCTCGTAGGGCACGTAAGGCTGGACGATCGCGACTTCGGTCGCTTGCCATTCGCCCCCGTCGAGCCGCACGCGCAGTCGGCCATCGATCGCGACGTACGCGACGAGGGCCCCTTGCGTGTGCAGGCTTCGGGCGCCGAGAAGGCCGGCATAGAAGAGGCGGTCCTTCGTGATCCACATGACGCGGTCGGCGCTGGTGCAGCGCCCGGGAACGAAGGCGTCGTCGGCATCCGTCATGTCGCGTCCGCGCTCTTGCGATCCAGCGGGCTCAAGCACCCTTGGCGGGAATGATGGGCAACAGGATGAAGGGCTCGTTGCCCTGGTCGAAGTGCAGCGTGTTCTCGCCGCCGAAGACCTCGGGCGGCCGGTCCTGCGGATTCGCGTGGCGGAACGGACCGACGCCCGTCATCGGATAGGGCTGGTCCGAGAAGCCGGCGTCGCCGAGTCCGTGGTCGTAGTCGCAGCCTCGAACGTTGAGGGCCAGCGTGTAGCCCGGCGGAATCACGATGGAGGTCGGCAGGATCTCGATGTCGAGCACGACCGGCTCGCCCGGTACGAGCGGCTGCAGTTCGTCGTGCGTGTGGTATGGGCGGTAGGGCAGCGACTTCGCCGCATCGAGCTTGCGGTGCGAGGCGCGCAGCCATCCCAGCGCGATCGGCACGCGCGGATCGTTGGAGCCGACGAACAACACCTCCTTGCCGTCCGGTGCGTAAAGGCGCAGCGCCAGGAAGAGATCGGCATCCGCCGTCCTGGAAGACACCACGAGCCGCGCCGCGATCGGGCCGGTGATCTCGATCTCCTCCCTGGCCGGCGGCAGCTTGAACATGAGCCCTTCGCCCATCGCCTGGTAGGCAATGCTGGCGCCGGTGGCCGGCGTGGTGCCCAGGGTGCGGCCGGCGGGCTCGAGGTAGTACTTCGTCCACTGCGTGCGGGCCAGCGGCCATTCCTGCTCGTCGCGGATCGTGAAGTGCTCGCCCGGCCGGCGAATCTGCAGTTGCACCGGCGGCTGGCGGTCCCAGCCCGTGTCCTTGCCCTGCAGGAAGTGGGCGAGAAAGCGCTTCTGCAACTCAACGCCCTCGGCGCGATAGAAGGGGCTGAAGTGGCTGTTGCCATGCACCTCCAGCCATTTCTGACTCGAGCCCGCATCGAGATAGCCTTCGAAATTGCCGCGCGGATGCACGCCCATGCCACCCCAGTTCGCGGCCGACAGCAGGGGCACCTCGATGCGGCTCACGTCGGGCTTGCGCGAGGAATAGAACGCGTCGTCGAGCGGGCGGTTCAACGACTCGTTGGACATCTTCGGCGCACGGTTGGCCGCCAGTTCCTCGTCCGACAGCGTTTGCGGGCCGCAGACCAGCTCGCCGTTGTTCGGATTGCGCGCGCCGCGCTCGCCATAGCCGTGCTGAATGCGCAGCACCTGGCGCTCATACCAGCCTTCGCCGAACTGCGAGTAGATGCCGCCGTGCCGCGCCGCGTCGCGATAGCGGTCGACGAAGCCTTCCCACACGCAGATGGCGGCGAGGTGCGGAGGCCGCAGCGCGGCCACGTACCACTGGTTGCTCGCGTAGTAGGAGATGCCGTTCATCCCGATCTTGCCGTTGCTCCACGGCTGTGCCGCCGCCCATTCGATGCATTCGTAGATGTCCTTCGTCTCCTGTTCCGAGGTCGGGTCGAGCACGCCCGGCGAGCGGCCCGCGCCGCGGCTGTCGACGCGGATGCAGATGAAGCCGTCCGGCACCCACTTCTCGGGATCGACGACCTCCCAGTTCATGTACTTGTTCGACGAACCTTCGGCGATGTCGGGGAAGTCGCGCACCATGCGGTCGTACGCGCTCTTGTAGCCCACCTGCATGGGCACGCCCTTGCCATAGGCGCCGTAGGAGATCAGCGCCGCATGACGGCCGGACTCCTGCGGGAGGAAGACGTCGGCGCGCAGCACGACGCCATCGCTCATCGGAATCGGCACATCCCAGAGGATGCGCATGCCGTCGGCATGGACGGCCTCGGGCATGTCGTTGGAGAGCGCGCCGTCGGCGCGGTTCGGGTTCGCTTGGTTCATGGTGATCTTTCCTTCTGAAACTCAACTGATCTGGATGCCCAGCGGCGGCAGGATCCTGGCGAAGCGGTCGATCTCGGCATCGACGAAGGCCTTGAAATCGCGCGGCGCCGTCGCCTCGAGCACGCCGCCGCCGTCCTGGATGTACTGGCGGTACTTCGGGTCCTGGCCGAGCCTGGCGAACATGGCGTGCAGCGAATTGGCCGTGGCTTCGTTCATGTTCTTCGGCCCCCAGATGCCCGACCAGGCGGGGATGTCGGGCACGTCCAGCCCGAGTTCGGCGAAGGTGGGCGTGTCGGGAACGATCGGCGAGCGCACGCTGCCCGAGAGCCCCAGCGCGCGCATCTGCCTGCCCTGGATCCAGCCTTGCGCGGAGACCGGCGCGAGGAAGGTGCAATCGACGACGCCCGAGACCAGGTCGTTGCTCGGCGCGCCCTTGTACGGGACATGGACCAGGTCGATGCCGGCGTTCCTGCAGAACAGCGAGGCCATGATGTGGGTGGGATTGCCCAGGCCCGAGTTCGCGATGGTGAGCTTGCCCGGCGATGCCTTCGCGGCATCGATGAACTGCTGCAGGGTCTTGAAGCGCGAGTTCGTGCCGACCAGCAGGGCCCAGCCGTAGTAGGTGGCGAAGCGGGTGATGGGCGTGAAGTCCGACTTCGAGTCGAAGGGCAGGTTCTTGTAGAGCACCGCGTTGGTCGTGTGGCCCGCGGAGTTCAGCAGCACCGTGTTGCCATCGGGCCTGGAGCGCGACACGTCCAGCGATCCGATCACCGCGCCCGCGCCGGGCTTGTTGTCGATGATGACGGTGCGCCCGCTCGTGGTCTCGAGGGTGTGCGCCATCAGCCGGCCGGTGACGTCCATGCCCGATCCCGCGGGAAAGGGCACGACGATCCGCAGCACATCCGACTTGGCCGGCTGGGCCATCGCCGGCAATGCGCTGCCGAGTGCCGCGCTGAGGAGGGTCCTGCGATTGATGTTGCTCATTGCTTTGTCTCCGGATTTGTTGTTCGAGGTGCCGCTTCGCGCATCGGCGCTCGCTGCGCTGCTAACGCGGCGAGAACGAGGTCGGCTTGAGGATCTGCGACTCCTGCTGCCGCAAGGCGCCCAGTTCCTTCGAGCGCGCCCTGTATTCCTGCCAGGCCGGATCGGCCTCCATGGCCGAGCGCCGTTGCTCGCGGTCGGCCAGACTCGCGAATCGCCACAGGTGCACGATCTGGTTGAGCGGGCCGATCTCGCTGACGTAGAAGCCGACCAGGCCTCCGAGGTACTTGTTCTGCAGCGGCAGCGCCATGCGCTCGTAGAGCTGCAGGAAGTCGGCGGCGCGCCCGGGTTCGGCGGTGTAGGTCCTGAGCTCGAAGATCATGGCTGCGCCTCGTTCTCCACGGGGTTCGACAGCACGCCGATGCCTTCGATCTCGATCTCGATGGTGTCGCCGGCCTTCATCCACACGGGAGGCTTGCGCGCATAGCCGACGCCCGCGGGCGTGCCCATCACGATCACGTCGCCCGGCTCGAGCGTGAGCGCTTCGGTGAGCAGGCACAGCGTTTCGGCCACGGGGAACAGCATCCGCGCGGTGTTGCTGCTCTGCATGACCGTGCCGTTGAGGCGCGACTCGATCTTCAGCCCCGCGGCACCGGGCGGCAGTTCGGACGCGGGCACCAGCCAGGGCCCGAGGGCGCCGGTGGCGTCGAAGTTCTTGCCGATGGTCCATTGCGCCGTCCTGCGCTGGTAGTCGCGCAAGGTGGCGTCGTTGAAGCAGGCATAGCCGGCCACGGCCTCGAGCGCATCGGCTTCGCTCAGGTGGCGCGAGGTCCTGCCGATCACCACGGCCAGCTCGGCCTCGAAGTCGAGCTGGCTCGAGACGCGCGGCCGCTGGATCGCCGCGCCGTGCGCCACGAGGGAAGACGCGCCGCGCAGGAAGAAGCTGGGGTAGTCGGGCCGCTGGTTGCCACCTTCGGCGGCGTGGTCCGCGTAGTTGAGCCCCAGGCAGATGATCTTGCCGGGCCGTGGCACCACGGGCAGCAGCTTGGCGCTGCCGAACGGAATGCGGGCCGTGGCGGGCGCGGAAGCGGCCTCCTGCGCGGCGGCGGCGAAGCCGGCCGCGCCGCGGCTGCAAAGGGCCACCATGTCACCGGGCAGGGTGACGATGGCGCCATCGACGACCGCGCCCAGGCGGGGCGCCGGATCGGAGTCGGTATGGAAAGTGACGAAGTTCATGGGCTTGCGAGAGGAAGGAGATCGATCAGGAGGTTTTCAGCCCGGCACCGACCGAACGCATCAGCGCATGCAGCGCGCCATGGCCCTCGAAGCCGATGCCAGGCCGCTGCGGCGGATGCACGAAGCCGTCCTCGACCCGCGTGTCGTCGGCGAAGCCCCCGAAGGAGCCGAACACACCGGGATAGGCCTCGCAACCACCGAGGCCCAGGCCGGCCACCAGCGCCAGCGACATCTGGTTGCCGCCGTGCGGGAAATGGCTGCCTGCGCCCCACCCCTGCGCCTCGAGCCCCAGCGCCATGCTGGCGAAGGCATGCAGGCCGTACGACTGCGGCGGGTCGACCTGGATCAGGTCCTTCTCGCTGCGCCAGCGACCGAGGCGCACGAGGTTGGTCACCTCCTGGTTGCCATAGAGGTTCTCGCCGACCGCGAGCGGTGGCGCGTACACCGAGGCCAGCTCGGCCATCAGCGCATAGTCGTTGGGATCGCAGGGCTCCTCGAACCAGCGCAGGTCGTACGACGCCAGCGCCTTCGCATAGACGAGCGCCTCGTCGCGCTGGAACTTGCAGTTGGCATCGACCGCGAGGTGGCTGCTGTCGGGCAGCACGCCGAGCGCGCAATCGATCCGGCGCAGGTCTTCGTCGAGCGATGCGCCGCCCACCTTGATCTTCACGTGGGTGTAGCCGGCGGCCTGGTGGCCGCGGATCTCGTCGGCCACGTCCCGCGGCACGCCGCCCGGGCGGTACCAGCCGCCGCCCACGTACACGGACACCTTGCGCTGCATGGTCCCGCCGCGATAGCGCCGCGCCAACACTTCCGCGGTCGGGAGATCCTGCGCCTTGCCGATGGCATCCCACAGCGCGGTCTCTATGGTGCCGATGGCGATCGAGCGTTCGGCATGGCCGCCCGGCTTCTCGCCGACGAGCATCGCCGTCACGGCCCTGGCCGGATCGAGCACGCCATCGGCGTCGAGCAGCGACTCGGGCCGGGCCCGCAGCAGCCGCGGGAAGAAGCGCTCGCGCATCGGCTGCCCGCAGGCGTAGCGGCCGGTGGAGTTGAACGCGTAGCCGGTGACCGGCGTCGCGCCGCTGCCCGGGTCCAGCCGTACCGCGACGATCGAGGTCGTCATCTCGGCGAAGGAGAACACGGCGTTGCGCATGGTGCTCTGCACCGGAAAAGCCGCTTCCTGGAGGTCGATGATCCGCATGGTGCTTTCTGTGTGTCCTGAACTTCTTGGGTGGGTGGTCTCAGCGCGACGGCTCGATGCCGGCCGCCCGGATGAACTTGCCGTAGCGCGCCTGTTCCTCGTCGATGTGCTTGCGGAAGGCTTCCGGGCTGGCCGGTGCCGCGGGCAGGAAACCCATGGCCAGCAGCCGCTCGCGCGCCTCGGGCTGGCGCAGCACCTCGCCGACATCGGCGTTGATCTTTTGCACGATGGCCGCGGGCGTGGCGGCCGGCGCCACGAAGCCCAGCCAGGCGCCATAGCGGAAGCCCGGGAAGCCGGACTCGGCCATGGTCGGAACCTTGGGCAGCACGGCCAGCCTTTCCGAGGTACCGACGGCCAGCGGCACGAGCCGGCCCGACTGCAGGAACGGCAGCACGGCGGAGACGCCGGCGAACATCACCTGCACCTGGTCGCCCACGACCGCCGTGGCGGCTTCCGCCGCGCCCTTGTAAGGCACGTGCAGCATCCGGATGCCCGCGCTGCGCATCAGGATCTCCATCGGGAGATGCTGGGCGCTGGCGACGCCGCTGGAGCTGAAGTTGATCTCGCCGGGCCTGGCCTTGGCGGCCTCCACCAGCTCCTTGACCGAACGCACCTTGAGGCTGGGCGACGCGACCAGCACGAAGGGGGTTTCGCCGATCAGCGCGATCGGCGCGAAATCCCTGAGGGGGTCATAGGGCAGCTTGGCGTACAGCGCCGGGTTCGCCGCCAGCGTGGTGTCGTTGGGCACCAGCAGCGTGTAGCCGTCGGCGGGTGCGCGGGCGACCTGCTGCGCGCCGATGATGCTGTTGGCCCCGACCTGGTTGTCGACCACGGTGCCCTGGTCCCAGCGTTGCGCGAGCTTGCCCGCCATGAAGCGCGAGGCCATGTCCGCGCCCGCGCCGGCCGCGAACGGCACGACGATGCGCACGGGCTTCTCGGGATAGTCGGCGTGGGCCGGGGTGCCCAGTGCAAGCACGGACAGCGCCAGGGCTGCGCAACGCAACGCGGTCTTGATCATCCTTGTCTCCATCTTTCTTGTCTGGCTGGCGGGCCCTGCGATCGCGCCCCGTCCGGCAGGCGCAATTCTGGAGGGGTTGATACCAACGCAAAAGAAGAGATTTCAGCTGCCATCCATCTAAAATTTAGCTGGAACGGCTCTGGAGACGAAACATGGATCTGCGGCAGGTGCGCTACTTCCTGACGGTGGCGGAGAAGGGAAGCATCAGTGCCGCCGCGGCGGTATTGCACGTGGCGCAGTCCGCGATCAGCCGACAGATGCGCCTGCTCGAGGAAGACCTGGGCGGCCCCCTCTTCCACCGGAGCATCGCGGGGGTGCAGCTCACCGACGGCGGCCTGATGTTCCTGGAACGCGCGCGCTTCATCCTGCGCGAGGTGGAGAGCACGACCCTGGACGTCTCCAACTTCAACCGCGGCATGCGCGGCTTTCATCGCGACGTGCGCGGCACGGTGCGGATGTCGTCGGCGCCCACGGTCGGGCAGGCGATCCACGGCCGCCTCGCGCTGGACTTCCGCCAGCGCTTTCCGCAGGTCCGGCTGGAGCTGACGGAAAGTCCCACCGACGACGCATTGCATCGGCTGACGGCCGGCACCATCGAACTGGCGATCGTGTCGAATCCCGGCAACCAGGAGCACGTCCATTTCACGCCGCTCGCGCGGCAGGAAATCGCGGTCTTCTGTCTTCCCGGCTCAAAGCTGGCCGCGCGTTCGAGCGTTCACGCACGCGAGCTGCGCAAGCTGCCGATCATCATTTCGCTGGGCCTGCGGCACAGCCTCGAGACCGAACACGGGGTGATGCAGCCGGTCATCCAGATCGACGGCAACGAAGGGGCCGCGCAACTCACTCGGGCGGACCTCGGCGTTGCCGTGCTGCCGAAATCCGTGGTGCGAACCTCGAGCATCTGGCAAGGCCTCGTGGCCGTGCCGGTGCGCGGCTTCTCGGTGGCCCGCATGCTCGCGGTGGCCAAGGGGCGGCCGGTCAGCCTGGCCGCGAAGGTCTTTCGCAGTGCCGTCGAGGAACAGATGGCGCTTTGCGTGGGGGAAGGACTCTTCCTGCCACCGTGACGCGAATCGGCCGCCAGAGGCCGATTCCGCCTGCCGTTCTCAGCCCGCGATCGAAGGCAGCGACGCGCCCTGCGGCGCGATGCGCGGCCCCACCACGATGCGCTGCGGTCGCTCCGCGCGCGGCGTCACGGGCAGCGCCTCCGGCCGGACGGCGGGCATCGTTGCGGGCGTGCCGAGCGCGCCCCACAGCGCAGCAAAGCGCACATCGGCTTCCTTGCGCAGCCGCGCGATCTGCTCGATGTCGGTGGACGCCGGCTTCAGGCGCCCTCCGCGCGTGCGCTGGTGCAGGCAGTGGATGGCCGCCTGGGCCTCGTCCTCCGCTCCCACCCAAGCCGCGAAAGCGGCATCCCGGTCGTCTTGCATGGCTTGGTCCTCAACAGTGAGCGTGATGGTGGGAGAAAGTGATGGCGCGGTCCGATCGCGCGCTGGACGACGCTATCGATTCCAGGCGCCGCTTCCTGTAGGCCAGCGCCGCCTCGCCTTGCCGGCCAGGGACCGTCGGCCCTGAATCCTGGTCGCGCCGACGGCGCCGTGTCAGGCCGGGCGACAGCGTGTAGGCATGGACTGATTGCGCGGGCCCCGAAGGCCTGTGACTATTTTTTCGGCACCGGGCTCCCGCGCCCCGCGCGCCACCAGGACCGTTCCGTGCACCCGCCCGGATTCCCTTCACGAAGACCTCGAGGACAAGCATATGACCCAGTTGAGCGTCGACCTCTACCAAAGCAGCACCGACCCGCAGAAATTCCTGGCCCTGCCGGCCGGCACCGACCCGACCGAGGTCACGGGGCCGATGGTCTTCGACCAGGACTACGCGCAGGTCGTGCGCTACCAGCAGGCCTTCGAGTTCGATCCCTCGGAGTCTTATGCGGGCGTCAACGCCGCCAAGATCGCGGCCGACATCCTGACCGTGAAATGGTCGACCTACCATCGCGAGCCCGTGCCGAAGGGGGGTGGGCGGCAAGGCTGAGCCGTCCGTCTCAGGTGCTGCCGATCCGCCGGGCCTCGGCCTCGATCACGAGCCGGTCGATGCGCTCGTCGGGCAGGTTGACCAGCAGTTCCACATGCCGGCGGATCGCATGCATGGTCTGCACGAAGGCGTCGTCGCCGAGCTCGTTGCCCGGCGCGCGCGGATCGGGATGCGACCAGTGCGCCGAGGCGGGCTGGCCGGGCCAGACCGGGCAGGTCTCGCCTGCGGATTCATCGCACAGCGTGACCACGAGGTCCATGTGCGGGGCCGAGGCCGCGCCGAATTCTTCCCAGCTCTTGCTGCGCAGTCCTTCGGTCGGCAGACCCGCGCCACGCAGCGCCTCGAGCGTGCGCGGATCGGCCTGGCCGTCGGCCGTGGGCGCATGGCCCGCGGAATGCGCGACGAAGCGGCCTTGGCCGAGCTGGTCGAGCAGCGATTCGGCGATCAGGCTGCGCGCGGCGTTGCTGTTGCAGAGGAACAGGACGTGGACGGGATGGCCAGGATTCATGGCGTGACGCGAGGCCGCGCGTCGCGGCCCGGTTTGTTGCGGACCCGGGCATTGACGCCGCTTCCGATGACGCACGCATGACAGCCCCGCGCCGGCGTGTGTAGTGCCGGCGTCACCTTCGCTGCGCACGATGGCGTCTTTCTCCACCTCACCGAAAGCACCGCATGTCCAACGACGCCAAGCTCATCGCCGCCGCCGAACTCGCCGACCACTACATCGAGATCATCCTGTCGGAAGAACCGGCCCTGCTGGTCGAGAAGATCGCCGACCAGGGCGCCAAGGACATCGCCAAGTCGGCCAAGGCGCTGGCCGAGTTCCGCCTGCAACTCGCGAAGGCACTGGCCGAGCAGCCGATCCCCGAGTACTTCGAGGAATCGGAAGAGGAAGAGGAGGAGTCGGAGGAAGAGTCCGCTGAAGACGGCAAGGACGAGCACTCCGACAAGTAAGCGACCCGCTCCGGCACTCCTCAGCCGCCCACGAGGCTGTCGAGCGCCGATGCGCGCCGCGCGGCGCCTTCGCGCGCGGCCGGCGCGAACTCGATCAGCGCGCCATGCGTCTTCGCGAGATCCGGCGCCTCGGGCGACGGCGTGGCCGCGGTGTGCAGCACCAGCGCATACGGCCCCTCGCCGCGCGCGCTGAGCCGCTGTTCCACCGCGCGGCCGATCGGCGTGGCGGCATCGGTCTTCGCGCTGGCGCGCGGCGACGAGAACACCAGCGCGCTGCCGCCGAGCGCGATCACGGCCAGCCGCACGCCGCTGCCCGGCAGCGCCACGGCTTCGCCGATATGCACCGCCACCTCGCCATGCCCGTCGCCGAGCAGCGCGCGGTAGCGCTCGAGCGTGGCGTCGAGGTCGTGCACCGCGAGCGCGAGGCTCGCGACGCCGAGCGCGCCATTGGGATGCGTGCGCGCGTCGCTCTCGGGCACGCGCAGCGCGCGCGGCGTGAGGTCGCCGCACAGGAAAGGCAGGTCGGCCGTCGCGGGCCGCGCGATCTGCCAGCGCAGGCGTTCGCCGTCGGGGCGCACGCGGCCGCCATCGACCGGCCCCTCGAGCGCCAGGCCGCGCGCCCTGGCCTCCTCGACGGTGACCGCGGTGCTGCGCGGCAGCAGCGCGAAGTCGACGATGCCTTCGCCATGGCGCTGCAGCAATTGCCACCAGCGCTCCTCGGGCGAGGGCGCGCGCCACGCGATCAGCTCGAAGTAGCTGCCGTCCTGGAACACCACCAGCGCGTTGTGCGTGGTGCGGCCCGGATGGTCGCCGCCGCGCAGCACCTGGAAGCCGAGCGCCGCGTAGTCGGCGATGGCGCTCTCGAGGTCGTGCACCGCGATGACGATGTGGTCGAGTTTCAATGACATGGTCGTGTGTTCTCCCGTGGGGGCGTGTGAAGTTCAGGAGGCGGTGCGCGCGGCGCCGTCGCCGCCCAGGTAGGCATCGCGGATGCGCGGGTCGTCGAGCAGCGCGGCGGCCGGGCCCGAGAGCACGATGCGCCCGGTCTGCAGCACGTAGCCGTGGTGCGCGATCTGCAATGCGAGGCTGGCGTTCTGCTCGACCATGAAGACCGAGACGCCCTGGGCATTGATGCGCGCGATCAGCTCGAGCACCTTGTCCACGTACAGCGGCGACAGGCCCATGGTCGGCTCGTCCATGCAGATGAGCTGCGGGCGGCCCATGAGCGCGCGCGCCATCGCCACCATCTGCTGCTCGCCGCCCGAGAGCGTGCCGGCCTGGAAGTCGATGCGCTCGGCCACGCGCGGGAACAGTTCGAGCATGCGCTCGAGGTCCTCGGCCACCGCGCGGCGGTCGTTGCGCGCGTAGGCACCCATCAGCAGGTTCTCGCGCACGGTCATCGCCGGGAACAGCCGGCGCGCCTCGGGCACCGAGCCGATGCCCTGGCGGATGATCTGCGGCGTGCTCAGGCCCAGCGTCGAGACGCCGTCGAACAGCACCTCGCCCGAGCGCGGCTTGAGCAGGCCCAGCACGATCTTCATGGTGGTCGACTTGCCGCTGGCATTGCCGCCGAGCAGGCTCACGATCTGGCCCTTGCGCACCTCGATGTCGAGATCGAAATGGGCCTGCACCGGGCCGTAGAAGCTGTTGACCTTGCGCAGTTGGAGCAGCGGATGAGCGGTGGTGCGGGCCGCGGGGCTCGCGGCTGGCGCGGCATGGTCCTCGTCGCGGCCGTCTCCCCACAACGGCGACGGCGGCAGCCCCGTGCGGGCGACGGTGGCGATCATGCGGGCACCGCCTCGGGCCGTGCCTGCCCCACCTGCCGGTGGCCGAGGTAGGCCTCGATCACCGCGGGGTCGTTGCGCACGTCGTCGGGCCGGCCCTCGGCGATCTTGCGGCCGTCGTCGAGCACGGCCACGCGGTCCGACAGCTGCATCACGAGGTCGAGCTTGTGCTCGATCAGCAGGATGGTCTGGCCGCGCGCCTTCAAGCCGCGGATGATCTCGAGCATCTCGGCGGTCTCGCTCTCGTTCATGCCGGCCGTGGGTTCGTCGAGCAGCAGCAGCCGGGGCTGGAGCGCGAGCGCGCGCGCGATCTCCACGCGGCGGCGGTTGGCGTACGAGAGGCTGTAGGCCGGGTGATCGACGCGCGGCGCCAGCCGTTCGCCGAACAGCGCGACGATCTCGAGCGCCTCCCGGCGCAGCGTCTCCTCCTCGCGCCGCACGGCGGCGGGCTGCACCAGCGCGAGCGCCAGTTCGGCCAGCGCGCCCAGGCCCGGCACGCCGCCCACGCGCGGCTTCACGGCGCGCAGCCGGGTGTGCGCGCCGACCAGCACGTTGTCGAGCACCGAGAGGTTGGCGAACACGCGCCCATGCTGGAAGGTGCGCGCCAGCCCGCGCGCGGCGAGCTGCTGCGCGGGCAGGCCCGTGATGTCCCGCCCCTCGAACAGCACCTGCCCTTCGTCGGGCCGGTCCAGGCCGGTCACGAGGTTGAATAGCGTGGTCTTGCCGGCCCCGTTGGGCCCGATCACGCTGAGCAATTCGCCCTCGCCCACGTGCAGGTCGATCGCGTTCACGGCCGTGAGGCCGCCGAAGCGGCGCACCAGGCCGCGGATCTCAAGCAGCGACGGCATCGCCCGCTTCCTGCGGCGCGCGGGCGGCCTGCGCCTTCGAGTTCACGAGCTTCACCTCGGCGCGGATGGTCTGCGGGTTGCGCAGCAGGTTGAGGATCGGGCAGTTGCGCTCCACTGCCTCGAACAGCGCGTCGATCTCGGCACGGCTCGCGGGCGAATCGATGTGCACCGTGTAGCCGATCTGGTGCGGCCAGATCGGCGTGCTCTCGTGGCCCGGCTTGCCGCCGCGCGGATCGATGAGGCCCGTGACCTCGACCTCGAGGCTTTCCAGCGGCACCTGGCGCTCGGCCGCCTGGATCAGGAAGATGTGCGTGACGCAGGTGCCGAGCACGCCGAGCTGCAGCTCGGGCGAGCTCGGGCCGAGGTCGTAGCCCGCGAAGTTCGGCGGGCTGTCGCTGATGACCTGGTGGTCGCGGATGCGCAGCCGGCGCACGCCGCTGCGGCCCTCGGCCTTCACGCTGGCCTTCAGTTGCAGCGGCTGCGCGCTGCCCGCGTCGACGGCGGCATTGCGCGCCAGCACGGCGGCGCGCTTCTCGGCGAGGTAGTCGTTGAGATGGCTCATGGTGTGGTTCCTTCTTCAGACGGTGCCCAGCAGGCCTTGCGGGCGGAAACGGATCAGCAGCAGCAGCGCGACGCCGTAGATCAGCATGCGGTACTCGGCGGTGACGCGGAACAGTTCGGGCAGGCTCACGAGCGCGACCGCGCCGAGCAGCGCGCCGCTGATGTTCCCGAGCCCGCCGAGGATCACCATGGTGAGCGCGAGGATCGAGATCTGCGAGCCGAAGGTCTCGTGGTTGATGTACGAGTACATGTGGGCCGTGAAGGCGCCGCTCACGCCGGCCGCGAAGCCGCCGAAGCCGAAGGCCAGCGCCTTGTAGCGGTCGGGGCTCACGCCGTAGGCGCGCGCGGCCACCTCGTCCTCGCGCACCGCGCGGAAGGTGCGGCCCAGGTGCGAGCCCAGCAGCCGCCACTGCAGCAGCGCGAGCAGCACCATGGCGCCGAACGAGGCCCAGTAGATCGCGCCGTTCGACGAGGCATCGCGCCCGAACAGCGACAGCGGCGGTATGCCCGAGACGCCGATCGGACCGCGCGTGAGGCTCTCCCAATTGAGGATGGTGAGCGCCACGATCTCGCCGATGCCCAGCGTGGCGATCGACACGTAGTGGCCGCGCAGCCGGAAGGCCGGGAAGATCAGCGCGGTGCCGATCAGCGAGGTGAGGATGCCGGCCAGCACGATGCCCGTGCCCACCGGCAGGTGCAGGTCGAGCACCAGCAGCGAGGAGGCATAGGCGCCGATGGCCAGCAGTCCCGCATGGCCGAGCGAGATCTGGCCGACGGTGCCCGCCACCAGCGTGAGGCTCAGCGCCAGCGCCGCATAGAGCCAGGCGTTGGTGAGCGTCTGCAGCAGGTAGGGCGAGGGATCGAACAGCGGCAGCAGCACCGCGGCCGCGAACAGCGCCACGAGCAGCCGGCGCGGCACGCGCCAGGGCTTGCTGGGCGCGATGAAGGTACCGGTCAGCGGCTCGGGCGGCAGCGCGCGCTTGCGGCCGAACAGGCCGTTGGGCTTCCACACCAGGATCGCCAGCAGCAGCGCGAAGGCGAACAGGTTGCGATAGGGCGTGCCCAGCAGCGCCACGCCGTAGCTCTCGATCAACCCGAGCAGCAGGCTGCCGACGATGGCGCCCGGCACGTTGCCGACGCCGCCGACCACGGTGGCGACCACGCCCTTGAGCGTGGCCTGGAAGCTCATCGCGGGACTGATGTTGTTGTAGTACATGCCCACCAGCAGGCCCGACAGCCCGCCGAGCGCGGCCGCGATCGCGAACACGGTCTGGTTCACGCGGTCGACGTCGACGCCCATCTGCTGCGCCGCGTCGCGGTCCTGCGCGGTGGCGCGCACCGCCCAGCCCAGCCTGGTGAAGCGCAGGAAGCCGAACAGCACGGCCGCGCTCGCGAGGCCGATGCCCGCGATCAGCAGGTCGAGCGCGCCGATGGTGCCGCTGCCGACCTGCAGCCGCCAGTCGGGCAGCGCCGTGGGCAGCGCGCGCGGATCGGGGCTGAAGACCAGTTGCACCAGGATGTCGAGCACGAAGCTGATGCCGATGGTGGCCAGCAGCGGCGCGATGCGCGCCGCGCCCTGCAGCGGGCGCAGCCCCACGCGCTCGATCAGCATGCCGAGCGCGCCCGAGCCCAGCACCACCAGCGCGATCGTCACGGGCAGCGGCGTGTGCAGAAAAGTGATCGAGGCCCAGCCGATGTAGGCGCCGACGGTGTAGACCGAGCCGTGCGCGAAGTTGATCAGGTGCGAGACGCCGAAGATCAGTGCCAGCCCGACCGCCAGCAACGCATAGATGTTGCCGATGATCAGGCCGTTGACCGTGTAGTCGAAGAAGGAACCGAAGTTCATCGAAGGACCGCCGTCTGCGCGCGCCAGGGCGCGCGGTGCGCGAGACCGATCATTTGGTCGAGGCCAGCGCCGCCTTCTCGTCGAGCTGCGTCCACTTGCCGTCCTTCACCACCAGGTTCACGCTCTTCACGCCGATCACGCGGCGCGTCTGCGGATCGAAGCTGGCCTTGCCGAAGATCACGCTGGGCACGTCCTTGATCTTGTAGAAGGCATCGCGCACCGCCTTGCGGTCGGCGTTGGGTCCGGCCTGGCGCAGCGCGGCGGCCGCGTACACCACGGCGTCGTAGGCATAGGCGTTGAAGGCGTCGGGTTCCTTGTCGTACCTGGCGCGGAAGCTCTTCACGAAGTCGCGCACCTCCGCGCGCGGCTCCTCGGGGAAGAAGGCGGTGTTGGTGTGGATGCCGTTGACCGCGGCGCCGCCGAGCTCGATGAACTTCGGCGAATAGACCGAGCCCACCGCCGCGATCGGCTGCTTCAGGCCCACGCTGCGCACCTGGCCCGCGATGAGCGCGCCGTCGGGGTAGTAGGAGATCAGCACCAGGCCATCGGGGTTGGCGTCGCGCACGCGCACGAGCGTCGAGCGGAAGTCCTTCTCGTCGGGCTGGTAGCCCTCGGCGATGGCGAGCTGCGCGCCGCGTTCCTGCGCGGCCTTCACCAGCACGTCCTTGCTGGTGCGGCCCCAGTCGGTGTTGAGATAGAGCACCGCGATGCGCTTGAAGCCCAGCGTCTTGACCGCGAGATCGGCCAAGAGCGGCTGCGCGTCGGCCTGGCTGATCGACGGGCTCCAGATGTAGTCGCCGCCCTTGGTGAAGTCGGGATGCGAGTTGGTGAAACCCAGTTGCACCAGGCCCGCGCGCTGGTAGATCGGCGAGGCCGCCATCGAGGCCGGGCTCGAGAAGTCGCCGAGCTCGATCAGCACGCGCTTGTCGTTCACCAGCTTCTGCGCGATCGCGACCGACTGGCGCGGGTCGCTCTGGCTGTCCTCGAAGTTGTAGGCCAGCGGCCGGCCATGGATGCCGCCCTGCGCGTTGATGTGCTCGAGCGCGAGGTCGAAGCCCGCCTTCCACTGCGCGCCGTACTGCGCGTTCTGGCCGGTCAGCGGACCGCTGACGCCGAACCAGACGGGCTCGCCGCTGGCCGGCGCGGCCAGGACGGGTGCGGACAGTGCGAAGGCGGCGCCGGCCAGCGACAGCGCGGCGATCCGGTGCAGGAAGCGTTGGCGGGAGATCGGTGTTGGCATGGTGTGGGGGTCCCGGGGCATGAAGATCAGGCCGGCCATTCTTCGCGTTGCCCGTGGCCGCTGGAACGAAAAAAAGCGCTGCGCGATATGCGTTTTCCGAGCAAGGCATGGCGTGCTCTCGACGCTCTCCGCGCTCTTGCAGGCCGGACATATGCATGACCGAAAACATTCGTTGGATAGGCGCGGACCGCGCCCGGACACTCGCCGCTTCGAATATTCCGGTGGAGAAGCCCTGATGACCGACTCTCTTTCCTCGCGCCTGCCGCCTTCGCGCCGCAGCGTTCTTCAAGCCGGCGCCGCCGCCGCCGTCGTGGGCTCCGCGGCCCTGCTCGGCGCTTCGGCCTGGTCGCAGCCGCGCAAGCTGACCTTTGCCTGGAGCCAGGCCGGCTTCTGCTTAGCGCCCGTGCCGGTCGCGCTCGAGCGCGGTTTCTTCGAGAAGAACGGGCTCGATGTCGAGCTGCTGAACTGGGCCGGCTCGTCCGACCAGATGCTCGAGGCACTGGCCACCGGCAAGGCCGACGTCGGCGTGGGCCTGATCCACCGCTGGGTCAAGCCGCTGGAAGCCGGCTTCGACGTGAAGGTGGTCGGCAGCGTGCATGGCGGCTGCCTGCGGCTGGTGGGTGCCAAGGCCGCCGGCGTGACCACCGAGCTCGCGAGCCTCAAGGGCAAGACCATCGGCGTGTCGGACCAGAACAGCCCGGCGCGCCAGTTCTATGCGATCCATCTCGCCAAGAAGGGCATCGACATCGACAAGGACGTCGACTGGCGCGTCTATCCGGCCGACCTGCTCGACATCGCCGTGAAGAAGGGCGAAATCCAGGCCATTGCCGACGGCGACCCGAACATCTACCTGATCGAGAAGCGCAACCCCGGCGTCTTCACCGAGATCGCCAACAGCGCCAAAGGCGAGTACGCCGAGCGCCTGTGCTGCATCGTCGGCGCGCGCGGCGAGTTCGCGCGCAACGACAAGCCGCGCGCCGCCGCCACCGTGCGCGCGCTGGCGCAGGCCTCCGACTACGTCGCCGAGAACCCGAACGAGTCGGCCCGCATCTATGCCAAGTACGCGCCCAAGGTGGCGGTGGAAGACCTGCAGAAGCTGTTCACCGAGCTGACCTACAAGCACCATCCGGCGGGCAAGGCGCTGCGCAACGAGGTGGAGGCGTTTGCGACGGACTTCCGGAATGCGGGGATCCTGAAGAAGAGCACGGACGTGGTTCGGTTTGCGAACCACGTGTCGCTGGACGTGCTGGCTTGAGGGGCTACAGGCCGGGTGGCTTCTCGAAGAAGAAGCAGTCCGGCAGGATGGCCGGCGCGATGTGGTCGATGTCTTTGGCCGACACGCCGCAAGCGAAGAAGCCGTCGCGCCAGTGCCGGATTCCATCGACCAGCCGATCGATGTGCCCGCGCGCCTTTTCGGTCGACAGACCGAAGCGCCCGGCCTGCGACAGCAGGTTGTAGATGCTGGCCGTGCGGCCGTGATCGCCGACGGTCAAGGCCAGGTCGCGGCGCTCCAGGCTGACCATGGGCGCGGGCACGAGGTCGTAGGCCGGAGACAGGCGCCATCCCTTCTGCCTTCGCAGCAGGGCGTGGTTGCGTGGATGATCGTCGTTGTTGGTCACGGCGGCATTGAAGACCATCCGCCTGAACAGCTCGGTGCAGTCGGCTTCCGGCTTGTCGGACCAGCGACGCAGGTTGTCGGCCAGCAGCGGGTAGGACCAGCGCTCTCGGTCCAGGTGGCTGTCGCCGCAGTCGAGCACCGTCAGCCCGCTGACGAGACCGAAGCGCAGATAGCCGTCGTCGGTGTGGTCGCGATCGAAGCGCTGCAGCATCAGCACGTCGCTCTGACCGACCGCTTCCAGCCTGGCCTGGGTGACGTTCAGGCCGCAACGGCGCGTCAGGTCCAGCGTCGCGAACTCGACGCGCTGCAGATTGAAGCGATCGCCTCTGGCGGGAAACTTGCCGAGCCAGAGGCTTTGCGCGTCCTCGATCGTGGCCTTGGGCCGCGCACCGCCCATGCTGGTGCCGGGATCGAGCTGTTCGAGCAGATGCGCTGCCACCGGTCGGCCCTCTTCGATCGCCTGCGTAGCCGCGATCAGTTCGGCCAGTTGGTGCGTGCGGTTGTAGTGCCGCCTGGGCGCGGGCGGTTCGACCTTCAGGCCGAAGCTCAGGTAGCCGGCCCCGTCCTGTGGCCCGTGCAGCAGATAGTCGATCTCCTCGAGATCGCCCGCGCTGCGCTTGAGCTTGTGCTCGATCACCCGCCGTCCCCAGGCGTCGGGGCCGGCGTCCCGCACCGCGCCCGGAATTCCCTTGAGTTGCGTGAACTCGAAGACCTCCTTGGCGAGGGGCAGGCGGAACGGGTCGAGCGCAACCGCTTCCTTGCGCTGAAGGTAACGGTCACCGTAGCGAAAGCGACCGATCCGCGTGCCATCGGCCAGTGTCTGCACCCGGAGCAACGCCCGCCGGCACCGTCTCCAGGGTGCCGGGAAGCTGGATGTAGACGTAGGCTTCGCGCTCAGAAGTCATAGTCGTCGCTCGTCTTGCGGACCTTGCCCGCGCGCGTGGGGCGGTGGGATGCTTCGAGTGCCTTGCCGTGCAGATCGCCGTCGGGATCCGCCACCGCGTCCAGGGAGTTGTCGAGGCCCAGCGCCCACAGCACGGTGAAGCACACGCCGATCGCCGTACCCGGCTTCCCGAGTTCCAGCGCGGTGAGGGTGTTGCGGTTGATGCCGGCCTTGCTGGCCAGATCGGCCACCGACCAGCCACGACGGATCCGCGCGACACGGATGCGCTGCCCCAGCCGCGCAACATGCTCGGTGGCTTGGGAGGGCATCGAGAAATTGCTCATTTTACTAGGCGTAAAGTCACTTAATGCCCATTATGTTAGGCATTTTGATTCGATGGCGCAAGCAGAAATACAAGCTCGGCGGGACGGATTCGGATCGGTCGCTCGCCCCCGCTTTTCCGCATATCCACATGCGCAAAGAGCGCATGCAACCCATGCGAACTTTCCTAGCATCGGGCGCAGCATCCATTCCACCCAGCGCTCCCGCGCTCCCACGCCATGTCCTCCGTGCTTGCCGCCGAACGGCCGACCGTTGCCGAACCTTCTTCCGTTGTCCCGTTCAGGATCGCCGCGATCGACGCATCGCTCGGCGCCGAGGTCACAGGTCTCGACGCCACGCGCCCGGTGCCGGCCGCGCAGGTGCGTGCGCTCAAGGAGGCGCTGCTCGAGCGGCATGTGCTGGTGCTGAAGGAACAGCGGCTCGACGACGCGCAGTTCGAGCGCCTGGCCAGCTACTTCGGCGCCGTGTTCCGTCCGCCGTCGAACGTGCCGGTGCTCGGCTCCGATCCCTATGGCGGCAACACGCCCGACATCGTGCGGGTGTCGAACGTCGACGGCGGCGTGCTCGGCCATGACGAGCTCGCGGCGCATGCCGACCACCACTGGACGCCGGTGCCGTCGTCGGGTTCGCTGCTCTACGGCATCGAGGTGCCCTCGGAGGGCGGCGACACCACCTGGTACAACCTCGCGGCCGCCTGGGACGAGCTCGATGCGGGCACGCAGCGCGAGATCGAGCACCTGCGGCTCATCACCTACAACCCCTTCCTGCGCAAGCTCAAGCCGCTCACCACCGGCTTCCCGCTCTACCGCACGCCCGACATCGCGCCGCTCGAACCCTTCGAGGTGCATCCGCTGGTGCGCACCCATCCCGACAGCGGCCGCCGCATCCTCTACCTGGGCGCGCGCACCGAGGTCGAGATCGTCGGCGTCGATCCGCAGTACGGCGCCGCGCTGATCGCGCGCCTGCGCCAGCACCTGCTGCAGCCGCGCTTCGCCTACACGCACCGCTGGAGCGTGGGCGACATCGTCTACTGGGACAACCAGGCCACGCTGCATGCGCGCAGCGCCTTCGACAACGGCGAGCGCCGCGTGCTCAAGCGCATCAGCCTCTCGGGCAGTCGCCCGTACTGACACCGCTACCGGCACTTCCCACGCGCACCGCCATGCGCGCCACCGCCCCGCGCGGCGGCGCGCGCGCGAGCCAGCCATGCCCCTTCCCCGCCGTCCCATCCTGCTGAACGCGTTCGACATGAACACTCCCAGCCACCTGACCCACGGCCTGTGGCGGCATCCGCGCGACCGCGCCACCGACTACAAGCGGCTGCCCTACTGGCTCGACCTCGCGCGCACGCTCGAGCGCGGGCTGTTCGACGGCCTGTTCCTCGCCGACGTGACCGGCGTCTACGACGTCTGGGGCGGCAGCCCCGAGGCCGCGCTGCGCCACGGCATCCAGGTGCCGATCAACGATCCGGCCGTGCTCGTGAGCGCGATGGCCAGCGTCACGCGCCACCTGGGCTTCGGCATCACGGCCACCATCGCGGCCGAGGCGCCGCATGCCTTCGCGCGCCGCATGTCCACGCTCGACCACCTGAGCGAGGGCCGCATCGGCTGGAACATCGTGACCGGCTTCCTCGACAGCTCGGCGCGCGCGCAGGGCGCGGCCGCCGCCACCGGCCACGACCGGCGCTACGACCTGGCCGACGAGTTCATGACGCTGGTCTACCGGCTCTGGGAAGAGAGCTGGGACGACGACGCGGTGATCGCCGACCGCGCGCGCGGCATCTATGCCGACCCCGCGCGCGTGCGCGCCATCCGCCATACGGGCGAAGGCTGGCGGCTCGATGCGGTGCATCCCTGCGAGCCTTCGCCGCAGCGCACGCCGCTGCTGTTCCAGGCCGGCGCCTCGGCGCGCGGCACGGCCTTCGCGGCACGCCATGCGGAGGTGGTGTTCGTGCCCAACCAGGGCCTGGCCGCCACCGCGGCCGTGGTGCGCAAGCTGCGCGCGGCGCTGGCCGAGGCCGGGCGCGATGCCGACGCGGTGCGCTTCGTGACCACGCTGCTGGTCGTGACCGGGGCCACCGAAGCCGAGGCCCGTGCGCGCTACGAGGAGTACCGCCGCTATGCGCAACCCGAGGCCGGCCTGGTGCAGTTCAGCAGCGCGATCGGCCACGACCTCTCGCGCCACGGCCTCGACGACGCCATCGGCGGCGGCAGCGCCGATGCGATCCAGAGCTCGGTCGCCTCGCTCAAGCGGCCCGGCGGCGCGCCGCTGACCCCGCGCGCGCTGCTCGCGCAGATGCCGCTGGGCGCGCGCCATGCGCCCGTGGTCGGCACGCCCGCGCAGATCGCCGACACCATCGAGGCCTGGGTCTGCGAGGCCGGCATCGACGGCTTCAACCTCGTGCGCACCGTGAGCCCCGAGGGCCTCGAGCATTTCGTCGACCTCGTGGTGCCCGAACTGCAGCGCCGCGGCCTGCACAAGCGCGCCTATGCCCAAGGCAGCTGGCGCGAAAAGATCTTCGGCCCGGGCCGCGCCCGGCTGCCGTCCTCCCACACCGGGGTGCGGCGGCGCACCTCCGCCTCGCCATGACAGCTCCCTCCTCCCTCTCCACCGGCCCGGTCCACGTCGTGCGCGACGATGCCGAGGCCCTCGCCATCGCGCGCCGCCTCGCGGTCGACTTCGCCACCGGTGCCTCCGAGCGCGACCGGCAGCGCCGCCTGCCCTTCGAGGAGATCGAGCGCTTCTCGGCCAGCGGCCTCTGGGGCATCACGGTGCCACGCGCCTTCGGCGGCGCCGCGGTCTCGCATGCCACGCTGGCCGAGGTCACGGCGCTGATCTCCGAGGCCGATCCCGCGCTCGGCCAGATTCCGCAGAAC
Source organism: Variovorax sp. ISS6 (assembly GCF_056523145.1). Classification (NCBI taxonomy): domain Bacteria; kingdom Pseudomonadati; phylum Pseudomonadota; class Betaproteobacteria; order Burkholderiales; family Comamonadaceae; genus Variovorax; species Variovorax sp. ISS6. The sequence continues at coordinate 360,630 of NZ_JAWRZC010000002.1, forward strand.
CACTACTGCCTGGTCGACGCGGTGCGGCTGATCGGCGACGCGCAGCAGCAGAAGTTCTTCTTCCGCGAGGCGATCGAGGGCCGGCGCTTCGGCAACGCGGTGTCGGAAAGCGGCACCGCCAACGCCAAGGTCGTGACCGCGCGGCTGCGTGCCACGCCCGAGGGCCTGCGGCTCGACGGCCGCAAGTTCTACTGCACCGGCGCGCTGTTCGCGCACTGGGTGCCGGTCGCGGCCAGGGACGAGCAGGACAACCAGGTGCTGGTCTACGTCGCGCGCGAGGCGCCGGGTCTCGAGGTCGTCGACGACTGGAGCGGCTTCGGCCAGCGCACCACCGCGAGCGGCACCGTCACGGCCGACAACGTGGCGGTCGGCGCGCTGCAGGTGCTGCCGCGCGCGCAACTGTTCGAGCCGCCGACCATCCACGGCCCGTTCGCGCAGGTGCTGCACGCCGCCATCGATCTCGGCATCGGCCGCGCCGCCATGGCCGACCTGCACCACTGGGTGCGCGAGCGCGCGCGGCCCTGGCCCGACAGCGGCGTGGCGCGCGCGGCCGACGATCCGCTCACGCTCGCGCGCATCGGCCGGCTGGTGATCCAGCAGCATGCGGCCGAGGCGCTGCTCGAACGCTCGGGCCGCGCGCTCGACCGTGCGCGCGACGAGCCCGGTGCCGCGCACGTGACCGAGGCCTCGATCGCGGTCGCCGAAGCCAAGGTGCTGAGCACCGAGTTCGCGCTCGAGGCCGCCACCGCGCTGATCGAGCTCGCGGGCACGCAGTCCACGCTGGCCGAGCACAACCTCGACCGCCACTGGCGCAACGCGCGCACCCACACCGTGCACGACCCGGTGCGCTGGAAGCCGCATGCGGTGGGCAACCACTGGCTCAACGGTGCCAGCCCGCAGCGCCACGCTTCGATCTGATCCTTCCTCGTCTTTCCGAAAGCCATCACCATGGACCGTCGCCGTTTCATTCAACAAGGCAGCGCAGCCTTCTCTCTCGGCACCGTCGCCGGCACCAGCCTGCCTCTGTCGGCCTGGGCCCAGGCGCGCAAGGACACGCTGCGCGTGCTCTCCGAGGGCGCGCCCAACTCGCAGGACCCGCACGGCGAGGGCGTGAGCCGCGAATCGCTGGGCCTGTTCTTCAACGTCTACGACCGGCTCATCAACTTCGACCGCGCGCAGCTCTCGCCGGGCGTCTTCAAGTACGACTACGGCCGCTTTCGCGGCGAGCTGGCCGAGCGTTTCGAAACCAGCGCCGACGGCCGCACCCTGACCTTCTTCCTGCGCCGCGACGCCACCTTCCACGACGGCAAGCCCGTGACGGCCGCCGACGTGAAGTGGTCGCTCGACCGCGCGGTCTCGCTGCCGGCCAGCAAGCGCCAGCTCGCGACCGGCTCGCTCGAGAATCCCTCGCAGTTCACGGTGGTGGATGCGCACACCTTCCGCATCGCGCTGCCGCGCGCCGACCGCTACACGCTGCCGAACCTCGCGCTGAGCTTCGCCTCGGTGCTCAACAGCGAGCTTGCGAAGTCGCACGCCACCGCGGCCGATCCCTGGGCCACCGAATGGGTCAAGGCGCACGAAGCCGGCGGCGGTGCCTTCCGCATCGAGAGCTTCACGCCGGGCCAGCAGGTGGTATACACCCGCTTCGACGGCTGGAAGGGCGGCAACGCGCCGCAACTGCGCCGCGCCGTGTTCCAGGTCGTGCCCTCGGCCTCCAACCGCGTGGCCGCCTTGCTCAAGGGCGACGCCGACGTGGCGCTGCAGTTGCCGCCCAAGGACCTCGACGCGCTGACCGACACCAGGCGCGCCAAGGTGGTGTCGGTGCCGGTCACGACCAGCTTCCGCTTCGTCGCCTTCAACACCCAGGCCAAGCCCTTCGACGACGTGCGTGTGCGCCAGGCCATCGCCTACGCCCTGCCCTACACCACCTTGCTGCGCGGCGCCAACCTGGGCCGCGGCGAGGCGCTGTACGGCGCCAGGCCCGGCAAGCCCGCGAGCAGCCGCTTTCCGCAGCCCTATCCCTACGACACCCAGCTGCTCAAGGCGAAGGAGCTGCTGGCGCAGGCCGGCCATCCGCAGGGCTTCAAGACCAGCTTCAGCTACAACGTCGGCGACGCCACGCTGGCCGAGCCAGCGGCGCTGCTGATCCAGGAGGCGCTGGCGAAGATCGGCATCGCGCTGAGCATCGAGAAGGTGCCGAGCGCCCAGTGGGGCACGCTGCAGACCGAGAAGAAGCTGCCCTTCTTCATCGACAGCTCCTCGGCCTGGTTCAACGACCCCGACTACTTCTTCCGCATCTTCTTCCAGGGCGACTGGCGCTGGAACTTCGGTTCGTTCAAGAACGACGAACTCGCCAAGCTGCTCGAGCAGGCGCGCTGGGAGACCGATCGCGCGAAATACGACCGCGCGATCCAGCGCGCGATCGAGATCGCCTTCGAGCAGGTGCCGCTGGTGCCGCTGTGGCTGCCCACCTTCGAGGCGGCGCTGCAGCCCGACCTGCAGGGCTTCACCTACTACATCCATGGCCAGGTGGACTTCCGGCCGTTGACGCGCTCATGAGCTTCGCCCGGCGCGTCGTCTCCAGGCTTGCGGCCACCGTGCCGGTGCTCGCGGGCACGGCCGTCTTCACCTTCGTGCTCACGCACGTGCTGCCGGGCGATCCCGCGGCCTTCCTCGCCTCGGGGCCGAACGCCGGGCCCGAGGAGATCGCGCAGATCCGCGCGCGCATGGGCCTGGACCTGCCGCTGCCCACGCAGCTGTGGCACTACCTGCAGGCCCTGGCGCACGGCGACTGGGGCCAGTCGCACACGACGGGGCAGCCGGTGCTGACCGACCTGTGGCAGCGCCTGCCGGCCTCGCTAGAGCTCACCGCCGCGGCCTTCGTGCTCACGCTGCTGGTGGCACTGCCGCTGGGCACCGCGGCCGCGCTGCGCCCGCGCTCGTTGTGGGATCGCGCCTGCACCGTGCTCACGGTGGGCGGCAGCTGCGTGCCGAGCTTCGTGATCGCGCTGCTGCTGGTCTACGTCTTCTATTTCCTGCTGGGCTGGGCGCCCGAACCCACGGGCCGCATCGACGCGATGATCGAGCCGCCGCCGGTGCGCAGCGGCTTCATGCTGGTCGATGCCGCCATCGCGCTGCGCCGGGATGCCTTCGCTTCCGCGGCCGGCCGGCTGCTGCTGCCGAGCGTGGCGATGGCCGCCTTCTCGCTGGCACCGGTGGCGCGGCTCACGCGCGCGTCGCTGCTGGGCGTGCTGCGCAGCGACCCCGTGCGCACCGCGCGCGCGCTCGGCCTGCCGCCGCGCGCCGTGCTGGCCGGCGCGCTGCACCTGGCGCTGCTGCCGGTGGTCACCAGTGCCGGCATGGTGTTCTCGTACATGCTGAGCGCCAACGTGGTGATCGAGAAGGTGTTCGCCTGGCCCGGCATCGGCAGCTATGCGCTCGACGCGCTGCTGGCGGCCGACAATGCGCCGCTGCAGGGCTTCGTGCTGCTGGTCGCGCTGATGTTCGTGCTGGTGAATTTCGCGATCGACCTGCTGCACGAGCGCATCGATCCGCGCGTGGGGAGCGCGGCATGAGCGCGGTGCCGGGCAAGTTCGAGGCGGATGCGCGGCCGCGCTGGCGCCCGCGCGGCAACGAGGCGCCGGGCCTGCTGCTGCTCGCGCTGCTGCTGTTCGCCGCCATCGCCGGCCCCGCGCTCGCGCCCTTCGATCCTCTCGCCACCGACGTGCCCGCGCGGCTGCAGCCGCCGAGCGCGCTGCACTGGTTCGGCACCGATGCGCTGGGCCGCGACCTGTTCTCGCGCGTGCTCGTGGCCACGCGGCTCGATCTCTCGATGGCCGCGGGCGCAGTGCTGCTGTCGCTGGCGGCGGGCAGCGCCATCGGTGCGCTGTGCGGCTTCGTCGGGGGCCGGCTCGACCGCTGGGTCGGCCGGCTGGTCGACGTGCTGATGGCCTTCCCGCTGTTCGTGGTGGCGATGGCGCTGGTCGCGGCCTGGGGCAACACGGTGATCAACATCGTCTATGCGACGGCGCTGATCAACCTGCCCTTCTACATCCGGCTCGCGCGCGGCGAGGTCGGCGTGCGGCGCGGCGCCGGTTACGTGCTGGCCGCGCGGCTCGGCGGCCAGGGCCCGGCGCGGCTGCTGTTCGGCGTGCTGCTGCCGCACATGCTGCCCATGCTCGCGGTGCAGGGCTCGATCAACCTGGGCTGGGCGCTGCTCAACGGCGCGGGCCTGTCCTTCATCGGCCTCGGCGTGAAGCCGCCGACGCCCGAATGGGGCGTACTGGTGAGCGAAGGCGCGCCCTACATCATCACCGGCCAGTGGTGGCTCGCGGGCTTTCCGGGCCTGGCGCTGTTCATGGCCGTGGGCTGCTTCACGCTGCTGGGCGACGCGCTGCGCGACCGGCTCGATCCGCGCGGCGCCGCCGACCGGAGCGCCCCATGAGCGCGCCGCTGCTCGAGGTCGATGCGCTGAGCCTGCGCTTCCATGGCGCGCAGGGCGCGGTCCATGTGCTCGACCGCGTGAGCCTCCAGCTCGCGGCCGGCGAAACCCTGGGCCTGGTCGGCGAGAGCGGATCGGGCAAGTCGGTGACCGCGCTGGCGCTCGCGGGCCTGCTCGATGCGCAGGCCGACGCGGCCGCGCGGCGGTTGCGCTTCCAGGGGCTCGACCTGCTCGACGGCAGCGGCCGCCCGGCGCGCGCGGCCTGGGATGCGCTGCGTGGCCGGCGCATCGGCTTCGTGTTCCAGAGTCCGCGCCGCGCGCTGCATCCGCTGCGCACCATCGGCGACCAGCTGCAGCAGGTGCTGCGGCTGCACCGCGGCCTGTCGGCACGCGCCGCGCGCCAGGCCGCGCTCGAATGGATCGAGCGCGTGGGCCTGCCCGAGCCCGAGCGCCGGCTGCGCGCTTTTGCCCACCAGCTCTCGGGCGGCCAGTGCCAGCGCGCGATGATCGCGCTGGCTCTGGCCGGCGAGCCCGAGCTGCTAATCGCCGACGAGCCGACCACCGGCCTCGACGTGATCACGCAGGCGCGGGTGCTCGACCTGCTGGCCGGCCTCGCGCGCGAGCGTGGCCTGGCGACCCTGCTGATCACCCACGACCTCGCGCTGGCCGCGCAGCACTGCGACCGCATCGCCGTGATGCATGCGGGCCAGGTGGTCGAGACCCTGCCCTCGCGGCGCCTGCGCGAAGGCGCGGCCCATCCCTACACGCGCCAGCTGCTGCGCGCCACGCCGCAATCGGCCAACACGCTCGATGCGTTGCGCGGCGTCGATGGACGCCTGCCCGATCTCGCGCGCACCGACCTGCCGGCCTGCCGTTTCGCCGAGCGCTGCCCGCAGGCCGAGGCGCGCTGCCGGATGCAGCCACCGGTCGCGCAGCGGCAAGGCACCGCGCACCGCGTGCATTGCTGGCTGCCGCTGGCGCCGGCCACGCGGCCCGGCGCCGAACATCCCGTCCATCCGACACCCGAAGCAGTCCCCGCATGACACAGCCCAAGTCCGACACCCTGGCCTCGCTCTTTCGCAGCCGCTACGGCGGCGAGTCGCCGCGGTCCGCGCCGCCGCCGGCCAATCCCGTGCTCGAAACCCTGCTGGCCCACCGCTCGGTGCGCGCCTTCGATGCCGAGCGCGCGCTACCGCCGGGCACGCTCGAATGGCTGATCGCCGCAGCGCAGTCGGCGCCCAGTTCGTCGAACCTGCAGACCTGGAGCGTGGTGGCGGTCGAAGACCCCGAACGCAAGGCGCGCATCGCCGAGTACGCGGGCCGGCAGGCCCAGGTGCGCGAGGCGCCGCTGCTGCTGGTGTGGCTGGCCGACGTCGCGCGCCTGCGCACCCTGGCCGACGACGCGGCCGTGCCCATCGAAGGCGCCGACTTCCTCGACACCTCGCTGATGGCCGTGATCGATGCCGCCTTGGCCGCACAGAACGCCGTGACCGCGGCCGAATCGCTGGGACTGGGCACCGTCTACCTCGGCGCGATCCGCAACCGGCCCGAGGAGGTGGCGGCCGAGCTGGGCCTGCCGCCCGGCGTGTTCGCGGTCGTCGGCCTGTGCATCGGCTGGCCCGATCCGGCACGGCCGGCGGCCGTCAAGCCGCGGCTGCCGCAGCGCGCGGTGCTCTCGCACGAACGCCATGCGGCCGGCGACACCGTCGGCCATGTGAAGCACTACGACGCGACCATGCAGTCCTTCTATGCCTCGCAGGGCATGCCGGCGGTGCGCTGGAGCGACCATTCGCTGGCGCGCCTGCGCGACCCCGCGCAACTGCGCGGCCGCCACCGGCTGGTGGAGGCGCTCGCCGCGCAACGCATCGGACTGCGCTGAGGCCATGGGCGAGTCGCAAGCGCTGCTGCGCGTCGAGGACCTGCACGCACGCCATGCGTTGCCCGCGGTGCCGGCCTGGGGCGGCCTGGTGCATCGCCGCCGCTGGCTGCCGGCCGTGGACGGCGTGAGCTTCGCGCTGGCGCGCGGCGAGGCGCTGGGCCTCATCGGCGAATCGGGCTGCGGCAAGTCGACCCTGGCATCCATGCTCGCGCGGCTGGCCGATCCGCTGTCGGGCCGGCTGCTGTTCGACGGCATCGATCTGGCCAGCGTGCGTGCCGGCCAGGCGGCCGATGCGCCCTGGCGCCATCGCATCCAGATGGTGTTCCAGGACCCGTACGAAAGCCTGGACCCGCGCCGCAGCGCCTTCGAGGCGATCGCCGATCCGCTGCGCCGGCTGGCGGCGCTCGACGGCGCCGCGTTGCGCGAACGCGTGCTGCGGACCGCGCGGCGCGTGCAACTCGGCGACGAGCTGCTGGCGCGCCGGCCGCACCAGCTCTCGGGCGGCCAGGCCGCGCGCGTGGGCATCGCGCGCGCGCTGGCGCCCGCGCCCGAGCTGCTGATCCTCGACGAGCCCACCGCGGCGCTCGACGTCTCGGTGCAGGCCGGCCTGCTCGCGCTGCTGGCGGGGCTGCGCCGCGAGCTCGGCCTCGCGATCCTGTTCATCTCGCACGACCTCGGCGTGGTGCGGCTGCTGTGCGAGCGCGTGCTGGTGATGCGCGCGGGGCGCATCGTCGACGAAGGGGCGCCGCAGGCGCTGTTCGAGCGCCCTCGGCATCCCTACACCGCCGAGCTGGCCGCCGCGGTGCCGCGCTTTCCGGCGGCCGCCTGAGCGGCCGGCCGGACGCGGCTTCAGGGCTGGAAGTACAGATCCGCGAAGCTCCCGCGGATGTGCTCGCCGGTCGGCCCGTAGTCGCGCACCTTCTTCGCCAGCACGGTGATCGCCGGATTCGCGCCCAGCTCGATCGAAGGCACGTCGCGGTGCACGATCTGCTGGAAGTCGACGAAGAGCTGGCGCCGCCTGGTCTCGTCCACTTCCACCGCCGCTGCTTCCAGCAGCCGGTCGACCTCGGGATTGACGTAGTGCGCCGCGTTCGAGAACGGCAGGCCAACCTTGAAGTTCTTCGACCAGAACACGCGCTGCACGCCCACCGTGGGATCGAACAGGTTGGTGAGGCTCTCGAGCGTGATGTCGAAGGCGCGCTCGGTGTAGGCCTTGGTCACGTAGGTCGCGAAGTCGTAGCTCTCGACCGCGGCATCGATGCCGATGCGGCCCAGCGACTGGCGCACGAAGTCGGCCGCGCGGCGTTCCTGGAACGGGTTGTAGAGCACCCGCAGCTTGAGCCGCGTGCCGCCCGCGCCGCGCTTGAAGCCGGCCGCGTCGAGCGCGGCCTCTGCCGCCTTCGGGTCGTAGGGATAGGGCTGAATGCTCGCATCGTGGTAGCGCGAGATCCCCTTGCCGATCGGCGAGGCCGAAGGCGTGCCCAGGCCATACCAGACCGTCTTCGCGAAGGCATTCACGTCGATCGCCTGAGCAATGGCACGACGCACCTCCACCTTCTGCAGCGCCGGCGTGTCGAGGTTGAAGTAGATCTGCTGGTGGCTGCCGAGGTAGGGCGAGATGCGCGTATCGATCTCCACGCCGGGCAGCTTGCGGAAGCGCTCCACGTCCGACAGCGGGATGCCGCCGGTGCCGTTGGCCAGGTCGGCCGCGCCCGACTCGAGCGCCGCGGCGCGCGCGGCGGCATCGAGCACGAAGCGCACCACCACGCGGTCGAGATACGGCTTGGGCTTGTCCCAGTAGTTCGGGTTGCGCTCGAGGATGATGTGGCTGCCCTGCACCCACTCCTTGAACACGAAGGGACCGGTGCCGATCGGCTGGCTGTTGTACTTGCTCGCCGAGATGTCCGTGCCTTCGTACAGGTGCTTGGGCACGATCGGCGATTCGGTCGCGGCCAGGGCCGTCAGCAGGAAGGGCGCGGGCTTGCTCAGCACCACCACGGCCGTGTAGGGATCGGGCGTGCGCACCTCCACCACGTTGGCGAAGGTGCCGCGGCCGCGCGGATGCACCTGCTTGAGCGTCAGGATCGAGAAGGCCACGTCGGCCGAGGTGAAGTCCTTGCCGTCGTGCCACTTCACGCCCTTGCGCAAGGCGAAGGTGTATTGCAGGCCATCGGCGCTCAGCGACCAGGCCGTGGCCAGCAGCGGCTTGGGCTTGAGCTCGTAGTCGTAGGTCAGCAGGCCTTCGACGATCTTCGGGCCAATCTCGGCATTGCCGCCGGCCGTGGTCGTCAGCGGAACGATGGAAGCCGGCACGGGATTGACCAGCCAGTTCAGCGTGCCGCCCTGCCGGGGCTGGGCCCAGGCCGCGGGCGCGGCCAGCAGCGCGAGGGCCGAGAGCGCGGCGGCGCCGGCGGCCAGCGTGCGGCGACGCAGCGGGCCGATGCTCTTGTTGCGAGAGGGAGATGTCATGTTCGGATGCGTGTGGCCAACGAAGCTCGCTCAGAACGCCGGGATGACCGCGCCCTTGTACTTGTCCTGGATGAACTTGCGCACCTCGGGCGTGTGCAGCGTCTTCACCAGCTTGGCGATGGCCGGCGACTGCAGGTTGTCCTTGCGCGCCGCGATGAAGTTCGCATAGGGCGAATGGCGGCCGTCCTCGATGAACAGCGCGTCGCGGCCCGGATCGAGCTTGGCCTCGAGCGCGTAGTTGGTGTTGATCAGCGCGAGGTCCACGTCGGGCAGTGCGCGCGGCAGTTGCGCCGATTCGATCTCGCGGATCACCAGCTTCTTCGGGTTCGAGACGATGTCGCGCGCGGTCGACTTGATGTTGCCCGGGTCCTTGAGCTTGAGCAGGCCCTGCTTGGCCAGCAGCGCCAGCGCGCGGCCCGAGTTCGACGGATCGTTGGGGATCGCCACCACCGCGCCCTCGCGCAGGTCGGCCGCCTTCCTGATCTTCTGCGAGTAGGCGCCGAAGGGCTCGATGTGCACGTCGCTGTTCGGCACCTCGACGATGTCGGTCTTGCGGTCCTTGTTGAAGGAATCGAGGTAGGGACGGTTCTGGAAGAAGTTCGCGTCGATCTGCTTGTCGCCGACCGCGAGGTTGGGCTGCACGTAGTCGTTGAACACCTTGACCTCGAGGTCCACGCCCTGCGCCTTGAGCTGCGGGCGGATGAATTCGAGGATCTCGGCATGCGGCACCGGCGAGGCCGCCACGCGCAGCGTCTCCTGCGCCTGCGCGGACATCGCGCCCAGACCGGCCACCGACAGCACCATCACCGAGAAGGCGCGCTGAAACGAAAACGTCATGGTTGGAATTCCCTCATCGTCAGAAATAAAAAACGCCGGATCGCCCTGTCCTCGCAGGAAGGTCCGGCGCTGCGCAGGTTAGCGGCGCGATGCCGCCCTCCCAAGCGATGAATCGGCGCTTGCTTATGCGATTCGCGAGCAAGCGGCGGGCATGATCCTCAGTTCATGCGCTGCAGCAGCACGTCGGTCACCGCCACGCTGCCCGAGGCCTTCGGGAACCGCAGCGTGACCTGCTTGATGTGCGCGAGGTCCACGCCATGCAGCGCGAAGGCCTTCAGCGGAACCGCCACCATGTTCAGCAGCGGCCGCGTGGTGCCGGTGTCGGCATAGATCGCGTCCGCGGGCGCGTCGACCAGCGGGATCGCGCCGTCGGGCTTGCGCGCGATGCCGTAGAGCGCGTCGCTGAAGTCGCTGCCCTTGATCGCGGCCTTGCGATCCTGCGTGTCGGTCAGCGCGATCTCGACCTGCTGCCCGATCGGTGCCACCACGGCGACGCGCAGGCTCAGCGTGTCGAAGCCCCTGGTGGAGAGGTCGCCGGTGTGGATCGTCATCGCGGCGCCGGCCGCGGTCCATTGCAGCTGGGCCTGGTCCGTGATCGACCAGGTCAGCAGCGTCTTCGCGTCATAGGTGAAGTCGTACAGCGCGCCTTCCTTGAACAGACGATCGACGCCGGCCTGGCTCGCGGGATCGGTGCATGCCGCGTCGCGATCGGGCTTGAGCGCGAGGAATCGGCATTGCACGGCCTGGGTGAATTTCTCGTAGGCGGTCGAGAGCCCGCTCGGGTTCTTCGCGCTGGCATCGATGGCGCGTAAGTTCTGGAGCAACTTGCGCTGCGCGGCGGGTTGATGGACCGTCAGGATCACGCGTTCGTCGCAGCTGCCCTCGCCCACCGGGCAGCCCGCGGCCGGGATCGGCGCCTGTCCCTTCCAGTACGGCGCGAACTGGAACTCGTCGCCGACGAAATAGCGCATGAACGATCCGATCAGGAACATGCCGTTGCGGCGCTGGTCCTCGCGGCTCAGGCGCAGCGTCTCGGGCTCGGAGGCCTTGCAATAGAGCGGCGCGCGGATCTGCGAATCGTCGGTCTTGGCCCAGTAGTCGTTGTAGAAGTTGTGGTTGGCGCCCCGCACCAGGATCTGGTACTTGGGCGCGCTCTCGTCCTCGGCGGTGTAGCGGCTCTCGTCGAAGATCTGCGCACCTTCCAGCGTATAGACGTCGCCGTCGCAGCTCAGCAGCAGGGTCATGAAGGGCACGTGCGTGATGCGCGAGAGCTGCTTCTTGTTGATCGCCGCGAGCGAGAAGACTGCGCGGATCCGGTGCGGGTCGCCGTTGCCCGAAGGCAGCAGCACGCCGGATTGGCGCAGGGCCTCCTCGGACGTGGACTGCTGAAGCCATTGCTCGCTGTTCGTATTGATCCGCCGCACCACCGTGTTCAGATTCCTGAGCGCCGCGTTCGCCCTCTCCAGTTCGAGCTCCGCCGCTTTGAGCGCGGCGGCCGCGTCCTGCGACTCGCGCTGCAGCCGTTCCACCTCCTGAGTCAAGGCATCGATCTCCGACGATGGCGCGGCCGGCGACCGGCCCTGGGCCGCCTGGAGTTTGAATTTCGCCAGAAGCAGCTTCACCGACGCATCGGTGACCGCGGAAAGGGCCGCGTCGACACGTTGCTGCGCCTCCTCCTGCGCGGCCTGCAGCGGAACGGCCGCCGCGCGGATGTCGCGCGCCGTCTCGACGTTCTGATAGCTGATGCCCACGCGCTGACGGTTGAGTTCCACCGCGTAGGCCACCGCTTCCGCGCCGCGCGAGTGTCCGACGAGACCCACGCGGCCGAGATCCATCCTGCCCTTGAGCTCGGGCAGCGCGACGCCGTTGAACACCCCCGTGTCGTTGCCGGCGCACAGCAGATCGAGCGTGGTCATCAGCAGCTGGCCCCGCGCGAGCGCACCGGCATCCGAGGCGTTGCCGTTGAGCCCGTTGATCTTTCCCGCATCGATGGAGAAGGCCACGTAGCCGTTCTCCGCCAGGTTCTTCTGCAGGTAGTCGTAGCCCTTGGCGTTGTTGAGGTCGGATGAGTCATGCATGCCGTGCAGGAACACCACCACCGGATATCCGCCACTGGCCGAGGGCCGGGCCTTGGAGCTGCCCGGCGTGCTGGCCGGTCCTGCCGGATAGCGCACGGTGCCCCGCAACGGCACCGTGTAGATCACGTCCTTGTAGCGCGCATCGGAGACGGCCGTGGTGCCGAAGCCGTAGACCACCTGCTCCGAGGAGAGATAGTCGCCCTTCTCTCCGAACGGCACGGTCGCGGTGAAGCGCGTGACGACGGAAGGATCTTCCGGCTCGGGCGGGGTCGTCACCGGAATCGTCGGCGCCGGGTCGGCCGCTCCTCCGGTGACGGTGGTCGTGGGCGGGGGCGGAATCGGGGCCAGGGATGCCGCACCGCCATCGCTCCCTCCTCCGCACCCGCTCGCGAGCGCGAATCCCGCCAGAACCGCGCAGGCCTTCAGCCAGCGCATGCAACGCCGTCCATTCATTGATCTTCTCCCAGACATTGTTTCGACGATGGGAGCGAACCGCGATCGAGGCACGACTCGCTCCGAGTGGTGTCCGATTCGCGCATGCGGTTTTGTCGACGCGTCGCCGGGCGACGCCTGTCTCTGGTGGTGTGCGCATCTCGCCATTGCGGACCGCGCGGAGAAGCAATTCACATGCCTTTTAGAAAGGACATGGAATCAGTCGCAATTGATTTGAATTGCCGTGCTTTTAATTAACACTCGGGCAATTCACGGGCGTGTCGGCGAAGCTCAGCCTCGATCGGCATCGTCCCAGACCGCCTCGCGCACCACAACCGACTTCGGCAGCACGCCGAGCTTGAACAGCCGGTCGGCCGTGCGCTGCTGCGAAGCGAGGATCGCATTCGACAGCGGCACCACGTCGAAGCCCGCATTGGCATTGACCTCGGTCACCACGTCCAGCGGCATGCCGGTCGCGGCCGCGACCGACTTCGCGACCTCGGCGGGATTGGCCCTGGCCCAGCGGCCGGCCTCGGCCGAGCCCTCGACCAGCGCCTTCACATGAGCGGGCCAGGCCTTGGCGAAGCCGGTGTTGGCGAGCAGGAACGAGGCGCTGTCCTCGAGCACGTCGCCCTGCCAGGCGATCACGCGCGTTCTGTTGCGGCGGCGCGCGATGGTGAAGTAGGGGTCCCAGATGGCCCAGGCATCGATGTCGCCGCCATCGAAGGCGAAGGCCGCGTCGGCCGCGCCCAGGCCGATGCTGGTCACGGCCTTGATGTCCAGCCCCTGGCGCTCGAGCGCGGCCGCCACCAGGTTGTGCGAGCTCGATCCCTTGGCATAGCCGATGCGCCGGCCCTGCAGGTCGGCGATGCTGCGGATCGGCGAATCCTCCTTCACGAGGATGCCCTCGGAGCGCGGCGTCGAGGGCTGCGCCGCCACATAGGCCACGCGCCCGCCCGAGGCCTGCAGGAAGATGCAGCCCACGTTGCCCGCATTGCCGAAGGCGACGTCACCGGTGTCCATGGCCTGCAGCAGGTTGAGGCCCGAGGTGAACTCGGCCCATTCGATGCGGATGCCCAGCGGCTCGAAGCGCTTCTCGAACACCTTGAGCTGGCGCGCCACCAGCGGAATGCCGGTCTTCTGGTAGCCCAGCGTCAAAGTGGATCCCTTGAGGCCGGTGGCGGCGCTCCAGGCGGAAGGGGCGGCGACCAGCGAGGCGGCGCCCGCGGCGAGAGTGACTTGGCGGCGGGTCAGCATGGCGGGGATCGATTCAGCGAATGAAAGCCAGGGTCACAGCGCACCCGCGCTCTCGGGCAGGATGCCGTTGAGCAGGTGATCGCCGACCACGGTGAACTTGTGGCGCACCGGGTCGTGCAGCGTGTGCACGCGCGCGTTGCGCCAGTGGCGGTCGAAGGCATGCGGCGCCTGCGCGGAACGCGTGCCGCAGAGCTCGAACAGCTTGCTCGAGGCATGCAGCGCGATCTCCGAGGTCAGCACCTTGGCCTCGGCCACCGCGAGCGAGGCCAAGGCGCGGCGCTCGCGGTCGGGCCGGGCGATGGCTTCGTCGAGCGCGAGGCCCGCGCGCTGCGTCATCGCCTCGGCGGCGTGCAGGCGGATCTGCATCTCGCCGACCTGCGCTATCACCAGCGCATCGACGATCGCGCGCGGTGCACCGGTCGGCTGCGCGATCGATGCGTGTTCGCGCAGGAAGCGCACCGGGTCGTCGAGCGCGGCCTGGGCGATGCCGAGGTCGATGCCCACGTGGCTGATCTGCGAGACCGCGCCCATCGGCTGCTCGCTGTAGGCGCGGTGGATCGGCAGCACGCAGAGATCGGGCAGCAGCACGTCGTCGAGATGCACGCGGCCGCTCGCGGTGGTGCGCTGGCCGAAGCTCTGCCAGTCGTCCTCGATGGCCAGGCCCGGCGTGCCCGCCGGGATGATCGCCACCGTCTTCTCGCCGGCCGCGTTCAGGCCGATGGCCGACACGTAGTGCGCGAACAGCGCGCCGGTGGCGTAGATTTTCTCGCCGCGCAGCAGCCAGCCTTGGGGCGTGCGCTCGATCAGCAGCGGCTGCACGGCGCCGTGGCGCGGTGCGTCGATGTTGGCGTTGCCGAAGCGGCAGCCGCGCAGGATCTCGCCGAGGAAGAAGGCCTTCTGCGCCTCGGTGCCGATGGTCGAGAGCCAGAACACGGCGCTGTTGTGGTTCTGCTGGACCTGGCCGATCGAGGCATCGGCCGCCGACAGGATCGCGAACACCCGCGCCACGGTGGCGTAGGACACGGCCGCGCCGCCATGGGCGCGCGGCAGGTTCATGGCCCACAGGCCGGCGCCCGAGACCTGGTCGAGCTCGCGCTCGGGCAGCAGGCGCTGGCTGTCGCGCGAGGCCGCGCCCTCGGCCAGCGACTTCGCCACGCGCTGCGCGGCTTCGAGCACCTCGGCGTCGGAGCGCAGCCGCTGCGCCGGCTCGACGCGGCGCGCGGTGCGCGGCGGATCCGCCCGAACCTCGATCGATGCGGCCAGCGCGCTCATGGCGCCGCGCGATGCCGCGGCTTACGGCCGAAGAAGGGGTGGCTGGGATCGTTGAAGCCCGGGCGCGACGAATGGCCCGTGGTCACGAGGCCATCGACCAGCGCCTCGTCCGCGTCGGTGAAGCGGTACTGCAGCGCGGGCACGTAGTCTTCCCACTGCTCGAGCGTGCGCGGCCCGGCGATGGCCGAGGTCACGAGCCGGTTGTTGAGCACCCAGGCCAGCGCGAACTGGCCCGGCGTGATGCCGCGGCCCTCCACGTGTTCCTTCACGCGCTGCGCGATCTCCAGCGATTCGGGGCGCCATTCGGTCTGCAGGATGCGCTTGTCGTCGCGGCCCGCGCGCGTGCCGGGCGGCGGCGCCTCGCCGGGCCGGTACTTGGCCGTGAGCACGCCGCGCGCGAGCGGGCTGTACGACACCACGCCAAGGCCGTAGTACTCGGCCGCGGGCAGGTGTTCGGCCTCGATCTGGCGGTTCGCGAGGTTGTAGAGCGGCTGCGTCGCCACCGGCCGGTCGACGTTGAGCGCATCGGCCGTGCGCGCGAACTCGGCGATCTTCCAGGCGCTGTGGTTCGACAGGCCCCAGCTGCGCAGCTTGCCCGCGCGGATCAGGTCGCCGAGTGCACGCACGGTTTCCTCCACCGGCGTCTGGCGGTCCTCGCGGTGCAGGTACAGCAGGTCGATGTGGTCGGTGCCCAGGCGCTTCAGGCTGGCCTCGACCGAGCGCACGATGCCGTGGCGCCCGGTGCCGCGGTTGTTCGGGCCTTCGATGTCGGGATCGGCATTGGCGAACTTGGTCGCCAGCACCCAGTGCTGCCGGTGCGGCGCGATCAGCTCGCCGACCACCGTCTCCGACTGGCCCTGGTTGTAGGCATTGGCGGTGTCGATGAAGTTCACGCCCTGCTCGCGCGCGCGGTCGGCGATGCGTTGCGAGGTCGCGCGGTCGGTCTGGCCGCCGAACATCATGGTGCCGAGGGTCAGCGGCGAGACGAGGATGCCGCTGCGGCCGAGCGGCCGGTAGTCGATGGTGCTCATGGAGGAAGGAAGAAGAGAGGTAGGAAGAGGCGGCGCGCGTGACGCGCCGGAATCAGAAGCGCAGCCCGGCCTGCTTCATCAGCGGCAGGATGCGGTCGCCGAAGAATTCGAGGTCGGGCTTGAAGTCGTAGAAGCTCAGCTGCAGGCCGTCGACGCCCGCGCGCTTGAGCTGCACGAACTGCTCGACCACCTGCTCGGGCGTGCCGATCACCTCGATGTTGCCGCCGATGGCGCGCCGCTTGGCGGCGTCGTTGCCGACCCGGCCGCGCCAGGCATGGGCGTCGCTGTCGAAGCGATTGAAGCTGGCCTGCGGATCGACGTCGGCATGCGCCACGATCGCGTCGTGGTAGGCCCAGGTCTCCTTCTCGGTCGCGCGGCTGATGACCATGGGATTGAGCAGCGTGCGCACCTCGCGGCCCACGTTGCGCGCGGCCAGCTTCACGCGCGCCGTGTGCGCGGGCAGCGCCTCGATCGCGCTCGGGAAGCTCGAGCCGGCCGGGCTGGTGATGAAGACGATGTCGGAATAGCACGCCGCGAATTCGATGCCGGCGTCGGAGCCGGTCGCGTTCACCAGCACGGGCCGGCCGAAGCGCGGCTTGGGCGACACGAAGGCACCGTCGAGCTTCCACGGCGACTCGCCCTGGAACGACCAGTTCTCGGTGTCGGCCCACAGCCGCTGCACCGCCTCGAGGAACTCGGCCGCGAGCTCGTAGCGCCGATCGTGCTCGATGCGCTGCGAGCCGAACATCTCGTGCTCGACCGCGCGATGCCCGGTCACCACGTTGATGCCCCAGCGCCCGCCCGAGATGTGGTCGAGCGTGGCCGCGTACTTGGCCAGGTGCAGCGGATGCAGCGGCCCGTAGAGCACGTGGATGGTCGAGATCAGCATGATGCGCTGCGTCACCGCGGTGAGCGCGGCCGTCGTCATGAAGGAGTCGAGCGCGTTGCCGTTGAACACCCCGCCGTAGCCGCCCTTGGGCAGCCATTGCGAGAGCGCGAACACCAGGTCGAAGCCCAGCCGCTCGGCCTGCAGCACCAGGTCGCGGTTGTAGTCGAAGCGCCAGTC
This sequence comes from Variovorax sp. ISS6, assembly GCF_056523145.1. Taxonomy (NCBI): domain Bacteria; kingdom Pseudomonadati; phylum Pseudomonadota; class Betaproteobacteria; order Burkholderiales; family Comamonadaceae; genus Variovorax; species Variovorax sp. ISS6. Next base: position 377,392 of record NZ_JAWRZC010000002.1, read on the forward strand.
GGTGGTGCGCGGCAAGGTCGACGCGCTCCAGCCCCCGGCCTGGATCGGCAGGAACAGGCCCAGCAGCACCGGCTGCTCGAAGGCGCGGGAGATCGGGCTGGCGGCGAATTCGGTAGGCGCGACGAAGCGCTCCCATCCGGCGATGGCACCGGGTCGGTGTGACAGGGACATTGGAGGATTGCTTTCTGCTGGCGCGGATTCTGGCCAGCGAGGGCGGGAATGGCACGCCCGTAATTCGCATATCGACATGCGGGGAGGCGCAATGGCGCAGGTGGACGGCTTTGGGGGAACACGAGAAAGCGTAGGAGCTTGGGCATGGAACTCCGCTAACCTCCTTCGGCTCGACTTTTCTCGGAGGTACATCCGCACATGTCAGCCACCCCCACCCCACCGCCCTACTACCACGGCACCAAGGCCGACTTGAACCTCGGCGACCTGATCGAAGCCGGCTACAGCTCCAACTACGGCCAGCGCAGGAAGGCCGTGTATGTCTACCTGAGCGCCACGCTCGAGGCCGCGACCTGGGGTGCCGAGCTGGCCGTCGGCGAGGGCCGCGGTCGCATCTACGTGGTGGAGCCGACCGGGCCGATCGAGGACGACCCCAACCTGACCGACAAGAAATTCCCCGGCAACCCGACGAAGTCGTACCGCACGCGGCAGCCGCTGCGGATCGCGGGCGAGGTGAAGGACTGGCAGGGCCATGCGCCCGAGCAGCTGCAGGCCATGCGCGAGCGCCTCGAGGAACTCAGGCGCGCGGGCGTCGAGGCGATCGAGGACTGAACGCCCACACCTTGTCAGAACACCTTGCCCTCTTCGAGATGCGTGGTCGTGCCGTTGAGATGGTGGTCGCCGATCACGCGTGCCTTCTGCTGCAGCGGGTTGTGATTGAAGATGGTGCGCAGATTGCGCCAGTGACGGTCGAAGTTGTGGCGGCGCGAGGTGGCCGATGCGCCGCCGGCCTCGAACAGCCGCTCGGCCGCCTGCAGCGCGATGCGGCTCACCGCGAGCTGGGTCTTCGCGGTGGCGAGCGCGCCCTCCAGCACGAGCTGGCGTGTGCGCTCGTCCTCGTGCTCCTTCGCGGCATCGTGCCGCAGTGCCTGCGCCGAGCGATCGAGGCGCCGCGCGTTGTCCGCGACCAGCGCATCGACCGCGTGCGTGGCGGTCGCGAGGTCACCGACCACCCATTGCGTGAAGTGATCCTGCGCCGCGCTGTCGGCCGGGCTGTGCGCGGCCGGCCGCGCATGGTGGCGCACGTAGTCGAGCGCGTCGGCAAAGATGTTGCGCACGATGCCCGCGGCCACGGCCACCAGGTAGAGCTGGCGCAGTGACGATGCATGGCGGCGCTGCAGGGTCTTGGGGCTGCCGTACACGAGCTCGTCGGCATGCACCTCGAGGCCCTCGAACTCCAGGCTGCCGCTCGCGGTCAGGCGCTGGCCCATGCCGTCCCAGTCGTCCTTCACGTGCAGGCCTTCGCGCCGGGTGGGCACGACGATGGCGACGTCGCGGCCCTCGGGGTCTCGCACGGCGATGCTCGCGTAGTCCGAGAAGGCGGTGCCGGTGGCGTAGTACTTGCGGCCGTTGAGTACCAGGCGATCGCCGTCGCGCTCGAGCGCGGTGGTCACGGTGCCCGACTTGGGCGTGCCGAGCTCGGTGAAGGCGCCGCCGAACAGCGCGCCCTCGCGCACGCGCGCCAGCTGCAGTTCGCTGTTCGCATCCGGTGGCGCGGTGGTCCAGAGCTCGATCGCGTTGTAGTGGATGCGCAGCGCATGCGCGACATTGGAGTCGGCCGCGGCGAGCGTCGCGACCACCTCGATCAAGTCCTCGACCGAGCCGCCGGGACCGCCGCGCTCGGGCGGCACGCGCAGCGCGCCGAGGCCCGAGGCGCGGAACAGCGCGAAGGCCTCGAAGGGCAGCACGCGGTCGCGCTCGCGCTGCGAGGCGCCCTCCGCAATGGCCGCTGCCAGCGCGGGCAGGCGATCGAGCAGGGTCTGGAGTTCGGGCGCCAGCGCGGCGCGGTCGGGTGCGTTCATCGGTGAGGGTGCGGGCAGCGAGCGGTCGAGGATGAACGCAGTATGGGCGCGCGGCATGGCCGTTTCCCGCATAAGAAAACTCGCATTCCTGCAATGGCGAACGGGCTCGGATCGCGTGGAGCATGGCGCATTTCCAAACGCGAAAAGATGCTAAGCGCGCGCTTGGATTTCGCGGGGATATCCCAGACCATCGGCGGCCCAACCGCTAACCAGTCAGAGAATGAAATTCGATCGATGGGCGCTGCGCGTCGCCCTCGCCGCGGCCGTGGCCGCCGCGCCTGCGGGCGCCTTCGCACAGGGTACTGCCCCTTCCCCCCAACCCATCGACGGCGGCACGCTGACGCTCGCGGTGTCGCAGGAGCCGACCTCGCTGGTGTCCTTCCTCGACACCAAGACCGACAACCGCAACATCAGTGCGAAGATCACCGAGGGCCTGCTGCGCTACGACGCGCAGTTCCGCGCGCAGCCGCTGCTCGCCACGTCGTGGCAGGTCAGCGCCGATGGCCTGAAGTACACCTTCAAGCTGCGCCCCGGCGTGAAGTGGCACGACGGCCGCGACTTCGGCGCGGAGGACGTGCGCTATTCGATCCTCACGCAGAAGAAGCAGGGACCCCGCGGGCGCATCACGCTCGCGAACGTGGAACGCGTCGACGCGCCCCATCCGCTGACCGCGGTGATCGTGCTGTCGAAGCCCGCGCCCTTCCTGCTGAAGTCGCTATCTTCCGCCGAGCTGCCCATCGTGCCCTCGCACCGCTACGCCGACGGCGAGCCGCTGGGCAACCCCAACGTCACGGCACCCGTGGGCACCGGTCCCTTCGTGTTCGACCAGTGGGTGCGCGGCAGCCACCTGGTGCTCAAGAAGAATCCGAACTACTGGCGCAAGGGCTATCCGCACCTCGACCGCGTGATCGTGAAGTTCGTGCGCGATCCGGCCGCGATCTCCACCGCAGTCGAGACCGGCGAGGTCGACGCGGCGCTCGGCGTGGGGCTGGCCGACCTCGAACGGCTCGAGAAGAACCCGAAGCTCAAGGTCGACGCCACCTACGACGCCTTCCTCAACAACGCCTCGTTCCTCGAGTTCAACCTCGAGAACCCGGTGCTCGCGAACCCGAAGGTGCGGCATGCGATCGCGCAGGCGATCGACCGCAACTTCATCCGCGACACCATCTACTACAAGCGCGTGGAGGTGGTGAACTCGCCGATCCCGCGCGTGCTGGCCGACTACTACGACGACAGCACCTTCCGCTATCCCTTCGACGTGACCGCGGCCAACCGCCTGCTCGACGAGGCCGGCCAGCCGCGCGGCGCGGGCGGCACGCGCTTCTCGCTGCGCCTGAGCTACATCCCCGGCGCGGAATTCAAGCGCACCAGCGACTACCTGCGCGCGGCCTTCTCGCGCATCGGCGTCAAGGTCGAGATCGTCGACGGCGACCTGCCCACCTTCCTCAAGCGCGTCTACAGCACGCGCGACTTCGACATCAACCTCAACGGCCTGGGCCGGCTGTTCGACCCGACGGTGGGCGTGCAGCGCATCTACTGGGGCGACGGGGTGCGCAATCCGCTGATCTGGATCAACGCCTCGCACTACGACAACCCGCAGGTCGACGAGCTGTTCCGCCAGGCCGCGGTCGAGCTCGACGGCGCGAAGCGCGCCACCCAGTTCCGCCAGATCCAGCAGATCGTCGGCCGCGAGCTGCCGGTGGTGCCGCTGGTCACGGTGCATTCGGCGCTGCAGGTCTACAGCACCCGCGTGCACGAACTCAACAACAGCATCGACCTCACGGCCGGCGACTTCGCCGATGCCTGGATCGAACCCCGCAAGTAAGACAGGAAAGACAGAGACGGACGGAACGCCATGAGCCTCCAGGACATCACGAACGACCAACTCCATGCACTGAGCTTCGCGAGCGCCGGCGAACAGGCCCGCGCGCTGGCCGAGGGCCGCGTCAGCGCGGTGGCGCTGCTCGAGCACCTGCTCGCGCGCATCGACCGCTTCGACGGCGCGATCAACGCGGTGCCCGTGCGCGACGACGAGCGCGCGCGCGCCGCGGCACGCGAGGCCGACGCGGCGCTCGCGCGCGGCGAGCGCCGGCCGTTGCTGGGCGTACCGGTCACGGTGAAGGAATCCTTCGACGTGGCGGGCCTGGTCACGAGCAGCGGCAACCCGGCCTTCGCCGACAACGTGGCGCGTGAGGACTCGCTCGCGGTGGCCGCGCTGCGCGAGGCCGGCGCGGTGATCGTCGGCAAGAGCAACGTGCCGCTGGGCCTGGCCGACCTGCAGAGCTACAACGCGGTCTACGGCATCAGCAACAACCCCTGGGACCCAGCGCGCACGCCGGGCGGATCCTCGGGCGGCTCGGCAGCGGCGCTGGCCGCGGGCTACGTGGCGCTGGAGATCGGCACCGACATCGGCGGCTCGATCCGCATCCCTGCGCACTTCAACGGCGTGTATGGCCACAAGCCGACCGCGGGCCTGGTGGCACTGCGCGGCACCGGCGTGCCCTCGGGCCGCCATGCCGAGCGCGACCTGGTGGTGGCCGGGCCGCTCGCGCGCACGGCGTCCGATCTGGAGCTCGCGCTCGGCCTGCTGATCAACCGCGACCCGCTGCTGGCCAAGGGCTGGAAGGCGACCCTGCCGCCGGCGCGCCATGCGCGGCTGTCCGACTTCCGCGTGCTGGTGATCGACCAGTGGCCAGGCAGCGAGCGCAGCGTGCACGAGCGCCAGGTGAGCGAGCGCGTGGTCGACCGGCTTCGCACGCAGGGCGTGCAGGTGAGCCGGCCGGCCGACCTGCCGCCGGGTCTGCTGCCCGACCTGGTGCGCTCGCACCGCGTCTACCGCAGCCTGTTGGGCTCGTCGCTGGCCACGCCGCCGGCGCTCAGCGAGGCCGCGCAGCAGCGGCTCGAGGCACTCTCGCCCGAGGACGACAGCGCCGACGCAGCCTGGCTGCGCGCCTCCACGCTGCGCCACAGCCAGTGGCTGCAGGACCACGAGGCGCGCGTGGCGCTGCGCCACCAGTGGGAACGCTTCTTCGCGCAGTTCGACGTGGTGGTGACGCCAGTGGCGCCGCTGCCGGCCTTCCGCCATGACCACAGCGAGCCCAAGGATGCGCGCACCTATCCCGTGGCCTTCGAGGACGGCACGCGCGAGGTGCGCTTCCTCGACCTGTTCGCCTGGGCCGGGCTGCCGGTGCTGCCGGGCCTGCCGGCCACCAGCTTCCCGATCGGGCTCGACGACGAGGGCCTGCCGGTGAGCGCGCAGGCGGTCGGCGCCTACCTCGAGGACCGCACCACCATCGCCTTCGCACGGCTGCTCGAGGAGGCCTATGGCGGCTTCATCGCGCCGCCGGGCTACGAGGACAGCGTGGCCGCGCCCGCAACGCCTGCAGCCCCGACCGCGCCTGCCGCATGACGCCGACGCCTCCGATCAGCCGCCGGCATTTCCACCGGCGGCTCGCGGGGCTGCCGCTCGCGCTGGCCGCGGTGCCGGCCGCCGCGGCCAATGCCACGCCCGCCGATGTCGCGCCGCGCCACAAGCCCGGCAGCGTCGTCACCCTGCTCAGCGCGCTCGAGCCGCCCACGCTGGTGGGCCTGGTCAACTCCGCGGCCGGCACCTTCCTGGTGTCGCCCAAGGCGGTCGAGGGCCTGCTGAGCTACGACTTCGACCTGCGCCCGCGTCCGCAGCTGGCCGTGGCCTGGGAAGTGCAGCCCGATGGCCTGCAATACACCTTCAGGCTGCGCCGCTGCGTGAAGTGGCACGACGGCCGTCCCTTCACCTCGGCCGACGTGGCCTTCTCGATCCTCGCGCTCAAGCAGTCGCATCCGCGCGGGCGCGCCACCTTCGCGAGCGTGAGCGAGGTGCGCACGCCCGATGCCCACACGGCGGTGCTGGTGCTCAGCAAGCCCGCGCCCTTCCTGCTGACCGCGCTGGCCGCAGCCGAGTTGCCGATCGTGCCGCGCCATGTCTACGAGGGCCGCGACCTCGCGAGCCATCCGGCCAACAACGCACCGATCGGCACCGGACCGTTCGTGTTCAAGGAATGGCACCGCGGCAGCCACATCATCTACGAGCGCAATCCCGACTACTGGGATGCCGGCAAGCCCTACATCGACCGGCTGGTGGTGCGCTTCGTACCCGACCCCGCGGCGGCCGCGGCCGCGCTCGAGAGCGGCACGGTCGACCTGGCCGGCGCGACGCCGGTGCCGATCCCCGACCTCGACCGGCTCAAGGCGCTGCCGCACCTGAGCCTGGACACGCGCGGCAACGAGTACTTCAACAACTCGACCACGCGCATCGAGTTCAACCTCGACAACCCCTACTTCCGCCACGCCAAGGTGCGCCAGGCGGTGGCCCATGCGATCGACCGCGAGGTGATCCTCAAGACCGTGTGGTACGGCTACGGCCTGGCCGCGCCGGGCCCGATCTCGCCGGTGCTGCGCGCCTTCTACGAGCCCGCGGCCGGCGTGCCGGGTTTCGACCGCAAGCGCGCCGAGGCGCTGCTCGACGAGGCCGGCTTCGCGCGCGGCGCCGACGGCGTGCGCTTTCGCGTGAGCCACGACGTGTTCGACGGCGGCGGCAACCGCGTGGGCCAGTACATCCGCCAGGCGCTCGCGCGCGTGGGCATCGACGTGACGGTGCGCACGCAGGAGTTCGGCGCCTACATCAAGCGCGTCTACACCGACCGCGATTTCGACTTCAACAACCAGGGCATGAGCCAGATGTTCGATCCCGCGGTGGGCATCCAGCGCTTCTACTGGTCGAAGAACTTCCGCCCCGGCGTGCCGTTCTCCAATGGCGCGCACTACGACAACCCCGAGGTCGACCGGCTGCTCGAGGCCGCGGCGGTGGAGAACGACGCCGCCAGGCGACGCGCGCTCTATGCCGAGTTCCAGCGCGTGATCGCGCGCGAGCTGCCGACCATCGGCCTGGTGGCCGTGGCGCAGGTCACGGTGGCCAATCGCCGCATCGGCGGACACACGGTCGGCGCCGAAGGCCTGTCGGGCAACTTCGCCGATCTTCACCTCAAGGGATGAGCATGCAGGACTGGAACATGGAGCGCCGCGCCTGGCTGCAGGCCGGCGCGGGACTCGGACTCGCGGGCCTGGCCTCGCCGTTCGCGGCGGTGTCCGCGCTCGCGCAGGGCCGCGACGCGGGCACGCCGGTGCGCGGCGGCACGCTCACCGTGCTGATCGATCCCGAGCCGCCCACGCTCACCACCATCGCGCATTCGGCCGGCGCCTCGGTGCTGATCTCGGCCAAGACCACCGAGGGCCTGCTGAGCTACGGCTTCGATCTCTCGCCGCAGCCGCAGCTCGCGACCGCCTGGAGCGTGAGCGCCGACGGGCTGCAGTACAGCTTCACCCTGCGCCGCGGCGTGAAGTGGCACGACGGCCGGCCCTTCACCTCGGCCGACGTCGCGCATTCGATCGGCCTGCTCAAGCAATACCACCCGCGCGGGCGCGCCACCTTCTCGAGCGTGTCGGAGGTGCGCACGCCCGATGCGCACACCGCGATCCTGGTGCTGTCGAAGCCGGTGCCCTACCTGATCACCGCGCTCTCGGCGGCCGAGTCGCCGATCGTGCCGAAGCACCTCTACGAGAACGGCAAGGCCGACGCCAACCCGGCCAACAACGCGCCCGTGGGCACCGGCCCCTTCGTCTTCAAGGAATGGGTGCGCGGCAGCCACGTGAGCTACGAGCGCAACCCCGACTACTGGGACAACCCCAAGCCCTACGTCGACCGGCTGATCGTGCGCTTCATCCCCGACGCCGCCGCGCGCGCGGCCGCGATCGAGAAGGGCGAGGTGCACCTGAGCCCGGGCACGCCGGTGCCGCTGGGCGACGTGGAGCGGCTGCGCGCCAGGCCGAACCTGGTGTTCGAGCCGAACGGCTACCAGTACATCAACAACGTCTCGCGCGTGGAGTTCAACCTCGAGAACCCCGCGCTGCAGGACCTGCGCGTGCGGCAGGCGATCGCGCATGCCATCAACCGCCAGGTGGTGCAGAAGACCGTGTGGTACGGCCAGGGCCGGCTGATTCCGGGGCCGGTGCATCCGGCGCTCGCGAAGTTCTACGTGCCCGACCTGCCGGTGCTGCCGCACGACCCGAAGCAGGCCGAGGCCCTGCTCGACGCGGCGGGCCTGACGCGCGGCAAGGCCGGCCCCAACCTGCGGCTCAAGCTCGCGCTGACGCCCATTCCCAACGAGGGCGGCCAGCGCACCGCCGAGTACCTGAAGCAGAGCCTGGGGCGCATCGGCATCGAGGTCACGATCAACGCGACCGACTTCGCGACCTACGTGCGCCGCATCTATGCCGACCGCGCCTTCGACCTGCACGTGAGCGTGATGAGCAACACCTTCGACCCCACCGTGGGCATCCAGCGCCTGTACTGGTCGAAGAACTTCAAGAAGGGCCTGCCGTTCTCCAACGGCTCGGGCTACAACAATCCCGAGGTCGACCGGCTGCTCGAGGCAGCCGCCATCGAGACCGACGAGGCGCGCCGGCGCCAGGCCTTGGCCGAGTTCCAGCGCCACATCGTGCGCGACCTGCCCGACATCACGCTGCTCGCACTCGACAACTACACCATCGCCGACCGCCGCGTGCGCGGCCACACGGTCAGCGCCGACGGCATCGCCGGCAACCTGGCCGGTGCGTGGATCGGCACCTGATCGACAGTGAAAGGAACCCTCTCCATGACCACCGCCACCACCGACACCACCGACCGCCCCGACGTGCTCTGGTACACGCGCTGCCCCGTGCCCTCGCCACTGGGCATTGCCGCGCGCCAGGGCTGGCTGGCCCAGATCTTCGCCAAGGAAGGCATCGCGATCGAATCGATCATCGACTCGAAGGACCGCAGCATCCGCGAGAGCCACTTCGACCACCACCTGGCCTGGTCCTTCCGCCAGGGCGGCAACATCCCGCCGATCTGGGCCCGCGCCAACGGCCGCGCGACGCGGCTGGTGGCGATCACCTGGACCGACGAGTTCCAGGCCATCGTGACCCTGCCGGGACGCGGCATCGCGTCGATCGAGCAGCTCGCGGGCCGGCGCTTCGCGGTGCCGCGCCGGGTCAACGACCTGATCGACTTCCATCGCGCCACCGCGCTCAAGGGCGTGGTGTCGGCGCTGTCGCTGGCCGGCCTCACGACCGAGGACCTCACGCTGGTGCAGCTGCCGATCGAGGAATCGGTGATCCTCGCGCAGGGCGAGCCCAGCCTGTTCGGGCTGCGCCGGCGCCATCCCTATTTCCGTGAGGTCGAGGCGCTGGTGCGCGGCGAGGTCGACGCGATCTTCGTCAAGGGCGCCGAGGGCCTGGTGGTCGCGAACCTGATCGGCGCCCAGGTGGTGTCCGAGTTCGGCAGCCATCCCGATCCGAAGATCCGCATCAACAACGGCACGCCGCGCGTGTTGACGGTCGATGCGGCGCTGTCCGAGCGGCGGCCCGACCTGGTGCTGCGCCTGCTCGAGGTGGTCGAGCGCGCGGGCCGCTGGGCCGAGGACCATCCCGTCGAGACGGTGCGCTTCGTGGCGCGCGAGATCGCCACCAGCGAGGAAGCGGTACTGGCCTCGAACGGGCCCGAGGTGCACCGGCACCTGGGCATCGGTCTCGACGCGCCGCTGGTCGAGGCGATCGGGCATTTCAAGGACTTCCTGCTGCAGTGGGGCTTCCTGCCGGGCGACTTCGACCTCGGCGACTGGATCGACGCCGAGCCCTTGCGCGCGTTGCGTGCCGGCAAGGCGGCAGCGCCCGAAGCCGCCGTGCTCGCCGCCGCATGAGCGCCGCAAACTCCAACCCGACGCCGCGCATCCTCGTGACCGGTGCCACCGGCCGGCTCGGCCGCCTGCTGGTGCCGCGGCTGCGCGAGCGCGGCGCGGTGGTGCGTGCCTTCACGCGGCAGGTGGCGAATGCCGCCGCGCTGGCCGACCAGAGCCGGCACGAGCGCGCGCCCTTCGAGGTGGCGGTGGGCGACCTCGAGGACCGGGCCTCGCTGCGGCGCGCCTTCGAGGGCGTCTCGCACCTGTTCCTGCTGTCGCCGATCGTGCCCGAGCTGGCCGCGCAGCAGATCGCCGCCATCGAGGCCGCGGCCGAGGCCGGCGTGCGCCGCATCGTCAAGCTCTCGGGCTCGCACTGGACCATCGAGCCGCCGGGCCGTTCGCTGTCGGGCGACGCGCATGCGCGCATCGAGGCCGCGCTGGCCGCATCGGGCATCGCGCACCGCGTGCTGCGCCCCAATGCCTGGACGCAGGTGGTGCTGGCGCGGCTGGCGGCCGAACTGGCCGCGGGCGATGTGCTGCACGCGCCGCCGGGCCTGCCGCGCGTGGCCTACATCGACGCGCGCGACATCGCCGACGTGGCGGTCGAGGCGCTGTTGAACGATGCGGACGATGCGGGCGATGTGCCGCCCGGCCCCTGGGTGCTGACCGGCGCGCGCGCCGTCGACCATGGCGAGCTCGCGCGCATCGCCGCCGGCCTCAGCGGCCGGCCGGTGGTGGCCGAGCCGCTGTCGCCGCAGGCGCTGGCGGCGCGTCAGGCACAGGCGCCCTCGCCCTACATCGCGCAGGTGCATGCGCAGTTCGCCGCGCTGATCGGCGCCGACGAGGCAGCCACCGTCACCAACACGGTGGAGCGCGTGCTGGGCCGGCCGCCGCGGCGCATCGAGGACTTCGTGGCAGAGTCGCTCGCGGCCTGAACCGCATTTGCTTATGCGGAAGGCTTCGTAGTCGCGCGCGGCGGCGGCCGCTAAGGTGCCGCCGGTTTTCACCGTCCCCATCCCATGTCCTCACTCGCCGATCTCGCGGCGCCCGCCACCGGCGCGGCGCCCTCCTCTTCCTCTTCCCTCTCCTCCCCCGAACGCGTGCCCGCCATCGATGCAGCCACCCTGCAGCGCTGGCTGCAGGACGGCGACGAGTTGGCGCTGCTCGACATCCGCGAGCACGGCCAGTACGGCGAGGGCCATCCCTTCTTCGCGGTGCATGCGGCCTACAGCCGGCTCGAGCCCGAGGTGGCGCGGCTGGTGCCGCGCCGCGCGACCCGCACCGTGCTGTTCGACGACGGCATCGATGGTGACGCGCTGGCCCGGCGCGCGGCCGTGCGGCTGGCCGCGCTCGGCTGGTCCGGCGTCTCGGTGCTGGCCGGCGGCGCCCCGGCCTGGGAACGCGCGGGCCGCACGCTGTTCAAGGGCGTGAACCTGCCTTCGAAGACCTTCGGCGAGGTCGCGGAGCATGCCTTCGAGGTGCCGCACATCGACGCGCCCACGCTGGCGCGCTGGCAGCGCGAGGCCGAGCCCTTCGTGCTGCTCGACGGCCGCACGCCCGAGGAACACCGCAAGATGACGCTGCCCGGCGCCATTCCCGTGCCCAATGGCGAACTGGCGCTGCGTTGGCGCACCCAGGTGAGCGACGAGCGCACGCCGATAGTGGTGCACTGCGCGGGCCGCACCCGCAGCATCGTCGGCGCGCAGATCCTGCGCGACCTCGGCGTGCCCAACCCGGTGTTCGCGCTCGAGAACGGCACCCAGGGCTGGGCGCTGGCCGGCCTCGAGCTCGAACGCGGCAGCCGCCGCGCGCTGCCGGCCGCGCCCGATGCGGCGCTGCGCGAAGCCGCGCGCGCGAGTGCCGAGGCCGCCGCGCGGCGCTTCGGCGTACCGGTGCTGGCGCGTGCCGCGGCGCAGGCCTGGCTCGACGACGCCAGCCGCACCGCCTTCGTGTTCGACGTGCGCACGGCCGAGGAATTCGCGGCCGGCAGCCTGCCCGGCGCGCGCCATGCACCGGGCGGCCAGTTGCTGCAGGCCACCGACCTGCAGATCGGCGTGCGCCATGCGCGCGTGCTGGTGCTCGACGACGATGGCGTGCGCGCGCCGGTCATCGCGCTGTGGCTGCGCCGGCTGGGCCTCGAGGCCGCGCTGGTCGAAGGCGGCCTCGCGAGCGGGCTGCGCGTGCCCGAGGGCGCGCCGCCGGCGCTGGGCCCGGTGCCCGCTTCGGCTTTGGCTTTGGCCGGGCAGCTGGCCGCGCTGCCCGAGGGCACGGTGCTGCTCGACCTGCGCCCGTCGCCGGCCTATCGCCAGGCCCACGTGCGCGGCGCGCGCTGGTCGATCCGCCCGCGCCTGCTGGCCGATGCACGCACCGCCACCGGCGGCGACACGAGCCGCCCGCTGCTGCTGATCGCGCCCGACGCGCTGGTGGCACGGCTCGCCGCCGCCGACCTGCGCGATGCCGGCTGGCCCGCGCCCACCTGGACCACGCAAGAGGCGCTCGCGGCCGCGGGCCACGGCGTCGAGGCCACGCCCGCGTCGCCCGGCGATGCCGAGGCCATCGACTACCTGTTCTTCGTGCACGACCGGCACGACGGCAACCTCGACGCGGCGCGCCGCTACCTCGACTGGGAGCTTGGCCTGATCGCGCAATGCGCGAGCGACGAGCTGGCCGTGTTCCGGCCGCACGGCGAAGCGACCCGAGGCTTGCACGGAAAAGCGCATATCGATAGTTGAAGGCCTTCGTTGCGACGGCAGGCGCGGCCTCGGAAGATCGCCGCCTGCCCTGCTTCGCCCCATTCATTCGATGACTTCCCGTCCGCGTTCGCGTTTCTCCCCTTCTTCCTCCCGATTCGCCGCCGCGGCGCTCGCCACCTTGCTCGGCCTGGCCGGCGCGGCCCATGCCGACGCCACGCTCGACCGCATCAAGCAGCGCGGCAAGGTCGCGATCGGCGTGGTGGTCAACGGCGGGCCCTTCGGCTCGATCGACCCGGCCACCCAGCAGCTCGTGGGCTGGAACCCCGACCTCGCGCGCGACCTCGCCAAGCAGCTCGGCGCCGAGGTCGAGCTGGTGCAGGTGCAGCCGGCCAACCGGGTGCAGTTCCTGCAATCGGGCAAGGTCGACCTGCTGATCGCCTCGATGGAATACAACGCCGACCGCGGTGAGATCCTCGGCTATGCGCCGACGCCGTTCTACCGCGTGGGCGGCACGGCCGCCGTGCTCAAGACCAGCGGCATCGCCAAGTGGGAGGACCTGCGCGGCAAGACCGTGTGCGCCTCGCAGGGCAGCAGCTTCGTGAAGCCGCTGCAGGAACAGTACGGCGCCCAGGTGCGCGGCTTCAAGACCGCGCAGGAATCGCTGCTGGCGCTGCGCGGCGGCAACTGCGTGGCCGCCGTGCACGACGCCACGCTGATCCAGCCGCTGCTGCGCAGCAATCCCGAATGGGCCGCCTACGCGGCACCGATCCGCGACGAGATCCTGCCCGCGCCGTCGGTGGTCTGGGCTCGCAAGGGCGAGGCCGACACCATCGCCGCCGTCGACAAGGTGGTGAAGCAGTGGCACCGCAGCGGCTGGCTGATCGAGGCCGAGAAGCGCAACGGCATCGAGCCGCCGCAGCCGCTGCTGCCCGAGCTGCAGGCCAAGCTGCGCGCCGCGCCCTGAATACACGGCCCGGCCGCACCGCATCTTTTCGTTCGCGGTGAGCGGCGCCCCTGAACCGGCGCCGCGCCCTGCCCTTTCCGTTCGCGCCATGAAGCCACGCCACTCCACCGACACGCCATCGTCGGCGCGCCAGCCATGAACGACGCCGGACTTCTCGCGCAGGCCGTGGCCGCGCTCAAGACCCTGGGCCTCAACTACGCCTTCGTGCTCGACGCGGGCGAGCGCCAGGCCTTCCTGCGCGGCCTGCTCGTCACCTTCGAGCTCTGCGTGCTCACCGTGCCCTGCAGCCTCGCGGCCGGCGTGGCCATCGCGGCCGCGCTGACCTCGCCGCGGCGCTGGGTCGCGCTGCCGGCGCGCGCCTTCGTGGAGCTCACGCGCAACACGCCGACGCTGGTGCAGCTCTATTGCGCCTTCCTCGTGCTCAACATGCTGATCACGCGGCAGCTCCAGGGCCTGGGCGGCAATCCGCTGACGCCCTTCGTCTGGGTGGTGATCGTGGTGGCGCTGCACAAGGGCGTGTTCCATGCCGAGGCGCTGCGCGCGGGCATCGAGGCGGTGCCGCGCGTCACGCTCGAGGCCGCGCGCTCGCTGGGCTTCTCGCAGCGCCAGCTGCTGTGGCGCGTCGAGCTGCCGCTGGCGCTGCGCTTCGCGCTGCCCTCGCTGGTCAACAACCTGGTCGACCTGGTCAAGATGACCGCGGTGGCCTCGGCCATCGCCGTGGGCGACGTGACCTACGAGTCGATCATGATCTGGACGCAGCGCGACAACGTGCTCGAGTTGCTGCTGCTGATCCTGCTGTACTTCGGCCTGCTGACCTGGCTCGTGAGCCTGGCCGGGCGCTGGCTCGAGGCGCGCTGGCGGATGCCCGGCTATGGCCAGTGAGATCGCCGCGGCACCGGCCGCTCCCTCGCTCGGCGCCGAGGCCGGCACCAGCCTCGTCGCACACCTCGATCCGCGCCGCCATCCCTGGCTCGCCGCGCTGGCCGCCGTGCTGCTGCTGGTCGCGGCCTGGACCGCCACCGGCACCACGCCCGTCGCGCTGCGCCACCTGTGGCAATGGTCGCCCACGCTGCTGCTGGGCTTGCTCACCAACGTCCAGATCAGCGTGCTCGCGATGGCGATCGGCACCGCCGTGGGCCTGCTGGTGGGCGCGCTGTCGTTCTCGCCGTTCGCGCCGGTGCGCGGGGCCACGCGCTGGTACGTGCAGTTCTTCCGCAACGCGCCGGTGCTGGTGCTGATCTATTTCACCACCTACGTGTTTCCGTTCGAGCTGCGGCTGGTGGCCTGGACCGTGCCCTTCCCCGACTGGCTCAAGGTGGTGCTGGGCCTCGCGCTGCCCACCAGCGCGGTGGTGGCCGAGATCTTCCGCGGCGCGATCCAGTCGATCCCGAGCGCGCAATGGGAGGCCGCGCAGTCGCTGGCCTTCCGGCGCGGCGAGATCTTCCGGCTGATCGTGCTGCCGCAGTGCCTGCGCCGCATGCTGCCGCCGTGGATGAACCTCTACGCGAGCATCACGATGAGCACGGCGCTGTCCTCGCTGGTCGGCGCGCACGACGTGGTCGACGCGGCCCAGGTCGCGAGCAACACGGTGGCGCGCACCGACTTCACGGTGCTGGTCTATTTCACGCTGCTCGCCGTGTTCTTCGCCTACTGCTACCCGATCGCCCGCGCCACGCGCGCGCTGGAACGCCGCCATGCCCGCCACTGAGACCGTCACCCCCCTCTCCAACACGCCCCTGGTCGCCCTGCGCGACGTGGAGCTCGCCTTCGGCGCCAACGCGGTGCTGCGCGGCATCTCGCTCGAGGTGCAGCGCGGCCAGGCGGTGTCGATCATCGGGCCCTCGGGCTCGGGCAAGTCGACCATCCTGCGCTGCATCACCGGTCTGCTGCGACCGCAGCGCGGCGAGATCCGCGTCGGCGACACGCGCGTGGACGCGCTGCGCGCCGAGGCCGAGTTCATCGCGCTGCGCAAGCGCGTGGGCTTCGTGTTCCAGCAGTACAACCTGTTCCCGCACCTCACGGTGCTCGAGAACCTCGTGATCGCTCCCACGCGCGTGGCCGGCCGCGAGCGCGCCGCCGCCGAGCGCGAGGCGCGCGAGCTGCTCGACAAGGTGCGGCTCTCGCACAAGGCCGCGGCCTATCCGGGCGAGCTCTCGGGCGGGCAGCAGCAGCGCGTGGCGATCGCGCGCGCGCTCGCGATGCGGCCCGAGCTGATGCTGTTCGACGAGGTGACCTCGGCGCTCGACCCCGAGACCGTGGGCGAGGTGCTGACCGTGATCCGCGACCTGGTGCGCGAGGGCCTGACCTGCGTGCTGGTGACGCACGAGATGCGCTTCGCCGAGGAGATCAGCGACACCGTGTATTTCACCGAGGCCGGCGTGATCGTCGAACACGGCCCGCCCGCGCGCATCTTCCGCGCGCCCGCCAGCGACCGCACACGCGCGTTCCTGCATCGCGCGCTCGGCGACGGCGCGCGCGACCCGTCGGACGACAGCGTGCCCGCGCGCCGCCCCGCGCCCTTCCCCGAAACGCCGCCCTTCGACCGGCTGCGCTTCGCCCTCTGACCCACCGAGGCTCCCCATGACCACTTCCCAGAACGACACGACCGCCATCGCGGCACAGCGCCGCATCGCCGTCGACCAGGCCCTGGCCGACATCCGCGCCATCGCCGCCGCCCAGCCACTCGACCGCGCGGTGCTCGCGCGCATCACGGCGCGGCTCGAGAAGCTCGCGGCCAACGCCGCCCTGTTCACGCGCGAGGACTTCCCGCCACCGGCCGCGAGCGAGGGCGTGGGCGCCTCCACGCGCTACCGGCTCAACCCCGGGGACGGCGACGACGACGTGGCGCTCTACCTGAACTCGATCAATCCCGGCAAGACCTCGATCCCGCACAACCACACGACCTGGGCCACCATCGTGGCGGTCGAGGGCCAGGAGGAGAACCGCGTCTACCGGCGCACCGACGACGGCAGCGATCCCGCGCAGGCGCGGCTCGAACTCGAACGCGAGGTGACGGTGCAGCCCGGCATCTCGATCGCCTTCCTGCCCGAGGACCTGCACAGCATCCACGTGATCGGCGATCGACCCACGCTGCATTTCCATCTCTACGGCCAGCCGCTCGAGACGCTGTCGCGCCGCATCGGCGTGAACCTCGAGACGGGCGCGATCGTCAACTACAACACGACGCAGCTGCAGCCGAGCAAGGCGGTCGCATGAGCGTTGTCAACGGCTTGAACGACGCGACCCGGCTGCTGCACGCGGGCGCGCCGCAGCTGCGCGCCGGCTCGGGCCCGGTCAACGTGCCCGTGGTGCGCACGAGCACCGTGCGCTTCGAGAACACCGCGGCGCATGCCGACCATCACCACCGTCGCGCGGCGGGCGAGCGCGTGGCCTCCTACGGTCGTCATGGCCTCGACACGCACCGCGCGCTCGAGGACGCGGTGACCGCGCTCGAGGGCGGGCACCGCGCCTTCCTCACGCCTTCGGGCCTGTCGGCGATCACGCTGGTGCTGCTCGCGCTGCTGTCGCCCGGCGACCATGCGCTGGTGGCCGACGGCGTGTATGCGCCGCTGCGGCGCGTCGACAGCACCCTGCTCAAGCGGCTCAACATCACGGTCGAATACTTCTCGCCCGCGCACGACGACCTCGCGAGCCTGCTGCGGCCGAGCACGCGGCTGCTGTACCTCGAGTCGCCGACCTCGCTGCTCTACGAGGTGCTCGACCTGCCCGCGCTCAGCAAGATCGCGCGCGATCGCGGCGTGACCGTGGCCACCGACAACACCTGGAGCGGCGGCTGGTTCTACAAGCCGCTCGCGCTCGGCGCCAACATCTCGATCCAGGCCGCCACCAAGTACATCTCGGGCCATTCCGACCTGATGCAGGGCATCGTGGTGGTCGACAGCCCCGCGCTGGCCGCGAAGCTGCTGAGCGCGCACGAGGCGCTGGGCCTGACCATCGGCGCCGACGACGCCTACCTGGCGTTGCGCGGCCTGCGCACGCTGCCGGTGCGGCTGGCGCAGCACCAACGCAATGCCACCGAGGTCGCGCGCTTCCTGCAGCAACAGGCGCAGGTCGGCCGCGTATATTACCCGGCGCTGCCGGAGGACCCGGGCCATGCGCTGTGGCGGCGCGACTTCAGCGGCGCGAGCGGCCTGGTGTCCTTCGCGTTCCGCGATGCCACCGCCGCCGAAGCCGATGCCTTCGTCGACGCGCTCACGCTGTTCGGCATCGGCGCCTCGTGGGGCGGCTACGAGAGCCTGGCGCTCGCGGCCCAGCCCGAGCGGCTGCGCGAGCACCGCCAATGGCGGGGCAACGCGCCGGTGGTGCGGCTGCATGTCGGCCTCGAGGACCCGGGCGACCTGGTGGCCGATCTGGCGCGGGCCTTCGCGAAGGCGACGCCGAGCGCAACCGCTCCCGCACCCGCGCCGGCCCCCGCCGCGGCGCCGTTCCGTGAATTGAGCGCAGGCGCGCACCTGCTCTGAGTCTTTCCTTCCTCTCCCGTTCTTCCCGCTTCTCCCGTACCGCCGCCATGTCCTCGCACTCCTCCTCCCCCACCGTCCCCGTCATCGACCCCCGCGTGCGCGTGGCGGTCGACGTCGGCGGCACCTTCACCGACATCGTGCTGCTGCGCGGCGAGCGCAAGCACACCGTGAAGGTGCTCACCACGCCGGCCGCGCCCGAGCAGGCCGTGTTCGACGGCGTGGCGGAAGTGCTGCAGCAGGCCGGCGCGGCCTGGGCCGACGTCGACCTGCTGATCCTCGGCACCACGCTGGCCACCAATGCGCTGATCGAGCGCAAGGGCGCACCCACGGCGTTGCTGACCACGCACGGCTTCCGCGACCTGGTCGAGATCGGGCTGGAGGACCGCTTCGCGCAGTACGACGTGTTCCTCGACAAGCCGGCGCCGCTGGTGCCGCGCCACTGGCGCCATGGCGTGGTCGAGCGCACCGACGCGGCCGGCCGCGTGGTCACGCCGCTCGACGAGGCCCAGGTGGCCGTGCTCGCGCGCCAGCTCGTGGCCGACGGCATCGAGAGCGTGGCCGTGTGCTTCCTGCACGGCTATGCGAACCCGGTGCACGAGCGCCGCGTGCGCGAGCTGCTGCGCGAGCATGCGCCGCAGCTTTGGGTGTCGCTGGCCTCCGACGTCTGCCCCGAGATCCGCGAGTACGAGCGGCTCTCGACCGTCAGCGCGAATGCCTACGTGCAGCCGCAGGTGGCCGGCTACCTGCGCCGGCTGCAGGACGGCGCGCGCGAACGCGGCCTGAAGGCCGAGCCCTTCCTCATGACCTCGGGCGGCGCCATCACCACGCTGCAGGCCGGCATCGACGAGCCGGTGCGGCTGGTCGAATCGGGCCCCGCGGGCGGCGCGGTGCTGGCGCGCCAGGTGGCCGAGCAGATCGGTGCCACGCGCGCGCTCTCGTTCGACATGGGCGGCACCACGGCCAAGATCTGCTTCATCGACGACTACCAGCCGCAGCTGAGCCGCAGCTTCGAGTTCGGCCGCGTGCACCGCCACCTCAAGGGCTCGGGCCTGCCGATCCGCATCCCGGTGATCGAGATGGTGGAGATCGGCGCCGGTGGCGGCTCGATCGCGCGCGTCAACCACCTGGGCGTGGTGCAGGTCGGCCCCGACAGCGCGGGCTCCTCGCCCGGCCCGGCCGCCTACGGCCTGGGCGGCGAGCAGCCGACCGTGACCGACGCGCATGCCGCGCTCGGCGCGATCGACCCGGCGCGCTTCGCCGTCGGCAAGGTGCGGCTCGATCCCCAACGCGCGCGCGCCGCGCTGCTGCAGGGCGTGGCCGCGCAGACCGGGCTCGAGGTCGAGGCGGCCGCGCAGGCGGTGGTCGAGATCGTGACCGAGAACATGGCCAACGCGGCGCGCGTGCATGCCTCGGAACTCGGCAAGGTGGCCGAGGAGAGCACGCTGATCGCCTTCGGCGGCGCGGCGCCGCTGCATGCGGCGCTGCTGGCGCGCAAGCTCGGCATCGCGCGGCTGGTGATCCCGAACTCGGCTGGCGTGGGCTCGGCGCTGGGCTTCCTCTGGGCGCCGGTGGCCTATCAGACGGTGCGCAGCCTGCACCAGCGGCTCGACCGCATCGACCATGCGGCCGTGGGCCGCCTGCTCGATGAACTCACCGCCAGCGCCGACGACGTGGTGCTGCGCGCCGCGCCCGGCGCGCCGCTGGTGCGCCAGCGCGTGGTGTTCATGCGCTATGCGGGCCAGGGCCACGAGATCCCGGTCGAGCTGCCCGAGGGCGCGTTCGACGCGACCGCCAGCGCCGCGCTGCACCAGCGCTTCGAGGCGCGCTATGCGGCGCTCTACGGCCGCAGCCTGCCGCACATCGCGGCCGAGGCCGTGAGCTGGTCGGTCGCGGTGGAAGCCGGCGGCCGCGCCGCGCCCGAGGCCGACGGGCTCGTGGCCGACGAAGGCCGCGCCACGGCCTCGGCCACGCGCGAGCTCTACGACGCAGAAACCGGCCGCTGGCAGGCGGTGCCGGTGTACGAGCGCGCCGCGCTGCGGCCCGGCCTGTGGATCGAAGGCCCGGCGCTGGTCGTCGAGGACGAGACCACCACGCAGCTGATCGCGGGCTTCCAGGCGCGCGTGAGCCGTCTCGGCGCGCTGGTGCTCGACGACACCACGGCCGTGCGGCACGAGGAGGAAGAGCACGCGGCGGCGGTGGCGGCATGAGTGCTGCCAGCACCGCCAATGCTGCCAATGGGCGCCAGGCGCTGCGCCAGCAGCTCGTGTGGAGCCGCCTGCTCGCCGTGGTCGAGGAACAGGCGCAGGCGCTGATCCGCACCGCCTTCGGCACGCCGACGCGCGAGGCCGGCGACCTGTCGGCCGGTGTGTTCCTGCCCGACGGCCGCATGGTGGCGCAGGCCGTGACCGGCACGCCGGGCCACGTCAACTCGATGGCCGACTCGGTGCTGCATTTCCTGCGCGCCTTTCCGGCCCCCACCATGCGCGACGGCGACGTGTTCGTCACCAACGATCCATGGAAGGGCACGGGCCACCTGTTCGACGTGGTGATGGTCACGCCGGTATTCCACGGCGGCCGGCTGGTGGCGCTGTTCGCCTCGACCGTGCATGTGGTCGACATCGGCGGCGTGAACGCCGGCCCCGATGCGCTCGAGATCTACCACGAGGGCCTGTTCCTGCCGCCGCTGCGCTTCGCGCGCGACGGCGCGCTCGACGAGTCGGTGCTGGCCATCGTGCGCGCCAACGTGCGCGAGCCCGAGCAGGTCGAGGGCGACCTGCATGCGCTGGTGGCCTGCAACGCGGTGGGCGCGACCCGGCTGCAGCGGCTGCTGCGCGAGTTCGGCCTGGACGACCTGCAGGCGCAGGGCGACTACGTGATCGAGCGCTCGGCCCAGGCCATGCGCGCCGCGCTGGCCGACTGGCCGCGCGGCACCTGGCGCAATCACATGACCGTGGACGGCTACGACACGCCGGTCGAGCTGCATGCGGCGGTCACGATCTCCGACGACGGCATCCTGGTCGACTTCGCGGGCACCTCGGGCACGGTGGCGCGCGGCATCAACGTGCCCAAGGCCTACACCGATGCCTACACCTCCTTCGGCATCCGCTGCCTGATCGGCGCGGACGTGCCCAACAACTCGGGCTCGCTGGCGCCGATCCGCGTGGTCGCGCCCGAGGGCTCGATCGTCCATGCGCTGCCGCCGGCCGCCGTTGCCACGCGCGCGGCCATCGGCCAGATGCTGCCCGACCTGGTGTTCGGCGCGTTGCGCCAGGCCCGGCCCGACCGGGTGCCGGCCGAGGGTGCCTCGTCGCTGTGGAACATCCGCCTGTACGGCGGGCAGCCGATCGAGGGCGGGCCCAACGACGCGCTGCGGCGCGCGCGCCGCTTCAACATCGTGAGCTTCAGCACCGGCGGCACCGGCGCGCGGCCCGGCAAGGACGGGCTCTCGGCCACCGCCTACCCGAGCGGCGTGCGCAACGTCTCGCTCGAGATCCTCGAGACCCAGGCGCCGCTGCTGTTCCGGCGCAAGGAGTACCGGCCCGATTCGGGCGGCGCGGGCAGCTCGCGCGGCGGGCTGGGCCAGGTGATCGAGGTCGAGAACGCCGATGGCGACCCGATGGTGCTGTCGGCCACCTGGGACCGCGTGCGCTTTCCGGCGCGCGGCGCGCTCGGCGGTGGCGACGGCGCGCCGGGCACCGCCCGGCTCAAGCATGCGGGCACGACCCTGCGCGGCAAGGGGCGCCAGCTCGTGCCGGCCGGCGAGGTGCTGGTGGTCGAGACGCCCGGCGGTGCCGGCCTCGGCGATCCCTCGGATCGCGATCCGGCGCTGATCGCGCGTGACCTCAAGGCCGGGCTGGTCAGCCACGCGGCCGCCGCTTCCATTCCCTTTTCTTCCTTCGCACCCGAACTTTCGGACCACCACGCATGAGTTCCACACCCAAGCCCGCGGCCCCCGCCGGCCGCCAACTGATCCGCCACCAGCTCGCCTGGAACCGCCTGCTCTCGGTGGTCGAGGAGCAGGCCCAGACGCTGATCCGCACCGCCTTCGGCACTTCCACGCGCGAGGCCGGCGACCTGTCGGCCGGCGTGTTCCTGCCGGACGGCCGGATGATCGCGCAGGCCGTGACCGGCACGCCGGGCCACGTCAACTCGATGGCCGAGTCGGTCAAGCACTTCCTGCGCCGCTTTCCGATCGAGACCATGGAAGACGGCGACGTGTTCCTCACCAATGACCCGTGGAAGGGCACCGGCCACCTGTTCGACATGACCATGGTCACGCCGGTGTTCCATGGCGATAGCGAGGCGCGGCGCGCGGTCGCGCTGTTCGCCTCCACGCTGCACGTGGTCGACATCGGCGGCATCGGCTCGAGTCCCGACGGGCTGGAGATCTACCACGAGGGCCTGTTCCTGCCGATCCTGCGCTTCGTGCGCCGCGGCACGGTCGACCCGGCGGTGCACGCCATCATCCGCGCCAACGTGCGCGATCCCGAGCAGGTCGAGGGCGACCTGTTCGCGCTGGTGGCCTGCAACGAGGTCGGCGGCCGGCGGCTGCGCACCCTGCTGCGCGAGTTCGGCCTGGCCGACCTCGAGGCGCTCGGCGACTTCGTCATCGCGCGCTCGGCGCAGGCCATGCGCGAGGCGCTGGCCGAATGGCCGCGCGGCACCTGGCACCACACGCTGGTGGCCGACGGCTACGACGCGCCGATCACGCTGCAGGTGGCCGTGACGATCGGCGACGACGGCATCGACGTGGACTTCGCCGGCACCTCGGGCACGGTGGCGCGCGGCATCAACGTGCCCAAGGCCTACACCGATGCCTACACCTCCTTCGGCATCCGCTGCCTGGTGGGCGCCGACGTGCCCAACAACGCGGGCTCGCTGGCGCCGATCCGCGTCGCCGCGCCCGAGGGCTGCATCCTGCATGCGCTGCATCCCGCGGCCGTGACCGCGCGCCACGTCATCGGCCAGCTGCTGCCCGACGCCGTGTTCGGCGCGCTGCGCCAGGCCCGGCCCGACCGCGTGCCGGCCGAGGGTTCGTCGTCGCTGTGGAACCTGCAGCTCGTGGGCGGCGAGGTGCTGGCCGGCACCGCGCCGGCCGATGCCGAGGCGGTGCGCCGCGGCCCGCGCTTCAACGTGATCAGCTTCAGCACCGGCGGCACCGGCGCACGGCCCGGCAAGGACGGCCTCTCGGTCACCGCCTACCCGAGCGGCGTGCGCAACGTCTCGCTCGAGATCCTCGAGACCCAGGCACCGCTGCTGTTCGAGCGCAAGGAGTTCCGCGTCGACTCGGGCGGTGCCGGCACCGTGCGTGGCGGCCTGGGCCAGGTGATCGAGGTGCGCCATGCGCAGCCCGACGCGGCCTTCCTGATCGCCGCCGCCTTCGACCGCGTCGACCATCCGGCGCGCGGCGCGCTCGGCGGCGGCGACGGCGCGCCGGGCCGGCTGCGGCTGGCCTCGGGCCGCGCGCTGCGCGCCAAGGGGCGCCAGCTCATTCCGGCCGGCGACAAGCTGGTGGTCGAGACGCCCGGCGGCGGTGGCCTCGGCGATGCCGCCCGGCGCGCCGAAGCCGCCATCGCGCGCGACCTGCGCGAAGGGCTGGTGACGGCCGCGCCGGTTCCCGCGACCGATGCCGCCGTTGCCTGATTTCTTTCCTCTTCTTCTTTCCGTTCTCGCCCCTCCCATCATGTCTTCCCTGCTCCGCCCCCCGCACCTCCGCCGCGTCGCCGTCGCGCTGCTGCTCGCCGCCGGCCTTGCCGCCGCCACGCAGGCCGCGCCGCCCAATCACAGCGGCACCCTGACCCTGCTGTCGACCAGCGAGCCGACCGCGCTCGTCACCATCGGCAATGTCGCCACGCCGATCCTCAGCGTCAGCGCCAAGGTCACCGAGGGCCTGCTCAAGTACGACTACGACGTCAATCCGCAGCCGCAGCTGGCGACCAAGTGGGTCATCAGCCCCGACGGCCTGACCTACACCTTCACGCTGCGCCAGGGCGTGAAATGGCACGACGGCAAGGACTTCACCTCGGCCGACGTCGCCTACTCGATCGATCTGCTGAAGAAGATCCATCCGCGCGGCCGCAACACCTTCGCCAACCTCACGGCCATCGACACGCCCGACAAGTACACCGCGATCCTGCGGCTGTCGAAGCCCGCGCCCTACCTGATCCGCGCGCTGGTCGCGACCGAGACGCCGATCGTGCCCAAGCATGTCTACGAGGGCACCGACCCGGCGAACAACCCGAACAACAACGCGCCGATCGGCACCGGCCCGTTCAAGTTCAAGGAGTGGGTGCGCGGCAGCCACATCGTGTACGAGCGCAATCCCGAGTACTGGGACAAGCCCAAGCCCTTCATCGACCAGCTGATCGTGCGCTTCGTGACCGACCCGGCGGCAGCCGCCGTGGCCTTCGAGACCGGCACCGTCGACCTCGGCTACCGCACGCCGGTGCCGCTCGCCGATCTCGAGCGGCTCAAGAAAGTGCCCGCGCTGCGCTTCGAGACCAAGGGCAACAGCTACTCGTCGAACGTGACCCGGCTCGAGTTCAACCTCGACAACGAGTACTTCAAGAACGAGAAGGTGCGCCAGGCCGTGGCCCATGCCGTCGATCGCGGCGTGATCGTGAAGGTGGTGAACTACGGCTACGGCCAGGTCAGCTATTCGCCGATCGCCCCCGGCCTCAAGGCCTTCCACGATCCAGCGCCCTCGCCCTATGCCTTCGACCTCAAGAAGGCCAACGCCCTGCTCGACGAGGCCGGCTATCCGCGCAAGGCCGGCGGCGTGCGCTTCAGCGTGCCGCTGGACTTCAACCCGATCGGCGCCGACGGCCCGCGCCTGGCCGACTACCTGCGCTCGACCCTGGCGCGCATCGGCATCGCGGTGACGGTGCGGGCGCAGGACCCGAGCGCCTTCATCAAGCGCATCTACACGGACCGCGATTTCGCGTTCACGCACAACGGGGCGAGCAACCTGTTCGACCCGACCGTGGGGGTGCAGCGGTTGTACTGGTCGAAGAACTTCATCAAGGGTGTGCCGTTCTCGAATGGCACGCACTATCAGAGTCCTGTGGTGGACAAGCTGCTCGAAGATGCCGCGGTGGAGAACGATCCTGCGCGGCGGCTGAAGCTGTTCAAGGAGTTTCAGGATACGGTGGCGCGGGATGTGCCGGATTTGAATCTCTATCAGCCTGTGTTCATCACCATTGCCAATCAGCGGGTGCATGACCATTCGTTGACGGCGGATGGGGTGGAGTCGAATCTGGCGGATGTCTACGTCGACGAGGCGAAGAAATAAGCGCTTCGTTCATTCCGGCGAAGCTGGTGCCGGAACTGCTGGTCGCGGATGTGCGCGCGAGCCTGCGGTTCTGGTGCGACCTCTGTGGGTTCGCGGTCGTCTATCACCGGCTGGACGAGGGGTTCGCCTACCTCGATCGGGAGGGGGCGCAGGTGATGCTCGAGGAACGAGGGCGGGGGCGCAACTGGGTCACCGGGGCGTTGGAGGCGCCGTATGGACGCGGTGTGAATTTTCAGGTGGGCGTGCGGGCGCTGGGGCCGATCCTCGAGGCCCTGGCGCTTGCGGGGTGGCCTTTGTTTCTGGCGGCCGAGGAGAAGTGGTATCGCAAGGGGGAAGTCGAGGTGGGGGTGCACCAGGTGGTGGTGCAGGATCCCGATGGGTATCTGGTGAGGTTTTCGGCGAGGGTGGGGGAGCGGCCATCGGGCCTGCTTTCTTGACTGTCCTGCGAAATGTATATACATTGATATATACATCGCATCTTCAGGAACGGCCATGCAGCAATCCATCGCCAAACTCTTCGCCACCGGAGGCAGCCAGGCCGTGCGTCTGCCGGCCGAGTTCCGGTTCGACGGCACCACCGAGGTCTACATTCGACGCGACGAGGCCACCGGCGACGTCATCCTGTCCACGCGCGCCCCGGCGGACTGGCGTGCATTCATACGGATGCGCGAACAACAGGGTGTCGCTCCTCGCGATGCGCTGCCCGGGCGCGAGCAGAGCCAAGAACAGCGCGATCCTTTCGAAGGCTGGAAGGAATGACGCTGTACATGCTCGACACCAATGCGGCGAGCGAAGCGATCCGCGGCAACACCGCTTTCGACGCACGCCTGCAAACCTTGACGCCAGGACAGTGGTGCATTTCCGCCGTGACCTGCTCCGAACTGAGATTCGGCATTGCCCGACGTCCCGAGGCCGTGCGGCTGCATCGGATCGTGCAGGAGTTCCTGCGCATCGCCCCGATCCTGCCCTGGGACGCGCAAGCGGCAACGCGGCACGGCGACCTGCGTGCCCACTTGAAGGCGGGCGGTACGCCCATCGGTGATTTCGACGAGATGATTGCGGCCCATGCGCTGGCGGTCGGCGCCGTCGTCGTGACCGACAACACGCGGCACTTCGCGCGCGTGCCCGGCCTGGTGCTCGACAACTGGCTTCAGGCGCCGACCGGGCATTGATCCGGATCCCCGCCAGGTCCGGGAGAAGCGCCCCTTGCTTGCAGAAGTTTCCGATCCGACTTGCTGCAGCGGGAATCGTCGGCCCGGTGGCCCCATCAATCCGCCAATGCTTCTTCCTCGGCCAACCCAATCAACACATCGGCCGAAATCCCCATCCCCTCCGCCGGCGTTTTCGCAGCAGCCTCAAGCCGCCTTCCTCTGCTCAGCCCCCGGCACAGCAGCAATCAAGCTCCGCGTATAAGCATGCTGCGGCCGATCCCAAATATCCTGATACCCCCCCGTCTCCACGATCTTCCCCTTGTTCATCACCATCACCCGATCCGCGATGTACCGCACCACCGACAGATCGTGCGAGATGAACAGGTAGGAGAGCCCGAAGTCCTCCTTCAGCTCCACCAGCAGGTTCAGGATCTGCGCCTGCACCGACACGTCGAGCGCCGACACCGGTTCGTCGAGCACCACCAGCGACGGCCGCAGCACGAGCGCGCGCGCGATGCCGATGCGCTGGCGCTGCCCACCAGAGAACTCGTTGGGAAAGCGCTGCGCCGCGTCGGCCGGCAGGCCCACGCGCTCGAGGATGGCGGCGATGCGGTTGCGCCGCTCGGCGCGATCGTCCACGCCGTGCACCTTGAGCACCGACTCGAGGATGTCGAACACGCTGCGCCGCGGGTTCAGCGACGCATAGGGATCCTGGAACACCATCTGCACGCGCCGCCGCCAGGGCTTGAGCGCTTTCTCGGACAGCGAAGCGATGTCGGTGCCGTCGAACACGATGCGCCCGCCCGCAGGGTCCACCAGCCGCAACAGCGTGCGCGAGAGCGTGGACTTGCCGCAGCCCGATTCGCCGACCAGGCCCACGGTCTCGCCCGCGCGGATGTCGAAGGACACACCGTCGACCGCATGCAGCACGCCGCCGCCGCGCGTCGGGTAGTCGGTGCGCAGGTCCTGCACCGACAGCAGCGGCTCGCCGGCCGCGGCGCGCACGGGCAAGGCACGCACCTTCGTGTTCGGCTGCGGCACATGCAGCGCGAAGTCGCGCACGCCGGTCGCGGGGTCGAGCCGGGTCTGGATCTCGGGCAGGCGCGCATCCGCGTAGTGCAGCGCGCTGCCGGCATGCAGCGAGGCGCCGAGCAGGCCGCGGGTGTAGGCATGCGACGGGGCGGCGAAGAGCTTCGAGGTCGGTGCCTCCTCGACCTTCTCGCCGCCGTACATCACGGCCACGCGGTCGGCCCACTGGGCCACCAGGCCCAGGTCGTGCGTGATCAGCAGCAGCGCCATGTCGAGCTCGCGGCGCAGGCCGTCGAGCAGCTCGAGGATCTGCGCCTGGATGGTCACGTCGAGCGCGGTGGTGGGCTCGTCGGCCACCAGCAGGCGCGGCTTGCAGGCCACGGCCATCGCGATCATCACGCGCTGGCGCTGGCCGCCCGAGAGGTTGTGCGGATGGTCGCCGATGCGCCGCTGCGGCTCGGGGATGCGCACCAGGTCGAGCAGCTCGATGGCGCGCCGGCGCGCCGCGGCGGCCGAGAGCTTCTCGTGGCGGCGCAGCGTCTCCTCGATCTGCGCGCCGATGGTGTGCACCGGGTTCAGCGAGGTCATCGGCTCCTGGAAGATCATCGCGATCTCGCGCCCTCGCACCTCGCGCAGCGCGGCCGGCGACAGCGCGAGGATGTCGCGTCCGTCGAAATGGATGCTGCCGCGCAGCGCGGTGCCGGGCGCGAGCAGGCGCAGCAGCGCCAGCGCGGTGGTCGACTTGCCGCAGCCCGACTCCCCGACCAGCGCCAGCGTCTCGCCGCGCTGCAGCGTCAGGTCCAGCCCGCGCACGGCCTGGATCGGGCCGTTCGAGCCGTGGAAGAAGACATCGAGGCCGCGCACGTCCAGCAGCGGCGGCGCGATCGTCACTTGTTCGAGCGTCATCTCAACGGCCCCTCAAACGCGGGTTGAAGGCATCGTTGAGGCCGTCGCCCACGAGGTTGAGCGCCAGCACGGTGAAGACGATCGCCGCGCCCGGCAGCGCCGTGAGATACCAGGCGGTGCGCAGCAGCTCGCGGCCCTGGCCGATCATGCTGCCCCACGACACCGCATTGGGGTCGCCCATGCCGAGGAAGGACAGCGCCGACTCGATCAGGATCGCGCTGGCCACCAGCACCGAGGTGGTGACGATGACCGGCGGCAGCGCGTTCGGCAGCATCTCCTGGAAGATGATGCGCGCATGGCCGAAGCCCTGGCTGCGCGCGGCGAGCACGAACTCGGTCTCGCGCAGCGCGCGGAACTCGGCGCGCACCAGCCGCGCGATCACGGGCCACGAGGCCAGGCCGATCGCGAACACGATCACCGGCACCGAGGGCTGGCCGATCGCCACCACCACGATCACGAACAGGAACGAGGGCATGGTCTGGAACAGCTCGGTGATGCGCACCAGCACGTCGTCGACCCGGCCGCCGAAGTAGCCCGCGGTGGCGCCCACGAGGATGCCGATCGCGAGGCTCAGCACGGCCGCGACCACGCCCACCGCGAGCGAGATGCGCGCGCCGTGCGCGATGCCGGCGGCGACGTCGCGCCCGAGCGAATCGCTGCCCAGCGGATAGGCCGCGTCCTGGCCGGGCCACAGCAGTGGCTGCGCGACCATGTCGAGCGGGTCGCCCGGATAGAGCAGCGGCGCGAGCAGGGCCAGCACCAGCATGGCCAGCAGCAGCACCACGCCCGCCATGGCGGAGGGGTTGCGCACGAAGGCGCGCAGCGCGGCGCGGCGCGCCGAGACCGGACATGCGTCGACCGCGGCCACGGCGGCAATGGCGGAGGCAGGCGTCGGCGGCGCGGGCGGTTCCGCGCGGCGTGGCGCCGTTGCCGGCGCGGGCGCTTGCGCGAGGTTGGAGTCGAGCAGGAAGGGAGTGGACATCGGTGAGGAACCAGAAGAGCGTGAAGCGGTGCGCGCGCGGAACTCAGCGCACCTGGATGCGCGGATCGAGCAGCGCGTGCAGCAGGTCGACCAGCATGTTGGCCACGATCACCAGCAGCGAGGACATCAGCAGCACGCCGAGCAGCACCGTGTAGTCGCGTCCGGCCACCGAGTCGAAGGCCAGCCGGCCGAGGCCGGGCCAGCTGAAGACGGTCTCGACCACCACCGCGCCGCCGAGCAGGGTGCCCAGGTGCATGCCGGCCACGGTGGTGACCGGGATCAGCGCGTTGCGCAGCACGTGGCGCATCGTGACGGTCCACGGATGCAGGCCCTTGGCCTCGGCGGTGCGCACGAAGTCCTGGCGCGAGACCTCGAGCATGGCCGCGCGCGTGAGCCGCGAGAAGATGGCGATGTAGAAGCCCGCGAGCGCGAGCGCGGGCAGCACCAGGTGGCGCGCCACGTCGACCGCGTGCTTCAGCCCGGTGTAGCCCGCGCCGATGGTCTCGCTGCCGCCGGTGGGCAGCCAGCCCAGGTGCACCGAGAACAGCACGATCGCCATCAGCCCGAGCCAGAAGCCCGGCGTGGAGTACAGCAGCAGCGCCAGCACCGAGAGCGTGCGGTCCTGCCAGCGGCCCACGCGCGTGGCCATGATCGTGCCCAGCGCGATGCCGATGGCGAGCGCGAAGCCCAGCGCGGTGAGCATCAAGAGCAGCGTGTTGCCCAGCCGCGCGCCGATCAGCGCCACCACCGGCATGTTGTAGCGCGGCGAGACGCCGAGGCTGCCGTGCGAGAGGTTGTAGAGGTAGCTGCCGAGCTGCTGCAGCACCGGCAGGTCGAGGCCGAAATGGGCGCGCAGCTGCGCCATGCTCTCGGCCGTGGCCGAGCCCGATTCGGCCGCCACCACGTCGGCGGCGTCGCCCGGGATCAGCTGCATCAGCACGAAGTTCAGCAGGATGACGCCGATCACGGTCGGCACGGCCTGCCAGGCCGTGCGCACCAGGGTTCGGCCGGCGCTTCGCAGGTTCATGGCGCCACCGCCGCGTCGGCCGTGGCGGGCGCGACCAGCCGGATGCCCACGTCGCCTTCGCGCTCGAGCTGGGCCACGAGGCCGATCTCCCAGTCGAGGTACTGCTGGAAGCCGGCATTGCGCGCCGCCAGGTCGGCATGCGCGTAGGGGCTGTACCAGTGGTCGTCGTCGCCGGTCAGCACGCCCTCGCCGCCCTGGCCGGTGGGCAGGCCGGCCGCGACCCAGGCCTGGGTGCCGCCCGCGAGCGCGAGCACCTCGCGCGCGCCGCCGTCGCGGGCCAGCCGTGCGATGAGTTCGGCGGCGACCGCGCCGGCCAGCACGCCGTCGGACGAGACCAGCACCACGCGCTGCGCGGCGGGCAGGCCGGCGATGAATTCCTCGAGCCGGTCGGGCACCGCGAAGCGCGCGCCCGCGACATGGCGGCGCTCGTAGGCGGCACGGCGCTCGATGTCGAACACCGCGACGCTGCCGGCGTCCAGCGCCGATGCGAGTTCTCGCACGGCGATGCGCGGCGCGCGCGCATGCAGCGGCAGCAGCTTCACGGGCTCGGGGCCGAGCACCAGCACCGGCAACGGCGCCGGCGCATGCACGAAGACCTCGTGGCCGCCGAGCTGCGCGAGCCAGGCGCCGGTGGTCAGCGCGCGCACGCCGTCCCAGTCGGCCAGCACGATGCGCGCGCGGCGCACGCCCACGTACTCGTCGGTGGCCTGCACCAGCTGGCCGCCGGGCGCCCAGCGCCAGCCCTCGAGATGACCGGCCTCATATTCCTGGCGCGTGCGCACGTCGAAGCGGTAGAGCGACCGTTCGCCGGCCTCGGCCTCGAGCCGTGCCAGGCCCGCGGCGTCGATGCGGCGCACGCCGGCGCGCCGGGCCACGTCCTCGGCCCGCGCGCGCGCCTGCTCGAGGCCGGCGGCCTCGGGCTCGGGCAGCGGCGCGCTGCGGCCGTGCGACAGCGTGCGCCCGGCCAACAGCCAGGCCATGGTGCCGTCCTTGAGCGAGACCACGGGGTTCGGGATGCCCGCGTCGATCAACGTCTGCGCACCGACGATGCTGCGCGTGCGGCCGGCGCAGTTCACCACCACCAGCGTCTCGGGACGCGGCGCGAATTCATGGATGCGGTAGACCAGCTCGGCGCCCGGCAGGCTGTGCGCGAACGGCAGGCTGAAGTCGGCGAACTCCTCGGGCGTGCGGCTGTCGACCACCACGATGTCGTCGCCGCGTTCCACGCGCTGGTGCAGCTCGTCGACCGAGATCCACGGCGTGTGCTTGCGGTGCTCGATGACCTCGCCGAAGGCCTTGCTCGGCACGTTGCTGCCGCTGAACAGCTCGTAGCCCGCCGCGGCCCAGCCCGCGGTGCCGCCGGCCAGCACCGACACGTTGCGCCAGCCCAGGCGCACCAGCTTGCCGGCGGCCTGGTGGGCCAGCGACTCGTCGGCGTCGGTCAGCACGATGCGGGTGTCGCGGCGCGGCACCAGGCGATCGATCAGCAGCTCCAGTCGCCACAGCGGCGCCGAGGCGGCCAGCAGGATGTGGCTGCGCACGAACACGCCGGTTTCGCGCACGTCGAGCAGCGCGATCTCCTCGCCGTCGGACAGCGCGGCCTTGAGCGCCGCCGGCGCGATCGCCGGATGGCGGATGTTGCGCGGCGGCCCGAACCTGCGATAGCTGCCGCCGGCCGTGCCTTCGAACACCACGCGATGCTCGAGCCGCTCGAGCGCGCGGCCGTAGAAGTGCAGGTGCCGGCCGTCGAGGCCGTCGACCAGCTCGATGGTGTGGACGTCGGTCGGCGTCAGCACCACCGCGCTGCCCGCGGCCACGTCGACCACGCGCGTCTGCACGAGGTCGTCGCGCGCGGGGTCGGCGGTCTTCTCGCGGCGGTAGAGCACGTTGCGCTCGTTGCCCTCGACGCCCGCGATGATCGCCCAGGTCGTGTGGTCGTGCGGCGGCTGGGCCTTGCCGGCCAGGCCCGCCGAGAGGTACAGCGCGAAGCCGCCATCGGCGTCCTCGGCCAGCCGGTAGACCTGCGCGGGGCGCTCGGCATCGATGGGGAAATGGGCGGCCGGGAACAGGTCGGCGCGGCGGCCCAGGGCGATCAGCGCATCGGCCACGGGCTGCAGCTGGGCGTGGCCCTCGCCGGGGCCGGCGGCCAGCAGGCCGCGCGCCTGCGCGAGAAAGGCGTCGACGGCGCGCGCGCGCTCGCTCGCGACGTCGTTGCCCGACGTTTCGACGGGGAGTTCGGAGAGGCTCATGGGGGACTTTCGAGGGGAAGGCGGGAAGGCGGGGAAGGCGGAAGCACGGCTCGGGGCCGCGGTGTGGGCAGGGTATGCGGCGGGCCGGGCCGGCCGAACGAAGTTTTTCTTCTACGCATATCCGGTTTGCTTCGTTGGACGCGCGCGCGCCCGCGCCTACGGTCGGCGCATCCTCGAACAAGACACCCAATGACCTCCCTGCCCTCCCCGACCCGCGGCGCGCGCCGCGCCCTGCTGCGCGCCACGCTGGCCGCGCCCGTCCTGCTTGCCGCCTTCACGGTTTCCGCCCGCGCCGCCACCGACGAGGCGGCCGGTTTCCCTTCGAAGCCGGTCCACATCGTGGTGCCGGTGGCCGCCGGCGGCAGCGCCGACAAGCTCACCCGCCTGATCGCCGAGCGCCTGACCGAGCGCTGGGGCCAGTCGGTGGTGGTCGAGAACCTCGGGGGCGCCAGCGGCACCATCGGCGCCGCGCGCGTGGCCAAGTCGCCGGCCGACGGCTACACGCTGCTGCAGCAGGGCGAGGGCCTGACGCTCAACGGCATCCTGTTCGACCGCCTGCCCTACGACGGCCAGAAGGCCTTCACGCCGGTGATCAAGGCGGTGGTCAATCCGCAGATCCTGGTGGTCAATCCGAAGACCGGCATCGCCGACTTCCGCGCCTACCTCGCGCGCGCCAGGGCGCGGCCGCACTCGATCAGCCTGGGCCTGCCAGGCAATGGCGGCATCGCCCACGTGGCGCACGAGATGATCGGCCAGGAGACCGGCGCGCAGGTCAACTACATCCCCTACTCGGGCGGCGGGCCGGCCACGCTCGACGTGCTCGCGGGCCATGTCGACGCCACGCTGATCACGCTGGCCGCCGTGACCGATCACGTGCGCGCCGGCAAGCTGCGCGCGCTCGCGGTCACCACCGACTACCGCTCGGGCGCGCTGCCCGAGGTGCCGACGATGGCCGAGGCCGGGCTGCCGGGCTTCGCGGTCGAGAGCTGGCAGGGCTATTTCGCGCCGGCCGGCACGCCGCCGGCCGTGGTCGCGAAGATCAACCGCGACATCCAGGCCGTGATCGCGTCGCCCGAGACGCGCGCCAGGCTCGAGGACATGGGCTTCAAGGTGACCGGCGGCTCGCCGGCCGACCTGGGGCGCACGCTGGCGGCGGAGCGGATCCGCTACGCGAAGACCATTCAGACGGCGGGGATCTCGCTGCGCTGAACGCGGGCAGCCGAACACGGGCAGCCGAACGTAGAAGAAATACAAAAGCTACGCAGAAGTCGCAGAAGGAAGAGAAGAGCTTTCTTTTCTTCCTTTCGCGACTTCTGCGCAACCTTCGCGACTTCTGCGTTCGGCTGTCCGCTCCCGTCTTTCAGGCCGCCTTCAACCGCTCCTCGCCCTGCCACAGCGCGCCCGCATAGAGCTCGGGCCCGAAGTCCGGCGCCACCTCGGCGCGCGTGCGCGCCTCGTGCAGCGGCAGGTCGGCCAGCACCAGGTCCTCGCTGATGCGGCGCACGATGGCCGGCACGTAGCCGCGCATGCCGGGCACGTCGCCCAGCGGCAGGCCGGTGCTCGCGAAGCCGCCCGGGTTGTAGACGTGGATGTCGCGCAGCCACGGCGCCGTGCCCGCCGTCTTCTCGACCAGCTCGAGGCCCGTGCCCAGGTAGGGCGCGGCCGCGAGTTCGTCGTCGCGCTCGTGCGCGGGCGCCTCGAAGCGGTCGCGCCAGCGCAGCACCAGCTCGGCGATGCCGGCCAGCTCGGGGCGCTCGCTCAGCTCGTGGCTGTAGCCGGTGCCGGCGATCGCGAAGTCGAAGTGGAAATGCTCGTCGTGCACATGGGCCACGAGCTGGTTGCCGTTCTGCGTGACGCCCCGCCACGGCGCGCCCAGGTGCAGGTGGAAGTTGGGAAAGGCCAGCACGCGCTGCACCGAGTCGGGCGGCGGCGTGGTGCCCAGGCGCCGATAGCGCGCCGCATGGTGCCAGCGCGTGGCATCGGGCAGCGCGAAGTAGTTGTCGTACAGCCCCGGATAGCCACGCACGCGCGCCACCGGCGTGGCCGCGAGATGGTCGCGGCGCGCGAACAGGTGCACGGCGGCCGCGCCATGCTCGAGCGCCACCGCGGCTGCGTCGAAGGCCGAGGCCGCCGCGCCGATCACGGCCACGCGCTTGCCTGCTAGCGCCGCGAAATCGATCGCATGGCCAGTGTGGGCCGCGAGCCCGCTGGCCACCGCATTCGCGAGCAGTTCGGGCACGAAGGGCGCGCCGCTGCCGGCCACGCCGTTGGCGAAGATCAGCTTGCGCGCGGTCTCGATGCGCTCCTGGCCGCCGACCTCGAGCCGCACGCGGAAGTGCGGCACCGCGCCCTGCCCCGCTGCCTCGAAGCCGACCAGACGCGTGCCGTAACGCACCCCGGTGGCGGTGATGTGGCGGAACCAGTCGAGGTAGGCGGCCCAGTCGGTGCGCGGAATGCGGTCGAGCGCCGCATAGGCCTCGAGACCATGGCGCGATTCGTACCAGCCCTGGAAGCCGAGCGCGCTCACCGAGCCTTCAGGACCCACCAGGTTCTTGAGCGTGCGCAGCTTGTGCATGCGCGCGCGCGTGAGCCACACGCCCGCGCGCTGCGCATCGGGCGCGGCATCGATCACGCTGACTTCGGCGATGCCCGCGCGGCGCAGCCCGAAAGAGAGCGCGGCACCGCTCTGGCCGCCGCCGACGACGAGCACGTCGTGATCAATGCCATCGTGGCGCGGCACCCAGTTGGCGGGCGCGGGGCCGAGCAGGCGCAGGGCCTCGTGGGCGAAGCGGTCGCGCGGGTCGTTCGGTTCGAGGGGCGTGGAGGGGGCGTTGCTCATGAGGTGGTCGACAGGAGTGGCGCGGCGGATGCCGCGAAAAAAAACGGGCCCCGAGGGGCCCGTTGAAACTGCGTCGCCGTAGCGACCAGGAGACACTCACCCTCGAAGGCAAGAGCCCTCATTCTTCAAGAGAGCGCCGGCTTCGCGAAGCACGTAATCCGCATACGTTGATCCGTTTTTGTTCTTTGCCGCGCGGCCCCGCCGCGCGATAGCCTGCATGCACTCCCACCGAGTGCGCGCCCGGAAGGCGCATGCCCCCGCCAGAGACAAGCCTCTTCCCGTCGCCATGAACTTCCAGCAACTGCGATCCGTGCGCGAAACCGTGCGCTGCGGCTTCAACCTCAGCGAAGCCGCCGTGGTGCTCGATGCCTCGCAGTCCGGCGTGAGCCGGCAGATCCGCGACCTCGAGAACGAGCTCGGCATCCTGCTGTTCAAGCGCTCGGGCAAGCGGCTCACCGGCCTCACCTCGCCCGGCGACCACCTGCTGCCGATCATCGAGCGCGTGCTCGACGACAGCCTGAACCTGCGCCAGGCCGGCCAGGATTTCCTGGCGCGCGAGGAAGGCCTGCTGTCGATCGCGGCCACGCATTCGCAGGCGCGCTATGCGCTGCCGGCCGCGGTGCAGGAATTCCGCCTGCGCTTTCCCGGCGTGCGGCTGCACCTGCACCAGGGCACGCCGCGCCAGATCGCGCAGATGCTGCTCGACGGCGAGGTCGACGTGGGCATCGCCACCGAGTTGCCGCAGAACCATCCGCAGCTCGCGGCCATCTCCTGTCGCTGCTGGACGCACCTGGTGGTGGCGCCCGCGGGCCATCCGCTGCTGACCGAGGCGCCGCTCACCATCGAGAAGCTCGCGCGCCATCCGCTCATCACCTACGACAGCGGCCTCACGGGCCGCTCGCGCATCGACGAGGCCTTCGCGCGCCATGGGGTCTCGCCCGACATCGTGCTGGCCGCGATGGATGCCGACGTGATCAAGACCTACGTGGAGCTCGGCGTGGGCGTGGGCATCGTCGCCGACCTGGCCTACGACGCGGTGCGCGACCGGCGCCTGCGCGCGCTGGAAGCCGGCCATCTGTTCGGCGAGAACCGCACCCAGCTCGCGGTGCGCCGCGGCGGGCACCTGCGCGGCTACATCCATGCCTTCATCGATGCCTTCGCGCCCGGCATGGCGCGCGAGGCGATCGCGCGCGCCAGCGCGGAGGCGCCGCCGGACGACGGCGCCTGAGCGTCAGGGTTGTTGCGGCTCGCCCAGCGAGAGCATCAACCGGTTCGCCCAGTTGAAGAAGGCCGCGCCGTGGATCACGTCGGCGATCGCGAGGTCGTCGAGGCCCTGCGCGCGCAATGCCTCGATGTGTTCCGTGCCGAAGTTCGAGGGCGTCGACGACAGCGCCACCGAGGCCGCGACGATCGCATCCCAGCGCTCGCCGAGCGCGGCCGCCGTGCCCTCGTCGAGCAGCCGCTGCACATCGTCCGAACGCTGCGAGAAATGCGTGGCGAAGCGCGCATGCACCGAGGCGCAGTAGATGCAGCCGTTGTGGCGCGAGGCCGCGGCCGCGGCCAGTTCGCGCTCGGCGCGCGGCAGGCCGGCCTCGGGGTTGTAGAAGATGTCCTTGTCGGTGCGCGTGCGCGCGCCGAGGATGTCGGGATCGCGCGCGAGCAGCCGGAAGTACGGCGACTTGGCGCGCGAGGCATCCACCAGGCCCGCGAGGTGGCGCTCGGTGAGCTCGGCTTCGGGCAGCGGCTCGAGCCAGGGCAGCCATTCGAGCTGCGCCTGCGTGAAGCGCGTGGGGTGCGCGTTGTCCGGATAGCTCAGGGTCGATTCGGTGGCCATGGCGTTCAGTCGACGGAAGTGATGGGATGGCGCGCCAGCGTGCGCAGGCCCGCGACGACGCGGATCTGGAACGCGAGGAAGGCCACGAGCTGCGACAGAGTCACGATGCCGGTGGACGACCAGCCGGCATCGAGCAAGGCCTGCAGCGCGGTGGGGCTCGCATCGCGCGGATGGAACACCAGCAGCTGCGCATGCACGAGCGCGGCCGACAGGCGCGGGCCCAGCGCTTCGCGGTTCCCATCGGCGACCGCGTACGAGGGGCCGGCCGTGTCCTCGGCGCTCAGCGGGCCGGCGGGATAGCGTCCGTACGGGCCCTTGGCGGCGGCGCGTTTCGCTTCGTCCGCGACCGCCTCGGCCAGGCCCGCGCGTGCGCGCTGCGAGGCCAGGCGCTGCGCGTAGAAGCGCGCGACCTCGGGCTGCTCGTGCAGCGCGGTCACGAAGGCCGCGATGGCGAATCGGTCCGCGATATCGAACGCTTCGGGCACGGGCGGCGTGGGCGCGAACAGCGCGAGGTAGCTCTGCTGCGCGTTGAGGCGTGCCTGTTCGCGCTGCGCGCGCAGGCGGTCGAGCGGATCGCCGGGCGCGATGCCGACCAACTGGTCGATCACGTCGGCGACGGGAGTGGTGGTGGCGGTCATGAGGTCTGGAGGGAAGGAAGGTCGGTGGGTGCCGCAGCCGTGTCCCGCTGCCAGCCGAGCGCGGGCGCGACCTCGGTGGCGACGAGTTCGATCGAGCGCAGGATCGCCGCATGCGGCGGATCGACCGAGTGCACCTGGCACACGAGGTCGGTGACGCGCGCGAGCGTGCTGTCGGCGGCAAGCGATGCGATCACGTCCTCGGGCGTTCCCACGTGCACGTCGTAGGCCGCGATCAGTTGTTCGAGCGGGGCCTCGGGGCCCGCGCGGTCCGCGAGGCCACCGCCGCCCGAGGCCGCGAAGCGCGCGGCCGAGCGTCGCAGGCCGATCTCGGCCAGGCGCAGCGCCTCGGCGCGCGTGTCCGCCACGAAGACGCTGCGCGATCCCACGATGCGCGGCGTGGCGCCGGCGGGCAGCGCGGCGAGGTAGGCATCGACGATCGGGTTTTGCAGCTCTGCCAGCGTCGCATCGGGTGCTTCCAGCGTGCGCGGCTGGGTGCGCGAGAGCATCAGGCCGTCGCCGGCCTGGCCCGCGCGCGTGCCGCCGCCGACGGAGAAGGTCGCCTGCCAGATCCGGCCCAGCAGTTGGGCGCCCGCGGGGTACAGCGTGTCGCCGCCCGCGAGCGGCCGGCCGGCCCAGGCCGCGCGCACGGCGGCGAGCTGCCGCGCGAACAGCGCCGGACGCTCGGCCGCATCGAGGCCGAAAGCGGCGAAGGCCTCGGGCGTGCCGCCCGTGCCCACGCCGATTTCGAGCCGGCCGCCCGCGAGCAGGTCCAGCACGATGGCGTCCTCGGCCACGCGCAGCGCGTTCTCGAGCGGCAGGGTCACGATGCCGGTGCCCAGGCGGATGCGACGCGTGCGCGCGGCCACGTGGGCGAGAAAGACGAAGGGCGATGGCAGGCCGCCCTCGTGTTCGTGGAAGTGGTGCTGCGCGACCCAGGCCGAGTCGAAGCCGAAGGCCTCGGCGTGCGCGATCTGCGCGGCCACCAGGCGATAGCGCTCGGCCGCGGGGGCGTCGTCGAGCAGCCGGCTGAAGAAGCCGAGGCGCTTGCGCACCGTCGGTCGTTGGGCGGAGGGTGCGTGCGAAGGCTCGGGCATGAAGCGGAAATTGTGGCGGCCGGGGGCTGCGCCGGCTGCGAAGAAAAAGTCGCATGCATATGCGCAAACCGAGGCTGCGCCACCCGACCGCCTTGCCAAATGCAGCGCGCGCCTAAGGAAGTGCGAATCCCTTCTTTCCGCGCGAGCGGACACCGACTTAACCTGCCGCCGCACTTTTGCGCGCACCCTCCGACCACGAGTTCCCATGGCCACTTCCTCCCGCCAGATCAAGCTGGGCGCCTTTCTCATGCAGACCGGCCACCACATCGCCGCCTGGCGCCATCCGCAGGCACAGGCCGACGCGGGCAGCAACTTCCGCCACTACGTCGAGCTCGCGAAGCTGGCCGAGGCCGCGAAGTTCGATGCCGTCTTCCTGGCCGACTCGGTGGGCGTGCGCAGCAGCGAACTCGCCTCGCTCTCGCGCACCGCGCGCAGCGACCACTTCGAGCCGTTGACCCTGCTGTCGGCGCTGGCCGCGGTCACCGAGCGCATCGGCCTGATCGCCACCGTGTCAACCAGCTTCAACGAGCCCTTCAACGTGGCGCGCAAGTTCGCCTCGCTCGACCAGATCAGCGGCGGCCGTTCGGGCTGGAACCTCGTGACCTCGAGCGGCACCGGCGAGGCGCAGAACTTCAACCGCGACGAGCACTTCGAGCACGCGTTGCGCTACGAGCGCGCGGCCGAGTTCCACGACGTGGTGACCGGCCTGTGGGACAGCTGGGAGGACGACAGCTTCGTGCGCGACAAGGACAGCGGCCAGTACTTCCACGAGGACAAGCTGCACGTGCTGCATCACAAGGGCAAGCATTTCTCGGTGCGCGGGCCGCTCAACGTCTCGCGCTCGCCGCAGGGCCGGCCGGTGGTGGTGCAGGCCGGCGCCTCGGAAGCCGGCCGCGACCTCGCCGCGCGCACGGCCGAGGTGATCTTCGTCGCGCACCAGACCTTCGACGAGGCCAAGAGCTTCTACCGCGACATCAAGGACCGCGCCCAGGCCTACGACCGCGAGCCCGAGTCGATCAAGATCATGCCGGGCATCTTCCCGGTGGTCGGCCGCACGCAGGAGGAGGCCGAGGAGAAGTTCGCGCTGCTGCAGGACCTGGTGCACCCGGTGGTCGGCGTCTCGCTGCTGTCGAACGTGATCGGCGGCTTCGACTTCTCGGGCCTGCCGGTCGACGGCCCCGTGCCCGAGCTGCCCGAGACCAACGGCCCGAAGAGCCGGCAGCGCCTGCTGCTCGACCTCGCGCGGCGCGAGAACCTCAGCATCCGCGACCTCTACCTGCGCATCGCGGGCGCACGTGGCCACCAGCAGGTGGTGGGCACGCCGCAGAGCATCGCCGACCAGCTGCAGCAGTGGTTCGAGGAAGGCGGCGCCGACGGCTTCAACATCATGTCGCCGTGGTTCCCGGGCGGGCTGCAGGACTTCATCGAGCTGGTGCTGCCCGAGCTGCGCCGGCGCGGCCTGGTGCGCACCGAGTACGATGGAAGTACCTTGCGCGAGCACCTGGGGCTGCAGCGGCCGCGGCATGGGCAGCGCCGGGCCGCGGTGAGCGCCGCATAGCGGCGCGTCGCCTCTCCTCCGCTCATACGGCGGCGCGCAGCGTCCTGGCCGCCGCCACCATGTTGCTCAGCGCCGGAATCACCTCGGGCCACTGGCGCGTCTTGAGGCCGCAGTCGGGGTTGACCCACAGGCGCTCCGCGGGAATGCGCTCGGCCGCCTTCTTCATCAGCTGCACGATGTGCTCCTGGCTGGGGATGTTCGGCGAGTGGATGTCGTAGACGCCGGGGCCGATCTCGTTCGGGTACTTGAAGTCGTCGAAGGCGTCGAGCAGCTCCATGTCCGAGCGCGAGGTCTCGATGGTGATGACGTCGGCATCCATGTCGGCGATCGACGCGATGATGTCGTTGAACTCCGAATAGCACATGTGGGTGTGGATCTGCGTCTCGTCGCGCACGCCGTTGGCCGTGATGCGGAATGCATCCACCGCCCAGTCCAGGTATTCCTGCCATTGCGACTTGCGCAGCGGCAGGCCTTCGCGCAGCGCGGCCTCGTCGATCTGGATCACGCGCACGCCGGCGCGCTCGAGGTCGAGCACCTCCTCGCGGATGGCCAGCGCGAGCTGACGGCAGGAGGCGGCGCGCGGCTGGTCGTCGCGCACGAAGGACCAGTTGAGGATGGTCACGGGGCCGGTCAGCATGCCCTTCATCGGCCGTTGCGTGAGCGACTGCGCATAGCGGATCCACTCGACCGTCATCGCCTTCGGGCGGCTGATGTCGCCGAACAGGATCGGCGGCTTCACACAACGCGAGCCGTAGGACTGCACCCAGCCGAACTGGCTGAAGGCATAGCCCTCGAGCTGCTCGCCGAAATACTCGACCATGTCGTTGCGTTCGGCCTCGCCATGCACCAGCACGTCGAGGCCGAGCGCTTCCTGCTCGCGCACGCTGCGCTCGATCTCTGCGCGCATCGCCACCTGGTAGTTGGCCGCGTCGAGGCGGCCGGCCTTGAACTCGCTGCGCGCATGGCGGATCTCGGCCGTCTGCGGAAACGAGCCGATGGTGGTGGTGGGGAACGGCGGCAGCTTGAGGAACGCGGCCTGCTTGGGCGCGCGCTGGGCATAGACGCTCTCGCGCCGGCCGAGCTGGCTGTTGAGCCGGGCCACGGCCGCCTGCACGGCGGGGTTGTTCACGCGCGGCGAGGCACGGCGCGCTGCCAGCGCCGCGGCGTTCGCGGCCAGCGCCTCCTTCACGGCCGCGCGGCCGTCGCGCAGCGCGCTGGCCAGCACGCGCAGTTCCTCGAGCTTCTGCAGCGCGAACGCGAGCCAGGACTTGAGTTCGGTGTCGAGCTTCTGCTCGCTCGCCAGGTCGACCGGCACATGCAGCAGCGAGCACGAGGGCGCGATCCACAGGCGGTCGCCGAGGCGCTCGGCCAGCGGTTCGAGCCAGTCGAGCACGGCGGCCAGGTCGGTCTTCCAGATGTTGCGGCCGTTGATCACGCCGAGCGACAGCACCTTGTGCGGC
Organism: Variovorax sp. ISS6; assembly: GCF_056523145.1. Classification (NCBI taxonomy): domain Bacteria; kingdom Pseudomonadati; phylum Pseudomonadota; class Betaproteobacteria; order Burkholderiales; family Comamonadaceae; genus Variovorax; species Variovorax sp. ISS6. The sequence continues at coordinate 419,372 of NZ_JAWRZC010000002.1, forward strand.
GGCAGCATGCTCAAGAGCGGCAGCACGTCGTCGCGGCCGTTGATGGCATCGACGTGCAGGCCGGCCACCGGCAGGTTGGCGGCCAGGTACTTGTTCTCGGCGAGCTGGCCGAAGTAGGTGGCCAGCAGGATCCTGATCCTCGCGCTCTTGAGGTGGTGGTAGGCCGTGTTGAAGGCGTGCTGCCAATCGGCGTCGAGCTCGGTCGCGAGCAGCGGCTCGTCGATCTGCACCCATTCGACGCCGCGCGCCGCGAGCGCGTCGAGCAGCTCGGCATAGACCGGCAGCAGGCGCGGCAGCAGCGCGAGGCGGTCGGAGTCGTCCTTGGCCTTGCCGATGGCCAGGTAGGTGACGGGGCCGACCAGCACCGGCTTGGCCTTCACGCCCTGTGCCCTGGCTTCGTCGAGCTGCTCGAGCAGGCGCGAGGCATCGAGCCTGAACTCGGTGGCCGCGGTGAACTCGGGGACGATGTAGTGGTAGTTGGTGTCGAACCACTTGGTCATCTCGCCCGCGGCCACGCCGCCGCAGCAGCCCGCATGCTCCTCGGCCGACTGCGCCGAGCGGCCGCGCGCCACGCGGAAGTAGTTGTCGAGCGCATCGCCATGGAAGCCGCGCACCCGCTCGGGCAGGTTGCCGAGCGTGAAACTCATGTCCAGCACCTGGTCGTAGAACGCGAAGTCGCCGACCGGCACGAGGTCGAGGCCGGCCTGGTCGTTCCAGTGGCGCTGGCGCAGCGTGGCGCCCAGCGCCTGGAGCGTTTCGCGCGAGGACTCTCCCTTCCAGTACGACTCGAGCGCGAACTTCAGTTCGCGCCGGGCGCCGATGCGGGGAAAGCCGAGGTTGTGGGTGGTGGTCATGGGTAGCGGAAGGTCCGGCAGTACAGGGAAAGGCGCGATCCTAGGTGTGGCGACCCGTGAAGTAAAATGGTCTTATTTCACGCATCCATGAATCTGGCTCATTGACCATGCTCGAGCGCATCCATCTGTCGATCGTCCAGGAAGTGGACAAGCAGGGCTCGCTGACAGCGGCCGCCGAGGTGCTGCACCTCACGCAGTCGGCACTGAGCCATTCGATCCGCAAGCTCGAGCAGCAGCTCGGCACCGAGGTCTGGCAGCGCGAGGGGCGCAGCCTGCGGCTGACGCAGGCGGGCCAGTACCTGCTCGCGGTGGCCAACCGCGTGCTGCCGCAGCTCGCGCTGGCCGAGGAGCGGCTGGGCCAGTTCGCGCAGGGCGAGCGCGGCTCGCTGCGCATCGGCATGGAATGCCATCCCTGCTACCAGTGGCTGCTCAAGGTGGTCTCGCCCTACCTCGCGGCCTGGCCCGACGTGGACGTGGACGTGAAGCAGAAATTCCAGTTCGGCGGCATCGGCGCGCTTTTCGGCTACGAGATCGACCTGCTCGTGACGCCCGACCCGCTCTACAAGCCGGGCCTGCACTACGAGCCGGTGTTCGACTACGAGCAGGTGCTGGCGGTGGCGCGCGGCCACCGGCTGGCGAACCTGCCCTACGTGAAGCCCGCGCAGCTCACGCAGGAGGTGCTGGTCACCTACCCGGTGGCGACCGACCGGCTCGACATCTACAACATGTTCCTGATGCCCGCGGGCGTGACGCCCAGGCGGCACAAGGCCATCGAGACCACCGACATCATGTTGCAGATGGTGGCCAGCGGCCGCGGCGTGGCCGCGCTGCCGCGCTGGCTGGTCGAGGAGTACGCGCAGAAGATGGACGTGGTGCCGGTGCGGCTCGGCGCGCGCGGCATCGCCAAGCAGATCTTCCTGGGCGCGCGCGAGGCCGACACCGACATCGACTATCTGCGCGCCTTCGTCGAGCTGGCGCGCGCGGCCGGCTGATCAGCCGGCCGGCCGCATGCGCTCGGCGATCTCGGCGTGGCCGCGCGCGGCCAGCGCCTCGGCGGCGCCCGCGCGATCGCGCGTTTCCTTGTTCTGGCTGAGCTTCGACTTGCCGACCAGCGAAGTGAGCGCGATCTCGATGCCGACGATGCGGCCCAGCATGTCGTCGATGAAATCGGGCGCCGAGTCGCCCATCTTCCAGGGCCTGGGCTCGGCCGCCTCGTGGCGGCGCGTGAGGCGCGCGACGATGCCGCGCACGAAGCGCTCGTCGTCGCGCACGGTGATCGTGCCGTGCGCATGCACCACCTCGTAGTTCCAGGTCGGCACCTGGCGGTGCAGCTCGTGCTTGCTCGGGAACCAGCTCGGCGAGATGTAGGCCTGCGCGGCGCGGAAGACCACCATCACCTCGGTGCCGGTCGGGCAGCGCTGCCAGACGTCGTTGGCGCGCGCGACGTGCGCCGAGAGCAGGCCGTGCGTGCCGACCTCGGGATCGAACTCGAAGGGCAGGTGGTCGGCGTCCAGCCCCGCGGGGCCGTGCGTGACCAGCATGCCGAGCGGATGCTCGCGGATGACGCGCTGGAGCGCGGCGGGATCGGTGACGGCGAAATGCGCGGGGATGTACATCGGGCGTGGCTCGCAAAGCGTGGGGGGCCTCACTGTCGCCTCGAACCGGCACAATGCGAAGAACCAGTTTTCCACTTTTTGCATGGACCAGTTGTCGCTTCCCCCGGGCCAGGGCGCGGGCCGCCGCATCTACGCGCTGCTGCGCGACCAGATCGCCGACGGCACCCTGCCCGCGGGCGCGCCCGCCCCGTCGACGCGGGCCCTGGCGACCGAGCTCGGGGTCTCGCGCACCACGGTGACCGCGGTCTACGAGCAGCTCGCGGCCGAGGGCTACCTGCTCACCTCGGCGGGCCGTGCGGCGCGCGTGGCGAGCCCGCCGTCTGCGGCCGTGGCACGACCGGCGGCCGCCTCCCGCCGCGCCCGGCCCGCGCCCACGCTGTCGGCCTACGGCCGCCGCATCGCGGCGATGGCGCCACCGTCCGCCGCGCCGAGCGAGCCGCCACGCATCGACTTCCTCTACGGCGCGGTCGCCTCGCGCGACTTCCCCGCGCTGGCCTGGCGGCGCGCCTACCAGGCCGAGCTGCTGCGTCAGCAGCGCAGCCTGAGCTACGCGCCGCCCGAAGGCGACGAAGGCTTGAGGCGCGCGCTGCAGGGCTATCTGCGGCGCGCGCGCGGGCTGGTCTGCGACGCCGGGCAGATCGTCGTGGTGCAGGGCTCGCAGCAGGGCATCGACCTGTGCGCGCGGCTGCTGCTCGATCCCGCCGATGCCTTCGTGTTCGAGAACCCCGGCTACCTGATGGCGCGGCGCTGCTTCGAGGCCACGGGGGCGACGCTGCTGCCGGTGCCCGTCGATGCGCAGGGCCTGGACACGGCCGCGCTCCCGCGCGACGGCCGCGCGCGCCTGGCCTATGTCACGCCCTCGCACCAGTTCCCGCTCGGCGGCGTGCTCGCCATCGGCCGGCGCCTCGAACTGCTGCAATGGGCGCGGCAGCAGCACGCCTGGATCGTGGAGGACGACTACGACGGCGAGTTCCGCTACGGCCAGCGCCCGATCGATGCGCTGCGCGCGGTCGATGCCGACGGGCGCGTGCTCTACGTGGGCACCTTCTCGAAGGCGCTGTCGCCGCAGATGCGGCTCGGCTACCTGGTGCTGCCGCCCGAGCTGGTGCCGGTGTTCCGCCAGGCCAAGCGCATGGCCGACCGCCATGCGCCGCTGCTCGAGCAGCGGGTGCTGGCGGCGCTGATCGACAGCGGCGCCTACGAGCGCCACGTGCGGCGCGCGCGGCGCGAGAACGAGCGCCGCCGCACGGCGCTGCTCGAGGCGATCGCGCGCCATCTGCCGGCCGAGGCGCAGGTCGCGGGCACGGCGGCCGGGCTGCACGTGGTGCTGTGGCTGCCGTGGCTGCGGCCGCGCGACGAAGCCGCGCTGGTCGCCGCCGCGCGGCTGCGTGGCGTGGGTGTCTATCCGGTGTCGCCGCTCTACGCGGGCAAGGCCGCGGGCGGTCGCTGCGGTGGCCTGATCCTCGGCTATGCGAGCCTCACGGTCGAGCAGATCGCGCAGGGCGTGCGGCTGCTGGCCGCGGTGCTTCAGCTGTAGCGCTGCTCCAGCGCGTCCCACTCGGGCTTGCCCACGAGCCGCTGGCGTTCGGCGAAGGGCGTGACCAGGCCGCTGGACTCGCGCACTTCCTTCTCGTCGCGCAGCACGGTCAGCGCCTTCTGCATGCCGGCCACCGCGCCCTGCAGCGCGGCATTGGCATAGAGCACGATGCCGTAGCCGAGCTCGCCGAGTTCGGTCGCGTTGAAGATCGGCGTCCTGCCGCCGATCACCATGTTCATGAGCTGTGGCCGGTCCAACCGTTGAGGCAGCGCGCGAACTTCCTCCGCGCTGGTCACGGCCTCGACGAACAGGATGTCGGCGCCGGCCTCGGCGAAGCGCTGCGCACGCTCGACCGCGGCCTCGAAGCCATGGACCGCGGCCGCGTCGGTGCGCGCCATGATCAGCAGGTCGGCATCCTGCCGCGCATCGACGGCCGCCTTGATCTTGCTCACGGCCTCCTCGGTGGAGATCACTTCCTTGCCCGAGAAATGGCCGCAGCGCTTGGGCGCGACCTGGTCCTCGAACTGGATGCAGTCGGCGCCCGCGCGCTCGAGCGTGCGCACGGTGTGGCGCACGTTGAGCGCGTTGCCGAAGCCGGTGTCGGCATCGACGATCAGCGGCACCGACACCGCATCGCGGATGCGCGCCGTGTGGTCGGCGATCTCCGACAGGCCCATGAAGCCCTGGTCGGGCATGCCGAACCACATGTTGGTGACGCCGGCACCGGTGACGTAGATGGCCTGGAAGCCGAGGTCCTCGACGACGCGAGCGGAAAGCGCATTGAAGGCGCCCGGAACGATCAGGCCGCGGCGGGCCTCGGCGAGGGACTTGAGTTGCTTGCGGGTGGACATGGGGAGGATCCGTCTTTCAGAAACTGTCGCCGGGCACGCGCACCCAGCCTTCCATCAATACGCGCGCGCTGCGGCTCATCAGGGCCTTGGTCACGGCCCACTGGCCATCGACCGCGCGCGCCTCGGCGCCGACGCGCAACGTGCCCGAGGGATGGCCGAAGCGCACCGCCTGGCGTTCGCCGCCGCCGGCCGCGAGGTTCACCAGCGTGCCGGGGATCGCGGCCGCGGTGCCGATCGCGACCGCGGCCGTGCCCATCATCGCGTGGTGCAGCTTGCCCATCGACAGGGCGCGCACCAGCAGGTCGACATCGGCGGCCCGCACCGGCTTGCCGCTGGAGGCGACATAGTCCTTCGGCGGTGCGACGAACGCGACCTTGGGCGTGTGCTGGCGCTTCGCGGCCTCGGCGATGTCCCGGATCAGGCCCATCTTCACGGCGCCGTGCGCGCGGATGGTCTCGAACATCGCGAGCGCCTTCGGGTCGCCGTTGATCGCGTCCTGCAGCTCGGTGCCGCTGTAGCCGATGTCGGCGGCGTTGACGAAGATGGTGGGGATGCCGGCGTTGATCAGCGTGGCCTTGAAGGTGCCGACGCCGGGCACCTCGAGGTCGTCGACGAGCCTGCCCGTGGGGAACATCGCGCCGCCGCCCTCGCCCTCCCCCTCGTCGGCCGGATCGATGAACTCCAGCGGCACCTCGGCCGCCGCGAAGGTCACGCCGTCGAGCTCGAAGTCGCCGGTCTCCTGCACCTGGCCGAGCGAGATCGGCACATGGGCCACGATGGTCTTACCGATGTTGGCCTGCCAGATGCGCACGGTGCACACGCCGTCGGGCGGCACGCGGGCCGGATCGACCAGGCCCTGCGCGATCGCGAACGGGCCCACGGCGGCCGACAGGTTGCCGCAGTTGCCCGACCAGTCGACGAAGGCGCTGTCGATGGAGACCTGGCCGAACAGGTAGTCGACGTCGTGATCGGGCCGCGTCGAGCGCGAGAGGATCACGGTCTTCGAGGTCGACGAGGTGGCGCCGCCCATGCCGTCGATCTGCTTGGCATAGGGGTCGGGGCTGCCGATCACGCGCAGCAGCAGCGCGTCGCGCGCCGGGCCCGGCTGTTGCGCGGCCTGCGGCAGGTCCTGCAGGCGGAAGAACACGCCCTTGCTGGTGCCGCCGCGCATGTAGACGGCGGGAATCTTGATCTGGGGAATGAATGCCATGGCGATGGGTTTCTCAAGCGGCCGCGGTGTTCGCGGCCAGGAAGTCTTGCGCAAAACGCTGCAGCACGCCGCCGGCCTCGTAGATGGACACTTCCTCGGCGGTGTCGAGGCGGCAGGTGACCGGCACGCGAAGCTCCTCGCCATTGCGCCGATGCACGATCAGCGCGAGGTCGGCGCGCGGGGCCGGCTGGCCGGCCACGTCGTAGGTCTCGGTGCCGTCCAGCCCCAGCGTGAGCCGCGTGGTGCCGGGCTTGAACTCGAGCGGCAGCACGCCCATGCCGAGCAGGTTGGTGCGGTGGATGCGCTCGAAGCCCTCGGCCACCACGGTCTCGACGCCGGCCAGGCGCACGCCCTTGGCGGCCCAGTCGCGCGAGGAGCCCTGGCCGTAGTCGGCACCGGCCACGACGATCAGCGGCTGGCGGCGGTTCAGGTAGGTCTCGATCGCCTCCCACATGCGCACCGCGCGGCCCTCGGGCTCGATGCGCGCGAGCGAGCCCTTCTGCTGCACGCCGTCGACCACCGCCATCTCGTTCACGAGCTGCGGATTGGCGAAGGTGGCGCGCATCGCCGTCAGGTGGTCGCCGCGGTGCGTGGCGTAGGAATTGAAGTCCTCTTCCGGCAGGCCCATCTTCGCGAGGTACTCGCCGGCGGCGCTGTCGCGCAGGATCGCGTTCGACGGCGACAGGTGGTCGGTCGTGATGTTGTCGGGCAGCAGTGCCAGCGGCCGCATGCCGCGCAGGGTGCGCGGGTTGGCCGCGAGCGCGCCCACGCCCTCGCTGTCCCAGTAGGGCGGGCGGCGGATGTAGGTGGACTGCGGGCGCCAGTCGTACTGCGGGCTGGCCTTCTCGCCGTGGTCGGCATGGATCGCGAACATCGGCTCGTAGACCCGGCGGAACATCTCGGGCCGCACCGAGGCGGCGACGATCGCATCGATCTCCTGGTCGCTGGGCCAGAGGTCGGCCAGGCGGATCTCCTTGCCGTCGACCACGTCGAGGATGTCGCGCTCGATGTCGAAGCGCATCGTGCCCGCGATCGCATAGGCCACCACCAGCGGCGGCGAAGCCAGGAAGGCCTGCTTGGCGTAGGGATGGATGCGGCCGTCGAAGTTGCGGTTGCCCGAGAGCACGGCGGTGGCGTAGAGGTCGCGCTCGACGATCTCCTGCTGGATCTTCGGATCGAGCGCGCCCGACATGCCGTTGCAGGTGGTGCAGGCGAAGGCGACGATGCCGAAGCCCAGCTGCTCGAGCTCGGCCAGCAGGCCGGCGTCGCGCAGGTAGAGCTCGACGGCCTTCGAGCCCGGCGCCAGCGAGGACTTGACCCAGGGCTTGCGCACCAGGCCCAGCCGGTTGGCGTTGCGCGCCAGCAGCCCGGCCGCGATCACGTTGCGCGGGTTCGAGGTGTTGGTGCACGAGGTGATGGCCGCGATGATCACGGCGCCGTCGGGCATCAGGCCGGCGGCCTCCTGCTGGCGCGCCTCGTGCAGGCCGATGGCGATCTCGCGCTCGGCCAGCTGCGAGGTCGGCAGGCGGCGGTGCGGGTTCGAGGGGCCCGCCATGTTGCGCACCACGCCGGAGAGGTCGAACTTCAGCACGCGCTCGTAGATGGCGGATGCCAGCGCGTCGGCCCAGAAGCCCGCGGTCTTCGCGTAGGTTTCGACCAGCGCGACCTGCGCGTCCTCGCGGCCGGTGAGCCGCAGGTAGGCCAGCGTCTGTTCGTCGATGTGGAACAGCGCGGCCGTGGCGCCGTACTCGGGGCACATGTTGGAGATGGTCGCGCGGTCGCCGATGGTGAGGCTGCGCGCGCCCTCGCCGTAAAACTCGAGGTAGGCGCCGACCACCTTTTCGCGGCGCAGGAACTCGGTCAGCGCCAGCACGATGTCGGTGGCGGTGATGCCCGGCTGGCGGCGGCCCGTGAGCTCCACGCCGACGATCTCGGGCAGCCGCATCCACGAGGCGCGGCCGAGCATCACGTTCTCGGCCTCGAGCCCGCCCACGCCGACCGCGATCACGCCCAGCGCGTCGACGTGCGGCGTGTGGCTGTCGGTGCCCACGCAGGTGTCGGGGAAGGCCAGGCCGTCCTGCACGTAGACCACGGGCGACATCTTCTCGAGGTTGATCTGATGCATGATCCCGTTCCCCGCGGGGATCACCTCCATGTTGGCGAAGGCGCGCTTGGTCCATTCGATGAAATGGAAGCGGTCCTCGTTGCGCCGGTCCTCGATCTCGCGGTTCTTCTCGAAGGCCCGCGGGTCGAAGCCGCCGCACTCCACGGCCAGCGAGTGGTCGACGATCAGCTGCACCGGCACCACCGGATTCACCTGCGCCGGATCGCCGCCCTCGGCCGCGATCGCATCGCGCAGGCCCGCGAGGTCGACCAGCGCGGTCTGGCCCAGGATGTCGTGGCAGACCACGCGCACCGGGAACCACGGGAAGTCGCGATCGCGCCGGCGCTCGGCGATCTGCAGCAGGCATTCGTCGAGGATCGCGGGATCGCAGCGGCGCACGAGGTTCTCGGCATGCACGCGCGCGGTGTAGGACAGCGTGTCCCAGGCACCGGGGCGCAGCGCTTCGATGGCGGCGCGCGCGTCGATGTAGTCGAGCGCGGTGCCGGGGAGTTTCTTTCTGTGGCTTGAAGTCATCGTGGGGAAGCGGGCAGGAAAGCGATGCGGCCCCGCTGCGAGGGGCCGCGCGGGGTTCATTCGGAGCGGATGTCGTTGTCCTTCACGACCTTGGCATAGCGCGGGATCTCGGTGCGGATCAGCGCGCCAAACTGCTCGGCGCTGCCGCCGGCCGGCGACACGCCGGTGGGATCGAGCTTCGCGACCAGTTCGGGCGCCTTGAGCCCGGCGTCGAGCGCGCCGTTGAGCTTCGCGAGCACGGACGGCGGCACGCCCCGGGGCGCGATCAGGCCGTGCCAGGCCACCACGTCGTAGTCGGGCAGGCCGCCGCTCTCGGCGATCGAGGGAATGTCGGGATAGGCCTGCAGCCGCTTCGCCGTGGTGACGGCGAAGGCGCGCAGCCGGCCCGACTGCACGTGCGGCATCAGCGCCTCGGTGCCCGCGATCAGCATGTCGACGTTGCCCGCCACCAGGTCGGTGACGGCCGGCCCGGTGCCGCGGTAGGGCACGTGCGTGGCCTTGACCTTCGCCATGCCGAACAGGTACTCGCTCACGATGTGCAGGTGGCTGCCGTTGCCGGCCGAGGCGAAGGTCAGCTTGCCGGGGTTCTGGCGCGCGAAGGCCAGCAGTTCCTGCAGGTTCTTCGCGGGCACCTTCGACGGGTTGACGCACAGCACGTAGGCGCCCTTCGAGAGCTGGATCACCGGCGTCATCTCGGCCACCGGATCGAAGCGCAGCTTGTAGAGCGAGGGATTGACCGTGTAGCTGCCCGCGATCAGCAGCAGCGTGTAGCCGTCGGCCGGCGTGTGCAGCGCGTACTCGGTGCCGATGGTGCCGCCGGCGCCGGGCCGGTTGTCCACCACCACCGACTGGCCCAGTTGCTGGGTCAGCACGTTGGCCGCCACGCGGGCGATGAAGTCGGAGCCGCCGCCCGGCGCGAAGGGGCAGACGATGCGCAGCGGCTTGTTCGGGAAGGCCTCCTGGGCGCGGCTCAGGGTGGCGGCGGGCAGCGTCAGTCCCGCCAGGGCGGCGGTCGAGAAGGCGCGGCGGTTCAGCGTCATGGTCTTGTCTCCAGTGTTGTCGTTCGATGTGGGAGCGTGCCGCCCACGGGAGGCGGCACCGCGGAGTGTGCTCCGAGCGACATCGACCTGGAAGGACTTCACCGCGCCGCTGCCCCCGCCTCAGGCGCGCGCCTCGATCGGCACGAACGCCAGGTCCTCGGGGCCGGTGTAGTTCGCGCTCGGGCGGATGATCTTGTTGTCCACGCGCTGCTCGATGACGTGCGCGGCCCAGCCGCTGGTGCGCGCGATCACGAACAGCGGCGTGAACATGGCGGTGGGCACGCCCATCATGTGGTAGCTCACGGCGCTGAACCAGTCGAGGTTGGGGAACATCTTCTTGACCTCCCACATCACCGACTCGAGCCGCTCGGCGATGTCGTACATCTTGGTCGAGCCGGCCTCCTGCGACAGGCGCCGGGCCACGCCCTTGATCACCACGTTGCGCGGATCGCTCACGGTGTAGACCGGGTGGCCGAAGCCGATCACCACTTCCCTGGCCTCCACGCGGCGACGGATGTCGGCCTCGGCCTCGGCCGGGCTGTCGTAGCGCTTCTGGATCTCGAATGCGACCTCGTTGGCGCCGCCGTGCTTGGGGCCGCGCAGCGCGCCGATCGCGCCGGCGATGGCCGAGTGCATGTCGCTGCCGGTGCCCGCGATCACGCGGGCGGTGAAGGTGCTGGCGTTGAACTCGTGCTCGGCATAGAGGTTGAGCGAGGTGTGCATCGCGCGCACCCAGGCCTCGGAGGGCTTCTCGCCATGCAGCAGGTGCAGGAAGTGGCCGCCGATCGAGTCGTCGTCGGTCTCCACGTCGATGCGCTTGCCCTGCGTGCTCCAGTGGTACCAGTACAGCAGCATCGAGCCCAGCGAGGCCATCAGGCGGTCGGCGATGTCGCGCGCGCCGGGCAGGTTGTGGTCGTCCTTCTCGGGCAGCACGCAGCCCAGCGCCGAGACGCCGGTGCGCATCACGTCCATCGGGTGGGCGCCGGCCGGCAGGCTTTCGAGCGCTTCCTTCACGCTCGCGGGCAGGCCGCGCATCGCCTTGAGCCGTGCCTTGTAGGCCTTGAGCTCGGCGCGCGTGGGCAGCTTGCCGTGCACCAGCAGGTGGGCGATCTCCTCGAACTCGCAGACCTCGGCGATGTCGAGGATGTCGTAGCCGCGGTAGTGCAGGTCGTTGCCGGTGCGGCCCACGGTGCACAGCGCGGTGTTGCCCGCGGTCACGCCCGAGAGGGCGACGGATTTCTTGGGGCGGAAGCCCGCGGGTGCGGTGGTGTCGGTCATGGGGTTCATGCGGTTTCTTCGTTGAGGTAGGCGCGATCGATGGCGGCGGGACGACCGGCGGCGTCGACCGCCACCATCTCGAACACGCCCTTGAGGACTTCTTCGGCCGGCGCGCCCGGCACGTCGGCCAGGCCGGTCACGCACACGGTCATCGAGCTGCGGCCGATGCGGCTGACCCAGCCGCGCAGCAGCAACTGGTGGCCCACCGGCACCGGCGCGAGGAAGTCGACGCCGGTCACGCCGGCCATCACCACCTCGCGCTGCGCGAGTCCGCGCGCGGCCAGGAAGGCGGCCTTGGTCATCAGTTGCAGGCCCTGCCCGGCGAACAGCGTGCCGCGGTGGTTGGCATGCACCGGCAGCACCAGTTCGCGCAGTTCGGTCGTTCCAGCGGGTGTTGTCATGCTTCGCAATCTACGCAGAGAATGCGGTTTGCAGAAGGACTGAAAAGGCAAATTCTTGCGAACCTCAATCCTCCGATTTGCAAATTTTGCGAATTTCCCCGCATTCGCGGCGAAGGCGAAACGATGAAGAAGACATTCATGGGCGTGCGCCTGCGCAGCCTGCGCGCGGAACGCGGCCTGTCGCAGGTGGCGCTGGCCCAGGCGCTGGAGCTGTCGCCCAGCTACCTCAACCAGCTCGAGCAGAACCAGCGGCCGCTGACGGTGGCGGTGCTGCTCAAGATCAGCCGCGCGCTCGGCGTCGACATCCAGCAGTTCTCGGAAGACGAGGAGGCGCGGCTGGTGGCCGGCATGCGCGAGGCGCTGGCCGATGCCGCCGAGCCGGTGGCGCTGCCCGAGCTGCAGGAGGTGGCGGCGCAGATGCCCGCGCTGGGCCGCGCGCTGCTGGCGCTGCACCGGCGCAACCTCGAGGCGATGGAGCAGCTCGAGACCATGGCGCTGCGCCTGGGCGACGAGCGCTCGGGCCTGGCCGCGCCGCGCGCCATGCCCTTCGAGGTGGTGCGCGACTTCTTCTTCGCGCACCAGAACCACTTCGACACCCTCGACCGCGCGGCCGAGGCGCTGGCACGGGAGGCGCAGCAGGCGCAGGCCGCGCCGGGCGCGCGCGAGCACGGCGGCCATCTCGCCGAATGGCTGGTCGAGCGGCTGCGGCAGCGCCACGGCGTGCGCGTGCTGCTGACCGACGACACCGAGGTCAGCAAGCGCCGCTACGACGCCGCGCAGCGCAGCCTGCGGTTGTCGCCCGCGCTCGAGCCGGGCCAGCAGGCCTTCCAGCTCGGCACCCAGCTCGCGCTGCTCGAGCTCGGCGCGGCGATCGACGCGCTGGTCGACGCGCCGCCCTTCACCGAGGACCCGGCCTCGCGCAAGCTGGCGCGCATCGGCCTTGCCAACTACTTCGCGGGCGCGCTGCTGCTGCCCTACGGCGCCTTCCTCGAGGCCGCGGAATCGCTGCGCTACGACATCGACCTGCTCGGCCAGCGCTTCGGCGTCGGCTTCGAGACCGTGTGCCACCGGCTCAGCACGCTGCAGCGGCTGGGCGCGCCCGGCGTGCCCTTCTTCTTCGTGCGCGTGGACAAGGCCGGCAACATCTCCAAGCGCCAGTCGGCCACGCACTTCCACTTCAGCCGCACCGGCGGCACCTGCCCGCTGTGGAACGTGTACGAGGCCTTCGCGCAGCCCGAGCGCATCCTGCCGCAGCTCGCGCGCATGCCCGACGGGCGGCGCTACCTGTGGATCGCGCGCTCGGTCTCGCGCGGCCAGCGCGGCTGGGGCTCGCCGCGCAGGACCTTCTCGATCGGGCTGGGCTGCGACATCCGCCATGCGCCGCGGCTGGTGTATGCGAAGGGGCTCGACCTGCAGGACCCCGAGGCCGCCACGCCGATCGGCATGGGCTGCAAGGTCTGCGAGCGCGAGCGCTGCCCGCAGCGCGCCTTTCCGTTCATCGGCGAGGCGCTGGACGTGGACGAGAACCAGAGCCGGTTCGCGCCGTACGGCTTCGAGCGCTGAAGCCGCCGAACGCGAGCAGGCCTCGTCCGGCCTTCTTTCGGCCGCTTCGCCGACACCGCCACGGCCCCCGGAACCTGCCCGGCGTTCCGGGAAAAAAATCGCTCACGTTACGTAACGCGCGGCGAAAAGCCGTGTTACGGATGTTCCCGCCGCGTGTTACCCCGGATGAGAAAAGCCTTTGGAATCAACGAGATAAGGCGGTCGAGGTGCCGTAACAGAGGACCGCCATGGCGGCAGCGCAAAGACGGCACGCATGTTGCCCCTGTAGGCCACATCTTTGTCACAGAGGCCGCCATGACTACAACTCAATCATCGACCCCGACGACCCCGGAAACCACCGTGAACGGTGGGGCGCCCGTGGTCCTCGCGCAAGCCACCACCACGCCGATCGCACCGATGGGCTCGACCGCCATGGCGCCTCCCTCCGCACCCGCGGCCGCCGCGCCCGCCAGCATCGGATCGCTGTCGAACGCGACCCCGGGCACGACCATCGTGCGCGACGGCGTGAGCATCCCGGTGGACGGCAACCAGTCGCTGATCGCCGGCGACCGCGTGATCGTTCCCGATGGCGGCCAGGCCAATGTGCTGTTCCCCGGCTCGGCCACCAACAAGGCGCCGCTGGCCGGCGTCTTCGCGGGCGGCACCGATGCCACCGTCACGTCGACCAAGCTGCCGGGCGGCCTCGAGCAGGTCAATGTCGACGTGGCCTCGGGCGACCTCGCGGTCACCCCGCCCGACGCCGACGCCGATGCGGCGGCGCTGGCCGTCACCAAGAAGCTCGCCAGCGGCGGTGGCCTCGGCCTCGGCGAGTTCGCGCTCGGCGCGCTCGGTGGCATCGCGCTGGCCGCGGCCCTGGGCGGCGGCGGCGGCGACTCGACCATTCCCTTCTTCATTCCCGGCGTCGGCGACTCCGACGCGGATGCGGACGCGGACGCGGATGCGGATGCCGATGCGGACGGTGATGCCGATGCCGATGCCGATGCGGACGCAGATGCGGATGCCGACGCTGATGCAGACGCCGATGCGGATGCAGACGCCGATGCGGACGCGGACGCGGATGCCGACGCTGACGCCGATGCGGACGCCGATGCCGATGCCGACCACCTGCTGGATCCGGGCGACAGCGCCGTCGGCCACGTGGTCGATGCCGTGGACAACACCCTGGGCCTGGGCGGCGCGCTGCAGACGGTGAAGCCCATCGTCAACAGCGTCACCGACGTGATCGACGACGTGCTCGCGCCGATCGCCGGCAACGAGTTCACGCCCAACGATCCCAACGAATTCGATCCCGTGGACAACGTGGTCGACCACGTCACCACCAATCTCGGCGGCGTGCTGTCGCCCGTGGTCGACGGCCTGCTGGGTGGCGGCACCACCGGCGCGATCATCGACACGGTCAACACCCAGGTCGACTACCTGACCGATGCACTGAACAACATCCTCGAGAACGTGCTGGGCAGCGACGGACTGCTGGGTGGCGTGACCACCGGCCTGGGCATCGATGGCCTGGTCGACGGCCTGCTGGGCGACGACGGCGTGGTCGGCCAGGTGCTCGACGGCCTGCTCGGCGAACACAGCCTGCTGGGCGGCCTGCTCGGCGAGGACGGCCTGGTCGGCGGCCTGCTGGGCGACGATGGCCTGCTCGGCGGCCTGCTGGGCGAAGGCACCGCGGTCGGCAGCCTGCTCGACACCCTGCTGGGTGACGGCGGCCTGCTCGGCGGCCTCGGCGGCGAAGACGGCCTGCTTGGCGGCCTGCTCGGCCCCGCGCTGGGCGAAGGCGGCCTGCTCGGAGGCCTGCTGGGCGACGACGGTGCGCTCGGCGGCCTGCTCGGCGAGGACGGCCTCGTGGGTGGCCTGCTCGGCGGCGACGGCGTGCTCAGCGGCCTGCTCGGCAGCGAAGGCCTGAGCGGCGGGCTGCTCGGACCGGACGGCCTGGTCGGCAGCCTGCTGGGCCCCGATGGCGTGGTCGGCAACCTGCTGGCCGACGGTCCGCTGGGCGGCCTGCTCGGCGGTGAAGACGGTCTGCTCGGCGGCCTGCTGGGCGACGACGGCCTGGTCGGTGGCCTGCTCGGCGAAGACGGGCTGCTCGGCGGTGTGCTCGGCGAAGACGGCCTCCTCGGCGCCGGCGGCCCGCTCGGCGGCCTGCTGAGCGACGACGGCCTGCTCGGTGGCCTGCTGGGCGATGAGGGCCTGGTCGGCGGTCTGCTCGGCGACGACGGCCTGTTGGGCGGCGTGCTGGCCGACGACGGCCTGCTCGGTGGCCTGATCGGCGGCGACGGCCTCGTGGGCGGCCTGCTCGGCGGCGATGGCCTGGTCGGTGGCCTGTTGGGCGACGACGGTCTGCTGGGTGGCCTGCTCGGCGAAGGCGGCATCCTCGGCGGCGTGCTGGGCGAAGACGGCCTGGTCCCGAGCCTGCTCGGCGACGACGGCCTGGTCGGCGGCCTGCTGGGTGGCGACGGCCTCGTGGGCGGCCTGCTCGGCGAGGACGGCCTGCTCGGCGGCTTGCTGGGCGGCCTGGTCGATGGCATCGGCGGCGGCGGTGGTGGCACCGGCGCGCAACTGCTCGACCCGACCGACACCATCGTCGGCGGCCTGGTCGACGGTCTCAACGACGGCCTGCTCGGCGAGCTCGGCCTGGGCGACGTGCTCGCCCCGGTCGTCGGCCTGACGGACAGCCTCACCGACACCGTGAGCGGACTGCTGGCCCCGGTGCTCGGCGACAGCTTCACGCCGAACGACCCGAACGTGCTGGATCCGGTGGACGACCTCGTGAGCCAGGTCACCGGCGGTGTCGGCGACCTGCTGAGCCCGCTGACCGACCAGCTGCTGGGCGCCGGCACCACCGATGCGCTGCTGGGCGCGGTCGGCACGCAGGTCGACTTCCTGACCGATGGCGTGGCGAATCTGATCGGCGGCGATGGGCTGCTGGGTGGCGTGCTGGGTGATGACGGCCTGCTGGGCGGCTTGCTCGGCGGCGACGGTGGCCTCCTGGGCGGTGTCCTGGGTGACGACGGCCTGCTGGGTGGTCTGCTCGGCGGTGACGGCGGTCTCCTGGGTGGCGTGCTGGGTGACGACGGCTTGCTGGGCGGCCTGCTCGGCGGCGACGGTGGTCTCCTGGGCGGCGTGCTGGGTGACGACGGTCTGCTGGGCGGTCTGCTCGGTGGCGACGGCGGCCTGCTTGGTGGCGTGCTGGGTGATGACGGCCTGCTGGGTGGTCTGCTCGGCGGCGACGGTGGCCTGCTGGGCGGTGTCCTGGGCGATGACGGCCTGCTGGGCGGTCTGCTTGGCGGCGACGGTGGTCTGCTGGGTGGCGTGCTGGGCGATGACGGCCTGCTGGGCGGTCTGCTCGGCGGCGACGGTGGCCTGCTCGGCGGTGTCCTGGGCGATGACGGCCTGCTGGGCGGTCTGCTTGGCAGCGACGGCGGCCTCCTGAGTAGCGTGCTGGGTGACGACGGCCTCCTGGGCGGCGTCCTCGGTGGCGAAGGCGGCCTGCTCGGCGGCATCCTTGGCGACGACGGCCTTCTCGGCGGTCTGCTGGGTGGCCTGCTCGGCGGTGGTGCCGATGCCGGCGCCTCGGCCAGCCTGATGGTCGCGGCCGATGCGCCTGCCGCGGACGGTGGCCTGCTTGGCGGCCTGCTGGGTGGCGATGGCGGCCTGCTCGGCGGCATCCTCGGTGACGACGGCCTGCTGGGCGGTGTGCTCGGCGGTGACGGTGGCCTGCTCGGCAGCATCCTCGGCGATGACGGCCTGCTGGGAGGTGTGCTCGGTGGCGAAGGTGGCCTGCTCGGCGGTGTCCTGGGCGACGGTGGTCTGCTGGGTGGCGTCCTCGGTGGCGAAGACGGCCTGCTCGGCGGCATCCTGGGTGACGACGGCCTCCTGGGCGGTGTCCTCGGCGGCGAAGGCGGCCTGCTCGGCGGCATCCTGGGTGACGACGGCCTCCTGGGCGGTGTCCTCGGCGGTGACGGCGGCTTGCTCGGCGGCATCCTGGGTGACGACGGCCTGCTGGGCGGCGTGCTCGGCGGCGACGGCGGTCTGCTCGGTGGCGTCCTCGGCGACGACGGCCTGCTGGGTGGCGTGCTCGGCGGCATCCTCGGCGACGACGGCCTGCTGGGCGGCGTGCTCGGCGGTGACGGTGGCCTCCTCGGCGGCGTGCTCGGCGGTGGCGAAGGCGGCCTGCTCGGTGGTGTCCTCGGCAGCGACGGCCTCGTGGGCGGCCTGCTCGGCAACGATGGCCTGGTCGGCAACCTGCTGGGCAACGACGGACTGGTCGGTGGCCTGGTGGGCGGCCTGCTCGGCAACGACGGTCTCGTCGGCAGCCTGCTCGGCGCCCTCGGCGGCGACGGCCCGGTGGCCAACATCCTGCAGCCGGTGACCGAGATCGCCAGCGGCCTGAGCGACACCCTCGCTCCGGTGGTGGACACGCTGACCAGCGCCAGTTCCGGTGCCCTGGCCCCCGTGACCGACATCCTGGCCGGCGCGACCGCGGCGGCGGCACCGGTGGTCGAGACCGTGTCCAACGTGGTCGAGAACGTCGATCACTCGGTGGGCTCGGTGGTCACCGACGTGGTGACACCGATCACCAGCCAGGTCGAGCACACCGTGAGCAGTGCGGTGACCCCGGTCGCCAACATCCTGCACGGCCTGCTGGGCTGATCGCGCACCGCGGCCTCGGCCGCGGCTCGCCACGAAAAAAAGGGGCGGACCGGCGACGGTCGGCCCCTTTTCTCATGGCGCCCCGCGGGGCGCCGGACCGCTCAGGCGCTGCCCCGCTCGATCAGCTCGAAACCCAGGTCGCGCTTGCGCGCCGCCGGCGTCTCGCTGCGCAGCCGCTGCACCAGCATGCGCGCGGCCTCCTCGCCCATGCGCACGGTCGGCACCGCGATGGTCGTGAGGCCGGGGTTGAGCTCGCGCGCGATCTCGTAGTCGCCGAAGCCCATGATCGCGAGCTGCCTGGGCACCGCGATGCCCAGCCGCTGGCAGGCCAGCAGCGCGCCCGAGGCCAGCAGGTCGCTCGAGAACAGCAGCAGGTCGCTGTCGGGGAAGCGTGCGCGCGCGGCCTCGAGCAGGGTGCTGCCGCTGCCCATGGTGTAGGGCAGGTTCTCCACCACCAGGCTGCGCGGCGCCTGGCCGGGATAGTGGCGCGCCATGCCGGTGGTGTAGCCGTCCAGGCGCTCGCGCGCGCGGTCGTCGCCGGGGCGCGCGGCGCCCACGAAGGTGGGATGGCGGTAGCCGCGGCGCTGCGCATAGGCCACGGCCGCGGCCAGCGCCTCCTGGTTCGAGAAGCCCACGAGCTGGTCGATCGGCTTGCGCGTCCAGGCCCAGCTCTCGACCACGGGAATGGCGGCGCGCGCGAGCATCTCGCGCACCGCGTCGGTGTGGCGCGTGCCGACGAGGAAGAAGGCGTCGGGCCGGCGGCCCAGCAGGCTGCGCACCACGGCCTCCTCGCGCTCGTGGCTGTAGTCGGTGTGGCCGATGATCACCTGGTAGCCGGCCTGCAGCAGCACGTTCGACAGGCCCTGCAGCGTCTCGGCGAAGACCGAGGCCGCGATCTGCGGGATCACGGCGGCCACCGTCATGCTGCGGTTCGAGGCCAGGTGGCTGGCCGCGAGGTTCTGCACGTAGCGGGTGCTGCGGATCGCCGCCTCCACGCGCTCGCGCGTCTGCGGCGTGCAGCCCTCGGGGTCGCGCAGCACGCGCGACACGGTCTGTGCCGACACGCCCGCCACCTGGGCCACGTCGGCCATGGTGACGGAGTTGGTGCCGAAGCGGCGGCGGCCCTGTCTTTTTTCGGGTTCTGTCATGGGTGGCCCGGATTCTGCCGCCAAGCGCGCCCGGCCACCGCCGCGCTCAAAGCCGCCCGCGCGCGGCGAGGTTGCGCATCAGCGCGCCGATGCCGAAGGTCCACGGCGCAATGCGGTCGCTGCGGCCGACCCGGTTGAACAGCGTGCCCAGCCGCTCGGCGCGGATCGCGACGCGGTCGCCCTCGTGGTGGGTGAAGCCGGCGCCCGGCGCGTCGCGGTCCTGGATCGGCGCGAACATGGTGCCGCAGAACAGCAGGATGCCGTCGGGGTACTGGTGGTGCGCGCCCATGGCGTGGCGCACCAGCTCGAGCGGATCGCGGCTGATCTGCGCCATCGAGCTCGAGCCCTCGAGCACGAAGCCGTCCTCGCCTTCCACGCGCAGTTCGACCACGGTGGCGCGCAGGTCGTCGATGCCGTAGTGGGCATCGAACAGGCGGATGAACGGGCCGATGGCGCACGAGGCGTTGTTGTCCTTGGCCTTGCCCAGCAGCAGCGCGCTGCGGCCCTCGAAGTCGCGCAGGTTGACGTCGTTGCCGAGCGCGGCACCGACGGTCCGGCCGCGGCTGTCGACGGCGAGCACGACCTCGGGCTCGGGGTTGTTCCAGGTCGAGCCCGGATGCAGGCCCACCTGCACGCCGGTGCCCACCGAGGCCAGCGGCGCGGCCTTGGTGAAGACCTCGGCATCGGGCCCGATGCCGACCTCGAGGTACTGCGACCACAGGCCCTGCGCGAGCAGCACCTGCTTGAGCTGCATGGCCTCGGGCGAGCCCGGCACGATGCCCGAGAGGTCGTCGCCGACCACGGCCACCACCTGGCGGCGCACCGCCTCGGCGCGGCTCGCGTCGCCGCGCGCCTGTTCCTCGATCACGCGCTCGACCATGCTGGCCGCGAAGGTCACGCCGGCCGCTTTCACCACCTGCAGGTCGTTGGGTGCGAGCAGGTGGCGCCGCGCGGGATCGGGGCCGTGCGCGGCGGTGCTCGCGAGCCAGTCGGCCAGCGTGCCGAGCGGCACGCCCTCGGCATCGCGCACCGCGGCGGCCGCGTCCTCGCGCTCGAGCAGCGCCGAGACGGTGGGCGCGAGCGCGCCGATGTCGACCAGTTGGCCCTCGCGCACCGTCACCAGCGTCGGGCCGCCCTCTTCGCCGTTCCCGCCCGGCAACCAGGCGCGGCCCACGAGCAGCGCCCTTTCCGCATCGACGGGCAGCGTGGCCGCGGCATCGACCATGTCGGGAATCGCCTGCATCTCAGCGCCCCTCGAACACGGCCGGACGGCGTGCCTTGAAGGCCGCGCGGCCTTCCGTCGCGTCCTCGGTCGCGAAGCACACGGTCTGCAGGTCGCGTTCGTACTGGATCGCGGTCTCCAGCGGCATCGCATAGGCGGCGCGCAGGTTGGCCTTGGCGGTCTCGACCGCGATCGGCGGGCGGCTCGCGATGGTGGCGGCAATGGCCTGCGCGCGCGCCAGCAGCTCGGTGGCCGGCACCAGCT
The DNA here is from genome assembly GCF_056523145.1 of Variovorax sp. ISS6. Lineage (NCBI taxonomy): Bacteria > Pseudomonadati > Pseudomonadota > Betaproteobacteria > Burkholderiales > Comamonadaceae > Variovorax > Variovorax sp. ISS6. The sequence goes on from NZ_JAWRZC010000002.1 coordinate 439,647, forward strand.
CGCTCACCAGGCCCCACTGCAGCGCCTGCTGCGCGCCGATGGGATCGCCGCCCATCAGCATCAGCGCGGTGTTCGAGGCGCCGATGCTGTGCGCGAGCATGTACGACATGCCGCCGCCGCCGATCCAGCCGAGCTTGACCTCGGGCGCGCCGAAGCGCGCGTGCTCGGCCGCGATGCGGATGTCGCAGGACATGGCGGTCTCGAGGCCGCCGCCGAGCGCATAGCCGTTGATGGCGCAGACCACGGGCTTGCGCAGCGCGCGGATCGCGTCGCAGTAGTCGGGCCGGTTGCGGAAGGTCCAGGGCGTGTCGTAGCCGTCGAGCTCGGCGATGTCGCTGCCGGCGCAGAAGGCCTTCTCGCCGGCGCCCGTGATGACGACGGCGCGCACGTCGGCGCGCGCGTTGCAGTCCTTCACGTGGGCGACCAGCGCATCGGCCATCTCGGGCGTGACGGCGTTGAGCTTCTCGGGGCGGTTGAGGATCAGGGTCGCGACCCGGTCGCGGACCTCGAAGAGGATGTGGTTCATGGCGGAGGTGGACTGAAGAAGGGAAGACGGGCTCAGACTTCGCTGCCCGCGGGCCGGTGGTTCTGGTAGAGCGTTTGCAGCCGCTCGAGCGCGGCCCTGGCCGCGAGCCGGTCGGCGAGCATCTCGCGCACCAGCGCCGAGGCCGCGGTCTGGAACGGGATGTAGCCCGGATGGCGTGGCCGCACGATCGCGGCTTCGAGCGTGGCCTCGGTCTGCGCGAAGAAGCCGTTCCACGCGGCATTGACACGCGCGTTGCTCCACGCGCTGCGCGCGCTCGGCTGGCCGTCGGCGAAGGGAATGAAGTCTTCCTGCATCGCCGGGCTCATCAGCGCGACGAGGTGGGCGCGCAGCGCATCGCCGACCGTCGCGCGCCGGCTCACCGCGAGGCCGGTGCCGCCGAGCGTCGAACCGAGGCCGTGCGAACCGGCGGGCACGTCGGCGAAGTGCAGCGGCTGCGTGCCGGCGCAGGCCACCGCATAGTTGACGTAGCCGTAGACCAGCGGGCAGTACACGGCCCGCGCATCGCGCGACATCGCATCGAGGATGCCGATCGGGTTGAGCCCGGCCCAGCCGCGGAAGGCCAGCGCATGCAGCTCCGACAGCAGCTCCCAGGCCGTGGTGGCACCCTGCCCCGTGAACAGCCGGCCGGGCTCGCTGCCCGCGGGCGCATCGCCGTGCGCGGCCGCCATGCTGAACAGCGAGAGCGCCGCATGCGGGCCGGCCAGCGACAGGCACACCGGCTGGCGCGCGGCCAGCGCGAGCACCTCGGTCCAACTGCGCGGCAGCGGGCCCTCGAGCCGGTCGGTGCGCGCCACCGCCACCTGCGTGGCGGCATCGAGCGGCAGCGCCCAGTGCACGCCCGCATAGCGGTAGCTGTCGAACGAGCGGCCGATGCTCTGCGCGCGCCAGCGCGCGAGCTCGTCGGCCGCGAACAGCGACTCGAGCGGCTGCAGGCAGTCGCCGGCCACCGCGTCGCCGATGTGCGGATGGTCGAGCACGATCAGGTCGTAGCGCTCGGCGAGGTCCTCGATCGGATGCGACTCGAAGCCCTCGAGCGGCTGGCGCTCCCAGTGCAGGTCGAGGCCCTCGGCGCGCGCGCGTTCGGCCGCGCGCTCGAGCGCGACGTAGCCGCGCGGATGGTCCCAGGTCAGGCCCTTGATCGGCGCGCCGCTCACAGCGTCTCTTCCCCGATCACCTTGGCCGCGAGCAGGCCGTCGATGCGCTCGGTGCTCCAGCCCAGCTCGCCGAGGATCTCGCGTGTGTGCTGGCCCGCCAGCGGCGCGCCGCGGCGCACGCTCGAGGGCGTGCGCGTGAACTTGATCGGGAAGCCCGGGGTCTTCACCTTGCCCTCGGTCGGATGCTCGTACTCGACGAAGGTGCCGTTGTGGACGATCTGCGGATCGTTCATGACGTCGGCATAGCCGTACACCGGACCGGCCCAGATGTCGGCCGCGCGGAACACAGCGAGCCACTCGGCGGTGGCGCGGTGGCGCAGCTTCTCGCGCGTGATCGAGAAGATCTCGTCGCGCCGCGCGAAGGTGTCGCGCTCGTCGTCGAAGTCGGCCAGCACCGGTGCGCCGATGGCCTGCGCGAGCGCCGCCATCTTCGGGAAGGCCAGCGCGAGGAAGCCGTCCTGCGTGGCGAACACGCCGTAGGGCGCGCGGATGTAGACGTGGGCATGAGGCTCGGCCGTGCGCTCCTGCGGCTTGCCGGCCACGCTGAACACCGACAGCTCCTGCATCTGCAGCGCGACGATCGCATCGAGCATGTTGACCTGCACCAGCTGGCCCTCGCCGCTGCGCTCGCGGTGCAGCAGCGCGGCGATCACGGCCTCGAAGGCGGTCGAGGCCGTGATGGCGTCGACCAGGTACTGGCCCGCCGGCGACGGCGGCTCGCCGGCGCGGCCGGTGGAGAGCATGGCGCCGCTCATCGCCTGCAGCAGCAGGTCCTGCCCGGGCCAGAGCTTGTAGGGGCCGTCCTCGCCGTAGCCCGACATCGAGACGTAGACCAGCCGCGGGTTGATCTTCGACAGCGTGGCGTAGTCCACGCCCAGGCGCTCGGCCACGCCGGGGCGGTAGTTCTGCAGGAACACGTCGGAGCCGCGCACCAGCTCGTAGAGCGCGTCGCGGCCCTCGTCGCTCTTGAGGTCGACCGCGAGGCTGCGCTTGTTGCGGTTGAGCGAGAGGAAGGAGACGTTGATGCGGTTGCCGCGCGCGCCGCCGGCCGAGACATGGCGCTGCCATTCGCCGGCGACCGGCTCGACCTTGATGACGTCGGCGCCCAGGTCGCCCAGGCGCTGGGCCGCGAAGGGGCCGGCCATGGCGATGGAGCAGTCGAGGACGCGGAAGCCCTCGAGGATGGCGGAGGATTTGTTCATGGAGTGTGTTTTGGCGATGAGGGGTGGGGAAGAATTCAGTGCGTGCGCGGCGCGGCGGCGAGGTTGCGGCCCGTGGCGGCATCGAACAGCACGGCCTGCGTGGCATCGAAGCCGACCGCGACCGGATCGCCGTTCGCGAGGTCGGTGTAGCCCGGCACCGTGACCATCAGGTCGGCGTTCGCGGCGCCTTCCTCGTCGTGCAGCGTGCGGGCGTCGGCGAGCGCGACCGCCACCAGCGACTCGGCGCCGACGTGCTCGACCAGCGCGATGCGCCCGGCCAGGCCCTGGCCGCCGCGCGCCACCGTCAGCGCGTTCGGCCGCAGGCCGAGCACCACGGCGGCGCCGGGCGCGGCCAGGCCGCGCAGGTGCGCGGGCAGCGGCATCGTGGCCTCGCCGCCGAGCGCGAGCGCGCTGCCGTCGGCGTTCACCGTGGCCTGCAGCAGGTTCATCGGCGGCGTGCCGATGAAGCGCGCCACGTAGAGGTTGGCGGGCGCCTCGTAGATCTCGCGCGGGCTGCCGAACTGCTGCACCACGCCGTCCTTGAGCAGCGCGATGCGCGTGCCCATGGTCATCGCCTCGACCTGGTCGTGCGTGACGTAGACGAAGGTGCCGCCCACGCGCTGATGCAGCTTCGAGATCTCGGCGCGCATGGTGGTGCGCAGCTTCGCGTCGAGGTTCGACAGCGGCTCGTCCATCAGGAACACCTGCGGCTCGCGCACCATCGCGCGGCCGAGCGCCACGCGCTGGCGCTGGCCGCCCGAGAGCGTGCGCGGGTACTTGTCGAGCCAGTCGGTCAGCGCCAGCGTGCGCGCGGTGCGCTCCACCAACTGCGAGACCTCGGGCGAGCGCTCGATGCGCCGCTTGGCCATGCCGCCGAGCAGCGGGATGTGGAACCACCAGCGGTGCTGCCGCATGATCAGCGGAAACGCGATGTTGCGCCGCACCGTCATGTGCGGATAGAGCGCATAGGACTGGAACACGAAGGCGATGTCGCGTTCGGTCGGCGGCAGTTCGTCGACGCGGCGCTCGGCGATGTGGATCTCGCCGCCGCTGATGCTCTCGAGGCCGGCGAGCATGCGCAGCAGGGTCGACTTGCCGCAACCGGAGGGGCCGAGCAGCACGAGGAATTCCCCGTCGGGCACGTCGATCGACACGCCCTTGACGACATGCTTGTCGGCGAAGTTCTTGGTGATGTCCTGGAGCTTGATGGAAGCCATGGATTGAAGATCTATGTGCGTTTGGATATTCGGATTCGACGGGCGCTCAGAAGGCGTGAAGGAACCGTCGCGAGCGCCCCGAGGTCGCGTCGAGGACCGGAGCCGTACTCAGGTACGGCGAGGACCGCAGACGCGAGATCGGGGTGCGCAGCAGGTTCATTCATGCCTTCTCAGCCCTTGACGCTGCCGGCCGTCATGCCGGAGACGACGTGGCGCTGCACGATCAGGTAGAAGACGACGGCCGGCAGCGTGTACATCACGCCCACCGCCATCACGGCATCGAGCGGCGTGCTGAGTTCGCCGATGAAGCCGGCCAGGCCGACGGAGGCCGTGTGCAGCCGCTCCTCGGTGATCAGCGTCTGCGCGAACACGTACTCGTTCCAGCCATGGAAGAAGGAGATCACCGCGGCCGCGGCCAGCGTGGGCGCGATCAGCGGCACCACCACGCCCAGCACGATGCCGATGCGCGAGCAGCCGTCCACGCGCGCGGCCTCCTCGACCTCGATCGGCACGCCGTCGATGGCGCCCTTGAGGATCCAGGTGATCACCGGCACGGTGAAGGCGGTGTTCGCGAGGATCAGGCCGCTCAGGGTGTTGAGCAGCTGCATCTGCGCGAAGATCGCGTACAGCGGCACCACCAGCATCGCCTCGGGCAGCATCTGGGTGGCGAACAGGCCGAAGCCGATCGCGCCCTTGCCGCCGAAGCGGAAGCGCGACAGCGCATAGGCCGGAAACACCGCCAGCGCGATGCTCAGCACCGTGGTGCCGATCGCGACGCAGGCGCTGTTGAAGAGCCAGCTCGCCACCGGCTTGATGGCGAACACGCTCGCATACACCGGCAGTTGCCCCAGCGAGGGCAGCAGCTGCGGCCGGTCGGCGAACAGCGCCTCGGTGGGCGTGAGCGAGGTCACCAGCATCCAGTAGATGGGGAAGGCCGCTGCGCCCAGCAGCACCAGCACCGCGAGCATGCGCAGCGCCTGTCGGCTCATGGCGGCGTGCATCAGCGCTCTCCCTCGCGTTCGGCGCGCGCGGTGTAGCGGAAGTACACCAGCGTCACGGCCAGCGCGATCGCCACGCCCACCATGCCGACGGCCGCGGCCTGGCCCAGGTGGTGGTTGACGAAGGCGCGCCGGTAGAGATCGATCACCAGCGTGTTGGTCGCGCCCACCGGCCCGCCTTGCGTGAGCAGCCAGATCAGGTCGAAGCGGCGCAGCGACCAGATGGTGGAGAACAGCGCCAGCAGCGCGACCGAGGGCCGGATGGTGGGCCACACCACGGCCTTGAACACGCTGAGCCGGTCGGCGCCGTCCATCACGGCCGCCTCGCGCAACTCGGACGGCACGCCCTGCAGCGCCGCCAGCAGCACCACCGAGGCGAACGGGAAGATCTGCCAGATGGTGGTGAGCAGCACCGCGGGCATGGCGAGCTGCATGCTGTCGAGCCAGTTCTCGCTGCCCGCGGCGATGCCGAAGAAGCGCAGCGTGTGGCCGAACACGCCGTACTGGGCGTTGTAGATCCAGATGAAGATCAGCGCCACCGCGACCGGCGGCGCGGCCCACGGGATGGTGACGGCGGCGCGCGCGATGCCGCGGCCGCGGAACGGCGCGTCGAGCAGCAGCGCCGAGGCCAGGCCCAGCCCGATCGCCGAGGCCACGCAGGCCACGGTGTACAGCAGCGTGGTGAAGATCACGCGGTGGAAATCGGGATCGTTCCAGAGGTCGGCGTAGTTCTGCAGCCCGACCCATTCGCCCTGCGAGGCCGCGAGCAGCGAGGTCGAGGTGAAGCTCAGCACCAGTTCGCGCAACAGCGGATAGCCCTGGAACACGAGCAGGTAGAGCGTGGCCGGCAGCACCAGCGCATAGGGCGCGAGCGGGTGGCCGTCGAGGCGCGCGCGGCGGCGCGCACCCTCGCGGCGGGCCACCGCGGCGGCGGAGGACAGCGTGGCGTTCATCGTCACGGGATGCGGCTCGGGTTCAGCGCTTGAGCACGCGGCTCAGCACGGTCTGCTGCGCGTCGTTCATCGCCTTGGCGGGATCGACGCCGCCCTGCAGCACCTTGATGACCTGTTCGATCACGATCTGCTGGATCTCGGGCGCCTTGACCTCGAGGCCCTGCGGCAGCGCGGGCACGCTGTTGGCGGTCTGCTGGTCGTAGACCGAGATCCAGGGCCACTTGGCGACCTCCTCGGCCGAGCGCGGCACGGCGATCGCGACGCTCGAGGCGCCGTGGATCAGCTGCAGCTCGCGCTGCGCCTCGGGCGTCAGCATCCACTGCAGGAAGGCACCGGCCGCGGCCTTGTTCTTGCTGTTGGCGTTGATGCTGATCGGCGCCAGGATCATGCCCTGCGCCTTGGTGGGAAACGGCGAAGGAGCGGCACCGAACGCGAAGCCCTTGGCCTGGGTCGCGAGGTTGGCGGCCACGCCGCCGTTGTCGACCTGCATCGCGATCTTGCCCTCGGCGAACATGCGCCGGTAGGTGGCGGCGTCGGCGCCCTTGGGGATCGCGCCGGCGTCGTAGACCTTCTTGTAGGCCGCCACGCCCTCGATCACCTTGGCGCTGTTGATGGTCGGGTTGCCCTGCTCGTCGGACCAGCGGCCGCCGAAGCCGTAGACGTAGTTGCACAGGTCATACCAGAAGCCGCCGCGCTCGGCCATGGTGGCGCGGTAGGCGTAGCCGTAGTTGCCCGCGGCGGTCGCGGCCTTGGCGGCGGCCAGGAACTCGTCGAAGTTCGAAGGCGGCGTGCCCTTGAGCAGCGCCTTGTTGTAGACCATCGCGTAGTTGCTGACCTCGAACACCACGCCGTAGCGCTTGCCGCCGATCTTCATGTACTTGTCGGGACCCGTGAGCGGGAAGGCACCGTCGGCGATCACGTCGTCGATGGGCACGAGGCGCTTGGCATCGACCGCGGCATAGAACTCGGGCAGGTCGAAGCGCACGAGGTCGGGGCCGGCATTGCCGCCCATCTGCGTGAAGACGGTGCTCGCGAAGGACGAGAACGGGATCGTGACGGGCTGGATCTCGACCTTGTCCTGGCTCTGGTTGAACTTGCCGATCCAGGCGCGCATCTTCTCGCCGCGGCCGGGCTCGGCGAAGCTCGATGCGGCGAAGGTCACGACCTGCTTGCCGGCGGCCTGCGCCTGGGCGCTGCCCGCGGCGAGCAGCTGCAGGGCCGGAACGATGGCGATCGCGGCGAGGGCCGCGCGGCGGCCGGTGAAAAGGCGTTGCTTCATGTGTGTCTGTCTCCGATGACGGCAGGCCCTGCCGTGGGATTCGAGGCGTCCGGCCGAAACCGTCGCGCTGCTGTTGGTGAGATTATTAGCGCTAACTGTTAGCGCTAACAAGTACGACTTTAGCGTTCCGGCCCGTGGCTGCGATCACGGGATTTCCCTAGCTGCTGGTGGTATCGAGCGGAAAGGCGGGGGCTTCGGCGGCTACTGCATCACCCAGCCGCCATCGACGTTGAGCGTCTGGCCGGTGACGAAGCCGCTGCCCTCGGCCGCGAAGAACAGCATCGCGTTCGCGATGTCCTCGGGCGCGCCGCGGCGCTTGACCGACTGGTGCTCGAGCACGAAGCGCTCGTAGCCCTCGGGGTCGGGATGGATCTTCTCGGCATCGGTCGGGAAGGCGCCCGGCGACACCGCGTTGACCGTGATGCCATGCGGCCCGAGCTCGCGCGCCATCGCGCGCGTCATGCCCAGCAGCGCGCCCTTGGAGGTGACGTAGGGCAGCAGCAGCGGCCAGCCGCCGTACATCGTGATGCTGACGACGTTGACGATGCGGCCGAAGCGCTGGCGCTTCATGTGCGGCAGCGCGGCCTGCACGCAGACCAGCGCCGCGTCGACGTTCACGCCCTGCACGCGGCGATGCTCCTCGACGCTGAACTCCTCGATGCTGCGCGAGGGATAAATGGCGGCGTTGTTGATCAGCACGTCGATGCCGCCCTGGGCCTCGAACAGCGCGGCCAGTTGCGCCGCGAGCGCGCCGAGGTCGGCGAGGTCGCCCTGCACGAAGCGCAGCCGCGCGCGCACCTCGGCGCCCTCGCCCTCCCCGGCCGCAACCAGGCGCTCGCCCTTGGCCGGATCGATGTCCAGCGCCAGCACCTGCGCGCCCGCGCGCGCGAAAGCCCAGCAGATGCTGGTGCCGAGTCCGCCGGCGGCGCCGGTCACCAGCACCTTCTTGCCTGTCATGTCCATGGTCGTGTCGTGTCTTTGAAGTCGTAGGAGGAAAGGAGGGATCAGGGCAGGTTCTCGCGCACCGCGATGCCGGCGCGCACCGGCTCCACGCCCGCGAGCGCATCGCGCCCCGCGCGCAGGTTGGCGAAGATGCGCACGCAGTTCATCACCTCGGTCTGCGGGTTCTGGTTGATGGCCGCGTCGAGCGTGCCGTCGATCAGCATGGCGCGGGTGTCGGGCGTGATCTCGTGGCCGATGAAGACCACCTTGCGGTCGAGACCGGCCTCCTTGAGCGCGCGGCCGATGCCCTCGGAGGCGCCGCCGATGTTGTAGAGCGCCACCAGGTCGGTGTGCTGGCGCAGCAAGGTGCGCGCCTGGCGGTAGTTCTGCGCCACGTCGTCGTGGCCCTCGCGCAGGCCCACCACGCGCAGCCCCGGGAACTGCTCGGCCAGCACCTGCAGGAAGCCGACCTCGCGCTCCTCGTGGCCGCGGTAGCTGAGGCTGCCCGCGATCAGGCCGACCTTGCCCGACTTGCGGTCGAGCATGCGGCCCATGAGGTAGCCCGCGGTGCGGCCGGCCGCATGGTTGTCGATGCCCACGTAGGCGGCGCGCCGCGAGCCCGGCAGGTCCGACAGCAGCGTGAGCAGGTGCACGCCCTGGTCGGCCAGCGAGGCGACGGCCTCGCGCACGGCAGGATGCTCGAGCGGCACGAAGGCGATGCCGTCGCATTGCCGGCCATGGCGCAGCAGCCGCGCGGCGAGCACCTCGGCATCGAAGCCTTCGATCTCGACGCGGCGGCAGCGCACGTTGAAGGGCTCGAGCTGCTTCTCGACGATGCCGACGTAGTCGCCGAGCATGCGGATGAACTGGTTGGTGCCGGCCGGCAGCAGGAATATCAGCTCCATCGGCCGCGGCCGCAGCACCTGGTGCAGGCTCTCGTCGGGCAGGTAGCCCAGCTGCGCGGCCGCGCGCACCACGCGCTGCACCGTGGCCGAGCGCACGCCCTTGCGCGCATGCAGCGCGCGGTCGGCCGTGGCCTTGGAAACGCCGGCCACGCGCGCGACGTCGGCCAGGCGCGAGCGGCCGGGGGCCTCGGCGGGGGGCGTCGATGTCTTCGTCTTCATGTCGCCGAGTATTCCGCGCAACGAAACGCCCTGCCGCGATGTCCGCACCGGCTCGCCCATCTTCTTCGCGCCTCAGTCCCAGCGGCCGGTGATGGCCGGGTACTCGTCGGCGGGCTGCGCGCAGATGGCGCGCACGCGCTCCTCGAAGGCCGCGATCTCGCCGCGCCCGTCGAGCACCGAGAAGCGCGTGGTGTAGCGGCGCTCGTCGCCGTGCTCGAGCCAGATCAGCTCGCCGCGCTCGCGCGCGAAGGGCTTGCCCAGCACGTGGTTGGTGCTCGGCTCGATGCCCATCGCATACTGGCCGCGCTGGTAGTTCTGCCACTGGAACTGGCACGGGAACTCGTCGCGGTTGACCTCGACCGCGAGGCCGATGCCATGGCCGCCGTCGAAGCCCTCGTTGACCAGCGCGACCGGGATGCGCCCTTGCGCATCGGCCGCCATCGCATGCTCGTAGACCTGCTCATGGAAGTCCGACTGCGGCCCGGGCTGGGTGCGATAGCCCACCGATTGCCTGCGCAATGCATCGGCATGCGCGGCCCAGGGCGTGTGGCGGATCGGCGCGATGTAGCGGCTGCCCTCGTCGAGCACCGGATGACCGGCGTTGATGTGGTAGCAGAACATGTGCGGCGTGCGGTAGAAGCCGTGGTTGACCACGCGGTCGTGCAGCGTGAAGCCGTGTTCGCCCACGCGCGCCTCGATGCGCCGCACCAGGTGCAGGTCCTCGCCGAACACGGCCGACTGCTGCACCACGCCTTCGCACCAGAGGATGCAGTCGTCGCCCTCCCAGCGCTCGCCATAGCCCGTGAGCCGCGCGGGAATGTTCGCGATGCGGCCGTGCAGGCCGCTGTCGACGCTCTGGCGCGGCGTGTAGTGGTAGTGGCCGGCCGGGTCGCTGTCCATGAACAGCGTGTGGTCGAGGCCGCAGGTCACGAGCAGGCCCGAGAAGGAACGCAGCCAGCCGAGGCCGCCCTCGTCGGCGTTCTCGTGCAGCCCCGGATGCCGGAAGCCCGTGGGCGATTGCCAGCCGATGGCGGCGCCGCGGTATTCGCAGGCGCCGACGTCCATCGCGCGGTCGACCAGCACCTGGAACGCGAAGCCGGTGCCAGTGCGGAACTCGAGGCAGCGGATGCCGCGTTCCACGCCGTCGCCCAGCGTCACCAGTCGCACGCCCGCGAACTGCGCGAGCGTGCCCGCGTATTCGCGCAGCTCGCGCCGGTTCCAGTGGCGGCCGTAGAGCTGGGTCACGCGCCGGCCTCCAGCAGCTTGTCGTCGAGGAAGCGCTTGGCGCGCGGCACGTCCGATTCGTCGAGGTGCTCGATGATGATCGGGATGTTGGGATGGTGCTGCGCAAGCCGCTTGAGGTAGAGGTCGTAGTTCAGCGCGCCGAGGCCCGGCGCCGGCAGCTCGATCTCGCCCACGCCGCGGAACTGGTGCGCCTCCGAGGCGTCGATGTCGGCGAACTTCTCGCTCTTGTCGTCGCCCGCGGCGCGCTTCACGTCCTTGGCATGCGCGATGCGGACCTTGTCGCCGAGCGCGTCGAACATCTGGTTGAGCACCTGGTCCATGCGGTCGATGTTGTGGGTCTCGAAGTAGTTGGTCGGGTCCATCAGCAGGCCCAGGCCCGGATGGTTGACGTCGGCGAACAGGCGCAGCGTCTCCTCGACCGAGCCGATGATGTTGTTGACGTAGGTCTCGACCAGGAACACCGCGCCGTGGTCGTGCGCCTCCTGCGCGAGCTCGCGCACCACCTTCACGCAGTCGGCGTAGGCGCGCTCGCTCTTGTTGTCGGGGTGCGAGGACCAGTCGCTGTCGGGGTTGACGGTGCCGGTCTCGCTGATGACGTAGGGCGTGCCGCAGTCGCGCGCATGGCGCAAGGTGGCCTTGAGGTAGTCGTTGCGGCGCTTGCGCTCGCCGGCGTCGGGGTGGACGATGTTCGTGTAGGCCGACATGCAGCTGATCGGCAGGTCGTGGCGGCGGAAGGTGTCGCGCACGCGATGGCACTTCTCGCGCGTGATGGCCTCGGGCGTGGAGAAGTCGATGTCCTTGAACGCGAGGTCGAGCTGCACGGTGTTGAAGCCCTGCGCCTTGATGCGGCGCGCGGACTCCTCGAGGGCATAGGGGAAGTAGCCGCTGAAGATGCCGACTTGGATCATGGGTTGTCTCCGATGGTTTGTGGGTGGGAATGCGGGGGAAAGCGCGCGGCTCAGACGCCGAACTCGGCCAGCGGCACCGCGCGCCGCTCTTCGAGCGAGCGGTAGCCGGCCTCGACCAGCGCCATGGTCTTCACGTTGTCGGCGACGTCGAGCATCGGCGCCTCGCCCTGGGCGAGCGCCCATTGCAGCTGTTCCATCACGCCCGCGAAGGCCTGCGGGAACCAGCGCGTGGACCAGCTCGGTGCGATCCATTCGCCGCCCGTGCCGTGGCGCGAGCTGTAGCGCAGCGTGCTCGGGCTGCCTTCGGGATAGTCGGGCCAGCCGATCGTGCCTTCGGCCACGCCCTCGGTGCCCTCGACGCGCCACTTGATGAAGATGCCGGCATCGAAACCCTCGCCGTGCGGGCCGGTCCAGACGTCCTCCATGCTGAGCGCCATCACGCCGCTGCGAAAGCGCAGGGTCGAGCAGACGATGCCGTCGCTGTGTTCGAAGCCGGTGCGCGGATCGGGCCGCGCGGCGGTGTAGATGTCCTCGGGCTCGCCGAACAGGAAGCGCAGCACGTCGAGGTGGTGCACGCTCATGTTGGCCAGCGTGAGGCGGCCGTAGCCGCGCAGGAACTCCTGCCAGTGCGGGATGGCGCGCATCTCGATGGTGGCGAGCACCGGCGTGCCGAGTTCGCCGCGATCGAGCAGCTGCTTGAGCACGCGCATCGACTGGTCGAAGCGCATGTTCTGGTTCACCGACAGCGGCTTGCCGGCCGCGCGCGCCTCCTCGGCCAGCGCGCGCGCCGTCTCGAGATCGAGCGCCAGCGGCTTCTGCGCGAGCACCGCCTTCACGTGCGGCTGCGCGAGCGCGAGGCGGATCAGCTCGGGCTGGCGGTCGGGCGGGAAGGCGATGTCGACGATCTGCACCTGCGGGTCGCGGATCAGCGCCTCGGGCGTGTCGTGCACCGTGGGGATGTTCCAGCGCTGCGCCACATCGGCCGCCTTGGAACGGGTGCGCGAGGCGATCGCCACCACGGGGAAGCCGGCCTCGCGATAGGCCGCGAGCTGCACGTCCGCCATGATGAAGCCGGCGCCGATGGCACCGATGCGAAAGTCGCGGCGGCGGATCGGCGCGTCGGGCTCGAAGCCGCGGGCATCGGCGGCCGGCGCGGCGGTCGCGCTCGTTGGGGTCATGGCTTGTCTCCTGTCCTGGGTGCTGAACGAGGCAGTGCTTTGCTGCCTCGCGACCGAGGTTAAGGGACGCGACGACCCGGACCAATCGACCGGGATGAGGTTTTTTGAGGCGAATCAGCGGGGCATCCCGCGACGCGTCAGGTGGCTTCGGCGTCGATGCCGAGCGCGAAGATGCCCGGCATGCCGATGAAGCCTGGGATCGACTTGACGCGTGCGATCCAGCGCCTGAGCGCGGGATAGCGCGTCAGCGCGATGCCGCCCTCGGGCGCGAGCGCGATGTAGGGGAAGCACGCGATGTCGGCGAGCGTGGGCGTGGCGCCGACCAGCCAGCCCTCCTCCGCGGCCTCGCGGTCGCCCAGGTGGTCCTCGATGTGCGCGAACAGCCTGTGCGCGGCCGCGCGGCAGGCCGGTGCGTCGAGGTCGTAGCCGAAGGCATCGTGCAGGCGCGCGGCCGAGGCGCTGCGCGTGATGTCCTCGGCCACGGTGAGCCACAGCATGACCCGGGCGCGGCGCTTCGGATCGGCGGGAAACCAGGTGCCGGCGCTGTCGTGGCGGCTCGCGAGGTAGACGAGGATGGCCTGCGCGTCACGCAGCACGAAGCCGTCGTCGTCGATCACCGGCAACTGACCGAAGGGATTGAGCTCGAGGAAATCGGCCTGCTTGTGTTCTCGCCCGGGGTGGAAGTTGACCGGCACGCGCTCATGGGCGATGCCGAGCAAGGCCATGAAGAGCCGCAGCTTGTAGCAGTTGCCGGACAGCTGTTCGTTGTAGAGCCTGATCATCGCGCGCCCTCAGAGATCGAGCACCAGCGTCGCGGAGCGCGACCGCGAGACGCAGGGCAGCATCTGCATGTGGGACGCCTTCTCGCCCGCGCTCAGGTACTGGTCGCGGTGATCGGGCTCGCCGTCGATGACGGTGCACAGGCAGGTGCCGCACACGCCCTGCTCGCAGCTGGTGTCGAGGTGGATGTCGATCGCGCGCAGTGCTTCGACGATGGTGGTATCGCTCGCCACCTGCACGCGGCGGCCGCTGCGTGCGAGTTCGACGGTGAAGGCGGGGCCGGTGGCCTCGACGGGCGTGGTGCGTCGGAAGTATTCGAAGTGCACGCGATCGGCGGGCCAATGGCGTTCTGCCGCGACGCGCTCGATGCATTGCATCAGCGGCGCGGGCCCGCAGGCGAACGCATGCGCGTCGCCACCGGCTTGCAGCGCCTGCCGTACCTGGTCTTCGGTCTGCTGCGGCGACAGGCCCAGGTGCAGATGCAGGTTCGTGCCCAACAGTGCTTCGAGCTCGGCGCGGTACGCGGCATGCTCGGCCGAACGGCAGAAGTAGTGCAGAACCGGCCGCTTTCCCCTTGCCGCGAGATCGCGCGCCATCGCGAGGATCGGCGTGATGCCGATGCCGCCCGCGATCAGCACCGCGTGTTCGATGCGCGGGTCGAGCCGGAAGTTGTTCTTGGGCAGCCCGATCTCGAGCTGCATGCCGGCCTGCACCGACTCGTGCAGGGCGATGGAACCGCCACGCGAATCGGCCTCGCGCTTGACGGCGATCGTGTAGCCCTCGTCGTCCTGGCCGCAGACCGAGTACTGGCGGATCTGGCCGTTCGGCAGGTGCACGTCGAGGTGCGAGCCCGCGGCGGCGCTCGGCAAGGGGCCGCGACGCGGCGAGCGCAGCCTGAACTCGACGATGTCCTGCGCCACGGTTCTTTTTTCCGCCACCTCCACGCTGAGCCGTGGCCGTGGCTCGGTGCCCTGCGCCTCGATGCCCCAGCGCAGATGGATGTCGCGCAGCCAGCGGCGGAAGGTGCTCGAGGCCGCGTCGGCGCGCGAAGGCACCTCGATGCGCGGATCGAGCGGCAGCTTCTTGTGGACGTGGTTCTCGAGGATCGGCTTGTCCTGCCCGAGGATGTTCTGCTGGAAAGCCATGATTTCGCCACTCGAGCTTTCGGCATCGAACAGGCTGATCGCGAAGTGCGCGATGCAGCGCTCTTCGTCGGTGGGCTGGATGAACAGGAAGATGATGTCGGCGAGCTCGGCCGAACGGCCCGCCGGGTGCTTGTAGAGCATCGGCGAGAACGGGTTGACGACGCGGTAGACGTAGTCGACGTCCGCCCCGCCCTTCGCATCCGCCGAGGCCAGCGGCTGGATGAACTTGCAGTCGCGGGCCCAGAGCTCCTGGCGGGCGTCGAGCTCGACCTCGTAGCCGCGCACCTCGGTCGCTTCTTCCGAGCCCAGGATATGGGCATGGACGAAGGGGAAGTGCGCCATGTCGAGGAAGTTCTCCACCACCCGCAGCGGACCGCTGTGGATGCCGAAGCCACCCATGTAGAGGAAGCGGCGCGCGGGGTTCGCGAAGGCCGCCAGTTCGAACAACGGCCTGGGCTCGTCGCCGAGGCACAGCAGGATGAAGCCGCAGTGGTCGGTGGCGTGGCAAGGCCTCGTGGGTTCGGTTTCGAACCGGGCCTCGAGCGCGCCGTCGGGCCGGCGGCGCACGTGCAGGTCGTGGCCCAGCAGTCGGGCCCGCCGGCCCGTGCCGGGCACGAGGCCGAGGCTGTCGCCGATGGCGAGCCAGTCGGACGCGATCGCGGGGTCGATGGTGTCAGGCATGTTCGCTCTCCCTCGGGGCGTGGGTCGCGGCCGTCCATCGGGCGATGTGCGTCTTGATGCTTGCGATGGCCCGTTGCTTGTCGGGGCTCGATGAGCCGCGCGCGACGAGCAGGTGGACGATCGAGGTGCCGGGCAACAGCGGCTGGATCAGCAGGGCCGATGCACCCTCCTGCCAGACGCAAGTGCTCTGCCCTCGCGACCAGCCCGCGCGTTCGATCCGCGGCACGAGGGTGTCGGCATCGAGATCGACCGTGAAGCTGCGCGACGGCACGAGGTCCTCGCCGAGGCGCGGCGGATAGCCGGCCGGCATGCGCGCGAGGCTGGCCCAGACGATGCCGTCGCTCTCGCGGCTGAGGTAGGTGCGCGCGCAGGCGGCCGGCGGGCTCGCGTCCTTCGGCGAGGAAGGCACCGACACGCAGTGGCCGTCGCGGCCGTAGCGCCAGCCGTGGTAGCGGCAGACCAGTTCTTCACCGACGACGAAGCCGAGGCTGAGCCGCACGCCGCGGTGCGGGCAGCGGTTCTCCCACACTTCCATCGCGCCCGAGGCCGAGCGCCAGAGGGCCAGTTCATGGCCGAGCAGCGTGGACTGCAGCACCTGCCCCGGGAGCAGGTTGCGCGAGAACTCCACGGGAAACCAGTCGGCGGAACTCGCCGCCGTCGCGTCTGCGGTCTGGTTCATGGCCGGGCCTCAGCGCGGGATCGCGCCCTGGATGCCCTCGGCGAACCAGTTCATGCCGGCGATCTCCGAATCGGACAGCGCCGCACCCGGAGCCGCGCGCTGCTTGCCCGTGTTGTCCTTGAGCGGTCCGGCGAACACCTTGAGCTTGCCGGCCACGATGTCGGCGCGCGCCTGCTTCGCCATCTGGACCACCTCGGCCGGCACGCCGGGGTTCCAGTCCGCGAGGTTCACGCCGCCGTTGGCCAGGGTCGCGGCATAGGCCGTGCCCTTGAACCTGCCGTCGAGCGTGTCCTGCACGGCCTGGCGCAGGTAGGGCGTCCAGTCGTGCGTGAGCGAGGTCAGCAGCTTCTGCGGCGCGGACTTGCGATGGTCGGAGAACATGCCGATCGACCAGACGCCCTTGGCCTCGGCCGCCTGCAGCACGGCCGGGTTGTCCTGGAAGCCCGAGCCGATGAGGTCGGCGCCCTGCTGCATCAGCGTGTTGGCGGCGTCGCGCTCGCTGCCGGGGTTGAACCACTCGTTGACCCACACCACCGAGACCCTGGCGGCCGGGTTGCTCTTCTGCGCGCCGAGCGCGAAGGCATTGATGGTCGAGACCACGTCGGGGATCGGCAGCGCGCCCACGTAGCCGAGCTTGTTCGACTTCGTGACCTTGCCCGCCACCAGGCCGGCCACATAGGCGGCCTCGTACCAGTGCGCGTTGTAGGTGCCGAAGTTGGCGGCCTGCCTGAAGCCGCTCGCGTGGACGAAGTTGACCTTGGGGTTCTCGGCGGCCGCCTTCAGGCCGTCGTTCATGTAGCCGAAGCTGCCGAGCACCATCAGCCCGGCCCCGTTGCCGACCAGCTCGCGGATCACACGCGCGCCATCGGGGCCGGCCTTCACGTCCTGCACCACCTGGGTCTTGATGCGGTTGCCGAATTCCTTCTCGAGCTGCTTGCGCGCGCTTTCGTGCACGGCCACCCAGCCGACGTCGGACACGGGGCTTTGATAGACGAAGCCGACCTGCAGCGGCTCGGCCGCGATTGCGGATGCGGCGCAGAAGAAGGCCGCGAAGGCTGCGACAGCCGGGCGAAATTCGATCATGGGGCGTTGTCCTCGAGGGTGGTGGGGAGTCTGAATTCCGAGTCGGTACTCTATATCGGTATACCGATTTAGTCTAATTACAATCCCGGACCATGTCTACCAAGAACGAAGAGATCAGCGACAGCATCCGGGAAGCGGTTGCCGCCCATCGCCTGCTGCCGGGCACGCAGCTGCGAGAAGTGAGCCTGGGCAAGCTCTACGGCGTGAGCCGCACGGTGGTGCGGCAGGCGCTGCAGAGCCTGGCGCGCGAAGGGCTGGTGGATCTCACGCCGGGCAAGATCGCCTCGGTGGCCAAGCCCACGCCGAAGGAGGCGCGCGACACCTTCGATCTGCGCTGGGCGATCGAGCGCCACTCACTGGAGAAGCTGTCGCAGGCCCATACCAGGAAGGACCTGGCGGCGCTGCGCGCACACGTCAAGCAGGAGCGCGCGGCGCGCGTGGGCAACGACATGGAGGAGGTGCGCCGGCTCGGCGCGGGATTCCACGTGCTGCTCGCGCGGCTCGCGGGCAACGACCTGCTCGCGCAGACGCTCGATCAACTGGTCGGACGGATCGCGCTGATCCTGCTGCTCTACCAGCACGAATACGACAAGCACACCGAGTGCCTGCAGGACGAGCATGCGCAACTCATCGCCCTGATCGAAAGCGGCTCGACCGAAGAGGCGCTGGCCCTGCTGCGCAGCCACCTCCACACCGTGGAGGTCAGCCTGGGTGCCGATGCGCCCGACGACGAGGAAGCCGATCCGCACCTGAGCCGGGCCCTGCGCCGGCGCTGAGTGCGGCGCCGGGCCCGCGGTGGCTCAGGTGCCCGCCTTGGGCATGCCGGGGCGCAGCACGCGCGCGACCGACGACAGGATCGCCCGATGCCAGGGCGCGCGGCCCGCAGCCGCTTCTTCCTTGGGACGGGCCTCCCCGCATTGGCCCGGCGACGCCGGCGCAGCATCCGTCTGCGGATCGGAGAAAAACTGTGCGAGCCATTCGCACTCGGCACGTGCCATGAACTTGTCCATGCCTGATCCTCGGCTGTAACACTATTGAAATCATTTTAATAAGAATGATTCTTATTGGCGTGATTTCACACAAGCTTTACCTGGGATCGGGTCGACAGCGGGCGGCACAAAGAAAAGCGCCCGGCACGAGGCCGGGCGCGAAGCCTAAGTTGCTGTCACACACTAGGCGCCCAGCCGAGGGAGGAACGGCCGGACACAAGGATGTTCGACCCTGAAACAGTCGTCTCACGTCAGACGACACCGACATTTCTATGGGAGGCAGCGGTTTTTGGCATCCCATATGAAGAATCATGAGCAATTCTTCACGAATCTTTCAATGGCCTACACGCACTGCTGGCCAAAGACTGACGCGTCTCTTACGGCCTGGCGTCGAACATGGCGTTGCTGTCACGCACCAGGGCGCCAAGAAGAGCAAGAAGAACCTCCCTCCGGGCCCGCAAGGGATGCACACCCGCTTCGGCGGGTGTTTTTTTTGGGGCGCCCGGCGACCTCGTAACCCGTGTTCCTGGTCGCCGGCGTTACGGGCGTTACGTTCCCATCGGAACAAATCGGACGTGACGGGAACAAACTTGTGTCAAAAAGTGAGGAAAACTGCACAGCCTTGACGGCAGCTTTCGCCGGCGGCCCTTGTGCCTCCGCCGGGCCTGCCTAGCATGCAGTTAATGATTTTTAACAATTTCATCGCCGAGATCTTTCCGGGTGTGGAGACCGCCCAGATCCGCGTCCATTGGCGCTGGGATGTGCGCCACCACGAGGACGACGAGCATCACGATGGCGGCATGTGGGTGCCGGCCACGGCCGCGGCGCGGCGCGAGGCGCGCATCGTGTGCGAGGTGCAGAACGCGGTCTATGGCGCGGGCTCGCACTGGATCGAGGAGCGCGACCGCCCGACCTTCGCGTTGCCGCGGCCCCACCTTCGCCGTGCCTTCTCCGCGCGCGAGCTGATGATGTCCAAGTGCTCCCCATTTTCCGTGGGCAACTTTGTGGATAACTCAGGTACTGCGTTGTAAAAGCGATTTAAGTTGTTGTTTTCAAAGGAGAAACAACAGTCTGCTTAAAGTTTGTGCGGTGCACAGCTTTGTCTGGCAGGTTCCTGGCGCCATCTTTTCCCTGACGAACGCCCTCCACCGCTGAGGGCGCAAGCGCCGAATCCCTTCATCCTTTGGTATTCCCTCCGCCCGGTCGGCTTCGGCCCGGGCGCGCCGCGCATGGGCCCTCGCGTGCCCGCAACACCTCGACGAGCAGCATTTTCACGCCGCCAGCCATCGGCTTGCACCGTTTCGATTCGTCATATAGGATATATCCTGCATCCAAACCCAGACCATGACCGACATCGAAACCCTCTCCCCGGACACGGCGCGCCACAGCGCCGTCGGCAAGGCCGACACGGCACACCACCTGCATTCCCAGACCAACCTCCAGACCCATCGCAGCCGCGGCCCGCTCGTGATGGTGCGCGGCGAAGGCGCCTATGTGTTCGACGAGCACGGCCAGCGCTACCTCGAGGGCATGGCCGGCCTGTGGTGCGCCTCGCTGGGTTTCTCCGAGTCGCGGCTGGTGGACGCCGCGCTGCGCCAGATGCGCCGGCTGCCCTACTACCACACCTTCAATCACCGCTCGACCGACGTCGCCTCGCTGCTCGCGGCCAAGGTCGCGGCGCTGGCGCCGATGCGCGATGCACGCGTGTTCTTCGCCACCTCGGGGTCGGAGGCCAACGACAGCATGGTCAAGCTGGCCTGGAACTTCCACATCGCGCGCGGCGAGCCGGCGCGCCGCAAGATCCTCGCGCGCCAGCGCGGCTTCCATGGTTCGACGGTGATGGGCGCGAGCCTCTCGGGCCTGCCGAACATGCATGCCGCCTTCGGCCTGCCGATCCCCGGCATCGTGCGGCTCGAATGCCCTTCCGCCTACCGCCACGCCCTGCCCTGCGAGAGCGACGCGGCCTTCGTCGACCGGCTGCTGGCCGACTTGGAACACACCATCGAGCGCGAGGGCGCCGGCACCATCGCGGCCTTCATCGCCGAGCCGATCATCGGCGCCGGCGGCGTGCTGGTGCCGCCCGAGGGCTACTTCCCGCGCGTGCAGGCGGTGCTGCGGCGCCACGGCATCCTGATGCTGTCCGACGAGATCATCTGCGGCTTCGGCCGCACCGGCGAATGGTTCGGCGCGCAGTCCTTCGGCTTCGAGCCCGACATGATGGCCTGCGCCAAGGGGCTGTCGGCCGGCTACGCGCCGATCTCCTGCGTGGTGGTGGCGCCGCGGGTCTACGAGGTCATCGAGGCCGAGAGCGGCCGCACCGGCGGCTTCGGCCACGGCTTCACCTACTCCGGCCATCCGCTGGGCGCGGCCGTGGCGCTCGAGGCGCTGTCGATCTACGAGCAGATGGACCTGCCGGCCCATGCCCGGCGCCTCGGCGAGCGGCTGCACGCGAGCCTGGCGCCGCTGGCCGCGCATCCGCTGGTCGGCGAGATCCGCGGCAAGGGCTTCATCGCGGGCATCGAGCTGGTGCGTAACCGCGACGCGCGCGAGGCCTTCGATCCCGCGCAGGGCGTGGGCGCCCAGGTCGAGCAGGCCACGCGCGAGCGCGGCCTGATCGTGCGCAACATGGGCGACGTGATCGCGCTGAGCCCGCCCTACGTGCTCGACGAGGCCCAGGTCGAATGGATGGCACATACCCTCGGCGCCGCGCTCGACGCGGTGGCCGCGCGGGATCCCTGGAAGACACCCGCCGCGGCGCGAAAGGAAGCAGCGTGAACACCACGGCCGAACGTCCGCTGATCGAGCTGATCGGCGTCCAGAAGAGCTACGACGGCGAGCACCTCGTCATCCCCGACCTGAACCTGGCGATCCGCCGCGGCGAATTCCTCACCCTGCTGGGCGCCTCGGGCTCGGGCAAGACCACCACGCTGATGATGCTGGCGGGCTTCGAGAACCCGACGCGCGGGCGCATCCTCATGGACGGCCGGCCGATCCAGGACGTGCCGCCGCACAAGCGCGGCATCGGCATGGTGTTCCAGAACTACGCCCTGTTCCCCCACATGAGCGTGGCGCAGAACCTGGCCTATCCGCTCAAGATGCGCGGCATCTCGGGGCAGGCGCTGCGCGACAAGGTCGATCGCGCGATGCAGCTGGTGCGGCTCGCGGGCATGGCCGAGCGCAAGCCGGGCCAGCTCTCGGGCGGCCAGCAGCAGCGCGTGGCGCTGGCGCGCGCGCTGGTGTTCGACCCCGAGCTGGTGCTGATGGACGAGCCGCTCGGCGCGCTCGACAAGAACCTGCGCGAGCACATGCAGTACGAGATCAAGCAGATCCACCGCGAGCTGGGCGTGACGGTGGTCTACGTCACGCACGACCAGGGCGAGGCCCTGACGATGTCCGACCGGGTCGCGGTCTTCCACGACGGCCGCATCGAGCAGCTGGCGCCGCCGCGCACCATCTACGACGCGCCCGCCACCGACTACATCGCCACCTTCATCGGCGAGAACAACCGGCTCGACGGCACGATCGAGGCAGCGGGCGTGCTGCAGTTGCGCGACGGCCTGCGGATCCCGCTGCCCGAGACCGGCCAGGGGCAGGCAGCGCATCCGGCGGGCGCGGGCTGCGCGCTGGTGCGGCCCGAGTGCGTGCGGCTGGCCGACGGCCAGGGCGTGCAGGTCAGCGCCGAGGTGGTCGACCTGGTCTACCTGGGCGACCACACGCGGCTGATCGCGCGGCTGCGCAACGGCGACCAGATCGTGGCCAAGCTCGGCCACGGCACGCTGCCCAGCGATACCGTGGTGGGCGCGGACGTCGCTCTGGGATGGCAATCCCGCGATATGCTCGTTTTCGCGCGACCCGCCTGAAAAGAACCCGTGAAACCCAAGATCAAACCCATCGACAAGACCAACCTCGCCGCGCGCGTGTACTCGGAGATGCGCGAATCGCTGATCGCCGGGCGCTTCATGCCCAGCGACCGGATCCGCATCAGCGAGGCGGCGCAGATGTTCGGCACCAGCGACACGCCGGTGCGCGAGGCGCTGCTGCGGCTGGTCAGCGAGCATGCGCTCGAGATGGAGACGGCCAAGCAGATCATCGTGCCGCCGCTGAGCCTGGAGCGCTACATCGAGATCCGCACGGTGCGCGTGGCGCTCGAGAGCGCGGCGGTCGAGCAGGCCGCGCTCAAGGTCAGCGACAAGGACGTGGCGGAGCTGGTGCGGATCAACAAGAAGTTCGCGCAGGCCGAGGCGGCGCACCATCCCGAGAACCAGCTGCGCTACAACCGCGAGTTCCATTTCGGCGTCTACGAGCACTGCGGCCTGCCGCGGCTCTTGTCGATGATCGAGAACATGTGGGCCTCGATGGGCCCGATCCTGCGCGCCTTCTACGAGAAGTCCGACGGTTCGTACGACCAGGGCTACGGCCAGCACGATGCGCTGCTCGACGCGCTCGCGCGCCGCGACCCGGCCGCCGCCGTGACGGCCATCCGGGCCGACCTGATGTCGGCCGGGCCGAGCATCGAGCGCTTCCTCAAGGAATACGAGCAGAGCCTCGAGGCCGCCGAGGCCTGATCGGCCCGCGCGCTCAGCGCCAGGCGTCGAGGAACGCCACCAGCGACGCTCCGACCACGGCGGGGTTGTAGCCGCCCTCCTGCACCAGCACCGTCGGCAACTCCAGCGATGCCACCTGCCGGCCCATGCCGGCGAAGCCCGTCTCGGTGAGCCGCAGTCCCGCGGCCGGGTCCGACTCGTGGGCGTCGAGGCCCAGCGACACCACCAGCGCCTGGGGCGCGAAGCGGTCGATGCGCTCGAGCGCGGACCAGAGCTGCAGCAGGTAGTCCGCGTCGCCCGTGCCCGGGGGCAGCGGCAGGTTCAGCGTGTAGCCCTCGCCCTCCCCTTCGCCACGCTCATCGGCATGGCCCGCGAAGAACGGGTGGTAGTCGACCGGGTCGCGATGCAGCGAGACGAAGAGCACGTCGGCGCGGCGCC
Source organism: Variovorax sp. ISS6 (assembly GCF_056523145.1). Classification (NCBI taxonomy): domain Bacteria; kingdom Pseudomonadati; phylum Pseudomonadota; class Betaproteobacteria; order Burkholderiales; family Comamonadaceae; genus Variovorax; species Variovorax sp. ISS6. The sequence goes on from NZ_JAWRZC010000002.1 coordinate 462,733, forward strand.
AGAAGATGTCCTGCGTGCCGTTGCCATGGTGCACGTCGAGGTCGAGTACCGCGACGCGCGCGAAGCGCTGCCGCAGATGCTCGGCGGCGATCGCCGCGTTGTTGAGGTAGGTGCCGCCGCCGGCCATGTCGGCATAGGCATGGTGGCCGGGCGGCCGGCACAGCGCATAGGCGCAGCGCGCGCCGCGCAGCACGCGCTCGGCGGCCTCGACGGCCAGGTCCGCGGCGGCGCGCGCGGCCTCCCAGGTCGTGGGCCCGATCGGGGCCAGCTGGTCGTGGAAGTGGAAGGCCGCGCGGCCCTCGACCGAGCGCGGATAGCCGCCGCCGTGCCGCCGCATCGCGAACACGTTGGCATGCACCTCGGCCGAAGCGCCCGGCAGCGCCGACCACTCGGCATGCGCGGTGGCGAGAAAGTCGAGATAGCGCGCATCGTGCACGCGCGCCAGCGGCGCCAGTCCGTGCGAGACCGTGCCGTCCTGCACCGTGAAGCCCGCCTCGCCGAGCGCGGCGCGCATCGCGTCGACGCGCTCGGGCACGTCGCGCGAGGTGCGCCATCCGCCGCGCGCGCCCAGCAACCCCGGGCGGTGCAGCGCATGAAGCGGCGTGTGCAGGATCTGCAACCCGCCGGCGTCATCCGCCATCGCCGTGGCGTTCAGTTCGACACCCACTTCGCGAAGCGCTGCTGCAGCTCGTCGAGGTGGTCGGCCCAGAAGGCGGTGTTCTGCAGCAGCGGCTGGTCGATGTTCTGCGGCGCGTTGGGCAGCTTGTCGAGCACGGCCTTCGAGAGCAGGGCCTGCGCCTTCGGATTGGCCGGGCCGTAGGGAATGGTCTCGGCAAAGAGCTTCTGCTGCGCCGGCGCGCTCATGTAGTCGATCAGCGCGAGCGCCTTGGCCTTGTTCGGGCTGCCCTTCACCACCACCCAGTCGGTCGGCCCGTAGACCTGGTTCTTCCACACCATGGCCAGCGAACGGCCTTCCTTGTTCGCGGCATCGATGCGGCCGTTGTAGGCCGAGGCCATCACCACCGCGCCCGAGGCCAGCCACTCGATAGGCTGCGCGCCGGCCTCCCACCACTGCACGTCCTTCTTGATCTGGTCGAGCTTGGCGAAGGCGCGGTCCTGGCCGGCCTTGGTCGCCAGCAGCTTGTAGACCTCGGTGGCCGGCACGCCGTCGGCCATCAGCGCGATCTCTAGCGTCTGCTTGGCTTGCTTGCGCAGCGCGCGCTTGCCGGGCCAGCGCTTGGTGTCCCAGAAATCGGCCCACGATTTCGGGCCGTCGGGCAGGCGCTTGCTGTCGTAGCTGAGCACCTTGGCCCACAGCATGGCCGGCACGCCGCAGGGATTCATCAGCTCCCTGGGCAGGTCGCGCGTGGCGGGCGCAGCGCTGGCCCAGTCGATCTTCTCGAGCAGGCCCGAGTCGCAGCCGACCACCACGTCCTCCTCGTCCATCTGCACCAGGTCCCAGATCACGTTGCCCGACTCGACCATGGCCTTGACCTTGGTGAGGCCGACCACGTTGCTGTCCTCCACCAGCTTCTCGGACTTCGCGGCGGCATAGGGTTGCCAGTAGGCCTTGCGGAAGGACTCCTGCAGCGCGCCGCCGACGCTCACGACGGTCAGGTCGCGCGCAAAGGTCCACGAAGCGGCGAAGGCGAGGCTGGCCAGGACGAGGCCGCGCAGGGAAAGCGAAAGGTTCATGGGAACTCCGGGAGAAAGGAACGGGGAGGAAAGAGAGAAACGGGCTCAGGCGCGCAGCCCGCCCGTGAAGCCGTCGAGGAAGTGCACGAGGTTGGCGCCGATGTGGTCGCAGTCGTAGCCGCCCTCCTGCACCATCACGCTCGGCATGCCGAGCCGGCCCAGGCGCTCGCCGATGCGGCGGAAGCCCTCGGTCGTGACCTTGAGGCCCTTGAACGGATCGTGCTCGTGCGCATCGAGGCCCAGCGAGATCACCAGCGCGTCGGGGCTGTAGGCCGCGAGGCGGCGGCAGGCGTGCTCGAGCGCCACCAGGTAGGCGTCGTCGTCGGTCTCGGCCGGCAGCGGCAGGTTCAGGTTGTAGCCCAGCCCCGCGCCGGCGCCGCGCTCCTGCGCGTAACCGCAGAAGTACGGGTGGTAGTTCGCCGGGTCGCGGTGCAGCGAGACGAAGTAGACGTCGGAGCGCTCGTAGAAGATGCCCTGCGTGCCGTTGCCGTGGTGCACGTCGATGTCGATCACGGCCACGCGGCGGCCATGGCGGCGCAGCAGCTGCGCGGCGATCGCGGCATTGTTGAGATAGCAGACGCCGCCGCCGCGCTCGCGGTAGGCGTGGTGGCCGGGCGGCCGGCAGATCGCGTAGGCCGCCTTGGCGCCCTGCAGCACGCGCTGCGCGGCATCGGCCGCGAGGTTGGCCGAGGCGAAGGCCGCGGCGGCCGTGCCCGGGCCGATCGGCGAGGCCAGGTCCTGCATGTGGTAGCCGGCCTGGCCCACCACGCGCTCGGGATAGCCGTGCTGCAGTCCCGGCACCGCGAACACGTTGGGCACGATCTCGGGCGCGGCGCCCGGGATCTCGGACCAGCGGCGGTGGCCGTCCTGCAGGAAGCACAGGTAGTCGGGCGTGTGCACGTCGGCGACCGGGCCCAGGCCATGCTCGGCGGCGGCCACGAGTTCGCAGCCGGCCTGCACGGCCGCGTCGCGCAGCTGCTCCGCGCGGTCGATGCGCTCCTGCGCGGGCGTGAAGCGGCCGGTGACGAAGAAGAACGAGGGCTCGTGCTCGCGGTGGATGGGGGTGTAGAGGACGGGAAGCATTGCGTGTGTCTTGCTGTCGAAGGGAGGAGCGTTCAGGCGCGCGCTGCGCCGGGCAGCGGCGGCGTGCGGTAGCCGGCGGTTTCGCCGCCGTCGACCGTGAGCACCGCGCCGTTGATGAAGCTGGCCTGCGCCGAGAGCAGCCAGCAGACCGTGTCGGCCACCTCGCCGGCCTCGCCGAGCCGGCCGGCGGGAATGCGCCGCGTGAGCGCGGCCAGGCGGTCGGCGTCGGCGATCACGCGCGCCATCATCCGCGTGGCGATCTGGCCGGGGCACACCGCGTTGAAGCGCACGCGCTCGCCGAACTCCAGCGCCAGCGCCTGCGTGAGCGCGATCACGCCACCCTTCGAGGCGCAATAGGCCGCGAGCCCCTCCTCGCCGACCTTGCCGGCGATCGAGGCCACGTTGACGACGGCGCCACGCTGCGACTTCCGCAGCGCCGGCAGCGCCTTCTGGCTGAACAGGAACACCGAGCGCAGGTTGACCGCCATCAGCCGGTCCCAGTCGTCAACGCCCAGTTCGAGGAAGGCGCTGCGCGAACCGGCGCCCGCGTTGTTGACCAGCCCGTCGATCACGCCGCCGCCCAGCGCCTCGGCACGCGCGACGACCTCGGCCACGGCCGCGGGGTCGGACGCGTCGGCGGCCGCGAAGTGGGCGCCGGTGTGCTGCGCGAGCGCCTCGCCGGCCGCGGTGTCGCGGCCGGTGAACAGCACCTGCTCGCCATGGCCGGCCAGTTGCGCGACGATGGCCGCGCCGATGCCATGGGTGCCTCCAGTGACGACGATCATGCGAGCTCCTTGCCGCCGCGCGCGGCGGCCACGTTTTCGTAGGGCGCGGGGGTGTTGCGCGGGTCGTCCGCCGCGCGCTGCCAGTACATGCGCTGCAGCTGCTGCGTCAGCGGACCGACCTCGCCGTTGCCCACGCTGGCGCCGTCGAGCCGGGTCACGGGCATCACGCCGCCGGCGGTGCTGGTGATGAAGATCTCGTCGGCCTCGCGCAGCCGCTGCACGGGGATGTCGGCCAGTTCGCAGCCGATGCCGAGCTGCCGCGCGAGCTCGATCACGGTGCGCCGCGTCATGCCCTCGAACACGTTGCGCCGCGGCGTGAACAGCGCGCCGTCCTTGGCGCCGAAGATGTTGAAGCCCGCGCCCTCGGTCACGTTGCCTTGCGCATCGGGCAGCGCCGCGACCAGCGCGCCGCGGTCGTAGGCTTCGAAGATGCCCATGGTCAGGTCGAGCCAGTGGAAGTTCTTCACGCGCGTGTCGATCGCCGCGCTCGCGATGCGCTGCACCTGGCTGATCACCATCGCGAGCCCCGCGCGTTGTTGCGCCGGCGTGCCGATCCAGACGAAGGGCTGCGAGAAGGCATAGAAGCGGTTCTGGCATTCGCGCGGATCGCGCGAGCCCGGCGGCGGCACGCCGCGCGTGCAGGTCATCTGCACATAGGCGTCGCGCAGGCCGCTCAGTGCCACGCATTGCTCGAGGATGTGGCGCATCTCCTTCTTCGAGAGCGGCAGGCTCATGCGCAGCTCGCCCATCGACCACAGGAAGCGGTCGATGTGGTCGTCGAGCCGGAAGAAGCGGCCCTGCCAGACGTGGGCCACGTCGTAGGTGGCGTCGGAGCGCACGAAGCCGCGGTCGACGAGGGGGATGCGGGCGTCGCGCAGCGCGACGTACTGGCCGTCGACGTGGGCGACGCCGGCGGAGAAGTCTGGGTTCATGTGGAGCTTCCGGGGTCCTGGGGGCGTTGAACAGGGGCCGAGCGCTGGCTCAGCCAGGCCGACAGCGTGAGTGCCACCGCCGCGACGACCATCAGGAAGGTCGACATGGCGATGATCGAGGGGTCGATGGTGTCGCGGATACCGTCGAACATCTGGCGCGGCAGCGTGCGCTGACCCGGACCGCCGATGAAGATGGCGACCACGACCTCGTCGAACGAGGTGATGAACGCGAACAGCGCGCCCGAGACGATGCCCGACATGACGATCGGCACCACCACCGTGAAGAAGGCGCGCACGGGCGAGGCGCCCAGGCTGTAGGCCGCGCGCAGCAGGCCCATGTCGAACTGCTGCAGCGTGGCCGTGACCGTGATGACGACGAAGGGAGTCGACAGCACCGCGTGCGCGATGACCAGTCCCGGCAGCGAGGCCGTGAGCCCGATGCGCGAGAACAGGAAGTACATGCCCAGGCCGGTGATGACGGGCGGCACGATCATCGGCGCCATCAGGAAGCCCAGCAGCGTGCGCCGCGCCGGCAGGTTGCGCCGCGCGAAGGCGAAGGCCGCGAGCGTGCCGAGCACCGTGGCGATCAGGGTCGAGCACACGCCGACCACGAGGCTGTTGCGCAGCGAGTCGAGCCAGGGGCCGGGCGAGAACACGCGCTGGTACCACTGGGTCGAGAAGCCCGGCAGCGGGTAGGACAGGAAGGAGCCGGCGCTCAGCGAGATCGGCGTCATCGCGAGCAGCGGCAGCAGCAGGAAGCACACCATCAGCGCGCCGTACAGGTAGTGCACGGCGCCGGCGGCACGGGCGAATTGGCGGTGGGTCATGCGAAGGGGTTCCCGTCTTTCACTTGATGCCCGCGAGCTGCTTCACGCCGAGCGTGGAAGCCGCCACCAGGTACACCGCCATCACGCAGGCCAGCAGCATCAGGCCGAGCGCCGAGGCCATGCCCCAGTTGACGGTGTTGTTGGCGTAGAAGGCGACGAAGTAGCCGAGCATCTGCTCGCGCGCGCTGCCGACCAGCGAGGGCGTGATGTAGTAGCCCGCGGCCACGATGAAGGTCAGCAGGCCGCCGGCCGCCACGCCCGGCAGGCTCAGCGGCAGGTAGACGTGCAGGAAGCCGCGCACCGGGTGCGCGCCGAGCGAGGACGAGGCGCGCATCAGGTGCGGCGGAATACTCTTGAGGCTGTTGTAGATCGGCAGCACGGCGAAGGGCAGCAGGATGTGCACCATCACGATGTAGAGGCCGGTGGCATTGAAGATCAGCGCGAGCGGCTGGTTCACGACGCCGATGGCCTGCAGCAGCGCATTGATCAGCCCGTTCTCCTGCAGCACCACGATCCAGGCCGTGGTGCGCGCGAGCAGCGAGGTCCAGAAGGGCAGCAGCACCGCCAGCATGATCGCGAAGGCGATCGGCTTCGGTGCCTTCACGAGCAATGCCGCGAGCGGATAGCCGAGCAGCAGGCAGGCCAGCGTGACCGCGCCCGCGATCGACAGGGTGCGCCAGAGGATGTCGAGGTAGATGCGCTGGTCGGGCTCGGCGCGCGCGATGCGGCCCTCGTCGTTCTCCGCCATGTCGAGCGCGGCCAGCAGGTAGCGCCCGGTGTAGGGCGTGGCGGCGCGGCGCAGCGCGCTCCAGTAGGCCGACTCGCCCCAGCGCGGATCGACCTCGAGCAGCCAGGCCCTGGCATCGGGTGCGGCGGGCGCGTCGGTGCCGGCGCGGCGCGCGGTCTTCATCACCAGCGTGCGGTAGCCGCTGATCTCGTAGTTCATGCGACGGCCGAGCTCGCCGATGGCGCGCGTGCCCTGGGCCTGCGCCATGTCGGCGGCCAGCGCGGCGAAGGCGGGGTCGGCGGGCAGCGAAGCGGCCGCGGGCTGCCAGTCGGCCAGGACCTGCGCGGTGCGCGGCAGCGCCTCGCGCACCTCGGGGTTGTCGATGGCGCGATGGACCATCATCGCCAGCGGCAGCAGGAAGAAGACGGCGCCGTAGAGCAGCAGCGGCGCGACCAGCAGCAGCGACACCAGCCGCTGGCGCCGGCCCGCGCGGTGGGTCGAGCGCCTGAGGGCCGCGCCGGCACCCGCCGGCAGGGCGGGAACGGCGAGCGAGGCGGCGGAGGAACCGGTGGACATCGTCGCGGGCCTCAACGTTGCGACACCCAGCGCGTGAAGCGCTGCAGCAGCTCTTCCTCGTGGTCGACCCAGAAGGCGGTGTCGAGCAGCAGCGCGTTGCGCAGGTTCTGCGGCGAGGTCGGCAGCAGCGGGCGCAGCGCCTCGGGCATCGCGGCGGCGGCGCGGGTGTTGGTCACGCCGTAGGGAATGGCCTGCGCGAAGGCGACCTGGCGCTGCGCGTCGAACATCGAGTCGAGCAGCGCGTAGGCCTGCTGGCGGTGCGGGCTGCCCTTCACGATGGTCCAGTAATCCATGCTGTAGAGCTGGCCGTCCCAGCTGAAGCGGAACTGCTTGCCCTGCTGGTTGGCCGAGGCGATGCGCCCGCTGTAGGCGGCGGTGGCGGCCAGCGTGCCGCTCTCGAGCCATTCGAGCGGCTGCGCGCCCGATTCCCACCAGACGATGGAAGGCCGCAGCTGGTCGAGCTTGGCGAAGGCGCGGTCCTGGCCGGCCCTGGTGGCGAGCACCTTGTAGACATCGGCGGCGGGCACGCCGTCCGCGAGCAGCGCGATCTCCAGCGTCATGCGCGGCTGCTTGCGCAGGCCGCGCTTGCCGGGCCAGCGCCGGGTGTCCCAGAACTCGGCCCAGGTGCGCGGCCCGTTGTCGCCGAACTTGCGGCCGTCGTAGGCCAGCACCTTCGACCAGACGAAGGCGCCCACGCCGCACTTGGCGAAGGCCGCGGGGTTGATGTCCTGCGCCTTTGCGAACTGCTTGCGGTCGATGGGCTCGAGCAGGCCCTGCTCGCAGGCCGAGGCCATCTCGTTCTCGTCCATCTGCACCAGGTCCCAGGTCACGTTGCCGGTCTCGACCATGGCCTTCTGCCGCGCATAGCCGCCGGGGTAGCTGTCCTCGACCAGCGCGATGCCGCCCTGCTTCCTGAACGGCTCGAAGTAGGCGCTGCGAAACGCTTCCTGCAAGGCGCCGCCGAAGCCGACGACCGTGAGATCGGCCGCCATCGACGCGGTGGCGGCAGCGGCCAGCGCGAGCAGCGCGGCGAGTTTGGAAATGCCTGCGCGACAGCGGGAACGCGCGGATACGACTGTCATGGACGACCTTCTGGACAGTGGGTGGGAAATCGGACTTTGCAGGTCTCGATCGGTGATGTAGGATATATCCTATATGTTGATTTCGAGCGAGACAAGTCTTTTTTCGCCCGACCCGTTGATGGAAAACCCGATGGAGGACGCAGGCCCGGCACGACGCTCCCGAACCCCACGCCCGCCCGCGCCGCATGCCCATGCGCGCGGGCTTCTTTCACCCTCTTAGCCACGCAACCGATATGCCATTTCCGTCCGAATCACCGCCCGCCCCGTCCGCCGACGAACTGAAACGCCTGCGCGAGAAGGCCCGCTTCATCCGCCTCGAAACGATCCGGCTGATCGAGATCGCCAAGGTCGGCCACTACAGCTCGGTGTTTTCCGCCGCCGAGCTGTTCGCCTCGCTCTACTACGACGTGATGGACATCCGCGCCAACGAGCCGCGCTGGCCCGATCGCGACCGCTTCCTCATGGGCAAGGGCCATGCGGCCGTGGGCCTGTTCCCGATCCTCGCGGAGTACGGCTACATCGACCGCGCCACGCTCGACGGCTACACCCGCCTGGGCAATCCGCTGGGCGACCACCCCGACATGCGCAAGGTGCCGGGCATCGACTTCAGCTCGGGCTCGATCGGCCACGCACTGTCGGCCGGTGCCGGCATGGCCTTCGGCGGGCGCATCGCGAAGCGCGGCTTCGACACCTTCGTGATGCTCGGCGACGGCGAGATGCAGGAGGGCCAGGTCTGGGAGGCGGCGATGTTCGCGGCCCACTACCGGCTCTCGAAGCTCATTGCCATCGTCGACCGCAACGGCTTCCAGCTCGACGGCCGCGTCGACGACGTGATCGGCATCGAGGGCCTGGCCGACAAGTGGCGCGCCTTCGGCTGGGAGACGCACGAGGTCGACGGCCACGACCTCTCGGCCCTCACGCAACTGCTGCGCCGCCTCAAGCAGGACGCGCGGCGCGAGCGGCCCGCCTGCGTGATCGCCCACACGGTGAAGGGCAAGGGCGTGTCGTACATGGAGACCGAGCCCGGCTGGCACCTGGGCTACCTGTCGCCCGACGACGCCGCGCGCGCGATCGAAGAAATCATGCAAACCGAAATCTGACCACGAGGCCCACCCGATGTCCCAACCCCTTTCCCCCGAAAGCTGGCAGTACCGCTCGCTCAACGCCACCACGCCCGGATTGAGCATGCTCTCGGACGCCCTGATCGAACTGGCCGAGGCCGGCCATCCGGTCGTGGCCGGCTCGGCCGACCTGCAGTATTCGAACGGCCTCAACAAGTTCGCGGCCGCCTTTCCCGAGCGCTACATCCAGTTCGGCATCTCGGAACAGAACATGGTGTCGGCCGCGGCAGGCCTCGCGACCACGGGCCAGATGCCGTTCGTGGCGACCTTCGCCTCCTTTCTCGGCCTGCTGTGCTGCGAGCAGATCCGCATGGACGTGGCCTACAGCGCGCTGCCGGTGCGGCTGATCGGCCACCACACGGGCATTTCGCTCGGCTTCTACGGCACCTCGCACCATGCGACCGAGGACATCGGCACGATGCGCTCGATCGCCGGGCTCACGATCATCTCGCCCGCGGACGGCCACCAGCTGAAGGCCGCGATCAAGGCCTCGGTCGACTGGCCCGAGCCGATCTATTTCCGGATCGGGCGCGGCCGCGATCCGGAGATCTACGCGGGTGGCATCGATTTCCGCATCGGCAAGGCGATCGCGCATGGTCAGGGCACCGATCTCACGATCATGGCCTGCGGCATGCCGGTCCACTCCGCGCTCGAGGCGGCCAAGGCGCTGCGCGCCGAGGGGCTGTCGGTCGGCGTGCTCGACATGGCCACGGTGAAGCCGCTGGACCGCGCGGCGGTGCTCGAGGCGGCCGGCCGATCGAAGCTCTTGATGACGGTGGAAGAGCACAACGTGCTCGGTGGCCTCGGCGCCGCGGTGGCGGAGGTGCTGTCGGATGTCGGCGGGGCGGTGCGGCTCGTGCGGCACGGCATCCACGACGAGTACAGCCTGATCGCGCCGCCCACGCACCTGTACCGCCACTACCTGCTGGATGCCGAGGGCGTGGCCCATGTCGCGCGGCGCGCGATCGCGGGCGAGACGGTTCGGCCCGGCGCTGTGCCTGCCTGAATCAGGCGGTGCCGTCCGGCGACCGAGCGCGCTCGATCGCCGCCTGCACGATGGCTCGCGCCCACGCGGGCGTGGCGGCCAGCGCCGCGGTGTCCTCGGGCGCCGGATGCGTGACCCGGCCACCGATGACTTCGAGCACCAGCACGGGATCGTCGATCTCCTCGCCCGGCGCAGCCTCGGCGCTGTTGTCGAACACCTGCAGCCGCGCGAGATTCGGCAGCAGCCGGATCAGGTTGGCACGCGAGGCGGTCCAGCGCTCGCGGATCTTCGCTTCGGGGATGTCGTGGCCGCCGCGCAGCACGCGTGCGCGCACGCGGCGCAGATGCAGCTCGGGCGAGGCCAGGCCGCAGAAGATCATCGAGACGTCATGGCTGCGCGCGGCGCGCGCCAGCAGGTCGGGGATGGTGCGGGCGCCGAGCGTGGTCTCGAAGGCGAAGTTGCGGCCGCTCTCGATGGCGGCCTCGAGCCGCGCGCGGCCGTGTTCCCAGGCTCGGCCGTTGGCATCGGCGATGTCGATGCCCAGCGCGGCCACCAGCTCGCGCGCGAAGCGGTCGGGGTTGTACCAGTCAAGGCCGTGCTCGGCCAGCATCGCGCCGCCGACCGAGCTCTTGCCGGCGCCATTGACGCCGGCCAGCACGAAGATGAACGGCCGCCGTGCCGCGGCGGCGCCCATCAGAAGCTTTCGCCGGCCCGCGGACGCTGGCGCTGCTTGCCGCGCGCTTCGAACAGGCTGTCGAGCTTGCCAGCGCTGTCCTCTTGTTGCAGCACCGCCAGCCGCGCGTCGAAGCGCGCGCCGAGTTCCTCGAGCACGTTGGCCTCGCGCGAGCGCAGGGCCTGCAGGTCGGTGGTCAGTTGCTCGTAGGTGGCCGCGTCGAGCAGCACCATCTCGACATTGGCGTGGTGGGTGATTGCCACGCTGCCCGACTGGCGCACCTGACGCACGACCTCGCCCCAGCGGTTCTTGACCTGCGAAGCGTTCTGACGCGGCAATTGATCGAGCGGGGGCCAGAGGGCAGCCATGGACTTCTCCGAGGGAGGAATCTGGCCATTTTAGCCCTATTGGCTATTTTTGACCGATGAGGCTGTTTTCCGCGCCAAGTCCGTTGCCGCTCAGTTCTGCGAGGAGGCCTCCTTGGTCTTGCCGAGACCGCGCAGGTTCATGACGGCCAGGCAGACCTGGAGCGCGATCAGCGCCCAGGCGCTCGAATACACGCCCCAGATGCCCCACAGCACATTGCTCGCGAGGAAGACCCAGAACCCCGCGTTGCGCCTGTCCTTCGCATTCGATGCCACCAGCCAGGAGGCGCCCACCGAGGCAACGAAGGCGGGCCACTGCAGCCAGGAGATCCAGTCCATGCGCTTCAGTTGGCGGGAGGTGGCGGACCCGCGGCCGCCGAGCGGCTCTCGATCCACGCCAGGCACTGCTCGCGCAAGAGGTCGATCGATGCCAGCGTATTGCACTGCGGCTCGAAGATCGGCAGTTCGCAATGGCGCTCGCCCTGGCGATGGATCTGCGCGGTGCCCGAGAAGGTGGCGCGCGCGGGCACCGGTGCGAGGCTGTAGTGGAATTCCCAGTCCTGATGCCGCTCCGAATGCGACAGCGCATCGCGCCCGGTGCCGCCCGATGCGGGCGCCTTCGGCTGTTTCCGGAGAAAGAACGGATGGAGGGACGGAGGCAGAGGCATCGAGGACATGTCGCGTGACACAGGAACAGGCTGGCTGGAATCGGAACACCCGGTATCACCCGGGAACTGCCGACGAGCGTAGTCAGCGGCCCTCGACGCGCCTGTCGGAAAAGATGCCGACACACGCAAGCCGGTGGCCCGCCGATCGCCGGATGCGACTCGCGAAAGCCCGGACTGGTTCCGCGCAAACACCTCGCTAGAGGCCCGCGTGCGATTCCCGCGCATTGAGCGCCACCCAATCGGCCGAACGAACACCGGGGCGATAGACGCTCGTTCTCCACTTGGCCATCAAGCCCGCGAAATCCTCCTGGTTCCTTCCCTGGCGCAGCAGGGCCATGGCTTCGGAACGCTCGTAGTGATGGACCGGGATCACATTGAGCAGGGGCGTCCCGAGCAGTCGCGAGAGCCTTTGCTTGCGCTGCGACAGCGGTTCGCCGGTGACGTCCGCGCCCTGCGCCATTAACAGATCGAAGACGAAATAGAACACGGGCCGGGCACCGCGATACCACCCGCGCCGCCTCGCGCGCTCGCTCAGTCCTTCGCCATCGCAGCGGCCCTTGTCGTCGAGCACGCAGGCCACCCCATCGAGGATGCAGGGGCCTTCCTTCAACTGGGCCAGACTCTCCACCACCTCGGGAAACCAACCCGTCGCGTCCGACCCATCGCGCGTCTGCAGTTGCACCTTGCCCGAGCGCGTGGGCGTTCGCGTCTGCGCCAGGAGGCGGCAGCCACTCAATCGCTGCTCGTAGACCCAGCCCTCCTCGCGCAGATCGATGGGGCGCGAGGCGGCCAGCATGGGTGACAGGGTGTTCAGGCTCAGCATGCAGCGGAAATTGCCGTGTGCCGGGCCCCTGACCTGTCAGCGGGGGCCTCGGCAGCCCACGGCGATTCTTGAAAACGGCTGCCCGATAAGTTGCCAACCGAAAACAGTGGGTCCAACCATCGGATCGCGGCAATTCGGAAATACAGGTCGCGAAAGCGCTCGCGCCGGATGTCTTGTTGCTGCAGGATTCCATCCCTATAAATAAACTAACGGCCGTAATTGGATTTCAGGGAGCTAAATTGCTCATCAAGTCCAAGGCCGTTCCTCAAAACCCAAACGCAGGCCGTTAGCGTATTTCCATGGTCACGCCTTCCCTCTTCGATACCGACCCCGTCGGCACCCCCCATGAATCGGCTTTCGAGGAATGGCTTGCGGCGCGCAGCGCCGCGGGCACCCTGCGAGAGGCCTCGTCGATGGCGGTCTACCGCGACATGTGGAACGGCTTCACCTCGTGGTGCCTGGGCCAGTCGCCGCGGGTGACGCTGGAGTCCCTCTCACCCGCCGACCTCGACGCCTTCAAGGCCGCGCGCTACGGCATCAAGAGCAGCGACCTGTCGCTCTCGCCGCGCCATGCGCTGCGGCTGGTGCGCCTGATCGACCATGTGCTGCGCCATCGCTGCGCCATGCACGACCTGCCGCCCAGCACGGCGGCGGCCGACTGGCTGCTGGCCCATCCCGAGATCCGCTATGCCGAAGCGGCCAGTGCCGATCCACCGCCCGAGTTCCTGTCGGCGTCCGAGGCCAAGCACCTGATCCTGTTTCTCTCGCGCGCGCGCCCGCGCCCGGGCGCTTCGTCGGAAGGCCGCGGCCAGCCGCTGACCTGGCAGCAGTTGCGCAACCACGCGGCCGTCGGATTGCAGCTCGGTGCCGGCCTCGCCCCGGGCGACGTGCGCGCGCTGGCGCTCGACGCACCCACCATCGCGGGCGGCCGCGTGGCCGACCGCCCTTGGAAGATCGCCGTGCCCGGCAACGGCAACCTGCCGCCGCGCGAAACGCCGATCGCGCCCTGGGCCGCCGAACTGCTCAAGCACTGGCTGCAGGTCCGCGCCGAACTGGGCATCCCGGGCGAGCAGCTCTTTCCCTCGACGCGTACCGGCAAGCCCTGGGGCAAGGAATCGCAATACCGCTGCGCCCGCGAGTTACTCGCGCAGGCCGGGCTCGACAGCGCAGAAGGCGGTTCGTTCCGCTTGCGGCACACCTTCGCGCTGCGCCAGCTTCGCCGCGGCACGTCGGTCGAACAGGTCGCGCGCTGGCTCGGCCTCGAGGTCGAGGCGATGAACAAGTACACGCGGGTGCTGATCGCCCCGGCCGATGTGGTCTGAACCGTCGCGTCAGTGCTCGCGCTGGCCTGAGCGCGAAGCCTGCCGCGCCGCCTGCGGGCTCAACCCGAAGTGGCGCTTGAACGCGGTGCTGAAGTTCGCGGCATGCCCGTAGCCCGCGTCGAGCGCGATCTCGGTCACGCTCTGGCGCCCCTGTTCCAGCAGCACCCGAGCGCGTGCCAGCCGCGCCCTGGTCACGTACTCGAACAGCGAGCTGCCATAGGCCTGCCGGAAGCCGCGCGCAAGGCGGCTCTCGCTGAGCCCGAAACGGCGCGCGAGGCCGCGCATGTCGAAGACCTCGCCCAAATGCATGTCGATATGGTCCTTGAGCGGCGCCAGCCGCTCGCGAGCCGCGGCCGTGGCGCCATCGACCGGTGCATCGCCGAAACCGCGCGTCAGGAAACCATGCAGCAGCTCGAAGGCCTTGGCCTCGGCATAGAGCCCTCGAAAGCGATCGCCCGATCCATCGTCGAGCAGCGCATCGGCGATCCCGTGCTGCGCCGTGCTCAGCGGAAAACGCAGCAGCTCGAAACGATCGGGCCGCGCCTGCATGAAGGCGCCGAAGGGCCCGTCCAGCGGCAGCTCGAGCAGCCCCAGTTCCTCCGACAGGAAATCGCGCGAACAGCACAGCGTGACCGAGCGCTCGCGCACCTCGCTCGCGAAGAACTCCTCCTTGGCCGCCCCGGGCGGCTGCAGCAGGGTGCTCACGCTCATCGCGCTCACCGTCTCTGCGCCCGTGCTGCCAGGCTGGCCGACCCGGCTCTCGCCCTCGAGGCGGAAATGCAGCTTGATGAAGTCGCCGCTGCGGTAGACCTCGCGGCTCTCTTCCAGGTGCGTGACATGGCCCAGCGACAGATAGAAGCCGGGCCGGAAACACAGGAACTCGCGCCGCCCGCGCGCCGCGCCGGTCGGCGTCACCGTCAGGCCCTGGGTGCGGCCCCAGCGGCGGGTCGAGGCGAGGCGATAGGCGGAAGGCAGGCTGAACGGCGTGTCCATCGCTTGGGTCCGTGGGCGGGTTCGAAGAGGCGCCGAGGATACTCCCGCACCCGAGTTTTCCTGCAGGCGGAACAAAGCTTTCCGCCGGGGGCGCTTCATTGCGCGCGATGGAACACCTAGATTCGCTGGCACCGTGCGCACCCCGCGCTTCAACCAGCCGGCACCCAAGTCCGGCGCACCGGAGACCACCATGCCGACCGCGATCCGTCCCTTCTTCTTCCAACGCGCCGCCTGGACGCTGGTCCTCGGCCTCGCCGCCTTCGTCTGCGCCCAGGCGCAGGACAAGTACCCGAGCAAGCCGATCCGCGTGGTGGTGCCGTTTCCCGCCGGCACCGCACCCGACGTGATGGCGCGCTACTGGGGCGACCGCATCTCCAAGCAGCTGCAGCAGCCCGTGGTGATCGACAACCGCGCCGGCGCCTCCACCATCGTCGGCACGCAGGCCGTCACCACCGCGCCCGCCGACGGCTACACCTTGCTCTACACCGCGAGCGGCACGCTCACCATCAACCCCTTCGTCTACAAGAAGCTGCCCTACCAGCCGCAGGACCTGGTGCCGGTGACGCGCATGCTGTCGATCCCGCTGGTGGTCTCGGTGCCGGTGCAGTCGCCCTACAAGACGCTCGCCGACCTGATCAAGGACGCGAAGGCCCGCCCCGGCGAGGTCAGCTACGCCTCGTACGGCGTGGGCACGGTGCCGCACATGTCGATGGCCTACTTCGCCAACAGCGCCGGCCTCGCGCTCAACCACGTGCCCTACCGCGACGGCGGCCTGACCGACGTGCTCGGCGGCCGCGTCAGCACCGCGTTCTCGCCCATTGCCGACGTGCTGCCCTACATCAAGGCCGGCAAGGTCCGGCCGCTGGCCGTGTCGAGCACGCACCGGCTCGAGTCGCTGCCGCAGGTGCCGACCGTGGCCGAGGCCTTCCCGGGCTTCGAGGGCGACTCGTGGCATGGCGTGTTCGCGGTCAAGGGCACGCCGCAGCCCATCGTCGACCTGCTTGCCAGCCTGTCGCGCCGCATCGCCGAATCCGACGAATACCGGCGCTACCTCGGCGAGTTCGGGCTGATCCCCGTCGGCGGCTCTCCAGCGGACTTCACCCAATTGGTCGGCACCGAGTCGAAGCGCTGGGTCAAGGTCGTCAAGGACAACAACATCACGCTCGAGTGAGCCCGCTCATCCCTTCCCCGTTCCAACGCTCCAAGGATTCCGAATGACAACCCGCGACATCGTCGCCCTCTGCGGCAGCCTGCGCGCCGCCTCCGTGAACCGCCACGTGGTCCAGCTCGCGCGCGAGGTCCTGCCCGAGGGCGCCTCCCTCACCCTGCTCGAATGGCGCGAGGTGCCGGTCTTCGATGCCGACGACTACGCGCGCGGCCTGCCGGCGCCTGTGGCCGCGCTGCGCGAGCGCATCCGCGCCGCCGACGGCGTGCTGATCGCCACGCCCGAGTACAACTCCAGCATTCCCGGCGGGCTCAAGAACCTCATCGACTGGCTCAGCCGCGGCGAGGACCAGCCCTTCAACGCCAAGCCGGTGGCGATCGTCAGCGCCGCGCCCGGCCCGCTGGGCGGCGCGCGCGTGCAGTACGAGCTGCGCAAGGTCATGCTCTTCCTCAACGCCATGCCGCTGGTCAAGCCCGAGGTCTTCATCGGCCACGCGCCCACCAAGTTCGATGCCGAGAGCGGCCGCTGCACCGACGACACCACGCGCAAGTTCGTCACCGACCAGATGGCGGCCTTTGTGCGCTGGATCGACGCGGTCGAACGAATGCGCGGCTAGGGCCGGCGATGGCGCGCGGAGGGCCGGACCGATTGCCTACTCCATTCCGCGCCTCGCCGCATCATTCCATCGTATCCCCCGTCCCCCCACGGAGGTCGTTTGGAAAGGTCATCGGATGCTCGTAGAGTGGACCCGCTTTCAACCCACGACGAGAGGACGCCCCATGAGCAACCCATCCGATCCCCAGAACAAGACCCCCCTGACCACCGCCTTCGGCGCGCCCGTGGTCGACAACCAGAACAGCCTCACGGCCGGCCCGCGCGGCCCGCTGCTGATGCAGGACGTCTGGCTGATCGAGAAGCTCGCCAACCTCAACCGCGAGATCATTCCCGAGCGCCGCATGCACGCCAAGGGCTCCGGCGCCTTCGGCACCTTCACCGTCACGCACGACATCACCAAGTACACGCGCGCCAAGCTGTTCAGCGCCGTCGGCAAGAAGACCGAGATGTTCGCGCGCTTCACCACCGTGGCCGGCGAACGCGGCGCGGCCGATGCCGAGCGCGACATCCGCGGCTTCGCGCTGAAGTTCTATACCGAGGAAGGCAACTGGGACCTGGTGGGCAACAACACACCCGTGTTCTTCCTGCGCGATCCGCGCAAGTTCCCCGACCTCAACAAGGCCGTGAAGCGCGATCCCAAGACCAACATGCGCAGCGCCACCAACAACTGGGACTTCTGGACCTCGCTGCCCGAGGCGCTGCACCAGGTCACCATCGTGATGAGCGACCGCGGCATTCCCTCCAGCTACCGCCACATGCACGGCTTCGGCTCGCACACCTACAGCTTCGTCAACACGGCCAACGAGCGCTTCTGGGTCAAGTTCCACTTCAAGACGCAACAGGGCATCAAGAACCTCACCGACGCCGAAGCCTCCGCGCTCGTCGGCGGCGACCGCGAGAGCCACCAGCGCGACCTGTTCGATTCGATCGGTCGCGGCGACTTCCCCAAGTGGACCCTCTACGTGCAGGTCATGCCCGAGGCCGATGCAGAGAAGGTGCCCTACCACCCCTTCGACCTCACCAAGGTCTGGCCCAAGAAGGACTATCCGCTGATCGAGGTCGGCGTGATGGAGCTCAACCGCAACCCCGAGAACTTCTTCGCCGACGTCGAGCAGAGCGCCTTCGCGCCCAACAACCTCGTGCCCGGCATCAGCGTGTCGCCCGACAAGATGCTGCAGGCGCGCCTGTTCGCGTACTCCGACGCGCAGCGCTACCGCCTTGGCGTCAACCACCACCAGATCCCGGTCAACGCCGCGCGCTGCCCGGTGCACAGCAACCATCGCGACGGCACCATGCGCGTGGACGGCAACTACGGCGGCACCCTGCACTATGAGCCCAACAGCTTCGGCCAGTGGCAGGAGCAACCCGACTACCGCGAGCCGCCGCTCAAGCTGCGCGGCGACGCCGACTTCTGGAATTTCCGCGAGGACGACGCCGACTACTACAAGCAGCCCGGCGACCTGTTCCGCCTGATGAAGCCCGAGCAGCAGCAGGCGCTGTTCGACAACACGGCACGCGCGATGGGCGATGCGCCGGAGTTCATCAAGCGGCGGCACATCGACAACTGCAGCAAGGCCGATCCGGCGTATGGGGCGGGGGTGGCGAAGGCGCTGGGGCTCTGAGTCAGCCCGCGAGAGACGCGGTCAACGACAGGGGCTTGCGGTCCCTGTCTGTTTCATGCCGAGGGGTGTTGATCGGTGAGCAGAGAAGGTCTGTGCCGATCAACACCACCTCCAATCAATTGCACAAGAGGCCACTGCAATCGTAGGCGGTCATGAAAACCCGGAAACTCTTCCCGTCCTCGGAAAAATCGGTCACCCACCGGGCGCCTGCCGCACCATGGCGATTCAGTACCGCCAGATATTCTTCCGTCGCCTGCTGGGTGCCCAGGCCAGCCAGCGTACTGGCTTCGATCTCGTAGCGGAACGTCGTCTTCTGTGATTCGTCTCGCACGAAAATCGTCGCGTACTTGGCGCCCGTGGAAGTGAACGTCGATGTGTTGTAGGCGAACTTGTAGCCTCGCTGGCCTTGATCGTTCAACTGGCCCACGAACTCGCGAAACACCAATGAACGCGTCGGCTGCAGCTCGAAAGTGCACCGCGCCGATGTAGGCGACTCCCTCGATAGAACCGTCTTCCCATCAAAAGTCAAATCCAGCTTGCAGTAGCCCTGCTGTCCCAGCACGTTCAGCGGCGCCACGGCTTCGGGATCGACCTTGCCAGTCAGATCGTCGACTTCGACGTACTCGTACTTCGTTGGAACATCCAGCGATTTGCTGAAAATCGCTTCCATCCACGGCTTGAGAGGATCCACCCAGATAGCGGTCGGAATAAAGCCTTCGGCCCCCTGCGCCTTGAGGCCTGCGGCGGACCTGGATTCGGTCGCCAATGCCATGCGATGCTCGTACTTCGTGGCGTTGCCTTTCTTTTCGTAGACCGCCTTGACGACCGTCTGCCCGCCCTCCACGGCACCCGTGGTCGAGAAAAAGAGACTTCCCGCCATCGTCGGGCTGCTCAATTCGGCCAGGAACGCCTCGCGGTTCTCGTAGGTGGCGCTTCCGACCTTGTATGAATAGGGAGTCGTCCGCTTGGGAGAACCCGGATCGGGATCCGTACCGGGCGTGGGACCTGAAGGCCCCGTGGGCTCCGAAGGCCCCGATGGCGTTTCGGGACTTGGCGTGGATGTCGGATCCGAAGACGTCGGTGTGGTCGAAGGAGCTGCGCCCACCAAGGGGAAACCACCACCTCCTCCTCCACCGCCCCCACCACATGCCGTCAGCAAAACCGCCAGGCCAATGACGACCGGCGAGAAACGCAACCCTCTTTCCATCGGAAACCTCTCCCTCTTGATTCGAGCGCGCGGATGCTACATCAGAGGATGAGCGGTTCCCGACTTCCGGATTGCCACTCCTCCTTATGGAGGAGCGCCATGTCCGAACTCAACCCACCGCATAGGCCCGCCCCGCCAACGCCCTCGCCAACACCTCCGCCGGATCCACCAACCGCACCCCCGCATGCCCCGGCACCCCATGCAGCGCCAGCGGTATCTCCGTGCAAGCCAGCAGCAGGCTGTCGCACCCATGCCGCTCGACCATCCGCCGCGCCACCTCGGCAAACAACCGCGTCGCGAGCCCGAGATCCCCGGCCTTCACGCCATCGCGGATACCGCGCATGACCTGCTCTCTCTCCGGTTCCGTCGGCAGATGGCAGTCGATGCCGCGCTCCGCCAATGCTGCCTGATAGAACCCCAGGCTGTACGTGCCCTGGGTCGCGAGCAGGCACACCGCTTCGATGCGCTGGGCCGCGAGGTACTTCGCGGTCTCCTCGACGATGTGCAGCAGCTCCACGTCGGGATGCGAGCGCTGCAGCTTCGCGTGCCACGCATGCGCGGTGTTGCACGCGATCGCGATGCTCGCGACGCCGTGGCTGCGCAGGCCCTCGATGCCGCTCGTCATTCCTTCGACGGGCGAAGGGCCGTCCTCGAGCAGCGCCAGGGTGCGGTCGGGCACCGGCAACTGCGCGAGCCAGTGTTCTGGAAAGGCCTGGTCGGAAACGGGACTGCCGCTGGCCCGCAGCCGCGCCTCGCAGGCGCCGACGAAGAGCCGCAGGAAATCCGCGCCGGCCGCGGGCCCCATGCCGCCCAGAATGCCGACCTTGCGGGTGCCGGGCATGCGGATCCCTTTCTTCAATAGTCCGAGGGATTCGGCGAATCCGTCGGCTTCGCGATCACCTTGGCCAGTGCATCGCTCATCGGGAAATGCAGGTTCACGCCGCGCGGCGGAATCGGCGACTGGAACCACTTGTCGTAGAGCGCCTTGATCTCGCCGCTGGCGAACAGCCGCGCGATGGCCTTGTCGGCCACGGCCTTGAACTCGGGCTCGCCGCGCGGCAGCATGACCGCATAGGGATCGCGGCTCAGGGTGTCGGTGCTCAAGGCGAAATCGGCCGGGTTGAGCGAGAACGAGATCTGCCCGACCAGGTTGATGTCGTCCTCGAAGAAGGCATCGGCACGGCCCGAGGTGAAGGTCAGCATGCTGTCCGAGAAATCCTTCGCCTGGATCAGGTTGAGGTTCAGGCTTTCCTTGCGGTCGATGCCGCGCAGGCGCATCACGGTGTTCGATCCCGTGGTCGCCACGACGGTCTTGCCCTTGAGGTCCTGCAGCGTGGCGAGCTTGTCGGCCTTGCGCGAAACGAACTTGGTACCGACCACGAAGTAGGTGGTGCTGAAGCTCACCAGCGCCTGCCGCTCGGGGTTGTTGACCGTCGTGCCGCACTCGAGGTCGATGGCGCCGTTCTGGATCAGCGGGATGCGGTTCTGCGAGGTCACGGCCTGGCGCTTCACCACGAGGTCCGGGCTGCCGATGGCGGTCTTGATGTCCTCGACGATTCTTTGGCAGATGTCCTGCGCATAGCCGATGGGCTGCCCGTTGCCGCCGAGGTAGGAGAACGGGATCGAGGACTCGCGGTAGGCCACGGTGATGGTGTTGCGCTCCTTGATGGTCTTGAGGCGGCCGGTCAGTTCGGCGGCGTGCGCGCCCAGGCTGGCGATTGCGAGGGCGGCGAGGGCGAAGTGCGGGAGACGGGATTTCATGTGAGGTACGGGGTGACGTTCAGAGCAGGTAATCGGAGTCGGTCTTGAGCAGGCGGCGCTTGATGCTCGCGAGATGCTGGACCGCGCTCTCGTTGCCTCCGCTGCGCATCTGCGCATAGGTGGCCGCGGCCAGTGCCGGTGGCACGGGACTGAGCTTGCGGCCCGTGGACTCGGCCAGCACCTGCACCTCGCAGGCGCGCTCGAGGTAGTACAGGTCGTTCCAGGCCTCGGCGATGGTCGCGCCGACCACCATCACGCCGTGGTTGCGCATGAACACCACGTCGGCATCGCCGATCGCGGCCGCGATGCGGTCGCCTTCCATCGCATCGAGCGCGAGGCCGTTGAAGTCGTCGACTGCCGTGCGTCCGTAGAACTTGAGCGCGGTCTGCCCGGCCCATTGCAGCGGCTGTCCCTCGACCATCGCGAGGCTGGTCGCGTACGGCATGTGCGTGTGGAACGCGACGCGGGCGCGCGGCAGGCTCCTGTGCACCCGCGCATGGATGTAGTACGCGGTGATCTCGGGCGGCCGGTCGCCCTTGAGCACGCGGCCGTCGAAGTCGCAGATGATCAGGTCGGAAGCGCGAATCTCCTCGAAGGCCAGTCCGAAGGGATTGACGATGAAGCAGTGGTCGAAGCCCGGCACCACCGCCGAGAAGTGATTGCAGATGCCCTCTTCCATGCCGAGCCTCGCAGCCATGCGAAAGCAGGCGGCGAGGTCGACGCAGGCCTGCCGCACCTCGGGCGTGTCGAACAGGCCTGGATCGATCTCGTGTCGTGCGGTGTCGTCCACCGCCAATGAATGCGCCATAGGTTCCCGATGCCGGTTGTTGCCATCGACTTCCGGCGTGCGCCATGATCGGCGCGCCCCGTCTGTCTTCCATGCATCGAAGTCTCCGATCCGGGGCCCGGGAGCGTCAAATCAGAATTTGACGCAACGCGATAAGGTCTTCTAATGGCCCCCCTATGAAACTCAAGCACATCGAGGTCTTCAACGCGATCATGCTGTCGGGCAGCGTGAGTGCCGCGGCGCGCATCCTCAACGTCACGCAGCCCGCGGTGACGCAGACGCTCAAGCATGCCGAGCAGCAGCTCGGCTATGCGCTGTTCGTGCGCGACAAGGGCGGCATGAAGCCGACGCCCGAGGCACGGCAGCTGCATCTGCGGGCGCAGAAGATCTTCGAGCAGGTCGACGAACTGCGGCGCCTCGCGCAGTCGCTGCGGCCCGACCACCTGGCGCAGTTCCGCGTCGCGATCGTGCCCTCGCTGTCCACCACCTGCCTGTCGCGCGCGCTCGCGTCGTTCAAGGCCCGCCATCCGCGCAGCGCGGTCTCGATCAAGATCCTCCATTCCGACGAGATCGCGCGCTCGGTGGCGCTGCGCGAATGCGACCTGGGCATCGCCTATGGCGAGATCGACGCGCCTCCGGTCGATGCCGAGGTGGTGGGCACGGGCCACCTGGTGTGGGTCGAGCGCCGCGAAGCCGGGGCGAAAAAACGCCCCGACATTGCGGACATGCCGATCGCCGAGATCGCGGCGCGCGACTTCATCGGCATCGACAAGGACGACCTCGTCGGCAAGGCCCTGCTGGGCCTGCTGTCGGAGAGCGCGGTGTTCGCGGGCACGCGGCTCTCGGCGCAGACCTACCAGTCCGCGCTGCTGCTCACGCTCGACGGCTTCGGGCCCTGCGTGATCGACTCCTTCACCGCGGGCTTCTCGCGCGGCGAATCGCTGTCGGTGCGCAGCGTCTCGCCGCGCATCCCGGTGACGGTGTCGGCGCTGTCGGTCGCGGAAGGCCGCAGGCGCGCCGACTTCGACGACCTGCTGCAGGCCTTCCGCGCTTCGCTGGCGCAGGTCGACGACGCCTAGGACCGCGCGGCTTCAGGTCGCGCGCAACCAGCGCAACGCGTTCGCGATCACCTGCCGCGACTGGTCCACCAGGCTGCGCTGCCACGCGGGCTCGCCCGGGTAGAAGAAACGCAGCAGCTCGCGCCGCGTGTCCGACAGCTGCATGCGACCGATGCCCGCCGCCCATTCGCGCTGGTCGCGCACCAGCAGCTCGAGCATGCGCTGCGGCCGCGCGGTGCCGAACTCGAGCACGGCCGCCGTCACGCGCGCCTGCGGCAGCGCGCGTTCGTAGCCCGGCGTGCTGTGGCCCGTGACCGGCGCGAAATCCTCGGGCGCGCCGCTCTCGTGCACCGCCACCACCCATTCGCCGAACGCCGCGCGCATGCGCGCCAGCGCCTCGCCCTGCTGCAGCGCGACCAGCGAGCCGTAGCCGTAGGGGCCGAGCCCCGTGTGGTAGTCGACCAGGCAGACTTCGCGCGCCGAGGCGCCATGGCGGCGCAGCACGGCCTCGATGGTCAGGCGCGACCAGGTGGGCGCCTGGCCGCCGAAGCCCATGCCCTGCGCGAAGCTGTACTGCCCGGCCATCAGCGCGTTGTAGAGCGCCTCGCTGCCATGGACTCGCGCGAAGTCCGCGAGCAGCGCATCGCCCGCGGCCACGGCCGAGGCATCGCCGGGATCGAGCGCGATCGCCGCATGCAGCGGCGCGTACTTGTGCGAGGGCGGCGCCTGCGCGTGGTCGATGAAGTTGCGGCAGAGGTCGACGTTGTCCTCGGTGTAGCGCCGCAGCCAGGAGGCGCCCCAGGGATTGATCGCATGCACCAGCACCACCGCGGTGTCGGGCGGCAGGTCGTCGGCCGACTGCGTCAGCAGCCAGTCGATCTGGCAGCCCGAGCCCGCGAACAGCTCCACGCCATGCACGCCCGAGGTCAGCACCAGCACGCGCTGCGCGTCGGCCGGGCCGATGCGCACCACGTCGGTGGCGAGCGCCTCGCCCTGCGCGCCCGCGAGCGGATGGCCATGCACCTCGGGTGCGAGACCGCGCAGCGCGCAGGCGGCGAGGAACTTGCGGCGCGCCGTCGCGTAGTCGGCGCTGAACAGCGTGTCGGTCGGGATTATCGGCGCTGCGCTCATCAATCGATCTGGAAGCCGGATTCCCGGATGATCGGCTGCCACAGCGCGAGTTCGCCACGCACCGTCTCCCGCAACTGCTGCGGATTGCCGGCCGCGGGATCGAAGCCCACGTTGGCCAGGCCCGCGGTGGTGGACGGCAGCGCCGCGATCTCGGCCACGGCCGCGCTGACGCGATCGACCAGCGCCTGCGAGGTGCCGGGTGGCGCGAACAGCCCGACCCAGCTCGAACTGCCGAGCGCGCCGAAGCCGAGCTCGCCGAAGGTCGGCACCTCGGGCACGCTGGCCGCGCGGCGCGGGCCGGTCACGGCCAGCATGCGGATCTTGCCCGCGCGGTGCGCGCCCAGGAAACCGCCGAGCGCATCGACGGCGGCCGGAATCTGGTTGCCCATCAGGTCGGCCAGCAGCGGCGCGCCGCCCTTGTAGGGCACGGGCAGCAGCTCGATGCCCTCCTTCTTGCCGACCACGTAGCCCACGAAGTGCGGCGAGCTGCCCGCGGCGGGCACGCCGAAGCTGCGCGCCTCGGGCTTCGCGCGCGCCAGCGCGAGGTACTCCTGCAAGGTCTTCGCGGGCTGCGCCGCACTGACCGCGAGCGCCACCTCGAAGGTCGCGAGCCGCGCCACCGGCGCGAAGTCCTTCACCGGGTCGTACTTCACCGAGCGCGAGGTCAGCGGCAGGGTCGAGAACATGTGGCTGTTGCCCAGCAGCAGCGCGCTGCCGTCGGGCGGCAGCGCGCGGAACTGCTCGGCCGCGATCTGGCCGCCCGCGCCGGGGCGGTTGTCCACCACCACGGTGGCGCCCAGGCGCTTCTGCAGCTCCTCGGCATAGAGACGCGCCACCGCGTCGGCCGTGCCGCCCGCGGGATAGCCCACCACCAGACGGATGGTGCGTCCGGCCGTGGCGGAAGGCTGTGCCGCGGCCAGGGGCGGCAAGGCAGCGGCGATCACGCCGGCGGGCAGCAGGGGCAGGAAGGCGCGACGCTTCATCGGGACATCTCCGAAAGACAAGGGACGGACGGCAACGGGCGGCTGGCGGGCGCGACGCGCGCCCACCGGCCACGGAACAACGAACGCAACGAAGAGGAAAAGCCGGCGCTCAGGCCTCGAGCAACTGCTCGCCGCGCGCGAGCTGGCGCACGTAGGTCTCGGCATCGAGGTTCGCGCCGCAGACGATCAGCCCGGTGCGCTGCCCACGCAATTCCTCGCGCAGCGGCCCGAGCAGCGCGGCCAGCGCCGTCGCGCCGGCCGGTTCCACCGCCAGCTTGGCATCGCGGAACATCACGGCCATCGCGCGGCAGATCTCGTCGTCGCTCACGGTCACGATGCGCTCCATGTGGCGCCGGCACAGCCCGTAGGCCATCGGCGTGGTCATCGGCGGCGCCAGGCTGTCGGCGATGGTCGAGAGCTTCTCCATGCGCTGCGGCGAGCCGGCCTCGAAGCTGCGCTGCATCACGTCGGCGCCCTCGGGCTCGATGCCGATCACGCGGCAGCCGGGCACCAGCTTGCGGATCGCCGTGGCCACGCCGCTGCCGAGGCCGCCGCCGCCCACGGCGACCAGCACCGTGTCGAGGCCCGGCACCTGCTCGGCGAACTCGAGCCCCACGGTGGCAGTGCCCAGCGAGGTGCCCTCGCCCTCGAAGGGATGGATGAAGCTGCGGCCCTCGTCGCGCACCAGTGCTTCGGCCATCGCGAAGCCGGTGGCGCCGTCGGGCGCGATCAGCAGCTCGGCGCCGTAGGCGCGCGCCATCGCCACGCGCGCCGGGTTGGCCGAGGCCTGCACCACGATCTTCGCGGAGACGCCGGCCTCGCGCGCCGCGAAGGCCGCGGCCACCGCGTGGTTGCCGGCGCTCATCGCGGTGATGCCGCGCGCCTTCTGCTCGGGCGAAAGCCGGCGCGCCACGTTGAGCGCGCCGCGCGCCTTGAAGGTGCCGGTGCGCTGGAACAGCTCGAGCTTCATGTGCACGTCGGCGCGGCCGAGCAGGCGCTCGACCGTGGGTCCGTGCAGCGGCGCGACCGGCGTGCGCAGCAGTGCCTGCGCATTGGCGCGCGCGGTCTCGCGGATGGCCTCGAGGTCGAGGTCGGGCAGCTCGGAGGCGGCGGGGGATACGGTGCTCATGGCGTCAGGCTCCAGGTGCGCGGTGGGCGCGGCGTGCATGCGCGATGGCTTCGATCTCGACCAGCGCGCCCGGCACCATCAGGTCTGCGCGCACCGTCGAGCGCGCGGGCGCGGGGCCCGCGGCGGGGTCGAAGCATTCGGCATAGCTGCGGTTGAATTCGGCGAAGTCCTCCACGCGCGAGAGCCACACGGTGGTCTTCGCGACATCGGCGAGCCCCAGGCCCTCGGTCGCGAGGATCTCGCCGATGCGACCGAGGCAGCGCCGCGTCTGCTCGCCGACCGTGTCGCCCTCGATGCGCCACTGGGCGTCGAAGGCCATCTGGCCGCTGACGAAGACGAGCTCGCCCTCGCGGCGCGAGGGGGAGAAGAACGGTGGGGCCACAGCGGGCGTCGGGTCGGTCTGCATGCGGGGCAGTCTATAGACGGCCGCGCGGCGCGTCTTTTGCGCGACGGGCAAAAACTTATGCGCGAGCGACGCCGCGCATGAGGACTTTCCCT
Source organism: Variovorax sp. ISS6 (assembly GCF_056523145.1). Taxonomy (NCBI): domain Bacteria; kingdom Pseudomonadati; phylum Pseudomonadota; class Betaproteobacteria; order Burkholderiales; family Comamonadaceae; genus Variovorax; species Variovorax sp. ISS6. The sequence goes on from NZ_JAWRZC010000002.1 coordinate 489,346, forward strand.
CAGCCCGCCGCCAGCAGCGCGCGCACGTCCGCGGTGAATTCGCTCGCGCTCTGCGCATGGCGCATCACCACGCGCATGCGGCCCTTGCGGTCGATCAGGTAGGTGAAGGCCGAATGGTCCATGGTGTAGGAGGTGCGCGTGGGCACCTTCTCGTAGAACACCTTGAACTCCTTCGCGGTCGCCTCGGTCTGCGCGAGGTCGCCGCGCAGGCCGAGGAAGCTCGGGTCGAAGGCGGCCGTGTAGGCGCGCATCACCTCGGGCGTGTCGCGCTCCGGGTCGACAGTGACGAAGATCACCTGCAGGTCGTCGCCGGCCGCGCCCAGCTGCTGCTTGACCTCCGCCGCGCGCGTCAGCGCGGTCGGGCAGATGTCGGGGCACTGGGTGAAGCCGAAGAAGATCATCACCACCTTGCCCTTGAAGTCGGCCAGCGTGCGGCGCTTGCCGTCGGGATCGGCGAGCGCGAAGTCGCGGCCGTAGTTGGCGCCCGTGATGTCGGTGCCGGTGAAGCTCGGCTTCGGCTCGGATTCGCCGCAGGCGGCCAGCGCGGCCCACAGGGGCAGCGTGGCTGTGCCCAGCAGCAGGCGGCGGCGGGTCGTCGGGAGTACGCGGGTCATGGATGTTCCTTCGAGGGAGTGAATGGGGGAATGCGCCGGGCCGCCGGCTTCGGTGCCAGCTTGCGGCCCAGCCGGCGCCAGCCGATCACCACGCCCGTGAGGCTCAGCGCCGCGCCGCCGAGGCTCAGCAGCACCATCGCCAGGTCCCACAGCGGACGGCGTTCGAGCAGCGGGCGCCAGTCCCAGCTGTGCAGCATCGCGAACAGCCAGCGGCTGGCGCGGCGATGGCTGTCGCTGCGGTTCAGCAAGGCGCCGGTGCGCGGATCGACGTGGGCCCAGGTACCGGCCTCGTCCGCGAACACCACGCGCCAGATGGGCAGCGGCTTGTCGCCGCCGCCGGTCATGGTGTGCGGCTCGCGCGTGTAGTAGTGGCTGTCGTAGGCGTTCAGCACCTCGATGCGCGCGACCGGCGCGCTCGAGAGCCTCGCGACCGCGGCCTTCAACGCATCGGCATCCAGCGCCGTGGGCGCGGCGCTCGCGGCATCGAGCACCGTGGGGCGCAGCGCGGTGCCGCGCGCGAGCACGAGATCGCGTCCCGCGGTGCGGGTCCAGTGCAGCTCGCGCACCGTGCCGCCCGCGGCCGCGATCAGCGCCTGGGGCGATGCGGCGCCGGCCGGCGGCCCGAGCGGCCCGCCATTCATCGCCTCGGTGCGCAGCGCGGGCGCGCCGCTGTCGAACACGCGCCAGGGGTTCATCGACATCAGGCCGCTGAAGATCCAGGTCAGCGTGACGGCCGCGAACAGCAGGCCCGTGATGTGATGCCAGCGCATCATGAAGCCGCGGTACGGCGAGCGCGAGCCGCTGCGGTAGCGGCCCGCGAAGCGCCAGCGCAGGAGACCGACGGCCGTGCCCATCAGCGTGACCGCGATGCCCAGGATCGAGAGCCAGTTGACGATGTCGGCCCAGTACGGATCGAGCGCGCCGCCGCGCAACGGATACAGCCAATGGATCCACGCACCCGCGTAGTTCCACAGCCGCTCGGCGCGCGGCGCATCGCGCACCACCTCGCCGGTGCGGCCCGAGACATAGAGCCGCGTGTGCGCGGCATCGACCAGCGCCACCTGGTGCAGCGGCCGGTGCGCATCGAGTGCGCGCGAATGGGTGAAGGCGTCCTCGTCGAGCGTGCCCTCGTACACCAGGCCCACGCCCGGCCCGGCGAAGGCCGCGGCACTGCCCATCGCGAGTTCGCGGTCGACATGGCGCAGCGGCGTGCCGGTGGCCGCGTCGATCACGATGCTGCCCTTGCCGTCCGCCGGCTGCGCGAGGTACACGGTGCGACCGCCGCTCGCAACGGCCAGGCGCAGCTCCTTGAGCGGCCCCGCGATACCCGCCGCGTCGAGCGCCTCGTGCGGCCCGAGCAGCACGGCATCGGCGGCCAGCGGCGGCAGGTGCTGCAGCCGCTCCGACTCGGTGAGCTTGGGATAGCCCACGTACATCATCACCACGCCCGAGACGAACCACATCGCGAAGAAGGCGCACACCACGATGCCGAGCCAGCGGTGCAGCAGGAACAGCCAGCGCTTGAAATGGGCCATCGACCAGCCCTCCTCAGAACGCGACATGCAGGCTGAGGTCGCCGGTGCGCGGCGCGCCCAGGTAGGCGAAGGTGCTGCCGAGGTTGGCCGCATAGATGCGGTCGGTGGCATTGCGCACGCGGCCCACCAGCGTGACCGAGCGGTTGATCTTCCATGACAGGCCCAGGTCGACCAGCGTGTACGAAGGCCAGCGCGCGCTGTTGGCCGCGTCGGCGTAGGTCTTGCCCACGTGGCGCAGCCCCACGCTGGCCTGCAGCGTGGGCGTGATCGCGTACGACACCCAGAGGTTGGCCACCACGGCCGGGGTGTTGGTCGGCGTGCGGCCCGCGAGTGACACGCCGTTCTGCACGAAGTTGTCGTACTTCGCGTCGACATGGCTCAGGTTGCCCTGCAGCGACCACTGCGGCGTGGGCTGCAGGCCCACTGCGATCTCCACGCCCTTCGACGACTGCTCGCCCACGAGCACGGTCAGCGCGCTGTTGTTCGGGTCCTGCGTGGCGATGTTCTTGCGCGAGAGGCGGTAGGCCGCCACGGTTGCCGTGCCCTTGCCCTGCCAGAAGTCGAGCTTGGCGCCGACCTCGGCCTGCCGACCGGTCGTGAGCTCGCTGTTGTTCATCACGTCGGCGAACGAGGCGGTCGACAGCACGCCCGAGGGCGGGTCGGCCGCGGTCGCGTACTGCGCATAGAGATTCGCGCCGGGCGCGAAGTCCCACACCAGGCCGACGCGGCCCGTGGTCGGGTTGTAGTTGCGCCGGTAGCTGGCCGGCGCGGCGGCGGTGATGGCGCGCCGGTTCGTCAGCTCGAGCTCGATGCGATCGTGGCGCAGCGCGCTCACGAGGTGCAGCGAGGGCGCGAGCGCCGTGCGGTTCTCGATCGACAGCGCGGTGGTCGTCACCTTGTTGTCGCGGTCGGGATTGAAGCCCGGCCGCATGCCCGGCACCGCGAAGAAAGGTTCGGTGGCGAAGAGGTACGGATTCACCGTGCTCACGGTGGCCGGCAGGCTGTTCGGAAAGCGCGTCTGCTTGTTGACGCTGAAGTCCAGCCCGAAGGACCAGTCGCTGCGCAGGCCCGCGAGCTGCCCCTTGTAGAGGCCCTCGATGCGGTCGCCCACCACCTGCTGGTCATGGCGCTGCAGCAGGGCACCCGAGCGGATCACGGCCGTGTTGCTCGCGTTGAAGCGGTAACTCTCGACGTTGCGGTAGTCGCGCAGCGCGTCGTAGGCATAGAAGGTGTTCTTCAGCTGCAGCGCCCCGGACACGCGCCAGTCCGCAATGGAACGCAGCCACTGCACGCGCTGCGCGTAGATGCCGTCGGCGCTGTTGTAGTTCCTGAAGCGCGTGGCCGGGTCCACGCGCAGACTGCCAACCACGGGATTGAGCAGCGGCGTGCCCCAGTACGGGCGGTCCACCCACTCGTCCTGGTATTCGTAGGCCAGCGTGTGCGTGACGCCGCCGCCGAAGTCCGACAGCAGCGAAGCCGCGAGCTGCGTGGCGCGCGTGCGCGTGCCGTCGGTCCAGCCGTCGGCGTCCTTGCGGTTGAGGTCGATGCGCGCGTAGTGGCTGCCCGCGCCGCCGTCGCCCGCGATGCGGCGGTTGAGCCCGATCGAGGCCTCCTTGAGCTGCTGCGTGCCCAGACGCAGCCGGGCCTCGGTGAGGTCGCCGGGCTCGGCGAGCTTGCTGATGTAGTTGATCGAGCCGCCGACCGCGCCCGCGCCGAACAGGAAGCTCGAGGGCCCGCCGATGACCTCGACGCGGTCGTAGATCCAGCTGTCGACCGGCCGCGCGGCGATCGAGTACTGCACGTTGATGCCGTTGAACATCTGGCTCAGTGAGCCGGCGCCGAAGCCGCGGTAGCTCACGCCGATGTTGCCGGGCGCGTTGTGCGCGGTGATGCCGGGCACCGCGCGCAGGATCTCCTGCGTGTCCTGCGCGCCGCGCGCCTCGATGGTGGCGCGGTCGACCACGCTGACCGAGGCCGGCGTCTCGCGCGGCGTCAGGCCCAGGCGGCTGCCGGTGTCGGAGGGCGTGTCGAGGTTGAGACGCCCGTTGGGCGCGGGCGCGGCTGGCGGGTCGACCTCGATCGCTTGCAGCGTGGTCTGGACCTGGGCCTGCGCGAACGGCGCGGCGAAGGCGCCGAGCGCGAAGCAGGACAGCGCACGCGCGCGCAGGCGCTCGGCACCACGGCCGTGGGAAATGGCAATGAAAGGCACGGGATCTCTCTTCTCGCAGCGCATGGCTGCGCTGACGGCGCGGCGGCGCGTGGCCGCGCATGCCGTCGACGAACGATGGGCGCCGCGCGCGGACCGGCGCGCCCGCGAGGCGACGCCAGGGTCCGTCGCGCGACGGATTCAGCGGTTCAGGCGAAGAGGAAGGAAGGAGGCCCGCGCGCCGGCAGCGGCGCGGCGGTGGCCGCGGCGATGCGCGCGGCGGGGATCGAACGCAGGGCGTAGGACAGCGGTGCCGGCATCGGCACCTCGACCTGCGCGATCGCTGGCGGCAGGCCGCCGATCACGCACAACGGGCAGTCCATGCCCATGCTGCCCATCGGCACCGCGCCATCCTCGGTCTGCACGACCATCGTGACGTGGCCCGAGGCCGAGCACACGATGTCGATCTGCTGAGGCTTGACGATCGGCGAGGCGACCGCGACGGACAGGGACAGCACGAACCACGCCAGCACGAGGCGATGCAGGGTCGAGAGTTTTCGAAGGGCGTGCACGGGTGCCATTATCGCGACGAATCATGGATCGCGAAGCAACAGCCCGTGCTTCCTCTGTGGCTAGTCGATGGCGATGCTCGCCTTCTGCTGCTCGATGATCTCCACGATCAGCTGGCCGGTGTGCATGACGTGCTCCATCACCATCGCCTTCGCGCCCTGCGCATCGCCGGCCAGGCACAGGCGCAGCAGCTTCTTGTGCTCGGCCTCGGAGCGATCGACGTTGGTCTTCGACTTCCACGGTAGGTAGAGATAGCGCCCGAGGTTGAGCCGCGCGGACTCGACCGACTGCAACAGCAGCGGCCGGTCGGCCTTGGCATAGAGGCTCGCGTGGAACTCGTGGTTGAGGCGGAACACCTCCTCGACCTGCCTGGCCTTGCCGAGCTCGTCCAGCAGCCCGGTGGCGCGCGCGATGTCGGCGCGCGAGAGATGCGGCACGGCCAGCTCGATGAGCCGCCCTTCGAGCAGCCAGCGCAGCTCGATCAGCTCGACCGCCTCGCGCGCGCTCAGGAAGGCCACCGAGGTGCCCTTGTTGAGCCGGGCCGTGGCCAGCCCCGCGGCGACGAGCCGCGAGAGCGCCTCGCGCACCGGCACATGGCTGACGCCGAAGCGCGCCGCGATGTGGTCCTGCTTCAGCGGCGCGCCGGGTTCGAGCACGGCCATCGCTATCTCGGAGCGGAGCGTCTCGTAGACCGACCCCGCGGCCACTTGCGAGCTGCTTTCCTTCATGTTGCGCCTTTTCTCAAAGTATATATACTTTCTTCACTTTATATATAATCATGCGCCGGGCCGGACTTCCGCGTCCGCCTGGGCACTGGAACTATGGCCGAAAAAATCCCTGGCTTCTGCGCCCTCTGCCGCTCGCGCTGCGGTTCGATCAGCGTTGTGGAGGACGGCGTGCTGATCGCCCAGGAAGCCAACCCCTCCCACCCGACCGGCAAGGCCCTCTGCGTGAAGGGCCGCGCGGCGCCCGAGCTGGTCGCCAATCCGCAGCGGCTGCTGCACCCGCTGATACGCACGGCGCCGAAGGATGCCGCCGATCCGCTCTGGCGCCAGGCCTCGTGGGACGAGGCACTGGACCTCGTCGCGCAACGCATCGGGCGCATCCGCGACGAGCGCGGTCCCGAGTCGGTGTCCTTCGCCATCACTTCGCCGAGCGGCTCGCCGCTGTCCGACGGCATCGTCTGGATCGAACGTCTGGTCAATGCCTTCGGCAGCCCGAACCTGTGCCGCGGCACCGAGATCTGCAACTGGCACAAGGACGTCGCCCACGGCTTCACCTTCGGGCGCGGCATCGGCGCGCCGGACTTCTCGAACACGCGGTGCATCGTGCTGTGGGGCCACAACCCGTCGGCCACCTGGCTCGACCATGCGACGGGCGTGACGGAGGCCTTCGCGCGCGGCGCGAAGATCGTCGTGGTCGATCCGCGCAAGGCCGGCTTCGCGATGCGTGCCCACCAATGGCTACGCGTGCGGCCGGGCTCGGACGGCGCGCTGGCGCTGGCCATCGCCGGCGAGATGATCCGCAACGGCGAATACGACATCGACTTCATCCGCCGGCACTCGAACGGGCCGCTGCTGGTGCGCGAGGACACGGGCGCGTTCCTGCGCGAAGCCGATATCACGGGCCTCGCCTCGCAGCGGCTCGTGGCCTTCGACGAGGCGAGCGAATCCATCGTGCCCTACGACACCGGCACGGCCAGCTACGCATCGCAGGACTGCACCCTCGCGCTCTTCGGCACCAGGACGCTGCAGGCGACCACGGGCCCCGTTCGATGCCGGCCCGCCTTCGCGCTGTATGCCGAGCTGTGCGAGGCCATGTCGCCCGAACGCGCCGAGGAACTGTGCTGGGTCCCCGCGCAGCAGGTGCGCGACACGGCACGGCTGCTGTTCGCGCACCGCCCCGTCAGCTACTACGCGTGGTCGGGCGTCGGCCAACACACCAACGCGACGCAGACCGACCGCGCCATCGCGCTGCTCTATGCGCTCACCGGCAGCTTCGACGCGGCCGGCGGCAACGTGGACTTCGCGCATCCGCCGGCGCGCAAGGCATCGGGCAAGGAGCTGCTGTCGGCGGCGCAGCTCGCGAAGTGCGTGGGCATCGACGAGCTTCCACTCGGCCCGGCCGCGCAGGGCTGCATCGGCAGCGACACGCTGTACCGCGCCATTCTCGAAGCCAAGCCCTATGCGATCCGCGGCGTGGTCGGCTTCGGCGCCAACCTGCTGCTCGCGCATGCCAACCCGCTGCGCGGTGCCGAGGCGCTGCGCCAGCTCGACTTCTTCGTGCATGCCGACCTGACGCTGACCCCGACCGCCCAATACGCCGACGTGGTGCTGCCGATCGGCACGCCCTGGGAGCGCGAGGCGTTGCGCATCGGCTTCGAGGTGAACCAGGGTGCCGAGGAACTGGTGCAGCTGCGACCGCGGATGGTGGCGCCGGTGGGCGAGAGTCGCTCCGATGCCTGGGTCGTCTTCGAGCTCGCGAAGCGGCTCGGGCTGGCCGACCGGTTCTGGGGCGGCGACATCGACGAGGGTATGCGCTACATGCTCGAGCCGCTGGGGATCGGCCTCGAGGCCTTGAGGCAGCACCCCGAAGGCATCCGTTATCCGCTGAAGACGCGCTACCAGAAGCACCACGGCGCGGGCTTCCGCTTCGCGACCGACACCGGCAAGGTCGAGATCTATTCGGCGCTGCTGCACCGGAATGGCCAGTCGCCGCTGCCGGTGTACGTGCCGCCGCTACCGAAGCTGCGGCTTCGCGAAGGAAGCCCGGACTTTCCGCTCGTGCTGACCTCGGCCAAGCTGCCGCAGTACTGCCACAGCCAGCACCGGCAGGTCGCATCGCTGCGCAGCAAGGCACCCGACCCGCTCGTGGCCATGAACCCCGCCACCGCCGCCGCGCGCGGCATCAAGCCCGGCATGTGGGTGCGCGTGCGCTCGCCGAGCGGCTCGGTGCGCTTCAAGGCCACGCTCGATCCCAGCCTCGATCCGCGCGTGGTCTGCGCGCAGTACGGCTGGTGGCAGGGCAACGAGCAGCTGGGCCTGCCTGCGCACGCACCGCTTTCCGATCAGGGCTCCAACTTCAACCTGCTGGTCGACGACGGCGATCTCGACCCGATCAGCGGCTCGGCGCCGCACCGCTCCTACATCTGCGAGGTCGCGGCCGAAGCCGGGCCCGCCGCCTGAATACCCCATTCACTCACCACCCACTCCGTCGATACCCATGCAAGTCAAAGTCCAACGCAAGGTGCCCGAGGCCACCGACATCTGTTCCTTCGAGCTGGTCGCCATCGGCGCCGAGCCGCTGCCGCCCTACGAGCCCGGCGCTCACATCGACGTCGATGTGGGCGGCGGCGAGACCCGGCAGTATTCGCTCTGCGCGCCCCATGGCGAGGGGCGCTATGTCATCGGCGTGAAGCGCGATCCGCGCTCGCGCGGTGGCTCCCGGTTCATGCACGAGTCCGTGAAGGAAGGCGATGTGCTCACCATCGGCGCGCCGAGAAATCACTTCCCGCTCGCGCCGGACGGCGAGCGCTTCATCCTCGTCGCGGGCGGCATCGGCATCACGCCGCTGCTGTGCATGGCCTCGCACCTGAGCGGCGCCGGACGAGCGCTCGAGCTGCACTACTTTGCGCAGTCGGCGGAACACGTCGCCTTCCGTCGGCAGCTCGAGGGCGCGGCACTGGCCCCTTCCGTGCGGCACCACCAGGGTTACAGCCCCGACGCGCTGCCCGAGCTGCTGGCATCGATCGTCGGCAATCCGGCGCCGGGCAAGTACCTCTACCTGTGCGGACCGCGCCCCTTCATGGAGCTCGTGCGGCAGGCCGCGGCGAACTGGCCGGCCGACCAGGTCCGCTTCGAGTATTTCGGCGCGGGCTCGACACCTCCCGCCGCATTGGCGCCGCAGGCCGCATTCGAGGTCTGCGCCGCCGCCTCGGGCATCTCGGCGCGGGTGGAAGCGGGCCAGAGCATCGTCGAGGTGCTGCGCGCCCACGGCGTGCATATCGAGACCTCGTGCGAGGAAGGCCATTGCGGCACCTGCATGACCACGGTGCTCGAGGGCCAACCCGAGCATCGCGACTCCTTCCTCACCGAGCCCGAGAAGGCATCGGGCACGCTGATGCTGCCGTGCGTGTCGCGCAGCTGTTCCGCGCGGCTCGTCCTCGATCTCTGAGCGAGTGGGTCATGACGCAAGCGCGCGCAATGACCAACGGAACGCGTTCAGAACGCCGTGACGTTCCACTCGTACTCGGTCGCGACCTCGCCGAGGATGCGCAAGCGCTGCGCGGGCTCGGCGGCCAGCGCGGCCAGGATCCGGGTATTCAGGGCCACCATCGTGGCCTTGGCGTTGTCGGCGAACTCCACCGTGATGCCCTGGTCCTCGTACTTCTGGACGAAGGCCTGCGCCGCCACGCCGATGACGAAGTAGAGGCCCGCGTTGTCGAGATCCGACTTCATGAGGTCGAAGGCGCCGCGGTACAGCAGCTTGAAGGCGTCGGAGCCCGACAGGTCGTTCTCGAAGCGGGTGCTGATTTCCTGGAAGTTCATGGTGTGTTGCCTTCGATGTGGTCAGTGATGAAACCCTTGCCGCCGTGCGCCTCGGACCAGGCGACCGGATCGCGCAGGAAATCGTCGAACTCGGCGATCACCTCGCGGCCGAAACTGTCTCGTTGCGCCGCGACCGCGCGGATGTCGTGCCAGTTCGCCAGCGCGTGGACCTTCAGCCCCAGTGCGGCCAGCATGCGGCCGGCGCCGAACATGCCGTAGTCGAACAGCACGAGCACATCACTGACCTCGGCACCCACGCCGCGCAGCGCCCGCGCGAAATTGGCCTTCGATGCGCCGGCCGCCATCATGTCGTCGACCAGCAGCGCGCGCTCGCCGGCGCGCACCACGCCCTCGACCTGGCGGGCGCCGATCGCGCGCTTGCGGACGTACTGCATCGGCAGGTCCAGCGCATCCGCGATCCAGGCCGCCAGCGCGATGCCGCTGGACTCGCCGCCCGCGATCGAGCCGACACCGGCCAGGCAGCCATCGGTTTTCAGCAGCTCGATGGCATGGTCCACCAGCGCGCGGCGCGCCTCGGGAAAGGAAACGAGCCGCCGGCAATCCATGTAGACCGGCGTCGCCCATCCCGAAGGAAGCCGGAAGGGCTCGTCGGTGCGCAAGGTCACGCAGCCGGCATCGAGCAGCCGGGCGGCGACCTCGAGGCGGATCGGGTCTGGGGCAATGGTCATGGCGGTCGAGCCTTTGGCTAGTGAATTCGGTCGAGCAATTTGCGCAGGTGCGTCGCACCCGCCTTGCCCTTGTAGGCGGCCTTCCAGAGCCTACCGATCATGGCTTCGTACATGCGCACCGCCTCAGGCGAGGCGGTCACGGTCGCGATGCCGTTGCGCACGTTGGGCAGCTCGCCGAGCCGGAACGGGCTCACGGCCAGCACGCTGCCGGCGCGACCGGAGAACACCTGGAAGGTCGCGGTCGGCATGGCGTCGTCGATCAGTCCGATCTGCACGTCGATCGGCTCGCTCTCCATCAGGTCGGCGATCCGCTCGACCTCGCGGCGCGCCGCCAGCCGGCGCTCGGTGCGCACGCTCTCGGGCAGGTCGATGCGGCCGACCAGGCCGGTATCGACGAAACGCTCGAGTTCGCGCAGCCCGATCAGGCTCACGATGTGCGGACGCCGGCGCTGGAAGAAGGCCCGGCGCTCCTGCATGATCTGCAGCATCTTGTCGATGTCGGCCGAGGTCGGCCCCTTGCCCGCGCCCTTGGGCGATGCCTCGATCAGCATCTGGCGCAGGGTCGGCAGGTAGTCCTCGGAGGTCAGCAGCAGCGAGATCGGCTCGAAGTGCGCGAGGATGCGGTCGGACGATTCCTCGAGCTGGCGCATGCGCTCGAACAGGCCCAGCGCGGTCGAGTAGTACTCCACCTCCACGCCGAGCAGCGACGCCAGCGTGGTGTCGAGCAGGTGGGCCAGGCGCTCGAGCGTCTCGATCTTGACGATCTCGCCCTTCTCGAGCCGGTACACGACCGCGCGCGAGATGCCCAGCCGCTCGGCCACGTCCTCGGCCAGCAGCGAGGCGCCCACCCGGTAGGCACGCAGGCGGTTGCCCAGCGCCACGTAGTCGATCGATGACTTGAAGGTCGAATTCGCAGCTTCCATCTCGTTTTCCACTTTATGGATCGAAAAAGAAACTATAGGCGAGTTTCGACATCCGCGGTCACCGGCGAGGCGCGAGGCGGTACGGGAATTCACGCCGCGACCGGCTCGGGCACGGGCGCGTCCCGCAGAGCCCACGGCAGGCGGCTGCCCCCGAGGAAGGGATGGAGCGCCCCGCCCCCCGCAAGTGCCACGTCCTGCGGCACCTCCCAGGGCGCGCGCTCGAGCGTCACGCGCGCCTCGTTGGACGCGAGGCCGTAGAAGCGCGGACCGTTGAGGCTCGCGAAGGCCTCGAGCTTGTCGAGCGCGCCCTCCTCCTCGAACACGGTGCAGTAGCTCTGCAGCGCGACCGGCGCGTTGAAGATGCCGGCGCAGCCGCAACCCGCCTCCTTCAGCGTGCGAAGGTGCGGCGCGGAGTCGGTTCCGAGGAAGAAGCGTGCATCGCCCGAGGTCGCCACCCTGCGCAGCGCGAGGCGATGACGCTCGCGCTTGAGCACCGGCAGGCAATAGAGGTGCGGCCGGATGCCGCCCGTGAAGATCGCGTTGCGGTTGAACATCAGGTGCTGGGGCGTGATCGTCGCGGCGAGACGGCCGCTCGCATCGGCCATGATGAAGTCCGCCGCTTCCTCGGTCGTGATGTGCTCCAGCACCACCTTGAGCGCGGGAAAGTCGTGCAGCAGCGGACGCAGGGTCGACTCGATGAACACCGCCTCGCGGTCGAAGACGTCGACGGCCGGATCGGTGCTCTCGCCGTGCAGCAACAGCGGCATGCCGATGGCCTGCATCGTCTCGAGCACCGGTGCCACCTTCGCGATCGAGGTGACGCCATGCTCCGACTGCGTGGTCGCACCGGCCGGATACAGCTTCGCCGCGGTCAGCACGCCGTCCTCGAAGCCCCGGCACAGGTCGTCGGCGGAGGTGCCGTCGCACAGGTAGACCGTCATCAGCGGCACGAAGTCGGCGCCCGGCGGCAAGGCCGCCACGATCCGCTCGCGGTAAGCCCGCGCGAGCGCGGTGGTCGTCACGGGGGTCTTGAGGTTCGGCATGACGATGGCGCGGCCGAACTGCGCGGCGCTGTAGGGCAGCACCGTCTGCAGCATGGCGCCGTCGCGCAGATGCAGGTGCCAGTCGTCGGGGCGGCGCAGGGTGATACGGTGGGTCATGGCAAGGCTCACTTCAATCGGGCGAAGGCCGCATCCATCGCGCCGACGCCGAGCATGAAATCCTCGATGTCCATCGCTTCGTTCGGGTTGTGCGAACCGTTCTGGTTCCGCACGAACAACATGCCGCTCGGGATGCCGGCATTGGCGAACAGCGAGGCGTCGTGCCCCGCGCCGCTGGGAATGAGCTCGAAGGCCGCCTCTTGCGCGGCGCAGGCTTCGGACAGCACGCTGCAGAGGCCCTCGTCCATGGTCGCGGGATCGCTGAGCAGGCGCCGATCGAATTCGAAGCGCACGCCGCGCTCGCGCTCGATCGAGCCGCATTCGGCGCGCATCAGCTGGTAGAAGGCCTCGAGCGTGTCCGTGCTCTTGCTGCGCGCCTCGAGGCTGAAGCTCACCTGCCCCGGAATGCGCGAGATCGAATGCTCGGCCGGATCGGTGCTGACGATGCCCGTGGTCACGACCAGGTCGGTGCCGCGCTCCAACAGCACGCGCCAGTGCTCGTCGATGCGCATGATCAGGTCGGCGACTGCGAACATGGCGTCGTGGCGCAGCCAGCGCGGCACCACGCCCGAATGCTGCGCGTCGCCGTGGCAGACCACGCGGTTGTGCCGCACGTTGCCGCGGATGCCCGAGACCACGGCCAGCGGGAGCTGGCGCGCGACCATCACCGGCCCCTGCTCGATGTGCAGCTCGAGGTAGGCCTTGATCCGCGCCTTGTCGAGCAGCGGCTGCTGCGCGCGGATCGCCTCCACGTCGGCGCCGCAGCGGCGCATGCAGGCCTCCATCGATTCGCCGGTGGTGCGCTGCTTGAGCGCGAGGTCGCTCTCGCTGAGCTTGCCGAACAGCGCGCCGGAGCCCATGTAGGCCTTGCCGAACCAGGCGCTCTCCTCGCCGCGAAACGCGATCACCTCGAGCGGGCGCGCGTAGGGCGTGCCGCCGGCCTTCTGCGCGACGAGACACAGGAGGCCCGCGACCACGCCCGCATAGCCGTCGAAGTTGCCGCCCTGCGGCACCGAGTCGATGTGCGATCCGCACCACGTGACCGCGCTCGCCGCCGCGGTCTGCGGCAGGCCGAACACGAGGTTCGCGGCCCGGTCGGCGCGGACCTCGAGCCCTTCGCTCGCGGCGAAGGCGCGCAGATAGTCGGCGGTGTCCGATTCGCCGCGGCCGTAGCTCTGCCGCGTGACGCCGACCCCGTCGAAGGTCAGCTCGCGCACGTCGGAGAACAGCTTCTCGGCCATGGGGCGAAGTCCCGGCAGGCTCATCGTCCTTGCCCTCCCTAGCCCGACTGCTGCGCGAAGCGCAGCCAGCGGTCCGAGAGCTGGCGATCGAGCTTGACCTGGCCGGTCAGGTCGCGGATTTTCTTCACACCCATCTCGTCGCAGTACACGACCAGGCCGTCGATGATCTTCTGCATCACCCCGGGGTCGATGAAGGAGGCCGTGCCGACCTGAACCGCGCTCGCGCCGGCCAGCATGAACTCGACCGCGTCGTGCGCGCTCGCGATGCCGCCGCAGCCGATGACCGGGATGCGCACGCTGCGATAGCACTGGTGCACCATGCGCAGCGCGATCGGCTTGATGGCCGGCCCCGACAGCCCCCCCATCACGTTGCCGAGCATGGGCTTGCGGGTGCGCACGTCGATCGACATGGCCAGCACCGTGTTGCCCATCACGAGCGCATCGGCGCCGGCTTCTTCCGCGGCCCTCGCGACCGTTGCCACATGCGAGGCATTGGGCGTGAGCTTGGCCCACACGGGATGATGGGTGCGGCGGCGGATTGCGCTCACGACCTTGTAGGTGGTCTCGGGCGTCATCGCGAAGGCCATGCCGTCGGCCTCGAGGTTGGGGCAGGAGATGTTGGCCTCGATCACCGCCACTTCCGGCAGCGACATCTCGGCCACCGCGTCGGCGAACTCGTCGACCGTGTCCGCCGAGATCGAGACCACGACGGGCGTGTCGAAGCGCGTGTAGGGCGGCAGCACCGTCTCGCGGTAGTAGTCCAGGCCCTTGCTCGGAATGCCGATGGCGTTGAGCATGCCGCCGCGGGTTTCCGCCACGCGCGGCGTCGGGTTGCCGGCACGGCTCTTGGGCGAGACGCTCTTGATCACCAGCGCGCCCAGCCGGTTGAAGTCGAGCGCTTCCGCGTACTCGATGGCGAAGCAGCCCGAGGCCGGCATGACCGGGTTGCGCAGGCCGACGTCGCCGACCCTGACGTTGAGATCAGCCAAACTCCACCTCCCCGACCACGTCGCCGATGGGAAACACGGGACCTTCACGGCAGACGCGCAGGAATTGCTTGTCGCCCGCGCGGTCGAACAGCCGGACGCAGGACAGGCACACGCCCATGCCGCAGGCCATGCGCTGTTCCATCGCCACCTCGCCGCGGGTGGCCGGATGGTCGGCGAGGATGCGTTGCAGCAGCATCAGCACGCGGTGCGAGCCGCAGGTGTAGACGGCGTCGTGGTGCCGTTCGCCGAGCAGCCGGCGCACCAGCGTGTCCATGGCCTCCACCGAGGAGCTGCCGTCGGAGTCGTAGACGCAATGCACGTCCGCCTCGGCGCCGCGCAGGAACTCGTCGCGCATCAGGTCCTTGGGCGCGCGCGCCGACATCACCGCCGTGATCGCGATGCCCATCCTGGCCGCCTGCCGCAGCAGCGGCGCCATCGTCGCCAGGCCGACGCCGCGCGCGACGACCATGATGCGTTCGTCGCCCGGCGGCAGCGTGAAGGTGTTGCCCAGCGGGCCGACGATGTCCATCGCGCCGCCGACGGGCAGCGAGGCCAGTGCGTGGGTTCCGGTGCCGGTGACGTTGTAGAGGAACTCGATCGTGCCCGCCTCCGGCCCCACGCCGTAGACGCTCATCGGGCGCAGCAGGAAGGGCTGGAGGTCGTTCGTCGTCGGGCACTTCAGTTGGTAGAACTGCCCGGGCCTGGTCGCGCCCGCCAGGTCGGCCGGCGCGCTGAGCTTCAGGTACTTGTACCGGTCGTTGACCCAGCGGTGCTCGGCGACCTCGCAGCGATACGAGGCCACGGATTGCGCGTTGCGCTGGAAGCAGGCGCCTTCACCCTGAGGCACCGGCGGATGCACGGGCCTGCACGCGGGCGACTGGTGGTCGATGGCGGCGAGCATCATTCGAGCTCCTTGCCCTTGAGTTCGGGAATGAGGAAGTAGGTGGCGACCATGTCGACCAGGTAGATCGCGGCGAGCAGCGCGATCGCGATCTGGAACGAGTAGGCGGCGACCATCGCGCCGACCACCACCGGGCCGAAGCCGCCGATGCCGCGGCCGAGGTTGAACAGCACGTTCTGCGCCGTGGCGCGTGCTTCCGTGGGATAGGCCTCGGAGATCAGCGCGCCGTAGCCGCCCAGCATGCCGTTGACGAACATGCCGAGCACGGCACCGACCCACAGCAGCGAGACCGGGTCGGACAGCTGGGAGTACGCCAGCACCATCGCCACGGCACCGGCCTGGAACAGCAGGAAGCTCGGCTTGCGCCCGATGCGGTCGGCCAGCTGGCCGAAGACGAAGATGCCCAGCATCATCCCGAGGATGGTCACCGAGGTCCACATGGCCGACTTCGTGAGGTTGAAGCCGAGCTTGTTGGCCAGAAAGCTCGGCATCCAGATCATGATCCCGTAGTAGCCGAAGTTCTGCACCGCGCACAGCACGACGATGCCCAGGCTGGTGCGGGTCGTCCGCGCGTCCTTGACCAGCAGCTTGAAGGACCTCAGGCGCGAGCCCCGGACCTTGGGCTTGCGCACGAACACCTCGGGCTCGTGCAGCTTGTTGCGGATCACCCAGGCCACGAGCGCGGGCACGACGCCGACCAGGAACATGCCGCGCCAGCCGATGTGCGGCATCAGCAGCGGCGTGAGCAAGGCGGCGCCCAGCACGCCCAGCTGCCAGCCCAGCGCCACATAGGAAGACACGCGTGCCCGATGCCTGGCGGGCCAGGCCTCGGCCGCCAGCGCCATGCCGATGCCGAACTCGCCGCCCAGGCCGATGCCCGCGATGGTCCGGTAGACCAGCAGGTCCCAGTAGCCCTGCGCGAAGGCACAGAGGCCGGTGAACACCGCGAACAGGACGATGGTCCAGGTCATCACGCGGATGCGCCCGAAGTGATCGCTGAGCGAACCGAAGACGATGCCGCCGACGACGGCGCCCACCAGCGTCCAGCTCACCAGCGAGCCGGCCTGGCCCGGCGTGAGGTGCAGGTCGGCCGAGATGGCCGTGAGCATGAAGCCCAGGATCAGCAGGTCGAAGCCGTCCATCGCATAGCCGATGGCGGAACCGGCCAGCGCCTTCCAGGCGTAGCCCGAGACGGCGTCGTCGCGCGGCGCGGAGGCGGTCGAATCTAGTGTGGATGACACGTCAGGACTCCTGGTTCGACGCGGAAAGCCCGGCGCCGGCGGATGGATGGGCCATGGAAACGGTCTCGACATGGAGTCCGTTTCGCTCATTTGCGATACTAGTATCGAAAAAGATATCAATCAAGAAAAAGTTCACCGGGTTGTCTCTGTGATGGATGGAAGGAACGAGGGAAACCGGGGGATCGAGCCTGGCGTCGGCTCGCGCGGCCGCTAGAAGCGGTGGCGGATGCCGACGCCGAAGCTATTGCCGCCCGCCATGGCGGTCGCGAGATCGCGCATGAGGACGGCATAGACGTCGGTTCGCTTCGACAGGTAGTGATCGTAGGCCAGGCTCACCGTCGTGCGGGTGCCGTCGTAGGAGCCGGCGATCTTCGTCCTCGCGACGGCCGCGAGGATCTGCCCCGCGGTCGACCCGACCGGCACGCTGGCGCCGAGGGAAGTCGTGGTCCCGCGATAGCCGGTCACCTCGGCCTTCGACCGGCCGTAGCTTGCATAGGCCTTGAGCAGGCCGAAGTCGTAGGCCCCGCCCAGCATCCAGTCCTTGCACGTGGTGGGCACCACCGCGCCGGCGACCGTGGCGGTGATGACGCCCGGGTTGACCGGGTTGGAGATCTGATCGCGCTCGTAGAAGCCCGCGACCGTGAGCGGCCCGCTGACGTAACTCGCGCTGATGCCGGTGTTGTTCTTGCCCTTGTAGCCGGTGTCGCTGGACTGTTCGCCGAACTGGTAGTGCAGGTTCACGCGCAGGCCGCCGAAGTTCGGCGTGCTGTAGATGAGCTGGTTGCTCCAGCCGGTGTCGGACGGCGAGGTGCGGTACAGCCAGCGCGCGGTGTTGACGTTGGCATGCAGCACCAGCGGCGAGAACGCGAAGGAGTTGCCGAAGGGATTGACCAGCACCGTCGGAATGAAGTTCGGCGCCGCGGCGCGCCCGAGCTGCAGGCTGCCGTAGGCACCGGCGATGCCGACGTTGGCATCGCGCGCGAAGTAGGGGTCGCCATCGAAGCGGCCCGATTTGCCGGCGTCGGCGCGAAAGAAGGAATTGAGTGCGAAGTAGGCCTTGAGCCCGCCGCCCAGGTCCTCGCCGCCGGCGAAGCCGAAGAACGAGGTGGTCATGCCGCCGCTTCCGAGGACCTTGGTGCGGCCGAGATCACCCGCGTAACGCATCGATCCCGCGTACTCGTCGATCAATCCCTGCACCGACACACTGCTCTGCGCGCAGGCGCAGCAAGCCGTCGACAGCGCGACGGCGGCAACTACAAGACTCTTCATAGGTGGCTCACTTCTCAAAACTCGAGGGAATGGATCGGTGGCTCTGGCGCGGGTGCACCGCCATGAGGCGCATCGCCTCGAAAAATCGGCATTCCCGACCAAAAAGCACCATTTAAGAAACCAGGATCAAAAACGAGACTGGATTCTGGCGCGATTCCGCAAGATCGATGCCAAGGGTTTTCGAGCGGTCGGGGCCGAGCGCTTTCGCGCTATTCGCGTGCGCTCGACGCGGGGACGAAGAGACCGGCCGGCCCGAGGCCTTCGCGCCCAACGCCGTGGTCCGCATCGGCACCGACGGCCTCGTCACGCTGGTGATGCCGCGCGTGGAGATGGGCCAGGGGATCTACACCGCCCTCGCGCTGCTGATCGCGGAGGAGCTCGAGATCGATCCTCGGCACGTTCGCCTCGAACACGCGCCCGCCGACGAGACGCGCTATTCGAACCCGCTGACCGGCGGGCAGATCACGGGCGGCTCGACCTCGGTGCGCAGCACCTGGGAGCCGATGCGCCGCGCCGGCGCCACGGCCCGGCTGCTGCTGGTCGAGGCGCGGTGGTGGCCGACCACATGGGTGCGGCGCGCAAGGGCCTGGCCGCGCTCGAGATCCGCTGGGACGAAGGCGCCAACACGGACTACTCGACCGAGAAGCTGATCGCCGCGCTGGCCAGCGCCTCGTCGCGCACCGGCGCCGTGGCGCGCAAGGAAGGCGACACGGTGGCCGCCGCGCGCGGCGCCGCGCGGACAGTCGATGCGGTCTACCAGCAACCCTTGCTCGCGCAGGCGCCGATGGAGCCGGTGAACTGCACCGTGCACGTGCGGCCCGATGCCTGCGAGGTGGCTAGGCCCGCTGTTCCGCCAGCGCTATCCGAAGGTCGCTCTCGACGAATCGCGCATGCTGGTGCCCTCGGGCCGGGTGGTGACGGCCGGCGCGGCGATGGGGCACCTCGATCTGGCACTGTGGCTGATCTAGCAGGCCAGCCCCGAGCTCGCGGCCATGGTCTCGCGCTACCTGCTCGCAGACCTGCGCTCCTCGCAGGCGCCGTACATCGTGCCCCACCATCTCGCGCAGGCCGACCCCGCGACCCCGCGATCCTGCGCTTCGAGCGCTGGGCGCGCGACAACCTCGAGCAGGGCTTCTCGCTCGACACGGCGGCGCGCGCGCTCGCGACCAGTCCGCGCACGCTGCAGCGACGCTGCCAGGCCGTGCTCGGCAAGTCGCCGCTGGCCTACATCCAGGACCTGCGGATCGAGCGCGCGCGCTCGCTGGTGCATGGCAGCGACCTCGAGGCCATCGCGGCCGAGGTCGGCTATGCCGACGGCTCCACGCTCGGCGCGCTGCTGCGCGAACGCCTGGGCCGCGGCGTGCGCGATTTGCGCGCCGATCTGCTTTGAGCGCCGGCAACGAGAAACGCGGCCGGCCTCGCGCTCAGAGCCCGTGCAGCGCCGCCATCTCGTCGATCAGCCCGCGCTGGAACGCATCGAAGCGCGCCGAGGGCTGCTGCAGGCCGAAGAAGTCGGTGAACGGATCCTGCACCTCGGTGCGATGGCCCGAGAGTTCCTCGACCACCGCGAGACCGCAGAAGGGCACGCAGGCCTCGGCATAGCCGCCCTCGTGCACCACCACCACTCGGCCCTCGCTGTGCCGCGCCGCGAGCGCGTTGACCTGCTTCATCATCTGGCGGAACGATTCCGGATGCAGCTGCATGCGCGCGAGCGGGTCGACCGCGTTGGCATCGAGGCCGCTGGCCACCACGACCAGCTCGGGGCGGAAGCGCTCGACCACCGGTGCCACGATGCGCTCGAAGGCATACATGTAGCTCGCATGGCCGCCGCCGGGCTGCAGCGGCACGTTGACGTTAAAGCCCAGGCCCTCGCCCTCGCCGCGGTCCTCGGCGCCGCTGTAGCCGGGCGGGAAGCAGTTCTCCTGGTGCAGCGAGACGGTCAGCACGTCCGGGCGGTCGTAGAAGATCGCCTGCGTGCCGTTGCCGTGGTGCACGTCCCAGTCGATCACGGCCACGCGCTTGACGCCATGGCGCGCCTTCATGGTCTCGATCGCCACCGCGATGTTGTTGAACAGGCAGAAGCCCATGCTGTGCTCGCGCAGGCAGTGGTGGCCCGGCGGCCGCGTGAGCGCGAAGGCGTTGCGGTGGCGGCCCTGCAGCACGCTGTCCATGGCGGCGATGGCCAGGCCGGTCGAGAGCTTGGCGATCTCGTAGCTGCCGGGACCGAAGGGCGCGACCTCGCCGAGATCGCCGCCGCCCGCATCGCTGGCGGCCTTGAACTGCTCGAGATAGCTCGAGGGATGCACGCGCCGCAGGTCCTCCTCGCTCGCCATCGGCGCGCCCAGCAGGTCGAGCTGCGCGCTCAGGCCCGACACGTCCATCAGCGACTTGATGCGGCGCTTGGAATCGGGCGACTCGGCCATGCCGCTGCCGGCCATGGGCTGGACCCAGCCGCCGACCGGCAGGAACAGGGCGTGCAGCCCGCCCGGCACGTGCCAGAAGGTGCGTTCATCGTGAAAGAAGGCGGTGTTCTTCATGCGTTGCGTCCTCGATGGTGTGGGAAATGGAAGAAGAGGAAGAAATCGATGCCGCCCCGTGCGGCGGATGGCGCTGCACGCTCAGGCCGCGCCAGCCCCAGCGCTCGCGCGCCAGGCCCCAGAGGCCGCGCGGCGCCAGCAGCATCACGGCCACCGCGATGCTGCCCATGGCGATCAGGTACCAGCCGCCCGACATCGCGAACCAGGTGTTGAACAGCTCGCGCAGGCCGAAGTAGATCAACGTGCCGATCAGCGGGCCCTCGATGGTGCCGATGCCGCCGATGATGACGATGAACATCGCGGTCACGACCCAGTTGATGTCGAAGGCCGAGTCGGGCGAGACGAACATCGTGCCCATGAAATGCGCGCCGCCGGCCAGCCCGAAGCCCAGGCCCGAGAGCACGAAGGCGATGAAGCGGTTGCGCCAGACGTTCACGCCGATGCTGGTGGCGGCCAGCTCGTTGTCGCGCACCGCCATCAGCCCCAGGCCGAAGGGCGAGCGCATCAGCAGGTAGACGCCGGCCACGGCCGCGAGGCCGATTGCGCCCGAGATCCAGAACGCGTTGCGCTGGAAGGTCTCGGCATCGACCAGCCGCACCGCCTGCAGCGGCACGCCCGATTCGCCACCGAACAGCGGGAACTTGGCGACCAGCAGCCGCACGATCTCGGCCAGCACCCACATGCCGATCGAGAAGTAGGCATCGCGCAGCCTGAACATCAGCGGCGCCACCGCGGCCGCCAGCAGCGCCGCGCCGACGCCGGCCAGCGGCACCATCCAGTAGGGCGAGAGCTCGAGCCGGTCGGAGACCACGAACACCAGGTAGGCGCCGATGCCGACGAAGGCCTGGTGCCCCATCGACACCAGGCCGGTGTAGCCGGCCAGCAGGTTCCACATCTGGGCCATGGCCAGCACCAGGAGCACCTCGCTCAGCAGGCGCAGCAGGCCCGCATCAGCCACCGTGGGCGCGAAGGCGATGGCGAGGGCCGCCGCAAGGAAGCCGATCGAGGGAAGAAGAGACGGGTTGCGCATCGGCTGTCAGGCCCGTTGGCCCGCGATGCCGTTCGGGCGCACCATCAGGACGATGAAGAACAGCAGGTGCGCATAGAGCGCGCCCGCGTTGGAATCGAGGCGCTGCCCCGCGAGCTGCGCCACGCCCAGCGCGATGCCGCCGGCCAGCGCGCCCCAGAACGAGCCCATGCCGCCGATGATCACGACCTCGAAGGCGCCGAGCAGCCGCTCCACGCCCGAGAACGGCGTGAACGAACTGCGCAGCGCCAGCAGCAGCCCCGCCACCGAGGCGAAGGCCAGCGACAGCCCCATGACCACGCCATACACATGGCGCGGCCGCACGCCCATGGTGCGCACGATCTCGCGGTGGTCGGAGGTGGCGCGCACGATCAGGCCGAAGCGCGAGTGCCGCAGCAGCCACTGCAGCGCGCCGAAGGCCAGCACCGCGAGCCCCAGCACCAGCACCGGATACCAGCCGATGCGCAGGCCGCCGATCTCGAAGCCGGCCGTGGCCAGCGCGCCGCCGTCGAGCGCGCGCGGGTCGGCGCCGAACAGCTCGACCATCAGGTTGCGCAGCACCACCGCGATGCCGAAGGTCACCAGCACGGGCGTGAGCGGATCGTCGGTCGCCACCGCGCGGTTGAGCAGCAGCCGCTGCAGCAGGTAGCCGGTGCCGAAGGCGGCCAGCGCCACCGGCACCAGCAGCAGCAGCGGCGACACCTGCGGAAACTGCGCGGCCAGGAACACCGCGAAGTAGGCCGCGAGCACGACGAACTCGCCGTGCGCGAGGTTGACCATGCGCATCACGCCGAAGACCAGCGCCAGCCCGAGGCCGAAGAGCGCATAGAGGCCGCCGAGCAGCACGCCGTTGATGAGGGTTTCGATCCAGGCCATGGTGCTTTTCTCAGTGCCCGAAGTAGGCGTTGGCGATCTGCTGCGCGCTGAAGTCCGACGCGGGGCCGGCCAGCGTGACGCGGCCCTTGAGCAGGCAGTACACGCGCTGCGCGATGCGGCAGGCGCGCGTCACGTCCTGCTCCACGACCAGCAGCGCCGTGCCCTGCGCCTGGATGTCGCCGAAGGCGCGGTAGATCTGCGCGATCACCACCGGCGCCAGGCCCAGCGAGATCTCGTCGCACAGCATCAGCCGCGGGTTGGCCATCAGCGCGCGGCCGATGCTCACCATCTGCTGCTGGCCGCCCGACAGCCGCGTGGACGGCCGGTGCCTGAACTCGCGCAGGATCGGGAACAGGGCATAGACGGTGGCCAGGTTCCAGTGGCCGGCCCGGCCGCACAGCGCGCCCATGCGCAGGTTCTCCTCCACCGTGAGCGAGGCGAACAGCATCCGGCCCTCGGGCACCAGCGCGATGCCGCGGCGCGCGATGCGCTCGGCCGGCTCGGCCTCGATGGCCTGGCCGTCGAAGCGCACCGTGCCGCGGCTGCGCCGGCCCAGGCCCGCGATGGCGCGGATCAGCGTGGACTTGCCGGCCCCGTTGGCGCCGATCAGCGCCGTGGCCTCGCCCTCGCCCACGTCGAGCGACAGGTCGAACAGCGCCTGCAGGTCGCCATAGTGGCTGCAGAGGTCTCGCACTTCAAGCAGCGGCATGGGCGGCCTCCTCTGCGTCTTCTCCCACGCCCATGTAGATCTCGCGCACCTCGCGGCTGGCCATCGCGGCGGCCGGCGCGTCCTCGAGCAGCTTGCGGCCGAAGTTCAGCACCATGATGCGGTCGGCCACCGCCATCAGCGCCTGCGCGATGTGCTCGATCCAGATCATCGCCACGTCGCGCTTGAGCTCGAGCACGAGCGCGACCAGCAGCTGCACCTCGGCCTCGGTCAGGCCGCCCGCGATCTCGTCGAGCAGCAGCAGGTGCGGCCGGGCCGCGAGGCCCTTGGCCAGCTCGAGCCGCTTGCGGTCGAGCAGCGGCAGCCGGCCCGCGGGCAACTCGGCGCGGTCGGCCAGGCCGGTGCGCTCGAGCACCTCCCAGGCCAGCTGCGCGGCCTGCGCGCGCGGCAGCCGCGCCGCGAAGCTGGCGGCGGCCAGCGCGTTCTCGTAGGCGCTCAGGTGCGCGAAGGGCTGCGGGATCTGGAAGGCGCGCGCCACGCCCAGCCGCGCGCGCGCATCGGCGCGCAGGCCCACCAGCTCGCGGCCCTCGAGCCGGATGCTGCCGGCATCGGGCACGGCCACGCCGGTGATCAGGTTGAACAGCGAGCTCTTGCCGGCCCCGTTGGGGCCGACCACGCCGAGGCACTGGCCGCGCGCGAGCGCGAGCGACACGCCGTCGGCCACCACGATCTCGCCGTAGCGCTTGCACAGGCCGTCGATGACGAGGCAATCGGTCATGCGTCGCGGGCTCAGGCCTTGAGCTGCGACAGCAGCTTGAGTTCGTCTTCCACCGGGATCTGCTTCGCGGTGCTGTTGTGCGTGATCACCAGCTCGTACGGGAACTTCGCGCCCGCGGCGGTCTTGCGCCACTGGCCCGCCACCATCGGCGTGACGGCCACGCTCTTGATCGGGCTGCCCTTGAAGTCGATGCGCCCGACCACCGAGTCGAGCTGCAGATTGGCCAGCGCATCGCGCACCGCCTTCTTGTCTTTTGGATTGGTCGCGTTCTTCAGCGCCGCGATGCCGACCTCGAACAGCGCATGGCCGTAGCCGATGGGCTGGGTCCACTGCTTGCCGGTGGAGCTCTCCCAGTCGGCCGCCAGTGCCTTGGCGCTCTGGCCGGTCAGCGAGGACTTGAACGGGAAGTTGGGCGTCCACCAGACCTCGGTCGACATGCCGTTGCCGGCCGCGCCCAGCGACTCGACCGCGCTCGGGAACAGGAAGGCCGCCGCCATGGTCACCACCTCGGGCCGGTAGCCCGACTGCTGTGCCTGCTTCCAGAAGGTGGCGAAGTGGTTGGCATAGGCGAAGCCCGAGACGATATTCGCGCGCGCCGCCTTGAAGCTCGAGACCTGGTTGCTGAAGTCGTCGGTCGCGATCTTGAAGAAGCCGCCGTTGGTCTCCTTGTAGCCGCGCTGCTTCGCGCCGCCCGGGATGCCGTTGGTCGGATCGGCGAAGGCATGGCCCGGGCCGTTGTCGATGTAGAGCGTGCCCAGCGAGCGCTCCACCTTCAGCGGCTCCCACATGCCAAAGAAGTTCTTCAGCACGTCGTCGGCGCCCCAGAAGAAATGGAACGAGAACGGAAAGCCCTTCTGCGGCGTGGAGCCCCGGCCGAAGGTGATGGCCTGCCACGGGCCCATGGTCGAGACCATCGGCACGCCGTTGACGTCGCAGAGCTGGCCGGCCGCGAGCGCGGCGTCGCTGTCCTGCACCAGCAGCAGGTCGACCTTCTCGCGCAGCAGCAGCTCGCTCGACATCGTGGCGCCGCGGTTGGCATCGGACTGGGTGTCGCGCACCACGATCTCGACCTTGTAATTGGTGCCCGCGATGGTGAGACCGTCCTTCAGCGCGGCGCGCACGCGCTCTAGGCTCCAGGGGTCGGCCTCGCCGAAATTGGCGCGCACGCCCGACAAGGTCGTGAGGTAGCCGATCTTGATCGTCTTAGACTGCGCGTGCGACAGCGCGGGCACGCCGGCCAGCGCGGCCGCGCCGCCGCCGATGACGAGTTGGCGGCGCGTCAGCGCGCCGGAGGCTGCAAAAGGGAAAGCGGCGGGCATGGAATGCTCCTTGGCGATGGAGGATGGACAGGGCCGCATCCTCCCTCCGCGCGCCGGCTCGCCGTTATCGAAAACTGGCAAATCGCAGGCCGCAGCCGCCGCCCTCATTCGGGGCGCAGGTTGACCGACTTGGCGATCGCGCGGTAGCGCTCCACGTCGGCCTGGTAGCCGCGGCGCAGCTCGGCCAGCGTCTGCTCGGGCGCCACCTTGCTGCCGCCGAGCTCGATGGCGCGGCGCAGTTCGGGCTTGCGCATCATCTCGTTGAAGGCCACGTGCAGCCGCTGCTGCGTCTCCTCGGGCACGCGCTGCGACACCTGCGCGCCGGCCCAGAGGCTGTAGACGAAGTCGTCGAGCCCCTTGCTGGCGCGGATCAGCGGAATGGCGCCGAAGCGCTCGTGCGGCGTGGCGGCCGCGATGCCCAGCGCCTTGACCTTGCCGGCGTCCAGCAGGTCGGGCACGTTGCCGGCCAGCGGCGCGAACACCAGGTCGATCTGGCCGCCGAGCAGGTCGTTGATGATCGGCGCGAAGCCCTTGTAGGGCACGTGCAGCATCTTCGTGCCGGTCTGCTGCGTGAAGCGCTCGCCCAGCAGGTGGTAGAGCGAGCCCGGGCCGATGCTGCCGTAGCTCAGCTCCTTGGCGTCGGGCTTGCGCAGCTGCGCGATCAGCTCGTCGACGCTGCCCGGGCCCAGGTCCTTGCGCGCCAGCAGCACCATCGAGGTCACGGCCATCATGCCGATGGGGCGGAAGTCCTCGGCCTTGTAGCGCGCGCTCGCGAGCGTGAGCGGCGTGAGCATCAGCTCCATCGGCGAGCCCATCAGCAGCACCGAGCCGTCGGCCGCGCCGTTGGCGGCCTTCATCACGCCCAGCGATCCGCTGGCGCCGGGCACGTTGTCGATCACGGCCGGCTGGCCCAGCAGCCGCGACAGCTCGGGCGCGGCCAGCCGCGCGTTGATGTCGGAGCCGCCGCCGGCCGGGTAGGGAACGATCAGGTTCAGGGTCTTGCCGGCCAGCCCCTGGGCCAGGACGGAGCCGGCCATGGTGGACAGGCCGGCCGCCAGGCCGGCACCGATCATCGAACGTCTGCGCATGCGCTTTACTCCTCGGGTGGTTGTTGTCTGTTCTCGGAAATTCAGGCCACGGCCAATAGCGGCGAGCGCGCATCGGCGAAGGGCACGGCCTGGTGCCAGCCGTGCGCGAGCCGCAGCACCTCGAGGTCGGCGCCGGGCCGGCCGATCAGCTGCAGGCCCATCGGCAGGCCGCGCGTCGCGCCGTCGGGCGAGAAGCCGGCCGGCACCGCCATCGCGGGCAGGCCCGCGAGCGAGGGGCCGATGGTCACTTCCATCCAGCGGTGGTAGGTGTCCATCGCGCGGCCGCCGACCTCGCGCGGCCAGTGCAGCTCGGCCGGCAGCGGAAAGGCCTGCGCGGCCGGCAGCACCAGCACGTCGAAGCGCTCGAACAGCTTCAGCAGCGTGGCATGCCACCGTGTGCGCGTGACCGCGGCCTCGTGCAGCGCGGGCACGGCCAGCCGCTGGCCCTGCTCGATCTCCCAGCAGGCCTCGGGCTTGAGCTTCGCGCGCAGCGCCGGATCGGCATGCAGGCCCCGCAGCGCGCCGGCCACGATGAAGCCGCGCAGGCGCAGCCAGGCGGTCCACAGCGCGTCGAAGTCGAAATCGGGCACGGCCGGCTCGACCGTGCAGCCCAGGGTGTCGAAGTGGCGCAGCGCCGCCTCGCACAGCGCCATCACGCCGGGGTCCATCGCCAGGTGGCCGCCGAGGTCGCCGAGCCAGGCCACGCGCGTGCCGCGCAGCTCGGCATCGAGCGGCTGCGCGAAGGCCTCGCCGTCGCCGGCCAGGCTCAGCGGCGAGCGCGGATCGTGGCCGGCCTGCACCGACAGCAGCCAGGCCACGTCCTCGGGCGTGCGGCCCATCGGCCCTTCGCAACCCAGTTGCTGGAAGAACAGCTCGGGGCCGGGCCCGGTCGGCACGCGGCCCAGCGAGGGCCGCAGACCGTAGACATGGTTCCAGGCCGCCGGATTGCGCAGCGAACCCATCATGTCGCTGCCGTCGGCCACGGGCAGCATCTGCAGCGCAAGCGCCACCGCGGCACCGCCGCTGCTGCCGCCGGCCGCGCGGTCGAGGTTCCAGGCGTTGCGCGTGGTGCCGAACACCGTGTTGTAGGTGTGCGAGCCCAGGCCGAACTCGGGCGTGTTGCTGCGCCCGACGAAGATCGCGCCGGCGCGGCGCAGCCGCTCGACCATGATCGCGTCGTGCGGCACGAGCTGGTTGGCGAACAGCGGGCTGCCCATGGTGGTGGGAATGCCGGCGGTGGCCACGAAGTCCTTGGGCGCCATCGGAAAGCCGTGCAGCCGGCCCACCGGCTCGCCGCGCGCCAGCTGCTCGTCGCAGGCATCGGCCTCGCGCAGCATCCGTTCGGGCGGCTGCAGCGAGACCAGCGCATTGACCTTCGGGTTGAGGCTCTCGATGCGCGCCAGGCAGGCCTGCATCAGTTCGCGGCACGACAGCTCGCGGCGCTTCAGCGCGGCGGCGAGCGCGCGGGCGCTCGGCAAGGTGGACGGAAAGGACGACATATGGCGATCGACGATAGCGATCGCGCCGCGAAGCGGATATCAAGAATTGGCAAACCTGGCGTGCCGCGGCCCCCGGGATTCCCCTGGGTCGCCCGGTGGGCCCTTCAGTGGTGCATCAGCGCCGCGCCACGCAGCGTCTGCGACGGCAGCTCGCCGAACTGGCGCCGGTAGTCGGTCGCGAACTGGCTCAGGTGCCAGAAGCCCCAGTGCGCCGCGACGTCCTGCACCGAGCCGGCACCGAGGCGCTTGAGCTCGCGCCGCACGCCGTTGAGGCGCAACGCCCTGAGGTAGCGCGCAGGGCTCAGGCCCAGCGTTTCCTGGAAGCAGTAGTTGAGCTTGCGCTGACTCGCGCCGATGCGGCTGCAGACCTCGAGCATCGACAGCGGCTCGTCGGGCCGCGACATCATCAGCTCGCAGGCACGGCGCACCACGCGGCGCTGCGCCTCGGTGGAGCGCAGCTCGCGCAGGTCCACGTCCTCGGGCAGCGCCTCGAGCCAGGCCAGCAGCACGTCGTCGCGCAGCTGCGTGGTGGCGGTCGGGTCGGCGAGCAGAGCGGGCATCGCGTCGAGCGCGGCGAAGGCGCCGAGCAGCGTGCCGCGCAGCGCGCGCATGGTCGCGTCGTCGAAGTGCAGCACCACGCGCCGCGCCAGCCAGGCCGGCGGGCCGCGCTCGTCGAGGCGCTCGGCCAGCGAGCGCAGCAGCGCGTTGTCGACCACGATGCCCATCAGCTCGAAGCCCGGCGGACTGCACAGGTCGAGCTCGTCGCAGCGCCCGACCATCACCGATCCGGTGTCGAGCCGCTGGCCCGAGAAGCGCGCCTCGCCCTCCTGCCGGCAGGTCAGCGCGAAGCCGCAGCACTCCGGATTCATCTCGCCGTGCTGGCGCAGCGCGCGGTTGGTGGTCTCGCGCACCAGCCGCAGGCCCGGCAGCTGCACATGGTCGAGAAAGCCCGCGAAGCTGCCGCCCGAGAGCATGTCGCACTCCAGGTGCCAGCCGCTCTGGCTGCTGGCATAGGCGTCGATGTCGTGCGTGGTCAGGGTCCAGCGCTCGATGGGAAGGCAGGGGGTGGAGGCGGTCTGGCAGTTCATGGCGGATATCCACGGGACGGGGATCCCCTGGACCGAAGCAAGCTCCAGACCAGATTGTTTCGTTGACAACGATCTCAAAGCACCGGGAGAAACCCTCGGCGCCCAGGTCCGAATGCCTTCGGATCCGTGCGCCCCGAAGAGAATGCCTGGCGATCCACGAACGCCAGGAGACTGCATGAGCCCCCAAGCCACCGGCCGGCTTCAAGGAAACGACCTGATCATCGAGCGCAGGTTTCGCGCGCCCATCGACGACGTCTGGGCCAGCGTCACCAGGCCCGAGAAGACCGCCCTCTGGTTCGGGCCCTGGGAAGGCGAGGCCGGCCAGGGCATGACGGTGCGGCTCCAGCTGGTGCACGAAAAGGACCAGCCCTGGACCGACCTGAGGATCGATGCCTGCGAGGCGCCACATCGCCTCGCGGTGGCGACCGTGGACGAGTTCGGTGAGTGGCGCATGGAGCTGACGCTCGCGCAGGAGAACGACGTCACCACGCTGCGCTTCGTGCAGCGACTGAGCGATCCCGCGCTCGCGGCAGAGGTGGGGCCGGGCTGGGAGTACTACCTCGACATGCTGGTCGCCGCGCGCGAGGGCCGCGCGCTGCCGTCCTTCGGCGACTACTACCCCGCGCAGAAGGCCCATTACCTCCAGGGCCTGTAACGCGCTTACTCGAGCTCGCCGCTGGGCTCGAAACCCGAGGTGCTGTCGAACAGCTTCTGCACGAGGGCCTGCAGCACGCGCCGCTCGTCGGCCGTGAGCTGCGCGAACAGCCGCTGCGCGGTGTCGTGCGCGAGCGGCACCATGTCGCGGTAGAGCGCGAGGCCTTCTTCCTCGAGCGAGACGATGACCTTGCGCCGGTCCTCGGCGGAAGGATGCATGTTGGCCAGGCCGAGATCGACCAGCCGATGCTGCGCGCGGCTCACGCGCGCCTTGTCCATGCTGGTCTTGCGCGCGATCTCGAGCGCCGACAGCGCGCCGTACTTGCCGAGCACCACCACGATGCGCCACTCGGGGATCTGCAGCGCGAAGCGGCCGGCGATCGCCTGGCCCACCGACTGGCTCACGCGATTGGCGACCACCGAGAGCTGGAACGGCAGGAAGGTCTCGAGGTCGAAGGCATCTGCGATCGAGCGCGGCGGCGAGGAGTTGCGTGAACGGGGCACGGTGCGAGTGAGGAGGTGGAGTGCGCGGACAGTATAGGAACGCGTTCATCCATCGCGACGATGGACGCACGAGGTTTGCCAGTTTTCGATAACGCGGCGGGGGGTGCGATCCCTATCGTCGCGGCATGGACTATCCCGAACTCGCCCTGCACATCGCCGGCCGATGGCGCACGCAAACCGCGGGCGGCCAGCGCGCCGTCGTCGATCCCGCCACCGAAGCCACCCTCGCGCAACTGCCGCTCGCCAGCCGCGACGAACTCGCGCAGGCCGCCGAGTCCGCGCGCCGCGGCTTCGCGCTCTGGCGCGCGAAGAGTGCGCTCGAGCGCTGCAACATCCTGCGCACCGCCGCGCAGACGATCCGCGACCGGGCGAAGGCCATCGCGCAGGTGCTCACGCTCGAACAGGGCAAGCCGCTGGCCGAGTCGCTGCGCGAGGTCACGCTGTCGGCCGACATCGTCGACTTCCAGGCCGAGGAAGCCAAGCGCCTGTACGGCCGGCTGGTGCCGCCGCGCGTCGAGGGCATCCTCTCGCAGGCGGTCACGCGCCAGCCGGTCGGCCCCGTGGCGGCCTTCACGCCGTGGAACTTCCCGGCCAACCTGCCGACGCGCAAGCTCGCGAGCGCACTGGCCGCGGGCTGCAGCGTGGTCATCAAGCCGGCCGAGGAGACGCCGGGCACCTGCATGCTGCTGGTGCGCGCCTTCCTCGACGCGGGCGTGCCGCCCGATGCGCTCAACATGGTGTGCGGCGATCCGGCCGAGGTGTCCTCGTTCCTCATCGACCATCCCGCGATCGCCAAGGTCTCGTTCACCGGCTCGGTCGCGGTGGGCCAGCTGCTCGGCGAACAGGCGGCGCGCCACGTCAAGCGCTTCACGGGTGAGCTCGGCGGCCACGCGCCGGTGATCGTCTGCGAGGACGCCGACTTCGCGTTCGCGCTCAGGAACTCGATCGCCGCCAAGTTCCGCAACGCGGGCCAGGTCTGCGCCTCGCCGATCCGCTTCTACCTGCCGCGCGCGCGCTTCGATGAATGGGCCGAGGCCTTCGTGCAGGCCGCGCGCGCGCTGCGCATCGGTGCCGGCACCGATCCCGCGACGCAGATGGGCCCGCTCGCGCATGCGCGCCGCATCGAGGACATGCAGCGCTTCGTCGACGATGCCGTCGACCGCGGCGCGCGGCTGCTGTGCGGCGGCCGGCGCATCGCGCGGCCCGGCTACTTCTTCGAGCCCACGGTGATCGCCGATGCGCCCGACGACAGCCGCGTGATGCGCCAGGAGCCCTTCGGCCCGATCGCGGTGCTGCAGCCCTACGACACGCTCGACGAAGCCATCACCGCCGCCAACGCCCTGCCCTACGGCCTCGGCGCCTATGCCTTCACGCGCGACCTGCGGACCGCGCACCGCCTGGGCGAAGCGCTCGAGGCCGGCATGGTCGGCATCAACCACTTCGGCGTCTCGCAGCCCGAGATGCCCTTCGGCGGCTGGAAGCAGAGCGGCATCGGCCAGGAGATGGGCGCCGAGGGCCTGCTGCACTACACCGAACTCAAGACCATCACCGTGGGAGTCCCCGCATGACGACAACAGACATCGACGCACTCAAGGAAGACAACGCCCGCTACCTGTGGCACCCCATGGCCCATCCGCAGACCATGCAGAAGAGCAAGCCCGACATCGTCGCGCGCGGCCAGGGCTGCTGGATCTGGGACGTGGACGGCCACAAGATGCTCGACGGCGTCGGTGGCCTGTGGGCCGCGAACCTGGGCCACAGCAACCAGGCCGTGCGCGACGCCATCGTCGCGCAGCTCGACGAGCTGCCCTTCTACAACGTGTTCCGCGGCACCACGCATCCGCGCGCGATCGAGCTGTCGAAGCGCATCGTGCAGACGATGGAACCCGACGGCGTGGCCGCGGTGTTCTTCAGCAACGGCGGCTCCGACGCGGTGGAGGGCGCGCTCAAGCTCGCGCGCCAGTACTGGAAGCTGCAGGGCCAGGCCGACCGCCACAAGTTCATCGCGCTGCGCCAGGGCTACCACGGCGTGCACTTCGGCGGCATGAGCGTGAACGGCAACCTCAACTTCCGCCGCGCCTACGAGCCCCTGCTGCCCGGCTGCTTCCACGTCGACACGCCGTGGCTCTACCGCAATCCCTACACGCAGGACCCCGAGGCGCTCGGCGAGATCTGCGCCACGCTGCTCGAGCGCGAGATCCAGTTCCAGGGGCCCGATACCGTGGCCGCCTTCATCGCCGAGCCGATCCAGGGCGCCGGCGGCGTGATCGTGCCGCCGCCCAACTACTGGCCGCGCGTGCGCGAGATCTGCGACAGGTACGGCGTGCTGCTGATCGCTGACGAGGTCGTCACCGGCTTCGGCCGCGGCGGCGCGCTGTTCGGCACGCGGCTGTGGAACGTCAAGGCCGACCTCTGGTGCCTGGCCAAGGGCATCTCCTCGGGCTACGTGCCGCTGGGCGCCACCGCCATCGGCGCCAAGGTGGCCGAGGTCTTCCTCGACGACCCCACGGGCCAGGCCGCGGTGGGCCATGGCTACACCTACAGCGCGCATCCGGTGGCCGCGGCCGCGGCGCTCGCCACGCTCGACCAGATCGAGGCACTCGACGTGCCCGGCAACGCGGCGCGCGTGGGCGCGCATTTCCAGGCGCGCGTGCGGCCCTTCGTCGACCGCTTCAGCTTCGTGGGCGACGTGCGCGGCATGGGCCTGATGCTCGGCATCGAGATGGTGGCCGACAAGGCCACGCGCACCACGCTGCCGCGCGGCAACCCGATCGCCGCGAAGGTGGCGCAGGCGGCCTACAAGCGCGGTCTCATGGTGCGCATCTCGGGCCC
The DNA here is from genome assembly GCF_056523145.1 of Variovorax sp. ISS6. Lineage (NCBI taxonomy): Bacteria > Pseudomonadati > Pseudomonadota > Betaproteobacteria > Burkholderiales > Comamonadaceae > Variovorax > Variovorax sp. ISS6. The sequence continues at coordinate 522,040 of NZ_JAWRZC010000002.1, forward strand.
GAACCTGATCCTGTCGCCGCCGCTGGTCATCACGCGCGAGGAAGTCGACTACATGGTCGATGCGCTCGAGGGCGCCTTCGCCGACGTGGAAGCCACGCTGTGAGCAAGGTGCCGACCGTCCTGCTGATCGGCACCGCCGACACCAAGAGCGCCGAGCTGCTGTTCATGCGCGAGTGCATCGAGGCCGGCGGCGGCCGCGTGGCGGTGATGGACGTGGGCGTGCTCGACGGCGCGCCCTTCGTGCCCGAGATCACGAATGCCGAGGTGGCCACGGCTGCCGGCCGCAGCGTGGCCGAGGTGGCGGCCAGCGGCGACGAGAACAGCGCCATGACCCTGATGGCGCGCGGCGCCGCCAGGCTGGCCGCGCGCTGGCATGCCGAGGGCCGCATCGACGGCCTGCTGGCGCTCGGCGGCACCATGGGCACCGATCTCGCGCTCGAGGTGGCGCAGGCGCTGCCACTGGGTGTGCCGAAGGTGGTGGTCTCGACTATCGCCTACTCGCACCTGCTGCCGCCCGAACGCATACCGCCCGACCTGATCATGGTGCTGTGGGCCGGCGGCCTCTACGGCCTCAACAGCCTGTGCCGCTCGGCCCTGAGTCAGGCCGCGGGCGCGGTGCTCGGCGCCTGCCGCCAGGCGCGCGCGCCGGCCTTCGAGCGGCCGCTGGTCGGCATGACCTCGCTGGGCTCGAGCGCGCTGACCTACATGAAGACGCTCAAGCCCGCGCTCGAGGCGCGCGGCTACGAGGTCGCGGTGTTCCACACCACCGGCATGGGCGGGCGCGCCTTCGAGGCGCTGGCCGCCGAGGGCCGCTTCTGCGCCGTGATGGACTTCAGCCTGCAGGAACTGGCGAACCAGCTCGGCGGCTCCTGCGTGACCGCGGGGCCCGACCGGCTGCTGGGCGCCGGCCGCGCCGGCACGCCGCAGATCGTGGCGCCGGGCGCCATCGACATGCTCGATTTCCCGGCCTGGCAACCCACGCCCCGAGGCCTCGAAGGCCGGCCGGCCCACACGCACAACCGGCTGCTGGCCTCGGCGCTCAGCGCGCCCGCGTTCCGGCGCGGCGTGGCGACCGAGATCGCGAGCCGCCTGGCGCGCGCGGAAGGCGCCACCTGCGTGCTGCTGCCGCTGAAGGGCATCGAGGGCTGGGACCGGCCCGGCGAGCCGCTGCACGATCCCGAGGGCCTGGCCGCCTTCACCGGCGCGCTGCGCGACAGCGTCGGCGCCACGCGCATGATCGAGCTCGACGCGCACATCAACGACGCCGCCTTCTGCGAGGCCGCGCTGCGGGTGTTCGATGCCTGGGTCGCCGACGGCACCGTGCCCGCGGGGAGGCCGGCATGAGCACCGAGCACGCAACGCAAGCCCTGGTGCTCGACTTCGGCGGCGTCATCAGCCGCACGCTGTTCGAGACCCATGCGCTGACCGAGGAAGCGCTCGCGCTGCCGCGCGGCACGCTGACCTGGCGCGGCCCCTTCGACCTCGCGAGCGATCCGCTGTGGCGCGACATGCAGGCCGACAAGCTCTCGGAGCGCGACTACTGGATGGCGCGCACCCGCGAGGTCGGCGCGCTGGTGGGCGAGCGCTGGGAGGCGATGGAGACCTTCGTGCAACGCGCGCGCGGCGCTGATCCCGAGGCCGCGATCCGGCCCGAGGCGCTGGCCGCGATCGAAGCCGCGCGCCGCGCGGGCTGCCGGCTCGCGATCCTCTCGAACGAGCTCGACCTGTTCTACGGCGCCGACTTCCGCCGCCGCCTGCCCTTCATGGCGGCCTTCGACGTGGTGGTCGACGCCACCCACACCGGCATCCTCAAGCCCGATGCGCGCGCCTACCGGCAGTGCCTCGACGAACTCGGCCTGCCGGCAGAGGCCTGCGTGTTCGTCGACGACCAACTGCGCAACATCGCCGGCGCCGAGCGCGTGGGCCTGCGCTGCGTGCACTTCGACGTGATGCAGCCCGCCGCGAGCTACGCGCAGGCCCTCGCGCTGCTGGGCATTCCCTCTTCCTCTTCGCAACGACCATGACCCCGACCTTCGAACCCACCGTGCCGCGCGAACGCGTGCAGGCCCTGATGCGCGCCGAGCAGGAGCGCTACGCGCGCACCCATGCGCGATCCGGTGAACTCTTCGCGCAAGGCCAGCAGGCCTGGCTCTACGGCGCACCCTCGCACTGGATGCGCCGCTGGATCGGCGGCTGGCCGCTCTACGTGCAGGACGCGAAGCTGCCCTACGGCGCGCGCTTCGTCGACGTCGACGGCCACGGCTATGCCGACTTCTGCCTCGGCGACACCGGCGGCATGTGCGGCCATGGCCACCCCGCGGTGGTCGAGGCACTGGCGCGGCAGGCGCGCATCGGCAGCTCGCTGATGCTGCCCACCGACGACGCGGCCTGGGTCGGCGAGGAACTCGCGCGCCGCTTCGGCCTGCCCTACTGGAACCTCACGACCTCGGCCTCAGACGCCAACCGCGCCTGCATCCGGCTCGCGCGCATGGTCACGGGCCGGCCGCGCGTGCTGGTGTTCTCGGGCTGCTACCACGGCTCGGTCGAAGAGGCGCACGTCGAGCTGCGCGATGGCACCGTCGCGATGCGCAACGACATCCATCCCAACGGCTTTCCGCACGACCGCCTGTCGGCCGTGGTCGAGTTCAACGACCTGCCCGCGCTCGAACGCGCGCTGCGCGCGGGCGACGTGGCCTGCGTGCTGGCCGAGCCGGCCATGACCAACTACGGAATGATCGCGCCCGCGCCCGGCTTCCACGATGCGCTGCGCCGCCTCACGCGCGAGACCGGCACCCTGCTGGTCATCGACGAGACCCACACCATCTCGAGCGGCCCCGGCGGCTACACGCGCGCGCACGGCCTCGCGCCCGACATGTTCGTGATCGGCAAGGCCATCGCCGGCGGCATTCCCGCCGCGGCCTTCGGCCTCAGCGCCGAAACCGCCGAGCGCGTGTGGCAGGTGCTGCCCAAGCTGCATCCGACCAAGCGGCAGTCGGCGCACGCCGGCTTCGGCGGCACCTTGGCCGGCAATGCACTCACCGTAGCCGTTATGCGCGCGGTGCTGTCGCAGGTGCTGACGCCCGAGGCCTTCGATCGCATGCTCGCGCTCGCCGAGCGGCTGGCCGATGGCGTGAACGCGAGCATCGCCAAAGCCGGCCTGCCCTGGCACGCGACCCAGGTCGGCGCGCGCGTCGAGACCCTGTTCTGCCCCGACGCGCCGCGCAACGCCGCCGACGTGCGGCGCACGCGCGACGGCGAGCTCGAGGCGCTGCTGCACCTCTACATGATGAACCGCGGCGTGCTGATCACGCCCTTCCACAACATGATGCTGTGCTGCCCCGGCACCACCGAACGCGAAGTGGACGAGCACGATGCGGCCTTTGCCGATTTCGCGCGGGAGTGCAGCGCATGAGCGGCAACGATCCCTTCGGTCTGCAGGGCAAGGTCGCGCTGGTCACCGGCGGCGGACGCGGCATCGGCGCCGCGATCGCGCAGGCCTTCGCCGAGGCCGGCGCCTCGGTGCTGATCGCCAACCGCACCGGCAGCGCCGGCGAGGCCGTGGCGGCCGAGCTGCGCGCGCGCGGCTTCGCCGTGCAGGCACTGGCCTGCGACATCGGCCGGCGCGACGAGGCCGAGCGCGCGGTGGCCGAGGCGGTGCGCGTTTTCGGCGCGCTCGACATCGTGGTCCACAACGCCGCCGTCAATCCCTGGGCCGCCATCGATGCCATGAGCGACGAACAGCTCGAGCGCACGCTGGCCGTGAACCTCAAGGCCTGCTTCTGGCTCGCGCAGGCGGCGGTGCCGCACCTGCGCGCGCGCGGCGGCGGACGGCTGCTCGTCACCTCCTCCGTGACCGGCCCGCGCGTCGCGATGCCCGGCAGCGCCCACTACGCGGCCAGCAAGGCAGGCGTCAACGGCTTCATCCGCAGCGCCGCGCTCGAGTACGCGCGCGAGGGCATCACCGTCAACGGCGTCGAGCCCGGCTACATCGCCAAGCAGGGCGGCTCGCTGCTGTCCGATCCCGCGAAGGCCGCGCGCATCGCGCGCCACATCCCGATCGGCGAGCTGGGCCGGCCCGAGGACATCGCCCTGGCGATGCGCTTCCTGGCGAGCCCCGCCGCGCGCTACATCACCGGGCAGACGCTCGTGGTCGACGGCGGCTCGACCCTGCCCGAGAGCCCCTTCTTCGCGGAGCAGGCATGAGCAACGGAAGGTTGCAAGGCAAGGCCTGCCTCGTCGTCGGCGCCGCGAGCGGCATCGGCGCCGCGGTGGCCGCGCGCTTCGCGAGCGAGGGCGCGCGCGTCGCGGTCGCCGGCTGGCCACGGCCGCAACCGGTGGGCGACGGACCCGCGCTCGACTGCGACGTGACCGACGACGCCGCCGTGCGCGCGACCGTGGCCGCGGTGCTCGCGGCCTTCGGCCGCATCGACGTGCTCGTGAACTGCGCCGGCATCGTGCGCAACGACGACGCGGCCGACATCGACGACGAGGACTGGCGGCGGCTGCACGAGGTCAACCTCGGCGGCACCATGCGCTGCCAGCGCGCGGTGCTGCCGGGCATGGTGGCGCAAGGCGGCGGCGCGATCGTCAACATCGCCTCGGTGGCGGCCTTCAATGCCGGCGCCGGCATGGCGAGCTATGCCGCCAGCAAGGCCGGCGTGGTCGCGCTCACGCGCTCGGCCGCGCAGGCCTACGGACCGCGCGGCGTGCGCGTCAACGCCCTGTGCCCCGGCTGGGTCGACACGCCGATGAGCCGACAGGAGATGCGCGAGCTCGCGGCCGAGCACGGCATCTCCGAGGAAGCCGCGCATGCACGCACCGTGGCGCGCATCGCGCTCGGGCGCATGGCCTCGGCCGAGGAGATGGCGGGCGCGTGCCTGTTCCTCGCGAGCGACGAGGCGTCGTTCGTGACGGGTGCGGCGCTGGTGGCGGATGGGGGGGCGCGGGTGCCGGCGTCGGCGCGGGCGGGGTAGCGCGACACGCCTATTGCGTTTTGCTATGGAGCGTATCGCCGCGGCGGTTTGACGCTGCTTTTCACGACGCTGACACTTGAATCGCACCCCCGCGGCAGCGCCGCACACCGATTCAAGGACCCCAGTATGACCGCCTATTTCGTGATCGAACTCGACGTCGAGGACGGCCCCAGCCTGGCCGAGTACGAACGCGAGGTCACCGAACACGTGGTGGCCGCCGGCGGCCGTTTTCTCGTGCGCGGCAACGACTACCGCCCGATCGAGGGCGACTGGCATCCCAAGCGGCTGATCGTGATCGAGTTCCCCGACCTCGACGCGGTGGAGCGCTACTACCACTCGGAACCGAACCAGACCCTCAAGCGCAAGCGCCTGGCCGGCACCGCCGGCAAGCCCGCCCGCGCGATCGCGATCCAGGGCGTGGCGCAGAGCGCCACCACCGGCGGCGCCACCTCGGGCGGTCCGCGCGAGATCGGCGTCGACGCCAACGGCGCGGTGATCTGGGGTGCCTGAGGCACCGAAGGACGCGCGATGAAAGCATCCGACGCCTCGTCCGAGGCGCCGCACCGGCTCACGCTGGTGCAGGCGGCTTCTCTGCTGCGCGACGGCGCGCTGCGCGCCGAGGACTACGTAACGGCGCTGCTGGCACGCTGCCATGCGGGCGCCGGGCTCAACGCCTTCAGCGCCATCGACGATCAGGCCGTGCTCGCCGCGGCGCGCGAGGCGGACCTGGCGCGCGCCGCCGGCCAGCCGCTGGGCCAGTTGCACGGCATTCCGCTGGCGCTCAAGGACAACATCGCGAGCGAGCGGCTGCCCACCACGGCCGGCACCGCGGCGCTGGCGGGCGCGCCCGCCGCGGCCGGTGCCCGCGACGCGGGCGTGGCGGAACGGCTCTATGCCGAGGGCGCGCTGCTGCTCGGCAAGAACACCATGCACGAGCTCGCGATGGGCTGGACCAGCGACAACCCGCACTTCGGCCGGGTCGGCAATCCGCACGCGCCGCAGCGCATCGCCGGCGGCAGCAGCGGTGGCAGCGCCGCGGCGGTCGCTGCGTTCATGGTGCCCGCGGCCATCGGCAGCGACACCAACGGCTCGATCCGCATTCCCGCGGCGCTGTGCGGAGTGGCCGGTTTCCGTCCTTCGGTCGGACGCTATCCCACCGAGGGCGTGGTGCCGCTGTCGCACACGCTCGACACGGTGGGCCCGATCGCACGCAATGCCGCCGACCTGGCGCTGCTCGACGCCGTGATGTCGGGCCAGCCGCCGCAGGCGCCGCCGCGCGGCCTCGCGGGCGTGCGCCTCGCGCTCTCGCCGCGCTACTACCTGTCGCGGCTCGAGCCCGAGGTCGAGCGCGCGTTCGAGAGTGCGCGGCGCCGACTCGCCGCGCACGGCGTGTGCTGGGTCGAGGCGGACGTGCCGGACCTGCATGCGCTCGCCGAAGGCATCGCGCCCACGCTGATCGGCCATGAATCGGCGCGTGCCCTGCCCGACTGGCTGGCGGCGCGCACCGGCGGCGTCTCGATGGACCGGCTGATGGCCGAGGCCGGTGCCGACCTGCACGAGGCGCTGCATGCCGCGCAGCAGGCCGTGAACAGCCCGGCCGCGCGCGACGGCTACCGGGCCGCGCTGCGGCGGCGCATGGCGCTCGGCGGCGCGCTGCAGCGCTACTTCGCGCAGCACGCCGTGCTCGCGCTCGTGCATCCGGTGGCGCGCGTGGCGGCACCGCTGGCCAGCGCGCCCGAAGCGCGCCGTTCGCCGGCGCCAGCCGTGCCGCTGGCCGCGGGCGGACTGATGACGGCACGCGAAGCCTTCGGCCAGAACGTCTCGCCCGCCAGCATCGCGGCCCTGCCCAGCGTGGTGCTGCCCGCGGGCTTCACGCGCGAGGGCCTGCCGGTGGGCATCGCCTTCGATGCGCCGCACGGCAGCGACGCGCGCCTGCTCGCGCTGGCCCAGGCACTGCAGCAGGCGCTGCAACACCCCCCAGAACAAGGCGCACCCGGTGCCATGCCGGGCAGCGCCGTGCACACCCTCGAACCACAGGCCCTGCCATGAAGAACTTCCAGCTCAGCGCGGTGCGGACCACCGGCACCGCGCCGCCACCCACGCATTCCACACCCGATTCACCACGAGCCGATGGCATCCGGCTCGCCCACCTGGCGCGGCGCTTCGGCAGCGGCGACGCCGAGCTGACCGCGCTGCGCGACATCGAGCTCGAGGTGCGCGCGGGCGAGTTCCTCGCGATCCTCGGCCCCTCGGGCTGCGGCAAGTCGACGCTGCTGCAGATCGTCGCCGGCCTGCTGGCGCCGAGCGCGGGCGAGGTGCTGTTTCGCGGCCGGCCGGTGACCGAGCCACCCGAGGGCATGGTCTACCTGTTCCAGCAGTACACCAAGTCGCTGCTGCCCTGGCGCAGCGTCGCGGGCAACGTGGCGCTGGCCTTCGAGGCCGACCGCCGCCTCGCCCGCCAGCAGGTCCATGCGCGCGCGTCCGAGTACCTGGGCCTGGTCGGTCTCGCGGGCTTCGAGAAGCACTATCCCTGGCAGCTCTCGGGCGGCATGCAGCAGCGCGTGGCGATCGCGCGCGCTCTCGCCGCCGAGCCCCGCGTGCTGCTGCTCGACGAGCCCTTCAGCGCGGTCGATGCGCTGACCCGGGTCGAACTGCAGGCGCTGGTGCTCGAGTTGCGGCGCCAGCGCGGCCTGACGGTGGTGCTGGTCACGCACGACGTCGACGAGGCCGTGTTCCTGGCCGACCGCATCGCGATCCTCTCAAAGCGGCCGACGGTGGTCGAGGAGATCGTCGAGACCCGCATCCCCCATCCGCGCGACGCCATCGAGACGCGCGAGCTGCCGCGCTTCCTCGAACTTCGGCACACGCTGATGGAACGGCTGCTGGGACGGGAGCCGCGGCCATGAGGCGCGCAGGCCTTGTCGAACGCTGGCTGCCCGGCACGCTCGCCGTCGCGGGCGTGCTCGCGGCCTGGGAACTGCTGGGCCGCAGCGGCGCGCTGAACCCGGCGCTGCTGCCGGCGCCGTCGGTGGTGCTGGCGACGCTCGTGGAGGTGGTGCGCGAAGACGCGCTGGCCCAGCCGATCGCGCGCACGCTGGCGCTGATGGCCACCGGCTACCTCATCGCCTGCGCCTGCGGCATCGCGCTCGGTGTCGCGATGGGCCGCAGCGAGGCCGTGCACGCGCTGATGGAACCGCTGGTCGAACTGGTGCGGCCGATTCCGAAGCCCGCGCTGATCCCGCCGCTGTTCCTGTTCCTCGGCATCGGCCTGCAGACCATGCTGTTCATCGTGGTGCTGGCCGCATTCTTTCCGGTGCTCATCAACACCGTGCAGGGCGTGCGCGGGGTCGACCCGGTGCTGCTGGATACCGCGCGCACGCTGCGGCTGTCGCGCCGGGCGACGGTGCTGCGGGTGGTGCTGCCGGCCGCGCTGCCGATGGTGGCCACCGGCATGCGCGTGAGCCTCGGCCTCGCGCTGACGCTGGTGGTGGTGGCCGAGATGCTGGCCGGCGAGAACGGCGTCGGCTTCCTGATCCTCGACATGCAGCGCGCGTTCCAGATCCAGAAGATGTACGCCTGGCTGGTGGTGCTGGCGCTGCTGGGCCTGCTGCTCAACGGCGCCTTCGAATGGGCCGAACGCCGCGCGCTGCCGTGGCGCGCCCACCTGTCCTGAGGTCGCCATGACCGCGTCGCACGTCTCTTCTTCCTCGCGCGCCCTGCCGCGCCTCGCGCGCACCGCCTCCGGCATCGCGCTGGTGATCGCGCTGCTGGCCCTGTGGGAAGCCTCGGCCCGCCTCGGTTGGGTCGACAGCCTCAACTGGCCGCCTTTCACCGCGGTGCTGGCCGCGCTGCGCGACGGCCTGCGGTCCGGCGAGCTGCCCGCGCTGCTGGGCAATACCCTGGGCTACATGCTCGCCGGCTATGCAGCCGGCAGCGCGGCGGGCATCGCGCTGGGCCTGCTGCTGGGCCTTTCGCCGCTGCTGATGCGCATCTTCAGCCCGCTGGTCGAGACCCTGAGGCCGATCCCGATCTCCGCGATCGTGCCGCCGCTGATCCTGTTCCTCGGCGTGGGCGATGCGCTCAAGATCTTCATCGTCGCCTTCAGCAGCTTCTTTCCGGTGCTGATCAACACCGTGGCCGGGGTGCGCGACGGCAGTCCGGTGCTGCGGCAGACAGCGCGCACCCTGCGCCTGTCGCGCGCCGCCACGCTGCGCAAGCTGGTGCTGCCCGGCGCACTGCCCGCGATCTTCGCGGGGCTGCGCACCAGCCTGGGCATCGCGCTGGTGGTGGCAATCATCGCGGAGATGGTCGCCGGCGCCAGCGGCATTGGCTACTTCATCGTGCAGGCCCAGTACGCCATGCAGCCCGCGCCCATGTACGCGGCCGTGCTGTGCCTGTCGATCGCGGGCTATGCGCTCAACCGCGCGATCCTGCGCCTCGAGAAGACCGCGCTGCCCTGGCACGGCCGCGCCTGAGAACGCGCTTCCTCTTTCCCTCACTCCGGAGATCCCCATGAAGTATGCTTTCACCGCATTGGCTTTCGCCTGCGCGTCGCTCTGCGGCGGCGCCTCGCAGGCCGCCGAGCTCGCCAAGGTCCGCGTCAACGTGCAGACCATCATCGACTGCGTTCCCGTGATCGTCGCGATCCGGCAGGGCTACTTCGCGCAGGAAGGGCTGGAGGTCGACACCAGCACCTCGGCCGGCGGCGCCGTCGGCATTCCCGGCCTGGTGGGCGGGGCCTACGACATCGCGCAGAGCAACACGGTGTCGGGCCTGCTGGCCTTCCACCAGGGGCTGGACGTGCAGGCGATCGCGCCGGGCGCCAAGATGCAGCCGCAGGCCCCCACCACGGAGATGGTGGGCCGCAAGGGCGAGACGTTCAGGAGCGGCGCCGACCTCGAGGGCAAGTCGATCGGCGTCAACAACCGCAACAGCATCGTGTGGCTCTATGCCCGTGCATGGGTCAAGGCGCGCGGCGGCGATCCCGCGAAGGTGAACTTTCGCGAGGTGCCGTTCCCGCAGATGGAGGACGCGGTGCGCCGGCGTAACGTCGACGCGGCCTTCATGGTCGAGCCCTTCAAGAGCGCGGCGGCGCGCCATGCCGAGCTGGCCGTGGTGGGCTCGCCCTTCAACGAGGTGCAGCCGGGCGCCGACGCGGGCCAGTACCTGACCACCGGCAAGTACGCCGCGCAGCATCCCGAGAACCTGCGCAAGTTCACGCGCGCGCTGCGCCGCGGCATCGACTGGTACAACGCCAACCTGCGTTCGCCCGAGGCGCTGCAGGTGGTGTCGGACTTCACGAAGCTGCCGGTGCCGGTTCTGCAGCAGATCAACCTGCCGCCGATGCCCACGCAGATCGAGGTGGCGCAGATCCGCAAGACGGCCGAGCTGATGCGCGACAACGGCATGCTCGCGAAGCTGCCCGACGTGGAGCGCTTCGTGAACGTGCCGGCGGCGGGCAATTGAAACGGGGCGGCCCGACGCCGCTTCAGGCGGCGGGGCCGGGGTCGCGGCGCTCGAGGTTGTCCGCCACCAGGGCCTGCACCTTCGCCACGTCGAGCGCATGCAGGTCGTCGCCACCGAGGAAGGCGGCCGCCGCGGCCGCGGCGCCCATTGCCATGCAGGATCCGATCACGCGGATCGCGCCGAGCGCAAAGGGCTCGGCATCGACGCAGCGGCCGGCCGCGACCAGGTTGCGCAGATCGCGGGAGACCATGGCGCCCAGCGGGATCCAGGTGATGTGCTCGTCGCCGAAGGTCTCCCAGTGCACGCCCTCCTCGCGGCCGTGGAACTCGATCGGCCAGGCGCAACGGCCGATGGCGTCGGGCAACCGTTCGCCGCTGCGCACCTGCGCGGTCGACAGCGTGCGCAGCGCCGCGATGCCGCGCGTCTGCCGCACGCCGGGCTGGCCCACCGACTGGATGCGCGCGCCGCCGAAGGCCTGCGGAAACTCGCCGCGCAGGAAGGCCATGACGCGGTCGATCTCGCCGCGCGCCTCGAGCGCCACGCGCGACATCGCCACGGCATCGAGCGGGGTCTGGAAATGCGTGAGGTTCACCAGGCACAGGTCGCGGCCCGGAAACTCGAAGACGAAGCCGTCGCGCCGCGCGAGCCCGTAGCGCGGCGCGGCCTGCTCGAGGCGCTCGATCACGGCGGCGCGCGTGGGCACGGGCCGGCCCAGCCCGGCGATCGAGAACATGCTGGTGCCATACACGGGCAGCTCGGCCTGCTGCAAGGTGGCGCCGGCCAGCGCGCCGAGCGCGGCATCGCCACTGGCATCGACGAAGCAACGCGCCGTCACCGACAGCGGCCCATGGCGGGTCCAGGCATCGATGCGCCGCAGCCGGTCGCTCTCGCGCCGCGCCTCGGCCAGCACCGCGCCGAGCACCACCTCCACGCCCGCGGCGCGCAGGTGCCTGGCATAGCTGCCGGCGAGCTCGTGCTCGTCGTACAGCCCCACGAAGCTGCGCCGGCCCGGCCGCCATGCGAGCGCGCCCGCTGCCTGCAGGTCCGCCAGCACGTCTCCCGCGAAACCGTAGCTCAGCTGGTAGGGTGCATCGCCCATCGAGAAGAAGCCGCAGAGCGTGCCGATCAAGCCGTTGACCGACTGTCCGCCGATCTGCGCGAGGCTGTCCACCAGCACCACTCGCAAGCCGAGCCGGCCCGCCTCCACCGCCGCCGAGACACCGGCGGCGCCGGCGCCGACCACGCAGAGGTCGGCCTCGAGCACGCGCCGCGCCGGCTGGCCCGGCAACGATTCGATGCGCCGCGGCTCCTTCATGCCGCCTCCTTCACGCAGCGGTTGCGCAGCACGCCGACATGGCCGATCTCGACTTCCACCTCGTCGCCTTCGGCCAGCCACAGCGGCGGTTGGCGCTTCGCGCCCACGCCGCCCGGCGTGCCCGTGACGACCACGTCGCCGGGCTGCAGCGTCATGAAGGTCGACACGTAAGCCAGCAGCCGGGGCACCGGGAAGATCATCCGGTCGGTGGACGACTGCTGCAGCGCGCGGCCATTCACGCGCGTCTCGACGGAAACGACGCGGTCGGCCGGCAGCTCGTCGAGCGTCACCAGCGCGGGACCGAAGGCGCCGGTATGCGGGAAGTTCTTGCCGGGTCCGAATTGATGCGTATGGTTCTGCCAGTCGCGCACGCTGGCGTCGTTGAAGCAGCTCACGCCGGCGACGTGCGCCCAGGCCTCGTGCTCGGCGATGCGGCGGCCGGCCTTGCCGATGACCAGCGCGAGCTCGCCCTCGTAGTCGAACTGCGAGGATTCGCGCGGAATGAGGAGCGGCGAGCCGTGCGCCTGCAGCGATTCAGCGATGCGCAGGAACACCGTCGGATGCGGCGCGACCGGACGCGCGGTCTCGGCACGGTGTTCCTCGTAGTTGAGGCCGATGCAGACGATGGTGCCCGGATCGGGCAGCACCGGCAGCAGCTCGACCTGATCGAAGCGCAGGTCGGGTGCCTCCGCACGCAGGGCGGCGGCCCGCGCGAGCGCATCGGCCGCGATCAAGGCCTTGAGCGTGGGCCATTCGGGTGCGAAGCGGCGACCGAGATCGAGCAGGCCGCCGGAAACCTCAAGGCCGTAGGAGGCACGGCCTTCGATGCTGTAGCTGAAGAGTTTCATGGAGTGCTTTCGATGGAGTTCAGGAAAAGGGGTGCCCGTGCCGATGCCGCGCCCAGTTCGCCGATGGGCACCACGCGCGACCAGTAGCGATCAGGCCGCAGCACCAGGGCCTCGGCCTGCAGCGCGTCGAGGAAGGCATCGAGCGCGCCGCTGCCGTCGCGCGCCTGCGCCAGTTCGGGGTTCGCCGCGAACGACAGGAAATCCTCGCGCGCGCGGCGCAGCGCGACCACGCGCAGCGGCACGCCGGGCGGTGCCAGCGAACGGGCCTGGGCGCGGAAGGCTGGCGAATCCCAGCCGATCACCGCGAAGCCGGTGCCGAGCAGTTCGTCGAGCCGGCACAGCGAGCGATCGGGCAGATCGACCATCGGCTGCGGCAGCAGCTCGGGACGGCAGGCCGGCCGGTCGAGCGGCTGGTGCAGTTCGAACCAGCCGTCGCGCAACCGCAGCCTGGGCTTGAAGCGCAGTTGCAGCACGTAGTCGCGCAGCGGCGGCACCAGGCAGGCGACACGCAGCAGCGTCTGCATCGCGGCCGCGCCCGCGCGGCTCTTGGGCTGCATGAAGGCACCGATGCGCAGTGCCATGCGGATCAGCGCCTGCGCATGCGGGCGGCGCTCGGTCTCGTAGCTGTCGACCAGTTCCTCGGGCAGGCCCCAGCGCGTGACGGCCGCGAGCTTCCAGGCGAGGTTGGCGGCATCGCGCAGCCCGCTGTTGAGGCCCTGGCCCGCGAACGGCGGCGTCAGGTGCGCGGCATCGCCGGCCAGCAGCACACGGCCGTGGCGCCAGCGTTCGGCCACGCGCGCATGGAAGGTATAGACCGCCTTGCGCACCAGCGGCAGCGCGCGGTCTTCGGGATGGCGCGCGGCCATCCAGCCGCGAAAACGCGCTTCGTCGAGCGCGAAGGCATCGTCCTCGCCCGGATGCAGCATGAATTCGTAGCGCAGCGTGCCGTGCGGTCCGGGCAGCCGGATCGCGGGGCGCAGCGGATCGCAGAAGGTCTGGGTATGGCGCAGGCTGCTGGTGCGCTCGGCCAGGTCGACGATGAGCCAGCGCTCGGGATGGGTGTCGCCCTGCAGCCGGATGCCGCAGAGTTCGCGCACGCGGCTGCGCGCGCCGTCGCAGCCGACCAGCCAGCGCGCCTCGACGCGCAGCTCGCCCGCGGGGCCGCGCACCCGGCAGCGCACGCCGTCGCCTTCGCCTTCGTCATCGAAGGACTCGAGCGCGTGGCCGAACAGCACGCGCGCGTCTTCCTCGAAGCGCGCGAGGCCCTCGCACAGCGTGCGCTCCAGCCGCGGCTGGTTGAAGGCATTGCGCTTCGGGTAGCCGTACTCCTGGCGCGTCGGCTGGATGCTCGCGAAAGGCTTGCCGCGCCAGGAGAAGTACTGCACGCCATAGCCGAGCACCAGGTCGCGCACCACCGCCTCCGCAAGGCCGGCCGACTGCAGCGTGCGCAGGCTCTCGTCGTCGAGCGTCACGGCGCGCGGCTCGCGCACGGTGGCCTGGTTGCGCTCGATCACGAGCGTGCGCACGCCGTGGCCGGCCAGCAGGTTCGCGAGCATCAGGCCCACGGGGCCGGCGCCGACGATCAGCACGTCGGCGCGCAGGGTTGGAGAATCGCTGGAAGTCCGCACGCCGCTCAGCTCCGCATGATCGCCATGCCCCAGCGGTTCAGCGTGCTCGGGTGGTGCGGCCAGAGGCCGGGCTCGCGGTCCTCGGGGCAGGACTCGAGGTCGCAGGAGATCTCGGCCAGGTTGCCGTCGGGATCGGCCACCATGAAGAAGGTGTCGTTGCCCGGCCCGTGCCGACCCACGCCCCATACCAGCGCGATGCGCTCGCCCGCCATGTGGTCGGCCCAGTCGCGCAGTCGCTCCCAGTCGCGCGTCTCGCAGGAGAAATGGTCGAAGCGCACCTGCGGCGCATGGAAGATCGCGAGCGCATGGTGCTCATGGTCGGTGCGCAGGAAGGCGGCGCGCAGCACGCCCGCGGCATCGCGCACGAAGTCGGAGACGACGAAGCCGAGTTCGTCGGCATAGAAGCGCGCAAGGCGCTCGGGGTCGGGCGTGCGCACCGCATAGTGCTGCAGCCGCGCCTCGGCGCGATCGCCTGGCGGCGGAGCCGCTGGCGGTCCGGCAATGAAGCACAGCCGCCGGCCCTCGGGATCGTCGAGCAGGAGCCGTGGTCCCGGCTCGCCCGTCTCCTCGAAGCGCGCGAAGGCGCGGCCCGCGAAGCGCCCGGAATAGGCGCGCAGCGCGGCCTCGTCGGCGAAGCGGAAGCGGCTTTGCGCGAGCTGGTTCGGCGCGCCCTCGTGCAGCGCCAGCACGCGCTGCGGCGCCACGCAGCGCAGCCCGTTCCCGCCCGCGGGCTGCGTCTCGCAGCGCAGGGCGCGCGCGTAGAAATCGGCCGCCAGCGCGGGCTGGGGCGTGGTCAGTTCGATCGCGTCGAGCACGGCACCGAGCGTCATTCGCGGTGCTCCCTCGCGGCCGATGCGGCGATGCCGAGCAGCAGGTCCGCCACCGCCCGCGGTGCCGTGAGGAAGGGCGAATGCCCGCTATCGAGTTCGTGCACGCGCGTGCGGTGGGCGGGCACGAAGGCGTCGGCGTCGGCGATGAAGCGGCGCGCGAGCGACGGCGGCACGGCGTTGTCGCGCAGGCAGAGCAGGTAGTGACGCTCGATCGCGCCCCAGCGGCGCGCGCTTAGAGCGATAGGTGTGGCCATGGGTGCGAACGGCATGTCGGGCGACAGCAGGTGCAGCGCCGCCGCCGCGTCGGCATCGGAGGCGTCGTTGTAGAAGGCCTCGCGCAAGGCGGCCCGGTAGGCGCCACCGGTGGCGAGCGGGTCGATGCGGAACGCGCCCGTGGCCGCCGGGTCGCCGAGCAGCACGGGGTTCACGCGCGCGGAGGCCGCTTCGGGCAGCCCGAAGTACGCGCCGATCGGCACGCCGGGCCCGGGCATGTTGCCGGCGATGTAGACCAGCGCCGCGATCTTCTCGCTCGCGCGCTCGCCCACCGCATGAAGCACGATGCCGCCCATGCTGTGGCCCGCGAGCACCACGCGCCGATGGCCGGCGGCGCGCAGCGCGTCGATGGTGGCGATCACGCTGTCGGCGTAGTCGTCCAGGCCGATGCCCGCGAGCGGCGACCGCTCGGCGAGAAAGGCAGCCTCCTGGCCGGGCCGGCCATGGCTGGCGGGGAAGCGCGCTGCGAGCCCGTGGCCGGGCAGGTCGCGGCCCACCGCGGCGACGCCGCCAGCCGCGAGCAGCGGCAGCACACGTTCGTAGCACCAGGCGCCGTGCCAGCCGCCGTGCACGAGGACGATGGCGGCTCTTTCGTCTCGGCGCGCGCCGGAAGCGGGGCCGCCGGCCATGGCCACGGAAGCGGCGGCCGCCTTGAACAGGTGTCGTTTGAAGATGTCGGGCATGGTGTGTCGAAGGGTTCGGGCAAGTGTTGATTTGCCCCGCCGCTGCGTCAAACCACCGGCCCGATTCCTAGAATTGCGTTTTGCAATAGGCGCGCGGCGCGCGGCGGGCAACCATCGCCGCATGCCCGAGCGCCGCATCAAGCCCCTTTCGTCCTCCGACCGATCGCACCCACCCATGTCCAAGCTCGACCTCGAATGGCTCTCGGTGTTCGACCGGGTCTACGAGACCCGCAGCGTCTCGCGCGCCGCGGAGCATCTCGGCATCGCGCAGGCGACGGCCAGCATCGCGCTGAACAAGCTGCGCGCGCATTTCGACGACAAGCTGTTCACGCGCACGCCCTCGGGCATGCAGCCCACCGCCCGCGCGAGCGAGATCCTGCCCTCGATCCGCAAGGTGCTCGAGCTGCTCGAGCAGACCCAGAGCGAGCGCATCGCCTTCGACCCGCAGGCCTCGGCGCGCGTCTTCCGCGTCGGCATGACGGACATCCGCCAGGTGGTGATGCTGCCGCTGCTGGTGAACCGGCTCAAGCAGATCGCGCCCGCGGTGCGCATCGAGGCCGAGACGATCTCGAGCGACAGCCCGCGGCTGATGGAGGAAGGCCGGCTCGAGCTCGCGATCGGCTACATGCCGCAGCTCGAGGCCGGGTTCTTCCAGCGCACGCTGCTCGACGAGGGCTTCGTCTGCCTGGTGTCCGAGCGCCATCCGCGCATCCGCAAGCGCATCGACAAGCGCGCCTTCCTCGCCGAGAGCCACATCCTCGTCACGATGTCGGGCACCGGTCCGTCGATCGTCGAGCGCACCCTGGCGGCGCTGAAGATCAAGCCCAACATCGGGTTGCGCGTGCCGAGCTTCCTCGGCGTGTCGCGCATCGTGGCCGAGACCGAGTTGCTGGTGGTGGTGCCGCGCAGCCTTGGCGAGGCCTTCGCGGAAAGCGAGAAGCTGCGCGTGCTCGAATCGCCGATCGCGTTCCCGCCCTATTCGGTGCGGCTGCACTGGCACGAGCGCCAGCATGCGGATCCGGGCAACGTGTGGCTGCGGCAGTTGGTGGCGCAGATGTTCGCGCGCGACGAGCGGCTGCCGGCGGCGGCGAACGGGAAGCAGGCCACGGGTGCGCGTTGAGGCTCAGGAGTCCATCAGCTCGTACCCCGTGCTGCGCCCACCCCCCGCCGACTTCTTCAGCACCCCCAGCGCCAGCAACTGCGTGATGTCGCGCAGCGCCGTATCCGGCGAACACTTGGCGATAGCCGCCCACTTGCTGCTGGTGAGCTTGCCTTCGAAGCCGTCGAGCAGGCGGTTGAGCAGCTTCGCCTGGCGCTCGTTCACCGGCGTGCCGGCCCAGCGCTGCCAGAAGCGCGCCTTGGTCAGCACGCCGTCGAGCGTGAGCTGCGCGCTGGCGGTGGCTCGGCCCAGCGTGTCGAGGAACCAGGCCAGCCATGCGGTGACATCGAGCGAGCCCTTTTGGGTGCGCTCGAGGATGTCGTAGTACGCCTTGCGCTCGCGCTGGATCTGCGCCGACAGGCTGTAGAAGCGCTGCCCCGTGCCATCGGCACGGGCGAGGAACAGATCGCCGACGGCGCGTGCGATGCGGCCATTGCCGTCGTCGAAGGGATGCAAGGTGACGAACCACAGGTGCGCCAGGCCCGCCTTGAGGAGGACGGGTTCGTCCGGCTCCCGGTTGGCCCAGGCCAGGAAAGCTTCCACCTGCGCGGGCAACGTGTCCGCCGGCGGTGCCTCGAAGTGGACCTTGCGCCGGTTCACGGGGCCCGAGACGACCTGCATCGGACCGGCCGCGTCGTCGCGCCAGCGGCCCACGTCGATCTTCGACAGGCCCGAATAGCCGGTCGGGAACAGCGCCGCGTGCCAACCGAAAAGGCGCTCGGCGGTGAGGGGTTCGCCACTGCGCGAGGTGGCGTCGAGCACCATCTCGACCACGCCGTCCACGTGCCGGTCCACGGGCGCCAGCGCGCCGATGTCGAGCCCGAGCCGGCGCGCGATCGACGAACGGACCAAGGCCACGTCCAACACCTCGCCCTCGATCTCGCTGGTCTTGACCACGTCGTCGGTCAGCGCCGCCAGGCTGGCCTGGTCGCGCAGCGCGAGCCCGACGTCTGCCAGCCGGCCCAGCAAGGCGCCTTGGGCGCGGCTGACATCGGCCAGGGGCTGGGCCAGGGCGGACAGGTTATAGCGCCACCCGGGCCAGTCGTCGGCTTGCCAGATATAGAGGTTTTCTCCGCTATTCATGCGGAGATTAGACGCCGTGTTCACCACAGGAGCAAACTCATTCACCGCAATATTTGCGGTGAATGGCACATTCAATCACCGCATGAAATGGCGGGAACGCCTCCGTTCCGGCCTCCTTCGGGAAGGCCCCCGAACCGTTCGTCGGCCACCCGTGGCAACCAGGCCACGCCCCGCCCACCCACCGAAGTCCGTAGGACACAATTGCAAACTTCCTCATTCACACCGCCCGCCAGCGGCGCGCCTTCGTTCGCCCCATGTCCCTGGAATCCGCGTCCGTTCCGTCTCGCGCCTTCGCGCCAGGGTACGGGCCGGCACGCCCTCGCGCCGCGCATCGCGCGCTCTGGCAGTGGCTGCTGGCGCTGCTGCTTCTCGCCGTGCTGAACCCGGCCTTCGGCGCGGCGCCGGCCGACGCGCGCCAGCCGGTGCTCTCGCTCTCGCGCCAGGGCACCGGCCTGCCCGCCGTGCAGCAGCTCCAGTTCTTCGAGGACACGACCCGCGCCCTCGGCATCGACGAGGTACGCACCCCGGCGCAGGAAGCGCGCTTCACCCTGCCCGACCAGCCGCTGCGCGGCCGGGAATCCGACCGCGTGCTGTGGTTCAAGCTGCAGATGCAGCTGCAGGACCCGGCCGACGCGGCGCGCGAATGGCTGATGCTGGTGCCCACGGTGTCGACGCGCGACATCCGCTTCTACGGCCCCTTCGACACCACGGGCCACGCGCTGGCCGAGCCGGTGGTCACCGGCATGCGCCATCCCTGGGCCACGCGGCCGGCCGCCTCCGAGCAGATGGCCTGGCGCTTCGAGCTGCCGGGGCCGGGCGTCTACACGGTGTACTTCCGCGTCGAGTCGACCTTCGCGCGCATCTACGACGTGACGCTCTGGGACCCGGCCGACTACCTGCAGTCGACGCAGGACAAGCGCATGTTCGACGGCGTCAGCTACGGCCTGCTGCTCGGGCTCATGGTCTACGGCCTGGTGCTGTTCGTGGTGTTCGGCGAGGCGCTCTACGCCTACTACATGCTGGCCTGCCTCTGCGGCCTGCTCGCGCTCGCGAGCATCAACGGCCATGCGCTGCGCTACCCGTTCGCGCACTGGCCGGCCGGCGCCGGCTTCGCCTACACGGCCGGACCCGCGTTGTGGGCGCTGTGCAAGCTGCAGTTCGGCCGGCGGCTGCTGCGGCTGTCGCACTTCGCGCCGCTGCTCGACCGGCTGGTGCAGGCCTTCTCGGTCGCGCTGCTGCTGGCCATTCCCTACGCGCATTGGGGCGCCCATCCGCTGATCACCTTCCGGCTGGTGCAGATGTCGGTGGTGGCCTCGACGGCGGTGATGGTGATCGGCGCGATGTTCGCGATCCGTCGGCGCTACTGGCCGGCCGTGCTCTATTGCATCGGGGTCGGGCTGCTGCTGGCCGGCATCGGCGCGATCGTGTTCGCGAGCTGGGGCTGGATCGAGTGGGCGCCCGGCCAGATGAACGTCTCGCAGGCGGCGCTGGTGGTCGAGCTGGTGGTGTTCGCGGTGGCGATGGCCTCGCGGCTGCGGCTGGTGCTGCGCTCCGAGCAGGCGCTGACGGCGCGCACCCAGCAGCTGGTGGAAGCGCTCGGCACCGACGCGCTGACCGGCGCCGCCAGCCGCGCCGGCCTGGAGAGCCGCGGCGAGGAATGGCTGCGCCGCGACCAGCCCTTCGCGCTGATGCTGCTCGACCTGGACGGCTTCAAGGAAGTCAACGACGGCCACGGCCACGCGGTCGGCGACGCGGTGCTGGTGCAGACGGTGGCGCGGCTGCGCTCGCAGCTGCGCGCGAGCGACACGGTGGCGCGCCTGGGTGGCGACGAGTTCGCGATCCTGGTGCCGGGCCGGCCCTCCCGCGCGGCGCTCGCGCAGATGGCGCGCCGCATCGTCGACGCCGGCCTGCAGCCCATCGAGGCCGATGGCGCCGAGGTGTCGGTCGGCATGAGCCTGGGCATCGCCTGCAACCCCGAGGACGGCCGCACGCTGGCGCAGCTGCTGCGCTGCGCCGACCAGGCGATGTACCGCGTCAAGCAGCAGCGCCAGGGACCCGGCTTCGCCTTCTTCTCGGACGCCCCGGTGGAACCGGCGCGCCCGGCGCCGGGCGCGCCCGTGGCCGACGGGAGCGGTGCCGCCTGATGCCCCGACTGTTCCACGCCCTCCTTCTCCTTCTCGCGGCGTCGTTCGCCTGCCAGGCGCAGGCACAGCCGCAGCAGGTGCCGGCACAGCGCCTGCGCATCGTCGGCGGCCTCGCCGGGGTCACCCAGTACACGCGGCACGAGGAGAACTTCTGGGCCCGCGAGCTCGCCGCGCGAACCGGCGGACGCTACAGCGCCAGCATCGTGCCCTTCGACCGCGCCGGCGTGCCGGGCCAGGAGATGCTCAGCCTGATCCAGCTCGGCGTGGTGCCCTTCGGCACCGCGCTCATGAGCCAGATGGCGGTGCAGTTCCCCGAGCTGGGCACGCCCGACATGGCCGGGCTCAATCCCGACATCGCGACGCTGCGCCGCGTGGTCGGCGCCTTCCGACCCTACCTGGCGCGCACGCTGCGCGAGCGCTACGGCGCGGAGCTGCTGGCGATCTACACCTATCCGGCGCAGGCCGTGTTCTGCGCGCGGCCCGTGGCGCGGCTGGCCGACCTCGCGAACCGGCGCGTGCGGGTGTCGAGCGCGACGCAGGCCGATTTCATGCGCGCGCTCGGGGCAACGCCCGTCTACACCGAATTCGCGGCCATCATGTCGAACATGACGACCGGCAACACCGACTGCGCGATCACCGGCACCATGTCGGGCCACACGCTGGGCCTGCACGCGGTGACGAGTTCGCTCTACACCATGCCGCTGAGCTGGGGCCTGGCGGTGTTCGCGGCCAACCGCGAGAACCTCGAGGCGCTCCCGCCCGACCTGCAGGCGCTGCTGCGCACCGAACTGCCGAAGCTCGAGGCCGCGGTCTGGGACCAGTCCGAGCGCGAGACCACCGAGGGCATCGCCTGCAACACCGGCGCGGCCGGCTGCACCCGGCCCGTGAAGGGGCGGATGACGGCGGTCGCCCCCTCGCCCCAGGACGAGGCGCGCCGGCGCGAGATCTTCGCGACCCGCGTGCTGCCCGGCTGGCTGCAGCGCTGCGGCCCGGTCTGCGCGCAGGTCTGGAACGACACCGTCGGCCCCGCGGTCGGCATCCGCGCCCCGCTCGCCCGGTGACACAGCGCTTCTCCCGCCGCGTGGTGGCCGTGGTCTACGGCGTGGCCCTGCTGCTGCTGGGCACGCTGGCGGCCGTGGCGAGCAGCATCATCTGGGACGCGCGCGGCAAGGCCATCGCCAATGCGCAGACCCAGGCGACGCGCTTCGTCGGCGGCTCGGAGGCGGCGCTCAACCGCGCGCTGCTGAGCATCGACATGATGCTCGCCGGCGCGGGCGAGCAGTTGCGCGAATCCCCGCGCGACCGCATCGCCGAGGATGCCAACCGGCCCGAGGTGCGGCGGCTGGTCGGCAACCTGGTGCGGCAGAACCTGCTGGTGCGCTTCGTCGCCTTCGTCGATGCGCAGGGCGTGCCCATCGCGTCGTCGGACCGGCGCGGCGCCCAGATCCCGATGGCGCTGCCCGAGGGCTTCGCGCACGACGTGCTGGCGCAGCCGCTGTCGACCATGGCGGTGAGCGCGCCGATCTCGAGCCCCGCCACGCTGCAGCAGGTGGTGTTCTTCGCGCGCGCCGTGCCGCTGGCCGACGGCAGCCGCATCCTCGCCGTGGCCGAGGTGCAGATCTCGCTGCTGGCGCTGGTGACGATGCAGGGCGCCGTCATCCCGGGCCTGGAGGTCACGCTCGAGCGCGACGCGGGCTCGCTGCTGGTGAGCGTGCCGGCGCGCGACGACCTGCTCGGCCGGCAGCTCGAGCCACCGCTGAGCGAGCAGACCAGCGACGGCCGCCCGGTGCAGATGGCCGCGCGCCTGAGCGGCGTGCCCGCGATCCTGGTGGCGCGCCCCACGCTGCACCGCAACCTGCTGATCGTCGCGAGCATCCCGCTGGACGCGGCGCTGCACGACTGGCGCCATGAGCGCGACCGCATCGCATGGACCGGCGTCCTGGTCGGCGCGATGATCCTCGCGATCGCGGCCTTCACCCACCTGCAGCTGCGGCGCCAATGGCAGGCGCGGCAGGAACTGGTCCGCTCCAAGGCCACGCTCGACCAGGCGCTCGAGTCGATGATCGGCGGCTTCGTGCTGCTCGACGCCGACGACCGCGTGCTGGCCTGGAACCACAGCTTCGTCGCGATGTTCCCGTGGGTGCGGCCGCTGCTCGCGCCGCAGGTGCCGTTTCGCGAGCTGGTGGCCGAGACCGCGAAGCACGTGGTGCACGAAGGCGGGCCGGGCGGCTGGCTCGACCTGAACATGCCGCAGCTCGCGCGCGAGCATTCCGAGCAGGAGGCGGTGTTCGACGACGGCCGGGTCACGCAGGCCACGCGCAGCCGCACGCCCGACGGCGGCACCGTCTGCGTCTACCAGGACATCACCGAGAAACGGCGCCACATGGCCGCCATCGTCGAGAGCAAGGCGCAGCTGCAGGCCACGCTCGAGGCGCTGCCCGACCTGCTGCTCGAGGTCGGGCTCGACGGCATCTGCCACGGCCACCATGCGCCGCGCGTACCGCTGCCGGGCATCCAGGTCGACCAGCCGGCCGGCCGGCGGCTGCAGGAGCTGCTGCCGCCGCAGGCGAGCGCGGAGGTCATGGCGGCGCTCAAGGAAGCCAACGAGACCGGGCGCTCGAGCGGGCGCCAGTTCGAGCGCCGCTACGCGCGCAGCAAGGCCTGGTTCGAGATCTCGGTCTCGCGCAAGGCCAGCGGCGCGCAGGCCGATCCGCGCTTCATCGTGATCCTGCGCAACATCACCGAGAGCAAGCGGGCGGCCGACGAGGTCGAGCAGCTGGCCTTCTACGACACGCTCACCGGCCTGCCCAACCGGCGGCTGCTGGTGGACCGGATCAAGCAGGCCATCGATGCCGCGCCGGGGCGCTCGCGCTGGAGCGCGCTGCTGTTCCTCGACCTCGACAACTTCAAGACCGTGAACGACGCGCACGGCCACGACACCGGCGACGTGATGCTCAAGCAGGTGGCCAAGCGCCTCACCGCCTGCCTGCGCCGCGGCGACACCGTGGCGCGGCTGGGCGGCGACGAGTTCGTCGTGATGCTGGCCGAGCTGCACGAACGGCGGCTGATCGCGACCTCAGAGACCGAGGCCATCGGCGCGGCCATCCTCGAGCAGCTCAACCGGCCCTACCAGCTCGGCAGCCAGCAGCACCACAGCACCTGCAGCATCGGCGTGGCGCTGTTCGACACCGCCGATGCCTCGCTCGACGAGGTGATCAAGCAGGCCGACATCGCGATGTACGACGCCAAGACCGCCGGCGGCAACGCGCTGCGTTTCTTCGAGACCCGCATGCAGACCAGCATCACCGCGCGCGCGGCGCTCGAGAACGAGCTGCACGCGGCCGTCGAGCAGCGGCAGTTCGTGCTGCACTACCAGAGCCAGGTCACGAGCGAGGATCGCGTGGTCGCCGCCGAGGTGCTGGTGCGCTGGCAGCATCCGCTGCGCGGCCTGCTGGCACCCGGCGAATTCATCGCCGCGGCCGAGGACACCGGGCTCATCATCCCGCTGGGCCTGTGGGTGCTCGAGACCGCCTGCCGCCAGCTCGCAGCCTGGAGCGAGGACCCGCGGCGCGCGCACCTGCAGCTGTCGGTCAACGTGAGCGCGCGGCAGTTCCGCACCGACGACTTCGTCAAGCAGGTCGCCCGCGTGCTCGAGCGCACCGGCGCCGATCCGCGCCAGCTCAAGCTCGAGCTGACCGAGAGCCTGCTGCAGTTCAAGGTCGCCGACACCATCGCCAAGATGAAGACCCTGGCCGGCATGGGCATCCAGTTCTCGATGGACGACTTCGGCACCGGCTTCTCGTCGCTGTCGTACATGATCCAGTTGCCGCTCAACCAGATCAAGGTCGACAAGTACTTCGTGCACGGCATCGGCCTGAACCCGAAGGTGGAGCTGGTGATCCAGACCATCATCGGCATGGCGCTCAACCTCGAGCTGCAGATCGTGGCCGAAGGCGTGGAGACGCAGGCGCAACGCGAGTTCCTCGAGCGCCACGGCTGCCACCTGTACCAGGGCTACCTGTTTGGCAAGCCCAAGGCGCTGGAAGCCTACGAGCGCGACCTCGACGCGCAGGCCTGATCGGCCCGCACAATGGCCCCCGGTGAACCGCGCGAGGCGATCGACATGAAACTGCTGCTGTTGGGTGCGACGGGTCTGGTGGGCGGTCGGGCACTGCAGCTCGCGCTCTCGGACGATGCCTTCTCCGAGGTGATCGCGCCGACGCGAACGCCACTCGCGGCCCACGCCAGGCTGGTCAACCCGGTCGCCTCGAAGCTCGAGGAGCTGGTGCCGGCCTGCATCGCGCAACGGCCCGACGCCGTGGTCTGCGCGCTAGGCACGACGCAGGCGAAAGCCGGTTCGAAAGAGGCCTTCCGCTACGTCGACCACGAGCTGCCCCTCGCCTTCGGCCGGGCCGCGCACGCCGCCGGCGTGGGCACCTTCGCGATCGTCACGGCGATGGGCGCGTCGGCCAGCTCCCTCTTCTTCTACCCGCGCACCAAGGGCGAAGTGGAGCGGGACATCCGCGCGATCGGATTCCGCTCGCTGACGATCTGCAGGCCCAGCCTGATCGGTGGCGAGCGCCATGAAGAAAGGCGCGCGGAAGGCATGGCGCTGACCTTGGCGCGGCGCCTGGGGCCGGTCCTGCCGGCGCGATGGCGCGTCAACCCGGCACAGGCCATCGCCGCGGCGCTGCTCGGCGCGGCGGTCGCCGCCAAGCCTGGCTGTCATTGGATTCGCTCCGAAGACATGCAATATATTTTTCAATAACACCCGGTCCCGGGGGCGTTTTCAGGGTCGCGGCGCGGCCGCGGAATTTCACTTCCATTGCACGGCGTATTCCCTATCGAAGGGTTTACCTGTACGGCGACGTCCCATCCAGACAGGCTCAATACTGCATGCGTGCCGGCAGTCACAGTTACGTGAATGCACTTTATTGCACGCATACACCTGGATGGAGACCCATGAAAACAAACCCACCATCGATGCTCCCGGCCGCGCTCGCGGCGCTTCTGCTCACCGCCTGCGGTGGCGGCAGCGGCAGCCACAACGCGTTCCTGCCGATCGCCACCGGCACGCCGCCACCTCCCGCGAGCGCCGCGCCGCTGGCCTGCGATGACACGCTCAAGGCGAACTTCAAGCCCGATGCGCTGACCACCGTGGTGGCGGTCAAGGCTTTCAAGAAGGGCGACGCGCTCATCCTCGGCGGCACGGCAACCGGCGCGACGCCGCTGGCCGCCAACGACGTCTGCATGGTCAAGCTCAATGTCGGGCCCGGCAACCCCGGCCCCGCGGACGCGCCCTCGACTTCGCCGGGCATCGGCATCGAGGTCTGGCTGCCCGCGAAGGCGGCCTGGAACTCGCGCGTCCACGCGCTGGGCGGCGGCGGCTGGCAGGGCGGCGCCGCGGGCAGCGCGAGCGCCATCGCCAGCACCGACGCGGCCGGCGTCGCCGGCAAGGAAGGCGCGGTCTCCTCGACCACGGACACCGGCCATGCCTCGTCCGCCGGCGGTTCGTTCGCGATGAATCCGGACGGCACCATCAACAAGACGCTGTGGACCGACTTCGCCAGCCGCGGCATCCACGAGCAGGCCGTCAAGACGAAGGCGCTGGCCGCGGCCTACTACGGCGCGGCACCCAAGTACGCCTATTGGGACGGCGGCTCCACGGGCGGTCGCCAGGGCCTGAACCTGGCGCAGAACCATCCCGCCGACTTCGACGGCATCGTCGCCAACTACCCGGCCATCCACTGGAGCCGCTTCATCACGGCGGAGCTCTATCCCCAGATCGTCTTCCAGCGCGACCTGGGCGGCGTCGCACCGACGCAGGCCCAGCAGGACCTGGTCTCCAACGCGGCCATCGCCGCCTGCGACCTGGTGGGCGGCCAGCATCTGGGCTACGTGCTCGATCCGCAGTCCTGCAGCTACGACCCGACGACGGACGCCAGCGTGCTCTGCACCGCCGATGGCGGCAGCAACGCCACCGCCGCCTGCGTGAGCAAGGCACAGGCGCGGGCCATCAACAAGATCTGGTACGGCATGACGGCCGACGGCTCGGCGCCGGCGCCCGCGGCGGACAACGGCTGGTCCGCGGCCTCGTCCTCCACGCTGCTCGGCACCGGCAACCAGCGCTGGTACGGCCTGACGCGCGGCACTTCGCTCTATGGCGCGATGTTCTCCGCCTTCGGCCTCAATGGCCTCGCAAGCCCGAACGGCGCCTTCCCCATCGCCTCGGACCAGGTCGCGCTCGAGCTGCAGAACTCCACCCTCGGCGATCCCTCGTTCCTGAACGCGACCGGCAACGGCCAGTCGCTCTGGAAGCAGCTGAGCTACGCGCAACTGAGCAATGCCTACGACCGCGGCCTCGCGCTACAAGCGGAGTTCGGGAACATCAACACCGACAACCCGGACCTCTCGGCGTTCAGGAACCGCGGCGGCAAGCTGCTGACCTGGCACGGCCTGGCGGACGAACTCATCATGCCGCAGGGCACGGTGAACTACTACAACAGCGTCGTCGCGAAGATGGGCGGACTGAGCGACGTGCAGGGCTTCTACCGGCTCTACCTGGTGCCGGGCGCCGGCCACGGCGACCCGAACGGCACCTCGAACCCGGGCGCGGCGGTTCCGTACTTCGCGCCGACCCAGTTCTACGACACGCTGACGGCCTGGGTGGAACAAGGCAAGGCGCCCGAGGCGCTGACGCTGCAGTCGCCCGGCGCGGCGCCGAAGACCCGCCCGATCTGCGTGTACCCGAAGAAGATCGCCTACACCAGCGGCGATGCGGGATCGGCCGCGAGCTACACCTGCTCGTAGCGTTCAGTCCGGTTCGAGCAGCCGCCCGGGGTCAGCAGGTTGCGGAGATCGAGCCGCCGTGGGCCGCCAGGTCGGCGCCGAGCACCTGGGTCGGCCCGAGCACGGACCGCAGATGGGCGATGAAGTCGACCGGGTTCATGCGGACTGCACCCAGCGCGTCACTCGGGCTTGATGCCGGCGGCCTTGATCAGCGGGCCCAGCCGGTCCATGTCCGCGCGCAGGGCACGCGAAAGCTGCTCGGGCGCGCCGCCGAGGATCAGCGCGCCATCGGCCTCGAGCTTGGCCTTCACGTCGGGCGTGCGCAGCGTCTCGTTGAGCTTGGCGTTCAGCACCGCGACGATCGCCGCCGGCGTTCCGGCCGGTGCCACGATGCCGTACCAGCTCACGAGCTCGAAGCCCGGGAAGCCGCTCTCCGCGATCGTCGGCACGCCCGGCAGCGCGGGCGAGCGCTGCGCCGAGGTGACGGCGATGCCGCGCACCTTGCCGCCTTCGATGAAGCCGCGCATCGTGACGCTGGTCCCGACCCAGGCGTCGAGCCGGCCGCCCAACATGTCGGGCATGCCCTGGGCGATGCCGCGGTAGGGAATCAGGTTGAACTTCGCGCCCGACTGCTTCTGCAGCAGCTCGGTCGCCAGCAGCGGGCTCACGGTCGGATAGCCGATGCTCACCGAGCCC
The DNA here is from genome assembly GCF_056523145.1 of Variovorax sp. ISS6. NCBI lineage: Bacteria > Pseudomonadati > Pseudomonadota > Betaproteobacteria > Burkholderiales > Comamonadaceae > Variovorax > Variovorax sp. ISS6. Next base: position 549,927 of record NZ_JAWRZC010000002.1, read on the forward strand.
GGGTCCTTCTTCGCCTTCGCGATGGCGGCCCCGAGATGGGCCGCGCCGCTGGCCGCGTCGACCGTGAACACATAGGGCGTGGAGGCGATCAGCCCGATCGGCTGGAAGTCCTTCACCGGGTCGAAGGGCAGCTTGTCGTAGAGCGACGGACTCAGCGCGATGTGATCGGTGAGCGTGAGGCCGAGCGTGTAGCCGTCGGCCCTGGACTTCGCCACCGCCTGCAGCGCGATGTTGCCGTTGGCGCCCGCGCGGTTGTCGATGATGACGCTGGTCTTGAGCAGCTCGCCGAGCGTGGGCGCCAACACGCGCGCCAGCTTGTCGCCGCCGCCGCCCGGCGGGAAGGGAACGATCAGGCGCACGGGCTTGTCGGGGTAGTCGGTGTCGGCGCGTGCCGGCAGGCCGAAGGTGGAGGCGAGCGCGAGGCCCAGGAGGCTCGCCGCGGCGAGGCCGCGGCGCTTCGTGTTCGGTGTGCGCTGGATGGGGTGCATGTGATGTCTCCGGTTGGTTGTTGTGTGGCAGGCGGCCGCGCCCCGGCCGCCGGCGGTCCGGCGGCAAGGTGTCCTCGCGGCAACAGAAAGATCAGCTCGTCTCGACGGCTGCTTCCGGCACGCGGGCCGGCGCCGTGTGGCGCGATCGGATCGACGCGATCGCGCACGCATGGAAGCGCTCGATGTCCTCGGGGCGCGCCACGGTCATCTCCAGGTCGTTGAGCCAGCCGTTGTGCAGCCCGTAAACCCAGCCATGCACCATCAGCGGCTGGCCGCGGCGCCAGGCGTCCTGGACCACGCCGGTGCGGCAGACGTTGAGCGTCTGCTCGACCACGTTGAGCTCGCACAGCGCGTCCAGCCGCCGTTCCTCGGGCACCTCGTCGAACCAGGCGGCATGCTTCTCGAGCACGTCGGCCACGTGGCGGATCCATGCGTCCGCGATGCCGATGCGCAGGCCCCGGAGCGCCGCGCCGACGCCGCCGCAGCCCGAGTGGCCCACCACGATCACGTGCTCGACCTTCAGCAGGTCGACCGCGTACTGCACGACCGCGAGGCAGTTGAGGTCCGAATGCGCCACCACGTTCGCGACGTTGCGGTGCACGAAGAGCTCACCGGGCCGCAGGCCCACGAGCTCGTTGGCGGGCACGCGGCTGTCGGCGCATCCGATCCACAGGTACTTGGGTGCCTGCTGGCGCAGCAGCGACGAGAAGAAGCCGGGTTCGCTCGTCTCGACCTCGCTCGCCCAGTCGCGGTTCTTCGCCAGCAGCTTGCTCAGCGCGTCCATGGTCTGCGCGGGGCCGCGGGCCTCAGACGTGCGCTTCGGCACCCAGCAGCGCGGTGCGAAAGCGGCTGCGCAGGAACGGGCCGTCGCGCGGCGGCAGCGCCGTCGGCGCGGGATCCGTCGTGACCTTGATGGTCGCGAGCACCGGGCCCTGGCCGTGGAGGATCCTGTCGACCGCCTCCTCGAGCTCCGCGGCCGTGCGCACCGTCAGCGCCTGCGGGAAGCCCGTGGCCTTGGCCACCTCGGTGATGTCGACGCCGCGGCCCGCATGGGCCGGCTGCATGCCGGTCTCCGCGTAGTGCTCGTTGTCGATCACGACGACCGTGAGGTTCTCGGTGCGGTCGACCGCGGCGGTCGCCAGCGAGCCCAGGCCCATCATCATCTCGCCGTCGCCAACGAACACGATGACGCGCTTCTTCGGCTGCGCGCGGGCCAGACCCAGGCCCACCATCACGGCGCCGCCCATCGCGCCCCAGAGGTAGAAGTTCTGCGGACCGTCGCCCGCGGCGGCCACGTCGAAGGTCGGGTTTCCCAGGCTGGTGATGGCCAGCGCCTCGCCCCGGTCGCGAAGGATGCGCGCCACCACTTCGCGGCGATTCAGGACGGCTTGGTTCTCTGCTGTGGATGACATGGCGATGCTCACTTGTTGAAATTCTTCGTGCCGATGACGCGCTGCCCGATCAGCACCGCGACGCTGCGCCCGGTCTGGTAGGCGAACTTCGCGCCGGCGAGCACGGTGGGCGGAACCTCCTCGGGCGAATCGGCGCGGTACACGTAGACGCCCGAGTCCTCGAGCACCGCCTGCGTCGACTTGCCCATCGCGACCTGCCAGGGGTTGAACTCGCCCCATTCGCCGCGCATCGTCACGACCATGAACAGCGGCATGCGCGTCTCGTGCTGCAGCGACAGCATGTTGATGCAGTTGCCGACGCCGCTGGACTGCAGCAGCAGCACGCCGCGGTCGCCACCGAGCCAGGCACCGCCCAGCATCGCGACGCCCTCCTCCTCGGTGGTGAGCGAGACCGCGTGGATCCCGGGGTCCGCCTCGCACATGCGGATCAGCTGGCTGTGGCCCGCGTCGGGGACGTAGGCGACCTGCCGGACGCCGAGGTTCTTGAAGCCTTCGAAGATTTGCTGAGGCCAATCGATGGTGGACATGGGAGTGAGTGGAGGTGGTGAATGATGGAAAGAAGGGATCGATGCTCAGCGCATGACGAAGGGATTGGCCGTCGCCGCGCCGGTGTTGATCCAGACGCTCTTGGTCTGCAGGTATTCGTTGATCGCGTCAATGCCGTTCTCGCGGCCCAGGCCCGAATCCTTGTAGCCGCCGAACGGCGACATGAAGCTCACGGCGCGGTAGGTGTTGATCCACACCATGCCGGCCTGCAACCGCTCGGACATCCGGAACGCACGGCCCATGTCGCGCGTCCACACGCCCGAGCCGAGCCCGAAGCGCACGTCGTTGGCGATGCGCACCGCGTCGTCCTCGTCCTTGAAGCGGATGATCGAGAGCACGGGGCCGAAGACCTCTTCCTGCGCGATGCGCATGCCGTTGTCGACGTCGCCGAAGATCGTCGGCTGCACGAACCAGCCGGTGCCGCAGGCCTCGCCGGTGGCGGGACCGCCGCCGAGCAGCAGCCGGGCACCCTCGTCCTTCGCGATCCGGATGTAGCTCAGCACCTTGTCGTACTGGGGTCGCGTGGTCACCGGGCCGACCTGGGTGTCCATCGACATCGGGTCGCCCATGCGCGCGGTGCGCGCCAGTGCAAGCAGGCGCTCGACCACCTCGTCGTACACCGCGTCCTGCACCAGCAGGCGCGAGCCCGCGATGCAGGTCTGGCCGGTGGCCGCGAAGATGCCCGAGACCGCGCCGTTCACGGCGTCGTCGAGGTTCGCGTCCGCGAAGACGATGTTGGGCGACTTGCCGCCGAGCTCCAGGCTCACGTGCTTGAACTGGCGCGCGGCCGCCTCGTTGATGGCGCGGCCGGTGGCGTCGGCGCCGGTGAAGGTGATCTTCGCGACCCGCGGATGCTCGACGAGCGTGGCGCCCACCTCGCGGCCGAAGCCCGTGACCACGTTGATCACGCCGGCGGGAAAGCCCGCCTCCTCGAACAGCCGGGCGAATTCCAGGCTCGATGCCGAGGTGAACTCCGAGGGCTTGATGACCACCGTGCAGCCCGCGGCGAGCGCGGGCGCGATCTTCCAAGTGGCCAGCAGCAGCGGCGAGTTCCAGGGCGTGATGGCGGCCACCACGCCGAGCGGCTCGCGGCGCGTGAAGTTGAAGTAGCCCGGCTTGTCGAGCGGCATCACGCGCCCTTCGACCTTGTCGGCCAGGCCGCCGAAGTAGTAGAACCACTGCGGGATGTAGTCGAGCTGCCCCAGCATCTCGGCCAGCAGCTTGCCGTTGTCGCGCACCTCGATCTCGGCCAGCCGGCGCGCATCGCGGGCGATCAGGTCGCCGACGCGGCGCAGCAGCGCACCGCGCTCGGTGGCCGTGAGCCTGGCCCAGGGGCCCTCGGTGAAGGCCCGGTGCGCCGCCTGCACGGCGGCGTCCACGTCGGCCGCGCTGCCCGAGGCGATCTCGGCCCAGGCCTCGCCGGTGTAGGGGTTGTGTGTTTCGAACCAGGTACCGCCGAGAGGGGCGGCTTCCTGTCCGTCGATCCAGTGTGAGTAGCGTTTCATATCGGTGGACGAAGCTTCCTACATCGATGCGCGCGGCGCCATTTGCGATTCGCAAACAGGCACTTCAGGAGTGATCAAGGCGGCGCGACGAACAGGGCATGGGACGGTTGCGCGGGCCTATTCCTTGGCCACGTAGGCTTCCGCCGGCTTGTCGCTCGGATTGGCCCAGGCGTTCTTCGTGGCTTCGCCCAGCGGCAGGTTGATGGTCACGCCCACGGGCGGGATCGGCTTCAGGAACCACTTGTCGTAGAGCCTGGCGAGCTCGCCCGACCTGGCCTGGGCCTTGATGCTCTCGTCCACCGCGGCCTTGAACGCGGGGTCGTCCTTGCGGATCATGATCGCGATGGGCTCGACGGCCAGCACGTCGGGCAGCAGCCTGAAGTCCTTCGGCGACTTCGACTTCGCCGCCAGCGAGGCCAGCACCGAGGCGTCGAGCACGAAGGCATCGGCGCGGTCGGATTCGAGCAGCAGGAAGCTGTCGGAATGGTCCTTACCGTAGACCTCGGAGAAGCTCAGGTTCTCGGCGCGCTTCTGCTTGCGCAGGGTCTGCAGCGGCGTGGTGCCGGTGGTGGTGACGACCGTCTTGCCCTTGAGGTCCGCGAGCGCATGGATGCTCGAATTCGCCTTCACGAGGATCTTGGTCTCCTCGATGTAGGTGGTCACGCCGAAGGCCACGTCCTTCTGCCGCGCGGCGTTGTTGGTGGTCGAGCCGCACTCGAGGTCGACGGTGCCGTTCTGCACCAGCGGAATGCGGTTCTGCGAGGTCACGGGCTGGTACTTGACCTCGAGCTTGCGGCCGAGCGACTTCTCGAGGTCCTTGATGATGTTGGCACAGACGTCGAAGTGAAAGCCCGTGTACTGGCCGTTGCCCAGCGTGTAGGCCAGGCCCGAGGACTCGCGCACGCCCTCGGTGATGGCGCCCGAGGCCTTGACCTTGGCGAGGGTGTCGTTGGCCTGCGCGAGCGCGCTGCCGGCGGTCAGCGCGGCCGATGCCGCCAACGCGGAGACGGCCAGGATCGATGCTTGTTTCTTCTTCATGCGGGAGCTCCAGCGGAGGATGGGAAAAAAGGGAGTTCAGGCAGCGCGCGCCGCCACCAGCTGTTCGGCGGCGGCCAGCCGCACGCACAGCGCGACCACTTCGGCGGCGCGGCCCAGCTGCTCGATCGACGGCGAGGACGGCGCGATGCGCAGCGTGCGGTCCAACGGATCGATGCCGCCCGGGAACGGCGCGCCGGCCGGCGTGAGCGTGACGCCCGCGCGGCCCGCGAGCTCGACCACGCGGCGGGCCGTGCCCGGCTGCACGTCGAGCGCGATGAAGTAGCCGCCGCGCGGGCGAGTCCATTGCGCGATGCCCAGCGGGCCCAGTTCGCGCTCGAACACATCCAGCACGCGGTCGAAGCGCGGCGCCAGCAGGGCGCGGTGGCGCAGCATCAGCATCTCGAGGCCCACGCGATCGCGCAGGAAGCGCACATGGCGCAGCTGGTTGAGCTTGTCGGGACCCACGCTGCGCACCGCCGCATGGCCGAGCCACCAGCGCAGGTTCTCGGGCGAGGCGCCGAACAGCGCGACGCCGGCACCGGCGAAGGTGATCTTCGAGGTGGAGGCGAACACCAGCGGCCGGTTCGCATGGCCGTGCGCCGCGCAGCGCTCGGCGATGTTCGCGATCTGCACCTCCTCCACGCCGAGGTGGTGCAGGCCGTAGGCGTTGTCCCAGAACAGGCGGAAGTCCGGCGCGGCCGTGGGCATGGACGCGAGCGCCTCGACGACCGCATCCGAATACACGGCGCCGGTCGGGTTGCTGTACTTGGGCACGCACCACATGCCGCGCACCGACGGGTCCCGCACATGGGCGCGCACCGCCTCCATGTCGGGCCCGTCGTCGTGCAGCGGCACCGGGATCAGGCGGATGCCGAAGGCCTCGCAGATCGCGAAGTGGCGGTCGTAGCCGGGCACCGGGCAGAGGAAGGCGACGCCCGAGGGCACGGCATGCCATGGCTCGCTGCCGCCGGGCACGCCGGCGCGCCAGGCGTGCGAGACGCAGTCGTACATCATCGACAGGCTCGAGTTGCCGCCGGCGACCACCTGCTCGGGCGGCACGCCGAGCATGAAGGCGAACAGCCGGCGCGCTTCGGGCAGGCCCTGCAGGCCCATGTAGTTGCGGCAGTCGGTGCCGTCCTCGGCGAGGAAGTCCTGCGTGCCGGGCAGCGCCAGCAGGCCCTCGGACAGCGCGACCTGTTCGGCCGACGGCACGCCGCGCGCCATGCTGAGCTTCAGCGGATTCGCGCAGAGCGCTTCATGGGCCTGCGCCCACTGTCGATGCAAGGTGTCGAGTGCCGCCGGTGAAGCGTGGATCAGTTCGTTCATGGGTCCGTGGTGTTGCGCACGGCGTTGCATGCCGGCGCGCGGAGCTTCCTGGATCCGTGCGCCGCGCGCTATTTGAGATTCGCAAACGGGCACTTCGCGAGCCCTCAAGGCAGGAGCGGTGCGGGGTCGATGTCGAACAGGGCCTGCTCATCCGGCCGGTGTTTGGCCACGCGAAATGGCGGCTTGTGGAAGCGCAAATTGCGCGGCCCGCGCGCGGTGGGCATTCTTCAGGGCGAACTCACTGGCGAAACCATGACACTGCCCCAACGCTCCTTCCTCTTCGTGCCCGCGAACCGTCCCGACCGCTTCGACAAGGCGCTGGCCTGCGGCGCCGATGCCGTCGTCATCGACCTCGAGGACGCGGTGCCTCCCGAGAACAAGACCGAGGCGCGCCATTCCGTGGCCGCCTGGCTGGCGGCCCACCATCGCGTGATCATCCGCATCAACGCGGCCGACACGCCCTGGTTCAAGGACGACCTGGCGCTGGCCCGGCTGCCCGGTGTCGCGGGCGTCATGCTGCCCAAGACGGAACGCATCGACGAGGTCTTCAGCGTGTCGTGCATCGGCGCGGGCACGGCGGTGTTTCCGATGATCGAGACCGCGGCCGGGCTCCACAACGTCCACACCATCGCGCGGGCGCAGGGCGTGCAGCGGCTGGTGTTCGGATCGATCGACTTCCAGCTCGACCTGGGCATCTCGGGCGACGAGCTCGAACTGCTGCCCTACCGCGCGCAGCTGGTGATGGCCTCGCGCCTGGCCCGGCTGGGCGCGCCGATCGACGGCGTCAGCACCTCCATCGACGACCAGGCCGCGCTCACGGCCGACACGCTGCGTTCGCGGCGGCTCGGCTTCGGCGCCAAGCTGTGCATCCATCCGAAGCAGGTGAGCGCGGTGAACGCGGCCTTCTGTGCCAGCGCCGAGGAACTCGCCTGGGCGCGCCGCGTGCTCGAGGCGGCCGCGCGTTCGGCGGGCGCCGCCGTCGCGGTGGACGGCAGGATGGTGGACCGCCCCGTCATGATGCGTGCCCAGGCGATCGTGCAGGAAGCAGGTGAACGTGCGTTGCGACTGGCCGGCGCGGCAGCGGCGCAGTCATGAACAAGACCGACCCGGTGCTTGCGCGCTGCTCAAGCCCGGGGGGCTGAAAATCAATCGGCCTCGCCGCCCGAGGACCGCGTGGCCGACAGCGCATCGGCCTTCAGCAGCTCGACCAGGTCGCGCGCGAAGCCCGGCAAGGCTTCGAGGCTGCGAAAGCAGATCTGCAGGTTGCGCAGCGCCCAGTCGTCCTCGAGCTGGACGACCTGGACGGCCATGTACTGCCGGTAACGCTCGGCCGAGGTGCCCGGCATGATGCTGATGCCGACGTTCGATTCGGTCATCTTGCAGCAGGCCTCGAAGTTGCCGACCTGGATGCGCGGCTTGAGCACGCGGTTCATGTCGCGGGCGATCTGGTTCAGGAACGAATGGATGGCCGTGCCCTCGTTGAGCACCACGTGCTCGTACTCGAGGGTCTCGGCGAAGGGCACCGGCGAGCGGACCGCGAGCGCATGGCCGTCGGGCACCACCAGCACCAGCCGGTCCTCGCGATAGGGCACGACCTCGAGCCCCTCGGTGCGCACGCGCCCCGAGACGATGCCGATGTCGGTGTGCCCGTCGGACACCGCGCGCACGATGTCGCCGCTGCCGCGCTCGCGCAGGTCGACGTTCACGTCGGGATGGGTGATGAGGTAACGGCTCATCACGGCCGGCAGGAAATCGGTGATGGCCGTCGTGCTCGCGAACACGCGCAGATGGCCCTTGATGCCGCTCGCGTACTCCTGCAGGTCGTTGCGCAGGTGCTCGAGCTGGCCGACCACCAGGCGCGCGTGATAGGCCAGCGCCTGACCCGGCGGCGAGAGGGTCACGCCCTGGCTGCTGCGGTACAGCAGCTTGGTGCCCACGCTTTCCTCGAGGTTCTTGACGCGGATGCTCGCCGCCGAGACCGACATGAACGTGGCCTCGGCGCCGCGCGTGAGGCTGTTGGCCTCGGCGATGGCCAGGAACAGCCGCAGGTCTACCAGATCGAAGTGGATCATCTTGCTTTCCGACTTTGCCGCTCGCCCGCCGCCCCGGCCCGCGAGCTCATCGGGAATCGACCGGCTCCAGCAGGATGCCGACGCGCGCCACCGACATCAGCGACCAGGCCCAGCCGATGACGCTCTGCATCTCGGCGGCCGTGGCGCCGTGGCGGTAGAGCGCCAGGCGCGTCGCCTTCTCTTCCAGTTCATGGCGCTCGAGGGTGTTGCCGGGATCGCCCTTGGGTTCGTCGACGCGGCCCTCGAGGCGGCGGCCGTCGATGGTATCAACATGCACCTTGCCGATCCATCGCGCCGGATAGGCCCGGTCCACCTCGGCATCGAGAACCATGCTCACCTTGTCGTGGAAGGCCGAGACCGCGGCGTCCTTGAAGTGCCCGTCGAATTCCGACAGGCCCGCGCGGCCATGCACAGCCACCAGGCCGAGCACGGTGCCCATCGAGAACTTCGACTGGTGCACGGTCTGCGGATCGGTGACCGGGCCGAGGACATCGATGGCCGCCTGGTGCACCTGCGCCGTCACCGCCTTCACGTCGCCGGCCGCGAGCTGGTGGCGCTGCAGGATCTGCTGCAGCGCATCGGCCGCGGGATGCGTGTGGCGACACGAAGCGTGGAACTTGAACGAGGTCTCGGCCAGCGCCCAGCGCGTGCCGAGGCCGTCCGTGAGCCGGGCCGGATCGGCATCGCTCGACATGCCCGCGGCCATGCCCTGCGCGCCGGTCAGGATGCGCCGCGCGCCCGTGAAGTCGTCCTTGGCCAGGTAGGCCGCCGTGAGGCCGGCGCCGGCCGCATGCGCCGTGTGCAGCTGCTTCGAATCGGCGGCGTCGCGCAGGAACTCCCACAGGCCCGAGGCCTGGGTGCCCGCGGAACCGATCGCATGCAGCATCTGGTCGGGCGTGAGCGCCAGCAGGTGGCCGGCCGTCACCGCGGCGGCCACGGCACCCGCGGTGCCGGTGGTGTGGAAGATCTTGTAGTGCGAGCGGCCCAGGAACTCGCCGACGCGGATGCCGACCTCGTAGCCGGCAACCGCCGCGGTCAGCAACTGCGCGCCGCTGAGGCCATGCGCCTGGGAGATCGCGAGCGCCACCGGGAACACCACGGCGGCCGGATGGAACACGGAGCCGTTGTGCACGTCGTCCTGCTCGGCGAAATGCGAAGCCGCAGCATTCGCCATCGCGGCCATCAGGGGGCTGGAACGCGTGCGGTGGATCAGGATCTCGCTGCGGCCGTCGCCCGCGCCCATGGCGGACGCGAAGCGCGTGATGCTCTCGACCGGGCGCGCGCCCTTGCCGGCCAGTGCCGAGCCGACCCAGTCGAGGAGCAGGTCCTCGGCGCGGCGCAGCACCGCCGGCGGAATGTCTTCGGCCTTCAGGTCGGCGGCAAAGCTGGCCAGGATGGACTCGGGGGTGCTCGAGGTGGTCATGTCGAATGTTCTTTCAGAGGATCTGGCTGTCGCGCAGGCGCGCGATCTCTTCGGGGCCATAGCCCAGCGCTTGCAGGATGGCGTCGGTGTGCTCGCCCAGCGCAGGAACCGGGTCCATGCGCGGCGCGAAGCGGTCGTTGTCGGCCGGCGGCTTCAGCGCCAAGATCGGCCCGACGGGCGAACCCACCTCGAGCCAGCGCTCGCGAGCGCGCAGCTGGGGATGGGCCCAGACGTCCGCGATGCCGTTGACGCTGGCGTTGCCGATGTTGGCGGCGTCGAGGCGCGCGATGCACTGGGCCGCCGTCAGCGGCTGCAGCAGCGACTCGATGCGCTGCTTGAGTTCCACCCGGTGGGCGCTGCGCTTGGCGTTGGCGTCGAAGCGTTCGTCGGTGGCCAGCTCCGGGTGCGCGAGCACCTGTTCGCAGAAGGCCTTCCACTCGCGCTCGTTCTGCAGGCCGAACAGCACGGTCTTGCCGTCGCCCGCCGTGAAGGGGCCGTAGGGATAGATGCTCGGATGGCTGGCGCCCGCGCGCGCGGCCTGCGCCTGGCCCTCGAAGCCGTAGTAGAGCGGGTTGCCCATCCATTCGGCGAGGCACTCGAGCATCGACACGTCGATGTGGCTGCCCTCGCCGGTGATGCCGCGCTGGATCAGTGCCGCCAGCACCGCGCTGTAGGCATACATGCCGGCGGCGATGTCGGCCACCGAGATGCCGGCGCGCGCCATCTCCTCGGGCGAGCCGGTCACCGACAGCAGGCCGGCCTCGGCCTGGATCAGCAGGTCGTAGGCCTTCTTGTCGCGGAACGGTCCCGCGCTGCCGTAGCCCGAGATGTCGCAGACGATCAGGCGCTTGTGCGTGGGGCGCAGCGCTTCCTCGGACAGGCCGAGCCGCGCCGCGGCGCCAGGCGCCAGGTTCTGCACCAGCACGTCGGCCTGGCCCAGCAGCCTGGCGAGCACCTGTCGCGCCTCGGGATGCTTGACGTCGAGGGTGATGCTTTCCTTGGACCGGTTGATCCAGACGAAATAGGAGGCCTCGCCGCGCACGCGCCGGTCGTAGGCGCGCGCGAAGTCGCCGACGCCCGGGCGCTCGATCTTGATGACCCGCGCACCCATGTCCGCGAGCTGGCGCGTGGCGAAGGGCGCCGCGACCGCGTGCTCGAGCGTGACGACGGTGATGCCTTCGAGCGGGCGCCTGCCGGAAGTTCGTGCCATGGCGCTCAGAAGGAACGCGGCAGGCCGAGCAGGTGCTCCGCGACGTACGCGTAGATCAGGTTGGTGGAGATCGGCGCGACCTGGTAGAGGCGCGTCTCGCGGAACTTGCGCTCGATGTCGTATTCGTTCGCGAAGCCGAAGCCGCCATGAAACTGCAGGCAGGTGTTGGCCGCTTCCCAGCTCGCCTTGGCCGCCAGGTACTTCGCCATGTTGGCCTGCGCGCCGCAGGGCTGGTGCGCATCGAACAGCTCGCAGGCCTTGAAGCGCATGAGGTTGGCGGCCTCGACCTCGATGTAGGCGTCGGCGATCGGGAACTGCACGCCCTGGTTCTGGCCGATCGGGCGGCCGAACACCACGCGCTCGTTGACATACTTGGTCACGCGGTCGATGAACCAGTAGCCGTCGCCGATGCACTCGGCCGCGATCAGCGTGCGCTCGGCATTCAGGCCGTCGAGGATGTACTTGAAGCCCTGGCCTTCCTCGCCGATCAGGTTCTCGGCCGGGATCTCGAGGTTCTCGAAGAACAGCTCGTTGGTCTCGTGGTTCACCATGTTCGGGATCGGCCGCACCGTCATCCCGCTCTTCTCGGCCGCGCGCAGGTCGACCAGGAAGATCGACATGCCCTCGGACTTCTTCCTGACCTCGGCCAGCGGCGTGGTGCGTGCCAGCAGGATCATCCAGTCGGAGTGCTGCACGCGCGAGATCCAGACCTTCTGGCCGTTGATGACGTAGCGGTCGCCCTTCTTCACGGCCGTGGTCTTGATCTTGGTGGTGTCGGTGCCGGTCGTGGGCTCGGTCACGCCCATCGACTGCAGGCGCCATTCGCCCGAGGCGATCTTGGGCAGGTAGAGCTGCTTCTGCTGCTCGGAGCCGTGGCGCAGCAGCGTGCCCATGTTGTACATCTGTCCGTGGCAGGCGCCGGAGTTGCCGCCCGAGCGGTTGATCTCCTCCATGATCACCGAGGCCTCGGTCAGGCCCAGGCCAGAGCCGCCGTACTCGGCGGGGATCAGCGCCGCGAGCCAGCCCGCCTTGGTCAGCGCATCGACGAAGGCCTCGGGATAGGCGCGCTGCTCGTCGATCTTGCGGTGGTATTCGTCGGGAAACTCGGCGCAGAGTGCGCGCACGGCATCGCGGATGTCTTGGTACTTGTCGACGGCGTTCTTCGTCATTGGATCGCTGCTTGCTTGCTGGTTAGAAAAAACTGGCGCGGGCTTCCATCGCCAGCGCGCCGTCATGGTTGCGTGCCCACAGTTTCTGCGAACCGTCGGCCTCGGCCTTGCCGCACAGCTCGAAGGCGGCGGTGTCGAACAGGGGATGCACGGCGCGGAAGGCGAAGCCGCGCACGCGGCGCCGCGGCAGCTGGCGGCTCGCGAGCCCCAACAGCAGCGTGGCCACCATCGGGCCGTGGACCACCAGGCCCGGATAGCCCTCCACCTCGGTGGCGTAGGGCCGGTCGTAGTGGATGCGGTGGCCGTTGAAGGTCAGCGCGGAATAGCGGAACAGCAGCACCGGATCGGGCACGACGGTCTCGCGGTAGTCCTCGTCCGTGGCCGCCTTTTTTTCCGCCGGGGCAGGCGCGCCCGCGACCGGCATGCCGCGGTAGACGATGTCCTGCTGCTCGGTGATGGCGATGCCCCTCGCATTCGAGATCTCGTGGCGCACCTTGACGAAGACCAGCGGCCCGCTCTTGCCGTCCTTGGCATCCACGTCGAGGATGCGCGACTGGCGCACGATCTCGTCGCCCACCTGCAGCGGATGGTGGAACTGCAGCTCGCCGCCGGCCCACATGCGGCGCGGCAGTGCGATCGGCGGCAGGAAGCCGCCGCGCAGCGGATGGCCGTCGGCGCCGATCTGGTCCTGGCGCGCCAGCGGGATGAAATGCAGCCAGTGCCACAGCGGGGGCACGTCGCTGCCCAGGTTGAAGGCGAGGTCGTCCCGGTTGAACGTGGCGGCCAGCGCCGACAGGGGCGCAGCGCCCACGTCGTCGCCCCTGCGCTCGGTGCGGCCGATCCAGGTCCGGAGATCGACGGAGGTCTCGGTGGTCATGACCGCAGCATTGCCCGATCCGGCGAAACGCGCAATTTGGGATTCGCAAAGTGCGTCTTGTTGAGCCTTCAACGCGCCGGCTACCACCCGGTGCCGGGCGTCTTCGCGCCCTGACATCGGGTCAGTGGCCGGCCGGCCGCGCCTCCTCGGCATCGAAGGCACCACGCCCGCCGCGCTGCAGCCGCAGCCCATTGCCGCGGATCTTGGCGTAGAGCGTGGGCTTCGCGATGCCGAGCCGGCGCGCGGTCTCGGTCACGTTGAAGCCGCAGGCACGCAGCGCATTCGCGATCGCCTCCTTCTCGACCTCCTCGAGCGTGCGCACCTCGGAGGCCGGGCGCACCGGCGGCGGCGGCACGGCGTCGGGTTTCTGGCCGCCGGAGAACCACGCGGGCAGGTCGTCGACGCAGGCGGTCTCGGCATCGGTCATGTTCACCAGCCGCTCGACGGTGTTCTCGAGCTCGCGCACGTTGCCGGGCCACGGATGCGCGACCAGCCGCTGCATCAGGGCCGGCGAGACGCGGAACACGTTCTTGCGCAGCAGCTGCGCGTACTTGCGCAGGAAGTGGTGCACCAGCACGGGCACGTCCTCGGGCCGCTCGCGCAGCGAGGGCAGCTCGATCCCGATCACGTGGCAGCGGTAGTAGAGGTCTTCGCGGAACTCGCGCCGCTCGATCATGGCCTGCAGGTCGCGGTTGCTGGCCGAGATCACGCGCACGTCGATCGGGATGCTGCGCGTGTCGCCCACGCGCACCACCTCGCGCTCCTGCAGCACGCGCAGCAGCTTGGCCTGCACGTCGATCGGCAGCTCGGAGATCTCGTCCAGGAAGATGGTGCCGCTGCTGGCCGCCTCGAACTTGCCGGGCCGGCCCTCGCGCGTGGCGCCGGTGAAGCTGCCGGGCGCATAGCCGAACAGCTCGCTCTCGATCAGGTCGCGCGGCAGCGCGGCGCAGTTGATCGCGATGAATGGCCCCGCGGCGCGCGCGCTGGCGTTGTGGATGGCCTGGGCGAAGACCTCCTTGCCGACGCCGCTCTGGCCGATCAGCAGCACGTTGGCGAAACCGCGCGCGGCCTTGCGCGCGGCCTCGACGGCCGCCACCAACGGCGGCGCCGTGCCCACCACGTCGTCGAAGCTGTAGCGCGCATGGTTGCCCGCGATGCGGTCGGCCATGCGGCGGGCGCGCTGGATCTCGCGAAACGAATTCACGATCGACACCACCTGGCCCGCCGCGTTCTTGATCGGCACCGCGGTGTCGACCAGGTGCAGGTGCCGCTGCGGCGAGTCGATGATCAGCTCGCGGTCGATGTAGCCCTCGCCGGTTTCCAGCAGCGGCTGGATGATCGGCGCGAAATCGAGCAGCGAGCCGAAGGGCTTGCCAATGCTCTCGCGCGGATGCAGGCTCAGGATGCGGCCGGCCGCGGCATTCATGTGCTTGACCATCAGGTCGCGGTCGACCACCAGCAGGCCGTCGGTGATGTGCTCGACGATCGCGGACTGCTCCTGCAGCAGCGCGCCCTGCTGCTCGGCCACCAGCTCGGCCGAATGCGCGGCGGCCCACAGGTGGGCCAGCAGGCGCAGTTCGTCGCCGAGGTCGGCGCTGTCCGGCCGCGCGAGCAGCGCCACGAACAGCGCTTCGCCGGTCTTCGAGTCGGCGGCGCGCAGGTGCAGGCACTCGAAGCCCCGCGGCTGCGCCACCGGCAGGCAGGGAGCCCCCGCGACGCCCTCAGCCGACAGCGCGGCCACCAGAACCGAGGCCTCGATGCCGGGCGCGGTCCAGGCGCGCCGCGGCACGCGACCCGCGCCGAACAGCAGCGCGCCGTGGCCCTGGGCGACCGCCCGCTCGACCAGCACGTTCCAGACCTCGTCGAGCATCGGCGTCATCGCGTTCCTTGTCCTCGTCAGCCCGGCGCGCGCGGCGAGGACGCCGCGGCCGACCGGTCGCGCCGATTCTGCCAAGGAAGCGCGGGCGGCGGAACGCTGGCGCCATCCCTCGGCACACGCGCGCTCATTGCTTGCGCTCGACCGGCACCAGCTTGCCGCCGGCGATCTGGTAGGCCGTGACCGGCGCCTTGAGCCACTCGCCGGTGGCGTCGAACTGCACCGGGCCGAGCATCGAATCCATCTTCAGCGTCTTCAGCGCGGCCGTGACCTTCTTCGGCTCGTCGCTGCCGGCCTGCTGCATCGCGCGCGCGACCACCAGCGTCGCCACGTAGAAGGCCGGCGCATAGGCGTCGATCGGCGCGTCGAAGGTCTTGGTGAAGCGCTCGCGGAAGGCCGGGCCGCCCGGCAGGCTGTCGAGCGGGCGCCCGCTCTGCGCGCAGAAGTAGCGGCCCTCGAGCAGCTTGCCGCCCAGCGGCACCACCTCGGCCGTGCAGATGCCGTCGCCGCCGAGCAGCAGCGCGTTGATGTCGAGCTGGCGCATCTGGCGCGCGACGCCCGCGCCCTGCGCGTAGTATCCGCCGAGGAACACCGCCTCGGGCGCGAGCCCCTTGAACTTGGTCAGGATGGCGGTGAAGTCGGTGGCCTTGTCGTTGGTGAACTCGCGCCCCACCACCTCGAGGCCCAGGCCCTTGGCGGTCTGCACGAAGATGTCGGCCACGCCGGTGCCGTAGGCGGTGCGGTCGTCGATCACCGCCACCTTTCGCAGGCCGCGCGAGGCGGCGAACTCGGCCATGGCCGCGCCCATCACGTTGTCGTTGGCAGCGAGCCGGAAGGTGCTCGCGAAGCCCTGGCGCGTGAGCTGTGGGTTCGAGGACGCGCCGGTGATCATCGGGATGTCCTCCTGGCTGTAGATGCGCGAAGCGGGAATCGAGACGCCCGAGTTGTAGTGCCCGATGACCGCGCGCACGCCGGTGTCGACCATCTTCTGCGCCACCTGGGTGCCGGTGCGCGGATCGCCCTGGTCGTCCTCCGAGACCAACTCGAAGCGCGCGCGCTTGCCGCCGATCCGGAAGTCCTGCGCGTTGAGATCGGCGATGGCGAGCTTCACGCCGCGTTCGTTGTCGCGGCCCGCGTTGGCCTGCGAACCGCTGAGCGGGCCGGCATGGCCGATCTTGACGACCAGGTCCTGCGCGCTGGCGGGCAGGAGGGAGGCCCACAGGCCCAGGGAAGCAGCAAGAAGCAGGAAACGGCGCATGTTCTGTACCTCGAAGTGAATGGAAGAAACCGACTAGTCCAGGAGGGCGAGCACGCCCTCGAGGGTGGGGAACTCGTGGTCGGGCCGCGGCTGCCAGACGCTCAGCCGCTCGGCGCCGCGGTTGATCCAGGCCACCTGCATGCCCAGCGGCTTGGCGCCGTCGATGTCGGCCCAGCTCGCCAGCGAGCAATGCAGCACCGACTCCGCCGGTACCGCGAGGCGGTCGAGCGCGAGCCTGAAAATCGATTCCGAAGGCTTGTAGGCCCGTGCCATCTCGGCCGTGGTGACCTGGTCGAAGAAACGCACGAGCTGGCTGCGCTGCCACAGGTCGCTGTCCATGTTGGTGATGGGCATCAGCGGAAAGCGCTCGGCCAGCCGTTGCAGGATGGCCTCGACCTCGGGATGCGGCGGCGCCGACTCGACCAGGTGGCCGAGGTAGAGCTCGTTGAGCAGGTCGATGTCGAGCCGCGCCGTGACGCCGGGCTCGATGGCCTCGAGCGTCTCGCGCAGCGCCTCGCGCGCCACCTGGCGATAGGGGCGCCAGCGCCCGCCGCGGTAGCGCTGCACGTTGCGGATGTCCCAGTCGAGGTAGAGCTCGAACAGCGGCCGCTCGGTGCGCAGGCCGGCTTCGGCCAGCACGGCCTCGATGCCGGCCATGCCGCCGCGGTCGACGTCGACCAGGGTTCCGAAGTAGTCGAAGGTGATGGCCCGGACGTTCATCGCGGTCTCCCCGTTCAGGCGCGACGCCCGAACTTCAGCACGCGCTCGGCGGCGTCGGGCGTGGCGAAGGCGGCCACGGTGGCCTCCTGCTCGAGCTCGAGCGCCACCGCGAGGTTCGACTGCGCCTGCATCGTCACCACGCGCTTGAGCCGCGACACCGAGCCCCGCGACTTCGAAGCCACCACCGCCGCCACCTCGAAGGCGCGCGCCAGCACGCGCTCGGGCGGCACCACCCAGTTCGCGAGCCCCAGCCGCAGCAGGTCGGCGGCCGACTGGCGCTCGCCCAGCAGCCAGAGCTCCATCGCGCGCTGGTGGCCCACGGCCTGCGGCAGCAGCCAGGTCACGCCGCCGGTCACGAACTGGCCCCAGTCCATCTCCGGGAAGAAGCACACCAGGTCCTCGGAGGCCACCACCAGGTCGCAGTTCAGCAGCCATTCGAAGCCGCCGCCGACCGCGAAGCCGTGGATCGCGCCGATCACTGGCTTGCCGCCGAACATCAGGTCGCGCGTGATGGTCTGGATGCGCTCGATGTGATGGCGGATCGAGGCCGGCGTGCGCGTCTGCTCGCCGAACTCCTTGAGGTCGTCGCCGGCGCAGAAGGCCCGGCCCGCGCCCGAGAACACGATCGCGCGCACGTCGGCCGAGGACTGCGCCTCGCGCAGCGCCTCGTGCAGGTCGTCGAGCACCACGGCGCTGATGGCGTTGAGTCGCTCGGGCCGCTGCAGCCGCACGTGCGCGATGCCGTCGCTGGTTTCGAGGGTGACGTAGTCCATGGCGAAAATTCCTTTGCTCGTTTGTTGGTCCCTGGCGGGTCTTCAATGCTTCTCGACCCACTGGGTCTTGCCGTCGGTGCGTTCGTAGAACTCAAACGGCACCATTTCCACCAGCGCACTCGCGCCCGCGCGCTCGCGCACCGCGATCTCCAGCCGGCGCGCGGCCGCTTCCCAGTCGGCCGGCGCGAGCCCTGCGGCCGCCTCGGCCCGCAGCTCGACGCGGTCGTAGGGGCCGGGCCCGCGCAGCACGATGCGGAAGTGCCCCGAGCTCAGCGCGGGCAGCGACTCGATCGCCGCGCGCACCGCGCTCGGGAACACGTTGATGCCGCGCACGTTGAACATGTCGTCGGTGCGCCCGCTGACGCGGAAGCGCCAGGCGGTGCGGCCGTCGGGGCCGGGCTCGGTGCCGGTCACCGTCACCACGTCGCGCGTGCGGTAGCGCACCAGCGGCTGGCACTCCTTGCACAGGTGGGTGCAGACCAGCTCGCCGACCGTGCCCTCGCGGATCGGCAGCCGCTGCAGGGTGGCGGGATCGAGGATCTCGGCAAACACCACGTCGCCGGCGTGGAACAGCAGGTCGGTGGTCCAGTCGGTTTGGCCGCCGAGGATGCTCATCACCTCCGACAGGCCGAAGTTCGCGTTGCGCACCTTGAAGCCCCAGCGCGCCTCCATCTGCGCGCGGAACTCGGCGTTGTCGAGCCCCGCCTCGCCGCCGAACAGGCCCAGCTTCAGTCCCAGATCGGCCGGCTGCAGCCCCGGATAGTGCTGGCGCAGCACGCTCTCGAGCAGCGCCGGATAGGACGGCGTGCACGAGATCGCCGTGATCTTCAGGTCGAGGATGGCATCGATCAGCTGCCGCGTGTTGCCCACGCCGAAGGGCAGCACGGTGGCGCCGGCCGCCTCGAGCGTGGTGTGGTCGGTGAAGCCACCGGTCCACATGCAGTAGTTGAGGCAATGCACCACGCGGTCGCTGGGCCGCAGGCCCGAGGCCCACATCGAGCGGCCGCCGACCTCGGCCACGATCTCGGCGTCGCGGCGCGAATTGGCGAGGATCAGCGGCCGGCCCGTGGTGCCCGAGGTGCGGTGCAGCCGCACCACGCGCCCCTCGGCGCAGGCCACGTAGTCGCCGAGCGGGTAGTCGGCCTCCTGGCTCAGGCGCAGTTCGTCCTTCTCGGTCAGCGGCAGCTCCTGCAGCTCGTCGAGGGTGAGCGCGCGGTCGAGCCAGCCCGACAGCTTGCGCCGGTAGAACACCGAGCGGGTGCGCACGTAGCGCCACTGCTCGGTCCAGCGTGCTTCCTGCAGTGAACGCAGGGTCGCGGGCGAGAGCGTCTCGACCTCGGGATGCAGCATCGCGGCGGTGCTCATCGCGCGGCCTCCGCGGCGCCGTTCGCGCGGTGCAGCGCCGTGGCTTCGACCGCGGCGGCCGGCACGATCGCGCGCGCATGCTCGCCCGTGGCCACGACGCCCGCGTCGTCACGCGCCTCGACCCCGAACACGTAGAGGCGTTTCTCGCGGCGCAGCAAGGTGGCTTTCGCGCGGACCACCTGGCCGAGCGCCGTGGGCGCGCCGTGCACGAGCTGGACCCGGTGTCCGACCGACATCTCGCCGGCGCGCAGGGCGGGCACGAGGATGGCCGCGCAGGCGCGCTCGAGCAGGCCGACCAGGGCCGGCGTGGCGAGCACCCGCGGATAGGCCTCGCCGGATTCTTCGGCGAAGGCGCTGGCCAGGTGCTTCGGCGCGACGACGAGCGTGGCGCTGCCGGTCGCGCCCTCGCGCAGCGCGGGCCGGCCGTCGGGATCGGCGCCGTGCGCGCCGGGTGTTTCGGGGGTGGCTGTGGTAGAGGTCATGCACACGACATGGCAAGCGCCGTGCCAAGGAAAAACACCGTTTTTTGCGCGCCGAAAGCAGTGGTTACGAGGCTTTTTGGGGCCTTTTGGCGGCCGTCAGGCCCTCGGCGCGCGGCCACCGAACAACTCCTGAACGTTCAGCTTCTGAACGGGCGGCAGCATTCGACCCACCCGCCACGGTGGCCCGTCAGCGGCGGATGTGCTCGCGCCCCACCACCGCCGTCGGCGTGGCTGTCATGGTCGCGTAGCGGATCTCGACGAACGGCGTGGCGAAACGATGCCGCCCTGGCGCAGTCAGGGTGCCGTCGTCGACGCGGCGCTCTGGCGTCGTGCCGCCGGCGCCTCGTCGCCGACCGCGTCCCCGATCACGGCGCGCGTGGCCACCGCCTGCTCCAGCAGCCATGCGCCGAAGGCCTGGAGCTCGGGCCGGCCGTCGCCATCGCGCGGGCCGCTCACGAGCCAGTAGGCCATCGGCGAATCCATGCGCTGGCGCGGCAGCACCTCGACCAGGTCGCCGTTGGCGAGGCTCTCGGCGATCAGCGGGCTGCGCGCGAGCACCACGCCCTGGCCGGTCAGCGCGGCCTGCGCCATCTGGTAGTCGTAGTTGAAGTAGAGCCAGCGGCGCGGCTGGATGCGGGCCAGGCCGTTGGTCTCGAACCAGCGGCGCCAGACCAGCCACTCGACGTAGCTCGGATGCGCGTCGCCGACCTCGATCAGCGTGAAGCGCGCGAGGTCCTCGGGCTTCTCGATCGGCGGGCTGCTCTTGATGAGCCAGGGGCTCGCCACCGGCATCAGGTGCTCGCCGAACAGCCGCACCGCGCCCTCGGGCATGTGCTCGGCGCGGCCGTAGCGCAGCGCGAGGTCGATGTCGCTGACCTCGAGATCGATCACCGCGTCGGAGGCATCGATGCGGATGTCGATGTCGGGATGGTCGCGCTGGAAGGCCTCCAGCCGCGGGATCAGCCACATCGAGGCGAACGAGGCGAAGGTGGTCAGCGCCACGCTGCGGCGCGACGCGCTCTGGCGGATCTGCCGGATGGTGCTGTCGATGCGCGGCAGCGCCTGCTGCACCGCGAGCAGCAGCTGGGCGCCGGCGCTCGTGAGCTCGACCGCGCGCGTGTGGCGCAGGAACAGGCGCACGCCGACCTCCTCCTCGAGCGCCTGGATCTGGCGGCTCACGGCCGGCTGCGTGAGCGCCATCTCCTCGGCCGCGGCGCGGAAGTTCAGGTGCCGCGCGACGACCTCGAAGGCGCGCAGGTGGCCGGCACCGATGGGACGCGTGCGCAAGGGAGATGGGGAGTGCTGCATGAAGGGAGTCGGCCGGCAGGCCACCGGGTACGGCCGCGATTGTGGCGCCGCCCCGTGACGGGCGGCAAACCGCGGCTCAGACGATGCGCCCGAACCATAGCACCGACAGCGCCGCGCCCGTGATCGCGAGCAGCGCCGACAGCAGCGCCAGCAGGCCCGAGAGCTCGTTCTCGCGCGGCTGCACCTGCACGCGCGAGCCGAGCTTCTCGTAGACGCCGTGCAGCGCCTCGGCGGTGCCGGCGTGGTGGTACTCGCCGCCGGTCATGCGCGCCACTTCGCGCAGGGTGGGCTCGTCGAGCTTCATGTAGATCGCCATGCCGTCGGGCGCGGCGATGTCGCCGTCGAGCGTGCCCATGCCGATCACGTAGACGCGCACGCCGCGGTCGGCCGCCATCTTCGCGGCCTCGAGCGTGTCGATGCCGGTGGTGCGGCGGCCGTCGCTCAGCAGGATGATCGCGGCGGCATCGTAGGAGCCGGGCGCCACCGGCGTGATCTGGCGCGGCGGCGGCTTCGCCTTGTCGTCGAGGCTGCGACCGCGCGGCGCGTTGCCGCCGAAGGTCATCTCGCCGAGGCTGATGTTGTCCTGCGGGAACAGTTCGGCCAGGCACAGCACGATCGCATCGCCGACCGCGGTGCCCATCTGCATCTGGAAGGCATCGATGCTGGCCGCGAGCGCATCGCGGTCGAGCGTGGCGCGCTGCGCGACCTGGCTGCTGCCGGCGAAGGTGACAAGGCCGACCTCGATGCGCCGCGGCAGCTCGCGCAGGAAGGACTTGGCCGCCGCCTGCGCTGCCTCGAGCCGAGTTGGCTTGACGTCGTTCACGCGCATGCTCAGCGAGACGTCCATCGCCAGCATGATCGAGGTGCGCGCCCAGGGCAGCGGCACGCGCGCCACCGGCCGCGCCGCGGCGAACAGCAGGCCGGCGCAGGCCAGCAGGAACAGCGCGGGCGGCAGGTGCCGGCGCCAGCCGCGCCGCAGCGTCGCGGCGCCCTCGGTCTGCAGCCGGCCATAGCGTTGAGCGAGCCGGCCGCGGCGCCGCAGCAGCCATGCATAGGCCAGCGGCAGCGGCGCGAGCGCCAGCAGGAACCAGAGGTAACCGGGCCACAGGAAGGACATCGGCGCTGCCTTGGAGGTGGAGGATGCGGATCGGCCGTACGCCGGCGCATCCGCAAGCATCGTGCCCATGAAGCCGCGCCCGCGCAATCGGCCGGCCGGCCAGTCCCTGCATTGATGCGGGGCTCTTATCAGTGGGGCGGCTGCATTTCATTGGACCGCGCCATGGGCGCCGGGGATCATCCTGCCCCGAAGCGCGCCGCGCCGCGGCGCCTCGCCAGGAGACCCCGATGAGCGCACGCACGCTGCTGACCTCGATGTTCCGCTACAAGGCCTGGGCCGACGAGGGCCTGTTCGCGGGCCTGCTGGCCGCGCGGGGCCGGCTGCCCGACGACGACCTCGAGGCGGCCTGGGCCACCCTCGACCACGCCCATGCGGTCGACGGCATCTTCAGGGCCCACCTCGAGGGCCGGCCCCATGGCTACGGCGGCACCCACTCGCCCGAGCGGCTCGCGCCCGGACTCCTGCTGCAGGCGGTGCGCGACAACGACCGCTGGTTCCTGGCGCATGTGCAGGCGATCGGCGACGACGAGCTGGCAGCCAGCCTCGACTTCGACTTCACCGACGGCTCGGCCGGCCGCATGTCGCGCGAGGAGATGCTGGGCCACGTGATCGCGCATGGCGGCTACCACCGCGGCGAGGTGGGGCGAATCCTCACGCGCCACACGGGCTCGTCGCCGCGCGACACCTTCACGGCCTACCTGCACGAGGCCGAGCCGGCGCGCCGGTTGCGCAGGTAGCGCCCTCCCCGTTTTCTTTCCGCTACACCCCGCGCCTGGGGGTTGGCACGGATTTGGCTTGCTGCATGAATTGTGCACAATTTCTTTTGAAGAGCGCACAATTATTGGGCTGACTGGCGGCTGCCACGGCCTTCCATCCACCCATTTGGGGCATCGCCCCCCAAGGACATGCAGATGAATCGCTCAGCATCCGGCCTCTCGCGCCGCGCCTTCGGGCAGGGACTCCTCGCCGCTTCCACGCTGGCCGCGCCGGCCTGGGTGCGCGCCCAGGGCAAGGGCCGCGAACTCGTGGTCGGCGGCGCGGGCAGCCACAAGGCCTTCCTCGATCCGCTGATCCCGGTGTTCGAGAAGCAGACCGGCTGCAAGGTGATCTTCGAGGGCACGCGCTCGCTCGTGAACCTCGAGAAGATGGTCAACAACAAGGGCCGCCAGTACATGTCGGTGGTGCTGATGGACGACCCGGTGATGATCCCGGCCGTCAAGGAAGGCGTGCTGGAGCCGCTCACCGCCAAGGACATCCCCAGCCTCGCGAAGCTCAAGCCCGGCACGGTCCACATGGACGGCATGTGGGCCAACTACATGCAGTCGACCACCGGCGTGGCGGTCAACACCGGAAAGCTCAAGCAACTGCCCTCGTACGCGGCGCTGTGGGAGCCGGCCAACAAGGGCAAGGTCGTGATCCCCTCGCTGCAGAACACCGAGGGCCTGTCGATGTTCCTGGTGGCGGCCGCGCTCGAGACCGGCAAGCCGATGAAGGATTCGCAGTACCAGCCCGAGGCGGCGTTCCGCAAGCTCAAGGCGCTCAAGCCCAACCTGCTGACCGTCTACACCCAGCTGCCGCAGGCGCTGAACCTGCTCGAGCAGGGCGAGGCCACGGCCATCGCGGGCATGATCGGATTCAACGCCTTCGACCGCAAGGCCAAGGGCGCGCCGATCGACTTCGTGCTGCCGAAGGAAGGCGGCATGGCCATGCCGACCGGCATCGCCAAGGTCCGGGGCGGGCCGCAGGCCGACCTCGCCAATGCCTTCGTCGAGGCGATGCTCGGTGCCTGGCAGCAGCAGATTGCCGAGATCTCGCTCGCGATGCCCACCAACACCGGCGTGGCCGCGCCGGCCGGCCTGCCCAAGGGCGAGGTGTTCATTCCCGACTGGGCCTACATCGCCGAGAACCGCAAGGCCTGGGTGGAGCGCTGGGACCGCGAGATGGCGCTGTGAGGCGCGCCGCATGAGCACCCTCGAACTGAGCGGGATCGTCAAGCGCTACGGCGCGCAGACGGTCGTGGACGGGCTGGACCTGCAGGTGGGGTCCGGCGAATTCGTGTCGCTGCTCGGACCCTCGGGCTGCGGCAAGACCACGCTGCTGCGCATCGTCGCCGGGCTCGCATCGTGCGACGCCGGCACGGTGCGCGTGGGCGGCAGCGACGTGACCGCGCTGCCCGCGCACCAGCGCAACATCGGCGTGGTGTTCCAGAGCTATGCGCTGTTCCCGCACCTCACGGTCAGCGAGAACATCGCCTTCGGCCTGAAGGCCCGCGGCACGCCGCGCGCCGAGCTCGCGCCGGCGGTGGACGCGGCGCTGCGCTCGGTGCGGCTCGCGGCGCTCGCGGACCGGCCGATCTCGGCGCTGTCGGGCGGCCAGCAGCAGCGCGTGGCGGTGGCGCGCGCGATCGCCACGCGGCCGCGGCTGATCCTGCTCGACGAGCCGCTGTCGGCGCTCGATCGCAAGCTGCGCGAGACCATGCAGGTCGAGCTGCGCCAGATCCTGCGCGACGCGGGCATGACGGCGATCTTCGTCACGCACGACCAGGAAGAGGCGCTGGTGATGTCCGACCGCATCGCGGTGATGAACCGCGGCGCGATCGAACAGCTCGACGTGCCCGAGCACATCTACGGCCAGCCGCGCACCGAGTTCGCGCTCAACTTCGTGGGCCTCTCCTCGCAATGGCGCGGCACGCTCGAGGGCGCGCGCGTGCGCACCGCCTGCGGCGAGATCGAGGTGCCGGCCGAGCGCGCGCGCGACGTCGGCGCGGGCGGCCTGCGCCACGAGGTGCTGGTGGGCGTGCGGCCCGAGCGGCTGCGTGCCTCGCGCGATCCGCAGCCCGCGGCCGCGGGCATGAACCGGCTGTCGCTGGTGGTGAGCCAGACGGTCTACCGCGGCGCCAACCGGCTGGTCTACTTCAGCGCGCCCGGCGGCGGCGCGACGCTGCTCGCGGAATTCCCGGCCCACGACGACCTGGCGCCGCGCCCCGGCGAGACGCTGTCGGTGCAATGGCCGGTGTCCGACACGCTGCTGTTCGCGGCCGAGGCGGCGCCATGAGCGGCACCATGCGCCGCGCCGAAGGATCGCCGGGCTGGCTCGCCGTGCCGGGCACGGGCTACCTCGTGTTGCTGTTCGTGCTGCCGCTGGCCGCGCTGCTGGCCACCAGCTTCCAGGGCGAACAGGGCGGCTTCTCGCTCGCGGGCTACGCGCGCTTCGCGACCGATCCCTTCAGCGCCGTCGTGGTCTGGAACACGCTGAAGATCGCGCTGCTCGTCACGCTGCTGTGCCTCTTGATCGGCTACCCGGTGGGCTTCGCCATGGCGCGCGCCTCGCTGCCGGTGCAGGGGCTGATGTTCCTCGCGTTGATCCTGCCGCTGTCGGTGGGCGTGGTGGTCAAGAGCTTCGCCTGGACCATCCTGCTGCGCAGCAACGGCCTGGTCAACCAGGTATTGCTGGGCCTGGGGCTGGTCGACGAGCCGGCGCGGCTGCTGTTCAACGAGCGCGGGCTGGTGATCGCCGCGGTGCACGTGTTCCTGCCCTTCATGGTGCTGCCGGTGTTCACGGTGGCGCGCCAGATCGACTCGCGCCTGGCCGAGGCCGCCGCCACGCTCGGCGCGGCGCCGCTGCATGCCTTCGCGCGCGTGACCTGGCCGCTGTCGCTGCCGGGCGTGGTGGCGGGTTCGGCCTTCGTGTTCTCGATGGCGGTGTCGATGTACGTGATCCCCGCGCTGCTGGTGGGCGACCGCTACCAGACCCTGCCCGCGCTGCTGGCGCGCGCCTACCTGTTCATGCGCGACCGGCAGTCGGGCTCGACGCTCGCGGTGATCCTGCTGGCCATCGCGGTCGCGGTGGTGGTGGGCAGCACGCTGCTCACGCGCCGGCTGCAGGCGCGCGCGCAGCCACAAGGAGCCACGACATGAGCGCCGCGCCGGGCCGCCCCAAGCAAGCTCGCACCGCAGTGCGAAGCACGGAGGTACTTCGATGAGCACACGCTGGAACCGCCTCGCGGGCGGGCTGCTGATGGCGGCGACCGCGGTCTTCATGCTCGCGCCGCTGGTGGTGGTGGTGCTGGTCTCGTTCAGCCCCTCGCCGGTGTTCAACCTGCCCGAGGGCCAGTGGTCGCTGCGCTGGTACCGCGCGATGCTGGCCAAGGAGGGCCTGGCCGACACCGTGCTGCTGTCGGCCGCGGTGGCCGCGGGCGCGACGCTGGCGGCGCTGGTGCTCGGCACGCTGTGCGCGATCGCGATCGAGCAGGGGCGCTTCCGCGGCCGCGAGGCGCTGCTGGCCTTCCTGGTCTCGCCGCTGATGATGCCGGGGCTGGTGATCGGCGTGGCGCTGCTGCAGGCCTTCCGCGCGGTCGGGCTGGCCAACGTGTTCTGGAGCCTGCTGATCGGGCACGTGGTCATCACCCTGCCCTACGTCACGCGCACGGTGCATGCGAGCCTGGCGCTGTTCGACACCCGGCTGCTCGAGGCGGCGCAGACCCTGGGGCTGTCGCGCCCGCGCGCGCTGCTGCAGGTGATGGTGCCGGCGCTGGCACCGGCCTTCCTGACCTCGGGGCTGTTCGCCTTCCTCGCCTCGATGGACAACTACCCGATCTCGATCTTCCTGACCGACGCGCGCAGCAAGACGCTGCCGATCGAGATCCTGCACTACCTGGAGGAGTCGCCAGACCCCACCATCGCCGCCATCTCGGCCTGCCTGATCCTGCTGGCCGCCGTGGTGCTCTTCATCGCCGAAAGGCTGGTCGGCCTGCGCCGGCTGGCCCAGTTCTGACCATGGCCGATTCATCCCCTGCTTCCACTCCACCCTCCACGCGCGACTTCATCGGCTACGGCCGCGACCTGCCCGCCGTGCACTGGCCCGAGGCGGCGCGCGTGGCCGTCTCCTTCGTCGTCAACTTCGAGGAGGGCGCGGAGTTCTCCATGACCGACGGCGACAGCCGCAACGAGGCCATCTACGAGGTGATCGACGGCCAGCCGGTGCCCGACCGCTGCATCGACAGCCACTTCGAGTACGGCACGCGCGTGGCCTACTGGCGCATCGCCGACCTGTTCGAGCAGCATGGCGGGCACTTCACGCTCAGCGCCTGCGGCCGCGCGGTGGAGCGCTCGCCGTGGCTGGCGCGGCACGCATCGCAGGCCGGCCACGAGGTCTCGGCGCACGGCTGGCGCTGGGAGCGCGGCATCGACCTCACGCTCGACGAGGAGCGGCTGGCCATCGACCGCTGCTGCACCGCGATCGAGGCCGCCACCGGGCGCCGCCCCGTGGGCTGGCACACGCGCTCCAACCCGAGCCCGCACACGCGCCGCCTGCTGGTGGAGCGCGGCTTCCTCTACGACAGCGACGCCTACAACGACGACACGCCCTACCGCGTGGCGGTCGACGGCCGGCCGCACCTCGTGCTGCCCTATGCTTTCGACACCAACGACATGCAGTTCCAGAACACCCAGCGCTTCGATACCGGCGACGCCTTCGCCGACTACGTGTGTGCCGCCTACGACTGGCTGTGGCGCGAGGGCGGCCACGCGCCGCGCATGCTGTCGGTGGGCCTGCACCTGCGCATGATCGGCCGGCCGGGGCGCATCGGCGCGCTCGAGCGCATCCTGCGCCACCTCCACGACAAGGGCGGCGCCTGGGTGACCAGCCGCGAACGCATCGCCCGCCACTGGCTGGCGCACACCGACGAGGGCACGGCCGCATGAAGGAACGCGAGGACGCGGTCTACGACACGCTCTCGCGCGCGCTGCTGGCCGGCGCGCTGGCGCCCGGCGCGCCGCTGCGCGAGACCGCGCTGGCCGAGGTCTTCGGCGTGAGCCGCGAGCGCATCCGCAAGATATTGCTGCGGCTGGGCACCAACCGGCTGATCGAGATGATCCCGAACCGTGGCGCCTTCGTGGCCGCGCCCTCGCTCGAGCAGGCGCGCTCGATCTACGACGCGCGCCGCATCCTCGAGGGCGGCATCGTCGCCCACCTGGCGCAGAACGCGGGTGCCGAGGCGCTGCGCCGCCTCGGCGAGCACATGGAGCGCGAGCAGGCCGCGCTGGCCGAGGGCGACCGCGCCACCTCGGTGCGGCTGTCGGCCGACTTCCACATGATCCTGGCCGAGGCCACGGGCAACACCTTCATCCTGCAGCAGATGCAGGAGTTGGTGAGCCGCACCTCGATGCTGGTGGCGATGTACGAGGCGCCGCATTCGGCGCAGTGCGCCTGCGACGAGCATCGCGACATCTTCACCTCGCTGCTCAAGGGCGACGGCGGCGGTGCCGCGCGCGCGATGCGCTCGCACCTGTCGCTGGTCGAGACCCGGCTGCGACCCGGCGCGGCCGCGCCCTCGCAGGACGTGGTGGGCGTGCTGCTGCGCATGTGGGCCGGGCAGCGCGCCGCGCAGTCCACGGACGAAGGCCGATGAGCGACGCCTCGCTGCTGGTGCTCAACCCGAACACCAGCCAGGCGATGACCGAGGCCGTGGTCTCGGCCGCCCGCGCGCTGCTGCCGCCGGCCCTGCGGGCCATCGGCTGGACCGCTTCCGCCGGCCCGCCGGTGATCAAGGACCGCCCGAGCTACGACGCGGCCGCGGCCGCGATGCCGGCGCTGCTGGCCGAGGCGCCGCGCGCCGACGCCATCCTGCTGGCCTGCTTCGGCGACCCCGGGCTGGCGGTGTTGCGCGAGCGCGCCGGCGTGCCCGTGACCGGCCTGGCGGAGGCCGCCATCCTAGCCGCGCGGCAACGCGGCGAGCGCTTCGCGATCCTCACGGCGGGCGCGGCCTGGGTGCCGATCCTGACCGACTGCGTGGCGGCCGGCGGCGCGGCGCACCTGCTGGCGGGCGTGTTCGCGCTCGACGGCGACGGCGCGGCGCTGCGGGCCGATCCCGGGCGCTTCCGCGCCCAGGTGCGCGAGCTGTCGGCCCGCGCGCGCGCGGCCGGCGCAAGGCGGCTGGTGCCCGGCGGCGCGGCCTTCGAAGGGCTGCGCTTCGATTGGGCCGAAGGCCTGGCGGTGGACCGCCCGGTCGAGGCGGCCGTGGCGCTGCTCGCACACGCGCTGCCCAAGCCCCCGGCCTGAGCGCCGGGCCCGGCGCGGGTGGGTTGGATTTCGATACAAATTCGTGCCCCGGTCGCTGGCCCGCGCCGCCCCTGGCGAAACGCCGTCCGCGCCACTGCCAGCGGGCCCGGCCCCTGGATCCCCCCGAGGGTCGGCGGTGTAGACTGCCGGGTTTTTCCGACTCTGGCATGGCGCACGTTCCACAGCGCACTGGTTTCAACGGTTCGGCGCTCGTCCGCTTGCTCTCCCGACTGACCGATGGCGACATCCGCGAATCCGAACAGGCTTCGGCGGACCGGCTGAGCCAATGGTTCGGCTGGACCGACGCGATCTCGCTGTCGGCCGCCCTCAACGGCACGCCGGCCAGCCTGCCGCCGGCCCCGCGGGGCTCGGTGCGCGCCGATGAAAGCGAATGCGCGCGCGTGCGCGCCGCGCTGGCCCAGGCGATCGCCGAGGACAGCAGCTTCGCGCCCGCCAAGGCACGCGCGGCCGCGGCCACCGCCGACGCCGAGACGCCGCCCGACTTCGCGCCGATGCGCCAGCGCTACCTCGCGCGGCAGCAGGCGATGGAGACGGCCATCGGCCCGCTGCGCGGCCGGCTGCGCGCGCGGCTCGCGGCCGGTTCGCACGACATGGCGCGGCTCGCCGCCGTCGACGTGGTGATGGAACAGGTGCTGGGCGCGCGCGAACGCAGCCTGCTGGCGAGCGTGCCGGCGGCGCTCGAGAAGCGCTTCGCGCGGCTGCGCAAGGCCCGCCAGGACGAAGAAACGGGCGCGGAAGACAATGCCGCCGGCGGCCATGCCGACTGGCTCGCGGTCTTCCGCAAGGACATCCAGGACGTGCTGCAGGCCGAACTGGACTTTCGATTTCAACCGGTCGACGGGCTGCTCGAAGCCCTGCGCGCCGGTCACAAGGGCTGACTGGATACACATGACCCGATTTCTCCATCACGCCGTGTTCGTCGCGGGCCTGGCCGTCGTCGGCTGGGTCGGCGCCGGCTACATCGGCACGAACACGCTGGCGCTGGCCGTCACCGGGCTCGTGGCCGCGTTCTACCTGATGGGCGGGCTCGAACTGCACCGCTTCCAGCAGGCCACGGGCTCGCTGGTGCAGGCGACGAACGCGCTGTCCGAGCCCCCGGCCAGCCTCGGCGACTGGCTCGCCTCGCTGCATCCCTCGCTGCGCAACGCGGTGCGCCTGCGCGTCGAGGGCGAACGCGTGGGCCTGCCCGGGCCGGCGCTGGCGCCCTACCTCGCGGGCCTGCTGGTGCTGCTGGGCATGCTCGGCACCTTCCTCGGCATGGTGGTCACGCTCAACGGCACCGGCGCGGCGCTGCAGGGCGCGACCGACCTCGAGGCGATCCGCGAATCGCTCTCGGCCCCGGTGCGCGGCCTGGGCCTCGCCTTCGGCACCTCGGTGGCCGGCGTGGCGGCCTCGGCGGCGCTGGGCCTGGTGTCGGCGCTGTACCGGCGCGAGCGGCTGCAGGCCTCGCAGGCGCTCGACGCGAAGATCGCGAGCACCCTGCGCGTGCACTCGCAGGCGCACCGGCGCGACGAATCCTTCAAGCTGCTGCAGCGCCAGGCCGACCTGATGCCCGAGCTGGTCGGCCAGCTGCAGGCCATGATGGGCGCGATGGAGCGCCAGACCCAGGTGCTCAGCGAGCGCCTGATCGGCAACCAGGCCGAGTTCCACGGCAAGGCCGAGGCGGTCTACGCCGGCCTCGCGAGCTCGGTCGACCAGTCGCTCAAGCACAGCCTGATCGAGAGCGCCCGCGTCGCCGGCGCCGCGATCCAGCCGGTGGTCGAGGCCACCATGGCCGGCATCGCGCGCGAGACCGCCTCGCTGCACGGCAGCATCGCGCAGACGGTGCAGCAGCAGCTCGAAGGCCTGTCGTCGCGCTTCGAGGCCAGCACCGGCCGCGTGGCCGACACCTGGCAGGGCGCGCTCGCCGCGCACCAGCGCACCAGCGAGGCGCTGTCGAGCGACCTGCGAGGTTCGCTCGAAGGCTTCGCGCAGAGCTTCGAGCAGCGCTCGACCGCGCTGGTCGATGGCGTGTCGACGCGTCTCGAGACCACGGTCGGCAAGGTGTCCGACACCTGGCAACAGGCGCTGGCGCGGCATCAGGAGACGAGCGACAGGCTCTCGGGCGACGCGCAACAGGCGCTGTCGGCCGCCGCCACGGCTTTCGAGGCGCATGCGGCCTTGCTGCTGCGCACCGTGGGCGACGCGCAGGGCGAGCTGCAGGCCGCGCTGGCCGCGCGCGACGAACAGCGCCTCGCGGCCTGGACCGAATCGCTGACCTCGATGGGCGCGGCCCTGCAGAAGGAATGGCAGCAGGCCGGCGCGCAGGCGCTGGTCCATCAGCAGAGGCTGCTCGACACCCAGGCCGATCTCTCATCGCGCGACGAGGAACGGCTGTCGGCCTGGACCCGCTCGCTCGCGGCGATGGCCGCGTCGCTGCAGCAGGAATGGCAACAGGCGGGCAGCCATGTGCTGGGCCATCAGCAGAAGCTGCTCGCAACGCAAGCCGACCTCGCCGCGCGCGACGAGGAGCGCCTCGCGGCCTTCACCGGCTCGCTCGAGGCCATGGCTGCGTCGCTGCGGCAGGAATGGCAACAGGCCGGCGCCCATGCGCTGAACCATCAACAGAAGCTGCTCGAGACGCAGGTCGACCTCTCGTCGCGCGACGAACAGCGCCTCGCCGCCTGGACCGGTTCGCTCGAGTCCATGGCCGCCTCGCTGCAGCGTGAATGGCGGCAGGCCGGTGCGCACAGCGCCGACCAGCAGCGCCAGTTGCTCGATGCGCTGACGAAGACCGCCGGCGAGATGTCGTCGCAGAACGAGGCGCATGCCAAGCGCACCGTCACCGAGATCGCGCAGTTGCTGCAGGCCGCCGCCGAAGCGCCGCGCGCCGCCGCCGAGGTGGTGTCGGAACTGCGCCAGAAGCTGTCGGACAGCATGGCGCGCGACAACGCGATGCTCGAGGAGCGCAACCGCCTGCTCGAGACGCTGGGCACGCTGCTCGACGCGGTCAACCATGCGTCGACCGAGCAGCGCAGCGCGGTCGACGCGCTGGTGGCGGCCTCGGCCGAGGCCATGGAACGCGCGGGCAGCCGCTTCGCCGAACAGGTGGAGACGCAGACCGGCAAGATGGCCGAGGTGGCCGCGCAGGTCACGGGCAGCGCGGTCGAGGTCGCGAGCCTCGGCGAGACCTTCGGCTTCGCGGTGCAGCGCTTCGGCGAATCGAACGACAAGCTGGTGGCGCACCTGCAGCGCGTGGAAGGCGCGCTCGGCAAGTCGATGGCGCGCAGCGACGAACAGCTGGCCTACTACGTGGCGCAGGCGCGCGAGGTCATCGACCTCAGCATCATGTCGCAGAAGCAGATCGTCGAAGACCTGCAGCAGATCGCCAGCCGGCAGCCCGCCGCCGTGGCCAGCGAGGCGTGATGCGCCAGGACATGGACATCGACGACGCCGGCCTCGACACCAGCGTGCCGGTCTGGGCCGTCTTCGGCGACCTGATGTCGGGCCTGCTCGGCGCCTTCGTGCTGATCCTGGTCTGCGCGATCGGCATGCAGCTCGACCTCGCGGCCAGGCTCGAATCCGAGGTCAAGCAGCGCCAGGCCGAGGCGCAGCGCCGGGAGGCGCTCGAGAAGGCGCTGGCCGGGCCGCTGGCCGCGGGCCGCGTCACGCTCAACAACGGGCGCATCGGCATCAGCGGCAGCGTGCTGTTCGCCTTCAACTCCGCCGACCTGCAGCCCGAGGGCCGGCAGGTGCTGCGCAGCCTCGCGGCGCCGCTGGCCACCTACCTGCGTTCGCGCGACGAGATCCTGATGGTGAGCGGCTTCACCGACAACCGCCAGATGCGCGAGGGCGCGCGCCTGTTCGCCGACAACTGGGAGCTCTCGGCCCAGCGCGCGCTGACCGTGACGCGCACGCTGATCGAGGAAGGCGTGCCCTCGTCCGCGGTGTTCGCCGCGGCCTTCGGCGCCGAACAGGCCGTGGCCTCGAATGCCGATGCCGATGGCCGCGCGAAGAACCGGCGCGTGGAGATGGCGCCGACGCCGCGGCCGTCGTATGCGGCGAGCACCACCGGCACTGCAGCGAAGGCCCGTGAGTAACGACGCGCCCATCGACGCGAACGACGACCCGCTCGCGGTCGTCGCGGCCTGGCGCGCGCGCGGGGCCGAGCGCTTCGATCCCGTGCGGCTGCATTTCATCGAGACGCTCGCGAAACGCACCGCGGCGCAGCGTGGCGAGGCCAGGCGGCTGCTCGACGAGCGGCTGCGGCAATTGCTGAGCGCGTATGGCGAGGACTTCGAGAAGGCGGTGCCGCAGGCGCCGGCCGCGGCGGCCCGGCCATTGCCACGCAGCGCGCTCGCCGAACTCGTCGAGCACATCGCGCGCCAGTCGCCGCTGTCCGAGGAAGCACCGGCACCCAGCGGTGGTGCCGTGCCGGCTCGCGCCACTTCAGCGAGCCCCGCACCGTCCGCCGCCGCCGCACCCGCCGAACTCAAGACCATGCGCTACTTCCGCGGCACCTGGTCGCGCCTGAGCGCCGATCGCCGGCTCACGCAGTCGCTCGCGAAGATGCCCGAGAACGCGGGTCCGCTCAATTCGCACCATCTCGTGCACCGCGCGCTGATCCTCATGCGCGACCTTTCGCCCGAGTACCTCAACCGCTTCATGACCTACGTCGACACCTTGCTGTGGGTGGAGCAGTTGCAGGCCAGCCAGGCTTCGGCGCCCGCGGCGCGGGCCGAGGGCGCCAGGAAATCCGGTCGCGGCAAGACGCCCTGAGCGGGCACTCCCCCCTCGAGCCCACGCGGCTCTCCAGCCTCATCGACCCGCTTCGTGACTTCGGGCGCATGCGCGTGCCCCGGGTTTACCCCAGATAGTGACGCGTGCATCAATGCATACATTAATAAATGCATGAGCACCCCACCACCTGACATCCCGCGCCTCTCCCCCGCCGGCGCCGCCTGGACCGGCACCGGCCTGCACCGCCCCGAGTGCGTGCTGGCCACGCGCGCTGGCGATCTCTACTGCGCCGACTGGCGCGGCGGCGTGACGCGCATCCACCCCGACGGCACCCAGACCACCTACCTCGGCCACGAGATCGACGGCGAGGTCCTCAAGCCCAACGGCATCGCGCTGCGCGCCGACGGCAGCTTCCTGATCGCCCACCTGGGCGCGCAGACCGGCGGCGTGTTCGCGCTCGAGCGCGACGGCCGGGTGCAACCGCTGCTGCGCACGGTCGACGGCCTCGACCTGCCGCCGACCAACTTCGTGCTGCCCGATGCACAGGGCCGGCTCTGGATCACGGTCAGCACGCGGCAGACGCCGCACGCGCTCGGTTATCGCCACGATGTGGCGGATGGCTTCGTGATGCTGGTCGACGCGCGCGGCGCGCGCATCGTGGCCGACGGCCTGGGCTACACCAACGAGTGCCTGGTCGACCGCGACGGCGCCTTTCTCTACGTCAACGAGACCTTCGGCCGCCGGCTCTCTCGCTTCGCGATCCGGCCCGGTGGTTCGCTGGGCGCGCGCGAGACCGTGGCCCGCTTCGGCGCCGGCACCTTTCCCGACGGCCTGGCGCAGGACGTCGATGGCGACTTCTGGATCACGAGCATCGTGAGCAACCGCCTGATCCGCGTCGGCCGCGACGGCGCGCAGTCGGTGCTGCTCGAAGACGCCGACCCGGCGCGCCTCGACGCGGTGGAAGACGCCTTCCAACAGCACCGCATGGGCCGCGAGCATCTCGACACCGTGCACGGCCACACGCTGCGCAACATCTCCAGCCTCGCCTTCGGCGGGCCCGACCTGCGCACCGGCTACCTGGGCTGCCTGCTCGGCGACACGCTGGCCACCGTGCGCATGCCGGTCGCCGGCCTGCCGCCCCTTCACTGGAACCACGCATGAACACCAAGCCCTCCACCACCGCCGCGGGCGCCGACACCACCACGCTCGTCGATGGCGCCTACCAGGCGATACGCCGCCGCATCCTCGACAACGTCTGGGCGCCCGGCTACCAGGCGATGGAGCAGGAGATCGCGCTGCAGCTCTGCATGAGCCGCACGCCGGTGCACGAAGCGCTGATGCGGCTGCATGGCGAAGGCCTGATCGAGGTGATCCCGCGCCGCGGCATGCGCGTGCTGCCGGTGTCGCCGACGGCCATGCGCGAGATCTACGAGATCCTCGGCGCGCTCGAGAGCGCCGCCGCCGAGAACCTGGCGCGCAGGAAGCCCGACGCGGCCGAGCTGCAGCCGCTGGTCGAGGCCACCGAGACCATGGCCGCCGCGCTGCAGGCCAACGACCTCGACGCCTGGGCGCGGGCCGACGAGTCCTTCCATGCGCA
The DNA here is from genome assembly GCF_056523145.1 of Variovorax sp. ISS6. Classification (NCBI taxonomy): domain Bacteria; kingdom Pseudomonadati; phylum Pseudomonadota; class Betaproteobacteria; order Burkholderiales; family Comamonadaceae; genus Variovorax; species Variovorax sp. ISS6. Next base: position 585,288 of record NZ_JAWRZC010000002.1, read on the forward strand.
GCTCGTGACCATGGCCGGCAACAAGCTGCTGGCCGACGCGGTCTTCAACCACTGGGATCGCGCGCACCGCGCGCGCATGGTCTCGCTGCGGCTGCGGCCCGTGCCCCACAACTCGACGCAGGAACACATGGAACTGGTCGAGCGCATCCGCGAGGGCGACGCCGAAGGCGCAGCCCGCGTGAACCTCGAGCACCGCCGGCGCGCGAGCCGCGAGCTGCTGGCCATCTTCGAGCACTACCGCTTCCAGCATCTCTGATGCACCCCGGGGGCGCCATGCAGGGCCCCATCCAAAAATCGACAGGAGACAGACTTGAAACGCAGGACTTTCATCCGTGCGGGCGCCGCCGCGCCCCTGGCCGCGACACTGGGGCCGCGAGCCTTCGCGCAGAACGACTATCCCTCGCGCCCCGTGCGCATCGTCGTGGGCTTCTCGGCCGGCGGCGGCGTCGACCTGGTGGCGCGCCCGCTCGCGCAGCGGCTCGGCGAGGCGCTGGGCCAGGCCACGATCGTGGAGAACAAGGCCGGTGCCAACGGCAACCTGGCCGCGATGTACGTCGCCACCGGCGTGCCCGCCGACGGCTACACGCTGCTGCAGATGAACTCGGCAATGGCGACCAACAACCCCTTCCTCTACAAGTCGGGCGTGCCCAACTACCTCGAGGAGTTCACGCCGATCACCGGCATCACCGAGACGCCGCAGGCGGTCATCGTGCCGGCCTCGCTGGGAGTGAAGACGCTCAAGGAATTCGTGGCGCTGGCGCGCGCGCCCAAGACCGAGATGAACTTCGCCTCGGGCGGCGTCGGCACGCTGGCCCACATCGTGTTCGAGCTCTTCAAGAAGGAAGAGTCGCTGCAGATGGTGCACGTGCCCTACAAGGGCACCGGCCCGGCGATCCAGGACATGCTCGCGGGCCGCATGCACCTGATGATCGACAACGTGAGCCAGGTCAAGGGCCAGGTCGAGAGCGGCAAGCTGCGCGTGCTGGCCGTCACGGGACCGCAGCGCGTGTCCTACCTGCCCGATGTGCCGACCACCGCCGAGGCCGGCTTCCCCAAGCTGCTGGCCATCGGCTGGCAGGCGCTGCTGGCACCGGCCAGGACGCCGCCGCAGGTGCTGCAGAAGCTGCGCACCGCCGCCAGGAGCGTGGTCGACAAGAAGGACTGGACCGACTTCATGGCCGAGCGCGGCGCGGTCGCCAAATGGGCTTCGCCCGAGACCGTCACGCAGCGCATCAAGGACGAGAGCGCCGTCTGGGGCGAGGTCATCCGAACCGCGGGCATCACCGCAGACTGAAAGAGAGCATGAGCGACACCACCGTTTCGATCCAGGGCGACCAGATCCTCATCAATGGCCGGCCGACCTACGAGGGCCGCCGCTGGAAGGACCAGAAGATCCAGGGCCTGCTGTTCAACAGCCGCATGGCCAACGCCATCGCCGACGACGAGAACCCGAGCACGCGCGGCGTCTGGGCCTACCGCGACGGTCCGTGGGACGCCGATCGCAACACGCGCGAGTTCTGCGAGGCGCTGCCCGAGTACCGCGCGCACGGCCTGCTGGGCGTGTGCCTCAACCTGCAGGGCGGCAGCCCGCACGGCTACTCGCAGATCCAGCCCTGGACCATCAGCGCCTTCGAGGCCGACGGCACGCTCAAGGCCGCGTGGGCCGAGCGGCTGCGGCGCGTGCTCGAGGCCACCGACCGGCTCGGCATGGTGGTCGTGCTCGGCCTGTTCTACGGCCCCGCCACGCGCCACCTGGCCGACGAGCAGGCGGTGCGCCGCGCGGTCGACCAGAGCGTGGACTGGCTGGCGACGCAAGGTGCACGCAACGTGCTGCTGGAGATCGGCAACGAGATCGATCACACCGTCTACCACCACCGCATCATCGAGGCGCCGCGCTGCCACGAGCTGATCGAACAGGCACAGCGGCGCTCCGAAGGGCGGCTCGACACGCCGGCCGGCCGGCTGCTGGTGGGCGCGAGCCTCTTGAAGCCGCGCACCGACGCGCACAACATCATCGGCGCGAGCGACTTCCTGCTGCCGCACGGCAACCACGTCAACGGCCTCGCGGGACGCGAGCAGTCGAACCCCGACGGCATCCGGCTGCAGCTGCTGCGCCTGCGCAACTCGCCCGCCTACCGCGGCCAGCCGATCTTCTACAACGAGGACGACCACTTCGATTTCGAGCACGAGGACAACCACCTGCTCGCGGCCGTCGAGGGCTATGCGGGCTGGGGCTACTTCGACTACCGGCGCTCGCGCGAGAAGCTCGAGGACGGCTTCCAGTCGCTGCCGGTGGACTGGCGCATCGGCTCGGCGCGCAAGAAGGCCTTCTTCGGCAAGCTCAAGGAAATCACCGGGGGTGCGGCATGAAGGCCAGCCACCACATCGCCGTGCTGCCCGGCGACGGCATCGGCCGCGAAGTCATGGACGCGGCGGCCCAGGTGCTGCATGCGGCGGGCGCCAGGGCCGGCATCGGCTTCGAGCTCGACACCCGCCCCGCGGGCGCCCAGCACTACCTCGACAGCGGCGTCGCGCTGCCCGACGAGACCCTGGCCGTGTGCGAACGCGCCGACGCGATCCTGTTCGGCGCCATGGGCCTGCCGCACGTGCGCGGCAGCGACGGCACCGAGGTCATTCCGCAGCTCGACCTGCGCTTCCACTTCGACCTCTACGCGGGCGTGCGGCCGATCCGTACCTTCCGCGGACTGCGCACGCCGCTGTCGGACCCGCGCGCGCAGCAGATCGACCTGGTGCTGGTGCGCGAGAACACCGAGGGCCTGTTCTATGCGCGCGGGCGCGGCGATGCGCGCCGCGATGCGCAAGGCCGCACCGTCGAGGTCTTCGACACCATGCGCATCACGCGCCACGGCACCGACCGCATCTGCGCGTTCGCCTTCGAGCTCGCGCAGCGGCGCGCCGAGCGGCTGGGCCGCGCGGGCCGGGTCACCAACGTCGACAAGGCCAATGTCTTCGAGTCGATGGCCTTCTTCCGCGAGGTGTTCGAGGACGTCGCGTCGCGGCACCCGGCGATCGGTGCCGACAGCGCCTATGTCGATGCGATGGCGCTGAACCTCGTGCTCAAGCCGTGGAGCTACGACGTGCTGGTGACCGAGAACATGTTCGGCGACATCCTCTCGGACCTGATCGCCGCGCTGGTGGGCGGCATGGGCATGGCGCCCTCGGCCGACCTCGGCGAGCGGCATGGGCTGTTCCAGCCCGCGCACGGCACCGCGCCCGACATCGCGGGCCAGGGCAAGGCCAATCCCACGGCCATGATCCTGTCGGCCGCGATGATGCTCGACTGGCTGGCCGAGCGGCATGGCGACGCGCGCCTGGGCGACGCGGCACGCGGCATCGAGCAGGCCGTCGAGGCCGTGTTCGCCGGCGGCAGCGTGCTGCCCTTCGAGTTCGGCGGCGGCGACGGCACGCGCGCGATCACCGAGGCGGTGCTGGAGCAGTTGCGCCATGCCTGAGGCGCGCGGCGGCACACGCCACCGGGTTGCAGTGGTCGGCGCCGGCTACTTCAGCCAGTTCCATCTGCGCGCATGGCAGGCGCTGCCCGGTGTCGAGCTCGTCGGGCTCTGCGATGCGCAGCCCGAGCGCGCGGCCGAGGCCGCCCGCGGCTTCGGCGTGCCGCGCGCCTTCTCGCGCCTCGACGAGATGCTCGACGCCACGGCGCCCACGCTGCTGGACATCGTGTCGCCGCCGGCCAGCCATGCGACGCTGCTGCCGCAGGCGCTCTCGCATGGCATCGCGACCATCTGCCAGAAACCCTTCTGCACCGACTACGCGCAGGCACGCGAGCAGAGCGAACGCTTCGCGCGAGCCGGCGTGCCCTTGGTCGTGCACGAGAACTTCCGCTTCATGCCCTGGTTCCGCGAGGCCCGGCGGCTGATCGACACGGGACGGCTGGGCCGCCTGCACGGCGCGAGCTTCCGGCTTCGGCCCGGTGACGGACAGGGGCCACGCGCCTACCTCGACCGGCAGCCCTACTTCCAGCAGATGCCGCGGCTGCTCGTGGCCGAGACCGCCATCCACCTGATCGACAGCTTCCGCTTCCTGCTCGGCGAGGTGGCCGATGTCTCGGCGCGGCTGCGGCGCCTCAACCCCGCGATCCAGGGCGAGGATGCCGCCACGATCGAACTGGGCTTCGCCGGCGATGCCATCGGCCTCATCGACGGCAATCGCCTCAACGAACACCCGGCCGCGAACCAGCGCCGCACCATGGGCGAGATGTGGCTCGAGGGCGAAGGCGGCGTGCTGCGGCTCGATGGCGATGCGCGCCTGTGGCTCAAGCCGCATGGCGAGCCCGAGGCCGAACTCGCCTACGACAGCGGGCCGTCCAGCGAATTCGGCGGCGGCGCGGTGGCCGCCCTGCAGGCCCATGTGCTCGACGCGTTGGAGCGCGGCATCGCGCCCGAGAACAACGCCTCGGACTATCTGCAGAATCTGCGCATCCAGGAAGCCGTCTACCAATCCCACCGCAGCGGCCGGCGCATCCGCATGAGCGACTTCGAGCCTGCGGCCGATGCGCATCTGCGGCCGGTCTTCTGATCCATCGAGAATCCATTCGCCATGCACATCGTCACCGTCCACTTCCACATCGCCCCCGAACACCGGGAAGACTTCCTCCGCGAGATCAAGGCCAACGCCTCGCGCTCGGTCGAGCACGAGCCCGGCTGCCGGCAGTTCGACGTCTGCGTGGCGCCCGAGGACGCGGGCCATGTCTTCCTCTACGAGGTCTACGACGACCGCGCGGCCTTCGACGCGCATCTGGCGAGCGCGCACTTCCAGAGCTTCAACAGCCTGACGACGGACTGGGTGGTCTCGAAGCAGGTGCAGAGCTTCGAGCGGGTCTGAGGCAGCGCCCTCAACCCTGCTTCGCGGCCGGCTCCTGGGCCGCGAGCACGGCCTTCAGCAGGCCGGGAAAGCGCTTGTCCACTTCCTTGCGGCGCAGCTCGTTCACATGCGCGGGGCCGTCGGTGCGCGTGCGCACGATGCCCGCCTCGCGCAGCACCCGGAAGTGATGCGACATGCTCGATTTCGCCCGGCCTCCGCCCAGCGCGGCACAGCTGGCCTCGCCGCAACCGGCCAGCTCGTGCACCACGCGCAGCCGCTCGGGATCGCTCAGGGCATAGAGGACCTGGGTCAGCGAGACATCGTCGAGGGCCGGATGGTTGAGGCTGCGCATCGCGCGACCATAGCACGGATCGCGATTTGTCCTATTGTTCGATATTTATCGAACTAGAGTACTATCGAATCCTGTCATTCACACGTTCACCGGGGATCCGATGTCAAGCCTCTTCTCGCCTTTCACCCTGAAAGACGTCACGCTGAAAAACCGCATGGTCGTCTCGCCGATGTGCCAGTACTCCGCCGTCGACGGCGTGGTCAACGACTGGCACCACGTCCATCTGTCGGGCCTCGCGCGCGGTGGCGCGGCCCTGGTCATCGCCGAAGCCACGGCCGTCTCGCCCGAGGGCCGCATCACGCCCGGATGCGCCGGGATCTGGACCGACGCGCAGGCCGACGAATGGCGCAAGATCGTCGCCTCGGTCAAGGCCGCCGGCGCCGTGCCAGGCATCCAGATCGCCCACGCCGGTCGCAAGGCGAGCGCCAACCGGCCCTGGGAAGGCGACGACCACATCGCCGCCGACGACGCGCGCGGCTGGCAGACCATCGCCCCCTCGGCCGTCGCGTTCGGCGGCGGCCTGCCGAAGGTGCCCGAGGCCATGACCCTGGCTGACATCCAGCGCGTCAAGGCCGACTTCGTGGCCGCGGCCCGGCGCGCGCTCGACGCGGGCTTCGAATGGCTCGAGCTGCATTTCGCGCACGGCTACCTCGCGCAGAGCTTCTTCTCGACCTGGTCCAACAAGCGGACCGACGCCTACGGCGGCGACTTCGAAGGCCGCGCGCGCTTCCTGATCGAGACGCTCGCCGCCGTGCGCGAGGTCTGGCCCGAACGGCTGCCGCTGGCGGCCCGCTTCGGCGTGACCGAGTTCGCCGGCCAGGACGACCTCGAGGAAGGCATCGAGCTCGTGCGCAGGCTCAAGGCGGCCGGCCTCGACTTCATCGACGTCAGCATCGGCTTCTCGACGCCCACCGCGAAGATCCCGTGGGGCCCGGCGCTGATGGCGCCGATCGCGCAGCGCGTGCGCCGCGAAACCGGCCTGCCCGCCACCACGAGCTGGTTCATCAGCGAGCCCCGGCAGGCGGACGAGCTGGTCGCCGGCGGCACCGTCGACCTGGTCACGCTGGGCCGGCCGCTGCTCGCGAATCCGCACTGGCCGTACCGCGCCGCGCTCGAGCTCGGCGTGGACAAGGCGGCCTGGACCCTGCCGGCGCCCTACGCGCACTGGCTGGAGCGCTATCGGTCTTCGTGATTGCGGGGAGGATGGCCGCTGGCCGGGTTTGCGAGGGCATGTTCGCGGCCATCAACGCGCCGGCGAGGACAGCGCACGCATCCAGCGTTCGCGCTCTTCGTCCTCCAGCGCCAGCAAGCTCTCGGGCGAACCGCCTCCGCCGACCACCTGAAGGTCCTGCAGCTGCTTTCGCACCTCGGGCCTGGCGAGCACCTGAGCCACGGCTTCCTGCACGGTGCGATTGGACGCGGCATCCGAATTCGTCGGTGCCCAGAGGCTGAAATGGTCGTACGTTGCGTAGCCGCTCAAGGGCGCGCTCGAGGCCAGCGTCGGCCACGACACACCGTCGAAGCTCTGCGGGTGCGCCGGATCGGCGGTGGTGCCGAGCACGCGCAACTGGCCGCGCCGCACCGCAACCGCCACGCCGTTCACGGGCGCGAACAGCAGGTCCACCGCATGCGCCTTCGTGATGACGTCCGAGTCGGGGTACATGCCCTTGAAGACCACGCGTTGCACGTCGACGCCGCTCAGCGCACGGAACTGGCCGAAGGCGAGATGACCGGTCCAGCCGTCCTCGCCCGTGCCGATGCGCAGGCTGCCTGGGTGGGCCCGCGCGTAGGCGAGCAGGTCATCGGTGCTGTGAATGCCCAGTGCGTCGGCCCTCGCGCTGTCGATGGCCAGCACCAGCGGCTGCGACGCCAGCAGCGTGACGGGGCGAAGGGACTGCATCAGCGCATCGATCGGCGGGCCCTGGTGCACGCCTTCGATCCCTCCGCGCGGCAGCCTCAGCGCCGCGAGCAGGACCTTCTCGTTGCCGCCCTGCGTCATCAGCCGGCGGTAGTCGGCCTCGGTGGCTTGCGGCACATGATCGACCTGCACGCCGCGTCCCAGCAGCCTGGGCAGGTGACTCGCCAGCATCGCGGCATAGTGGCTGCTGCGGCCACCGGGCGGAAACGGCACGGTCACGTGCAGCGTGGGCTGCGGCACGACGGCCAGCCATTGCCCCGCATCGTCGAGCAGGCCGTAGCGAATCTCCCATGCACCGGCGGTGGACGTATTGCGCACCAGGGCTTCGGCCACCCAGTGGCGACCCATGCGATGGAATTGCCGAATGATCGGCCGCTCGTCCTGCCAACCGGGCGGCCGCCAGTCCTGGGGGAACGCGCCCGCGACGACGGCGTAGCCATGGCGGAACGCTCGCGCCTCCTGGAACTGCGGCGCGATCGCCCATTGGCCCTGCGCGTTCCGATAACCCCATCGACCGGTGTCCACGTCCTTGGCCGGCCGCAGTGCGGCGTCGGTGTTGCTGCCACGCAGCCGTTGCCAGCGGCACGCGCGCGGCGTGCTGGCGTTGCGCTGGCGATCGAGTCCGACGGCGGTGCACAGCCGGATGCGTCGCTGGGCCGTCGCGTCGGGCAGCCCGCCGAAGATGAACGGGATCACCATCCTGCCTCGCGCGTCGATGAGGCCCGAGCCTGTGGAGCCGGGTGTCGGCATCTGCAGCTGATAGTCCATCCATTGCGCGGTGGCGATGTCGCGCGGCGGCGGCGGCGTGCGCCACTGCCCCGCGGCATCGCGCAGGCCGGGCTGTGCGTAGACCGTGTCCACCTGCAGATCGGAAGCCGCTGACCCGGATTCGTCGGGCATCAGGTAGGAAAGAGCGGCGGGAGAGTCGATGGATGTCGTGTCCTTGCCGTCGCAACGCACTGGCGGCACGGCCCACTGCCCTTGCGCATCGATGCGCCCGATGCCCACGGTGGTCCGTGGACCACTCTCGGGCTTTTGCTCCACCAGCCACACCTTGAACGCGGGCTGGAGCGCGGTGCCGACGCCGATGATGCCGATGCTTTCCAGCCATGCGACCTGCCAGCGGCCATCGCAAAAGCTGCGCGCCGTCGGTGAAAGAAAAAGCACGCGCCCGTCGAGGGCGTCGAACAACGCGGGGGCGCGCTCGCTGCCTTGGCCCGGATTCAGACTCAGCCAACGCACGCGTTCGATGCGCTCCGGGGCGATGCCGATGGTGAACGTGAAGATGTCCTTCCAGGGCGGCGTTGGCGCATCCACTGGCCGCAACTGCCAAGTCGGCTGCATCGGCACCGCACCTGGATTGGCCTGCAGATCCTGGTAGCTAGGCGGCGCAGCGTTGGCCGAGCCGAGCGCGATGCAGAGCCACAGCAGGACTGCGAAGAGAGGCAGACGCTTCATCGGGCGGACGCGAAACAAGGGTCCTGCCTCGGGAGAGATGCTCGATGCCGCACGTTGGCTGCCACCCGAATCAGGCCCAGTTCTCGACCGACAGACCCTCGACGCGGCTGAACTCGCGCTCATTGTTCGTGACCAGGATCCACGCCTCGGCACGCGTATGGGCAGCGATCCATAGATCGTTGTTGCCGATCGGCCGGCCCTTGCGCTCGAGGTCGCTGCGAATCTCGCCATAGTGCTGCCCGACCGCCTTCGTCAGCGGCATGACCTGGATGACGCTTTGCAGCTGGTGCAATGCGGCCAGGGCTTTCGCACGGGCTTGGCTTTTTTCCGCCCCATGCTGCAGCTCGCCGAGCGTGATGACCGACATGGCCAGCGCGTCGGCGGGCAGTTGCTCGAAACGCGCTCGCACCTTGGCCGGGTTGTGCTTGGCGATGTAGATGCAGATGTTGGTGTCGAGCAGGTAGCGGATGGCCATTCAGAACCCGTCCCGTTCCTGGGGAGGCGCATCGCCGCGGCCGTCCGCCATGAAGTCCGGGGGCATTTCGGCGAGTGCGTCGAATATGGTCGCCGCGCTGGCCGGCAGTTCTCGCAGGACGACTTCGTTGCCGCGGCGAAAAATCTCCACCTGGTCGGAGGCGAATCGAAATTCCTTCGGCAGGCGGACCGCCTGGCTGTTGCCTGACTGGAAGACACGGGCATGGGTCATGGGCCCTCCTTTGTATATACAAAAAGTATATACGCCGTAAGCCTCCGAGTCAACGATCCTGGTCGGGCACGAAATGTCGCTGCTGGCCGGTGCCTGGGCCTATGCAAAGGGCGGATGACCGCTGGCGTCGTGGATCGGGTTCGCGATGCCGGCGGTGGCGCTGGCGTGGTTTGCGAAGGCGTGAATTCAGTCCGTCGGAATCGTCGAAGCCTCGGGATAGAGATTGGGAAACAGGATACCGAGTGACTGGAAGGGAAAGCCGATGCTCAATTCCGCGCGATGGCTTTCGCTTCGAAGAATGCCGTCTGCGATGAAGCGCGAGATGACCTTTCGCGCGGTGCGCTCCTCCAGGCCGGTCATCCGAATGAAGTCCCCGCGCGACACCGGGCCCGCCACCGCGATCGTCTGCAACGGAAGCACTGCCTCGTCGCGGTACTCGGTGATGCCCTCGGCCGTACGGCGCACGAGGACATAGGCGCGGATGCGTTCCTTGAGCTTCGACAGATCCAGCATCGTGGTCATGAAGCTCACTTGGTCATGGCAGAGTTCCGCGAAGTAGATGCACCAAGCCACCAGCATCTTCTGGCTCAGGTTTCCGCGTCCATCGAGGTCTCCCTGCCGCGCGGCGTCGGCACTGTCGAGCATCGCGTAGTAGCGATCGCGCTGCCGAGCCAATCCGCGGTTGACGGACCAAAGCCCCGCGCTGATCGGAAAAAGAGCGCAGTGTGTCTGCAGGCGAACGGCGCGCCCGTTGCCATCCTCGAAGGGATGCGTCCAGGCCATGCGGTGATGTGCCGATGCAATGGTGTAGAGCACGGCATCGACGCCCCTGAGCCGGGGATACACCTCATCCATGCGCGATAGAAACAGCGGCACCGACTGCCATGCGGGAGGCTGATGCCTGCCCACCGCGACGTCATGGTGTCGCAGCTCGCCCGGCATCACTTCACGGCCGTCTTCGGTCGTACGGTCGCCCAAGGCCAGCCGGCTGTACAGGCTCGCATGCGCCCGGCGGACAAAACCGCTGGTCAGCGCCTCGGCTTCCGTCGCGTGGGTCGCCTCGAGCTCGCGCTCCGCTTCGATATGGGCAAGCGCCAGACGCTGTCGCCTCGCGACATCGGGCTTGTCGGAGAAATCCTGGTTCAGCGCTCGCGCGATATTGGCAGGATGGGTGCCCTGCCCCTCGATGCTGTTCGAGTAGTACGAGTTCATCGAACGCACGATTTCGCAAAGTGCCGCACGTGCTTGGGGGCTGGCCGAGGCCTTCAATCCCGCGGACTTCTCGAAGACAAGACGTGTGAGATCCCGCAGTTCGCCCAACTCCGGCAAGTGCGTCGCCGGCAGCAGCGGCTCGAACCGATGCGGCTGGTCGTAGACGGTCAAGGGGATCGGCTTTTGCTCATGATTTCCGGTTCTTTTGCCGGTTCATTCTGCTTAAAAAATCAATATATATCAACGCCTTATATTCATTTCTGGCGCCATCAGGAAGGCTGCTTTTTCCGGTTGGTTTTCCTGTTCGCTTGCCCCGCCAGTCGCGCGCTCCCCCTCACCCATGCGTCCACCGCCCATGCAACCACCGCGCAACCCCATCGAGCAGATACCCCAGCGCCCCGATCAGCACGATCACCGCCATCAGCTCCGAATAGGCGAGCCGGTCGCGCGTGTCGAGGATGAAGTACCCGAGCCCGGCCGACACACCGAGCATCTCGGCCGGCACCAGCACGATCCAGATGATGCCGATGGCCAGCCGCACGCCCGTGAGCAGGTGTGCGGTGATGCCCGGCAGGATCACGCGCAGCACGGTCTCGCGGCGCGTGGCCGACAGGCTGCGCGCGAGCGTGAGCCAGTGCGGGTCGAGCTGCGCCACGCCGGCCGCGGTGTTGAGCAGGATCGGCCACACGGCCGCGAAGGCCAGCAGGAAATACACCGGCAGGTCGCCCACGCCGAGCACCATCACGGCGATCGGCATCCACGACAGCGGCGAGATCATGCGCAGGAACTGGAACACCGGCGTGCTGGCCTGCGCGAAGCCGCGCCACAGCCCGGTGAGCACGCCCAGCGGCACGCCGAACACGATCGCCAGCGCCAGGCCGATGGCCACGCGCTGCAGGCTCAGCAGCGCGTGCTGCCAGATGTCGGGGCCGGCGACGAGACGTACGAGCGCCAGCGCCGACGGCCAGGGCGCGAAGGCCGCGGCGATCGGCGTGCGCTGCGCGAGCCAGGCGCTGCCGGCCCACCACAGCACGAGCGCGAGCGCGAGGCCGGCCAGCGGCAGTCCGAGGCGGCGGCCCACGTCAGACCGCGATGGTCTCGCGCCGTTGGTAGTCCGGCGCCACGCCGAACACCTGCGGCCCGCCCACGGCCTCGATCGCCTTGCGCACGAAGCGATCGTCGACCAAGTCGCGCGCCACGAACTTCGGATCGAGCGCGCGCAGGAAGGCGTTCTCGCCCTCGATCCGGGTGCCCTGCACGGCGCGCACCAGCTGCTCGGTGTAGGAGGCGAAGGGATAGGGCTGGAAATCGATGCGCCGCTGGCTCCAGCCCTTGTGGCGCACCACGCCGCTGGCCTCGTAGCTCGCGTAATCGGTGGCGGCCAGCACCTTGGCCAGGGTCTGCGGCGGATGCGGCGTGTAGCGCCGCTCGCCCGCGTTCGACAGCAGCCGCGCCGCGTCGAGCCGGTTGTCGCGCGTCCACAGCTGCGCCTTGACGATCGCGTGGGTCACGCGCTGCGCCCACTCGGGTTTCTCGGCGATGTCGCGCTCGGCCAGGAAGGTGACGCAGCAGGCATGGTCCTTCCAGACATCGCCCGAGAAGCGCAGCACCTTGCCCACGCCCGCGATCTCGGCCGCCGCGTTGAAGGGCTCGGCCACGATGAAGCCCGCGATCGAGCGCGCGGCCAGCGCCGACACCATCTCGGCCGGCGCCAGCACCACGAGGTTGACTTCCTTCGGGCCCACGCCGCCGCCGGCGCCCGCGCCCTTGGTGACGGCGCTGAGGCCCTCGGCGCGCAACATGTCCTGCAGCAGCACGTTGTGGATCGAATACCAGAAAGGCACCGCCACGGTCTTGCCGCCGAGGTCGGAGAGCTTGCCGATCTCGGGCAGCACGGTGAGCGCCGAGCCGTTGATGTGGTTCCAGGCCACGATCCTGGCCGGAAACTTCGAGCCATAGCGCACCCACAGCGTGGCCGGCGTGAGCAGGTGGATCACGTTGACCTGGCCCGCGACGAAGGCCTCGACGATCTGTGCCCACGAACGGAACATGCGCGGCGCCTCGGCGCGCAACCCTTCCTTGTCGAACAGCCCGCGCGCATGCGCGATCAGGAGCGGCGTGGCGTCGGTGATCGGCAGGTAGCCGATCTTCACGGGCTGGTCGTCGCCCTTGAAGCCTTGGGCCATCGCATCGCCGGCCGAGAGAAAGGGCGCCGCCACCGCCGCGCCGGCCAGGGCCGACAGCCGCAGCATGTCGCGCCGCGTGAGGCCGCAGTCGCAGGCGGACGAGGCGCAGACATGGGTGGCGCGCAGCGCGGCGCCGTGGGCGGGATTCGGGTCGGTCATTCGACGGGCTTTCTTTCTGGCATGCCGGGTGGCGATTCGATGGAGGAATGACGGCGCGTGGCCTGCAGCGCGGCGAGGATGTCTAGCCGCAGCGTGGTGAAGGCGGCGCCATCGCTGCGCGGGCGCGGCATGTCGACGCGCCACTCGCGCACGATGCGGCCGGGCCGCTCGCCCATCAGCAGGATGCGGTCGCCGACGAGGATCGCCTCGTCGATGTCGTGCGTGACCAGCAGCGCGGCGGTGCGCCAGCGGTGCACCAGGTCGACGAGCAGTTCCTGCATCTCGGTGCGAGTGATGGCATCGAGCGCCGAGAAGGGTTCGTCGGCCAGCAGCAGCACCGGTTCGCGCGCGAGCGCCCGAGCCAGCGCCACGCGCTGTGCCATGCCGCCCGACAGTTGCGACGGATAGAGCCCGCCCTGCCCCGCGAGCCCCACGGCCGCGAGCGCATCGCGCACGCGGCGCGCGCGCAGCTCGCGTTCGAGCTTCGGCTGGCGCGCGAAGTCGAGGCCAAAGCCCACGTTGCGCGCCGCATCGAGCCATGGCAGCAGGCCAGGCTGCTGGAACACCAGCGCCGCGCGCGGATGCGGCGCGCTCGAGGCCTCGCCGAGAAAACGGATCTCGCCCTGCGCATGCCCGACGCCGGGCACCTCGAGCCGCGCGAGCTGCCGCAGCAAGGTGGACTTGCCGCAGCCGCTGCCACCGAGCAGGCAGACGATCTCGCGCGGCGCGACCGCGAGCGATACGCCGCTGAACACCGGCCGCGCGGCATCGAAGCCAAAGGCCAGATCGCGTGCCTCGAGCACCGGGTGCGGCGCGTTCGCGGCCTCGTCGAGGCCGATCTCGGCAGCCAAGGCGCTCACGATGCGGATTGCGCCGCGCGGCGCGCGAGTTCGCCACGCAGTTGCACCACGCTCGGCGTCACGATCGGCACGAACGCCACCTCGCGCCAGTGCCGCGCCAGGCTCAGCGGCTGGTCGCGGTGGTAGCCGCGGCCGCCGCTGGCCTGCAGCTCGAGCTGCACCGCGGCCTGCGCGATGTCGGCCAGCGCGAGCCGGGCGCGGAACAGCGCCTCGGGCTGGGTGCGAAAGCGGCCATCGGCGATGCCGGCATAGAGCCCATCGACCGTGGCATCGAGCGCCTGCCGCTGTTCGACGAGCGATGCGTCGAGCACCGCGCGCCCGGCGCCGCCGATCTGCGCCGCGGTCGCGAGCGCGGCGCGCGCGAGCCCGATCGACAGCCCGCACTGCAGGCCGAGGAACTCGGGCCGTGCCGTCGGCAGGAAGCGGTTGGCCTCGTCGTGGATCAGTTCGTCGGCCGCGAGCCGCGCGCCTTCGATGCGCAGCGAGGCTGTGTTGCTGCCGCGCAGCGCGATGAGGTCGAGGTCGGCGCTGCGCTCCACGCCCGCCTGCTCACTCTGCAGCGCGGCCACGAGCGGCGCGCCGCCATCGGCACGCTGCACCACCACCGCGGCCACGAAGCCCTGCGGCCGCAGGTTGGTGCACCACGGCACGCTGCCGTCGAGCCGCCAGCCGGGCGCGCCCTCCTGCCGCGTCGCCGTGATCTGCAGCGCCTCGATGCCGCCGAGAAACTTCATCGCGTTCGACAGCCCCGAGGCACCGGCCAGCGAGCCGTCGAGCAGCGCGGGCAGCCAGCGCTCGCGCAGCGCCTGGTTGGGCGACTGCAGCAGGTATTCGATGAAGACGCGCTGGCCCCAGAAGGTGAAGGCCGCCGCCAGCGAATGGCCGGCCACGGCGGCGATGGCCTCGATGGCATCGCGCGTGTCGCCGCCCTGCCCGCCGATCGCGCGCGGCACGCCCAGGCCGAACAGCTGCGCGCCCGCGAGCCGCGGCAGCACCGCGTGCGCCTGCGCGTTGTCGCTGTCGAGCGCCTCGGCCTGCGCGTCGAGCCAGTGCCGGTCGGCCTCAGCCAGCATGGGCGGGCGCTGCGTCGGCGCGCAGGTTCTCGGGCAGGTAGGGCTGCAGCTGCGGGTTGACCGCGCTGCCGGCCAGGCTGTTGGCGAAGTTGCACAGCGTGGCCAGGCTCACGCCCAGCACCACCTCGAGCACCTGGCGCTCGGAGAAGCCCGCGCCGCGGAAGGCCGCGAGCGCCTCGTCGCTCACCTTGCCGCGGCTCGCGATCACGGCCTCGGTGAAGGCGCGCACCGCATCGAGCCGGGCCTCGCTCGTGGCCTCGCCGCGCTGCAGCGCCACCACGGCCGAGGCCGGCAGCTTCGCCTGCTTGAGCGCCGCGGCCGAATGGCCGGCCACGCAGAAGTCGCAGCCATGGATGCGCGCGGCCGTGATCTGCAGCACCTCGCGCTCGGCCAGCGTGAGTTCGCCGCGCGCGGTGGTCTGGGCCACGCCGAGGTAGGTCTCGAGCGCCTGCGGCGAATTGGCGAGGATGCCGATCAGGTTCGGCAGGAAGCCGTTGTTGGCGGCGGCGCGCGCCACCAGCGCGCGGCTGGCTTCGGGCGCGGAGGTCTCGGTGTGCAGGGTCAGGCGTGTCATGTCGGTGCGGCTCGTGGGATGCTGGAACTGGCACCGATTCTTCGCGGCGCGCCCGCGGGCATCAATGACCGGGCGTCTCGGATCTGTGCCGGTTCGTCTCGCAGGTCGCTTCGGTACGGTCGAGCCGATGCGCGCGCTGCCAGGCACCCGGCTGCTCGCCGATCACGCGCTTGAAGGTGCGCGAGAAGGCGGCATAGGAGTCGTAGCCCACGGCCTCAGCGGCCTGCGCGATCGACTCGCCCTGCGCCAGCTTGCGCGCCGCGATCTGCATGCGCAGCAGCTGCAGGAACTGCAGCGGCGACTGGCCGCAGGCCTCGCCGAACTGGCGGAAGAAGGCCGCGCGCGAGAGATGCACGCGTTGCGCCATGTCGGCCACGCTCCAGGGCCGCTCGGGCGACTGCAGCAGCGCCGCCAGCAAGGGCGCGAAGCCGCGCCGGCGCAGCAGCCCCCAGAAGCCGCGCGCGTTCGCGTCGCTGCGCGCCACGTGGCGCAGGCCGTAGAAGAACAGCAGGCCGGCCAGCCGGTCCATCAGCACCGAGGGCTCGGTGCCGGCGCGCAGCGCCTCGCCGCGCATCAGGTCGAACAGGGTCGCGGCCGAGGCCATCGCGAGGTCGTCGGCGCGCAGCACCAGGCAGTCGGGAAAGGATTGCGCGACCAGGTCGCGCAGCGGTCCGTCGAACGAGAAGAAGCCGCAGGCCAATGCCGTTTCGCCGAGCGCGGGGCTGGCCGACAGCGGCTGCATCGCGCGCGGCGCGCAGTCGATGCCGGGGTCGGCATAGGGCGAGAGGAAATGCGGCACGTCGCGCATCAGGAACACGCCGTCGCGCGGCGACAGCGCCACCGATGCGAGCCCCGGCCGGTGCAGCCAGCAGCGGCCCTCGAGGATCAGGTGGAAGCTCGCGCGCGCACGGCCCGCCGTCGAGGCGCGCCAGCGGCCGCAGTACTGGCCCACGTGGAACAGCGTGGCGTTCCATTCGAGGCTGCCGAGCAGCCAGTCGGCCACCCGGTCGGCCTGGGCATCGAACCCGGCATCGGCCGACGGGCTGGCAACGTCGGGAATGACGGAGAGGGAAGGCATGGGCCCGCCAGTGTGGCCGAGGCCGCGCGTGGCGCCAAAGAACGAATCGCTGTGAGCTTATGACCCGGAAACGATCCGTTCGCGCTCGTCCGCGGCCTGCGCCGTCATCCGCGCACGACCGAGCTCCGCGCTCACCGCGCCGCTGAGCGTCTCGAGGTCGAAGGGCTTGCGCAGCACGGAATGCGAACCCACCACCTTCTGCACCTCCGCCATGTCGGCATAGCCGGTGGCGACCAGCACGGGCATCTGCGGATAGAGCCGGCGCGCGGCCGCCACGAGCTCGGCGCCGTTCATGCCGGGCATCAGGTAGTCGACCATCAGCAGGTCGGGCCGGCGGCGCTGCAGCTCCTGCAGGCCGCTGTGACCATCGCTGGCCTCGCGCACGGTGTACTGCAGCAGGCGCAGGCCTTCGGCGATGCCCTGGCGGACCTCGGCATCGTCCTCCACCACCAGCACCTCGCTGCGCGGATCGTCCCGCGCGGGCGCGGCGCCCTCGCGCCCGGCCGGCGATGCGGCATCCTCCACCGGCTCGGGCTGCGACAGAGGAAAGCGCAGGGTCACGGTCGCGCCCTGGCCCGGCGTGCTGCGGATCTCGGCCTGGCCGCCCGACTGGCTCGCGAAGCCGTAGACCTGGCTCAGCCCCAGCCCCGTGCCATGGCCATTGGCCTTGGTGGTGAAGAAGGGATCGAACACCTTCGAGAGCACCGCGCTCGGTATGCCGCTGCCGGTGTCCCGCACGCTCACCAGCACCTGCGGGGAACCGTCGGCCGCGCTCGCCAATGCCGTGCCGATGACCAGCTTCCCGCCCTCGGGCATCGCATCGCGCGAGTTCACCGACATGTTCAGCAGCGCCATCTCGAGTTGCGCGCCGTCGAGCATCACCCAGAGTTCGCCGGGCCAGAGCTCGAAGCTCACCCGCACCTTCGAGCCCACCGAGACCTCGATGAGCTCGCGCAGGTTGGTGACCAGCGCATTCACGCCATGCAGCCGCGGCACCAGGCTGCGCGTTCGCGCGAACGACAGCAGCTGCCCGGTCAGGCGCGAGCCGCGCGCCACCGATTCCTTCGCGCGACGCGCGTAATCCGCCAGCTTGCCCTCGGGCGCCAGCCGCGAGATGAATTCCAGGTTGAGGTTGACCACGTGCAGCAGGTTGTTGAAGTCGTGCGCGATGCCGCCCGTGAGGCGGCCGATGGCCTCGAGCTTCTGGCCCTGCACCACGTTGGCCTGCAGCCGTTCGCGCTCGGCGATCTCGCGCATCAGCCAGTCGTTGGCGCCCGCGAGTTCGGCCGTGCGGGTCGCGATGCGCCCTTCGAGCTCGGCGTTGAGCCGCTCGACCGTGGCCTTGGCGGCCTCGATGTCGTTCAGGTGGCGGCGCGTCACGTACTGCCGCTGGCGCGCGCGCAAAGCGGAGCGCGCGGCGCTCGCGAGCGTCTCGGGATTGAGCGGCCGCTCGAGCAGCACCGAATTGCCCAGCTGCTGCAGCGAGGCCTGCGCGCTGGCCGAACGCCGCCCCGACTGGCGCATCGCCAGCACCACGAAAGGCAGGTCGGACCAGGCCGGCTGCCGCGCCAGGCAGGCGCCGAGCGCGCCGTCGAAGCCGCCCGAGAGCGACTCCTCGGTCACGATCGCCGCCGCGGCGGCAATTTCCAGTTCCGCCAGCAGCGATGCCGTGTCGGGGCAGACCAGGCAATCGATGCCCTGGCTCTCCAGCACGGCCCGGATCACCTGCGCATCCCGGCCGCGCGGCGCGAGGATCAGGATGCGGTCTTCCACGCCGCCCCTTTCATGCGGACGGCGTGGCGATATCGCTATCGCCCAGCAGCGGCTGCGTGCCCGTGTAGCGGGCCGCGCCCGACAGCACCCCCTGGAAGTCGGTCAGCGCCTTGCCGACCTCGACGCCGTGCGGTCCGAGGCGGAACTCGCGGATCGACTGCTCGTGCGCGTTGGTGCGGCTCTTGATCACCGAGATCGCCTTCAGCAGGTTGCCGCGCGCCTCGAAGTACCTGAAGTTCAGCATCGCGTCGCTCAGGTAGCTCAGGTCCACGTCGGCGCGCACCTCGCCCACGGTGCCGTGCAGCGACAGAATCAGCAGCGTGGTGAGCCCGCGCAGGTTCAGGTAGGCCAGCAGCTCGTGCATCTGCAGCACCAGGTACTTGCCGCCGGGCATGGCGTGCAGATAGGCATTGAGGCTGTCGATCACCACCATCTGCACGCCGTCCTGCTCGACCGCCATGCGCACCGAGTGCGCGAACTGGCCCGGCGAGACCTCGGCCGGGTCCAGCGTGCGGATCGTGATGTGGCCCGAGCTCATGTAGGGCTCGACGTCGAGCCCCAGCGCCCGCGAGCGCTGCCGCAGCGTGCCCAGGCCCTCGTCGAACAGGTAATAGGCCACCTTCGCGCCGCGCCGCGCGGCCGCCACCGCGCAGCTGATCGCGGTGGTGGTCTTGCCCACGCCCGCAGGGCCCGCCAGCAGCAGGCTGCTGCCGGGTGTCAGGCCGCCGCCCAGCAGGGCGTCGAGCGCCGCGGTGCCGGTCGAGACCACGCGCTCGTCGATCCGCTGCTCGTGTTCGCTGGCCACCAGCCGCGGAAACACCTGCAGCCCGCCGCGGTCGAGGTTGAAGTCGTGCTCGCCGCTGCGGAACTTCACGCCGCGCAGCTTCACCACGCGCAGCCGCCGCTTGTCGGCGCCATAGTCGTTGGTGTTCTGGTCCAGGTGCAGCACGCCGTGCGCGATGCTGTGCAGGTGCTGGTCGCCATCGCCGCCCGAGCGGTCGTCGAGCATCAGCACCGTGCAGCCGCGCTGCGCGAAGAAGCGCTTGAGCGCGAGGATCTGGCGCCGGTAGCGCAGCGCGCTCTGGGCCAGCAGCCGCATCTCCGACAGGCTGTCGAAGACCACGCGCTGCGGCTTCTGCTCGTTGACCAGGCGCATCACGTCGCGCGTGGTCTCCCCGAGCTCGAACTCAGAGGGATGCAGCACCGTCTGCTCGGCCTCCTCGCTGAGTCCCTCGTCGCTCACCAGGTCGTAGACCTCGATGCCCTCGAGCGACCAGCCGTGCGAGGCAGCCACCTCGGCCAGTTCCTCGGAGGTTTCGGACAGCGTGACGTAGAGCCCGCGCTCGCCCGCGGCACGGCCGGCCTGCAGGAACTGCAGCGCGAGCGTGGTCTTGCCCGTGCCCGGCGTGCCCTCGACCAGGTAGAGGTGTTGCGCGGGCAGCCCGCCGCCGAGGATGTCGTCGAGGCCGGGGATGCCCGTGGAGGTGAGTGAGGATGGCATGACAGCGGGGGCGGTTTTTCTGGAAGCAAAGCCCTTTGGGGGCTCCTGCACGGATTTTCCCGTGCCGCCTGCGCCGCCAGAGGGGCGGTTCGGGCACTTCGCGTGTAAGCCGCCGCCTCGTGAAGGCGCCGCGCGGCGGCGCCGTGCCACCGCGATCGGTGGCGCTCAGCCGTGCGCGATCGCGGCCCAAGCCGCGGCGAACAGCGTCGAGCCCGCGGCAGCCAGCAGCCCGCCCACCAGCCATTTGAGCGTGCGCGGCTGCAGCCGGTTGGGCAGCCGGTGATGCAAGCGCGTGGCGGCATAGACCACCGGCATCGCGCAGGCCGCGAGCAGCGCCGCGTGCCACGAGAAGTGCCCGGTCGGCACCACGATCACGAGCCGCACCAGCGAGTTGAACGCGAACATCAGCAGCAGCGCGCGGCGCACCAGCTCGCGGTCCAGCGGCTGCCGGTACATGTGGAACACGATCGGCGGCCCCGAGCTCGAGAACAGCCCGCCGAGCACGCCCGACAGGCAGCCGACGATGGCGAAGCTCTTGCGCCCCGAGATCGCGGGCAGCGGCTTCGCCTGCAGCACCAGCAGCACCGCGCAGCCGAGGATCGACACCCCCAGCAGCGCGCGCAGCCAGTCGACCGCGCTGCCGCTGAGCCAGGTCAGCAGCATCAGCCCGACGATCACGCCCACCGTGCTGCCATTGAGCGCCGGCTTCATCAGCTGCCAGGGCACCGGGCCGGGCCGCGCGCGAAAGTAGGTCCAGGCATTGATCAGGCTCAGCACCGTGGCCGCATTGGCCGCGTCGCTGACGCTCGCGATATGGAACACCGAGACCAGGCCCAGCAGGATCAGGCTGAAGGCGAAGCCGGTGAGGTTCTGGGCGTAGGTGGCGAGGGCGACGCAGGCCATGAAGGCCAGCACCGGGCCAGCGCCGGAGAGGAGGTCTTGCACGGGGCGGGCTTCAGCGGCGCGAGGCGGTCAGGCCTTGCCTGGCGTCGGAGGCTTTGCGAAGCGGCGGGAACGCGCGAGGGCGCCGAGACAGCGATCCGGCGGGATCGGGAACGAACGAGGACACGGGCGAAGACATGGGGAAAGCGGGGGGAGGCGCGGTCGCGGCATGGAGGCGCCTGCAGGCATGGCCGATGTCGGCGGCGACATCGGCACGCCATTATAGGTGGGGCACCTCGGGTGCCCTGGACGCCAAACCAAACGCCTCCTACGCGCCGCCGGCCTTCTCGCTCCCGGCCCCCTGCACCATGGCATCGAGGTACCCCGCCTCCAGCAACAGCCGCCTCACCTGCGAATCCACATGCGCATCCGACAACGCCGGATGCCACTCCCCGTCGCGCCGCCAGCGCCACAGCATCGCGACCACGGTTGAATCGATGTTCGGAAAGACCTCGAGCAGCAGCGAGCCGAAGTCCTGCCGACGGGCGACCAGCCCGCGCTGCAGCAGGTCCTCGAAGACCTGCGTGGGTCGTGCGTCCGACAGCAGCCGGCGCAGCTCGACCTGCCTGAGGTCCAGTTTGCTCATGGTTCTGGAAAGGGTTCCATTGACGATGGGAAGGCCGGGGCCGCGACGGGCGGCGCACGGCGGCGTGCCTTTCAGGATCGCCCATCGATCGCGCATTCGCAAGCCGGTGGCGATTGCCATGGCGCGCGCCCCGGATAGATAGCTTCCCGAAAGCTTCGCTGCCTAGGCTGGTCGGCTCCTTCCTTCTCCGACGTCGTGCCCGCACGGTCGGTCCTTGCCGCCGCACCGATGAGCCTGCGTCCTCCCGCCTCCCGCCGCCGGGTCCTCCTGGTCCTTCTTGCCCTGCTGGCCGTCGCCGGCGGGGCCTTCCTCGCCTGGCGCGCGACACGGTCCGACGCCACGCCGCCCGCGCCGGCCACCGGCGCAGGCAACGCCGCGACCGCCACCGACCCCGAGCAGCTGCGCTATCCGAAGGGCGCGGCCCAGCTCGCGATGATCCGCGCCGAGGCCATGCCGCGCGTGCCGCTGCCGCTGGCCGAACCGCTGAGCGCGCGCCTGGTCTACGACGAGGACGCGACGGCACGCATCGGCGTCGGCTTCTCGGGCCGCATCGTCGCGCTGCGCGTAGGCCCCGGCGACAGCGTGCGCGCGGGCCAGGTGTTGGCCGACATCGATTCGCCCGACTACGGCACGGCGCGCGCCGACCTCGGCAAGGCGCTGGCCGACGAGAAGCGCAAGCAGCTCGCGGCCGAACGCGGGCGCGAGCTGGCGCCGGGCGACGCGATTCCGCGCAAGGACCTCGAAGCGCTCGAGGCCGACCATGCGCAGGCGGCGGAGGAAGTGGAGCGCGCGCGGCGGCGGCTGCAGAACATGAATCCGCGCGGGCTGCGCGGCGAGGGCCAGCGCCTGCAGCTGGTCAGCCCGATGGACGGGCTGGTCGCCGAGCGCACGGCCACGCCGGCACTCGAGGTCGCACCGGGCATGGCGGCGCCGCTGTTCGTGGTCACCGATCCGCGGCGGCTGTGGCTGATGATCGACCTGCCGGAACGACTGCTGGGCCGGATCAAGCTCGGCAGTGCGGTGAGCGTGGAGTCGGATGCCTATCCGGGCCGGCGCTTCGCCGCCACGGTGCGCCAGGTCGGCCATGCGGTCGACACCAACACCCGGCGCGTGCCGGTGCGCGCGCAGCTCGACAACGCCGGGCTCGAACTGCTGCCCGAGATGTTCGTGCGCGCGCAACTGCTGCAGGAAGATGGCAGCGGCGTGCGCGTGCCCAACGAGGCGCTGGTCAACCGCGGCGTGCACAACTATGTGTTCGTCGAGGAGTCGCCCGGTGCGTTCCGGCGCCGCCAGGTCGAACTGCTGGCACAGGGCAGCGACCGCAGCTACGTGCGTGAAGGCCTGGCCGGCAACGAGCGCGTGGTGACGGCGGGCGCGCTGCTGCTCGACGCCGAGCTCACGACCCGCGCGAGCGAGCGGCCGTGATGCAGCGGCTCATCGCCTTCGCGCTGACGCAGCGCGTCTTCGTGTTCGTGCTGGTCGCGGCGCTGGTCGGCTTCGGCGGCTACGCGGCCTCGAACCTGCCGATCGAGGCCTTCCCCGACGTGCAGGACGTGCAGGTGCGCGTGATCTCGCAGCGCACCGGCGCGGCGCCGCAGGACATGGAGCGCTCGGTCACACTGCCGATCGAGCGCGAGGTGGCCGGCATACCGCGGCTGTCGAACGTGCGCTCGGTCACGATGACCGGGCTGTCGATCGTGACCCTGACCTTCGCCGACGGCACCGACGACTACTTCGCGCGCCAGCAGGTGCTCGAGAAGCTCTCGACCGTCGACCTGCCCACCGGCGTGCAGCCGCAGCTCGCGCCGCTGTCGACGGCCGTCGGCGAGATCTACCGCTACACGCTCGAGGCGCCGGGCCTGTCGGAAGTGGAGGCGCGCACGCTGCAGGACTGGACCGTGCGCCCGTTCCTGCGCATGACGCCCGGCGTGGCCGACATCGTCACCTTCGGCGGCGCGCTCAAGGAATTCCAGATCGAGGTCGACCCGGTGGCGCTGCGCAAGTACCAGGTGACGCTGGACCAGCTCGGCCAGGCCGTCTCGAACGCCAACGGCAGCGCGGGCGGCGGGCTGATGCGCCGCGGCGACACCTCGCTGGTGGTGCGCGCCAGCGGGCTGTTCGACAGCCTCGCCGACATCCGCGCGGCGGTGGTCGCCTCGCGCCAGGGCCGGCCCGTGACGGTGGCCGACCTGGCGCAGGTGCGCGAGGGCGAGCGCCCGCGCCTGGGCATTGCCGCGGCGGGCCAGCGCGACAGCATCGTCGAGGGCATCGTCTCGATGACCAAGGGCGGCGATCCGGCCAAGATCAACGCCGAGCTGCGCGAGCGCATCGCGCAACTCGAGCCGCGCCTGCCGGCCGGCGTGAAGATCGTGCCCATCTACGACCGCACGCAGCTCGTGCACCACACGGTGGCCACGGTGGTCGAGAACCTGGTGGTGGGCGCGCTGCTGGTGGTGGCGGTGCTGGTGGTCTTCCTCTCGAGCTGGCGCGCCGCGCTGGTGGTGGCCACCGTGATCCCGCTCGCGCTGCTGTTCGCCTTCATCCTGATCACCGCGCGCGGCGTGTCGGCCAACCTGATCTCGCTGGGTGCGGTCGACTTCGGCATCATCATCGACAGCGCGGTCGTGATCGTCGAGGCGCTGATGGTGCGGCTCGCGGCCAAGACCGCGCTCGACGCCGATACGCCCGAGGCGCGCCACCAGCGCCTCGGCGTGCTGCACCACACGGTCAGCGACCTCGCGCACCCGGTGCTGTTCTCGAAGGCGATCATCATCCTGGCCTTCGTGCCGATCTTCACCTTCCAGCGCGTGGAGGGAAAGATCTTCACGCCGGTGGCCCTGACCCTGAGCTTCGCGCTGCTCGGCGCGGTGCTGCTGACCTTCACGCACCTGCCCGCGCTGCTGGCCACGGTGCTGCAGCGCCGTACCCTGGCCGAGAAGCACAAGCCCTGGCTGGACTGGCTGCAGGCGCGCTACCGCGGCCTGCTCGCCGCGACCATGCGCCACGCCGGCCGCACGCTGTGGCTCGCGGCGCTGCCCGTGGCACTCGCGCTGGGACTGGCACCGCGGCTGGGCAGCGAATTCCTGCCCAAGCTCGACGAGGGCAACATCTGGCTGACCATCACGCTGCCGACCTCGGCCGCGCTCGAGACCACCAAGCAGGTGGAACGCAGCGTGCGCGCCACCCTGCTGACGTATCCCGAGGTGGCGCGGCTGATCAGCCAGGTCGGCCGGCCCGACGACGGCTCCGACCCGAAGGGGCCGAACAACCTCGAGATCCTGGTCGATCTGCAGCCGCGCTCGGGCTGGCGCTTCGCGGGCAAGGAGGCGCTGATCGCCGACATGTCGGCCAGGCTGGAAGACATCCCCGGCATCAGCACCAATTTCTCGCAGGTGATCCAGGACAACGTCGAGGAGTCGCTGTCGGGCTTTCGCGGCGAGATCGTCGCGAAGGTGATCGGCAACAACCTCGACATCCTCGACGAGCTCGGCGAAAAGGTGGCCACCACCTTGCGCGGCATTCCCGGTGCCACCGACGTGGACAGCACGCGCATCGGCGGGCAGAGCGAGCTGGTCGTCACGCCCGACCGCGCGCGGCTCGCGCGCTACGGCCTCACGGTCAACGACGTGGACAACGTCATCGGCCAGTCGATGTCGGGCAGCTCGACCACCAGCTTCTACGACGCCGACCGCCGCTTCGACGTGGTGGTGCGGCTCGCCCAGCCGCACCGCGACAGCGTGGACGCGGTGCGCGGACTGCAGCTCGCCGTGGCCGGCACGCAGGTCGGCAACGGCCCCGGCACCATCTCGCTGGGCGAGGTCGCGAACGTCGAGGTGCGCCAGGGCGCCTCGCGCATCTTCCGTGAGTCGGGCTCGCGCATGGTCATCGTCAAGGTCAACCTGCTGGGCCGCGACCAGGGCAGCTTCGTGGAAGAGGCCCAGCGCACCGTGGCGCGCCAGGTCGCGCTGCCGCCGGGCTACCAGCTGGTGTGGGGCGGTCAGTTCGAGAACTCGCAGCGGGCCGCGGCGCGGCTCGCGGTGATCGTGCCGTTCACGGCGCTGCTGATCTTCTCGCTGCTGTTCTGGGCCTTCCGCTCGGTGCGGCTGGCCTCGCT
This sequence comes from Variovorax sp. ISS6, assembly GCF_056523145.1. Taxonomy (NCBI): domain Bacteria; kingdom Pseudomonadati; phylum Pseudomonadota; class Betaproteobacteria; order Burkholderiales; family Comamonadaceae; genus Variovorax; species Variovorax sp. ISS6. The sequence continues at coordinate 610,619 of NZ_JAWRZC010000002.1, forward strand.
GGTGCTGGGCATGGTGCCGTTCACGCTGGTGGGCGGGCTCGCGGCGCTCGGGCTCGCGGGCCTGCACCTGTCGGTCTCGGCCGCGGTCGGGTTCATCGCGGTGGCGGGCATCTCGGTGCAGAACGGCGTGATCATGGTCGAGGAGATCATGGCGCGCGTGCGCTCGGGCGCGGCGGTCGCGACGGCGATCGTCGAAGGCGCGACGACGCGGCTGCGCCCGATCCTGATGACGGCGCTGATGGCGGGCCTGGGCCTGCTGCCGGCCGCGCTCTCGCACGGCATCGGCAGCGAGACGCAACGGCCCTTCGCCTGCGTGATCGTGGGCGGCATCGTCACCGGCACGCTGTTCACGCTGCTGGTGCTGCCGGTGGCGATCCGCCGCTTCGGCGATTTCTACGACGAGCCGCAGCAGGCGCGCGAGGCGCGCCCGGCGGCCGCGCCCTGATGCACCGGAGTCCGCGATGAAGCACGCCTCCACCTCCCCGTTCCGTCCCCGCGTTCGATCGATGCTCGCGCTGGCCTGCGCGACGCTGCTGGCCGGCTGCACGGTCGGCCCCGATTTCCGGCGCCCCGATCCGCCCATGGCGAAGGACTACGCCCCGTCGGCGCTGCCGCTCGACACCGTGTCGGCACCGGTGCCCGGCGGCGACGCGCAGCGCTTCGCGCCCGGGCGCGACATCCAGGCCGACTGGTGGACGCTGTTCGGCTCGCCGCGCCTCGACGCGCTGATCGCGCGCGCGCTCGCGCGCAGTCCCACGCTCGAGGCCGCGCAGGCGGCGCTGCGCGCGGCGCAGGAGAACGTCTACGCGCAGCGCGGCTTCTTCTATCCCACGGTCGGCATCGGCTACTCGCCCGCGCGCACCAAGATCGCGGGCAACCTCGGCGGCAACTCGCCGGGCGTGCAGGGCAACGGCAGCGTGATCTCCACCTATCAGGGCACGCCGGCCAGCGAGGGCGGCAGCGCGCCCTTCAACGCGCCGGTGATCTACAACTTCCACACCGCGCAGCTCACGGTCGGCTATGCGCCCGACATCTTCGGCGGCCAGCGACGGCAGCTCGAGAGCCTCGAGGCGCAGGCGCGGATGCAGCACTACCAGCTCGAGGCCGCCTACCTCACGCTGGCCTCGAACCTGGTGGCGGCCTCGATCCAGGAGGCGCTGCTGCGCCGGCAGCTCGCGATCGCCGAGGGCATCGTCGAGGCCAACGAGCAGGCGGTGGCGCTGCTGCAGCGCCAGCTGCGGGCCGGCTACGCGGCACGGCAGGACCTGGCGCAGCAGGAGCTCGCGCTCGCGCAGGCGCGCCAGCAGCTGCCGCCGCTGCGCAAGCAGCGCGAGCAGACGCGCAACCTGCTGCGCGCGCTGGCCGGCGACGGCCCCGACGAGGACCTCGCGATCGACTTCGACCTCGATGCGCTGGTGCTGCCGCGCGAGCTGCCGCTGGCCCTGCCCTCGCGCCTGGTCGAGCAGCGGCCCGACATCCGCGCCGCCGAGGAGCAGCTGCATGCCGCCAGCGCGCAGGTCGGCGTGGCGGTGGCCGACCGCCTGCCGCAGTTCTCCATCGATGCGAGCTGGGGCGGCGCGGCCAGCCGGCTCGGCGAGATGTTCCTGAAGTCGGGGCGCTTCTTCAGCCTCGCGGGCAGTGTCGGACAGACACTGTTCGACGGCGGCACGCTCACGCATCGCCAGCGCGCCGCCGAGGAGGGGCTGCGCCAGGCCGATGCCCAATACCGCGCGACCGTGATCGCGGCGCTGCAGAACGTGGCCGACACGCTGCAGTCGATCCAGGCCAACGCGCAATCGCTGCGGGACGCGGCACTGGCCGAGGAGAAGGCCCGCGTCGCGCTGGACCTCACGCGGCGCCGACTCCGGCTCGGCGACGTCGATCGCCTCGCGCTGCTCAACGCGCAGCAGGCCCACGACCAGGCGGTGCTCGCGCGCGTGCAGGCGCAGGCCGCGCGGCTGGGCGACAGCGCCGCGCTGTTCCAGGCCTCGGGCGGCGGCTGGTGGCAGCGCACGCCGAAGTCGTGAACGCGCCGCCGCTGGCCGACAATGGCGGCCCACCCGCTCGCCCGCCCCGCCGCCTCGCACCGCGATGCTCCTGCTGCTGATCGAAGACGACCCCGTGATCTCGCGGGAACTGCAACTGCGCTGGCGCCAGCGCGGCTGGGTGGTGCGCGGCTGCGGCGACCTCGCCGAGGCCGACCGCGCGCTCGCCGAGCGCGAGGTGCAGGATTTCGAGCTCATCGTGCTCGACCTCAACCTGCCCGACGGCGACGGTCTGGACTGGCTGCGGCGGCTGCGCCAGCGCGACCGCCTCACGCCCGCGCTGATCCTGACCGCGCGCAGCCGCGTGGCCGACCGCGTGCTGGGCCTGCAGGGCGGTGCCGACGACTACCTGGTCAAGCCCTTCGCGCCCGAGGAACTCGACGCGCGCATCGAGGTGCTCGGCCGCCGCGCCCAGGTGGCGCGCGGCGACCACCTGCACTACGGCCGGCTGACCTGGCGCGGCGACCTGGGCCGGGCCTATGTGGACGACCAAGCGCTCGACCTGGCGCCGCGCGAGTTCGAGGTGCTGGGCCTGCTGATGCAGCGTGCGCCGCGGCTGGTCGCCAAGCGCGCGCTGATCGATGCGCTGGCCGAACGCAACATCGAGCTCGGCGACAGCGCCTCCGAGATCTACGTGTCGCGCCTGCGCCGCAAGCTGGTCGACGCGGGCGTGCAGGTGCGCACGATGCGCGGCTTCGGCTACATGCTGGTGCTCGACACGGCCGCCCCCGGCGCGCCGCAGGCCTGATGGAAGCCTTGCCGCCGCAACCGCCGCGTCGCATCCGCTGGCTGCGGCGCGAGCTGCTGCTGCGCCTGATGCTGCCACTGATCACGATGATGGCCGTGGCCGGCGGCTTCGGCCTCCACTACACGCACGAGGTCATCGAGCGCGTGTTCGACCGCTGGCTGCTCGATGCCGCGCGCTCGAGCATCGCGCTGCTGCGCTACGACGACCGGGGCGTCGCGACGATCGACATGTCGCCGCAGCTCAAGGCCATGCTGCTGTTCGACGAGATCGACCAGAACTGGTTCAGCGTCACGCAGTCCGGCCGGCTGCTGGCCGGGCAGCCCGGCCTGCCCGACGGCGGCACCGCGCGCGTGCACTACCGCCGCGGCGAAGCCTTCGATGCCGCCTACCTGGGCCAGCCGGTGCGCGTGGTGCGCGTGGAGTTGACGCGCCCCGGCGCCGCGCCGGTCACGATGCTGATGGGCGAGACCCTGACCAAGCGCCATCGCGCCGAGCAGGAACTCTGGGTGCTGCTGTGGCCCGTCGTCGCGCTCGTGGTGGCCGCCGCGCTGGCCATCGCGATCGCCGTGCGCCGCACGGTGCGACCGCTGCAGGCCATCGCCACGCGCTGGAACGAGCGCTCGCATGCCTCGCTCGACCCGATCGGCGTCGACGAGGTGCCGCGCGAGCTGCAGGCCTTCGCGAGTTCGCACAACGAGCTGCTCGCGCGCATCCGGACCATGCTGGCGCGCGAGCGGCAGTTCGCCGCGACGGCGGCGCACCAGCTGCGCACCTCGCTGACCGGCCTGCAGCTCGGCCTGGCGCGCGCCACCGAGGCGCCCGATCCGCAGGCGATGCGGCGCATCGTCGACGAGCTCGGCGGCTCGATCCAGCGCTCGGGGCGGCTGGTGCAGCAGCTGCTGAGCTTCGGCGCGCTCGACCCCGAGGCGCGCGCCGATCTCGACCGGCGCCGCATCGATCTCGTCGCGCTCGCTCAGGACGTGGGCGCCACCCACATCGAGCAGGCGTCGGCGCGCGCGATCGAGCTGGAGCTCGCCGCGCCCGAGCGGCCGGTGTGCGTCGCGGTGCAGCCCGAGCTGATCGCCGATGCGCTGAGCAACCTGCTCGACAACGCGATCCGCTACACGCCGCCGGGCGGACGCGTGCTGGTGGAGTTCGAGACCGCGCCGCCGGCGCTGCGCGTGAGCGACTCGGGGCCGGGCATTCCCGAGGACGAGCGCGAGGCGGTGCTCGAGCGCTTCGTGCGCGGCCGCGACGCGACCGGCGACGGCAGCGGCCTGGGGCTGGCCATCGTGCGCGACATCGTGGCGATGCACGGCGCCACGGTGACGCTGTTGGACAGCGCCTGGGGCGGCCTCGCGGTCACGCTGCGCTTTCCGGCCGGCGACTGAGTACGGGCTCAGGGCCCGCGGCCGCAGGCGATGTCGGGTGCTGCCCGCTCGTCGTCGGGCAGCACGATGCCCCAGCGCATGCGCACGCTGCGTTCGGGGCCCTCGCCGGCCCAGGGCAGCTCGATCGCCCCGCCGCAGTCCACGGTCTGCATCAGGGGCTGCAGCGGCGGACCTTCGGAACGGAAGGCCGGCGTATCGAGCATCAGCACCATGCCGCCCTCGCGCGCCAGCGTGCCCGGTGCCAGCCACGGCGAGGTGCGTTCGTCGCCATCGATCAGCAGGCGCACGCCGGGATCCATGCGCAGCGCGATGGCGCCCGCGAACCAGGTGTCGCCGACCAGCAGCCGCAGCGGCCGCTCGCCCCGGTGCGCGCGCCAGGTCGCCTCGACCGCGTCCGCGATGCGCTGCGTCGGCAGGTTGGCGCGCGTGACGTGGCCCAGCCGCGTGCTCCCCACGCCGTCGACCCAGGCACAGGCCCAGGCGGCCGTGACGTGCAACAGCGCTGCGACTGCCAGCATCGCGCTCCAGCGGCGCCGGCTCCAGCGTTCCGCGTCGAGCCAGGGCAGCGCGGCCGCCACCCATACGCCGGCCGGCAGGAAGAAGGTGGTGAGCCAGGCAGGCACCAGCCGCGAATGCAGCAGCACCGAGGCCGCCAGCACCAGCGCGGTGGGACCGAGGGTCGCCCAGGCGAGGAAGCGCCGGTCGAAGGCCGCGGGCATCGGTGCCGTTGGCCCCGCCGCCGCCTCGCGCCGCTGCGCGATCCAGGCCCAGCCGACGAACAGCAGCATCGGCGACAGCCGCGCGAGCTGCACCAGCAGCACGCGCAGCGGCCGCGGCAGCAGGTGCCCGCCGCCCGGGCCATGGACCGCATGCACCGAATGGCGCGCATAGGCCACCGTGGTGTCGCCATGCTGCAGCACCCACCACAGGTGCGGCGACAAGAGCAGCAGCGCGAGGCCGGTGGCCAGCAACAGGTCGCGCCGCACGCGCGCGTCGCGCCACAGGCCCTGGCGGACCACGAAGCCCAGCCCCACGGCGAACTGCACCGCGGCGCTGTACTTGGTGAGCACCGACAGCGCCGCGAACAGCCCGAGCCAGACCCAGTCGGCGCGCCCGCTTCCGGCCGGCCGCAGCACGCGCCACAGCATCCACCAGTAGCCCGCGAGCGGCAGCAGCTGCACCGTGTTGTGGTTGTAGACCACCGCGCGCTGCACGTGGTAGGTGACCAGCGTGCCCAGCAGCAGCGCGAAGGCGGCGCGCGCCGGCGTCATCATCTCGCGCGACCAGCGCCACAGCAGGTAGAGCGCGCCCACGCCGCAGCCCACGCCGGCCACGTAGGTCAGCCACGGCTGGCGGCCGAACAGCGCCAGCGGCAGGCTCAGCAGCCAGCTCGGCAGCGGCGGATGCTTGTAGTAGCCCCACTGCAGGCTGCCGCTCCAGAACAGCTCCTCCACGTTGTCCCAGGGCGGCGTGACATCGAGCGCCACCATTGGCCAGGCCCACGCCAGCACCAGCGCGACGAGCAGCGCGGGCACCCAGCGCTCGATCGGCTCGCGGGCCGCGGCGGCGGCGGGAAGAAAGCGGCCCGGCACGGGCGTCGATCCGGAAGTCATGGGCGGGATTTATAGGGACCGCACCCCACCGCCGCCTGACTTCGGGCGCGTCGCGCAGCCCTCATGACGCGTCGGCGGGCGCCGGCCGCGAGAGCAGCTCCAGCGGCGCGCTGCAATCGCGCACGTCGACGCGCACGGTGTCGCCGACCCGCAGGTCCGGCGGCAGGCGCGTGGTGCCGAGTGCGCGCGTGCGCAGCCCGCCGTCGTGGTAGCGCACGACCGCATAGGGCTCGTTCGCGCCCGCCTGCGGCGCGCAGTCGCGGTACATGGCATGCGCGAGTTCGCCGGCGCGGCCCAGGGCCTCGACGCGCCCGGTGCGCCAGCCCGCGACGAAGTCGGCATGGCTGGTCCCGAGCCCGGCGCAGCCGGCCAGCGCGAGCAGGCCGGGCGCCAGCGCGCAGGCGATGCCACGCATCAGCCGCGTGCCCCCACCGCGGCCGTGGCCTGGATCTCCACGCGGTACTCCGAATCGATCAGCCTGGCCCCCACGGTGGCGCGCGCGGGCGTGTGGCCGGCGGGCACCCATTCGTCCCACACCGCGTTCATCGCGGCATAGTCGCCCACCGTGCGCAGGTAGATCGTGACGCTGACCAGGTTCTCGCGCGTGGCGCCCTCGGTGCCGAGCAGGTCGTCGATCTGGCGCAGCACCTGGCGCATCTGGCCGGTCACGTCGAGCGAGGGGTTCTCGGCCACCTGCCCCGACAGGTAGAGCAGGCGGGCGGTGCCGAGGTCGACGGCCACCATCTCGCTGAAGCGGGGGCCCATCTCGTGGCGGACGATGTTCATGGCGTTGCGGACGAAGAGGATGCGATGGAGGAAAGCGTCGGCGACGCCGGATCGGCGGGTGCGTTCCACCAGCCGCCGCCGAGCGCCTGGAACAGCGCGGCCGCGTCGGTGAGCCGCTGCGCGCGCGCCTGCACGAGGCTGATCTCGGCCTGCGCCTGCTGCTGTTGCGCGAGCAGCAGCGCGAGCGCGCTGGCATCGCCCCACCGCAGCTGCGCGCGGGTGCGCGCGAGCGCCTGCGCGGCGGTGCGCTCGGCCCGCACCGATGCCTGCAGCGCGCGCGTGTCGGCATCGATGGCGGCCAGCGTGTTGGCCACGTCCTGGAAGGCCGCGAGCACGGTCGCGCGGTACTGCGCGGCCGCCTCGTCGAACGAGGCGCGCGCGGCCGCCTCGCGGTGGCCGAGCGCGCCGGCGTCGAACAGCGGCTGCGCGACGCCGGCCGCGACGGTCCAGAACATCGCGGGCGAACGGAACAGTTGCGACAGCGTGTAGGCCGAGGAACCGAGGTTGGCGCTCAGCGTCACGGCCGGCAGCCGCGCGGCCACCGCGACGCCGATGGCCGCGCTCGCGGCCTGCAGCTGGGCCTCGGCGGCGCGCACGTCGGGCCGGTGCTCGACCAGCAGGGCGGGCAACGCGAGCGGCAGCTCGGCGGGCAACTCCAGCGTATCGAGCTCGAAGCGCGCCGCCACCTCCTCGCTCGGGTAGCGGCCGCCGAGCACCGCCAGCTGGTGGCGCTGCTGCGCGAGCTGCTTGTCGAGCGCGGGCACGGCGGCCTCGGTCGCGGCCAGCAGGGCGGCCTGCGCCTCCACGTCGGCCTGCGCGACCTGCCCCAGCGCGAGCTGGCGGCGATAGGCCTGCAGTACCTGCGCCTGGCTCTCGGCGATCGCCAGCGTGGCACGCCGCTGCGCCCGCAGCGAGGCCTCGGCGATCGCCGCCGCCACCACGTTGCTGCTGAGCGTGAGCCGCGCGGCGAGCGCCTGGAAGCGCTGCGCCTCGGTCTGCGCGCGCGCGCCCTCGACCTGCCGCTGCGTGGCGCCGAACACGTCGGGCGCATAGCTCACGTTGAGCTGCGCCGTGTGCAGCGTGTAGAGGCTCGCGTTCGACGACACCGGGCTCGCGACCGCGTTCGCCACCCGCTGGCGCGTGGGCGCGAGCCCGGCCGTCAGCACCGGCCAGAAGGCCGCGCGCTGGGCCGCCTCGTTCTCGCGCGCCGCACGCAGCGCCGCCTCCGCGGCTTCGACACCGGGATTGCCGGCCAGGCTCTGCGCCACCAGCGCGTTGAGCGGCTCATTGCGGAAGGCAGCCCACCACTGGGCCGGGATGTCGAGGCCGGGCGACAGCCGCGGCAGCGGCACGCCCTCGCCTTCCTCGGCCACCGGCGGCGTGGCCGTGTAGCGCCCGGGCAAGTCCAGCGGGGGACGCGCGTAATCGGGGCCCACGGCGCAGCCGGCCAGGCACAGCGCGACGGCCAATGCAACAGGGATGCTCTTGTTCATCTCGCTCCCTCCCCTTCAGCGATCGCGCCGCGGGCGCAGGCCCCAGCCCTTGCGCTCGAACAGCCGCTCCATCGCGTAATAAAAGGCCGGCAGGATGAACAGCGTGAGCAGGGTCGACACCACCAGCCCGCCGACCACCACCGTGGCCAGCCCGCGCTGCACATCGGTGCCCACGCCCGTGGCCAGCGCCGCGGGCAGCATGCCGACCGAGGCCACCGAGGCCGTCATCAGCACCGGGCGCAGCCGCTCGGTCGCGCCCTCGAGCACCGAGGCCCGCAGCGCCAGCCCCTCGCCGCGCACGCGGCGGAAGTTCGCGACCATGATGATCCCGTTCTGTATCGACACGCCGAACAGCGCGATGAAGCCCACCGCGGTCGCCATGTTGAGGGTCTCGCCCGCAAGGTGGACCGCGATCAGCCCGCCGAGCGTGGCCATGGGCACCACGCCGAGGATCAGCGCCACGTGCCGGATCTTGCCGAACTGGAAGAACAGCAGCACCGCCATGATCGCGACCACGATCGCGAGCGACACGCCCAGGCGCGCCTGCGCGCGCTGCTGGTTCTCGAACTGGCCGGCCCACTGCAGCCGGAACTTCGCCGGATCGAAGGGCACCTCCTTCGCGATGCGCGCGCGCGCCTCCTCGAGGTAGGAGGCCAGGTCGCGGTCGCGGTTGTCCACGCGCACCGTGATCTGGCGCTCGTTCATCTCGTGCGAGATGGTGCTCTCGCCGGTCTGCAGGCGGATGTCGGCCACCTGCGCCAGCGGCACCTTGGTGCCGTTGGAACCGTTGAGCAGCAGCGCGCCGAGGGCTTCGGTGCCGCCCTTGGCGCTGCGCGGCAGCTTCACCGACACGTTGTAGGTGCGCGCCCCCTCGTACACCGTGATGACCGGCGCGCCGCCGATGCCGGTCTGCACCAGGCTCGCGACGTCGGCCGCGCTCACGCCGCGGCGCGCGGCCGCCTCGCGGTCGAGCCGGATCACCACCTGCGGGATCGGCGGCTCCTGGAGCAGCGAGGCCGAGGCCGTGCCGCGCACCGTGCCCAGCAGCTCGACGATGCGGTTGCCGATGCGCCGGCTCTTGGCGAGGTCGTCGCCGTAGATGCGCAGCACCAGCGGGCTGTGGGCACCGCCGACGGCATCGTTCACGCCGTCGATGATCGGCTGGCTGATGCCCACGTCGAAGCCCGGCATGCGCGCGAAGCGCTCGCCCAGCATGCGCACGAAGTCGGCCTTGTGCATGCCCGCGGGCCATTCGGCGTAGGGCTTGAGGCCCACCGGCACCTCCATGTGCGAGGGCGTCCAGGGGTCGGTGCCGTCGTCGTTGCGCCCGAGCTGCGTCACCACGTACGAAACCTCCGGGTACTCGAGCAGCACGTGGCGCAGCTCGGTGGCCATCTCGCTGGCCTTGTCGAGCGACAGGCCCGAGGGCAGCTGCACCTGCAGCCACAGCGCGCCCTCGTCGATGTCGGGCAGGAACTCGCGCCCGGCCGTGGCGCCGAGCACGGCCACCGCCAGCAGCGCGGCCACGCCCAGGCCGTAGGCGATGGCGGGCATGCCCAGCAGCAGGTCGAGCGCACGCCGGTAGGCCGCGGTGAGCCACAGCAGCGGCCGGTTGACGAAGGGACGCTGCGGCTTGCGCAGCGCCACGTAGGCCAGGCTCGGGATCAGCGTGAGCGCGCACAGCAGCGCGCCCACGAGTGCGTAGCCGACGGTGAAGGCCATCGGCCGGAACAGCTTGCCCTCGGCGCGCTCGAAGGCGAACAGCGGGAAGTAGGCCGTGATGATGATCAGCGTGGCGAAGAAGATCGGCCCCGAGACGTGGCTCACGGTCTCGAGGATGTTGCCCTCGGTGAGCGTGGCGTCCGGTTCCTCCTCGCGCCGCCGCAGGATCGCCTCCATCACCACGATGGCGCCGTCCACGATGATCCCGAAGTCGATCGCGCCGAGCGAGAACAGGTTGGCCGGCATGCGCGTGAAGTGCATCACGATGAACACCGTCACCAGCGACATCGGGATGGCCATCGCCGCGACCACCGCGCTGCGCGGGCTGCCGAGGAACAGGATGAGCACGAAGCACACCAGCGCCATGCCCTCGAGCACGGTGCGCGTCACCTTGTCGACCGTGAGCTTCACGAGGTCGTCGCGGTCGATGTAGGGCACGATGCGCACGCCCAGCGGGGCGAGCTCGGCCTGCAGCGCGTCGATCTTGCGGTGCACGCCCTCGAGCACGCGCGAGGGGTTCTCGTACTTGAGCATCAGCACGATGCCCTCGATCGTGTCGGGGTCGGTGTTCTTGCCGAGGATGCCGCCGCGCTCCTGGTGCCCGAACTGCAGCCGCCCGAGGTCGCGCACCAGCACCGGCGCGCCGCCGCTGTTCGACACCATCACCGCGCCCAGGTCGTCGAGCGAGCGGATCTGGCCGATGCCGCGCACCACGTAGCTCTGCTCGCCGCGCGCGATGCGCCCGCCGCCCGCGTTGGCGCTGCCGTTGTTGATCGCCGTCACCACGTCGTTGAGCACCAGCCCGTGCGCCTGCAGCCGCGCGGGATCGAGCTCGAGCTGGAACTCGCGCGTGAAGCCGCCGAAGTTGTTGACGTCGACCACGCCCGCCACCTGCTTGAGGGCCGGGATCACCTTCCAGCGCTGCAGCTCCGACAGCTCCATCAGGTTCATGCGGTCGGACTCGAGCGTGTAGCGGTAGATCTCGCCGGCCGGCCCCGCCACCGGCCCGAGGCCCGGCTGCGCGCCCGCGGGCAGGCTGACCTGGCCGATGCGCTCGGTCACGCGCTGGCGCGCGAAGTAGTCGTCGGTGCCGTCCTTGAAGGTCAGCGTGATCAGCGACAGCCCGAAGGTGCTGCTCGAGCGGATCGAGGCCAGCCCCGGCGTGTTGCTCAGCGCGCGCTCCAGCGGCGTGGTGATCTGCTGCTCCATCTCCTCGGAGGCCAGGCCGTTGACCTGCGTCGTCACCTGCACCGTGACGTCGCCGAGGTCGGGGTAGGCCTCGACGGTCATCTGCGTCCACGACCAGGCGCCGAACAGCACCAGCGCGACCGACAGCGCCCAGGCCAGGTGGCGGCGGCGCAGGAACTGGGAGATGACGAGGTTAATCATTGAGCAGCACGCCGCCCTGGACCACCACGCGCTCGCCGGCCGCGAGGCCGCCGCGGATGCGCACCCGCTCGCCGTCCTCGCGTCCGAGCTCGACCGGGCGCCGCTCGAAGGTCCACGGCTGCACCTCCACGAACACGCTCACGCTGTCGTTGTTCATCAGCAGCGCCGAACTCGGCACCTGCGGCTGCGCGGCCTGCGGCAGCTCGATCTGCGCGGTCGCGAACATGTTGGGCCTGAAGCTGCCGTCGGGGTTGTCGAAGGCGATCCGCGCGCGCGCGCGGCGCGTGTCGGCATCGAGCAGCGTTCCGACGAAGCCGACCGTGCCCGCGAAATGGCGCCCCGGCTGCGAGGCCAGCGTCACCGTGGCCTTCTGGCCCGCGGCCACCTGCCCCAGCAGGTTCTCGGGCACGCTGACGCCGACCCAGACGCGCTCGAGGTTGGAGACGGTCATCAGCGCCGCGTTGGTGTCGTTGAGCACCGCGCCGCGCGCGACATTGAGCGCGGTGACGGTGCCGGCCATGGGCGCGACGATCCGCAGCACCCGGCCGTCGCCGCCGTCGCCGGCACCGATGGCGCGCAGGCGCGCCTCGCTGCGCCGCAGCTCGGCCGTCTGCTGCACCACTGCGCTGCGCGCCGCCTCCACGTCCTTGGCCGCGTTGGAGCCGGCCTCGTTGACGCCCTGCGCCCGCGCGAGCGCGCGCTCGGCCAGCGCGAGCGCGTCGCGTGCCTTCTGCGCGTCGGCCACGGCCTGGGCGAGGTCGGGCGAGCTCATCGTCGCGAGCAGCTGGCCCGCGCGCACCGTGTCGCCGAGGCGCACCTGGAGCGCGAGCAGGCGCCCGGCCAGCGGCGGCAGGATGTTGACGGTGCGCGCCGGGTCGGCCTCCACCGTTGCGGGCAGGCTCAGCAGGTGCGAGCTCGTGCTTTCGCCGATGGCGTCGACCCGCAGCCGCTCGCGCAGCGGGGAGCCGGCGGGCACGCTCAGGCGGTGGCCTTCGCGCACCAGCAGCGGCGCGGGCGCGGGCACGGCGGGCGCACTGTGCGCCGCGGCATGGAACCAGCCGGCGTACAGGGCCGCGCAGGCCAGGGTGCCGGCAATGGCATGCGCGAGGATGATCTTGTGGGGAGGCTTCTTCATGGCGATGGATGCGTCGCGGCGCGGCTGGCTGCCGGCACCGGCGCGAGCGTAGGAAAACGCGGCTGAAGATTTCCCCAAGAAATCCTGAAGACGGCTTCAGGATCGTGGCAGCGGGCGGTCAGGTTGCGACCCGATGATGGCGCGCCATGCGAATCCTGTTGATCGAAGACGACCGCAAGGCGGCCCGGCTGCTCGCGCGCGGCCTCGAGGAGGAAGGCTTCGTGGTCGACGCGGTGCACAGCGCCGAGGAAGGCGACGAGCGGGCCTTCGTGCAGGCCTACGACCTGCTGGTCCTGGACTGGATGCTGCCGGGGGGCGACGGCCTCTCGCTGTGCCGCGAGCTGCGCCGGCGCGGCTGCGCGACGCCGGTGCTGATGCTCACGGCGCGCGATGCGCTGCGCGACCGCGTCGAGGGCCTGAACACCGGCGCCGACGACTACCTGACCAAGCCCTTCGCCTTCGACGAACTGCTGGCGCGCGTGCGCGCGCTGCTGCGCCGCCCGGAGAGCATGCGACCGGTGATCCTGTCGCTGGCCGACCTGAGCCTCGATCCGCAGCGCCAGCGCGCGCAGCGCGGCGGCGCGACGCTGGACCTGACGCACAAAGAGTTCGCGATCCTGCACATGCTGCTGCGGCATGCCGGCGAGGTGGTGAGCCGCGCGCGCCTGGCCGAACAGGTCTGGAAGGACGACCTGATCGGCATCGACAACCTGATCGACGTGCATGTGGGCAACCTGCGCCGCAAGGTCGACGCGGCACCGGCGCCGCCGCTGATCCGCACGGTGCGCGGCCGCGGTTTCCGGCTCGCGGCGGACGACGGCCATGCTTAGCCTGCGCCGGCGCCTGGTGCTGGTGCAGGTGGGCGTGACCGTCGCGGTCATGGCCATCGCGGCCTTCGGCGCCTATGCGGTGTTCGCGCGCAACGTGCACCGCGAGCTCGACGCCGCGCTGCTCGCACTGGCCGAGACCGAGCTCGGCATGCTGCTGTCGGCCGACGCGGGCAGCGCGGCCACGGTGCACGAGGCGCCCTCGGGACCGGGCGCGCCCTCCTTCGTGCGGCTCGACCGGCTGGTGCAGATCGTCGGCCCCGATGGCCGCGTGCTCGCGCGCAGCACCAACCTCGGCGAGGCCCAGTTGCCGATACCGCCGCTGCTGCGCGAGCGGCTCGCCGCGGGCGAGACCGTGTTCGAGACGCTCGAGGGCTTCGGCGAGGAACCCACGCGCATGGTCTCGGTGCCGGTGCCCGGCCGCGCGGCGACGCTGGCGGTGCAGGTGGCCGGCTCGCTCGACGACGTCAACCGCACGGTCGCGATGGCCAGCGTGCTGTTCCTCGTGCTCGGCGGCGCGCTGCTGCTGGCGCTGGGACTGGCCGGCACGCTGATCACGCGGCGCGCCTTCCGCGCCATCGACGAGGTGGTGCAGCAGGCGCACCGCATCAGCGACGCCAACCTCAGCGAACGGCTGCCGAGCCCTGGCACGGCCGACGAGGTCGGCCGGCTCGTCGAGACGCTCAACGCGATGCTGGCGCGCATCGAGCACGGCATGGAGGCGCAGCGGCGCTTCACCGCCGATGCCTCGCACGAGCTGCGCTCGCCGCTGTCGCGGCTGCGTACCGAGCTCGAGCTCGCGCTGCGCCGGCCGCGCGAACCCGCGGCTTATGTCCAGACCCTGCGCTCGGCGCTCGACGAGGTGGAATCGCTCTCGCTGCTGGTGGAGGAACTGCTGGTGCTGGCCCGCATCGACGCGGGCCAGGAGCGCGAGGCCGCGGAGACCGTGGCGCTCGACCGGCTGGCCGAGGAAGCGGTGCGGCGCCTCGAGCCGATGGCGCGCGAGCGCGGCATCCGGCTGCGGCTGGAGCTGCTCGCGCCGGTGGCGGTGCGCGTGGCGCGCGGCGCCGCGAACCTCGCGCTGGCCAACCTGCTCGACAACGCCCTGAAGTTCTCGCCCGATGGCGGCACCGTGCACGTCGACGTGTTCGCGCCACCGGGCAGCGGCGAGGCCGTGGTGCGCATCGCGGACCACGGTCCCGGCATCCGCAGCGACGAACTGCCGCACCTGTTCGAGCGCTTCTACCGCGGCGCCGGCGCGCGTTCGGACGAGACCACGCCGGGCCTGGGCCTCGGGCTCGCGCTGTCGCAGGCCGTGGTGCAGGGGCATGGCGGCCGCATCGAGGCGATGAACGCACCGGGCGGCGGCGCGCGCTTCGAGCTGCGGCTGCCGCTGGCCGCGGCGCGGCCGGAGCCGCCGATGCTGACCCCGCACTGACCGCGCGCAAAGGGTCGCGTCGCGCACATGGAATTGAGTGCTTTCCTATGCACAAGCTCGTAATCTCCAGCTCATTCTTCGTCACGGCATCCGAGGTGCCGCCGATCCATCCATGAACGCCCCCCTCTCCGAATCGAGGCTGCAGAGGCCGCAGGTCGCCCTACCGAGCATCTCGTGCGTCGTTCCGTGCTTCAACGAGGCGCGGAACCTGGGCACGCTGTTGCCGGAACTCGAGCGCATGCTGCGCGCCACCGGGTTGCGTTGGGAGGTGATCGTGGTCAACGACGGCAGCACCGACGACACCGACCTCGTGCTCGGCGCGTGGTGCGAGCGGCCCGGCATCCGCGGCCTCTCGCTGTCGCGCAACTTCGGCAAGGAAGCGGCCCTGACCGCCGGCCTGGGCGCGGCGCGCGGCGATGCGGTGGTGCTGCTCGACGGCGACATGCAGCACACGCCCGCGCTGGTGCGCGCCATGATCGACCAGTGGCGCGCGGGCGCGGAGGTGGTCTACGCGGTGCGCGAGGACCGCCGCGACGAGGGGCCGCTGAAGACCTGGAGCACGCGCCTGTTCTACCGGCTGCTCAACGCCTCCGACCGCTTCGCGGTGCCGGAGAACGCGGGCGACTTCCGCCTCATGGATCGCAAGGTGGTCGATGCGCTGCTGAAGCTGCCCGAGCGCAGCCGCTTCATGAAGGGCCTGTACGCCTGGGTCGGCTTTCGCGCCGTGGCGCTGCCCTACACGCCGGCGCCGCGCGCCGAGGGGCGCAGCCGCTTCAACGCGCGGCGCCTGTTCAAGCTGGCGCTCGACGGCCTCACCTCCTTCACCACCTGGCCGCTGCGCATGGTCAGCGTGGCCGGCCTGATGCTCGCGGTGCCGGCCTTCGGCTACGGCAGCTACGTGGTCTTCGACTACATGTGCTTCGGCAACGAGGTGTCGGGCTGGTCGACCATCGTCGTGAGCCTGATGTTCTTCATCGGCGTGCAGATGATCTCCACCGGCATCCTCGGCGAATACGTGGCGCGCATCTTCGAGGAGGTCAAGGGCCGGCCCGTCTACGTGGTGCGCGAGCAGCGCGGCCACGGCCTGGAAACCGAGGAGCCATGACCGCGCCCGCGGCCGCAACGCAACGGCTTTGCATCTGCGCCGACGACTTCGGCATGAGCGCGGGCATCAACGCGGCGGTGCTCGACCTGATCGCGCGGCGCAATCTCTCGGCCACCGGTTGCCTGGTGCTGCGCGAGGCCTGGCCATGGGGCCTGGCCGCGCTGCGGCGCGTCGATGCCGCGCGCGTCGACGTCGGCTTGCACCTGGACCTCACGCCGCCGCGGTCACCGGGCGCCGAGGAGCCCGGCCTGTGCCCGCTGGTGCTGCGCTGCTACGCACGGTCGATGCCGCGGGCGCGCCTGCGGCAGACCATCGCCGAGCAGCTCTCGCGCTTCGAGGAGGGCCTGGGCCGCGCGCCCGCCTTCGTCGACGGGCACCGGCATGTGCACCAGCTGCCGATGGTGCGCGAGCTGCTGCTCGAAGAGGTCTCGCGCCGTTACGCGGCGGCGCCGCCGTGGCTGCGCAACACGCGGCCCGGCGGCCTGGCGCTCAAGCCCCGGGTGATCCACGCGCTGGGCGGCCGTGCGCTGGTGCGCGACGCCGCGCTGCGCGCGATCCCGACGAGCCGGGGACTGCTGGGCGTCTACGACTTCGCGGGCGGGGTGGCGGGCTACCGGCGGCGCCTGCTCGCCTGGCTGTCCGCGGCGCGCAGCGGCGATGTGCTGATGTGCCATCCCTCGCTGGCCGAGGACGCGGGCACGCCGCACCAGGAGGCCCGGGCGGCGGAGTACACGGTGCTGGCGGGCATGGCGTTTCCATGGCGCGATCCCCGCGGCGGGCAGGTCGAGCTCGCGGCGTTGTCGGCGGGCGGCCTGCGGACAGGCGCCTGAGATCCGGCCAGGGCGCCGTCGCCGCGCGTCATGCAGTTTGATCGGCCCGGTCATGCCGTGCGCCGACCCGGCTTCGTATCCTCGGACCATTGAACGAGAGACAAGGTCCGCGCCACCCGAGGTGGCCAGGGCCCCACGGAGACCGTCTTGCCACCGAAAGAACCTGTCCTTGACGGCCTGGCGCGCTTCGCCGCCGAGGCCCCCGCACGACCGGCCGCCATCCTGGCCGAGACCGGCGAAACGCTGGACTACGGGCGCCTGCACGAACGCTCGGCGCGGCTCGCGCGCTTCCTCGCGGCCCGCCTCGAGGCCGGCGAGGTGGTGGCGATCCTGCTGGGCAACCGGCTCGAATACTTCGAGCTGACCTTCGCCGCGCGCCGCGCGGGCCTCTATTACGTGCCGATCAGCACGCACCTCACGCCGGGAGAGATCGACTACATCCTGCGGGACTCGGGCGCGCGCATCCTCCTGACCGAGACGGCGCTGCGGCCCTGGGCCGAGCGCGCGGCCTGGCCGGAACAGCTCGACGAGGTGCTCTGCATCGACGCCGACGATCCGGTCGACGGCGCCGCGAGCTACCGCGCGCTGGTCGAGGCCGACGGCCCGGTGCCGCCGCTGCCCGACCGGCCTTTGGGCCTGGACTTCGCCTACTCCTCGGGCACCACCGGCCGGCCCAAGGGCATCAAGCACAAGCTCGAGGACCAGCAGCTGCGCAAGGCGCTCGCGGGCGACTGGCTCTCGTTCTTCGCCTTCGATCCGGCGAGCGTCTATCTCTCGCCCGCGCCGCTCTACCATGCGGCGCCGCTGCGCTTCAGCGTGCGCTGCGTGGCCTTCGGTGGCACGGTGGTGCTGATGCGCCGCTTCGATGCCGAAGGCGCGCTCGCCGCGATCGCACGCTGGCGCGTCACGCATTCGCAATGGGTGCCGACGATGTTCATCCGCCTGCTCGCGCTGCCGGCCGAGCGCCGCGCGGCTCACGACCTCTCGAGTCACCGGCTGGCGCTGCATGCGGCCGCGCCCTGCCCCATCGAGGTCAAGCGCCGAATGATCGACTGGTGGGGCCCGATCGTCTGGGAGTACTACACCGGCTCGGAGCGCGCCGGCGCAACCGCGATCTCGGCGCCCGAATGGCTCGCGCATCCCGGCTCGGTGGGCCGCGCGAAGCAGGGCGTGCTGCACATCGTGGGCGACGACGGCGGCGAATGCGCGCCGATGGTCGACGGCCTAGTCTGCTTCGAGGGCGGGCCGAGCTTCGCGTACCACAACGATCCGGTGAAGACAGCCGAGACCCACACGCCGCAGGGCTGGGGCACCTTCGGCGACATCGGGCACGTCGATGCCGAGGGCTACCTCTACCTCACGGACCGGCGCGCCAACATGATCATCTCGGGCGGCGTGAACATCTATCCGCAGGAGGCGGAGAACCTGCTGCAGGACCATCCGCTGGTGCACGAGGTGGCCGTCATCGGCGTGCCGCATGCCGAGTTCGGCGAGGAGGTGAAGGCCGTGGTCCAGCTCAAGGACCCGGCGCTCGCCGGTGCCTCGACCGCGCAGCAGCTCATCGACCACTGCCGCGCCCATCTGTCGGCCATCAAGTGCCCGCGCAGCGTGGACTTCGCGACCGAGCTGCCGCGCACCGAGACCGGCAAGCTGCTCAAACGCGTGGTGCGCGACCGCTACCGCGCGCTCGCCGCGCCCGCTTCCCAACCGTGACGGAGACCCGACCATGACGATCGACATCGGACGCAGGCACTGGACGATGGCCCTGCTGGCCTCGCTGGCCGGCCTGCCCGAGCTGGCCAGCGCGCAGCAGGAAACCCGGCCGCTGACCCTGCTCGTGCCCTATGCCGCCGGCGGCGCGGCCGACCCCGTGGTGCGCCCGCTCGCGCAGCGCCTGCAGGAGGTGCTCGCGCGCACCGTGCTGGTCGACAACAAGGCCGGCGCCAATGGCCTCATCGGCACGCAGTACCTGCTGCGCCAGCCGCCCGACGGCCTGACGGTGCTGTTCCACATCACGAGCCTGATCCAGAACATCGCGCTGTCGCGCGGCAAGCCGCCCTACGACTTCGCCAAGGACATCGAGCCGCTGGTGCTGCTGGGCCGCCAGGCGGTGGTGCTGGTGGTGCCCGCGTCGAGCCCCTACCAGAGCCTGGCCGACCTCGCGCGCGCTGCCAAGGCCAACCCGGGCAACTTCTCGTTCGGCTCCTATGGCGCGGGCTCGACCTCGCACATCTACGGCGAGCAGCTGCGCGCGGCCTGGAACATCGAGATGCCGCACGTGGCCTTCCGCGGCACCAGCCCGCTGCTGCAGGACATGCTGGGGGGACGCGTGCCGATGGCCTTCGTCTCGGCCGCCACCGCGATCGAGCGCCAGGGCGACAAGGGACTGCGCTCGATCGCGGTGGCGCACAGCAAGCGGCTGACGGCGCTGCCGCAGGTGCCGACGCTGCACGAGCTCGGCTATGCAGGCTTCGACTACACGGGTTGGTGGGGCCTGTTCCTGCGCGCGGGCACGCCGGCGCCGGTGGCCGAGCGCCTGCGCAACGCGATCCGCGCCATCCTGCAGGAGCCCGACATGGTCGGCCGGCTGCAGCTCGCGGGCCTCGAGCCCAGCAGCGAGACGCCCGAGCAGATCACCGCCGCGATGCAGAACGAGTACCGCCACTGGGAGGCGCTGAGCCGGCGCTTCAACATCACGGCCGATTGACGGCGCCGCGCGTGCGGGCGGCGCGACAATGCGAAGCGCATGCCCGCGCCTTCCCGCACCAGTCCGCACCCGCCCGCTTCATGACCGCCGCCCCCGGCCCCTCGCCGAGCGCCACGCCGCCGCCGATCGCCGGCTGGTTCGTGCAGCTGTTCCTGCGCAGCGCGGCCCTGCCGCCGGCGCAGGCCGAGGCGGTACTGCGCCGTTCGGGCATCGATCCGCGGCAGCTGGATGCGCGCGGGTTGCGCGTCAGCGAGCAGGCCTTCACGCGCTTCCTGATCCTGCTGGCGCGGCGCGCGCGCGACGAGGCCTGGGGCATCGCCTCGCGGCCGATACCGCCGGGCACCTTCCACACCCTGTGCCGGCTGATCGTCAATTGCCGCACGCTCGGCGAGGCGCTGGTCGTCATCGGCCGCTTCTATGCGCTGGTGGTCGACGACTTCTCGATCAAGATCCGCCGCGAAGGCGGCGAGGCCATCGTCTGGCTCAAGCCGCTGCGCGCGCTCTCACCCGAGCGGCATGTGGCGCTGCATGGGGCGACCATCTTCCTGCTCTACCAGTTCATGTGCTGGCTGGTCGACCGCCGCATTCCGCTGACCGCGGTGGAGTTCTCGTATCCGCGCCGGCCGGCCAGCGCCGAGACGCTGCGCACCTACGACACGCGCGAGATCCGCTTCGAGCAGCCGTTCACCGCGCTGCGGCTCGAATGCCACCTGGCCTCGCTGCCGATCATCGGCGGCGAGGAGCGCCTGAGCCGCTTCCTCTCGGAAGCGCCGCGCATGCTCATCACCCGCTACTACGACCAGAGCCGCGTCAGCGACCGCGTGAAGTCCATCCTGCGCGCGCAGGTGGGCACGCCGATGAGCCTGGACGACGTGGCGGCCCGCCTCCACATGACGCCGGTGACCCTGCGACGGCATCTGGTCGACGAGGGCTGCGGCTTCTCCGAACTGCGCGACGACGTGCGCCGCCGCGCGGCGCTCGACATGGTGCGCCAGGGCCATGTGAAGCTCGAGACCATCGCGCTGCGGCTGGGCTTCGCCGAGTACAGCACCTTCCATCGGGCCTTTCGGCGCTGGACCGGCACGGGGCCGACCGAGTACCGGGCCAACCCGCCGGCCTCCTGATTCAGGGTCCTGGCCGCGCCCAGTCCGCCAGCCAGTGCGCATCGGCCACCACCGATGTCGCGGGGCGCGGCAGCGAAGGTGAATGGCTGAAGCGCGGCGCCGGCGCGGGCTGCAGTTCGCCTTCGAGTTCGACGAAGGTGCCGCGCGCCACGAGGTGCGGATCGCGCGTGCTCGCGCCGAGGCTGTGGACTGGCGCGACGCAGGCGTCGCCGCCTTCGAACAACGCCTCCCAGTGCGCGCGTGGCTCGCGCGCGAACAGCGCCTCGAGCGCGCGCGCCTGCTCGGGCCAGCGATCGCGATCGTGCTGCGCGAACGCCTTGGCATCCAGGCCCAGGCGCGCGAGAAATTCGGCATGGAACTGCGGCTCGATCGCGCCCACCGCCAGGTGCAGCCCGTCGGCGCAACGGTAGCTGCGGTAGTACGGCGCGGCGCCATCGAGCACGTTGGCCTGCCGCTCGTCGCGCCAGCGCGAGGCGGCGCGCAGGCCATGGATCAGCGACAGCAGCGACACCGCGCCGTCGCAGATCGCGGCATCGACGACCTGGCCGCGCCCGCTGCGCGCCGCCTCGTGCAGGGCCGCGAGCACGCCCACGGCCAGGTAGAGCGCGCCGCCGCCATAGTCTCCGACGAGGTTCAGCGGCACGCTGGGCGCCTCGACGGGACCGATGGGATGCAGCGCGCCGGCGACCGCGAGGTAGTCGATGTCATGGCCTGCCTGGTGGCTGCGCGGGCCGTCCTGTCCCCAGCCGGTCATGCGGCCGAACACCAGCGCGGGCCGCAGCGCGAACAGCTCGGCGGGGCCGAGCCCCAGCCTTTCCATCACGCCGGGACGAAAGCCCTCGATCGCCACGTCGGCATGGCGCAGCAGTTCGCGCGCGGTCGCGAGTCCTTCCGCCGCGCGCAGGTCGAGTGCGAGGCGTCCGCGGCCACGCATCGTCGCGCCGCGCTCCATCTGCGCCGCGCCAGGCCGCTCGATGCGCGCGACCCGCGCGCCCATGTCGGCGAGCAGCATCGCGGTGAAGGAGACCGGGCCCAGGCCCGCGAACTCCACGACCCGCAGGCCGCGCAAGGGGCCGGCGGGCGATGATGGCGTGTTCTTCGACGTGTCGTGCATCGCCGCATGGTGCCGTCGCGCTTGCACGGCCGCGATGACCGCCGCGCTCGTTCCCCATGACCCCTGCGCGCCGCGCCATGCGGGTTGCGCGCGGCGGTCATGGCGCGGGCCGGGCCGGCCTTTCATCATCGCGCCAACCAAAGGAGTCGAACATGAAAGCATGGGTGAGTCATCGCCCTGGGGGACCGGAGACGCTGGTGTGGCAGGAACTGCCGGACCCGGTGCCCGCCGAGGGCGAGGTGCTCGTGAAGATCGCCGCGGTGGGCGTCAACTATCCCGACGGGTTGCTGATCCGCGACCTCTACCAGGTCAGGCCCGAACGGCCCTTCGTTCCGGGCAGCGAGTTCTGCGGCGTGGTGGAGCAGGCCGGCCCGGGCGTGTCGGGCCTGCGCGAGGGCGACCTCGTCATCGGCCGCTGCGGCTGGGGCGCCATGGCCGATCGCATCGCGGTGGCGGAGCAGCGATGCGTGCGCGTGCCGGCCGACACGCCGCGCACGCAGGCGGCCGCCTTCATGTTCGCCTATGCCACCGCCTACCACGCACTGTGCGATGCCGCCCAGCTGCGTGCGCAACAGACGGTCCTGGTGCTCGGCGCCGCTGGCGGCGTGGGATCGGCCGCGGTCGAGGTCGCGCATGCGCTCGGCGCGCGCGTGGTGGCCGCCGTGTCCTCGCCGTCCAAGCTGGCCTTCGCGATGGCGCGTGGCGCTTCGTGCGGGCTGGTCTACGAGCAGCAGGTGGAAGGCCGGGAGGCGCAACAGGCGCTCGCGCGCCGCCTCAAGGAGGCGGTCGGCGGCGACGGCTGCGACGTGGTGTTCGATCCGGTCGGTGGCGGCTACACCGAACCCTCCTTGCGCAGCCTGCGCCGCGGCGGCCGCCACCTGGTGGTGGGCTTCACCGCCGGCATCCCGAGCGTGCCGCTCAACCTGGCGCTGCTCAAGAGCCGCCACATCGTCGGCGTGGACTGGCGCAGCTTCGTGCAGCAGGACCCGAAGCTCAACGACCGCAACGTGCACTCGCTGCTCGCGATGTGGCGCGAGGGCCTGCTGCAGCCGGAGGTGACCGAGACCTTCGCCTTGGCCGATGCGCCCGCGGCCATCGCGCGACTCGATGCGCGCGGCGCGCTCGGCAAGATCGTCGTGGTCGCGTGAAGGCGGCGGCCGCCCGGGCCGCCGCTTTCTTCATCAGTTCAACTCGCCCGACAGGATCTCGCGCGCCATCACGATCTTCATGATCTCGGTCGAGCCTTCCATCTGCTTGCACATGCGCAGCAGGTTGTGGAAGTCGAAGAACGGATAGTCCTCGATCGCGAGGCCGCGCCCACCCAGCACCTGCATCGAGCGGTCGATCACCCGCAGCCCCGCATCCACGCAGTAGGCCTTCACCATGGCCGCCTGCATCCGCGAGGCCGAGTAGCCGCCGCGCGCCACCATCCAGGCCGCGTAGTAGGTGTTGAGGCGGATCGATTCGATGTCGTACTGGTTGTCGGTCAGCATCCACTGGATCGCCTGGTTGTCGCCGAGCGCCTTGCCGAACACCCTGCGCTCGCGCGCGTATTCGACGGCCAGTTCCTGGCTGCGTTCGGCCATGCCGAGCGCGGTGCCGCCCAGCCTTAGGCGGAAGCGATTGAACTGGTGCTGCGCGATGGAGAAGCCCTCGCCCTCCGCGCCCAGCAGGTTCTCGGCTGGCACGATCACGTTCTCGAGCCGCACCTCCTGCTCCGTGCCCCACTGCCGCGCGATCACCGGGATGTCGCGTGACTTCGTGAAGCCCGGCGTGTCGTTGTCGACCAGGAACACGCTGATGCCCTTCGGGCCCTTGCTCGGATCGGTGACCGCCGCGACCGCCGTGTACGACGCGAAGTGATGGCCGGTGCGCCACATCTTCGTGCCGTTGAGCACCCAGTGGTCGCTCTTTCGCACCGCCGTCGTGCGGATGCCCGCGAGGTCCGAGCCGGCCTCGGGTTCGGTGAAGCACATCGACCAGCCGGTCCTGCCCTCGAGCACCGGATAGAGATACTTCTCGCGGATCTTCTCGGGCGCCTGGTAGAGCACCGGCCACGGCGCGAACGGCCCGCCGGGCATGCGTCGCGGCGACTTCGAGAACTCGGCCAGCACGATCACGTCCTCCATCGGCCCCAGGCCCTGGCCGCCGAATTCCTTCGGCACGATCAGCTTGGCCAGTCCGTATTCGGCCAGCTTGGCCTTCAGGTGTGCATTGAGCTCGGGGCTGTAGTCGCAGTTGGCGGCCGGCCATTCGCGGTAGTGCGGCAGGACGACCGTCCCGATGAAGCTGCGTGCGCGCTGCTGAAGATCGCGTTGCGCGGGGTCGAGTTCGAAATCCATGGTGTGCCTCTCGTGTTCGGACATGCGCCCGATGGCATGTCAACGCAATGGATTGGATCGGCGCGGGCGTGTGGCTTCCATGGCACCGTCGTTCAAACTGCATGACATTGCCGCCCGGTCCGTGGCGAATCGCAGTGTGTCGCGTACGCGGCGCGGATACACGGGCATACGAAGGCCGCGCCATGGCGCGCGGAGGCGCCGAAGAATCGCGGCGCCCCCACTTCAAGGACGCCTTCGATGAAAACCTTCCGCATGGAAATCGCCGCCGTGACGCTCGCGCTCGGCGCCTGCGCGTTCGCAGCCGTGTCGCTCGCCGCGGACGGCAAGCCCGCCGTGCCCGCCACGTCCGCCGCATCGCCGATCTATGGCGTGACGATCCCCAAGGGCTACCGCGAATGGCAGCTGATCGCGCCCGCGCTGGAGTCCGAGCCGCTCAACGAACTGCGCGTGGTGCTCGGCAACAAGACCGCCCTCGATGCCTACAAGAAGGGCACGCTGCCTTTCCCCGACGGCACAGTGCTGACCAAGCTCGCGTGGAAGCACGTGCAGTCGCCGGATTTCGAGCCCGCGCTGGTGCCGGGCATGGCGACCACGGTGCAGGTGATGGTCAAGGACTCGAAGAAGTACGCCGCCACCGGCGGCTGGGGCTTCGGCCGCTTCGTCGACGGCAAGCCGGTGGACATCGCGCAGCACCAGACCTGCTTTGCCTGCCATGCGGCGCGGGTGAAGGACAGGGACTATGTGTTCACGCGGCTGG
Organism: Variovorax sp. ISS6; assembly: GCF_056523145.1. Lineage (NCBI taxonomy): Bacteria > Pseudomonadati > Pseudomonadota > Betaproteobacteria > Burkholderiales > Comamonadaceae > Variovorax > Variovorax sp. ISS6. The sequence goes on from NZ_JAWRZC010000002.1 coordinate 635,185, forward strand.
CGCCTTGAGGGGGAATCTCCTGACGGGAAAGACATGCGGACTGCCCCGGCCGAGCGAAAAGAAACGGCACGAACGATCGCGTGGTTCGCTACGAGCGTGGAGTCCGGCCACTCGGCCCGCGTCTGGAAATGCACTCAGCGCACACGCGGCAACTGCGCGCGAGCGCGCGCGCCATCTCGCTCGACCCTTCGGACCGCCGGACCCTGCAGGACTGGGCCGCCGAGACCGGCACCAGCGAGCGCACCCTGACCCGGCTGTGCACGGCGCAGACCGGTCTGAGCTTCGGCCGCTGGCGGCGCCAGCTGCACATGATCGTCGCGCTTCGCGAACTGTCGGGCGGCGCGACCGTGCAGCAGGTGGCCTATGGCCTGGGCTACGAGTCGCCGTCCGCCTTCATCACGATGTTCAAGAAAGCCTTCGGCAAGCCGCCGGCCACCTACATCGCCGAACGCTTCAAAGTGGGCGCGTGAGCATCCGCTGCGTCGAGCAACGCACGCTCGCTACATCGTCGCCCCCTGAAAAGCCTCGACCAGGAAGTCGACCATCACCCGCACCTTGGCGCTGAGATGGCGACGGCTGGCGTAGATCGCCAGGATGTCGATGGGGGGCATGTGATAGCCCGGCATGACCTCGACGAGCCGGCCGGCCCGCACGTCCTCGCCGAGCACGAAGCTCGGCTGCCAGATGACACCGGCGCCGGCGAGGGCCGCGGCACGGGCGGTCTGACCGTTGTTCGCGCGCAGGGCCCAGCGCACGCGAACCGATTCCAGCGTTCCGCCGGGCCCGGCGAACTGCCACTCGTCCGAGGTCGCGCCATAGGTGTAGCCCAGGCACGGGTGCCGTGACAGGTCCACGGGAACCTCGGGCATGCCGTGCCTCGCCAGGTAGTCGGGCGAGGCGCACACGAGGTTCTGCGAGCGGCCCAGGTGGCGCGCGATGTGATTGCCCGAGGTGGTCCGCGAGATGCGGATGGCGAGGTCGTAGCCCTCCTCGACGATGTCGACCACGCGGTCGATGAGCGCGATGTCGAGTTCGACATCGGGGTACTTCGCCATGAACTTCGGCCACAGCGGTGCCAGCACGAGGCTGCCGAAGCTCAGCGGCGCGTTGAGGCGCAGGCGGCCTCGCGGCTGGAGCGACGCGGTGGTCGCGAGCGCCTCGGTCTCGGCCACCTCCTCGAGGATCGACTTCGCCCGGTCGAACAGGGCTTCGCCGCCCTCGGTGAGCGACAGGCGGCGCGAGGTGCGGTTGATCAGCCGCGTGCGCAGGTGGGCTTCGAGTTCGTTGACGTAGCGCGTCACGTTGGCCGGGGAGGTGTCGAGCGCGTCGGCCGCCTTGACGAAGCTGCCGCGCGCGACCACGGTCACGAACACCTCGTACGCACGCAATCGGTCCATGGCCCTGGGCTCCAATCATTCATGAAAGCTGAATGAGTAAACCACTTTTGGGGCCTTTCTGGAAGTGAAGCTGAATCATAAATTCGCTTCACCCCAAAACACAGACCGAAAGGCCTAGACATGAACACCACCCATCCCGCCCCCACCCGCCGCGCGCTGATCGCCGGCGCCGCCGCATTCGGCGCCGCGCTGAGCTTCGGCTCCGTGGCGCACGCCGCGCCCGCAGTCGACGCGGTGCCGGGCTTTCGCGCAGGCAGCGCCGAGGTGAACGGCACCCGCATCGACTACCGCATCGGCGGCACCGGGCCGGCCATCGTGCTGCTGCACGGCTACGCCGAGACCGGCCACATGTGGAACCCGCTGATGCCGCTGCTGGCGAAGACGCACACCGTGGTCGTGCCCGACCTGCGCGGTGCGGGCAATTCGTCGAAGCCCGAGACCGGCTACGGCAAGAAGAACATGGCCGTCGACATCCACGAGCTCGTCAAGTCGCTCGGCATCCGCAACGTGAGCATCGTCGGCCACGACATCGGCCTGATGGTGGCCTATGCCTATGCCGCGCAGTTCCCGTCGGAGACCGACAAGGTGGTGCTCATGGACGCCTTCCTGCCCGGCATCGGCGCCTGGCAGAACGTCTGGCTGCTGCGCGACCTCTGGCATTTCCATTTCCACGGCGCGACGCCGCTGGCGCTGGTGCACGGACGAGAGCGCATCTACTTCGAGCATTTCTGGAACGACTTCGCGGCCGACCCCAAGCGCTCGGTGCCCGAGGCCGATCGCCGCTTCTATGCCAAGGCCTACGCGCAGCCCGGCGGCATGCGCGCTGGCTTCGAGTACTTCAAGGCCTTCGAGCAGGACGCGGCCGAGTTCGCCGAACTGGGCAAGACGCCGCTGCCGATGCCGATGCTGGTTCTCTCCGGGGAAAAGGCCGGTGGCACTTTCCTGATCGACCAGGGCAAGATGGTCGCGACCCACGTGCAGGGCGTGATCGTCAAGGGGTCCGGCCACTGGCTGATGGAAGAGGCGCCCGAGCAGGTCATTCCCGCGCTGGTCAATTTTTTGGGCTGACGCCCGTCTGGTCATCGACACAAGGAGCATCGACATGGATCTACAACTGAAGGGCAAGCTGGCCCTGGTCAGCGGCAGCACCGCCGGCATCGGCTACGCGATCGCGCACACGCTGGCCCGCGAGGGCGCCAGCGTCATCGTCAACGGCCGATCGCAGGCATCGGTCGACGAGGCCGTGGAGCGCATCCGCTCGGAGACGCAGGGCACGGTGGTCGGCTACGCCGGGGACCTCAGCCAGGCCGACGCCGCCGAGGAGGTCGTGCGCCGCCACCCCGGCATCGGCATCCTCGTCAACAACCTCGGCATCTTCGAGGCCAAGGCCTTCGAGGACATCCCCGACGCGGATTGGCTGCGCTTCTTCGACGTCAACGTGCTGAGCGGCGTGCGGCTCGCGCGCCTGGTGCTGCCGGAGATGAAGCGGGCGAACTGGGGTCGGATCATCTTCATCTCGAGCGAAAGCGCGGTGCAGATACCGACCGAGATGGTCCACTACGGCATGACGAAGACAGCGCAGATCGCGGTGTCGCGCGGGCTCGCGGAATCGATGGCGGGCACGAACATCACGGTGAACAGCGTGCTTCCGGGCCCGACGAAATCGCGTGGCGTCGGCGACTTCGTCGAGGGCATGGCGCGATCGAGCAGCAAGAGCTTCGAGCAGGTCGAGGCGGAGTTCTTCGAGCAGATCCGCCCGACCTCGCTGATCAAGCGCTTCGCCACGCCGCAGGAAGTCGCTTCGCTCGTGGCCTATGTGGCGAGCCCGCTCGCGTCGGCGACGACGGGTGCTGCGCTGCGCGTGGATGGTGGCGTGGTCAAGAGCGCCTTCTGACGACCTCGCGGTGAATGCCCGGGAGCCGCCCCGCGGAAACACTACCGCCCTCGCGGTTTATGGGCATATACCCATAATTGCGCATGACCTCCGCCCATCACCACCACGGCATGTGCTGCAGCACCGCGCTGCGCAAGGCCACGCGCCGCGTCACGCAGCTCTATGACGAAGCGCTGGCACCCGTGGGGCTGCGCTCCACCCAGTACTCGATCCTGATGGAGTTGAGCCGGCGCGCCAGCGAGGCGCCCAGCCTCCAGGTGCTGGCGGATGCGCTGGTGATGGACCGCTCCGCCCTGGGCCACACCTTGCGCCCACTGGAACGCGATGGCTTGCTGGCACTGCAGCATGGCGAGTCGGACCGCCGCCAGCGGCAGGTCGTGCTGACCCGCAAGGGGCAGGCGCTCGTCGCCCGCGCGCAGCCGCTGTGGCAGCGCGCGCAGGACCGCTTCTGCGAGGTGTTCGGCGAAGCGGAAGCGGCGATATTGCGCACCACCTTGCTCGATATTGCCGCGGACGAGCGGCTGAGCTCGCGGGCGTCCTGATTTCCGGGTTTGCATTCACCTCGTTCTTCATTGGCCTAAATATGGGCATATGCCCTCAAATCCATGAACACCCTTCCTCCATCCCCTGCCGCCGCGCAGGATTCGCGTCGACAGCGAGCCGTCCTGCTGGTGGCCTCCATGGTGTGCTCGCTGGTGATGCTCGACACCAACGTGGTGGCGGTCGCCCTGCCCACCATCGCGCACAGGCTCGATGCCGAGTTCGCGGACATGCAATGGGTGATCACCGCGTACATGCTGCCCTTCGCGGCCCTGCTCATGGCCGCGGGCTCGCTGTGCGACCGGTATGGCCGGCGACGCATCATGGTGATCGGGCAGGTGCTCTTCGCCGGCGCTTCGCTGTTCTGCGGCACGGCGCCGGCAGCCTGGGTGCTCAACGTGTCGAGGGCCTTCCAGGGCATCGGCGCGGCCCTGCTGCTGACGGCGGCGCTGGCGGTGATCAATCACAGCTTCCAGGGACCGGCGCGCGCACGGGCCTATGCGTTCTGGGGCGCCTGCCTCGGCATCGCCATCACCTGCGGGCCCATCCTCGGCGGCGTGATCTCGAGCACCATCGGCTGGCACTGGGTGTTTCTCATCAACCTGCCCATCGGCGTGGTGCTGATCGCCGCCACGCTGCGCGTGGTGGAGGAATCGCGCGACAAGGAGGCCGTGCGGCTGGACTATAGGGGCGTCGCCACCTTCAGCGGTGCGCTGTTCCTGCTGACCTGGGCAGCCATCGACGGCAACGCGCTGGGCTGGTCCTCGCCCGCGGTGCTGTGGCGACTGATCGGCGGCGTGCTGCTGCTCGAGGCCTTTGTCGTGATCGAGGGCCTGCAGTCGCGGCCCATGGTCGACTTCAGGTTGCTGCGCTCGCCGGCCTTCGTCGGCAGCGCTTTCGCCATGGTGGGCTATGCGGCGGGGGCGCAGGTCATGCTGTTCTACCTGCCGCTGTATCTGCAGAACGCCTACGGACTGTCGCCCGCCAGCGCCGGCCTCTCGATGCTGCCGTTCGCGCTGCCCATGTTCCTGGTGCCGCGCATCGCCGCTTACTACACGGCCGGGTGGACGCCGCGCGCCTTGCTGTGCCTGGGCCTGGGATTGAGCGGCGCGGCGAATGCGGCCATGGCGCTGCTGGCCACCGGCGGCTCGGCTTACCTTGCCTTCGCCTGTGCGATGGCGCTCGCCGGCACCGGCGCGGGCCTGCTCAACGGCGAAACGGCCAAGGCCATGCAGGGCGCGATCCCGCCGCAGCGCGCGGGCATGGCCTCGGGGCTGGCAGGTACCACGCGCTTCAGCGGCCTGCTGGCGGGCGTAGCCGGATTGGGCGCGGTGCTGGTGGCGGTGGCCAGCGCGGACTTCCAGCGCGCGGCGGCGCAGTGGCCGTTGGCGCCCGCGCTGGCGCGGGATGTGGCGAAGCGCTTCAGCGCGGGCGATGTGGCAGGGGCGCTGCATGAGTTGCAGACCCTGCCCGCTGGCGCGGCGGACGCTGCCGCCACTGCGTTGCGATATGCATTCAGCAACGGATTCGCGGCGGCCGCCTGGTCCGCCGCCGGCGTGGCCGTGGTCGCGCTGGCGCTGACACGGCTGCTGATGCCCGGCCGCGATGCCCATGCGGTGAACGGCCCGCAGGAGGCGCACTTGGTCGCGCCAAGCGAGTGATCGTCCATCCACGAAGGAGAAATTCCATGCGCTATCGTCTTCTCGGCCGCAAGTCCGGCCTCCGGGTTTCCGAATTCGCACTCGGTGTCGCCCTGTTCGGCACGGGCTGGGGCTACGGCTCCGAGCATGCCGAGGCGCACCAGGTCCTCGACCGCTACCTCGAGGCCGGCGGCAACTTTTTCGACACCGCCGACGGCTACCAGTTCGGCCAGTCCGAATCCATGCTGGGCGAGTTCATCGCGCCGATCCGCGACGACATCGTGGTGGCGACGAAGTACAGCGGCGGCGCCTCGAAGGAGCCGACGCTGGCGAAGACCGGCAACAGCCGCAAGAACCTCGTCTACTCCGTCGAACAGAGCCTGCAGCGGCTCAAGACCGACCGTATCGACCTGCTGTGGGTCCATCACTCCGACAACGTCACGCCCGCGGAAGAAATTCTCCGGGGGCTCGATGACCTCGTGCGCGCGGGGAAGATCCTTTATGCAGGCTTCTCGAACTTTCCGGCCTGGCGCATCGCGCGCGCGGATTTGCTGTCGGAATTGCGTGGCTGGTCGCCGCTTGTGGGCGTGCAGTTCGAATACAGCCTGATCGAACGCAGCGCCGACAGGGAGCTGATGCCGATGGCCGAAGCGCTGGGCCTGGCGGTCGTCGTGTGGTCGCCTCTGGGAGGCGGCCTGCTCACGGGCAAGTACCGCAACGGGGAACAGGGCCGGCTCCAGGGCATGGGCCGGGTCATCCGAACCGAGAAGACCGAGCGCGACGCGGCCGTCGTGGATGCCGTGATCGAAGCGGGCGCGCAGCTCGGGCGATCGCCGGCTGAAGTCGCGCTGGCATGGCTCGGCAGCAAGGCGCGGAACTCCACCACGTCGATCATTCCGATCATCGGACCGCGGACGGTAGAGCAGCTCGACAACAACCTTCTGGCGCTCGATCTGAAGCTGCCGCGGGACCTGGTGAACCAGCTCGATCAGGTCAGCCAGATCGCTCCAGGTGTGCCGTTCGAGGTCAATGCGGAGACGCTTCCGCGGATGCTGGGCGGACGTCCTCAGTTGGTGGATCTGCCTCCGATCAAGGCGGTCTGATTGAATTGCCAATTAAAAAAGCGCATCGTTTTGGACAATGCGCTTTTTGTTTCTGCTTCTGCGTTGCTTTTGCTTGCGCAAAGAAAAAAGCCCCAACCGATTGGTTGGGGCTTTTTTGGCTGTAATAGCCTGACGATGACCTACTTTCACACGGGAACCCGCACTATCATCGGCGCTGAGTCGTTTCACTGTCCTGTTCGGGATGGGAAGGAGTGGTACCAACTCGCTATGGTCATCAGGCATAAAGGGTTGCTGGGCTGATCGAGTGATCAACCTGGCGAATTCATAGAGTTTTGAATCAGCACGCGCGGAGGCGTTATTTGAATGTATTTTGAATGCGTCAACTTGGCATAACACCTTGATCTTCTTGATCAAAGTTATAGGGTCAAGCCGCACGAGCAATTAGTATCAGTTAGCTTAACGCATTACTGCGCTTCCACACCTGACCTATCAACGTCCTGGTCTTGAACGACTCTTCAGGGGGCTCGAGGCCCCGGCAGATCTCATCTTGAAACGAGTTTCCCGCTTAGATGCTTTCAGCGGTTATCTCTTCCACACTTAGCTACTCGGCAATGCCACTGGCGTGACAACCGATACACCAGAGGTGTGTCCACTCCGGTCCTCTCGTACTAGGAGCAGGCTTCCTCAAATCTGCAGCGCCCACGGAAGATAGGGACCAAACTGTCTCACGACGTTTTAAACCCAGCTCACGTACCTCTTTAAATGGCGAACAGCCATACCCTTGGGACCGGCTACAGCCCCAGGATGAGATGAGCCGACATCGAGGTGCCAAACACCGCCGTCGATATGAACTCTTGGGCGGTATCAGCCTGTTATCCCCAGAGTACCTTTTATCCGTTGAGCGATGGCCCTTCCATACAGAACCACCGGATCACTATGTCCTGCTTTCGCATCTGCTCGACTTGTCAGTCTCGCAGTTAAGCACGCTTATGCCATTGCACTATCGTCACGATGTCCGACCGTAACTAGCGTACCTTCGAACTCCTCCGTTACGCTTTGGGAGGAGACCGCCCCAGTCAAACTGCCTACCATGCACTGTCCCCGATCCAGATAATGGACCTAGGTTAGAACCTCAAACACACCAGGGTGGTATTTCAACGTTGGCTCCACAAGATCTAGCGACCCTGCTTCAAAGCCTCCCACCTATCCTACACAGATCTGTTCAAAGTCCAATACAAAGCTACAGTAAAGGTTCATGGGGTCTTTCCGTCTTTCCGCGGGGAGATTGCATCATCACAAACATTTCAACTTCGCTGAGTCTCAGGAGGAGACAGTGTGGCCATCGTTACGCCATTCGTGCAGGTCGGAACTTACCCGACAAGGAATTTCGCTACCTTAGGACCGTTATAGTTACGGCCGCCGTTTACTGGGACTTCAATCAAGAGCTTGCACCCCATCATTTAATCTTCCAGCACCGGGCAGGCGTCACACCCTATACGTCCACTTTCGTGTTTGCAGAGTGCTGTGTTTTTAATAAACAGTCGCAGCCACCGATTTTTTGCAACCCATTCATGCTCCGTTGTTCACTTCACACTAATAGGGCACACCTTCTTCCGAAGTTACGGTGTCAATTTGCCGAGTTCCTTCTCCTGAGTTCTCTCAAGCGCCTTAGAATACTCATCTCGCGCACCAGTGTCGGTTTGCGGTACGGTCGTATACAGCTGAAGCTTAGTGGCTTTTCCTGGAACCTCGTTCAGTCACTTCGCGAGCAAGCTCGCTCGATCGTTGGCCTCGGTATATGTGCACCGGATTTGCCTAATGCACGCCTACATCCAACTAAACCGGGATATCCAACACCCGGATGACCTATTAAGATCCGTCCCCACATCGCACTGTATATCGGTACAGGAATATTGACCTGTTTCCCATCAGCTACGCATCTCTGCCTCGCCTTAGGGGCCGACTCACTCTACGCCGATGAACGTTGCGTAGAAAACCTTGCGCTTACGGCGAGGGGGCTTTTCACCCCCTTTAACGCTACTCATGTCAGCATTCGCACTTCTGATACCTCCAGCACGCTTTACAACGCACCTTCACAGGCTTACAGAACGCTCTCCTACCACTTGCAATAAATTGCAAATCCGCAGCTTCGGTAACTGGCTTAGCCCCGTTACATCTTCCGCGCAGGACGACTCGATCAGTGAGCTATTACGCTTTCTTTAAATGATGGCTGCTTCTAAGCCAACATCCTGACTGTTTTAGCCTTCCCACTTCGTTTCCCACTTAGCCAATTTTAGGGACCTTAGCTGGCGGTCTGGGTTGTTTCCCTCTTGAGTCCGGACGTTAGCACCCGGTGCTCTGTCTCCCAAGCTGTACTCTTCGGTATTCGGAGTTTGCCTTGGTTTGGTAAGTCGCCATGACCCCCTAGCCAAAACAGTGCTCTACCCCCGAAGGTAATACTTGAGGCACTACCTAAATAGTTTTCGGAGAGAACCAGCTATTTCCAAGTTTGTTTAGCCTTTCACCCCTATCCACAGCTCATCCGCTAGTTTTGCAACACTAGTCGGTTCGGACCTCCAGTACCTGTTACGGCACCTTCATCCTGGCCATGGATAGATCACTTGGTTTCGGGTCTACACCCAGCGACTGATCGCCCTATTCGGACTCGATTTCTCTACGGCTTCCCTATTCGGTTAACCTTGCCACTGAATGTAAGTCGCTGACCCATTATACAAAAGGTACGCAGTCACCCTTGCGGGCTCCTACTTTTTGTAAGCACGCGGTTTCAGGATCTATTTCACTCCCCTCCCGGGGTTCTTTTCGCCTTTCCCTCACGGTACTAGTTCACTATCGGTCGATGATGAGTATTTAGCCTTGGAGGATGGTCCCCCCATATTCAGACAGGATTACACGTGTCCCGCCCTACTTTTCGCTAGCTCAGTACCACACAAGTCTTTTAACGTACGGGGCTGTCACCCACTATGGCCGGCCTTTCCAAGCCGTTCTGATAAGTCTTGTGCTATCACTAGCAGGCTCTTCCGATTTCGCTCGCCACTACTTTCGGAATCTCGGTTGATGTCTTTTCCTCGAGCTACTGAGATGTTTCAGTTCACCCGGTTCGCCTCGCATGACTATGTATTCATCATGCGATACCTTTCGGTGGGTTTCCCCATTCGGAAATCTCCGGATCAAAGCTAATTTGCCAGCTCCCCGAAGCTTATCGCAGGCTATCACGTCCTTCGTCGCCTATCATCGCCAAGGCATCCACCACGTGCTCTTATTCACTTGACCCTATAACTTTGACGTTTCTTCACAGAAACCAAAGTCAATCAAGGAATTGCCAGGTCTTTCACCTGGCGCGTTATGCCGTCTTCATAAATCGATTTCTCGAAATTGAAGTTCATATTGACGCAATCAAAAATTCAAGTTGCTGACGGCACGGTGAGCCATGAAGCTCTTTCCGTCAGCAACGCTGATTCAACTCTATGAATTTTTAAAGAACAGCCGATTGATCAGGAGATCCCGATCAACAACAAAGAAGCCTCATGCTTTCGCAGGAAGCCGCTTTGGTGTTGAAACGTTCCGAGGGGAACCGATGATTGGTTGTGGTGGAGGATGACGGGATCGAACCGACGACCCCCTGCTTGCAAAGCAGGTGCTCTCCCAGCTGAGCTAATCCCCCAAATCCCTCAGTTTTCTCTCACACGAGGTATCAGAAGATTTGGTGGGTCTAGTTGGGCTCGAACCAACGACCCCCGCCTTATCAAGACGGTGCTCTAACCAGCTGAGCTACAGACCCATTCGCCAATTACCTTCAAAATCGAAGACAACCGACTTCTTCCAACAACCGATAAGTGTGGGCGTTTAAATTAAATTGCTTGTTTCCAGAAAGGAGGTGATCCAGCCGCACCTTCCGATACGGCTACCTTGTTACGACTTCACCCCAGTCACGAACCCTGCCGTGGTAATCGCCCTCCTTGCGGTTAAGCTAACTACTTCTGGCAGAACCCGCTCCCATGGTGTGACGGGCGGTGTGTACAAGACCCGGGAACGTATTCACCGTGACATTCTGATCCACGATTACTAGCGATTCCGACTTCACGCAGTCGAGTTGCAGACTGCGATCCGGACTACGACTGGTTTTATGGGATTAGCTCCCCCTCGCGGGTTGGCAACCCTTTGTACCAGCCATTGTATGACGTGTGTAGCCCCACCTATAAGGGCCATGAGGACTTGACGTCATCCCCACCTTCCTCCGGTTTGTCACCGGCAGTCTCATTAGAGTGCCCAACTGAATGTAGCAACTAATGACAAGGGTTGCGCTCGTTGCGGGACTTAACCCAACATCTCACGACACGAGCTGACGACAGCCATGCAGCACCTGTGTTACGGTTCTCTTTCGAGCACTAAGCCATCTCTGGCGAATTCCGTACATGTCAAAGGTGGGTAAGGTTTTTCGCGTTGCATCGAATTAAACCACATCATCCACCGCTTGTGCGGGTCCCCGTCAATTCCTTTGAGTTTCAACCTTGCGGCCGTACTCCCCAGGCGGTCAACTTCACGCGTTAGCTTCGTTACTGAGAAAGTGAATTCCCAACAACCAGTTGACATCGTTTAGGGCGTGGACTACCAGGGTATCTAATCCTGTTTGCTCCCCACGCTTTCGTGCATGAGCGTCAGTACAGGCCCAGGGGATTGCCTTCGCCATCGGTGTTCCTCCGCATATCTACGCATTTCACTGCTACACGCGGAATTCCATCCCCCTCTGCCGTACTCCAGCAATGCAGTCACAGATGCAGTTCCCAGGTTGAGCCCGGGGATTTCACAACTGTCTTACATTACCGCCTGCGCACGCTTTACGCCCAGTAATTCCGATTAACGCTTGCACCCTACGTATTACCGCGGCTGCTGGCACGTAGTTAGCCGGTGCTTATTCTTACGGTACCGTCATTAGCCCTCTTTATTAGAAAAGGCCGTTTCGTTCCGTACAAAAGCAGTTTACAACCCGAAGGCCTTCATCCTGCACGCGGCATGGCTGGATCAGGCTTGCGCCCATTGTCCAAAATTCCCCACTGCTGCCTCCCGTAGGAGTCTGGGCCGTGTCTCAGTCCCAGTGTGGCTGGTCGTCCTCTCAGACCAGCTACAGATCGAAGGCTTGGTGAGCCTTTACCTCACCAACTACCTAATCTGCCATCGGCCGCTCCATTCGCGCAAGGTCTTGCGATCCCCTGCTTTCATCCGTAGATCGTATGCGGTATTAGCACAGCTTTCGCTGCGTTATCCCCCACGATTGGGCACGTTCCGATGTATTACTCACCCGTTCGCCACTCGCCGCCAGGATTGCTCCCGCGCTGCCGTTCGACTTGCATGTGTAAGGCATGCCGCCAGCGTTCAATCTGAGCCAGGATCAAACTCTATAGTTCGATCTTGATTTGCGCCTGATCTCGCGACCAGGCAAAACTCATAAAAAAAGAAATTGAAGTGAACTTCACTTCTATTCTCATGAGCGTTTTAAGTCTTGCGACTTGTTCCGAAGAACTTACGCAATTACCTTCAAACGCCCACGCTTATCGGCTGTAATTTTTTAACGATCACCGAAGCAACCTATCGTCTGCTTCGTCTTGCCCGCTGCGATCAGCGAAGCCTTGTAGTCTAACACGGTTTTTAAAGAACCGTCAAAACTTTTTTCATCCTCTTCACCATCCAACCCCGCAGCAACAACTTTCGTCATCACCGCCGAAGCCAGTCAGCGAAGCCCTCGATTATGCACAGCTTTGGGGGCTTCGGTCAACGAAGTGAGAAAAAATTTTTCTGACCCCGCCGATCGTCCGCCGGAGGCCCCTCGGAACCGGAGCCGCCCGCATCCAGCCCGCCGCCCGCACCGCGCAAAGTCGGCTACTCTCGCTCCTGAAGAAGGGGGCCGAGTGCGAATCGATACTTATGAGAGTGTTCAGCGGCCAGGGCTGTTTCTGAGCACCTGTTCGGGCGTGCATCCCGACACGCTGACACTTCCGACCAGTCCATCCCATGTCTTGCCATTGCGTGAATTCAAGATGAGCTGGGACCCGCTGGAGCCCCTGCCACGGGTCGCCATGCATGCATCCCACATCCTCGAGGAGATTCGCCGCCAGGGCTTCGCGATCCACCTGGCGGATGTTTCATCGCGCAGCGCCTTGTAGGCCCCTGGATATAGACAAAGCGCCCGGCGCCCCCAGCTGTGGGGTCAACGGCTCGCGCGTTGCACCGCCGCGATCGCTGCCGTAGCCTGCGCTTTCCGTGGACCTGCATTCCTTTCACCCTTCCGTCGCCCGCTGGTTCCAGCGAACCTTCCCCGGCCCCACCCCGGCCCAGGCCCAGGCTTGGCCGGCGATCGGTGCCGGGCGCGACACGCTGGTCGCCGCGCCCACGGGTTCGGGCAAGACGCTCACGGCCTTCCTGGCCGCGCTCGACGACCTGGTCCGCCGCGGCCTCGATCCCGCCGGGCTGCCCGACGAGACCGCCGTCGTCTATGTCTCGCCGCTCAAGGCTTTGTCCAACGACATCCGCCTGAACCTCGATGCGCCGCTCGCGGGCATCCGCGCCGAGCTGGCGGCGCTGGGGCTGCCCGATGTCGAGATCCGCACCGCCGTGCGCACCGGCGACACGCCGCAGCGCGAACGCCAGCAGAGCCTGCGCCGGCCGCCGCATGTGCTGGTGACCACGCCCGAATCGCTCTACGTGCTGCTGGGCTCCGCCTCGGGCCGCAGGATGCTTTCGACGGTGCGCAGCGTGATCGTCGATGAGATCCATGCCATCGCCGCGAGCAAGCGCGGCAGCCACCTGGCGCTGTCGCTCGAGCGCCTGCAGGCGCTGTGCGCGACGCGGCCGGTGCGCATCGGTCTCTCGGCCACGCAGAAGCCCATCGACGAGGTGGCGCGCTTCCTGGTCGGCGCGGGCGCCTTGCGCGCCGACGGCACGGCCGATTGCGAGATCGTCGACATCGGCTATGCCAGGCAGCGCGACCTCGCGCTCGAGCTGCCGCCCACGCCGCTCGAGGCCGTGATGTCGGGCGACCAGTGGACGCAGGTGTATGCGCGCGTGGCCGAGCTCGTCTGGCTGCACAAGACCACGCTGGTGTTCGTCAACACGCGCCGCATGGCCGAGCGCGCGGCGCGGCACCTGGGCGACATCCTCGGCAAGGAGGCGGTGGCCGCGCACCACGGCAGCCTGTCGAAGGAGACGCGGCTGGCCGCCGAGCAGCGCTTGAAGCGCGGCGAGCTCAAGGTGCTCGTCGCCACGGCCTCGCTCGAGCTGGGCCTGGACATCGGCGATGTCGACCTCGTGTGCCAGCTCGGCTCGCCGCGCGCCATCGCCACCTTCCTGCAGCGCGCCGGGCGCTCGGGCCATGCGGTGGGCGGCGTGCCGAAGGCGCGGCTCTTCGCGCAGTCGCGCGACGAGCTGGTCGAATGCGCCGCCCTGCTCGACTGCATCCGCCGCGGCGAGCTCGACGCGCTGCGCGTGCTGCCGGCGCCGCTGGACGTGCTGGCGCAGCAGATCGTGGCCGAGACCGCCTGCCGCGAATGGAACGAGGACCAGCTGTTCGCCCTGGTGCGCCGCGCCTGGCCCTATGCCCAGCTGCCGCATGCGCGCTTCATGGAGGTGGTGCGCATGGTGTCGGAAGGCTTCGTCACGCGGCAGGGCCAGCGCGCGGGCTACGTGCACCGCGACGCCGTGCACCACCTGCTGCGCGAACGCAAGGGCGCGCGCATGACCGCGCTGACCTCCGGCGGCACCATCCCCGAGACGGGCGACTACACGGTCGTGCTGGAGCCGCAGGCCGACAAGATCGGCACCGTCAACGAGGACTTCGCCATCGAGAGCCTCGCGGGCGACGTGTTCCAGCTCGGCAATACCAGCTACCGCATCCTCAAGATCGAGCCGGGCCGCGTGCGGGTGGAAGATGCCCAGGGCGCGGCGCCCAACATTCCGTTCTGGCTCGGCGAGGCGCCGGGTCGCAGCGACGAGCTGTCGTTCGGCGTGTCGCGGCTGCGCGAAGAAGTCGCGCAGGCGCTCGCAACGGGCGGCCTCGACGCGGCGATGGCGCTGCTGACGCAAACCATCGGCCTCGACGAGGAAGCCGCGCGCCAGATCGCCGCGCACCTCGCCCAGGCGCGTGCCGTGCTCGGCGACCTGCCGACCCAACACACGCTCGTGATGGAGCGCTTCTTCGATGCCTCGGGCGGCATGCAGCTGGTGATCCATTCGCCCTTCGGCAGCCGGCTCAACCGCGCCTGGGGCCTGGCGCTGCGCAAGCGCTTCTGCCGCACCTTCAACTTCGAGCTGCAGGCCGCGGCGACCGAGGACGCGATCGTGCTGTCGCTCTCCACCAGCCACAGCTTCCCGCTCGACGAGGTGGCGCGCTACCTGCATTCGGCCTCGGCGCTGCACGTGCTGGTGCAGGCGCTGCTCGACGCGCCCCTGTTCGGCGTGCGCTGGCGCTGGAACGCCACCACCGCGCTCGCGCTACCGCGCTTCACCGGCGGGCGCAAGGTGGCGCCGCAGCTGCAGCGCATGCGTTCCGAGGACCTGCTCGCGGCCGTCTTTCCCGACCAGGTCGCATGCGCGGAGAACATCGTCGGCGAGCGCGAGATCCCCGAGCATCCGCTGGTCGCGCAGACGCTCGACGACTGCCTGCACGACGCGATGGATGCCGACGGCTGGCTCGCGCTGCTGCGGCGCATGGAGGCCGGCGCGGTGCGCGTGCTGGCGCGCGATCTGAGCGCGCCCTCGCCGCTCGCGCTCGAGGCCCTGAACGCGCGGCCCTATGCCTTCCTCGACGATGCGCCCCTGGAGGAACGCCGCACGCAGGCCGTGCAGAACCGGCGCTACACCGATCCGCAGAGCGCCGACGACGTCGGCCAGCTCGACGCGCAGGCCATCGCCAGCGTGCGCGAGGAAGCCTGGCCGCAGCCGCGCAGCGTCGACGAGATGCACGAGGCGCTCGGCATGCTCGGCGCCCTGAACGACGACGAGGTGGCCCGGCAGGCGGACTGGAAGAAATGGCTGACGGCCCTCGCCAAGGCCGGCCGCGCGACGCGCCTGCTGCTCGAAGGCAAGGGCCGCACCGCGCGCGGCCTGTGGGTGACGGCCGAGCGGCTGGGCCTGCTGCGTACCGTGGCGCCCGATGCGCCGATGCAGCCCGCCATCGCCGCGCCGGACGACGCCGAGCAACCCGCCGATCGCGACACCGCGCTGCGCGAACTGCTGCGCTCGCGCCTGGGCGGGCTCGGCCCGGTGACCGTCGCGCAGCTCGCCACGCCACTCTTCCTGTCGACCGCCGACGTCGAAGGCGCCCTGCTCGCGCTGCAGACCGAAGGCAGCGTGCTGCAGGGCCGCTTCACGCCCGGCGGCACCGAGCCCGAATGGTGCGAGCGCCATCTGCTGGCACGCATCCACCGCTACACGCTCGGACGCCTGCGCCGCGAGATCGAACCGATCGAGCCGCGCAACTTCGTGCGCTTCCTCTTCGAATGGCAGCACATCGGCGCGGGCTCGCGCGTGAGCGGCCCGGAAGCGCTGTCGGGCATCCTCTCGCAGCTCGAAGGCTATGAAGCGCCCGCGCCGCTGTGGGAGGCCGAGCTGCTGCCCGCGCGCGTGAGCGACTACGCGGGCGCCTGGCTCGACGACCTGTGCACCGCCGGGCGCGTGCTGTGGACGCGGCTGCGGCCGACGGCCACCGAGGGGCGCAAGGGCGCGGGCAGCCTGTCGCTGCGCGCCACGCCGGTGGTGCTGCTGCCGCGCCGCAGTTCGGCGCTGTGGACCACGCTCGCGCCCACGCCTGCCGACGACGACAACCTGGGCTCGCGCGCTTCACGCGTCGCCGCGCACCTGGCCCAGCACGGCGCCTGCTTCTTCGACGAGATCGCGCACGGCACCCGGCTGCTGCCGGTCGAGATCGAGGAGGCGCTGACCGAACTGGTCGCCAAGGGCCGCGCGCGCTGCGACAGCTACGCGGGCCTGCGCGCCCTGCTGGTGCCGGCCGCCAAGCGCGCCTCGGCCGACCTGCGGCGCCGGCGGCGCGCGCCGCTCTTCAGCATCGAGGACGCCGGGCGCTGGACCCTGGTGCGGCCACCCGCCGCCGCCGAAGCGATGGCCGCCAGCTCCGCCGAGGCGATCGAACAGGTGGTGCACGTGCTGCTGCGCCGCTATGGCGTGGTCTGCTGGCGGCTGCTCGAGCGCGAAGCCGCGTGGCTGCCGCCCTGGCGCGAGCTGGTGCGCGTGTGCCGCCGGCTCGAGGCGCGCGGCGAGATCCGTGGCGGCCGCTTCATCGCCGGCGTGTCGGGCGAGCAGTTCGCCTTGCCCGAGGCGGTGGCATCGATGCGGCGCGTGCGCCGCGAGCCGGGCGACGGCGCGCTGATCGCGCTCGCGGCCAGCGACCCGGCCAACCTGCTGGGCACCGTCGTGAACGGTCCCAAGGTGCCGCGGGTCGCGGGCTCGCGCGTGCTGTATTGCGATGGCGTGCCGATCGCCACCAGCGTGGCGGGAGAAGTCAGCCTGCTGGTCGAACTCGATGCCGCGCGGGCGCAGTCGGCGCGGCGTGCGCTCTCGCTCGAGCCCTCGCTGCGCAGCCACGAACTCGCCGCGCAACCTCAGGCTTGAGTCCGCGCTACGACGTCAGCTGGCCTCGGCCCCGTGCCCGCCGCCGCGCGTCACCACCTCGACCGACTGCACGCCTTCCAGCGCCTCGAGCCGCTGCACGAAATTGCCGATGTCGGCCGACGACACGCGCACCAGCTGCACCGTGATGTCGTCGAGCTCGCCGCCCGGCCGCACCGCGACCAGGAAGCGCCGCAGCCGCGCGGGCTGCAGGTCGAGGCCCTGCTCGAGCGACTCCGGGCTCACCGCGCCGTGCTTTGCGACCACGCGCAGCCGGCAGCTCTGGCTGCGCGCGCGGTAGGCCTCTTCCAGCGGCTTGATGCCGGCGAGGATCACCAGGATGATCACGGTCGAAGCGGCCGCCGGAAAGTACAGCCCGCCGCCGACCGCGAGCCCGATCGCGGCCACGGTCCAGATGCTCGCGGCGGTCGTGAGACCGCGCACGATCTCCCCGCGCGCGAGGATCGCGCCGGCGCCGAGGAAGCCGATGCCCGACACCACCTGCGCGGCCGCGCGCGAAGGATCGAGCACCACGTGCTCGCCCCGCAGGCTGTCCGCGAAGCCGTAGGCCGACACCAGCATGAAGAGGCAGGCACCCACGCTCACCAGCATGTGCGTGCGGATGCCCGCGGCCCACAGCAATCGCTCGCGCTCCAGGCCGACCAGGCTGCCGAGCGCGGCAGCGACGAACAGGCGCAGCAGCGTCTCGCCATGGGAAAGAAGGACGTTGCCGTGCAGCATGGACAGGCTCGGCGTCATTCGGTGAAGTTGTCCTTGATCAGGTCCACCACATCCGACGAACGCCCGCCGAGCACCGCCTTGGCGGAATACAGCATCGTGCCCGCGACCTGGCTGAATTCCACCTTCGGCGGCATCACCAGCTCCGTGCGGTTGACCTTCACGTCGAGCAGCGCCGGCCCGGGATGCGCGAGGCAGGCGCGCACGGCATCGGGCAGCTGCTCGGCGCGCTCCACCTTCTGCCCGTAGAAGCCGATCACCTCCGCCAGCCGCGCGAAGTCGGGGTTCAGCAGGTCGGTGTAGTTGTCGAGCAGCCCCTCGACCTTCTGCTCGAGCTCCACGAAGTTCAGGCTCGCGTTGTTGTAGACCACGACCTTGATCGGCAGCTTCTCCTGCACGGCCGTCATCAGGTCGCCCAGCAGCATCGCGATGCCGCCGTCGCCCGACAGCGAGATCACCTGCCGGCCGGGAAAGGCCTTCTGCGCGCCCAGCGCCTGCGGCATGGCGTTGGCCATGGTCCCGTGCAGCAGGCTCACGAGCGTGCGGCGGCGGCCGTTCATCGTGAGGTGGCGCAGCGACCACACCATCGGGCTGCCGCCATCGGCGGTGAAGATGGCGTCGTCGGCCGCCAGCTCGTCGATCACCCGCGTGAGGTGCTGCGGATGGATCAGCCCCGCCTTGCCGGGCCGTTCGTCGCTGCGCAGCGTCTCCAGCGAAGCCTTGCGGTGGCGCAGGCACTCGTCGAGAAAACTCCGGTCGGCACGCTCCTCGAGCAGAGGGATCAGCGCCTCGATCGTGTGCGCGATGTCGCCCACCAGCCCCAGTGCCACCGGATGGCGGCGTCCAAGGTGGCTGCCGTCGACGTCGATCTGCAGGATGGTCGCCCTGGCCGGATAGAACTGGCTCCAGGCGAAGTCGGCGCCCAGCAGCAGCAGCGTGTCGCACTCCTGCAGCGCGCGGTAGCCCGACTCCACGCCGAAGATGCCGGTCATGCCCATGTTGAAGGGGTTGTCGTACTCCACGAAATCCTTGGCGCGCGAGGTGTGGGCGATCGGCGCCTTCAGGCACTGGCCGAGCGCCAGCAGCATCTCGTGCGCGCCCTCGCAACCATGGCCCGCATAGATCGCGATCTTCCTTCCCTTGCCCAGCAAGGCCGCCAGCTGCGCGAGCTCGGCATCGTTGGGCCGGATCACGGGCGCGGCGCGGTGCACCGAGAAGCCGAGTCCTTCCTTCACCTCCGCCTGCGCGATGTCGCTCGGCAGGATGACGACGGCCACGCCGCGGCGCGACAACGCCGCCTGGGCCGCGAGCGCCACCACGCGCTGCGCCTGCTCGGCCGATTGCACCTGCTCGCAGAAGACGCTGCAACCGGCATAGAGCGACTTGAAGTCGACCTCCTGCGGAAACTCCATGCCGAGTTCGGCCGTCACGATCTGGCTCGCGATCAGCACCACCGGCGCGCGGTTGCGGTTCGCCTCGAAGACGCCGTTGATGAAGTGCAGGCCGCCCGGCCCGCACGAGCCCGCGCACACCGTGAGCTCGCCCGTCAGGTACGACTCCGCGCCGGCGGCGAAGGCGGCCGCTTCCTCGTGGCGCACATGCACCCATTCGATCTCGCTGCGGCGGATCGCGTCCGTGACGTGGTTCAAGGTGTCGCCGACGATGCCATAGCAACGCCTGGCTCCCGCCTTCTGCAGGGTTTCGATGACGAGTTCGGCGACTTTCCTGTGGGCCATGCGGGCGCTTCCTTTGCGACAAAGAAGGCACGCTACGCGCGCGCCGCGCGCGGGCCGTGGGCGCGCATCGGTAGTCCCGGTAGGATTTTTCCCCGCGCCCTACCCCATCCCTGCCGCGCTTCTCTCGAGGGGGCGAAGCAGCTCGTCATAGCCGTCGAGCGAGGGAAAGGCCAAGATCTCGCGCCGCGACAGCGCATCGATCTCCCGGCCGAGTTGCTCGAGCATCGCGCCGCGCTCGGCCTGCGTCACATAGGGCACGTGGTAGGCCACGAAAGGCTTGAACACCTCGTAGCCCACATAGCCGAGCGAGCCCTGCAGCAAGGGCCGAAGCATCAGTTCAATCGATCCGTGGATGCCGGTGTCGCCGAACATGTGGCTGCGTCCGCCCAGCGAGGTGACGACCAGCGCGCGCCTGCCCGCCATGGGCGCGCGGTCGTAGATGCGCTTGCCGCCGTAGAAGAGCCCCGACAGGAACACGCGGTCGATCCAGCCCTTCAAGATGGCCGGCACCGAGAACCAGAACACGGGGAACACCAGCACCAGCAGCTCGGCCTGCCTGACGGCCTCGACCTCCGCGAGGATGTCGGGGGCCAGGGCCCGGCGCTGCCATCCATGGCGCTGCTCGAGCGAATAGACCAGGTAGTCGGGCTTCTCGCGCTCGACGAAGTCGGCCGCGCTCGCCACCGGGTTGAAGCCCATGGCGTGGAGATCCGAGAGCCCGACCTGCCAGCCGCCGGCGGTCAGCCGCTCGGACACCCGGTCGCGCATCGCCGCGACGAAGGACTTCGGTTCGGGATGGGCATACACGATGTGCGCCTTGCGCGGTGTCGGTGCTGTCATGGCTGGATTCATCCGGTCGGCTGCAAGGCGCGGCGCTCGGCCACGCTCGTGTTGATCAGTTCGATCTCCTCGTCGATGCGTGCATGCACCTCGTCGGCCGGGACCAGCAGCGACTTGATGCGGCGGCAGGTCTTCGGGTCCTTGGCCGCCAAGGCGCGGGCCCGGTGCTGCAGGCAGGTCGCGAGTTCATGCGCGGGTGCCAATTCGGAGACCAGCCCCCATTCGCAGGCCTGCTGCCCGGTGAAGGCTTCGCCGCCCAGCAGCAAGCGCCTCGCCCTGTGCGCGCCGATGGCGCGCGCCAACAGAAGGGAGCTCCCGGCCTCGGGCGCGATGCCCAGGTCGACGAACGGCAGCTTCATGACCGCGTCGGGTGTCGCGACCACCCAGTCCGCGTGCAGCAGCATCGTCACGCCAATGCCGGCGGCCGAGCCGTGCACGCCGATGAGCAGCGGCTTGCGCACGTCGGCCAATGCATGAAGGAAGCGCGGCACCGGGTCTCCCGCGCCCTGCGGCCAGCTGTCGAAGGCGCTCAGGTCGTGGCCCGCGCAGAAATTGGGCCCGAGGCCGGACAGGGTGATCGCCCGTACGGCGTCGTTGGACTGCGCCAGCCCCAGGCTCTCGGCCAGGGCGCTGAACATGGTCATCGTGAGCGCATTGCGCTTGGACGCGCGATGGATCTGGATGCGCCACGCGCCGTCGTCCAGCGTCGAGAGGATGCCTTCCGCCGCGCGCACGGCGCTGCGGCTGTGTCGGTCCGTCGTTTGCGAAGCGTTTGTCACCAGCCGTACTCCAGGTACTTGCCGTAGCCGTCCGCCATCGTCCCCGGCGGCAGCGGCTTGCCGGTGATGGACTCGAAGAGTTCGGCCTGGCGCGCCCGCGCCGCCGCGACCGCGCGCTTCTTCACATGGCCGTAGCCGCGAATCTGCTGCGGCAACCGCGCGAGTTCCAGGCACTCCGATGCATGGCTGCCCAGGTGCGCGACCACGGCGCCGATCGCGGCGCGGTACTCCTCGACGAGCGCGCGCTCGGTGCGGCGCTCGTGTGTGTAGCCGAAGATGTCGAAGGGCGTGCCGCGCAGCACCTTGCCGTGCCGCAGCACGCGAAAGGCCCGGCCCATCCAGGCGCCGTAGGCCGTCTTCTGAAGCTCGCCCTTGTCGTTCTTTTTGGCGAGCAGGGGCGGTGCGAGGTGGTATTGCAGCTGGATCTCTCCGTCGAACTGACGGCGGATCGAATCCATGAATTCCGGATCGGAATGAAGGCGCGCGACCTCGTACTCATCCTTGTAGGCCATGAGCTTGAAAAGGTTCTGCGCCACTGCAACCACAAAACTTTGACGGTGCGTCTCGTCGGCGCACTGGCTGTCGACGAGTTGGACGAAGGCGGCGAACCGGCGCGCATACGCCAGCCCCTGATAGGCCACCAGCCGCTCGGACAGGCGCGCGACGGTGTCCTCGGGCGTGCGGTTGACGCGCGGCAGCCACTGGACCGTGCTCGCGGGCTTCATCGCGGCGAGCACGCGCGGCGCGTCGTGCGCCCACCAGCGGCCGAGCCGGAACGCCTGCTTGTTCTTCTCGACCTGCTGCCCGTTGAGTTCGATCGCGCGTTCGAGCGCCTGCGACGACAGCGGAATCCATCCCTTCTGCCAGGCGAAGCCGAGCATGACGAGGTTGGCGTAGATGGCGTCGCCGAGCGCCCAGGTGGCCGCCTCCTGCGCCTTGAGCCACTGCACGTCCGCGCCGCAGGCTTTTTCCAGCGCCGCCTTCAGCGCCTGCGTCGGCAGCTTCCAGTCCGCGTTCTTCACGAACTCCGAGGTCGGCGCCACGTCGAGGTTCACCACCGCGCGGGTGCGGCCCTCGCGCAGGCGGGCGAGGCTGTCGGGATGCGCGCTCACGACGAGGTCGCAGCCGATCAGCACGTCCGCCTGCGCCGACGCGATCCGCGACGACAGGATCGCCGACTGCGTGGGCGCGAGCTGCACGTGGCTCCACACCGCCCCACCCTTCTGCGCGAGCCCCGCCATGTCGAGCACGCTGCAGCCGCGGTGGCTCAGGTGGGCCGCCATGCCGATCAGGCTGCCGATGGTCACCACGCCGGTTCCGCCGACGCCGTTGACGAGGATGCCGCAGGTGCCGTCGAGTTCGGGCACCACCGGCTCCGGCGGCGGCTCCCAGGCGAGCACGTCGCTCCTGGACGGGCTCGAGCGAAGCTTGCCGCCTTTCACCGCCACGAAGCTCGGGCAGAAGCCCTGGGCGCAGGAGAAGTCCTTGTTGCAGGACGACTGATTGATCCTGCGCTTGCGCCCCAGCTCCGTCTCCAGCGGCTCCACCGACAGGCAGTTGCTCTTGACCGAACAGTCGCCGCAGCCCTCGCACACCTCGGGATTGATGACGTAGCGGATGGCCGGGTCGGGATAGCTGCCGCGCTTGCGGCGCCTGCGCTTCTCGCTCGCGCAGGTCTGGTCGTAGATCAGCACCGACACGCCCTCGAAGGCGGCGAGTTGGCGCTGCACGCGGTCGAGTTCGCCGCGCTCGTGCACCGTCGTGCCGGCGGCGAAGCGCGTGCCCGCGTCGCGGTACTTCCCGATGTCGTCGCTGACGACCGCGATGCGGCGCACGCCCTCGGCGGCGACCTGCTCGGAAATGCGCGAGACGGTGAGCTGGCCTTCCACCGGCTGTCCGCCCGTCATGGCCACCGCGTCGTTGAACAGCACCTTGTAGGTCACGCAGGCATCGGCCGCCACCGCCTGCCGGATCGCCAGCGAGCCCGAGTGGAAGTACGTGCCGTCGCCGAGGTTCACGAAGATGTGCCTGCGCGTCGAGAACAGGCGCTGCGCGATCCACGGCACGCCCTCGGCGCCCATGTGGGTGTAGGCCTTGGTGTCGCGGTCCATCCAGTTCGCCATGTAGTGGCAGCCGATGCCGGCCATGGCGCGCGATCCTTCGGGCACCACGGTGGAGGTGTTGTGCGGGCAGCCCGAGCAGAAGTAGGGCTTGCGCACCGCGGCCGGCGCCGACGGTGCGCCATGCGCCGCGGCGCGCGGGTCGGCCTCGAAGGCATTGACCGGAAGGCCCAGGCGTTCGGCGATCGCGGCGGCGATCTCCGGCGGCGTGAGCTCGTAGTCGCTGCGCAGCAGGCGTTCGTCGGCGCCCACGCTCCATTCCCCGCCGATGCCACCGCGGCTCTTGCCCGAGATGCGGATGGCCTTGCGGCCCTCGACGGCGTCCGCATAGAGCTCGTCCTTGAGCTGCTGCTCGATCAGCGGGCGCTTCTCCTCGACCACGAGCAGCTCATCGAGACCGTTCGCGAACTCGCGCACGATCTCCGGCTCCAGCGGCCAGACCATGCCGAGCTTGAGCACCGCCACGCCGCGCTCGGCGGCCTGCGCGTCGGTCCACCCCAGCAGGCGCAGGGCTTCGCGCACGTCGTTGTAGCTCTTGCCCGCG
Source organism: Variovorax sp. ISS6 (assembly GCF_056523145.1). NCBI lineage: Bacteria > Pseudomonadati > Pseudomonadota > Betaproteobacteria > Burkholderiales > Comamonadaceae > Variovorax > Variovorax sp. ISS6. The sequence goes on from NZ_JAWRZC010000002.1 coordinate 659,112, forward strand.
CACACGATGCCGAGTCTCGACGAGGCCGTCTTGAGCGCGATCGTGTTGAGCCCGTTGGCGCGGCAGTAGGCGAGCGCGGCGGGCAGCTTGTGCCGCACGATGCGCGGCTCCTGCTCGGCCCAGACGTCGGGCCAGCGGATGTGCAGGTCCTGCGATGGCGCTTCGCCCGCGTCCGGCAGCTTCACCATCACCCGTTGCGGGTCCACGTCGGCGACGGCCGTGGTCTCCACCACGTCCGACACGCATTTCATGCCCACCCACAGGCCGCTGTGGCGGCTCATCGCCCAGCCATGCACGCCGAGGTCGAGGTACTCCTGCACGCTGCTGGGATACAGCACCGGGATGAACGCCGCCACCAGCGCCTGCTCGCTCTGGTGGCCGAAGGTCGAGGACTTGGCCGTGTGGTCGTCGGCCGCCAGCACCAGCACGCCGCCGAGCCGCGAGGTGCCGGCGCCGTTGCCGTGCTTGAGCGCGTCGCCGCTGCGGTCGACGCCGGGCCCCTTGCCGTACCACAGGGCGAAGACGCCATCGACCCTGGCCTCCTCGGGAAACAGCGCGAGCTGTTGCGAACCCCAGCAGGCCGTGGCGGCCAGGTCCTCGTTGATCGCCGGCTGGAACCGGATGTCGCGCGCCTCGAGCCGGGCCCGCGCGCCCCACAGCGCCTGGTCGAGCCCCGACAGCGGCGAGCCGCGGTAGCCGCTGACGAAGCCGCCCGTACGCAACCCCGCGCGGCGATCCCGCTCCCCCTGGTTCAGCAGCAGGCGGACCAGCGCCTGAGTGCCGCTCAGGTAGGCCACGCCGCTGCCGCCGTCGTACTTGTCGTCGAGGGAAACCGAGCGCAATGCGCGCTGGATCTCCGGGTCACCGTGTCCCATCGTGGTCTCCGCACCTTAAATTTGAGTGTCACTCAACTATACATGTGTAATTCCAAGGTTGGCAACAGGCACGCCAATGTCAGCCGCGCACGCACGGCTTGAGCCTGACTCATTTTTTGGAGGACGACGGATGTACGGCCGGCCGGCCCGGCCAACGCGCTAGGAGGCGTCTTCTGCCGGACCCGCGTCGCGCTCGAGCCGGCGCACCGCCGCGAGCACATCGGACTGGAAGCGGCGGGCGGCGCGCGCCGGCGCTGGCTCGAGCGAGAACGCCGCCATCAGCATCGCGCTCAGCTGCGAGGCGGTCGATGCGATGGAGGGCTTGGTGCCGGTGGTCACGTAGTCCCACAGCACGTGTTCCATCGAGCCGTACACCATGTCGCGCATCAGGCGCAGCGGCACGTCGCCGCGCACCTCGCCGAGTTCGCGCGCCTCGCTCAACGCCGCCATGAAGGGCGAGGTGTAGCGCCGCTTGAGTTCGGCGATGAGCCCGGAGAACTCGGCATCGACCATCCGCCCCTCGCCGAGGACCAGCGCGCACAGCCCGATGCCGTCGCCCATCAGATGGGTCAGGTGCCGCTGGATCACGAAGCGCAGCCTGGCCTCGAATCCGGCGATCGCCGGCACCTGCTCCTCGAGCTCGATGCTGATCTCGTCGTACCAGCGGCCCACCACGTCGATGCACAGGCGCCGCTTGCTTTCGAAGTAGGTGAAGAGCGTCGCCTCCGACACCCCCGCGCGCTGGGCGATCTCCGAGGTCGTCGAGCGCTCGAAACCGCGCTCGGCGAAGACCTCGCGCGCCGCCGCCAGCAGGCTCGCCTGGGTGCGCTCGGATTTTTCGCCCCGGGGGGCGCGACGCGGCGTGGCGGCTTTGGTGACGGACATGTCTGCGGGGGTTTCGAGAGAGCTGGACTGGCCGCCATTATGGAAGTGAACCCGCGGCCGCCCCTGGCAGGCAGCCTCAGCCGACAGGACTTTCCCCAAGGCCGCAACCGCGCCACGCCCATGCATACTCCCGCGCCGCTCCATATCTTTCTGAAAACAAAGGACCCCATGTCAGGACACGGATTCCACGTGCACGGCCCGCACGACCACGAACTCGAACACGCCGCGTCCGGCGGCCATGGCCACGGCGATGCGGCCGAGGGCGCCGGCATGAGCGTCACGGGAAAGATCGCCGTCTGCACCGCGGCCATCGCCACCATCGGCGCGATCTTCGCGTACATGGGCGGCGCCACGCAGGCCAATGCCGGGCTCTACAAGAACAACGCGGCCATCAAGAAGACCGAGGCCTCGAACCAGTGGAATTACTTCCAGTCGAAGAGCACCAAGCAGGCGCTGGCCGAGTTCGCGCGCGACACCGCCACCGATGACGCCCGGCGCCAGGGCTGGCAGGTGAAGGTGACGCGCTACGAGCAGGAGAAGGGCGAGATCCAGGCCGCGGCCAAGAAGCTCGAGGAAGAGTCCGTCCGCTGGGACACGGCCTCCGAGGAACAGATGCACCAGCACCACCGCTGGGCGCAGGCCACCACGGTGCTGCAGGTGTCGATCGCTCTCGCGGCCATCGCGCTGCTGACGCGCAGGAAGTGGCTGGAGCGCGCCATGTACGGCGTAGCGCTCGCCGGCATCTCGATCGGCGCGCTCGCGGCGCTGCACGTCTAGGGCGTGTTCACCAGCACCAATGCGAACAGCTCGTTGCGGTGGTGGATGCCCAGGCGATCGAAGGCACGGTCCCTGAAGGTCTTGACCGTGCCGGCGGAAATGCCGAGATCGCTGGCGATGCCTTCGTAGGTCCAGCCCTTGAGCATGCGCTCGCAGACCTCGCGCTCCCTGCGCGTGAGCCCCGACAGCCGGGCATCGAAGGATTGCTCGCGTGCACCGGCGAGGTCGAGGTGGCGCTGCACGCAGGAGGTCAGGATCGGCGCGCCCATGCCGACCCACTCGATCTCCTCGTCCGTGAAGAGCGGCAGGCTCTCGTGCCGGTAGAGGTTGATCGCCAGCAGGCCATCGTCCTGGTCCTTGCAGACCACCGAGAGCCGCTCGCGCAGGCCGTGCCGCGTGTAGATGCGCTCGCGATGCGGGGCCGGAATCTCCTTCGCGTGCCAGTGCACGAGCGTGCAGCGGGCCTGGCCGATCTGCTCGCGCGCCGCGAGAAAGGTCTGGTCCTGCCGATACAGCGAAGAGCGGTACACGGCCCACGATTCCGCGGTGCCGTCGGGCGCGCGGTAGCTGCCCGACGCGGGCATGCGCGGCGGCGCATGGTCCGACAGCCGGAACACCGACAGCCATGAGACCGGCAGCCAGCGGTTGAGCTGCGCCAGCGCGTCGTTGGCGAAGCCGTGGCCGCCGATGCAGGCGATCAGTCCCGCCATGGCATCCACGGCGCGTCCGTCCGCGCTGGTGGCGAGCGCGGGCGTGGCGGACGAAAGAGGGATAAGCTGCATGGACACAACCGATGGGATGCCCGGAGCCTATCGGCGCGGCGCCTTCGGGCCGCACCGGGTTTTCCCCCTCAGGGCGCGCCCTGTCTACATCGCGGGGGACAGACGAAAAGTCCCCCATCGCGACACTGGCGGCCAAAGGAATCCCCATGACGCTCTCACGCCGCGCCCTGCTCGCCGCCTCCCTGGTGCCCACCCTCGCGCAGTGGCCCCTCGCCGCCCGCGCACAGGCCTATCCCGACCGCCCGATCCGCCTGGCCGTGGGCTATGCGCCCGGCACGGCGCCCGACGTGCTGGCGCGGCTGTTCGCGATCCGGCTGTCGGAGCTGCTCAAGCAGCAGGTGGTGGTCGACAACAAGCCCGGCGCCGGCGGGCAGATCGCGGCACTGACGGTCGCCAAGGCCGTGCCCGACGGCTACACGCTGCTGCTCGGCGAGGTCGGCTCGATCTCGATCGCACCGGCCGCCTTCGGCAAGCTCGGCTACGCGCCGAGCCGCGAGCTCACCGGCATCAGCGAGGTCGCGCGCGTCGACTTCCTGCTGGCCGTGCCCGCGAACTCGCCGCACAGGACGGTGGCGGACTTGGTCAAGGCGGCGCGCGCGCAGACCGGCCGGCTCAACTTCGGCACCTTCGGCGCCGGCACCTCGGGCCACTTCGGCGCCGAGCTGTTCGGCGAGGCGGCCGGCTTCCAGGTCGAGCCGGTCCACTACCGGACCACCGGCGACGCGGTCACGGCCATCCTTTCGGGCGACGTCGCGGCCGCCTTCGTCTCCACGGCGCTCGGCAACGCGCAGATCAAGGGCGGCAAGATGCGCGCGCTCGCCACCACCGCGCCGCGGCGCTCGCCGCTGCTGCCCGAGGTGCCGACCATGGCGGAGTCGGGCTATCCGAAGATCGACATCTCCTCCTGGTTCGCGCTCATGGCGCCCCAGGGCACGCCGCCGGCCATCCTCGACCTGCTCGGTGCAGAGTCCGTGAAGGCCGTCCAGCCCGAGGACGCGCGCGCCAAGCTGGTGGAAGCCGGCTTCAGCATCGTCGGCGCGGGCCGCACCGACACCGACCGCATGCTGCGCGAGGAAGCGGCACGCTGGGCCGCGGTCGTGAAGGCCTCCGGATTCCGCGGCGACTGACAACCAGGAGGCGGGCGCCGACCGCGCCCCATCGACCCATGCAACACCACCGTATCCGCGACGCGGAGGACCTCGCGCGCATCGAAGCGCGGCCCTACGCCTCCTTCATGGCCCACGACCACGTCTACGACGCGCTGTGCGAGGTCGCCGCCCGGCACCCCACGCGCATCGCGCTGAGCTACCTGCCCGATGCCGATCCCGAAACGCCGCCGCGGCACTGGCGCTACGCCGACCTGCTCGCCGACATCCGCCGCGCCGCGAATCTCTTCGCCAGCCTCGTGCCCGGCGAGACGCCGCGCGTCGCGATGCTGCTGCCGGCCATTCCGCAGGCCTGGCTGACGCTGCTGGGCGCCGAGACCGCGGGCATCGTCTGCCCGATCAACTACCTGCTCGACGCCGCGCACCTGGCCGAACTCGTGCGGGCCTCGGGCGCGAACATCCTGGTGGCGCTGGGCCCGCATCCCGAGCTCGACATCTGGTCGCGTGCCGCGACGCTGGCCGACGCCTGCCCCGCGCTGCGCCAGGTGCTCGCCGTCGGCGGGGCGCCGGGCGCGATCGACTTCGACACGGCCCTGTCGCGGATGGCGCCGGATGCGGCGCTTCCAGCACGATCTACCGACGGACTGGCCGCCCTCTTCCACACCGGCGGCACGACCGGCGCGCCCAAGCTCGCGCAGCACACGCAGCGCAACCAGCTGCATGCCGCCTGGAGCGCGGCCCAGCTGTATGCGATGCGCGAGGACGACACGATCCTCAACGGCTTCCCGCTGTTCCATGTCGCCGGCTCCTTCGTCTACGGGCTCTCGGCGCTGCTGAGCGGTGCGCGCATCGTGCTGCCGACCCTGCTCGGGCTGCGCAACACGGCACTGGTGCGGCGCTACTGGAGCGTCGTGCGGCAGCACGACGTGAGCCTGCTGGCCGCGGTGCCGACAGTGATCGCGACGCTGCTCGGGCTCGAGGCCGAACCCGCGGACCATGCCCGCGTGCGCACCCTGCTCACCGGCGGCTCGCCGCTGCCCAACGAACTGGCCAATGCCTTCGAGCAGAAGTTCGGCATCCCGGTGCGCAACATCCTCGGCATGACCGAGTGCGCGGGCGTGGTCAGCATCGAACCCTTTCTCGCGCCGCGCGTGCACGGCTCCTGCGGCATTCCACTGCCCTTCACCGAGGTCAAGGCCGTCGCGCACGACGGCCGCGACTGCGCGCCGGGCGAGAGCGGCGTGCTGCGCCTGCGCGGCCCCAACGTGGGCCCCGGCTACACGGAAGCGCACCGCAACGCCGGCACCTTCGAGGATGGCTGGCTGATCACCGGCGACATCGGCCATGTCGATGCGCAGCGCCGCGTGTTCGTGACCGGGCGCGCCAAGGACCTGATCATCCGCAGCAGCCACAACATCGACCCGCAGGTGATCGAGGCGGCGCTGCTCCAGCATCCCGAGGTCGAGCTGGCCGCGGCCGTGGGCGAGCCCGACGAGTACGCGGGCGAACTGCCGGTGGCCTACGTGTCGCTGCGGCCGGGATCGCGGGTCGACGCCGAGGCGCTCTCGGCCTTCGCCAATGCGCGCATTCCGGAACGGCCCGCGTTCCCCAAGCGCATCGAGGTCCTCGCGGCGATCCCGCTGACCGCCGTCGGCAAGGTCTACAAGCCGCGGCTGCGGGCCCTGGCCTGCGAGCATGCCTTGACGCAGCGCCTGCGCGACGCCGGCCTGCTCGATGGCGTGGCGGTCGCGGTGGAAGACAGCGCGCGCGGGTTGAATGCGCGCTTTCGCCGACGCGCCGCGGCGGATGCCGCACCCGACGCCGAGCGTCTGCACGCGCTCATGCGCACCTTCGCGATCCCTTACGAGATCGACGATCGCGCCGGAGGCGGCGCATGAGCCCGCCGGTGCGCCTCGACATCGACGGCGCGATCGCCACCATCACGCTCGACGCGCCCGCCACGCACCATGCGCTGACGCCGCGCATGCTGTGCCTGCTCGCGGATGCCGTGATGCGCTTCGCGGCCGACGACGCCTTGCGCGTGGCCATCGTCACGGCGACCGGCGAGCGCGCCTTCTGCGCCGGCGGCGACCTGTCGCGCACCCTGCCGCTGATGAGCGGAGCCCGCGCGCCAGAGGACGAGTGGGACCGACGCCTGCTGTCCGACCCGCGAGTGCTCGCGGCCTCGGGCCTGCGCGACTTCGAACTCGACAAGCCCGTGATCGCCGCCATCAACGGCGTGTGCATGGCCGCGGGCTTCGAGCTGATGCTCGGCACGGACCTGCGCATCGCGGCGGAGCACGCCCGCTTCGCCCTGCCCGAGGCCACGCGCGCGCTGATTCCCTTCGCGGGCTCGATGGTGCGGCTGCCGCGGCAGTTGCCGTGGCCGCTGGCCATGGAACTGATGCTGATCGGCGAACCCATCGACGCAGCGCGGGCCCGCGAGATCGGCCTGGTCAACCGCGTGGTGCCGGGTCCGGCGCTGATGACCGAGGCACGCGCGCTGGCCGAACGCATCGCAGGCAACGGGCCGCTCGCGCTGCGGGCGATCAAGCGCACCGCGCGCGCCGCCAGCGGGCTGTCGCTCGCCGAAGGCTTCGCGCTCGAGAACCAGGCCAAGGCCACGGTGTTCGCCAGCGAGGACGCGCGCGAAGGGCCGCGTGCCTTCATGGAGAAGCGCCCGCCGGTCTATCGCGGGCGATGAGGCGACAGGAATTTCCAACACGGACGCAGGAGACGACGAGATGAAAAAGAGCTACACCCCCGCGACCCAGATTTCGAAGCGAAGGATCTCGCTCGCGGTCTCGGTCATCGCGCTCGCGGTGCAGGCCGGATGCGGTGGCGGCGGCGGAGGCGGCGGATTCGCCCCGGTGGCTTCGGGCCTCGCTCCCGCGCCCGCGCCGGCCTCCAATACGCCCGCGCCGCCTCCCGCACCCGCTCTGAGCGCGGCCGAGGCCTGCGCCGCCTTGAACGGGCTCGGCATCCCCGCCACCGACATCGCGTTGCCGACCTCGGGCGCCGTGGTCTCCAGCACCACGCTCGTGGCGCCCGCGGGCAGTGGATCGACCGCGGTCGGCGAGTACTGCCGCGTCACCGGATCGATCGCACCGGTCGACGCCAGCGCTCCTCCGATCCAGTTCGACCTGGCCCTGCCGACCGCCTGGAACCGCAAGGCCATGCAGCTCACGGGCGGCGGCTACGACGGCAGCGTGATCGCGGGCAACGGCAACGCACCCGGTGCCTCGGGCCTCGCCACGCCGCTGGCGCGCGGCTATGCCGCCTTCGGCAGCGATTCGGGACACAGCGGCAGTGCCGCCGAGGCCAGCTTCGCGCTCAACGACGAGGCGCTCGAGAACTACTTCGGCGACCAGCTGCGCAAGACGCGCGACGTCGCGGTGAAACTGATCGCGCGGCGCTACGGCGCGGCGCCCGTGCGCACCTATGCGGCCGGCGGCTCCGGCGGCGGCCGCGAGGCGCTCTACGTCGCGGACCGCTGGCCCGCGCTCTACGACGGTGTCATCGCCTACTTTCCCGCCTGGTCGCTGACGGGCATGCTGACCAACTACGCGATCACCTCGAAGGCGCTCGCCGCGCCCGGCGCCTGGTCGAACCCGGCCAAGCAGCAGCTGCTGACCCGCTCGGTGGTCGCGGCCTGCGATGCGCTCGATGGCGCGACGGACGGCGTGATCGCCAAGGTCTCGGCCTGCGCCTTCGATCCCGCGACTCTCGCCTGCCCGGGCGCCGCCGACAGCGGCGACGGCTGCCTGTCGACGGCCCAGATCGGGGGCTTCCGTGCCTATGCCACGCCGCTGAAGCTGCCCTACCTGCTGGCCAACGGCACCGACGGCTATGCCGCGCTCAACATCTTCGACGGCGGCGTCATTCCCGCGATGGGCAGCAGCGCACCGGCCACGCCCTCGCGCTTCGACATGGCGTTCGCGACCTACATCGGCGAGTCCTTCGTGAAGTACATGGTCTACCGCGATGCCAGCTACGACCCCTTCCTCTTCGCCGTCGACGCGAACGGCTATGTCCAGCAGCGGCTGCGCTACATCTCGTCGCGGCTGGACGTCAACCCCGATCTGAGCGCGTTCGCGAACAAGGGCGGCAAGGTGCTGATCGTGCACGGCATGGCCGATCCACTCATTCCCGCGGGCTCGTCCGAGGAGTTCCATCGGCGCGCCGTCGCGGCGATGGGCAGCGCGCGGGTCGACGCCTTCCTCAAGTACTACGAGGTGCCCGGCTACGGGCACGGCGGCGGCGCCTACGACGTGCGCTTCGACTCGGTCGATGCGCTCGAACGCTGGGTCGAGCAGGGCCTCGCGCCCTCCAATCCCACGGTGGCGGACGCCAACGCCGGCAACAACGGCCGCACCCGTCCGCTGTGCGAGTACCCGGCCTGGCCGCGCTACAACGGGACGGGCGACGTCGATCTCGCCAGCAGCTTCACTTGCGTGCGCTGACGTCCCACGGCGCCCTCACCCGCGGCGCTGCGGCCCCCGCATCAGCTTCCCGGGCAGCGCCCCCGTGCGCTCCCCGTTCTCCATGATGGTCTGCCCCGCCTTCAGCGTCGCGCGATAGCCCTCGGCGGTCTGCACCAATCGCCGTCCGCCGGCCGGCAGGTCGAAGGCGACATGGGGCGGCGGGATGCGCAGCCGGTCGAAATCGATGATGTTGATGTCGGCCAGGTAGCCCGGCCGCAGCAGGCCGCGGTCCTCCAGGCCGTAGATGCGCGCGGTGTCGCGCGTCTGCCGCTGCACCATCAGCTCGAGCGGCAGCGTGGGTCCGCGGCTGCGGTCGCGCGCCCAGTGGGTGAGCATGTAGGTCGGCATGCTGACGTCGCAGATGTAGCCGCAGTGCGCGCCGCCATCGGCCAGGCTCATCATCGTGCGCGGATGCTGCAGCTCGGCATGCAGCTGGCTCAGGTCGTTGTAGGCGTAGTTGAAGCTCGGGAAGTAGACGATGCCCTTGCCGTCGAGGTCCATCAGCATGTCGTAGACCACCTCCAGCGGTGTGCGTCCCTCGCGCTGCGCGATCGCGGCCACGCTGCGTTCCTGCGGCGGCTCGTAGTCGGGCTCGGCGCCCAGCGCATACATCTTGTGGAAGCTCTGCGTCAGGTAGGCCATGCGGCTGTCGTGCCGGGCCGCGCCGGCCAGCGCGTCCATGTCGGTCAGCTGCGCGCGCACCGCCGGGTCGCGCAGGCGCGCGAGCTTCTCGTCCCAGGGCAGCGGCGCGATCTGCTGCCACAGCGGATGCGCCATGAACGGATGGGTGGAACCGAGCCAGGCCATCAGGATGCCCGCGGGCCGGCCCGCCACGGCGCCATAGAGCGGCACGTTCTGCCGGTGGGTCTCGTCGAGCGCGGCCAGCAGGCGCTTCCAGGTGTCGGGCGTCTGGTCGGTCTGCACCAGCGCGAAGGCCACCGGCAGGTTGTTCTCGCGCGCGAGCTGCGTCATCCACGGCAGCTCGGTCTCCATCTGGTAGTGGTTCGACGTCATCTGGAAGACGCCGTGGCCGACCTCGCCGAGCACGCGCGCGATGCCGAGGATCTCGTCGGGCGAGGCGAAGGTGCCCGGCGGGTACTTGCGACCCTGGTACTTGTGGATGATGGTGCGGCTGGTCGAGAAGCCCAGCGCGCCGGCCCGCATGCCCTCGCGCACCAGTTGCACCATGGCCTGGATGTCGGCGGGCGTGGCCTCGTCGTGCGTGATGCCGCGCTCGCCCATCACGTAGGTGCGCAGCGCCGAGTGCGGAATCTGCGCGCCGACGTCGAGCGCGCGCGGCATGCGCTCGAGCGCGTCGAGGTACTCGGGGAAGCTCTCCCACTGCCAGTCGATGCCCTCGGCCAGCACGGTGCCCGGAATGTCCTCCACGCCCTCCATCACGCTGATGAGCCACTCGCGCCTGTCGCGGTGCACCGGCGCGAAGCCGACGCCGCAGTTGCCCATCACGACACTGGTCACGCCATGGTCGGTGGAAGGACTGAGATAGGGGTCCCAGGTCACCTGGCCGTCGTAGTGCGTGTGCACGTCGACCCAGCCGGGCGTGACGATGGCGCCGTGCGCATCGATCTCGCGATGCGCGGCACCGAGCCTGCCGCCGACCTCGGCGATGCGCCCGCCGACGATGCCGATGTCGCCCGTGAAGCGCGGGTCTCCGCTGCCGTCGACCAGCGTGCCGCCGCGGATGATGGTGTCGAACATTCCGATGTCTCCTGCGCTCAGTCGAGCTTGATGTTGGCGGCCTTGATGACCTCGCCCCAGCGCTCGCTGTCGTTCTTCACGATGGCGGCGAAGGCGGGGCCCGAGGCGCCCGATGGTTCGTTGCCCTGCGTCTCGATCAGCTTGAGCATCTCGGGCGAGCGCGCGATCTTCGCGAGCAGGTCGCCGATCCTCTTCGCGACGGCGGGGTCCATGTGGCCGGGCCCGAAGATGCCCTGCCAGCCCACGATGTCCAGGCCCTTCACGCCCTGCTCGGCGATGGTCGGCATGTCGGGCAGCACCGGCACGCGCGCCGGCGTGGCCGTGCCGAGGCCGATGGCCTTGCCGGCCTTGATCAGTTGCACCGCCGTGGCGGTGCCGTCGAAGTACAGCTGCACCTCGCCCGCGACCAGCGCGCGCGAGGCATCGGCCGTGCCCTTGTAGGGCACGTGCGTCATCTTCGTGCCGGTGCGCATCTGCAGCAGTTCGCCATTCAGGTGCGAGGTCGAGCCCTGCGAGAACGAGGCGTAGTTGAGCTTGCCCGGGTTCGCCCTGGCATAGGCCACGAGTTCGCCGATGTTCCTGAACGGCGCATCGGGCGGCGCGATCAGCACCGTGGCCGACTTCACCATCTGCGCCAGCGGCGTGAAGTCCCTGACCGGGTCGTAGGGCAGCTTCGAATACAGGTGCGGGTTCTGCGTGTGCGTGATGACGATGGTGTAGAGCAGCGTGTGGCCGTCGGCGGGAGCGCGCGCCACCTCCTGCGCGCCGATGAAGGTGCCGGCGCCGGGCTTGTTGTCGACGATCACGGGCGCGCCACCGAGCTCATCGGTCATCAGCTTGGCGATCACCCGGGCCGTGACGTCGGAGCCCGAGCCCGCGGGGAAGGGCACGACGATGCGGATCGGCTTGCCGGGAACGGGCCAGGCGGCGGGCTGCGCCAGCGCGACCGGTGCCGCCGTGCAGGCGGCGGCGAGCGCGGCGGCAGCGAGCAGCGCGCGGCGAAGCGTTGGGATCGGATGCATCGGACTGTCTCCATTCGTGGGCCCGCCAGCGCGTTCCAGGCGGTTGGTGCAAGCGCTTGCACGAAGCATAGGAGCAATCGAATCCAGGCGACCCCGGGGTTAGCACCTAGGCATGCATGCGCTTGCACGGGGCGGCTAACATGCGCTGTCCATCGCCCGCTCATGACCGCCACCCGCTCCCCTTCCACCCCACGGGCGCCCGCCGCCCGCGCCGCCTCGCTGGCCGATGTCGCGGCGCTCGCGGACGTGTCGACCGGCACCGTGTCGCGCGTGCTGAGCCGGCCGGACATGATCAGCGAGCCGACCCGGCTGCGCGTGATGGCGGCGGTCGAGCAGCTCGGCTATGTGGCCAACGGCACCGCGCGCGCGCTCGCGATGCGCCGCACGATGACGGTCGGCGCGATCGTGCCGCGCTTCGGCAGCTCGTCGTTCCCGGCGCTGATCCAGGCGCTCGAAACGACGCTGGCCGCCGGCGGCTACACGCTGCTGCTGTCCGCGCCCGAGCCGCGGGCCACCGGCGACACGGCCATCCTGCGCACGCTGCTCGAGCGCGGCGTCGACGCGGTGGCGCTGCTCGGTGCCGAGCAGCCGCCGCAGGTGCTCGCCATGCTCGGCGCGAGCCACACGCCCTTCGTGTGCATGTGGGCGCCGCCCGATGCCACCGGCAGCAGCATCGGCTTCGACGAGCAGGCCGCCGCCGTGCTGGTCGTCGAGCACCTGCGCGCGCTCGGCCATCGCAGCCTCGGCTACATCGGCGGGCGCACCGCGGACAGCGAGCGCGCCCGGCGCCGGCTGCGCGACCTCAAGCTCGCGATGGCCGAGCGCTCGCTCGCGCTGCACGGCGATGCCGTGGTCGAGACCGAGCACGGCTTTCGCGAAGGCTTCGAAGCCATGCAGGCCATCGCGCGCCGCGAGCCCCCGGTCAGCGCCATCGTCTGCGGCAGCGACTACCTCGCGGCCGGCGCGCTGGCCGCGCTCGACCAGGCCGGCATCGAGGTGCCGCGCCGGCTGTCGGTCGCGAGCTTCAACGACAACGACTTCGCGCCCTACCTGCATCCGCCGCTGACCACCGTGCACCTGCCGATCCGCGAGATCGGCGAGCAGGCGGGACGGCAGTTGCTGGCGCGGCTGGGCGCGGGTTCGGCCGCGGCGCCCGTCGCCTTGCCGGTGCGGCTGATGGAGCGCGCGAGCACGGGCCCGGTGCCGCGCTGACACGGCGCGAGGATCGTTTCAGCCCGGGTCCTGGAGCAGCGTCTGCCCGGGTCCGGGCGCCTGGCAATGCTGGAGGAAAACCGCGACGAGGAACGCCGCGGTCCGCTCGTCGCCGATCGCATCGTTGAGCATCGACGTGGCCGAGCGCTGCGTGGGCCTGTAGGGGTTCACCACGTCCAGCAGCACCTCGGTCAGGAGGTCCTTGTCCGAGCGGTAGCAGCCGTCCTGGTCGAGCATCCAGCGGGTGAGCGCTTCGCGGGGGATTTTCTTGAAGACGACTCGCGCCGGACTGGTCTGGCGTCGCCCATTGAGGAGCACGGGCAGCTCGATGTCGACCGAAAACGAGTTCGACCCGAACGAGTCAACCGCCATTGAAGCGGCACGATGATCCATGGCTCATTCACGCTTTCTCTACGGATCGTCCCCTGGGCCTCGAGGCCCTTCCTCCCCAAGCGCGCGACGCCACGTCGCCTGCCCGGCCCGTCGAATGGTCCAGGGCCGGCCCTGAACTTCCCCGCGGGTGACGGAAGCGCGCTGCGCCGAACCGCGATCCGCACGGGGAAGCGCTATTTGGCTACATTTTTTGTAAAACTTCCATATTCATTTCTTCATAGACCCTTCGGAGACCGATAGCCGAAGGTGCATTGCGGGTCGCGCGTGACATGTGGCCGGAGCGCCGGAGCCGACACGGGGGGAGTCGCTCCCGTGCGCGACGCAATGCGCCAGGGCGGCCTCGAGCATCGACCAGCTGGCGAAGACGTAGACCCGCTCCGTCCTGTCCCAGCGCCCGCCGAACGCCTTGAGCGTCATCGCGAGGCTCGAGACACCGCCCATCACGGCGGCCTTGGGGCGGCCATAGGGCTCGCAATGGACGGCCACGCTGCAACCCAGCCGCGCCGCCAGACCCTGCACACGATCCATACCGCTCGGAGGAGAAAGAAGCATCGGTCCATTGTCGCCAAAGCCCCGGCCGCGCCGGGCCTCGCGGCCTCCCCCGAACGTGGGGTTGCGCGACACCGGCGATGCCGTGCCGGGCACCCACGGCACGGGCTCAGCGTTGCGCGAAGGCCCTGACGTGATCGACCAGCGCGCGCAACTTGCGCGGCTGGTTCCGGCGGCTCGGAAAGTACAGGAAGAAGCCCGCGAAGCTCGGCAGGAAATCGTCGAGCACCGAGACCAGTTCGCCGCGATCGATGTAGGGCCGGAAGGTCTCCTCCATGCCGATCGTGATGCCGGTGTCCGCGAGCGCGGTGCGGATCATCAGCAGCATGTCGTTGGTGGTGATCCTCGGTTCCACCGTCAGCGCGAAGTCGCGTCCGTCCTCGCGGAACTCCCAGCGGTACGGCGCTTCCTTGAGCGAACGGCGCCATCCGATGCAGCAATGCGCGAGCAGCTCGCGCGGATGCGTCGGCACGCCGTGCGCGGCCAGGTAGGCCGGGCTCGCCACGACCATCTGGCGCTGCGGCCCGGTGAGCGGGACCGCCACCATGTCCTGCTCGATGACCTCGCCGAGCCGCACGCCGGCATCGAAGCCCGCGGCGACGATGTCCGACTCGTCGTCGGTCACGGTCACGTCGAGCGTGACGCCGGGATGGGCCGCCGCGAAGCTGCCGATCAGCGGGCCCGAGAGGAAGCGCTCGGCGATCGAGGTCACCGCCACCCGCAGCACGCCGCGCGAGGGGCCTTCGACCGCGGCCTCCTCCAGCGCCGCGCCCACCGTCGACAGCGGCTCGGCAATCTGCCGGTGCAGCGCTTCGCCCGCCTCGGTCAGGCGCACGTGGCGCGTCGAGCGCTGGACCAGCGCGATGCCCAGGCTGTCCTCGAGCCGCCGGATGCCCTGGCTGACGGCCGAACGCGTGACGCCCAGATGGTCCGCGGCGGCGCGGAAGTTCTGCGCCTTCGCGACCGCGAGGAAGAAGCGCAACAGGTTGAAGTCGGCGTCCATTGGTTAGCAATGCTAACCGGCGCAGTCAGCGATCGGGGAGTTCTCTTAACCGCCGCGCCTTCCTAAAGTGAGCCCATGACTTCACGAACCACCCCTTCTCCAGCAGCCTGCAAGCGCCGGAAACCCACGCGGCGCGGTCTGCTGAGCCTCGGGCTCCTGGCCCTCGGCACGGCCCTCGCCGCCCCCCACCGAGCCCAGGCTCGATCTTCCAAGGAATCGGACATGACAACGCATCCCTATCTCGGCATGTGGGTGACCGGCGACGGCCACGTGCGCCATCAGCTGCTTCCCAACGGCCGCTATGACGAGGTGCGCGGCAATCGCGAGAGCGCCTACCGCGGCCGCTACGTCATCGAAGGCAACCACATCGAGTACGTCGACGACACGGGCTTCACGGCCGATGGCGACTTCATCGATGGCGTGCTGCATCACGGCGGGATGGTGCTCAGGCGCGTCGCGCCCGGCGCCCCCCGATGACCCGAACCCTCTTCTCCAACCCCAGAAAGAACCCACCATGAACGCAAAGACTTCCAAGGTCATCCTCATCACCGGCGCCAGCAGCGGCATCGGCGAAGCCACCGCCCGCCTGCTCGCGCAGAACGGCGCCACCGTGCTGCTCGGCGCGCGGCGCACCGAGCGGCTGGATCGGATCGTCGCGGACATCGTCGCCGCCGGCGGCATCGCCGAGGCCCGCGCACTCGACGTGACGCGGCGCGAGGACGTGCAGGCCTTCGCGGCCCACGCCATCGCGCGCTTCGGCCGCATCGACGTCATCGTCAACAACGCCGGCGTCATGCCCCTGTCGCCGCTCGCCTCGCTCAAGCTCGAGGAATGGGACCGGATGATCGACGTCAACATCCGCGGCGTGCTGCACGGCATTGCCGCCGTGCTGCCCACCATGCAGAAGCAGGGCGCGGGCCACGTGGTGAACGTCGCGTCGATCGGTGCGCACGCCGTCTCGCCCACGGCGGCCGTCTATTGCGCGACCAAGTACGCGGTCTGGGCCCTCTCCGAGGGCCTGCGCCAGGAGCACCAGGACATCCGCGTCACGACGATCAGCCCAGGCGTGACCGAATCGGAACTGGCCGACACCATCTCGGACCAGAAGGGCCGCGACGAGATGAAGGAGTTCAGGAAAGTGGCCATCAGCGCATCGGCGATCGCGCGCGCCATCGACTTCGCGATCTCGCAGCCCGAGGACGTGGACACGAGCGAGATCGTCATTCGGCCGACTGCCAGCGCGCATTGATCGGCGCTTCGATTCGCGCCGGGCGTCGCTTCAAGCGTCCGGCGCGCGATCTACATGACAGCCGCAAGCGTCACGCCGCTGACACGCCCACGTCACCCCGTCTTCCTACGCTGCGCGCCTTCATCCTTTCGTTCAGCTTGCAATGAATTTCCCCGACGATCCGCGCGGCACGACCGAGCCGCGCGACGCCTCGCCTTCCGCACCCGAATCCACCACGCCGCCGCGGCGCGACCTGCTCAAGCTCGGCGCCTCGCTGCTGACCCTCGGCGGCAGCGGCGCGCTGCTCGCCGCCTGTGGCGGTGGTGGCGGCGGCTCGCCGGTGCTGGGCGCCCTGCCCGCGCCCGCCCCGGCGGCCCCCGCGCCGGCACCGGCGCCAGCGGTCGCCGCGAAGATCTCGAGCTTCGCGCTGGCCGTGATGCCCGACACCCAGTTCTATGCACGCTACGCCACCGCGGCCGAGAGCGACCAGTACGACAAGCGCTTCGGCAGCGCGCCCTTCGCCGCGCAGACGAAGTGGATCGCCGACAACGCCAAGGCGCTCAACATCCCCTTCACCATCCACCTCGGCGACGTGGTCGACCAGGTCGGCAAGCCCGACCAGTGGAAGGTGGCCGATGCGGCGATGAAGCTGCTCGAGGACGCGAAGCTGCCCTACAGCGTGCTGGCCGGCAACCACGACGTGCTGCGCGACGTCGACTACGGCGTCGACCCGGTCGGCGGCACCGACGCCGACCGCGACCCGAGCAAGGAGCCCTACATCCAGTGGTTCGGCACCGAGCGCGCGAAGAAGCAGGCCACCTTCGGCGGGCGCGACCCGAGCGGTTTCCACGAGTACCACGTGTTCGAGGCGCAGGGCCAGAAGTTCATGGTGCTGTCGCTGTCGTGGCGCATCTCCGCCGCGGGCATCGCCTGGGCGCGCCAGGTGATCGCGAAGAACCCGACCTTGCCGGTGATCCTGTCGAACCACCAGCTGCTCAATATCGATGCCGACGGCACCAGTCCGCTCGAGACCGACTACGGCAAGATGCTGTGGGAGAAGCTGATCCGCGACAACGACCAGATCTTCATGACGCTCAACGGCCACCACCATGGCGCCGCGCACCTCACGAAGACCAACGACTTCGGCCACAAGGTCGAGGAGATGGTGGTGGACTACCAGATGGCCTACCAGGGCGGCAACGGCCTGATGCGCCTCTACGAGTTCGACCTGACGAACAAGAAGATCAAGGTGCTGTCGTTCTCGCCGTGGGTGCCGCAGAAGCCGGCCGCCACGCTCAACGCCTTCGACCAGGCGGTGCTGATCACGCCCAACGAGGCCTTCGAGATCGAAATGGATTTCGCGCAGCGCTTCGCCGGCTTCAACAAGGCCTTCGCCAGCGGCAGCGCGGTCATCGAGGGTTCGCTGGTCGACAAGGCGCGCGCGATGATCCTCGCCAACTACAAGGATCCCGAGACCGTCGCGCAGCGCCCCGCCGCCGACGCGGAGGACTATCCGAAGGTCGCGAACACGCTGGCGCACTGGCGCTTCTTCGGCGGCGCGCTCAACCAGCCGGTGCTGCCGGGCACGGTGGTGGCCGACGTCACGGGCAACAACCCGCTGCACCGCGATGCGCTCGACCAGGGCGGCGTGAAGGGCGCGGCCAATGGCGACGTGGTCTGGACCGACGACCGCCACCACCTGTCGGCGGCGCCGGGCTCGGTGCGTTTCCTCAACACCAACAAGAACACGCCGCGCCTGAGCTACTTCCTCACCGACGCCAGCGCGCCGATCAATGCGCAGACGCTGGAGAGCGGCTACACGGTCGAGGCCTTCGTCAAGATCGACAAGAGCTGGACCAGCGGCAACCAGGCGTGGATGAACATCATGACGCGCGACGGCCGCCGCGGCGACCTCGCGGGCTATGCGGGCGGCGACGGTGAATCGCCGCCGATGCTGTTCGCGATCTCGAGCCTGCGCGAGGTGCAGTGGGAGGTGGTGCCGAGCCCCGCGGGCCGGCGCGAGCCCAAGGCCAACTGGTCGGGCGAGGTGATCGCCGACCGCTGGGTGCACATCGCCATCGTGAACGACCCGGTCTCGCACGACACCACCATGTACGTCGAAGGCGCACCGGTGCTGCGCAACGCCGCCGCGATCCCCGGCCTCGCCACGCTGTCGGCGAGCTCGCCCTGGGTGGTGGGCGGCGGCTCGTGGGACGGCGACCGCGCCGACGGCTTCTTCGGCAACATCGGCGAGGTGCGCGTGGTCGCGGCGGCATTGACGCCGTCGCAGTGGCTCACCGCGCGGCGCTAGGGGCGCGGGACAACTTCAGGACGTGGCCGGAAACGCTTCCGGCCGGCGGTCCGCCCACGGCGCCGCGCGCTCGATCTGCCCCGCGAGCTGGTACAGCGTGTCCTCCGCGCCGAAGCGTCCCGTGAACTGCACGCCGATCGGCAGGCCTTCCTTCGACCAGTGCAGCGGCACCGACATCGCGGGGTTGCCGGCCACGTTCCAGATCGAGGTGTAGCCCGTGTGGCTGCGCGCGATGGCCTTGTAGCTCGCGAGGTCGGTGCTCTCCATGTCGACCACGCCGAGCTTGTGCGGCGGCGTGGCGCAGACGGGTCCGAGCAGCACGTCCCACTTCTCGAACTGCTGGCCCAGGGCGCGGCTCGCGCGCTGCAGGGTCTGGATGGCGTTGAGGTAGGTCTGCGCGCTGACCTCGCGGCCGGCCTCGGCGAACAGCGCGGTCACGCGCTGCAGGTCGCGGCCGCTGAAGTCGCGGCCCAGTTGCCGGTTGCGGCGCAGCAGCGAGGTGTACATGCTGGCGTGGATGATGTCGGCGCGGCACTGGATGTACTCGTCGTCGGAGATCACGTCGTCCAGCGCGGGATCGACCCACTCGACCTGGTGGCCCAGGGATTCGCACAGCTTCGCCGCGTTCTCGACGCCGGCGCGTACCTGCGGATCGAGCGCCACGGCCTCGAAGGACTTGAGCGAGACGGCGATGCGCAGGCGCTGCGGATCACGCTTCGTCAGCTCGAGGTACGAGGCCGCGGGCGGCGGCGCCCAGTACGGATCGCCGGGCGCGGCGCCCTGCGAGACGTCGAGCAGCACGGCGCTGTCGCGCACCGAGCGCGTCACCACGTGATGGATGGTCATGCCGGCCCAGCTCTCGCTGATGTGCGGGCCGAGCGGCACGCGCGCGCGCGTGGGCTTGAGGCCGAACAGGCCGCAGTGCGAAGCGGGGATGCGGATCGAGCCGCCGCCGTCGGCCGCGTGCGCGCTCGGGATGATGCCGCCGGCCACGGCCGCGGCGGCACCGCCGCTCGAGCCGCCCGTGGTGTGCTCCAGGCTCCACGGGTTGCGGCAGGGGCCGAACATCTCGGGCTCGTTGGTGGCGCTGATGCCGAATTCCGACAGGCTCGACTTGCCGAAGATCACGAGGCCGGCGCGCACGTAGCGCTCGGCCAGGGTGCTGTCGATCGGCGAGCTGAAGTCGGCGAACAGGCGCGAGGCGCTGGTGGTTTTGGTGCCGGCGTAGAACACGCCCAGGTCCTTGAGCAGGAAGGGCACGCCGCGCAGCGGGCCGTCGGGCAGGCCCTGCGCGATGCGGTCGCGCGCGAGGTCGAAGAAGCGCGTGGTGACGGCGTTGAGCACGGTGTCGCGCGCCTCGGTGCGGGCAATGGCCTCGTCGAGGAGTTCCTCTGCCTTGAGCTCGCGGCGGCGGACCAGGTCGGCCATGGCCACGGCATCGAGCTTGTCGTATTCGGCAATCATCGGTATCGCTTTCCTTGTGTGAGTGGATTTGCAGTCAGCGGAAATGGCAGGCCACCCATTGGCCCGCCGTCTTTTGTTCGAGCACCGGCTCCTCCTCGGCGCAGCGCGCCTGCGCCATCGGGCAGCGCGTGTGAAAGCGGCAGCCCGAGGGCGGCGCGGCCGGGTTGGGCGGATCGCCCTTGAGCAGCCGGCGCTGCGTGCGCACGCGCGGGTCGGGCACGGGCACCGCCGACAGCAGGATCTCGGTGTAGGGATGCAGCGGCGCGCGAAACAGCGTGTCGCGCCCGGCGATCTCGACGATCTTGCCGAGGTACATCACGGCCACGCGGTGGCTGATGTGGCGCACCACCGCGAGGTCGTGCGCGACGAACAGGTAGGCGATGCCGAACTCGGCCTGCAGGTCGGTCAGCAGGTTGATCACCTGCGCCTGCACCGACACGTCGAGCGCCGACACCGGCTCGTCGCAGACGATCAGCTTCGGGTTCAGCGCCAGGGCGCGCGCGATGCCCAGGCGCTGGCGCTGGCCGCCCGAGAACTCGTGCGGCAGCTTCTTCATGGCCTCGGGCCGCAGGCCGACCTTCGAGAACAGCCACGCCACGCGCTCGTTGCGCTGCGCGTCGTTCGACTCGCCGAAGTTGCGCAGCGGCTCCGCCACCAGCTCGCCGGCCGTCATGCGCGGATTGAGCGAGGCGTAGGGGTCCTGGAAGATGATCTGCATCTCGCGCCGCTGCTCGCGCATCGCGCCGGCGTCGAGCGAGAGCAGGTCGCGCCCATTGAGTTGCACCGTGCCCGAGGTCGGCTCGATCAGCCGCAGGATCGACTTGCCGGTGGTGGTCTTGCCGCAGCCCGACTCGCCGACCAGCGCCAGCGTCTCGCCCGCGGCCACCGAGAACGACACGCCGTCGACCGCGTAGACCTTCGAGGCCTTGCGCCGCGAGATCCACGAGCCCGGCGACTGGTAGTGCTTGCGCAGGTCGCGCACCTCGAGCAAGGGCGTGCCCGCCTCGGTTGTCGCGTTCTTGCTCATGCGCCGGCCTCCTGCATCAGGACGGCCTGGGCCGTCGGTACTTCGGTCGTGCGCACCAGCTCCTCGACATGGAAACAGGCCGACAGGTGCGACGCGCCCGCGCCGTGTTCCTCGAGCGGCGGCACCTCGTTGCGGCAGCGCTCGCTCGCGAAGCCGCAGCGCGGCGCGAAGGCGCAGCCGCGCACCGCCTCGTGCGGCGAGGGTACGATGCCGGGGATCTCGGTCAGCCGCGCGCTGTGCGTGTTCATCGAGGGCATCGAGGCCATCAGCGCGCGCGTGTAGGGATGCAGCGGCCGCTCGAACAGATCGAGCACGTCGGCCTCCTCCACCTTGCGCCCGGCATACATCACGACCACGCGGTCGCAGCACTCGGCCACCACGCCGAGGTCGTGCGTGATCATCACGATGCCCATGCCGAGCTCGCGCTGCAGGCCGCGCAGCAGCTCGAGGATCTGGGCCTGGATCGTCACGTCGAGCGCGGTGGTCGGCTCGTCGGCGATCAGCAGCTCGGGATGGCAGGCCAGGGCCAGCGCGATCATCACGCGCTGGCGCATGCCGCCCGAGAGCTGGTGCGGATACTCGTTCACGCGCCGCTGCGGCTCGGGGATCTGCACCAGCCGCAGCATCTCGGTGGCGCGCGCCAGCGCCTCGCGGCGGCCCACCTGCTGGTGCAGCATCACGGTCTCGGCGATCTGCCGGCCCACGGTCAGCACCGGGTTCAGCGAGGTCATCGGCTCCTGGAAGATCATCGAGATGCGGTTGCCGCGGATGCGGCGCATCTCGGCCTCGCTGAGCTTCAAGAGGTCGGTGCCGCGGTAGCGGATGGCGCCGCCGGCGAAGCGCCCGGGCGGGGTCTGGATCAGCCGCATCACGGACAGCGCCGTCACGCTCTTGCCGCAGCCCGACTCGCCGACCACGCCGACCGTCTGGCCGGCCTCGACGCGGTAGGAGACGCCGTGGACCGAGCGCACCTCGCCGGCCAGGGTGTCGAAGTAGGTGTGCAGGCCGTCGATCTCGAGCAGCGGCGCATCGCCCGCGCGGTGCGCCGCGCCCTTGGCGGCCAGGGGGGTGTCGTTCATGGACATGTCCTCAGAGCTGGCGCGCCACGTGCGGGTCGAGCGCATCGCGCAGGCCGTCGCCCAGCAGGTTGATCGCCAGCACCGTGAGCCCGAGCAGCAGGCCCGGGAACACGATGGGATAGAACACGATCGCGATCAGGTTGCGGCCTTCCGAGATCATGTTGCCCCAGCTCGGCACCTGCGGCGGCACGCCGACGCCGAGGAAGGACAGCGCGGCCTCGGCCAGCACGGCCGACGCGGCGATGAAGGTGGCTTGCACCAGCAGCGGCGCCAGGATGTTGGGCAGCACGTGCCGCCACAGGATGGTGCGCAGCCGCGTGCCCAGCGCATGCGCGGCCTCCACGTAGAGCCGCTCGCGCAGCGACAGCGAGAGCGCGCGCACCAGCCGCACCATGCGCGGCACCTCGGGCACGGTGATGGCGACGATCACCGTCGTCAGGCTGGCCTTGGTGAGCGCCATCAGCGCGATCGCCAGCAGGATGCCGGGGATCGCCATCAGGCCGTCCATCACGCGCATGATCGGCCCGTCGGTCCAGCGCACGAAGCCCGCCAGCAGGCCGAGCAGCACGCCCAGCAGCGTGGCCAGCAGCGCCACCGAGGCGCCGGTCACGAGCGAGACGCGCGCGCCCCAGACGGCGCGGCTGAAGGTGTCGCGCCCGAGCGCGTCGGTGCCGAAGTAATGCTCGGCCGAGGGCGCCTTCATGCGCGCGATCGGGTTGATGGCCTGCGGATCGTGGGTCGCGATCCACGGCGCGCCCAGCGCGGCCGTGACCACCACCAGCAGGATCAGCACGCCGAGGATCAGCGTGTAGTGCTTGCGCAGCAGCCGCAGCGCCGGCGAGGGAGGGCGCCGCGCGGCGCCGGGGTTCAGGATGGCTTCGGTCATTCGCGGGGCCTCAATAGCGGATGCGCGGGTCGAACAGGCTGTAGCTCAGGTCGACCAGCAGGTTGATCAGCACATAGGCCGCCGCCGACAGCAGCAGCAGGCTCTGGATCACCGGGTAGTCATGGTGCTGCACCGCGTCGACCACCAGGCTGCCGAGTCCCGGAATCGAGAACACGGTCTCGGTGACCACCACGCCGCCCAGCAGCAGCGCGATGCCCACGCCGATGGTGGTGACGATCGGGATCGCCGCGTTGCGCAGCGCATGGCCCAGCACCGGCAGCACGCCCAGGCCCTTGGCCCGCGCGGTGCGGATGTAGTCCTCGTGCAGCACCTCGAGCATCGACGCTCGCGTCATGCGCGTGAGCAGCGCGGTGTAGAGCAGCCCGAGGTTCAGGCACGGCAGCACCAGGTGCTTGAGCCAGGGCAGCACGCCCTCGGCGATGCCGCGGTAGCCCTGCACCGGCAGCCACTGCAGCTTGAGCGCGAAGGTGTAGACCAGCAGGTAGCCGGTGAGGAACACCGGCATCGAGAACGCGCACACCGCGAAAACCATCACCAGCCGGTCGATCCAGCTGCCGGCGCGGTAGGCCGCGAGCACGCCCAGCGGGATCGACAGCAGCACCGCCACGAGGATGGTGAAGAAGGCGATCGACAGCGTGGCGCCGATGCGCTGGCCCAGCAGTTGCGACACCGGCATCTGGTTGAACAGCGAGACGCCGAAGTCGCCGCGCACCACGTTGCCGACCCAGACCACGAACTGGTGCCACAGCGGCTGGTCCAGCCCCAGGGCGGCGCGCGTCTGTGCGATCTGCTCGGGCGTGGCGAAGTCGCCGACGATCAGCAACACCGGATCGCCGGGGGCGAGGTGGATCAGCAGGAACACGATCACCGACACCACCAGCATCACCGGCACCGTGGCGAGCACGCGCCGGATCACATATTCCATGCCGCGGTCCCCTTACTTCTCGACGTTCCACATGATCGGGATGCCCATGCCGAACAGCTCGGTGCCCTTCACGTCCTTGCGCGCCGCGAAGGTGGCCGGGTACTGGCCGTAGGGGATGTAGGGCGGCGCTTCATAGAAGCGGCGCTGCAGGTTGTCCACCAGCTGCTTGCGCTTGGCGGCATCGCCCTCGCGGATCCAGGCGTCGCGCAGTTCGTCGATCTTCGCGTCGCAGGGCCAGCCCGGCACCACGCTGCCCTTGCACGACGAGAGCACCCAGCCGTTGGTCAGCGGCGTGTCGACGTCCGCATTCTTCGAGGCCGTGAGGTAGAGGCTCCAGCCGCCCTGCGCCGGGCCTTCCTTCTTGTAGACGCGCGCCAGCACCGAGGACTGGTCCATCACCTGCACGTCGAGGTTCAGGCCGGCCTTCTTCAGGTACTGGATCCAGATCAGCGCGGCCATCGACTGCGTGCCGTCGGTGGGCTGCAGGAACACGATCTTCTCGCCCTTGTAGCCGGCCTCCTTGAGCAGCGCCTTGGCCTTCTCGAAGTCCTGCTTCCTGAAGGCTTCCGCGCCCGCGGCGGTCTCGTTGGGCGCGCCGCACATGAACACCGCCGGGCAGTAGAAGGACTTGCCGGGCTCGGGCGTGAAGCCCATGCCCGCGAGGATCTCCTCCTGGTTCACCAGGTGCAGCAGCGCCGCGCGCGCCTTCGGGTTGTTGAACGGCGGTGCCAGCGTGTTGGCCACCATGAACGGCTGCCAGATGCCGGTCTGCGCGAGACGCACGTTGGCGTCGGTGCGCAGCGCGGCCTGGTAGTCGGGCGGCACCACGTTGACGATGTCGACCTCGCCGTTCTTCAGCGCCGAGGTGGAGGTGTTGGCATCGGGCATGTAGCGCCACTCGACGCGGTCGAGCTTCACGCGCTTGCCGCCGGCCAGGCCATCGGCCGGCTCGCTGCGCGGCACGTAGTTGGGATTGCGCACGAACACCATGCGGTTGCCCGGGATCCATTCGTCGCGCTTGAAGATGAACGGGCCCGAGCCGATGGGTTCGGGGATCGGCGCGTCGGGGAAGGCCTTGGCCTGCTTCTCGGGCACGATGAACAGCGTCTTGGCCGCGAGGATCAGCGGCACCTGACCCATGCCCTCCTTGAGCTGCAGCGAGAAGGTCTTGTCGTCGACCACCTTCCACTCCGCGCCCGAGTCGGCCAGCAGCAGGCCCATGGTCGCGCGCTTGGCCCAGCGCTGCAGCGTGGCCACCACGTCGGCCGATGTCACGGCGCTGCCATCGGAGAACTTCAGGCTCGGGCGCAGCGTGAAGGTCCAGGCCTTGTTGTCGGGCGACTGCGTGAAGCGCTCGAGCATCTGCGGCTTGGGCTCGCCCTTGCTGTCGCGCGAGAACAGCGTGTCGAAGGCCATGTAGCCGTAGTCGCGCGTCACGTAGGTGTTGCTGAACAGCGGGTCGACCACCTTGAGGTCGTTGTTGATCGCCATGCGCAGGGTCTTGGCCGGCGCGGGTGCGTTCTGCGCGCACACGCCAGTCGCGGCCGCGCCCATCGCGCATGCCACCGCCCAGCCGGCGAGCCGTGCGTACAGGGGAGGGGAATTCTTCATGAGCCGGGTTCCTTTCAGGGTTTCGAGGGTTCGTGGAAAAACGCTGGAAATCTCTCGATATGAAATTTGATACACGATATATCATGTGTCAAACGAAGACAATCCGGGCATCTCCCATGCAAGAGCTGTGCGCGCTTTCTCTTTTTTGCGCCGACCTTGCGGTAGGCGCGGTGCCAGCGGCGCTCGCGCGCCGCGGCCTCAGGCCGGCGTGAGCCGCGCGTGCGAAGCGGCTTCGGCCGCGACGGTGCGCCAGTCGTAGTGCATCGGCACCGTTTCCGCGCGCCGCCAGGTGGCGCTCTGGTCGGCGTAGTGCGCATCGCGCGGATCGCCGGCCGCGCCGTGGAACACGATCCAGCGGCAGGCCTCCCACTGCCCCACGTCGAACACGTAGCGCGCCAGCGAGGCGTAGTGCGCGTGCGGGCCCAGGTGCGGCAGGTAGCCGGTGGTGAAGACGGTTTCGTTGTCGCCGCCGATCGCGCCCATGTCGCGCGTCGCCACCAAGGGCTCGGCGGGGAATACCGGCGCCAGCGGATGGCGCAGCTCGAGCCGGTGCCGCTCGCCCCATGCCGCCAGCGGCAGGCGCGCGACCTCGGCCAGGGCCTCGGTCAGCACCTCGTCCCAGCTCGCGCCGCCGAGCAGCGCGCGATCGTCGGCACGCAGCAACTGCGGCACGCACCAGCCGAGCTGGTAGTCGATCGCGAGACCGGGCGGCACGGTGCGCTGCCGGCTCACATCGAGCGCGGCGAGCCCGCTGCGCCGCGCCACCGCGCGCGCCAGCGCCATGCGCAGCGACACATAGGCATCGGCTTCCTGCGAATCGGCCTCGAGGCGCGCGTCCCAGGCCACGAGGCGGTCGCGCAATGCACGCGATGGGGCATCGGCCAGCGTCAACGGTGCGAGCCGCGCACAGATTTCGCGCGCCGGCAGGCTCAGCGTGTCGCGGTGCACGGCCTCCATGCCCGCGACATCGGCCGATTCCATCGCCACCAGCAGCTGCCAGATGCGCTGCGCGCGGTGCGGCGGATGGCAGTCGGTGCAGAGATAGTCGTCATGGCGCTCGACCACGCGGTTGTTGGCGGTGACGATGAGGCCCGCTGCGGGATCGATCTGGCGCGGCATGCGCTCCCAGTCGATCCAGCCCTTCCAGGCATGGCGATCGAGCCAGCCCGGCACCGGCAGCCAGCCGTTGGCGGCCGCGCGCCGCGGCACCTTGGCGCGCACGTGGTGGCCGATGTGGCCCTGCGTGTCGCCGGCCACCAGGTTGTGGTCGACCAGGCCCCAGCCGCGCACCGACTCGAACAGTGCATCGACGCTGCGCGCCTCCATCATCGGGCGCATGCAGTCGAGCGAGCGGTCGGCCTCCACGTCGGCCGAATGGCGCAGCACCAGCGCGCTGCCGCTCTTCGCGTCGCCGGCCACCACCGGGCCGCGCGCGGTCACGAGGATCTCGCAGTCCACGTCGGCCTGGCCGCGCACGCGGATGCGTTCCACGCGGCGCTCGACCTCGGCCCATTGCGCATCGCCGCCGCCGGGCGCGTCGCTGCGCAGGTAGCGCCGGCCTTCGTCCTCGAAGCGCTCGAGGTAGACGTCGGCCGTGTCGACGAAGGCCACCGTCACGCACCACGCCACGTCGGGGTTGTGCGCGAAGTGCGGAAAGCCCGGCACGCCCGGCGAGGTCAGGCCGATCACGTCGAAGGCATCGCAGGCGAGGTGGCACTGCAGGTACATGTTGGGCATGTCGAGCACACGGTGCGGATCGCCCGCCACCAGCGGCCGGCCGCTGCGCGTGCGGCTGCCGTGCACCGCCCAGTTGTTGCTGCCGCCGCCGGCCGCCTCGGTGTCGGCCTCGCCGATGAAGGTCGAGATGGCATCGGCCAGCTCGGCCATGTCGGGCGACAGCCGCCCGGCCAGCGAACCCGGCGGCAGGCAGACCAGTTCCTCGCCGCCGTCGTCCATGCGCAGGCGATCGATCGCCTCGGCGCCGATCACCGGCAGCGCGATGGCGCGCCACAGCTTCGGATAGACGGAGTTCAGCAGCAGCCCGGTCTGGCGCAGCACCGCGATGCTGTGCCACTCCTCCCAGGGCTCGGGCGTCTCGCCGAGCAGCGCGTACTCGGGCGACAGCTCGCCCTTCGCAATGAAGGCATTCACGCCCGCGGTGTAGGCCGCGAGCATGGCGCGCGCGGGGGCGCCGAGCGCGGCGAGGTCGCGGCGGCTGCAGTCGGCCAGGCCGAGCCGGCGCACCAGCATGTCCATCGGCACGGCGGCCGGGCCGATCCATTCGGCATAGCGGCCGATCGCGCGGCGGCGCAGCGCATCCATCTGCCACAGGCGGTCGCTCGCATGCACATGGCCGAGCGCGAAAAAGGCGTCGTCGGCGTTGGCGGCGCGCAGGTGCGGAATGCCCCAGGCATCGCGCCACAGGTCCACCGGGGCGTGCAGTCCCTTCAGCGGGTGGGTCGTGTTCATCGGGTGGTGCTCCTTGTCTCGTTCGTTCTGTGCGTGTGCGGGAGCCCGCCCCTCAATCCATGCGCAGCGCGGGCGGCGCCATCCGCAGGAAGGGACTGAGGCTTTCGTAGAGATGCGTGAGCTGCAGCACCGACAGGTCGTCGCGCGGACGGCCGATGATCTGCATGCCCATCGGCAGGCCGCGCGCATCGAAGCCCACGGGCAGGCTGATGACCGGGCAGCCCGACAGCGTGCCGGGCGTGACCACCTCCATCCAGCGGTGGTAGCTGCTCATGGCACGACCCGCGATCTCGCGCGGCCAGTGCTCCCCGATCGCGAAGGGAAAGACCTGCGCGGTCGGCAGCGCGAGGAAGTCGTGCCGCTCGAACAGGCCCAGCAGGCAGTCGTACCAGGCGGTGCGGTCGAGCGCGGCGCGGTAGAGGTCGTCGGCCGAGAGCCGGCGGTACTGCTCGATCTCCCATTGCAACTCGGGCTTCTGCAGTGCGCGCGAGGCCGGCACGTCGTAGTGCGCGCCATGCTTGCCGCCGATGATGAACTGGCGCAGCACGGTGAAGGCGTGCCAGACGCGCTCCCAGTCGAAGTCGGTGCGCACCGGCTCGACCCGCAGGCCCGCATCGCCGAAGCGCGCGAGGGCCGCTTCGCACAGCGCGAGGATGCCGGGCTCGAACGGCAGGTGGCCGCCGAGGTCGCCGAGCCAGCCGATGCGCGCGCCGGCGAAATCGCGCTCGAGGCGGTCGTGCCAGTCGGGCACCGCGCCGTCGAGCGACAGCGGCGCGCGCGCATCGTAGCCCGACTGCACCGACAGCAGCAGCGCGAGGTCGTCGGCGCTGCGGCCCATCGGGCCTTCCGTGGTCAGTTGCCCGGCGAAGGCATCGCCGCGCGGCCAGAACGGCACCCGCCCCTGTGAGGGCCGCAGCCCCAGCACGTTGTTGAAGGCCGCCGGGTTGCGCAGCGAGCCGCCCATGTCGGCGCCGTCGGCCACCGGCAGCATGCGCAGCGCGAGCGCCACCGCCGTGCCGCCGCTGGAGCCGCCGGCGCTGAAGCGCGGGTCCCAGGCATTGCCCGTGGCGCCGAACACCGGGTTGTAGGTGTGCGAGCCCAGGCCGAACTCGGGCACGTTGGTCTTGCCGATGAAGATCGCGCCGGCCGCGCGCATGCGCTCGACCATGATCGCGTCGGCCGCCGGCAGGTGGTCGGCGAACAGCGGCGAACCGAAGGTGGAGCGCATGCCGCGCACCGGCGCCGTGTCCTTGATCGCCTGCGGCAGGCCGTGCAGCGCGCCCAGCGCGTCGCCACGCGCCACCGCCGCATCGGCCGCGTCGGCCTCGGCCAGCACCTGCTCGCGCTCGACGCGCGAGACGATCGCGTTGAAGCGCGGGTTGAGCGCATCGACCTGTTGCAGGAAGGCGCTCACCACCTCGCGCGACGACAGCGCGCGGCGCCGGATCAGCGCCGCCAGCTCGCGCGCGGGCAGCCGGCAGAGCTCGGGCACCAGCACGGCGTCGGTCATCGCGTCTTCTCGCCCGAAGCCAATGCCTCGCGCACCGCGTCGGCGATGCCCTGCGCCGTGAGGCCGTGGCGTTCGAACAGCCAGGGCATCGAGGCGCCCTGCGCGAAACGGTCGCGCACGCCCAGGCGCACCAGCCGCGTGCCGGCACCGGCCTCGGCCAGCACCTCGGCCACGGCCGAGCCCAGGCCGCCGACGATGGAATGGTTCTCCACCGTCACGATCAGGCGCCGGCGCGCGAGCTGCCGCTGGATGAAGGCCTCGTCGAAAGGCTTGAGCGTGTGCGCGTTGGCCACGCCGACCGCGATGCCCTGCGCGCGCAGCGCGCGTGCCGCCGCCTTCGCGGGCTCGACCATCAGGCCGCTCGCGACGATCAGGGCCTCGCCATCGCCGTCGTCCAGCGGCTGGATGCGGCCGAGCTCGAGCGGCTCCCAGGGCGTGCCCTCGGGCAGGGCCGCGGACGCGCGCAGCAACCGCAGGTACACCGGTCCCTTGTGGTCGGCCGCGGCACGTACCGCGGCCGGCACCTGCGCCGGGCCCGAGGGTTCGATCACCGTCATGTTCGGCAGTGCCCGCATCAGCGCGATGTCGTCGATCGCCTGATGGCTCACGCCGAGGATGGTCGACAGGCCCGGCAGGAAGCCGACGATCTTGACATCGGTGCGCGGATAGGCGACCTGCATCGCGATCTGGTCGAAGGGCCGGCGCGTGGCGAACACGCAGAAGGTGTGGACCCAGGCCTGCAGCCCGCTGCGCGCGAGGCCGCCGGCCACGCCCACCATGTTGGCCTCGGCGATGCCGGGGTTCAGGAAGCGCTCGGGGAAGGTGTCGCGGAAGATGTCGGTCTCGGTCGATGAGGTGAGGTCGGCCGAGAGCGCGACGATGTTCCGGCGTTCGCGCGCAAGTGCGAGCAGCGCCTCGCCGTAGTAGCGCGGCACCGAAGATGCACCCGCCGACTGCGCGGCCGACATCGCGGTGTGGGCACCGCCCTGCGTGAAGTCTTCGACCTCGAGCGTGCGCGCCGGCGCCTTGATGTTCGCGTTCATGCCATTTCTCCCAGTTCGCGCAGCGCCGCGTCGGCCACCTCGGCCGGCAGCTTCGCGTTGTGGCTGATCACGCCCTCGAGCAGGCTCACGCCCTTTCCGGGCACCGTGGTGGCGACGATCATGGTCGGCCGCGCGCTCTGCCCGCGCGCGGCCGCGAAGGCCGCGAGCAGCGCCTCGAGGTCGTGGCCGTCGAGCTCGATCACCTGCCAGTTGAAGGCGCGGAACTTGTCGGCGATGGGCGAGAGGCGCAACACGCTGTCGGTGTGGCCCTCGACCTGCATCCAGTTGAGGTCGAGCACCACGCAGAGGTTGTGCAGGCCCTCGGAGCCCGCGAGCATCGCGGCCTCCCAGACCTGGCCCTCCTCGAGCTCGCCGTCGCCGAGCACCACGTTCACGCGGTAGTCGATGCCGCGGATGCGCGAGGCCAGCGCCATGCCAGCGGCCACCGACATGCCCTGGCCCAGCGAGCCGAAGGTGCCTTCGACCACGGGGCCGAGCCGCTCCGAGACGTTGATCTCGAGCGCCGAGCCGTCCTTCACGTAGTCGTCGAGCGAGGCCGAGGGGATCATGCCGCGCAGCGCGAGCGCCGCATGGAACAGCGCGGAGTTGTGCGCGGTCGAGAGGATGCAGCGGTCGCGCTCCTCCCAGCGTGCATCGGCGGGGTCGATGCGTGCCTCGTGGAAATAGAGGCTCGCGAAGATCTCGGCGGCGCCCAGGCCCTGCTGCACATAGCCCTGGCCATGGCGGCGCACGAGCTCGATGACCTGGCGGCGCAAGGTGTGCGCCACGCGCCGGAGTTCCGGCACGGGCAGCGCGAGGCGGTCGCGGCGTTGCCAGTCGGGAGGGAATGCCGTGGGGTGCAGGGCGCTGCCGGGGTCCGTCATGTAGTGCTTTTCTTTCTGCTGGAAGGGGGTGGCTGGTTGCGCAGCGCGAGCAGTTCCTCGGCGCGCGCGGGATTGGCGTCGATTTCCTTCAGCACGCGCACGAAGTCGCGGCCGCCTTCGATCAGGTCGTCCTCGATGGCCTTGCGCACCATCGCCGTGTCGCGCTGCTGCAGGCCGCGCAGCACGTTCACGTGCTGATGCTCGGCGTCGTAGGTCGGATGGCCGTGCGGGTAGAGGAAATTCAGCATCGGACCGACCTGCACCCAGATGCGGTCCAGCAGCTCGGTGAGCTGCGGCATGCCGGAATGGCGGTAGATGCCGAAATGGAAGTCGAAGTTGTGCTGGAGCGCGGCGCGGTAGTCCTTGGTCTTCTCCGCGCGTACCAGCAGGCGATGGCTCTCGGTCAGCTGCTTGATCGTGGCGTTGTCGAGCAATGGCACGGCTCGCTCGGCGGCCAGCGGCTCGAGCGCGAAGCGGATGTCGCGCAGCTCGAGGTACTCGGCCAGCGAGAGCTGGCGCACGCGGATAAAGTAGCCCTCCTTCATCTCGAGCGCGCGGTCGCGCACCAGCTGGATCAGGGCCTCGCGCACCGGCGTCTCGCTGGTGCCCATGGTCTTGGCCAAGTCGCGGATCTTCAGGCGCTGGCCCGGCTGGAAGGTGGCCGACATCAGCTGCTCGCGCAGGTGCTCGTAGATCTGGCTCGCGAGGTTGGTGCGTTCGACCACGTTGATGACGGGGGTTGCCATGGCTTCTCTCTCCTTGAGTGCGGGTGCGTGAATCGCGCGGCTATTGTGGCGTTCGCGTTTCGGGGACTCGCACGTGGGAGCGGCTCAGCGGTGGCCGAAGCGTTGGGCGACGGCGGCGAAGGCCGCGTCGGTGGCCTGCAGGGCCATGTCGATGTCTTGCACGGTATGTGCCAGCGACAGGAACATGTTGTGCTTCGGGTGCAGGTAGACGCCGCGGCGCAACGCCTCGACCGTGAACACGGCCCCCTTGTCGAAGCCCGGGTCTTCGTCGAACAGGATCAGCGGCAACGCGGCCGGACCCGTCTGGCGCACCGGCACCCCATGGCTCGCGGACTGCGCGGCGATGCCGTCACGGAAACGCTGGCCCATGGCCTGCACATGGCCCACCACGTCCTGCGCATCGGCCACTTCGATCGTTGCCAGGCCCGCGGCCATCGCCACGCCGCCCGACCAGAACGAGCCCGTGGTGTAGATGCGCGTGGCCGCTTCGCGCAGCGCATCGACGCCGGTCACGGCAGCAAGCGCATAGCCATTGGCGATCGACTTGCTCCAGGCGCTGAGGTCGGGCCGCACGCCCACCGCCTCCCAGCTGCCGCCTGCGTGCACGCGGAAACCCGCGCGCACCTCGTCGAGGATCAGCGCGGCACCGGCCTGGTCGCACAGCGCGCGGGCACGGCGTGCGAACTCGGGCGTGGGCAGCTCCTGGTCGATGCCCAGGTCGTGCTTGAAGGCCGCGCAGACGATGGCCGCCAGATCGGAACCCGCCTGGGCCGCGGCAGCCTCGAGGCTCGCGATGTCGTTGTAGGTGTAGTGGATCAGGTGCGCGCGGTCCTCGGGCGTGATGCCCTGCGGGATCGGCGTGCACCAGGGATCGGCGCCGTGATAGGCCTTGGTCGCGACCAGCACCTTGCGCTTGCCGGTGGCCGCGCGCGCCACCATCAGGCAGACGGTGGTGGCATCGGTGCCGTTCTTCTGGAACAGCACCCAGTCGGCATGGGCGCTGCGCGCGACGAAGCGTTCGGCCAGCTCGACGAAGCGCGCCGTGGGACCGTCGAGGCAGTCGCCCAGCGCCTGTTGCCTGCGGGCCGCCTCATCGACCACCGGATGGTGATGACCCAGCAGGTTCGGGCCCCAGCTGCACATGAAGTCGATGTATTCGTTGCCGTCGACGTCCCAGACGCGGCAGCCCTGGCCGCGCTCGAAGAACTGCGGATAGCCCGCGGGCAGGCCCGCGGCATTCAAGTGCCCCGTCATGCCGCCGGGCACGACCTTGGCGGCGCGTTGCCGAAGCTGGAGATCGTGCTGGTTCGACAAGGGGGACGAGGCGGCGGGAGACACGGACGGCATGCGGGATCCTTGGCTGCTTTTTCGAAGTTTGACACATGATATATCATGTTTGATGTAGTACAAACCCCGGATTCGCAGCCCCGCTCAACGCCCTGGGCCGGCGCGCCCTCCCCTCGCGCCCGGCTCAGAAGGCGTGCCGCACGCCCATCACGTAGCCGGTCGAGGTCGCGGGCACATAGCCCGCGGTCGCCGTGAACGCGGGCGCCCCGCCGACGATCAACGCAGCTCCGTTGCGATTGCGCACCCGCGCCGCCGTGACATACAGCGCCGTGCGCTTCGAGAGGTTGTGCACATAGCCGATCGCGAGCTTCGACGCCGAGGGGTCGGCCGCGGGGAACGCCGCGTTCAGGTCGTAGCGCACCCGCGCATAGGACGCGCGGAACAGGCCCGGCCCGATCGGCACCTGCACGCCGAGCAGATAGCCCGAAAGCTCCGTGTCCGGCACCGCGCCCACGGCTGGCGGCTGCGCGTATCTGCGCACGCGCTCCACGCGCGAGAGCTCCGCCGTGAGCTTGGCCACCTCGAAGTCGTAGGCCACGCCGAGATTGGCCGTGCGCACGCTGTCCGTGGTTCCCGCATAGAAGCTGTCGGCCACGGTGTTGGTGCTGTAGGCCAGGGCGATGTCGAGCGGGCCGCTCGCATAGCCGAAGCGCCCGCCGAGATAGCGGCCGGCACGCACCGCCGGCACCGCGCCGGCGTTGAGCCGGCCGGAAGGCCCGATGCCCGGCGGCGTGCTGTCGCCCGGCGTGTAGCGCGTGTTCTCGTGAAAGCCGTACATCAGCTGCCCATAGAAGCCGCCGAGATCCTTCGGCAGGAAATAGCCCACCGAATTGCCGACGCGCGCGTAGTTGCCGTTGGCACCGAAGCCCGGCTCGCTCGTGCTGGCCGCGAGCAGCAGGTTCGTTCCCGGCCCGACCTGGCCGAAGGGGTCCATCACCGAGTCGTTCCAGAAGGTGGGCGTGTAGTCGCGGCCCAGGCGGATCTCGCCGAAGCCGCCCGACAGGCTGACGGTGGAGCGGCGCGAGAACGAGGCGATGCCGGTCTGGCCGTCGTCGTTCGAGATCGGTGCCTCGAGCCAGAAGCTCGCGGCCAGGCCGCCGCCGAGGTCTTCCGTGCCCCGAAAGCCGAAGCGGCTCGAGTTGTGGCCCGAGTTGATCATCGCCTTGCGGCGCAGGCCGATGGCGCCGCGCGCGGCCGCCGCGGGATCGCTGGCGAGCGTGCGCAAGGAAGGCTCGGCGCGGCTCGAGAACGTGCCGATGGCCGTGTCGACCACGCCGAACATGAGGATCGACGACTGCGCCGAAGCGGCGGAAGCGGCGCAGGCCGCAGCGACTGCCGCGGTCGCGGCAAGGCTTGGTTTCATGGGTTGTCTCCAGTGGTTCTTGTCTGCCTGCTCGCACCGCCGGTGCGAGGGCCACTGGAATTTAGAAAGAAGGGCGGCGGCGCGGTTTAGCTTCGAGGGCGGACGCCCTTCGCCGCTGGAGAAAGCCTCAGCCGGGCGGGCGCGCGGCCGCCTCGATGCAGTGCGCGAGAAAGGACTGCGCGGCTCCCGACAAGCCGTCGTCGCCCGAACGGATGCCGATCAGCAGCTGGCGCCGCGCCCAATCGTCCTCGAGCGCCACCAGCTCGACAGGCGTGGCCGACACGTAGTGCCGCACGATCAGGTAGGGACTCACGCCGATGCCCAGGCCCTCGGCCACCATGCGGCACAGCGCATCGCAACCGCGCACGTTGATGCGCACCTTCAGCTTGCCGCCGCTCGCCGCCATCAGGTGCTGCGCGATCGAGCTGCTCGGCGACAGGCCGATGAAGTCCTCGTCCAGCGTGTCGGCGAAGCGCACGCTGGGGCGCGCGGCCAGCGGGTGGCCCTTGGGCACCACCAGGCACAGCCGATCGGTGTGGTACGGATAGGTGGCGATCGCATCGTTGCCGCTGGGCCCGATGAAGATGCCCATGTCCACGCGTCCGTCGAGCACGGCGTCGACGATCTGCTCGCTCGTCCATTCCGACAGGTCGATGGCGATGTTCGGATGCAGGTCGCCGAAGCGCTTGAGCTCGCCCGGCAGGAATTGCGTGACCGCCGAACCCGTCGCCGCCACGCGCACCAGCCCCTTCGCGCCGAGCGCGTACTGGCTCAGGTCCATGTGCATGCGATCGACGCCGAACAGGATCTGCCTGGCGTGCTGCAGCAAGGCGCGCCCCGCGGGCGTGAGCGTCATGCCGCGCGCATGGCGATGGAAGAACTGGCTGCCCGTCGAGCTCTCGAGATCGCTGATGCGCTTGCTGACCGCCGCCACCGCGATATTGCTTTTCTCCGCGGCCGCCGAAAGGCTGCCGGCCTCGGCGACGGCGGCGAAGAGCCGGAGGGTGGTGAACTCGAGTTGCTTCATGGCGGCCGCCTCGTCGGCTGGGTGAAGGGGTCGCCGATGGCGCATTGCAACCGACGGCTGCCGGCCCTTCGGCGCCGGCGGCGCATCAATTCTCGGGCTTCAGGCCGATGCGGCGCGACAAGTCCGCATAGCGCGCGATGTCGCGCGCGATCAGCTTCCCGGCCTCCGCCGGCGAACTCGCCACCACCTGGCTGCCCTGCTCCTCGATGAAGCGGGAGACCTCCTTCGACTTCAGCACCCGGACGATCTCCGCGTTGAGCCGCTCGAGCGCCGGCGCCGGAATGCCGGCCGGCGCGATCATCGCCTGCCAGCCGCCGAGATCGAAACCGGGCAAGCCGGCCTCGGCCATCGGCGGAACCTCGGGCATCAGCGCCAGGCGCCTCGGCGTGGTGAGCGCCAGCGCGCGCAGGCTGCCCTGCCTGACCAGCGGCATCGCGACGCCCGCCGCAATGAAGCCGGCATCGAGCTGCCCGCCGACGAGGTCGGTGGTGAAGTTGTTGTTGCCCTTGTAGGGCACGTGCAGCAGCTTCACGTCGGCCGACGTCGCCATCAGCTCGCCCGCGAGGTGGCCGACGGTGCCCACGCCCGCGCTGCCGAAGCTCAGCGACTTCTCGGCCGGCCGCGACTTCGCGAGCGCGATGAAATCCGCCAGCGTGCGGGCCGGCAGCGCGGGGTGCGTGACCAGCACCATCGGCCCCGTCACCAGCAGCGACACCGGGACGATGTCCCTGGCGGGGTCGTAGGGCAGCCGATAGAGGCTGGGACCGATCGCATAGTTGTTCGCCACCATGCCGATGGTGTAGCCGTCGCGCGGCGCGCGCAGCATCTGGCTGATGCCGATCAGCCCGCCCGAGCCGGGCACGTTCTCGACCACGATCGACTGCCCGAGCGCGGCACCGAGTCCGACCGAGAGCTGGCGCGCCATGTTGTCGACCGAGGAGCCCGGCGCATTCGGCAGGATCAGCCGGATCGGCTTCGTCGGATAGCCCTGCGCCCAGGCGAAGGGAGCGGGCAGGAACGCGGCGGCACCGATGGCCAGCGCGCGGCGGCGCCGCGGGTTGAAAGGGATGGTCGTCGTTGGCATGTCTTGTCTCCGGCAGGCCGCATCGAGTACGGCCCCTTGTCGTTGTTCGTGATGCAGGTCGACGCGCGGCTCAGTCGCGCGTCAGCGATTCCTGCACGAGATGGGCCCACTGCGCGCCGTGCAGGTCGCGGTCCTCGAGCGACCCCTGCACCACCGGCCTCGGCAGGCTGATCTTGATGACGTTGAGCGCCTCGATGCGAAACACCTTCACGCTGGCGGCATCGCCGCGCAGCAGCCGGGCGATCTCGTCGGACCGCAGCCGCGGCTCGTCGCACAGCGCCTGGAAGGCCCGGGCATCGTGACAGAAGATGTCGATGGTGAGCCAGAACGGCCCGGCATTCTTGGAGCGCACGTCGTAGCTGGAAGGATCGGGGCGGGTCACTGCGGTTCTCCGAAGGTGGCGTAGTCGAAACGGAACGGCGACAGCGGATCGGACACCGTCATCACGTGGTTGAGCACGAACTCGTACACCACGCCCCGGTTCATCGAGGCGGGCGACAGCGGGAAGCAGTGCGTGGGCAGTTCCTCGTCGTCCGGCAGCGGGAAGTGCAGCATCGGCGAGTTGAGGATCGCCAGCAGTTCCCGGGTGCGCTCCTGCGTGGGCGAGGTGACGATCGCCATCACCCCGATCTCGGCCGGGCTGCCCGGGAGCGATTCCAGCGCACCGAGCGTCGCGTCGCGGCCGATGGCGCGGAACTGCAGATGGTAGTCGCCGCTCTCCAGCTTGAGCTGCAGCGCGATCAGTTCGCGCGAGCGCCGCTCGAGATTCCCGATCCATTCGTCGAAGCGGTCCTTGTAGCGCGACGCGCGCAGCAGGCACATGATCAGCGCCTGATGTCCGGCCGGCGCGGCGCCCTCGAGCTTGACGGTGTAGGCATCGGCCGGCGTCCAGGTCGAGCCCTCGACACGCACGCGCTGGTCGTCGATCGATTCGTAGCGGGCCCGCTCGACCTCGAGCGTGCCGCCCGGCTCGACCAGCACGTGCGGGTTCGAGTTCTCGTAGAGCATGTGCGCCAGCACGGTCCGCGGCGTGGCGCGCGCGCCCTCGGCCAGGGCCTGCACGGTGAAGCCGGTCTGGTCGATGGTCGCCATCACGGCGCCGGCCATCGGCTTGGTGGTGCAGTGCGCGCCGCACTCCAGGATCTTGCCCGCATGCCAGGCGGCCCCGGCATGGACGCCGCGCATCAGCGGCACGGCCGCCATCAGCGCTGTGTCCGTCGCTCGCCCGGCGAGCACGATGTCCACGCCCTGCCCGAGCGCATGGATGATCGGCTCCACGCCCATGGCCGCGACGATATGCGAGCAGCGTTCGATCAGCGCGTCGTCGATCGGCAGCAGTGGCTGCAGACCGGAGATGCGGCCCTGCGCGAGCGCCGTCTTCACCGCCGCGGCCGATTGCTCGCTGTAGATGCAGGCCACGCGCACGGTCTGCCCGAGCTCGATCGCGATCTCGCGGCACAGATCGCGCATGAGGTTCACGCCCGCATCGGAGCCGCAGGTACCGCAACTGCCCACGATGAGCGGAATGCCGAGCTCGGCACGCGCGACCATCAGTTGCCGCAGCTCGTAGCGCAACGCGCCCACCGAGCACTTGGCCTGGCCCGATCCCAGGTAGTGCGGACCGGAGTCGGTGGAGCCGCCGTCCACGGCGATCACGTCGGGACGCTCGCGCATGCCGCGCTCGAAGGGCTGCTGCGATCGCGCGCCGGCGCCGATCGAGCCCGAGGGGACCAGGACTTTCACGCTTGTCTGCATCGTTCTTCTTTCATCGGGAGAGGTTGGGAGAGCGGCCATCGGCCAGAAGACATTCGGCGGCGGGCGTCTGACCATCGAGGACCTGCACCACGCAGCGCGCCGCGATCAGGTTCGTGCGTGCGAGGCTCTCGGCCGTCGACGCCCCCGCATGCGGCGTGGCGACCACCTGCGGCAGCCGCAGCAGCGCGTGCGTCACCGCCTGCAAGCCGGGATCGGCCTCGCTTTCGAACACGTCGAGCCCGGCGCCGCCGAGCCGCCCCTCCTCGAGCGCGGCCAGCAGCGCGGCATCGTCGACCAGGCCGCCACGCGCGGTGTTGACCAGGATGGCGCCGCGCTTCATGCGCGTGAGCGCCGCGGCGTCGATCAAGCTGTGGGTCGCCGGCGTCAGCGGCGCGTGCAGGCTGACGATGTCGGCGCAGGCCAGCAGTTCGTCGAGGCTGGCGAAGCGCGCGCCCTGCTCGGCGGCGAAGGCTTCGTCGCGCTCGGGCGTGGCGATCAGCACCCGGGCCTCGAAGCCGCGCAGGCGCCTCACCACGCCGCGGCCGATGCGCCCGAGCCCCACCACACCGACGGTCTTGCGGTAGAGCTCGGTGGCCAGCGGAATAGACCAGTCGCCGACGACGAGTTGTGCCCGCGCTTCGTGCAGGCGGCGGCCCAC
Organism: Variovorax sp. ISS6; assembly: GCF_056523145.1. Taxonomy (NCBI): domain Bacteria; kingdom Pseudomonadati; phylum Pseudomonadota; class Betaproteobacteria; order Burkholderiales; family Comamonadaceae; genus Variovorax; species Variovorax sp. ISS6. The sequence goes on from NZ_JAWRZC010000002.1 coordinate 698,357, forward strand.
CGCCAGCATCAGCGCGATCGCATGGTCGGCCACCGCGGCGTCGTTGCCACCCGCTGCGATGGTCGCCACCTTGCCGTGGCGGCGCACCGCATCCTGGTCCACCCGCTCGTGCCCCACGCCGCGCCGCGCGATGACCCGCAGCGCGGGCAGCGCACGCAGCAACTCATCGTCGACGCGCGCATGGCCGACGATCCAGCCCTGCGCGCCCTCGAGATGGCGCCGCAGGACGTCGACGCCGAGATCCCCGTCGGCCACGCCAGCCGGAAGCTCGACCTCGCTCACCGTGCACCCGTGCTGTTCGAGAAAGGCGCGGGCCTGCGCATCGAAGAAGCGCTGCGTGACGACCACGCGCCGCGCCGACAAGAGCGTGCTCATGGCGCGGCAGCCTCCTCGGCCACGGCGCCCCGGCTCGCCGCCACTTCGGGCGCGGCACCGAGCTCGATGACCAGGTTGAAGTGCCGGTCGATGGAGAACACGCAATCGGGACCGAAGCTGCAGCTCGATTCGCGCTCCTCGACCACGGCCGGCCCCTGGAAACGGTCGCCGGGCTTGAGCGCATAGCGGTCATAGACCCGCGCCGGCAGGTCGCCGAATTCGGCGAAATTTACCACCCGCACGCCACGCAGCGGATCGCTTTGCACCGGTGCATGCGCGAGGCTGATGTCCTGCGCGGGCAGGCTCGCCGACAGGCGCCAGTTGATCGCCTCGATGCCGACGTCGCGCACCGTGCGGTCGAACCGCGCCGCGTAGGTGGCCACGAAAGCATCGCGGATCGCGCCGCGATCGGCCGCGCCCAGGGGGCCGCGCGGAATGTCCACGGTGATCTCGAAGCCCTGGCCCAGGTAGCGCATGTCCACCGACCAGCGCAGCGAGATCTGGCCCGCGTCGCCGCCGGCCCCCAGCAGCAGCGCGCTGGCCGAGGCCTCCATCTCGGCATAGATGCGGTTGACGTGGTCCCAGTCGACCTGCTCCAGGCTGGTCACGTAGCCACGCACCTCGTCGACCGCAGGTGCCGCCACCAGGAACCCGAGCGCCGAGATCACGCCGGCCCCCATCGGCACGATGATCCTGCGCATCTTCAGCAGCCGGGCGAGCGCATAGGCGTGGACCGGACCGGCGCCACCGAAGGCGAACAGCGTGTAGGCGCGCGGGTCCTTGCCCTTCTCGGCCAGGTGCATGCGCGTGGCCGCGGCCATGCTCTCGTCGACGATGCTGCGGATCCCGCGCGCCGCCTCCTCGCTGCCGATGCCCAGCGGGCCGGCCAGCTTCTCGCTCACGGCCGAGCGGACCTTGTCGATCGACAGCGCCATCTCGCCGCCGAGGAAGAACGCGGGGTCGAGGCAACCGAGCAGCAGGTCGGCGTCGGTCACCGTCGGCTCGGTGCCGCCGCGGTTGTAGCAGACCGGCCCTGGCACGGAGCTCGCGCTGCGCGGGCCGACCTTCATCAGGCCCACCGCGTCCACCGCGGCGATCGAGCCGCCGCCCGAGCCGATCTCGATCATGTCGATGACCGTGACCTTCAGCGGCAGGCCCGAACCCTGCTTGAACTTGCGCAGGCGCCCGGCCTCGAAGTCGTGCTTCAGGTGCGGCTGCCCCTGCTCGATGAGGCACATCTTGGCGGTGGTCCCGCCGACGTCGAACGACACCATGCGCGGCTCGCCGGCGGTGCGCGCCACGAAGGCGGCCGCCATCGCGCCGGCCGCCGGGCCCGATTCGATCAGGCGCACCGGATAGCGCTTGGCCTCGTCGACCGTGGTGATGCCGCCGCCGGACAGCATGATCCGCAGGTCGCCCTCGAAGCCCAGCGCCGCCAGGTCGGCGCCGAGCCGGTCGAGGTAGCCGTGCACGCGCGGCTGCACGTAGGCATTGACGCAAGCGGTGGTGGTGCGCTCGAACTCGCGGATCTCCGGCGCGACCTCGGCCGACAGGCTCACCAGCAGGCCGGGGTACAGCCCGTGCACGATCTGCCGCGCGCGCCGCTCGTGCGCTGGATTGCGGTAGGCATGGAAGAAGGCGATCGCCAGGGCTTCGATGCGGTGTTCCTCCACCAGCGTGCGCACCGAACGCGCCACGCCCTCCTCGTCGAGCGGGGTGCGCTCGCTGCCGTCGGCGAGCAACCGGCCGCCCACGCCCAGGCGCAGCGAGCGGGGAACGATCAGCGGCGCCGGCTGCAGGAACAGGTCATCGACGTCGTAGCGGCTCTCCCGCCCCATCTCGAGCACATCGCGAAAGCCCTCGGTGGCCAGCAGCCCGACCTTGGCACCGGTGCGCTCGAGCACGGTGTTGGTGATCAGCGTCGTGCCGTGCACGATGCTGGCGATCTGGCCGGCCCGCGTGCCGGTTTCGGCCAGCAGCCGCTCGATGCCCTCGACGATGGCCTGGCTCGGTTGCGCCGGCGTGGTCAGCCGCTTGCCGGTGCGCGTGATGCCGCGTGCCTCGTCGTGCAGCACGAAGTCGGTGAAGGTGCCGCCGATGTCGACGCCGATGCGGGTGGTCCTTCTCATTGCACCGCTCCCTCGTCCTGCCCATAGCTGGCCAGGGCCGCCGCCGGCGACACGAAGCCGTCCGACACATCGCGGCGCAAGCGCGCCGGATCGCGCTCTAGCGGCGGACCGTAGCCTCCGCCGCCCGCGAACAGCAGCGTCACGCATTCGCCGGGCGGGAACTCGACCTTCGACTTCAGCGACAGTGCCTCGCCGTTCGAGAGCAAGGCGGCCGTGGGCGCGCCGGGCCGGCCGCCGAGGATGCCGAGCGCGGGATGGCGCTCGCGGTCGGCGAGCAGCGCCAGTTGCATGGGCCGCCCGGTGATGTTCTCGACCTCGCAACGCTGCCCCAGCCCACCACGGTGCCGGCCCGCGCCGCCGGAGTCGGTCCGGTATTCCTTGCGGCGCACCAGCACCGGCGCCACCGCTTCGAGCGCCTCGATGCTGCCGGCGCCCGAGTTGGTGGGGAAGGCCGTGGTCGACAGCCCGTCGCCCTGCGCCGACGCCCCCATGCCGCCGCTGGCGAACAGGATCTGCGCGAAGCGCGAGCCCGAGCCGGTGGCACCGCTGAAACGCACCCGCATCGCCGGCGTGCCGCCGCTGTCGGCCAGCACCTGGTCCGGGATCACGCGCGCCAGCGCCTGGTAGATCGCGCAGCACAGCATGTGGCCGGTGAGGTGGCGCGCCGCCACGGCCGCCGGATGACGCGCATTGAGGATGCTGCCCTCGGGCGCCTTGACCAGGATCGGCCGGTACGAACCCTCGTTCCTGCGCGTCGCGGGATCGAGCACGCACTTGATCGGATAGACCGAGTAGGCCTGCGTGTAGTTCATCGTGCAGTTGGTGCCGCGGTCCACCTGGGGCGAACTGCCTTCGTAGTCGACCGTCATGGAGTCGCCGCTGATGGTGATCGCGCAGCGGATGTGCGTGGGCCGGTGCGCGAAGCCGTCGGCATCGATGGCGGATTCGTAGCGGCCGTCCGGGATCGCGGCGATCGCCTTGCGCACCGCCATCTCCGAGCGCTCGTGCACCGCCTCCGAGAGGGCGTCGAGCGAGCGCAGCCCGGCGTCGGTCATGAAATCCACGGTGCGGCGGCGGCACACCTCGTTGGCCGTGACCTGCGCTTCGATGTCCCCGAGTACCTGCTCGGGCAGCCGCACGTTGTTGAGGAACAGCTTGAGCATGTCGTCGTTGCGCCGGCCGCCGCGGTAGAGGTGCATCGGCGGGATGCACACGCCCTCCTCGTAGAGCTCCTGCGCCCCGGCGCCCGGCTTGCCGCCGATGTCGGGCGAATGGGCCACCGATCCAGCGAAGCCGGCCAGCTCGCCCGCGAAGAAGATCGGCGTGACGATCGCGATGTCGGGCAGGTGGCCGGTCGCCAGCCAGGGGTTGTTGGTGATCAGGCAATCGCCCTCGCGCCAGCCGGACGCGGGGTAGGTTTCGAGCATCGCCCTGGTGGTGCGCGGCACGATGCCGGCGAAGGCGGGAATCCCGCCGGTGCTCTCGGCGATCGACTGGCCATGCCGGTTCATCAGCACCGTGGCGAAGTCGTTCGATTCGCGCACGATCGTCGAGAAAGCGGTGCGAAGCAGCGCGGTGGCCGCCTCGTCGGCGATGGCGACGAGCCGGCTCCACCAGATTTCGAGGGTGATCGGGTCGATGGTTTCTTTGTCTCGGGAAGGCATCTCTTTTTCCTGTTCGCGGCCATCGGCGTGGCCCGTGGCGCAACTTTAGGAACGCGAGCCAACGCGTGGTTTAGCTTCGAGGCGCGGAGCTTTCGCGGCGAGCGAAAGCGCGCTGCAACAGGCGTCGTGCCGGCGGCTACCGAAAACCAGGGATGGCCGCCCGCGCCGGCTGAGCAACAATCGATGCTTTTGCGGTGGATCACCTCAGACGAATGCGCGCTCCCTCCCTCTCGGTCCGGCTCCTGCTGGTGGCCTCGGCAGCCCTGCTGCCGCTGGCCGTCGTCTGCGGCTTCGCGCTCAACGGGTTGCTTCAGGCCCAGCGCAACCAGACGCAGACCTCCACCATGGGCGTGGCGCGCGCGCTCGCCACCTCGGTCGACAGCGAGCTGCGGCTCACGATCTCGGCGCTGCAGGCGCTGGCGCTGGCCGAGCCGCTGGGCGCCAACGAGGACAGCGGCCTGATCGACGCGCTGGTGCTCGCCAAGGCGCTGCGCGCCTCGCATCCCGAATGGCGCGGCGTGCTGCTGATCGCGCCCTCGGGCAAGGTGGTCTTCAGCAGCGAGGGCTCGGTGGCCGGGGCCGACGGCGAGGTGGTCGAGGCCGCCAGCCTGGCCGAGGTGATCCGCACGCGCCAGCCCGGCATCGGCGCCTTGACGCCGGGGCCGCGCGGCAATCTGGCCTTCGCGGTGCGGGTGCCGGTGGTGCGCGACGACGCGGTGCGCTACGTGCTCACCGCCATCGTGCGGCCCGAGGCGATCGGTGCCGTGCTGGCGCGCCAGCGCGTGCCCGAGGGCTGGGCGGTCTCGGTCTTCGATTCGGCGCTGACGCGCGTGGCGCGCTCGCGCGAGGACGATCGCTTCCGCGGCCGGCCGCCCAGCGACAGCCTGCGCGCGCTGCTGCAGACGATGAAGGAGCGGCGCGAGTACGTCGGCACCACGCACAACGTCGACGGCACCGAGGTGCAGACGGCGGTGGCGCGCATCGACGTCGCGCCCTGGATCGTCGCGCTCGGCGCACCCACCGCGGTGGCCGACGACGCGCTGCGCCGCACCCTGGTCGCCTATGGCGGCGGCCTGCTGGTCTCGCTGCTGCTCGGCGCGCTCGTGGCCTGGTGGATGTCGCGCTCGATCACGCGGCCGATGGCGCGCCTGCGCCGCAGCGCCGATGCGCTCGGACACGGCCTGCCGGTCTCGACCCATGCCTCGGGCATCGCCGAGATCGACGCCGTGGCGCATGCGCTGGCCGATGCCGCCACCCAGCGCACCGAGCACGAGGCCGAGCGCGACAGCCTGCTGAACGCCGAGCGCGAGGCACGCACCGTGGCGCAGGCCGCGCAGACGCAACTCGAGCGGCTGGTGAGCGCGAGCGCGGTGCTGTCGCGCTCGCTCGAGGAGGAGTCGACGCTGCAGGCCATCGCCGGCATCATCGTGCCGCACGTGGCCGACCTCTGCCGCATCGACCTGCTCGACGAGCACGACGTGCTCGAGCGCAAGCTCACCCACCATGCCGACCCCGCGCGCAGCGCCGAGATCGCGAAGTTCGTGGACAACAGCGAAGCCCCGACCACGGGCCCCGGCTCGTTCCCCTGGGCCGTCGCCAGCGGCCAGACCTTCATCGGCAACCTCGACAGCCCCGGCGACTTCGAGCTGCTCGACCCGCAGCTGCGCGCCTTCGTGCAGATGCTGGGCATCACGGCCGGCTGCGTGGTGCCGCTGGTGGCGCGCGGACGCACCATCGGCGCGATGGCGATCCTGCAGGACCGCTCGAAGCGGCGCTTCTCGCCGGCCGACGGCGCCCTGATCGGCGAGCTCGCGCAGCGCGCCGCGCTCGCGCTGGACAACGTGCGCCTGCTCGCGCGCGCCCGCAAGGCGCAGACCCAGGCCGAGGTGGCGAGCCAGGCCAAGGACGAGTTCCTCGCCATGCTGGGCCACGAGCTGCGCAATCCGCTGGCGCCGATCTCGCTCGCGCTCACGCTGATCGAACGCAAGGACGAAAAAGCCTTCCCGCGCGAGCGCCAGATCATCGAGCGGCAGGTGCGCCATCTGTCGCGGCTGGTCGACGACCTGCTCGACATCTCGCGCATCGTGTCGGGCAAGATCGTGCTGCGGCCCGAACCCGTCGACCTGCGCGACGTGGCCGCCAAGGCGATCGAGCTCACGCAGCCCGCGCTGCAGCCGCGCGCGCGCATGCCGCGCCTGAGCCTGCCCGATCAGCCGGTGCCGGTGCTCGGCGATCCGCTGCGGCTGGTGCAGATCGTGTGCAACCTGCTGAACAACGCCGCCAAGTTCACCCAGCCCACCGACGAGATCGTGCTGGACCTGCGCATGGCCGGTGGCCAGGCCGAACTGTCGATCAGCGACGAGGGCATCGGCATCGCGCCCGAGCTGCTGCCGCACGTGTTCGACCGCTTCGTGCAGGGCGCGCAGCAGCTGCAGCGCGCGGCCGGCGGCCTGGGCCTGGGCCTGGCCATCGCGCAAAGCCTCGCGAAGCTGCATGGCGGGCTGATCGAGGCACAGAGCGCCGGCGAAGGACAGGGCAGCCGCTTCATCGTGCGCCTGCCGCTGGCCGGTGCCGCGGCCGCCGAGCCCGAGGCGCCCGCCGATGCGGCCGCCATCGGCGCGCCCACGTTGCGCCTGCTGCTGGTGGACGACAACCTCGATGCGCTCGACGTGCTGGCCGAGTGGTTCGCGCTCGAAGGGCACGATGTCCGCAAGGCCGGCAGCGCCGAGGAGGCGCTGCAGCTGCTCGAGGCCGGGCCGGTGGACGCGGGCATCTTCGACATCGGCCTGCCCGGCATGAGCGGACATGAGCTCGCGCGGCGCGTGCGCGAGCGCGAATCGGGCACGCGACGGATCGCCCTGCTCGCGCTGACCGGCTATGGCCAGGAATCGGACCGGCGCCAGGCGCTCGAGGCCGGTTTCGATGCGCACTTCTCGAAGCCGGCCGACCTCGGCAAGCTGCGCGAGGCGCTGCGGCAGCTCACGGACGATGCGCCGGTTACCGCCTGAGGGCGGTGGGTCTCAATCCAGCTTCTGCTGCTGCGGCAGCGAGGTGATGAAGAAGCGGATCGGCACCTCGCGCCAGACCACGGTGCCGTCGTCGGGCGTGGGCTTGAACTGCCACTTCCACACCGTCTCGACCGCCGAGCGGTCCAGCCGCGGATAACCGCTCGACTTCTGCACCTCGATCGCGGCCGGCTTGCCCGCCGGCGTGGTGCGCACGCGCAGCATCACCATGCCCTGCTCGCCATTCGTGCGCGACTCGGCGGGATACGGCGCATTGGGATTGGGCGGGTTGGGCTTCCATTCGCCGGGGTCGGCGGGCGGGTTCGAGGTGCAGGCGGCCAGCAGGGCGAGGATCGCGCTCGCCACGAGTGTGCGGGCAAGAGAGGAGCGGAGGTTCATGAGGCGGTTGTCGTGGTTGTGGTCGCTGGCGACGGGGGCATTCTGCATCGCCCTCTCCTGCTGGCGGCTGCGCGTCATCCCGGATACAGGCGCGCGCTCAGGCTCGCACTCGCCTTCTGCAGCGCCGGCAGGAAGGCCTCGCGAAACTCCGCCAGCGTCATGCGCTCTGTTCGCACCGCGATGCTCATCGCCGCCACCACCTGCTGCGCGCGGTCGCGCACCGGCACGGCCATGGAGCGCACGCCGAGTTCGAGCTCGCCGTCGTTGCTGGCATAGCCCTCGCGCCGGCAGCGCGCGACGATGGCCAGCACCTCGGCCGCGTCGGTGACGGTGCGCGGCGAGAGCCGTGGCCGCGGCATGGCGCGGATGCGGCGCTCGGCCTCCTCGGGCGGCAGGCTCGCGAGCAGCACGCGGCCCAGCGCCGCGCAGTAGGCCGGCAGGCGCGAGCCGATGCCCAGGCCGGTGCTGAGGCTGCGCCGCGCGGTGGAGCGCGCGATGATGATCGCGTCGTCGTCCTGCAGCAGCGCGAGCGAAGCCGATTCGCGCGTGCGTTCCGACAGCGCGTCGAGCAGCGGCTGCGCCACCGAAGGCTCGGGCCGCGACGCCAGATAGGCATGCGCCACCAGCAGCGCCTTCGGCAGCAGCCAGAAGCGCTTGCCGTCGCTGTCGAGATAGCCGAGCGCGCGCAAGGTCAGCAGCGAGCGCCGCGCCGAGGCCGGCGTGCTGCGCGTGAGCCGCGCGACCTCCGACAAGTCGAGCCGGCTGTGCTGGCGACCGAAGCAGGTCAGCACGGCCAGCCCCTTCTCGAGCGAGGCGACGAAGTTCTTGTCGGGAGCGGGCTCTTCCTCGCTCGGGGCGTCGGTCCGGGTTTTGCGCATAGCGCAAATCTAGCTTGTTTGCGCACCGGCCCGCAAGGACACTGAAAACCCCTCGATGCACGAACAAGACGGAGACACACGATGTTCCACAGACTCGCCGCGCGCACGCTCGGCCTGGCGGCCCTGGCCGCGCTGATGCTGCCCGCGCTGCCGCTCGCCGCGCGGGCGCAGACCGCCAACGAAAAGGTCGCGCGCATGATCGTTCCCTTCCCCGCCGGCGGCACCGCCGACATCCTGCCGCGCGTGGTGGCCGACAAGCTGCGCGACCAGTTCCCCGGCGGCCTGGTGATCGAGAACCGCACGGGCGCCGGCGGCAACATCGGCGCCGACGTGGTCTACCGCGCCGAGCCCGACGGCAAGACCCTGCTGGCCTCGCCGCCCGCGCCGATCGCGATCAACCAGCACCTCTACAAGAAGCTGGGCTTCGACCCCACGCGCTGGGTGCCGGTGACGGTGCTCGCGACGGTTCCCAACGTGCTGGTGGTAAACCCGAAGCTGCCGGTGCACAACGTGGCCGAGTTCATCGCCTACCTCAAGGCCAACCCCGGCAAGGTGAGCTTCGCCTCGCAGGGCAACGGCACCACCTCGCACCTCACGGCCAGCCTGTTCATGCAGCTCACCGGCACCGAGATGACGCACGTGCCGTACAAGGGCACGGCGCCCGCGCTGGTGGACCTGATCGGCGGCCAGGTCGACGTGTTCTTCGACAACATCTCCTCCTCGCTGCAGTTCGCGCGCACCGGCAAGGTCCGCATCCTCGCGGTGGCCGACGAGCACCGCAGTCCCGCGCTGCCCGAGGCGCCGACCTTCGCCGAGCAGAAGCTGCCCGCGATGAACGCCGTGACCTGGTTCGCGGTGGTCGCGCCGCCGGGCACGCCGGCACCGGTCGTGGCCTCGACGCAGAAGGCCATCGCCACCGCGCTCGCGCTGCCCGACGTGAAGCAGAAGTTCGCCGAGCAGGGCGCCGAGCCGCGCGGCTGGGACAGTGCCCGCACCGGCCAGTTCATCCAGGCCGAGTCCGCCAAGTGGCACAAGGTCATCCAGAGCGCCAACGTCACCCTCGAATAAGCCCGCCATGTCCATCGCTTCATCCACCGCGTCCGCGCAGCCGATCCACTGGTCCGGGCCCGGCCTCACGCGCATTCCCTTCGGCGTCTACAGCGACGCGCAACTGGCCGCCGACGAACAGGCGCGCATTTTCCGCGGCCAGACCTGGAACTACCTGTGCCTCGAGGCCGAACTGCCCGAAGGCGGCAGCTACCGCACCACCTTCGCGGGCGAGACGCCGGTGGTGGTGGTGCGCGACGACGACGACGAGATCTACGCCTTCGAGAACCGCTGCGCGCACCGCGGCGCGCTGATCGCGCTCGAGAAGTCGGGCCGCAGCGAGAACTTCCAGTGCGTCTACCACGCCTGGAGCTACAACCGCAAGGGCGACCTCACGGGCGTGGCCTTCGAGAAGGGCGTGAAGGGCCAGGGCGGCATGCCCGCGAGCTTCTGCAAGGAAGCGCACGGGCCGCGCAAGCTGCGCATCGCGCGCTTCTGCGGGCTGGTGTTCGGCAGCTTCTCGGAGGACGTGCCCTCGATCGAGGAATACCTCGGCGACGACATCTGCGCGCGCATCGAGCGCGTGCTGCACAAGCCGGTAGAGGTGATCGGCCGCTTCACGCAGGCGCTGCCCAACAACTGGAAGCTCTACGTCGAGAACGTGAAGGACAGTTACCACGCGAGCCTATTGCATCTGTTCTTCACCACCTTCGAGCTCAACCGGCTGTCGCAGAAGGGCGGCGTGATCGTCGACGAGAGCGGCGGCCACCACGTGAGCTATTCGATGATCGACGCGGCCGCCGAAAAGGATGCCTCGTACAAGGAACAGGCGCTGCGCTCCGACAACGACCGCTATCGCCTCAAGGACCCGAGCGTGCTCGCGGGCTTCGCGGAGTACGACGACGGCGTGACCTTGCAGATCCTCTCGGTGTTCCCTGGCTTCGTGCTGCAGCAGATCCAGAACTGCCTCGCGGTGCGCCAGGTACTGCCCAAGGGCAGCGCGCGCACCGAGCTCAACTGGACCTACATCGGCTACGTCGACGACACGCCCGCGCAGCGCCGCGTGCGGCTCAAGCAGTCGAACCTGGTCGGCCCCGCGGGCTTCATCTCGATGGAGGACGGCGCGGTCGGCGGCTTCGTGCAGCGCGGCATCGCGGGCGCGGCCGACCACGAGGCCATCGTCGAGATGGGCGGCGACGGCGCCGTCTCGAGCGAGGGCCGCGCGACCGAGGCCTCGGTGCGCGGCTTCTGGAAGGCGTATCGCCAGCACATGGGCGCTTGAGCACCCGACGAGGAAAGTACACCCATGATCGACCTGCTGGCGCTGTGCGCCTTCAACGCGGCCTATGCCGATGCCATCGACAGCGATGCGCTCGAGCGCTGGCCCGACTTCTTCGCCGACGACTGCCACTACCGCATCACCCACGTCGAGAACGAGCGCGAGGGACTGCCCGCGGGCATCGTCTACGCCGACTCGCGCGCGATGCTCGAGGACCGCATCGCCGCGCTGCGCGAGGCCAACATCTACGAGCGGCAGCGCTACCGCCACCTGCTGGGCATGCCGCTGCTGCTCGAGGCCGAAGCCGAAGCCGATACTGCCCGCACGCGCACGCCCTTCATGGTGGCGCGCATCATGGCCACGGGACAGACCGAGATGTTCGCCACCGGCAGCTACGAAGACCGCTTCGTGCGCCGCGACGGCCGCCTGCTGCTGCAATCGCGCGTGGCCGTGTGCGACAGCACGGTGACCGACACCCTGCTCGCGCTGCCGCTGTGAACGCCGAGTCTTCTCTTCGAACGCCGCGCCGGCTCGCGCTCACGGCGGGCGATCCCAACGGCATCGGGCCCGAGATCGCGCTGAAGGCCCTGGCCGCGCTGCCGCGCGAAGACCGCGAACGCATCGTGTTGTACGGACCGGCAAACGTGTTCGAACGCACGGCGGCGCAGCTCGGCCTCGACGCGCTGCTGCGCGATGCGGCGCTGGTCGCCACCGGCGACCTCGAAGCGCAACCCGGACGTATCGACGCCGCAGCGGGCGCCTCCGCCGTCGCATCGGCCACGGCCGCGCTGCAGGCCTGCCGACGCGGCGAAGTCGATGCGGTGGTCGCCTGCCCGCACCACGAGACCGCGATCCATCGCGCCGGCATCGCCTTCAGCGGCTATCCCTCGCTGGTGGCGCGCGTGTGCGGCATGGCCGAGGAGCGCGTGTTCCTGCTGCTCGTGGGCGGCGGGCTGCGCATCGTGCATGCGACGCTGCACGAGAGCGTGCGCACCGCGCTCGACCGCATGACGCCCGCGCTGGTGGCCGAGGCGATCCGTGCCGGCGCGCGGGCCTGCGCGCTGCTGGGCGTGGACCGGCCTTCGATCGGCGTGTTCGGCATCAACCCGCATGCTTCCGAGGGCGGGCTGTTCGGGCCCGAGGATGCCGCGATCGTCGCGCCGGCGGTCGAGGCCGCGCGCGCCGAGGGCCTGCGCGTGGACGGCCCCGTCGGTGCCGACCTGCTGCTCGCGGAGCGCACGCACGATCTCTACGTGGCGATGTTCCACGACCAGGGCCACATCCCGGTCAAGCTGCTGGCGCCGCGCGCAGCGAGCGCCCTGAGCATCGGCGCCGATGCGCTGCTGTCGAGCGTCGGCCATGGCAGCGCGATGGACATCGCGGGCCGCGGCATCGCGAGCCCCGAGGCCGTGCTGCGCACCATCGCGCTGCTGTCGGGTCTGCCGAACGTGTCCGGCGAGGTGGTGCCATGAGCCACCGCATCGCTATCGCCGACAGCGACCTGGCCTTCGACGGCAACGAGGGCGAGACCGTGCTCGACGCCGCATTGCGCGCCGGCATCGAGCTGCCCCACTCGTGCCGCAAGGGCGTGTGCGGCAACTGCGCGGGCACGGTCGCGCAAGGCGAGGTCGCACCCACGGGCCGCGGCGCGATGGTCAACGAGACCTGCTTGCCGGGCCAGGTGCTGTTGTGCATGTGCACGGCCGCGAGCCCCGCGCTCGAGATCCGGCCGGTGTCGTGGCGGCGCATTGATCCGGCGGCACGCAAGCGCTTCGCTGCCAAGGTGTTTCGCCACCAGCTCGTCGCACCCGACGTCTCGCTGCTGCAGCTTCGGCTGCCCGCGGGCCAGCGCGCGCGCTTCCAGGCCGGCCAGTACCTGCAGCTCAAGCTCGACGACGGCAGCACGCGCTGCTATTCGATGGCCAATCCGCCCCACGAGAGCGACACGCTGACGCTGCATGTGCGCCATGTGCCCGGCGGCGCGTTCAGCGCGCGCGTGCCGCGGCTCGAAAGCGGCGAGCTGCTCGAGGTGGAACTGCCCTTCGGCGCCTTCTCGCTGGCCGGTGAAGCCGACGACACCGCGCCGCTGGTCTTCGTGGTCGGCGGCACGGGTTTCGCGCCGGTCAAGTCCATCCTCGACGACCTGATGAAGCGCCGCGCCGATCGGCCGATCACGCTGCTGTGGGGCGCGCGCCGCGCACAGGACATCTACCTGCCCGCGGCGATCGCGCGCTGGCAGCGGCAGTGGCCGTCGCTGCGCTTCGTCGCGGCCCTGAGCGACGAGGACGCGACAGTGGACGAAAGCCTGCGCGCCGAGTACATCCGCGGCCGGGCCGACGAGGCGCTGGCACGGGCCTCCCCCGACCTGCGCGGGCACGCGCTGTACTGCTGCGGCTCGCCAGCGATGGTGGCGGCGGTGCGCGAGGCCGCGCTCGCGCGCTGCGGCCTCGACGCCACCGACTTCCATTCCGACGTGTTCGTGGAGGGCCCAGCCGCCTAGGCGCTTGCGCTCAGCCGTGGCGCTGGTTGATCAGCGCGATCAGCGCATGCGGCTGCAGCGGCTTGCCCAGGTGCGCGTCGAAGCCGGCCTCGGTCGCCTTGCTGTGGTCCTGCGGCCGGGTGAAGGCCGTGTGGGCGATCGCGAAGATCCGCGGCTTGCCGCGCGCGACCTCGAGCTGGCGCAGCTCGCGGATCAGGTCGTAGCCATCGCGCCCCGGCAGGCCGATGTCGCTCACCAGCACGTCGGGCCACTTCTGGTCGAGCAGCTGCAACGCGCCGTCGAAGTCGGGCGCGATGCGCACCAGCGCGCCCGCGTCGGACAGCACCACGGCGAGGATCTCGCTGGCATCCACGTTGTCCTCGACCACCAGCACCTCGAGCCCCGCGAGCAGATGGTCGGAAAGCGAATCGCCAGCGGCCTGGCGCGCATCGAGCAGGATGATCCCGCCGTCGCCGTCGGGCACCACGCCGAGCGACACGCGCAGGGTCGCTCCCTTGCCCTCGCCTTCGCTGTGCGCCGAGACCTGCCCGCCATGCAGTTCGGCGAGGTTCTTCACGATCGACAGCCCGAGGCCGAGGCCGCCATGGAAACGGTTGTCGGGCGAATCGCTCTGCGAGAAGCGGTCGAACAGGTGCGGCACGAAATCGCTCGCGATACCGCGGCCGAAGTCCTGCACCGACAGGTGCAGCCGGTCGCCGCTGCGCACCAGGTCGACCACGATGCGCCCGCCCTCGTCGGAGAACTTGATGGCATTCGACAGCAGGTTCCACACGATCTGCTGGAAGCGCGTGCCGTCGAGCCAGGCCGCCTGCTCGGCGCCTTCCTGGTTGAAGCGGATCGCCAGTTTCTTCGCGGCCGCGGCGGCGTTCGAGGCCTCGATCGAGGCGGTCACCAGCGCGGCCGGGTCCACCCATTCGCGGTGCAGCCGCAGCTTGCCCGAGCTGATGCGCGAGACGTCGAGGATGTCGGAGATCAGGCGCGCCTGCGCCTTCACGCTGCGGTCGATGGCGTTGAGGCCCTTCTCCATCTGCTCGGGCGCGCGGTTGCCGACCTTCAGCAGGTGCACCCAGCCACCGATGGCATTGAGCGGGTTGCGCAGCTCGTGCGAGAGCACGGCCACGAAGTCGTCCTTGGTGCGACTCAGGCGCTCGGCCGAGGCGCGCGCCGCCTGTTCGCGCTCGAGCACCTCGCTGCGGCGCGCCTCGAGTTCGAAGCGCTCGGAGACGTCGAGCGCGATGCCCACGCGCAGGCCGGGTTCGATCGGCGTCGACAGGGTCCATTCGAGGCGGACCCATGTGCCGTCCTGCCGCAACAGCGGGAACTCGCCGGTCCAGGTCGCCGCCGGCTGCAGCGGGTCGCCGCTCTCCGTGGTGTGTTGGTGCACGAACTCGGTCCAGTCCGGCGGGGCGAAGGCGCTGACCGCCTGGCCGACCAGCATCTCGCGAGCGCGGCCGAGCATGCCGACCATCGCGGGATTGACGTCGGCGATGCGCCCCCGCGCATCGACCAGCGCGATGCCCAGCGGCGCCTGGTCGTAGATGGCGCGAAAGCGCGCCTCGCTCGCGCGCTGCCGCTCCTCGGCCATGCGCGCGCGGATCAGCGCCTGCAGCGTGGCGATCAGCACCGGCGGCTCGACCGGGTGCACCAGGTAGGCGTCGGCGCCCGCGTTGAGTCCGGCCACCTTGTGCTCGTTGCGCACGAAGGTCGCCGACAGGTGCACCACCGGCAGGGTCGAGGTCTCGGGGCGCAACCGCAGCTGCTGGCAGACCTCGAAACCACTGAAATCGGGCAGGTGCACGTCGAGCACGACGGCCGAGATGTTCTTCGGCGCCAGCCGCACGGCCTCGCCGCCGGTGCCCGCTTCCTGGGTCTGGAAGCCGGCCGCGCGCACCACGCGCGCGGTGGCGTAGCGGGTGGTGGGGTTGTCGTCGACCACCAGCACCGTGTGCTGCGAGCGGTCGATGGTGATGTTGATGACGGGGTCGATGTTCATGCCTGCCCCGGGTGCTGTTCGTTCGCGGCGCCGCCCGCCCCGTTCCAGCCCCAGTCGCGCTCCCCGTCCTGCGCCTCGGCGCCAGACTGGCGCCGCAGTTGCACCGGCAGCGTAACCGAGAAGGTCGAGCCCTTGCCGAGTTCGCTCTCGAGTTCGACATGGCCACCAAGCAGCGTGGCGAGCTGCTTGCTCAGCGACAGGCCCAGGCCGGTGCCGCGCAGCCGCTTCTGCACCGGCGAGTCGACCTGCGAGTAGTCGTCGAACACGGCCGCATGGTGCTCGGGCGCGATGCCGATGCCGGTGTCGGCCACCGAGAAGCGCACGCGATCCTCGCCCACGCGCATCGCGGTCACGCGCACCTCACCCTCGGGCGTGAACTTGAGCGCGTTCGAGATGAAGTTGCGCAGGATCTGCGACAGCTTGCGGTCGTCGGTGTAGAGCTTGGGCAGGCCCTCGGGCTCCTCGAAGATCAACGCGGTGGCCGGGTTGCCGAGCACCGGGCGGAACATGCCGCGCAGCGCCGAGAACAGGTCGACCATCTCAAACCAGGCCGGCGAGATCTCCACGCGGCCGGCCTCGATCTTGGCCAGGTCGAGCAGGTCGTCGACCATCTCGGCGAGTTCCGAGGCCATGGTCTCGACGAAACCGACCTGCTTCTCCTGCTCGGGCGTGAGCGGGCCGTCCATGCGGTCGTTGAGGATGCGCGTAATGCTGCGGATCGCATTGATCGGCGTGCGGAACTCGTGGCTCATGTAGGCGAGGAAGCGGCTCTTGAGTTCGGTCGCCTTCTTGAGCTGCTCGGCCTGCGCATCGAGCTCGGCATAGAGCGCCACCACGCCGCGGTTGGTTTCCTCGAGTTCGGCGCGCAGCTCGTCGCTCTCCTGGCGGCTCTCGGCCAGCTGGCGCGCGAGCGCCGAGGCCTCGGTGTCGTGCGCGGTGTCGAGTTCGCTGCTGCTCATCGCCATTCCTTTCGCCGCAGAACCACGACCGTCGCATCGTCGCGGTGACGCGTATGGTCGCGCAAAAGCACGGCCGCCACCAGCGTGGGGTCCTTTTGCAGCAATGGCCGGATGCGGTCGGCCTGCCAGCGCGTCTCGATGCCGTCGCTGTGCAGCACCACCAGCGCATGCGGCGGAAGTTCCATGGTGGCGGCCTCGGGCTTGCGGATCTGCATGCCGGCGGTGCCGTGCTGGGTCAGGATGCCCTTGTCGAAGATGCCCGAGAGCACGCGCCCGACGATATTGCCGGCGCCCGACCAGGCGATGGACTCGCCCTCGGTATCGAGCTTCAGCACGCACACGGCCGCGCCGCGCGTGGTCTGCAGGCGCTGGTGCAGTTGCTGCACCGCGTCGCGGACCTCGCGCCCGGGCGCCTCGGCGAAAGCCTCGGTCGCGGCCTGCGCGGCCTTGGCCGCCTCGGGCCCGTGGCCCAGCCCGTCGACGAGCAGTAGGTTGAAGTGGTCACCCTCGGGCGACACCGAAGCCGCCCACGCGTCGCCGCTGACGGATTCGTAGGGCGCCGGAAGGCACAGCGCACCGATCTGCACCCGCTGCGCGCCCGGTACCTCGGCCGCGCCGCGGCCGCGCGCCTCGCGCACGCGCGCCACGCAGACCGTGCCCTCGGGCACCGACGAATGGATGTCGAACTCGTCGGCCAGCCGCCGCACCGCGCCCAGGCCGGTGCCGGGCGTGCTGCCCGAGGAATGGCCGTCCTGCATCGACAGCGCGAGGTTCTCGATGCCCGGTCCCTCGTCGATCGAGACGATCTCGAGCTCGTGCATCTGCGGCCGCGAAGCGATCAGCAGCCGGCCCTTGCGCGCATGCCGCAGCAGGTTGGTGCCGAGCTCGGTGATCACCAGCGCGACCCGGCCCGCGTCGACTTCGTTCCAGGCCATCTCGGCCACGGCCAGTGCCGCATGGCGCCGGGCCTCGCCGATGCGGCTGGCATCGTCGATCGGAAACGCTCGATGGGTCCAGCCCGCGATCACTTCCACTTGGTGATGCTCACGCGCGTGCCGGCACCGGGTGCCGACTGGATCTCGAAGTCGTTCACCAGCCGCTTGCTGCCCGGCAGGCCCAGGCCCATGCCGCTGCCGCTGGTCCAGCCGTCGGTCAGCGCCAAGGCGATGTCCTCGATGCCGCGGCCTTCGTCCTCGAAGTGCAGCTGCAGCCCGCGCCGGCCGTTGCGCTCGACGAACTCCCAGCGCATGCGCCCGCCGCCGCCGTGGATCAGCGCGTTGCGCGACAACTCGCTGGCGGCCGTGATCATCTTGGTCTGGTCGACCAGCGACAGCTTGAGCTCCTGGCACAGCGTGCGCACCATCTGGCGGCTGGCCACGATGTTCTGCTCCGAGAGCAGCGGCAGCGTGCCCGTGGGGTCAGCGGCCAAGGGTGTTCTCCAGGCGCGCGCGGCGCAGCATTTCCATGCCGCGCTCGACATTGAGCGCCGTCTTCACGCCCTCAAGCGAGAGCCCGAGCTCGACCAGGGTGATCGCCACCGCCGGCTGCATGCCCACCACCACCGTGGTGGCCGAGAGGATGCGGGCGATGCCCGAGATGCTGGTCAGCATGCGGCCGACGAAGGAGTCGACGATCTCGAGCGCCGAGATGTCGATCATCACGCCCGAGGCGCCGGTCTTGGCGATCTGGCCGGCCAGGTCGTCCTGCAGCTGCAACGCGGTCTGGTCCTGCATGTCGACCTGGATCGTCACCAGAAGGATGTCGCCCATGCGCAGGATGGGAATGCGGTCCATGGCGGCTCCGCTCAGGCCATGCGCTCGATGCGCCAGCCGGTCTGCCTCAGGGCCAGCGCGAGCGCATCGGCCAGCGTGGCCTTGGTCTGCACGCCCTGCAGGTCGATGCCCAGGTGCACGATGGTCTGGGCGATCTGCGGCCGGATGCCACTGATGATGCAGTCGGCGCCCATCAGGCGGATCGCGGTCACGGTCTTGAGCAGATGCTGGGCGACCAGGGTGTCGACCGTGGGCACGCCCGTGATGTCGATGATCGCGATGCCGGAGCCGGTCTCGACGATGCGCTGCAGCAGCGCCTCCATCACCATCTGCGTGCGGCCGCTGTCGAGCACGCCGATCATCGGCACGGCCAGCACGCCTTCCCACAGCTTCACGACCGGGGTCGAGAGTTCGAGCAGTTCCTCCTGCTGGCGGCGGATGATGTCCTCGCGAGCCTGCTGGAAAGTGGTCACCGTGTGCTGCGCGAGCTTGTCGACCGAGGCCGACAGGGTCCACAGCGCGCTGGCCAGCGCGGCGGGATCCTTCGCCAGCCGGCGCTGCAGCGCATCGAACAGCGGCTTCTTGAGCGCCAGCACGAACAGGCTGGTGTCGCCGGCCGACTCGCCCTTGGCCGCGCGCGTACGCGAGAGGTTGGCCAGCGTGTCGCGCAGCGGTGCCCATTCGGCCGCCTCGAAGCGCGCGGCGTCGCCGCCCGCGGCCAGAACGCCGTCGAGCTGGCGCAGCAGCTCGCCGCCCTCGGCCTTGGCGGAGCGACGCGCCCCCGGTTCGCTCACGCGGGCTTCGTCCAGCCAGCCCTCGAGGACGTCGTTCTCTTCCTCGCGCAGCGTCGCGCGCAACGCTTCATGGTCGTTCTTCATGGATTTCCTCTCGGTATTTGCACGGTTCGCGGTCCCACCACCGACCGCCCGTGCATTCGATCATGCACGCGGCGGCTCCCTTCCCTAATTTGAGTATTTGGTTCGCGTCGGGGATCGTAGCCGTCGGCGGACCGCGCCGACGAAGCTGCATCAGTCAAGCGATGCCGCATCCTCGTGTAGGTCGTATCCCACATATAGGATGGGTGAGGCGATCTTCGACTGGGCCCGGTTTCGCGCCGGCGCGCAATGTCTTTTGACATAGCGGCGGGCTTCTTGTTGCCAAGGTGTGGGATCCAGGCCGCGCTGCGTATCCATTCGTACGCCGACGTACTGCTTGCGCCTACATGAGCGACGCCCGGGCACGAGACAATCGCGCCATGGTGGAGATCAGCAACATGGACATGGATGCACTGGCCGCAGAGGCTGCGGAATGGCGCCGTCGCGCCCTGCGCGGCGACGCGCGCGCACGCGGCATGGCGCATGAACTCGAGCGCACGTTGCGCCGTCACCTGCCCTCGATGCCGGTGGCGGGCCTGGAGCTCGACACCCGCCCGCTCGAACTCCGCAAGCCGCCACCGCGCTGGTGGAAGCTCTGGTAGGCAGGGCGCGCGCCCTGCCCTCCATCGGGCTCCTTCAGTTCCTTCCCAGGGCCGCGACCACCGCGTCGCCCATTTCCTCGGTGCCCACGCGCGTGCTGCCGGCCTGGTAGATGTCGCCGGTGCGCAGGCCATCGGCCAGCACGCGGCGCACCGCCTGCTCCACGCGATCGGCGTTCGCCGCCTGGCCGAACGAGAAGCGCAGCATCATCGCCATCGACAGGATCGCGGCCAGCGGGTTCGCGAGGTTGCGCCCGGCGATGTCGGGCGCGGTGCCGTGCACCGGCTCGTACAGGCCGAAGCTGCCGGCCGCCATCGAGGCCGAGGGCAGCATGCCGATGGAACCGGTGAGCATCGCGGCCGCGTCGGACAGGATGTCGCCGAAGATGTTGCCGGTGACGATCACGTCGAACTGCCTGGGCGCGCGCATCAGCTGCATGGCCGCCGCATCGACGAACAGGTGCGTGAGCTCCACGTCGGGATACTCGGCGCCCACGCGCGTGACCACCTCGCGCCACAGCTGCATCACTTCGAGCACGTTGGCCTTGTCGACCGAGCACAGCCGGCCCTTGCGCGCGCGCGCCGTGCGAAAGGCCACGTGCGCGATGCGCTCGACCTCGGGCTCGGAATAGCGCATGGTGTTGAAGGCCTCGCGCTCGCCCGCTGCATTGACGCCGCTGCCGCGCGGCTCGCCGAAGTACACGTCGCCCGTGAGCTCGCGCAGGATCAGGATGTCGAGCCCCTCGACAACCTCGGGCTTGAGCGTGGAGGCACCGATCAGTTCGGGAAACAGGAAGGCCGGCCTGAAGTTCGCGAACAGGCCCAGCTCCTTGCGCAGGCGCAGCAGGCTCGCGCCGGGCCGCATCATGAACGGGATGGCCTCGTCGCCGGGCATGCCGGCCGAGCCGAACAGGATGGCGTCGGCCTTGCGCGCGATCTCGCTGGTCGCCGCGGGCAGCGGGTCGCCCGCGCTGTCGATGCCGGCCTGGCCGATCGCGGCATGCGCGAGTTCCAGCGGCTGGGCCGTGCCCACCACGGCCTTCAGCACCTTCAATGCCTGGGCGGTCACCTCGGGGCCAATGCCGTCGCCCGGCATCACTGCGATCTTCATGTCTGGGAACCTTTTCTAGCTGTTCAGAGGGAGGAATGGGACAGCGCGGCCTCGGCGGCGCGGCGCCGCTCGAAGTCCTCGATGCGCGCGCGCTGGGTCAGCGTGTAGTCGATCTCGTCGAGGCCCTCGAGCAGGCAATGCCGCGCGAAGGGATCGACGGCGAAGGACTCGACCTCTCCACCGGGCCGCGTGACGGTCTGCGCGCGCAGGTCCACGCGCAGGCGCGCGCCGGGCGCGGCGGCGAGTTCGGCCAGCATCGACTGCACCGTGTCTTCGGGCAGGCGCACGGGCAACAGGCCGTTCTTGAGCGCGTTCGAGAAGAAGATGTCGCCGAAGCTCGGCGCGATCACGGTGCGAAAGCCGCCGTCGTGCAACGCCCACACCGCATGCTCGCGCGAGGAACCGCAGCCGAAGTTGCGGCCCGCGACCAGGATGCGCGCCCGCGCGTACACCGGATCGTTGAGCACGAAGTCGCCGCGGCGCGCGCCCGCGGCATCGTGGCGCACGTCGTGGAACAGGTAGTCGCCGAAGTCGTCCGAGCGCGGCTTCTGCAGGTAGAGCGCGGGCACGATCTGGTCGGTGTCGACATTGATGCGCGCGAGCGGCGCGGCGACCGCGTCGAGGGAGGTGAAGGCTTCCATGGGTTCGGGGCGTGGGTTCGTGGCAGCGGCGCTTCAGCGCGCCGGCGGGATCGCGCGCACGTCGGTCAGCCGGCCGGTGATGGCGGCGGCCGCGGCCATCGCCGGGCTCATCAGGTGGGTGCGCGAGCCCGGCCCCTGGCGGCCGACGAAGTTGCGGTTCGAGGTCGAGGCGCAGCGCTGGCCCGCGGCCACCTGGTCGCCATTGGTGCCCAGGCACATCGAGCAACCGGCATGGCGCCATTGCAGGCCGGCGTCGCGGAACACCGCGTCGAGCCCCTCGGCCTCGGCCTGCTGCTTGACGAGCCCCGAACCGGGCACGACCCAGGCTTCGACGCCTTCGGCCACGCGCCGGCCGCGCACCACCTCGGCGGCGCTGCGCATGTCCTCGATGCGGCCGTTGGTGCACGAGCCGATGAAGACCCGGTCGACCGCGAGATCGGTCAGCGCCTGGCCCGGTGCCAAGCCCATGTAGGCGAGCGTGCGCTGCATCGCCTCGCGCCGTTCGGCGCTGGCCGCCTGCGCGGGATCGGGCACGCGGCCGGTGATCGGCAACGCGTCCTCGGGGCTGTTGCCCCAGGTGACCATGGGGGCGATGTCGGCGGCCGACAGGCGCACCTCGCTGTCGAAGGCCGCGCCCTCGTCGCTCGGCAGCCGGCGCCACATGGCCAAGGCCGCGTCCCAGGCCGCGCCGCGCGGCGCCTCGGGTCGGCCGGCCAGCCATTCGAAGGTGGTGTCGTCGGGCGCGACCATGCCCGCGCGCGCGCCGGCCTCGATCGACATGTTGCACACCGTCATGCGGCCCGCCATCGAGAGCGCGCGGATCGCCTCGCCCGCGTACTCGATCACGTGGCCGGTGCCGCCGGCGGCGCCGATGCGCGCGATCACGGCCAGGATGATGTCCTTGGCCGACACGCCTTCGCCGAGCCGGCCGTCGATGCTCACGCGCAGCGTGCGCGGCCTGCGCTGCCACAGCGTCTGCGTGGCCAGCACGTGCGCCACTTCCGAGGCGCCGATGCCGAAGGCCAGCGCGCCGAGCGCCCCGTGCGTGGCCGTGTGGCTGTCGCCGCAGACGATCACGCTGCCCGGCAGGCTCAGGCCCTGCTCGGGACCGACCACGTGCACGATGCCCTGGCGGATGTCGTCGAGGCCGAAGAAGCGGATACCCGCGGCCGCGCTGTCGTCGTGCAGCGCCTGCGCCATCGCGCGCTTCTCGGCGTCGGCGATGTCGGCCAGCACGCGCGAGCCGGTGGGCACGTAGTGGTCGGGCGTGGCGAAGGCGCGCTCGGGCCGGCGCACCGGCAGCTGCCGCTGGCGCAGCATCTCGAAGGCCGGCGCCGAGCCGTCCTGCACCAGGTGACGGTCGACGTACAGCAGGCTCTGGCCGTCGTCGCGCTGCATCACGACATGCGGCTCCCAAATCTTGTCGAACAGGGTGCGGGGAGCGGGGGAAGCGGACATGGGATCGTCGGAAGGGTGGGAAGAAGAGAGGACAGGGCCAGGGTTCAATCGAGCTTCACGCCCGAGATGCGCACGATCTCGGCATACCGCCTGGTCTCGCTGGCCATGAAGCGGCCGTACTCCTCGGGCGTGCCGCCGCCGACCTCGGCGCCGAAGGCCAGCATGCGCTTCTGGAACTCGGGCGACTTGAGCACCGCGTTGGCCTCGGCATTGAGCTTGGCGATGATGGCCTTGGGCGTGCCGGCCGGCGCCGACAGGCCATACCACGAGGAGGCATAGACGCCGGGCAGCCCCACCTCGTCGAAGGTGGGCACGTCGGGCAGCGCGGGGTTGCGCTTCTTCGAGGCCACCGCGAGCGCGCGCATCTTGCCGCTGGCGACGAAGGGCAGGCAGGTGGTGGTGTCGAGCATCAGCGAGACATGGCCCGCCGCGAGGTCGGCCTCGGCCGGCGCCGTGCCCTTGTAGGGCACGTGCACGATGTCGATCTTGGCCGCGCTGGCGAACTGCACCGCCGCCAGGTGCTGCGAGGAACCGATGCCGCCCGAGGCGTAGTTGAGCTTGCCGGGATTGGCGCGCGCGGCGTCGATCACGTCCTTGGCGGTCTTGAACGGCGAGTCGCCGGGCACCACCAGGATGTTCGGCACCGCCGACACGTAGATCACCGGTTCGAAGTCCTTGACCGGATCGAAACCGAGCTTGCTGTAGAGGCTGGCATTGACCGCGTTCGGGCTGATCGAGGACATCAGCAGGTTGTAGCCATCAGGCTTCTGCCGCGCCGCGAGCTCGGTGCCGATGTTGCCGCCGGCGCCCGCGCGGTTGTCGATCACGAAGGGATGGCCGAGCCGGTGGCCGAGCATGTCGGACACGATGCGTGCCGTGGTGTCGACGCCGCCGCCCGCGGGCCAGGGCACCATGAGCTTGATCGGCTGGCTGGGGTAGTTGGCGGCCGCGTCCTGGGCCGGCGCCAGCGTGGGGCCGAAACCCGCGAACAGCACCGCGGCCATCGTGCAGGCATGCAGTTTCTTCATCATTGCGCGTCTCCTGTCTTGTAGTGGCCGCATCCTAGGCCCGCAGAGGAAGGCGCCGCAATCACAATTAACGCATGCAGGCATGAGCTAAAGTCAGACCCCATGACACGCCGCCTGCCACCGCTCAATGCCTTGCGCGCCTTCGAGGCCGCCGCGCGCTGCGGCAACTTCACGCGCGCCGCGCACGAGCTCTGCGTGACCCAGGGCGCGGTGAGCCGCCACATCGCCACGCTCGAGAGCTGGCTCGAGGTGCAGCTGTTCGAGCGCGGCCGCCACGGCATCCGGCTCACGCCCGCGGGCCAGAGCTACCACGCCAGCATGCGGGTGGCCTTCGACCAGATCGAGCTCGGCACGCGGCAGCTGCAGCAAAGCCCCGACGAGTGGCTGCTGCGCGTCAAGCTGCCGCCCACCTTCGCGATCCGCTGGCTGATTCCGCGGCTGGCGCGCTTCCATGCCAGGCATCCGCGCATCGACGTGCAGATCACCACCTCGCACAAGCCGACCGATTTCGAGCGCGACGACGTGGACGTGAGCATCCACTCCGAGCCCAGCCCGCCCGAGGGCCCGGGCTACCGGCTGCTGTTCCGCGAGACGCTGCTGCCGGTGTGCGCGCCAGCGCTGCTGCAGCGCGATCCGCCGCTGGCGCAACCGGCCGACCTCGCGCAGCACGCGCTGCTGAGCTCGCTGAACCGGCCGCAGGACTGGCCAGCCTGGCTCGAGGCCGCGGGGCTGAGCGGTCTCGACACCCATCGCGGCCTCAAATTCGAGAACGCCGCCATGGCCTACCAGGCCGCGGCCGAGGGGCTGGGCGTGATGATGGGTTTGCTGGCCTTCGTGCGCGACGACCTCGCGAGCGGCCGGCTGGTGGCGCCGCTCGCGCTGCGGCTGCCGACCGAGGGCGGCTACTTCATGGCCTGGCGCGCCGACCGGCCGGTGCCGCAGCGGGTGCGCGACTTCGAGCACTGGATGGCCGAGGAAGTGGCGGCCGCCGAAGGCTGAAACAAGGGTTCCGACCGGGCCGCGGGCTTTCCCCGATGCGCCACCACGGCCATGCGGCCAAAAATGACTACGTATTCATGAATACGTACCCAAAGACGACTCCACCATGACCCTGAAGATCCAGAAACTCCCCTCGGTGCTGGGCGCCGAGGTGACCGGCATCAGCCTGCGCACCCTGACCGACCCCGACACGCTCGCGCAGCTGCGCGCCGGCATGGACGAGCACGCGGTGCTGGTCTTTCGCGACCAGCCGCTCGAGAACGAGGAGCAGCTCGCCTTCGCCGAGCGCTTCGACGGCACGCTGCACAGCAAGACCTCGGTCGCCGTGCTCGCCAAGAACCGCTTCGGCAACGAGGCCCTGACCGACATCTCCAACGTCGGCGCCGACGGCCAGATCCTGCCGGCCGACCACCGGCTGCGCATGAGCACCATCAGCAACCGGCTGTGGCATACCGACGCCTCGTTCGAGAACCCGCCCGGGCGCTACTCGATGCTGTCGGCGCGCGTGGTGCCGCCGGTGCGGGCCGACACCGAGTTCGCCGACATGCGCGCCGCCTACGACGCGCTCGACGATGCGACGAAGGCCGCCATCGAAGGGCTGCAGGTCTTCCATTCGATCGCCTACTCGCGCCAGATCATGGGCTTCGAGTTCTCCGAGGAAGAGAAGCAGCGGCTCAAGGGCGCGGTGCATCCGCTGGCGCGCACCCTGCCGCGCACCGGGCGGCGCTCGCTCTACCTCGCCTCGCATGCCTCGCACATCGTCGACATGGCCGTGCCCGAGGGCCGGCTGATCCTGCGCGACCTCAGCGAGCATGCGACGCAGCCGCAGTTCATCTACCGCCACGAATGGCGGGTGCACGACTTCGTGATCTGGGACAACCGCACCACCATGCACCGCGCGCGGCCCTTCGACGACAAGAAGTACCGGCGCGAGCTGCGGCGCACCACGACGCTGGACCTGCCGCTGCCCGCGGCCTCGACCGCGACGGTGGCCGCATGAAGGCCCGCTCCCTGTGGCGCGCCGCGGGCCTGTGCGTGGCCTCGCTGGTGGTGTCGGCCGCCGCGCTGGCCCAGGCCTGGCCGGCCAAGCAGCCCGTGCGTTTCGTCGTGCCCTACCCGCCCGGCGGCGCCTCCGACGTGACCGCGCGCCTGCTCAGCGTGAAGCTCACCGAGGCGCTGGGCCAGGCCTTCGTGGTCGAGAACCGGCCCGGCGCCAACGGCCTGATCGCGCTCGAGTACGTCGCCAAGTCGGCGCCCGACGGCTACACCATCCTCATGGCCAACCTCGGACCCAACGCGATCAACCCGGCCGTCTACCGCAAGCTGCCCTACGACGCGATCAAGGACTTCACGCCGATCACGCTGACCTCGGTGGTGCCGCTGGTGGTGCTGGTGCAGCCCTCGATGCCGGTGAACTCGATGAAGGAGCTGATCGCCTATGCCAAGGCGCATCCCGACAAGCTGACCTATGCCTCGGCCGGCAACGGATCGGCCAACCATCTCGCGGGCGAGATGATGAAGTCGATGGCGAACTTCAAGATGGTCCACGTGCCCTACAAGGGCGATGCGCCCGGCCTGCAGGACACCATCGCGGGCAACGTGAGCGTGATCTTCCCGACCGTGATCGGCGGCATGTCGCAGATCAAGAGCGGGCTGCTCAAGCCGATCGCGGTGACCGGCGCCAAGCGCTCGTCGGCGCTGAGCTCCGTGCCCACCGTGGCCGAAGGCGGCATCCCGAACTTCGAGGCCAACTCGTGGGGCGGCGTGATGGGTCCGGCCAACCTGCCGCCCGAGATCGTCGCGCGGCTCAACACCGAGATCGTGAAGATCCTCAAGCAGCCGGAGACGGCCGCCAAGCTCACGTCGATGGGCGCGGACATCGTCGGCTCGACGCCCGAGGAGTTCGCGAGCTACCTGAAGAACGAAGTCGCGAAGTGGGGCAAGGTGGCCCACGAGAACAACATCACGTTGGACTGAGCCGCGAGGCGTTGATCAGCCGGCCGTGCCCCGCACGATGAACGCGTGCGGGAGCACCACGCGCGCCGGCTCCATCTGCTGGTTGTCGAGTCGCGCGCACAGCCGCGCGACGGCGGCCTCCACCATCGCCTCGCGCGACTGCGAGACCGTCGTGAGCGCGATGCTGTCCCAGGCGGCCATCGGCACGTCGTCGTGGCCCACCACCCAGACGTCGCGCGGCACCGCGAGCCCCCGCGAGCGCACGCCGTCGAGCGCGCCGATCGCCACGATGTCGTTGACGCCGAAGATCGCATCGACGCGGCCCGACTGCAGGATCGCACGCGCCGCATCCTGGCCCGCGGCATAGGAGAACTTCGGCACCCGCGCGACCGCGCCCGGGCTCGGCGCGACGCCGCGCCGCGCGAGCTCCTCGACGAAGCCCTGCTCGCGCTCGCGCAAGGTGCTCGGCAGGTCGTGGCCCGAGATCAGGCCGATACGCGTGCGCCCATGGTCCACGAAGAAGCCCGCGGTCGAGGCGCCGCTCGCGCGGTTGTCGCTCGAGAACTGGTCGAAGGCATCCGAGCCCACCGTGCGGTGCAGCAGCACCAGCGGCACCTTCTGCGCGATGCGCTCGAGCAGCGGCAGCGAGGCCTCGGTGGCCGTGGTGGTGATGACGCCGTCCACGCCGCTCTCGACCATCACGCGCATGGTCGCGTCGCTGAAGTCTTCTTCCTCGTAGACCGAGGCCGAGAGGCCGCGCTTGCGCAGCGCCGCGGAGAGCAACTGCAGCATCGCCGGGTAGAGCGGATTGACCGCGAGGTTGGCGACCACCAGCGCGATGATGCCGGTGCGCCTGGTGCGCATCCAGCGCGCGGCCGCGTTGGGCGCGTAGCCCGATTGCGCGATCGCATCGAGCACCGCCTGGCGCGTGGCCGGCTGCACCAGCGGCGAGTTCTGCAGCACGCGCGACACCGTCGCCTGCGACACCCCCGCGAGCCGCGCGACGTCCCTGCTGGTGGGCCTGCCGCCGGAACCGATCATGAAGAAGCCGCTGGAGATGCCATGCGGCGATTCTAGGGTGGCGAGCCGACGCGCCGCCCCTCGCAGCCCGGCCCGCGACGGCCTCAGAGATCGAGCGTCAACACCTCGCCGAGCGCGCGCGAACAGCACGGCAGGAACTGGTCGTGCAGCGCCTGTTCCTGCGCCGTGAGAAAGGCATCGCGGTGCTCGACCCGGCCCTCGAGCACCGGTGTGAGGCAGCTTCCGCAGACCCCTTGCTCGCAGGACGATGCGATCTCGATGCCCTCGCGCCGCAGCGCCTGCAGCGCCGTCTCGTTGGCCGCGACCGCGATGCGCCTGCCGCTGCGCGCCGCGACCAGTTCGAAGCCGCGATCGCCGTGGGCCGCTGCCACCGGTTGGAAGGACTCGTGGTGCAACCTGCGCTCGTCCCAGCCCGCGGCCTTCGCGGTGTGCAGCACATGGTCCATGAAGCCCTGCGGGCCGCAGACATAGAGCCGCGCGTCGCCGGGCCGGCCGGCCAGCACCCGCGCGGCATCGAACGCCCTCTCGTCGTCCGGATGCAAGTGCACTGCGCGCGCGAACGGCGAGCGCAGCAACTCGTCGACGAAAGCCATGGCGCCGCGCGAGCGCGCGCAGTAGTGCAGCTCGAATGGCGAGCCGGCCGCATGCAGTGCCGCCGCCATGCTCAGCAGCGGCGTGATGCCGATGCCGCCCGCGACGAGCAGCGACCATGGGCTTTGCGGCTGCAGCGGGAACAGGTTCCTCGGTACCGAGATCCGCAGCGCGCTGCCCGCCTGCAGCCGGGCGTGCACCGCCTCGGAGCCGCCGCGCGAGGCGGCGGTCTTCAGCACCGCGATGCGATAGCGCGCGGGCGCCGCGCACGGCGCGCCGAGCAGCGAGTACTGCCGCACGAAGCCATCGACATGCACATCGATGTGGGCCCCGGCATCGAAGGCCGGCAGCGGCGTGCCGTCGCGCGCCTCGATCTCGAGGGCGCAGATGTCCGGCGCCACGCTCGCGCGCGCGGCGATGCGCGCCTCGATCGGCCGCGTGCCGGTCATTCGGCTTGCACGGCGTTCGACAGGATGCCCACGCCGTCCACCTCGATCTCCACCACGTCGCCCGCGCGCAAGTACAGCGGCGGCTGGCGCTTGAAGCCCACGCCGCCGGGCGTGCCGGTCACGATCACGTCGCCCGGCTCGAGCGCGGTGAAGGTCGAGATGTAGGCGATCAGGGTGGGCATCGGGAAGATCAGCTGCGCGGTCGTCGCCTGCTGCACCACCTCGCCGTTGAGCCGCGTGGCCAGTCCCAGTTCCTGCCCGTCGGCGATCTCGCCGCGCGTGACCATCCAGGGCCCGAAGCCTCCCGTGGCGGGAAAGTTCTTGCCCGGCGTCCACTGCGTGGTGTGGGCCTGCCAGTCGCGCACCGAGGCATCGGTGTAGGGCGCATAGCCGGCCACGTGCGTCCAGGCATCCTGCTCGCGGATGCGCCGGCCGCCGCGGCCGATGACGATCGCGATCTCGCCCTCGTAGTCGAGGCAGGTGGATTCGCGCGGCAGCACGATCGGCTGGCCGTGGCCGACCTGGGAGGACGCCACGCGCAGGAACACGGTCGGCTGGCCGGTCTTCTCGCGCCGCGCCTCGACGCGGTGCTCCTCGTAGTTGAGGCCGATGCAGAAGATGCGCGGCGCGTCGGGCACGACCGGCAGCAGCGTCACCTCGCCGAGCGCGACGCCGGGGACGGCGCTCCTGGCCAAGACCTCGATCGCGGGCAGGTCCAGTTGGGCGAGCGCGCTGCGCAGCGTGGGACAGCGCCCCTGCGACGCGGCCTGCAGGTCGACGATGCGTTCATCGACGAGCGCGCCCCAGCGCGCCCGTCCCTGGTGGGAATAGCTCAGAAGTTTCATGACGGAAGACGGCCCCCTGACGAGGGGCGGGTGGAAGAAAAACGGAAGAAGAGCCGCGCTCAGTCGGCAGTGACGCCGGCCGACTTCACGATGCGGCCCCACTTGTCGTACTCGGCCAGGAAGTAGCTCCTGAACTGCTCGGGCGTGCCGCCGCGCACGCTCGCGCCCTGCGAGGCCAGCGTCTCCTGCAGTTCCTTCTCGCCGAGCGCCGCGTTGACCGCGGCCGAGAGCTTGTCGATGATGGGCCGCGGCGTTCCGGCCGGCGCCAGCAGCCCGAACCAGGTGCCGGCCTCGAAGCCCGCGACCCCGGCCTGCTGCATGGTCGGTACCTGCGGGAACTGCGGCGAGCGCTCGGTGGAAGTGATCGCGAGCGCGCGCAGCTTGCCGGCCTTGACCAGCGGCGCCGAGGTGCTGAAGACGTCGAACATCAGGTCGATCTGCCCCGCCACCAGGTCGACCAGCGCGGGCCCGCTGCCCTTGTAGGGCACGTGCACCATGTCCACGCCGGCCAGCGTCTTGAAGTATTCGCCGGCCAGGTGCGCGGCACTGCCGTTGCCGAAGGATCCGTACGACAGCTTGCCGGGGTTCGCCTTGGCCTGCGCGATCAACTCGGCCACGCTGTCGGCCTTGAGGCCCGGCTTCACGGCCAGCAGCAGCGGTTGCGTGGCCACCAGCGCGATCGGCTCGAAGGACTTGACCGGGTCGTAGCTCAGCTTCGCATAGGTGTGCGGCGTCACCGTGAGCGGACCCGCGGCGCTGAACAGCAGCGTGTAGCCGTCGGCCGATGCCTTGGCCACGAAGTCCTGGCCCAGGGTGCCGCCGGCGCCCGCGCGGTTCTCGACCACCACGGCCTGCCCGAGCCGTTCGGACAGCGACTTGGCCATGAGCCGCCCCGTCTGGTCGGTCGAGCCGCCGACCGCGTAGGGAATGATCAGCTTGATGGGTTTGGACGGGTAGGTGCTCGCATGGACGGTGGCGGCACCGACCAGCGCGCAGGCCGCGAACGCCAGCGCGGCGGACCAGCGGAACTTCTTCAGGGGGTTCATCGTGTCTTGTCTCCAGGATTTCTTGTCGGGAACGGGGAAGCGGAAAAAGCTAGCGAGCGCTGGCGGCCTCCTCGGCGCTCGGTGCGCCCGGCGCCGCCGCGATGCGGCCGACGGTGTCGCCGAAGCGCTCGAGCATCACCTGCTCGAAGGACACGCCCTCGGAAGCGAACCAGCTTCCCGAGCGCAGCCGGTAGGCCTCGTGCCGCAGCGGCGCTTCGGGCTCGATGCCGCGCGCCAGTGCCTTCGCACCCGTGAGCACGGTGCGGCGAAAGCGCACCACGGCGGCATCGGAGGCCGAGAGGTGCTCCTGCGTGCGATCCGCGATGCGGCCCTGGCTGTCCTGGATCATCGCGTCCTGCTCGGCCACGCCGCGCACGCCGGTGAAGCTGATGTGCTTCTGGTGGACGCGATCGATCAGGTATTCGTTCGAGCGGTTGCGGATCGGAATGAAGTCCGCGTCCACCTCCGCGATCACGCCGTGGCCTTCCTTGAACTTCGCGACCTCCTCCTCGCCGAGCGGGCGATCCGGATTCCACGCATAGGTGTAGATCCAGCAGTTCTCGTCGTCGATCGGCACCCAGGTGTAGCCGAAGTGGGTCTCGCCGGGCAGCGTGGAGGGCGTGGTGCTGTGCGAGGGCAGCGCGAACTGCGCGCTGCGCCAGTAGCGCACGCCATCGTCGGCGCGGCGCGCGCCACCCACGACGAAGCCGACCTCGTGCTCGAGGATCGAGAACAGTGGCAACGGATCCTCGCGGATCCAGCGCAGGCGCTTCTCGTCGGCCGGCGCGTCGGGGTTCGCGTTCGAGGGCACGCCCGGCGCCGGCATGTGCAGGAACGAGAAGTGCGAGGTATCGAGCGCGCCCTCGATCGATTGCGCCCAATTGCATTCCTGCAGCTTCTTGGTGACGTAGCGGTGCGACTCCGGCAAGGCCGCGAACTCGAGCTGCGGCAGTTCGGGCAGTTCGCGCTCCCACGGATCGGGTCCCATGTAGGCCCAGACCACGCCGCCGTGCTCGCGCGTCGGGTAGGCCTTGAGCCGCAGCGTCTGGTGGTAGCTCGCGCCGGGCGGCACGTTGGGCAGCTCCACCGGGCGCCCCTGCAGGTCGAACTGCCAGCCATGGAACACGCAGCGGATCGCGCAGTTCTCGTTGCGTCCGAAGTACAAGTCCGCGCCGCGGTGCGGGCAGCGCGCGTCGACCAGTCCGACCACGCCCTCGCTGTTGCGGAAGACCACCAGCCTCTCGCCCATGATGTTCACGCGCATCGGCGCGCCGTCGCGCTCCGGCAGTTCGCGCGACAGCGCCACGGGCTGCCAGAAGCGGCGAAAGAACTGGCCCATCGGTGTCTGGGCCCCGGTGCGGGTGAGCATGTCGTTGTCGGCGGCGCTGAGCATCGCGGTCGTCTCCTCGTGGTTGTGTTCAGTGCGCGGCCGCTGGCGTGCGCGGATCGCGGATGCCGTGATCGGCGGCCCATTGCAGCGTGTCGAGCGTGTGGCCCGAAGGCGCGTACTCGCAGCCGATCCATCCCTCCCAACCCATCTGCTCGATCAGTTCGAACAGGTAGGGGAAACGGATCTCGCCGGTGCCCGGTTCGTTGCGGCCCGGCACGCTGCCGACCTGGATGTGCCCGATGTGAGGCCATGCGGCCTTCAGGCGTTCGGCGATGGCACCTTGCTCGGTCTGGATGTGGAAGGTGTCGAAGCACAGTTTCACGTTGCCACGGCCCAGCGCCTCGACCACCGCCACGCCCTCCTCGATGCGGTGATAGAGGAAGTCGGGAAAGCGCGCGCGGCAGCAGGGCTCGAGGATCAGCGTGAGCCCGCTGGCGCGGGCCTGGTCGGCGGCCCAGGCGATGTTCCCCTTGAACAGGTCCATGCAGCGCGCGCGGTCCATGTCCGGCCCGATGTTGCCGGGCATCACGTGGATCATCGGACCGCCCACCTGCGCCGCGTAGTCGATCGCGGTGTGGATGCTCTGCCGGAAGCGCGCCTCGAGTCCCGGCAGCGCCGCGTAGCCGCGCTCGCCGGCGTCCCAGTCGAAGGGCGAGAGGATCTGCACCAGCGCAAGCCCGTTGGCCTCGAGCCGGGCCGCGATCTCGCGTGCCGGGTATTCGTAGGGAAAGGCCACCTCCACGCCGCGGAAGCCGGCCCTGGCGGCCGCCTCGTAACGCTCGAGCATCGGGTATTCGGTGAACAGCCACCGCAGGTTGGGATCGAATCGCAGCATCGTGGAATCGCTTCGTGTTGGTCTCGGATGAAGGGCATCGTAGGTAGCGGGTATTGCTAAGACAAGCTAGACTTTTTTAGGCCCTGTTGAGCTTGTCTTATGAATATCGGAAACGTGTCCCTGCGCCAGTTGCGCGCCTTCGTCGCCATCGCCGATGCCGGCAGCTTTGCCGCGGCGGCGCGCCGGCTCCATCTCACGCCTTCGGCGCTGAGCCTCTTGATCCGCGATCTCGAACGCAACGTGGGAGTGCGGCTGTTCGACCGCACGACGCGGTCGACCGCCCTCGCGCTGGCGGGCAGCGAGTTCTATCCGCTCGCGCGGCAGGTGCTCGACGATCTCTCTCGCGCGCTCGAGAGCACGCAGGACCTCGAGCAGAAGAAGCGCGGCACGGTGCGCATCGCCTGCACGCCGCTCTATGCGGCGACGACGCTGCCCGAAATGATCCATCGCTACCGCCGCCGGTATCCGGCGATCGCGGTCTACGTGCTCGATTCGCTGAACCAGCAGGCCACCGCGCGGGTCGTGAGCGGCGAGGCCGACCTCTGCATCGCGCCGCAGCGCCCGACGCCGCCCGAATTGCTGCAGCAAAGCCTGATGCGCGATCGCATCCGGCTGGTGTGCCCGGGCGACCATGCGCTGGCCGCGCGCGCCCGCGTGAGCTGGGCGCAGGCGCTGCAGCATCCGTTCGTGAGCCTCACGCCCGACTTCACGAACCGGCTGCAGGCCGATTTGTTCAAGCACTCGGATGCGCTGGCGCTGCATCCGGCGCACGAGGTGTCGTTCATCACCACCGCGCTCGGCATGGTGCGCGGCGGCTTCGGCATCACGGCCCAGCCCAGCCGCGTGCTGCCGATGCTCGAATCCTTCGGCCTGGTGTCGCGGCCGCTGACCTCACCGACGGTGGATCGCCACCTGTCGCTGTTCTGCGCGCGGGCCCGCGCACTGTCGCCGGCGGCCGAGAGCTTCAGGGACTTCCTGGTCGGCGAGCTGTCCGATTCACCGGCCGAACTGCGCCCCGGCCCGGGATGAGTCCCGCGCTCAGCGCTCGAGGTAACCGTAGGCCGACAAACAAGCCTTCAGCGGCGCGCTCGCGCCCGTGCCGTACTCGAGCCGCTGCGGCGTGGTCGACTGCCGGTTCTTCTCGTCCTGTTCCGCCAGCGTCTTGCCCACGCGGTACTGGCACAGCAGCATCAGGTTCTCGGGCACCGACACGCCCGCGGTGTTGGTGAAGGACTTGGGCCGGTCCGAGTGGTAGGTCTCGCTCGGTGCCGCGGCCTTCGGCGCATCCTTGGACGGGCCGGACTTCGGCCACAGGCTGCAGCCCGACAGCGCCACGACGATGGCCACGAGGCCGCAAAACTTTGGATGCACTTCGATCTCCTGAGGGGTTGCGAGACGCAACGGCTTGCGCTCCCGCCGGCCGCGATGGGGCCGGCGGAATATAGCGGACGCACGGGTCGCGCGCTCGATCGCCCCTTCAGTCCGACAGTGCCCGCATCCGCGCGTACAGGTCGGCCTTGCCCTCGAAACCGATGCCCGGCAGCGGCGGCAGCGTGACGTGGCCGCTCTCCACCTGCACGCCGTCGGGGAAGCCGCCGAAGGGCTGGAACAGGTCGGGGTAGGACTCGTTGCCGCCGAGCCCCAGCCCGGCCGCGATGTTGAGCGACATCTGGTGGCCGCCATGCGGGATGCAGCGGCTCGCGGACCAGCCGTGCTGCTTGAGCATGTCGAGCGTGCGCAGGTACTCGACCAGGCCGTAGCTGAGCGCGCAGTCGAACTGCAGCCAGTCGCGGTCGGGCCGCATGCCGCCATGGCGGATCAGGTTGCGCGCATCCTGCATCGAGAACAGGTTCTCGCCCGTGGCCATCGGGTTGGCGTAGTAGTTGCGCAGCGTGGCCTGCAGCTCGAAGTCGAGTGGATCGCCGGCTTCCTCGTACCAGAACAGGTCGTACTGCGACAGCGCCTTGGCATAGGCGATCGCCATGTCGAGGTCGAAGCGGCCGTTCGCATCCACGCACAGCTTCTGGCCGTCCTGCAGCACGCTCAAGATCGAGTCGATGCGGCGCAGGTCCTCGTCCAGCGAATCGCCGCCGATCTTCTTCTTGACCACCGTGTAGCCGCGGTCGATGTAGCTGCGCATCTCGTCCTTGAGCTTGCCGTGGTCCTGGCCCGGGTAGTAGTAGCCGCCGGCCGCATAGACGAAGACCTTCGGGTTCGGCGTGCCGTTGCCGTAGCGCTCGGCCAGCAGCTGAAACAGCGGCTTGCCCTCGATCTTCGCCACCGCGTCCCACACCGCCATGTCGATGGTGCCGATGGCGACCGAGCGCTCGCCATGGCCGCCGGGCTTCTCGTTCTTGAACATCGTGTCCCACACCTTGTGCGGATCGAGGTTGCGGCCGCTCGCGTCGAGCAGCGTGTCGGGCTCGGCCTCGAGGATGCGCGGAATGAAGCGCTCGCGCATCAGCGTGCCCTGGCCGTAGCGGCCATTGGAATTGAAGCCGTAGCCGACCACCGGCTTGCCGTCGCGGACCACATCGGTGATCACCGCCACGAGGCTCAGGGTCATCTTGCTAAAGTCGATGTACGCATTGCGGATGGGCGAACTGATCGGAAGGGTCTTTTCGCGGATCTCGACGATCTTCACGGGAGGTCTCCAGGAGCTGAGGAAGACCCGATGGTGGCCGCGTGGCGCCGATCCGGCCAATGCCCTTTTTCTAGACTTCGATGCCTTGAAAGCACCGCCATGAATTTCCTCTGGCTCGACGACTTCCTGGTGCTGGCCGAAACGGGCAACTTCTCGCGCGCGGCCGAGGAGCGCCACCTGACCCAGCCGGCCTTCAGCCGCCGCGTGCGCGCGCTCGAGGAATGGCTGGGCACCGAGCTGTTCGACCGCAGCGGCCAGCCCGCCACGCTCACGCCCGCGGGCGAATGGTTCGGCACGGTCGCGCGTGAACTGCGCGCGCGAGTCGACCGCATTCCCGCCGATGCGCGCGCCGTCAACGAAGCCGATGCCGCGACCCTGCGGCTCGCCGCCACGCATGCGCTCTCGTTCACCTTCCTGCCGCGCTGGCTGCGCACGCTCGAATCGCGCGTGGCACTGGGCCCGGTGCAGCTCATGTCGGACCTGTTGCCGCGCTGCGAGCTGCTGCTGTCGCAGGGCAAGGTGCAGTTCGTGCTGAGCCATGCGCATCCCGAGGCCGCGAACTCTCTCGATAACTCGGGAGCGCTGTCGACGCAGGTTGGCGCCGATGCGCTGGTGCCAGTAAGCGCGCGCGGTGCCAGGGGCCGCGCGCGGCATGTGCTGGGCAAGAGCGCCGCCGCGCCCGTGCCGCTGCTCGCCTACAGCCAGGAATCGGGGCTGGGGCGCATCGCGCAGGCCGTGCTGGGCCGCAGGCTCGATGCGCTGGCACCGAAGGTGGTGTTCACCGCGCACCTGGCCTCGGTGCTGCGGACCATGGCGCTCGATGGGCGGGGGATTGCGTGGCTGCCGAGGACATTGATCGACGAGGACATCGCGGCGGGAACGCTGGTGCCGGCCGGTGGCGAGGAATGGGTCGTGCCGCTGCAGGTGCGGCTGTACCGCGGGCGCGAGCCGATGGGCACGGCGGTCGAGGCGTTCTGGAAGGCGGCGCATCCCTCCTCGATCACGAGCCTCCACACCGGACACCATCAAGGTCCCGCCACTCCCAAACCACCCACACCAGCAAGGAGACCCGCATGAGAAAGCTCAAGATCATGGAGCACGTATCGCTAGACGGCGTGATCCAGTCCTCCAGCGAGGACGGCTTCCCGCACGGCGACTGGACCGCGCCCTACCGCACGCCCGAGGGCCGCGATCAAGTCCTCACCGCGCATGGCGAACGCTTCGACCTGCTGCTGGGCCGTCGCACCTACGACCTGTGGTCGGACTACTGGCCCAAGGCGCCGGGCGGGCCGATGGCGGACGGCCTGAATGCGGCGACCAAGTACGTCGTGACGCATCGCCCCGACAGCCTGGCCTGGGGTCCGTTCGAAGGCCTCGGGCCGGACATCGCCGAGAGCGTCGGCCGCCTCAAGTCGAGCGCCGGCCCGGACCTCGTGCTCTGGGGCAGCTCCACGCTGACATCGACGCTGCTCGAGCACGGGCTGGTCGACGAGATGATGCTGATCGTCTATCCGGTGCTGCTGGGCACAGGCAAGCGCCTGTTCGCGCAGGGATTGCCGGCGCGCGCCTTCGAGCTGGTCAGAAGCAAGACGACGCCGTCGGGGCTGGTGCTCGGCAGCTACAGGTTCGCTGGTGCTTTGAAGACTTGATGGTCAAGCGGCGCGGCGTTCCGATCGACAAGGACGGCCAAACTTCGAGGGCTCACGAAAAGAGGCCTTGTCCTTGGTTGTCTCCAGCCAGATCAGCGAACACTTCGTCAGCATCGCGAAACCGCCCTTGCTCGATCTCGCGATGTCCCAATGCCAGGAGCTTCAGCAACGCGATCGTCTTTTCGCGCTCCTCATAGCTGCGGACATCCATCACCACGAGCTTCGCTTCCCCGTCTTGCGTGATCAGCAGCGGTTCGCGACTCTCCGAGATGTCCTTGACGATATCCGTTGCGTGGTCCTTGAGATAGCTGATGGGTTTGACTTGGGTCGAGAACTTCATCGGAGTGGCCCTTCCGCGAACACGAAGGATCCATTCTGAACTGAATGAAGTCTCTCGACCCTGTCTCTCAAACGACGCCTTGCGCCAGCATCGCATCCGCCACCTTGACGAAGCCCGCCACGTTCGCCCCGTCGACATAGCTCACGCGGCCGTCCTCGCGGCGCCCGTGGGCCAGGCAGGCCTCGTGGATGCTGCGCATGATCTGCAGCAGGCGCGCATCGACCTCCTCGCGCGGCCATGACAGGCGCGCTGCGTTCTGGCTCATCTCCAGGCCCGAGGTGGCCACGCCGCCGGCGTTGCTGGCCTTGCCCGGCGCATACAGCACGTTGGCCGCCTCGAACACCTTGACCGCCTCGATGGTGGACGGCATGTTCGCGCCCTCGGCCACGCAGACCACGCCGTTCTTCACCAGCGTCTTCGCATCCTCGACGTCGAGCTCGTTCTGGGTCGCGCTGGGCAGCGCGACGTCGACCGGCACATGCCACGGCGTGGCACCGGCGACGAACTTCGCACCGACGCGCTCGGCGTAGTCGCTCACGCGGCCGTAGTGGTGGTTCTTCACGTCCATCAGCACCGCGAGCTTCTCGGCGGTGAAGCCCGACTCGTCGACCACCGTGCCGCTGGAGTCGGACACCGTGACCACCTTGGCCCCGAGCGCCATGGCCTTCTCGATCGTGTACTGGGCGACGTTGCCCGCACCCGAGACCGACACGCGCAGCCCCTCGAAGCCGAGCCCGCGCGTCTGCAGCATCTCCTGCGCGAAATAGACGTTGCCGTAGCCCGTGGCCTCGGGCCGGATCAGCGAGCCGCCGAACGAGAGGCCCTTGCCGGTGAACACGCAGTCGGCGCGGTTGGTGAGCTTCTTGACCATGCCGGTGAGGTAGCCCACCTCGCGCCCGCCCACGCCGATGTCGCCCGCGGGCACGTCGGTGTAGGCGCCCACGTGGCGGAACAGCTCGGTGGCGAAGGCCTGGCAGAAGCGCATGACCTCGCCCTGGCTGCGGCCCTTGGGATTGAAGTCGGAGCCGCCCTTGCCGCCGCCCATCGGCAGCGTGGTCAGCGCGTTCTTGAAGGTCTGCTCGAAGGCCAGGAACTTGAGGATCGACAGGTTCACCGACGGATGGAAACGCAGGCCGCCCTTGTACGGGCCGATGGCCAGGCTGTGCTGGATGCGGTAGCCGCGGTTGACCTGCACGTCGCCGTGATCGTCAGTCCAGCAGACACGGAAGGTGATCACGCGCTCGGGCTCCACCAGCCGCTCCAGCAGCGCCTGCGTCTGGTAGCGCGGATGCTGAGCGATGAAGGGCCACAGGCTCTGGATGACCTCCGTCACGGCCTGCAGGTATTCGGGCTGCCCGGGATTGCGCTGGGCCACATTGGCCAGGAAGTCTTGGGCGCTGGCGTGCTTCATTCCTCTATCTCCAAAAAGGTGCGGTATGACCAAAATCGTGCATTCTCATGCACGAATGGCTCAAAGTTATGCACCAAAGTAATGAACTTCGTAGGGATAAGGTTCGAATCTGCACCAACTTGGATTGAAAAGGAATTCGCCGCCAGCGGATGTCTGTCCGGTGGCGGCGAAGCTGGAGCGGCGAGCCGCACGACGCGGCCCGCCGGTTCGGCCCGTCAGGGCTGCACGTACGACTTGGTGCTGTACAGCGCCCCGTCGAGCTTGCGCAGCTGCGGCAGCCCCGTTCCGGCGTCCTTGGCCTGACGGTCGATGTAGGTCTGGAACACGTCCGCGTCGAGCACGCCAATGTCGAGACGGCGCGCCGCGGGAATGGCCGCCAGGGTCTTGTAGCCATCGCCGCCCGTGGCATTGAAGCTCAGCACGAAGAGCTTGTAGGTCTTCGTCAGGTCCAGCGGGCCCCAGGTGTTGGCGGCGGCATTGCGCACCTCGATGTTGGTGACGCGGCTGCCCTCGGCCCTGGTCGCGTTCACGTCGAAGCGGAGGTTGCCGGTGTAGGGATACGGGCCGGTCGAACCGTTGGGACCGTAGACCGCCTGCATGCCGTCCTCGAGCATGTTCTTGACCTCCTGGCCGGTAACGTCGAGGCGGAACAGCATGTTGCCGAAGGGCAGCACCTCGATCACGTTCGCCGCGGTCACGCGGCCGTTGAGCGGCACGCGCACGCCGCCGCCGCTCTGCAGCGAGATGTCGGCGCCGCCGTACTCGGCATTGGCCACGTCGACATAGGCCTGGGCCACCAGCTGCTGGATGTCGCCGCCGCGCAGGCTGACCTCGCCCAGTGCATTGCAGGCCGCGCTCGAGCGGCTGTAGTCGGTGCTGCCGACGCCACCCGGCACGCGGCGCGAGCAGAGCTCGACCGGCACCGTGGCCACCTCGCTCTTCGTGAACGCATCCACCTTGTCCTTGAAGGGCTTGAGCACCGCCGTGGCCGCCACGCTGGGCGTGGTCATGCGCAGGAAGCCGCTCGCCGCGATGTCGGCTAGGATCGCGGTCTTCTGTTCGGGCGTGGCCAGCGGCGGCGGCGTGGAGGTGGACGAAGTGCCGACCCTGAACTCGTCGCCGATCAGTACGTGCGGCGTGCCGGCGCAGTTCGTCACGTTGCCCTGGGCGTCGAAGGACACCTTGAGCTCGCCCACCACCTGGCTGTATTCCCAGGCCTGCACCAGGCAGACGGGCTTGCCGTCCTTGTCGGTCGCGCGCGTGGGATAGGCACCCGCGGGCGAGCCCACGCCATAGGC
Organism: Variovorax sp. ISS6; assembly: GCF_056523145.1. Lineage (NCBI taxonomy): Bacteria > Pseudomonadati > Pseudomonadota > Betaproteobacteria > Burkholderiales > Comamonadaceae > Variovorax > Variovorax sp. ISS6. Next base: position 738,563 of record NZ_JAWRZC010000002.1, read on the forward strand.
CGTCAGCGCGGCAGGACCGACCAGCGTGTGCGAGTCGCCGCCGACCACGACGTCCACGCCGCTGAGCTTGGCGATCACGGTCTTGTCGTACTCGTAGCCGATGTGGCTCATCACGATGATCTTGTTCACGCCGCGCGCCTTCAGCGCATCGATCTCGCGCTGGGCCGCGACGGCCTCGTCCTCGAAGGTGGTGTCGGGGTCGGGGCTCGACGAAGCCTTGGTCTTGGCCGCGATCGTCAGGCCCACGAGGCCGATCGACTGGCCGCCGCGCTGCACGACGATGGACTTGTCGACGTAGCCCGGCGCCTTCGAGGGATGGAGCGCGGATTTCGCACCGAAGTTGACGTTGGCGCTCAGCACCGGCGTCTTGCACGCGCCCTTGTGCAGGAAGTCGATGAACTTCTTCAGGCCGCTGTCGCCCTTGTCGAACTCGTGGTTGCCGAGCGTGAAGGCATCGAAGCAGACCGTGTTCATCAGCGCGGCATCGGCCTCGCCATCCGCACCCGCGCGGTTGAAGTAGAGCGTGCCGGTCTGCGCGTCGCCCGCGTGCAGCTTCAGCACGTTGGTCGATTTCGCGGCCAGTGCCTCGATGGCGGCGGCGACGCGCGGGAAGCCGCCCGCGTCGACCTGCACCGGACCGGGCGCGCCGCCGCTGGCGCTGCGCAGCTGCAAGGTCTTGGTCTTGCTGTCGAGGTTCGAATGGTGGTCGTTGATGTGCAGGATCGTCAGATCCATCGGCTGGGCCGTGGGCGTGGCGGGCGTATCGCCGCCGCCACCCGATGCGGGCGGCGGAATGAAGGCCACCGACGAACCACCACCGCCGCCGCAGGCGGCGAGCAACATCGCGGCCGCCAATGCGGACGCGCTCAGAATGCGTTTCAAGACTGATCCCCTCTTATGAAAAGCAGGGATCGTGGAAAGTGCGCATGAAGCGGGGATGACATCCTTGCGGCGCCCGGGCCATGCACGCGCGGCCCGCGCCATCGATGCGAGGATGCGCGGTGCTGCCGGTGTCCGGGAAACGGACGCCCGCTGTCCCCGAATCATCCGGATGTCGCAGCAACGGCGGTCTCAAGTCGTTGATTTCAAAGGATTCCGGTGCTGGCACGTTGCGCGCTACTGCGAAAGGCGGCAGCGCGTACCGCATCTGCCGCGCCCGATGGTGCGACCAGCCTCCTGAAAGAGCTGCCAGCACCTTTCCCACGACACAAGAGCTTCGAGAACCTCCAAATGCCACACCATCATCCCGCCGAGCACGACGACATCTGGTCCGTGGAGGGCCGCTTCCAGCACCTGCTTTACAGCCCCAAAGGCGGCATCGAAGGGCTGTTGATCGACACGGAAGGCATCGTCACGCAGTTCGTGGTCGATCCCCACGACAGCTCGAGCGTCACCCTGTTGCTGAGCCTTCGTCGCGACCAGGCGCTGGTCGTCGAAGGCCGCGAAACCGGACCTTCGCCGAAGGGCGACGGCGAACACTTCGTCTACCACTTCGAGCGATTGGCGGCCGTCGACGGTCGCGCGACCAGAACGGCCGAACCGCAAACGCAGGTGCATGGGAAGGTCGTGCGCCTGAACTTTGCCAAGCATGGCGCCGCCAATGGCGTTGTTCTGGACAGCGGCGATTTCGTTCACCTCCGTCCGCAGGGAATGGAGCGCCTGCAACTGAAGCCCGGAGATCAGGTACAGGCGCAAGGCCCGGCCTCTCCGCTCGCCACGGACAGTGGGTGGGCGATCGAAGCGCACAGCGTCAACGGCGAATTGCTTTGACCATGCGACGTGGCCTCGCAGCCGTGCTTTCGTGCTGCCGGGCATCGACTTGCATGGCCTTCTTCGCGGCAGGTGCGCGCAATGGCTCGGGTCCGTTGCTCGCAGCATGCATGCACGAGAGCCATGCAACGCAAGAAACCATGTCACGCAGCTTTTTGCGCCCACCGGACGGGCAAACAGCCCCGCGCGGTACCGCTGTCCTACTCCCGGTGCTCTTCCTTCCTGGGCTGCTCGACATGCTCGGGCGAAGCCGCCGGGCGCCCCGCCTGGACGTGCGGAGGAGATGCCGGATGCTCTCTGGGCGTCGACTCACGCATGCGCAAGGCCTGTTGCTCATCCGATCGGCGCGATGCATTGACCTGGCGCGCGCTCTCGATCGATGCGGGGGCAACAGACTGCGGGCGCTGCTGTCCGCCGATCACGGGTTCCGCCCTTCGCGGTGCTTCAGGTGCCAGCCGAGCGGAGGCCGCGGCCGGCACCGCGGGCTCGGCCGCCTTGGCCGCAACAGGGGGTGGCGCGACCCGAGGATGCGCCTCAACGGGCGCAGCGGGAATCTGCGGCGGCACCGCGACTGTCTGTCGCGCGGGCTCGACAGGCCGGGCCGCGGCGGGCGGATGACCAGGCACAAGTGCCGCGACCGGCTTCGCGCTCTCCGGGACGGGGGCCACCGCATGCACCACCGAGGGCAACGCGGCGGCCAGATGGGCACTTGCCGGAACTGCTGCTTCAAAGGAGCGGCCACTGGCCGTTGCGCTGGCGGGCGCCACCACTGTGACCGTGCGCGTGTTGTTGATGTTCGTGACATTGGTGACGTTCGTCGTCGTGTTCGTCACGTTGTAGATGGTCGTGTTCTGCACGCGCATGCCGACGTTGGTCACCGGCGGCGCGCTGACGACCACCGCGGGTGGAGTTCCCACGGGTGCCGGCACGATCAAGCCGAGCCGCGAGCCGGGCGGTGCGGGAACGAATACGCCCTGCGGTCCGATGGGTGCGAGCCCGGCCACCACGCCTGCCGCCGCGGCTGAAACCACCAGACTGACACCCGGCGGCGGCGGAATGAACGCGACGCCCGGTCCCGACCAGTGGCCGGTGATGAAGACCACGACTCCATCGCGATGCTCGTAGTACGGCTGTACCCAGGCATAGCCTGGTTCGGGCGGCATGGCCCAACGTCCCGCGGCCCATACCCAGTTGCCCTGCCATGTCCAATAGCCGCCAGTCCAGACCGCTCCCGCGAAGGGAGGTGACGGCGGTCTCTCCACCAACATGGGCGGCGGGGCCCATGCCACCGCAATCGGCGGGGGCTGATACAGCGGCGGATCGACATACACGCTCACGACACGCGGAGCAACGGCGGCGACAGGCACGGGTTGGACCGTCGCATGGGACACCAGCGGTGGCTGCACGACACAACCTGCGGCCAGGAGTGCCAACGTCATCGCCGAAATTTCGACAACGAAGAATGAAGATCTCTTGCTCATTGCTCTTCCGGATCTGCGTGCGCCGCAGCACAGGAAGAACCTAACGGGCACCGAGAAATCGGCGCTGACAGCAGCGAAGAGAATTTCTCGCCAACGCGGTTCTTTCCTTCTCCGCCGCGAACCGTCAGGTGGCACTCAGGCTAACGGCACCCGCGTCGCAACGATTTGCGCAAAGCATCTGCACGAAGGGCGGACCAACTTGTGGTCATTCGAGACCCGACCTGGCGCCGAAACAACCTGTCGGGCCTACGCACCTAGATCCGCCCGCCGTCCGTCAGCACCGTGCGCCCCGTCACCCAGCGCGCATCGTTCGACGCGAGGAACGCCACCACGTCGGCGATGTCCTCGGGCTCGGCCAGCCGGCCCAGCGGCGTGAGCGCGGTCTCCTCGCGCAGGTGATCGGCCGGGATGCCCGAGGTCATGTCGGTGCGCGTGATGGCGGGCGCCACCGCGTTGACGCGGATGTTGCGCGCGCCGAGCTCCATCGCGAAGCCCTTGGTGAGCACTTCGACCGCGCCCTTGGCCGCGGAATACAGCGCGGTGCCGCCACCGGGGATGTGGACCAGGTCGGTCGACACGTTGACGATGGCGCCGCCCGCCTTCGGGATGTGCGGCAGCACGGCCTGCGTCAGAACGATGGTGCTCCACGCATGGGTGTCCATCTGCTCGACGAACATGGCGCGCGTGAGCTCGCCCAACGGCGCCGCGACGAAGGTGCCGGCCGCATGCACGAGGATGTCGATGTGGCCGTAGGTCTCGACAATGGCGGCCACGGCGGCGTTCGCCGCGGCCTCGTCGGTGACGTCGGCCTGGAACGCGGATGCGCGGCCGCCCTCGGCGACGATGCCGCGCACCACGGCCTCGGCCGCGGCGGCATTGCTCCGGTGCAGCAGCGCGACGGTGATGCCGTCGCGCGCGAGGCGGCGCGCCACGGCGGCGCCGATGCCGCGCGAGCCGCCGGAGACGACGGCGATCTTCTGGTTCTGTGTGTTCATGAGGAAGCTTCTTTCTTCGCGAAGAGGGATGACAAGGAAGCTTCGAAGGTAGGGCCGCGCGGCGCGTTGCACGAGCCATGCGGACGCAACGGGGCGTTGCCGCCGCTGCAACGCCAGCGGCGGCGCGCGCCCTCTCAGGCCGCGCCGGGCGGCTCGAGTTCGCGGTACTTCTGCTCGAGCAAGGCCAGCACCGCGCGCACCGCGGAGCTCATGCCCTTGCGGCTCGGGTACAGCACGTAGGCCTGCGTGGCCAGCGAGGGCCAGGCCGGCAGCACGCGGCGCAGCCGGCCATCGGCCAGCGCATCGCGGCAGGCCTCGAGCGGCAGTTGCACCAGGCCCGCGCCGCGCAATGCGGCCTCGCGCAGGGCCTGGTAGTTGTCGCTAATCAAGAGCGGCTGCGGATGGTGCAGCAGCGCCTGGCCGTCGGCATCGACCAGCGCCCAGGGCCGCACGCTGTCGGGCCCGCCGCCCTGGCCCAGCGCCGGAAAGCGATGCAGGTCGGCCGGCTCGGTGGGTTCGCCATGCGCCGCCAGCAGCGAGGGCGCGCCCACCAGCTCCATGCGCCCCACGCCGATCGGCCGCGCGACGATGTCGGCCGAGGCCAGCGGCTGGCTCGCATAGCGGATCGCGAGGTCGATGCGTTCGCCCAGCAGATCGACGAAGCGGTTCGACAGGTCGAGCGTGATGCGCACCTTCGGATGCCGCAGGCTGAATTCGCCGAGCCAGCCGCCGAGCAGCAGCTCGCCCGACACCGGCGAAGCGCTGATGCGCACCGGCCCAGCGGGCTCGCCCAGCGTCTCGTCGACGGTGGCGCGCACCGCCTGCGCCTCGTCGGCCATGCTGCGCGCGTGGCGGTAGACGCGCTCGCCCACGTCGGTGACCTGGAAGCGGTGCGCCGAGCGCTGGATCAGCCGCACGCCGAGCTGCTTCTCGAGCGCGCCCACGCGCCGGCTCAGGCGCGACTTGGGCGTGCCGGTCTCGCGCTCGGCCGCCGAGAAGCCACCCGCCTCGACCACGCGGGCGAACAGGAGCAGGTCGTTGAGGTCTTCCACCATGCTGTCGATGCCTTTCTTGCGTTTCCCTCGAGCGTGGCGCGGCGGCGCGTTCCACGGCTGCAACGCGGCGTGCCAGTGCCGGTATCGCGGCCGCCGCCGCGAATGCGTAGCCTGCGCGGTTTGACGATCCGCCCGCCGATGCCGACCTCCATTCTCACCACCCCGACGCCGGCCCCGGCCGATGCCGCCACACGTGGCGCCACCCTGGCCGCCGCCTGCCTCTCGATGGCCGCGATCGCGATGTCGATCACCGCTGCGGGCGTGGCGCTGGTGCCGATCGGCGCGGCCTTCGGCATCGGCTTCGGCGCGCTGCAATGGGTGCTCAACCTCTTCGTGCTGAGCTTCGCCGCCTTCCTGCTGCCGGCCGGCGCGCTCGCCGACCGCATCGGCCAGCGCAGCAGCTTCATCGCGGGCTGCGCGATCTTCAGCGCCTTCACGCTGATGGCCGTGCTGGCCACGCGCACCGAATGGCTGCTGGCCGCGCGCTTCCTGCAGGGTGCCGGTGGCGCGCTGCTCGCGGCCAGCGGTCCGGCCGCGCTCACGGCCGTGTTCCATGGCGAGGCCGAACGCAAGCGTGCCTTCGGCTGGCTCGGCAGCTGCGGTGGCGTCGGGCTCACGCTGGGCGCGCTGTTCTCGGGCGCCGCGGCCGCGCAAGGCGGCTGGCGCGCGGCGCTCGCGATCCATCTGCCGCTGGTGCTGGCCGCGCTTGCGCTGGCGCTGTGGAATTTCCGCGGCCATGCGGGCCGGGCGGCGGGCGCGCGCTTCGATCTCGTGGGCGCCGTGCTGGGCTTCGTGACCATTGCGGCCGCGATGGCCTTCGGCATCCTCGGCGCCGAGCGTGGCTGGGGCGCGAGCGCCGTGCTCGCCTGCCTGGCGATCGCGCTCGTCGCGGGATCGTTGTTCGCGCGCTCGCAACGCCGGCACCCGGCACCACTGCTGCCACCCGCCCTGCTGCGCAACCGCGGCTTCGTGTTCGCCTGCCTGCTCACGTTGCTGTTCACCACGGTGTGGGTCGCGATGTTCATCTACGTGCCGCTGCACCAGCAGGCAGCGCGCGGCCACGACGCGGACCATGCGGGACGCACCCTTCTCGCGCTGCTGATGCCCGCGATGGTGATGCCGGCCCTCGCCTCGCGCCTGGCCGTGCACACCGGCACGCGAGCCGTGCTGGTCGGCGGCTGCCTCGCGATGGCGATCGGCCTGGGCTTGCTCTACGCAGCGTGGGCCGATCTCTCGCGTCCCGCCGCGCTCGAATGGCTGGCACTAGCCCTCTGCGGCAGCGGCGCCGGCTGCCTCTACGGCCTGCTCGACTACCTTGCGATGGCCAGCCTGCCGAACGCGCTGGCCGGCACCGGCTCGGCCACCTTCAACGTGCTGCGGCTGCTCGGCGATGCGCTCGGCGCCATCGTGCCGGGCGCGGTGCTGGTGCAGGCCCTGGCGCCGCGGCTCGCGGCCGCCAGTGGCGAGCCCGTGACGCGCGAGATGCTCAACGCCGTGGCGGCCGGACAGTTCGGCGCGCTGGCCTCGGGCGGCGCGGAGGCGGCCGAGGCCTTTCACGGCGCGATCGCCGCCGTGCCCGCGGTGCTGGCCGTGCTGGTGCTGCTCGGCGCCGTGCTGGCCTGGTGGCGCGCCGAGCGACCTTGAAGGAGCGGCCTCGCCATCCATCGAGCCCTACACTGCCGGCCGATGGCTCCCGTCCCTTTCCCACCTCGCCATGCCTGAGCGCCTGACCTGCTGCTTCTGGCACGGCGATGCCTTGCGCAGCCGCAGCGTGAGCGATGTCGTGCTCACGTCGCGGCTGGAGATTCCCGAGCCGCCGGCGCGTCTGGTGGTCGACTGGCGGCGCGACGCGATCACGCAGCTGATGCTCGAGCCCGGCGACGTCGAGCCCCTGTCGCTGGCGCGCGCGAGAACGCGCTGGCCCGACTACGGCCGCTGCGTGCAGGCGGTGGCCGACTGGGCCCGATCACGAGGACTGCCCGGCTTGCCAGGCGACGCCGACGTGGCGCTGATGGCCTGCCGCGGCGCGCGCTATCACCACGACGGCGCGCAGTACGGCGGCGCGCTCTTCTGCAACCTCTTCCTCGGCGAGGACCTCGGCCTCGACGTGCACTTTCCATCGGCCGGCGTGCGCATTCCGCTCGCGCGCGGCACGGTGATGCTGTTCGACACCTGCCAGCCGCATGCCGTCATTCGGCGCGATGGCGAGGGCTTCGATGCCAAGGACTTCGGCGCGGAGCGCGACACCCTGCAGGTGTTCCTGACCTGGGAGCTGCCGATCGAGGACGAGGCGCTGGTCCGCGCGATGGGGATCCGCTTCGACGTCGATCCCTCGAGCGCATCGCGGCTGACGGAAGAACAGGTGCTGGTGAACGGCGAAGCGGCGACGCCGGACCCCGCGTCCGGTCGCTGGATCCGCGCCGCCTGAACGCGCCGTCCGAGCGCGCCGTCTGAGCCCCGGCTCGCGCCCGCGAGCAATGACTTTTGATCATTTCTCGCATGAGTTAATTGTGATTGAGCCGCCACGGCCCCTCACGTATCTTCAGCGCTCGAATCATCGAGAGACAAGCCCTTTTCGAGCCGCATGGCATCGAAGGCGGCACGAAGGAACGCATGAGAATTCTGGCCGAGGGTCTGCAATTTCCTGAAGGGCCGGTGGCGCTGGGCGACGGCTCGGTGCTGCTGGTCGAGATGCGCGCGGGCCTCGTCGTGCGGATCTCGCCCGATGGCGAGCGCCACGTCGTCGCCGACTGCGGCGGCGGTCCGAACGGCGCGGCGATCGGACCCGACGGCGCGCTCTACGTCTGCGACAACGGCGGCAGCGCCTATGTGCCGGGCCGCTTCACCTCGACCGGGCCCGCGGCCGATTACGAAGGCGGCAGCATCCGCCGCTTCGACCTGCGCACGGGCGAGCACACACTGCTCTACACGCATTGCGACGACCATCGGCTGTCGTCGCCGAACGACCTCGTCTTCGATGCGAACGGCGGCTTCTATCTCACCGACTTCGGCAAGAAGCATGCGCGGCTGCGCGACTACGGCGGCGTCTACTACGCGCTGCCCGACGGCTCGCGCATCGTCGAGGTGGCCTATCCGCTGCTGTCGCCGAACGGCATCGGCCTCTCGCCCGACGCGCGCGTGCTCTACGTGGCCGAGACCGAGACGGCGCGGCTGTGGGCCTTCGACATCGTCGAGCCCGGCGTGGTGCGCAAGCATCCCTTTCCCTCGCCGCATGGCGGGCGCATCGTCTGCGGACTGCCGGGCTTCCAGCGCTTCGACAGCCTCGCGCTCGAGGCCGGCGGCAACATCTGCGTGGCCACGCTGATCACCGGCGCGGTCTCTGTCATCGCGCCCGACGGCACGCTGCTGCGGCAGGTGGTCTTCCCCGACAGCTACGTCACCAATCTCTGCTTCGGCGGGCCGGCCATGCAGACCGCCTACGTCACGCTGTCGGGCACGGGGCAGCTCGCCTCGCTGCCCTGGCCCGAGCCGGGCCTGCGGCTGCATTTCAACGCGTAGCCCCGAGGCACGCGCACTGGAACACCCTTGGAGACACCCATGATCCGCCGCGAATTCATCGCCACCCTGGCCGGCGCCTGCGCTGCTGCCGCCCTGCCGCCGGCACGCGCCGCGGCGCCCTATCCGAGCCGGCAGGTGCGCGTGGTCGTGCCCTTCACCGCGGGTGGCGGCACCGACGTGGTGGCGCGCGCGATCGCGATGGGGCTGTCGGAGTCGATGGGCCAGTCCTTCTTCGTCGACAACAAGCCCGGTGCCAGCACCTTGATCGGCTCGGAACTGGTGGCCAAGGCGGCGCCCGACGGCTACACGCTGCTGGTCGCGAGCGTGCCGCATGCCACCAACCCGTGGATGATGAAGACCATGCCCTTCGACACCGCGAAGGCCTTCGCGCCGATCGGCCTCGCGGTGCAGTCGCCGTTCATCATGGTGGCCTCGTCCACCTCGTCGATCCAGTCCTTCGAGGACGCGCTCGCGGCGGCACGCTCGAAGCGGCTGTCCTTCGCATCCACCGGCAGCGGCACGGCCGACCACCTGTCGATGGAGCTGCTGGCGCTGCAGTCGGGCGTGACGATGACGCACGTGCCCTACAAGGGCACCGGCCCCGCGCTGGCCGACCTGATGGGCGGCCACGTCGACCTGATGTTCGCGAACGTGGTCGCGGCGGCACCGCTCGTGAAGTCGGGCAAGCTGCGCGCGCTGGCCGCGTCGACCGCGCGGCGTTCGCCCTCGCTGCCCGAGGTGCGCACCGTCGCCGAGGCCACGGGCAAGCCCTTCGACGTCAGCGCCTGGACCGGCGTGCTCGCGCCAGCGGGCACCGACGCGGCCATCGTGGAACGCCTGAGCGCCGAGGTGCGCAAGGCCCTGCAGACGCGCGCCACGCGCGAGGCGCTGACGGTGAACGGCGCCGAGCCAGTGGGCAGCACGCCGGCGGAGTTCCAGGCCTTCATCGCGCGCGAGATGAAGACCTGGGGCGAGATCATCGCCAAGGCCGGCATCACGCCGAGCTGAGCCGAGCGCCGCATGCCCTACGTCATCCTCGCGCTCGACCAGCCCGACGCACAGGCGCTGCGCGAATCGCTCAAGCCGGCGCACCTCGACTACCTGAGCGAGCGGCAGGAACGCATGCTGGCCGGCGGCGCGGTGCTCGACGAGCACGGCCGCGCGATCGGCGCGCTGATCATCGTGGACGCCGACGACCGCGCGGACGCGGAACGCTTCATCGGCGACGACCCCTTCGCGCAAGGCGGCCTGTTCGCCTCGGTGCGCGTCATGCCCTGGCGGCAGGCCTTTTTCGACCGCCGCCGCACGAAGTGAAGCGCGTCGGGAGCGACCTGTTCCTCAGCCGCCAGCGGGCCGCGCCCTGCGCTCGAACATCGGCACGGTCACGCCCTTGGCCTCGCTGCCGTCGGCCTTCCACACCAGCGTGTCGGCCGGGAACTCGTCCTTGCGCGTCATCGCATCGACCCTGGACGCGACCAGCGCCACGGCCTCCTTGACCTCGGGATTCCACGCGAAGACACCCGCGCGGCCATACCAGACCACCGGCGTGGCGGCGTCGAGGCGGCGGTCGGGGCACATGGTGATGCGGCGCTGCGCGAGCACGCGCAGGGCACCGACGCCCACGGCGCGGATGCCGGGCCGGGTGCGCTCGGCGGAGTGGCCCGGACACACGAGCGCCGCCTGCTCGATCGCGTTGTCATAGACCTGGGCATCGCTTTGCGCACGGGCCTGGAAGGCCACGAGAGCGCCGAGCAGGGCGAGGCCGGAAACCGGCCATGAGAGACGGTGTTGCATGCGTATCTTCCTCCTGGTTCATTCATCGGTCGACGAACAGATCGCCGGGTGCATTCTTGCAAACGCCGCGCGGGCCGCCTGTAGGCCGACGACGCACCGGCCGCGGCGCTGGCGATAATGGCCGCCCCATGATCGTCCGCCCCCGTCCCCACTGGCTGCGCATGCTGTTCGTCTGGCACGGCTCGGTGCTGTCGTCGATCGTGCCGCAGCTGTTGTGGACCACCGGCTTCGCGGTCCTCGTGACCGTGCTGCACGGCCGGCTGTTCCAGTGGAAGGTGCCGCTGAACTTCGTGCCCTTCTCGCTGATCGGCCTCACGCTCGCCATCTTTCTGGGCTTTCGCAATGGCACGAGCTACGCGCGCTACTGGGAGGCGCGCACGCTCTGGGGCACGCTGCTCAACGAGACGCGCACGCTGGTGCGCCAGCTGATCACGCTGCTGCCCTCGCGCGAGGGCATCGAGCTGCCGATCGCGCGACTCATCGCCTTCGTGCATGCCTTGCGGCATCAACTGCGCGGCACCGATGCCGCGGCCGACCTCGCGCGCCTGCTGCCGGAAGAGGACTGCTCGCGGCTTCGGTCCGTGCGCTTCAAGCCCGCGGTACTGCTGCTGATGGTCGGCGAATGGCTGCAGGCGCAGCGCCTGCAGGGCCGGCTCGCGCCCGAACTCGCGCAGGCCATCGAGCTGCCGCTGGGCCGGCTCACCGAGGCACTCGGCGGCTGCGAGCGCATCGCGGGTACGCCGATCCCGTTCACCTACGCGGTCATCATCCACCGCACCATCTACCTCTATTGCGTGCTGCTGCCCTTCGGGCTGGTCGATGCGATCGGCGCGATGACGCCGGTGGTGGTGGCCTTCATCGCCTACACCTTCTTCGCGCTCGAGGCGCTCGGCGCGGAGATCGAGGAACCCTTCGGCATGGAGCCCAACGACCTCGCGCTCGATGCGATGTCGCACACCATCGAGGCGAGCGTGCGCGAGATGATGGGCGAGACGCTGCCGGCGCCGAGCGCGAAGGGCGTGGGGTACGTGCAGACCTAGCGACCGGGCCGCTCGCTTAATCGAGGCGGATGTTCTTGTCGCGGATCAGCTGGCGCCAGCGCACCGACTCGCGCCGGACCTCCGCCGCCATCTGATCGGGCGTCGAGACCACGGGCTCGGCATAGGCGAGCCGCAGTTTCTCGATCAGCGCGGGATCGCGGCTCGCACGGGTGATCTCCTCGTTCAGGCGAACGACGATCTCGCGCGGCGTCTTCGCGGGCGCCCAGAAGCCCTGGAAGCTCGCGACGTCGGCACCGGGCACGAGCTCGGCGATGTTCGGCACCTCGGGCGTCGCGGGGTTTCGCTGGCCGTAGCCCCAGACCGCCAGGGCCCGCACGCGGCCCTCCTTCATGAAGGGAATGGCATTCGCGGCCGGCTCCCAGACCAGCGGAACGGTGCCGGCCGCCACGTCGGTCAGCGCGCCGCCCTTGTAGGGCACGTGGAGCATCTCGACCTTCTCCTGCGCCAGGACCAGCTCCATGACCAGGTGCGGAAAGCCACCGAGCCCGTACGAGGCATAGCTGTATCTGCCGGGCGCCGCGCGCGCCAGCGCCATCGCTTCCTGCAGCGTCCTGGCCGGGAAGTCCCTCGCGGTCACGAGGTACAGGCCGTTGCGCACCGTCTGCGCGACGGGCGCGAAATCCTTGTCGACATCGAAGGGCAGCCTGGCGAAGGCGTGGGGGTTGCTCACGAAGGAATTCGAGACTGCGTAGAGCAGCGTGTAGCCGTCGGCCGGCGCCTTGGCCACCGTGTCCTGCGCGATGTTGCCGGTGGCGCCGGGCTTGTTGTCGACGACCACCGGCTGGCCGAGCGCCTTCGACAGCTTCTCGCCGTACATGCGCGCGATGACGTCCGCGGCCAGGCCGGCGGGCAGGCCGATGACGATGCGGATGGGCCGCGTCGGCCAGTTCGCCTGGGCGGTGGCCGCGACGCTCGCCAGCGCGAGCACGCTCGCGGCCAACAGCCGGCGAATGGAAAGAGGATGGGAATAGGAATGGCTCATGTATGTCTCCTGGGCTCTGGTGGCCGCTCAATAGCTCGGGCTGAATGCCGCGGGTTTCAGGAGCTTCGACTCCTGCGTCTCGATGAAGCGGAAGATCTTCGGCGCGTACGCCTGCCACTGCGGATCGGCCGACAGGGCGGCGCGACGCCGGTCGCGATCCGCGAGGTCGTCGTAGGCCCACAGGTGGACGATCTCGTTGAGCGGTCCGAACTCGGTGTGGAAGTAGCCGACCATGCGGCCCAGGTGCTGGCGCTGCAGCGCCAGTCCACCCTCGTGCTCGTAGGTGTGGAGGTAGTCGCGCACGGTGCCCGCGCGCACGCGGTAGGTGCGTTGTTCGACGATCATCGGTAGTCCTTTTCTCGGGGCGTGCGTGTCCCCGCGGCGCCGGCGCGAGGCCCGGCATCGCTGCAATCACTGCATGGACGACGCGGGTAGCGTCAGTGCGGCGCGGGGAAGTTGGTGTCGTGCTTCTCGCTGATCAGCGCGACCTTCTCGCCCGAGAAGCCGGGGCCCGCCAGCGCGGAGATCTCCCTGAAGTAGCGGTCCTGCCCGCCCGGCACGCTCCAGTCGAGCATGCGCGCCGTGGTGGTGCCGACGTTCCGGAAGCGATGGACGACGCCGCGCGGCAGATAGACGATGGTGCCGGCGCCCACCGTGCGCGTGGTATCGCCCGCGGTCACTTCATAAGTGCCTTCGACGATGAAGAAGCATTCTTCCTGCGTGAAGTGCAGATGGTCGGGCGGCCCCTCGCCGGGCCGGTGGCAGGCCATGATCACCGAGAGCCTGCCACCCGTCTGTTCGCTGCCGAGCAGCACCTGCATGTCGAGGCCGAAGGGCCGGATCGCCTCGGCCTCCTCGGGCGTGACGATGACCGCGCCGGTCTTCGAGGGTTCGTTCTGCATGTCATGTCTCCTGGGGAAATGAAGAGGGCTGGCCGTTCGACACGAAGGCCTCCATGGGACGCACGGGCACGCCCCGCACCAGCGGCACGCAGTCCGGCGGGAACTCCTGCCGGAAGCGGAAGCCTTCGGCCAGGGCCTGCTCGATGTACGGCTCCAGCCGCGCCATCGCGCCCGTCTCGTAGTCGTGCAGCACGCTGAGGGTCCAGTCCTGCCCGCGTGCCTGCGCGAGGGCCGTCCGCGGCCAGCCCTCGGGGTCGTCCCAGTCGCGCGGGATCGAGTTCCAGAGCACGCAGGTGAATCGCCCCTCGCGCAGGAACGCGAGCGCCTCGCGGCTCAGCAGATGGGGACCGAGGACGCCACCGCCACCGAAGGGCCGGAACAGCCTGTCGGGATGCGAGAGCTCGCCGATCAGGGCCTGCGTGCGGCCGATCTCCTGCTGCGGCGCGAACGGGTCGGACGAGGCGCCGAGCGGTACGTCGTGCGTGTAGGTGTGGTTGCCGATCCAGTGGCCTTCCTCCCTCGCCCGGCAGGCGAGTGCAAGGCCTTCCTTCGAGGCCAGGTTCTGGCCGAGCACGAAGAAGGTCGCGCGGATGCCATGGCGCGCCAGCACATCGAGCACGTGCGGCGTCACGGCCGAGGTGGGGCCGTTGTCGAACGTGAGCGTGATCGAGCGGCTCATCGGCCGGGCGCGCATGCGCGGTGGGGGTTCAATCTCTTGTCTCCTTCGGTGTCGCGGGGAAGCTGGCGCAATGATCGGCATCGAGCTCGCTACACACAATATGGAAACGAAAGAAGATACTTTTTCCAGATTCGATGCAATGATCGGTCATGCCCGACTTCCTGAACCAGGCCAGCGTGCTGTCGCTGCGCTGCTTCGTGGCGGTGGTGAACGCCAACAGCTTCACGACCGCCGCACGCCAGCTGCGCATGGCGCCGTCCTCGGTCACCAAGCACCTGCAACTGCTCGAGCGCGCGACCGGCGCCGCGCTGGTTCACCGCACCACGCGGCGCATCAGCGTCACCGATGCGGGCGAGGCCTTCTACGCGCGCTGCGTGGACATCCTCGAGCAGCTCGAGGGCGCCGTGGCCGGCATCGCGGGCGAGCAGGCCGCCGGCGGCCACCTGCGCGTGACGGCGCCGCCCTCCTTTGCCTCCGCGGTCGTCGCGCCGGCCCTGCCTAAATTCCTCGAGAGCCATCCCGGTGCCACCGTGGACCTCGTGGTGAACAGCAACGTGCCCGATCTCGTGCGCGAACGGGTCGACCTCGCGCTGTTCATCGGCGAGGAGCTGCCGACCAAGCAGGCGCAGCTGGTGCTGGCCCAGAGCCCGCAGGTGCTGTGCGCATCGCCCCACTACCTCAAGTCGCACGGCACGCCGCGCTCGGTCGATGATCTCGCGCGGCATCGCTGCCTGTGCCCGCGCTTCTCGGAGGTTGCCGAGACCTGGCACCTGGAGGTCAAGGGCCAGTGGCAATCGATCCGGCCGCAGGCCGTGCTGTTATCGGACAACGGAGACGCGCTGCGCAGCGCCTGCGTGGCGGGGGCGGGCATCGGCAACTTCTACCGTTTCCATGTGGCCGAGCACCTGGCGCGCGGCACGCTCGTGGAGGTGCTGCCCCGGAACCCGCTGCGCGCCAAGACGATCTACGCGGTGCTGCCCCACCGCAGCATGATCCGGCCCCTGGTGCGCAGCTTCACGGCCTTCGTGCGCGAGGCCGTCGAGCAGGCCTTGCAGGACACGCAGCCGCCGCGCAGGAAGGCTCGCGCGGCAGCCGCGCGATGAAGAGCCACTTCACACCAACGCCCCGATCCTCTGCGCATCCCCCGGCGTCGTCGGGTTGTAGACCACCAGGCTGAGGTCCGGCCGCCCATCGACCGTGAACGACGAGTACTCGAAGGCCAGCGGCCCGAGCACCGGATGGCGGATGTGCTTGACCGCTTCTCCGTGCACGCCGACCACGTCGTTGTCGCGCCACATGGCGTCGAACTCGGGGCTCAGCCGGCACAGCTCGTCGACCAGCGGCTGCACCAGCGCCGCGGCGCCGGCGCGGGTGGCGTCGGCGCGGAAGGCACCGAGCGCGAAGCGCGCCACGCTCTGCCAGTCGTACTGCGCGGCGCGTGCGCGCGGGTCGAGGAAGATGAAGCGCAGGATGTTGCGCTGCCCGGGCGGCAGCAGGCCGTAGTCCACCAGCATCACGCTCGAGGCGCGGTTCCATGCCACCACGTCCCAGGTCGCGGTGCGCATCAGCGCGGGACAGGGATGGAGCGCATCGAGCACGCGCTGCAGCCGCGGCGTGACGCCCTCGGGCTGGCGATAGCGCACCTCGGGCGGGCGGCCCAGGCCCAGCAGGTAGAGGTGCTCGCGCTCGATCTCGGTGAGCACCAGCGCCCGGGCGATGCGCTCGAGCACCTCGGCCGAGGGCGCGCCGCCACGGCCCTGCTCGAGCCAGGTGTACCAGGTGGCGCTGATGTGGGCGCGCTGCGCGACCTCCTCGCGGCGCAGGCCGGGCGTTCGACGCCGATCCGGCGAATAGCCGAAGGCCGCGGGATCGAGCCGGGCGCGGCGATCCTTCAGGTAGTTGCCCAGGGCATTGCCGTCCGCCGGATTGCCGTTTGCCATTGCGCTCATGCTGTTAGCCGCCATACCACGATAACGTCACTACTTTACCGGGATGGCTCGCGGTCGGAGACTGGCCGCCAACCCAACCTGGAGATCTTTCCCATGCGAGTGTTCGTCACCGGCGCGACCGGTTTCATCGGCCTGCCCGTCGTCAAGGAACTGGTGGCGGCCGGCCACCAGGTGATCGGCCTGAGCCGTTCACAGGAGAAGGCCGCCGCCTTGAAGGCCGCCGGCGCCGAGGTGCTGCACGGCACCCTGGAGGACGCCGGCAGCCTGCGCGCCGGCGTGGAGCGCGCCGACGGTGTGATCCACCTGGCCTTCAACCACGACTTCTCGCGCTTCGTGCAGAACTGCGAGGACGACCGCCGGGTCATCGATGCGCTGGCCGCGGCGCTCGCGGGCTCCGATCGGCCGCTGGTCGTCACCTCCGGCACCGGCATCGCCAACACGGTGGCGGGCCAGCCGGCGAAGGAAGACCATCCGACCGTGGGCGCCGACACGCATCCGCGCGCGGCCTCGGAGGAAGCGGCCAATGCCGCCGCCAAGGCGCATGGCGTGAACGTGTCGATCGTGCGGCTGCCGCAGGTGCACGACACGGCGCGCCAGGGCCTGATCAGCCCGCTGATCGAGATGTACCGCGACAAGGGCGCCTGCGCCTATGTCGACGATGGCCTCAACCGCTGGCCCGCGGCGCATGTGCTCGACGTGGCGCGGCTCTTCAGGCTCGCGGTC
The DNA here is from genome assembly GCF_056523145.1 of Variovorax sp. ISS6. NCBI lineage: Bacteria > Pseudomonadati > Pseudomonadota > Betaproteobacteria > Burkholderiales > Comamonadaceae > Variovorax > Variovorax sp. ISS6. The sequence goes on from NZ_JAWRZC010000002.1 coordinate 755,473, forward strand.
GAGAAGGCGGCGCCGGGCGCGAAGTACCACGCGGTGGCCGAGGAAGGCGTGGCGATGCGCGAGATCGCCGAGGCGCTCGGGCGTCGGCTGCAACTGCCGGTCCGCTCCCTCACGGCCGACGAAGCACCGGGCTTCTTCGGCTGGCTCGCGATGTTCGCGGGGATGGACCTGCCCGCCTCCAGCGCGTGGACGCGCGAGACCCTGGGATGGCAACCGACGGGGCCGGCGTTGATCGCCGACCTGGAGCGGCTGCGGACGGCCTGAGCGATCAGGCCTCGCGCAAGCCCTGCAAGGTCTGCAGCAGCACCACGCGCGTCTGCCCCAGCACCATGCCCTTCCACTCGTCGTTGTCGCAGTAGAAGGCATCGCGCAGTTGCCGGCGGATCTCTCGCCGCTGCGACTCGAGCGCTTCCGGATGGCGGCGCAGCCAGGTGTCGGCGCTCAGGCGCAACAGCATGTCGTCGGCGGGGATGGTGCCGAACTCGAGGCCCATGGGCGCGATGCGCGCCCGCGGGCATTCGTCGTAGGCCGCCGACACCACCGGTCCCGACACATGCGCGGACACGGAGTCCTCGCCGAACAGCGCGAACACGTCGGCGCCCCACCAGGCGCGCGCGAGCGCGAGGTCCTCGGGCGTGTTGCGACCCGGATAGACCTTCTCGCCGTGGCCGTAGGGCCCGAGGCCCGTATGCAAGTCGATCCAGCCGATGTGGGTGGCCGAGGCCGCGTACTTGCGCAGGATCGAGCGGATGGTCCTGTTGCTCCACGCGGGCGCGGTGCCACCATAGAACAGGCCGTCGGGAGAGCCGTACTGCCCCTTGGTGACGGCGGCGATGAAGGCGCGCATGCCGTGCTTCTCAACATAGGCGGCCACGGCCGCCTGGTCGGCCGGCGTCGGCGGCCAGCTCGCGGGCAGTACCAGCGGTTCGACCTCGCTGTACTCGGCATTCACCGGCAGCGGCGCGCCGAAGTCGATGTGGTTGCGGTTGAGGTCGATGTTGTCCTCGTTGGTGCGGTGCAGGTGCGAGAAGCCGTGCGGGTTGACGGCATGCACCAGCAGCAGCGCGACGCCGGCCTGGTGCAGGCGCGCGAGCAGGTCTTCGTCGTGCAGGGTCGCGACCTGCGCGCCCGAGCCGCAGAAGCCTTCGGGGCCGTGCGTGCCCGAGCTCACGAGCAGCAGCTTCTTGGCGTCGATGGCGCCGAGCAGCGCGACGTCGGTCGCGAGTTCCTCGCCGAGCGCGCCGCGATGCGCCTCGTTGACGAAGGACTCGATCGAAGCGCCGCGAGCGCGCGCGGCTTCGAGGAACTTGGCGCGGGCCTCGACATAGGTGCCCGAGAAATGCCGCGTGGCGGCGGTGCTGTGATGGGAGATGGTCATGGAAGGCTTCGAAGAAGAGGCGAGTTTTTTCAGGCGTGCGCACCGGCCGCGTCGATATCGCGGCCCGTATGGTCACGCAGCCAGATCAGGCCCAGCAAGGAGACCGCAGTCATCGCAACCAGATACCACGCCGGCGCGAGCTTGCTGCCAGTGGCGTTGAGCAGCCAGGTGCTGATGAAAGGCGCGAAGCCCCCGAACAGTGCCACGCCCACGCTGTAGACCAGCGACATGCCGCTGGCGCGCACCGCCTTCGGGAACATCTCGGGCAGCATCGTGATGCTCGGTGCGGTCTGGCCCACGAGGCCCAGGCTCAGCACACTGAGCACGATGAACAGCACCGCGGGCGTGGGCGAGGCGTTGAGCCACAGGAAGCCCGGGTAGATCAGCACCACGAGGAACACGCGGCTCCAGAGGATCAGCGGCTTGCGCCCCACGCGGTCCGACAGCGCACCGACCAGCGGCGACACCACGAACAGGATCAAGCCCGTGATCGCCGCGCCGAACAGCGCCACCGAGGGCGCGAGCCCCAGCTCGCGCACCGCGTAGGTCGGCATGTAGAAGGTGATCACGTAGGCGGCCGTGGTGCCGCCCACCATGGTGAGGATGGCCGCGAGCACCGTGCCGCCATGCTGCGTGCAGACGATCCGCAGGCTGCTCTCGCGCGGCTTCGCGCTCGCATCGGGCGCGATCTCGAGCGACTCGTGCAGGTGGCGGCGGATGTACATGCCCACCGGCGCGATCAGCATGCCGATGAAGAAGGGGACGCGCCAGCCCCAGCTTTCCATGGATTGCGGCGACAGCGTGAAGGTCAGCGTGCCCACCACCACCGCGCCGAGCATCACGCCCAGGCCCTGGCTCGCGAACTGCCAGCTCGCCATGTAGCCGCGGTTGCGCGGCGTGGCATGTTCCACCAGCAACGTGGTGGAGGCGCCGACCTCGCCACCGGCCGAGAAGCCCTGGATCAGCCGCGCCAGCACGATCAGCACCGGCGCAGCGACGCCGATGCTCGCGTAGGTTGGAGTGAAGGCGATCACCGCGCAACCCAGCGCCATCAGGAAGATGGTGAGCGTCATGGCCTTCTTGCGGCCCGCGCGGTCGGCATAGGCGCCGATCACGATGCCACCCAGCGGCCGCATGATGAAGCCGACGCCGAAGGTCGCGACCGTGAGCAGCAACTGTCCATAGCCGCTGAAGGTGGGAAAGAACAGCTTGCCGATCACCAGCGCGAGAAAACCGTAGACGGTGAAGTCGAAGATCTCGAGGCCGTTGCCGATGGTGGTGGCGACGATGGTCTGGCGCCGGCTGATGGCGGTGTGCGCGGGGGTTGTGCTCATGGGCGTCGAGGGAGGGAGGGAATGTCAGTCGGTGCCGATGGCAGCGACTACGGCCACCTCGACCAGCAGCGCGGGCAGCGCGAGCCGCGCACCCACGGTCGCGCGCGCCGGTGCGCATCCGGGCGGCAGCCAGTCGGTCCACGCGCGGTTCATCTCGGCGAAGCCGTCGATGTCGGCGAGCCAGATGGTGGCGCTCAACAGCCTCGACTTGTTCGAGCCCGCCTGCGCCAGCAGCGCGTCGATGCGCAGCAGGATGCGCGCCATCTGCTCGCCAACGGTCGCCGCGGGCTGCACCAGGTCCACCTGGCCGGCGAGGTAGACGATGCCGCCATGCACCACTGCCTGGCTCATGCGTTCGTCGGTGTGCAGTCGCTCGATGTTCATGCCGTCTCCTGTCGCGGTGCCACGGGAGCGGCCCCCCGCACCATGTGGGCGCCGATCGACGCCACGCTGCCGGCGCCCATCAGGCACTGGCAGACCTCGAATTCCTCCTTGAGCAGGGCCAGCGCCCTGGCAACGGCCGGCTCGCCGCCCGAGGCGACCGCGTAGAGCGTGGGCCGCCCGATCTGCACGGCGGTGGCGCCCAGTGCGAGCGCGCGTGCGATGTCGCTGCCGGTGCGCACGCCGCTGTCGAGCAGCAGCGGCAGGCGGCCACCGGTCTCGCTCGCGAACTCGGGCAGGATCTCGATCGGCGCGACGGCACCGTCGAGCTGCCGCCCGCCGTGGTTGCTGATCACGATGGCATCGACGCCGAGCTGCTGCGCGCGGCGGCCCTGCGCGGGATCGAGCAGGCCCTTGACGATCAGCTTGCCGGGCCAGCGCTCGCGCACCCAGGCGATGTCGTCCCAGCCCAGCGACGGGTCGAGCTGGGCCTGCATGGTCTGCGCGATGGTATGGGTGGCCCGCAGGCCGAGCTCGCCGGCCATCAGCTCGAGCCGGGGCGCGCCGGCGCGCAGCGAGCGCCAGGCCCAGCCGGGCCGCGCGAGCACGCTCGCGAGCTTGCGCGGGGTCCAGCGCAGCGGCAGGCTGAAGCCGTTGCGCTCGTCGCGCAGCCGCCGGCCCGCGACCGGGTTGTCCACGGTCACCTCGAGCGCCGCGAAGTCGAGGTCGCGCGCCCGGTCGATCAGGCGCGCGCTCATCGCGCGATCGCGGAACACGTAGAGCTGGAACCAGGCGTTGCCCTGCGCCGCCTCGGCCACGGCTTCCATGGTCGCGGTGGCGGCCGTGCTCATCACGAACGGAATGCCGAAGGCGCGAGCGGCCCGCGCCAGGCAGCAGTCGGCGCCTGGCCAGGCCGCGCCCGCCAGCCCGGTGGGGCCGATGATCAGCGGCAGGGTCCACGAGCGGCCGAACAATTGCATCGCGGTGCTGCGCTGCGAGACGTCGACCGGCGCGGAGCCGAGCAGCCGGACGCGGTCGAAGGCGTTGCGGTTGCCGCGCACGCTCGACTCGGAGCCCGCGCCGCCATCGATGTAGTCGAACACCATGCGCGGCAGCGCACGCCGGGCCAGTTCGCGGAAGTCGTCGATGCAGTGCGCTTGCAGGTAGTGGGTCATGGTCTGGCGAAAATATTAAGCCGTCCAGCCGGCATATTTAATGGCGCTTTGGCCTTCGGCGAGCAGGCCGCGGCATGTTTCATGCGCCGTGCCGGCGGCGCGCGAAAGCCCGATGCGCGCAGGGCTCATCCGAGCAGCAGCGCATCGTCGGCCACCGCCTCGCCGCGCGTGCGCTCGAACAGTTGCAGCAGGTCGGGCACGTCCATGCCGGCGCGCTGCGGTCCGCTCACGTCGAGCACGACACGGCCCTCGTGCAGCATCAGCGTGCGCGAGCCATGGCTGAGGGCCTGCCGCATGCTGTGCGTGACCATCATCGCGGTGAGCTGCTGCTCCTCCACGATCCGCTGCGTGAGCGCGAGCACGAAGGCCGCGGTCTTCGGATCAAGCGCGGCCGTGTGCTCGTCGAGCAGCAGGATGCGCGAGGGCTTGAGCGAGGCCATCAGCAGGCTCACGGCCTGACGCTGGCCGCCCGACAGCAGTCCCATGCGGTCGTTCAGCCGCTGCTCGAGCCCCAGGTCGAGGCTGCGCAGCCGGTCGCGGAACAGCTCGCGCAGTTCGCCCCGCAATGCCGCGCGCAGCCCACGACGCTCGCCGCGGCGCCAGGCCAGCGCGAAGTTCTCCTCGATGGTCAGCGCCTCGCAGGTGCCGGCCATCGGGTCCTGGAACACGCGCGCCACGAGTGCGCTGCGCTGCCAGGCGCTCAGGCGCGTGACCTCCACCTCGTCGATGAAGATGCGGCCGCTGTCGACCAGCAGGTCGCCGCTGAGCGCATTGAGCAGGGTCGACTTGCCGGCGCCGTTCGAGCCGATGACGGTGACGAACTCGCCGCGCGGAATCGTCAGGTCGAGCCCGCGCAGCGCGCGGTTCTCCATCGGCGTGCCCGCGCGGAAGGTCACGCGCAGGTCCAGTGCCTTCAGCATGCGCCGGCCTCCTTCTTCTTCGATGCGCCAAGGGCGCCGCGCCGCCGCGCCAGGAAGCGCTTCGAGGCAGGCATCACGAGCGCGAGCGTCACCAGCACGGCCGTGACGAGGTTGAGGTCCTGCGCCTTCAGGCCGATGAAGTCGCTGTTGAGCGCCAGCGCCACCAGCATGCGGTAGAGCACCGCGCCGACGACGCAGCCGAGCGTGGCCCAGGCGATGCTGCGCATGGGCAGCAGGGTCTCGCCGATGATCACGGCCGCCAGCCCGATCACGATGGTGCCGATGCCCATCGACACGTCGGCCCCGCCCTGCGATTGCGCGAACAGCGCGCCCGCCAGCGCCACGATGCCGTTGGACAGCGCCAGCGCGAACAGCGACAGCCGGTCGGTCGACACGCCCAGCGCGCGCGCCATTCGCGCGTTGCCGCCGGTGGCGCGCATGGCCAGGCCGGCCTCCGATCCGAAGTAGCGGTCGAGCGCGAACTTGACCGCCAAGGTGACGGCCAGCAGCACCAGCGCGGTGGTCCACGGCCCCGGCAGCGCCTCGAGCGGCGGCGTATTGAACACCGTCGACGCACCCAGCAAGGGCTCGTTGGGCTTGCCCATCACCCGCAGGTTGATCGAGTAGAGCGCGATCATCACGAGGATGCCCGCGAGCAGCTGCATGATCTTGAGCTTGACGTGCAGCCAGCCGGTCGTGAGACCCGCGAGCGCGCCCGCGGCGAAGGCCGCCGCCGTCGCGGCCAGCGGATGCCAGCCGCCCACCAGCAGGGTCGCGGCCACCGCGCCGCCGAGCGGGAAGCTGCCGTCGACGGTCAGGTCGGGAAAGTTCACGACCCGGAACGAGATGAAGACGCCGAGCGCGACCAGCGCGAAGATCAGGCCCACCTCGAGCGAGCCCTGGAAAGCGATGAGGGACATCGATGCTCCGGCCGGCGCTCAGTCGATCACGCGGGTCGCGGACTTGAGCAGCGCGTCGGACAGCGCCAGCCCCTGCCGCCGCGCCGCGGCCTGGTTCACGAGCAGCTCCAGCGTCGGGCTCACCTGCGAGGCGATGCTGCCGGGCGACTCGCCCTTGAGCACGCGCACCACCAGCTTGCCCGACTGGCGGCCGAGGTCGTGGTAGTTGGTGCCGATGCCCAGCGCCGCGCCGCGCGCCGCGAGCGAGGGGTCGGCCGCGATCAGCGGCACCCGGCCCTGGTCCGCCACCTTGGCCAGGGCCTCGAAGGCCGAGGTCACGTTGTTGTCGGTCGGCGCGTAGATCGCATCGACCTTGCCGACCAGGCTCTGGGCCGCGCTCGCCACGTCCACGGTGCGCGGCGCGGCGCCTTCGATCACGCTCAGGCCGGCCGGCTGCGCGAGCTTCTTGAGCTGCGCGATCGCGGCGACGGAATTGGCCTCGCCGGGGTTGTAGACCACGCCGATGCGTTTGGCCGTCGGCAGCGCCTGGCGCAGCAGGGCCAGGTGCTTGTCCAGCAGCGGCAGGTCGGACACGCCCGTGACGTTGCCGCCCGTGGCCTCCCACGACTTGACCAGCTTCGCGGCGACCGGATCGGTCACGGCGCTGAACACGATCGGGATCTCGCGCGTCGCCGCGACCACGGTCTGCGCCGAGGGCGTGGACATCGCGACGATCACGTCGGGCCGGTCGCCGACGAACTTGCGCGCGATCTGGGCCGCGGTCGCGGTGTTGCCCTGCGCGCTGTGGTAGTCCAGCCGCAGGTTCTTGCCGACCACGTAGCCGGCCGCGGCGAGTTCCTCGACGATGCCCTGGCGTGCCGCATCGAGCGCAGGGTGGTCGACGATGGCCGTGACACTGACGCGCGCATCGGCGGCGTGCGCCGGCAGCGCGGCGAAAGGAGCGAGGACGAGCGCGAGCAGCGCCACCCGGAAGGGGCGTTTCATCATGGGGAGATCTCCAGGGGTTGAGGGGGTCGAAGAACTCAGAAGGACCCGGTGACCTTGCCGGGGTTCAGGATGCCGAGCGGATCGAGCGCGGCGCGCAGCGCCTGCATGACGCGAAAGCCACCGCCGGCCTCCTCGCGCAGGAATTCGACCTTGCCGTGGCCGATGCCGTGCTCGCCGGTGCAGGTGCCGCCGACCGCGAGCGCGCGCCGGATCATCCGCGCATAGGCGGCCTTCACGCGCGCGATCTCGGCGGCGTCCGACGGGTCCACCATGAAGCACAGGTGGAAGTTGCCGTCGCCGACATGGCCGCAGATCGGCGCGATCAGCCCTTCGGCCCGCACGTCCTGCTGCGCGGCCTCGATCTGGTCGGCCAGCTCGGAGATCGGCACGCAGACGTCGGTGGGCAGGCCTTCGGCGCCGGGGCGCAGGCCCTTGTTGGCCCACCAGATGTCGTGCCGCGCCTGCCACAGCCGGCTGCGGTCCTCGGGCCGGTGCGCCCACGCGAAGTCCTGGCCGCCGTGCGAGGCCGCGATCTCGCGCACCACCTTCACCTGGTGGGCGACCTCGGGCTCGCTGCCGTGGAACTCGAAGAACAGCGTGGGCGCGACCGCCATGCCGAGCCGCGAGTAGCGGTTCACCGCCTCCACCTGCAGCGCATCGAGCAATTCGACGCGGCCGAGCTGCACGCCGCCCTGTAGCGTCTCGATCACGGTGTCGACCGCGGCGCGCAAGCTGCCGAAGGCGCAGGTGGCGGCCGCCACGTGCTCGGGCAGCGCATGCAGGCGCACGGTCGCCGCCGTCACGATGCCGAGCGTGCCCTCGGCGCCGACGAACAGGCGCGTGAGGTCGTAGCCGGCCGCGGACTTGCGCGCGCGCGTGCCGGTGCGGATCAGTTCGCCGTCGGGCAGCACCACCTCGAGCGCCATCACGTTCTCGCGCATGGTCCCGTAGCGCATGGCGTTGGTGCCCGAGGCGCGCGTCGACACCATGCCGCCGATCGATGCGTCCGCGCCCGGATCGACCGGGAACTGCAGGCCGGTGCCGTGCAGGTGCGCGTTGAGGCTCTTGCGGGTGACGCCGGCCTCGACGGTCGCGTCCATGTCGGCCGCGCGAACCTCGCGGATGCGGTCCAGCCCGCGCGTGTCCAGGCTGATGCCACCGCGCAGCGCCGCGATGTGGCCCTCGCAGGAGGTGCCGGTGCCGAAGGCCACGAGCGGCACGCGCCGCGCGGCGCAGGTGGCGACGATGCGCTGCACCTCGGCCACGGTCTGCGGAAACGCGACTGCATCGGGCGGCATCACCGGATGGAAGGTGGTGTCGCGGCCATGCTGGTCGCGCACGGCCGGCGCCGTGGACAGCCGCTCGCCGAGCCAGCCGCGCAGGTCGTCGATGCAGGTCAGGGTCGCGTCGTTCATGCGGCCACCGCCTTCTGCTCGATGCGGCCGAACAGCTCGCGCCCGTCGTCGGTGTGGAACGACAGGCCCACGGTGTCGCCCGGCATCAGGTATGGCGCCAGCGCATCGGGCCCCTGCCCCGCGAGCTGCTGCAGCGTGCGCTGCTCGACGATGCAGGCCACGCCGCGCGATGCATCGCGGTTGGAGACCGTGCCGGCGCCGACGATGCTGCCCGCGCCGAGTCCGCGCGTGCGGGTGGCATAGCGCAGGATGTCGACGAAGCTGAAGTCCTGGTCGTCGCCGGTGCGCAGCTCGCCGCGCAGCTGGCCGTTGACCTCGACGCGCAGCCGGCCGAAGGCGCGGCCCTCGCGCCAGTCGGCGCCCAATTCGTCGGGCGTGACGGCGAAGGGGCCGAAGGCGCTCGCGGGCTTGCCGTGGAAGAAGCCGAAGCCCTTGGCCAGTTCGCCCGGGATCAGCGCGCGCAGCGAGACGTCGTTGACCAGCACCAGCAGCCGCACCTGGGCCAGCGCCTGCTCGGGCGTGGGCGCGGGGCCCAGGTCGCCGGTGATCACGGCCAGTTCGCCCTCGAGGTCGGCGCCCCAGGCCGGGTCGGCGGGGATGTCCTCGCACCAGGCGAGGTTGCGGTCCGACAAGCCCTGGTAGATGACAGGCTCGGTGCGCGCCGACGGCGGCATCTCGGCGCCGCGCGCGCGGCGCACGCGCTCCATGTGCGACAGGTAGCCGCTGGCATCGACCCACTGGTAGGCGCGCGGCAGCGGCGCCAGCAGCGCCGCGAGTTCGAGCGGCTGGCCCGCGGCGGGGTCGGCGTCGAGCCGGGCCGCGGCCGCGCGCAGCAGGGGCGCCGCGCGCTCCCAGTCGTCGAGCGCGGCCTGCAAGGTGGGCGCGGCCTCGGGTACGGCGAGGCAGCGCCGCGCATCGGCCGACACCACCACGAGCTGGCCGTCGCGCCGGCCGTTGTTCAGCGTCGCGAGCCTCATGCGGTCACCTGTTCGGTCTTGTCTTCAGGCGCATCGAGGTAGCCGCGCCAGGAATCGGCGTGCTCCGCGCGCTCGAAGGCCGCCATGCCCGGGCCGATGTCGAGCGGATCGCGCGCGTCGATGTTGATCGCGACCTCGTGCAGCTCGGTGCGCGGTGCCGACAGGCTGTTGCGGTAGGCCGCGGGATGCGGCCCGTGCGGGAAGCCGGCGGGGTGGAAGGTCATCGCGCCCGGCCCCATGCCGTCGCGGCTGAAGAAGCGGCCCGCGTGCAGGAACAGCAGCTCGTCGTAGTCGTCGTTCGAATGGAAGAACGGCACCTTCAGCGCGCCCGGGTCGGTCTCGGCCGGCCGCGGGCAGAAGGTGCAGACGGCCACGCGCTGCGTCAGGAAGGTGGTGTGGGCCGAGGGCGGCAGGTGGTAGCGCGCGCTGAGCACGGGCCGGATGTCGCGCCAGTTGAGGCGCACCGGCGCGAGCGTGCCCTTCCAGCCCAGCGCGTCGAGCGGGTCGTGCGGATAGGTCAGCGTGGATACGCGGTGCCGCGCCTGGATGCGCACGGCCCACTCGCGCCGCGCGGCGTGCTGCTGCGCGATGAAGGCCTCGTCGAGCTGCGGCACGTCGAGCACGCCGGCATCGAACAGCGCATGCTCGCCGAGCAACCCGCGCTCGGGCAGGCGGAAGCTGTCGCCCGTGGCTTCGAGCAGCAGCAGGAAGGACGGCGCCGCGGGCTCGTAGCGCCAGGCGGTGCCGCGCGGCAGCAGCAGGTAGTCGCCGTCGCGCAGGCGCAGGTGACCGTAGTCGCAGTAGAGATCGCCGCCACCCTCGTGGACGAATAGCAGCTCGTCGCCGTCGGCGTTGCGCGCCAGGTGGCGCATCGGCGCCGAGGGCTTCCAGCAGCGCAGCCGCATGTGGGCATTGCCCGCGACCAGCGGCGCATCGAGCGGGCAGTCGAGCGCGCCGTCAAGGCCCTGCGCGGTGGCGGGCAGCTGGTTGAGGTCGTAGGCGCGCGGGCGGTGCGGGCCGTCCCAGCGCAGCCAGGCCGTGGGCGCATGGCGGTGGTACATGTGCGTGGCCTGGCCGCCGAAGCCCTCGCGGCCGATCTCGCGCTCGTAGGTGCCGGGCGGGATGTCCGCGTGGGCCTGGCGCGAGGCGATGCCGGCGCGCATGGGAAGGACGATGGGTTTGTTCATGGACGGTTCACGGGCACTTGCGCAGTTCGGCCTGCAGGAATTCGGGCGTGTGGGGCGGGGTCATCTGGACCAGCGGCGTGAGCTCGACGGTGGCGAACAGGCCCGCGCGGTTGTAGGGCTCGACGTCGATGAAGCGCCGCGCCTCGGCGCGCGAGGCGACCGACAGCGCGACCACCATCCCGGTCGGCTCGCGCGCATCGGCATCGAGCAGCGCCGCGCCGAACAGGGTGCGGGGCAGCCAGGCCAGCATGTGGCGGATGTGGTCGGCGCGCAGCGGCAGGCGGTCCTGCGCGCCGCCGGGTCGATAGAGGCAACGGACGAGCCAGGCCATGGTCTCAGTGCGCGTTCGCGCCCGCCTGCTCGCGCTTGATGGCCTCGAACAGCGCCTTGGCGTTGCCCTCGCCGAACGAGGTGTCGCCCTTGCGCTGGATGGCCTCGAAGAAGATCGGCCCGATCATCTTGCGCGTGAAGATCTGCAGCAGGAAGCGCGCCCGCGCGTCGGGGTTCTCGCCGGTGGCGGCGCCGTCGAGCAGCATGCCCAGCGACTTCATGCGCGCCACGTCCTCGCCGTGGCCCGGCAGCCGGGTGTCGAGCGCGTCGTAGTAGGCCGAGGGCGTGGGCAGGAACTCCACGCCGGCACCGCGCAGCCGCTCCACGGTGGTGTAGAGGTCGTCGCTGAACAGCGCGATGTGCTGGATACCCTCGCCGTTGTACTCGTCGATGAACTCCTGGATCTGCGAGCTGCGGCCCATGGGCGACACCACGGTCACGCAGGCCGTGCTCGCGGGATCGCGCACCGCGATCGTGTCGAAGCCGTTGCTGGCGTCGCCGGCGACGAACTTGAACACCTCCTCGAAGCCGAAGATGCTCTTGTAGAAGTCCACCCACTGGGGCATGTTGCCCGGGTGCACGCAGTGGGTGACGTGGTCGACGCGCACGAAGGGCGCGAAGGCCGCGCCGGTGTCGGGCACGGCGGCCGGATCGAACTCGAACTGCGCGTGCAGCGCCGCGAGTGCCGCGTCGTCGACCAGGTAGAGCGCGCTGCCGCCGATGCCCTGCAGCGCGCAGTTCGGCAGCAGCGACGTCGCCGCCGCGTCGAGCGGCTGCGCGCCGCGCTCGCGGGCCAGCGCCATCGCACGCGCGCTGTCGGCCACGCGAAAGGCCATGCCGGCGCACGACGGTCCGTGGTGGGCGGCGAATTGCATCGCATGCCCATCCTGGCGCGTGCCGACGATGAACTCGACACCCGCCTGCCGCATCAGCAGCGCATGCCCCGCACGGTGCCGCGCGACGGTGCGAAAGCCCATGCGCTCGAGCACGGCGGCCAGCGCCTGCGGGTCGGGACTTGCGAACTCCATGAACGCGGTGCCGAGCACCTCTGCACGTTCCTTCTGGGTCATTGAATTCTCCTGGCTTCAGCTGTCGATGGAAAAACCGGTGGACTGCACGATCGGCGCCCATTTGGCGAGGTCGGCACGCACCATGGCGTCGAGTTCGCGCGGCGTGACCGCGCTCGGCAGGAAGGCGCGCGCTGCATAGGCCTCCTGCAGTTCCTTCGTGGCCACGGCGTCGCGGATCTGCGCGGCCAGTGCGTTCGCGACGGCCGGCGGGGTCTTGGCGGGCGCCCAGACGGCGAAGTACTCCTGGATGTCGAAATCGCGAAAGCCGGCCTCGCGCATGGTGGGCGCCTCGGGCAGGTAGGGCGAGCGCGCGGAGCCGGTGGTGGCCAGCACGCGGATGCGCCCTTCCTTCGCGAACGGCAGCGGCTCGCTCAGCACGTTGACCGAGGCCGCGATCTGGCCGCCCACCACGTCCTGGATGGCGGGCGCGCCGCCCTTGTAGGGCACGTGCGTGAGGTTCATGCCGGCGGCCTTGCCGATCACCACGCCCGCGAAGTGGGCCATCGTGCCTTCGCCCGGCGAGCCGAAGCTGGCCTTCGAGGGATTGGCGTTGCACCACTGCGCGAACTGCTGCACGGTGCGCACCTCGGGCGGCACCGCCGGCCCCACGCTCAGGCCGAACTGGAAAGTGCACACGGTCGACACCGGCGCGAAGTCCTTGAGCGGGTCGTACGACAGCCGCTTGTAGACGTGCGGATAGATCACCATCACCGAGGCGGGCGCCAGCACCAGCGCGCTGCCGTCGGCCTCCGCCGCCTTCACGTGGTCCATCGCGAGGCGCCCGCCCGCGCCCACGCGGTTCTCGACCAGCACCACCGGCGCGTAGCTGCCCTTGATGCGTTCGGCCAGCAGCCGCGCGATCGAATCGCCCGAACCGCCCGCGGGGAAGCCCATCACGATGCGCGCCGTCTTCGACAGCGTGGGCGGGGTTTCGGCGGCGGCCGCCAGGGGGAAGACCGGGATCAGCGCACCCGCTGCGGCGCAGGCCGAACCGGCAAGGATGTCGCGGCGTCGAATCATGGCTTGTCTCCTTTTTTAGGGGGTGGGCCAGATTCTAGGCTTATTCATTTCATTGTGAAACTGTTTCTTTTGGAAATTGATTTCTTGCTTCTGCCCATGGGCTCGCCGGCAAGCGGGCGCGTGCGTGCCTCCGCGAGGCGCGGATCGATCGCAACGGGGGGAAAGGCGCGGCGCCGGCCGCGCGGGATTCAGATGGCCGCAGCGGCCGGCACGGTGTCGGCCGGCGCGAGCTCGCGCCAGTCGCGCGTGTCGTCCAGCGTGGCGTTGGCGCGCGCCACCAGCACCTGCATCGCCGCCTGCACGGTCTTGAGCTCCTGCGGCGTGAGCGCGCTGGTCAGTTCCTGCTCGATGGCACGCGCCAGCGGCATCACGCGCTCGTAGGCGTCGGCGCCGGTCTTGGTGAGGCGCAGCACGACCTTGCGGCGGTCCTTGGCATCCACGCGGCGCGAAACCAGCTTCTTGGTCACGAGCAGGTTCAGCGCGCGCGTGATGCTGACCTTGTCCATGGCCGTGCTCTCCGACAGCTCGGTCGCCGACATCGGCGAGAACGCGACCAGGTTGGCGAGCACGCGCCACTCGACCACGCCGATGCCGAGTTCCTCCGAGTACATGCGCGCCAGCATGCCGCTCACGCGGTTCGTGATGACCGAGCACTGGTAGGGCAGCCAGTCGTTCAGGCGCAGGATGCCGTCGGGTTGAACGCTGGCGGCATCGCGGGGCATGGGGGAGGCACTCTCTTTGGACGGCATGGCCGGGGACTTTAGCGCAGGCACGCTGCGCGGCCTCAGTCCGATGCCGAGACCCCGCGCGATGCCTCGCGCCGCAGCTCCCGCAGGAAGCCTTCGCGCGGCTCGGGCAGGTAGCCCGTGAAGAGCGTGCGCCGTACCTCGGCGAAGAGCCCGGCGCGCGCATAGGGCTCGCCGGCCAGGAAGTCGTCGGCCTGCGCGGGGTCGTCGGTGGCCAGCAGCAGGTACATGCCGACCAGCTCGCCGTCGGCCAGCGACGGGCCGCCGTGCAGCACGCGCGCCTGGTTCGCGATCATGTAGTCGAGGTGGACCGCGCGGATCGGCAGACGGTCCTGCGCGCCACCGGGGCGGTAGCGGCAATCGAGGGCGATGGGCATGGCGGGCGCTCCTCGATCAGGCGGTCTTCAGCGCGGGCGGCTGCATCGCGGGCGGCGGTGCATCGTGCGCGGCCAGCAGCGCGGGCAGGTTGCGGCGGTACTCGGCGATGGCGCGCGCCTTCACGTGCCCGTAGCCGCGGATCTTCTCGGGCAGTGCCGCGACCGCCACCGCGCTGCCGATGCGCTCGCTCGTCAGCCCATCGAGCAGACGCCCGACGAGCCCTTCGTACTCGACCACCAGCGCGCGCTCCTCGCGCCGCTCGGCCAGCCAGCCGAAGGGATCGAGCGGCGTGCCGCGCAGGCCGCGCAACGCCGCGAGCGTGCGGAACACCGGCAGCATCCAGGCGCCGAAGCTGCGCTTGAGCACCTTCCCATCCGCACCGCGCTTCTCGAAGATCGGCGGCGCCAGGTGGAATTGCAGCTTGAAGTCGCCCTCGAACTGATCACGCAGGTTCTGCAGGAACTCGGGCCGCGCATGCAGCCGCGCGACTTCGTACTCGTCCTTGTAGGCCATCAGCTTGAACAGCGAACGCGCCACCGCCTCCGCCAGCCGCGGCCGCCGCGCGCCGGGCGCAATGGCGCGCTCGGCGGCCTCCACGCGGCGCACGGTGTCGAGGTAGCGGCGCGCATAGCGCGCGTCCTGGTAGTCGGTGAGGAAACGCACGCGCTCGTCGAGCAGCTTCTCGAAGGACTGCGGCAGGTTCAGCGTGACGACGCTGCCCCGGTCGCCCATCAGCGTCTGGCGCCATTGCGGATCGGCGGCCGTGAGCCGGCCGGCCGCGAAGGCGCGCTTGTTGGCGGCCACGGCCACGCCGTTGAGCTCGATCGCGCGCATCAGCGCCGCCAGGCTCACCGGCACGCCGCCCTGCTGCCAGGCGTGGCCGAGCATCAGCATGTTGGCGCCGATGGCGTCGCCCAGCAGCGCCTTGGCGGTGGCGTTCGCATCGATGCGCTCGACCTGCGCGGCACCCGCGGCGGCCTCGATCTTGGCGAGCAGCGCGTCCTCGCGGTAGGGCAGGTCGGGCTGGCGCGTGAACTCGGCCAGGGTCTGCAGGTGGGTGTTGACCACCACGCGCGTGCGGCCCTCGCCGATCACGCCCAGCACGTCGGGCAGCACGCCCACCACCAGGTCAGCCGCGATCAGGGTGCGCGCGGTGCCCGGCAGCAGGCGCACCGCGTGCAGGCGATCGGGCGTGTCGGCCAGGCGCACGTGGCTCACGACCGAGCCACCCTTCTGCGCGAGCGCGGTGAAGTCGAGCACCGAGATGCCCTTGCCCTCGAGGTGCGCGGCCATCGCGATCAGCGCGCCGAGCGTGATGACGCCGGTGCCGCCGACGCCCGCGATCATCAGGTCGAAGGGCTGCGCGAGCGAAGGCAGCGCGGGCAGCGGCAGCGCGGCCGCGAGCGCCTCGGGGTCCTGCGCGGGCGCGGCCGCCGTGCCCTTGCGCAGGCTGCCGCCGAGCACGCTCACGAAGCTGGGGCAGAAGCCCTCGGCGCACGAAAAGTCCTTGTTGCAGCTCGACTGGTCGATCTGGCGCTTGCGGCCGAACGAGGTCTCGAGCGGCGCGACCGACAGGCAGTTCGACTGCGTGCCGCAGTCGCCGCAGCCTTCGCAGACTTCGGGATTGATGAGCACGCGACGCGCCGGATCGGGATAGCTCTTGCGCTTGCGGCGGCGGCGCTTCTCGGCCGCGCAGGTCTGGTCGTAGACCAGCACGGTGACGCCCGCGATCTCGCGCAGCTCGCGCTGCACCATGTCGAGCTCGCGCCGGTGCCGCACCTGCACGCCCGCGGCCAGCGTCACGCCGTGATAGCGCTGCGGCTCGTCGGTCACCACCACCACCTTGCGGGCACCTTCACTCGCGACCTGGGTGCAGATCTGCGGCACGCTGGTCTGGCCGTCGACGGGCTGGCCGCCTGTCATCGCCACCGCGTCGTTGAACAGGATCTTGTAGGTGATGTTCGCGCCGCCCGCCACCGCCTGCCGGATCGCGAGGTAACCCGAGTGGAAGTAGGTGCCCTCTCCCATGTTCTGGAACACGTGCGGCACGCGCGTGAAGGCGCCGCGCCCGAGCCAGTCGGTGCCCTCGCCGCCCATCTGCGTGAGGCCGCCGGTGCCGCGGTCCATCCAGCTCGCCATGTAGTGGCAGCCCACGCCGGCCTGTGCCTGGCTGCCCTCGGGAACCTTGGTCGAGCTGTTGTGCGGGCAGCCCGAGCAGAAGTACGGCAGCCGCCGCATGCCGTCGGCCTCGTTCGACAGCGCCGCGCGCGCGACGAAGCGCGCGCTGTCGATGCGCGCGGCCAATGGATGGTCGACGGCGCGCAGCCAGGTCAGCAACGCGGCGGCGATGCTCGCGGGCGAGAGCTGGCCGGTCCAGGCCAGCAGCGGATGGCCCTCGAGGTCCTGCTTGCCGCAGACCGTGGGCCGGCGCGCGCGGTTGAACACCCGGTCCTTGAGCTGCTGCTCGACCACCGAAGCCTTCTCCTCGATCACCAGCACATGCGACAGCCCTTCGCAGAAACGGTCGGCGCCCTCGGCATCGAGCGGGAACACCAGGCCCGGCTTGTAGAGCCGCAGGCCGAGCGCCGGCAGGTCGCCGGCGCCAAGGCCGCAGCGCTGCAGCACCTCCATCAGGTCGTGGAAGGACTTGCCGACCGCCACGATGCCGGCCGTGGCGCCGGGCGCCGGCACCACCAGGCGATCGAGCGGATTGCCGCGCGCGAAGGCGCTGAAGGCCTCGAGCTTGGCGGCCAGCCGCAGCTCGACGGCCGGCGTGAGGAAGTCGCTGGTGCGGTATTCGAGCGCGGAGGTGTCGGGCAACCCGGACGGCTCGGGCAATGCGAGCGCCGCGCCCGAGGAGGCCTCGACGGAGCGCGCGCTCTCGACCGTTTCCGAGATCGCCTTGAACGCGACCCAGGTGCTGGCATGGCGCGAGGCAGCCCAGCCCCAGAGGCCGAAGGCCTCGTACTCGTCGACCGAGGCCGGATGCACGATCGGGATGCCCCAGCCCATCAGCGACAGGTCGCTGGCATTGGGGATCGACGAGGACGTGGCCGCATGGTCGTCGCCCACCACCATCAGCACGCCGCCGCGGCGCGAGGTGCCGGCCGCGTTGCCGTGGCGGATCGCATCGCCCGCGCGGTCCACGCCCGGCCCCTTGCCGTACCACATGGCGAACACGCCATCGACCTCCCGCTCGGGGTCCAGGCCGACCTGCTGCGTGCCCATCACCGCGGTGGCGGCCAGGTCCTCGTTGATGGCCGGCAGGAAGCGGATGCCGTGCTCGGCCAGGTCCGACTTGGCGCGCCACAGCTCGGTGTCGACGCCCGCGAGCGGCGAACCGCGGTAGCCGCTCACGTAGCCGGCGGTGTTCCAGCCGCGGGCCTGGTCCTCCTGCTGCTGGCGGAACAGCAGGCGCACCAGCGCCTGCGTGCCGGTGAGGAACACGCGGCCTGCGCGCGCGGTGCGGTTGTCTTCGAGCCGGTAGCCTGTCTCCAGCGCGGGCGCTGCTTCTTCTGTCTGCATGGTGTGGATCCGTCCATCGGGGGAAGATCAAATATTAATCCGTCTGGACAGCATATATAATTGCGATCCATGCGGCGTTGGTGACAACCCGGCATGTTTCATTCCGGAGAACGCCGCCATGGGAAAGACCGATTCGACGCCGCTGTCCGACGCGCCCACGCGCCGCATCCTCGACCTGCTGCAGGCCGACGGCCGCATGACGGTGCAGGCACTGGCCGACGAAGTGGGCCTGTCCTCGGCGCCCTGCTGGCGCCGGCTGCGCGAACTCGAAGACAGCGGCATCATCCGCCGCTTCGTCGCGCTGGTCGACCGCAACAAGGTCGGGCTGCACGGCTGCATGTTCACGCAGATCAGCCTGGAGCGGCATTCCGAAACGGTGGTGGCGGCCTTCGAGCGCGCGGTGCAGGCCACGCCCGAGATCCTCGAATGCTGGGTCACCACTGGCGACGGCGACTACATCCTCAAGATCGTGGTGCCCGACGCGCTGGCCTTCGACCGCTTCCTGCACCGATTCATGCTGAAGCTCGAAGGCATCCGGCAGATCAAGACCTCGGTCGCGCTGCGCGAGGTGAAGAACGACACCCGGCTCGACCTGACGCGGGTGCCGCTCTAGAGGAGAAGATTCAAACGCCGCGTTGCCGCAGCACCTTCCCCGGATTCATGACCCCGCGCGGATCGAGCGCCTGCTTGATCGCCGCCATCACGCGCATCGAGGCGCCGCGCTCGAGTTCGAGGAAGTCGAGCTTGCCGTAGCCGATGCCGTGCTCGCCGGTGCAGGTGCCGCCCATCGCGATGGCGCGGCGCATCAGCCGCGCGTTGAGCGTCTCGGCGCGCGCCATCTCGTCGGCATCGTCGGGATCGACCACCACGCACAGGTGGAAGTTGCCGTCGCCCACGTGGCCGCACATGGGCGCGGTCAGCCCGAGTTCCTCGACGTCGGCGCGCGCCGCCAGCACCGCCTCGCTCAGGCGCGAGATCGGCACGCAGGCATCGGTGGGCATGCCCTGGCAGCCGGGGCGCAGCGCAAGCGCGGCCCACCACACGTCGTGGCGGGCCTGCCAGAGCCGGCTGCGCTCCTCGGGCGTGTCGGCCCAGGCGAAGCCCACGCCGCCCTGCTCGGCCGCGAGCTCCTCGGCCACGCGCACCTGCTGCGCCACGCTCTCGGGCGCGCCGTGGAACTCGAGAAACAGCGTGGGCATGACCGGCAGCCCGAGCTTGGCGTAGCGGTTGCAGGCCTCGACCTGCTGCGCATCGAGGAACTCGATGCGGCCCACCGGCACGCCGGTCTGCATGATCGCGGTGACCGCGTCGATGGCCGCGCGCAGGTCGGGAAAGCCGCAGCGCGCGGCCGCGATCTGTTCGGGCAGCGGATGCAGCCTGAGGCCCACCTCGGTGACGATGCCCAGCGTGCCCTCGGCGCCGGTGAACAGGTGCGTGAGGTCGTAGCCCGCGGCCGACTTGCGCGCGCGCCCGCCGGTGCGCACCACCTCGCCGTCGGGCAGCACCACCTCGAGCGACATCACGCTTTCGCGCATGGTGCCGTAGCGCACGGCGTTGGTGCCCGAGGCGCGCGTCGACACCATGCCGCCGATCGAGGCATCGGCGCCGGGATCGATCGGGAAATGCAGGCCGCTGCCGTGCAGCGCCGCATTGAGCTGCTTGCGCGTCACGCCGGCCTGCACGCGGCAGTCGAAGTCGGCCTCGTGGATCTCGATCACGGCATTCATGCGCGAGAGGTCGATGCAGATGCCGCCATGCAGCGCGGCGATGCCGCCCTCGCACGAGGTGCCGGTGCCGAACGGGATCATCGGCACCGAGGCCGCGTGGCACAGCCGCGCGACCGCGGCCACCTCCTCGGTCGATTCGGCGAACACCACCGCGTCGGGCGCATGCAGCGGATGGAAGGACACGTCCTTGCCGTGCTGGTCGCGCACCGCCTGGCCGGTCGCGCAGCGCTCGCCGAAGCGTTCGCGCAGCTGGTGGATCACGGCGGCGACGGGGCGCTCGCGCGGCGCGAGGGATTCTTCGTTCATCGGGAGTCTCCTTCTTCAGGCCGCCAGCTTCTCGGGCGGCATCGATTCGATAGCGGCCGAGGGCGCCGCGGCCCGCCCCAGGTAACTGTCGGCGACCCGCGCATCGCGCGCGACCTCGG
Source organism: Variovorax sp. ISS6 (assembly GCF_056523145.1). Classification (NCBI taxonomy): domain Bacteria; kingdom Pseudomonadati; phylum Pseudomonadota; class Betaproteobacteria; order Burkholderiales; family Comamonadaceae; genus Variovorax; species Variovorax sp. ISS6. Next base: position 775,368 of record NZ_JAWRZC010000002.1, read on the forward strand.
CGGCCGGCCCCTGCAGGCTCACGCGGCCCATCTCGAGCACGTAGGCATGGTCGGCCACCTCGAAGGCGGCACGCGCGTTCTGCTCGACCAGCAGGATCGCCACGCCCTGCGCCTGCAGCCGCCGCACGGTGGCGAAGATGTCGCGCACCACCAGCGGCGCGAGCCCCAGGCTCGGCTCGTCGAGCAGCAGGATGCGCGGGCGCGCCATCAGCGCGCGGCCCAGCGCGAGCATCTGCCGCTCGCCGCCCGAGAGCGTGTGCGCGAGTTGCGCATGCCGCTCGCCCAGGCGCGGGAACAGCGCATACACGCGCTCCATCTCGGCGGCGATCGCGCGCCGGCCCGCGCGGCGCCAGCAGAAAGCGCCGAGCTCGAGGTTGTCGGCCACGCTCATGGTGCCGAACAGGTCGCGCTGCTCGGGCACCAGCGCCAGGCCCATGGCCACGCGGCGCTCGGGCGAGACGAAGCGCAGGTCGGTGCCGTCGAGCCGCACCTCCCCGCTCATCGGCAGCCGGCCCATGAGCGCGGCCAGCAGCGTGGACTTGCCGGCGCCGTTGGGGCCGACCACGGTGACGATGCCCGAGGGCGGCACCGCCACGTCGACCTCGTGCAGCGCCGGGATGCGGCCATGGAACGCGCACAGGGCGCGGGCTTCCAGCGTCATGCCGCGCTCCCCAGGTAGGCCTGCTGCACGCGCGGGTCGTCGCGCACCGCCTGCGCCTCGCCCTCGGCGATCTTCTGGCCGAACTGCATCACGACCAGGCGGTCGGCGATGTCCATGATGAATTCCATGTCGTGGTCCACGATGAGCACGGTCACGCCCTCGCCGCGCAGCTGCTTGAGCAGCGCGGCCAGGGTCTTCTTCTCCTGGTGCCGCAGGCCCGCTGCGGGCTCGTCGAGCAGCAGCAGCTGCGGGCGCGCGCACAGAGCGCGCGCGATCTCCAGGATGCGCTGCTTGCCCAAGGGCAGGCTGGCCGCGGGCGCGTCCGCCAGATCCTCGAGGCCGCAGCGCTGCAACTGCGCCAGCGCCATGGCCTCGATCGCGGCCTCCTCGCGGCGATCGAGCCGCAGCATGGCGCGCAACCAGCCATCGCGCCCGAGCAGGTGGCAGCCGAGCGCCGCGTTGTCGCGCACGCTCATGTCGGCCACCAGCTTCACGTGCTGGAAGGTGCGCGCCACGCCGCGCGCGGCCACGTGGCGCGCGCCGAGCGCGTCGATGCGCTGGCCGCGCAGCGAGATCGCGCCGGCGCTGGCGGGCAGCAGGCCGGTGATCAGGTTGAACAGCGTGCTCTTGCCCGCGCCGTTGGGCCCGAGCAGCGCGACGATCTCGCCGCCGCGCACCTCGAAGGAGACGCGGTTGACCGCGACCAGCCCGCCGAAGCGCTTCTCGGCCCCGTCGACGCGCAGCAGCACCTCGCCCGGCGCGGCGGCTGCGTGCCGCGCGGGCGCGCGCAGCTCGGCCGGAGCGCCGCGCGGCGCGGGCCGCCGCGGCACGGCGGCCGTGAAGCGCGTCCAGCGCGCGAGCAGCGGCCACAGCCCCGCGTTGGCGCGCGCGAGTATGAGCAGCATCAGCACGCCGAACACCGCCATCTCGAAGTTGCCCGAGCGGCCGAGCAGCGCCGGCAGCACGTCCTGCAGCACCTGCTTGAGCACCACCACCACGCCCGCGCCCGCGAGTGCGCCCCACAGCGCGCCCACGCCGCCCATCACCGCCATGAACAGGTACTCGATGCTCATCTGCAGCCCGAAGGGCGTGGGATTGAGGAAGCGCTGCATGTAGACGTAGAGCCAGCCCGCCATGCCGGCCAGGCCCGCGGCGGTGCAGAACACCGCGACCTTGAGCCGGAACGCATGCGCGCCGAAGGCCTCGGGCAGGTCGGCGCCGGCGCGCAGCGCGCGCACCGCGCGGCCCAGCCGCGAATCGAGCAGGTTGCGCACCAGCCAGAAGGCCAGCGCGAAGCCCAGCGCGATCAGGCAGAACATCGAGCGCTCGGACGCGAAGTCGAAGCCGAACAGGTTCAGCGCGGGAATGCCCGCGAGGCCGTTGAAACCGCCCAGCGGCTCGATGATGCCCAGCCCGTAGTACACGACCACGCCCCAGGCCAGCGTGGCCAGCGACAGGTAATGACCGCCCATCGAGAGCGTGAGCGCGCCGATGCCCGCGGCCGACAGCGTGGCGAGCGCGACGCCGGCCAGAAGCGTCGCCCAGCCCGGCACGCCGTGCGCCACCGCCAGGTAGCCGGCCGCGTAGGCGCCGATGCCGACGAAGGCCGCCTGGCCGAAGGAGATCAGGCCCGCGAAGCCGGTCATCAAGGTGAGCCCGAGCGCCACCGTGGCGTAGAGCAGCACGAAGCTCGCGAGCGTCACGTAGTAGCTCGAGGCGAACAGCGCCAAGCCGGCCGCGGCCATCACGGCGACGGCCGCGAGCATCCAGGAACGAAAGCTCATGAAGCCTCCTGCGAATGCGGGTCGGCCAGCGAACGCCACAAGAGCAGCGGCACGATCAATGCGAACACGATGATCTCCTTGGCGGCGCTCGCGCCGTAGGACGAGAAGGCCTCGAGCAGGCCCACCACGAGCGAGCCCGCGGCGGCGAGGACGTAGCCCGAGAGCCCGCCGACGATCGCGCCGACGAAGCCCTTGAGCGCGAGCAGGAAGCCCGAGTCGTAGTAGATGGTGGTGAACGGGCCGATCAGCACGCCCGAGACCGCGCCGATGAAGGCGGCGATGGTCAGCGCCAGTTCGCCCGAGTGGTCGGGCGAGATGCCGACCAGCCGCGCGCCGTCGCGGCACACGGCGGTGGCGCGCAGCGCCTTGCCGCTCAGCGTATGGCCGAAGAAGGCGAAGAACACGGCCACGAGCACGGCGCTCGCCGCCACCACCGCCAGCGTCTGCGGCGCCACCGGCAGTCCCGCGAGCAGGCCGGCCGGCAGTTCGAAGCCCGGCAGCCGCGAGCCCTCGGGCCCGAACACGTACAGGCCCAGCGCCACCAGCACGAAGTGCAGTGCGATCGCCGCCACCAGCAGCACCAGCGGCGAGGCATTGCCCATCGGCCGAAACACGGTGCGGTAGATCAGCGGCCCCATCGCCGTGACCAGCGCCACCGCCGCGGCCGTCTGCATCCAGGCCGGCGAGCGCGCATCGACGCCGAACCAGGCGAAGGCGCAGGCCGCCAGCGGCAGCGCGCCGAGCAGCGCGAGCCGGCCGCCCAGCCCCGCGAGGTTGCGCTGCCGCAGGCGCTCGGCGGTTTCCATGCCGCAGGCCAGCAGGGCCACCGCCGCCACCGGCACCGCCAGCCCCGGCGCCTGGCCCTGCTGGAAGGCCGCGATGGTCAGCACGCTGGCGCTGACGAATTCGCCCTGCGGGACGAACACGATGCGCGTGACGGTGAAGACCATCACGAGCGCCAGCGCCAGCAGCACGTAGACCGCGCCGCTCGCGAGGCCGTCCTGCACCAGCAGGCCGAAGATCTGCATGTCCATGATCTGTAGGGTCCGCCGCGCGTCAGGGGATGTACTTCCAGCTGCCCTTCTCGATGCGCACCATCACCCGGCTGCGCTGGTCCAGGCCGATGTGGTCCTTGGGCCCGAGGCTGTAGACGCCGTTGGTGGCATGCAGGTCCTGCGTGGACTCGATCGCGTCGCGCAGCGCCTTGCGGAACTCGGGCGTGCCGGGCTTCGCGCCCTTGAGCGCGCGCGGCGCCGCGTCCTGCAGGATCAACGCCGCATCCCAGAGGTAGGCGGCGAAGGTGGAGCGGTGGCCCGCGTTGGGCAGCGCCTCGTACTTGCGGATGAATTCGAGCGAAGGCTTCTTCGCCGGATGGCTGTCGGGCAGCTGCTCGGCCACCAGCACCGGGCCGGCCGGCACGAAGGTGCCCTCGAGCTTGGCGCCACCCACGCGCAGGAAGTCGTTGTTCGCCACGCCATGGGTCTGGTAGACCTTGCCGCGGTAGCCGCGGTCGAACAGCGTGGCCTGCGGCAGCACCGCGGGCGTGCCCGAGGCCGCGATGAACACCGCGTCGGGCTGCGAGGCCAGCAGCTTGAGCACCTGCCCGGTGACCGAGGCATCGGTGCGCGTGTAGCGCTCGTTGGCCACCACCTCGATCTTGCGCAGCTCGGCGAGCTTGCCGAACTCGCGCCACCAGCCTTCGCCGTAGGCGTCGTTGAAGCCGATGAAGGCCACGCGCTTCACGCCGTTGTCGGCCATGTGCTGGATGATCGCGGTCGCCATGTGGGTGTCGCTCTGCGGCGTCTTGAAGGCCCAGCGCTTGCGGTCGTCCACCGGCTCGACGATGGCGCCCGAGCCCGCGAGGCTGATCATCGGCGTGCCGCTCTCCACCAGCACGTCGAGCACGGCCAGCGAGTTGGGCGTGAGGCTCGGCCCGATCAGCAGGTCGATCGCCGACTCGGAGATCAGCTTGCGCACGTTCTTGACCGTGGTCGAGGTGTCGGACGCGTCGTCGAGCAGGATGTAGTTGACCTTCTCGCCGCCCGCGGTGGCGGGCAGCACCGACACCGTGCGCTGCTGGGTCACGCCCACCGAGGCCGCGGGCCCGGTGGCCGAGACCACCACGCCCACGTTGATGTCGGCCCGCGCGCCCGAAAGCGCCGCGAAGCACAGTGCCGCGCCGAAGGCGGCGGCCCGGAAGCGGGCCTTTGCAATCTCGATCATCGTTGTCTCCTTTTATGTGTCTGTCGTACCGGGAAAAGAATCGAAGGCTCGCTAGGTCTGCGCCACGGGCGTGAAGCTGTCGGCGGAGATCGCCGCGCTCTCCATGCCCAGCGCGAGGCAGGTGTCGGAACAGGCGGCGACGAAGCCCGGCGAGCCGCCGATCACCGCGCGGGCGCCGGCCAGCGAACCGTGGTTCTCACGCAGCCACGAGGGCGCGTACTGCTGCTTCGTGCAGAAGCGGCTGCGCGCCTCGGTCACCAGCAGCGCATAGCGGAAGTTCGGATGCGCGCGGGCCAGCCCCGCGAGGCGGTCCATCAGCATCAGCTCGGCGTCGTCGCGCACCGAGAACAGCAGCGTCATCGGGCTCGTGTCGCCGTGCGCGAGCGCGTCCTCCATGATCGAGAGCACGGGCGCCAGGCCGGTGCCGCCCGCGAGGCCGAGCACCGGGCCCTCGCCCTCGGGCAGCCGGCAGGTGCCGTAGGGCCCGGTCACGCCGACGCTGTCGCCGGGCTGCAGCAGGTCGTGGATGTGGCCGCTGGCCGCGCCGCCCGGATGGCGCGCCACCAGCAGCTCGATCAGCCCAGCGCCCGAAGGCACGGTCGCGAGGCTGTAGCGCCGGTGCGGCGACAGGCCCGGCAGCGCGAGCTCGACATAGGCACCGGCCGGCGCCTCGAAGCGCAGCGGCTCGCTCGCCTGCAGCACCAGCCGCCGCACGCGCGGCGTGAGCGGGGTGTTGCACAGCACGCGCGCCTCGAAGTTCTGCACGGCCGAGCCCTCGCCGCCCGGGATCGGCTGCACGGTGCGCAGATGCACCTCGGCGCTCAGCGGCCGCGCCTGGCACATCAGGCAGAAGCCCTCGGCGATCTCCTGGTCGGAGATCGCGAGGCCCAGCGACCAGCCGTTGTCGACCGTGCCCTGCGTGACGCGCGCCTTGCACATGCCGCAGGAGGCGCCGCGGCACTGGTGCGGCAGCACCACGCCCTGCGACAGCGCGGCGTCCAGGATGATCTCTCCCTCGGGGACGCCGAAGCGCAGGACCTCGTTGACGAGGATCGTTCGGCTCATGTTCATCGATGTCATGCGGCCTAGAAGATCGGGATCACCTTCTCGGGATCGAACACCACCTCCTTGCCCTCGATGCCGACTTCGGGCAGCGCGGGGAAATCGATGCCGTAGGGATCGAGGTTGGCCTTCATGCGCAGCACGGCCGTCTTCCAGTTGGCCTTGCGCTCGTCGAGCGTGAGGATGCCCAGGCCGGCGCTGCGCGCGACCTCGTCGATCTGGCGCTGCGCGGGAATGAAGGTGGGCGGCAGCTTCCAGAACTGCTCGGGCGGCTCGTGCAGGATGCCCGAGAGGAACACGAAGCCCGCGCGCAGCTGGATGCTGATCATCTGCTTGTCGTCCTCGGTGAGCACCGGCAGCAGCTTCTGCAGCACCGCGAGGCAGATGCCCAGGTGGCGGCCCTCGTCCTGGCCGATGCGCTTGAAGGCCTCCTTGAACACCGGGATGGTGGTGCGCTGGTACATGCCGTGGAACAGCGTGCTCGAGGCCACCTCGCCGAACAGGAAGGAGGTGAACAGGATCGCGAGCGGGTACTTGTCGACCCCGTTCTTGAAGCCGGTCCAGTAGCGCGAGCCGTTGTAGTAGAGCCACTCGATGTTGTTGCGCGCGAGATGCCCGAGCGGCGTCTCGGGCACGTAACCCAGCGGGCCGCCGGGCGTGAGGCGCTTGATGGCGCGGCCGCACACTTCCTCGTGGTTCATCTCGTCGCGCACGACCGAGAAGAAGCACTTGCGCACCGGGTCCTCTTCCTTGCTCTCGTAGGTGTGGATCATGGCGCGCGCGAACACCGACGGCCCCGAGCCGTCGAACACCGCGAGCAGCGAGAACCAGTAGGCCATGGCGTAGCGCTGGTCGAGGCTGTAGTCCTCCACGCGCAGGGTGTCCCAGGGCAGGGTGTGCGGCGACCAGCCCGGATCGCGCGCGGCGTCGTAGATGTCGTAGAGCTTGGGTGTCTCCACATGCCACTCGAGCGGGAAGATGTTGGGCCCGTCGATGCCGGGCGCGGCCTCGATCTCGGCCAGCAGGGTCTGCGGATCGGGCATGGCGAGCACCTGCTCGGGCGGCGAGGTCAGCGCACGCGCGAGCGCGGCGGCGTCCTGGGCGTTGTCCTGGTGGGTGGGGGACGGGTTCATCGGGAATCTCTCCTTGTCATGTGTTCGGATGGGAGGGGTGGCGGACAATTGATTCACCTTCCAGACGGCATATCAATTGGCCAAGGAAGAGCGCGCGTGCGGAATCGCGCCCGCGCGGGTGGCTTCGGCGAGTTCGGCCTCGCCGAGGCCGGCGGCGCGCAGCACCTCGAGGCTGTGCGCGCCGAAGGCCGGCGCAGCGGTGCGGTAGCTGGCCGGCGTGCGCGACAGCGACACGGCCGAGGCCACGCCCATCTGGCCGCCGGCCTCGACGAAGCGCTCCCGGTGCAGCGCATGCGGATGCGCGCGCACGCCGCCGACGTCGAGCACCGGGCCGCAGGGCACGCCCGCGCGCATCAGTTCCTGCGCGATGGCCTCGCCGTCGCGCGTGGCCAGCAGCGCCTCGATCTCGGCCTTGAGCGCCGCCGCGTTCGCGAGCCGCTCGCTGTTGTGCGCGAAGCGCGGATCGTCGGCGAGTTCGGCGCGGCCCAGCAGCGCGACCAGGCGGCGGAACTGGCCGTCGTTGCCCACGGCGATGAACACGCCGCAACTGCGCGTGGCGAAGGCATCGTAGGGACAGATGTTGGGATGCGCGTTGCCGCTGCGCCCCGCGACACGGCCCGACAGGAAGTGGTTGGGCAGGTGCGGATGCATCAGCGAGACGCCGGTGTCGAACAGCGTGGCCTCGACCGACTGGCCCCGGCCCGACAGCTCGCGCTCGCGCAGCGCCATCAGGATGCCGATGACCGCGTGCAGCCCGGTCGCGATGTCGATCACCGGGATGCCCATGCGCAGCGGCGCGCCGCCGCGTTCGCCGTTGACCGACATCAGCCCGGTCATGGCCTGCGCGACCGCGTCGTAGCCCGGCAGGCCGCCCAGCGGTCCGTCGGCGCCGAAGCCGCTGACGCGGCAATGCACCAGGCGCGGGAAGCGTTCGCGCAGGAAGTCCTCGTAGCCGATGCCCCAGCGCTCGAGCGTGCCGGGCTTGAAGTTCTCGACCAGCACGTCGGCGTCCGCCAGCAGGCGCAGCAGCAGCGCGCGACCCTCGGGCAGCGAGAGGTCGAGCGCGACGCCCTGCTTGTTGCGGTTGACGCCGAGGAAGTACGAGGCCGCGCCGTCGAGAAAGGGCGGGCCCCAGTCGCGCGTCTCGTCGCCCTGCGGCGGCTCGATCTTGATCACCTGCGCGCCATGGTCGGCCAGCATCTGGGTGCAGAAGGGACCGCCGAGCACGCGCGAGAGGTCGATCACGCGCAGGCCGGCCAGCGCGCCCGGCGTGGTTTGCGTCGTGTGCGTCATGCCGGGCTGGCCTCCACGGCGCTGCGCCGCAGCACGCGCGTGGCCTTGGCCTCGTAGCGCGGCAGCGCGCCCTCGTCGTGGCAGCGCACCTCGCACGTGAGGCCCAGCCGGGCCTTGAGCCGCGCGCGCACCTCGCGCGCCAGGTCGTCGCCCGTGCAGGCCGTGCCGGGCACGCGCTCCACGGCCACCTCCATGTGGTCGAGCACGCTGCGCTCGCTGTCGATGTAGATCTGCCAGGCATCCTTGGCCAGGCCTTCGACACCTGCGATCACGTCCTCGATCTGCGAGGGATAGACCAGCACGCCGCGCACCTTGAGCATGTCGTCCGAGCGGCCGATGATGCGGCCGATGCGCGCATAGGCATGGCGGCCGCAGGCGCAGCGGTAGGGCTGGGCCGAGCGGCGCACCAGGTCGCGCGTGCGCCAGCGCAGCACCGGCGAGGCCTCCTTGTCGAGCGTGGTGAAGACGACCTCACCGACCTCGCCCGGCGCCACCGGGCGCAGGGTCTGCGGGTCGAGGATCTCGCTGAGCACGCTGTCGTCGTTGACCAGGTGCATCTCGTCGTCGCCGTGCGAATGCGGGCAGGAGACGCCGAGCACCGGTCCGCCGGCCTCGGTGGTGCCGTAGATGTTGTGCGCCAGGAAGCCCTCGGGCATCAGCGCCTCCATCTCGCTGCGGAAGGTGGCCGACACCGACTGGCCGCCGAACAGCCCCACGCGCAGCGCCCAGTCGCGGCGCGGGTCGATGCCGGCCTTGCGCGCCTGCTGGATCAGCGTCATCAGCCACAGCGGCGACATGGTCGTGACCGTGTGGCGATGGTCGCGCAGCCACTGCACCATCAGCTCGCCGCGGCCCGGGCCGACGGGGAAATTGACCGCGCCATAGGCCTTGAGCGCCTCGTCCATCGAGCTGCCGCCGATCCACAGGCCATAGCCATAGCCCTGGTAGACGCGGTCCCCCGCGCGCACGCCCACGGTGCGGTAGATGCGCGCGAGCTGGCGCACCAGCGTGTCTTCCCAATCCTTCCGGGTGAAGCCGAACAGCACCGGCAGGCCCGTGGTGCCCGAAGTCGCGCAGAAGCGCACCACCTGTTCGAGCGGCACCGTGAGCAGCGGGTACGGGTAGAGCGCGCGCAGATGGCTCTTCTCGAGCAGCGGCAGCGCCTGCAGCGCGGCACGGTCCTTCAGGTCGAGCGGCGAGGCGCCGGCCGCCGCGAAATGCGCCTGCCACTGCGGCGAGTGCGCGAGCCGGCGGCCGAGCGCGGCGAGCTTGGCGTCCTGGCGCGCCTGCAGTTCGTCGAGCGACAGGAAATCGTCGGCGGCATCGGCCGCGGCCTGCGCATTGCGGGATTCGGTCATGGGGCGTCTCCTTTGTTCTTGGCTGCAGTCCGCGCTTCAGGCGGCGAGGTAGCGGCGCGTCTGCAGCACGCGAAAGCGCGGCAGCACGAAGGCGGTGTCGCACAGCGCGGCGTTGCCGGCGGCGTTGTGGCCGCTCACGTGCAGGTCGCTGAAGGCGGCCGACTGGTTCACCAGCACCGGGCCGGTCATGTCGAGCGTGAGGTGCACGCCGGCATCGGCGGCTGCGTTCTTCGCGCGGCGCACGAAGGCCTCGTCGCGTGAGTACACCGACCAGGTGATCGCACCGCGCGAGCGCGTGACTTCGTGCGCGTGCCGCAGCGCCGCGTCGGCGTCCTCTGTCACGATCAGCAGGCCGATCGGGCCGAAGTGCTCGCGCGCGATGGTGTCGATGGCTTCGGGTGACACGGCGTAGAGGGCCGGCGTGCGCAGCACCGCATCGGGCAGATCGGGATGCGCGAGCCGACGCGAGGCGAACACCGGTTCGCCGAGCGATGCCGCTTCGACGGCGCGCGCCTCGGTGGCATCGCTCTGGATCGCGCCCAGCAATTCGATGGCGCGCACCGGATCGGCGACCAGCTTGGCCACCGCCGCGGCGAGGTCGGCCTTGAAATCCTCGACCGTCTTCGCCGTGCCGTCCTGCAGCCGGATGCCCGCGCGCGGCAGGTAGATGCTCTGCGGCGTGGTGCACATCTGGGCGCTGTAGAGGCTCAGCGTGAGCGCGAGGTTGCGCACCAGCCCGGCGTAGTCATCGGTGCTCTCGATCAGCACCGCGTTGACGCCCGCCTTCTCGGTGAAGACATGGGCCTGGCGCGCGTGGCTTTCGAGCCAGTCGCCGAACTCGGGGCCGCCCGTGAAGTCGATCAGCTTCACGCGCGCATCGAGCGCGAGCGCCTTGGTCTTGGGCGCGGCGCGCGTGTCGACCAGCAGTTGCACCACGTCGGCGTCGAGGCCCAGGCCCGCGAGCACCGTGCGCGCCGTGTCGACGCACAGCGCGAGCGGCAGCACGGCCGTGGGATGCGGCTTCACGATCACCGGGTTGCCCGTGACCAAGCTCGCGAACAGGCCCGGGTAGGAGTTCCAGGTCGGGAAGGTGGCGCAGCCGATCACGGCCGCGATGCCGCGCGGCAGGATCTCGAAAGTCTTCTCCACGCGCAGCGGCCGGCGCGCGTCGGGCTTCTCCCAGAGCACGCGCGCCGGGTAGGCGCCCATCTCGCGCACGGCGATGGCCACGGCCTCGAGCGCGCGGTCCAGCGCATGCGCGGTGCCGGCCTGGAAGGCCATCGCGAACGGCTGGCCGCAGGCATGCATGCAGGCGAAGGCCATCTCGAAGGCGCGCTGCTGCAGCGCATCGAGGATCTCGAGCGCCACCGCGGCGCGCTCGGCCGGGTCCAGCGCGGCCCAGGCCGGTGCCGCGGCCTCGGCGCGCGCGAGCACGGCATCGACCGGCTCGTCGTCATAGGCGGTGTCGAAGGGCACGCCGAAGGCGCTGCGTTCCTCGCCGCGGATCGCGCCGTCGCGCCGCGTCCAGGCCGCGCGCACGGTGGCCTCGCCGGCTTCGCGCGAGCCGTCGGCGTGGATGGGATGCGTCGGATCCTCGGGATAGGCGCTGTGGTAGCCGCGGCGGGCCACGGCGGCGATCGCATCGGCCAGGCGGCCGGCGTGTTTCAGTTGCAGGTCTTGGAGGGTCATGGTGGGTTCAGAGCGTGGCGGCGGTGCCGAAGATCGCGGTGCATTGGCTCGACATGTAGCCGCCCGGCGCATGGGCCAGCGCGAGTTCGGCGCCGGCCACCTGGCGCGCGCCGGCGTCGCCGCGCAGCTGCACCACCGACTCGATCGCGGTGTAGATGCCGAACATGCCGGGGTGGCCGAGCGAGAGGCCGCCGCCGCTGGTGTTCATCGGGAAGTCGCCGCCCGGCGAGGCGCGGCCGCCATCGAGGAAGGCGCCGCCCTCGCCCTTGGCGCAGAAGCCCGTGTCCTCCGCGAAGACGATCGGCATGATCGTGAAGGCGTCGTAGAACTGCACCACGTCGATGTCCTTCGGGCCCACGCCGGCCTGCGCATAGGCGGTGGCCGACGACACGCTGGCCGCGGTGCGCACCAGGTCCGGCATCTGCGCGATGCTGCGGTGCGTGGCGGCCTCGCCCACGCCGAGCAGGTAGACCGGCTTGCGCCGCAGTTGCGCGGCGCGCTCGGCCGAGACCACGACCAGCGCACCGCCGCCGTCGGTCACGAGGCAGCAGTCGCGCACGGTGAAGGGATGCGCCACCGGCCGCGCCGCGATCACGTCCTCAATGCTCAGCGGCCCGGGGTCGGGCGCCTCAGTGTCGAGCCGCGCCCAGTCGCGCGCGCTCACCGCCACCTGCGCGAGCTGTTCGCGCGTGGTGCCGAACTCGTGCATATGGCGCTGCGCGACCATCGCATAGGCCGCGAGCGGACCCGGGTAGCCGTAGGGCACTTCGTAGGGGTTGGGCTCGGAATGGGTCGCGAACTGCCCGCCCGCCGATTTCTGCGTGCTGCCGTAGGCGATCAGCGCCACCGAGCACAGGCCGGCCGCGATCGCCGCGCGCGCATGGTTGAGGTGCGCGAGGAAGGCGCCGCCGCCGACCTGGGTCGAATCGGTGTAGCGCGGGCGCAGGCCCAGGTATTCGCACAGGCTCAGCGTCGGCATGAACAGCTGCAGCCCGGCCGCGAACACGCCGTCGACATCGGCCAGCGAGAGGCCCGCATCGTCGAGCGCGCGCACCGAGGCCAGCGCCATCGCATCGAGCGGCGAGGACAGGGCCGGCATCGTCGCGAAGCCGGTGCTGCCGATGCCGGCGATCGCGGCCGCGCCGCGCAGATTCGTCGCCGTCATGCGAGCGCTCCGAACACCACGCGGTGCGCGTCGTTCCAGGGCTCGATGCGCGCGGCCACGCGCAGGCCGATGCGCAGCGCGCCGGGCGCCGCATCGACCACCGTGGCCATCATGCGAAAGCCTTCGTCGAGATCGACCAACGCGATGTTGAAGGCGCCATCGCGCCGCTGCACCTCGGTGCAGGCGTGGACCGTGCCCTCGCCGCGGCTGGTGCGCCATTCGAGTTCGCCCGGTCGTCCACCCGGACCCACGGCCTGGGGCGGAAACACCGCGCGGCCCGCGCCATGGTCGAACTGATAGACCAGCCGGCCTTCGGCCAACGCGGCGAGGAACCGGGCGCGCGGCGAACGTGCAGCATCGGGAGCTTGGGTCATGTCCATCGCCTAACGTCCGATGAAATGCGGCTTGCGCTTCTGCTGGAAGGCGCCGATGCCCTCGATGCCGTCGGGCCCGGCCAGCGCCTCGGCCTGCGCAATCGCCTCGAGCTCGAGCGTTTCCTCGAAGGAACGCGGGCGCGACAGGATGCGCTTCGACGCGGCGAAGGCGGCGGTCGGGCCGCTCGCGATCTCGCGCGCCATCCGCAGCGCTATCTCGTCGAGCGCCTCGGCCGCCACGCTGCGGTTCACGAGCCCCATGGCCGCGGCTTCGCGCCCCGAGAACAGGCGGCCCAGGAAGATCAACTCGGCCGCGCGGTGCGGCCCGACGCGTTCGCGCAGGTGATGGTGGCCGCCCGAATCGAGCACCGCGCCGATGTTGCGGAACGGGCTGCCGAGCAGCGCGTCGTCGGCGACCAGCGCGATGTCGCAGGCCAGCGCCAGCCCGAAGCCGAAGCCCAGCGCGGGGCCCTGCACCGCGGCGATGGTCGGCACCGGGCAGTCGCGCACGGCGGCCAGCACCGGGTTGATCCGCCCGCGCAGGATCGCGAGCGTGTCGTCGGTGCCGGGGTGCGTGTCCTTGAGATCGCGGCCGGCGCAGAAGGCATGGCGCGTACCGCGCACCAGCACCGCGCGCGCACCGGCCGACACGGCCTCGCCGAGCGCATCGGCGATCGCCGTCATCTCGTCGAGACGCAGGCTGTTCTTCGCGGCGGGCCGGTCGATCGCGATGACCGCGAGCGAGGACTCCAGCGTCAGGCGCACCGCGTCGGTGGAGATGGCGCCGCTCATTGCGAAGCTCCCTCGAAGGCCATCAGGATGCGCAGCTCGCTGGCCATCAGCAGCAGCCCGTTCTGGTTGTGGACGTTCCACTGCAGCCGCACCACGCCATCGGTGCCGGGGCGCTTCACGGTCTTCTCGAGCACGGCGGCCTCCAGATGGATGGTGTCGCCGATGAAGGCCGGCGCGGTGAAGCGCAGCGCGTCGCTGCCGTAGTTCGCGACGATCGCCGGCGCCGCGGGCGGGATGCCGAGGCCGGCCGCATAGGCCAGCAGCATCAGCCCCGGCGCGATGCGCTGGCCGAAGCGCGTGCGCGCCGCATGGTGCGCGTCGGTGTGCAGCACGTACCAGTCGCCGGTCAGCGCGCACCACTGAACGATGTCGGCTTCCGTGAGGGTGCGGCCGCGCGAGCGGAAGCGCGCGCCCTCCTCGATCCGGTCGAAGTGCTGCTCGAGAAATCCGCAGGTGCTGGTGATGTCGGTCATCGCGTCTTTATTTAACCTTCCGGACGGAATATAAATGAAGACGAAGACCTGGCGGCAGCTAGGGCTTACCCGAAGCCGCGGGAAAAGGCGCGATCGAAAGGGGCGTGGTCGTCAGCCGCCGCGCGCCGGCGAGGCAACGGCGTCGACGCGCGCGAGCCATCGCAAGAAGGCTTCGGCGACGGCCGCGGGCTGTTCCAGCGTCGACATGTGGCCGCACTGCGGCACCACGACGAGCTCGGCATCGCCGGGCAGCAGGCCCGCCATCTCCTCGCTCAGGGCGGGGGGCGTGATCAGGTCCTCGCGGCCGCACAGCACCAGGGCCGGCGCCGTCAACGCAGGTAGCAGCTCGCGCGCGTCGCGGCGCTGCATCGCGGCCTTCTGCTGCCGCGTGAAGCCCTCGCCGCCGACCTGCCTCGCCATGTCGGCGAGCAGCTCGAGCAGCGTGCGGTCCTGCGCATGCGACGGATGGATCACGCGAGGCGTGAAGCTCTCGACCACCTGGGCGAAGCTCGCGCCGCCCGAGCTCAGCGCCGCCACCATCCGCCGCCGGTTCTGCGTGGCCTCTTCGGAATCGGCGCGCGCACCGGTGTCGAGCAAGGCGAGTCCCGCGATCCTGGAGCCGGCCTGCCGGCACACCTCGAGCGCGACGTAGCCGCCCAGCGAGAAACCCGCCACCGCGAAGCGTCCGTCGGGCATCGCGGCCAGCGCCGTGGCGGCCAGGGCCTCGATGGTGTCGGCCCCATCGGTCGGCGACACGACGACATCGCGCCCGGCGGGCAGCGCCCGCCGCAAAGGATCCCAGACGCGCGCGTCGTTCATGAGGCCGGGAAGCAGCAGCAGCGGTACGGTGTTCATCATGGCGAGTCCTCGGTTGGTGGCGCGTCGATGGGCTTGTTATAACTATGAAGTCGATTTCATAGTCAAGTCACCGGAGCCGCTTCATGTGGATCGCAGAGTTCTCGCAGCAGGCCGGCCTCAGCGTCGCCACCGTCCGCTTCTATGTGCGCAGCGGCCTGCTGCAGCCGAAGACGGGCCTGGCCGGCGGCACGCGGCCCTATCTCGAGTTCTCGCCACGCGACCTGCGGCTGGTGGCCGCGATCCGCGCGGGCCAGGCCATGGGCATGTCGCTCGCCGAGATCCAGTTGCTGATGAACGAGCGCCGAGCCGGCGGCCGCGGCCGCATGCTGCAGGCCATGGTCGCGCGGCGCGACAGGCTGCGCCAGCAGCAGAAAGAGTTGGCCGCGATGCTGCGCTTCGTCGACGCGAAGATCGCCTGGCTGCAGGCCGGCGCACCCGGGGTGCCGCCCGAGCCGCCGAAGATCGGCACGCGTTCGCCCTGAGCGGGCCGCGGGCTCAGGCCTTGAGCAATCCCCTGGCCAGCATGCTCTTCGCCGCCGCGGCGATGGCTTCGCGGGCGTCGCGTGGGGTCCAGCCGAGCACCTGCCTGGCCTTCTCGTTGGAGGTCTTCTTGGCGTAGCCGAGATCGGGAATGAAGGGGCGAAGCCCGGCATTGAAGAGCGCGACCACGCGCAACACGAAGTCCGGGATCGTGCGGGTCGGAACGCGCCTGGCCGATTCGCCGAGTGCGGCCTTGACGACGGCTCCGATCTCCCGCATCGCCAGCGCCTGGCCATTCGAGAGCAGGAAGCGTTCGCCCGCGGCCCCTGGACGGTCCATCGCCAGGATGTGCGCGCACGCCACGTCGCGCACGTCGACGACCGGGATGAACAGGTTCGGGAAACCCGGCATGCCCCCATCGAGCATGCGCTGGACCAGATGGTTGGCCCCGGAAATGTTCCTGCCCAGCACCGGGCCCATCACCGCGACGGGAAGCATGGTGGCCAGTTCCAGCCCACCGCCCTCGGCGGCGATGAAGGACCATGCCGCGCGCTCGGCGAGGGTCTTGCTTCTGCCGTAGGCATCGACGCCGGGGCCGTCGAGCACGGTCCAATCGTTCTCGGTGAAAGTGTGGCCGTCGTGGGGATGTCCCCAGCTCACGGCATGGAACGCGGAGGTGAGGACGACGCGCTTCACGCCCGCGTCGCGCGCTGCCCGCAGCACGCGCAGCGTGCCTTCGCGCGCGGGGACGATCAGGTCGTCCTCGTTCGCCACATGCCCGGGCTGCACCGGGGATGCGACATGCAACACGATGTCCACATCGGTCATGGCCTGCGCCCAGCCTTCGTCGCGCAGGAGGTCGGCGGCGACGAAGCTCAGCCTGTCGCCGTGCACCATGCCCGCATCGGCGAGCACGGCCCGCGCCTCGACCTCCTTGTCGAGCGATCGGACGGTGGTCCGCACGCGATGATCCTGCTCGAGGAGCTGGAGGATGCAGTGACCGGCGATGAAGCCGGAGCCACCTGTGACGAGGACATGCGAAGAGGTCATGGGAACGTGCTTTCGTTGTTCATTCCTGGTCGGCGGTCTGGCGTTCACGCCAGCGAGAAGGGGTGGTCCGCTCCCAGCTGCGAAACGCACGGGCGAACGAATTGGGCTCGACGAAGCCGAGCAGCATGGCGATGGCCACCGGATCGAGCGCGGTGTTGGCGAGCAATCGCGTCGCCGTCGTGTGCCTCACCGCGGCGAGCTGCTGCTGGAAGCTCGTCTCGCATTCGTCGAGGCGGCGCTGGAGCGTGCGGCTGCTGAGGTGGAGCCGGCCCGCCACCGCCGCGATGCTCGGTGAGCGGCCTTCGCTCAGCTGGCGTGCGATGGCCACGCGCGCCTCGGCCACGAGCGGGGACAGGCCTTCGCCGCGGGACGCCCTCTGCTCGAGGCCTTCCAGCACGCGCGCAAAGGCTCCGCCGTCGGCCGTGACGAACGGCACGTCGAGCGCCGCGCGGTCGAACACCATCGCGTCGTGCGTCGCCCCGAAGACGATGGGGCATCCGAAGTGGCGGCGCAGCAGCGCTTGATGCTGGGGCCGACGCGCCAGTTCGAGTCGAATGGGCGCGATCCGCCCGGCGCTGCCATGCCGCGCCAGCTCCCGCAACGAGGCCATGGTCATGTCGACGAGCAGGCGCGGCACCTCGCTCGTGGCCAGGAGCCAGCGATAGCGCACCGTCGCCTGCTCGCCCACGGTCTCGACTTCGACGAGCTCGGGGCAGGTCAGGCGCTTGTAGCGCGAGAGGGCCGCCAGCGCGCGGCGAAAGTCGGGCGCGTGCAGCGCCACGATCGACGCGACGCCGTAGCCGCGGGCGATTCCCTCGGCACCGAAGCGAAGTCCCGCGGACGGGTCGTCGAACGCCTCGTCCGCCGCGGCCCAGATGCGAAAGAACTCGCTCGTGCTCCACGCGTTCGACGGCTTCACGCCGGCACGCTCGCACAGCCGCTCGATGGGGAGGCCGGACTTTGCGAGGACGAGGGGGGACACCGAGAAGGTGTCGTGGCGGGTCATGCGCAAAGAATAGGAGGGCGGGGCAAGCCCCGCAAATCCGATCGCGCCAAAAAGGGGCCGCGGGCGATGCGGCCCCTCGATCAAGACACGCGGAGAACTACGGCGCGCCCTACACGATCCCGTGCAGGCACATGTCGCTCGCCTGGTCGGCCAGCGTCTCGAGGCTCAGGCGCCCGGTGGGCTGGTACCAGGTGTAGGTCCAGTTCAGCATGCCGTACATCAGCATCGCGTGCGTGGTCGCGGCCTGGCGGTCCTTGAACTTCTGCGCGTTGATCTCGCGCAGCAGCGCGCACAGGAAGCCGACCAGCTTCTGCTCGTTGGCATTCACCTGCGCGCGCACCTCCTCGGGCAGGTGGTAGACGTCCTCGATCAGCACGGTGTGGCGGTCGCGCTGCTCGTAGTAGTACTTGAGGTGCGCGAGGAAGTAGTTGCGCAGCCGCGCGCGCGGATCGATCGGCGCTGACACCAGGTCCGAGGCGATCGCCACCAGCGCGCTCACGTGCTCGGCGAGCATCTCCGCGAGCATCGCTTCCTTCGAGGGGAAGTAGTGATACATGCGCGACTTCGACGCGTTGCAGGCCGCGCCGATGTCGATGATGTTGGTGTTGCGAAAGCCGTTCTTGGCGAAGAGGGACGCGGCCACGTCGAGGATCGTGGCCCGGATGTCGTCGAAGTTCTCGGATTTGGTTCTGGCCATGTCGGCATCGCCCGCAAAAGAAAAATGGTTCGTTCGAAACACCCGCGCCGCGCGCATGTTTCGTCCGCCCGCCCTGTACGCACCCGGGCGAAACAGCGAAATTTATTCCGTCCGGACGGCCTACTCTAACCGAGGCCTCGCGACCTCGTGGCGGGGCCCCTTTCCGATCTTTCCGATCCACCCGCCCCACGGAGCCGCGCATGAATCCCTCGCTACGCCACGCCCTCGCCGCCCTCGTCGTCGCCATCGCCACCACCGCGCAGGCACAGGACGCGCCCGTGCGCATCGGCATCGCCGCCCCGCTGACCGGCGCCATCGCCCATCTCGGCAAGGACATGGAGAACGGCGCGCGGCTCGCCATCGAGGACCTCAATGCGCAGGGCCTCGCGATCGGCGGCCGCCGACTGCGCTTCGAGGCGGTGGTCGAGGACGACCGGGCCGATCCCGCCAGCGCCACCACCGTGGCGCAGAAGCTGGCCGACCTGCAGGTCAACGGCGTCGTCGGTCATCTCAACTCGGGCACCACCATTCCCGCGGCCCGTGTCTACAACGACGCCGGCATCCCGCAGGTGGCGCCGGCCGCGACCAACCCGCAGTACACGCGCGCCGGCTACAAATTCGCCGCGCGGCTCATGGCCACCGACGTACAGCAGGCCGACGGCATCGCGGGCTACGTCGCGCGCACGCTGAAGGCGAAGACCGCCGCCGTGATCGACGACCGCACCGCCTACGGCCAGGGCTTGGCCGACCAGGTGGTGGCCGATCTCGGCAAGGCGCAAGTGAAGGTGCTCAAGCGCGAGTTCGGCACCGACCGCGCGACCGACTTCTCGGCCATCCTCACCACCCTGCGCGGCCTCAAGCCCGACGTGATCGTCTACGCGGGCGCCGACGCGCAGGCCGCGCTGGTCAACCGGCAGATGAAGCAGCTCGGCGTGAACGCGACCTTCATCGCGGGCGACGGCGTGTGCACCGGCGAATGGAGCAAGCTCGCGGCCGGCGCCAACGAGGGCGCCTACTGCTCGCAGGCCGGCGCGCCACGCGAGGCCATGGCCGCCTTCGCGGCCTTCAACCAGCGCTACAAGGCGCGCTTCGGCACCGACGTGATCGTGTTCGCACCCTATGCCTACGACGCGGTGATGGTGCTGGTGGAAGCCATGAAGAAGGCCGGTTCCACCGATCCCGCGGTGTACGGACCGAAGCTCGCGGGCGTGACGCTCACCGGGCTGATCGGCCCGATCGCCTTCGATGCGCGCGGGGACAACCTGCGCGGAACGGTGACGATCTATCAGGTGCGTGAGGGGAAGCTGGTGGTGGCGCCGTAGTGCGCCCCACTGACTTCACAGCAAAGGCTCAGGCCTTGACGGTGCTCAAACGCAGCATCAAGGTCATCGGATGCAGTGGCGACTCGATGAACCCGTGGTGCGCATAGAACTGCTTCGCGCGCTCGTGCAGCGCGTGGACGAGCAAGGCGCGCACGCCGGTGTTCTGCGAAACCGCAATGGCCCGCAGCACCGCGTCCTGCAACAGGGCTGCGCCGAGCTGAATGCCCTGGGCACGCAAGTCGACCGCCAACCTGGCCAGGACCAGCACGGGAATCGGGTCCGGCATGTTTCGACGGACACCGCTCGTGGCGTCCTGATGCGACACGGCGCCAGCAGCCATCGCGTAGTAGCCATGGACCTGCCTGGCCGTATCGCACACCACGAAAGTGCGGCTGGCACCCGTGGCCTGATTGGCCAGCGCCCGCTTGCGAAGCCAGTCGTCGAGGCTGGCCTCCCCGCAAGCGAACTCGCTCAGGAGGTGGGCAAGTTCCAGCGGCTCCGGCGCACCCAGCGTCAGGCTCATGCCTTGGCGGCCTTCTTCCACGGAGCCTTCACGGCCATGAGCCGTTCGAGGCCTGGGTTGGGCGCCAAGGGCGCATCCAGCATCGCGTTGAATGCCTGGAAGCGCGTGGCATCCAGATTGAAGAACACCTGATCGAGGATCACCGCCTGCGCACGATCGCAAGCGGCTTCGAGCATGAAGTCGGACCGGTTCTTCCCCAGCAGCTCGGCCGCGTGGTCGATCAGGTCACGCTGCTCGGGCAAGGCCCTGAGATTGATGGCTGCGTCGCGCACGGTAGGCCTCCTTGTCTACACGATTGATATACAGATCATAGCCATGCGTGTAGCTGTTGTCAACACAAAGAGGTCGGCCCCCTGCGAGCCCTTGGGCAGGCTCCTACTTCGTGAACCCCTCGCGCTTGCGGATCTCGTCAAGGTAGTTGTAGATCGAGAAGCGCGATATGTCGAGCGCCGCCGCACCACCCTGCCCTTCTCCGAGGCCGTGCAGGTCGGCCGTACGCTCTACCTGTCGGGCCAGATCGGCAACCTCCCCGGCAGCCTCAAGCTGCCGCCGGGCGGCATCGGCCCCGAGTCGAAGCAGGTGATGGAGAACATCAAGACCACGCTCGAGGCGCATGGGCACACGATGGCCGACCTGGTGAAGTGCACCGCCATGCTGGCCGACATGAGCGAGTGGGGAGCCTTCAACGAGGTCTACAAGACCTACTTCGCCGAAGGCAGGTATCCGGCGCGCAGCGCCTTCGGTGCGACCGCGCTGGCTTTCAATGCGCGGATCGAGGTGGAGTGCATCGCGGCGAAGTAGCTCATTTGCCTTCAACGCCAAGGCAGCGATCCCACTGTTGGGGTATCCGGATATTTGTAGAAGTGCGCATCATCAAGAAAATGCGCACTTCCATTCCGGGGACCCTGCCATGCGAATTGTGACCGCCTCCAATTTCGAGAGCCTACTCGGCGAGTTTCTTGAGGCTGTCGAAAAGGACGAAGGTGTCAGCGTGTTGATCGAAAGGGATCGCCGCCCTGCGGCGATGCTCCTGAGCGCTCCAGTGGCCGAGAAGGCCATTTTGGGGGCCTATGCCCACGGCGTGCTGCCGCGCGCTGTCGCGATGCAGCTGCTTGGTCTGGACTGGTATGGCGATCTTCTGCAGCGAATGAATCTTCATGCCATAGAGCATCGGTCGGCCTCCGCCGAGGACGCGCGTGTCATGAAGCAAGCAGCGGATGATGCACTACGACTCCCGGGCGAAACGCGTGGCCTTGCCGCTCCTCACTTGGCCACCAAGCTTACGAAGAAGGGGAATCCTTGGATGAAAGGCTCGGGCAGCGGGCGATAAGCACCCGCTATTGCCCAGCATCCGCCGAGGATAGCGCCCCGTTCAATCCTCGACGAACGCCTCTTCCCGCTTCGCCTTCACCGAAGGCAGCAGCACCACCACCAGCAGCAGCAGCGCCGCCGCGAGCAGACCGGCCGACAGCGGCCGCGTGACGAACACGCTCCAGTCGCCGCGCGACAGCAGCAGCGCGCGCCGCAGGTTCTCTTCCATCATCGGCCCGAGGATGAAGCCCAGCAGCAGCGGCGCGGGCTCGCACTTGAGCTTGAGGAACAGGTAGCCCACGATGCCGAAGATCGCGACCATCCAGACGTCGAAGGTGTTGTTGTTCTCCGAGTACACGCCCACCGCGCAGAACAGCACGATCGAGGGGAACAGCCACTTGTAGGGAATGGTCAGCAGCTTGATCCAGATGCCGATCATCGGCAGGTTCAGCACGATCAGCATCAGGTTGCCGATCCACATCGAGGCGATCAGGCCCCAGAACAGTTCCGGGTTGCTGGTCATCACCTGCGGGCCGGGCTGGATGTTGTGGATCGTCATCGCACCGACCATCAGCGCCATCACGGCATTGGGCGGGATGCCCAGCGTCAGCAGCGGGATGAAGGAGGTCTGCGCACCGGCGTTGTTGGCCGACTCAGGGCCCGCCACGCCACGGATGTTGCCCTTGCCGAACGGCACTTCGCCATTCTTGAGCTTGATCTTCTTCTCGATGGTGTAGGCCGCGAAGGCCGACAGCAGCGCGCCGCCGCCGGGCAGGATGCCCAGCGCCGAGCCCAGCGCGGTGCCGCGCAGCACCGCGGGCGTCATGCGGCGGAAGTCTTCCTTGGTGGGCCACAGGCCCTTGACCTTGGCGGTGAAGACCTCGCGCTCGTGCTCGGGCACCGCGAGGTTGGCGATGATCTCGCCGTAGCCGAACACGCCCATGGCGATGGCGATGAAGCCGATGCCGTCGGTGAGCTCGGGGATGTCGAAGCTGTAGCGCGCCACGCCCGAGTTCACATCGGTCCCCACCAGCCCCAGCGCGAGGCCGAGCAGGATCATGGTGATAGCCTTGAGCAGCGAGCCGGAGGCCAGCACCACGGCGCCGATCAGGCCCAGGATCATCAGCGAGAAGTATTCGGCCGGGCCGAACTTGAAGGCCAGCTCGGTCAGCGGCGGCGCAAAGGCGGCCAGGATCAGCGTGCCCACGCAACCGGCGAAGAAGGAACCGAGCCCCGCGGCCGCGAGCGCGGGCCCGGCCCTGCCCTTGCGCGCCATCTGGTAGCCGTCGATCACCGTCACCACCGAGGAGGATTCCCCTGGCAGGTTCACGAGAATCGCGGTGGTGGAGCCGCCGTACTGCGCGCCGTAATAGATGCCGGCCAGCATGATGAGCGCCGACACCGGCGGCAGCGCATAGGTCGCGGGCAGCAGCATCGCGATGGTCGCGACCGGGCCGATGCCGGGCAGCACGCCGATCAGGGTGCCCAGCAGGCAGCCGACGAAGGCGTAGACCAGGTTCTGCGCCGTGAAGGCGACGCCGAAGCCGATCGAGAGGTTGGTGATCAGGTCCATGGTTCTCTTGTCTTGTCTTTTCGTTCTTCTTGTAGCGAGATCAGCCGGCGATGAAGGTCGGCCAGACCTGGAACTGCAGCTTGAGCGCGACCACGAAGGCCAGGTAGCTGCCGAGCGCGAGCACGGTGGCCAGCACCGTCACGCCCTTCCAGCCGAAGTTGTCGCCCGCGAGGCTGGCGATGAAGGTCAGCGCATAGATCGCGACGATCAGCCCCATCGACGGCAGGCCGATGCTCGGCAGGCCGCCGAGCAGCACGCCGAAGACCAGGTTGGCGCCGATGATGAACATCAGCGGCTTCCAGGCGATGCGCCCTACGGGCTCGCCGTCGTCGGTCTCCACCGACAGCGCCTTGAGCGTGATCAGCACGCCCATCAGCGCGATGAGGATGCCCACGATCAGGGGGAAGTAGCCCGGGCCCATGCGGGCGCCGGTACCGACGTTGTAGGTCGTGGCGCCCCATGCGAAGGCCACGCCGAAGGCGCTGAAGAGCACGCCCGAGCAGAAGTCTCTCTGACTCTTGATTCTCACCGTTGATGTCTCCTGGGAAATGGCTGGGACCGCGGCGCGGCCCGTGCGACTGGCACGAGAAAGTGCGAGCCGCCGATCCTAGGAATTCGCGGCCTTGCCGTGCGTGAACACAACATTGCCGTTCGGCAATGTGGCGCGCCTCAGTCCTCGCCGGGCAGGTCGATGCGCGCACACAGCCCGGGCGCGGCATCCTCGAAGGCGAGCTGGCCGCCATGCAGCGCGATCACAGCGCGCACGCTGGCTAGGCCCAGGCCATGGCCCGGCGTGCTGCGGTCGAGCCGGTGGAAGCGCACGCCGATGCGCTCGCGCTCTGCGGCCGGGATGCCCGGTCCGTCGTCCTGCACGAAGAGCTGCGCGCGGCCGTTCACGGTCCGCGTGCCGATGCGAACCACCGCACCGGCACCGCAGTACTTGAGCGCGTTGTCGACCAGGTTCGCGACCGCGCCCGCGAGCAGGTCGCGGTCGCCGAGCGCCGTGGCTGCATCGCTGGGTTCGCGTCGCAGCGCGATGCCCTGCACCTCTGCCACGGCCTCGTAGAGCTCGGCCACGTCGTCGGCTATCACGTGCAGCGCCACCGGCGCGAACTGCTGGCGCCGCGCGCCCGCCTCCACCTCGGCGATCTGCAGCAGCTTCTCGAACACCACCGCGAGCTCCTCGAGCTCGCGGATCGCCGTGGCGACCGCGCCGCGCTGCGCGTCGTCGGCCAGCAGGCCCGCCTCCACCGCGCGCAGCCGCACCAGCACGCGCGTGAGCGGCGTGCGCAGGTTGTGGGCGATGGTGTTGGAGACATGGCGCACACCGTCCATCAGCGACTCGATGCGGTCGAGCATGGCGTTGATGTCGTGCTCGAGCAGCGCGAACTCGTCCTCCTCGCCCGACGGCGATACGCGCTCCTGCAGCTCGCCCGCGGCGATGCGCGCGGCCGTGCGCCGCACCGCGCCCACGCTGCGCTCGAGCTCCTGCCGGAACACGAAGGTGCCGCCGATCAGCAGCAGCACCGCGACGATGCCGGCCGCCGCGCTCGCGCTCGCCACCAGCGATTCGATCGACTCCTGGTCGCGCAGGTCGTGTCCCACCACCAGCATGCTGCCGTCGGGCAGCGGCCGCATCACGAGGTAGGCGATGACGCCCTGGCCGTTGCGCAGCACGCGCCGGTGCACGCCGTCACCCGCGTCGGGCGCGCTCGAGGGCATCTGGTCGAGGTTGCCCGCGAGCTTGCGGCCCTCGCGGTCCACCAGCAGGTAGACCTCGTTGTCGGAATGGCGGTCGTCGGCCAGCAAGTGCCCGATCTCGCCCGCCACGCCCTCGGCACCGCGCGCCTCGTGGCGCACCACCAACTGCTGCACGCTGGCCGCCACCTGGCGCACCATGCGCTGCTGCAGCACGCCCACGGTCTGCATGTAGACGATCGCCAGCGAAGCCAGCATAGTGATCGCGACCAGCAGCCCGTAGTAGAAGGCCAGCCGGAAGCCGACCGAGCGCCAGAGCTGGCGCAGCGCCGGGATCATCGGCGCGCGGGCGCGGCGGCCGGCGCGGCTTCGGGTTCGGGCGGCGCCAGCCGGTAGCCCGCGCCGCGCACCGTCTGGATCAGGGTCGGCGCGCCGCCCGCGTCGAGCTTGCCGCGCAGCCGGCTCACCTGCACGTCGATGACGTTGGTCTGTGGATCGAACTGGTAGTCCCACACCGCCTCGAGCAGCATGGTGCGCGTGACCACCTGGCCCGGATGCATCATCAGGTAGGCCAGCAGGCGGAACTCGCGCGGCTGCAGCGCGATGGGACGGCCCGCACGCTTCACCTGCCGGCTCGCGAGGTCGATGGACAGGTCCGCCACCTCGAGCGTGCGGATCTCGGGCCCGGTACGCGAGCGCCGCACCAGCGCCTCGGCACGCGCGGCCAGTTCCGAGAACGCGAAGGGCTTGGCCAGGTAGTCGTCGCCGCCGGCCTTGAGGCCGCGCACGCGTTCGTCGAGCGCGCTCAGCGCGCTGAGCACCAGCACCGGCGTCTTCTTGCCGAGCGCGCGCAGGGTGGCGAGGATCGACAGGCCGTCGACCTCGTTCGGCAGCATGCGGTCGAGGATCACGAGGTCCCAGGCTTCGCTGGTGGCGCGCGCCAGCGCATCGGTGCCGTCGCGGCTGATCACGGCCACGTGGCCGAGTGCGCGGAAGCCTTCGGCGATGTAGCGGGCGTTGTCGGCGTCGTCCTCGACGATGAGGCAACGCCACAGGGGAGTGGGATGGATCACGCCTTCGATTGTGCCGCCCGCCGGCGCTACAGGCTCGCGTCGGCGCGCGCGACGCGCACCACGCGGCCCTGCACCCCATCCACCAGCAGGTACAGCCCGCCATCGGGCCCCTGGCGGATGTCGCGGATGCGCTCGCCGAGCTCGGCGAACAGCGGCTCGCGCCGCACCACGCGCGGCGCGGCGTCCTCGCCCGCGAGCTCAATGCGCCACACGGCCTTGCCGGCCAGCGCGCCCACGAGCACGCTGCCCTTCCACTCGGGAAACTGGTCGCCGGTGTAGAGGATCAGGTTGCTCGGCGCGATTGCCGGCAGGCCCCAGTGCACGAGCGGCGGCGCGAGGCCGGCCCTGGCGGTGCCCTCGCCGATCGGCGCGCAGGTGTTGTACTCGCAGCCGAAAGTCACGAGGGGCCAGCCATAGTTGCGGCCCTTGCGCACCACGTTGATCTCGTCGCCGCCCTGCGGTCCGTGCTCCGCCACCCACAGCTGGCCGGTGCGCGGATGCACGAAGGCGCCCTGCGGATTGCGATGGCCGAGGCTCCAGATCTCGGGCCGCGCGCCCGCGCGCTGCGCGAAGGGGTTGTCGGCCGGAATGGCGCCGTCGGTGCGGATGCGCACCGTCTTGCCCTGGTAGTAGCCCAGCGACTGCGCGCGCATGCGGTCCTCGGGCGCATAGCGGTCGCCGAGCGTGAGGAACAGGTGGCCGTCGCCCGCGATCGCGAGCCGCCCGCCGAGGTTCTCGCCGACCCCGATCTTCGGCGTCTGGCGGAACAGCACCTTGAGCTGCTCGACACGCGCGCCGTCGTCGCTGAGCCGCGCCCGCGCGACAGCGATGCCGTTGCGCCCGGCGCGGTTGCGGCGGCGATCGACTTCGGTGTAGCTCAGGTAGATGAGGCGGTTGGCCTCGAAGGCCGGATCGATGGTGACGTCGAGCAGCCCGCCATGGCTGCGCCGGTCGACGGCCGGCATACCGCGCACCGGCGTCGAGACCTTGTCGCCCTGCGCGTCGACGATGCGCAGGCGGCCCGCGCGCTCGGTCACCAGCAGGCGGCCGTCGGGCATGAACTCCATGCCCCAGGGCAGTTCGAGCCCGGCCGCATAGGTGCTGGTCTGGAAGGCGGTGGGCGCGGGCCCGCGTGCCGCGTCGGCGGTGTGCCCGAGCAACAGGCCCGCGCACAGCAGACCGGCACGCAAGCAGGTCGACAGGGAGGAGCGGGGTGCGGTGTTCATGTCGAGCGGAACGGCGACCCCGTGACAGGGCCGCCCTCGCTTCGGATCATAGGAACGATCGGGCGCGCACGACCGCCGCGAACATTACCGTTTGTCCATGTTCGGCCGTTCGCTACTCGGGGGCGATCAATTGGTTGCACATCTCCACCAGCCGCGCCGCCGCGGGTGAGAGCGAATGGCCGCGGATCGTCACGATGGCAATGGTGCGGCTCAGCGCCGGCCCGATGATGCGCACCACCTTGAGCGGCGTGCGCCGCGGCAGCGCCACGCGCGGCAGCAGCGCGATGCCGAGCCCCGCCTCGGCCATCGCGACCAGCGTCGTGACCTGCATGAATTCGTAGTTGCTCTCGTGCGAGAGGCCGTTGGCCTTGAGCGCGTTGTCGACATGGTCGCGAAAGGCGGTCGAGCTCGACAGCTTGAGCAGCGGCAGCTTCGACAGCTCGCGCAGCGAGATGCTGGCACGGCCGTTGTCCTGGTAGCCGCGCGGCAGCATCGCGCAGTAGTCGTCGACGAAGATCGGCGCGAACTCGAGCTCGCCCTTCTTCTCGGGCACCGGGCCGATCGCGAAGTCGACCTCACGCCGGCGCACCGCCTCCAGCAGGTCCTGGTTGGCGAGCTCGCGCACGTGCACGCTGATGCCCGGGTACTTCTTCGCGAAGGCCGTGAGGATCGCCGGCAGCCGCGTGCTCGCGATGGTCGGCACGCAAGCGAAGGACAGGTGGCCCTGCTGCACGTCGGCCGCATGCTGGATGTGCGACAGCCCGACCTCGAGCTCGGCCAGCGCCTTGCGCGCGCTGATCAGCAGCTGCTCGCCCTCCTGCGTCAGCGCCACCTTGCGCGTGGTGCGCTGGAACAGCGCCACGCCGAGCTGCTCCTCGAGCTGCTTGACCTGCATGCTGACCGCGGGCAGCGAGCGGTTCGTCTCCTCGGCCGCCTTGCGGAAGCTCTCGTTCTGCGCCACCGAGAGGAAGGTGCCGATCAGCTTGAAGTTGATGTTCATGGGGTGATCCTGCGTCATTCCAAAAGTCTGAACAATGCCTAAGATTATTTGAGTTGTTGCCACGCGGGGTCAAACCTAGCATTCGAGCCATCCCAATGACTCCGACGAGTCGCGAGAGAGGCAAGATCCGATGACCGCACCCCAGATGACGCTCGTGGCCTTCCTGCAGGCGCAGAACTGCTCGAACCTGGTCGCCTCGTGGCGCCACCCCGACACCGAGCTCGGCTATGGCACGCCGGCCTACTACCAGAACATCGCCCGCACGCTGGAGCGCGGCAAGTTCCAGATGGCCTTCTTCGACGACCGGCTCGCGATGCCCGACCGCTATGGCGACGACCACCGCGACACGGTCGAGCACGGCGTGCGCGCGGTCAAGCTCGATCCGATCTCTGTGGTCACGGCCATGGGCCTGGCCACCGAGCGCCTGGGCCTGGGCGCGACCTACTCCACCACCTACTACGAGCCCTTCCACGTGGCGCGCGTGTTCGCCACGCTCGACTTGCTGACGCAGGGCCGCGTGGCCTGGAACGTGGTGACCTCGCTCAACAACTCGGAGGCCGCGAACTTCGGCGCGCAGGAGCACCTCGCGCACGACCTGCGCTACGAACGCGCCGACGAGTTCCTCGAGGTGGTGCTCGGCCACTGGGACACCTGGCAGGAAGGCGCCGTGCTGCACGACAAGGCGAACGGCCGCTTCGCCGACGCATCCAGGGTGCGCCGCCTCGACCACAGCGGCAAGTGGTTCAAGTCGCGCGGACCCTTCACCGTGCCGCGCTCGGCGCAGGGCCATCCGGTGCTGATCCAGGCCGGCCAGAGCGGGCGCGGCAGCGAGTTCGCGGCGCGCTGGGGCGAGCTGGTGTTCGTGATCTATCCGAACATCGACGTGGCGCGAAGGTCGTACGCCGACTTCAAGCGCAAGGTCGCGGCGCACGGCCGCGATCCGGCCCAGGTCAAGGTGGCGCCCGCGGTCTACGTGATCGCGGCCGAGAGCCGCGCCGAAGCCGAGGACAAGAAGGCCGCGATCGACGCGCTCGTGAAGCCGGTCGACGGCCTCGCGCTGCTGTCGGAAGTGCTGAATTTCGACTTCGCGACCAAGCGGCCCGACGAGCCCTTCACCGACGAGGAGCTGGGCTCGATCACCGGCCTGCGCGCCATCCTCGATCGCGTGATCGCGCAGAGCGGCCTGGCACGGCCGACGCTCGCGGA
Organism: Variovorax sp. ISS6; assembly: GCF_056523145.1. Lineage (NCBI taxonomy): Bacteria > Pseudomonadati > Pseudomonadota > Betaproteobacteria > Burkholderiales > Comamonadaceae > Variovorax > Variovorax sp. ISS6. The sequence continues at coordinate 804,398 of NZ_JAWRZC010000002.1, forward strand.
CTTCCTGCGCTTCAGCGGCCGCGGCACCACCGACGAGCTTGCCACCTTCGTCGGCAGCAAGACCGACGTCGCCGACCAGATGGAGCAGTGGTTCCGCACCGGCGCCTGCGACGGCTTCGTGCTCGCGGCCACCAGCATGCCCGGCAGCTACGAGGACTTCGTGCAGCTGGTGGTGCCCGAGCTGCAGCGCCGTGGCGTCTTCCATCACGACTACGAGGGCCCGACCCTGCGCGACAACCTCGGCCTGGCGCGTCCGGCGGCGGGCGACTGGAAACATCTCTACCGCTGACACGAGGAGCACCCCATGGAAGCCAGCGCCTACAAGCAACTCATGAAGCATCACGCGGGTGCGCCGGTGGTCATCGCCACCGGCCGGCCCGGCGAACGCACCGGGCTCACCGCCACGGCCTTCTGCTCTCTGTCGGATTCGCCGCCCACCGTGCTGATCTGCGTCAATCGCGGCGCGAGCGCGCACCCGGTGATCGAGCGCACGCGCGCCTTCTCGGTGAACCTGCTGCGCGACGGCCAGGCCGACATCGCCGCGCGCTTCGCGGGCATGACCGGGCTGAAGGGCGAGCAGCGCTTCGAGGGCGGCGACTGGACCGTGCAGCAGACCGGCGCGCCGGTGATGGCCGATGCGCTCGCGAGCCTCGACTGCGAGCTGCTGCAGGCGCACGACCACGGCACGCACTCGGTCTTCATCGGCCTGGTGCGCGAGGTGCACAGCGATGGCGGCGCCGACCCGCTGATCTATTTCCGCGGCAGCTTCAGCGCGCTGCGCGAGCGCGCGCCTGCGGCCTGCGCGGCCTGACCGCGCCCGCAAACTCGCCCGGAAATCCGCCCGGCGCCGCACCGGGATTCCAACGACAAGAACTGGAGACAGCCATGAAGAGAAGAACCCTGCTGCAGGCAGGCGCCGCGGCCGCCTGGCCGCTGGTAAACGCGGGCGCCGCGCGCGCCGAGGCCGGCTACCCGAGCAAGCCGGTGCGCATCCTCGTGCCCTACACCACGGGCCAGTCGGCCGACCTGTTCGGCCGCATGGTGGCGATCGAACTCGGCAAGCTGTGGCCGCAGCAGGTGTTCATCGACAACAAGGGCGGCGGCGCCAGCATCCCCGGCATGCTCGCGGGCCGCAATGCCGCGCCCGACGGCTACACGCTGACGGTCGGCGGCAGCGGGCCGATGGCGATCAACCCCGGGCTCTACGGCAAGAAGCTGCCCTACGACCCGCTGGCCGATTTCATCCCGGTGCACGGCCTGTTCCTGTCGCCGCTGGTGGTGCTCGCCAATCCCTCGGCCGGCATCGATTCGTTCAGGCAGTTGGTCGAGTCCGCGAAGCGCAAGCCCGGCGCCGAGAAATGGGGCGTGGCCGGCCTGGGCACCTCGCCGCACCTCGCGGGCGAACTGATCAAGGCCAAGGCCCGGATCGACGTGGTGGCCGTGCCCTACCGCGGCAGCGGCGTGATGCTCAGCGACCTGCTGGGCGGACAGGTCACGCTGGGCGTGGACACGGTCTCGGCCGCCATCTCCTATGTGCGCAGCGGGCAGCTCAAGGCGCTCGCCGTCACCTCGGCCCAACGCGTGCCGCAGCTGCCCGACGTGCCAACCGTGGCCGAGAGCGGTCTCCCGGGCGTCGAGGCCGTGGGCTGGGCTGGCTTCCTGCTGCCGCTGCACACGCCGCCGGCCGTGGTCGCGGCCGCCGAGCAGGGCATCCACCGCGTGATGTCCGATCCCGCGATCCAGGAGGCCATGACGCAGCGCGGCGCGCTGCCCGACCTGCGCGGCGGCGGTGCCTTCGGCGCCTTCGTCAAGGCCGAGGTCCCGAAGTGGACCGAGCTGATCGTCGCCAACGGCATCAAGGTCGACCAGTAGGCCGACCGCATCCCCCGCACCCTTTCATCCGCCACAGGAGCCTTCGTGTCCGCCACCCTCACCCCGCCGCGCCGCCAGCGCCTCCAACGTTCCGAGCTCGCGGTGCCCGCCACCTCGGAACGCTTCTTCGCCAAGGCCTGCGCGAGCGATGCCGACGTCGTCTTCCTCGACCTCGAGGACGCGGTGGCCGACGCCTTCAAGGACCAGGCCCGGCGCCAGGCCGTCGAGGCCCTCAACGCGCTCGACTGGGGCCGCAAGAGCATGGCCGTGCGCATCAACGGCCTCGACACGCCCTGGGCGCTGCGCGACCTGGTCGACGTCGTGAGCGAGTGCCCGCGGCTGGACATGGTGCTGCTGCCCAAGGCCGGCACCGCCTTCGACGTGCAGTTCGTGGCGCAGGTGCTGACGGCCATCGAGCGCGAGAAGGGGCGCGACAAGCGCGTGGGCATCGAGGTGCTGATCGAGACCTCGCAGGGCGTCGCGCATGCCGAGGAGATCGCTGCTTCGTCCGATCGGCTGGAGGCGATGATCTTCGGCGTCGGCGACTACACGGTCGATATGCGCACCAACGACTTCGTGTTCGGCACGCCGAGCGAGCGCTATGCGGTGCTCACCGCCCCCGACGCGCAGGGCGTGCGCCACCGGCACTGGAACGACCAGTGGCACTTCGCGCTCGCGCGCATCGCCAATGCCTGCCGCGCCTATGGCGTGCGCGCCATCGACGGCCCCTTCACCGACTTCGGCGATGCCGAGGGCTACCGCGCTTCGGCCACGCGCTCGGCGGCGCTGGGCTTCGAGGGCAAGTGGGCCATCCATCCCTCGCAGGTGGCGATCGCCAACGAGGTCTATTCGCCCTCGGCCGAACAACTGGCCTGGGCCGACAAGGTACTCGGCACGCTCGAGGCGGCAGCGGCGCGGGGCAACGGGGCCATCGGCGAGAAGGGCGTGCTGATCGACCTGGCCCATGCCAAGCTCGCGCGCTCGCTGCAGCAGCGGCAGGCCACGATCGACCGGCACACGGGCGGCAACGCCGATCGGCGCTGAGATGACAGAGACCTCCACCGCTCCGCTGGCCGGCGTGCGCGTGCTCGACATCGCGACTTTCGTGGCCGCGCCCTTCAGCGGCACCATCCTCGCGGACTTCGGCGCCGACGTGATCAAGATCGAGCAGCCCGAGGGCGGCGATCCGCTGCGCAAGTTCGGCACGCCCACCGATTGCGGCGACACCCTGGTGTGGCTCAGCGAGGCGCGCAACAAGCGCTTCGTGACGCTGGACCTGCGCGTGCCCGAGGGCCGCGAACTGTTCCTCCGGCTGGTGGCGCAGTCCGACGCCGTGCTCGAGAACTTCCGTCCCGGCACCCTGGAGCGCTGGGGCCTGGACTTCGAGACCTTGCGCCAAGCCAATCCGCGCATCGTGCTGCTGCGCGTGAGCGCCTACGGCCAGACCGGCCCCTATCGCGAGAAGCCCGGCTTCGCGCGCGTGGCGCACGGCTTCGGCGGGCTCTCGCACCTCGCGGGCATGAGCGACGGGCCGCCCGTGGTGCCGGGCTCGACCTCGCTGGCCGACTACATCTCGGGCCTGTGGGGCGCGCTCGGCGTGCTGCTGGCGCTGCGCGTCGCGGAACGGACCGGCGAGGGCCAGGTCATCGACGTCTCGCTCTACGAATCGATCTTCCGGCTGCTCGACGAGCTGGTGCCGGCCTACGGCAAGTTCGGCGAGGTGCGGCAGCGGCTCGGCGCCGACGTGCCGCACGTGGTGCCGCATGGCCACTGGCAGACGGCCGAGGGCAAGTGGGTGGCGCTGGCCTGCTCGAGCGACAAGATCTTCGAGCGCCTGGCCCACCTGATGGAGCGGCCCGACCTGGTCGCGCCCGACCGCTTCGCGACCAATGCGCAGCGGCTCGCGGGCCGCGCCGAGATCAATGCCGCCATCGCCTGCTGGATCGGCCGGCTCGAGCTGGCCGAGGCGGTGGCGCGCTGCGACGCGGCCGGCGTGCCCTGCGGGCCGATCATGGCGATCGACGACATCTTCGCCGACCCGCAGTACGCGGCGCGCGACAACCTGCAGCGGGTGCAGGACCCGCGCGTGGGCGAGCTCGTGGTGCCGGCCGCCGTGCCGCGGCTGTCGAAGACGCCGCCGCTGCTGCGCCACCTGGGCGGCGCGCTCGGCGCCCATACGCAGGAAGTGCTCGGCGAGCTGCTGGGCCTCGATGCCGAGGCGCTGGCCCGGCTGCGTGCCGCCCATGCGCTGTGACCCGATCTCCGTTCATTCACGACCACCGTTCATGCATCCCACGCCCGTTCATCCGTCGGCCGCGCTGTTCTCCGGCGAGAAGCTCGTTCCCGCGCTCGCGCCCTGCGAGCACTACGCGGGCAGCGACAAGCTGATCCACAAGGCACTCCAGCTGCAGGCCGAACTCGGCCCGGTCTTCGACCTGACCTGCGACTGCGAGGACGGCGCCGCCGCGGGCGAGGAAAAGGCGCACGCCGAGATGGCCGCGCGCGCCATCGCCTCGGAGGCCAATCGCCACGGCCGGGTCGGCGCGCGCGTGCACGATGCCTCGTCGGCCTTCTGGCGCGCCGACGTCGACACGCTGGTCGGCGAGGCCGGCGACCGCCTGGCCTACCTCACGCTGCCCAAGGCGCAGCGCACCGGCGACGTCATCGCCATGCTCGAGCACATCGAGCGGCGCCGCGCGGCTGCGGGCCTCGCGCGCGCCATCCCGGTCCACGTGCTGGTCGAGACCCATGGCGCGCTGCGCGACGTGTTCGAGATCGCGGCGCTGCCGGGCCTGGAGGTGCTCGACTTCGGGCTGATGGATTTCGTCAGCGACCACCAGGGCGCGATCGGCTTCGAGGCCATGCGCAGCCCGGGCCAGTTCGAGCATCCGCTGCTGGTGCGCGCCAAGACGCGCATCGTGGCCGCGGCGCTGGCCAACGGCCTCGTGCCCGCGCACAACGTGTCGCTGGCGCTGCGCGATCCGCTGGCCACGCGCAACGACGCGTACCGCGCGCGGCACGAGTTCGGTTTCCTGCGCATGTGGAGCGTGCATCCCGATCAGATCCGGCCCATCGTCGAGGCCATGGCACCCGATGCGAGCCAGGCCGATCGCGCCGGCGCGATCCTGCTGGCGGCGAGCGAGGCGCAGTGGGGGCCGATACGCCACGAGGGCGAGCTGCACGACCGCGCGAGCTATCGCTACTTCTGGAGCGTGCTGCGCGCGGCCGAGGCAGCGGGTGTCGCGTTGCCCGCGCAGGTGCGCGAGCGATTCTTCACCGGCTGACGCGGCACGCGGAGAATCATCCGCTGCTTCGCCGCGATCGATGTCCAGCCCGGAACGCCGCGCAGGCGCATCGAAGGAACACGAGCGGTGAGAAGTTCGCGCAGCCCCCAGCCTTCCCTCTCCCACGGCACGCAGAGCATCGAGCGCGCCCTGCGCATCCTGCGCGAGCTGGCCGCGCGCGGCGAGTTCGGCTGGCGGCTGTCGGACCTCGCGGCGCGCTGCGAGGTCGACAAGGGTACCGTGCACCGCGTGCTCTCGTGCCTGGTGCGCGAACGCTTCGTACAACAGCGCAGCACCGACAAGCACTACTTCCCCGGCCCGATGCTCTACGAGCTCGGTCTCTCGCTGCCCGGCTACGCGGCCTTCCAGCAGGCCTGCGAGCGCCGCATGGCGAAGCTGGCGGCGCAGACCGAGGCCATCGCCTGGCTGATCCTGCGCAGCGGCAACGAGTACGTCTGCGCGGTGCGCCAGGGCTCGCTCGAGTTGCGCGGCCTGATGGTGCACGCGGGCACGCGGCGGCCGCTGTTCACCTCGGTCGGCGGCGTCGCGATCCTGCAGACCCTGCCCTCGCTCGAGACCGAGAACATCCTCGCCGACAACATGCAGCAGGAGATCGCGCAGCGCGGCAGCGGCCGCCTCGACGCGCTCGAGAAGATGCGCGACCGCTCGCGCCGCCATGGCTTCGGCGTCAACCTCGGCGACGTGGTGACCGGCGTGCATGCCTTCGCGGTGCCGGTGTGCGCCGACAACGGGCGCGCGATGGCGGCGGTGTGCCTCACCGGGCTGGCCGAGCAGTTCGGCGAGCCGAAGCTGGCCGAAGTGCGTGCGGCGCTCGATGAAGTGGCCGCGGCGGTGGAGCAGGATGCGCGCGAATGCCTCGGTGGCGTCATGCACATGGGACACGCGGGCGCGAGCGCCGAGCCTTGAGCACCGGCGCGCGACGCTACAAGTTCAAACTGTGAAACTCCGCTGCCCGGCCCTATGGGCAGCGAAAAGACCGCTCGATATTCTCGATCGCAGAGACAACTCACGACGAGAAACGATGAACGTGGACACTGCGGTCAACCTCGAGGACCTGCGCTCGATGGCACGGCGCAAGCTGCCGCGGATCGCCTTCGATTTCATCGATGGCGGCGTGGACGACGAGGACTGCATGCGGCGCAACCGCGAGGCCTTCCGCCGCTTCCAGCTGGTGCCGCGCTACCTCGTCGATGTGTCGCGGCGCGACCAGTCCACCGAACTGCTGGGCCGGCGTCATGCGAGCCCCTTCGGCATCTCGCCCACGGGTTTGGCCGGGCTGTTCCATCCGGGTGCCGACGAACTGCTCGCGCAGGCCGCGCGCGCGGCCGATGTGCCCTTCCTGCTGTCGAGCGCGAGCAATGCCTCGGTCGAGACGGTCGCGAAGCTCGCGCCTGAGCATGTCTGGTTCCAGATCTACGGCACGCGCGAGGAACGCATCAACGCCGATCTCGTCGAGCGCGCACGCGACGCCGGCGTGCGCACGCTGGTGGTGTCGGTCGACGTGCCGGTGAACTCGAACCGCGAGCGCAACCGCCGCAACGGCTTCTCGCGCCCCTTCCGGATGACGCCCGGCGTGGTGCTCGAAGCGCTCGGCCATCCGGCCTGGGTGCTGCGCTACCTGCGCAGCGGCGGCATCCCGATGATGAGCAACTGGGCACCCTATGGCCGCGCGGGTGCCTCGGCGTCCGAGGTCGCCGACCTCTACGGCACGCTGACACCGGCGCCGATGATCACCTGGCGCACGCTCGAGCGCATCCGCGTGGACTGGAACGGCCCGCTCGCCGTGAAGGGCCTGCTGCATCCCGACGATGCCCGCCAGGCCGCGGCGCTCGGCGTCGATGCGATCGTGGTCTCGAACCATGGCGGGCGCCAGCTCGACGTGGCACCCACGCCGCTCGAGATGCTGCCCGCGATCCGCGCGGCGGTCGGCGAGCGCGTGGAGTTGCTGCTCGACAGCGGCGTTCGCCGCGGCTCCGACATCGTGATCGCACGCTGCCTCGGCGCGCGCTTCGCGCTGTTCGGACGGCCCACGCTGTTCGGTGCGGCCGCGGGCGGTGCGCGCGGCATCGCGCGTGCGCTGCAGATCGTTCGCAACGAGATCGACATGGTGCTCGCGCAGATCGGCTGCGCCTCGTTCGACGCGCTCGACGCGCGCCATCTGCGCAATGCGGACGCCGAGGCCTTCGCGAACCCATCCCCTCCCCTGCCCGCCATGCCGGCGGCCAACGGCACCGCCTTCGATCCACCGCGGGCGGCGACCTCACAACCATGAAGGAGACAACGATGACCTCACTCTTGCGCCTCGCGCGGCGGCTCGCCGCGCTGCCGCTGGCCTTCGCGCTGACCGCCGGGGCACTGGCCCAGGGCTATCCGAACCGGCCGATCAAGATCGTGGTGGCCTACCCGCCCGGGCAGAGCACCGACATCGCCACCCGCTACTTCGCGGCCAAGCTCTCGGCCGCGCTGCACGAAGGCGTGGTGGTGGAGAACCGGCCCGGCGCCTTCGGCAACATCGGCACCGCCTATGCGGCGCGCGCCACGCCCGACGGCTACACGCTGATCATGGGCGCCTCGGGCACGCATGCGATGAACCCGGCGCTCTACGACAACATCGGCTTCGACGCCGAGAAGGACTTCGACCCGATCGTCGCGACCGCCTTCATCCCAATGGTGATCTCGGTGCATCCCTCGCTCGGCGTGCAGACGCTGCCCGAACTCATCAAGCTCGCGCGCAGCCGGCCCGACAAGGTCGACGTGGCGCTGCCCAGCGTCACGGCGCAGCTGGTGCTCGAGATGATCCGGCGCCAGAACGTGCCGCTGTTCTCGATCAAGTACAAGGGTTCGGGCGAGGCGATGACCGCGCTGCTGGGCAACCAGGTGCCGGTGCTGATCGACACGGTGGCGGCCTCGCGCGCGCAGTTCGGCCGGATCAAGCCGCTGGCCGTGACCTCGGCCAAGGCCATGACCGCGCTGCCCGAGATCCGGCCGGTGGCCGAGCAGGGCCTCGAGGGCTTCAGCGTGGTGGCCTGGAACGCGCTGATGGCGCCGCGCGGCACACCGGTGGAGGTGCGCGAGCGGCTGGCCGCCGAGATGCGCAAGATCCTCGCGCTTCCGGAGACCGCCAAGGCCCTGCACGAACTCGGCTTCGAGCCCGCGCCGCCGATGGACTACGCCCAGCTCGTCGCCTGGCTGCGCTCGGAGCGGCTGACCGACGCCGAGATCATCCGCAGCGCCGGCATGAAGGCCGACTGACGCGCCGCCCCCTCTTTCCCCTTTTTTTCTTCTTTCATACACACCCAAGGAGACATCCCATGACCGTGCTCGCGCAAGAACTGAAGGTCCGCCCGCTGCATTCCGATTTCGTGATCGAGATCGACGAACGCATCGAAGACATCCTCGCCAACCCCGACGCCATCGAGCAGGTGCGCCGCCTGTGGCAGGACGCGCCGGTGATCGTGTTCCCGCGCCAGTCGCTCGAGGAGGCCGACCAGGTGCGCTTCACCGAGCAGTTCGGCCGTTGCGAGAGCGCCAACCGCAAGGACATCCAGTCGCCTTACCACGACGAGATCATCTACTTCAGCACCCTGCGCTATGCCGACGGCCGCTTCGTCGGCGGCTTCGCGGGCGGCGACGACGTCGACTGGCATTCGGACCAGACCTTCCGCGTCAAGCCCGCCACCGGCGCCATGCTCTACGGCCTCGAGGTGCCCAAGGGCGGCGGCGACATCTACTGGGCCGACCAGTACGGCGCGTGGGAGCGGCTGCCGGCCGACGTGCGCGCGCTGATCGACGGCCGCACCGGCACCTACCGCTATGCCAAGCGCATGGCGATCATGAACACGCTCGAGCTCAAGGACAAGGAAAGCGCGCAGGCCAGGGAGATGGCCAAGCTGCCCGATGCCTTCCACCTCGTGGTGCTCACGCATCCGCTGACCGGCCGCAAGGCGCTCTATGCCGACCCGACCACGCTGGTGGCGATCGAGGGCCTGAGCGAGGCCGAGAACGCGCGCGTGCTGCCGCTGCTGTTCGAGGTCGGCGGCAGTGCCGAGCTCGTGTACCGCCACAAGGTGCGCAACGGCGACCTGATGATGTGGGACAACGGCTGCACCATGCACCGCCGCGACGAGATGCAGCTCAACCAGCCGCGGCTGATGAAGCGCACCACCTTCCGCCTCGCGGCCGACGCCTACTGCGTGCCGCACTGAACGGAGAGCGACCGTGAACAGCTCCAGAGTGTTCCTGCGCGTCAACCGCGTGGAAGCGGCCCTGTGCGCGAAGGCGCGCGAGGCCACCGTGTCCGACCTGCACGAAGCGGCCGCGCCGCGCGGCATCGGCGGCCTGATGTCCAGCCGCATGCGGCCGATCCAGAAGGGCGCGCGCATCGCGGGCCCGGCCGTCACGGCCTTTTGCGCGCCCGGCGACAACCTGATGATGCACCGCGCGCTCTACCTCGCGCAGCCCGGCGACGTGCTGGTGGTGGTCTGCGACGCCGAGACCTCGGGCGCCCAATGGGGCGACATGGCGGCACGCTATGCGCTGCGCAAGGGCCTCGCGGGCGTGGTGGTGCAGGGCTGCGTGCGCGACACCGACACGGTCGAGGCGCTGGGCCTGCCGGTCTGGTCCACGCACGTCCTTTCGATCCATCCCGACAAGTGCGGCCATGGCTTCGTCAACACGCCGGTGGTCTGCGACGGCGTGCTGGTGCAGCCGGGCGACCTGGTCATGGCCGATGGCGACGGCGTGGTCTGCGTGCCGCGCCGCGAGGCCGGCGAGGTCGTCGAGGCCGCGCTTGCGCGCATGCGCAAGGAAGAAGAGATGGCGCGCGCGGTCGAGCGCGGCGAGGCGGTGTGGGACCTGGGTGGCTCGGCGGCGAGCTATGCGGCGATGAACGTCGAGGAGATCGATGCGGCGTTCGATGATGTGCGCTGAGGGCGTGGGCGGTGCGGCTTCCGAGACGATCCAGGGCGGATCTTTTTGAGGCCTTGTCGTGTCAGCCGGCCCGTGGAAGTCCTGCACTCGCAGGACGGCGCGGTATTCATCGACGACAACCTGATCGACCGAGAGATCGAGCCCTGGAAACTCGGCACGAAGAACTGGCTGTTCGTGGACAACAAGTCGCTTGCGGCGCGCGGCGGCGATGATGAGCCTGGTGCGGGCTGCCAAGCTCAACGGCCGGGACCCGTGGGCATGCCTGCGCAGCGTGCTGGCGCGCATTCACTCTCATACCTGACACCGGCTGACGAACTGCTGCCGCATCGCTGGGGCCGAGCACGGCAAAATGAGACCAATGTCCGGAACCGAGCCAAGACCGGTCACTCGCTGCTGAGTCAGAATCCGACCTATCGTTGACTTCTGAGCACGTCTCATGACTTCGTTTTCTCTGCCAATCTGGTCCAAGCACAGAGAGGTCGACGATCAATTTGTCGGAGTGATCGCTGGGGCTCCCCGCTTTGAATTTTTGAATTCATGCGTAACTTATGAAATCACTCTGGATATGGCTTTCAACTCACTGTCTCAAGGAGTTAGAAATGTGTCTCAACGAGCGAAGGATGGCGTAAAAGCTGCGCTGTACATTGAAACTCTAGAGCATCTTGAGATCGCGCGGACATCCTACGCCCAAGGAAATAACTCCCGCGGTAGCAACGCTTTAATGGAAGCGCACAACGCTTTTCGACAAGCCGCAGGAAAAATTCCACTCTGGAACGCCGAACGTCAGCGCAACGTCTGACAACAGACCTCACGCCGTCATCAAGCCTTCGGTTGCAGTCGGCCACAACCGGTCAGTCGCGCTGTCAGGCAGAATTCGGCCAACTCTAAACATTTGCCGACCATGATCTAAGGAGACCCGATGGCGAGCGAAAACCATGCATCGGGACATTTATTACTTGATGACCGAGCCGAGTCCTTGGAAGCTGCTTTCAAGAAGATTGGGATGCTTCCAAGTGAACCCTATCCCACCAATCATGGGGTATGGCAAGGCATCTTCCACGCGCCGTCGGCCCCCAATCGGGCTGGCAACATCATCACGTTTGGCATTAGCTATAAAGACTTCGGTGATCCGGGAGAGATTGGCGGGTTTCTTGATTTCTGGGAGTCGTTCATTTGCGACTTGCCGGGTCGGGAGCTCTTCATATGTGTCACGACAAGCTACTTTGACTCGCGGCACATTTTTGGGAAGTTCTACTATTTGTGGGAGCAACGACCGGGGAGGGAGCACGCATGGCTTTTTCGCGGCGACGGTCACCCTTACGGAGAGGCCAAAAAATGGACATCGCGGTTTCCGTACGAGCCGTTGCCGCCAGTCCCTGGCAGCTAATCGGTGGAATCCGGTAGCGGCCAGGACCGGACACTCACCGGACCCTCGGAATTCGCGACAAAGGCGACTTTCTATGCGCGTAGACCGAATACTCATTGAGACCTGATGAGCCGCTATCAAGACAAGCCGTTCCTGCGATTCTTGGACAGCTACGTTCTCGACGCAATTGACCAACTCAGTGACGACCAGCGTCGAGGGCTCGAGGAGCTTCGGCCGATGCTGGCGAAGTCACTTGGCCTCGATGGCACTTGGCAGGAAATCGTAAGCGCCGCGATGGAGTTTCCTGAATCGATGCCCGAATCCATCCGTCGAATATGGGGCGCCTATCTGGACGCGGCACGCGCCGCCCAGAACCCTGTTGACCCGAACGAATTCGTCGCAGAGTTCATCGGCGCAAACTTTCCAGACATCGCGCCCCCGTCGCGCGATGTCCACTAGTCAGCTCCCGGCCAAGAGCGGTCTTTCCCACCACACATCCAGCACGTCAATGCAGCAAGCATTCATTCCCAAAACGTCGACGAAGCTGAAGCGAGGCGACTTTGCCCTTCTGCCTCGCTCCGACGGGCGTTTTGTTCCTCTCGTATTTCTTGACCATGTGCCTCGCCATCGGGTGACTTTCTATGGAGCACTGGCGCAAGCTGTCATCCGAGAGCCGCAGATGGAACAAGTGGGTCCGCCCCTGGCTCTCGGCGAAGTCGCAATGATCGACGTGCGGGTCTTCGAGGCCGCGAACGCTCCCATAGTCGGAAACCTCTCGGCGAGATTGGATGAAGCTGACGTCCGCGAGCGCCTCGATCGTCAGCAGTTGCGCTCGATTGTCTGGGGGAGGGCAACGCCATTGAAATATGCCAATGCCCTTTCAGGCGTCTGATTTCGGCCAAGAGCGGGCATTGATTACTGGAACCTGCATGACTGACGCAGATGAGTTTGACTGGAGCAAAGACGTACCGGACTTCACCGTCGACCTCGCCGAGCTCGATGATGACGACCACGGGTTTGTCTACCGAGGCGAGCCTTTCAGCGGGATCGCGATCTCCTACTACGGCAACGGTCAGGTTGAATCGTTGCGTCCTTGCCTAAACGGTTTTCCGCATGGTTACTGCCGATGGTGGCATGACAACGGGCAACTCAGCCAAGAATGGACTGCGTTTGCAGGTATGGGGCACGGTTGGGGGACGACGTGGAACGAAGATGGTGTCGTTGTGAAGAAGCGTCTGAGTGAGTTTGGGCGCGCTCTGGAATGGGCCATCTTCGGCCCCGATGGCGCGGTGATCGAGACCGGGACAAACCGGGCAGACAAACTGACCCTGGAATGGGTCGAGAAGTACAGGCGGCTCTTTCCAAAGGCCCCAGTGGTGTGAGACTGCGAATCACCGCTGCTAGGACGACTTCGATGGCCGCTTTGTGCAATGTCCGCCTCGGTTTCGTAGCAGGATTCGGCCGGAACCGGTCGTTCGATAGTGGCTCAGAATTTGGGGGTGCGTCTATGTGGAAGCGTGCCGATGTCGCAGAGGGTCGGGACTATCAGTTGGCATTGGTGCAACTGGGTGACGGAAAGCGCATGTATAAGCTGTGTGAAGTTGGTCAATCCGGCAAGGTCGATGGGCGAGTCTTCCTCACAGCGGTGGTCCCGCGGGAGTTGCTTTTGAGAGGTGACTTGCATTCGATAGCAAGCGCCGTGAAGCTAACAGACGGCACCTCTTACGGCGTTGAAGCTCATGGCGTGTGGCTGACCTCCGAGGAGTGCGCCGCCTTTGAGCGCGACGTGACCTGGTCAGATATGCCTTGGTTGAACGGGCTAGCACCTATTCTTCCCCCAAAATGAGCGCGGGCTTTCTACCGCCGTTCACGGCCACAACCAGTCTATCGGGAGGAGCCATTGAATCGAGCCGTGGGGGATCCAAAGACATGACTGAAATAGCTGTTTTCTCGGTGTGGGCCAAGATTCGCGCGGACGCTAAGCGAGAGTTTCGGAGGTGGATGGCCACCCAAACCGGATGGAGGGAAATCGACGTTCACCGACTGCTAGGAGCAGCAGTGGATGTCGGCCAGCCGGTTGAACTCTTCCAATCCCTGGGATGGGAAGACGCGCACGTTGAGCTGGGAAGACTGCCAGCATTCGTCGAAGCCGGATCCGAGAAACTGACAGTGGCTTCGTTTGCTCCAGGCGAGCAAGCACCCTACTGTGCCGTTCATTCCCTATACACGTGGAACCGAGGATGTCCTGTTTGCGAAGACAACTACATCCATAGGGGGCGAGGCACTGAGTCAGAGCCACACAGAAGGCTTTCATGAGTGACCGCTTTCGAAGCATGCACTAGCCTTTTAGGGCCCCTTCGCGACGGCTGAGCGACCGGCTACAGTCGGCCATAACCGGTCATCAAGTGTCGCGGCTGATTGCAACAGAGTTCTAACCCCAGCCTGAGGAGCACCACGCTTGCGGCGTGAATAGACAGATGAAGATGTACATCCTTGTCCGAGACGACATCCCGCTAGGCTTCGCTATGGTCGCCGTGGCTCATGCATCCTTGGCAGGTTATCTCAAGTTTCAGAGCGAGCCGGAAATACAGAATTGGCTTTCGGGACCTTTTTTCAAGGCTGTCTGTAAGGCGAATGCCAAAGAGTTTGAAAACGCCAAACAGGTCGCAGATCATCTGGTCCTGACTGAATCTGCACTTGAGAATCGGGAGGTGGCGATTGTCTTCAAGCCTCGGGATGAATGGCCAAAGATGTTCAAATTCCTTCGACTCTACAAGGAGGCTCCATTGTCTCCGGCTGTGTCTGAATGACAGGGTGCGGCCAATTTCGGACCTCTGAGGTCAAGGCAAAATTCGCCCACCTATCCGTAATAGCTCGATGAATCAAAACATCTGCTTCTTCTACTCACAAGACCGCCAACGTCGCATCGCGCTATTTCGTCGCGAGGAGGGGAGTTTTGGTTTTGTTGAGCAATACCACTTCAACAACGAAGCCGCTGGCATCGAGGGGTGGGCCTCCTACGCGCCCAGCCCTTCCTTCTACGCGGACTTGGAGATTGCCAAAGAGGAGGCGGTACTAGGCATCCGATGGACTGCCAGCGACGATGGATTTGTCGTCGCAGACCCCGCAGTCTAAACGCTGCTTCCGGGTATCAGCCGACGTTCAAGGTGTATCAAGGACGAATGCGAGCATGTTTGAGTTCCCTAGCTACTACGTTTGCACTGGCTGTAATACGCAATTCAGCTTCGAATTTCAGGACCCCGTCTACTACTTCGGAGAAACACCACTTGGTGCTCAATTGCTTGACGCCGAGACATTTCCAATTCCGGTCAGACCTGGATGGTGTAAGACGTGCGCCAAACTCTGCGTGGTAGAAGACATCCAGCCTTTGCATACTTTTGAAGCTTCCTACGGTGCGGTTCGCGCAGGAAAAGTTGTAGAGTATCCAGAGCAGACGCTGAATTTTGAATTGCCTCAATCAGCAGCTCGAATTCGAACCTATCTGCGATGGCGGATGAGCCGTCTTCATCAGCCACGTGCGTTGTGTTGCGGCGGAACTGACTACCAGCTTTTGGACGTCAAACTGCCCCTGCTCAAACATGCGGAATGCGACTTCGGTGTGGTCGACGCGGCATTTGTCTATCCTGGCTCGTACAACGGCCCGGGTCGAGGTGTCTACAGCCCAGCCAACATTCCCGTTTTTGATGGTGAAGGAGAACTGATTGGACTTCTGACCACGCGCGCCCGCGCGTCGACTCTGTGGAATGTTGCGCCAGCGGCTTATGAGGGGAGACAGTCAGATTGAAGGTCCGCTTCCGAAAACAACGAGCTTCCGCTTGGGCTCCTCGGCGTCATGACCTTACGGCAGAATCCGGCCAAGAGCGGTCCTCTGATAGCTGGGCACAATTCGCCTGAAAGCAGCCATTCGGCGGCATTGATGACGGAGATCAGATGGCAGAGCGCCCATACCTTGGAGTCGACCACGTCGTGCTTCGCACCGCTGCAGCTGAGCCGCTGTTCGAGCTCCTGCATCAGCAGCTTGGTCTTCCAGTGACCTGGCCCCTGCAGCATGCGCCGTTTGCCACCTATGGTTGGGTTGGAGTCGGCAACACCAATCTCGAAATCTGGGCAGCCGCGGACAACGCCGACTTGCCGGCGGATTGCCCGCTTCCTTTGTTCCACCAGATTGCCCTCGCTCCCGTGAGGCTCGAGGAGACAGTGGCGAGCATCCAGGCGTCAGGACTGAGTTGCAAGGCGCCGCGAGCCTTCGTATCAAGGAATGTGAACGGAGACGCTCATACGAACTTCACCAATTCGGTGGTTCTCGACCTTTCCAGCGATTCGTTCTGCGTTTTCGTTTGTGAGTGGGGTGACATGGCACCCATTGCGCCTTGGAAGCACGGATTGAGCTTGAACCAGCGTCGAGCAGACCAGCAGGCTGCGCTTGAAGCTGTCTCAGGAGGTCGGCTCGGGTTTGAGCGGTTGAGCGGAATCGAACTGACCACGCCAGACGTGCCAGCGGCGACGGAGAAATGGCAGCGACTTTCTCGTTCGTTCTGCGTGCCCATCAAGATTGCAGACGACATGGAACTTTCGGTGGTGCTGGGAGAGCGAGACGCAATTCGGGCTCTAACTTTCACTGTCCGCAACCTCGACCTGGCCCGACGCGCTCTAGTGGAAGACGGCTTGCTTGAGCAGCCTGACAATCTTGAGGAGGTAGTGTTGTCGCTACGCGCCACCGGCGGCGTTAGGATTCGCCTGGTCGAGGAGCCGCGCACGCTTGTCGAGTGACTGGTCTCAGTCGGCCAGGACCGGTCACACGAAGTCAGCCCCTGAACGGGAGTAGAAGCACGACAGAGGCCCCGGGATGCTCTCACCTAGAACCTTGATACTTGGCGCTGCCGCTGTCGTCTTGGGGCCACTCGGCATTGCGCTGATTGGCCAAGTGTTGATCTGGATGCTTCCGGGCTGCAATCCGAATCCGTACGCGCTCGGAGAATGCCTCATCGGTTCCTACAACATCGCATCCATATTGATGTTCGCCACCGTCGGCGGCATCTACGTAGCGGTCATTGGTCTACTGGTGTCGGTTCCGCTGCTCGTCGGGGCCCTTTTCCTATCCGGCGACGGTGACTCATTGAGGCGACAGCGCAATGGGCAAAATGGGGCCAGGACCAGACACTGAACTTCAGCACCCCCCAGTACCCAAATGCAAAGTCAGAGCAAAGATGAAGTCGTCATCGAACTCGCCAAGACCTTCATGGATTTGCTCCAGCGCGACGTTCCAGGATGGAGCCGAGCGTTCTTCAGATTCGAGGCGAGCGATTTGAAGATGGGGTCAAACGCTTCATACGAGGCTGCAGACAACGTCACCCTGCTGTCCGCGTTGAAAAATTCAGACTTCTACAGATACATGAACGATTTGGCCTCGACGCTTCGCGAGCGAATGGGCTCGGACGGACGGAAGTTCTGTGTCATGTTGCTAAGCGTCAGTGCGACCTTCGACTACAAGATCGACTTTGAGTATGTCGAGCCTGGCCGCTGGCGTATTAGCAAATTGGACGGCGCGTCCGGGCTGCCGTTGGGAGTCGAGTAGGTTCGCGTAGCAACGACTGCTTTCGGCACAGGCGAACAGCCGCTTCGGGCCCAAAGCCGTCATCTAGCTTGCTCGAAAGCAGGCATTCGTTGCGGCCGCAATGTGAGATCAGGCGCCAGGACTGGCGGACGGCTTCCAGATGTTCGTACGTGGCACATGTTCCTTATATCCAGTCCCGTCATCGATGCCGACGACTTGATGGCCGAAACACTCCACTAGCGCAACTAGACTGCCGGTACCACCGTATGGGTAGCCATGGGGATTGAACCCCAACACATGCCGTGACGCTCGCGGTTGGATTGCAATAAGGTCGTAGTCCCCATTCCAAATGGCATCAAGCATGGAAGCGAAATCCCACTGTGGAGTCAGCATCTCAGGGGAATGCCGCTCTGGGAGCGAAGTGGAGAACCAATATGCATTCCACTCAGCAACTTCGGCGGGGGTCAGGTTCGAAAAGTAGGAGCGCTCACCGTCGCTCAGAAACGCCAATAGTTGCGACTCATCTGAGGGCTCATCACGATCTTTCGCAACCTTCAAGAGGTCAAAAAAATCCGTCAACCGCCGCAAGGGTCTCTCGCCATCCGACTCGAATTCAATGCGGCAATAAGTCGGACCGTCTCCATCGACTGAGGCCTCTACAACCTTTTCTGAAGGCGGGATGGAGTGCGCTGGCGAGACAGCCACGCGTTTCTTGAAGGGCCACATAGGGGTGTACGAATCAGTTGAGCGACAGAGACCACAGACCGGTATTGGCCGGCAACCTCTGATCCTGCCTTGGCTCAAGAGCGCCAGAAACATTCTCACCAAACATCATGCGTTGGGGTCAATCATGGCGGACCTCTGCTCTGTGTTCCGCCTGCGACGTTCGCGTCGGGCGGCAAAGGACACAAGAATTAGTACTACCGTCAAAGGAAGGAGCACGTTTGCAAGCATCTCTCCGACGATTCGTCCTTGGTCGTGGCTTGAAAGGCGTTCCATTTCCAATGCGAGTAGCGCTTGAATTGTGAAGAAGAAATACACCGCACAAGCGGCAAGAACCAAGATGACCCCCGCTGTTCGGGTAGGCACAAAGTCTCGCTTGGCAAGTAGGTTGAGGCCCAGGGCTCCGCAGTAGCCTACAAAGTAGAGCACCGTGTAGATGATGAGTAGCGTTACAGCCATAGTTCCTTCTCCTCAAGCCTCTGAGTTGTTCTTGTCGAAGATGGCATCGCTATCGCTCGCGCCTCGACGTCTTGGTTCCTGCCTCGGGGTGAATGCTGGCCTAGATTAGAGCGTCCGCTGTTGGCCGATAGCGGAAGTCTAGCCGCGTGCGCATGCTTCCGATTTCGATGACATGGCCGCGCGCTTACGAGGAGGCAGCGGCGGCAGCGGGTGGGCCAGGCCACAAACTTGCGCCATGACGAACTCTGCCATCGCAATGGCCTTTGCTATCACAACAGCACCGTCAATCGCTCGCACTGCGATCCTCGAGGGTGGTGTGACGAAGGGACTGAGCGGAGGGCAATGGACCAGCAACATCCCAGGAAAGTTGACTCTCGGCGCACGAAATTCGAACAACGCTGCGCGCGATGGTCAAGAACAATGCTCAAGCCATTGAGCTGCGAGCCGGTCCATTGCAGCAACTTTGACCACCGACACATGACGCCCGACGCATGTTCCGTTATTTCGTTCTTTTCCGATATTCGACGAAATTCCGGAACATCCGGCACCGCCGATCTCCGCGCCAGACCCCAGCCGGTGACCTTTCTCAGGGCGCCGCGACACACCTCCAAGCACTCAAGGCCTGCCCCGTCGGAATCTCCCCCGAAGCATTGCGCGCCAGCGAAGGCGCCCCACCCCGCGCCTGGTCGTCGTGCACCCAGCGGTCGAGATCGGCCAGCGCGTTCCAGTTCAGCTGCAGGGGCGTGAGACCGAGCCGCTTGAGCACGGCATTCGTGTTGTAGAAGCCATGGCTGTAGTCCTCGACGAAATAGGCGCGCACGGTGTTGCGGATGTCGGCGGCCGCGACCTGTCCACCCGCGGGCAGGCCGTTCAGCTGCCTGACGAATTCGCCGGCCTGCGTGCAGGGCACGAGGAAGTCGGAGGTGCCCTGGTAGATCACGATCTTCTTGCCCTTGCCGCCTTCCCGCTTCTGCCGCGCCGACATCCGCAGGAAGGGCACGAGCTCGTCGGGCCGCACGTTCCACACCGGAGCCAGCTGGTCGAGCAGACGGTGGTAACCGTCGTAGTCGGCGCCCGATTCGATCGCGACATCCGCCAGGTAGCGCGAGGTCGCGCCCATGCCGTCGCTCAGGGTCTGGGGCGACACGTCCTGGCCGAACAGGCTGGTGAGCATGGCGGAGGCGCTGGCCCAGTTGGTCGTCCAGTCGTTGACGGTGTCGGGCACCTGCAAGGTCTTCAGCAGGTTGGTCTCGTCGACCGGCGGCGCGCCCGCGACGACACCGTCATACGCGTCGGGCCAGTTGGCGATGGCCTTGAGCGCCTGCCGGCCGCCGGTTGAGATGCCGACGAAGTAGGTGTCGGTGGGTGCCGCGCCGGTGAGCTTCTTCAGCAGGTACAGGCCGACGTCGAGCGATTTCTTGATCGAGTCCTGCCCGAAGTTCTTCACCATCTCCTGCTTGGCGACATCGGCGAGATTGCGGCCCGGGCGCACGAAATCGGGATCGAAGGCGCCGTTCGAGCCGTCGGCGCCCGCGTCGCTGAGCACCACGGCGTAGTTGGCCAGCGCCACGCCCTGCAGCGGGAGCGCGAACTGCTGGCTGGTCTGCGTGCCGGCGGCGACCACGTCGGACTTCCAGGCGAAGCCTCCGCCGCCGAGCTGCACAAACTTGCCGTTCCACTGTGCCGGGATGTAGATCTGGTAGTTGATGTCGCGCACGCGGTAGCTCGGGTCCTTCACGGCCGGGTCGACGCCGCCGGGCGAGGTGGGCTGGATCGTGCCCTTGACCAGGCAGTAGGCCGGCAGCGCGAGCCAGACCTGCTGGACGGATGTGACCTTGAAGCCACCGGTCTTCGGCGAGGGAAAGCGGCTGCCGCGAAAGTCGTCGAGCACGGCGTCGGCGTACTGCGAACCATCGAGCTGGTTCGAGCAGGTGCGCACGAGGGTGTTGGCAATGTCGGTGGCCGCCTGGGCCCACGAGGCGAGTGCGCCGCAGGCCAGCGCCACGAGCAGCGCGCGGATCCACCGCGCGAGATTCTCTGTCTTGGTCAAGATGTGTCTCCAACGTGTTCGGTTCGAATTCACAAGACCCCACGCCTGAGCCGGAGCGGGGACCACGCCTTCTTCCAGAGGCCGTGAAATTCTTGATCGCGCTGGAATCGGCCGCACTATCCCTGCGGCGCCAATCGACTGACTTCGGGCGCCCGTGGCCGGCGCCCCCTCAACCCTCGCGCCGGATCTGCGGCGCGGGCAATCCCTCGATCATCACGTTGAGGCAGGCGGGCTTGCCGCTGGCGAGCGCGCGCCGTGCCGCGTCGGGCAGCGCATCGGCTTCGGTGACGAGTTCGCCGTGCGCGCCGAAGGCCTGCGCCACCGCGTCGTAGCGCGTGGGCCGCAGCTCGCAACCGATCAGGCGCTCGGGCCCGTAGTCGCGCAGCTGGATCTGGTACTCGGCGTTCCAGCGCGCATCGTTGCCCACCACAGCCACGAAGGGCAGGCGGTGCCGGATGGCGGTGTCGAACTCGGCGATGTGGAAGCCCACGGTGCCGTCGCCCATGACGGCGATTACCGGTGCCTCGGGCTGCGCGCAGCGCGCGCCGAGCGCATAGGCGAGTCCGGCGCCGATCGCGCCCGCCACGCCGTTGTTGACGCGGTGCGGCGCGCTCAGGCAGGCCATGGCCCACTGGCCGATCTCGCCGCCATCGCAGACCAGCACCGACTCGGGATGACTGTCGAGCAGGGCCTGCAGCGGCCGCAGCATCTGCGCCGGATGCAGGCGCTGCGGCAGCGAGGCGCGCGCTTCGTCCCAGGCCGCTGGGCGGTAGGCCAGCCATGCATGCGCTTCCCGCAGCCACGACGGATCCCGGGCGCGAGCCGCGGCCGCTGTCAGCGCCTGCATCGCGGGCCAGGCATCGGCCTGCGCTTCGGTGCGCAGGCGCTCGCGGAGGGCACGGCGGCTGCGCGCGAGCTCATCCGCATCGGGATCGATCTGATGGACCCGTGCATCGGCGGCCAGCGCGGTGCCGAACTTCAGCGTGAAGTCGAGGCGCTTACCCAGCAGCAGCACGCAGTCCGCGCGCGCCAGCAGTTGCGCGAAGGCGCCGAGGCTCGCATCGCCGATGCCGCGCGGGCTCTCCATGCCGGCGACCGGCACGCCCGTGGCCTGCTCCAGCGCGGCGATCAGCGCGCGCCCATCGCGCGTGAGGCAGGACGGGCCCGCGAGGATCAGCGGGCGCTCGGCCTCGGCGAGCTGCCGGGCCAGCGCGGTCGCGAGCGCGGGGTCGAGCAACCGCTGCTCGGGCGCGAAGGCTTCAGGGCCGAAAGCGGGCACGGTGGTCGCGCCCTCGAGCACATCGCTCGGCAGGCTCAGGTGCACCGGCCCGGGCCGCCCCGACCTCGCGATACGGATGGCCTTCGCGACATCGCCCGCCACCGCGTCGGCACTGGCGCAGCGCCACGACGCCTTGCAGACCGGCTCGGCCATGTCGGCCTGGCGCATCTCCTGGAACGCACCCTGGCCCAGCTGGTCGTTCGGCGCATGGCCCGACAGCAGCACCACCGGCGCCTCGGCCATCTGCGCGGTGTACAGCGCGGCCACGGCATTCGCATGGCCGGGACCGCCGGTGACGAGCGCGATGCCGACCTCGCCCGACACCCGCGACCAGGCATCGGCCATGTGCACGGTGCTGGCCTCGTGGCGCACGTGCACGAGTTCGATGCCCGAGCCGAAGGCCGCGTCGAACACCGGCATGACGTGGTTGCCCGAGAGCGTGAAGATGCGCGCGACGCGGGCCGCGCGCAGGCATTCGATCAGCGCATCGGCGCCGCGAAAGATTCGGGTGGAGGGCATGCGGCGGACAAGGGGGAGCTACGACTTGCGCGATTTTCCGGGCAACAGCGCCGCGACCACGCCGAGCAGCGGCAGGTAGGCGATCGCCTGGTAGACGAAGGCGATGCTGGTGTGGTCGGCCAGCAGGCCCAGCACCGCGGCGCCCAGGCCACCCATGCCGAAGGCGAAGCCGAAGAACAGGCCCGAGACCATGCCGACCTTGCCTGGCATCAACTCCTGCGCATAGACGAGGATGGCCGAGAAGGCCGAGGACAGCACCAGCCCGATGACGATGGTCAGCGTGGTGGTCCAGAACAGGTCCGCGTGCGGCAGCAGCAGCGCGAACGGCGCCACGCCCAGGATCGACACCCAGATCACCGGCTTGCGGCCGATGCGGTCGCCGACCGGCCCGCCGAGCACCGTGCCCACGGCCGAGGCGAACAGGAAGAAGAACAGGTGCAGCTGCGCGCTCTGCACCGTGAGGCCGAAGCGGTCCATCAGGTAGAAGGTGTAGAAGCTGCTGATGCCCGCCACGTAGAAGTACTTGGAGAAGATCAGCACCAGCAGCACCGTGATGGCGCCCAGCACCACGCGGCGCGAATAGGGCGACTCGGCCGCCGCCTTCTTGCGCACGCCGGCCGCGACGTGGTGGAAGGCATACCAGCGGCTCACCTGCAGCAGCAGGCCGATGCCCAGCAGCGCGGCCAGGCCGAACCAGGCCACGCTGTGCTGGCCGAAGGGCACGATGACCGCGGCCGCGAGCAGCGGCCCGATGGCCGTGCCGAGGTTGCCGCCGACCTGAAACACCGACTGCGCGAGCCCGTGCTGGCCGCCCGAGGCGAGCCGCGCGATGCGCGAGGACTCGGGATGGAAGATCGACGAGCCGAGCCCCACGAAGGCCGCGGCCAGCAGCACGATGCCGAAGCTGGGCGCGAAGGCCAGCAGCAGCAGGCCGATGAGCGTGGCCGTCATGCCGATGGGCAGCGAATAGGGCTGCGGGCGCCGGTCGGTGAACAGGCCGATCAGCGGCTGCAGCAGCGAGGCCGTCAGCTGGTAGGTCAGCGTGATCAGGCCGATCTGCGCGAAGCTCAGCGAGAACGCGCCCTTGAGGATCGGATACATCGCGAGGATCAGCGACTGCATCATGTCGTTGACCATGTGCGCGCTGCTGATGGCGCCCAGGATGCCGAAGGCAGGCTTGGCCTTGGCGGGACTGGCGGCGGCGCTCGCGGGCGTGGCCTGGGATTCGAGGGAAGCGGTCGCGGAGGGCGGCATGGGGGACTTTCACACGGGGGAGACGGGACCGGCCGGCACGAGGAGCGCGAGTTCGGGAGGAACGGGCCGCCGGCGCCCCGGAATTATGGGAGGATGCGCCTCGCCTGTCTTGCGCCAACCGACCACCACCTTTCGCGAAAAGGACATGAACCTCCCGCGCCGTCCCAAGTCATTGCCCGAGGTGCTGCGCGAGATCGAGGGCGAGTCCTCGCCGATCGCGGGCCGCGCCACCGACTATCCGGCCGGCTGGCACATCAAATCGCACCGGCACACCAAGCACCAGCTCATCTATGCCCTGCGCGGCGTGATGGTGGTGCAGGCCGAGGCCGGCCGCTGGGTGGTGCCGCCCACGCGCGCCATCTGGATGGCCGCGGGCATGGCGCACGAGATCCGCTGCGTCGGCGAGGTCCACATGCGCAGCCTGCTGGTGAAGCCCGAGGTCGCGCCCCGCACCCTGACGACCACGCAGGCCGTGGGCATTCCGCCGCTGCTGCGCGAGCTGATCCGCGCGGCGATGGAGGTGAAGCAGCCCTATGCGCCCGGCACCCGCGACGGCCGGCTGATGCGCTTCATCCTCGACGAGCTGCGCGGCCTGCCGGTGCTGCCGCTGCACCTGCAGATGCCCGCCGACCCGCGGCTGTTGCGCATCTGCGAACGGCTGCAGCAGCGCCTGGACGATGCCTCCACGCTGGCCGACTGGGCCGAGAGGCTGTCGCTCGACGTGAAGACCATCCAGCGCCTGTTCGCGAAGGAGACCGGCATGACCTTCGGCCAGTGGCGCCAGCAGGCCCGGCTGCTGCGCGCGCTGGAACTGCTGGCCGATGGCGAGAAGATCATCGACATCGCGCTGCGCCTGGGCTACGACAGCCCCGGCGCCTTCGCCACCATGTTCCGCAAGCACTTCGGGCAGACGCCGAGCCAGTTCTTCGCGGAGCCCTGAGCCGGCGCGCCGCGGGTCAGGCGTCGGCGCACTCCAGCGCGAAGGTCGGCACCTCCGCCTGGCGGCTCAACCACACGCCGCCGCCCATTTCCTTGAAGCCGCGCGTCAGCCCGCGCCGGTACACCTGGGCGCGGTGGCGGAACAGCCGCGGGTCGCTGAGGTCCTCGTCGACCACGTCCTGCTCGAAGTCCTCCTGCGTCACGGCCTCGAGGTAGAGCGCGCCCGCGCTGAGCGACCCCAGGTTGCGCAGCGCGCTCTTGAGGTCGGAAGGTTCGAGGTAGGCCAGCACGCCCTGGCAGATCACGAGGTCGAAGCGCTCCCTGGCCCGGTAGTCGACCACCGAGCCCCGCTCCCAGCCGTAGCGCTCGCACAGGTACTCGCTGAACTCCACGCCGTGGTAGCTGGCCTTCGGAAAATGCAACGCGATGGCATCGCGCCAGTGGCCGATGCCGCAGCCCATGTCGAGCACGCGCCGCACGGGCACGCGCAGGTACTTGAGGTACGAACAGACGAAGGCCGCGAGGCGCTCGGCGTGCTGCGGGTCGACCACCTTCGTTTTCTTGTCGAAGTAGTAACGCCGGTAGTAGGCCTCGTCGAAGGTCGCCGCATCGGCAGATTGCATGCAGGTTGTCTTTCAGGGAGTGGTTCGCGAAGGCCGGCAGGACCGGGAAGCTGCCGGCGGCGGAAAGTACCGCATGATCGCAGACGGCCTGACGCTCCTCGGTCGGGCCTGGGGGAAGCCATCAATAGGACTTCGGCAGGCCCAACACCCGCTCCGCGATGAAGTTCATGATCATCTGGGGGCTCACCGGTGCGATGCGCGGGATATAGCTCTCGCGCAGCAGGCGCTCGACGTGGTACTCCTTGGCGTAGCCCATGCCGCCGAGCGTGAGGATGGCGTTCTGACAGGCATCGTGCGCGGCCTCTGCCGCGAGGTACTTGGCCGTGTTGGCCTCGGCGCCGCAGGGCTCGCCCGCGTCGTAGAGCGCGGCGGCCTTCATCACCGTCAGGTCGGCCGCCTCCAGGTTCATCCAGGCGCGCGCCAGCGGATGCGACACGCCCTGGTTCTGCCCGATGGGCCGACCGAAAACGACGCGCTCGCTCGCGTACTGCGCCGCGATGCGCAGTGCCGCGCGCCCCAGGCCCACCGCCTCGGCGGCGATCAGGATGCGCTCCGGGTTCATGCCGTGCAGGATGTACTCGAAGCCGCGGCCCTCCTCGCCGATACGATCGTCGTGCGGCACCGCCAGGCCATCGATGAACAGCATGTTGGAATCCACCGCGGCACGGCCGAGCTTGTGGATCTCGCGCACTTCGACGCGACTGCGGTCGAGCGCGGTGTAGAAGAGCGTCAAACCCTGGGTGGGCTTGGCCACGTCCTCCAGCGGCGTCGTGCGCGTGAGGATCAGCATCCGGTCGGCCACCTGGGCGGTGGAGATCCAGATCTTTCGGCCATGGAGCAGGTAATTGCCATCCGGCTGTCGCAGCGCCTGTGTCTTCAGGCGCGCGGTGTCCAGCCCCGCATCGGGCTCGGTCACCGCGAAGCAGGCTTTCTCCGTGCCCTCGATCAGCGGCGGCAGGAAGCGCGCCTTCTGCGCCGGGCTGCCGAACACCACCACCGGGTTGAGGCCGAAGATGTTCATGTGGATCGCCGAGGCGCCCGTCATGCCGGCGCCGCTCGCGCTGATCGTGCGCATCATCAGCGCCGCCTCGGTGATGCCCAGCCCTGCACCGCCCTGGGCCTCGGGCATCGCGATGCCAAGAAACCCGCTGGCGGCTACGGCCTGGTGAAAGGCATGCGGGAACACCGCCTTCTCGTCCTGCTCGCGCCAGTACTCGATCGGGAAGTCCTCGCACAGCCGCTCGATGGCATGCACCAGCGCGCGCTGTTCCCCGGTCAACGTGAAATCCATGGTCGGTCTCCTGCAATGAGAATTCGGTGTCGCGGGGCGCCCCAAGGGTGCCCCGAGGTGTTCAGATCACGCGCTGGCGCGCAAGGGATTCGAGTTCCGCCGGGGCGAGGCCCAGGCCCCCGTAGACCTCGGCGTTGTCGACGCCCAGGCCACCTGCCGTGCGCCGAATCGCACACGGATCGAGCGCAAATCGAGGCACGACGCCCGGCAGATGCACCCGGCCGTGATCCGGGTCTTCCACGGCCTGGAGAAATCCCCGCGCCCGCATCTGCGGATCCTCGGCGATCTGGCGCGCCGAATACACGGGCGCCAGGGTGCCGCCGGCTCGCTCGAACAGACGGACGATCTCGTCGAGGTCGTGCAGCGCGAACCAATCCCCGAAAACGGCGTTGAGCACCGCGGCCGATTCGCATCGATGCCGGTTCGTGGCGTAGCGCGCGTTCGCGGCCAAGTCCTCACGGCCGATCGCCTTGCAATTGGCGGCGAAGATCGCATCGGTGCTGCCGGACAGGGACACCCATTGCCCGTCGCGACTGCGGTACACGCCGCCGGGCGCGGCGTACTGGCTCAGGTTGCCCGATCGCTCGTGCGATTCGCCCAGCAGTTCCTGCTTGAGCGTCAAGAAATCCAGCAGCTTCAGAACGCCCTCGGTCAGGGACAAATCGATGTCCTCGCCCGGGAGATCGGGTGCACGCGCACGCTTCCACAGCGCGGCCATGACGCCCAGCGCGCCGAACAATCCGCCGATGGCATCCCCGATCGGATAGCCCGCATGCATCGGCGGCCCTTCGGGCGACCCCGTGATGTAGGCCAGGCCACCCATCGCCTCGAACACCCGTGCGAAACCCGGGCGCGCGGCATAGGGGCCATCCTGGCCGAACGCGGTCGCGCGCAGGATGACCAGGCGAGGCTGGGCCTGCCACAACGCGTCGCGCGACCACCCCCAGCCGTCGAGGGTTCCAGGGCGGAAGTTCTCGATCAGGACGTCCGTCTCCGCCAGCAGCGCGCCAAAGATCGGCCTGGCACGCGGATGGCGCAGGTCCAGCGTCAACAGCCTCTTGTCGCGATTGGTCGCCTTCCACCACAGCGACCTGCCCTCCTTGAAGGGCGCGAAATTGCGCAGCCCGTCACCGCTGCCGGGCAACTCGATCTTTGTCACCTGCGCGCCATAGTCACCGAGCAGCGCGGCCGCGGTGGGCGCGGCCACGATGGTGGAGATGTCCAGGACCCGCAGCCCTCGCAGCGGCCCGGTCTTTCCGCCATCGGATGCCACATCGGCCGCCGAGCGGCTGGCGGACGACGGCTTCACTTGCGTTGCAGCGCCACGCCCTGCGCCAGCAGTTGCTCGATCTGCGATTCGGTCAGACCCGCCTCCCGCAGCACCTGCACCGTGCTGGCGCCGATTTCCTGCGGCGCCGCCCGGTAGCTCGCCGGCGTACGGCTGAGCTTGACCGGCGATGCCACCGACTTGAAGGTACCGATCCGGGCCACCATGCCGCGATGCGCAGTGTGCGGATGGTTCAGCGCTTCCACGACGTTGTGGATCACGCCGCACGGCACACCCACCGCCACCAGTCGCTCGAACAGCGGCTGCGCCTCGAACGCGCTGAACGCCGCCTCCAGGTCCCGCTTGAGCTCGAAACGATGAACGGCCCGCTGCGCGTTGGTGGCATAGCGCGGATCGGCGGCGAGATCGCTTCGCTGCACGGCCTCGCACAGCCGCCCGAACTGACCGTTGTTGCCCACCGCGAGATAGATCGGTTCCGTGGCCGTCGCATAGGTGTCGTAGGGCGCGATGTTGGGATGGCCGTTGCCCGATCGCACGGGTGCCCGCCCCGTGAACAGCGTGTTGATCGAATGCGGATAAAGCGAGAACAGCGCGTTGTCGTAAAGCGCGGACTCGATCGACTGCCCCCTGCCGCTTCGCTCTCTCTCGTGCAGCGCAAGCAGCACGCCGATGACGGCGCTCAGGCCCGTCGTCACGTCGACGATCGGCACGCCGACCCTGGTGGCCTCTCCCTCGGGGTCGCCGTTGATGCTCATGATGCCGCCCAGCGCCTGCACCGCGGCATCGTAGCCAGGCAGCCCACCCAGCGGGCCGGTGCCCCCGAAGCCGGTGACCCGGCAATGGATCAGCCGCGGAAAGCGCTTCGAGAACACGTCATCGAAGCCCATGCCCCAGCGCTCCAGCGTGCCGATCTTGAAGTTCTCGATCAGCACGTCGGCATCGCCGAGCAACTGCAACAGCACCTCGCGCCCTTGCTGCATGCCCAGGTCCAGGCACACGGTCCGCTTGTTGCGATTGATGCCCGCGAAATAGGAGGCCATGCCGGCCTCGTCGAAAGGCGGCCCCCAGGTCCTCGTTTCGTCGCCCATCGGACCTTCGACCTTGATCACGTCGGCGCCGTGGTCGCCCAGGATCTGGGCGCACAGCGGGCCACCCAGGACCCGGGACAGGTCCACGACCTTCAAACCATCGAGCGATGCCATGTCTTTCGTTCTCCAGTGTGTGTGAGGCGCTGTTCGCCGTTCAGTGCGTTGCAAGCAAGGGCAGTTCGGCCCCCGTGTTCCATCGCGCACGCCGACGCTCACGCGCGGCGGTGACGCCTTCCACGGCCTCCGAGCGCATCTGCTGCGCAAAGGTGAGTGACGCGGCGTCGAGGTAGCACATGAGTGCCTCTGGCGGCTGTGCATCGAGCGTGCGTACCTGCGCGGTCATGCGCTTGGTCGCCGCGCTCGCCGCGGGTGCGGTGGCAACGAGCAGCTGCAGCACGTCGCGCGTGCGTGCGGGCAGTGCCTCATCCGATTCTGCGAGGTAGTCCAGCAAGCCGATGCGGTGGGCCTCGACCCCGTCGATCCGCTCGCCCGTCAGCATGAGCCGGCGCGCCGCCTGTGCGCCCAGCCGAGCGCTGACGAAGGGCAGGATCTGCCCCGGCACGAGGCCGATGCCTGCTTCGGGAAAGCCGAAGCGGGCCGCGGGCGAGCCGATGGCGATGTCCACCGCGCAGGCGAGGCCGGCACCGCCGCCCATCGCAGCACCGTGAACACAGGCAACCGTGATCTTGGGCGTGCGGACCAGCCGCGTCAGAAAGTCGCCGTAGCGGCGATTGCCCGCCGCGATCGGGTCCTGCCCGTCGGCGCCAGGCTTCACCGCGAGGCGGTCCGCGATGTTGCCGAGGTCGCCGCCCGCGCTGAATGCCTTGCCCGAGGCGGTGAAGAGAATGACCCGCACCGCGTCCGATCGCTCGGCATGGTCGAGTGCCAGCGACAGGGCCTTGACCATGTCCGCGCCCAGCGGATTCCTCGCATCGCCTCTGTTAAGCTCGATTCGGAAAATGGCGCCGTGCACCGCCGTCAGCACGAACGGCGCGCTTTCGGTCACAGGCATTCCTGCGGAAGCACCAGGGGTGGGGGTGGAGTTGGAATTCACGCTGTTCGATCCTGCATGTTGAAAATCAAGGCGTTCGTCTCTTCTGCTGCGCGCGCGTCGATGCCGACTCCATGAGCTTCCGCAACCTCGACATCGGCCTGCTGCGTACCTTCGTCGCGGTGGCGGAGAAAGAGAACTTCGCGATCGCGGCGGAGAAGGTCTTCCGCACCCAGGCTGCGGTGTCCCAGCAGATGCAGAAGCTCGAAACGGTGCTGGGCTGCGCGCTGTTCGAGCGCGTCGGGCGCAACAAGCGCCTGACCACCGAGGGCAGCCGCTTTCTCGAGTACGCACGCCGCATCGTGGGCCTGAACGACGAGGCCTATCGCGCGATGGCGCAACGGGCGTTCGACGAACCCGTGAAGGTCGGCGCCTGCGCGGACTCCGTCGACTCGCTGATCCCCGGCTACCTGGAGATGTGCGCGGAGGCGTTTCCGGGCCTGCGTGTGGACATCCAGGTCGGGCGCAGCCGCTGGCTGACCTCGTCCCTGCGCCGCGGGGAGGTCGATCTCGTGGTCATGCTCGATCCGGTACCGAACCCGGAGTTCGACCAGGTGGTGTTGCGCACCTCCCCCGTGACCTGGATCGCCGGCGCGCGCTACCACCACCAGGCCGACGCACCGGTGCCGTTGATCCTGATCGAGGGCAGCTGCCCGTTCCGCAACATGGCGATCAAGGCGCTGTCCGAGGCAGGTATTCCATGGCGCACCGCATTCCAGACGTCGACGCTCGCGGGCATACGCGCGGCGCTGCGCGCCGGCATGGGGATCACGCCGCGCACCGTGGAGATGCTCGCGCCCGACCTCAAGGTCCTGGACCCCCACGCGGGACTGCCCGCGCTGCCGACCATCGGCTACCGGCTGTACGCCCGACCGGGCAAGTTGAGCGAAAGCGCGCTGGACGTCAGTCGCCTCGTCTCTCCGCGCTGAAGGAGCCACCTTCATGGCTGCTGCATGCCCGCGTCGATGATGATCTTGCCCCAGAGCCTGGTGTCGCGACGCTGCAGTTCCAGCAGGTGCGATGCCTCGACCCTGGCGGGCACCAGGCCCTTGCCGACGAGGAAGCGACGCCCTTCCGGCGAATCGAGAATCTCGCCGACCCAACGCGACAACAGCCTCGACGTGGGCTGCGGCGTGGAAGCGTTGGCACTCCAGATGGCGATCCACGAGCTGACGTCGAAGTCCGCGAAGCCGCTCTCCGCGAGCGTCGGCACGTCAGGCAACGAGCTCACGCGCTCGGGGCTGGAAATGGCCAGGGCGCGAACCGTCCCGCCCTGAATCTGCGGCAGCGCCGTGACCATGTCGCACAGGTAGTAGTCGAACTGCCCCCCTATCAGGTCGGTCATGGCCTGGCTGCTGTTTCTGTAGGTCACGTTCACCGCCTTCAGGCCGGCCCTCTGCTTGAACAGTTCGCCGGTGATGCGCCCGCCCACGTTGGCACTCGCGAAGGACAACGCGTTCTCGCTCCTGGCCCAGGCGAGAAAGTCCTTGAATGTCGCCGCCTGCACGCGCTTGGGATTGACCAGCAGCGCGAAGGGCGTGCTCGCCATCGTGGCCAGCGGCGTGAAATCGGCCTCGGGGTCGTAGGCCAGCTTCTTGTAGACCGTGGCATTGGCCGCATGCGTTGACGAGCCGGACACCAGCAGCGTGTGCGAGTCCGTCGGCGCACGCACCGCTGCTTCGGCGGCAATGTTGCCGTCGGCACCCGCCTTGTTCTCGACGATCACCGGCTTGCCCGAGCGCCTGGACAAGCCCTCTCCCACGAGCCGGGCGATGCTGTCGGAGGCGCTGCCCGCGCCATAGGCGACAATGATGCGCACGGGCTTGTCCAGTCGCTCGGCCACCGGTGCCGGGCCGGATTGGGCCAGGGCGGCCGTCGCGCACAAGGCGATCGCCAGCCCGGCCACGGCTGCACGACGCAGTCGGTCATGGCGCCACGGGCGACTGGACGCAGAGTGGCGAACGGACGGATGTGTGATGGGCATGGTGTCTGTCTCCTGGTTTTCTGGTTGGGTGGGATCGAATGGCGGTGTGTGCGCCCTCAGGGCGCTGCGCCCGGCCCTTCGGGCAGAAGATCGGCGGGGCATTCGATCTCCATGTCCAGCAGCATCTGCGCGTAGCACTTGCCCAGCGGATCCGAGCGCAGGCTGCAGGAGGCCCCGCCGCCGAGCGCCTTTTCGAGCACGAAGTTGAATGCGCCGATGCCCGGCAGCGCATAGCGCGTAACCGGCCCGTCGACCAGATGCGCAAAGTACGCGTGCACCCGCTCGGCGGTGGCTTGCGCGCCGATGACGGGCAGCCACGCCGCATCGCGTGCCATGAGCCCGATGTTGGCGTCGTCGCCCTTGTCGCCGCTGCGGCCCACCGCCAGCGTGCCGAGCGGCACGCGCACGAGTTGCCGCGCCGCGGTCTTCCCATCGGTCTGCTCCGTCCGCCGGGTCGGTGGCGCAGCGTCGCTCGCGCGCTCCGCGCCGGGCATTCCCGGCTCCGAGGCCACCCGCGCCGTCGCGCCGCCCATCTGCCACTGCACCGAGACCTCCTGCTTGGGCAACAGGAAGGACGCCGTGCGGATCACGCTCTGGATGTCCGAGCGGCCGCCGAAATGGCTGCGCGTTCCCGGTCCCATCGAGGTACCGGCCGACGCGGCCTCCTTCTGCAGAAAGGCCAGCGCATGCTTTTCGTCGTGCTGGGCGGCGATGCGCAGCACCACCTCGCGGCTATCCCGTACGCGTCGATGCGGCCCGTACATCGATTCGGCGCCCAGCAGCTCCACCAGGGTGTCGCTGTAGTCGGCGTGACCGGCACCGGCCATCAACGCACGGCTGCGCGACAGCAGGGCCTGCGCAGTGCGCTCGGCCTTGGGCAGCGCTCGCTGCCCACGGATAGCCATCATCAGCGCGATCTGGTAGCCCTGCTGATAGGTCGCGGTCACCTTGTAGAAGTCGCTGGGCGCCGCGCCGCGCGCACCGGTCACGCGCACGCGGCCGCCGCTGGCCTCGAAGCCGGCGAGTTCCTCGATGCGAACCTCGGAGAAGTCGCAGATCACGTCGGGCAACGCATAGGCCTTCGGATCGCCGATCTCGTAGAGCAACTGCTCGCCCACGGTCTGTCGCGTCACCAGCCCGCCCGCGCCGGCCGGCTGGTAGAGCTCGAACAGGCCATCGCCCGTCATGCGCACCAGCGGGTATCCGATGTCGCTCCAATCGGGCACACGCTCCCAGTCCGTGGCCAGTCCGCCCGTGGCCTGGGCGCCGCACTCCACCAGGTGGCCGGCCAGGCTCGCCTGCGCGAGGCGGTCGTAGTCCTGCATCGACCAGCCGAACTCGTGGATAGCGATGCCCAGCAGCGCGGCACTGTCTACGCAGCGTCCCGTGACGACGATGTCGGCGCCACCGGCCAGCGCGCGGGCGATCGGCAAGGCGCCGAGGTATGCGTTCGCCGACATTAACCGCGGCGGCGTCGCCGGCGCATCGCTGCCGGGCCAGGGCAGGAAGCGCTCTTGCAGCGCGAGCACGTCATCGCCGGACACGGTCGCGACCGTCAGATCCACCCCTTGCTCGCGGGCCAGCGCCAGGATGGCATCGCGGCATGCCGCGGGATTGAGGCCGCCGGCGTTGGACACCAGTCGCACGCCGCGCCGCTTCAACTCGCGCAGGTTGGGCTTGAGCGCAGCGCTCACGAAATCCGTGGCGTAACCCAGCTCGGGCGTGCGCAGACGCGCGCGCTGCAGGATCGCCATGGTCGTCTCGGCCAGGTAGTCGAAGACCAGGTAGCCGAGGTCCTGCTCCTGCAGCAGCTGCGGAACGGCGATCTCCGAGTCGCCCCAGAATCCCGATGCGCCACCGATCACGATCGCGCGCTCGGACTTTGCGTTCTCACCCATTCGCGCGCTCCTGCGATCCGAGGATCTCGACCAGCACCTGACCGGCGTTGAGCTGCATGCCCTCTCGAACCGACAGGCTCGAGACGCGCCCGCTGCGCGGCGCCGACAGCGGCATTTCCATCTTCATGGACTCCAGGACCGCCAGCGTCTGGCCGCGTTCGACGAGGTCGCCCTGCGCCACCATCACGGCGATCACGCGTCCGCTCATCGGCGCGCGCAGGCTGCCATCCCGGGATTGCGCGTCGCCTGCCTCGAAGCGCGACAGCCGCCGGAACACGAACGAATCAGCCGCATCCTGCAGCCACCATTCGTCCGCGCGAGGCGACGTGCACATGAGCTGTCGATACACGCCATCGACCGCGAGCCCGAGCGTGCCGCCCGGGCAGGGACCGGGGACGGGTTCCCAGCGCACGTTGCCCACCTCGACGACCAGTTCGGCGTCGTGCTTCCCGCCGGGCTTTGCATCGCGCAGAGGCACGGGTTCACCCGGGCGCAAGACGATGCCCACCGCGCGGCCGTCCGCCGATGGCCGCAGCTCGACGGCGCAGGCGGCTGCCGACTCCGCGCTTTCCGCGGCCGGCGTGTGCGTCACGTCCGCGAGCCACAGCGCACGCGCCTGGCCCGGCCCGGCGGGCAGCACCCGCAGTCCGTGCGCATCCCGCCCCACGGCACCGGCCAGCAGCAGGGCCGCGGCCGCGCGCGCATGCACCGATGGCCGGGCCTGCCAGCCGGGCCCTCCCATCTCTTCGCCGGCCAGGAAGTCCGTCGTGACCTCACCCGCGGCAAAGCGGGGGTGGCGCAGGCAGCGCGAAAGAAGGCCGAGATTGGTCCGCACGCCCAGCAGCGCCGTGCGCTCGCAGGCCCGTGCCAGGCGGCTGGTGCTCTCCTCGCGTGTCTCGCCCCAGGCCATGAGCTTGGCGACCATCGAGTCGTAGTTCGAGCCGATCTCCATGCCATCGTGCAAGGCGCTGTCGACCCGGATGTCGGGCGAGGGCCGCCAGAGATCGACGCGGCCGACCTGCGGCAGGAAGCCCGCGGCGGGATCCTCCGCGCACAGGCGCACCTCGATGGCATGGCCGCGCATGCGGACATCCTCCTGCGCGAAAGCGAGTCGCTCGCCGCGCGCCATGCGCAACTGCTGCTCCACCAGGTCAAGGCCCGTGACCAATTCGGTCACGCCGTGTTCGACCTGCAGCCGCGTGTTCATTTCCATGAAATAGAAGCGGCCCTGGTCATCGAGCAGGAACTCGAGCGTGCCGGCCCCGTGGTATCCGATGGCTTCGCAGGCGCGCACGGCGACTTCGCCCATCGCGCGGCGCAGCCCGGCATCGACCGCCGGCGAGGGCGCCTCCTCCACGAGTTTCTGGAAACGCCGCTGCGTCGAGCAGTCTCGCTCCCCCAGGTGCAGGCAGCGGCCATGCTCGTCGCACAGCACCTGGATCTCGATGTGGCGGCCGCGCACGATCGCGCGCTCGATGATGATCTCGTCGGAGCCGAACGCGCCCAGCGCCTCCGAGCGTGCCTGGCGCAGCGCGACGGCCAGGCCCGAAGCATCGCGCACGACCCGCATGCCACGTCCGCCGCCGCCGGCGGCGGCCTTCAGGATGACCGGAAAGCCGATGCGCTCGGCCGCCGCCGCCGCCTGTTCGTCCGTCGCGCAACCCTGCTCCCCCGGCACGGTCGGCACGCCCGCCTTCTGCATCGCCGTCTTCGCCTGGGCCTTGTTGCCCATCAGTGCGATCACCTCCGCCGAAGGACCCACGAAGGTCAGGCCGGCGTCCGCGACCGCTCGAGCGAATTCGGCGTTCTCGGACAGGAAGCCGTAGCCCGGGTGAATGGCCTGCGCGCCGCTGCGCCGGCAGGCCTCGATCAGCGCCTGCCCGTTGCGGTAGCTGCGGGCGGCATCGGCCGGCCCGATGCGCACGGCCAGGTCGGCTTCGCGCACGTGCAGGCTGCCGGCGTCGGCATCCGAGTAGACCGCGACGGTGCGCAAGCCGAGCTTGCGCGCGCTGCGCAGCACTCGCAATGCGATCTCGCCGCGGTTGGCGACGAGCAGTGTGTCGAAACGCATCTTGCTCTCCGCGGATCAGGCCGGCCGCTTCGGCAGGATGCCCATGTGCTTGCAAATGATCGTCAGCATGATCTCGTCCGCGCCACCGCCGATGGAGATCAGCCGCAGGTCACGCCAGGCGCGCGACACGCGGTTCTCCCAGGTGAATCCCATGCCGCCCCAGTACTGCAGGCAGGAATCGGTCACCTCGCGGCACAGCCGGCCAGCCTTCAGCTTCGCCATCGAGGCCAGCTCTGTCATGTCGCCACCCGACATGTGCACCTGCGCGGCGCGATAGATCAGCGAACGCAGCATCTCGACCTCCGTCTTGAGCTCGGCCAGCCGGAAATGCACCACCTGGTTGTCGAGGATCGAGCGCCCGAAGGCCTTGCGTTCGCGCGTGTACTCGATGGTCTCGCTGATCGCGTGGGTCAGCGCCGTCACGCGGCGGGTCGCGCCGCTCAGGCGCTCCTCCTGGAACTGCCGCATCTGGTAGGTGAAGCCCTTGCCCTCCTCCCCGATGCGATAGCGCTGCGGCACCCGGACCTCGTCGAAGAACACCTGGGCCGTGTCGGACGACCACATGCCGACCTTCTTGATCTTGTTCATCGTGATGCCGGGGCGCAATTTGCCGTTCTCCCGCAACGGCAGACAGATCAGCGACTTGTTGCGATGGACGTCGCCGTCGCTGGTGTTGGCCAGCAGGCACATCCAGTCGGCCTGCAGGCCGCTCGTGATCCACATCTTCGAGCCGTTGATGACATAGTCCTCGCCGTCCTTGCGTGCGGTGGTCTTGAGAGAGGCCACGTCCGAGCCTGCGCCCGCTTCCGACACCCCCAGGCACACGACGAAGTCACCCGCGACAGTGGGCTTCAGGAAGGTCTCGCGCAACTCGTCGGAACCGAAGCGCGCCAGCGCCGGCGTGGCCATGTCAGTCTGAACGGCGATGGCCATGCCCACGCCGCCCGAGCTGATGCCACCGATCGCCTCGCAGAAGGCGATCTCGTAGGAGTAGTCGAGCCCCATGCCGCCGAATTCCGTCGGCTTGTTCACGCCCAGATAGCCCGCGGTGCCGAGCTTCTTGAACACCTCGTGCGCCGGGAAGATCTCGTCGGCCTCCCATTGATCGACAAAGGGCTCGATCTCGCGCTCGATCAGCTTCTTCACGCTGTCCTGCAGCGCCACGTGTTCGGGGGTCATCATGAAGGTGTCTCCTTGAGTTAAAAGCCTTGGGGGCGGCGAGCCGCCGGGCCCGGGCCTCGAGGCCCTGCCCGCAGTCGACGCCGAAGGGGGTCAGAGGCGGGCGACGCCGAACTGCATCGGTTGCACCGCGCGCTGCCTCGCCTGCGCGGACGTGGCCAAGGCCATGCCCAGCCAGGAGCGCGTGTGCCGCGGATCGATGATTCCGTCGTCAAGCAGCAGGCTGCTGGTATGGATCGCGCTCGACTGGCGATCGAAGGTCGCGACGATGTCCCGGCTTTCCGCCTCGAGGGCCTGTTCGTCGATGGCGCGCCCATGGCGGCGGGCGGCGTTCTCGGCGACCAGGCGCATCGTCATCGCCGCCTGCTCGCCGCCCATGACCGCGGTGCGTGCGGTCGGCCACGAAAAGAGAAAGTCGGGACGGAAAGCGCGCCCGCACATGCCGTAGTTGCCCGCGCCAAAGGACGAGCCGCACAGCACCGTCAGACGAGGCACCGTCGCATTGGACAGCGCCTGGATCAGCTTCGCTCCGTGCTTGATCATCCCCGCCTGCTCATGCTCGCGGCCGACCATGAAGCCCGTGATGTTCTGCAGGAAGACCAGGGGCCGGCCCAGCTGCACGCAAAGCTGGATGAACTGGGCCGCCTTGGTGGAACCGTCGCAGTCGAGCGGCCCGTTGTTCGTCAGGATGCCGACCGGGTGCCCCTCGATATGGGCGTGGCCGCAAACAGTGTGTGCGCCGTACATCGCCTTGAATTCCTTGAACCGGGAGCCGTCGACGATGCGCGCGATCACGCTGCGCATGTCGATCGGGGTGCGGGTGTCGGCTGGCATGAGGCCCAAAAGGTCTTCGGCGGCGTCCAGCGGCTCGTCCCAGCGCCGGCTCTCGGGCGCGTCTCGCCAGCCGATCGTGTCGACCACGTCGCGAAGACGCGCGATGCCGTCCAGGTCGTTGTCGGCCACATGGTCCGCGAGGCCGGACACGCCGGCATGCATGTCGGCGCCGCCGAGCTCCTCGTCGCTGGCTTCCTCGCCGGTGGCCGCCCGCAACAGCGACGGACCGGCGAGATAGGCATGGGCCTGTCCGCGCACCATGATCACGTGATCGGACAGGCCGGGCAGATAGGCACCGCCGGCGGCGGAGGAACCGTGGATCAGCGACACCACGGGAACGCCGGCCGCCGACAGCCGCGCCAGGTTGTAGAACATGCCGCCCCCGACCACGAAGCGCTCGACCCGGTACTTGCGCAGGTTGCCGCCTGCGCTCTCCACCAGTTGCACGAAGGGCAGCTTCTGGGCGAGGGCGATCTCCTGCGCCCGTATCAGCTTCTGGCCCGTCAGCGCCTGCATCGCGCCAGCGCTGATGCCCGCGTCGTTCACCGCCACCATGCAACGCACGCCTTCGATGTGACCGATGCCGACGATGAGGGCGGACCCCGGCACGCTGGTGGCCGGGTCCGGGTCCTCGATCCCGCAGTAGCCGCACAGCGTCATCAGCTCGAAAAAAGGACGGTCCGCGTCCAGCAGGTGGGCCAGCCGCTCCCTGGGCAGCAGCTTGCCTCGCGCGTGAAACGCCTCGGCCGATCTCGCGGATTTGTCGACCGCCCGCTGTTCGAGCGCCCGCACCTGGTTCAAAATCGCGAGCATGTGCTCGCGGTTGCGCTCGCCGGCCGTAGGCATCGCAGCCGAAGTGCGCGGGCTCGTCTCTTGGTCGTTGTTCTCTGGGTTCATCTTGTCCTGTGAAGCGCTGGGCGCATCGCTCGCGTCGAGGCGGCAAGTCATGTCTCTCTGGAACTCGATGATGGGCGCCTTGCCAGGACATTTCCAGTTAGAACTTGCCCGGGATTCGATAAGAGAAGCTTATGTTTGGCCCCTGTGCGCCCGCCTGCCGAAGCCCCGTCGGCAGGTCAGGCAGAATGCCCTGTTCCACCTTCGCGCACCCGGCGCGACCCGTGACTTTCTCACCCTCACACAACGCGCGAAGCGCTCACCGCCACTTGGAACGGCCGCCCCATCCCACACCGACGCAGCCCGTCACCCTGGCGAACTGCGACAGCGAGCCCATCCACATCCCGGGCCTGGTGCAGCACCATGGCGCACTGTTCGCGTTCGATGCCTCGACCCTCACGCTGACGCGCGTCAGCGCCAATGCCCGTGCGCTGTTGGGCGACACGGCACCCGCCCTGGGCGAACGCCTGTCGGCCAGC
Organism: Variovorax sp. ISS6; assembly: GCF_056523145.1. Taxonomy (NCBI): domain Bacteria; kingdom Pseudomonadati; phylum Pseudomonadota; class Betaproteobacteria; order Burkholderiales; family Comamonadaceae; genus Variovorax; species Variovorax sp. ISS6. The sequence goes on from NZ_JAWRZC010000002.1 coordinate 843,348, forward strand.
CACTTCATGGGCGACGCGCTGGTGCACGAGGCACTGCACGAGGCCAACGGCGTCGCGGTCGATACCGGCGAGGGCTCGCCGATCAACTTCGAGGTCAGACTCGGCGAGCGCCGCTTCGACCTGATCCTGCACCGCGTCGGCTACGAGCTGGTGGCCGAGTTCGAGGCCCGCGACGCCACGGCGGACGCGGTGTCGGACTTCGCGCTCAAGGCGCACCGCGCGATGGACCGGCTCAAGCGCCAGGGCTCGATCGACGGACTGCTCAATCTCTCGGTGGAAGCCGTGCGGCAGCTCACGGGTTTCGACCGCGTGATGGCCTACCGCTTCCGCCACGACGACAGCGGCGAGGTGGTGGCCGAGCGCCGCCACGAGGCGCTCGAGCCCTTCGTGGGCCGCCGCTATCCGGCCAGCGACATCCCGGCGCAGGCGCGCCGGCTCTACGTGATCAACACCCTGCGCCTGATCGCCGACGTGCAGTCGACGCCGGTCGGGCTCGACGTGGCCGATCCGCAGCTGCCGCCGCTGGACATGAGCCACTGCACGCTGCGCAGCGTGTCGCCGATCCACATCGAGTACCTGCGCAACATGGGCGTGGGCGCGTCGATGAGCATCTCGATCGTCATCAACGGCCAGCTCTGGGGCATGCTGGCTTGCCACCATCGCAGCGCCCACCAGGTGCCCTACGCGATCCGCATGGCCTGCGACGTGCTCGCGCAGCTGCTGGCCTCGAACGTGCAGAGCCTGCTGGCGCGCGAGCAGGCAGGCTGGGTCTCGAGCGCGGCGCAGCTGCGCGGCTCGCTGATCGAGGCCGTGCTGCATGCCGAGGACACCTTCAGCGCGCTGATCGGGCTGGCGCGCCCGCTGGCCGATGCCTTCGACGCGCAGGCGGCGATCATCGCAGAGCAGTCGCGGCTGCATGTGGAAGGCGACATGCCGCGCGAGGCCGCGGCGGCGCTGATCCAGTGGCTCACCGCGTCGACGAACGGCGACGAGATCGTGGCGCTGCACGAGCGCGAGCGGCTGCCCGAGAACCTGCGTTCGCTGGGCGGCGTGTGGTGCGGCTTTCTCGCGCTGCGCTTCGACGCGATCGACAACGGCTGGCTGGTGCTCGCGCGCAAGGAGCAGGTCGAGACCATCAGCTGGGGCGGCAAGCCCGAGAAGCACTACGTGAGCGGCCCGCTCGGCCCCCGGCTCACGCCGCGCGGCTCCTTCGACGTCTGGAAAGAGACGGTGCGCGACACCAGCGTGCCCTGGGGCACCAACGACCTCGACTTCGCGCGCCAGTTGCGCGACGAGCTGATCCGCGCCAGCGCGGCGCGGCTGGCCGACACCTACAAGGCCCGCACCGAGCTGCTGGCCGTGCTCGGCCACGACCTGCGCGATCCGCTGCAGTCGATCACGATGGCGGCCAAGCTGCTCGAGCGCAGCCTGCCCGACGGCAGCAACGCCGGCGCGCGGCTGGGCCAGCGCATCCAGACATCGAGCAGCCGCATGGCGCGGCTGATCGGCCAGGTGCTCGATGCCTCGCGCCTGCAAAGCGGCATGGGCCTGCAGGTGGTGCCGGCGCAGATCGACCTGGCACGGCTGCTGGAAGACGCGGTCGACGAGTCGCGCACCGCCTACCCCGGCTCGCAGCTCGAGCTGGAGGCGCCCAGCACGCTGCCCGTGCTGGCCGACCCCGACCGCATGGCGCAGCTGGTCGGCAACCTCGTGAGCAATGCGCGCCACCACGGCCTGCCCGGCGAGGCGGTGCGCATCCGGCTCGAGCAGGCCGAAGGGCACGTGGTGTTCAGCGTGGCCAACCGCGCGCCGCCGATCGATGCCGCGCTGGTGCCCGACCTGTTCAGCGCCTTCAAGCGGCGCAGCGTGCCCAACGAGCGCAACAAGGGCGGACTGGGCCTAGGGCTGCACATCGCGCAGGCCATCGTGCGCTCGCACCGCGGCAGCCTCGGCTATGCGCACGACGACGGCTACGTGGTGTTCACCGTGCGGCTGCCACAGACGCCCACGCCCGCCCCCGCGGCCTGAGCTTTTCGCGCCGGGCGGCGCAAGACCCGCTCCTATAATCCGCCCCGCCGGCCGATGCAAACGAAAGCATCACCCAAGCCGGCACGCGCGAAGGTGCGCCGGTTGCAGGACCGGCGTTAAACGGGAAGCAGGTGACGAGCCCTCCAGGGCCCCAGTCCTGCGCTGCCCCCGCAACGGTCGGCGGATTCGCGATTCTCACGGTCGATGCCCTCGCGGGCATCGTCAGTCACTGTGCCCCGGCATGGGAAGGCGAGGATCGCGGCAACGGCGCATCTCCCTGATGCACCGCGGCGCTCCGCAAGCCCGGATACCGGCCTTCGCCTCGTTCGGTCGCTGCGGGAGTGCAGGCAAGCCGTATCGGTCACGCGTGGGCGCGGGGCCGGTCGCTGGCGGGTCCCCTCGGCGTCCGGTTGTTCTCATGGCCCGCGGGAGCGCGGGCTCGAAGGAAACCCTCGTGCGCAACATCTCCCGGCGCGGCCGCGTCAGACCCCACCAAGCCCTCATCGGATCCGGCGTCATGCTGCTCGCCTCGGTCGCTTCGGCGCAGGACGCCGAAGGCTCGCTGCCGCCCACCACCGTCAGCGACCGCAAGACCATCTCCACCGCCACGCGCCAGGAAGCCGACACGCTGCGCCTGCCCTTCGCCACCTATTCGGTCGAACGCGCGCAGCTCGACGCGGTGGGCGCCGTCACGCTCGAGGACACGCTGCGCAGCGTGCCGGGCCTGCAGTACGGCACGCAGGGCAACTACTACTCGCGCTTCGAGACCCGCGGCCTGCGCGACACGCAGGACGTGCTGGTGCTGATGGACGGCGTGCCGCTGCGCCTGCTGCAGGGCAATGCAGACATCACGCTGATCGCGCCCGACCTGGTGGACCGGCTCGAGTTCATCAAGGGCCCGGCCTCGGCGCTCTACGGCAAGAACGCGATCGGCGGCGTGGCGCAGTTCTTCATGAAGCCCGAGCGCGCGGGCGGCAGCCTCACGGCCACCGTCGGCAGCTACGGCCGCCTCGACGGCAGCCTGCGCTACCGCTGGGACTTCGAGCGCGGCAACCTCTATGTGGGCGTGGCCAACAGCGACTACAACGGCTTCCAGCGCGATGCCGGCCGCGCGCAGTCGGCCCTGCTGGTCGGCGGCGATTTCGCCGTCACGCGCCACTGGACCACCGGCTTCCAGCTCTACGACACACGCGTGCGCGGCGACCGCGGCTCGATCGTGCCGCTGGTCAACGGCAAGCCGATCTTCGGCATCACCTCGCGCGACAACTACGGCATTCCCGACTCCTACGTCACGGGCGACTACCAGTCGTTCTCGTGGAAGAACCGCTTCGAGCTCGGCGCCGGCTGGTCGATCAACCACCTGAGCAGCTTCGCGCGCTACAACCGCTTCTTCGCCGGCGGCATCACCATCGTTCCGCCGCCCGCGGCCGTGAGCAAGGGCTATTCCGAGAGCTACACCGCCGACCGCGGCGTCTACCACGAGCTCGCCGCCACGCACCTGATGGCGGGCAAGGGCTGGAGCAACGAGTTCCAGGCCGGCTTCAACCTCGAGCGCGGCTGGCAGGGCCTCGACTCGCCGAGCTTCAGCAACGCGCCCACCTACCGCGGGCCGTTCTACGACATCCCCGTGAGCAACGTGCGCAACGATCCGCGCGGCGTGCGCGGCAGCATCACCTCCTCGCGCTTCGACCAGGAGGTGCGCAGCGTCTACCTGCAGGACCGCTTCGAGTACGGCCCGGTCGGCTTCACGCTGGGCGTGCGCCACGACCGCTTCGAGCAGACCCTCGGCCGCACGGGCACGCAGGTGATCTCGGCGCAGGAAGGCAGCCACACCAGCCCGCGCGCCGGCGTGGACTGGCTGTTCCTGCAGGGCGATGCCTCCTCGCACGCCGTGTTCGCGAACTGGAGCGAAGGCTTCCGGCCGCAGGCGGTGGCGCTCAACACGCGCGGCGGCGTGGTGGTGCCCGACATCCTGCGGCCCGAGATCACGCGCAGCAAGGAAGTGGGCCTGAAGGGCCGCGCGGCGGACGACCGCTGGAGCTATCAGGTCAGCCTGTTCGAGGCCGAGAAGATCGACGGCCAGCGCTCCTACCGCAACGGCCCCGACTCCTTCGTCTTCAGCAACGCGACCTCGCGCACCAAGGGCATCGAAACCCAGTGGCAGTTCCAGCTCTCGCCGCGCTGGAACGGCTACCTGCACTACACCTGGCAGGACGCGCGGCTCAAGGACTTCCAGACCTACACCGACAGCGGCGCGCGCAGCACCAACTTCGGCGGCTACCGCGTGCGCATGTCGGCCCACAACATCGCGGGCGCGGGCCTGACCTATGCGCACGGCGCCTGGGCCGTGACCGGCACAGCCAGCTACGTGGGCAGCCGCTACCTCCGCGACAATGCGGTCAATCCGCAGAAGCTGCCCGCCTACCTGCTGCTCAACGTCGCCGTGGCTTACCGCGTCAATCCTTCGCTCACACTGCAGGCCGGGGTGAACAACCTGACGAACAAGTACTACATCGCCGACGACCTGTCGGCGCAGGAAGCCGGCAACGCCGGTGCACCGAGGACGGTGTTCGCCCGCGCGCGCTACACCTTCTGAGCGTGAACCGGCGCGACGCGATCCTCGGCATGGTGTGCATCACGGCCGTTCTGCCCGCGGGCGCCGAGGGGGCGCCGTCGGCCGGCTTCCCGCGCGAACTCGTCGATGCGCTGGGCCGGCGCGTCGTCGTGCCGCGCGCGCCGCAACGCATCGTGGTGGTGTTCCCGAGCAACGTCGAGCTGGCCTGGGCGCTGGGCCTGGCCGACCGCGTGGTGGCCATCGGCGGGCGCGTGCGCTGGCCCGAGGATGCGCGCGCCAAGCCCAGCATCGGCAGCGCGCTCGGCTACTCGGCCGAGGCGGTGGCCGCCTTCCAGCCCGACCTGCTCGTGGTCACGCCCTCGCACCATTCAGCGCTGTCGCTTGTCGATGCCTTCGACCGCGCGAAGCTGCCCTGCGTGGTGCTCGCGCATCCCGACCTGCCCTCGGTGTTCCGCAACATCGACCTGCTCGGGCGCGCGACAGGTGCCGACGAACAGGCGCGCCGGGTGCGCGAGGACATGCAGGCGCGGCTGGCCGCGATCGAGCGCCGGCTCGAGGGCGCGCCGCGTCGCAGCGTCTATTTCGAGACCGCCGCCGCCGCGCGCGGTGCCTTCCAGACCGTGGGCACGGGCCACTATGCCAACGACGCGCTGGGCTGGGCCGGCGGACGCAACGTGTTCGCCGACCTCCAGGGCGCGGCCCAGGTCAGCGCCGAGGCGATCTTCGCGCGCGACCCCGACGTAATCGTCTCGCTGCAACAGGTGCCGCGCGATCCGGCGCTGATCGGCCAGCGCCCCGGCTGGCACACGCTGCGCGCCGTGCGCACGAAGCGCGTGGTCGTGCTCGAGCGCGGCCACAAGCTGATTCCCGGCCCGCGCCAGATCGAGGCCGTCGAGCAGTACGCGCGCGCGCTGCATCCGGAGCGCTTCGCATGAGGCGCGCCACCGACGGCCGGCGTGCATCGACGACCACGGTGTGGCTCGTGCTGCTCCTGCTGCTGGCCGCTGCCGTGGTGCTCGCGCTGAGCGTGGGCGCCGCCACGGTCTGGCCCACCCAGTGGTGGGGCACCGGCACCCTGCAGGCCGAACTGGTGCGCGTGTGGCGCGCGCCGCGCGTGGCCGGGGCCTTCTTTGTCGGCGCCTGCCTGTCGCTGGCGGGCCTGGTGTTCCAGGGCGTGTTCCGCAACCCGCTGGCCGAACCCTACCTGCTCGGCAGCGCCAGCGGCGCGGCCGTGGGCGCCGCGGTCTCGCTGCTGCTGCCGGCGCTGGTGCCCACCGCGCTGAGCCTGCCGGTGCTGGCCTTCGCGGGCGCCTGGGGCGCGAGCTGGCTGGTGCTGCTGGCCGGCAGGCTCGGCGGTGGCTGGCAAAGCAACCGCCTGCTGCTCGCGGGCGTCGGCCTGGCCGCGATCCTGGCCGCCCTGCGCAGCCTCATCGTGATCGTGTTCGGCGACGAGTCGACCAACCTGCGCGCCATCATCTCTTGGCAGCTCGGTGGCGTGCAGACGCCCACGAGCGCCGAGATCGCCGTGCTCGCGCCCGTGCTGCTGGTGCTGGTGCTGCTGGTGCGCGCACTGGGCCGCGGCCTCGACGCGCTCGGGCTGGGCGAGGACACGGCCCATGCGATGGGCGTGCGCGCCGCCTCCTTCTCGGCGCGTGCCGTGCTCGTGGCCTCGCTCGCGACGGCGCTGGCCGTGAGCTGGGGCGGCCTGATCGGCTTCGTGGGCCTGATCGTGCCGCACGTGATGCGCTGGTGGATCGGCCCGCTGCATGCGCGGCTCACCGTTCCCTGCGCCATCGCCGGCGGCGCCCTCATGGTGCTGGTGGATGCGCTGGCGCGCTCGGCCATGGCTCCGAGCGAGATCCCGGCGGGCCTGCTCACGGCACTGATCGGCGGCCCCTTCTTCCTTGCGCTGCTGCTGTGGAGACGCGGATGACGGCCGATGCCCTGCGCCTCGACGGCCTGCGGGTGCAGGCTTCGGGTCGCACCCTGCTCGACGGCATCGACCTCGCGATCCCCGAGCGCGGCCTGTTCGGCATCGTCGGCCCCAATGGCTCGGGCAAGACCACGCTGCTGCGCGCCGCGCTCGGGCTGGTGCGACCCCGCGAGGGTCGCGTCGCGCTGCTCGGGCGCGCACTCGACCAGTGGAAACCGGCCGAGCTTGCGCGCCACATCGGCTATGTCGCGCAGCACGGCGAGAGCCATTGGGACCTGACGGTGCGCGAGATGCTGCAGCTGCAGCGCCCGGGCCGCGCGCCCGATCCCGCGCTGGTCGCTCGCTTCGAGCTCGACGCGCTGATCGACCGCCGCCATGCCTCGCTGTCGGGCGGCGAGCGCGCCCGCGTCGGCGTGGCGCGCGCGCTCGCGCACGACCCGCGGCTGCTGGTGGCCGACGAGCCCGCGGCCCACCTCGACATTCCGCACCACCACCGCCTGATGGCCCTGCTGCGCGACAGCGCCCGCACGTGCGCCGTGCTCGTGGTGCTGCATGACCTGCATGTGGCCAGCACCTGGTGCGACCGGCTCGCGCTGCTCGGCCAGGGCCGGCTGGTGGCGAGCGGAACGCCGGCCGAGGTGCTGAGCGACCAACGCCTGGCGCAGGCCTATGGCCCGGGCATCGCCGCCTTCTCGAGCGGCGGCCTGCGCTTCTTCACGGCCGCTCCCGCGCCATGACCGCACGCGCGCTGCGCATCGACCTGGCCGGCTGGTCGCGCGAGGCCACGCTCGGCCCGTCGCGCGAGTTCTTCGCGTTCTTCGAGGAAGCCGAGCGGCTGGGCTTCGACGGCGCGTGGTTCCACGAATTCCGCCTGCTCGCCGAAGGCGGCCCCTATCCCTCGCCGCTGCTGCTGGCGGCCGCGCTGCTCGCGCGCACCGAACGGCTGCGCATCGGCGTCTCCGCGCTGGTGGTGCCGCTGCACCATCCGCTGCTGCTGGCCGAGGAGATCGCACAACTGGCGCTGCAGAGCGATGGCCGCTTCGACGCGGGACTCGGGCGTGGCACCGATGCATCGACCCTGCGCGCGCTCGAGATCGATCCGCAGCAGACGCGCGAGCGCTTCGCGCAGGGCTGCCGCCTGGTGATCGCGGCCCTGCGCGGCGAGAGCGTGTCGTCGAGCGACGGCCCCTGGCGCTTCGAGGCGCAGCAGATCCGCCACCTCTCGACCTCGGCACCGCCGCTGTACATCGCGGGCTCGACCGAGGAGACGATGCGCTTCGCCGTCACGGAGGACCTGCCGCTGCTGTTGAGCCTGGAACCACCGGAGCCGGCGCAGCTCGCGCATGTGGAGGCGGCTTTCGCTGCGCTCGACGATGAAGCGGTAGCGCCGCGACGTGCCGCCTTCCTCGCACGCTCCTCGCTGTCGCGCTACGTCTGTATCGGCGCGACCCCGGTCGAGGCGCGTCGGCAGTTCGACGCGCTGCTGCCCCTGCTCCATCGCCGGCGCGAGCATTTCGCGATCCTGCGCGGGCAGGCCCCTGGCACCTTGGCGATGCGCGATCCTGCCGAGGTGCTGCGCTCGCAGGCGCTCGTCGGCGATCCGGCTTCGTGCCTGGAACAGATACAGACCCTCGTCGCGCGCACCGGCATCCGGCAACTGCGCTGCGTCTTCAATGGCAACGGCGTGATCGATCGCGCGGTGGCGATGCGCGGGATGCGGCTGTTCGCGCAAGAGGTGTTGCCGGAACTCAAGCGGGGCTGAAGGAACCGCCTTATCCTCCCCGCGAGCCCACTCCTTCGGTACCTCGCATGTCCGCTTCGCTTTTCACCTCCGACGACCTCGCGTTCCTGGGATCGCTTCTCGCCACTGCCGCGCGCGCAGAAATCATGCCGCGCTTCCGCACGCTCCACACCGTCGACCGCCGGCGCAAGACCTCGTCCTTCGACATCGTGACCGACGCCGACGAGGCCTGCGAGGCCGCGGTGCTCGCCGGCTTGCGCACGCGCCACCCCGAGGCCGTGCTGATCGGCGAGGAGGCCTGCGCGCGCGAGCCCGCATTGCTCGAGGCCATCGACGACGCCGAGCTCGCATTCATCGTCGATCCGCTCGACGGCACCAAGAACTTCGCGAGTGGCCTGCCTTTGTTCGGCACCATGGCGTCGGTGACCGCGCGGGGCGAGGTGATCGCGGCGGCGATCCACGACCCGGTGCGCGCAGACACGGCCTTCGCGATCCGTGGCGGCGGCGCGTGGATCGAATCGGCCTCGGGCGCAAGGCATCCATTGCAGGTCGCGCCCGCGGTCCCCGTCGAGAAGATGGAAGCCATCGTCGGCACGAACTTCCTGCCCGAGCCGCTGCGCAGCGAAGTCAACGCACGGTTGTCGCGCCTGGGCATGACCAACTGGTTCCGCTGCGCCGCGCACGAATACCGGCTCGCGGCCGCGGGCGACATCGACGCCCTGTTCTACAACAAGCTCATGCCCTGGGACCATGCGGCGGGCTGGCTGCTGCATCGCGAGGCGGGCGGCTACGCGGCGCATCACGACGGCTCGGCATACCGGCCCGCGCACCGCAGCGGTGGGCTGATCTGCACCGCCGATCGCGCGAGCTTCGACGCGGTGCGCGCGGCCTTGCTGAGCTGACTCGCGTCCGACGCTCAGTAGCCGACAGCCAGGCCGTCGCGCCGCCCGTCGGAGGCGGCGATGTAGAAATGTTCGCCGCCGCGCTGCACCAGTTGCGCGGCGCCGAAATCCAGATGCCCGGTCGGCAGTATCTGGACGGCATGCCCCCGGGTCCGCAGCCCTTCGGCGACTTCCGCGGGCATGTGCGCTTCGAGCTTCACGCTGCCGTCGAGCGGCGAGACCATGAACCGCGGCGCGTCGTTCATGGCCTGCGGATTCTGGGAGAAGTCCGCGAGCCTGCACATCATCTGTACATGGCCCTGCGCCTGCATGAACCCACCCATGACGCCGAAGGCCATCACGGGCTGGTGGTCGGGGCCCGTCACGAAGCCGGGAATGATCGTGTGCAGGGGCTTCTTGCCGGGCCCCACTTCATTGGGATGTCCCGGCACGAGGCTGAAGTTCCATCCGCGGTTGTGCAGCGAGATTCCCGTGCCGGGCACGACGATGCCCGAGCCGAAGGCGTAGTAGTTCGACTGGATGAACGAGACCATCATGCCGCCCGCGTCGGCCGCGGCCAGGTACACGGTGCCGCCGGCCCTGGGCGTTCCGGCCTGCGGGCGGCCCGCGCGCGTGGGATCGATGGCAGCGGCGCGTGCGGCCAGGTAGTCGGGGTCGAGCAGCGCACTCGCACTGACCTTCATCAAGCGCGGATCGGCGACATGTGCATGCAGATCGGAGAAGGCCAGCTTCATGGCCTCGATCTGCAGATGCAGCGTCGCTGCGGTATCGAGGCCACTGGCCCGCAGATCGAAATGCCGCAGCATGCCCAGCGCCATCTGGGCCGCGATGCCCTGGCCATTCGGCGGAATCTCGTGCAGCGTGAAGTCGCGGTAGCGCAAGGCCAGCGGCTGGACCCATTCCGCCCGATGCGCGGCCAGGTCCTCCGCGCTCAACGCACCGCCATGGGCCTCGGAATGCTGCAGCATCCGTTGGGCCAGTTCGCCGCGATAGAACGATGCGCCACGGCTCTGCGCAATCTCGGCAAGCGTGCGGGCCTGATCGGCGAAGCGCCAGAGCTCGCCCGCTCGCGGCGCCCGCCCGCCCGGCAGAAAGGCATCGGCAAAGCCGGGCTGGTCGGCCACCAGGGCGGCGAGCTGGGGCCAGACCGAGGCGATCACCGGCGACACGGGAAACCCCTCCCGCGCGTAACGAATCGCCGGCTCGAACAGGCGTTCGAACGGCAGCACGCCGAAGCGCTCCGACAACGCCAGCCATCCGGCCACCTGGCCGGGCACGGTGACCGAATCCCAACCGACGCGCGGCATCTCGGTGCGCCCCGCAAAACGCGAGGGACGCCAGGCCGCGGGTGCCGCGCCGGTGGCATTGAGGCCATGCAGTTCATGGCCGTCCCAGACCAGCGCGTACATGTCGCCGCCGATGCCGTTCATGATGGGCTCGACCACCGTCAATGCAATGGCCGTCGCCAACGCGGCATCGACGGCATTGCCTCCGATCTGCATCATCGAAAGCCCTGCCTGCGCGGCCAGCGGTTGCGAGGTCGAGACCACGTTGCGTGCCAGGGTCGGCATGCGATGCGATGCGTAGGGAAGTGACCAATCCATGGTGTGAAGCCGCTGCGAAGAGGGAAGTCCAGCGTAGCTTCGAGCCATTGCGTTGACAACAAGATCGGGTCGGTATGCGCGGCCGGGGCGCGATGTTTGCCAGTTTTCGATAGTGCGGGGCGCGGGCGCGACCTTAGCCTTCGATCACGGCACCGGCAGTTCGCCGTGTCGACCTTCGGTCCATCCACCTGTCGTGGGGAGTAGAGCCATGAGATTTCATTCACGCCTGTTGCGAGCGCTTCTTCTCTCCGCGCTCACGTGGGCGACGGTCACCGCGTCCCATGCGCAATCCGGCGAGGGGCCCCTGCGCATCGTGGTGGGATTCCCGGCCGGCGGATCGGCCGACACCATCGCTCGCCTGCTGGCCGACAAGTTGCGCCTGGACTTCCAGCGGCCCGTGCTCGTCGACAACCGCCCGGGTGCCGGCGGCCGCATCGCGGCGATGGCGCTCAAGGGTCTTCCTCGGGATGGCTCGGTCGTGATGCTCGCGCCGGACGCGCTGGTCACGACGAACCCGCTGGTCTTCAGGAAGCCCGGCTACGAAGTGGCGGAGCTGGTGCCGATCTCCCTCGTCGCCGAGTTCGCCTTCGCGTTCGCCACCGGCGCGGAGACGGGCGCGAAGAGCTTTCCCGAATACGTCGCATGGGCACGCGCCAATCGCCCGCGCGCGGACTTCGGCTCGCCGGCACCGGGCAGCCCCTTGCACTTCATCGGCCTGATGGTGGGCAAGGACATCGGCGTCGACCTCGTTCATGTGCCGTTTCAAGGCGGACCGCCGCTGCTGACGGCCATGATCGGCGGCCACGTGTCGGCGGGCATCAACACACTGACCGACATGCTCGAGATGCATCGCAACGGCCGGGTGCGAATCCTCGCGGTGCCGGGCAGCACGCGCGACCCGCGGATTCCCGACGTGCCGACGTTCTCCGAGCTGGGGTTCAAGCAGGTCGTCGCGCGCGGCTTCTTCGGCCTCTATGCACCGGCCGGCACGTCGGCCGCCTCGGTCGAGCGCTGGAATGCCGCGATGCGCCGCGTGCTGGTCCTGCCCGAGGTGCGGCAGCGATTGGGCGAGCTCGCCTTCGACCCCAAGCCCAGCTCGCCCGAGGAGCTCGCGAAGAAGGCGAAGGACGAGACCGCCATCTGGGCGCCGGTGATCAAGGCCTCGGGCTTCTCGATGGATTGACGGCGCCCACCGCGGCCGGACCGGCTCAGAACTTGAACTTCTGCAGGTTCTTCGGCGTCACGATCTCGGCCTCTCCCAGCACGATCTCGCCGTTGTCGAGGATGGTGTAGCTGCCCAGGCGGCCCGCCGTGAAGCTCTCGCCCTTCTTGCCGGTGATCTTGCACTGGGCCAGTTGCTGTGCGGCGTGGTAGGCGAGATAGCCGAGGTCGCTCACGTTCCACCAGATGTCCTGCGCGGAGCCGGCTTCGATGTACTTCTTCATGAAGGTCGCGGGTGCGACGCCCGTGAGCTTGATCTTCTGGATGCCGCCCGATTGCTCGAGCGCGCGCGCCGCCGCCGGCAGGCCGATGCCCGCCGGCACCAGGATGCCCTTGAGGTTCGGGAAGGCCTCGGCCAGTGCCAGCGCCTGTTGCTGGTTGATCTGCTCGCTCTCCTCGCCGTAGGCCACCTGCGCCAGCTTCATCTGCGTGAACTTGGGATTGTTCGCGAGTTGCGCCTTCATCACGGAGATCCACGTGTTCTGGTTGGTCGCGGTGGGCGTGCTCGACAGGATCGCGAACTCGCCGCTGTAGCCGATCAACGCGCCCATGCTGTCGAGCATCTGCAGCGCCAGGCTGTCGGAACGCGCCTGGTTGATGAACAGCGTGCGCGCCTCCTTGGTCGCATCGGAGTCGTAGGTCATCACGCGCACGCCCTGGGCACGCGCGCGCCGCAGCGCCGGTGCCAGCGCGTTCGCGTCGGTGCTGGAGACCACGAGCACGTCGACCTTCTGCGCCACCAGCGCATTCACGAACTCGATCTGCGCATCGGCCGTGGCGGTCGAGGGCGCCTGCTGAATCAGCTTGCCGCCGATCTCCTTCTGCGCCTCGAGCGCACCCTGGCGCGCCACATGGAAGTAGGGGTCCGTGTCCATCTTCGGCAGGAAGCCGATGGTGCCCGGCGCCTTCAGGCACGCGGGGTCGGCCGCCGAGGCCGGCAGGGCCGCGGCCATGCAGCCGCAGGCGATCAGGCAGCAAGCGAGGGTCTTCTTCAGTGTCATGGTTGTCTCCTCAGGGGACCGGTCCTTCGATCCGGCGGTTGGAAAAGCGCTGGACGAGCCGTCGCGCGAACGCGGTGTTCGCCAGCCTGCGAATGCCGTTGCTCAGCAACAGCGAAAAGATCAGCAGGAAGCCGATGGCCAGGCCCTGCGCGTCGCCGCCGGTCTGGTTCAGCGCGAGCAGGTTGCGGATCAACGCCACCAGCGCCAGGGCCCAGAAGACGCCGCCCATGCGCCCCCTCCCGCCGAAGACGCTGATGCCGCCGAGCAGCGCGATGGTGATGACATCGAGCTCGAAGCCCAGCCCGTTGCTGGCGCGCGCGCTCGACAGCCGCGCGGTGAGCACCACGCTGGCCAGCGCGCAGACCAGCCCGCTCGCCACGAACATGCCCATGCGCAGCCGCGCCACGCGAATGCCCGTGTAGAGCGCCACGTCGGGATTGCCGCCGATGGCATAGATGCGCCGGCCGGTCGCGGTACGGTGCAGGAACACGGCGAAGACGGGAGCCAGCAGCAGGAAGGGAACGAAGATCCAGGGCACGGCCGTTCCCGGCACGTTGTCGACCCCGAAATCGGTCAGCAGGGCCGGCAATTCACTGACCGAGTCTGTGCCCAGCAGGATGTAGCTCAGCCCGCGGAACAGCGCCATCGTGCCCAGCGTGACCACCAGCGAAGGCAGCAGCAGCCGCGTGACGAGCAGTCCGTTCATCGCGCCGGCGGCCGCGCCCACCGCGAAGGTGGCGGCCACGGCGGCGGCCAGCGGCACCTCGGCGCGCAGCAGCAGCCCCAGCACCACGCTGCACAGGCCGAGGATGCTGGCGACCGAAAGGTCGATCTCGCGCGCGATGATCAACAGCACCATCGGCAGCACCAGCAGCGCCTTCTCGGAGACGCCCGCCGCGATCTGCGACAGGTTGAACGAGGTGGCGAAGCCCGGCACGCGGGCCCACCCGTAGGCCGCCACCAACAGCACCAGCAGCGCGAGAAAACCTTCCCAGCCGGCCGCGCGGCCCAGCCATCGAACGAAGCGGTTCATGCGAGGCTCCTGGTCACGCGCCGGGGTTGGTTGGCGCGCCGCGTCACGACCGCGTCGATCGTGATGGCGGCGAGGATCGCGAGGCCGTAGACGGCCTGCAGCCACAGGGGATCGATGCGCAGCAGCACCAGCCCGTTGCGGATCAGCAGCAGCGCCACCACCCCCAGCACCACGCCGAGCACGGTGCCCGAGCCGCCGCGGATGGCGACACCGCCGACCACCACGGCGGCGATCACGGTGAGCTCGAAGCCGAAGGCGGTGCGCGAATCGATGGTCGCGTAGCGCGACGCCCACATCGCGCCGGTGAAGCCGGCCAGCATGCCGGCGATGCAGAACACGGCGAGCACGCGGCGCCCGATCGGGATGCCGATCAGCCGCGCGCCATCGGGGTTGGAGCCGATCGCATAGACGTCGCGGCCCACGGTCGCATAGCGCAGGCCGAGCCCCACGGCCAGCGCCGCGGCAAGCGCGAGCCAGGCCGTGGCCGGCAGGCCCATCACCGCGCGGCTCGACACCTCGAGCCACGACGCCGGCACCTGGTCGGCGCTGACCTGGCTGCCGCTCGCGAGCATGCTGTCGAGCCCGCGGTACATCGCGAGCGTGCCCAGGGTCACGACGATGGCCGGCACGCCGCCATAGGTGACGATGGCGCCGTTGACCAGCCCGCAGGCCAGGCCCACGCCCACGGCCGCGCCGATGGCAGCGGCCGTGCCGAGCTCGGGATGCGCCCGCATCAATGCCGCGGCCACATAGGCCGACAACCCGATCACCGAGGCGACGGACAGGTCGATGTTGCGGGTCAGCAGCACCAGCATCTGCGCCAGCGCGACGATCAGCAGCAGCCCCGCATCCATCGCCAGCGCGCTCAGGTTGCTGGCGCTCAGCATGCGCGGGTTCAGCAGCGAGACGCCCAGCACCACGGCCGCGATGACCACGAGCAGGCCCAGTTCGCGCCGCGGGAGTGCGGCGGACAGCCGCCGCGCGGCGGTGTTTCGTCCGGCGGTGGCCACGGGGGTCGGCATCGCCACGTCGACGCGCGGCGCCGCCGATGCGGCCGCGCTCGCCCGCCCCGCATCGGTGGCCGCATAGATCACCGACTCCTGCGTGGCCTCGGAACGGTCGAAGCTGCCCGACATGCGCCCCTCGCGCATCACCAGCACGCGATGGCTCATGCCCAGCAACTCGGGCAGCTCCGACGAGATCATCACGATCGCCATGCCGCCGCGCGCCAGGTCCGCCATCATGGCGTGCACCTCGGCCTTGGTCCGCACGTCGACGCCTTGCGTGGGCTCGTCGAGGATCAGCACCTTCGGGCCGGTCGCCAGCCACTTGCTCAGCACCACCTTCTGCTGGTTGCCGCCCGAGAGGTCGCCGATGGGCTGGTCGTAGCTGCGGTAGCGAAGCCGCAGGCGGTCCAGGTGCGGCGTGACCGCGCGCAGCTCGGCCTCGCGGTTCACCAGGCCCGCGCGCTTGACCTGGTCGAGCACCGCCAGGGTGGCGTTGGTGAGGATGCCGAAGTCCATGACCAGGCTCTGGCCCAGGCGGTCCTCCGACACGTAGGCGATGCCCGCCTCCATCGCCTCGGCGGCCGAGGCGAAGACGCGGCGCTCGCCGGCCAGCACGATGTGCCCGCTGGTGGGCCGGTCGATGCCGAAGAGCACGCGGGCGATCTCGGTGCGGCCGCTGCCGACCAGCCCGCCAATGCCGAGGATCTCGCCGGCCTGGAGGTCGAACGACACGTCCTCGAACGCACCGTCGCGCCCGAGTTGCTCCACCTCGAGCACGACCGGACCGGCCGGCGGCGCGAGCGCCGGATACAGGTCCGCCAGTGGACGCCCGATCATCAGCCGCACCGCGCGGTCGTGCGGCATGTCGGCCACCGGCGCGACCTCGACGATGCGGCCGTCGCGCAGCACCGCCACGCGGTCCGACACGCGGTAGATCTCCTCCATGCGGTGGCCCACGAACATCATCGCCACGCCGCGGGTGCGCAGCTGCGCCACGACCTCGAACAGCCGGTCGACCTCGCGCGTGGTCAGCGCGGCGGTGGGCTCGTCCATGATCAGGACGCGAGCCTGCACCGACAGCGCGCGCGCCACTTCCACCAGTTGCTGCTCGGAGCTGCGCAGCCGGCCGAGCGGCGTGCGCGGCGCGCACGACAGGCCCACGGTCTCGAGCAGGCGCTCGGCCTCGGCATGCATGCGGCGATGGTCGAGCGCGCCGAACGGGCTCTTGAGCTGCCGCCCCATGAACAGGTTCTCGGCCACCGAGAGATCGGCGAACAGTCCCGGGTGCTGGTGCATCACGGCAATGCCCATGCGCTGGGCATCGAGCGGCGAGCGCAGCGTGACCGGCTCGCCGCCGACGTGCACCTCGCCGCGCGTGGGCTGGTGCACGCCGGCGAGCAGCTTCACGCAGGTGCTCTTGCCCGCGCCGTTCTCGCCCAGCAGGGCCAGCACCTCGCCGGGCATCAGGTCGAAGGACGCGTCGCTCAGCGCGACCGTGCCGCCGAACTGCTTGGTGACGCCGCGCAGTCCGGCCACGCCGCGGGGGCTCCCCGTAAAGGGAGACGAAAGATCTTGCATGGAGTGCTCGCTGGTAGCGGCTATGCGCCGGCCGATTGGAGGAATGCCTTGTCGCTGCGGTACGCCGCCGGGGTCATCCCGCGAAGCCGGCGAAAGTGGCGGTTGAAGTTCGAGATGTTGTTGAACCCGACCTGGTAGCAGATGCTCGATATCTGCTGGTCGGTGTGACGAAGCAGGTGGCATGCCTTGGTGATGCGCGTGCGCGTCACGAACTCGACGAAGGTGCAGCCCATCACCCGGTGAAAGGAGCGCGAGAAAGTCTGCGCGCCCATGCCCGCGAGCTCGCCCATCCCGCCCAGCGTGAGGTCTTCCATGTAGTGCTCGCAGATGTGGCCGACCACCTTGTCGATCCGGCTCGACAGCCGTTCGGTGACTTCCTGCGATGGCCGCGGGAGCGCGCGGTCCATCGACAGCGGATGGCTCTCGGGCCAGGTCGCGAGGTAGCTCAGCAGTGCCACCAGCTCCGCGAAGCGCGCCAGGCCGCGGTAGGCCCGGATGCGGTGGAAGTGTTCGCGGATCTCCTCCCCCATGCCCGCGAACTCGATCCCGTGGCGTGCCCGCTACAGCAGGCGCAAGGCCTCGCCCAGGTCGGGAAACAGGCCCGCCGCCTGGCGCAAGGCATCGTCGCCGAACTGGATCGCCAGGCTTCGCGCGGCCACGCCGCCCGCCGGTATGTCGTGGGAGACGAAATGGTGCGGCACCGATGGGCCGATCAGCGCGAGGAAGCCCGGCGCGAAATCGACGATCTCGTCGCCGATGTAGGCCTTGCCCCGGGTCTTGACGACCAGGTGCAGCTCGTATTCGTCGTGGTAGTGCCAACGGTCCAGCCGCGACGGCGCGCCGTGCACGAGGCAGCCGATGCCGCTGGATGGCGCGGTCTCGAAGCCCAGCGCCGGGTCGCGCAGCAGTGCGTGTTCGAAGGTGGCCTCGTGCGGCTCGCGCGGATGCGGTGCACCTGCCGGCGCGTACGTGGCGCGGGCGACGGGGGCGAAGGCGGTGGCGATGCTCATTGCACGGGCTCCATGAAGCGGGGAGAAAGCGCCTGCGCACGCGCGCCGAACAGGGGGGCCAGGGCGCGGTACATGTCGCGGAAACTCCGGTAGCGGGTGTCGAACATCGAAGCCAGCGCTTCGTCGGGCTGGTGGCGCGACACCACGCGCGCGGGCCTGCACACGGCCCGTGGGTCATGGCCGAGCGCGAGCCAGCCCAGCCGCGCGGCGCCAAGCGCAGCGCCGAGTTCGCCGCCCGCGAGCCGGTGCACCGGCTTGCCCAGCACGCTGGCGAGCATCTCGGTCCAGTAGATGCTGCGGGCGCCCCCGCCGACGACGGCCAGGGAGGCGATGCGCGTGCCGGTCGACTCGATCGCGGCCATGGCATCGCGCAGGCCGAAGCATACGCCTTCGAGCACCGAGTGCCCGAGCAGCGCGGCGTTCGTGTCGTGCGACAGGCCGAAGAAGACGCCGCGCGCGTCCACGTCGTTGTGCGGCGTGCGCTCGCCCGACAGATAGGGCAGGAAAAGGGGCGCCTGTGCCGGATGCAAGGCCTGCGCGGGATGGCCCCCTCGTGCCATGTTGCCTTCGATCACGCGCAGCAACGCGTCTTCGTCGGGCTCGCCGACGACGCGACTGATCCAGCGCAGGCAGCTCGCGCCCGAGAGCATCGCGCCCATCTGGTACCAGCGCCCGGGCAGCGCATGGCACCAGGCGTGGATCGACGCCGCCTCGTCGATGGCGGCGTGGCCCGTCACGGCCACGATCGATGCGCTGGTGCTCAGGTTGACGAAGGCCTCGCCCAGTTCGATCGAGCCGATGCCCAGGCCCGACACCGGCGTGTCGCCGCCGCCGGCAGCCACCACGACGCCGGCCGCCAGGCCGAGCTCGGCCGCGACCTGCGGCAGCAGCGTCGCGCCCGGCTCGATGGACTCGCGCACGCGCGGCAGTTGCGAGAGCGCGAGGCCGCTGGCCGCGACCAGCGGTTCGCTCCAGCAGCGCCGCTTCACGTCGAACCACAGCGTGCCCGCCGCATCCGAGACGTCGGTGGCGCGTTCGCCGGTCAGGCGCAGCCGCAGGTAGTCCTTGGGCGACAGCACGCAGTCGATGGCGGCGAAGCGCTCGGGCTCGTGCCGCGCCATCCAGCGCAGCTTGGGCGCGGTGAGGCCGGCCATCGGCCGGCTGCCGGCGATCGCCGCCACCTGCGGCACCGCGGCTTCGATCTCCCGGCTTTCCTTCACCGCGCGCCCGTCGTTGTGCAGCATCGCCGGGCGGATCGGCTGGTCGTCGCGGTCCAGCACGACCGCGCCGTGCATCTGGCCCGTGAGGCCGATGCAGGCGATGCACGGCCAGGCCCGTGGACAGGCGTTGCGCAGGTCGGCCAGCGCCTCGCGCACGCGGCCCACCACTGGCGGGGATGCTGCTCCGACCAGTCGGGCTGCGGACGGGAGATCGGCAGGCGCTTGTCGACATGGCAGAGCACCGTGCCGTCCTCGTCCAGCAGCAGCACCTTTACCGCGGAGGTGCCGAGATCGATCCCCAGCGAAACGTTCGTGCTCATGCGGGGATCGCTCCCCGCATGGCGCGCCGGTCAGCGTCGGCTAGGCACAGCCACAGGAACGGCGCACCATGAAGGTCGGCGCCAGGCGAACGGTCTGCCGTGGACCGTCGGGCGCCTTGATGCGCTTGTTGAGCAGCTTCATCGCGCGCAGGCCGATGTCCTGCACCGGCTGTGCCATGACCGTGAGGCGTGGCTCGAAGTACTCGGCCCAGTCGAAATCGTCGAAGCCCACCACGGCCACGGCATCGGGGATGTCCAGGCCCGCCTCGCGGATCGCGCTGACCACGCCGATGGTCATCAGGTTGTTGGCCGAGACGATGGCCGTGGGCGGCTCGGGCAGCGCCAGCAGCGCCTTCACCGCCTCGCGCGCCGGCCCGATCGTCGACTGCCCCTCGCGCACCAGCGATGCATCCCAGGGCAGCCCGGCCTGCGCCAGCGCGTCGCGGTAGCCCTGCAGGCGTTCCATGGAGGTCGAGAGCTCCGGCGCCCCCGAGACGAAGCCGATGCGCCGGTGGCCATGCCCGACCAGGTGCGCGACCATCTGCGCGGTCGATGCCACGTTCTCCACGCCGACCTGGTCGAAGTCCGTCGACATGAGCCGATCGACCAGCACCGTGGGCACATTGGCTTCCTGCAGGTACTTCAGCGCCCGCCGCTCGGGATCGGCGGCCGGGGCGAACAGGATGCCGTCCACGCGGCGCTGGTGCAGCGTCTTGATGGCCCGCAGCTCCTGGGCCGGATCGTCGTGCGTGTCCACGAACAGCATCGCCAGCCCGAGCCGGCTGCACTCGGCTTCGATCGCATGCACCGTGCCCGAGAAGTAGTGGTTCGACACCGCCGCGATCGCGACGCCGATCGTGCTCGAGGCCGAGCGCGCCAGCGAGCGCGCGAGGATGTTCGGCGTGTAGCCGACCTTGGCGATCGCCGCCTCGACGGCGCGCACCGTGTCCGGATGGACCACGCGGGTGCCGTTCAGCACATGCGACACGGTGGCTGTGGAGACCTTCGCCGCGAGCGCGACGTCGTTCATGGTTGGCAAGGGGAAGCTGCTCCTGTTGATCGCCCGGCGCCAAAAGCCGGGCGGACACGATTATTCCCTCGAACGGGGAGCTCCCTGGATGCATCTTGCTCAAGCCAGTGCCTCCGCGGGGAGGTCCTCGGGCCGCTTCGCACCGGTCATGACCGCGACCACGTCGCTCATGCCGATCGCGTTGGGGTTGACCACCGCGGCGCGGCGGCCGAGCCGCGCGATGTGGATGCGGTCGGCGATCTCGAACACGTGAGGCATGTTGTGGCTGATCAGGATGACCGGCAGCCCCTTGTCGCGCACGCGCCGGATCAGCTCGAGCACCATGTTGCCCTCCTTCACGCCGAGCGCGGCCGTGGGCTCGTCGAGGATCACCACGTGCCGCGCGAAGGCGGCGCTGCGCGCGACCGCCACGCCCTGGCGCTGGCCGCCCGAGAGCGTCTCCACCGCCTGCACCATCGAGCGGATGCCGATCTGCAGCAGCTTCATGTGCGCCTCGGCTTCGGCCAGCATGCGCTTCTTGTCGATGATGCGGAACAGCCGGCCCAGCAGGCTGTCGCGCAGCAGCTCGCGGCCGAGGAACAGGTTCTCGGCGATGGTCATGGCGGGCGCCACGGCGAGGTCCTGGTACACCGTCTCAATGCCCTTGCGGCGCGCATCCATCGGCGACTTGAACTGCACGGGCCGGCCGTCGAGCAGGATCTCGCCCTCGTCCGGAATGGTCGCGCCCGACAGCGCCTTGATCAGCGAGGACTTGCCTGCGCCGTTGTCGCCGATCACCGCGAGGATCTCTCCGGCGCGCAGGTCGAAGTCGGCGCCGTCCAGCGCCGTGACCTGGCCGTAGCGCTTGACCAGGCCGCGCGCCTGCATCACGAGCGGGGGAGGTGTTCTGGCGTTCATGTTCATCCCTTCTTACGCGAGAGTTCGTCGGTGGCCACCGCGAGGATCACCAGCACGCCGGTGATCAGCACCTGGTAGACCGAGGACACGCCCATCAGCGTGAGCCCGTTGCGGAACACGCCCACGATCAGCGCGCCGAGCAGCGTGCCCAGGAGGAGGCCGCGCCCGCCGAACAGGCTGGTGCCGCCGAGCACCACGGCCGTGATGGCGTCGAGGTTCTCCGTCTGCCCCGCGTTGGGGTCGCCCACGCTGGTGCGCGCCACGGACAGCAGGGCCGCGATGCCGTAGAACAGGCCGGCGACCATGTAGACGCCGAGCAGCACGCGATCGGTGGAGATGCCGGTCAGGCGCGTGGCCTCGGGGTTGTTGCCCACCGCATAGACATGACGGCCGGGCCGTGTGTCGCGCAGCACCCACCACATCAGCGCATAGAGGCCGAGCATGAGCACGGTGCCGTAGTTGATCTCCACGCCGCCCATCGACACCGTGCCGCCGAACCAGGTGAACGGCGACGGAAGATCGGTCACGGTCTGCGCATTGGAGTAGAGCTGCGTGATCGCGAACGCGATGTTCATCGTGCCGAGCGTGACGATGAAGGCCGGCAGCCGTACCCGCGTCACGAGCAGGCCGTTGAGCAGGCCGAAGGCCACGCACACCAGCATGCCGCAGGCGATCGCGAGATAGGGATCGAGGCCGGCGGCCGTCGCGAGCTTCGTCATGACGATGCCGCAGAGCGCCATCACCATGCCGCACGAGAGATCGATGCCGGCCGTGAGGATCACCAGGGTCTGGCCGATGGCGATGGTGCCGACCACCATCACCTGCTGCAGCACCAGCGAGAAGTTCTCGACGCTCAGGAAGCGATCGCTCTGGAACGAGAAGAAGGTGCAGGCCAGCAGCAGCGCGATGACCGGTCCGAGCGAGGACAGCCGGGGCAGGCGATGCCGCAGGCTCGGGCCCGGCGACGGGCCGGCCGTTCGGCCGAGCGACGATGAAGTGGGGGATGCATGGCTCATGGCGGCCTCGTGGTTGGCGGTGGTGCCCTGCGTGCGGCATGGCTGCGCCCGACCGCCATGCGAGCCATGGCGGCTGGAGGAAGAAACGGGTGAACGGTGGCCGGGTGCTCGCGCGTGCGCCTACTTGGCGCCCCAGCACAGCCCGAGGCCGACGGCGCTGTCCTTGCTGTCGATGCCGGGCATGGGCTTGTCGGTGATCAGCGTGACGCCCGTGTCGGTGTAGCCGCTGGCCTTCTTGCCGGTCTTCGCGAAGGCGATGCCGGCCTCGACGCCGAGGCTCGCCATGCGCAGCGGATACTGCTGCGAGGTCGCGTCGATCATGCCGGCCTTGAGGTTCTTCACGCCGGTACATCCGCCGTCGACCGCGACGATGACGACACCCTTCTCCTTGCCCGCCTTCTTCAGCGCCTGGTACGCGCCGGCGGCGGCGGGTTCGTTGATCGCGTAGACGAGGTTGATGTCGGGAGACTTCTGCAGGCAGTTCTCCATCGCGGTCTGCCCGCGCGGCTGGTCGCCGTAGCTGTCGGCCATGCAGACCACCTCGGGCGCGGTCGACAGCTGGTTGCTCCTGGCATCGGCCACGCCGGGCAGGCCGAAGCCCGCGAGGAAGCCGTTGTGCCGCTGCGCGCCCACCGGGTGCCCGGGGAACAGGTCGATGGTCGCGATCTTCGCGGGCTTCCCGCCGAGTGCCGCCTTCGCATACCGGCCGATCAACTCGCCGGCCGTGTAGTTGTTGGTCGCGAAGAGCGCGTCGCTGGCCTCGATGGGATCGGTCGGGCTGTCGAGCGCGATGACCATCACGCCCTTGGCCTGCGCCCGCTTGATCGTCGGCACGATCGCCTTCGAGTCGCTCGGGGTGATGAGCATCGTCGTGGCACCCGCCGCGAGCATGTTCTCGATGGCCGTGACCTGACCGGCGTTGTCGTTGTCGAACTTGCCGGCACCCGTGAGCAGCTTCGCGCCACCGGCGTCCGCGGCCTGTTTGGCGCCTTCCTTCATCTTCACGAAGTAGGGGTTGGTGTCGGCTTTCGTGACCAGGCCGATGACGGGCTGGGCAGCGAAGGCGCCGGGTATCGCCGAGTGGGCGAACACGACGGCGATGCACGCCGCGGCGTGGCGAATCTTTATCAGCACTCTTGCCTCCTTGAAAACGGCATTCACCGCCGTTGGAGGCATTTTTCAACGACGTAAGCGCTTGCGCAAGCGCTTAACATTGCCAGATTCCTAGGGAAAACCAGACCATCGCGGGCTGACCGGCACGGAATGAGAACTGCGTCACACTTTGAAGGCCCGGGGAGTTCGGCCGGCGCGCTGCTGGCAAATGCGCCGATTCGCCGCCCGGCGCGAGACGCGGCGCATGCCGGCTCCTATGCTGCGTTCATGACCGCCTCCGACCTCGCCACCCTCTACCGCCACTACATCGACTGCCTCAACGCCCAGGACTGGGCGCGCCTGGGCGACTTCGTGCACGACGACGTCCGGCGCAACGGCGTCCGGCTCGGGCTCGCCGGCTACAGGGAGATGCTCGAGACCGATTTCGCGCAGATCCCCGACCTGCGCTTCCTCATCGACTTGCTCGTGAGCGAGCCGCCCCGCATCGCGAGCCGGCTCGCGTTCGAATGCACGCCCAAGGGCCTGTTCATGGGACTGCCGGTGAATGGCCGGCGCATCGCGTTCGCCGAGAACGTCTTCTATGAGGTCGCCGACCAGCGGATCCGCGAGGTGTGGTCGGTGATCGACAAGGCATCGATCGAGGGACAGCTCTGACCGGGTGCGCGGGCCTCTGGCGCGGCCCCTTCGTTCACACCGGCGCGCGTGCTTCGTCCTTGTTTCTCACGCAGTACTCGAGCGCCGCCTCGAGCATCGGCCAGTTGGCGAACACGTAGACCCGTTCGACCCGGTCCCAGCGCCCACCGAATTCCTTGAGCGTCAGCGCGAGCCCGGAGAGGCTGCCCAACACGGCGGGCTTGGATTTTCCATAGGGTTCGCAGTGCTCGGCCACTGTGCAGCCAAGCCGCGCCGCAAGGCCCTGCGCGCGGTCCGTACCGCTCGAAGGAGGAAGAAGCATGCGCGGATTTTCGCAAAAGCCCGGGGGCGCATGTTTCTCGTCGCATCCCCCAAACGTGGGGTTGTCAACCGCGATGCCGGTGTTCGGGCCGCGCTGGCTACCGAAAGCTGGCCTCAGGATGAGGGCAGTTCGATCAGTCCCGCGAGCGGCACCGCCTCGATCCGTTCGGCGCTTGCGATCACGATCGCGCGGTCGGACCGGCCGGCGCTCTCGGAGAGGGTGCGCCACAGACAGCGGATCGAGTTGGCATCGAGCGCCGCGGTGGGTTCGTCGAGCAAGATGAGTGCACGCCCCGAGGCCAGTGCCGCCGCCAGCCAGACTTTTCGTTTCGACCCGGTGGAGAGCATGTACATCGGCTTCTCGAGGTGCGGCGTCAGGGAGAAGCCCTCCACGAGCGCTTGCCACTTCGATGCATCGAAGCCTGGGTCGCCGGCACTCAACGATGCGGTGCACTGCGTCGCCGGGATCTCATTGAAGGCGTCGGTCTCCGGGTCGACGAAGAACAGGTTCCTGGCATAGGCGTCCCGGTCTTCGTCCAGGCGCGCTCCAGCGAGGTCCAGCTGGCCTTCGCCGCGAAGCTTCCCCGCCAGCAGCCGGAGCAGCGTCGACTTTCCGCTGCCGTCGTCACCGTGGATCTGGGTCACCCCGGCGCCGACGCTGGCGTTCCAGGCGGACAGGAGCGCGGGCCGCCCGGGGTAGGCGAAGCTCAGGCTCCTGACGACGAGAAGTGGCGAGACAGACGCTGGGTTCATGCCTCGACCCTAACGCAAAACCGGCGCGTGCCGCGCTCGTCGGGTCGACGCTCTCAGGACGCCGCGATCACCGGAAAGTCCGTCCCCAGCCACTTCTGATAGAGCTTGTTGAGCTCGCCGTTCGCGCGGTTGCGCGCGACGAACTCGTCGAGCGTCTTCTTGAGCTCGGCCTGGCCGGGCCGCATGGCGATGGCCATGACCTGCTCGCGCACGGTGAACTTCTTCTCGTAGGTGTCGGGCGGCACGCGCTTGGCGATCTGCGCGGCTACGGTGGTGGAACAGCCGATCGCATCGACCTGGCCCGAGATCAGCGCCTGCATGCCCGAGGCATCGTCGTCGAAGCGGCGGATCTCGGTGCCCTCGGGTGCCATGGCGGTCAGCGCCACGTCCTGGACGCTCGCGCGCGCCACCCCGATGCGCCGTCCCTTGAGGTCGGCCGCGCTCTTGATGTCGACCTTCTTCGCGCCGTACAGGATCACGGTGGCGGTCGCATAGAGCGCCGAGAAGTCGACCTGCTTGGCGCGCTCGGGCGTGATCGCGAGCGAGGCCACGAGCAGGTCGACCTTGTTGGTCAGCAGGAACGGGATGCGGTTGGGCCCGGTGACGGGCACGAGGTTGAGCTTGACGCCGAGGTCCTTGGCCAGCAGCCGCGCGACGTCGGCGTCATAGCCGTCAGGCTGGTTCTGCGCATTGGTGGTGCCGTAGGGCGGAAAGTCCACGAGCAGCCCGACCGTGAGCTGGCCCTTCTTCTGGATTTCCGCGGCGCTTTGCGCCACGGCGCCGCCGGACAGGCCGGCCATGGCGGCGCCGGCCGCGACCGCCAGCAGCTGCCGGCGCGACATCGAATCGAACATCTGAGTCTCCTTGTGAATGGGGCGGCGGGGTACGAGAGAGAAGCGAGGCGGTCCCGTCACATCACGCCGAAGGTTTCGAAGGCCTCGACCGTGCTCATCCCGTTGCGGATGGCGGTGCGCACCGCGTTCTCGGTGCTGGCCTTCTCGAGCGCGCGGCGGAAGGCCTCGACCTCGGCCTCCTTCGGCACGATCAGCACGCCGTCCTGGTCGCCGAACACGATGTCGCCCGGACGCACGCGCACGCCCTGGATCTCCACCGGCACGCGGTAGTCGACCACCTTGCCGCGCGGGCCCTGGTCCTGCGAATAGCCGCCGAGCGAGAAGACCGGCAGGCCCAGCTCGAGCACCTCGTTGGTGTCGCGCGAGTAGCCGTCGAGCACGGCGCCCGCCGCCTTCAGGTGCTGGGCCCGCGTCGTCATGAGCCCGCCCCAGAGCGCGAACTGCGGCGCGCAGCCGGTCGCGACATAGACCTCGTGGGGCTTCAAATCGTCGAGCGCCTGGAACAGCAGCCCGAAGGGTTGCCGGCTCAGCGGCGTCTTGCCCTCGGGCTCGGTGCGCGCGAAGCAGTTGGTCTCGAGCACCGGCATCGCGCGGCCCGCGATCACCATCGAGCGCTCCACCGGCCGGATGGCGGGCGGCAGGAACTGCCGCAAGAGCCCCATGGTGTCGAGGATGTCGCCCACCACGGCGGGGAACAGCTTGGTCTTCATGAGCTGGAACAGCTCGTCATCGTCTTTCCACATGCTTGTCTCGTTCGTTCGGTCGGCCGGTGATCAATGGCCCGATTGAACGGGGCGCCCGCCTGGGTCGCAAGCTCTCACCCTATATGATAGGTAGCGATGACCGCCCACCCTTTCGTCCTGGACAAGCTCGAGCGCGTGCCGCTCTCGGAGCAGGCCGTGCAGAGCCTGCTGGGCTACATCGAGCGCTCGCGGCTGGCGCCCGGCGCCGCGCTGCCCGGCGAAGGCCGGCTGGCCGAGATCCTTGGCGTGAGCCGGCCCGTGGTGCGCGAGGCGCTGCGCACGCTCAAGGGCATGGGGGTGGTCGACATCGCCAACGGCAAGAGCCCGATCATCCGGCGCGACCTCGACGCCACCGCGATGTCGATCTACTTCGCGCGCGCGCTGCAGGTGCTCGACAACTCCACCGAGGACCTGATGGCCGTGCGCGCTGCGCTCGAAAGCCAGTCCGCGGCGCTCGCGGCCGCGCGCCGGCAGCCGGCCCAGATCGAGCGCATGACGGCGCTGGTGACGCGCATGCAGGGCTGCCTGCGCGACCCGGCCACCTATGCGGCACTCGACACCGAGTTGCATGTCGAGATCGCGCGCGCCAGCGGCAACCCCTTGCTGTGGCAGATGATCGGCTCGATCCGCGCCTCGCTGGAATCGCTGTCGCGCCAGGGCATGGAACGGCGCAAGACGCGCAAGAGCCTGCAGCAGGTGCAGGACGGCCATGCCGAACTCGTGGCCCGCATCTGCGAGGGCGACGTGGCCGGCGCCGCGGCCTCCATGCAGGCCCACATGGCCGCGGCGCTGCATGCGCTGCTGCGCGAACCTCAGACGTGATCGGTCGAGCGCGTCACCGTTTCCCAGGCATCGATCTCATCGGACATCGCCGCGAGCTTGGCGCGCACGAGCGCGAGCGCATCGGTGCCCAGCAGCAGGTGCGCCGGCGGATTCGGCGCGTCGACCAGCGCGAGCAGCGCCTGCGCCGCCTTCGCGGGGTCGCCGGTCTGCGCGCCGCTCTTGGCCTGCCTGGCCTCGCGGATCGGATCGAACAGCGCGTCGTAGTCCACGATGCTGCGCTCCGACCGCACCATCGAGCGCCCGGCCCAGTCGGTGCGGAACGAGCCCGGCGCGACGGCGGTGACATGGATGCCGAAGCCCGCGACCTCCTTGCCGAGCACCTCGGAGATGCCCTCGAGCGCGAACTTGCTGCCGCAGTAGTAGGCGATGCCCGGCATGGTGATGAAGCCGCCCATCGAGGTGATGTTGACGATGTGGCCGCGGCGGCGCGCGCGCATCGAGGGCAGCACGGCCTTGATCATCGCGACCGCGCCGAAGACGTTCACGTCGAACTGGCGTTGCATCTCGGCCAGGCTGGACTCCTCGAGCGTGCCTTCGTGCCCGTAGCCCGCGTTGTTGACCAGCACGTCGATGGGCCCGTGCTCGGCGAACAGCCGGGGAACGGATCGCTCGATCGCGTCGAAATCGGTGACGTCGAGCACCACGGCATGCGATCGGCCGGGCGCGCCGCGCTCGAAGGCTTCCTTGTGGCTTTCGCTCCTGACGGTGCCGAGCACCGTGTGCCCTTGCGCGAGGGCGGCTGCCGCGAAGGCTTTTCCGAATCCCGAACTGACGCCCGTGATGAGGAAGGTTTTTACTGTGGTCTGGGTCATGGTCGGCTCTTTGAAGATCAGGCACCGATCGTAGAAATCGCAGCACGGTCGCGATATGCCGAGTCGCACACATGGCTTGCCTAAAACTACGAAGCCGTGGACCCGGCGGCCCGGCTGTGGCAGATTCGCGGCTCCCATGAATGACGCTCGTCCACGCAACACACCGCCCAAGGTCTCCGCTGTGCAGCGGCAGATGGTCGACCTGGTGCGGCCCCTGGCACCGATCGAGGGCTACAACCTGACCGTGCTGCCCGATGTCCGGATCCTGCGCTCCGACCGGCCGCTGGCGCGCGCGCCGGTGCTCTACGAACCCGGCATCGTCATCGTGCTGCAGGGCCGCAAGCGCGGCTTCCTCGGCGACGAGGTCTATCTCTACGACGCGCAGCACTACCTGGCCGTGTCGGTCCCCGTTCCCTTCTCGATGGACACCGACGCATCGGCGCAAGAGCCGCTGCTGGCGATCTACTTCCGCCTCGACTTCCAGGTCGCGGCCGAGCTGATGATGGAGCTCGACGAGCACGGCTTGGCCGAAGGCGCGGCGCCCAGGGGCCTGATGTCGACCCCGATGGACGAGCGCCTGGCCCGCGGCGTGCTGCGCTTCCTCGAGGCGATGAACTCGCCGCTCGAGGCCCCCATCCTCGGCCCCGACCTGGTGCGCGAGATCTACTTCCGCGTTCTCACCGGCGAGCAGGGCGGCGCCATCCGGGCCTCGCTCACGCGCCAGGGCCACTTCGGCAAGATCGCGAAGGCCATCCGCACCATCCATGCGCGCTTCGACCGGAAGCTCGACATCGACGGCCTCGCCGACGAGGCCGGCATGAGCCCCACCTCGTTCCACGCGCACTTCAAGGCCGTCACCTCGACCTCGCCGATCCAGTACCTGAAGACCACGCGCCTGCACCAGGCCCGGCTGATCATGGCACGGCACCAGGTCACGGCCGCGCACGCCAGCGCGCAGGTGGGCTACGAAAGCCCCTCGCAGTTCAGCCGCGAGTTCAAGCGCATGTTCGGCCGCGGTCCGGCCGAGGAGGCCGCGCGCATGCGCGAGGCCTTCGCGCGGCCCGATCCCTCGCCGCATGCGCTGTACGTGGCCGCGCACTGAAGACCATGACGCCGCTGCCGCCGCTCAACCCGCTGAAGATGTTCGAGGCCGCGGGGCGCCTCCTGAGCATCTCGAAGGCGGCCGAGGAACTGTTCGTGACACCGGCGGCCGTCAGCCGGCAGATCCGCGTGCTCGAGGAGTTCCTGAACTTCCAGCTGTTCCGGCGCGAGCATGGCGGCCTGTCTCTCACGCCCGCGGGCGCGAAATACCTGGCGGAGATCACGCCCCTCTTCATGGCCTTGCGGGAGACCACCAATGCCGCGATGGGTGGCGGCTACCGGCGGCGCGTGCTGCGGATCCGCTCGCCGGCCACCTTCGCGGTGCGCTGGCTGATCCCGCGGCTCGCGGGCTTCCATCAGCTGCATCCGGGCATCGACGTCCAGCTGACCGCATCGGCGGCGCCGCTGGACTTCAGCCGGGAGGACATCGACGCCGGTATCGAACTCGGCGACGGCCACTGGCCGCGGCTGATCGTGCAGAAGCTGGTGCCGAACGAACTCGTGCCGGTGATGGCGCCGCGCGCGGGCGCCGCCGTGCCGCGGGAGCCGCGCGAGCTGGCCGCCGAGACGCTGCTGCACTCGCTCGCGCGCATCGACGACTGGGCGTTGTGGCTGCGCGCGGCCGGCGCGCCCGGCGTCAACGCCTACCAGGGCATGAAGTACGAGACCTCGCTGCTGTCCTACCAGGCGGCGGTCGAGGGGCATGGCGTGGCCATGGCGCAGAAGGCGCTGGTCGAGAAGGACCTCGCCGAGGGACGCCTCGTGATGCCGTTCGGGCTCGCGCTCGATCGCGGCGACCACACCTACTACTTCGCCTCGCCCCGCGAGCGCGAGGAGTCGGTCGAGCTGGCCGCGTTCCGGCGCTGGCTGGCGGACGCGGTCGCCGCGTCGGGCACCACGATGCCCTCGGCGCTTTAACAAAAAGTCAAAGCCTCGGCAGCAAATGTCGTTTGCCCGCGGGGCAGCCGATTTCTATTCTCGAGCCTCGTTGAAACCACCCCCTGACGGTGGGCACCGGCCTACCGCCGGCTTCGAGAACAAGAGGCAAGAACAGATGTTGGGAACCAGTTTGGCCGGGCTGCGCGTGCTCGACTTCTCGCACGTCGTCGCGGGTCCGTTGTGCGGCATGCTGCTCGGCGATCTCGGCGCCGAGGTCGTCAAGATCGAGTCGCCGGAAGGCGAGATGGGGCGGCGCATCGGCCCGCCCTGGCTCCACGGCGAGAGCGTGATCTCGCTCAGCGTGAACCGCAACAAGCAGGGCCTCGCGGTCGACCTCAAGACACCGCGGGGCCGTGACCTCGTGCGGCGCCTGATGGCCTCCGCGGACGTGGTCATCGAGAGCTTCAGGCCCGGCGTGATGCAGCGCTTCGGCCTCGACTTCGACAGCGTGCGCGAGGCCAATCCCTCGCTGGTCTACTGCTCGATCTCGGCCTACGGGCAGCAGGGTCCTTCGAGCGGCAAGGCCGGCGTCGACGGGATCATCCAGGCGGTCGCGGGCCTGATGAGCACCCTCGGGCCGGCGGGGTCGCCGCCCTCGAAGGTCCCGAGCCCCATCGCCGACATGGCGACCGGCTACCTCGCAACCATCGCGATCCTCGGCGCGCTCGTTCCGGTGCGGCAGGGACGCGAGGGACAGCACATCGACGTCAGCCTCTACAACGCCACGCTGATGCTCCAGCAGGTGGGCCTTGCGTCGTTCCTGGCCAGCGGCATCGAGCCCGGCAAGAGCGGCAGCGCCGCGCCCTATGCAGCGCCGAACGAAGCCTTTCCGACCGCCGATGGCTGGATCATGGTGGCGGCCTACCAGCCCGGGCGCTGGAGCGCGCTTTGTCATGCCATCGGCCGGCCCGCGCTCGAAAAGGATCCGCTGTTCGCGGACAACGTGTCACGCGTCAGGCATCGCGATGCGCTGTTCCAGCAACTGGCCGCGGCGTTCCAGCAGCGCCCGACCGAGGCCTGGCTCTCGACGCTCGAAGCGGTCGACATCCTCTGCGCGCCGATCGCCGGCTATGCGGAAGTCACGTCCTCGCTGCAGTACCGCAGCAGCGGCGTCGAAACCGTGATCGAGCATCCGGTCGCCGGAGCGGTGCGCATGCCCGGATTCGCGATCGGAAACGCAGGCGGCGATGGCGCGCACGCCACACCGCCACCGCTCGTGGGACAGCACTCGGCGGCGGTGCTCGCGGCCTACGGCATCCCCCCGCAAGAGATCGACGCGCTGCTTCGCTGCGGCGTCATCGCCACCACTCCCCTCTCCCAAATCCTTACCGCATGACCTCCTCCCCTTCCGACCTCGTCGCCTCGCGCATCGACGGCCCCGTTCTCACCATCACCATGCAGTCCGCCGCCACCGGCAATGCGCTGAACCTCGCGATGACCTCGGCGCTTGCCGATGCGCTCGAGCGCGTCAACGCCCACGAGGAGGTCCGCTGCGTGGTCCTGCGCGCCAGCGGCAAGAACTTCTGCATCGGCGGCAACGTCAACGACATGCGCGACGGCACCGACCTGATGGCGGGCAGCACGACCCAGGTGCGCGAGCGGCTGCTCCAGCGCCTGCATCGCATCACGCATGCGGTCCACGGCATCGAGGTGCCGGTCATCGCCGCGGTCAACGGCCTCGCGATCGGCGCGGGCTTCGACCTGTCGCTCATGTGCGATGTGCGCCTGTGCAGCGAGGAGGCCCGCTTCTCCGAGAGCTTCCTGCGCCTCGGCCTCGTGTCGGGCATCGGCGGCGCCTGGTTCCTGACGCGCCTCGTCGGCCTGTCGAAGGCCATGGAGCTCACGCTGACGAGCGAGTTCATCGACGCGCAGGCCGCCCTGCGCCTGGGCGTCGTTTCCCAGGTGTTCGGCGCCGACCGGCTCCATGAGGAAGCGCTGAAGCTCGCCGAGCGGATCGCGATGAACCCGCCGCACGGCATGCGCATGGCCAAGCGGCTCGTGCGCGATGCCAGCCAGTCGACGCTGGCCGGCGCGCTCGAGCAGGCGGCCTCGATGCAGGCCATCCTGCTGTGCGGCGACGAGCATAAGAACGCGGTGCGCGGCTTCCTCGCGAACGGGCGGGGCACCCGATAGCCATCGAGAAAGAAGAAAGACCGGAGACAAGCAGATGAAGAACACCCCCAGCCAGCTTTTCCGCATCGTGCGTTCGGCCTGCGTCCTCGCGGCCGTTGCGATGGCGATGCCCGCCGCGTGGGCGCAAGCGGCCCCCTATCCGAGCAAGCCGATCGTCCTCGTCGTCCCCTTCGGCGCGGGCAGCGCCACCGACCAGCTCGCGCGGGCGGTCGGCGCCACCGTCGCGGAGCGCCTCAAGCAACCGGTCGTCGTCGAGAACAAGGGCGGCGCGAGCGGGCTCATCGCGAGCCAGGAAGTGGCGCGCGCCGCGGGCGACGGCTACACGGTGCTGATCACGACCAACACCACGCAGGTCGCGAACCCGCACCTGTTCAAGAAGCTCCCCTACGATCCGGTGAAGGACTTCAAGCCGGTGACCGGCCTGGGCCGCGGCGGCATGGTGCTGGTGGTGCGGCCGGATTCGCGTCTGAAGACCCTCGCCGACGTCATCGCCGCCGCGCGCGCGGCACCGGGCAAGCTCTCGTTCGGCGCCGGCAACTCGTCGAGCCGCATCGCCGGCGAGATGTTCAAGCAGATGAGCGGCACGGACCTGCTCTACGTGCCCTATCGCAGCAACCCCAACGCGATGACCGACCTCATCGGCGGACAGCTCGACATGATGATCGTCGACACCGTCACCGGCATTCCGCAGATCGAGGGCGGGCGCCTGCGCGCGATCGCCGTCTCGTCGGCCAGGCGGGTGCCGGCGCTCGCTGGCGTGCCCACCTTCGACGAGTCGGGCCTCAAGGGCTACGACCTCGGCTACTGGTTCGCCGCCTATGTACCGGCCGCCACGCCCGCGCCCGTGGTGGCGAAGCTGCGCGAGGCGCTGGCCGCGGCGGTCGGCGGGCCCCGGACGCAAAGCTTCCTGCAGGCTTCGGGCGCGTCCGCATGGACGACCGAGCCCGAGGAGCTCGCGAGGTTCCAGGCCAGCGAGTCGCGCCGGTGGAGCGAGGTCATCAAAGCCGCCGGCATCGAGCCGGAGTGACTCCCGCGCCCACTTACTGAGGGCTGGTCGTCCGGCCCTGTCCCGTGGCTTGCGTGTTGGGGTTCTCGCCCGTCCTGGCGCCCGTCGACGAACTCGTGCCGGGACGCGTCTTCTGGTTCGGCGCCTTGCCCTGCGGACTCAGGTTGCCACCCGACATCGAATTGCCCTGGCTGGTCGCCGAAGGCTGGGTGGCGGCCGAGGTCCCGCCATTCTTCGGTTGCGTCGCGACGCTGTCCGAGCTGTTCAGGCCCGGCCCGCCGCCGCCACCGGACTGGGCCAGGGCGGGCACGACGGCCAGCGCGAAACCGCTCGCGCAAAGGATTCGGGTGATTCGGTTCATGAAGAAGTCTTTCCTGAAGTGATGAAGAGAAGACTTCAATGAACCGCCATGCCGTATCGGCCCGGGTGGGGGATACGCGCCCTCCCCTGTCAGCCAACGCGCACCCCACGCGACCCACGCCATGAGCCGCCGGTTTCCTACGGCCGGCGAGCGAGGGTGCGGGCACGGTGTCGACCATGGCCTCTTCCTCGACCCGCACCGCCCGCTCGCCCGGTCTTCTTCGCCTGTGCAAGGACGCCGTGATGGCATGGATCGACGATTTCGCGCCGAGCATGGGCGCGGCGATCTCGTACTACACGATGTTCTCGCTGGCGCCACTGCTGGTGATCGTGATCGCGGTGGCCGGCGCGCTATTCGGCGCCGAAGCCGTGCAGGGTCAGATCGCGGCGCAGCTCTCGGGCCTCATCGGCGCAGAAGGCGCGCTGGCGGTGCAGGGGCTGATCCGCAGCGCCAGCGAGCCATCGCGTGGCCTGATTGCGGGCGCGATCAGCATCGTCGTATTGGTCGTCGGCGCCACCACGGTCTTCGCCGAGTTGCAGAGCGCGCTCGACCGCATCTGGCATGTGCCCGAGCGCGTGAAGCCGCAGGGCGTGTGGGGCATCCTGCGCGCGCGCGTGCTGTCGTTCGGACTGATCCTCGGCCTCGCGTTCCTGCTCATGGTCTCGCTCGTGGTGAGCGCCGCGCTGGCCGCCCTGGGAAGCTGGAGCGCCGCGCTGCTGCCGGGATGGGAGACGCTGCTGCAGGGCCTCAACGTCCTGGTCTCGCTCGCGATCCTCACCGTGCTGTTCGCGATGATCTTCAAGTTCATGCCGAGCGCGCCCATTGCCTGGCGCGACGTGTGGATCGGCGCCCTCGTGACGGCGGTTCTGTTCGAGATCGGCAAGGTGCTGATCGGCCTGTACCTCGGCAAGAGCGGCGTCAACGAATCCTTCGCGGCCGCGGGCTCGCTGGTGGTGCTGCTGGCCTGGGTCTACTACGCGGCGCAGATCTTCCTGCTGGGCGCGGAGTTCACCAAGGTCTATGCCAATGCCCATGGCTCGGTGGCCGCGGGCAAGGCGCAGGCGGCCACGGAGGAAGCCGCACGGCAGGCGGAGGCGGGCACGGACAGCCAGGTCGCGACCGGTCGCGCTCCGCCCGGGCCTGTCCGTCGCGCGCCGCGCCGGCTGGCATCGCCACTGGCCATGTTCGCCGGCGGCGCGCTGTTCATGGCGCTGGCGATGCGCCGCACGCGGCGGATCAGGCCGGCACGGGCACCGCGAAGCTAGCGGCGCCCGACATCGCGAGTGCGGCGGGCGACTTGCGCGCCGCTCTCCGGCGGCTCACGTAGTCGGGATGGAAGCAGCGCCGGCTGCCATCCTCGAAAGCCACCGTGACCATCCCGTCGGTCGAGGACACGACGACGCCGGCGCCGAAGCGCTTGACCTTCACGGGATCGCTCTCGGCGAAGGGCATGCGCTCGCGCGTCGCGGCTTTCGCGACCTTGGCGGTTTGCTCGCTCACCACGATGGGCTGCGCCATCGCGGCCTCGTGCGCCGCGATGCGCCGGCAGTTGTCGCAGGTGCCGCAGCGCTTCGCCGTGGCCGAGGGATCGAGGTCGTCGAGCAGCAGTTGCCAGCGGCACTGGCCCGACTGCGCATAGGCCAGCATGCGCTCGAGGGTCTCGCGGTCCTGCTCGCGCCGCGCCTTGTAGCCGTCGAGCATGGCGCCGAAGTCGGCGCGCTCGGCCATCGCCTGGCGCAGCGCGATGCGTCCGCGCCGGTCGATGGCCAGCAGCTTCTGCTGCCGCAGCAAGGCGATCGCCGCCTGCATGCGCGTGCGCGGACGCTCCAGCGCGTCGAGCAGGTTCGCGGCGGTCCAGCCCTCGGGCGTTGGTGGCTCCGCGAGCAGTTGCCGGTACACGGCATCGAGGTCCTCGAGCTGCGGATAGCGGCCCGCGAGAAAGAATTGCTGCACCGACCGGTCCTTGGCGTGAAACAGCAACACGCAGCGCGCGCGCTCGCCGTCGCGGCCCGCGCGACCGGCCTCCTGGTAGTAGGCATGCAGGCTCGAGGGCATCTGGCAATGCACGACGAAGCGGATGTCGGGCTTGTCGATGCCCATGCCGAAGGCGTTGGTGGCGACCATCACGCGCGCGCTGCCCGCCATGAACGCTTCCTGCGCCTCGGCGCGCTCGCGCGCACCGAGCTTGCCGTGGTAAAGCGCGACCGATTGATCGGCCGCCTTCAGGGCATCGAAGGCCTCCTGCGCGGCCTTCACCGTGGCGGCGTAGACGATGCCGCTGCCGGCCTCCTCGCGCACCAGTTCGACGATGCGGCGCTGGCGATCCTGTTCCTGCGTCATCTGCTCGACCGCGAACTGCAGGTTGGCGCGGTAGGCGCCGGTATCGATCAGGCCGGCGCGCGGAATGCCCAGGTTCTTCATGACGTCCGCCGCCACCTCCTCGCCCGCCGTGGCCGTGAGCGCGAGCACGGGCGGGCCGCCGAGCGCCCGGACGGCCGGGCCGATCTCGAGGAAGGCGGGCCGGAAGTCATGGCCCCATTGGGAAATGCAATGCGCTTCGTCGACCGCGACCAACGCCACGGGATGGGTCGACAAGCGCCGCACGAACGCGGGGTCCGAGAGCCGCTCGGGCGTGACCAGCACGATGCGCGCGCTGCCGTCGTCGATCGCTTGTTCGGCCCGTTCCAGCTCTTCGGCGCTCAGTGCGCTGTTGACCTGCACGGCGCCGATGCCCAGCGCCTGCAGCTTGTCGCATTGGTCCTTCATCAACGCGATGAGCGGCGACACCACCAGCGTGCGGCCTTCGAGCAGCAAGGCCGGCAGCTGGTAGCACAGAGACTTGCCGGCGCCGGTGGGCATCACGGCCAGCGTCGACCGGCCCGCCATCACGCGCTCGATAACCTCGGCCTGGCCCGCGCGCAGGCGAGCATGGCCGAACACGTGGCGCAGCGTGTGCTTCAGGCGCGCGGCCGCATCGGGAACGCCTGGCATCAGGCGGTCTCTTCTTCGTCGTCCTCGCCGTCCTCGTCGGCAAGTTCTTCCGCGCTCAGCGCTTCGGGATCGTCGACGGCCTCGGCGACTTCCGTCGCGGCGTCCGGAAACACACCCACGCGGTCGGGCAGGATGTCCGCGTTGGTAGCGGGCTCCTCGCCGCCGTCGGTGACGGCGCGGTCGACGCCCGCGGCATCGCTGCCGCTGTCGCTGGAATCGCTGGGGCCGAGGGCGTCGGCGTCGGTGCCCTTGGGGGCGGTCGGGGCGTGCTCGCCGCCGAGGATGCTGCTGGTTGCCATGTGCGTCGGTTCCTTGAAAGACAGATGCACACAGACTGGGAGCCATCTCGCTCGGCAAAAGTAGGAGATTCGCGCATCCGGGCCGCCATCGATGTCTACGGATGCGGACCGCTTCGACGAACGGCCTTCAGACCGGCGGGTAGCTTCCGGTCCCGTCGGGCCAGCGCGTGAGCACCTCGTGGCCCTCTGGCGTGACCGCCACCATGTGCTCCCACTGGGCCGAGAGCGAGCGGTCTTTCGTCACCACCGTCCAGCCGTCGGGCAGGTGGCGGATCTCGCGCCCGCCTGCGTTGAGCATCGGCTCGATGGTAAACACCATGCCCGGCACGAGCCGCAGGCCCTCGCCGCGGCGTCCGTAGTGCAGCACCTGCAGGTCCTCGTGGTAGACCTGCCCGATGCCATGGCCGCAGAACTCGCGCACCACACCGAAGCGCTCGCGCTGCGCCACCGACTGGATCGCATGGCCGACGTCGCCCAGCGTGGCGCCGGGCCGGACGGCGAGGATGCCGGCGCGCATCGCCTCGTAGGTCGTCTCCACCAGCCGGCGCGCGAGCACGCTCGGCGCGCCGACGAAGTACATGCGGCTGGTGTCGCCGAACCAGCCGTCCTTGATGACGGCCACATCGATGTTGACGATGTCGCCCTTCTTCAGGATCTTGTCGGGCGAGGGAATGCCGTGGCAGACCACCTGGTTCACCGAGGTGAGGATGGTCTTCGGATACCCCAGGTAGCCCACGTTGGCCGGAACGAGCCCCTGCACGTTCACGATGTAGTCGTGGCAGATGCGGTCGAGCGCTTCGGTGCTCACGCCCGGCACCACGTGCGGCTCGATCATGGCGAGCACCTCGGCCGCGAGGCGGCCGGCCTGGCGCGCCTTCTCGATCTCTTCGGGGGACTTGATGTGGATGCCGGAAGCCATGGATGCTCGAACCTCAATGCATGTCGAATATACGAAACATATATGAATCATACATTCTCCGTAGCATCCGACCTCGCCCGGAAAGAGGGGCCGGCGTGACACGGGCGCTGCCTATACTGGTTCGCAGGAGGGGAACATGCTGTCATTCATCCGCCGCCTTTTCGACCGGAAGCCCGGCACCGAACAGGTCGCCCGCTTGCTCCTGCAGGAGCTGCAACGCCTGCTGCCCGACGAGAAGCTGGTCCTCGATCCCGAGCAGTTCCTGATCCGCCGCGCGGACGGCGGCACGGTCTACCTGCACAACCTCTACACCGACTATTGCCAGGCCCGGGCGGCGGAGCGGCGCGAGCAGATCGCGCGCTTCGCGCTCGGCGTCGCGGGCATCGGCAGCGACCGGCCCGCCGACCTCGACGAGGCCAGGCCGCGGCTGCTGCCGATACTGCGGCGCCTAGCCGGCGTGGACCTCGCGCGCATCTCGCATGGCGACTTCTCGAAGAAGCTCGAGGACACGATGGTGTGGACCCCGTTCTCGCCCACGCTGGGCGCGGCCGTCGCGATCGACAGCGACCATGCGATCGCGCAGCTGAGCCCCGACGACCTCGAGCGCTGGGGCATCGGCTTCGAGCAGGCCTTCGAGATCGCGGTCGACAACCTGCGCCACAAGGCCGCGCCGGCCTTCGGCCAGCTCGCGCCCGGGCTCTACGTGTCGAACTACGGCGACTACTACGACGCGGGCCGCATCTTCCTGCACGAACTGGCCTGGCAGTTGCCGCTCGATGGCGACCCGGTGGCGATGGCGCCGAACCGCACCTGCCTGCTGCTCTGCGGTGCCGGCGATGCGGCGGCGCTCGAGACCATGATCGCCACCGCGCGCCGGGTGCTGCGCGAGCAATCGCGCCCGCTGAGCGCCGAGATGTTCAGGCTGCGCGACAGGACCTGGTCGCTGTGGACCCCGCCCGGGCAGGCCGGCGTGCAGCTCACGGCGCTGCTTCGCGAGGAAAAGGCGGTCGACTACAACGACCAGCAGGGGGTGCTGGAAAAGGCGCATGAAAGCTCGGGCGTCGACGTCTTCGTCGCCAAGCACAGCTTGCTGCGGCGCGAATCCGATGGCGCGCTGGTCAGCTATGCGGTGCTGCCCAAGGGCGTCGACACCTGGCTGCCCGAAGCCGACCTGGTCTTTCTCTGCGAGGTCGCGGGCGAAACCCCGACCATCGTCGCGTGGCCGCATTTCGCCGAGCATGCGGGCCACCTGCTCGAACGACTGCCGCTGGCCGTGCCGCGCTGGAAGGTGCTCGGCTATCCCGAGGGCGACTGCCTGCGGCGGCTGCGGGAACTGGCGACGACGGTGGAGGCCGTGCAGCTTTAGTGAGCGGGACGGCGGCGGTTGCCCTCAGCCCACCGCATCCTCCGCGCCGTCGAGCAGGCGCGCGGCCTCCTGCAGGTCGGTCGTCTCGAAGCCCTCGGCGAAGTTGGCGAACACCCCCGCGAGCAGATCGCGGCCCTCCTGCGCGCGCTCGCCATCGGCCCACAGCCGCGCCAGGTCCATCGCCACGCGCAGCTCCCAAGAGCGCGCGCCCTGCTGGCGGCTGACCGCCAGCGCTTCGTCGAGACATTGCCGCGCCTGCGCGAGGCGCGGCGCCGGCCCGCCCGACAGCGCGCGTGCCTTCACGCGCAGCAGCTCCGGCAGGTTGTAGAGGTCGCCCTTGGCATGGACCAGCGCGAGCGTGTCGTCCATCAAGGCCAGGGCTTCGTCGTGCCGGCCGGTCATGACCAGGCCTTCCGCGAGCGTGAGGTTGAAGGCCGAGGTCAGCAGTTCGTAACGCGACTCGCGCAGCTCGACCAGGCAGCCCTGCAGCGCGCGCACGCCCTGCTCCGCGTCGCCACGCCGCACGCAGAGCTCGCCCTTCACGCCGCGGCCCACCGCGAGGTAGGGCGTGAGCGAATGCGATTCGGCGAAGGCGATGAAGCTGTCGATGTCGCGCTCGGCGCGCTCGAGATCGCCAGCCCAGAGATAGACCGACACGGCCCAGATCAGCGCGATGCACAGCGTGACCGGATGGTTGAGCGCGCGTGCCTCGTCGACCGCGCGCTGTGCCAGCGCCATCGCCTGCGAGGGATGGCCCTGCAGCCACAGGGTGCGGGCCAGCGAGATGCAGGCGCGGTTGTGGAAGTCGAAGCCCGAGTAGATGCTGGTGCCCTGCTGCGACAGCGTCGACCCCGCGATCGCGGCCTCGAGAAAATGCCGCGCGCCGGCCTGGTCGCCCAGCAGGTGGTTCGACAGCCCCACGAGCGAATCCGCGATGGCCCGGGCGGTCGGGTCGTCGATCGAGGCCGCCACGCGCGCGCAGCGATTCGCATGGCTCAGCGACTCCACGAAATCGCCGATCCGCTCGTGGAAGATCTGCAGCCGCGCCAGCAGCTGGACCTGGCTGGCGCCGTCGCCGAGCGCCTCGGCCACCTGCAGGCTGCGCTCGAGCGCATGCCGCACCTCGTCGCTGTTGCCGCGCGTGAACATCTGCGAGAGACCCACGGCCGCCTGCAGATGCATCTCGACCGCGCCGCCGCGCGCGGCGGGCGTGAGTTCGGCCAGCGCGCGCATCGACCAGCCATGGCACTCGGCCAGCAGCGACATCGCCATGAAGGCCGGCACGGCCGCCACCGCCAGCGAGAGGCCCAGGTCCCGGTCGCCGCCGCGGTCGAAGCACCAGGCCAGCGCCGCGCGCACGTTGCCGAGGTCGGCCAGGTCGGAGGCGCGCGCGGTGTCGCCCGAGAACGCATCGTGCTCGGCGGCCATGCGCTCGAGCCGCGCGCGGAAGTGCAGCGCATGGCGGCGCGCGCTCGCCTCGGCGGTCCGCGCATCGGCCTTGGCGAGCGCGTAGGCGCGCGTGCTCTCGAGCAGGCGGTACTGCGCGGAGCCACCCGCGCGATGCACCGCGAGCAGCGATTTCTCGGCCAGGCTCGCGATCGCGTCGACCACCTGCGCCTGCGTCAACGCCTCGTCGGCCACCACCTGCCGCGCGGCCTCGAGCGAGAAGCGACCGACGAAGACCGCGAGCCGGCACAACACCTCGCGCTCGCGCGGGTCGAGCAGCTCGTAGCTCCAGTCCAGCGTGGCCTGCAAGGTCTGGTGGCGCGGTCGCGCCGTGCGCTGGCCAAGCCATGACAGCGCGAGCCGCTCGTCGAGCAGCGCGGCGGTCTGGCGCAGGCCATAGGTCGTCACGCGGCGCGCCGCGAGTTCGATCGCGAGCGCGAGGCCGTCGAGCTTCCTGCAGATGCCCGCGACGACCTGCGCATCGGCATCGTCGAGCGCCGGCATCGCGCCGCTCGCGCCGGCCCGGTCCATGAACAGGCGCGTGGCCGGATACAGCAGCACGTCGCGCGCC
The DNA here is from genome assembly GCF_056523145.1 of Variovorax sp. ISS6. Classification (NCBI taxonomy): domain Bacteria; kingdom Pseudomonadati; phylum Pseudomonadota; class Betaproteobacteria; order Burkholderiales; family Comamonadaceae; genus Variovorax; species Variovorax sp. ISS6. Next base: position 884,668 of record NZ_JAWRZC010000002.1, read on the forward strand.
AACAGGCCGGGCTGGTCGGGCGGCGTGGCCAGCGGGTCGAGCGGATGGATGTGCTCTCCCGGCACGCGCAGCGCCTCGCGGCTGGTCGCAAGCAGGTGGATGCCGGGCGCGGCCTGGAAGATGCGCTCGGCCAGCGCCGCGGCCGCCGCGATCACGTGCTCGCAGTTGTCGAGGATCAGCAGCATGCGCCGGCCGCGCAGGTAGGCGATGAGGCTGGGCACCGGATCGGCCGAGCGCACCGACAGCCCGAGCATCGAGGCGATGGCGCTCGGCACCAGGCCGGGGTCGGCCAGCATCGAGAGGTCGACGAACACCACCGCGCCGTCGAAGCCACTCAACATGTCTTGCCCCACGCGGATCGCGACCGAGGTCTTGCCCACGCCGCCCGAGCCCACGATGGTGACGAAGCGGCTCCTGGCGAGCTGCGCGGGAATCGCCGCCAGCTCCTTGGCGCGGCCCAGCAGTTCGAGCGGCTGCGCCGGCAGGCCGGGCTCGATCGGCCCCACCGCGGCCGCGGCTTCGGCCCGGACTTCGGTCACGGCCTGGCCGCGCGTGACGCGCGCGACGAAGCAATAGCCGCGGCCCACCACGTTCGACAGATAGCGCGCGCCGTCCTGGCCGTCGTTCAAGGCCTGCCGCAGCATCGTGATCTGGTAGCGCAGGCTGCCGTCGGACACCACCATGCCGGGCCAGGCGCGTGCCATCAGCTCCTGCTTGCTCACGATCGCGTTGGCCTTCGCGACCAGCACCAGCAGCACGTCCATCGCGCGCCCGCCGAGCTCCACCGGTTCGCCGTCGCGCGCGAGCAGGCGTTCGCCCACGCGCAGCGTGAAGGGACCGAAGTGAAGGATGTCGTTGGCCGCGAAGGGCGGTGCGTCGCTCATGGCGGAAAGGGGATCTGGGGGCGTCGGGGCGCGCCGAGGATACCCGAGCGACATGCGCCGCGCGCAGGCGCCGTGTCACCCGTGCGCGGTGGATTTGTATGGCCGTGTGTCGCGCCGCCTTGCAGGTACTTGCGCATGCGAATCGGCCGATTCTTCACACATCCGGGATACATCGGCTGGCTTCAATCGAGTGGTTTTCACTTCACAGAGACCACACCATGACCGAACCGATTTCCTCCCTCACGCGCCGCCACCTGCTCGCCACCTCGATGGCCTTCAGCGCCGCGTCGGCCGCCACCGGCGCCTTCGCCATGCTGCGCCCGCCTTCGGCCACCGGCCCCGACGACACCTCGGTGCGGCCCTTCCGCGTCGCCGTCGATCGCGAGGCCCTGGTCGACCTGCGCCGGCGTCTCGCCGCCACGCGCTGGCCCAGCGCCGAGACCGTGGCCGACACCTCGCAGGGCGTGCGCCTCGCCACCCTGCGATCGCTGGTGCGCTACTGGGCCACCGACTACGACTGGCGCAAGGGCGAGGCGCGGCTCAATGCCGTGCCGCAGTTCGTGACCACCATCGACGGCCTCGACATCCAGTTCGCCCACATCCGCTCGCGCCACGCCGACGCGATGCCGCTGATCATGACCCACGGCTGGCCCGGCTCCATCTTCGAGCTGCTCAAGATCGTGGGCCCGCTGACCGACCCCACCGCGCACGGCGGCCGCGCCGAGGATGCGTTCCATCTCGTACTCCCCTCGCTGCCGGGCTTCGGCTTCTCGGGTCAGCCCGAGGCCACCGGCTGGGACTCCAACCACATCGCGCGCGCCTGGGGCGTGCTGATGGCGCGGCTGGGCTACAAGCAGTTCGTCTCGCAGGGCGGCGACTGCGGCTCCGTGATCTCGCACCGCATGGCGATTCAGAAGGTGCCGGGCCTGATCGGCATCCACGTCAACATGCCCGGCACCGTGCCCGCCGAGATCGCCGCCATCCTCGCCGCGGGCGGCCCCGCGCCCGCCGGCCTGCTGCCGAAGGAGCGCGCCGCCTTCGACAAGCTCGACGACTTCTACAAGAACAGCTCGGGCTACTCCGCCATGATGGTCACGCGCCCGCAGACCCTGGGCTACGCCCTCGCCGACTCGCCCGTGGGCCAGGCCGCCTGGATCTACGACAAGTTCGCGACCTGGACCTATTCGGGCGGCGTGCCCGAGCGCGTGCTCTCGCGCGACGAGATGCTCGACGACATCTCGCTGTACTGGCTCACCAACAGCGCGACCTCGGCGGCGCAGATCTATTGGGAGGACCACTCGAACAACTTCAATGCGGTCGACATCTCGCTGCCCGCGGCCGTGACCGTGTTTCCCGGCGAGATCTACCAGGCGCCGCGCAGTTGGGCGGACCGGGCCTATCACAAGCTCATCTACTGGAACGAGGTCGACAACGGCGGGCACTTCGCGGCCTGGGAGCAGCCGGAGCTGTTCAGCCGGGAGGTGCGGGCGGCGTTCAGGTCGTTGCGCTGAGCCGGGCGCGCGGGTCCTGTCGTCAATCCGCCGCGTGCGGACTGGGCCCGCGTTCGACCAGCGTGCGCAGCGCCATCTGCGTGCGCGTTCCTTCCACGCCCTCGACCTCGTGGATGCGCGCCAGCAGCACTTCGAGCGCCTGCGCATCGCGCGTGCGCACCTTCAACAGGAGGCCGCTGTCGCCGGTGACGATGTAGATCTCCTCGATATCGGGAAGCGATTCCAGCGCCGCGATCTGGCGGGCACGCTTCACGGTGCTGGTGATCACCTGCACGAAGCACAGCAGCGGCCGCCCCAGCTTCGCGCCATCGAGGCGCGCCACGGTCGCGAGGATCACCCCGTCGCGTTTGAGCCGCTTCACCCGCTCGTGCACCGCGGGCGCCGACAGATGAAGCAATTCACCCAGTGCGGCATAGCTGAGCGTGCTGTCGTTCGCAAGAAGCCCTAACAGTCTTCGGTCGACAGCATCCAGGCGGGCGGGTGCCTTGCTCTCCGGTTGAAGCTGGTTCGTATTTTTGGCCATGGTCCTGAAAGCGCTAGGGCGGCTGAATGATGTTCGGGAGAATAAGCCAAAGACAGAACATCATTCGGCAAACACTATGCCCACACCTTCGGACCTCACCCTTCCTCCCTCGACGTCGGATGGAGCGCCACCCAGCCGCCTGCTCGGAGAGGTGCCACCGGACGCATGGGCACGGGTCCTGTCTCGCATGAGCCCGATCGGCTCTTCATCCCGCGAGCAACGTCCGGTGGACGTGATCGATCACGCCAGCGCCGAGTCGCTTCGCGCGATCGGCGTGCCCGCACAGGCCCGGCCGCTGGAAGAGGTGATCGACCAGATGCTCGACGAGATCTACCCCTGGCGTGCGCGCATGGACCATCCCCGGTTCCTGGCCTTCATTCCGGGACCGTCTTCGCCGCTGTCGGCCCTGGGCGACTACCTGACCGCCGTTCACAACGTCCACGCCGGCAGTTGGCTGCAGAGCTCGGGGGCCAGCGTCATCGAAGCGGCGCTCATTCAATGGCTGGCGGCGCAGGTCGGGCTCCCGCCTTCGGCGGGCGGCCTGTTCGTGTCGGGGGGCTCCATGGCCAACCTGACGGCGCTTGCGATGGCACGCGATTTCAAGCTCGAGCCGGCGCAGCGCCTGCAAGGGGTGGCCTACGTCTCGGAGCAAACGCATTCATCCGTTGCCAAGAGTCTGAAGATCCTCGGGCTGCTGCCGCATCAGATTCGCCGCATGCCCACCGACGCCGCGTTCCGCATGGACATGGCGGCCCTGGCGGCCGCGGTCGCGCAGGACATCGCCGAGGGGCTCAGGCCTTTCGCCGTGGTGGCAAGCGCGGGCACGACGAACACCGGCAGCATCGATCCACTGCGAAGGATTCGCGCGCTGTGCGATGCACACGACATGTGGATGCACGTGGATGGCGCGTACGGTGCATCCGCCGCGCTGTCGCCATCGCATCGGGGTTTGCTCGACGGCATCGGCGAGGCCGACAGCCTGAGCTGGGATGCGCACAAGTGGCTGTTCCAGACCTACGGCTGCGGGATGGTCTTCGTGCGTCAGCGCAAGCACCTCTCGCAGGTCTTCCATACCCGCCCCGAATACCTGCTCGATGCGCAGGCCGACACCGACGCCGACCAGGTCAATTTCTGGGACCTCGGCGTGGAACTCACGAGACCGGCACGCGCGCTGAAGCTGTGGCTCACCTTGCAGGTGCTGGGGTCGGACGCCATGGGCGAGGCCATTGCGCATGGTTGCCGGTTGGCGACCTGGGCTCAGGACGAGCTCGAGAAGGATCCTCGCTGGGACATCGTGTCGCCCGCGCAGTTGGGCATCGTCACCTTCCGCATGACGCATGCGGCCATGAGCCCGGAGGCGCTCGATGCGCTGAACAGCGAGATTTCAGCGCGGGCACTTCAGGAGGGCTTTGCGACGGTCTTGACGACGCGCTTGCGCAATCGGACCGTGCTGCGGATTTGCGCGATTCATCCGGATGCCACTGAGAGCGACATGCGGGAGACGATCCGGAGGCTGTCGTCGTACGCCGACGCGGTGCTCGCTTCGGGCGTTCTGGCCTGAGAGGGCGCGCCGCGAAACCGGGGCCCGCAGACCGGCACTTACCCGCAAGTTTCGAGCGCTCCACGTCGCGCCAGCTCGCTCATCTGAAACAGCTCCCCGGCCTTGCGCGAGGTCCGACGCGAGCCAGAGCAGGTTGTCCAGTTGGCGAGGCCCGTCACCGCTGCACCAATCGATGTCCCTTCCGTGGGAAGCCCACAGAAGCGCTTCGAGCTGGGAGAGGGTGTTTTCGAGGAGATCCGCCGGGCCTTGGGCGTTTTCTCCGGGGGAAACCGGCGTGCGACGCCGGGCTGTAGCTATAGTCTTGGTAGCCATTTTTGTGCGCTCCTTTCGAGGGTATTGCACGAACTTGGTTAGACGGCTGGGGTGCTCACGACACCCTGGCCGTCGCCTTTTGATACCTCGCATTTGCGTCGCTGCTTTGGCAATGACGGCCTGCTGCGGGGCGGGCAGTCTTTGAACGTCTTGGTGTGGTTGGTGTGTTGTGCCTTTCTTCCTCCCTAGGTGGGGTGGTGAGTGAGAGGGGCATCCACTCTAGGGAAGAAGTGGGCGGGGTGCGGTGCCGTTTGGCATGAAGTTGCGGTAAGCGCCAACAAATGCAGTTTCCGTAATGCGCGGCGTGCAGGCCTCGACAAGGTGATGGCGTGCGGGTACCAATCGGCGTGGGCGGTGGCGGGATGCGGGCAGGAAAAGGCCCAGTTCATCCTGGACCGGGCGCGGTCCAGGTGCTCGCGGCACTCGCGCTCCATGTGCTCCATGTGCTCCATGTGCTCCATGTGCTCCAGCAGTTCGGCGCAGGCAGGATGTTGTCGATCGGCACGATGCGGCGATCGGCGAGACCATGCCGTCTTGCAGCAGGGTGCGGGAGATCGGACTGGTATCACGCTCGTTCGATTCGAACTCGCCTTCTAGTAGTCCATAGGTCAAGTGTCCGCGTCGCAGCGGTTGCCACCGCCAAAGCGAATGAGCGGTCTGGGCCAGTATGCGGTCGCTGGCGCTTCCGTAGCTCCGACACCGGAGTGTGCGACGGTTATCTCAATCATCGTCTTCCGAGCATCTTGAGAACATGGCGGTCAAATGACCGTGCTTGGCTGGAACGAACTTGCGCAGCGCACACACAGCGGCGATTCAACGATCTATTGGGCTTGCACAGCAAATGCAACCCGCGTTGCGATCCGTCGGGGCTACAGCCTGAGAGTCAACTGGAGCTTCGCGGCGATCGCAGACTTTCTTCGCTCAGATCTCGACCGCGGGCCGGCCTTTCCAGGTGGGCTAAGCGGGCGGCGTCGCAACGGTCGGTTTAGGGGCGCCGCTGTAGCCCTGCTCTATGAGGGCGAGTCCCTCGGCATAGTGCTTGTCGACGTAGTGAGGTTTTCGTACCAGCTGGCCATACTCATCACGCGGCTTGTCTTTCGGATCCCCACGAAAGGAGAGCCAGTTGAAGCTCGTGATGACTGAAAACGCGTCATCGCACACCAGCAACTTGCGGTGCGTATTGCCGATGTAGACAAACTTGAAGTGGCGATAGCGCCTGGCCAATGCATCGAGTGCGAGCTTTGCCGGTTTGGTGATCGCCGGCTTGTTGTTAACCGCGGGCACCGGCGACCCTGGCCTGCGCTGATCGCCGTCATCGATGCCGTAGCCTATATGCACCTTCACGCCTCGACGTAGTGCCGCTTCGAGGTCGCGCAAGAAGAAATCGTCCACGACATGGTGTCGTATCCATGGCGAAATGATCAAAAGCCTTTTGCGGGCCTGCTTCAGCGCTCCTCGAAGAATCTCGGGATGTTGATGGCACAGCAGCGATTCCAGGGTGGCGTCCGCTGCAGCGGACAGTCTGAGCCCGGCTTCGGGTGCAGCAACCGGCTTATCCTCGGTCGTATTGGCGGCCCCGATTGCAACCGTGTTCGCTGAGATATCAGCGATTGATGTCAGGAACGTGGAAGACGAGGGAACAAGCAGCGGGTCGACGGCCGCCAAAAGCCGCGCACCCACGCGATCCGGTCCTCCGGCATGGCGAAAGGCCTGCTCGTGCGCCATGGATGCTCCGTCCTCGCGCCAGAACGCAACGTCGACGACCGCCGGTTCCGCCATGCGGCGGAAGAACAACATCAGGCAATCGAGAAACCTGAGCTCGCGCCGCTCGATACTTTTGATCGCAACCAACTCCTGCCGGACGATGGAGGCCGGCTTGTGGCGATCGATGATTCCATGCAGCACATCCAGGCTGATGTCCGAGGGTTGCAGATTACGCGCCTGTGCCCCGGGCACCTCGAACCGCCCCAGCTCGGTCATGTCCCTCGAACGGTTCAGGTGCTCGGGCGGCACTGTGATGATCTTGCGCGTGAGTGCATCCCAGCAGATCGGAACCGTACGCTCGATCGGAACGACAGCGCAGGCCTCAGCCACCGCATTGCGGCCCGGGCCCGTGAGCTTGAGCGACGCCTGCGCATCCCCAGCGGCTTTGCTGTACTGGATGAACTCCTTCTTGTTGAGTTCGGCCAGCACCGGCACCATGGCGCGCTCGGACATGCCCAGGAAGCCGTAGATCTCGGCGGGCGTGCTCAAGCCCGCGCGGACCGCGCGCAGGACGGCTGTTTCGATCGGAGGCAATGGGCGCGTCTCTTTGACCAGCACGCGCACCTGCAGAACGTAGACCGGCAACCCGGCCTCCTTGAAGTGGGCGAGTTGTTGGCCCGCGCGACTGCGCGCGGCTTCGTTGAGCATCGTCTGCAGCGTCATGCCATCAACTCCTGGACATGGCAATCGGCAGGATTACGGCGCATGTGTTCAATGACACCCTTGAGTGGATTGGTCGCGCCCTGCACACTCTGGCAATAGTGCAGGTCGCCCACGATGCCTAGCAGCTCCTTGCCCCGTGACAACGCGACGTTGATGCGCTCCATCTCTTTTAGAAAGCCCAAATGCTCCACGCCGGAGCGAGTGACCGAGAACAGCACGACGTCGGCTTCACGCCCCTGGAAGGCGTCCACCACATTGACGTAGATGTCGCTGAAACTGCTCCACTCGTGTCGCCGCGTTTGTACGCTGCGCTCGAGACGCTGACGTTGCTCGCCATAGCCCGTTAGGAGCGCGACACTGATCCGCATGTCCTTGTGCGCGCCACGCTGGATCGCACGATCCAGCAGGAACAGCTGCTGCAATATGACTTCCACTTCCACGTCGTTGTAATGTGACGTCCCCCACTTCTGGGACTCACGGCGCGCCAGGCGGGAGGTCGAAAACCACGTCACAGGTCTGGGCCACACGCCGTGCAGGTGCACCGCAGGCTTGCGCGCCACACTATTGAGGCGTCCCTCGTAAAAGCAGTCGGACACCAGCTTGCCCAATGCGGGCAACATGCGGTGCTGCGTTGTGAGTGTCTTGCGAAGGTCCGCGGGCAGCTCGTCGGTCAGTCGCTGGAAGAGAGTCAGCTTCTGGTCATTCGGCGTAAGTCCGTAGGTCTCCAACAAACCCTTTTGCCCGAGCTCGCGGTCCTGGAATGGCGAAAGCTGATTGTTGTCACCCACCAGGATGATCCGATGTGACCGCGCCATCGGGACCATAACCTCGGTCGGCGTGGCGATTGAGGCCTCGTCGACAATGCACAGGTCGTAGATCAGCTCATTCTTGCCCGGCACGCTGGCCACGCCTAGGCAAGTTCCCGCCACCACTTGCGCGGAAGCGACCAGCGCGGCCTTGAACTCGATGCTCCGCCCGAATTCGGCCGACCAGTCTGCATGAATGCGCAGCAGTTCCTTCAACTGCGGAGCCGCTGAGGAGCCGCTGTCGAACACCTCAATCCAGTGCGGCAGATCCTCGGCCTCGCATTTGACGAGTTCGGCCAGTGTCTCTGCCGACAGATGTGCCGCGAGCTCCTTGCGTGCCTTCACCAGGTTTTGCTCTAGCTCTCGCTGTTCAGCGGCCAAGCCCGTCAGCTCGTCACGATGCTGACGAATCACTTCTTCGGACAGTGGCTTTAGGGTCGTGCTCTCAAGCAAGGCCAGTGCATCCTGACTGCGCACAATGACGTCTTCCAGCCGCAGCTTAAGGCTGAAGAAAACGTCCAGTGCCAAAGAGCGTTGGACCTCGCGCAGCGGGACACCCGCTTCGGCCGCGCGGCGCTCAAGGAACTGAATGCCCGATGCGAGCGCGTGCTCCCGCCATGCGGGCAACTGCTCGTCGAGCAGCAGGCGCCGTGTTGACTCAGCGATCCGTTCGTCTTCGCGCTGGCCGATGCGGATGGCTTCCACCGCGCCGCCGGAGCGCGCCACAATGCGCTCGAGCGAGTTGTCCAGCGCCACATGCGTCTGGGAGGTCAACAACACCCGCGCGTTAGGCTGCGCTCGAAGCGTCTGCAACACCAGTTCGGTAATGAAGGTAGTTTTCCCGGTGCCGGGCGGGCCCTGCACCACCAGCAAGTCCGGCGCCGACAAGGCCGCGCGAACGGCGTCCTGCTTGTCCTCGTCCATGTCTTGTTGAATGAAGTCCACGTCCGGAAGTGGCGGGACGGTCACCCTTGCTGGATTGGCGATCAGTTGGCCTAGCTCGGGATTGACCGAACGCCCATGTCGAACGGCCTCCACCGCGGCACGCTGGCGATCCAAGGCCATGTCCGTGCGGGTCGAGTCCGTCTCGACCGCGCCTTGCTCCGGCAGCGAAGCGATGCTGACCCGGTTACGCTCAGCCGGGCGAATCAGCAGCGTGCGGTCATGGGCGCGGACGACCATGCCTTGGAAATCGTCGCGCTTGCCCACGCTGATCACAACCGGCTGGTCTGTAAGTGCCACGGCATCCTCACCCTCTCGTAAAGTCAGGCGGAGGAACTCCTGATGCTCCTCGCGCTTGTCATAGCGCAGCGCGACACGCCTGTGTTTCTCCAGGTCTGATTTTGCGGACAGCAGGTCCAGCCACTTGTTAAACAGCTTGCGCTCCTGCTCCTCGATCAGTCGGTGCTTGCGCAACTCTTGTGCCGCTGCGAGCTGCTCGCGCATCGTGTCGAAGGCAAGGCCCGAGCTATGCGTGGATGCGCCAGCGAAGCCTAGTCGCACCCCCAGGTCAAACGCCTGCTTCGCCTTGCGCTCGAGTTCGGAGACCGAGTAGTCGCGTGCGCTAACAAGGACGATCTTTGCGCGCGTCTCGTCCATGCGCCCGATGTAGCCGTACCGTGACCCGTACAGCCGTATGCCCCACTCCGGGCGCTCAGCGTCGTCGCGCTCCTGCTCGCCGGTGGCCTGTGCCAGATCCTCCAAAATGAAGGCGTCCGCATCAGTCCCTGTCAGCGCCAAGTCATGCTCCAGGGTCATTCGCACAGCGCGCGTGATGGCCAACAGCACCACGGGGGTCGGTCGCCGCGGCGCGGGCGAGGCCTTAAGCAACATGGCCAGCAGCACAGATGCCATCGGAGGCCTGTCGGCGGGATCCTCTGGACAAAGACAGCTGCTAAGCACCGCGCGCACGTCCGCAGTGAGCGCGACCGTTTCCAGGGCCTGCTGCACGTCGGCGGTTGTTCTGAGCGGGGTCGCGGCCAGGAGGCTCAGACTCAGAACCGCGAAGCCGTAAACGTCTCGGCTATAGCTATGACTGCCGTCATCCGGCTCCGATGGCGAGAAAGGCTCAGACGCGAAATGGGCCAGCGTCACGCCGGGCGCGAGGAAATTGCGGATCTTGGAGATCCCGAAGTCACATAGCCGTACCTGGCCCTCAGGCGTCACGAGGATGTTGCTGGGCTTGACGTCGCGATGGGCAACGCCGCGGGAGTGGGCAAAGGCCAGCGCCTCCAGGACCGGTCGACCCACTGCCTCGTAGTAGTTGTCCCAGTCGGCGAATGCCGGCTGGTGAGGCTCGTGGGACAGGAAACGGACCTTGAGGTCCTGCGCGACCCAGTCCATAACCAGATAGTGCACGCCTTGGTCGTCGTCGCGTCCGAAGTCATGGATGCGGATGACGTGAGGGTGCTTGAGTTCCGAGAGCGCCTGAACTTCCCGCCGGAACGACTCTTCAATGACATCGTCGAGCTCGCCGGTGCTGCGAAAGACCTTCACGGCCACGCTCTCGCCGGTTTCCGTGTCCGTGGCCAAGTAGACGGCGGCAAGGCCGCCATTGCGGGGCACCCCTCGTGTGACATACCGGCCGTCGGCCAAGGTCAGCTTTGGCAGTTTCATCGGTGCCGCGCGCGGGGGCGCGGCGTCACGTCCGGTCATGTTCTGGCTTTCTTTCGCGTGAGATCGTGATGCCACAGCTGAGCCGCAGCCTGTGTTCAGATTTTGACAGCAATGCTTGGCCACTCCCCTTGGGGATGGCCGGCGTAGCAGTAGGCAGAATTGGTGCAGCCGAAGACCGGGCCACGATTAGCCACGCTGGTGCGACTAGGTCCAGAGGCTCGGAGAAGGATCCCTGTCGGTTTATGTTCAGTCGCCTGCTCTACTAGTTAACAGACATTCGCAAGCGCCTCACCTACCGGCCGCACTCAATCTTTATTCGCCGGCGGCCCGAGATGGCCTGGCGTAGTTGCTATGCTGAATGGCAAAAATCGGCGGCGATTGTCGTCGTTCACGGAGGCGAAGCGTGCAACGGGTGTCCGCCTTGAATCAGCCGCTCGCCAGCATGATGACACCATCGGGGTTCGCCGCATCCAGGCAACGTATTCGCCGCTGCTTGCAGCAGAGCGGCGCTGGTGCTGCAGAGCCTCCTCAATATGAACAAGCTTTTCTATATCAGTAGGCATACTGGGCCTGGGCTGCTGTGTGATCACGGCATCAAGCCAGATCAAGCTCACGTATGTCGACGAATCCATTTGCAGATAACCACGCATCGAACGTATCAACCTGCGTGAACTTCGTGGGTACGTCGTACGAAGGGAAGCGAAGCCACCAGTGCAGATCCTTGCAGATGTAAACCTCAGTTATGGTCGGCTCGGGCGTGGTCGGCCCCGGCCATCCAAGGAGTTGCCGTATGAGTTCGACGTTTTCAGCGAAGAACTTTCTCCGTCGCTCGATCTTCACAAATTGTCCGATTTCGCTGCCACCACCGAAGACGCGATCTCGCAGTCGGCGCGAGTCCTTCACGCAGAAAGGCGGTTGGTTGTACTTGCACTCGCCGAGCAACCAGCGGTTTCCCTCCGGCCAGTAGGCAAGAAGATCGAAATCCCCAACATCAGCGAAGCCCCGCTTGGGGAACCTGTCCATGAAGTCCAGGTTCTTCTCTGCATAGGGGGTCGTCCGAGCGCAGATCGCGTGCGCAGTCTTCTCGAGGCCTTTCTCGAGCTTTTGTTTCGCCTTGTCGACAACGGCGCGCACATTTCTCCAAGGGAAGTCGGCTGGGAGATAACCTGAAGAGATCGCACTCATCCAAATCATTCGAGTTCGATTCACCGAGGATGCTCCCCAGAGAATCTTGCCTGTAGGGAGACCGAGCAGTGGTTTGATGGTGAATCGATCCAGGCGCTTGTTGTGCTCCCAAACCGGAACGTCATCAGTCTCAGCAGTGATGCCTACAAGTCGTCGAATCCCATCGCCTTTGAGAACGAGAAAATCAATTGCCTTCAGCGCCGCCGACTCCGACAAATCGTCATGGGAGCCGATGGCTGCTCGCGCAATGTCGGAGGGCAAGGCCTCGTAGCCGAAGGCAAGGACTGCTCCTGCGCCGATACCGACCCAGTTCTGCAGGGTAGAGAAGACTTTGAGCAGATCACGGTAGGTGAAATCGAGATTGATCAGGAAAGCGGCGTCCAGCGACTCGATGAACTTTTCATCTTCAAATGGTTCGTCGAGCTTATCTTCGGTGTTGACGCCAGCCCCGAGCTTTAACGCTGCCATCTCCCGACTGAACTCAGCTTGCTGGGCGTCACGAGTATTGGAGAAGAACACCTCAGGAATGTATTGGTCGTCTACATCCAATCCGCCCACCTCGATTTCGTTGTGCAGCACGTCGCTTGCCCCATAGAGAACTAGCAGCCAGTCGATCATGCCTAGCACGTCGAGAATTTCAGCCGGACGAGCGTCCGTTGACTGAGGTTGGGTCAAGAACAATCCAGCTTCCACCGCGTAGCGGAGGTTCCGCGAATCACGGACGAACTTTTCATGCGCCCCAGCTTGGGAAGCCTCTCGGTCGTAGTCCACGTCGTGGGCAAGGCTGTGTCGATGCCGCATGACCTGGCTGTCGTAATGCGCGCTGGCGGTATCGAGTTGGGTTGCGCAGTACCGCAGAAGTGACTCTCGGTCAAAGGATCGCAGCCTTTCGTGAACGAGCTCTCGATAGGTTGCACGTGCGGCGTTTATAAGCTTCTTTGCTTCGCCAAGCTCGTACCGACCCGGCTTCACACCTTGCGCCATCAAGACCTCGGCAAGCTTGCGACGAGCCACCTTGTACGCTTCTGGCGCAGGCGTATCGGGCCTGCCGAAGTCGGGAACATCCACCGTCCGTTCGTAGCTTCGCATCACGAAGCGAGGAGGGCGACTGCCAGTGTCGGAGAGAACTTGGCGCTCAGACTCGTTCAGCCTACGACCATGGGCGTGCGTCAAGAGGACGTCCATCAGAACAGTCGCACATTCCACTTCAAAACTCGCGTCTTCAACCACTTGAAGACGGGCGAAAACTCTTGAGAGATTGATCACGCAACGGATGCGCACCTCGTCGGACGCCTGGTCTTCGATCACTCGCCAACTCAGTACCAGTTCCCTGAAAGCGGCAGCTTCAACCTCCTCTTCGGCCAGGCTGGCTAGGGTATCCGCCTGCGCTACACATTCGATGACGATGCGCGAGTAGGGAAGCGTGCCAACGGACTGCAGCTCTGCTTCTCGCTCGGCAATGCAGTCTGCAGCGCAATGCACGAATGTCTCGAGAACTTTGCCGTCCTGAGACTGAAGATCGACAAGGTCGACGTCCAGCACGACGTGAATCGTGGAATTTTCAAGCTGGCTGGACCACGCCAGCCGCGGTGCGTTGCGTGCGGTGACACGACGCAGCGTAGTTCGTCCAAGAGATTCCTTGGTGCTCCAGGCACTCCTGTCGTCTGGGAAGTTTGCAGGCGCCCCTTTCCAGTGCTGTACGAGTTGGTTGAACCGCCAGCTTGCGCCCCAGTGTGGATCGAGCATGATCATGTTGGGCACGATTGCCCCAGCAACAATCTGGCCATGGCTATCTCGGAAAGCCCCAAACATGTCGACCACGTCCGGCATCCCCCCAACCAGCCTCCTTAGCCCCGTTCTGTACTTCCAAAATCGGGTGAGCTCGTCCAAGTTCTCCATAGCGTCGAAGATCGTGACGGCATCGACGATGGAGACGGTATGGCAGTCTCTTCTCTGCGGCACCGACATACGTACGATCCTCGTCGTCACGGTGCCGACCACTACGATGACTTCGAGACTATCTTCAGAGGGAGTCCCCCCATTCCTGTCGCTTAGTTGCAGGCCGTCGCGACTCCCGGGACGGATGAAAGCCCAGTCCGGATTTTCCCGAACTTTTCGCTTCATTTCTGCAACAGCCGTGTCGATGTGGCGCAGCTCATCGACATCGGATAGAACGACTAGGTAGTGCTTGTCATCGCCTGGAAGAACGGCCGACAGCACACGCGCAACTGGCCCGCGGCGATTGATGACTTGAAGTGGTCCAGCAAGGAACGAGCGTGGCTGAACACGTTGCCCTATGAAGGCGGTGAAGCGGACCGATGCTGCAGTGCGGTCGAACTTGCGTCGATTGGACCAGAAGTCGATGACTGCCGCTGGAGCGTTCCGAAGCGATACGGGCATAAACGCCCCACCAACATTGACGCCTAGCCATGGAACGACTTTTCCGGACATCGCCGCGTCGCCGAATTCCGAAGCTGTCTTCCATTTTGGTTCGATGCCAGGTGATGCCAGGAGATCGGCCGTCACCACAAGCGCTTGCTGAGTCAACAGCACTTCCTGTACCGCAGCCCAGAACCACTCTGGAGGCACCTCGATGTGCCCAGACGCCGCATCGACGGGCGCAAGGCTTTCGGGGGCAGGAACGGCTTCAAGGACGGCGGACTGCATTCGCCTGGCGCAGCGGAGGTCGTTCATTGCCTCGCTGGAGTCACCGTGCAGGATCTGAAATGCCTGGATGAAGTCGGGAATGCGCTGGACAGTTCCTCCGTAGAAGGTTGGCCTGGAATTAACGCCGTCGACCCATCGGACGACGCCCCAATCAGACTCAGGCCAATAATCTTCCAACATCGGGCAACTAGGGAGCACTTCCAATAATCTTCGGCAGAATTGACTGAACTGATCGTACGAATCGAGTTTGGCTGAAGTGAACTCGTCCTGCGGGATCGAGAGATAGGCAGCAAAAGCCAGCTGGCCCTTCATCTGTGCTGAAACGTTGGCCGGCCAGAGGTCCAGGACATTTAGCGCAACCAGTGCATCTCTTGCTGCATGCGCGGTCAACAGCGTCTTCAGGCTCTGAAATGAACGCTCGAACGCGCCGTCCTCGTGCACAGGGCGCTCGTGCAAGAATTTCTGAACGTCGATTTTGGCGGCGACTGGCCGCGATGAACTGGGAGCTTTTCCCTTCTTCTTGCGCGAGATCTTTGCCATATCTTGATGATGAATGACGACGGTTAGTGAATGCGGTGCTTCGCGCCTCCGATTGTGGACCCGCATGACATGGGGAGTCACGAAGCCACTAAGACTTGGATGCGCTTCTAGAGAGATTGTGATTGTCCGGGCCGATGCGTGGCTTGCTGAACCGCCTCGGGCGGCTAAGACCGTATTGCAAATCCAGTCTCGTGCTCCCCGGCCGTGGGGACACATAAATGGTACGAACTTGAGTCGGATAAACACCGGGTGATGCCCGAAGCGGACATTCAGGCTTACTGCCGCGAATGACTCAGACAAGTCTGAGGCAGACATCTAGATCTGAGTTGGGTACGGCAAGCCTCATAAACGACCTTCAGCCCGTATCACCACCCAACGCCCCAAGAACTTCAACGCCCCCGCCTCATCCCGTACTTCCCCTCCCGGCCACGCAACACTTAAGGTGACGAGCACCCTCTGTTTTGCTCGCCTCTCACGCCACCACCAACGGCAACGTCAACCGCGCCTCCACCCCCCCACTGCGCCGGTTCCGCAACAACAACTCCCCCTGCATCGACCGCGCCAACCGCCGCGCAATCGCCAGCCCAAGCCCCGACCCAGGCTTGTCCTCCTGCCCCTGCCGCCCCCGCACCCACGGCGCGAACACCGCATCGATCTGCGCCGGCTTGATCCCCGGTCCCGAATCCACCACCGCCAGCACCAGCCGTTGCGCATCGACGTGCGCGCACACCCGCACGTCGCTGCCATAACGCAACGCGTTGTCGATCAGGTTCGCCAGCACGCGCCGCAGCGCTAGCGGGCAGGCGACCACGGGCTGGCCGATGCGGCCGTCGAGTGCGATGGCGCGGCCGGCGTCGCGATAGCCGCGCACGAGGTTGTCGAGCAGGCCGTCGGCGTCGACGCGCTGCAGCGGCTCGGCCACGCTGCGCTGCATGCGCGCGCTGGCGACGCTGGCCTCGACCAGTTCCTGCATCTCGGCAAGATCGCGCTGCATTGCTTCGCGCAGCGCGGGGTCGGCGAGCATCTCGCAGCGCAGGCCCATGCGGGTGAGCGGGGTGCGCAGGTCGTGGGCATAGGCGGCCTGCACGTCGAGGTGCTCGGCCTCGCGCTCGACGCGGCGGCGCCGGCCCTTGTTGATGGCGCGTGCCAGGCGCGCGATGGCGCGCGGGCCGCTCTCGGGCAGTTCGGGCATGCGGGCATCGCCGCCGTGCGACTCGAGGGCGCGGGCGATGCGCACGGCGCCGGCGCGATAGGCCAGGACCTCGAGGCCGAGGAAGGCGCCGATCAGCGCGAGCACGACGAGCACCGACACGCCGAGGATCCACAGCAGGCCGTCGTCGATGCCGCAGACCATGGGCGCGAGCGTGGCGGCGTGCGTGTTCTGGCCGAGGGCGGCGAGTGCCAGCGCGCGGGCGGCGTACAAGGCCAGGCCCTGCGTGCGCGGGATCGCCTTGGCGGGTGGTTCGGATACGAGGGCGATGGGGGTCTGAAGGCTGCGGGTCATCTGGAATCTCCTGTCGCCGACGCACCGGCCGGCATGGAAGCGATGACATCACGCGAGGTGGGCTGCCCACCATCGCACCAGCGTTCGCCCAACCCCTACGAAGGTTTGCCCCCGGCATGCGCGCGGCTGGCGCGACAAGAGACGATGGCGCGGGCGACGCGCCTCAGCGCAGTGCGAGCGCTTGCCGGATCCAGGCCTCGAGTTCGGCGGCGTCGATCGGCTTCTCGATCAGGCACAGCGCGGTGCTGGCACGCACGCGATCGCGCGTGTGCGCCGAGGCATAGGCGGTGATGAACAGCGTGGGCACGCGCAGGCCATCGCGGTCGAGGCGCTCGAGCAGTTCGATGCCGTCCATGGTCGCCATGCGGATGTCGCACACGAGGCAGCGGGTCTGCCGCTGCAGGCCCGAGGCCAGGAAGTCCGCTGCCGATTCGAACGCGCGCGCCTCCCAGCCGAACGAGCGCACCAGGCTGCTGGTGGCGGCGCGCACGAAGGGGTCGTCGTCGACGATGGAAACGAGATCGATGGCTGACAGGGACAAGAGGCTTCCCGTTCTCTACCGGGCTTGGGACGATGGCGCAGGACACGCGGGCACGACCCGGGCTTGCAGAATACCGGCGTCACGGCGCGGCGCCATCATCTCTAGGTATGGTGCGCGACGGCCGGCTGCGCGCGCGGCAGGCCCTGCACGACGCCGAGCGCTTCCATCTTGCGCACCAGCTCGGCGACCGAGCGCGACTCCATCTTGCGCATGGCCTGGCCGCGGTGGATCTTCGCGGTGATCTCGGCAATGCCCATGCGGTCGGCGATCTGCTTGTTCATGAGGCCCGAGGCCACGTGCTGCACCACCTCGCGCTCGCGCGGCGTGAGCAGGGCCCAGCAGTCGCGCGCGGCCCGGAGCGCGCGGTCGGTGTCGAGCCGCTTCGCATCGGCATCGAGCGCGGCGGCCACGGCGTCGAGCATGTCCTGGTCGCGAAAGGGCTTGGTGAGGAAGTCGACGGCGCCGGCCTTCATGGCGCGCACGGTCATCGCGATGTCGCCATGGCCGGTCATGAAGATGATCGGCATGTGCGGCCGGCCGGCCTCTCGCAGGGCCTGCTGGAACGCAAGGCCGCTCTGGCCGCGCAGGCGCACGTCGAGCACCAGGCACGAGGGCCCGGGCGCACGCGGCGCGGCCTGGAACTCCTCGGTGGTGGCGAAGGCGCGCACCTCGAGGTCGACCGAGCGCAGCAGGCTGCCGATGGCGGCGCGCACCAGGTCGTCGTCGTCGACGACGAAGACCACGCGCGCGTCGCCGGCCAGCGGGGCGCCCGGGGATCTGGCGGGAAGGTTGTGGGAAGAGGTCATGGAGCGAGGCCGGGTTCGGACAGGGGCAAGGTGAAGAGGGCGCGCGTGCCCGCGGGCTCGCGCCGCGACAGCGACAAGGTGCCGCCGTGCGCGTCGAGGATCGACTTGCAGATCGCCAGGCCCATGCCCATGCCGTCGGGCTTGGTCGTGAACAGCGGCTTCAGCAGGTGCTCGCCCGTGTCTTCGCCGATGCCGGTGCCGGCGTCGTCCACGGCCACGCGCACGCGGCCCTCGCCATCGGCGCTGCAGCTCAGGCACAGCGGACGCGGACCCGGCGGCAGCAACGCCATGGCCTCGGCGCCGTTCATCAGCAGGTTGACCACCACCTGCTGCAGCTGCACGCGGTCGCCGTGCACGAGCACGACCGCCTCCAGGCCGCGAAGCTCGAGCGCCACGCCGAGCGTGTCGAGCGGGCCGGCCACCAGCACGGCGGCTTCGCGCAGCGCCTCGTTGAGGTCGAAGGCCGCGAGCCGCGGCTCGGCATTGCGTGCCTTGGCGCGCAGGGCCTGGATGATGCTGCGCGCGCGCAGCGCGCTCTTGCCGATGTGGGCGAGCATCTCGCGCGCCTCGGCGATGTCGGGCGGGCTGCGGTCGAGCCAGCGCAACGCGGCGCTCGCGGAGGTGTCGACGGCGGCGATCGGCTGGCCGACCTCGTGCACGATCGACGCGACCAGCTCGCCCATGGCCTTGAGCCGGGTCGCGCGCTCGAGGTCGGTGAGGGCGCCGCGCAACTGCTCCTCGGCGCGGGCGCGCTGCCGGTTCTGGTCGAGCAGCTCTTCGTACAGGCGCGCGTTCTCGAGCGCGAAGGCGGCCTGCGAGGCGATCACCTCGAGCACCTCGGCCTTGGCCGGGGTGAACACGTGCGAGGCGAGGTTGTTCTCGAGGTAGAGCACGCCGACCAGGCGCGCATGGCGCATCAGCGGCACGCACAACACCGAGCGCGGCCGGCGCCGGCGGATGTAGTCGTCCTGTGCGAGCGAAGCGTTCTCGCGCGCATCGTCGATCACCATGTGCTGCTGGGTGCGCGCGACGGCCTGCACGATGCCGAGCGGCAGAACCTCGGGGCCGAAGGCCGCGGCCTTGTGCGTGACCGCGATCGTGCCGTCGACCACCGAGGCCCGGGCGCGCAGTTGCCAGGCCTCCTCGCGCAGCAGCGCGAGCGTGCCCTGCTCGGCACCGGCGTTCTCGAGCGCGGTGCGCAGCAGGGTGTCGACCAGGCGCTCGGGCACGATCTCGCCGGCCAGCGCGTTCGAGATGCGCAGCACGGCCTGCGCATCGAGCGCCTGCAACCGGCTGCCGGCGCCCACTTGATCGTCGCTCTCGAACAGGCCCGGGTACTCGGCCTGCAGCAGCCGCACCTTGGCCATGGCGCCCCAGCGCTGCCAGGCGCCGCGCGCATGCCGCAGGTTGCCGTAGGCCGACAGCTCGTCGCCACGCGCCGCATGGAAGGCACCGGCGCGTTCGGCCGCCAGGGCCTCCACCTGCGTGAAGCCGTGGCGGCGCGCATGCGTCACGGCGCGCGCATAGGCCTCGACCGCGGCCGCTGGATCGCCGTCGATGCGCAGGCGCTCCGCGCGCACCAGTTCGTGCCGCGCGAGGAAGTTGCCGGGGCAGGCCAGGGCCCAGGTCTCGAGCTGGGCCAGGTCGCGCCGCAGCGCGGCCTGTTGCGCGGCGTTGCGTTCGGGCAGCGCGAGCAGTGCCAGCGCGCCGTAGAACGGCAGGTCGCCGCTCTCGGCGAAGGTACGTGCCGAATCGGCGCAGGCCTCGGCGCGGCGGCGCGCCTCGAGTGCCTCGCCGAGCCGGCCGAACAGCAGCGCGGCCTGCAGGCGGTAGACCCAGAACGCGAAGTCCACGAGCGTGGCGGGATCGCCCTCGCGCGGCACGCGCGGCTGCGCCTGCGGGTCGCCGTCGCTGCCGTCCTGCAATTGCGACAGCAGCTGCTTCTGCGCGAGCAGCGCATCGATCACGAGCTGGAAGTTCGCGTCGCGCGCGATCGCCAGGCCGCGCTCGACCGTGTCGCGCACGTCGCCCAGCAGCTCGCCCGCGAACAGCATGCCCGTGGCCTGGTTGCGCCCGCAGTAGATCGCGAAGGTGTGGTCGCCGCTCGCCACGGCGAGCTCGTAGGCGCGCCGGATGTAGTCGCGCGCGGCGCGCGCGGGCTGCGACCACGGAACGACCATGGTGCCGAAGGTCATGTAGACCCGGCCGCGGTAGCGCGCGAGGCCGCGCTCGTCGACCAGGTGCAGCGCGAGCGCGCCGAACTCGCGCGCCGTGGCGTAGTCGCCGTAGCGCACGCCGAACACCTGCGTCATGCAGACGTAGCCGTCGGCCGAGGCATCGGCATGGCCGTGCGCGATGCCCAGCCGCGCCATGTGCAGCAGGATCAGGTCGACCAGGTTCTGGTCGGTGTAGAGCGCGGGCGGGATCAGGTCGGCAAAGATGTCGGTGATGGCACGGCGCAGCGGGTCGGCCACGATCGGCAGTTGCCGAAAGGCGGCCATGCCGTGGCGCTCGATCCAGCTTCGCAGGGCCGCATGCTCGCGGTCCACCGCGGCGGCATCGGGCTGGCGCGGCAGCTCGATGCCGGCCTTGCGCAGGAAGGCCAGGCCGACGTCGAGCGCGCGGTCGAAGCGGCCCAGCGTGGTGTAGAGCGCCGCGCGCAGGCGCGTGAGATCGGCGCCGAAGATGCCCTCGCCCGCGACCTGCTCCAGGGCCGCCAAACGTGCCTCGGCCAGCTCGAGCGCACCGGTCATGAACTCGGCCTCGCCGCACAGGGCGCGCGCATGCAGGCCATCTTCGCTCGCATCGTCTTCGCCCAGGAAGGCCAGCGCGGCGCGGAAGAAGCCGAGCGCCGAGTGATGGGCGGTGGCGGCCTTGGCCTGCCGGCCGGCCTCGAGGTTGAGCCGCGCGAAGGCCCGCCGCTCCTCGGGCGCGTCGACGGCCGGTCGCGCGAGGCTGGCCTGCACGGCGAGCGTGAAGCGCTGCGACGGCGCGCCCTGATCCGTGCCCTGGTGCGTGCCCTGATGCGCGAGCTGGCGGCGCACGATCTGAAGGTGCAGGCCCGGACGCTCGCCGGCCGCGAGCGAGAGGTAGGCGGCTTCGCGGATGCGGTCGTGCCAGAACACCCAGTCCTCGCCCTCGCGGTGCACGCTGCCGGCCTCGAGCGCGGGTTCGAGCACCGCATCGAGCACACGGGCCGACTCGGGGCCGGGCGCCAGGCCCATGGCGACCGCGAGCGACTCGGCCGAGGCGCGGTGGCCAAGGCAGGCCATGACGCGCAGCGCCGATTGCGCGGACGCGGGCAGCAGCTCGAAGCGGCGCGCCATCAGCTCGGCCACGTTGTCCACGCCCGGGTGCGAGGCGAGGCGCTCGAGGCTCCAGCGCCATGAGGCGCTGTCCGCGTCGTAGACAAGCACGCCGTCGTCGGCCAGCAGGTGCAACAGGTGGTGCGCAAAGAGCGGATTGCGCCCGGTCTTGTGGCCGATGGCGCGTGCCAGTTCGTCGACCTCGGCGGGTGCCTGCTGCAGCGCCTGCGCGATCATCTCGCGCAGCGCGGCTTCGTCGAGCGGGCCGAGTTCGATGCGCGCGGCGCCGGGCACCTGCGCGAGCGGGCCGGCGCGCAGCGGATGGTCCTCGGCCACCTCGCCCGCGCGGTAGGCGCCCACCAGCAGCAGGGCCGCGTCCTCGTGCTGGTGCAGCAGGCGCTCGAGCACCTGCAGGGTGCCGGCATCGGCCCATTGCAGGTCGTCGAGCAGGATCACGAGCGGCCGCGCCGAACTCGCGAAGCAGGCCAGCAGCCGCGCCATGCCCTGCAGCACGCGTTCGCGCTCGAGGCCGGGGGCGGCGTCGGGCGCATCGGGCGGCTCGGGCTGCGCGCCAAGCACGACGGCGAGCGCGGGCAGCAGGCCCGCGAGCGTGCGGTCGACCGGCTTGGCCGCGGCGGCGATGCGGCGGCGCCAGAGCGCGAACTCGTCCTCGGCGCAACCGAGCACGAACTGCAGCAACTGCTCGAGCACGTCGACCACCAGCGCATAGGGCCGGCCGCGGCGCCCCTCCTCGCTCTTGGCCGTGGCCAGCAGCGGTGCGCACGACTGCTGCATGCGCAGCATGGCTTCGCGCAGCAGCGTGGACTTGCCGATGCCCGAGTGGCCCGAGACCCAGGCCACGCGCGAGCGCGCATCGAGCGCAACGCCGCGGTACAGCGCGAGCAGGGCCTCGAGCTCGGCATCGCGGCCCAGCACGCGCGTGAGGCGTGGCAGCCGGCGCAGCGCCGAGTGGGCATCGAGCGCGAAGCGCGGGATGCCGCCGCGCTCGCGCAGCAGGGTGTCGCAGCGGCGCAGATCGGCCAGCACGCCGGCGGCGTCCGCGTAGCGCTGCTCGGGCGCTTTCTCGAGCAGCTTCATGATCAGCAGCGAGAACTGTTCGGGCACATCGGCCACCAGCTCGCCCGGCGCGCGCGCGGTGCGGGTCGCATGCGCATGGACGCGCGCCGCGGCATCCTCGCCCTGGAACGGCGGGCGGCCCGTCAGCAGCTCGTAGAGCACGCAGCCCAGCGAATAGAGATCGGCGCGCGCGTCCACGCGCAGGTTCATGCGCGCGCCCAGCTCGGGCGCCATGTAGTGGAAGCAGTCCTCGTCCCAGGCGGCCTCATCGTGATCGGGCGCGGCCTCGGCGTCCGACATCGTGACGGCATGGCCGAAACCGGTGAGGCAGGCCCGGCCGTCGGTCGCGAGCAGCAGGCGGTCGGGCGTGATCGCGCGGTGCAGCACGCCGGCCGCGTGCATCGCGCCGACGGCGGCGACCAGGCGCAGCGCGAGATCGAGGAAGGCGGCCGTGTCGCTGGCGCGCGGGGCGCTGCCGCGCAGGGTCTCGCCACCCGGGTCGCGCAGCACCAGCAGCGCGCCTTCGCCGTGCGGCATCAGCGCGACGGGGAGCGCGGCCCAGTCCTCGCGCAGCACATGGCGCAAGCCGTACTCGCGCTGCAGCAATGCCGCCGCGGCTGGCGTGGCCTGGCCCCGGCCCGCGACCAGCGAGGTGGGCCCGGCGCCCGCGCGCGCGCGTTCGAGCCGCGGCATGCCGCCGCTGAGTTCGCGAAAGTCCTGGAACCGCATTTCCGGCGGATGGGCCGGTCCTTCGGGGGGATCGGACGCCGCCGCGCTGTCACGTGTCCCGAGTTCCTGATCCTGCATGGTGTGAGCCTCCTGCCGGCTGCTTCCGACTGACGGCCTCGATTGGAACCGCGCTGGCCGCGCGAGAGCGGCGACTGGCGTTGGCGGGTGTTAGGCGTTGTTAGGCGATGGCGCGGAAGCGGGTTTTTGTCGTCGCGGCATGAAAAGTAATGTGCTCGTGGGCCGCCTGGACACACAGGCATACAGAGGCCGGCGGGCCCTCGTGGCGGCGCCCCTAGATTCAGCGCCATCGGCCAATGCCGACCACCCTCCCCGTTCAATCAAGCAAGGAAAACACCATGACCCCGATCTCCCGCCGCCTCGGCGCCCCCCTCCTCGCCGCCGCCTTCGGCCTCGCCGCCCTCGCGCCGCTGGCCACCTTCGCGCAGCCCGCGCCCGGCGCGCAGCCGCCCAAGCCCACCATCGTGCTGGTGCATGGCGCCTTCGCCGATTCCTCGAGCTGGGACGGCGTGGTGCGCGATCTGCAGAAGCGCCACTACCCCGTGATCGCGGCCGCCAATCCGCTGCGCGGCCCGGCTTCCGACGCGGCCTCGGTCGCCGCCGTGGTCGATGCGGTGAAGGGACCGGTGGTGCTCGTGGGCCACTCGTACGGCGGCTCGGTGATCACGGCGGCCGCCAACGGCAAGACCAACGTGAAGGCACTGGTCTACGTGGCGGCCTTCGCGCCCGAGGCCGGCGAAACCGCGCTCGGCCTCACCGGCAAATTCCCGGGCAGCACGCTCGGCCCGACGCTGGCGCCGCCGGTGCCGCTGGCCGATGGCGGCAAGGACCTCTACATCGACCAGGACAAGTTTCCCGCGCAGTTCGCCGCCGACGTGCCGCTGGCCCAGGCGCGCCTGATGGCCGTCGGCCAGCGCCCGATCGCCGAGGTCGCGCTCAACGAGCCCGCGCAGACGCCGGCCTGGAAGTCGGTGCCCTCGTGGTTCGTCTACGGCGACCGCGACAAGAACATTCCGCCGGCCGCGATGGCCTTCATGGCCGAGCGCGCGCATGCGAAGAAGACCGTGGTGGTCAAGGGCGCCTCGCACGTGGTGATGACCTCGCAGCCCGCGGCGGCCGCGCGCGTGATCGTCGAGGCCGCGGGCGGTTGAGAAGGAGCACGCCGTGAACGACGTGAACATCGAAAAGGCACTAACGGCGCGAATGTCGGCCAACTCTCCGGCTACGCGCGCGTCACGACGCGCTGGCTCACGTTCTGAAGACTACGACCCGGCACTTCATTCGAGCTGGATATCGGCCCGCTTGATCAGCGCATTCCAGCGCGCCTCCTCCGCCGCGATGTGCGCGCCGACCTGCGCCGTGGTCGCGGGCCGCGACAGCTCGACACCGCCCACGGGCTTGACCTTGCCGTAGAAGGCGTCGCTGGCCACGACCTTGTTGGCGGCGGCATTGAGCTTGGCGAGCACGTCGCTCGGCGTTTTCTTCGGGCCGACGAGCACGAAGTTGACCGTGGCCTTGAAGCCCGGCATGCCCGACTCCTCCATGGTGGGCAGCTCGGGATAGGCCGGGTCGCGTTGGCTGGCGGCCAGGCCGAAGGCCTTCAGCTTGCCGGCGCGCACGTAGTCCATGGTGCCGGTCGGCAGGAAGGCGTAGGTCACGCGGTCGCTCATGAGGTCGAGCTGGACCTGGTTGGCTCCCTTGTAGGGCACGTGCAGGGTCTTGACGCCGAGCTCCTTGTTGAACATCTCGGCCATCAGGTGGATCGCCGTCGAGATGCCCGAGGAGCCATAGGAGTACTTCGACGGATCGGCCTTGAGCAGCGCGACGAACTCCTTGAGCGTGGTGGCCGGCACGTGGGGCGCGGTCACGAGCATGAAGCCGATGGTCAGCACATCGGACACCGGCGCGAAGTCGCCCACGCCCTGGTAGGGCAGGCTGGCGCGCAGCGAGGGCGCGACCACGGCCGGCAGGTTGGCGAAGAACAGGGTGTAGCCGTCGGGCGCCGCGCGCGACACGTAGCTGCCGGCGATGGTCTGGTTGGCGCCGGGCTTGTTGTCCACCAGCACCGGCGTGTTGAGCGCGAGCGAGAACTCGCTGGCGAAGGCGCGCGCGACGATGTCGGTCGGGCTGCCCGCCACGAACGGGACCACGAGGGTCACGGGCTTGGCGGGAAAGCCCTGGGCCAGCGCCGCGGCGGGCCCGAGGGCCAGCGCGAGCGATCCGGCCAGCCGGCGAAGGAAGGTCTTGCGCGAAATGAAGGGTGGCATGTCGTCTCCGTTGTTCTGCGATGTCCGCGGCGGGCTTGCCCGGGCCCTGCGCAGAATATCGAGCACCCCCGCGGCGTGCGCTCGGGGCGGAGCGCGAAAGTTCAACCCATGAAATTCCGCTGCCCGCGATCGGGCCGGGGCGCGGGCCGGACGGCTATCGTCCAACGCAGCATGACGACATCCTCGACACAGCGGCTTTCGCCGCAGCTTCCGCCCGGCGCCTGCGACTGCCACACGCACGTCTTCCTCGACGAGCGCGAGTTTCCCTTGCTGCCCGCGCGCCGCTACACGCCGCCGCCGGCATCGATCGAGGCGCTGGCGCAATGGCACGACGCGCTCGGCATCGCGCGCGTGGTGATCGTGCAGCCCAGCGTCTACGGGCTCGACAACGCGGCGACGCTGCAGGCACTGCGACAACTGGGCCCGGCGCGGGCACGCGGCGTGGCGGTGATCGACGACGCCACCACCGACACGCAGCTGCGGATGCTGGACGCCGCTGGCGTGCGCGGCGTGCGCGTCAACCTCGAGATCGACCGCGAGGGCGATGCCCGCCGCGCCACCGCGCAACTCCGGCGCACGGCCGAACGCGTGGCGCCGCTGGGCTGGCATGTGCAGGTCTATGCGAACCTGCCGCTGCTGGCCGATTGCGCCGCGGCGATCCGCGAACTGCCGGTGCCGGTGGTGCTCGATCACTACGCGGGCGCGCAGGCGGTGGACGGCCTCGACACGCCGGCGCTGGCCGCGGTGCTCGCGCTCGTCGAGGAGGGGAAGGCCTACGTCAAGCTCTCGGCGCCCTACCGCTGCAGCACGATGCCCGGCCATGCCGACATGGAAGCGCTGGCGCGCCGCTTCATCGGCTGCAACCCCGAACGCATGCTGTGGGGCAGCGACTGGCCGCATCCGCGGCCGGACGCGGCCGCCTCGGCCACCGAGGTCAGCGCGCCGCACGAGGTCGACAACGCCGGCGTGCTCGCGCAGTTGCGGCAGTGGTCGCCGGACGCGCGGACTTTCGATCGCATCCTCGTCGACAACCCGGCGCGGCTCTATGGCTTCGACGGCGACTGAGGAGCGGGCCGCGGCGTCGTCCCTGATCGCGCGCATCGCTCCATCGCAGAATGCATGGTTCGCGCCCGCCGCGCCCCTGTCCGGTAGGCCTCCCCCGCATCTGCCCGAGGAAGCACCGCCCATGGACATCGACCAGCCGACCCTCCAGGACGCACCCAGCGCCACCGAACGCCCCGGCACGCGCAGCCTGGGCCGCGCGATCAAGCTGATGCGCGTGGTCGCCTCGCGGCCGCAGTTCGGCTGGCGGCTGTCCGACCTGGCCATGGCCTGCGAGCTCGACAAGGCGACCGTGCACCGCATGCTCGCCTGCATGGTCGAGGAACGGCTGGTGACGCAGCGCGCGGCCGACCGTCACTACCTGCCGGGCCCGCTGATGCACGAGCTGGGACTGGCGCTGCCCGACCACCTGCTGTTCCAGCGCCGCGCCGAAGTGCTGCTCGAGGCCTTCGCGCGCCGCCTGCGCGGCATCGCGGTGCTGCTGCTGCGCAGCGGCAACGAGCTCGTGTGCAGCGTGCGCCAGGGCCAGCTTCCGCTGACCGGCTCGGTGCTCTACCCGGGCGCGCGCCGGCCGCTGTTCACCACGGCGGGCGGGGTCGCGATCCTGCAGACGCTGGACGCGGCGCAGGCGCGCGCGGTGCTGCTCGACAACGTGGCGCAGGAAGTGGCGCGCTGCGGCTCCGGGCGGCTAGCGTCGCTGCAGCGCATGCGCGAACGCTCCGACCGGCACGGCTTCGGCGTGAACCTCGGCGACGTGGTGCCCGGCATCCATGCCTTTGCGTCGCCGGTGCGCGGTGCCGATGGCGAGGCCTTCGCCGCGCTGTGCCTGCTCGGCACGCCCGAGCTCTATGGCGAGCGGCACCTGGCGCAGTTGCGCGGCGAACTCGAGGCAGCGGCTGCCGAGCTGGGCACGGAGGCGCGCTCGTTCAATCTCTGAGGCGCGGCGCCCTCCCCTTCGGGCGGCTGGCGGCGCGCTTCGCGTTTTCAACCGATCGAAGAAGGAGCAACGGATGACGCGGATATGCATCGTGGGCGCGGGGGCCGTGGGCGGCTATGTGGGCGCGCACCTGGCCAGGGCGGGGGTCGACACCACGCTGGTCGACGCCTGGCCCGAACACGTGGAGGCCATGCGGCGCGATGGCCTGAGCGTGAGCGGAATGAACGGCATGGACGGCGCGGGTGCGGTGCATGCGAAGGTGCGCGCGCTGCACGTGGGCGAGGTGGCGCAGCTCGCGCGCGAAGCGGCCTTCGACGTCGCCTTCATCGCCGTGAAGTCCTACGACACGGCCTGGGCCACGCAGCTGATCCTGCCGCTGCTGGCGCCCACGGGCTGCGTGGTGTCGCTGCAGAACGGCATCAACGAGGACAGCATCGCGGCCATCGCCGGCTGGGAACGCACGCTGGGCTGCTCGGTGAGCGCGCTGGCGGCGGAGCTGGTGGCGCCGGCCCGCATCGTGCGCAACTCGCCGCTGGGCGACGAGAAGAAGTGGGGCATGCGCGTGGGCGAGCTGCACGGGCGCGTGACGCCGCGCGCCGAAGCGATCTCGGCGCTGCTCGCGCATGGCGACACCAGCCGGGTCACGACCAACCTCTGGGGCGAGCGCTGGTCCAAGCTCACGATCAACGCGATGCGCAACGGCGTGTGCGCGCTCACGGGCCTGAGCGGCAAGCAGCGCGACATGAACGAGCTGGCGCGCGAGCTCACGATCCGGCTCGGCAGCTCGAGCATCCGCGTGGGCCGCGCGCTGGGCCTCGCGCTCGAGCCGGTGGGCGGGCTCGACCTCGACCTGCTGGCGCGCGCGGAGGAAGACGCCGCGGCGCGCGAGGCGATCACGCGCATGATCCTCGAGGTGGCGAACTCGCGCAGCGACGGCCAGCGGCCCTCGATGGGCCAGGACATCCAGAAAGGCCGGCGCACCGAGACCGAATACATCAACGGCCTGGTGGCGCGGCGTGGCGAGGAGGTCGGGGTGGATGTGCGCTACCACCGGCGCGTGAACGAGATCATCGGGCGCATCGAGCGCGGCGGGCTGGTGCCGAGCCCGGACCTGCTGGCCGAGGTCATGGCCTGAGGGGACGCTCACGCTACGCCGCGTCGGAGCGCGGGCGCCGCACCAGCGCTTCGCCGGCCTCGACGCGGTAGCGCATCGCTTCGATCGCCAGGCCCGGCAATGCCGACAGTCCGGCACGGAATGCCTGCATGTGGGCCGTCTCGAAATGGGCCTGCAAGGCACCATCGTCGTCCCACAGCTCGCTGAGCCAGGCACGCCCCGCCACCTGCGCATCGAACCCGATCGCGTAGTGGCGACAGCCCGGCTCCGCGCGCGTGGCGCGCTCGAGCGCCATGCCCAGTTCCCGCAGGCGCCCGGCGGCCCGCGGCTCGACCTCGATATGCCCGAGCACGGCGATCATGCGCCGCTCCCATCGAGCGCGGCGGCGTGCGCCACGGCCTCGATCTCGATCAGCCACTCGGGCCGCACCAGGCGCTTGACCACCACGAAGCTGCTGGCCGGCGGCCGAGCCGTGTTCACGAAGCGGTCGCGCACGACGACCACCGAGCGCAGGTCCACCTGGGGCACGCGCTCGTCGCAGAAGTAGTTGAGCTTGACGAGGTCGGCCATTGACGCGCCCACGGCTTCGAGCGCGTGCTGGATATTGAGGAAGCACTGCTGCAGCTGCGCGGTGAAGTCGCCTTCGCCGACCAGCGCGCCATCGGCGTCGCGCGCGGCCTGACCCGACACGTGGATGAGGCGGCCGCCCCGGGACTGCACCACGTGCGAGTAGCCCACCGGTGGCGGCAGGGTCGCGGGGTTGTGAAACAGCGTGGAGCTCGGTGTATGGGTCACGGGAGAGGTCCTTTCAATGGCGGTGGAAGCATCGGCCCATCGGGGCCGCCGCCATTGCAAGGGCTCGAGTGCACTGGAGGTCAAGCACTTTCCGCGCGCGCGCAGCGACGCGGAAAACCCGCCTGGCGATGCGCCCGCGGCTGGCTAGGATCGACACACACGCAAGGAGACCTTATGCACGACCTCGCCTCGCTCCAGCAACTGCTGGAACCGATCTTTCCCGGCCTGATGGGCGTGCGCCTCACCGTGCTCGAACCCGATCGCGTGGTGGCGCAGATGGAGGTGCGCGCAGACCTCTGCACTGCCGGCGGCATCCTGCACGGCGGCGCCTACATGGCCTTCGCCGACACGCTGGGCGCGGTCGGCACGATCGCGAACCTGCCCGAGGGCAAACGCACGACCACCACCGATTCCAGCACCAAGTTTATCGCGGGCGCGAAGCTGGGCACGAGCGTGACCGGCACCTGCGTGGCGCTGCACCGCGGCCGCACGACGATGGTTTGGCAGACCTCAGTCACCAATGCCGACGGGCGGCTCTGCGCGCTGGTGACGCAGACGCAGCTCGTGCTCGACTGAGGGATCAGGCGTCTTTCTTGCCGCCCTCGGCCTTCTCGGGCGTCTTGTGTTCGGCCAGGCCCGCCTCGTGGAGCTTTGGATTCTTCACTTCCTTCATCAGCTTCTCGCCCTCGGTGTCGCGACCATCGGTCGGCACCGACTCCTCGCGGGTGACCTCCGGCTCCTCGCGCGGAAGCGGCTCGGTGTTCTCTGCGTGCTCGGCGCTGCGGGTGCTGGCTGTCATGGGACCTCCTTTGGCGGGCTTGGGCAGGTGAAACACACAGCCTCGCCAGCGCGCACGGCACGGCACGCCATCCTTCGGCGACAGCGCGTGCAGGACATTGACCATGGTCGGCCGGTGCTTCCCTACTTCTTGAGCAAGGTCACGATGCCGGTGACCACCGACACGATCGCCGTCACGATCGGCGTGACCAGTGTGATGAAGTCGCGGATGCGCTCGGTGTACTGGCGCAGCCGCTGCGCCTTGCCCGGTGCGGGCGAACCGTCGGTGAGCGCGCTCGCGAGTCGGTGCGAGAGGCGGTCGATGCCGCGGTTGCGGCGATGGAACACCAGCAGGCCGGTGAAGATGCCCGTGATGTGGCTGAACGCGATGCTCGTCACGTAGTAGAGGATCTCGCGCCATTCGCGCGCGCCCTGCGGCATCAGCGGCACGTCGTCGGTGTAGGCGATGACCGCCGCCATGCCGAGCACCGACAGCACGGCGATGGCCCCGGCCATCAGCAGCTGGTAGGGCAGCCGCACCCTGAACAGCGCGACGAACAGCATGCCCAGGCCCAGCGGCAAGATCACCGAGGCCACGCGCAGGAACAGCTCGTTGAGATCGAGCAGCACGATGGTCACGGCATGCATCGCGACCAGGCACAGCACGGGCAGCACGAGGAACAGCAGCACTGAGCCGATGCCGGGACGCTGGGGTTGTGCCGGGGTTGGCGGGATCGCGGGCTCGGCTGCTTCCGGTGCCGCGACCGGCGCGTCCACGGGAACGGCAACGAACGTCGCCACCGCGCTGCGCGAGGCACTCAGCACACTCTCGAGTTCCGCGACCCGCCGCGACAGCGCCTCGAGCTCGCGCCGCAACGGCGCGAAGAAGAACAGGTCGCGCCCGCAATGCCGGCAAGCCAGCGCCTGCTCGGCGATGGGCTCGGCGCAGTAGGGACAGGCGACCGTGCGCGGCGCGTCCGGCGAGATTGCGGCAACCCCCATGCGGACTACTGCGCCTTGAACTGGATCAACTTGCTGCTGACACGGCCCTCGGCATCGCCGACCTGCACGCGCAGCTGGTGTTCGCCCGCGGGCACGCGCGCGGCGTCGATCGCGATGCCGGTGTCGCTGATGTAGGGCCGCACGCGCTCGGTGAGATCGACCACCGGCTCCTTCATGTACTGCACCTTCACCGTCTTCGGATCGATCACGACGCCGCCGCGCGGCTTGAAACCGATCTTCAGCGCGACCGCCTCGCGGCCGGCTTCGGTACTCGGGCTCGCGACCTCGATGCCGGGCCCGCGCGTGAGGCCGGCGCGCTTGTTCTCGAGATAGGCCGAAGGCAGCTTCGCTTCGGCATCGGTGATCAGCTCGAGGCTGGAGGCGGCATGGCAGTACGCCGCGCCGCAGAGCAGGAAGACCAGGGTTGAGAACTTTTCTCTGAACATCGATTGCCTCGCCATTCGCCATTGCCGAAGACGAAAGTCTCGCGCCATCGCAGCGGGCCTCGCGCTACGAAAGCTCGTAGTCGTGAAGCCGCGCCGGCGCCCTTAGCTTCGGGGCATCCACCGCGAGAAAGATGCTCTTGCCCACGCCGCTCCACCGCCTCCTTCTTTCATTGCTCCTGCTGCCGCTGGCCGCCGCGGCCGCGCCGCCGTTTCCGCCCTTGGGCGCGGCCTATTCGGAAGTCGGCGGCCTCGTGCGCGAATCCGACGAACTCGAGAAGGCCGGCCGCTTCCGCGACGGCGATGAACGGCTTCGGCGCGCGCTGCAGCAGTTGCCGCGCGAGCAGGCCGCCTCGCTGTCGATGGAGGCCTTTCTCGCGAAGGACCTGATCCTCGCCCGGCTCGCCGACAACAGCGATGCGCGTGCCGACGATGCCGCGCGGCTGGCCTGGCTCGAGCAACGCGCGGTCTGGCGCGATGCCTTCTGGGGCCGCGAGGCCAATGCGGCGCTGTCGGGCCGCAACGCACTCGCGCTGCAGTTGTGCAAGGTCGGCCGCTGCCGCGAGGCGCTCGCGCTGCAGAAAGAGATCTACCGCCTCACGCTGAAGTCGGCCGGCTCCACCTCGCGCAACACGCTGGTCGCGCGCCACAACCTCGCGGGCACGCTCGGCGAATCGGGCCGCTATGGCGAGGCGCTGGCGATCGGCGAGGAACTGGCCGCGGCCGCGCAGGCGCAATGGGGCGCCGACGATCCGACGACGCTGCGCATGCGCAATGCGGTGGCGGTGAACCTCAGCGACCTCGGCCGTTTCGCCGAGGCGCTGAAGCTGCACGAGCAGGTCTACGAAGCGCGCCGCCGCGTGCTGGGCACGCAGGCACCGGACACGCTGAGTTCGCTGGCCAGCCTGTCGGCCACCTACTCGGCGCTGTATCGCCACCGCGAGGCCCTGGCCTATGCGCAGCGCGTGCACGAACTCACGGCCGCGGCCCATGGCGACGCCGATCCGCGCAGCGCGCGGGCCGCGAGCGCCGAGGCCATTGAGCTGCGGCGCATGGGCCGACTCGGCGCGGCGCACGACAAGGCGCGCGCGGCCTGGACGCAACTCGCGGCCGCGCGCGGCGCGGGCCATCCCGACACGCTCTATGCGCTCAACGTCTATGCGAGCGTGCTCGAGGCGCAGGGGCGGTACACGGAAGCGGCGCAGCGCTCGCGCGAGGCGCTCGACATCCGCGTCGCGCTGATGGGCGAGCAGCATCCGCTGACGCTGGCCGCGGTCCACAGCCTGGGCCGCTCGGTGCTGTCGGCCGGCGATGCGAACGAGGCGCTCGCACTCTTCGAACGCGCGCACGAGGGCCGGCGCGCGCTGCTGGGCGACGCGCATCCCGAAACGCTGCTGTCGCTGATCGAACGCATGGGTGCCGCGCTGGCGGCCGACCGGCTCGACACGGTGAAGCCGCTGATGCCGCGGTTCCAGCGCGACGTGGAAGCGCTGCGTGCGCAGCATGGCCTGAGCGTGAAGAGCCGCCGCGCGCTGTTCGAACGCTACGTGGAAGGCTATCGCCACCATGCGCTGACCAGCGTGCGCGACGGCGAGAACGCGCGGGCCTTCGAGATCGCGGAGCTTTCGAAGGCGCGCACGCTGATCGAGAGCACGGCGCTGCAGCAGGCCAACCGTGGCCGGCTGCTGCCCGCAAAGGAGCAGGAGGCGGTCGACCGGCACGAGGCCGAGCTGGCACGCATCGACCGCAGCCTCGACGAGACCGGCGCGCAGGTCGACCGCCGCCAGACGCTGGAGGCCGAGCGCAACC
The DNA here is from genome assembly GCF_056523145.1 of Variovorax sp. ISS6. Classification (NCBI taxonomy): domain Bacteria; kingdom Pseudomonadati; phylum Pseudomonadota; class Betaproteobacteria; order Burkholderiales; family Comamonadaceae; genus Variovorax; species Variovorax sp. ISS6. The sequence goes on from NZ_JAWRZC010000002.1 coordinate 917,886, forward strand.
GCGTGGTGCTGTCCTATGCCGACCTGCAGCGGCGGCTGCGCGCTCGGCATCCGAAGTACGCGCAGCAGTCGCAGCCGCATCTCGCCTCGCTGGCCGATGCGAAGCGGCTGCTGCCGGCCGACAGCGTGTTCGTGAGCTACCTGCTCGATGGCGACCGCGTAATGGCCTTCGTGGTCGATGGCAGCGGGCTGCTGCAAGCTGCCGAACTCGCACCGCTGCCCGGCCTCGCCGACAGCATCGATGCCTACCGGCGGCTGGTGGGCGATGCGCTCGGCGAGGGGCAGGCGGTGTGGCAACTCGGGCCCGAGCGCTATCGCGTGGCACCGGCCGCGCAGCCGCCGCAGGAAGGCGCGCAACGCGTGAGCGATGCGGCGCCGATCGGTCAGTGGCTGTCGAAGCGGCTGATCGCGCCGCTGCAGGCGAGCATCGGCGCGCGGCGGCGGCTGATCGTCTCGCCCGATGGCGCGCTCGCGATGCTGCCCTTCGAAACGCTGCCGGTCGACGGCGAGCTGCTCGCGCAGCGCCACAGCGTGGGCTACGTGCAGTCGCTCTCGATGATGGAACTGCTGCAGCGCCGCTCGGCCAGTTACGGCCGCCTGCCACCGCGCAAAGCGATGCTGGCGATCGGCAATCCGGTGTACGAAGGCAATGCACGGGCGGCACAGCCTTCGGCCAAACGCGGCGCGGCCGCCGGCGACGATGCGCTGCTGTCGGCCCGCGCCTCGGCCGAGAGCGAGGAAGGCATCGGCGCGGCGGTCGAGGAACTGCGCGAGAACAGCTGGGAGAACCTGCCGGGCACGCAGCGCGAACTCGAAAGCATCGCGCGCGTGTTCCGGCATCGCCAGGTCGACCTGGTCAGCGGCGCCGACGCGACCGAGCAGAACCTGCAGCGGCTCGACCGCGGCGGCGAGCTCGCGAAGTACCGGCACCTGCTGTTCTCGGTGCACGGCTACCTGAGCCCGAGCGTGCCGGCGCTGAGCGCGCTGGTGCTGGGCCAGGTCGACAACCCGCCGTCGGTGGACGGCTATGTCACGGCCGCGGAATGGCCGGGCTACACCTTGCGCAGCGACCTGGTCGTGATGTCGGCCTGCGAGACCGGCATCGGCAAGGTGGTGGCGGGCGACGGCGTGATGGGGCTGCCCTATGCGCTGTACGTAGCGGGCAACGTCAACACGGTGATGACGCTGTGGCCGGTCAGCGACGAGAGCACGGCGCGCTTCATGGAGGCCTTCTTCGCGCGCATCGAGCGCAGGCTGCCGGTGGAACGCGCGCTGGCGGAGACCAAGCGTGCCTTCGCCGAGGGCGAATACGGCGAACGCCTGCGCAAGCCCGCCTACTGGGCGCCGTTCGTGCTCTACGGCACCTGAAGCGCCGGTTGCAGCGGCACGTGGCGCGCCATCACCTCGGAGGTGGCGCGATCGCGCGGGAACCACATCTCGACGCGCAGCGAGGCCGGCGTCACGTCCTGCGGCAGCGCGAACACGCTCTGCATGACCTCGAAGGACAGCGCGCCGAACTCGGTGTCGAAGACGAAGCTGAAATACGGCACGCCGACCGCGCGGCCGCGCTCGGGCATGCGGCCCGGGTAACGGCGCTCGAGCGCGCGTGCGAGCCATTCGACGCGCGAGGCGAGCGCGGGCCGGCTCCAGGTTTCGGCGCGCAGTTGCGTGAGCAGCGCGGCGGCCGTGGCCTCGGGTTCGCGGGCGCGCGACAGCAGGCCCTGCGGATGCCCGATGGCCGTGATGATGTCCAGGCCCATGCCACCACCGCCGGCCGTGCGCCAGAGCCCGGGCATCACGACCGACGACAGCCAGCGTGCGCCGCGGTTCTGTTCCACCGTCTTCCAGTCGGCATCGAAGGCCAGGCCCGGATGCGGCAGGTGCGCCTCGAGCGTGCGGCGCACGGCCTCGCGCACGAGATTGGCTTCGGCGCCCTGCGTGTCCTCGTCGGGCTGCGGCAGCGCGAATCCGCATTGCAACAACGCTGCGTTGCGCACCGACACCGGCACGCCCAGCTCGGCCATCCACGCGAGGATCAGGCCGCGGCTCGGCAGCGCGCGGCCGGATTCGAGGAAGCTGACGTGCCGCTGCGAGACGTCGAGACGCCCTGCCAGCTCGAGCTGGCTGATGCCGTGCTCGAGGCGCGTGCGGCGCAGGATCAGCGCGATGCTCACGCGGCCGGCCGCTCGCCCATCGAGGAGATCGTGCCTTGCGCGACGGCCACCAGCTTCTCGCCGCCGTCGGCATCGAGCGCGAAGATCTCACAGGCACAGACGGCCTGGTGCTTGCCGCCATGCAGCACGCGGGCGCGCGCGAGCAGCGTGTCGCCCTGCGCGGGGCGCACATAGTTGATCTTGTACTCGGCGGTGACGACCGCATCGGACAGCGCGCTGCCGCCCGCGAAGGTCAGCGCGTTGTCGGCCAGGTAGCTGAGCACGCCGCCATGGGCGAAGCCGTGCTGCTGCTTGAGTTCGGGCCGCAGCGCGAGGCGCAGTTCGGTGAGCACGGGGCCGAAGGCCAGGATCTCGGTGCCGAGCAGCACGCTGAAGGGCTGGGCCTGCAGCACCGCGCGTGCATGGGCCAGCTGCTTGGGCTCGCTCATGGCGCGGGCTTCTTCGGCGCCATCTGCGCGGGGTCGTAGAAGAACTGCTCCGACGCGATGCGCTCGCCCGACCAGCGCTGCCAGGCGATCTCCTCGATGCGGCTGCTGCTGCCGTCGAGCCAGTCGAACTCGAAGATCCAGCGGATCGCGACATGGTCGCCCTGCACGAAGGCCGGGCGCACGCACTGCGAACGGACCGCGGACGCGCGGGCCAGCGTGGCGCGCTCGCGCGCGATGTTGGCGGCCAGCCCCGCGCGCGGCGGCGACTGGTTCTCCTGCATGGTCGAGTCCTCGGTATAGAACTCGGCGAGGGCTTCGGCATGGAAGTTGGACTCCACGCGCGCGATGAATTTCTCGAGGGTTTCTGCTGTGGGCATGGGAAGGCTTTCGAAACCGGGAGGGGCGCCGGGGCCGCAAGGGCCGGCCGACACCGGCCATCATGCGGCGCGACGGCCGGGTTGTCGATGACCTCCGACGTAGTCGGAGGCCCTCCCGCTGCAACTCAGGCCGTGGCTGATCCGGGCGTCGTGCGTCGCGCGACGCGACGCAGATCGTGCGTGTTGAGGCGTCGAACCTGCGTTGCCTGCGCTTCGTCCATTCCCTGTGCAACCTGGTGCAAGAAGCGCTTCATCGCCTTGTGAAGGCCCGAAGCGGACCAGGGGCTGGGCTGGGGCACCCCGGGGGAGAAGCGCGCCAGTACCGCGATACCGTGATTGCTTCGCGCGTTGACATGCGGCTCGAGTCCGTGACGCGCCAATTCCTGCTCCAGTTCGTACACATGCTCAGCCGCAATCGGCAGCCGCTTGGTCACGCGTGCAGAATCCCTCACCTCGAGCAGCCAGGGTTCTGCGCGGTGGGCACCTCCCTCGTCTCCGGGCGGCACCAGGTCTTCGCAGCGCAGTGCCGTCACCTCACCGAGCCGCAGGCCGGTGGCGCGGATCCAGCGCAGCGCTCGGCGGAGCCGGCGCGCCGCCTCGTCGTCGCTATGCCGTTCCAACTCCCGATCAAGGTGATCCCATGGCATCGGATCTGCCCGATCAACTTGCGCTACCACTGGCGGAGTCGCGGGCAAGGCGTGTGCCGCAAAGGGGCTGTGCGTGAGATATCCCCGTTTCACAAGGTGGGCGAACAGGCCACGCAAGATCACCAGGGCCTGCCGCTGTGCCGCGGGAGAGAGTCCACCTTCAAAGGGTCGCCATAACGGTGACCAGCGTTGATGGTGACGCGGACCGCACCATTCGGCAGGCGGTGATACAAGAAATCTCTGGTAGGCAGGCACATCCTCAGCCGTGAGCGACGATAGGGGCTTGCCTCGCTCGAGCGTAGCCCACAAAAGCATACGCTCGGCCTCCTTGCGATAGGACCGTTGCGTGGCGCTGAGCACCGACGGCAGGGACGAAGTGACCGCCCCCAGAGAAGCGCTGCGACTGCCAAGCCACTCGACGATGGCCTCGACATCGTTGCGTGCAGACGGGTTGCTATCGGCTGCAACTGCTCTGCGGAACGCCCCTTGGCTGCCATCCAAGGCGGGTGGCAGGATCAGCTTCTCCAAAGGTCGAAGTTCCAGCGCAGGCGGCACCACCGCATGGAGTTCATTCAGCGCCAGTTGTGATCTTTTGCGCAAGGCGTGTCGCCCCACGCGCAGGCCCAGCGCTTGCTCATTCGCCTGCAGCCACTCAACCACGCGTGCCGCCTTGTGCGCGCCGATACCGGGCACCCTGACCCACCAGCGCGCGCCGCTCTGATTAACGCGCTCGACCAGCTCTTGCAGCGTGCGCAATTGAGCCCTTTCCAGCCGGCCCGCCAGCAAGGGATGCAGCCACGCGCTGACGGGATCGTTGGGTCGTGGATCTTCAGCTGTCAGATCCTCGAGCCAGCGCAAGGCTTCCAGCTGGCGCTGCACGACCCGGGCCCGACGCGAGCTCGCGCCGCCCTGCGCGGCGCCGTCGCTGGCACCCGCTTTCGGATGGGCCGCCTCGTACGCCTCGATCTGCTCGGCATGCGAGAAATCTTCCAGCCCCTGCTCGCGCGCGAAATCCTCCAGGGTCGGGAAACTGGGTGCGCTGGCGAACCGCTCTGGGTCCAACAGGATCAGCCGCGCAGTACCAGGGCGGCGCTCGCGCCGCGCAGCGGCCGCGAAGGCATCGCGCATCCACCCGATGGTGCGCCGAACATTGCGCATGTCGGCCGACTCCCCCTCGAGCCGCAGATACCGATCCCAGCTCGCTCGAGCGTCGAGACCTTGGATCAACGCGCGCATGAACGCGAAGTGCGCGCGTTGCAGGCGTTGACGGTGGGTTTTCATGTGAAATATCGGAGACGGGACGATCGCGACGCCTCGGCACGTCCTGCCGGACCACGCGCGCAACCCCGTCGCATCGGATGCTCTACCCTGACTGATTCTAGCTGGCGTCCCACGGCGTACCCGGCCGGCAAGGCGCTCCACGGGTCTTCACCCCCTTCCCGCGTTCATCGCGAAAAGAAGCGATCGATCATCGCGACATCGATCACGCGTCCGATTCGCTCGAGAACGTCCGGCGGCGGCTGGATCCGACCGAGTTCTATGCGAGAGATCATCGCGCGAGACACGCCGGCGCGTCGTGCCAACTGCCTTTCGGAAAGGCACGCCGCATTCCGAAGGTCGAACAAGTTCTTACCGCTGCGCATATCCCATCGGTCTCGTTGCAAGCTCAATGGGTCCCGAATTTTCAGGGGGCTTTGTGCGTCCCCGGGGGGCGAGGAAACACACGACGACCATTCATCCGCTCCAGGACCTAGCTGGCGGCCAAGCCATGTCACGTCGATCCACTGTCGCATGACGTCTTCATGACTTCAAGCTCGAGGCGACAGGCCTCGTCGATGATCAACGAATAGAGCGCTTGCAGAAAGCCGCCACGAATGCCATGGTCCGCGGCGAACGCAGACGCGAGTCGCTGGACGCGATCCATCCGCCAAGGCTCCAAGAGTGACATACCGTGCTTGCGCTTGTGGAGACCAATGCGCGTGCTGCAGTCCAACCGCTGCCGGAGTGCGTGGAGCAGACGTTCGTCAATGCCATCGAGTTGATCGTGAAGCGCATTCAGTCTCGCGAGGGCTTGGTCGGGGCTGGCGCTCACTGTCCGACTGTCGAGCGCATAGAACGAAGATGGGGGTTGCATGAGTCCGATGGAAGAAATTCTTGGACCCCATCCTTGTCGCTTCCGTGATCGACCGCAAGGCTTGCATGAGATGCAAAGTCATGTCGCTCTGACCTGAACGCGCGGCAAGCTTGAAACCGCGCCGGACAACGATACAAGTCAGTCCGAGCCATGCGTCTTTCGTGTGACGCAATTGTGGTCGGGGGCTATGGCACCGCGGTGGCCTCTCCCGCCACGGAAAACTGGTGCTCTTCTCGCCAGGAGACGGTCCGTGGCAGCGCTACCGTTTTGATCTGCACACGGCGAGCAACGTTGGCAGCCGTCACCGCTCCGCGATGCACGCCTGTCTCCGGTGCCAGATCTGGTAGTTCTCAAAGTCTGTGCGCTTTCATCTAATCCTTCGAGGCAAACTCAGTGAAAGCGAATCATGCACATCGTGGCAGGCACCGCGAGCTCTTTGTCGAATAGCGCATTCGCGGCGATGGCACACTACCGCTATCGCGTCTTTGTCGAAAAGCTTCATTGGGAGCTTGAGATGAGATAGCCCCCTGATTCCCCGGTCCCGTCCTATCGCTTATCTTTGAGATAGGAATAGGACTATGAATACGACTAGGCATACGGAGTCGGTGGAGGTGATTTTGAAAGACCAGCGCCGCAGGCGCTGGTCCCTCCCTGAAAAGGCAGCGCTGGTGCGGCGCACCTACGAGCCTGGGATGAGCGTGTCGCTCGTGGCTCGACAGGAAGGCGTAGCGGCCAGCTTGTTGTTCCAGTGGCGCAAGCTCGAGCGGCAAGGCGCTTTGACTGCCGTGTCCGCTGGCGAAGCAGTGGTTCCGGCGTCTGAGCTGGCGGCTGCCCGTGCGGAAATCGCCAAGCTGCAGCGCGTGCTCGGCAAGAAGACCTTGGAGAACGAAATCCTCAAGGAAGCCGTGGAGTACGCCGCCGAAAAAAAGTGGATTGCGCGCTCGCCCTTGTTGCCCGGGGAAGACCAGTGAAGACGGTCTGCCGGACGATGGGGTTGGCGCGCTCGCATGTGTGTGAGGTGCTGGGACGCGGCGACGACTGGACGGACGGTCGAACGCATCGCACACCGAAAGGCGATGCAAGCTTGCTGGCCGAGCTGCGCCACGAGATTGCCGAGTTGCCAAGCTATGGCTATCGGCGCGCCTGCGCCCTGGTGAACCGCCAGCGCGACGCCAGGGGCGAGGCGCGGGTCAATCCCAAGCGCGTGTATCGCGTGATGGCGCACGCGGGCTTGCTATTGCCCAAGGCACCACGACGACGCCAGTCGGCCCGCACGCATGAGGGTCAGGTGTCCGTGACAAACAGCGACCTGCGCTGGTGCTCCGACGGCTTGGAAATCAAGTGCGACTCGGGCCAGACGGTGACGGCCACCTTCGCCAAGGACTGCTGCGACCGCGAGGTGATGGCCTGGCGTGCCTGGGAAGGCAAGGGACTGCCGGGCGAGCCGGTGCGCGAGATGCTCATCGAAGCGGTGGAGCGGCGCTTCGGGACCGTGGAAGCCGTCCCCGCGGGCCACCGGCTGGAGTTCCTGAGCGACAACGGCGGCGCCTACATCGCGGCGGACACGCGCGCACTGGCACGCTCGCTGGGCTTGCAGCCCATCAACACACCCGTATGCAGCCCACAGAGCAACGGCATGGCCGAGAGCTTCGTCAACACCTTCAAGCGCGACTACGTGGCGCGCATGGACCTGCGTGACGCACAGACGGTGCTGGCGCAGTTGCCGGCCGCCTTCGAGCACTTCAACGAGGTGCATCCGCACTCGTCGCTGAAAATGCGATCACCTCGGGAGTTCAGGCGGCAGCAGGCCGCCCAGGTGCGCCAAGAGTCAGTGATGGACCAGGCGCTTTATTGCGAATAGGACGGGCCCGGAAGTACGGGGGCAACATCAGAGAACGATGGCGTCACCGAACTCGACCAGTTCGATCGTCCGGACACCATGTACGTGATGGCCCGCGAGCGAGATGCTCGTCTGAAAGGTGTAGCCAGACTTCTACCCACCAATCAGCCTTACCTGCTGAATGACGTTTTCCCGGAGCTGCTTGACGGCCATCCACCCCCAAATAGCGAAAAGGTATGGGAGCTGTCAAGATTCTCAGTCATCGATCTCGACGCTCCCCGCCTCGAAAGCCAAGCCTCACACGACGCCCCCGAACGCGCCCTGGCACTGCTGGACGTCGTGATGCGCATGGCCGCCTTCGGCGGCGCGGACGAACTCGTCACCGTTTCGCCCCTCGGCGTCGAGCGCATTCTTCGTCGAGCCGGTGTTGTCGCACATCGCATGGGCAGGCCAGTTTGTCTGAACCAGCACTTCCTGTACGCATGCAGGATCGAAATCGCGCCTTCGATCCGCAGGCGGACGGGCCATTGACCTTTTCGATGAACCCTCACGAGCGGCTTTGGCGTGTCAGCCGCTACCTTGCCGCAAGGCGACAGCAAGGCTGCCGAAAAGCATTGTGGCACCGCGGTCCAATCTCATATCAGCAGTCGGAGACGAACCAAACACGCTACCGCCGCAGCCTTGTTCGCAACCCGCAACTTTCGGATTGCGTTCTTTACGTGATAGTTGACCGTATTGGGCGAAACGCCGAGCAAGATAGCAACTTCGTCCGACGTCTTCCCGTCTGCCGTCCAACGCAAAACATCCAGTTCCCGAGCCGTGAGAGCCGGGCACAGCCGTCGCTCGCTCGGCCAGAGTACCTCCGAAAGGTGTTGGTGTGCCGCATCCGACAACCATTGCACCTGCGCGCCTCGCGCCGATACTTCCGCTGCGGAGAGCGGCTCATGCGAGCGTGCCAGCGTAAGCATTCCGACACTTCCGGTGGCATCAAATGACGACTGGGCCCAACCCGCAAGCAATCCTGCCTCGCGGGCCTCCGTCCAGAGCTGCGGGACATCCTTGAATACATCCTGTCGCCAGATCAACGGCGCGCGCGAGCGAACGCCGTGCGCTACGGTCGGGTCGATTGAGAGATAGTCTTGCTCACGATAGCGTTGCTGCCAAGCCGGCGCATAGTTGTTGACCATCAACGTCTTGGGATGGGCAAAAGAGTTGAAGACCCGAAATCCATAGGCACAGTGCTCGAACCCCAAGCATCGCGCACCACGGGCAATCGCTTCGAATTTGGACTCGACTCCCGTTGCGCGTTGCAACGCATCGTCAATCTCCAAAAAAAAGTTGTTTGTTCGAATGAGGCTGTCGCTCCGTCGGGGTTTCGAGAGCCGCAGCGCATTGCCATGGCGGTGACCCAGAAACGGTAGGTAGGATTTTTTCTTCACTGCCGGACTTTCATTCAACAAATGTCTACGTCCGTCGGTCTTTGCTTCACCAGAGCATGAATGCAGAAAACCAAACCGGTAGCAGGCAGTCTAAGAACAGACTTCTTTCGTCACACCGACAAATATTCCATTCTTCCCGCCACGGAAGCGTGCTCGCGGCCATTTCGAAACGACGACGTCTAGGATCGAGCAAGGGCACCAATTCTGAGTGTCTCGACGCCCCCAATACCTCCATTCACCCTTGATGGCGCAAATCTGGTTGATCGTTGTCGACGGATTCGAACTGTTCGATGTCGCGGCTGCGATACAGGTCTTCGAGGCAGCCAACACGGCTCACGGCGAGATCTACGGGAGATCGTTCTATGAGATCCACATCTTTGCTCCGGCAGCAACTCCGGTTCGTGGCGCTGGCAGCACCATCCTGAACATCAGCGCACTGCCGGCAGATTTCGGCGAAAATGTTCACACCGCGCTGGTGATCGGTGGCACTGCATCGCACATGTTGTCCGCATCTTCGACGCATACGAGCCGTGCGCGTGATTGGATCCTTCAGCATCGATCGAAGATCGATCGCATTGCCTCGGTCGGAACCGTTGGTTTCACGGTGGCCGACGCCGCACACCGAAGGACCGGGCGACCAGACGCCCGTCGCCTGTGGGATGCCGTGGCGGCCTCCGCAGGCATGAAGCTCGCACTCAAGCTGGTGGCGGACGACCTCGGGCAGCCTATCGCCATCAAGGTGACCGAACAGATCGGCGCCTCCTGGGAGCCGATCTCCGCACCGTTCCGCTTTCGCAGTGGCCTTCCCGCACGCGCCACCGGGGACAGTCGTGTCATTGCCCTGCACGCCTGGATGGACGAGAACCTCCACGAACGCCTGTCCGTGGAGACACTGGCGGAACGGGTGGCGATGACACCAAGAACTTTTGGTCGCTTTTACCTCCGAACCACTGGCATCACGCCGGCGCGCGCGGTCGAGTTACTTCGTCTAAGTCGGGCTTGCGACGAGATCGAGACAACGCCGATGTCATTCAAGGCCATAGCCTTGCGTTGCGGCTTCTCGACAGAAGAAGTGATGCGTCGAGCATTCTTGCGAGTTCTCAAGATGTCGCCGAGTGACTATCGCCGGCAGTACCGGGCCGGTACGCAGCAAGGTAGCCAGGACTGACCAGCACTCAGCAGTAGTCTCTCAGGGCTGCGGAAGGTGGTCAGGCCAGATGAGACGCAAGGACAAGATCCTCGCGCCGAATCGATCGTCACTCAGTTGGCAAACTGCTCGCTGCCGACGATCCCGATCTTGACGACGCCAAGACGCTGAGCGCTGGCCATGACGCCTGCCACATGCTTGTACGGAACACTCTTGCTGGGGCGCAAATGGACCTCGGGTTGGTCGGGCTGCGCGGCAATCGTTGCCAGACGTTGCTCGAGATCAGCGCGGCCAGACACGACCTCTCCGTTCCATCCGATTGTTCCATCGGCTTCGACCTCGATGCGGACCTCCTTTGTGACAATCGGCGGATGCGGATCGTTGCTGGGGACCGGCATGTTCATCTTCACGGCGTGTGTCTGAATGGGGATCGTGATGATGAACATGATCAACAACACCAACATGACGTCGATCAGCGGTGTCGTGTTGATGTCGACGATGATCTCTTCATCACCATCGCCGCTATTCGCACTCATTGCCATCTTTTTCTCCTACCGGCTCGCGCTGCCCGCAGGCGGCTCGGTGATGAATCCAACCTTGTGGATGCCCGCCCGGCGACAGGCGGCCACCAGTCGCCCGACTGCCTCGTAAGGAACTTCTGCGTCACCGCGGATGTGGACCTCGGGTTGCGGCTCCTTGACTGCCATGATCTTCAATCGGGCGACCAAGGCTTCCACGTCGGGCATCCGTTCCACACCCCAGTAGAGGTCACCGCCACGGCTGACAGCAAGCACGATGTTTTCCGGCTTGGTCTGCGTCGGAACGTTACGTTCCTTGGGGAGTTCGAGCTTGATGGATTGCGTCACAACCGGAATGGTGATGAGAAAAATGATCAGCAATACCAACATCACATCGACCAAAGGGGTCGTGTTGATGCTCGAGTTCAATGCCTCGTCATTCCCATCGGCACTGACGTTCATTCCCATTTCGCAGGCTCCGTCGTGATGACAGGCGACTGAGCGCCCGCCTGTCCGTAGGCGCGCAGCAGGTAGGCAGGCACAAGCACGACCAGGCTCATCGCTTGGCTCCGATCAGTACATTGTGAAGATCTCCGCTGAAGTTGCGCACCCGCTCCATCGCGCTCTTGTTGCGTCGGATCAGCCAGTTGTAGCCCATCACTGCGGGAACGGCGACCGCCAGCCCAATGGCAGTCATGATCAACGCCTCCCCGACCGGACCTGCCACCTTGTCAATCGATGCCTGGCCTGAGATACCGATCGCCGTGAGTGCGTTATAGATGCCCCAGACCGTGCCAAACAGACCCACGAAGGGCGCGGTGGAACCGACCGTCGCAAGAAAGGCAAGCCCATCCTGCAGCCTGCTCTGCACCTTCTCCACGGCGCGCTGGATGCTCATCGTCACCCATGTATGCAGATCGATCTGTTCAACCAGCGTGCCCTCATGGTGCTGACTGGCCGTCAGGCCCTGTTCGGCGATGTAGCGAAAGGCGCTTCCATTTCGCAGCGTTTGCGCTCCGGCTTGCACACTGCCAGCCTTCCAGAACGACTTGCTGGCCGCGCTGGCAGCATTCAGCAGCTTTTGCTGCTCGTACAGCTTGACGAAGATGATGCACCAGCTTCCGATGCTCATGAGCACCATGATGATCAACGTCCCTTTCGCGACGAAATCACCCTGCGCCCAAAGGGCGCTCAGTCCATAGGGATTCTCTATCGCGTGCGCGGACGGCGCTGCACTTCGGCCTTGATCCGGGCTCTCACCGGTCGTTGACGAGGGGACGTTCGCGTGGGTGCTCGCAACTGCCGGCGCACTGGCCGCTGGCATCGGACTTGGCACCGGCTGGGCTGACGCCGTAAGTGCGCCAACCATCAAGGTGACAGACATGGCAGCGAGCCGGACGCTGCGAATGAAATTGATGAGGGACATGAGTGCTTCTCCATTTGAAAATTTGACAAAACGTGCATCACTGGCACGTGGATCGCGCGTGGCAACGCGCCCCGCACGAACAGACCTGTCGCGGCAGACGCGGCGAGCGCGCGACGGCGAGGCGGCTCTTACTCGAGCTTCCACACGTACTCGACGGTGGCGACCGCACCGCCTATCGGTTGCCCCTCCGAATCGGTGCCCGGCTTGAAGGGACACCGGCTCAACACCTCCACCGCCGCCGCATCCAACGAACGATGCTCCCGGGTCGGTCCCGAGGGCCTGTCGATCTCCGCTTTCGCCACGCGACCAGACGCGTCGATCGTGAATCGAATGCGCGTGGTCCCTGTGGCCTCTGCTTTCAATGCCGCTCTCGGGTACTCCGGCTTCTCGCAAGAAGACACGTCGATGCGCGCCGGTGTGCCCAAGGGTCGAGGCACAGACGGCGGCGCTGGCGGCGCGATGACCACGGGCGCGGGGGGCGGCGGCACCGAAGAGGCCGTGATCGACGGCTGCGCATCTGCAGGCGGCGCGACATTGAGCTCCGGCGGGGGCACATAGCTCGGTGGCGGCGGCGCGGCCTTGCGTGGAGGCGGAGGCTTTCGGGGCGTTTCTTTGGGCGGCGGGGGCGGCGGCGGGGGGGGCGGTGCCTTGGGCTCCTCCAGGATGCTGACTTCCACGGGTGCCTTCACGACTTCCACGACCCGGCGCGCCAGTCCGCTCACCAGCGCCCAGCCCAAGAGCAGATGCAGTCCGACCACCACGAAGAAGCCGACCGCCTTGCTTGCAGGTCTTCGGTTTTCACTGAAATCCATGGATCAATTTCCTAGCCGGGGATCTGCCAGGCAGATGTCGGCAAAGTGCGAGGCGACGCAACCGCGGCGTCGGCAAGTCAGAGCGTTGAGCAACCCGTTCATGCGAACCTCGAGGGTGAGAACGCCTTCGCCTCCGTGTAAGGCCGCTTGGACTCGATAAGGTCCGCCAGAAGGCGTGCCCCGGCCGGCCCCAACGTGAATCCATGGTGTCCATGACCAAAGTTGAACCACAGGCCGCGATGGCGATGCGCCCGCCCGATGACCGGCTTCATGTCCGCGCAACATGGCCGCGCGCCGACCCAGGGCTCGTCTTCGACGGGAATACCCAAGCTCAGCAGCTCGCGGGCCTCGGCTTCAGCACCGGCGAGCTGACGTGGCGTCGGGTGCGCATCGATACGCGCGATCTCTGCGCCCGTTGTGATGCGCAGGCCTCGACGCTGCGAAGACATCACGTAGCCGCGTTCGGCGTCCAGGGTCGGAACGAGCACGCCATCTCCCCCGATGTAGTGCCGGTGGTAGCCACGCTTGACGAACAGCGGCAACCGATAGCCCAGTGGTTTGATCAGCGAATCGGACCAGGGGCCGAGCGCAACCACCACGTGCCGTGCATGCAAGATGCCGCCATCGAGACGAGCCTCCCAACCGATCGATCGCTCCCTCAAGGCGATCGCGTCGGCACGGATGATGTGGCCGCCTCGTCGCTCGAACGCCTTGGCATAGCGTTCGACCAGTGCCCCTGGATCGCTCACGCTCCACGACTGCACCCAGTGAACGGCGCCGGCAACTGGCATGCGCAGCGCCGGCTCGGCCAAGGCCATCGCATGAGTGTCAAGTGCGTCAAAGGCGATGCCGTACTCCAGCTTCAGGCGCTCGGCCTGGGCGACTGCTCCCTCGAAGGCGCGCGGACTTCGGTACATCAAGCGAAGCCCCTTGCGGCGTACCAGATCTTCGGCGCCAGCAAGCGCCACAAAGCGGCCGTGCTCGTGCGTGGAATGTTTGATGAGCCCCGCGTACTCGCGACTGATGCGGCGGTGCTTCGACGGGGCAGAATTCCGCCAATAGCGCACCAACTGAGGTAGAGCGGCCAACAGGTCCATGAAGTGATAGTTGATGTCCAGGCCCCGTCCGAGGGCGGCACCGACCAGCGCTTTCAGATCGCGCGGGAACGTATAGGGTTCGACAGCCTCGCGCTGAATGACTCCCGCATTGCCATAGCTGGTCTCGCGCCCGACCGGCGAGCGATCGACCAGCGTGACTGAATGTCCGCGCAGCGTCAGTTCCAGGGCCGTACAGGTGCCGACCATGCCGGCGCCCAGCACCACGATTTCATCTGGCATCGGGCATGGCTTCGGTTTCGAGCCGCGTTGCGGCGGTCACCGTGATTTCGATGCGTGCGCCGGGCACCAGCAACTGTGCCACCACCGTCGTGCGCGTCGGATACGGCGTCTGAAAATGCTTTCGGTACGTCGCATTGAACTCAGCGAAGTCCTCCGCGCGTGCGAGATGGACGGTGACCTGTACGACGTCGGCCAAGCTCAGGCCAACGGTGCGAAGCGAGGCATCGATGCGCTCAAGCGTCAGATTGGTTTGTGGCGCGATGCCATCGGGAATCGGTCCAGCGTCCGGGATCGGGAGCTCGCCGGAGAGGAAGACCAGTCCATTCGTACTGCGAATCTTGGAGAACGGAAGTTGGTTGTCGGTACGGTTCATCGTGTGCGCTGCGCCGTGCTTTGGCGCAGATAACTTCTGTGAAGTGAAAGGTTGGAAAACTTGTCGAGAGCCGGGGGAGCGCCTGCGAGCGATCGAGAGCCGGCCTTGCTAGAGCAACTCGCGCAGCGCGCCAAGCAACTGGGCGATCTGTTCAGGCGTGTGATCCGCGAAGGCAGCGCAACGCAACACGCCCATCGGTCCGGCGCCCACGTAGGTGGAATAGGCCACGAAAATGCCCTGTTTCCAGAGTGCGCGCTGGATCCGCTGCATCTGCAGACCATCCCCGTGCACAAAGGCGGCAATGGGTCCGGCGTTGTCCTCGACCTTCAGACCCAGGCCCCGCAGGCCCGCCTTGAGCGACCGCGCGTTCTCACGCAAGCGCAGAAGGAGTTCGGGGCGTCTGCGAATCAGGCGCAGGCTCTCCGCGGTCATAGCGGCGCCCGCGGAGCAGCCCAGCACCGCGCCACGCGCCACCGGGGTGCGCCACAGCTGCGCGATGGTTTGCGCATCACCAAGCGCAAACCCTCCGTGCGCGCCCAACGCCTTGGCAGTCGAGCCGCCGATCACCAGCCGGTCGAAGGGAAGCTGCGCGAGTTCTGCGCTCCCCCTTCCCTGCGGACCGATCGTTCCGAAGGCGTGAGACTCGTCAACCACCAGCCACCCGTTGAAAGGGGCGATCAGCTCCGCATACGCCGACAGTGGCGCAATGGCTCCCGTCGTCGCGAACACTCCGTCCGTGGCGACGAGTGGCCGCTGACCGCGCTCGAGTGTGTTTCCGAGCATGCGCGCCAGGTCTTGCACATCGCGATGCGCAAACGAATGGATTGGCTTGCCGGCCGCGTGGGCTCCTTCCCGCAGGCTGTAGTGGGCGGATTCGTCGATGTAGACAACATCACAGTCGGGCGCCAGTCCGGTGAGCGCAACGAGCCCGAACAGGTAGCCCGTTCCGAAATACATCGCAGCTTCCGTGCCGAAGAACCGACGCGCCTCGGCCTCCGCTTGCTGGTTCGCGCCTGAACTGAAGCCGTAGTGGCGCGGCAGGTGTGTGCTCGCACCAAACTGCCGCAGTGCAGCGCAGCCGATCTCGACGAGCTCCGGCGCGCCTCCCAGCCCGAGGTAGGCCGAGCCGCCGAAACAAAGCAGTTGCCGCCCGTCGACCATCATCGATGCGCCACTCGGCGATTCGACAAGACAAGGCGGTGATCCGCCGCTAGCCAAGGAGATCGTGGTGTTCATGCCAGATGCGGGGACGGGTTGTCCGTCGCGGGGAAGAAGTGCATGTGCCGATGGCGGTACGGGAGTCGTGCGAAGTCCATCGACAGCGCCGCACCGGTTTCGATGACGTGCCGGTCCGTCGATAGCTTCGAGAACTCCGCGTAGTAGTGATGGCTCGACTTCACCGCGATGACCCGGGCTTCATGCAGAGGAACGCCCAACCCGGTGAAGGCGGATGGCGACAGCGTTTGTTGCCGCCGGCTGCTCAGGACGATGTCCGTGGCATTGACGCGGATCCAGGCGGCGCGACCCAGCGGATCACGAATACCCCCGACGCACTGCACGTGATCGGGCGCGAGCCCTCGAACGATTGCGACCACCTCGAGAGGTTGTCCCGATACCGCTCCGCTCTTTCCGCCCAGGCTCAACCGCAAGCGCGTCCCGATCCCGGAATCGAAGCATGCCTGGACACTTTGCGGGTCGACCAGCATCCCCAGCGCACTGCGAAGCTGCGTGCGCTCCAAGAGTTCGGCCAGCAGCACGGTGTGGTCGCCCGGCGCCCCGCCGCCCGGGTTGTCGCCTGCGTCCGCCAGCAGCCGGGGCGCTAGGCCCTGCGCGTCGAGACCTTCGAGCGCCTGGCTGACCGACTCCAGACGAGGCAGCATCGCATGGCGGATCCGATAAAGCGCCTGCGCAAGTTCTGTGGCCTGGGCCATTGCGAAGGCGGCGTCGCCGTCCGCCACCACCAGCACCTTCGTTCCCGCATCCGCCACATCGCCCCATGGGAAACCATGCACCAGGCTCACCGAAAGGACGCCCGGACGTTTCTCGACCTCGCTCATCTTGTCCACCAGGCCGCGCATCGGCTCGATGGTCGTGGGGTAGAAGCCGACCATGCGGCAATCCGCGACGGCCATCACCGGACGGGTGACACCGCTTGCCGCGGCCCGGCAGGCGTCGAACAGCTCCGCGGCCCGGGCTTCGTAGTCCGTGTGGGGGTACTCGCGCATGAGGATGATGACGTCCGCATGCTGGGTCATGGTGGACGTCATGTGGCAGTGCGGGTCGAGCTCCACGCCAATCACGCATCGGGGACCCACGAGTTCGCGTACGGCGTGGATCAGGTCTCCCTCACAGTCGTCCTCGCCTTCGGCCACCATTGCGCCATGAAGGAACAGCAGCACCATGTCCAGCGGCATCGCCGCGCGCGCTGCGCTAAGGATCTCTCCGCGCAACTGCGCGTAAGCTTCGGCCCTGACCCGCCCCGCCGGTTGAGCAATGGCATACACGCCTTCGATCACCTCGTCGCCATAGCGGCGCGCGCGAAGGCGCCACTGTTCCACGATCGGGCCGACGTCGCCCAGCGCTCGCGCGGGTGTCGGTCCTCGAATGATGCCCAGTTCCTCGAACGACGCGAGGGTCGTGGGGTGCTCCGAGAATGTGTTGGTCTCCGTGACCAACGCGGATGTGAAGATCTTCATGAAAAAGAGCCTGTCTTAAAGCGCACGCAAGCGCGGTGCGAGCAAAGCGACGATCACTAGCGCGAGCACGAGTACTGATGCCGGCGCCGCCAGCCAGAGCAAAGCCAAGCGCTGTAGGGACGACGCATCGGGCGCCGCGCCCAGGGTTCCAACCCAGCCGAGCCCGATCCCCACAACGATGCCACCCAGTGATTGACCAAACTTCTCGGCGGAAAAGAGAACACCGAGGTATAGCCCGAGGCTTTCACCTTGCGCGGACGACTGTGTAGCGGTCTCCATCGCCAGTGTGGTGATTACTACCGTGAGCCCTCCACAAGCGACGCCGAACAGAACGGCTCCAGCAACCATCGGCGTGAGCGTGCGCGGTCCGGCAGTGAGGCAGACGACGCCGACGAGCGCCAAGAAGAGCGCGCCGCCAAGGATGCGAGCCGGGGCAACGCGACGCGCGACCCACGGAGCCACGGCAACGCCCGCCAACAGCGCGACAAAGATCGGCGTAAGAAGCAACGAGAGGCTTTCAGGACCTGCCTTGAGCAAATGCTTGTTGGCGTAGGGCAAAGCGCTGAGGAGCGCCGTCGAACTCGTGCCAAGTAGCAAAAGAACTAGCGCGACGCCATAGAACGCCTTGTTACGCAGCGTCGCGCGCAAAGCCTTCGGCAGCGACGGAGGCCGCTCGCGCTCGATCCCGGTGCGCATCGGGACCCTCCGCACGACGAGCCAGCAGACACCCAAAGCGACGAAAGCACCGGCGGCCAGCACCAGCGCGGCGACGAGGTAGCCGCCATGAAACTCGCTAAAGTGCGCAACGATCTGTGGCGCCAGTACAGTCACCAAGAGTCCTGCAATGGTCTGCCCAAGTGCACGGGATGACATCAAGGTGCTCCGGTGCTCCATGCCGTCGCACATATCACTCGCAATCGCTGTATGGGCCACAGTGAAGACAGTGAGCAGCAACGATTGCAGGATCAAGATGGACCCCAGCACAAAGATCCTTATCGGCAGCGGAAAAGCCCACGTAGGCACAAAAAGCAGTACCAAGATGAAGGGGAGCGAGAAGGCACTGAAGGCAATCAAGTGACTTCGACTGCCCGCGGCACGCGCGGCGTTGTCACTTCGTCGCCCAATCCATGGGTCGAGCAGCAGATCAGCAAGCTTGGGAATCGCCAATAGCACGCCTGCCAGCGCGGGCGGTACCTTTGCAAACTCTGTCAGGTAGAACAGGAAAAGCAGAGGCACCACGCCAGAACTCAAGGTAGAGCCGAACGCCCCGGCACCAAATCCCGCCAGGGCTATGCGCGAGGGCGCGGGCATCTCAGCCATGGGAGCGATCCCTTGTGAACCGCAGCTGTCGAGTGCGTGCGGTATCCAACAATAGCTCGCGCTCCCCGTCCTTACCGGTCACCAGGCGCAGCGTGCCGTGCAAGGGTAATGCCGGATCCTCGCAGACCATCAGACAGGTATCGGCAATCAACGGCTCCAACTTGTAGGTGCTGCGTCCATACAGTCCCGCGATGCGCATCAACCCAGGGCGGCTGTCCTCAATCACGGCCTCGCCACCGAGTTCCCTGCTGCGCCACTTGCCCGCGAAGGCCTCGAGAACCTTCCGATCCTTCCCGGCGTTTTCGAGGCGATCACAGCGATAGCGCCGGCCTTGTTCGATCACGTCGATCGCGACAACCCTGTCAGCGTCGTTGCGCACCAGCTCGACCGTCAGGGCAATCACCGACAACAGATTCACCTGCAAGACGTCCGACGTCGATTGAGTCAAGGGGAGCGGAAGCCCGAAACTGCGCAGGACCAAGGTGTCCCCCTGCTTTGCAATGGCAAAGTGGCGGCCGTTCAAGGCACAGTGAAAGTCACCGCACAGCGCATCCGCAGAATCTGCGCTCACTGGTTCCTCCGCTGCTTCTAGTTCGTCCTCGAGCATCACGCTCAACAATCGCTGTGCAATCTCTACCGCGGTGACGTCGCTGCGGTTGCTCATGACCACGATCTGGACACCGTAGTCAGGTGCCGCGATCATCTGACATGTTCCGCCCACCACGCCACCGGCATGATGAAGAATCTGCACGCCTCGCCATGTCTCACGAATGAGCCCAAAGCCGTAAGGGTGGAGGTATCCGTTGTTCAGCTCGGTTGGTGCCATCAACTCGTGTGAGAGCCGCTGCGGCCAGATCCTGGGCGTGATGAGGTGGCTCAGCCAGCGCTGCATATCATCCAAGGTGGACGCAATGCCACCTTCTCCGAGAATGACCGAGGGAAAAATCCCCTTCGAGAATCCGCCCTCGGCTCTCGCGATGTGCGAGGTCGCGCTTCCAAGCAGCGGATCAAGATCTGTACACCACAAGAAGGAATCGTTCATCGACAACGGCTCAAATAGCCGTTCACGCAGCCCTTCAGCCAAGGAGATCCCAAGCACGCGCTCGAGCACCTTGGACAGCATGCGGTAGCCCCCGTTGTTGTACATGAGCTGTTCGCCAGGCTTGAAGTTTTCTTCCTGCTGTCGGCACTGATAGTCGAAGGCCCCTTCGCTGGGCACAACGGTCATCCCGTTGGACAACAAGGAGAGGTCCAAATAGTCGCGCGTGCCCCCCGTGTGATTCATGAACTGCCGAAGTGTGCGGATTCCTTGAGTCGCTGGAAGCTCAGGCAGCCAGCGCCCGACGGGCTCATCGATCGAGAGCAAACCTTCATCACGAAGCAGCAGCGCGAGCGCTGAGGCGAAATGCTTGCTCGTCGAGCCGATGCGCATCTTCGTGGAGGGTGTGTTGATCAGGCCCGAGTCCAGGCTGGCCATGCCATAGCCGCGACGCAGAAGCGTCTTCCCATGGTGCTGGACGCTGGCCACCAGGCCGGGGGCGTCGTTGCGGTGAAGTTCGGAAAGCACGGCTTCCAGCTTTTCGGTGCGATGGAGGGTCATGGTTCTATTCGGTCCTAAAATGAATGATCAATCATTGTTTTTTCTGTGCAGCATGCCCAAACGAGATGAGAGCCACATGGCGTCGGTGCGTAAGCAAATCCTGGACGCCGCCCGCGTCGTGTTCGAACGCAAGGGAGTCGCTGACGCATCGATGGCCGAGATCAGCACGCAAGCGGGCCTTTCGATCGGCTCGATCTACGTTCACTTTCGTGCGAAGGAGGATGTCCTGCTTCAATTGATCGAAGCGGCGGATGTCAATGCCTCGCCCTTCGAGCAGTGCAGCAGTGCGGGAGAACTGCTGGGTCTTGTGGAAAGCCTGCTCAAAGCCCAGGAGCGCCCGGATGCCAGCAACCAGACGGCCCGCACGGCGCTCGAAGTCGCCGCGATCACGCGACGCAATCCGGACGTTCAGGCCGTTGTCACAAGAAACTTCAAGAGCTTGCGTCGCGCCCTGCTCGAGGCGGTGGCGCGCATCGGCCAGGCATCCGGTCATGCCGACGACGGCGAGATGCTTGCCATCGGAGAGTCGATCCTGGCGCTGCTGATCGCGGCCCAAGCCCAGATGCTGATCGGTGTTCCTACCAATGCTGAAGCCAAACTCAAGGCGGCGCGCCTGCTGATCAAGTTGCTGCACGGCGCCCCCGTGCGGGTGAAGCGGTAGCCCACAACGGCTGCTCACTCGTATCGATGACAAAGGCTGCATCGTCAAAATCGATGTAGCCATCCGCGTAGGCTGCCGCCGGCGTGGTGTCTGAAGCCATCAGCAAGGGCGAGTCGAGGTCGACCAGGTCGGCCCACTGCGCTGCGATGAACGCCGGCTGGATGGCACGCGATCGTCCTCCCATGCACCCGACCATCACTTTCATGCCGCGCTCACGCGCTGCGTGAACGAGCAGCAAGGCAGCGCTCAAACCACCGCATTTGTCGAGCTTGATGTTCGCAACTTGGTATCTCTGCGCGACATCGTCCAGGTCTTCGATGGTCTGCAGAGATTCATCCGCGGCGATCGGAATCGGCGAGAAGTAGCCCTGCAGTTCGTGATCGTTCGCGGCGGGCAACGGCTGCTCGATGAGCACTACCCGGCAAGCGAGCAAGGCGCCCATCATTCGCTCAAGGTGGGCCATCGACCACCCTTCGTTCGCATCGACGGAGAGTGCCGCGTCCGGCCGTGCAGAGCGTACTGCATTGATCCGTTCGATATCGAGCTCGTGCCCATCGAGCTTGAGCTTGAGAGCCTTGGCCGCCGAGTGCGACCGCGCTGCCAACGCCATGCATTGAGGCTCGTCCACCCCAAGCGTCACCATGGTGGGGAGTGGACGCAGCGAGGGCAGAAATGCCATGCGATAGGCGGGTTCCCCCCGTTGCGCGGCCATGAGCTGCCAGAGCACCCAATCGAGTGCGTTGCGTGCGCCACCCGCGGGCATTTTCTGGACCTCGCGCCAGGCACCAAGGAGGTCCTGCGGCAGCCAGTCGCGCATGGCCTCGATGTCTTGTTTCATCCGCAGCCCGTCCTCGCCGCGGTAGAACACGCCAGCGGCCTCGGCGCGCGCCACATGGCGCCCATGGCGCCCTTCCACGCCGAGGACACACTGCCCCGGCAGCACGCGCCCGGCAATGGCCAACGGCTGCTTGAAAAGGATGTCCTGCGCGGACGCGTGTATTTCCATCGCGTCTCGCCGCTCAGGAGAAGTCCATGGAGAACTGCAGCCCGATCGTGCGCGGGGTGATAAGGTTCACCCGCGCCGGTCCGCCCGCAGTGCTCAGGGTGGTATCGGCTGCAGTCTGCCCGCGGCGATTGGTCAAGTTACGCACAAACAGACCCACATTGACCTTGCCCACCTGCACGCCGCCGCGCAGGTCGATCGCCGTGTACGCCGGCAACCTGTATTGAGGGATCCCAGGGGAGGACTTGAAGCTGTTCAAACGGTCGCCGGTATAGCGCAGGGTCGCACCGAAGTACGCCGGGTAGCCGCTGACGCTGAAGTTGTAGTCGGCCTGCACGGCGGCCGAGACCCGCGCCGTGTTGGGCAGTCGCTCCCCAGCCCTTCCACCCAGATCGGGGCTGTCGTCGACGAGCTTCGCGTCGATCACACTGAGCGATGTGGCCAATCGCAGCGAGTCGATCGGCGCCGCGCGCAGCGTCCATTCAAGACCGCGCGAACGCGCACGCCCCGCATTTCCTATGCCGGAAAAGCCCGCGCTCGACGTGAACACCTGCATGTCCTTCCAGTCGATCTGGTAGAGCGCCACCTCCGTCGACAGGCGGCCCGGTATCACGTCGCCTTTCCAGCCCAGTTCATAGCTCCACAGGCTGTCGGACTTGAAGGAGGAGTTGGTGAGCGGTGCTCCGGTCAGGGGATTCACGATGAGTGGCAGCGGTCCCCCTGGCCGGTATCCACTGGCAGCGCGTACGTAGATCGCTTGATGTTCGGCCGGACGCCATCTTCCTGTGAGCAGCCAGGTCGTCACACCCTCCGATGACTGCGACGCAGGCTGGGGTTTTGGCGCGAAGATGCCGCTGAACTGCTGATCCAAGCGTTGGCTGTTGCGGCTGTGGCGTACCCCCATGGTGACGTCGGCATCTGGCGTGATGTAGTAGGTGCCGGTGCCGAAGATGGCGGTTTCACGGAAGGTCGATGGAAACTTGGCATCTGCCAGAACCGGATTCGTCGGCTGCGCAAACGCGTTGAACGGGCTGAGATGCTGCGTCTTGGAGCCAGTCTCGTCGGTATAGAAGAAGCCCCCCAGCCATTCAAACTGCCGACTGCGCGGCGAGGTCAGTCGCACCTCCTGCGTGAACTTCCGGTTGTTGAACCCATAGTCCATGCCATACGCACTGTTGACGATTCCTTGCGGCGCGAGCAGCGGCACGTAAAGTGCAGAGGTGTCGACGCGGCCCGCGCTCGAGGTACGCTGCCATCCGGTGATCGCATCGAGCGTGGCCCACTTCAGATCGACTTTGAGTGCTGCAGAGACGAGGTCGTTGCGAACCTCGGATGGCTCGCTCAACATGAGCCGCTTGGTCCGTGCGCCGAAGAGGGGGCGACCTGTCGCGATGTCGGTGTCCTGGGTCGACGCTCCGTCGCGCTCCTGGTTCTGGGTCAGCGCGGTCAGCCGAACAGTCACGTCCTTCGAAGGCGTGAGGAGCAAAGCGACGCGAGCACCGTCCGTCTTCGAAGCGTCCACCAGGCGTCCGGAGCGATTGACGTCACGGATGAATCCGCCGTCCGAACGCTGATAAACGGTCGCCCGAAGCCCGGCGACGCCGTCGCTCAGCGGCGCGTTCAACATACCTCGCATGACGTGACCGGTCTTGCCGCCCTGCACACCGGAAGCTTCCGCGGTCACTTGGCCGCTGAACGCGCTCGAATCCGGCTCTACAGCCACATACTTGATCAGCCCCCCCATGGCGCCGGCGCCATAGAGCGTTCCCTGTGGTCCGCGAAGCGACTCGACGCTCGCGAGATCGAACAGGCCGAGATCGAGCGAGGAAGATCCCCCGCCTGCATAGGCGGAGCTCGAGCCGAATGGAACGTCATCCACGTACATGCCGACCGTCGCCCCAACTTGCGAGCCTGTCGAAATGCCGCGCATGGTGATCTGGCTTCCGCCCGTGCCGCCCCCCGACTGGTTGTGATTCATGCCGGGCAGCAATGCAGCCAGGTCACTCAGTGACTGGTAGCCACCACGCTCCATGTCCTCGCCTTTGAGCACATCCGCCGTCAACGGAACCTCCCTTGCCGGCTCTCTGCGTCGCTGCGCGGTGACGCTGATGGACTCGATCGATTTGGGCGCAGCGGACTCGGAGGTGGACACGGCAGGCGGCGCATCTGACTGCGCACTGGCGTACAGATGCACGCTGCCACAAGCAATGGCGATGGTGGCTCGCAGCCACGCAGGGCGCCGAGGTGCGCCAGAGTGATCCCGAAGAACTAACATTTGTCTCCTATCAAAATGAATGAGGCTTCGTTTTTTTTGAATTGTGCGGTTTTTCTCTTTCAGGTGCAAGTGGTAGTTCAAAAGGCTCTGCATGCGCGCGGATCAACGCGGGTGCGACTGCTTTGACGGCGGCGAGACGACGGACAGAACCGCCAGACTTGGTGTATGTGTGCAAACAACTCAGGTCGCCCGGGGACAGCTGCGGCGCCTTGTGCTCGACGGCGATACGAACAACACCTCGCGCACGGCACTTCGCGCTTCTTCACGCATGCCTGCGTCCGGGGCCGGGGCCTGCCGTTCTTCATCGACAGCCGTCGTATCGTGCAAGACACAGTTGGCGCCACAGCCATGGAGCAGTCGCACGCGAAAAGCCATGCCCTGCCCGTGAGCCGCGGGGCACCGAGCGCCTCGAATGGGCGTCTCGCAGTCGAGGCGGTCCCGAGCGAACGCGTGGACGTCCCTACCCGCTGTTGGTGAGACCGACGTTCAAGCGACACACGGATGTCGACCTTCTGCGGGCCACGAAAGCACCATCAAGTTTTCCGCCGATGTACCGATAACATGAATAGCTTGGAAATCAAATGAGGCATCGTTTCCCTCTCGGGACGCAGTATTGGACCCGCGGCAGACACCCATGTCTGTGTACCGTGGTCGACCAACTCACCGTCTTAAATCTCGCCGGCCACGTCGTCTCGACGCACTACGCCACGCAGCACGAGTTCCTCGGTCAAAAGATCAGGGATCACAATGTGATGGACGCAACGATCGCTCGGGGACTTCTCCCCGAGTACCAGCAGCTGCTGACCGCCTCGCCGGCGGCACTTGAAGCAAGGCGCACGGCACGCCCGCCTGGCTGCGTCCACTTGTGCGAGGACGTCGAGGCAAACAGCTGAGCGGTGTCGATGAGCTCGGCGCTGATGGATGCACCTGCTCATGAACGACGAACAGGTCACCGAACGCCAGCGTGCGTGATCCGGCGAGGATGGCGGCGCTCGGAACGCATGCGACAAGATCAGGACGGAGGCCTTCGAGGACAACGCGCCATCCGAGAACCGCTCCCGCGCGCTCGCAAGCTCACAGGCCGTCCCGGGGCGACAAAAAAGCTTCCAGCCTTCCCCCCCGGCATCGGGACCCGCCAGGGTCAGAGGAACGTCGTGACCAGCGCCATCAACGCTATCGCAATGATGTATGCCGCCATCAACCACTCGAAACGATGGCCGACCCAAAAACTCTGCTCAGCGAAACGATCAGGCAGCCGCTCTTCCTCGGGGCGATCTTGCCCGACGGGCGAATCCAGACGCTCGCTTGTCTGTCGAGCGATCAGCAATGGGAACCCGGTGCCTCGGCATGCGCTGCAGATGACCACCCCTTCCGTAAAGCAGGAAGGGCAGGGAACTTCATCGCCGTCGTGCGTTCGGTACAGGCCGCTGCCGTGGCAGCTCCGACAAGCCACGACCCCGGCGGTGCATATCGGACAAGAAGAGGGAATGTCGATTTTGTTTTGAGTTACCGAAGCGGCGTCGGGTGACATGAGGATTCCAGAATCCGGAACCTGTAATACGCTTGGTGGCCGCGATCGGATGACCATTGTTTAAGTAAAAACCATTCAAACTCGATCTTGGTGGCTATAGCCATCAGCGAGCACAACACGCCCCCTAAAAAGCGGAGGAGGAACGGGGAAATCTATGGTTGCGTGCCCGGCCGCGAAGTTGCAGTTTCCCCCGGCACCTGAAAGCCGAGCGCTCAACATCCCCTGCCCCCTCTAGGGGCGGTCGCTCATCTCTTGAAGAAACACGCGCTTCCAGTCTTCGATCGTTGACTCGGAGACCACCGAGGCATGGGCCGCGATGCTGAGTGCCAAGCTCGGGGCGCCGCTCGCACTAGGCACTGCAGTGCCCATGCCGAAGCCGTCCTTCACCACGGTGCCCTGACTCAAAGCGAAGCCGGTCTTGCGCGCCATGCGCACGGCACTGCGCACGCTCTGGGGATTCAAGCGGGGATAAGGCTTCAGACCGGGAGCGATCAGGTCGATGATCTGCTCGCTGTGTTCCTTGTCCAACGCAGCCAGCAATGCGGTGGCACCCGCACCCACCCCAAGCAAGCGTCGCTGGCCTACTTCCACAGGCACGAAACGCATGAGCGCCTGACTGTCTGCCTTGGCGAGGCAGACCGCTTCGACGCCGCTTCGACGCATCAGGTACGCGGTGGCGCCCGTTCGACGTGAAATCGCGTTAAGCACGGGCCGCCAGTGCGCTACCTCGAGCATGCTGGCGGACGGCGCGAGGCTCAATTCGTGGACCAACTCCCCCAAACGGTAGCGCTTGTCCCGCCCGGGCGCGCTCGCAAGCCGTTCCTCAATCAGGCAGCGCAGGATGCGGTGCGCGGTGGAGCGGGCCAGGCCGCAATCGGCCGCCACCTCCGCCAGCGTCACGCCTTCGGCGCCGGCTTTGCCAAGGGAGCGCAGCACCGCGGCGGCCCGGCGTATCGCCTGCGTGCCGCTGGGAGGATCCGATTCGGGAGAAGTGCCCATGATGTGGAACAGCGGTTGCCGTGATTTCCCTTGCCGGCAGGCGAAGGGCTGGATGTCATCGAACGCATGCGCCAAATTCGATGCTCGATTATTCCATCATGTGGTTGATCTCGATTCCCCCGAAGCCGCAACAGGAGCACGACCATGGGCTACCCGATTTCCTTCACGCCTTCCCGCCGCCGGCGCAACCTGGTTGCGGCCGCCACGGTTGCCGCGCTGGCAGGCATCGCCCCGTGGCCCGCCTTGGCGCAAGGCGCTTTTCCGGACAAGCCGGTGCGCATCATCGTGCCGTTCGGCGCCGGCGGATCCGACTCGCTGGCTCGTGCACTCGGCGAGCGACTCGGCGCGCAACTCAAGCAACCCGTGATCGTCGAGAACAAGCCCGGCGCGGCGGCATTGATCGGCACCGAATACGCGGCCGCCCAGCCCGCCGACGGCTACACCATTCTGTTCCTGGGCGGCGGCAGCCTGACGCCCGTGCTGGTCAAGGACCTGAAGTTCAACCTGCTGCGCGCCATGCGGCCCGTCGTGTGCGTGGCGCGCGGCGGCATGACGCTCATGGTCCCGGGCACGCTGCCGGTGAACAGTTTCCGCGAGTTCGTCGACTACGCGAAGAAGAACCCCGACAAGGTCAACTTCAGCTACACCGCGGGCAGCATCCTGCTGGCGGGCGAGATGCTGAAGTCGCGCGCGGGCTTCGGCGCGACGCCCATCCCGTACAAGGGGTCCACCCAGGTCGCGACGGCGCTGATCGCCGGCGAGATCCAGATGGGCATCGACGTGCCGCTCTTCTACGTCGGCATGATCAAGGAAGGCCGCATCAAGGCACTGGCGCACGGCGCGTCCGAGCGCTCGCCCTCCCTGCCGGACGTGCCCACGCTGGCGGAAGTCGGTGTGCCCGACCTCAGCTTCGCCTTCTCGTTCGGCTTCTGGGCGCCGGCCGCCACGCCGAAGCCCATCGTCGACCGGCTGAACGTCGCGTTCAACGAGGTGCTGAAGGAGCCCGACATCCGCGCCCGGCTCGCGCAGGCCGGCGTGATTCCGGTCGGCGGGCCGCCGGAAGTCCATTCCAGCCAGGTGATGGCCGAGCAGCAGATGTGGGCGCAGGCCGCCGCGGCGATCGGCTACAAGCCGGAGTAGGCGCATGTTCTCCTTGTCAGGCAAGACCGTCGTCGTCACTGGCGGCGGGCGCGGCATCGGCCGGGGCATCTCGCTGGCGGTGGCGCGCTGCGGCGCCAACGTGGTGCTGAGCGGCCGCTCGATGCAGGCCTTGGCCGCCACCCGGCTCGAACTGGAAAAACTCGGCGCGCGGGCACACGCCGTGGCCGCGGACGTGACGCGCGCCGACGACATCGCGCGCCTCGTGACCGAAGCGGAAAGCCGCTTCGGCGCCATCGATGGCTGGGTCAACAACGCCGGCAGCGCGGCGCCGGGCGACACCGGCCCGTTGCTGGAGGTGCGCGAGGACCAATGGGACCGCGTGGTCGACCTGAACCTCAAGTGGACCTTCTTCGCGGCGCAGGCGGCCGCTCGCGCGATGCCGCGCGGCGGTTCCATCGTGAACATCACCTCGCGCAGCGCCTCGCATCCCAATCCCAACACCGGGCACTACGGCGCGGCCAAGGCAGCGGTCGAGAACCTCACGCTCACCATGGCCGCCGAATGGGGGCACCGGGGCATCCGCGTCAATGCCGTGGCGCCCGGCGTGGTGATGACCGAGGAACTGGCGAAAGTGTTCGACTCCGAGAGCCGCATCCGCCGCCAGGTGGAGACGGTGCCGCTGCGGCGCCTCGGCACGCCCGACGACATCGGCCCGCTCTGCGCCTACCTCCTGTCGGACGAGGCGTCGTGGACCACCGGCGCCCTCATCGCGGTCAACGGCGGCAGCCCCGTGCCCATGGGCTACCTGAGCTATCTCCACAAGGTGAACAACGCGTGAATTTCGAATGGACACCCGAACAGCGGGCCTTGCGCGAGCGCGTGCGCGCGCTGCTGGCGCGCGAACTGCCGCCCGACTGGGAACACATCAGCCGCCATGGCCCGGGCTCGCCGGCGCAGACGGCGTTTTCGCTGGCGTTCTGCCCCAAGCTCGCGGCCGAGGGCCTGCTGGTGCCGCATTGGCCGGCCGCGCATGGCGGACGCGATGCGCCGGCATGGGAGCACTTCATCATCGGCGAGGAACTGTTCGCCGCGGGCGAGCCGCGCGGGCCGCAATACATGAACGCCAACTTCATCGGCGCCACGCTGATGAAATTCGGAACGCCGCAGCAACAAGCCCGCTACCTGCCCGACATGGCCGCGGGCCGCGCGGTGTGGTGCCAGGGATTCTCCGAACCCTCGGCCGGTTCCGACCTCGCCGCGCTGGCCACGCGCGCGGTGCCGCGCGGCGGCGAGTACGTCATCAACGGCAGCAAGGTGTGGACCTCCTATGCCGGCATGGCGCAGACCTGTTTCCTGCTGGCGCGCACCGGCGCGGGCAAGGGCGGCATCGCCATCTTCCTGGTGCCCATGGACACGCCGGGCATCACCGTGCGCCCGATCCCGTCGCTGATCGGCCATGGCGACATCCACGAAGTCTTCTTCGACGACGTGGTGGTGCCCGCGGCGGCGCGCCTTGGCGAAGAAGGGCAGGCCTGGGCCATCATCGGCTATGCGCTCTCGCTGGAGCGCGTGGGCCTGGCCCGCTACGCGTTCTCGCGCCGCGTGCTGGACCGGATGGTCGGCGAGCTGACTGCGCAAGACCGGTTCGCCGACAGCGCCGTCCGGGCCCAGGCCGCGCAGGCCCTGGCCGCGTGCGAGGCGGCGCGCCTGCTGGTCTACCGCGTGGTCGACGAGCGCGCGCGCGGGCTGCCCCCCAGCGCCGTCTCCAACCTGGCGCGCGTCGCCGTCGTCAAGGCCGACCATGCCGTGTCGGACTTCGCGCTCGCGCATTTCGGCGATGCGCTGTGCGGCGACCGCTGGCCGCTCGTGCTGGCGCACCACGAACGCGCCATCGCCGCCGGCATCGCTTCGGGCGCGGCCGAAATCCAGCTCAACCTGGTGGCGAACGATTGGCTGCGGCTGCCGCGCGAATCCCGCCTGGAGCGCTCATGAACCTTCAATTCAACCCCGATCAGGTGGCGCTGCTGGATGCGGTCGAACGCATCGCGCTGGAGCACGAGACGCGGGCGCTGTCCCACGCCAGCCACTTCGAGTGCTCCGCGTCGCTGCAGGCCGACCTGGAAGCGACCGGTCTCCTCGACGCCGCGGCCCTGGAGGAACTCGGCCCGGTGGCCGCGGTGGCGATGGTCCATCGGCTCGCCAAACTGCCGCAGTGCGTGGAACTGCTCGCGGCCGCGCTGGTGCGCCCGTTGCTCGCGCCCGCGCTGCCCGGCCCCTGCGCGCTCGTCTGGGAGCGCCGCGACCGGCCCGCGCGCTGGCTTCCCGGCGCGCGCTCGGTGCTCTGCGTTCGCGGCGACGCGGTCGAGCACGCCGTGCTCGCCGACGCCGATGTCATGGCCGTGGACAGCCCCTTCGGCTATCCGGTGGGCCGCCTGGTCGCGCCGGATGCGCTCGCATGGCGCGCGCTCGACCTGGACGCGGCCGAGCTGCGCCGGCTCTGGCGGCTGGGGGTCGCGGCCGAACTCGCCGGCTGCCTCGAAGCCGGCCTGAACGCCGTGGTCGCGCATGTGAGCGAGCGTCGCCAGTTCGGGCGCCCGCTGGGCGCGCTGCAGGCGATCCGGCACCGCCTGGCCGCGGCCGCGGTGCAGGTGGAGGCCGCGCGCTGGCTCGCGCTGCAGGCGGCGCGCAGCGGCAGCGATGCCGACGCCGCCTGCGCGCTGGCGCACGCGCAGGAGTGCACGCCCGCCATCACCTACGACCTGCACCAGTTCATGGGCGCCATGGGCCTCACGCTCGAACACCCGCTGCACCGTTGGACCACGCGGGCCAAGATGCTGCGCTCGGACCTGGGCGGCGCGCAGGCGCAGCAACTGGCCCTGGCAGCCCTGGCCTGGAATCTGGAGGAAACCGCATGAACGATACCCGCCCACGCATGCCGCTCAGCGGCGTCAAAGTGCTCGACCTGAGCCGCATCCTGGCGGGCCCGCTGGCCGCGCAGGCCCTGGCGGACCTCGGCGCGGAAGTCATCAAGGTCGAGCGCCCCGGCAACGGCGACGAGGCGCGCCGCTGGGGCCCTCCGTTCCTGAAGGACCGCGAGGGCAACGACACGCGCGAATCGCCCATGTACCTGTCCGCCAACCGCAACAAGCAGTCGATCACCATCGACATCGCCAGTGCGCAGGGGCAGGACCTGGTCCGGCGACTGGCGGCGCGCTCCGACGTCCTGCTCGAGAACTTCAAGGTCGGCGACCTCGCCCGCTACCACCTGGACCATGCGTCCTTGCGCGCGCTGAATCCGCGTCTCATCTACTGCTCGGTGACCGGCTTCGGCCAGACCGGTCCCAAGAGTCACCTGCCGGGCTACGACACCGTGTTCCAGGCCATGAGCGGGATGATGAGCGTGACCGGCTTGCCCGACGGTGTGCCCGGTGGCGGCCCGATGAAGACCGGCCCCAGCCTCGCCGACTTCATCGCCGGGCAGTACGCTGCCTCAGGGGTATTGGCCGCGCTGTACGAGCGCGATGGGCCTCAAGGCACGGGCATCGGGCGGCACATCGACATCGCTTTGCTCGACTGCACCATCGCCGCCCAGACGCATTCGGTCATGACCTACCTGGCGGCCGGCGTGATCCCGCCGCGCCGCGGCACCGAAGGCAACGGCGGCCTGCCTTCGCAGGCGTTCGAATGCGCCGACGGCGGCATCATCGTCATCTGCGGCAGCGAGGCGCAGTACCGGGCATTCTGCGGCGTGCTGGAGCAGCCGCAGCTGGCCGACGATCCTCGCTTCGTCACCAATTCGGCGCGCCTGGGGCACCGCCGCGAACTGGCCGACGTGTTCAACGCGCTCACCCGGCAATGGCGTGCCGGCGAGCTGCTGGCGGCGCTGGAAAAGGCGGGCATCCCCAGCGGCCCGATCCATCGTTATCCGGAAGTGTTCGCCGATCCGCAGGTGGTGCACCGCGGCGTGACGCAGCGCGTGCCGCACCCCACGGCGGGAGAAGTCACGCTATGCGTCAGCCCGATCCGCTTCACCGGGACCACGGCGCCGCAGCCCACCGCGCCGCCGACGATCGGCGAGCACACCGATCGCATCCTGCGCGAGGTGCTGGAGATGGCGCCCGAAGCGATCGCATCGTTGCGCGAGCAGCGCGTCGTTTGAGAAGGCATCGATGACGCACAGCTTCGAAACCCTTCTTTGCGACGTGTCAGACGCAGGCGTCGCGACGCTCACGCTGAACCGTCCCGCATCGCTCAACGCCATCAACCGGTTGATGGCCGATGAAATGACGGATGCGCTAGAACGCCTCGCCGCCGACCCCAGCGTGCGCGTGCTGATCTTGCGCGGCGCGGCTCATGCGTTCTGCGCAGGCGGCGACGTGCGCGACATGGCGGGACAAGGCGTCCGTCAAGCAGGCGAAGCCCTCGAAGGCATGAGCCGGTACCGCCGGCTCGTGCTCGCACTGCATGGTTTTCCGCGACCGGTGATCGCCGCCGTGGACGGCGTGGCCTTCGGCGCCGGCATGAGCCTCGCACTTCTGGCCGACATGGTCCTGCTGAGTGATCGCGCGAGGCTCTGCATGGTGTTCCAGCGGGTCGGCCTGATTCCCGACTGTGCCGCGCTCTTCACCCTTCCGCGTCTCGTGGGCCTGCAGCGAGCGAAGGCCCTCACCCTATCGGCGCGCGAGATCGGTGCGACCGAAGCGCACGCCATGGGCCTGGCACTCGAAGTCGTGCCTTGGCAAACACTCCATGCAAGGGCGGACGAAGTAGCCGCCGCACTGGCCACCGGTTCGCCTACCGCGCTGTTGCTGACCAAGCAGGCATTGGACGCATCACTCCAAAGTGATTTGCCGACGATGCTGGCGATGGAAGCGAGTGCGCAAGCCATTGCCCTGGCAAGCGAAGAACACCGGATCGCGGTGCAGGCCTTCGTGCGCAAGAAAGGGCAGTAAAACGAATGGCCAGCGAGACCCGCTGAGAAAGCGGAGTCGTTATACCTGAACGTCTAAAGAGAGCCTTCGGCGAGCTTGCATCACGACCATCGCGCTGGGCAAAGCTTTTCGAGCGACACCCGCGCCTGCTGTTCGACGAACCTTGCGAGTTGGCCTGACGCGGGCGCAATCTGCAGCCTCGACCCTCAATTGCAGAAGGACACAGAACGCCACGAATTCGTTCGCATGCCGACAAACGGCCCCTGGCAGAATCGCAACATGCTTCTTCCAGCTCCCCTAGGTTCTCAGCGCGCACAAGGACTTGCCGCCCAGTTGGGCTGCACGGTGGGCGAGTTCGCATCGTCGGATGGTCAGCCGGAGGCCGCGTTGCTGGGCAGCGTGGCCAGTCTTGCCGACATGCTCCTCGAGTTTGGCGCACGCTTCGATCCCGGCGAGAAGGTATATGTGTTCCGCAACTGGCCGACGCTCGAGGCTGCTCTGAGGCACATCGTCGATTCGCGAAAATCGAGCTAAGGTGCTGGTGTTGCGGGATCAATGCCAGGTGCAAAGGCATAGATCTCGATGGTCTTGGCGTACCGCCGACGTTCAGGGCTGGAAATCCGTTGCGGGCGAAGCCGCGAATGCTGGGTGACAGATCGATGGCCTGCTGCACGTCGCGCTGGGGCGGCATGTAGGGTAGATGGCGTGCACAGTTCATTGACCGCGCGGGTGGTAAGGGCAGAAACCGGCGCCCTTCGCTTTCCTCTCGGCTAAGCGTTGATCAAACTCGGTTCAGAGGTTCTATCGGCTTCAGGTCGCTCGCCGATCATTTTTGCGGAGACGCGCCATCGGTCTTGCGAAGTCCGCGCAGGTTCATCACGGCCAAGCAGACTTGGAGCGCAATCAGCGCCCAAGCGCTTGAATAAAGGCCCCAGACACCCCACAGCGCGTTACTTGCAAGAAATACCCAAAATCCAATGTTGCGCTTACTCTTCATGTTCGATGCAACAAGCCAGGCGGCGCCGACCGAGGCGACGAATGCGGGCCATTGCAGCCAGGAAATCCAGTCCATTGCGCTTAGCTCGCGGAAAACGTTGGCGGGTCTACGGCCGCCGACCGGCTTCCTATCCAGGCGAGGCACTGTTCTCGTAACAGGTCGATCGATGCAAGCGCATTGCACTGCGGCTCGAAGATTGGCAACTCGCAATAGCGTTCGCCCCCGCGACGAATTTGCGCAGTTCCGGAGAAGGTGGCGAGCGCGGGCGCCGGCATGAGTCTGTAATGAAACTCCCATTCCTGATAGCGCTCGGAATGCGAGAGCGCATCGCGCTCGTCACCGCGCACAGCGGGCGTCTTTGGCTGCTTTCGTGCAACGAAGGAGTGGAAGGCCCGTGGCTGATGCATATATGACATGTCGGATGAGCAGAGACGGGGGGAGCCGAATCAGGAATCGGAATGAGACTTCGTTTGATCCCAAGATCCAGAAGAGCGTAGTCAACGGCTTTTGCAACGTTTGTCGGAAAAGATGCCGACAAGCGCTAGCCGGGTCCAGCAAGCGTCGGACCATCGCAGAAGTATCGCTGGACGTCCTAGACGAGACCGCGCGTTTCTTTCCATGTCGCGGATGCGCCGCGCCAAAATTTAGATGAACACCGCAGCTATGGGCTGAGGATAAGCTGCAGAACGTGATCTACCAAGGCGATTGAAAGAGGCCAAAGGCGACGATGCGACCGCTCCGCTCGTTGGAGGAATTTTGATTTTTCGTTGCTGTGCATCTCCGCCGTGCGGGTGCCCCTACGGGCACCATCCACAGGTTCTAGCGAAGAAGCAGCGTGACGACCTGCGGCGTGCTTTTCGCCAAGCCTCGATAGGGAACCGTGTTGAAGGCGAATCGCAGTTTGGTAAATCGGAACGGGTGTTCGACCCTGGCTGGGATGCTGGCCTTCACCTTCTCCATGTGCTCGGTCACGAACTCAGGTTGGATCAAGCACCCTGCCTGCCCGCGTTGTCACATGTCAGGCCGACCTTGCGGCGCGGCGCGCTCGCGCATGCCCGGGTAGCCTGAGTCGCCGAAGCCGTGTTTCGTCGATCTGGTTCAAGAACTCAGGCACTTCCTGTCCGCCACCTCATCGCGCAGTTGAGCGCTCCCGAGGCCGGCCGGAGCCCGGGATGCTTCATCGAAAGTCACGGAGTTTGAGAGGCTGGACAGAAACGGCGACGCGCGAATGCATGAAGCTGAGCCTGAGCATGAACATCGTGAAGCTGCCCTCGATGGGCGGCGTGTTCCGCATCGCGCCGCCGCTCACCATCAGCGACAGCGAGATCGACCTCGGCCTCGAGCTGCTCGACAAGGCCATCGCCACCGCGGTGCGTTTGCAGCGGGCGTCCCGAGCGATCGCGATTTCATTCAAGCCGGCTTAAGTTTGGCGGCCGATACTGGCGTCGACGGTCTTCAGGCGTTGGTAGAGGTCGCTTCGGCACCCGCTCTGGCAGCGCTTCCTCGAGCCGTGGGTCGTCACGAATCTCCGCCATGGCCGCTTCGCATTGCGCCCATGCCGACAGCCGGGCGGTGCCATCGTCCTACGCTTTGCGCCGCGTGCCGTCGCACGATGGCGCCCATGACAGCGGCAGCGGCCAGCCTCCAGAGCCTTCCATTCGGCAGCGTGGTCACGTGGGATGTCGAGCCCGGCGCCTACTGCAGCGCGCACGAACGCGAGACGCGCGCCCACTTCGCGCGCCGGCTCGCCACGCTCAAGGGCTATGCCTACGCGGGCGACTGCGGCGGGCGCGCGGGGCCGAGCCTGCGCGCGGACGCGCCAAGGACCTATGGCGGGCATGTCTACTTCGTCCCGAGCGGCACCGTGACAGACCCCGTTCGCGCCCGCGCGATGGGTATCGCGGGTGCGGACGACCTGTTCGGCGGTGTCGTCGAATTCGCCTTCGTCGCCACCAAGGCGATCACGCATCCGCTGCCCGATGCAGATGCCGAGCGTCCCGCAGGATGGTCGACACACTTCGGGCACGCCGTCGCCGGCGCGGTGCTCGCGGGCTTCTCGGCCTTTTCGCCCGATGAGGCGCGCCGGGCCGGACGGCGCCTGCTCGAGGCCGGCGCGGTGCGGGTCAAGCCGGTGCGTGCCACGGGCGGCCGCGGCCAGACCGTGGCGAACGACACGGCCGAGCTCGACCGCCAGCTCGATGCGCTCGACGCCGGAGAGCTCGCCGCCCACGGCGTGGTGCTCGAGGAGAACCTGCGCGATCCCGACACCTTCAGCGTCGGCCAGGTCGTGGTCGACGAACTCACCGTGAGCTACCACGGCCGCCAGCGCATGACGCGCGACAACGCGGGGCTCGCGGTCTACGGCGGTTCCGACCTGATACTGGCACGCGGCGGCTTCGACGACCTGCTTGCCGCGCGCGACCTGAGCGCGCCGCTGCGCGCGGCCATCGACCAGGCCCGGCGCTACCACCAGGCCGTGCGCGAGGGCTTCCCCGGCTTCTTCGCCTCGCGCGTCAACTACGACGTGGCGCAGGGCCGCAATGCCGCCGGCCACTGGCGCTCGGGCGTGCTCGAGCAGTCGTGGCGCGTCGGCGGCGCCACCGGTGCGGAGATCGCAGCGCTGGAGGTCTTCCGCCGCGCGCCCGAACGCCGGGCGGTGCGGGCCTCGACCTTCGAGGTCTACGGCGCGGCCATGGTGCCGCCCCAGGCCATCGTGGCGTACCGCGGCGAAGACCCCGAAGTCGGGCCGCTCGCCAAGTACGCCCTGATTCAGAACCATGACAGCGACACGACATAGCACCATCGACATCCCCGTGGACGGCCAGCACATCGCCGGCACCCTGGTCGCCGCCTCGACCATGGTGCCGGGCGTGCTGCTGGTGCACGGCTGGGACGGCAGCCAGCAGCAGTACATGGCGCGCGCGCACGATCTCGCGGCGCTGGGCTGCGTGTGCCTCACCTTCGACCTGCGCGGCCATGCGCAGCACGCGGACCAGCGCATGAGCGTGACGCGCGAGGACAACCTGCGCGACGTGCTCGCGGCCTACGACGCGCTCGTGGGCCATCCCTCGGTCGATCCCGACGCGATCGCGATCGTGGGCAGCAGCTACGGCGGTTACCTCGCGGCGCTGGTCAGCAGCATGCGGCCGGTGCGCTGGCTCGCGCTGCGCGCGCCGGCGCTCTACCGCGACCGCGAGTGGCTCACGCCCAAGGGGCAGCTGAGCCGCTCCGACCTCGTGGCCTATCGCCGCACGCTGGTCGGCCCGGACGACAACCGCGCGCTCGCGGCCTGTGCCGCTTTCAAGGGCGACGTGCTGATCGTCGAGTCGGAGGACGACCAGACGGTGCCGCACCCCGTGATCGAGAACTACCTCGCGGCCTTCAAGGGCGGCGTGCGCTCGGTCACCTATCGCGTGCTCGCGGGCGCCGACCACGCGCTGTCGCGCCAGGAGTCGCGCCAGGCCTACGGCACGCTGCTGGTGTCGTGGATGACCGAGATGACGCTGGGCGCGAAATCGGTCGGCGCGCCGATCACCCGGCCGGTGCACGCGGCACCGGCCTGAAGGCGAACATGGCCGCCGCCGCGATCCGCATCGGCATCTCGGGCTGGCGCTATGCGCCGTGGCGCGGCAGGTTCTATCCCGCGGGGCTCGCGCAGCGGCAGGAACTCGCCTTCGCCTCGCGCGTGCTGCCGACGATCGAGATCAACGGCTCCTTCTATTCGCTGCAGCGACCGTCGTCCTACGAGGCCTGGCACGACGAGACGCCCGCGGGCTTCGTGTTCGCGGTCAAGGGGCCGCGCTACATCACCCACATGCGGCGCCTGAACGACGTGCGCGTGCCGCTCGCGAACTTCCTGGCCTCGGGCGTGCTCGCGCTGCGCGAGAAGCTCGGGCCGATCCTGTGGCAGTTTCCGCCGCGCATGGCCTGGGATCCCGAGCGCTTCGAGGCCTTCTTCTCGCTGTTGCCGCGAAGCAGCGCTGCCGCCCTGAAACTCGCGCGCGAACACGACGACAATGTGGCGGGGCAGGCCTGGCTGCACACCGGCGGCCGGCGGCGCATCCGGCATGCCGTCGAGGTGCGCGACGACAGCTTCGTCGACCCGGCGTTCATCGCGCAGTTGCGTCGCCACGGCATCGCGCTCGTGGTGGCCGATACCGCGAAGCGCTGGCCGCTGCTGGAGGACCTGACGGCCGACTTCGTCTATCTGCGGCTGCATGGCGACAAGGAACTCTACGCAAGCGGCTACAGCCGGCAGGCGCTGGCGCGCTGGGCCGAACGCATTGCAGCCTGGCGCAAGGGCCGGCAGGTGCGCGACGCGCGGCTGGCCTCCAAGGTCGCGGCGAAACGCGGCGCACGCGAGGTGTTCTGCTACTTCGACAACGACATCAAGGTGCATGCGCCCTACGACGCGGCACATCTGGCGCGGGCGCTGGACCTGCCGACGCGGCTGGAGGAGAGCGCGCGCGACCGTTTCGCGTTGCCGGCGGAGATCTCGTTGCGGCCGGCGCGGAAGAAGAAGGCGTAGGACGCCGGCATGGCCGCCCCTGCCTGCCAGGTGCAGCCAGGTTGCAGCAGCGTCCTACAGGAGAGCCGGGGACCGGCGCACTACGTTCGAGTTTCCGAGGTCACCGACGAGGCGAGCATGCCGAGGCCGAACGAGCAGGACAAAGACAGCGAAGGCGCCGAGCCTCCCGCGAAACGCGGCTTCCTGAACCGCCTCGGCCCCGGCCTCATCACGGGCGCCGCCGACGACGATCCCAGCGGCATCGCCACCTACACCCAGGCCGGCGCGCAGTTCGGCTACGGCATGGGCTGGACGCTGCTGCTGACCTATCCGCTGATGGTGGGCATCCAGCTCGCGAGCGCGCGCATCGGCCGCACCACGGGCCACGGGCTCACCTCGGCCTTCGCCGCCCTGTGGCCACGCCCGGTCGTGCTGCTCGCGGTCCTGCTGCTGCTGGTCGCCAATGTGGTGAACCTCGCGGCCGACATCGGTGCCATGGCCGAGGTCGCGCGGCTGGGCCTGGGCGGGCCCGAGGCGCTCTATGCGCTGGGCTTCGGCCTGCTGTCGCTGGCGCTGCAGGCCTGGCTGCCCTACCACCGCTACGTGCGCGTGCTCAAGTGGCTCACGCTCTCGCTGCTGGCCTACGTGGGCGTGGCGCTGGTGGCGCACGTCGACTGGAAGGCCGCGCTCGCGGGTGCGCTGCTGCCGCGCCTGCACGGGGATGCCGAGAGCATCAAGATGGTGGTGGCGATCCTCGGCACCACGATCAGTCCCTACCTGTTCTTCTGGCAGGCGGCGCAGGAGGTGGAGGAGATCGAGCGCATCCCCGGGGACCACGCGCTGCGGACCCATCCCGCGCAGGCCCGTGCGCAGCTGCGCCGGTTGCGGCTCGACACCTGGGTCGGCATGGGCTTCTCCAACGCGATCGCCTTCTCGATGATCGTGGCCTCGGCCGCCACCCTGCATGCCCATGGCCAGACCGACGTGGCCTCGACCGCGCAGGCGGCCGAGGCCCTGCGCCCGGTGGCCGGCAGCGCGGCCTTCGCGCTGTTCGCACTGGGCATCGTCGGCACCGGCCTGCTGGCGCTGCCGGTGCTCGGCGGTTCCGCCGCCTATGCCTGCGCCGAATTCCTGCGCGTGCGCCGCGGGCTCGAGCAGCCGGTCGGCGCCGCGCCGGCCTTCTACGGCATCCTCGCCGCGGCCATGGTCTGCGGCATCGGCATCAGCCTGTGCGGCGTCGATCCCATGAAGGCGCTGGTGTGGGCGGCGGTGCTCAACTCGCTGATGTCGGTGCCGATCATGGTCGGCGTCATGTGGGCCGCCGGCAGCCGTCGCCTCATGGGCGACCTGGTGCTGCCGCTGCACTGGCGGGTGCTGGGCTGGGCCGCGACCGCGGTCATGGCGCTGGCGACCCTGGCCTTTCTCTGGACCAGCCTGCGTTCCTGACACGAGACGGCAAAAAGTCCAACCGCAGTGCAAGGCTGGTCAGCACAATGGCTTTGGGCCCCTGCTCAATATGTGATCTTCTCCGTCAGTAGCGATGTTTCCGCACGTGGATTTCTTGCGGTTGTGGCGCTCCCGGAGACCAGTTTGATTTCGACAACCGTGGAGGTGAGAGCCGCAGAAAGCGTCGCCGCAGCAGAAGCGCGTCAGCGCTGTCCTGCCGCTCGCCGCGCACGGCCTACACGCAAGTTTTTTTTTCGCACACACGAATGGCGAATTCGCCTTCGACGCGGGCCAAGGCTCTTGCCGACCGTTGATGCATGACAGATCAACTCCTCTCCCCCGCCGAAACGGAGCCCTCATCCAACAGCTCTCGCATAGAGGAAATGCGCGCGTTCATCTCGTCCAAGGGTTTTCCGTGCGTGGGCGCGAAATCCGCGCTCAACAAGAAGCGCATACGGTTCATTCAGCTGCAAACGTTGGGAGACCCAGCTCAGACACCAGCGCTTTTCGACGCCCTTGTCGCCTACTCAACGGCCTTTCCTGACCCAGGCCTCGTGCCGGTGAGCTTCGTTGCCCTTTTCGACGGATTTTCCGCCACCGAGATCGAGTTCGAAAAAGCCCTATGGACCCAACTTCAATCGCTGCATGACCTCGATCGAGCACGCGGCTATGGGTGGAACGGTGAAGTTAGCAACGATCCAGAGCGCTGCGATTTCTCATTTAGCGTGGGAGGCCGCGCCTTCTTCGTCGTGGGTATGCACCCGCAGGCTTCGCGCCAGGCGCGCCAATCGCCCGTGCCTTGCTTGGTCTTCAATTTTCACGATCAGTTTGAAGCAATGAAATCGTCCGGGAAGTACCAGTCGATGCAGGAGGCCATCCGGCAGCGCGACATTGCGCTGCAGGGATCGATCAATCCTGTGCTCGCCCGCTTTGGTGAAGCCTCTGAAGCGCGCCAGTACTCGGGCCGGGCCGTGGAGTCGAATTGGAAGTGCCCATTTCATCATCACTCTTGAAAGGACTCGAATGACCGAGGAGAAATCGCTGCCCCACACAGCTGGCTGCTGCCGTATCCCACCGCAATCGGGCGTCGCCTTCACCTTGCGAGGCGGCCAGATCCTGCGCATCAACGATCCATTCGGCGAACAGGTTGCCGACCTGTACGCGTTCGCACAGGACGACCACAGTTGCAGCCTGTCCTCCGGACGGTCCATCGACTATGCTTCAAAGATCTACCTGACCAAGGGCGATCTGCTCTACGCAAACAACAGCCGTCCAATGTTTCGGATTGTCGATGACACGGTCGGTCGACACGACTTCCTGTTAACGCCGTGCAGCCAGGAAATGTTCGAAATTCTGTATCAGCACCAGGGGCATCATCCCAGCTGCTTTGAGAATCTGTACCAAGCTTTTGAACCCTACGGAATTCGTCCAGACCAGATTGGAACGACGTTCAATGTTTTCATGAATGTCGGCGTCACCGCGACCGGTGAGGTTCAGGTCAAGCCACCCATATCTCGCGCCGGCGACTTTATTGAACTACGCGCTGAGATGGACCTCATCTGCGGATTGACAGCGTGTTCGGCCGAGAATTCGAACAATGGCTCTTTCAAGCCCATCGACTACGAGATACGCTAAAAGGTTCGCGGGGTACAGCAATCAAGCGAGGCATCGAGGCGCGCACAGCATCGTCCAGCTTTGGAGATGTCTCCATCATCCCCGCTGCAAGCAGCGCCATTTCTTTGACGCTGCGGCAGCGCCCTCTCAAGCTGCGCAGCACGGTTGCGTCGTTCTGGATGGTGCTCACCACCTTGCGCAGGGTTGCGAGTCGTTCTTCATCTCTCGGCGCCGACGCGTGGCGCGCCAAAGTCGACAGCAGGTTCCCGAGGTGGTCTCTCAGAAGCAACTGTTTCCTTGTCATCGGATCGACGTAGATTGCTTGCAGGCCGAACTTCGCGGCTTGATACTTGTTGTACTCGTACACGAGGTAATCTTCGTCCCGGGGAATAAACGGTTGTGACTCCAGCAGCCACGTTCCAAGAAGTTGCGCGAAGCTGGCGAGTGCGGCGGCTCGCTCGATAGACAACGGGCTATCAAGGACGCGAATCTCGACAGTTCCATACTCAGGCTTCGGTCGGATGTCCCAATGCAAGTCCTTGATTGACTTGATGACCCCGCACGCAAGCCATTTGGACAGGTACTTGGTGAGTTCGTGCCAGGAGTTCGTAAATGGCGCACGGGGTCCTGTAGGAAATGGGTTCGGGCAGTACGTCCGTGTGGAGTCGAATCCGGTGTCCCTCCCTTCCATGAAGGGACTGGACGCCGAGAGCGCAATAAAGTGCGGCACGTATCTGGCGAGCTGATGCATCAATAGCGGAACGCGCTCAACGTCAGCGCATCCAAGATGAATATGCTGCCCGAATACAGTTGTCTGCTTAAGTACCTCCCCATACAGCGAAGTCAGGGCGCGATAGCGGGGGCTGTCGAAGATCTGCTGTTCCGACCAGTGCTTGAAAGGGTGCAGCCCGCCGCCGGATATGCGGGCGCCGTGTTCGGCAGCTGCGCGCGAGACCCTGCTCCGCAGAGTTTCGAGGTCGGTAGCTACCTCACAGGCATTCGCACAGACGCCTGTGGAGATTTCGATCATGCCAGCGCTCACCTCAGGAACGATTGCCCCTCGTGCTAAAGGCCTGGGAAGACGTGCAGCCTCAAGGATCTGCGGGCTCCGCTGAGCGAGATCGCCCGTCTCTGCATCGATGAGCTGCAGTTCGAGTTCGACACCGAGGCTCATATCCGCGGACGGTGCAAAGTCGAATGAATGTTGAGAAGAGTTTGACATGGTGGCCTCGGTTTCGCTGATGAACCTCGCAGACGACGCCTGTCGTGATTGGTGGAAGGTCCTGTCTCAGCGTCCCAGATCACACAAGCCTTAAAGTGAACTCCACGTAGGACAAAGTCGAATTGCTCATGTGCGGGGACGCATGTGGAGCACCGTAGACAGGCGCGAGATCCAACAGCGCGGTGATTGGCGTTGCGGGTCCGCCTCGCTGACGCTCACCCCGATCGTAAGGATCTGTCTCCCTGAAACAGGCATCAGGCGCGACTTGGTCTATCGATAACTGGAGGCAGGATTACAAGGCCGCCCGATTTCGGCTGACGCCTCTTACGCTGTCGATCCCTAATGTACTGCGCCTCACTACACGACGAGAGGATCATGACCACACCAGACTTCTTCGCTCAGTTTTTCCGCGACGGCTGGGAGGTGCGTTGCGCGGTGACTCGCGCCGCCCCCGGTGGCAACCTTTCCGGCCGCGCAGAGATTGTTCAAGGCGATCAGGTCAGATCCACAATCAATTCGTCTGGCGTCTATAAGACGCGGCTCGAGCTCGCTGAAGCTCTGAAGAAAGATGCCTTCAGGTGGATCACCGGCCAGGAGCGCGACCGAAGGGCTTGAACAGCTTCGCGCGCACAGTTCCGTTGCACCCCAAACTTATCCCACAATGCCATCGCACTGCAGGTCATTCGCTGTGGCACCTGGATTTGCAACAGAAATCTCTTCGGTTCCCGAGGTGTACTCTTTCCTGCGGTGTACTGGCTGCTCGGCGCACGCCCGAGAGGTTCATAAGAAGCCACTGTGCTCTGCCATCGCGCCAAAGATCTTCGCATGCTCAACACAGACAGAAACACCTCGGCCTCCGACACCGAATTCCTCGAATTCGCGCAACGGGTCTTTCAGTTGGCGCGCACCGGCGATGCTCAAATGTTGGAGCGCTTGTTGACAAAGGGGCTGCCGCCCAACATGAGCAATCACAACGGCGACACGCTCCTGATGCTCGCCGCGTATCACGGCCACGCGAAAGCTGCGGAGGCATTGCTGAAGGCCGGTGCCGAACCTGATCGGTTCAATGACAAGGGCCAGACGCCACTGGCTGGAGCAATATTCAAGGGGTTTCAACCCATCGTTGAGTTGCTGCTGGAACACGGAGCTCAGCCCGGCTTTGCGCCGCCCGGCGCAAAGACGCCGGTCATGTTCGCAGCAATGTTCAACCGACTCGAGATTTTGAAAGTGCTTCTAGAGCATGGCGCGGACATCGATGCTCGGAGCACAGAAGGTTTGTCGGCACTTGACCTCGCTCGAACTATGCGGGCACCCGACTCGGTGGCCTTCTTGGAAGCGCTGAGGCCGGCCTGCCGTTGATCCGTCAAGCGACGGACCGATTGGTGATTCCGAGCAACTTGGGAAGAGACTTGGCGGTCATTCGGCCTCGGCGGCTAGCTGGACACTCCGAGTTCCGCACGTGGCACCCAACGCGAATGCAGGAGAAGCGAGCTGTTCTGAGGCACGGGAGGCTTCTATGGATGACGAGCCGAAGAAATCCGGACTCAACAAGTAGCTGATCGACTTGAAGAATATCCGCCGGGCGAGGTGTTGAGCCGAAGTACTTGGCCGCAGCAAATGCGGGATGCCGGACGCGACGAGAACAATGGACTGTTCCGCCGGACAGGTGCGGGTGGATTCCAGCGAGCGGACGCGCCCTGCTTTCGGCGAATCTCGGTGCACGTTTGACGAACCGGATCCTGGGACGTTCAACTGGGTGCCGATACAGGAAGACGGCTAGCGTCGGCTGGGACAAGAACTCCTCAAGCCCGCACATCTGCAAACGCTGGGTCAAGCCTAGCGATCGCCACTTCGCGCTGCTGGCGTCGCGGAAGATGACCGACACGGCCCCTATCAGTGTCGAGGAAAAGGACGCGTCGCATGTGGTGCCTTCCGTAGACCTTGCAGGCGCAGCCTTGAACGCCTGGATCGCAAAACCTTTGGGCGAGCCGGCGGTGGACTACCTTGCGGACTGGCCCAGCTTTGATCGCTTACTCGAGCGCGGAGCGATCCATGTAGGTAAGCGTCCGGCCAACCCGTCTTGATTTCCGCCAGCGGGCCTAGGAGCATCGTGTTCACTACTCCACTTATTTCTTGGCGGACACGTGAACACTATCGAGACGACGGTCAAAGGAGATCGGCGCCGCAGGCGCCTCCATACCGATGAGTTCAAGGCGAGCCTGGTTGCCGCCTGTTCTCGGCCCGGAGTGTCGATCGCCTCGGTGGCATTGGCCAATGGCATCAATGCGAACCTGTTGCGCCGCTGGATCGAGCAAGGCGGTCAACGGTTGCCCAGCGTCGAGTCGATCGAGACGACTGTCGACATGCCGCGGGATCAAGCCAAGGCGGCGTTCGTGCCCGTGC
This sequence comes from Variovorax sp. ISS6, assembly GCF_056523145.1. Taxonomy (NCBI): domain Bacteria; kingdom Pseudomonadati; phylum Pseudomonadota; class Betaproteobacteria; order Burkholderiales; family Comamonadaceae; genus Variovorax; species Variovorax sp. ISS6. Next base: position 962,843 of record NZ_JAWRZC010000002.1, read on the forward strand.
AGCTCGACGCCACGCCCTCGTCGACAGCATCTGACATCCGCATCGAACTCCAGCGCGGCGCGACCACAGTGGTCGTGAACTGGCCATCCAGTGCCGCCGCGGCGAGCGCTGCCTGGCTTCGCGAGATCTTGCGTTGATCCGCGTCGAGTCGATCTGGATGGCGGTGCAGCCGCTGGACATGCGCGCCGGCACCGAGGCTGCCCTGGCCCGAGTCGTGTTGGTGTTCGGCGCTGCACGCCCGCACCATGCCTACCTCTTCGCCAACCGGCGCGCCAGCCGCATGAAGGTGCTCGTGCACGACGGCATCGGCGTGTGGTTGGCCGCAAGGCGGCTGAACAGCGGCAAGTTCGCCTGGCCCAAGAACATCGACGGAACGCTCACACTGAGCCGGCCGCAATTCGATGCGCTGGTACTGGGACTGCCCTGGCAGCTCGTCGGTGAGGCCGGTGTGATCACCACGCTGTAGCGCGTCCATTGCGGTATCTGCGGATGGCGTGTGGGCATGGTTGCCGGCACGATCACTGTCCGTGATCGCCGACGACATCGACACACTGGACCCACAGGAGCTTCGCGAGAGGCTGCGCAAGGTCGACGCGCAGTTGGCGTTCCAGAAGTCGATCATCGACAAGCTCACGCACGAGAACGCGATCCTCAAGCGACTGAAGTTCGCCGCCAAGAGTGAAGCTTACAACGCTGAGCAAGAGAGCTTGCTCGAGGAGACGCTGGACACCGATCTGGCCGCCGTCGCTGCGGAGATCGAAGCACTGCATGCAGCGAGGACGTCCCCTGCCGAGAAGCAACAACCCAAGCGCGAGAAGCTGCCGGCGAACCTGCCGCGCCGCGAGGTCCACCACGAGCCCGAGAACACCACCTGCGGGTGCGGCGAGCCGCTGCAGCGCATCGGCGAGGACATCGCCGAGAAGCTCGACTACCAGCCGGGCGTGTTCACGGTCGAGCGCCACATCCGCGGCAAGTGGGTGTGCAGGTGCTGCGAGAAGATCACCCAAGCGCCGGTGCCGGCTCACGTCATCGACAGGGGGTGCCCACCGTCGGCCTGCTGGCGCAGGTGCTGGTGGCTAAGTACCTGGATCATCTACCGCTGTACCGGCAGGAAGCGATCTTCGAGCGCGCGGGCCACGTCATCGCCCGCTCGACGCTGGCGCAGTGGGTGGGTGAGTGCGGCACGCAGCTGCAGCCGCTGGTAGATGCACTGGCAGCACAGCTGCTGCGACACGACGTGCTGCATGCTGACGAGACCCCTGTGGCAATGCTCAAACCCGGAGCGGGAGAGACGCACCGGGCATACCTGTGGAGCTACTGCACGACGCAATTCAACCCGGTCCAGAGCGTCGTGTTCGACTTCGCCGACACCCGTGGTGGACAGCACGTGCGCGACTTCCTGAAGCCGAGCGCAGCCGGTGTCAAGCCGAGGTGGCAGGGCAAGCTCGTCACCGATGACTTCAGCGGCTACAAGGCCTGCTTCGAACTCGGGGTGACTGAGGTCGGGTGCATGGCACATGCGCGGCGCAAGTTCCACGAACTGTGGGCCAACCACGGCAGCCTGGTCGGCGAACAGGCGCTGAAGTTCTTCGGTCCACTGTATGACGTCGAGCGCGAGGTGGCGCGGGCTGATAGCGGCAGCTGGCTCGAACTGCGACGACTGCGATCAAGGCCGGTGGCCGACGCGTTGCATCAGTGGATGCGCCAGCAGCGCCAGAAGATCCCCGACGGATCTGCGACCACCAAAGCGATCGACTACAGCCTCAAGCGCTGGGATGCGCTCACGCGCTTCCTCGAAGATGGAGACCTGCCGATCGACAACAACTGGGTAGAAAACCGGATCCGGCCGGTCGCGCTCGGCCGCCAGAACTGGCTGTTTGCTGGATCCCTGCGCGCCGGCAAGCGCGCCGCGGCGATCATGAGCCTGATCCAGTCGGCCAAGCTGAATGGGCATGACCCGTATGCCTACATCCGCGATGTACTTGAGCGGCTGCCTGCGCAGCCAGCAAGGCGCATCAGCGAACTGCTGCCCCACCAGTGGCAGCCACGGGTCCGCCACTAGCGCCGGCCCGCGTCCTTCAAGGCCTCAGCCATGGCCGACACGATTGGCCCAACTGCAGATGGCGGAAACGGGGACACGCTACTGACGTTGATCTCGCACAGGACGTAGCGCTCTGGCTCTTCGGGTGACGGTTCTCCGAATATGAAGTCGCAGTCCCACAGTAGCGGCAAGTGCTCACGGTGCAAGCCGACACGTTGCCGCAGGAGTTCGACCCACTGGGTCTCCAGCATGCGGCGCAGGTATTCGAGCTGCGGCAGGTCAGCCGGGTAGTACAGGCGTGGCCCGGCAGGTGGCGCGGGTTCTTCGTCTTGCCCGGGGTACAGCGCATTAATGGCCTGGTGCCCGAATCCACCGACGCGATCCCCAACGAGATAGGCACGCACCATCCCCTCTATCAAGCGCGGCTGCCATGCCTGGTCAATCATGTGGCCACCGTTCGCCGTCTCGAAATACGGCGCCATGCGTTGCAGCAAGGCAGGCATGTCCAAGACTTCTTCCTTACTGCCACGCTGGGCGTGCCGCACCCGCAGTTGCGTCGAATCCGCAATGGCCTCGACCCGCCATACGCCTATGCCACTGTGGCCGCGATGCTGTTTGAGTACCCGCGCTCCCGTGCGCAGCCGTCCGGGTAGTTCTGTTGCAAGTCGATCGAGTGAATCCACGCGCACCACGTCGCTGCCAAAGGGCAAGTCGCGCACGTCCAGCAGCACGTCTTTGGTGCCCAGCCGCAGGATGGCATCCGGGTGCGCGCTCACCAAAACACCTCGCTGTGCGACCTCCCTGAGCATCGCATCGAGCTGATCACGTCTGCGCCCACTCTCGACGGGGTTGTGCCAGACAAGCACCCCGTCAACGCGGTGCAACTGGGTCGCGACTTCGTCCGCAAAGTCGTCGTGGTACACGGCGGGCTCCGCGGCGATGCCAGCGGCCTTGAAGGCGTCGAACAAGGCGGCGAAGCGGCTCTCGCGCGAGTCGGCACGATCACGCATCGCGCGGTCGCCGGGGTAGAGCAACGCTACGGTAGTCGGGCGTTCCATCAGCATCTCCTGTGTCGGCACAAGCTCAGTGCGGCAGCAGCGTGACCGCCAGCCCCACCACCGCGCAGGCCGCCAGCAGCGGCATGATGCCCAGCTTGAACCGGAACAGGGCTACGGCTGCTGCTACGGCGATAGCGGCGGCCACCGCGTCGAAGCGCTCCGTGAAGCCCTGCGGCCACACGACGTGGTAGACGAAGAAAAGCGCCAGATTCAGGATCACGCCCACGACTGCGGCCGTGATCGCCGCCAGCGGCGCGGTGAAGCCCAGTCGGTTGTGCGTGGCCTCGATCAGGGGGCCACCGGCGAGGATGAACACGAAGGACGGCAGGAAAGTGAAGAAGGTCACTACCGTTGCTGCGGCCACCCCACTCGCGAACGGCCCCAAGGTCCCCAGTGCCTGCTGCAGCCAGCCACCTACGAAGCCGACGAAGGCCACCACCATGATGAGCGGCCCGGGCGTCGTCTCGCCTAGGGCAAGACCGTCCATCATCTGCGGCCCGGAAAGCCAGTGGTACTGCTCCACGGCGCCTTGGTACACGTAGGGCAGGACCGCATAGGCGCCGCCGAAGGTCAGCAGCGCGGCCTTGGTGAAAAACAGACCCATCTGCGTCAAGGTCTGATCCCATCCCTGGAACATCACCAGCCCGGCAACAGCGGCCACCCAAAGGCCCACACCGCCCGCGAGCACCTTGGCCAGGAAGGCCGGCGACCAGCGCGCATGAGCCGGCGTGGGAGTGTCGTCATCAATCAGCGCTGCGCCATAGTGCTTCTCGACAGATCCATGTCCCCCGCCCAGGGCGAAAACACCGGGCACCCAGCGGGAACCGAGCCAGCCGATCAGCGCCGCCACTGCCACGATGGCGGGGAACGGGGTATCGAAAGCAAAGATGGCGACGAATGCAGCAGCGGCGATGCCCCACATCCAACGGTTCTTCAGCGCACGGCTGCCGATGCGATGGGCCGCGTGCAGCACCAGTGCCGCCACCGCCGGCTTGATGCCATAGAAGATGCCCGCCACCGCTGGCACGTGGCCAAAGCGCATGTACACCCACGACAGCGCGATGAGGATGAAAAGCGAGGGCAGCACGAACAAGGCGCCGGCGATGATGCCGCCAGCAGTGCGGTGCATGAGCCAGCCAATATAGGTCGCCAGTTGCTGCGCCTCGGGGCCCGGAAGCAGCATGCAGTAGTTGAGCGCGTGAAGGAAGCGCTTCTCGCTGATCCAGCGACGCTGCTCGACGAGCTCGGTGTGCATGATGGCGATCTGCCCGGCCGGGCCGCCGAAGCTGATGAAGCCCAGCTTGAGCCAGAAGCGGAACGCTTCAGCGAAAGTGACAGGCGCGGGGGCCTGGGAAGACGGTTCGGGCAAGGCGGTGTCCACGGACGAAGCTCCGGCAAGGTCACCAGCGCTTGGACGGACACCGTCTACCCCGAAAGGCCGGGAGGCTGTGTTCCCGATGGCGTGATCGTAACAGCCTCGTCGAGGCTGGCGGCCTTAGCCATGCAGTCCCTTGCAATCAAGCGGACAAATCCCGCCGGCCGTCAATGTGAGTTCGCCGGACGCTTACCCATGTAGCCCCGATGCCCAGAAAAAATTGGCAGTGGTGCGCGATCGTCGTCGGCAAGCCTGGTGGTCGCTTACCAGAAGGTCGTGGCCCCTGGCTGGAAGGCGTCACGCCACGGGTTGCCGTCGGGCGCGCTATCGTGGCCGCTCGATACGGCGGCGGGGTGCACGACTAAATGGGCGGCCTTAGAGAGCAGACTCAGAAAATTCTCGAATTGAGTCAGCGACGGTAGCCGAACGCATTGCGATGACTGCGTTCGGCTACAAGCCTTGCGGCCGGTTATGCGACCTGCACGTCGATGCGCCGCGGCTGCGCATGCTCGGCCTTCGGAATACGAAGCTTCAGCACGCCCTGTGCGAGTTCCGCCGACACATTCTCGGTATCCAGCTCCTTGCTCAACGTGAAAACACGTCTAAACCGTGCCAAGCCAACTTCGGTATGTTGGGAAGTCAAGCCGTCCGGCACGGCCAGGTCGGACTCGGCCTCGATCGTCAGCGTGTCCGCTTCGACATGCAGGTTCAGCTTCTCGCGACTCACGCCGGGCAGATCTGCGTATAGGGTGATGCCGTTTGCATCCTCGACAACGTCCACCGGAGGCGTTAGCGCAGCGTCGCTGTAGCGCGACCGATCCTGCGAGGTAGGACCGCCACGCGCGGCGCTGCTGTGACTGGCTCGAACATCGTTCGACATGACATATCTCCTTTCTCGGTTGGCGACCTGTGGGGTTACTGGATGGCGATGCGGCGCGGCTGTGCAGAGGCGCGGCGCTGCACCGTGATGTGCAACACGCCATCGCGCAGCTTTGCGTCGACAGCTTCCGGATCGGCGTCATCGGGCAACGTCAGCACGCGGCGGAAGCGTCCGTCGAAGCGCTCGTTGATGTGCACGGCCGCTTTGGCCTGTGCATCGGGCAGCGGGCTCTTGCGCTCGCCTGCGATGGTCAGCAAACCACGTTCCAGATTGACTTCGAGCGTGGAAGGATCAACGCCTGGCGAGAAGGCGTAGATCTCGATGGTCTTGGGCGTACCGCCGACATTGAGAGCAGGAAACCCGTTGCGGGCTAAGCCGCGAATGGTGGGTGACAGATCGAAGGCCTGCTGCACGTCGCGCTGCAGGCGATCCATCTCCGCGAAAACGTCACGAGGAAAAAGGGATCGGTACATAGCGAAAAACCTCCATTCAAGTGTTGAACGGAGCGCCGGAGGCGTCTCCAGCGCTTCCGGTGAGTGACATAGCGATTCAGCACAGAGATTCAAGAGGCAAAAAAAGCTATCCGGAGCTTAAGCGCGATTGCTACGCGTAGGGCAGACAGCACCATCGGCGCCTCCAATCGCAACGAGCCGCCAGCCGTGCTGCGTGATTGCGCCGGCCTAGCAGCCGGGGGGGCCCGGCTTTACGCTGTGTTCACATGCTGACGTGGGCGGCGGCCTTAATGCCGACGGTCGATGAAAAACTGCGGAGCTATTCACACCATTTGGACTGTTTCGGACTGCCCTGTGCAGGCTTTTTTACGCTCGCGGCACTCCGAACCCGAAGCCGAACAGTCCGCCCTTCCGCTTGGGCGGCGGCGCGTCCGGATCCTCCTCGCGCGGCCCGACGGCTAGGTCCTCGACCAGCCCCTGCAGTTGCACCAGGCCGGCCGCCATGGCCGCGCTGTAGTTCTTCTCGGAGCCCTGCTGCTCGTCGACGGTGAACCACTTCCCGTCGGGCGTGAGCTCCGCCATGCGCCAGCGGTACGCCTTGTTGGCGGACTGGATCACGGTCACGGCTAGGTGGCGGAGGGGCTGCCTGCCTCTATCTTCCCCTGCGGCAAGCGCGCCAACCATCAGAAGCTGGCTCGTGATGCGTGCTCTCCGGCCCGCCCTGGGCGCTCCGAGCCTGCCGTGCCACTACCTTATCCGTGACTAGTCTTCAAACGCCAGCGCCTTGGACGCGAGCCCTTTGGGCTGCGGATCGCCAGTGCTCTACTGCATCCTGGTTGGCGCGGCCCGCGCACTAGGTGGCCGCGGGGGCCACCGATGCTTCGTGAAAATTCGCGGCATGCGTTTCCGCCACAGGGGTGGAGGAGCTTCCCGGTAATCGAACTTGGCCAGTTCTTCCCGCCCCTTCTGCGTGACCGCCAGTACCTGAGCAGCCAGACCGTCACCCGAAAGCGTGAGCGGATTGGAGGGTGCAGGGATCAGCGCCACGACGAGTCCGGCCGCCCTGAGGATCCGTACTTGATCGATGTCTTCGGTTCGATAGAACGAGACTGGCAGGCGGGAACTCGCGATCTGCCGCAGCAAGTTCATGGTCATAGAAGCCTCCTTTTCGGTTGACCAAAACTTCGACGGTGATCAATCTAGGAGCGGCTGCGGAAACTTTCAAGACCCAGTTGCCCAGCAGGTCCCAATCGAGCGTTGCCCCCAAAAAAGAGCCCGGCACGCGGCCGGGCTGAGGTTTACAGCAAGGTGCTACGGCAGGAGCCGCAGCGTGGGAAATGTAGGACTTGCGCCTTTTGAGACGTGTCGGACAAGCTTGACTTTTCGTGCTCAGCGGACTGACCTGCTCTACATGAAAAGACATAGAACAGATCTCTAAAATTCCAGCATGCCTCTTTCCAAAAGAAGAGCCATTGCTTTAGTTGCCTGGGAGGCGGCCTGCGAGCGGCTCCGGGTGGCGCTCACCCCTCCTGTTGGGTATCCAATACCGACAGGAGCGGACATCGAGGCAGCGTTCACGAACGCGGCCGAGCGGCTGCACACACTTCGAGCTCTTACGACGACGCCGGACGAGTGAGCAGCCAGCCCAAAGAGGCTAGGCCAGGGGTACGCGTGACGCGTCGCGGAGTTTGCCTACAAGGTTGAGCCGGAGACCATTCGACACTTTTGCCCCGTCGAAAACTTCATGCCTACGTCTCCGATGGCCCTCCATCTTCTTTCGTTAATTGCAAAGCGCTCAGTCCCCTGCGTGATCACGGATGGCGGAGAACTTCGCCTTCTCTCGAAACTGGTGTTCGCCGGGCTGGTCGAAGCTCAGTTTGACCCCGACGACCAAGGGGCTCTCCGGCGCAGCAGCGCGCAGATCGCGACCGTTACCGCGATCACCCCGGCCGGGCGCAAAGCCTTGGACGAGATGCAAACGCCTGCCTTCCGCCGCGGGGCGAGCTGATGGAAATCAGGCTCCACAAGGAGCGATGCCTTCGACCGACACGAGGACCAGCGGGGCGACCTACGGCGCAGGCTTTGGTGAGGAGCGCCGCCTGCTCCCGTGATCATGCGGGGGCGGCGCGAGCAGCGAATCTCAGGGCGGTTCATCTCGTAGGATCTCTCGCGCTCGAGCCCAGATGCCAGTTTCATTGAGGGGATGGGTCGCTGGCCGCGCTCTCGTTTTGTTCCGACCAAAGCGCCACCCACAGGCTCCCCGATCGGCTTTCAACGCCGCCAACGCTTCCGCATCGATACCGCCAGGATCGTTCTGGGCCTCGATGACGGCCGCTTCGGCAACTGCCCACTCAGCGTAGCGTTGCGCGAGAAAGGGATTCGGCATCATTGAACTCCGGTCTGCCAGGCTACCGATCATCGCGATCCGACGGAACTGCGCCCAAGTTGCCACGACCCAAGTTGAAGGTAGGCGAAACCGAGGTCCGCGCGCCAAAGAGCGCGGCGTACCTCTCGTCGGCTATGGCCTTCATCAACTTGAACTTTTCCTCCCACTCGGTGGAGTGCTCCGGCGGCCATTGATCCAGAGCCTCGTACAGATCCGCCTCCGCAACGGTCCACGCTCCGAACAGCTTCTCAAACGTCCCGCCAGACACTCGCATCCTCCAGAGTCAAGTTGGTGAGGCAGGAATCTAAAAGAGCTAGGTCAGTGCGTGATGTAGGAAGTCACCGCATGCAGCGCTTTCCGCCTCCAGTGGCTAAACCTCCACGCGGAAGGGTGCCCATCGCTCCTCGAACAAGGACCTCCCGTCCTCGCGCCACGATCAAGAGAGCGCGGCTCGGTACGCAAGGACAGGACCCACATCGGAGCCCCTGCGCTACCTACCGTCCCTCGTCGAGAGCACTGCTCAGATGCTCGCGCCCGTGGCCGAGACCGGACGAAATCGCTTCGGAACCCAAATCTCGGTGCCAACTGGAACGTCAGCCTTCGACGCGCTCGGCAGGACGCAGGTCCAGCGAGGCTCGACAAGTGGCGGAGAGAAAAAAGAACGCTCGATCCTGAGCGTCGCCGTGGCGACTTCCCCGTCGGGCAGACGCAGTTCGACCTGAGGCGCGTCTGGCCCAGCGTACTCGTCAATTTTCGGGCAGGGAACGACGACCAACCCGCGTCCGGAAATCTGAAAAGAGTCTTCGACTGTCAAAAGCTTGCGCATCGCTGACACCTCGATTGCAGGTCCCAAACTCCCCTCGCGCCAATCATAGCGAGCCGAGTCGTTTGCTGCCCTGGCGCCGTTCACGTATTGCGCGACCGTCCGAGTGCCCCTCGCCGGGGCCCCCCGGCCGAGGTGCAACTCACTCCTAGCCCTACGCAGCGCCCTCACAAGGGACCCGCTCCATCGCCCGCGCTCCGGCGGCCTAGCCAGTTCAACTGAGCTAAGGCGACGCCATCCACGATGCGCTCGGGTAAGCATCAGCCACAGCCAGCCCACCTGCGCGGAGGGGCCGGCGCGAACTCAAGAGCCCTTGCGCTTGCCGCCATCAGTTGGTTGAGGCAGAACAGGGGTGTTTGTCTCACCCCATAGTTCCGCCAGCAGCTGATTGGCACGCTCGCGAAGGTGATCAACCTCGTCGTGGCCGAGCGGGCCATGCCTGTCCATGGCTTCATAGACTTTGGCCTCAGCTTCGGCCCAGGCGTCATAACGCTTGTTGAACGACCCCATCGATGAAAGCTCCTAGGAGAACGCGTCACACCCGATTGGCTTAGCCGATCTCGACACCACGGATGCGGGAAGAGGCGAAGGCCGGTGCTATTTTGGCAGCGGCCCGCTCTCTGCGGGTTGGTCAGTGATGAACGCGGACCGGACCGTCCGCTGAGGCGAGGATTCCAGCGGACCATAAGTCCATGAATCGCTTGTTAGCCTCAAGCTTGAGGGCTGCAACTTCGTCCAACAGGCCTATAGGGGCATCCGGCCCAAGTTGACGCAGCAGATCGTGGATCGTCGTCTCCGATGCCGCCCAAGCGGCAAACAGGCCTTCATCGAATCGAGCCATGTCTCCTCCTTCTCCTGGGGTTACTGCTGAAGTAGCAGTTTTTCTGCCCGTAGCGGCGATGCTAAAGGGTTGAGCCGAATTTCGTGTCAGAGACTTGCCCGAAAATACCTTGGCGCGTACTCGCCTTCTCCAGACTCAACACGCTGGCCCATGGGACCGGTAAGACGTCAGGAACGGCGCGGCCTTTTGCTTCGCCACGAACCCTGGAGGCTTGCAAGCAACTCACGACCGGCGGGGGTGATTGCAGTGACGGTCGCGTCGAGGTCTCCACGGTAGAGGTCAGAACGCCCGCCAGCGAAATGGAAGTCGACCTCTAACAACCCCGCAAACACGAGTTTTGAGACCACGTGAGCGTTCGAAGCGCCGTCGAGCCTGAGCGGGAGGGCACTTGATGCCAGCACCTTGAGTAACGAAATCGGCATCATGCAGGCGAACAACGGACAAGACTGGTCGAGCTCGTCCGTTCCCCTATTTCGCCGGGCCGACGCCGGTCGGTCCGTCAAGCACATCGCGCACACGCCGAGCCAAATCAACGAGCCGGTACGGCTTCTTGATAAGCTCAAACTCCGACGGCGCAGCCGCCTCATACGTGCTCAGGTTGCGGTCGAATCCACTGGTAAGAAGGATCCGCATTGAAGGCGACACCTTCTGTATTTCTCTGGCGAGCATGTACCCGTTCATCTTGCCAGGCATCATCACGTCGCTGAACAGCAGGTCGATCTGATCTGCGCCGATTTCTTCGACTTTTTTCAGCGCCGACTCCCCGTCCTCCGCGATGTGGACCGCGTACCCAAGGCCTTCCAACATACCCTGTGCAACCGCTGCGACCTCCTCTCGATCCTCGACGAGGAGGATCGTTTCATCTCCGCCACGCATCGTCGAACGCGTAGGCGAAGTGATGTCGACCGAAAGCGCGGAAGCGGCGGTCGGAAAGTACATGCAAATCGTCGTGCCCGAGCCGATCTTCGATTCGATCGACGTGGCACCACCAGACTGCTTCACGAAACCGTAGACCATCGACAAGCCAAGCCCGGTGCCCTTGCCTTCTGCCTTGGTCGTGAAGAACGGGTCCATGACCCTCGGCAACATCGCCGGATCGATCCCTTCACCCTCATCGGACACGCACAGAGATGCGTAAGTCCCGGGCACCAGAATGTCCGGCCCTGTGCCGGCATTCGAGGCGACGACCACCTGCCGCGTCCGCAAGGTGATCGTGCCACCATTGGGCATTGCATCTCGCGAGTTCACCAGCACGTTGAGAATCGCCACTTCGAGCTGTGTCGTGTCGATCTCGATGTTCCCCGCATCGTCGGCCAGGTCGAAGTCGATTCTGATCGACTCACCGAGCGTTCGCGCAGCGAGTTCGGACATGCCGCGCGCGACCGCATTCAGGCTGACGACCCGACCGCGCAGACGTTGACGGCGAGAGAAAGCGAGCAACTGCTGCGTCAGATTCGAAGCCTTCGAGATGGCCGACCTCAGATTCTCGACGCCGCGACGCATGCTCTGCTCATCCAACGCGCCCTTGTCCAGCCTCACGGCAAGAATATCCAGGTGGCCTGACATGACCTGCAGAAGGTTGTTGAAATCGTGCGAGATGCCGCCGGTGAGCTGACCAAGGGCCTCCATCTTTTGTGCCTGCGCCAACGCATCCTCGGCGTCTCGTCTGCGGCTGACATCGAGCTGCGAGGCAAAGAAGTAAATCAGCTGACCAGTCGGATCGTATACAGGAGAGATGAAGAGCGCATTCCAAAAGCTGGTCCCGTCCTTGCGATAGTTCAATATCTCGATATTGATCTGCTTGCGCGCAAGAACTGCTTCCCGGATGGCAGCAACCGATGCGCGATCGGTAGCCGCGCCCTGCAAGAATCGGCAGTTATTGCCGATGATTTCTTCCATAGAATAGCCAACCATGGCGACAAATGCCCTGTTGGCAAAGACGATTGGATTGTCTTCTTGCCGCGGGTCAGTCACCAGCATTGGCATCCGCGTCGTCTCGATTGCGGCAAAGAAAATGTCGTCTTTGTGGTCTCGAAACTCGTTCGGACCTCCTTCCGCACGAACGCTTGTGGATGTAAAAGACGGCTTCTCAGGAATTTCCATGGATTGGATTCTTAGGGCTATCGCCCACATGACCCGTCAATTTTCCCCGATTCTTTCGAAGGAAAATCCGTAATGTGAGTAACGGACAAAGCCATGCACTATGCGCGCGTTTACGCGCTTCTTGAATGTCAAAAGACATAGAGAGCTGGTTTTCTGGACGTCGCACGTACCAATGGTCTACACGGCGGTGTTCAGAGGACAGCGTAGACGTTGCTGTGTCAGCACCTCGAGCGCCCTGGAGAGCAGCGATCGTCGCCTAAAATCTTGATTCAGCGTGACCGCAGTACAAGGTCTTTCATGCGCTGCAGCTTCGGCGACACGACCGGCACAGTCAGCATCGTGCTTGCCACCGCCATGATCAGCAGCGCCGTGAACGTCGCGTTGGTGATGATCGCCTTGTCCAGCAGCACGTTGGCGAAGATGATCATGATGAGGGCCTTGGTCTGCAACAGCCAGCCGATCAGAGAAGCTTCGCCCGGTTGCCAACGCAACAGCCGCCCGGCCAGGCGAAGCCCGATCAGTTTTCCGGCCACCGAAGCAACCAGCAGCATTGCCGCCACGAGGAAGACCGCGGCGCCGCCGGCCTGCCAATTGGTTCGCAGGCCGGTGCTCAGGAAGAACACCGGCATGATCACCAACAGCACGTTGTGACGCAGCCAGTCCATCTGGTGCTGATCAAACCACTCCGCGTCCATCACTGCCCCGGCGATGAAGGCCCCCACCATGTAGTGCAGCCCCGACCAGTCGGCACCGAGCCCGCAGGCCGCCAACCAGATCAGCCCGGCGTACCAGCGATCGCGCTCCGGGACGCGGATCATCAGCCGGCGGAACAGGATCGAAGCAACGGCGAAGACTGCCAGGAAGCCCGCCTGCCTGCCGACCCGTTCCCAGTCCATGAGGATCAGCGCCAAGACGCCCCAGATGGCGATGTCGTCCAGGCTCGCGTAGCGCAGGATGCGCTGGCCTATCGGCTGACGCAGGATCTGCAGCTTCTCCATCAGCAGGATCAGGATGGGCAGGGCCGTCACTGCGCACGACATGCCGATACCCAGCACGAACTGCCAGGACGTGCCACGGGCGCCCATCCAGCCCGGGAAGGGCAGCAAGGCAAGCGCTGCCACGGCACCGAAGGCCAACGGCACGCCGAGCGCCAAGCCTGCCGTGATGCCGCTTTCTCGGCGGTGCACCCAAGCCTTGCGCAAGTCGAGCTCGATGCCCGCGATCCATACGAACATCATGACGGCCCACTGCGCGACGGCGTTGAGCGACTGGATCACTGGACCGTTGAAGACGAACGTATAGTAATCCGGAAACGCCGCGCCCAGCACGCCCGGCCCCAGCACGATGCCAGTAATGATCTGCACCACCACCAACGGCGCGAAGTAGTCGGTCCGCCCCAGACGCCAGACAAGGTATGGCACCGAGAAGATGATCAACATCGCGACGAGGAAGATCTCGGAGGTAGTCATTCAAGCGACGTTGAAGAGAAAATCGGAAGTGCAGGAGCCAGCGATCCCGGCGGCGTGAAACAGCTCCATAGACCTGTGTTCAATCGTAAGTCGAGCTGCTGGGGCATCCGAAAGCAGCGGAGAGGGTAACCAAAATTCAGAAGTGCCACTGCGCAGATCTGGTTCGCAGGCGCGATCCTAGTAACGGGCAGAACCCATAGGTGCCCTTGTGCTTTCCATATGGCTAAGCGTTGCTCGAACGAAGACGCTGGGGGTGTTCTCCCGACGAGGCCATTTTCCGGCCCGGGTCCCTCGCCGATCAACTCTGCGCAGCACTCTCAGTCTTGTGGAGGCCGCGCAGATTCATGGCGGCCAGGCAAACCTGGAGCGCATTCGTTGCGCTCGCAAACTCGAACATCCGCTTGAACAGCGAAAAGCGAGTCTAGATCTCTCTCGGCTCGCTCATTCCGATCGAATACTGGATGAGCCTTGGACTTGCGGCATAAAACCAGTCCAAACTTTTATCCGCACCCCGGATCGAAACCTACGTAAGCGGCTGGCCATCCCATCTTGATCGAAAGCAAGCGCACGCGGCTAGACTTCCGCTATCGGCCAGAACCGGCCGTTCGCCGAGCCGGAACAATGCGGCCAAGACCGGACGTTCAATCGATGGAGTAGACATGAGTCAAGAGGTGAGCTCATCTGACGCGGACAGGGCAAGAAGCGTTGTCTCGGAACACCCGCTTTGGGCAGGCACTACCACTCACGTCTACTGTGAGAGCGACATCTTCAGCTCTCAAAAAAGCCTTATCGAGCGTGTACGCATGACTGACGAAGAGCGCGTCGCGCTGCGAGCTGCGCTCGCGGATGCAGAAACGGTCTTGGTGGTCAGCTACTTCACAGCCGACAAGACGCCGGAGCCGCTTTCAGGGGGAGGAAAACTGTACGGCTTCTTGATCCATCCCCATTCCTTTGCGCTGCTGCATGCGGGTGAAGGTACTTGGCGCGCGTAGCTCCTTCCACCCTCAAGGGTTTCGCCTTGCGCGAGCCTCGCAGAGTTTGAGGACTTATGGCGCCGTGCAGCGCAGCAGGATTGAGGCTTTTTAGAGGACGGCAATCTGCCTCGCCCCGCCACTCGAACGACTAGGCGAGAGGCCGCTTTGGAGCGAATCGACCTTCGGCTTCGGGCCCGAAGCGGCCTGTCGGACCGCCCCATTTTTCCGCCGGCGACATATACAAAGCGCTTATCCCGAGGCCGCTTGCATGTGCACTTGCTCAGCCCGGGCGGCAGGCTAGGCTGTTGGCAGCCAGCGATGCGGCAGCAACTCTGCAATGCGGCTGGCCGGGTGCGAGGGCAGCCGCTCGAGGACATCCTTGAGGTATGCGTGTGGCTCGTGGCCGTTCAGACGCGCCGAGTGCACCAGGCTCATGACGGCCGCAGCCCGCTGACCAGCGCGCAAGCTGCCGGCGAACAGCCAGTTCTGTCTGCCGAGCGCGATCGGTCGGATCTGGTTCTCCACCCGGTTGTTGTCGGCGGGCAGATCCGCGTCGTCGATGTAGCGCGTGAGTGCCAGCCAGCGCTTCAGGCTGTAGTCGATGGCCTTAGCGGTCGCCGAGCCTTCGGGCACCTTCTGCCGCTGCGCAGTGAGCCATTGATGCAGCGCATCGGCCACTTTGCGTGAGCGCTCCTGGCGCACGCGCCTGCGGTCTTCCGGCGCCAACTCGGCAACGACGCGCTCGAAATCGTAGAGCTCGCGGAAGAACTTCAGGGTCTGCTCGCCGATCGGGCTGCCGTGGTTGACCCACAGTTCATGGAACTTGCGCCTGGCATGCGCCAGGCAGCCGGCCTCGGTGACGCCCAGCTCGAAGCACGCCTTGTAGCCGGAGAAGTCATCGCACACGAGGGTGCCGCGCCAGCCGTTCTCTCCGCCAAGCCGAAGGAAGGCCCGGGCGTGCTGTCCGCCGCGGCTGTCGGCGAAGTCGAACACCACTGCGGGTAGTACGTCATAGGCCGTCGTGCAGTAGCTCCAGAGGTACGCCCGATGCGTCTTGCCGTGGCCGGGCTTGAGCATGGCAACGGGGGTCTCGTCCGCATGGAGCACCTGACTACGGAGCATCTCGCTTCTGAGCGCATCCACCAGCGGCTGTAGGTGAACGCCGCACTGGCCCACCCAAGCGGCCAGCGTCGAGCGAGGGATCGCGAGGCCCGCCCGGCCGAAGATGGCTTCCTGCCTATAAAGCGGTAGGTGATCAAGGTACTTCGCCACCAACACCTGCGCGAGCAGCCCGGCTGTCGGGATGCCCTTGTCGATGATGTGGGGCGCTACCGGCGCCTGGATCAGCGTCTCGCATCGGGCGCACACCCACTTGCCGCGCACGTGGCGCTCCACCGTGAACACGCCGGGCTGGTAGTCCAGCTTCTCGGCGATGTCTTCCCCGATGCGCTTGAGCGCGCAGCCGCACGCGCAGGTGACGTTGTGAGGCTCGTGGTGGATCTCCCGACGGGGCAGATAGGCAGGAAGCGCCTGGCGCTTTGGTTGCTGCTTGCCCTGTGGTGCCGACTTGGCCGGTGTGAGCTGCTCCAACTCCAGCTCCATCGCCGCCAGGTCTGCGTCCAGGGTGTCCTCCAGCAGATTCCTCTGTTCTGCGGTGAAGGCTTCTGACTTCGAAGCGAACTTCAGCCGCTTGAGCACGGCCATCTCGTGCGTGAGCTTGTCGATGGTGGCCTGCTTGAACGCGATCTCGCGGTCGCGCCGATCGATCTCCAGTTCACCGGCCTCCACCCGGCCCATGAGCGACTGCACCATCTCACGCAGTTGCTGCGCATCCAGGTGGTCGAGGTTGGTGGCCGTGTCGCTCACGGAAGGTGATGATGCCCCAGGACACCCAGGTGAGCATCAGCAACTTCGGCAATTGCGCTAGATCACGCGAATCACTCCGGCCTCGCCGACACGCTGCCACGGCAGGCCCAGCACTAGGGCGTCGAACTGGGAATGGCTCAGATTGAGCGTGGGAGCGGCGTCATGGGGCCAGAGGAACTTGCCCTGATGCAGCCGTCTGGCTGCCAGCCAGATCCCAATGCCGTCGTGCACGAGCACCTTCATCCGGTTGGCGCGGCGGTTGGCGAACAGATAGGCGTGGTGGGGTCTGGCGGCGCCGAAGACATGCACGACCCGCGCCAGCGCAGCTTCAATGCCCAATCGCATGTCCAGCGGTTCGACGGCCAACCAGACAGCCTCGACCTTGATCACCGCAGCAGATCTCGCAGCCAGGCACCGCACTCGCTGGCCAGTGCGGCTGGCCAGGTCACCACGACGTGCACGGCGCCGCGGCGCACCTCCATGCGGATGTCGCCGGGAGGCGCAGGCGTCTCAGCCGGCGCGGGCAACTGCACAGGCACGAATCCGCTGACTTCCGGGTTTTGGGCTGCACCACGCAGTGCCTTCGGTACATCAATTGGCTCGGGCCTACGCGGCTGGATCTCCGCGTCACGCACCCAGCGACGCAACAGGTTCGCATTGATACCGAGAGACATTGCCACAGCCGCCATCGACATGCCAGGCTGCGCGGCCAACGCAACGGCGTTGGCCTTGAACTCGTCGCTGTGCAGGCGGCGCCGCCGCCGATCGCTTGTGTGCTGAGGAGAGATAGTGTTCACGTGTCCACCAAGTATTAGTGGACACGAGCATCCTTTGCTCCTAACGCCGATTCAAGATGGGTTCACGGGACGCTTACAAACCTACGAAGGTCCGCTTGAGTGATCCGAGAGGTAGTTCGTGAGAATTCGAGCAGCAGCCCGCAGATGAGCAACCTTTTCGTCGGCAATGTCGCGCGCAACCAAGTCGAAGTGGCACGCGGTGCCCACGGCGCGCCCCTGCAGATCGAAGATCGGAATCCCGCAGTAGGACAGCATCACGCCTTGGTACGGGTGACCGTTTAGCCGGGTGTCGCTGCCTGAATCCCCCGTCAGAAATGACCCGTCGCGCAACACGTACTGGCAAAAGCTCGAAGCGATCGGGACCTCAGCGAGAAAATCGGGAAGCGGCTCACCCTGCTTGTCGACCAGGGCAACGTTGAGCATTCGCCCATCGCGTAACCGATAGATGGCTGTGTACCGGTGCGGCACGGCTTCGTTGAGCACGGCCAATGCTGCGGAGAGCCCCTCCTCTGTACACACTTCATCGAACAACTGTCCGAAGCTTGCATAGGCAGTGAGTTCGTCCGCCTGCTGCTGCATCGCAAAGAGACGCTCCACTTCGTTTTCCCAAGCCGTCCCCGCCTGCACCAGCATCTTGTCTGCAGCTTCCGGGTTCACATCGCAAAGAAACTTGTTGAGCGTGGGATACGGGCGCACGGCTACGCCGGCGTTTCGAAGCCGTTGCTCCATCTCGAAGTGCGTTAGGACCATCTGCAGACCGTGACGAAAGTCACGCACTATAGATGCCCTTCGTTTCGACCCCACGCCCTCAGGGGGGTATTTGACATTCGATCGCCTGCCAAGCCGTGCGGATGGCGGTCGTTGAAAGGCGCGCACCTGAGCATTGGACGGCAAATCCATTGCGGGGCGGCGGCCAATGCATCCCGGTCGTCTGCGACCATGGCGACGACGCCATCGTGAAGCGCGTGTTCGAGCGTGTGAACGATGAACAGGATGCAGCGATCGACATACTGGTGAATAACGTGTTTGCGGCCCCGTCCAACATGCCGGTCAACGTGCCCTTCTGGGAGCTCGAAGACGGTCTTTGGGAAGACCTGCTGCGCGTGGGGCTGCGCTCGCACTACATTGCCAGCCGCTGCGCGGCGCCAAAGATGGTTGCCCGCCGCAAGGGACTGATCGTCAATACCTCCTCAGGCGGCGCTGTGCGCTACACCTTCAACGTGCCCTTCGGAGTGCAGAAGGCCGGCGTCGACAAGATGGCTAAGGACATGGCTCACGACCTCAAGCCCTTCAACGTGGCCGCGGTCGTAATTTGGCCGGGTTTTATCAAGGGTGAGAAGTTCCTCGCTCAGCCGGACGGGTCCCACCACCACTCGCCAAGTGGATCATGGAAAGCGGGGAGTGCTCCGAGTTCGCGGGGCGGGCTGGGATTGGCTTGGCGGCCGATCCGGCGATCATGGAAAAGAGCGGTCGACTGCATCTTGCCGTCGCGGATCCCGTACTGCTCCCCGCTGAAAGCATGGATGCCGCGGGCCGTGCGATGCACGCCAAGCGGCGGCTCCTCGGTCATCTCCGCCTCGGCGACGATGCTCCTGGTCGTCGCCTCCCATTCCGGAAACGCGATGGCGGCCGTCTTGCGCACGAGGCTGCGGCCGCCGTCGCAGCAGACGAGATACGCGGCGCGCAACGCTACCCCCCGGAAATCTCGATGGTGACGCCCGCCTCGTCCTGCACGAAGCCCGCCAGGTCGCGCCCCCTGTAGATCGGCACCGCGAGCTCGTCGATCCATGCGGGCAAGGATGTGCTCGATGTGCTTCTGCCGCAGCCCCAGCCTGTAATTGTGCCGGGTCGGAAAGTCGCTGATGTCCAGTCGTGTGACCGCGAACCCCCGTGACCTGGGCCTTCTGCCCCTGCGCGAGGAACCGCTCGACGATGCCGCGCTGGTCCAGGACCTCTAGCGTGCGCGAGCCCAGGCCGCCGGCGCGCGAGCCGGCAAGCGCCTGGTCCGGGCGGCGCTCGACGATGGAGACGTCGACGCCTGCCAGTGCCAGTTCGCCGGCGAGCGCCAGGCCCGTCGGCACCGCGCCAGCGATCACGACTGCATGTTCTTTCGTCCGTGAATCCTTCGCATTTGCTCACAAGTGGATGGGAGGTGAACGGCAATGGTTGCCCGACATGCGCGAAGGATCGCCAACGCCGCAGCAGGCCGCGCGGCACAGTGACATTTGGGAACGTTCTTCACCGTCGCGATGTGCGCAGTATCGGGTCGCCGTCCGTTGGAAGCGCATCGGGGCGATTCCCGCCTCTGGAGTTGAAAAAATGATTCTCTCGCGAGCCGTCTTCAAGCTTGCCGCCACAGGCCTTGTTGCCGCCGGCGCCCTGACCGTCGCCGCAACGGCCAACGCCGGCACCAGCTGGTCCGTCGGCATCAACGTCCCCGGCGTGGTCGTGAGCGAGCCGGCCCCCGTCTATACCTATCCGGCGCCGGCCTACTACCAGGCTCCGCGGCCGGTCTACTCCGTTCCGCCGCCCGTCTACTACGACCCGGCCGCGCGCTGGGAGGAACGTCGCGCCGAACGCTGGGAAGAGCGCCGTGCCGAGCGTCGCGAATGGCGCCGCCGCCAGTGGGAGCGCGAGCAGTACCGCCGCTACTACGAGGGTCGCGACTGAGGCCGGCGGCCTCGCGTGCAGGGCCGCCTCCTCGGCACCTGCGCTTCAGCCCTGCGCGAGCAACGGCTTCGTGAGCGCTGCGGGCGCGACCTGTCGACCGACCAGCCCGCCCACCGCCAGCAGCGCGAGCACGTAGGGCAAGGCGATCAGCAGGGCGCTGGGCACCTCGATGCCCATCGCAGGAAGCTGGAACTGCAGCGCGGTGGCGGCTCCGAAGAGACAGCAGGCCATCACGGTCCGGCCGAGGCGCCAGTTGCCGAAGATCACCGCCGCAATCGCCAGGTAGCCGGCGCCGCCGGTCATGCCTTCCGTGAAGGTGTGGATGTCACCTATCGACAGGAAGCAGCCCGCCAACGCGGACATGAAGCCGGTGAACAGCACAGCGCCGTACCGGATGCGGCTCACCTTCAACCCCGAATGGCTCGCCGCCTGCGGCGACGTGCCCGCAGCATGGATCGCCAGGCCGAGCGCAGTGGCGCGCATCACCCAGCCCACCAACACGATCAGCACGATGGCGGCATAGAGCAGCCATGCCTGCCGGAAGACCTGCTCGCCCAGGTGCGGTATCTCCGACAGGCCGGGTGGCGCCCACTTGTCCAGGCCCGGGATCTCGGCGCGCGAGCGGCTGCCGAAGATCGCCCGGTAACCCAGGGTGGTCGCGCCGAGCACCAGGATGTTGATGCCGATGCCGGTGACGATCTGGTTGGCACGCAGCGTGATGCTCAGAAAGGCCTGGAGCCACGCGATGGGCAGCACGCACAGCACGCCGCAGAGCAGGCCGAGCAACGGCGAGCCGGTGGCCCACGAGGCGGTGGCGCCTGCGAAGGCGCCGGCCAGCATGAGGCCCTCCACGCTCATGTTGAGCACGCCGGCCCGTTCGCTCACGAGCTCGCCGGTGGCGGCGAGCAGCAACGGTGCGGCGAGCCGGATGCTCGAGCCGACGAAGACGGCGGCCAGTTCGGGATCGATCATTTGCGTCGCGCCTCCATGCGCTGGATGCCGATGGCTGCCCCGGCGAGCGTCACGATGATGAGACCCTGGATCACCACGACCAGGGCGGTGGGCACTTGCGCCACCATTTCCATGTTGATCCCGCCCGAACGCAGGAAGCCGAAGAGCAGCGAGCCCGCAACCACGCCGGTCGCGCTGCCGCGTGCGAGCAGGCCCACCACCAGGCCGTCGAAGCCGTAGCCCGACGAGAAACCGGCCTTGAGCGTGTACTGCTCGCCCTGCAGCATGAAGGCGCCGGCAAGTCCGCCGAAGGCGCCGGCTGCGCAGAGCGCGCCGATGGCGAGGCGGCCGATGGGTATGCCGGCGCGGCGAGCCGCGCGCGGGTTCAGGCCGGTCGCGCGCAGCTGCAGTCCCGTCACCGTGCGGTTGAGCAGCAGCGCCACCGCCACCGCCAGCACGACCCCGATCAGCAGGCCGACGTGCAGCGGCGTACCCGCATCGCCGGTGAGTAGCGGCAGCTGAGTCGCCACCGGAATCTCCAGCGACTCGGGCAGCGTCGCGCTGCTCGTCATCGGCCGACGCAGCAGGTGCTCGGACTGCACGCTGCCGTACACCATCCAGATGGCGATGAAGGAAAGCAGCAAGGTCGCGATGACCTCGTTGGTGCCCATCTTGACGCGCAGGACGCCGGCGATGCCGCCCCAGAACGCGCCCGCCGCGCAGGCGCCGAGCATCGGAACGATGAAGGCCAGCCCCCACGGCAGCTGCGCCACTGGTGGCCACAGCGCGAGCGCCGTGGCCGTGATGCCGCCAACGGCAATCTGCCCTTCTCCGCCCACGTTCGTGAGGTTCGCGCGCTCGGCCAGGATGAAACCCAGGCCGACCAGCATGAGCACCAGCGCACGGTTGATCGAGGCAGCCAGCGCATAGGACGAGCCCCAGGCGCCGTCCGCGAACGCGGCGACCGCATCGCCTACGGGCACGCCGAGCGCGGCGATCAGCAAGGCACCGACGCCAAAGGCCAGCAGCACGGCGGCTGCCGAGACCTGCAGCGCAGGGGTCGGCCTGAGCCGTGACCAGGAAAGTGCAGGACCGCTCATGGGGCGACCTCCTCTGCAACATCTTCCTTGTCACGGTGCCCGGCCATCCAGGCACCGATGCGCGCGCGGTCCGCGCCCGCCGTGGGGCATGTGCCCATCACCCGGCCCCGGTAGAGCACCAGCACGCGGTCGGCGACGCTCAGCAGTTCGTCGAGCTCCGACGAGATGAGCAGCACGCCGACCCCGCGGTCCGCGGTGGCCCGGATGTGGCCGTAGACGGCCTCGACCGCGCCGACATCCAGGCCGCGCGTGGGCTGCGCCGCCAGCAGGAAGCGCAGGCCCTCGAGCGTGAGCTCGCGCGCGAGCACCGCCTTCTGCTGGTTGCCGCCCGAAAGGCCTCCGAACGGCACGTCGGGGCTGGCGGCGCGCACGTCGTAGCGCTGCATGAGGTCGAGCGCCGAGCGGCGCATGGCCGCACGGTCGAGGAGGCCGAAGCGCCGGAACCGGTCCAGGCGGTCGAGCATGATGTTCTCTGCGACGGTCATGCCTGTCACGCAGGCCAGCGCATGCCGGTCTTCGGGCACCACGCCGCAGCCCGCGGCGCTGAGCTGGCGCGGCGTGGCGCGCGTCATGTCCTCGCCGCAGACGAAATAGCGCCCCTCGGTGGGACGCAGCATTCCCGAAAGCACCGCGCCCAGCTCGCCCTGGCCATTGCCCTCGACGCCGGCGATGGCCACTATCTCGCCCGGCTCCACCACCAGGGTGAAGTTGTCCAGGCGCACCACGCCATCGATGTCGCGCACGGTGAGGCCGTCGGCCAGCAGCGCTGCCTCGCGCGTCGGGCTGCCCGGTGCCGGCCGGGACGCACGAGACGCCCGTACCGGCGCTGCGGCAGGCGCCTGCAGGTCGCGCTGGATCATCGCGCGCACCAGCGCGTCGATGTCCTGTGCGGGCGCGTCCGAATGCGCCACCACGCGGCCGCCGCGCAGCACGGTCGCACGCCGCGCCACGCGCTGGATCTCGGCCAGCTTGTGGGTGACCAGCACCACGCCGCAGCCCTGCTGCGCCACGCGCGTGCACACAGAGAGCAATGCCTCGATCTCCTGCGGCAGCAACACGGCGGTGGGTTCGTCGAGCACCAGCAGGCGCGGCTCGCGCACCAGGCACTTCACGATTTCCACGCGCTGGCGCTCGCCCACCGACAGGTCCTGCACCTTCGCATGCGGATCGAGCGCGAGCCCGTAGCGCTCCCGCATCGCGGCGATACGCGCCGCGCCGGCCTTGCGGTCGAGCACGCCGCGCACCTGGCCGAGCAGCAGGTTGTCGAGCACCGTCATGTCGGGCACGAGGCTGAAGTGCTGGTGGACCATCGCGATGCCGTGAGAAAGGGCATCCGCCGGCGAGCGCGGGCGAAACGCTCCGCCGGCCAGCGTCATCTCGCCCGCGTCCGCGGCGTGCACGCCGAAGACGAGATTGCACAGCGTGGACTTGCCGGCGCCGTTCTCGCCCAGCAGGCAG
The DNA here is from genome assembly GCF_056523145.1 of Variovorax sp. ISS6. Classification (NCBI taxonomy): domain Bacteria; kingdom Pseudomonadati; phylum Pseudomonadota; class Betaproteobacteria; order Burkholderiales; family Comamonadaceae; genus Variovorax; species Variovorax sp. ISS6. The sequence continues at coordinate 986,087 of NZ_JAWRZC010000002.1, forward strand.
TGGACCTCGCCGGGATGGAACGTCAGCGCGACGTCCTGCAGCGCCTGCAGCGCGCCGAAGCGCTTGGACAGCCCCTCCAGCTTCAGCAGCGGCGCGGCGGCCGGCGTTGCGGCGGACCCCGGGCCGCCGTCGCTGATGCCGTCACCGAGGCCGATGGCGTGGCGCTCGCGCATCAGCCCTCCAGCACCTTGATCTTGCCGGACAGGATGTCCTTCTTGATCTGCTCGAGCTTGGCCTTCTGTTCGTCGGTCGCCCCGCAGATGACCATGTCCGATGCGTTCGGCCCCATGGCCAGTCCGAAGGGCTTGTAGCCGGCCTTCCAGGTACCGCCGACGGCCTCCTTGATGGCGTACTGCACCTGATAGCCGACGCCGGTGATGCTGTAGGCGGGATAGAGCGGATCGGTGCCGCAGCGGTTGGTGTAGCTGCCGATGATCTTCGTGCCCTTCTCCTTGGCCGCCTGCTCCATGCCGCGCAGGCCGAGGTTCAGGATGTGATAGTGCACGTCGGCGCCCTGCGCGATGGCCGCCAGCGTGGCTTCCTTGGCCTTGGCCACGTTGTCGAAGTCGCCGGTGTAGTTCTCGAAGTACTTGATGCCGGGCTTGATGTACCTGGCGCCGTTGCCGAACTCCTTGCCGGCGTTGACGATGGAAGGGATCTCCATGCCGCCCACGTAGCTCACGGCCCCGTTCTTCGAGAGCATCGCGGCGGCGGCGCCCGCGACGAAGGCGATCTCGGCCTGCTTCACGTCGTAGCCGGCCACGTTGGCCGTCTCCTCGGCCTTGTTGCCGCCGACGATCGAGAAGTGCGTCTTGGGGAAGCGCTTGGCCACCTTGAGCACGGCGGCCTGGGTCTGGCCGCCGACGCCGATCACGAGCGCGTTCTTGCTGGCCAGGTTGGTCAGCGCCTGTTCCATGTCGGCGTAATTGATGTTCTCGATCATCTGCACCTTGATCCTGGCGCCGTACTCCTTCTGTGCGGCCACGAGCCCGTCGTAGCCGGACTCCATCCATCCCTTGTCCGACTTGGACCCGGGAATGAGGATGCCGACCGCGATCGGATCGGCGGCCGAGGCCGGCAGGCTCAGCACGAGGGCGGTGAAGGCGCTGACGCCTGCGAGGACGGCGGCGCGGCGGGAGGGAGACGGAATCTGCATGGCATGCCTTTCGCTAGTTGGAGGGTTAAGTAACTAATCAATTACTTACCGACAACGCATCGCAATAACAGTGCCAGTGAATTCGCCGACTTTTTGCCGCATATCGGTGCGGCGACCGCAACGAATGCACCAGCCTGCGGCGATGCGCCCTTCGCCCGCACACCACCGGAGCCTTTGATGAAACGCCACCCCTATCTCCCCGATGCCCGGCCCGACGGCGCCCTGGGCCTGGGCCAGCAGTACTACTGGGTCGCCAGCGAGCGCGAGGTCGATATGTCCGTGGAGCCGCCCGCGCCGCTGCGCGCCCGGGTGCAGGCGCAGCCGCAGAACGTGGTGCTCGACCTGCGCCGCACGGCCATCGTCATCATCGACCTGCAGAACGACTTCTGCACCGAGGGCGGATGGGTCGACCTAATCGGCGGCAACTATGCGGCGGACCGCACGCCGATCGCCCCGTTGCAGAAGCTGCTGCCCGGGCTGCGCCGCGCCGGCGTGCCGGTCGTCTGGGTCAACTGGGGCAACCGCCCGGACCTGGCCAACATGCCGCCCAACCAGATCCACCTGTACAAGAACAGCGGCACGGGCGTCGGCCTGGGCGACCCGCTGCCCGGCGGCAAGGGCCACGTGCTGCAGAAGGACTCGTGGGCCGCGGCCATCGTGGACGAGCTCGCACCGCACGAGGGCGACTTTCTGGTCGACAAGCACCGCATCAGCGGCTTCTGGGACACGCCGCTGGACAGCATCCTGCGCAACCTCGGGGTACGCAGCATCCTCTTCGCGGGCTGCAACACCGACCAGTGCGTGCTGCACACGCTCACCGACGCCAACTTCCTGGGCTACGGCTGCGTGATGCTGAGCGACTGCTGCGCCACGAGCTCGCCGGACTTCTGCACCGAGGCGACGATCTGGAACGTCAAGAAGTGCTTCGGCTTCGTGACCGACTCGGCCGCCGTGCTCGCGGCGCTGCCCGCCTGATGCACACGGAGACAGCGCACGGCTCGGGCGGCTGGATGCCCGGCCCCCGCTGCGAGCGGCCCGCCACCGGTGTTGGCGCGCTGAATGGGGTGCGCCTGGGCGTGAAGGACCTCATCGATATCGCAGGCGCCGTCACCGGCGGCGGTAACCCGGACTGGGCCACCAGCCACGCGCCGGCCGTGCACGACGCGCCCTGCGTGGCCGCGCTGCGTGGCGCAGGCGCGCGGGTCGTCGGCAAGACGATCAGCGACGAACTCGCCTTCAGCCTGGAGGGCGAGAACGCCCACTACGGCGCGCCGCGCCATCCGCGCGACCCCGATCGGCTGCCCGGTGGGTCGTCCAGCGGCAGCGCCGCCGCGGTCGCATGGGCGGAGGTCGACCTGGCGCTGGGCACCGACACGGGCGGCTCGGTGCGCGTACCGGCGGCGTTCTGCGGGGTCGCCGCGATGCGGCCCACGCACGGGCGGATCCCGCTCGACGGGGTCCTGCCCTTCGCACCGAGCTACGACACGGTGGGGTGGTTCGCCCGCGATGCCGACCTGCTGCGCCGCGCCGGGCATGCGCTGCTCGGCACCGAAGCTCGCATCGGCAGCAACCGGCCCGCGCCGCCCCTGCGCCTGTGCGTGGCCACGGACGCGCTGGCGCTGGCGGAGCCCGCGGTGCGCGAGCCGCTGGCCGCGTGGGCCCGCCTGATGCGCATCGACAGCGAGCGCAGCGCCTATGGCGGCAGCGACTGGTGCGACTGGTTCGAAGCCTATGCCGTGCTCCAGGGCCTGGAGATCCGGGCCCACGTCGGCCCGTGGATCCGGCGACAGCGGCCGCGCTTCGGCGCTGCCATCGCGCCGCGCTTCGAGGCGGCGCTGGCGCTCGATGCCGCACAGGGAACGCGCTGGAGCGACTGGCGCGCCCAGGCCGCCGCGCGGCTGGCGCAGAGGATGGGCCCCGACGAGGCGTGGCTGATTCCTGCCGCACCCTACCTTGCGCTCTCGCGCCGGGCCGATGCGGCTCAGCGCGGCGCCTTCTACGAGCGCGCACTGGCGCTCGGCGCGGTGGCCGGCCATGCGGGGCTGCCGCAGGTGGTGTTTCCGCTGCCGGCTGCCGAGGGCCTGCCGCCTTGCGCATCCTTCATCTCGGCCAGGGGCAATGACGAACGGCTGCTCGAACTTGCCGCGACACTAGCGCCTGCATCCCCATCCACACGATGAGCAAACTTTCCCCACGGCAGGCGCCGGCCCAGGAGACGATCGCGCGGCGCGACGCCGCACTCACGCGCGCGAAGCTCCTGGAAGCGGCGACCGACGAGTTCTCGAACGAGGGCTACAGCGGCGCGCGCACCGAACGCATCGCACGGCTCGCCGGCACGAACATCCGCATGCTGTACCACTACTTCGGGAGCAAGGATGACCTGTACGTCGCCGTGCTCGAAGCGGTGATGGCCGACCTGCGGCACGAAGAACTCCGGCTGGACCCGGAGGCCGAGGAGCCGCTGACCGGCCTGCTGCACATCGCCGATTTCGTGGACCACCACTTCGCGACGCACCCGCGGCTGCGCAAGCTGCTGGCCTTCGAGAACCTCAACGAGGCGCGGCACCTCGCGCGCTCGAACCGGATCCCGGAGATGTCGTCGCCGGTGATCGCGCTGATCCGCCGCCTGCTGGTGCGCGGGGTGGCGGCGGGCGTCGTGCGCAGTGGCATCGATGCGCTGCACCTGTACGTGGCGATGGTGAGCCTGTCGTACTACGGCCGCGCCCATGCGTTCACGCTCTCACGCATCTTCAACAAGGACCTGCAGGCCGCGGCCTGGCAGAAGGCGCACCAGAAGATGACCCGCCAGATGGTGGCGGCCTTCCTGACGCAGGCGGCATGAACAAACTTCCGCATGACTGCTTCCATGTCCGCTGAGCCCACACACCAGCCCACGGCACGTGCTTCGGCCACCTCCCGGCGAGGCATGGTGACGAGCCCTCATCCGCTGGCCAGTGCGGCAGGCCTGGAAGTGCTGGCCGATGGCGGGAATGCCATCGAGGCCGCCATCGCCATGGCGGCCGTGCTGTGCGTCGTGTGCCCGCACTTCACCGGGCTCGGAGGTGACGGTTTCTGGCTCATCGCGCAGCCCGGTGCGCCGGTGCGCGGCATTTCCGGCGTCGGGCAGGCCGCCGCAGCGCTCCCACCGCAGTCGGGGCCAGTCCCGCTGCGCGGCGGCGCGTCGGCATTGACCACGGCCGCGGCGGTGGACAGTTGGGCCCGAGCCTTCGACATCTCGGCGCGCAACTGGCAGGGCCGCCAGCGCTGGGCGTCACTGCTGTCTCGCGCGATCGAACATGCGCAGGAGGGCTTTGCCGTGTCGGCCTCGCAGCGCTTCTGGCACGAGATGCGGGCCGCAGAGACGCAGCACTGGCACGGCTTCGACGCGGCGTTTCCCGTCGGGCCTTCGCACCAGCACCAGCGCCAGCCCGGGCTGGTGCACACGCTGTCGCGGCTCGCGGCGCAGGGCCCGCGCGAGTTCTACGAAGGCGAAGTCGCGCACCGCCTCGCGGCCGGCCTGCAGGCCGCGGGTTCGCCGCTCACGCTGGACGACATGCGCAGCACCCGCGCCCGGGAAGTGACGCCGCTGGCCGTGCCCTACCGCGGCGGCACGCTGCTGAGCCTGCCGCCGCCGACGCAGGGCTTTGCCACGCTGGAAGCCATGGGCATCCTCGGCGAGCAGGATTTCTCCGGCATCGCCGAAGGCAGCGCCGAGCACTTCCACCGAATGGTCGAGGCGATCAAGCTGGCCTTCGTCGACCGCGACCGCTTCCTGGCCGACCCCGATTTCACCGAGGTGCCCGTGCAGCGGCTGCTCGACGCCGCCTACATCCAACAGCAGGCGGCGCGGACGCAGGCCGGCGCACGGGCGATGCCCTGGCCCCAGCGATTCCGCCACGGCGACACCGTGTTCTTCGCGGCCGCGGACGCCTCGGGCCGTGGTGCGGGCGTGCTCCAGAGCATCTACTACGACTGGGGCAGCGGTGTCGTGGCCGGCGACACCGGTGTGCTGTGGCACAACCGCGGCGCGGCCTTCCACCACGATGCGAGCCATCCCAACGGGCTGCGCGGCGGCAAGCGGCCCTTCCATACGCTGAACCCCGTCGCCTTCATTCGCGACGGTCGGCCCGAGCTGCTGCTGGGCACGCAGGGCGCGGACGGGCAGCCGCAGACCCTGGTGGCGCTGCTCACCCGGCTGATCGACTTCGGCCTGGACCCCGCGCAGGCACTGGCAAGGCCGCGCTTCCTGCTCGGACGGACCTTCTCCGACAGCCGCGACAGCCTGAAGCTGGAGCAGGACGTGGGGCCCGAGGTGATGGCATCGTTGACCGCGCGCGGCCACGAGGTCGCGCCCATCGCCGCGCACAGCCCACTGGCAGGGCTGCCCGGCGTGATCCGCTTCGAAGCCGACGGCAGCCTGGCGGGCGCGCACGACCCTCGCGGTGATGGGGTCGCACTGGGTCTTTGAATGCCGGGCTGCCGGCAGCCCGGCCCTCAGGCCTTCTTCGCCCAGGCGCTGAACCACCCCCTGGCGTTGACCTGCTTGCCGGAGAACAGCGCGCAGCTGCCCTGCGGGCCGGTCGGCCTCGATTGCCACAGTGCGCAGCCGTTGCACAGCTGGGCGTTGTCGTGCTTCGGGGATTTCTTCGTATCGGCCCTGGCTGAATCTGCGACATAGCCGAGCGCCACGGCTTGCGGCTCTTTCTAGTCGAGCTGGGCCTGCGCGAACGCACCGGAGGCGCAGGCGGCAGCCCCCGTCGCGGCGAGCGTGGGTACCTTTGTGGCCGCGGTCTTTCTCTCCTTCGTGCCCGACGTCGCCGAGAAGCTGTCGCAAAAGCTCACGGGCGTTCTCTACGGCGCCGTGATGCTCGGGGCCGTGTTCGTGCTGCCGCTGCTGTCCAAGTGGCGCGGACGCATGGCTGTGTCCGATCGCGCTGCGGCACCGCCCCTGAATCCCATCGATATCAAGGAGAAATGAAACATGCTGAATCGCAACAGGCCGCTTGAGGACCAAGTGGCCGTGGTGACGGGCGCAACGCGAGGCGTCGGCAAGGGCGTCGCGCTGGCGCTCGGTGAAGCGGGTGCGTTGGTCTATGCGACTGGGCGCACGCTCGAGGCCGGCGCGTCAAACTGGCTGGGGTCCCTTCAGGAAACCGCCGATGAAATCACCCAGCGTGGCGGCCGATGCATCCCGATCGTCTGCGACCATGGCGACGACGCCAGCGTGAAGCGCGTCTTCGAGCGTGTGCACGATGAACAGGACGGAGCGATCGACATCCTGGTGAACAACGTGTTTGCGGCCCCGTCCCACATGCCGGTCAACGTGCCCTTCTGGGAGCTCGAAGACGACCTTTGGGAAGATCTGCTGCGGGTGGGGCTGCGCTCGCACTACATCGCCAATCGCTGCGCGGCGCCGAGGATGGTTGCCCGCCGCAAGGGACTGATCGTCAATACCTCCTCGGGCGGAGCTCTGCGCTACGCCTTCAACGTGCCCTTCGGAGTGCAGAAGGCCGGCGTCGACAAGATGGCTAAGGACATGGCTCACGACCTCAAGCCCTTCAACGTGGCCGCGGTCGTGATTTGGCCGGGTTTTACCAAGAGCGAGAAGTTCCTCGCTCAGCCGGACCGGGTCCCTGCACCACTGGCCAAGCGGATCATGGAAAGCGGGGAGTCGTCCGAGTTCGCAGGGCGGGCCGTGGTTGGCTTGGCCGCCGATCCAGCGATCATGGAAAAGAGCGGTCGACTGCATCTGGTTGCAGAACTGGCGCAAGAGTACGGGTTCACGGACATCGATGGCAGGATGCCCGCGGCGCCTTCCCGGGTCTGATCACCAGAGCAGACGTGATGGACGGCTCGGGTTGGGGCAAGCCACAGAAAGCCTTCGAGGGTCGGTCAGGCCAGATTTCCGGGGCGGGCTTGGCTGTCCGTTGGCTGAGCACAGGACCGCGCTGAGCTGAGGTGGACGCGGCGGAAATCGGCACGAGTCTCGCTCATCCGAAAGGTTTAAGAGGGTGGGTTCCATCGGACCGACGATCAGGCGGTTATTGTGGAGCGTGAGCGGTGAGCAGCTAAGCCACGCTGGCGTCGGAACTTTGGTGTGATGCTGTGGCCCGCCTCATGCGGCTTTCAGCTTGCGAATGCCTGGAACCTACGGGCCCCATCCCAGCCGTACTACGGCCTTCTCACCATCCACGCCGGAGATGCCGACCGCTGGCAACCTGGTGGGCGGTATGCGTCCGGCGAAGTCAGGGCATTTCCTGCGCACTAGCTGCGCATGGTCGCTATCCACGCGGTGCTTGAGCCGTTGCGCACGATGCAGTACCCGGCTCCGCCTGTCATGGGCTGCGGGAAGTATTCCCAGAACCAGAGTTCGTCTTCCGGCTGCAGGTTGAGCACAAAGTTCTCCCATCGCTCCTGCCAATGAGGACTGATCGGGATGCCGAGTTCATCGGACTCTTTGCGCAGCTCTGCTTCAGCTTCTGCGCGACTAAGACGGCGCTGCCAGCTTTCAACGGGTGGGTATGGCTTTTTGTTCACTGAGCGCTCCTCCGTCCTGCAGTATGCCAGCGCCTCCCAAGGCGCTGATGACCTTAGGTAGGCACGCTCGTTGGCTGCCACTGATGAGGTAGAAGCTCAGCGATGCGACGGGCCGGTTGCGTGGGCAGTCGCTCGAGGACGTCCTTCAGGTAGGCGTGCGGCTCGTGGCCATTCAGCTTCGCCGACTGGATCAGGCTCATGATGGCCGCAGCGCGCTGGCCTGCCCTTAACGAGCCTGCGAACAACCAGTTCGATCGTCCGATGGCGATCGGGCGGATCTGGTTCTCCACCCAGTTGTTGTCCGCCGGCAGATCACCGTCGTCCATGTAGCGCGTGAGCGCGTTCCAGCGCTTCAGGCTGTAGTCGATTGCCCTGGCCGTGGTCGAGCCATCCGGCACTCTTTGCCGTTGCCCCGCGAGCCATTGTTGCAGCGCAGTGGCCACGCTGCGCGATCTCTCCTGTCGTATTCGCCTTCGCTCCTCAGGCATCAACCCAGCGACTTCGCGTTCGACGGCATAGAGCTCGCCGAAGAACTTCAGTGCTTGCTCGCCAACTTGGCTGCCGTGATTGGCCCAGAGTTCGTGGAACTTGCGCCTCGCGTGCGCCAAGCAGCCCGCCTCGGTGACGCCGAGCTCGAAGCATGCCTTGTAGCCGCTGAAGTCGTCGCAAACCAGTGTGCCGCGCCAGCCATGCTCGTCCGGCAGCCCGAGGAAGGCGCGAGCATGCTGACCCCCACGGCTGTCGGCGAAGTCGAACACCACCGCGCGAAGCGCGCTGTAGCTCGTCGTGCAGTAGCTCCAGAGGTACGCACGGTGTGTCTTGCCGTTGCCCGGCTTGAGCATCGCCACCGGGGTCTCGTCGGCATGCAGAACCGAGCTTCGGAGCATCTCACGCTTGAGCGCATCGACCAGCGGTTGCAACTGCACGCCGCACTGTCCGACCCAACTGGCCAGTGTCGAGCGCGGGATGGCCAGGCCAGCGCGACCGAAGATGGCTTCCTGCCTGTACAGCGGCAGGTGATCCAGGTACTTGCCTACCAGCACCTGTGAGAGCAGCCCAGCCGTCGGGATGCCCTTGTCGATGATGTGCGGGGCGACGGGCGCCTGCACCAGCGTCTCGCACTTCGTGCAGACCCATTTGCCCCGAACGTGGCGCTCCACCGTGAACACGCCAGGCTGGTAGTCGAGTTTCTCGGCCACATCCTCACCGATGCGCTGGAGGTTGCAGCCGCAGGCGCAGGTGGCGCTCTCAGGCTCGTGGCGGATCTCCCTGCGCGGCAAGTACGCGGGCAGTGTCTTGCGCTTGGGCTGCTGCTTCTCACGCTGCGCAGACGGCGCGGTCGCGAGTTCCTCCAGCTCACGCTCCATCGCCGCCAAGTCGGCATCGATGGTCTCCTCCAGCAGGCTCTTCTGCTCGGCGTTGAAGGCTTCAGACTTGGCGGCGAACTTCAGCCGCTTGAGCACGGCCATCTCGTGCGTGAGTTTATCGATGGCGGCCTGCTTGAACGCGATCTCGTGGTCTCGGCGCTCGATCTCAAGCTTGTCGGCTACCGCCCCTCTCCTCAGGGAGAGGACCATCTCGCGCAGTTGCTGCGCGTCCAGTTGGTCAAGGTCGGCCGTGTCAGTCACGGAAGGTGATGGTGCCCCGGTGTACTCGCGAGCGCATCAGCACATTCGGCAATTGCACTACAGCACGCAGATCACCCCAGCTTCGCCGATACGCTGCCACGGCAGTCCGAGCACCAGTGCATCGAACTGGGGAGGGGTCAAGCTGAGCGTGGTGTCGCTGTCCTTGGGCCAGACGAACTTGCCCTGGTGCAGGCGTCGTGCCGACAGCCAGATACCGATGCCGTCGTGCACCAGGACCTTCATGCGATTGGCACGTCTGTTGGCGAACAGGTACGCGTGGTGCGGGCGCGCGGCGCCAAAGACACGAACCACGCGTGCCAGCGCTGCTTCGGTGCCCGCACGCATGTCCAACGGCTCAATGGCAAGCCACAGCGCGTCGACGCGAATCACCTGAGGATCTCGCGCAGCCAGGCGGCGCATTGGTTTGACGCGCTCAGCGGCCATGTCACGCTCACCGCGATCGCGCCTCGGCGAATCTCAAGGTGAATGTCGCTCGCGACGGCGAGGTCAGGAGCCAGTGTGAGCGAGACGAACTCGGCCTGCTGATTGCCGCTCTTCGGATCGACGCCTCTCGCGTCGACCGTACGCCGCCACTTGTGAACGAGATTGGCGTTCAGGCCATGGGCCAGCGCCACTTGAGCCACAGACGCTCCAGGTTCCGCGCACGCCGTCAGCACCTGCCGCTTCAGTTCGGCCGCGTGGCGGCGCCGGCTCACGCGCTTGGAGTGTTCCATAGGTGTCCACCTAAATCCTTGGTGGACACCATCGTCGTAGACACCGGGGTCAAGCTCAAGACGGGATCACCGCGCGCTTACGGTGGGCGGATAGATCGTGAGGAGAAGCTATGTCCGCCGGCCCGTACTTTGGCAGGATCGTGGCTAGACCAACCACGGAGAAAACATCTTGCGTCTCATCGTGGCCATACTTCTTCCCTTCGTCGCCTTCTTCACGATCGGCCGCCCCATCGCAGGGATCATCTGTTTGATTTTGCAGGTCACCCTTATCGGTTGACTTCCGGCTGCGATCTGGGCCGTGTATGCGCTCAGTCAGTACAAGACCGATCGCAAAATCGAAAAGGCGTTGAGCGCTCGCAGAGGGACGTGAGGGGTCGTCTGCAAGCGATTCTCGGGCACCGAGTAGCCTCCGCCGTTATCAGAAGGCTTTTTGAGTCCCGGCCGCCGCTTGGAGGTGGCCCGTTCGGCATGCCGAACTCCTCAACGGAGCGCGTGAAGACTGCGTTGCTACGGCAGCATTCAACTTCGAAGAAGGCGCTTCGGAATCGAACTCGGCGAGCGTTGTTAGAGATGGAGCCACTGTGACGGCATACAACATCACTCGGCGCCACCGAGTGGGTAGTTGCCGCGCCTTGTTCAGCGCTCCAATCTGAAGAACTTGAGATCGCGCGCCCAGTCGGCGCAGCGCCCGATCAAGCAATTCGGCGGCTCATTCCGTCAACCCCAACAGTTGACTAACGAGTCGCCAGGCTCGGTGGTCACCGAGCCTGCTTGAAACTGCCCGAAGTTCGGTGCTGAGTCACGAGGTCCCCCATATCAGTTGCGCAGCGTCAACGCAACAGACAAGTACGACACGGGCCCGCTGTCAATCGCCTCGATTCCATGGAGCGCAGTGGCATCAAACAGCAACGAGTCCCCTGCCCTTACCAAAGCCGTCTTGCTGCCATAGCGGTACGTCACTTCGCCAGACAGGAAGTACAGGAACTTGACCCCAGAGTGCTGGGCAGTCGCACAGGGCTCAGCATCGGGCAAGAGCGTCACCAAGTGGGGTTCCGCGAACAGGTTGCCCGACAGGAGATGGCCCAACACTTCGCGACGATGGCCCGTCATTGTGCCCATCCGGTCTACCACGAGGCCGCGCCCGGCTGGAACATGGCAGAAGTCCATGCAGCGCTCCTGGACGCTTAACAAACGCGACGCCGGCACCCCCAGGCTATGCGCGAGCCGATCCAATGTCTCCACTGAAGGCGAGACCAAGCCGCGCTCGATGCGTGAGAGCAACGAGGCAGATACACCCGAAAGTTGGGCAAGCCTGGAGGCCGAAGTTTGTGCTGCCATGCGAAGCGCCCGGACCTCCGTGCCGATGCGTGACGCGCACGAGTTGTGCGCGACCCGCGCAGGCTGTGGCGCTGTCGCACGTGTCACCGAGATGGGCAACTGCAGCTTCTGAGCGGTTGGCAGAGGTGATGCGATCACTCGATTCGACACGCGGGATCCGTGAAAAGTTTATCTGGCTTGGCAATTCTACGATAAACGTAGAGACACATCTATAAGACACTACGACTATCGTAGAGTGCGTAACCTAAATGTCCATTCAGTCTTTGGCACTCGCCTGCGGCTGGCGAGATTAGCCTCAGAGCTACCGCAGGACAAATTGGGCGTGAAAGCTGGGCTCGACGAAGGCACAGCAAGCGCGCGTATATCTCGCTACGAGAGCGGAATTCATGAGCCGAATATCTCTTTCGCACAACGACTTGCAGATGAGCTTGGCGTACCGCTTGCTTATTTTTACGCATCTGACGACGACTTGGCCGAAATAATTCTTCGATTCGGTCAGCTCAACAAGAAGCAACGCAACTTGCTCCTCGATTTCGTCAAAACGCTTGAACCACCGACGAGGCGCCAGTCCTGAACAAGGCTGGGAATGCGTTTTTGACAAAGCGTGCAGCCAACTAAGTCCCGCAGCGGACCTAGCTTCGAAGAAGCTGCCCGGCCTCAAGCGGTCAACTGCAGATTCAGGTTTCGGAATGTCGGGGCTCCCGATCCGCGGTCGTTTGCCGCGTACAGTTTTCATTGCACAAAGTGGTGTAGCTGCTCGTTTGAACTGCGGCGCTCAGCCCTCTCCAGCCGGCAATACTTTGCGGCTGAGATCAATATCGAATCCATCCGGCACCGGCTTGAAGGGCTTGGCCGGGGAGCGGTGGCTGCTCTGGAAGGCGCGCAGCGCCTGCACGTCGATCTCGCCGATCACGCAGTAGTCGGTGATACCACCCTTCACGCGCAGCAGGTCGCGCTGCCAGCTCTCTTTGAACGGCGCGCGGATGCGGCTGTCGCCGTACTGGCGGTCGTTGCACTGGACGACGTATGCGTGCATGTCCAGTGCGGCGGATTCAACCAGGGCGTTGAAGGTCTCGGTGTCCTGGTTCCACTCGGGCACGAACAGTGCATCCACCCTGCCGCGCAAAGCGGCGCGGTAGCTGATGTTGGTCAGCTCGCTGCAGACCAGCAGGGCGAAGCGAAGGTCGCCGTGTTGCAGGATGGGTGGTGTCTTCCAGACCTTGTCCGGCTTCAGTTCGAGCCCAGCCAGACGCTCTAGCTCCTGCTCTTCGTGAAAGGCCGGACGCTGTTTGTCCTGCCGGTAGATCATCAACGAGGGGAAGCCTAGGCCATCGTGCGACAGCGCGGCCCACACTTGGTGGCGTACCCGTCCTTTGCTGGCATGCAGGTATTCGATGCCGGTGATCAGTGAAATGCCGCGCCCCTGCAGCTTGCGGGCGATGCGGATGAACCAGTGCGCAGGCAAGGCCAGTTCGGGCAGCACGAGATAGCGGCTGTGTTGCGGCTGGGCGATCACGCCATCGAGCAAACGGCACAGGCGGGCGTAGCGATCCACATCTGGGTCAGGCATGCGCATGACCGAGGCTGTCCAACTCGCCATCTGGGTCTTCCAGCTGGAGACAGCAATGCCGTACCGGCGCTTGGGCTGGCCATCGGGGATCTGCAGCACGTCGTGTTTGTCGAAGACGGGCGCAGCATCGCCTAGCTTGAAACCCCGCACCGCGAGCACCACGGCCTGCATGGTTTCGCGCTGAGCCGCTTCGTACGCCGCCTTGTTGAGGATGAACAGCTCCGGCAGGTTGTACGGCCTAGTGGCGAACAGCAGGCCATGCGGCAAGCCTTTGAAGCGGATCCACTTAGCCAAGTGTCGCGTGCCATCAAGCACCGTGTCCGGCAGCAATTCTGCCGCATGGGTACAGGCGGCCAAGGTCTTCCTGGCCGGGATTCCGCGCTGGGCAACCATTTCCTGGGGCAGCCCAATGAAGCGAAACGGCATGTGCGCCAAATCGAAGGAGAACAGGCGTGCCTGCTGGGTCTGAAAGCCCTTGGGCGAAAGATACCAGTCCAGCAGAGCGGCGAAATCAAGCGCGGGCATGTAGCCGTCCATGTGCGCCTGCCAGGCAGCTTTCCCATCTTTCGACAAACGTGGCGGAAACGCGGCGCTGATGCTCTCGCGCACGGTGGCGTAGATTTGCTTCTGCCAGCGCGTCATCAGCTCTGTCGCAGGCGGCACTCTGTCGCTCGGGCAGGCCTTGATGCCCAGCTCGCAGTGCTCGGTCACCTGAGTGCAAAGTTGTTCCAGCGTCCGCAGGATCTTGCGCAGGGCCTCGAAGTCTTCACACGCTGTGGCCAGCCTGATGACGCGGGGCATGTAGACCGCCAAGTCGAAGAACTGCGGCAGCACCAGCACATGCTCCACAAAGGCTCGGAAGAAGGCTTGGCGGTGCGCCCGCCAGGCGTCCGGCAGCAGGTCGCGCTCGTAGGCTTCGAAGTCGCGCAGTTTTATCGCAAAGCCGGCGCGGCGCATGGTCAGGGCATCGGCCTTGCGCAGGTTGTCGGCCGCCTCGCCATCGCTTTGCGTGGCGGCCAACAGGTCGGTGCCCACATGGCTGGCCGAGTGCGGCAAGCGCGGCATGGCGCGCCATTCGCTCGCGCGTTCGTGAATCTGGTGGGCAATGGCGTCCACTAGAGTCCTGCCCGGCTCGCCCGCCAGGATGAACACCTTGTTCTTGGCGTTGGCAAAGCGGATTTGGCTGTCGCTCAGGTAGGCGGGTTGGAAGCCAATCTGCTTGCGCTCCTGATCCGTCCAGCCCAGCTTGCCACCGGCCCGCGCGAACACCCAGTCCCACAGTTCGGCGGTCGAGCGGAAGCTGGCGCCGTTCTCCATCACCAAAAGGATGTCGTCCACATAGCGGCCGTAATACAGCGGCGAAAGTTGCTGTTCAACGATGCGGTCCAGTTCAGCCAGTGCCACGTTGGCCACCACGGCCGAGGCGGGCAGGCCGACGGGCAGGCCCTTCTTGAGCGGCGTGGCGGCGGCCCAGGCGCGCAATGCCTGAATGAAGAGGCGGTGGAGCTTGGACTGGGTTTCCGACAACTCCAGCTCCAGCACCTTAACCACAAAGGCGGGGGCGAGCATGAAGCCGGGGTTCAGCTCGTGATAGAACGAGCTGACATCCGCCGTAAGCGCCACGATTTTCTTGCCGGCCTCCAGCGCGGTACGCATGGCCGTTATGCCCTTGTCTCGCCAGTCGCGGAAGGGTTTCAGGTAAGGCTCGAAGGAGCCGAGCGAGAGCGGATTGATGCTTTTTCCATCCTGCTTGCGGCGCAGGCGGTTGCCGTAGGCGCAGGCCGTCAGCTTGGCGTCGAACAGGTGACCAACCTCCAGCATCCACAAGGTGGACAGCACATGGAAGTTCAGGCTGCATTGGGCCATCACCCGGAATTCGGCTTTGGGCTTTTGCGGCTTTGTACCGTCGGCCAGCAGGCTGCATGCGTGCGCCCATTCATCGGCCGGCGAGGAAAAGATCAGGCCGTTGCCGTGCTGTTTGCGAAACTGTTCCCAGCTATCAACCCCCTCGGGCTTATCGGGCAGCATGTCCACCGACTTCGTGGCAAGCGTCCAGCCGCCGAGGAAGTCAGCTTGCGTGACCCACAACTCGTCTTCGCCCTGGATCTTGGCCAGCAGTGCGGTCAAGTTGGCTTGCAGCTCGTCCTCGTAGTCTGCAATCGCGTCCAGCGAGGCGTGAGACGAGTAGTACAAATCAACTTTGGCCTTTCGATACGCCAAGCTGAGATCATGGAGGCTAGGCATGGGAGTTTTCTCGCGGGAGAGTCGATGGCAACAGGGCTTCGTAACGCGCTTGCCACCGGTTTTCGGGAATCTGTGCTACGAAGCGTTCTACAGTTTACGCAGCCACTTGACGTGGTACATCAGGTTCAACGGAATCTCGGGCACGGCCTCTTGAAGCGCCGCGACGAACTGCTTGGCCATGGGGTCAATGTGCTTCTTGATGACCCGCTCGGTCATCGGCTAAGGCGACAGGCGGTGCTTGAGGATCAGGTGCTCCAGCAGTTGCCCCTCAGTCGCCGCGTCGGGGCCGACATAGGGCGCGACGCATGCCTCGACGATCTTCGCGACACCGGACCGCCTGAGCAACCGCTCTCGCCAAGACCGGACGTTGAACGCCGCTGTCATGACCAGCCACTTCTGCCCTGGAACAGGCCTCTCGACGCGGGCATCAGTACCTTGAATGCCCGAATGACCGCTGTTTCGTTGCTCGGTAAGCGTCCGGCCAACCCATCTTGATTCCCGCCAGCGGGCCTAGGAGCATCGTGTTCACTACTCCACTTATTTCTTGGCGGACACGTGAACACTATCGAGGCTGCGGCGGTGAAGGCCGGAACGCTGTAGCGGTTGCGCTCGAAGTGCACCAGGCAGGTGGGCGAGACGCGCTTGGTGTGTTCTACGAAACCATCGAAGGGTCTGGGGATCTGCATCAGTAGCGGGCGTTCCTGCGACCAGACATCGGCCACGGTCCCTGGCAGCTTGCCGTGGACGATCTCGCTCCACAGCGCCTTGCAGCGGTCCTCCAGCCAGTCGTTGAGCAGTGCCAGCGTGGCGAACGCCGGCACGGGTTGCCACAACCGGTGGCGCGCATCACGCACGTTCTTCTCGACCTGGCCCTTCTCCCAGCCGGAGGCCGGGTTACAGAACTCGGCCTCGAACAGGTAGTGGCTGACCATGGCGCTGAAGCGCGCGTTGATGTCGCGCTCCTTGCCGCGGCGTACCTTGTCCACGGCGGTCTTCATGTTGTCGTAGATGCCGCGCCGAGGCACGCCCCCGAGCACCTCGAAGGCCCGGTTGTGCGCATCGAACAGCATCTCGTGGGTCTGCAGCAGGTAGGCGCGCACGATGAACGCGCGGCTGTGGCTGAGCTTGAAGTGCGCCACCTGCAGCTTGGTACGCTCGCCAGCGATGAGGGCCCAGTCCTCGCTCCAATCGAACTGGAATGCCTCGCCGGGGCCAAAGGCCAGGGGCACGAATGTGCCTCGCCCGGTGGTCTGCTGGACCTCGTGGCGATGCGCATGCCACGCTCGTGCAAAGGCCGCCACGCGGTTATAGGAGCCCTGATAGCCCAGCGCCACCAGGTCAGCGTGCATCTGCGTCAGCGTGCGCCGCTGCTTGCGTGACTTGGACGCCTCGCTCTTGAGCCAGCCGCCGAGCTTCTCGGCGAACGCGTCGAGCTTGCTCGGGCTGATGCGCTTCGCGTAACTGGGCGCCGCCTCGCCCTCGCGAAGGTACTTGCGGATGGTGTTGCGAGACAAGCCAGTGCGCCGGGCTATCTCTCGGATGGACAGTTGCTCTCGCAGTGCCCAACGTCTGATGACACTCAGTGTCGCCACGTCAATCACTCCTGTGCTCCTGCTGCTAAAAGCAGCAGGTTAGGGTTATCACGTGGGTCAGATTTAGATGGAAATCACCGGGCCGAGTGTGTCACTTCTGGATGGAAATCAACATCCTGCGGTTTCGTAGTCGGTGTAGGAGTCGTACATATTGCCGACGCCGATACTGATCGGTGAACCGCAACCTGCTCCACCGGGATGCGCTGTTGGGCTGTCAAAAGCGCCTATAGAGCTTCCGTTCGACCACGACCCGGGTGGGTCGGACAGGTAGAGTGACCGGCCGTAAGCTACTTGTACGCCGGAACTATCTGTTCTCCAAGCTTGAGTGCTCCCGTTAGGATCACCCGAAGTTCTTAGGGAATGGATGTAGGTGTACGCCCCCATAAATGAGGGGTTAGTTACAACGCTAATATCCCAATCGACCATCTGCCCGTTTATGAAGTCGTACCTATTCGCTTCATTGGGGTTGTAAGACGCATTGGAGACATTGCCGATGCCGCCCGCCGTGTAACTGTATAGAACAATGTCTGAGCCTTGCCCTACACCACCCGTATATCCGGCAGGCATTCTTAAAACGACGCTGCCGTAGATCGAACCAGACGCACAAGTGGTCGGCGAAGAAGGTGGCGGGTAAGATAATTGGCAGTTCGGGACGTTGAAGGCTGGCCCGCTGTAGTAATAGGTCTGATACTGCGCAGAAGAACAAGTCGACCATGCGCATAGGGAGATCAATAAAATGCCAACCGCCGAAAGGATACGGCAGCGTATATTCAGTAGTGGCATCAGAAGTCCCCTTCATTTCTTTTGTATTTTTGATTTCAATCTTGACCGTCGTACCACTATGAGTGGCATCAATAGAAGGGACCGTTAGCGCTATCCACCGATTTTTGAGCTCAACAGGCGGTCTTCTGGAGACTCCGGCATTAACCAGTCTTTAACCTCGTTTCCGTAAGCTGTTTGTATCCGGCCTCGCCTTTAAGTTGAGGCTGCCCGGAAGGCGTAAATCAATATGGGGAATGGGTTCATGGCGGAGCAAGAGCCAGGTTCAGGTCTTCGGAGCTCGCTTGCGGGAGCAAAGGAACCTGCGGCGGATCGGCGTAGCGATCTGCCGGAATTCGCGAACATCACCGCCGACACCGACGCGCCTGAAAGCGACCTTCACGACATTTCGAAAATCCTGCTCGGGGCACAAGCCACGACAGGAAAAGCCACCCTCGCCGCCGGTCGCATGACGGTCGGCGACGCTGAGCTGCGCCAGCAGGCGCAGCGCGACCAGCAAGGCCGACAAGCCCAGGAAGCGCGCGAGCTGGCCAGCCTCGCCCGCTGGAACGCGCAGATGACCACGGTCGGCGGTGTGCAGATGACGAACGAGCAAGCACAGAGGGCGCGCCAGAACGTCATCGAGCATGACGACGCCTATGCCGACTGGGCCGTGCGCAAGGGCCTCATCAACGAAGATGAAAAGGACGCCTTCAAAGCAGGCGTCCGGCGCAAGAAAGAACTGGAAGACAAACGCGGTCGCGGGACATTGACGACGGCGGAAGCCGACGAAGAAGCAAGGCTTGATCGATCCCGCGTTGGCCGTGCCGTGGATGCGGCAGCGGCCCAGAACCACCTCGACAAGGGGCATGCCCCGGTCGCTTCAGCGGAACAGGCCCGCTCTGGGGTTTCCGCCGCGTCATCTCTTGATGAGAGCCGGAAGGCATCGTTCCAGTCAGCGCCTGACCTCGGCAACATGTTTGCCGCCGCCGCGCCGCCCGCGCAGCCGGTGTCCCGTCAGACCCCGCCGTCCGCTGCACCGGAACTCAAGGCGAGCGGCCTGGATATCTAACTTTCACTTCAGCCCGGCAAGACCGAACTCGGTGTATCTCGGATACGCCAGCGTCGCATTGAGGATCGTCGCGCCGTCGGGCAGAGAGCTGTAGGCGATGCCGCCCACGATCCCGCGTGATGGGCGCGCCGGATCGTCGTTGATGCTGCCGCTGACATTGCCGGACACCGTCACAAGCCCGCCTGCGGGTTGATAGCTGCCTGCCGTCCCCTTCGCCACGGTGAACCCCTGCATCATCACGCGCTCGCCGAGAGGCTCGACGCGCCGAAGGATCTGGTTGAGAGACGAGCAATTTCCCTGCGGGAATTTTCCTGCTGCCTGAAGCCGCTTGCAGTTCTCGATGGCATCGACTTCCGGCGCTCTCAGCAGCGCAGCGCCCGGAACGCCAGCGGCGCGGGCGTCATACAGGCGTATGTCGGCAAGACGTTCGTAAACGCAAAACTGCCCCGCCCTCTCGCCCAGTGGCTGATCGGACTTGATGATGTAGCCTACCTTCCGGTCACCGCTCATCGTGAAGATCATGCTGAACAGGCGCTTGTCGGGCGCAATCATCTGCGCCGAGGCAACCGAGTGCTGATCCTCGGATTTCAGCCTGGCGGTCATCGCCTCGGGAGGGGCGCATTCCCCGACATCGGCGGCGCGAGCGGTGCTGAAGACGGTGAGCAAAGTAGGAAGGGCGAGGAGAAGCAATCGCTTGAACATAAAGGCGTTCCAAAAACGAACCCTTTTGGAACGCCGCGCTGCACCGCGTCTGTTGCGTGCGGAACCGTGATGGTGATTGACTCCCCTGGTTTGCCCTGCGTAGAGTCCACAAAGGTTCCGTAGAGGAACAGTTAGTGCGGCTGTGTGACCCTGGTTCTGGTGCCTGCCTGCGAGAGAGGTAGGCACCATGAAGATCGGATACGCGCGAGTCTCCACCGACGACCAGCATCTCGACCTTCAGCGCGACGCGCTGACGAAGGCCGGATGCGAGAAGGTCTTCGATAAGAAAAAATCAGGAACGGATAGCAACCGGCCAGCGCTCCAGGCGGCAAGGCGGGCGCTCCGTACCGGCGATGTACTCGTGGTCTGGAAGCTTGACCGGCTCGGACGGTCGCTTCAGGACCTGATCGCAATCCTTGGAGATCTGGAGCGTTGCGGGATCGGGTTTTGCTCTCTCTCGGATTGCATCGATACAACGACCCCGGCGGGCAAACTCCTGTTTCACATTACCGGAGCTGTCGCGGAATTTGAGCGCGCACTCATCTCCGAGCGAACGAAGGCCGGGATGCAGGCGGCGCGGCGCAAGGGACGTAAGCCCGGACGCCCGCCCGCGCTTACAACATCCCAGGAGTACCGAGTGCAGTGCATGGCCATCCGCGACGACCTTCCGCTGGACGTCATCGCCAGTCGCATGGAGGTCAGCAAGACTACGATCCGGCGGGCTGTAGCCAAGCTTCGCGCGCATGAAAGCGCGGGGCTGCCCGGTCGTGCGAGCCTGCGCTAGCTGGCGCTGGAGTGGATACACAATTGTGTATCCATGGGGTATGCTCGCACGATGTCAGTCAAAGACTGTGGAATGCGAATCCGAGTGGAGAAAGAGCTTCGGGAAGCATTCGTGCGCGCGTGCCGGACCCAGGACCTGGTGGCGTCGGACGTCATCAGAGATTTCATGCGCGATTTCATAGGCAAACAGCCTGACGGACAGGGCGACCTCTTCACAGAAACACCAAGTACAAAGCACTGATCCAGGAATTCACCCCTTGATCTTGTGAGTTTTCCATCATTCATTGAGGAGCTATTTTGTCTTCAACAACAAAAGAAATTCGAAGCAGCAAAGCATACCGCGCCAAGACAGCCGAACCGGACGGTCGCTACGGATTTTTGAGCGGCGCGCAACACGTCGCCGGACTCATTCAAGGTGACTCGGCGGCAGCGCTTCGCCTGCTTCCCTCAGACACATTCAATGTCGCTGTAACGTCTCCGCCGTATTACTGGGTCCGTGACTACGGATATGACGGCCAACTCGGCCATGAAGAGTCTGTTGAGCTTTACATCGACAAATTGATGGAGGTATTTGACGAGGTCAAACGAACTCTTCATCCGGAAGGTATGTTCTTCCTTAATATTGGGGATACCTACTATTCGGGCAATGGCCAGCCGCACGGAAGCGATCCTAAATGCTCGTCGAGAAACTTCTTTCGTACCAAGGTAAGACCTGTTGACAAGAGCGGCTGGGACATTCCGAAAAAGAGCATGATCGGGATACCTTGGAAAGTGGCATTCGCGATGCAGGAACGCGGATGGACGCTCCGTAGTTCGATCATCTGGAACAGATGCAACGCCTTCGTTGAGCCAACCGCCCGGGACAGGCCTCACCGGCAGTATGAGCATGTATTCATGTTCACGAAAAGCCGCTTCTATAGTTTTGACCGGTCCATGCTCGTCGAGGAAGATGTCTGGAACATTCCCATTGAGCGAAACCGGCGTGCCAACCATAATGCGGCTTTTCCTTCAGAACTCGTTCGTCGATGCATTCAGGTGGGTAGTCCCGTGGGTGGGCATGTCCTTGACCCGTTCGTGGGCAGCGGTACGACCATCTTTACGGCACTGGCGAATGATCGCAACGTCGTAGGCATTGATATGAGTCCGGATTACGTGGATTACATCGAAAGTTCGCTGGAGGCGGACGGCCACAAGGCGCTGTCATGGACGCAGCTCACGCAGCGGCTTAAGGACCCCTCGCCGCTGTGGTCATCATGGGCGGGCAACAAAGCAAACTTTCGTAAGCCAGGCATTTCTAAGTCGGAGTGATTGTGCGCTACTTCCAAATAGACACAATCAAACAAGCAATTGAAGGACTTCAGGACTACAACGTTAATTGGCTTCTCCCGGCCTTTGTCTTTGCGGCCAATGATATTGGCGAAGAAGCATTGGTCAACATGTCGGAGGGCGTCGGAACCGATCAGTTTTTAGATCGGTATTTCAACGGAGATTTAATAGGGCTCTCGCCATTGCCGCGAGGCAATAATCTTCTTCGCCCTCGGCTTAAAGGTGTGACCTGGAACAGAGGTCCGTTCGCTGATGATTTTGTGATTCAGCAGGACACAAAAATGTGGGGTAACCTATTCTCGTCTCGGGGCTACCGCGAGATGAGAATGCAGGGACTGATAGATGGCACCAAGGCCATTGTTAAGTTAACGCCCGCCTTCCGGCCACGATTTGAAGAAGAGATTCCGGAGACTTTTCATTTTGAAAACCTCCTAGTCTGGCTCTACGCATTCGATGGCGTACCGGACGAAGTCAATAGCTGGCAGGGGCTCTTTGATGATCTTCTTGCAAAGCTAAACCTTCAGCAATTCAAACCCGCGTATCAGGGCCGTTTTAGACTCTCTGACCCACCTCTGCCTTGGCCGGAACTCTTGGCGAATCGGCCAACGAATGACGAATTCTTAACCCAGCTTGCCCCGAAGCTGGCAGCTTCGATTGCAGCCCCTCCGCCTGAAAACCATGCGCATGAAGTGCCTGCAATTACAGGCCTCAGCGCGGACGATCCGGTGCTGACAGCCGTGATCGGGGCAATACAGGCTGATGAAAGTCTGGCCTTCCTTCTGGCCGGACCGCCTGGCACGGGTAAAACGCACCATGCAAAACGTCTTGCCCTTGCGTTAACTGAGAACGATCCCGAGAAGATCCTTACGCTCCAATTTCATCCTGCAATCGGATACGACGATTTTATCGAGGGGTTTAGACCCCGCGAAACCCAGGATGGACAAGGAATTCGATACGAACTCGCGCCTAGGCTGTTTCTGTCGTTTGCCTCCAAGGCTGCTGCAGCGCCTGAAAATCGTTTCGTTGTCGTCATCGACGAGTTGAATCGCGGGGATGTTGCCCGGATCTTCGGGGAAGTTCTTACATACCTCGAATTCGACTACCGGGAGCAAGAATTCACACTGCCGTTCTCTGGCAAGTTGGCCAAGCTGCCAAAGAATCTGGTCTTAATCGCCACAGCCAATCCTTACGACCGCTCGGTCACGGACTTGGATGACGCTCTTCTGCGCCGATTTTGGGTCATTGAAATTGAACCCGACGCCGCAATTCTTCGAAATCACCTGGAGAGCCACGAGATCGGCCCCGGCATTGTCAATCGAACAATGCAAGTCTTCAGCATTCTCAACAATGCATTTCCTAATGGCTTCGGGCACACGAATTTCCTTCGGGTACAGACAATCGACGATCTTGCCGCTGTGTGGACTGGAAGAGTTCGCCTTGCTCTGCGGAGAGCATTAATACACGACAGGCCCACATATGACGCCACCGTGGCGAGCATCGAGGCGCTGCTCCAAACCGCCGAAGAGGCCGAGCCCCCTAATGGCCCGCCCAATGAAGAAGCGTAGCTCCTATCGTCAGTAAATGGCCAACCCTCAACAGGTCGTCGTACTGCATGAGCGAGAGGCCCGAATTTTTCCTAGGGATAGGTTGTTCGACCTCGCCGGGGCCTCTCGAATCCTTTCAGCCACTAGGGCTCTGTCCGCGATCGATCTAAGAGACGTTGCCGACGGTATCGAGCTTAGGGCTCTCGGATTAATCGGCTATCTACCTCTAACAAGCGAAATAGTCCTAAATATTCAGCCCAAATTTCCGCTCAGCAATCTTTGGGAAATGCTGAGCGTGGCTGATGAAACTTACGAAAGAATACTGCCTGTCCTTCGGTCGTACGAGATTGCAAACGTCTCCGCGCCTCATTTATTGCTGGCTCGAAGTTTCTGCCACTATCTGCGACAAATCCTTTCGTTGGGTATCGCCAGAGGCTATTATGCAGAGTCGCTCCACGGACATTACCGGCCCAAGGTAAATTTTGGCCTGACCTTTGGGACGTACCTCTCGCGCGGCAATCAAGTCAATGTCGTTGCAGACGCCTTTTTGTTTTCTGCAGATTTGCTGCCAAACCGCTTGATTCGGTCTGCCTGCCTTGATTTCATAAGAATAATTCCAAGGACAAGTGATTGGCTTCACGATAGGCGTCTTATGATGGAAGCGCTTAGTGCATTGGATCGGGTGAAGACGGTTCGCATGAACGCTGACGATCAAGAGTCTGCAATGTCAATGCTGCCCGCCTGGCTGAAACCGGCTTATCGAGGCGCTTTGTCGGTGTATGCCGTTCAGTGTGGATTCGCTCAGGTTGGTTTTGCTCACACCGAGCATGGCAGAACCATGCCTTCGTTTCTGTTTTCGCTGGACAGGGTCTTTGAAAGTTTTGTTCGCAATGCTTTTCAAAAGGCCGATCAAAATCACCAATTTACAACGGTTGATGGGAATCTGCCCCGGTATCAACTTCCACTATTTTCGGATACCAAGCGATTTTTGATTAAACCGGACCTGATTTTCCGACACGATAGAAAGGCTGTCGCAATCGGCGAGGTCAAATACAAGCCGAAAATTTCCGAGAACGATCGGTATCAGTTGATCAGCCACGTGCTCGCCAGCAAGGCGCGGTCAGGCATCTGGATTTCGCCAGCGACGGAGGGCGAAGAAGGCTTAGAACTCGTCGGCAAAATAGCGACCGGCGAGTCCTTCTATCACTACAGACTGAACATTTCTAGCGACATCAAACAATCGCTCAGCACTATGGTGGCGAAGATTGCGGAGCTGGTGAATGAAGGGTTGCCCGCCCCTGCGTAGCCAAGCAGGTGCTCTGGATCGGTGGCAGAACCCGGGAAATAACGCGCATCCAATCCGCGCAGGGTTGGTCTATGGGGGGGGGTGCGAAGGGGGAGAGCGAAGTCTCAGCCCTTGCCCGATGGGGGTCCGGGGAGCGCGGAAAGCTCCTCGGTCGCAATTGAACCGCGATGAGGTTCATCAGGGTGTCGGGGCTCGAAGGCCCTGACTGGTGATGCAACGGCCAGACGTTGCACTGGTGCGGATGAGGCTCGATGCCGAGGCCCGCGCCATCAGCGGAGGTATCCAACAGGGGAGGCACTTCCCCTTTGGCAAGATGGTTTGGCCGTAGGACAAACGGTTCTGGACGTAGTACAGAACACATCTTGCGGTCCGCGCCAAGTCTCCTCAGCACGCATGCCTGTACTACGTCCAGTCACGCCCGCTTCGTCGCCTTGGCTTCGATCCTATGCTCACCGGTGGCCATCAAGCCCCCTCCACCCATGGCTAGCTGCGGACGAGGCGAACCCAAAAGAAGTTGCGCTTATCGAATTCCCCGTCAGACTGTCCGTCCGAAAAACTGATGGCTACAGATTCCGTTCGCGTCATCCATGTTGAGGACCAATACAATGACGGTGAACTATCGGCACCAGACTTAAATCCGCCGATTTCCTGTCGATTCGGATAAAGATTGTTGCGACATTCGTGCGATGAGGGCAGCCGTATGCCGTGGTCGTGGGCGTCTTTGCGCCGCGCGGCTTCAACATCCCAATGGCTCTTTTGCTTGCTACCGTCATAGCCATCAAATCCGCGCAGGGCGGCAGCCTCGTCCGTGGCTTCCTTCCAGGTTCTGCACAACGATTGATCGACTGTGGCAACAAATAACGGATACCCCGTCGTCGGGGATATTCCAGCGTATTTCCATCCTTTCTCGACGACTTCACCAATTCGGGGAGTGATGACCAGTTGACTGTCTTTTCCGACTGGCACATAGAGGCGATTTGGCAAGTCACTGCGGATATCAAACGTTCCAGAGCCTGCACTAAAAGTCACGCGAAGTTGTGCCTGACCGCTTCGAACAACGACTTCCGAACCGATGGAAAGAACAATTTCATTATTCTTCTTTACTGTCACGCCAATCTTCTCTCTGCTGGAGCCAGCCTAATAAAGCGTCTCCAGGTGGCATAACACTATTAATGGAAGAAAATCAAGATATTCGGACCGATTTCTTCCTGGCGTGAACCTGACCCGGGCAAACCCCAAGCGAGGCGCATTAGTCCAAATTGTCCGCATTGAACAAACTCGACACTTCAATATCGCGCTTTCGAACGGCGGCAAACGCCTCCCCGGGGTTGTCCATGACGCCACCGCCGTCAATTCTTGACCCTTCCGCAAGAAGGCCGAGCGCACTGAGGTTGCGCGGGAGGGCATCCTGATTCCAGCGGTCGAAGGTGTCTCGGATTTCCACGGGAATTGAGGCCTCCTTCGCGGACGAGAAATGAACGGAAATATACGCCGATCCCGGAAACGGAACGGGATTGTCGCGGGGCGTAAATGTGCACTTAAGGTTAGATGAGTTCGGGCCTGCGAGGGGCTGGCTCAATAGCAAAGCCTTCTCGCGGAAATACAACTCCTTCGAATAGCTCCTGGCAAAGTACTCGCCGCGCTGCTGACCGTCTCCCAACGGAAAGGCCAAGCCTGAGCCGATCGGCACTTCGTCAGAGCGGATCAGGACGTGGATTTTGGAGAACGGCCGATTTGCAACGGGGGTAATACAGAGAAAGCTGGGTCCCGGACTATTCCTGTTGAGAACGCGCGCCGCACTCCACCATCCGCCGATCTTGGCATTGCTCCTCACCATCTCCGATGCATGATCCGCAGCGCCGTATAGGTCAAACAGCGCCTCTGCGATCCTGCAGAAGCGGCCGTCGGAACTCAAGTAGTCCTTCGCGCTAGGCACTAGTGTCTGGAAATGGTGGGTCCGAAAGAAACGCGCGAGGATGGTCAATGTCACCCCGCTGGGCGGACCACCCCGGTTGTTCATCCGGTTCTCGATGGTCTTGTGGCTGATTTTGAAGCCATTTATCAAGCCACCGGTGTGCTCTCGAATGCGGCGTGCGATCTCTGATCCGCCCTCGACCCCAAGCTTTTCTCGGTATTCGAGCAGCAGTCGCCTGGCCACCGTCGGGTCCACCCAATCGTCGCCTGCTTTTGCATCCGCCACGCTAGGCCCTCCTGTTCCCGCTTCCAACCGATTCCAACGGGTATGCCCAGAATTTCGTGACCGCAACCTCACTTACTGCTTCAACCCGTTCGGGCTGCATGGCCTGCCGCGTCACCGCGTCAACGCATGGAACGTTCTCAAGAAGGATTCGCCCACCCTCCACGCCGATGTAAAGCTGCTCGTCGCCGATCTGATTCCGTTGCCCGCGACGGGCGATCAGTTCTGGGCGCGGCGGGGTCGCGAGGTCGCGGAAGCCCTCATCCGCACATACGTCGCGTTGACGGGTGCGAGTCAGACCCGCGACGCGATCAGCCTCGCGGTCTTCTGGACCCTCGTCAACATGCTGGACGACCCGTCAGGCTGGGCCGCGCTCAAGGACCAGATGATGTCGATGCCGGATGCCGACATCCGGCGCATCGCACAGGAGATGGACAGCAAGCGCCGGGAGGCACCAAAGGAATACAGCGGCATCATCAGCAGCATCTACGAGGCCGTCCAGCCCCTGAGCGATCCGAAGATCCGCGATGCGTTGAGCGCATCGGACTTCTCGCTCGAAGTGCTGTGCCAGCAGGACTGCAACGTCTACCTGATCATCCCCGCCGAATATCTCGGCCTCCTGGCCCCGGTGCAGCGCGCGATCTTCGGCACGGCGATTCTCTACAAGAACCGGCACCCGGCAGCGCCCGGCGTCCTGCTTGCCGTTGACGAGGCGGCGCAGCTCGGCAATTTCGAGACGCTGCTCCGCTCGTACAGCTACGGTCGCGGCATGGGGCTGCGCACCTGGTCCTACTGGCAGGACATAGGGCAGATCGAACGCGCCTATGGCCGTGCCGCGCTGTCCACCTTCATCGGCTCCAGCCAGTGCCGCCAGTTCTTCGGCGTGCGCGATCTCGACACGGCGCAGATGGTGTCGGACATGCTGGGGCAACAGACGCTCTTCTACGACGAGAGGCTTCAGCAGCACGAGGCGCGGATTCAGACCGCGCAATACGTCGATCAACTGCTCTCGGGCGGCGACCCTGTTTCCTACGGCATCGCCATCGCGCAAACCGCCTACGCCGCGCGCTATCGCAGCAGGCAACAGCGCCCGCTGATGACGCCGGACGAAGTACTCAACATGCCGGAGAGCGAACAGCTCCTGTTCATCTCGGGCCTCGGGCTGGGCGGGGCCATCCGGGCGAACAAGTACCCGTATTTCACCCGTCCGGAGATGGCAGGTGGGTATTTGCCGAACCCCTATCACGCTCCCCATGATCGGGTGCCGATTGCCGGTCGCAAACCGGGCTGGGCACGCGTCATCACCGAGCGCGTGCCTGCGTCGCTCGCGCACTGGCCGCAGCATCAGACGGGAGAGTGGTCTTATATCGAGGGCTACCGGCCCGCGTGACCGGGACAAGCGCCATGCGGACCTTCACGCCATCATTGAAACTTGCCGTTGCCTCCGACAGCGCGGCTGCGCTCGATGTCGTCGGCGACTTCGTCGATCAGGTCAAGGTGACCGCGCCAGTGGCCGAAGCCCCCTTCCAGCTCGCGCAGGAATTGCTTGGCCCAGATGAATTCGGCATCGCCCTTCGGGTACTCGACCGCTGGACCGCTGGACCGCTGGACCGCTGGACCGCTGGACCGCTGGACCGCTGGACCGCTGGACCGCTCGGCACTCGACCGAATTTCCAGCATTTCGACTACCAGCCGCCGACGTTGAACAGCGCGAACGACCGCACGACGACTCAAAATGTCTCAGACGATCTCACGTGTATCGTGACATGCATCGTGACAAAGAAGCAAACATTCAACCGATCGAGCAACGTATGCTATATTTTTCATAGCACACTCTCGAGTAAGAGCGCGGTATTTGGTGGTAGGCCGTGCTGGGCTTGAACCAGCGACCAACGGAGTATGAGTCCGTAGAACCACTAAGTTCGCCCCACGAGAAACAGTTGGTTCGAGGCACACGCGGCGAGTTTCGTTGTGCTTAGGCAAATGGCACGCTGGGTCTAATGGGCGTGCCACGTAGTTACACAAGCAGACCGCGGCCCACAACGCGTGCAATAGCGGCTACCTTGTTGGCCACCGAAAGTTTCTCGATCACCTTCTTCATGTGGAACTTGATCGTGTTGGGAGAGACCTCGAGCAGGATGCCGGCTTCTTCCGACGTCTTACCATCCGCCGTCCAACGTAACACCTCGAGCTCACGATCTGACAAGAACGGAAAGTCGTCAGGCTCGTCCCTTCGAACCTGAGCCGACAAGTGCCGGTGAGCGGCATCGGCCAGCAAGTGAAGTTGGTAGCCAAGGATTGCAAGTTCGGTGGACGTGAGCTTTTCGTGGGATCGAGCAACTGTCATCATGCCCACGGATCCGTCAGGATCGAAGAATGATTTGGCCCATCCGTAGCGCAGCCCGCTTTCGCGCGCCTCGTCCCAGAACTGAGGGACGCTTCTGAAGAGCTCGGCATTCCAGACGAGCGGTGCATGGGATCGCAAGCCGTGCGCCACGCTTGGGTCGATGGCGAGGTAGCCCGCTTCCTGGTAACGTTGCTGCCAGGCTGTACTGTAGTTGTTGATCATGCGCGTCTTCGGGCGCGTGAACGAGTCAAAAATTCTGACGCCGTAGGCGCAACGTTCGAAGCCAAGCCGTCGCGCGTACCGCGCGATCACGTCGAACTTGGTCTGTAGATTGTTGGCGCGGACCAGTGCCCTCTCCATGTTCAGGATAAATTCGAAAGGTGAGGCAAAGTCCTCATTCACTCGAGGCTTGTAGAGCCGAAGGCTGCCGCCTGGGCGTCGCTCAAGGAATGGCCGATTCCTTTTCTTGCGCATGAATGGTTTCCTTATCGAAGGTGATGCCGGGCTTTTTGTGACGTGCTGCAGTGAGGCCGTTGCTTTCTCGGTTTACTCGAGCGCAGTCTAGAAAGGGCGTTCTCGCAACGCAGCGACAAAACTTCCACCCTTTCCGCCAATGCTTAAGCGGGGGCCACGCGTCGAAAAGTTGCGCTGCGCGCGATGAATACCTTTGTGCAACTGCCGATGAGGAAATAGGCAAGAAAGCCAATATCGACGTGGCAGAAAAGCTCTCACCACGGCGGACCGCGCGAAGCGGGCGCATCGCGCCATGCTCTTTCTCAGGGCTCCACCACGGGGAACTGCACGAGCCCGAGCAACAAACGCGCAGGATCAGCCGGGTCGAGCAAACAATGCCTGAGCCATTTCACCGGGGGATCACACGGCACGTAAATGCGCTAACGCCGTTCGTACTGACAGACTCATCACGCTGTACGCCGCGTCATGCCTAAAACCAGCGACGGTTCACCAGCTCGTACAGCACCTTCCACCATGCTGAGCACGGCCATTCGTGCATGACATCCAGAGGCTCGGAAATGTTCTGAGCGACTCGTACGTTCCGCGCACGTAAACACGCCGCTGTTTCCTGCCCTACATCCTCAAGGGAGGAAGTTCGCTCTACAACCCCGAAACAATGGCGTGATGTCGAGCCAGGTATGGCGAACGAGTCAGGCAACGCGATCACAGCCGTCGGCGCTCTCACTACTGCTGAGGCCAAGTAGCGCAGGAGTCAGCACCGATGTGTTGCTTTGCCTGGCACTCTGCGGTCGCACCGAGTGCCCACTGGACTCCGTGTCTCGAATGCCATCCACTGGACAGTAGCACGGCCCTCGGCTCGTCAGTTTCCGCCATGGGCCGCGGTGGAAGCTTAGCCTTCTTCCGAGGATTCGACTTCTCGCTGTTGACCTGCCTCGGCCGCCTCGGGCTCGGTCGGTGCCGGTGCCGGTGCCGGTGCCGGTGCCGCGTCGATGAGATGTACGGGGATGAGTTCGACCATCTCTCGGGCCTCCTGCGGTGAGCAGGTGAGCCAGCGGTCGATGTCGTGCTCCTCGATGGCGACGACCGAGCGCTTGTCTTGCACCTCAAGTGGCCTCTTCGTCGCCTTGTCGAGCTCTGGCTTGTGCATCCTGGCCATGATCGGGTGCAGGTTGGCGTTGATCGTGATCATGGTGAAGCTCTCCCACATCTCACCGGTCTCGCGGTCCAGCCATGGGCTCCACAAGCCCGCGAGCGCCCAAGGGCGGCCATCCGTGCGTTTGAAGCGCCACCACACGTTGGCACCAGTTTCCCAGCAGGGCTCATCGAAGCTGTCGGCCAGGATCACGCACCGCCGGCTGTGGGCCCAGGCATCCTTGAAGGTCGGCTTCTTCTCGATTCCGTCGAATCGGGCGTTGTAGGTCGACAGCCGCTTGGACTTCGTCTCGCCTCTTCGCGGCTTGTTTTGGGGGATATGGCTCGGCGAGTGCGCTGGGATCAGCCCCCATTGCCCTGCCACCAACTCACGCGCGTACTCGGTCCGCTCGCGATCACGGCGGATGAAGACGCCGGTGGAGAGCGGCCGCATGCTGCGCATCCAGCGCTCCGCGCTGCGAGCGCCGATGTACCAGGCAGCCTCGATTTCGCGGTCTTCGGGGGTGATGTAGCGGGTGCACATGGCTCGGCTGAATTCTGCGCTCGGAAACCCATTGACGGTCAGGTTGTGGCGGGTTGATACTGTATTTTTATACAGTTATTGGAGATTATCCATGGACATCCCCCCGCCCCTGCCCGGCGCCGAGTCGGCGCTCGACGACCCCGTTTCCAATGGGGAGTTCATCCGCCTTGCGACGCGACGTGACGCCAAGCGCGACTGGACCCGGCGCTTCAGCGACGAGTACCAACGCCTGCATCAGGGCCGCGTCGACATCGAATACCTGACGCTCGAAGCCGATGCGGTGTACCCCTTCCTGAGCCATCGGCCTCCCGAAGAGTGTGCGCGTCAGCGCTTCGGCTTCGACTCGGGCGCGGACCGCTTCGAAGTCCAAGCGGAGCAGAAATTCCGCACGCTGGCCGGCAACATCGGCCTGATCGATCACGGGCAGCCGCTTCCGGAAGATCTCAAGGAATTTGCCCACGGCGTCGCGGAGTTGTGCGCAGCCTCCGCGGAGCAGTACCGCCATCCGCGAGACGGCAGCGCTGGCGATCACATCCGGGCGACCTTCTGTGCGCTGCCCTTTTGATGGACAAATTGGCGCCTTCTCCTTGTCTGCGAACCCGGCGGCCGGCCTGAAGGGCGTCGTTCCAAAGAGTCCACGCTTGCCACCGCTTAGCGGGTGTTTCCTTTCGACGCGAGCGATCCGTCGTTTGCCGCTGGCGCGGCGCGGGCGGGCGGACGTCGTTGCTTCGCGATCGCAGTAAGGGCCTCATTCCCCCGCGGCCCGCCGTGTTGACCTCAACCTTCTTCATCGACAACCGGACCACACAGAAGGCACGAAGCCTTGACTGGATGCGCCATGAACAACACTGAACTTTTTGAGGTCGAGGCGGTGGTCGACACGCCGCTGAACTTCGACATCCTGCTGCAGCCGCACCGCGTTGCCTTCATCACCAAGCTCCTGGACTACCCGCACGCCACGGCCGATGTCGTGCATGTGTCCGAGCAGCGCTTCACGCGTGAGCTCGAGCGCCAGCTCGGCGAGGATGTGGTACCGGCGCTGCGTGCCTACCAGAACGCTTATGAGTCCAGCGGTGCGGACCTCACGAAGGACGAGCTTGCGCTGGCGCAGCGCTGGGCCAAGGCCTATGACGCCGCACGAACCGCGGGCTTTCGAGAATCTCGGGGACACCGACGAGGCGTTCTTCGAAGTTCGGCCGGTTTGAAGTGGACATCCAGGCCGAGTACGCGGCCATGGCCAGACGGGCCGGCGAGCTGGCGCCGGACGAGCCGCTGCGCCCTACCCTCCTTGAATTTGCCGAACTTGTGGTCGGCATGTGTGCCGAAATCGGCCAACACTATGGTGACTGGGACCGCAACGCTGGCGATCACATCCGGGCGGTCATGTACGACGTGCCCGGTCTTCTCCCCCCACCTCGACAATCGCCGGATGAGCCAAGCTGATTTTTTCCTGTCCGAGACCTCGGTGCTGGTCACACCCGTCTGGTACAGCGACGAGGTGCAAGACATGCGCGAGCTGCCGATGGCGCCGGGCGACTACAAGGTGACGCCTGGTGCGCGTTGGTCTGTCACGTCGCTCAAGGACGGTGCGACGGTTTACGAGGGCATCGGTCCTGTGGTGATTCGACGCGCCAACGGCGCGTGATCCCATTGAGCCGATGAGTCTCTCTTGATTGAGAGACTTGTTGCGCAGGAGGCAAGCTAACGGCCTTCGTCCTTAGCCGCAGGCTTCGCTCAGGAAGCGGCCGCGAGCCGCGGCTCCCACCCACGCTGCACTGGCCAGGTTGCATCTAGCATATCGATGCATTCTTGCCCGAACGGGTCGTCAGGCGACAGCGGCCCCTCCGCGCTCGACCTTGGCCTTGCCGGCAGGACGAGTCTGCCGCTTGCGCGCAACGCCAGACGCGCGCGTGCGACGCGGCGCCGACGGTTTGGCAAGGGAGCTCAGACTATCAAGCATGATCACAGTGCCCGTTTCAGTTCTGACAGCTACGGCCAGTTCTCCGCCCATTGCTTCTATGTACTTGCGCAATGTAGAGAGCAGCAGGTCCGAACGCTTCTCCAGCTGAGCTACAGCGTTTTGTCTGACATTCAGAACGCGCGCCACTTCCTCCTGGGTCTTGACCAACGCAGCGCGGACCTCCGCCAATGAATCCGCATGACGAACCATCTCCTCTGCCAAGACGGTCGCTTTGCTCTGGATGAGCTTCTGATCCTCGACGGAAAACTCTTCGATGATGCTTCGCAGCGTGGTGCTAATGTTGATTCCTTCTTGTCCTTGGCGAGTTTCTTCAGGTGGGCGTCGAACCTCTTGTCGGCCGTGTTGATCAGAGCCTTGTAGAACGCCGCCTCGTCCTGCCCCTGCTTGCCGCCGGCTACCAGCACATACGCTTTTCGCTGCGGATCGAAGGCGAAGGCCGCCCGCCAGATCTCCGAGCCGTTGTGAGCCTTGAAGCGCAGCTCCTTCATGTTGGCATGCTTCGATCCATTGAGCGTGTCGACATGGGGTCGTCCCGTCTTCGGTCCCGCCAACTCGATGGCCTTGGCAGCGGCGGTCAGTTCGAGACGCACATCCGGATCGAACGCACGGAACTCCGGCAAGAATTTTTCATGAAAGAAGACTTCCCACTGCTTTGAAGAGGTCTGTGCAGCAATCGCGACCTTAGAGGACGATTTCTTGAATTTTCCCGCTATACAATTTTAACGTGATATCACTTTAAAATTATCTCGGGCCTGAGTATGGCCTGGCAGGGTCGTGTGGTTGGCCCAGTCCTGCTCGCGGACTGAGCGGCTCGAGCCATAGGCCTCCCTGCCTGGACGCGACATTCTGGAGAAGCAAATCGAAATGCCGCTAGTCAGCGGGCACGGCCTCGGCCGTGCGAAATGGGTGTAGGAGCCGTCCAGACCATCCAAGCACCGGAAGAACCTCTTGTTGCGCAGGTGGCCGAAGTCTTCTTTTTTTGCTCGCTCAAGTCGCCATCGATAGTGGGCTGCGCCGAGTCTGCTCCGCGATTTCTACCAAGGAGGCAACGGTTGGACGTGAACAACGAAACCTGTGGTCGGACTGGGTGAGCCTTGGCGATCGCCGTTGGTCCAGAGTTGCTGCCTTCTGCCCAACGGAACAACGTGGCCGGACAGCGCTCCAGCGCTGAGGGTCGAAGTGGTCCGAATCTCATGTTGGCATCGCCCCCTTCCAGCGCTGACCTGCCTATGTCCTTGGGCTCGTGAAGTTAGTCCTCACCCTTCGATGTTGCGGAGGAAGACGGCGGCGAGCATCGCCGCGGCTCGCCCGTCACTCGCGAGGTCCTCGACGGACAGGCGGGGTTCGTCGTCGTGCGAGAGATCGCGAACTTCGACGACGTACTTCAGCACCAGGTCTTGATCGGTCATGGCCTCCCCGCTTTTCCCGAGGAGCCATCGGTTCACCTCTTCCCGGGAAGCCACGCGGAACACGGCACGGACCGGACGTGACACGCGCACGCGGTCGTCCAACTGCCTTGGCAACTCGAAAACCTGCGAGATGGTGTCTGTCATGAGCAACCTCACCAGAGGGCGTTGCCGGCCGGTCCAAACGGTCACGCACCTGAGGCGCACTTCTACCGCTGGTATCAACCCCCACGCCGAGACAATGTAATCATTTGGTTGCAATGCTAGGCCCAATGAAACAAAATGCAATCAAATCACAGGTGCTGCGCCTCGCGACCGGCATCAAGGGAAGAAAAGCGCGCCATGTGTGATGCGCCTCACCATGGCCACGACAAGCGAGGGATCCGTCACGCTTGCCGGCAACGATGGACGCAACTCTTCTCTTTGCGAACATGTCTTTCTTCTCTGCCTGCGACTGCACTGCCAATCACCTGGGACGCGTGGAGCGACGAGGGTGGATGCGCTTGTTCTCCCAACGTCGCCTGTATCAGTGTTCGAGCTGCCGAAAGCTGCAGCTGCTCCCGGAAGAGGCAGTCAACCGGGCCAAGGCGGAATACGCATCGCGCGAAGCCATGCCGAATCGACGTCCGCGTTCCGCGGCGGCTTGATCGTCAAGGCTGGCGGGTCTTGCCCGCGTACCGCTGGGGGTGAGTGCTCACCGGCTGTGACCCTCGCATGTGCGTGCTGGTGCCGGCCCTGAGATGTGCCTTGGGCGAAGTCACGCTGGATCGACACGGGGCCGTTACGATGCTGAGCGGCTGCGCCCAGCAGCCCAAAGTGCCCGGCGTCAACTATTCTGAGCGGTCAGCGTCAACTATCTTGAGCGGTGCGGTCGAGTGTGGTCATTGAGTCGTTGTCGTTGCGCTGCGTTGCCGGCGAGCCGGCAACGCAGCGCGGCGGCGGTAGCTGTCCACGTTCATCTCCAGGATCGTCGATTGGTGCACCAGCCGATCCACGGCCGCCACCGTCATGGCCTTGTCCGCGAACACCTCGTCCCACGCCGAGAACGGTGCGTTGGCCGTGATGGCGATGCTCTTGCGCTCGTAGCGCTCGGCAATCAGCTCGAACAACACCGAGGTCTCGGCCTGGTCTTTCCTGGCATAGCTAAGGTCGTCCAACACGAGCAGATCGAAGCGGTCGAGCTTGGCCAACTCGGCCGGTAGACGCAGATCGCGGCGCGCAGCTTGCAGCCGCTGCACGAGCTCGCTCGTGCGCACGAAGAGCACCTTGTAGCCTTGATCGATCAGCGCGTGGCCGATGCCGGCAATCAGGTGCGTCTTGCCTACGCCTGGCGGCCCGAAGGCGAGCAGGTTGTGCCCCTGTGCGATCCACCCGTCGGCCTCGGCCAACGCGGTGATGTGCGCCTTGGAGATCGTCGCGACGGCGTCGAAGTCGAAGCTCGCCAGGCTCTTGTCTGGCGGCAGATGGCTGTCGACCCGGGCTCGTGCAAGCCGGCGCGTCTCGCGCTCGTTCACCTCCTGCTCGAGCAGGGTGCCGAGGAAGCGCTCGGCCGTCCACCCATCACGGTTGGACTGCTCGGCCAGATCGGCCCACAGCCGCTTCATCGTGGGAAGCCTCAACTCCCCCAGCATCAGAGGCAGCCGCGCGGCATCGGCCGCGGTGCGCGTGGTGGCCGTCGTATTCATGCGGCTTCCAGCAGTTCGTCATACACCGCTGCTGGCGGCAGCATCACCTCGACCACCGGCATCAACGTTGGGCGCGGCGCGAACTGTGCCCGCAATACGTCGATGTCGGGCAGTTCATCGCGCTCACCCAATGCCGCGAGCACGCGGGCGAGCTCAACCACGACGTTGGCCCGGTCGGCCAGATCCAGCAGGTTGACCATCAACCGGCAGGCCTCGCGCTCGCTCAACCGTTGGCTGATGCGTTGCCAGGCCTGGGCATATTCGCTGCGCGGGAACATGGCGTCTCGCATCACCCACCGTGCGAAGGCGCCCGGCTTGCGTCGAAGCGAGGGCATCATGTGTCGCCAGTCGATCCGCTTGGGATGCCGGTCCTGGACGCTGCCGCGAAGTCGCTCGCACTCGAACACCTTCACGCCGCCCAGCCAGGCTTCGATGTGTGCGCTGTGCAGCCGAACCTTCAGCCGGTGGCCGATCAGGCGTGAGGGGACGCTGTAGGTCACGCCCTTGGCGGTGAAGACGCCGTACTTGCTGACGCGCGCGTCGACCTCCTCGAAGTCGACGGTGCGTCGCACCGGCAACGGCCGTAGGCTCGCGCGCTCGACTTCCCAAGCTCGTGCACAGCGTGCGTTCAACCTGCGCACCGTCTCGGCGACGAACTGACCGTACGCCTCCATGTCAGCGAACTCCCTCGTGCCACGCAGCAGCAAGGCCTGCTCGAGCGCGACCTTCAGGCTGCCCTGACGCGATTCGATGGCGCCGTTCTCATGGCTCTCGCCGGGGTTGTTGCGGCTGCCGCGCAGCCCGTAGTGCTCGCACAGCTCGCGGTAACGGGCCGTGAGTTCCTGCTGTTCGGCCAGATTGTTGAAGGCCGCCGACAAGCTGTCGGTGCGATGCTCTTCAGGCCCGCCGCCAGCCATCCACAACGCCTCCTGCAGACCGCTGGACAGCGCCTGGAAGCTCTCGCCGCCGAGCACGATGCGGGCGTGGCGCCAGCCACTGTGGGCGAAGGCGAACTGGTACAGCCGATGCGGCAAGACAACTCCGGCAATGGTGACGCCCAGGCTATCGCATACCGTGAAGTCCGACAGGCCAAGTCGGCCCGGCGGGTGTACCTGGGCAAAGAAGATCTCACGATCTCCACCGTGTTCGGCACGCCACTGGCGCACCCGTCGCTGCAGCGTGCGCAGCACCGCACCATCGAAGCGCTGCGGGTAACGAAGCTGCAATTCCTCCAGCACCGTGACGGCCATCAGGCTAAGTGCCGACTCGAGCATCGGCACCACCTCCGACTGCCATACATCCTGCAGCGGGTCAGCACGCGTGCGCCAATTGCGCGGCGGCCTCTGGGATGGCAACAGCACCGCGGATTCGATCCTCCGCGCGCTGGCCACGCTGATGCCGGTCTTGGCTGCTGCAACCTCCTGGGTGTGCTTGCCGCGCAATTGCTTGTACTTGGTCACTTGAAGATCCGATATGCGATCGCCGGGCACTGTGGCTGCCTCCTGAAGAGGCAATCCACTGTAGAACCCGACCGCAAACGCACCCCGGACTGCGTGCGTCAACCGCTCACGATAGTTGTCGTCGAGCGCTCAAGATAATTGTCGCTGGCCAGCCCAAAGAGGGACTCCGGGCAGGGTTGGTGTTCCGCGCTATCGCGGGCCTTCCCCCTGCCCGCCCATCCGACGCGCAGCATGACCATTTTTCGATTTGTCCCGGCCCTCGCAGCGTTGCTCGCTCTGACTATGGTGGAGCCTTCGCCGGCGTCGGCCCAAGGCCCCGACCTCGCGGCGCAGGTCCGCGAGAAGGCCGCACTGGCCGTGTCCCAGTTCCAGGCGCGCGCCGGAGGACGGCTCGATTACTCCGAGCAGAGTCTTTCCATCGTGGAGGAGATGCTGGCGGAGGCGTCGCCATATGCCAAGGAAATGCCGCCTGCGGATGTGAAGGCCTTGGTCGAACTGATGGGGTCTTACATCCTCGAAGTTGGACGTCGACAACACGGTGGCACCTACCAGTGGCATGAAGCTCGATCGCAGCCCGTCCTGGTCGTCGGGCCACCGAAGTTCAGCGTGGCGATGATGACGTTCGACAAGGTTCGGGGGCGACTTTCGGGTGACCCGGCGAACAACATCGTTTTCTTCTACGAGGGGTTTTCCGCGCGAGCCAAGACCGCCTCGCCAGGCACGAACGCCCTCTTTGTCTGAGCCCGCGACGAGTTCCACCGGTTTGTGCCGCGAGCCAGTTGCGTCCGGGAAGGCGTCGAGACACGGCATGCTGGATCGCCGGCTCGTTCAGCGCCCATGGTCGGGCGAATCCAGTCAGTTCACCATGGGCAGTGGCTCGCGTTTCGCGCTGACTCCTGCGGAGGGCGCAGGTGCCGACGGCCTCTCGCCTCATGGACAGGTTGTTGATTTTCCTTCGAATGCTGACTCCCGGTTGGACAGCATGTCCGAGGTGTTCATCAAGGGATTCGCCTCCACGGAGCCCGCCGGTCGCCAAGCAGATACGCTAACAATTCAGAACTCGACAAATTGCGCGCGCAGTACCGTGAGGCATGAGGCCCCAACAGCGGCCTTACCCCTCACGGTGTCGCCACTGTGAGACCTCGCACTGGTGTGAGCGCCAGGGTCTTAATCTCGCCCAGGCCATGCCTGGTCGGGTTTCTTTTGGGGAGGGTGCTGGGATCGGCGCGGCCAAAGAAAAAGGGCCCGAAGGCCCTTCCCTTGACAGCCCGAGGGCTATCGCTGCGAGGCTCTGTTACCCCTGCTGGTGTGCAGGACCTGTTTCCAGGCAGCTAGTTCGTATACGCACTCGCTCTCGAACTGTCTTTGAGTGGTCATGATAACAGTTGGGGGGGCGCCGACGTTTTGTGCGCCTTGAAGCAGGTCTTTGAGCACCTTGGGAACGGGCCAGTTGCACCAGGGAGATGTTCATGCCCTCAACGCCGAGATCAAGGCTGTCCTCTCCTTCGATCGGCCGGTTGACTGCGCCCGGGCTCCTACATCAACAGCTGCTCCGGGCGCTTAGGCTTGCGATCAGCCGGCCATGGCCTGCATGGCTGGCACGACCGACGACATGGAGTGCCTTCGATGAGATCTGAGAAACAGAAGATGCTGGCTGGCGAGCTTTATGACCCAGGCGAATGCCGAGCTCCAGGGCGACCTGGCGGCGACCCGGGAATGGCTGGTGCGCTACAACGCCGCGCTGGGCATGGCCACTGCCGATCGACGCGTGCTGCTGGCCGAGCGGTTGGGCACTGTGGGAGATGGCTCGACGATCCGGCCGCCCTTCCACTGCGACTACGGCTTCAACATCCATCTGGGGTCTGGCGCATTCCTCAATTTCGGCTGTGTCATCCTGGATGTGGTGGAGGTCCATATCGGGGACAAGACGCAAATCGGGCCGAACGTGCAGATCCTGACGGCGGACCACCCGCGCACCGCAGCAGAACGCGAGACCGGGCTCGAGTTCGGGCGCCCTATCCGGATCGGGCGCAACGTGTGGATCGGGGGCGGCGCCATTCTGTTGCCCGGCATCACGGTAGGCGATGACGCGGTCATCGGAGCCGGGAGCGTGGTCACGCGTGACGTGCCGCAAGGCGCGACGGTGTTCGGTAACCCAGCGCGCGTCAAAGCCCAAGTCTCGCCCTCTCGCTCATAGCCTTCGCGGGCATTTGGCAGCCCAGTGCCGTCGCGCCCGGAGCGTGGCTTTCCGCAAAGCCAGGACGGCCGCGGGTGGATGTCGTCTTAGAGCGCAGGCCGCTGCTGTGGAACGACACCGCTCCATCGCCCACCGTCATCGAACTATCCCCAGTTCGTGCGATAGCTCGTCCCTGAGCACTCCGTCGTGCCGCCTGGCTGCGGGAAGAATGACCAAGAGGCAGAATCTGCCAGAGGCGGTCCTTCGGCGTCGCCACGCAGGCGTTTGTGCGTCGGCCAGGAAAGCTGGGCCGCACGAACGAGCCACAACGGGCTGGTCGCCGCCGGCCAGCAGGTAGCCGGGTGCGTCCATCGCGCATTTATCGGCCAGCGTCTCTTGCACCAACGAGATCGCGCACGGCAATGGCCAGCAGCAACAGCGCCAAGCCGGCCGCAGTCAGGGTTGCCACCGTGTAGAACCCGATCAGGGCCCAGTACACGACAGGCTGCTCGGCTGCAAGGACGTCAGGTCCTTTGCGGTCGTTGAGCACCCCGGTGCGCAGGCTTTCCACCACCTCGATCGCGCCCACAAGGCAACCCCAGCCGATCAAGGCCGCGACCACGAGGGCCGCCATCGACTGTAGCCACGGCCGTCGACGGCCCGGAGCATCCGGACGGGCCGTCACGTACTCACTGAGTCGGCAAAGGTCCAGCGATTCCCAAAGGAATGTCGCCCGGTCAGCCCACGCGTGTCCCCAGATAGAAGGCAGATCGGTTGGGACAATGTCTTCGGCATGGCAGTTCGTTGATGCTGGCGGGCAAAACGACTGTACTCGAACGTCCTCCTGCGGATTTGGCGTCGGCAGCTTCGTGCCCAGCGCGAGCGGTCGCGATCCCACAGGCGGATCTGATGGCGAGAAGCAAGATTCGCGCGGGTTCGACGGCGCGCTGCGCGAAGGTCGGACGGCGCCAGCGGGGAAATGGTCGGCGGCCCCCCCGGGGTGCCAGCCGCCGAGGTTCGCTGGCTGTCCGGCAACTACTGCCCGGCGCTGATCGCTGAGCTCGGACAGAGCCGACCCGACACTGGCCGCTGACTTGAGGAAGAAGGCGCGGTCTCAGACGGTCTGGTTTCTCCGCAGCTGCATGGTCGCCTGAACGACGCATGTCGACCATGCGGTCGCTCCACTCGTATGCGCGCGAGCGCTGTCTGGGGGCGTGTCCGCCCAGCCTCGACAACTGCCCCGAACGCCTGGGCCGTCTTCTCTCCTCATTCGAGCTGCACGTCGCGCTCAATAATCATCCATGTTATTTTTCGATGCACAAACCCCTCATGCAAAAGCAGGTTAGCTGAATCTTTATAAAGATCAACGACTTAGCGTCTACTTTTGATGCCGACGAGTGGAGGCTCACTTTGCCCTAATCCCATGTCGGCGCCGCAGCGAGTGTCCCTGGAGGCCTTTAGAACTACTTCTCTAGGCTGCTGTACCGCCAGCTTTTCTGGCTTTACTGATGGGAATGTGCGACCCCCCGTAGTCCGCTTCCCCGGCTTTTGGACAGGTCGTTGCGGCCAGGTCATGAGCCTCGCTGACTGCCATAAGGCAGAGCGCAAGGACCAAGTGAATCCGGCAATGATCTTCGAATCTCCTATCGCACTAATACGGAGTTTCAATATCAAGTGTGCGCATACTTGTATTTGAATCGGAACTGTTGGCCTTCAACAGCATGTGTGGGGTTGACCCTTCGCCTTCGGACTTGCGATCGGTGATGCACGACGTGACCTGAGCTTCCAGGGTAAGAAACCGAGCGCTGCTCGACAAGCTTGATTGGCGAAAAGTGTCGCTAGCTGCCCCTGCCGCCGCTCTAGCCTGGGGGTTCAGGATGGGCTGCACGGCGGCGAAGCCGATGTCTGTCGCAAGGGACAGGTGCTTAGGCGTAGCCTCAATCTACTGGCTCCAGCGTGGCCCCAACAACAAGCCTGCGCTGTGAAGAAAGGCTTGCGGTGCGTGCTGAAGCTGAGGTGCCCGACGATGCGTCCTCGAGCCCACCAGCAGGCCCGGCTCCGTCGACCCAGCCAACTGGGAAGCGAGTAAAGCACGGACAGTTTGGTTTCCCAGGATTCCACAAAATCGGTGCCGAGCTTCTTAAGTGGATTCTCGGGTTACGGCCCAGACGGTATGAGTAGCTCAACCTCCCTCACGGCGGGGATCGATCTTGGAGATGTTTCCCCCTGCGATGCCACTCGCCCCAAAATCATCCATGGAATGTTCTTAGGTTGGGGGGTGGTTCCGAACCACACCCGGCCGAGACACTTTCAGCAGCCGTACGGACAGTCCCAGCCGCTCACAAAAGGACGAGGGATTTCCGAGGTGTCCCCCTCCGGAACCTGCAAATCGCTTCTATAGTATCGCCGCCCTGAGAATGGGTTGAGAGGGTGTGGTTCGGAACCACCCCTCAATGTTCCTTGCGGCAGCTCGGACGGCTGACAAGGATTTGGGAATAGCGCGGGTCACCGGTGTCGTCGTTTCTGCTACTCACCCTGATCGAGGCACCGGTCGGATCTGCGTCGGCTGACGCGTTTGTCAGCCGGACGGTGTCGCAGGCATGTTGATTCTGATTGCCCACTGGCCGGATGGCTTCCGAGTCGCGTTCGCAAAGATGACACGACCGTCCCACGTTCTTTTTCCTGATGGGCTGAATTTCTCGCTGGGCCCCTGTGCAGCGAGTTGAGCAACTCGCGCTCGATCACTTTAGTTGTCATCAAACAGCTTCTGTGTAACCTGCGCGGCCTTTACGAAGGCGCCGATATTGCCGGTCCATTGGATGGAAAAAGGGGGTGTGGTTCGGAACCACACCTGTTCGCTTTCCCGCCCGCCTCCTCCAAGCCTCGAGTTCACCTCGCGTCAGAGAAAACTGGTCAGGGCGACTGCCTGAATCTCCCTCAGCGGATCTCCTGTAGCCGGTGGTCCTTTCCCGCGGGACCGGTGCGGTCTAGCGGCTTCGGAGGAGCGGCGCCGATCAGCGGCGATCCCACGTCGCTGGTGACAAGGGGCTTTTCTTTAATCCCTTTTCGCCCCTTCCGAGGGTAGAGCCAAGATCAATCGCTCGTACTCAGCCGGCGCGAGGAGAGAAAAAGCAAAGGGGTGTGGTTCCGAACCACACCCCCTGCGGTTTACGAGCCCAAGAGGGACCAAGAGAAAAGCCGCGGCAAGCTGACGCCTCGCACTTTGACCCGCTCGGCGCGGACTCCTGCAAAGCCCTCCAACCAACACTGATCCGGGCAGCATCCGCGGGGACGAACAACGCCTGGCGTGGGATCTGCGCGCAGCGCCCTGCCCTCGGGCGACTCCTTCCTCAGAGACTGGCGCTACTTTCTCTTCGTTCGAATTGCCTATCTATCGAGGGGGCGCGCATTCCATCCAGGTATTGATTGGGCTCGGTTCGACAAGCGCAACGAACAGGCCAAGAAAAAGGGGTGTGGTTCCGAACCACACCCCTCTTTCGTCTCTGCACTACTGCCGCTGGGCAGTCTGCTTACTCGTTATGCAGGAACTCCGCTAACAGCTTCTCCAGGGACGCGCGGCGCTCGACAGACAGCGGCACGTGGATGCGCACATTCGCCCGGCCGTCCGCATCGAAGCTTAGCGTTGCTGCCTTCTTGTTCTTGACCGTCAGCGTGTGGGGTTTCGCATCGACCTGAAGTTCGGTATCGGCGACCAGAAGCTTGGCCAGCACTTCCTTGGCAGCCGGTCGCGCCGCTTGGGTCAACAACTTTTCGGCCCGGGCTCGCACGCCTTCCGCGTCCGACTCGAGCGCGCGATTGAGCAAGGGCGCCCAGCGCAGTTGGATCTCAAGTGGCGACCGGAAGGCAGCGACTACTTCGTCCGGAAGCCGCGCCAACGCGAGCGACTTGCCCACGTTGCTGTGATCGATGCCCAGCGCCGTGGCCAAGGCGCGGTTCGAGGTGAAGAGACCCAGGTCCAGCGCGCGCCGGTACATCATCCCCTGCTCCCACGGCGACAGATCCTGGCGCTCACGGTTCTCGCGCTCCATCTCGACGAAGAGCGACCGATCATCGAGGTTGTCGATGACGGCCAGGACGGGAAGACCGAGCTGCGTGCACGCCTCGAGACGGCGATGGCCGAAGACCACTTCGTAGTCGAACTCGCCGCCCGGCTTGCTGGCCGGACGCACCTTGATCGGCTGCACATTGCCGCCCGACTCCTGGATCTCGCGCTTGAGCCGTTCGAAATCCTCACCCGCAAAACTGCTCTCGTGCCGGTTCGCGTACCGGCTGCGTCCAATGCGCTTGGGGTCCAGGTGGCGCGTGGCGCGAGCGCCCTCCCAGCCTTCGAGTTCTGTGCGGACTTCCTGCAGCTGCGCCTCGAGGCCCGCGGCCTTGTCCGCGGCCTCCTTGAGGATCTCGTTCTCGCGCAGCAGGTCCGATCGCGCGTCGTTCGCAAAAGCCATCATGGCGCCAGGCGCCGTCTTGGGCTGCTTGGTTTCGGGCGTCACCGAAACAGGGGCAGTCAGCGAAGCAAAGTCGATCTTGGAAGCTTTGTCTCTCAAGCCCATATCAATCTCCTGCCACCAGCATGGCGTTTTCGGACAGCTGACGTGCCCAGACTGCCCGTATCTGTTGCTCCACCAACTCGCACATCCTGTCGTACGCATCGCGCGCCCGCGCGAAGGTCTTCGAACTCACCGATCCACGCGGAAGGTCGTACACCGTCCCGAACTCGGCGCTCGCCGTGGCCGCGACGGCCGTCTTCGGAATCTCGATCGGCAGCACCTTGTCGCCGTAGC
The DNA here is from genome assembly GCF_056523145.1 of Variovorax sp. ISS6. Classification (NCBI taxonomy): domain Bacteria; kingdom Pseudomonadati; phylum Pseudomonadota; class Betaproteobacteria; order Burkholderiales; family Comamonadaceae; genus Variovorax; species Variovorax sp. ISS6. The sequence goes on from NZ_JAWRZC010000002.1 coordinate 1,030,581, forward strand.
CCTCGAGCACCCATTGCCGAACCACCGAGCTCGCGGCGTCGGAGGCCTCCACCCGCGAGAGCAGCACGTCGATGAACTCGAAGCTCTTGTTCTTGCCGCGGCTGCGGATCAGTTGGTTGCACAGGTCGGAGAACAGATCCCAGAACTGGGCCGAGCTCGCGAAGTCCAATGCAGACGGCGGCAAGGGCATGATCACACCATCCGCGGCCATGAGTGCGTTGATGGTGACGTAGCTCAGCGAGGGTGGGGTGTCGATGACGATCACATCGTAGGCCTCGCGCAGGGTGTCGAGGCCACGGTCGAGCACGCGCCAGAACTCGAAGCCCGGGTCCTTGGCTTGCCGCGCTGGCAGCACGAATTCGGCGCCGTAGAGCAGGGGAGCCGCGCAGACCAGGTCAATGCTCGGCCAGTAGGTCGTGCGGATCGCGTACGCCAGATCGTCCTGGTCGCCGGCAAACAGCGGCATCGCTGTGTGTTCGGTGTCGACCTCGGCATCGGGCAGCACGCCAAAGAGGGTGGTCGCCGATCCCTGGGGATCCAGATCGAGTAGCAGGACTTTGTGACCCCGCATCGACAAACCTTGGGCAAGGGTCACTGCGGAGGTGGTTTTGGCGACGCCACCCTTGAAGTTGGCCACCGTGATGGTGATGCCGGCGGCACCCTTGGGGCGCATGTGCTCACTGCGGAAATCGCGCGACCACAGTTGGGCTTCGCCCATCGACCATTCGCGGCGATTTCCCTGGATCGAACCCGCCGGCAGATCACCGCGGGTGAGGCGATAGGCGATCTTCGATTTGTCGACGCCACACAGGTCTGCCAGTTGCGCAGAACCCAATGCCGGTGCAAGCTTGGTGGCGGTCGGCGCCAGCATCGCCGTGCGGATGTGATCCATCATGCCGGCGATGCGTTGCGCCTGTGCCTCGATATCTTCGAGGGACTGACGTTTGATGGTTTGTTTGATATCCACGAGCGAAACTCTCAAATTGCTGATGTCATGCGATTATGCCCAGCACTCGTCGAAATTCGAAGAATCTGCAATCCACCAGCAGAGGTTTCGCTGAAGTTCTCTTCGATTGTGGATAACTTCTCCCGAGTTTAAGAAGGTATTAATACCTTTAAAGAAGTTAGCAGAGACTTCCATTCGTAGTTTCCCCTTTAAAATCAACGACTTATGATGATTTTTAGAGGCAAATTGTCTGTGCTTTACGCGGATCCGTCCGCGCTTTACTCGGATCCGTCCGTGCCCTGCTCGGAAGTCGTCCGTGGTCTAACAGCACCCCGCCGGGTTGTCCACAGGACGACTTGGCCGCCCTCAAGCCGCGTTCTTGGCACGCGTCCGTGATCTAACCAGGGGCAAATCGACCCAAAATGGAGGAGGAATCGGTCTCGTGTCCGCGATTTACTCGCGGGCATGAGGCGCTGGGCTGTCTTCGAATTCGCCCCCTGTCCGTGTTTTACTCGGGCTAAAAGTGCGTCGGCAGGCGAAGTGTCCGCGGTTTAACCAAGCTTCGGACACTTGCCAACGCCAAAATTGGTAGGCAGGCCCGCTTGGTGTCCAGCGCGACTTGGACATATGATCGCGAGATGACAGCTTCCAGCCCGCTTTCGTCCTCGGGGCCCACCCGCGTCGTGGGCACCGACGGGCTCGAACTGCGCAAGCCACACGAGATGATCGTGATGGTCCCGCGCTCCGCACGGGTGACGTTGACCGCCCGGCGCATTTACACGGTGCTGCTGCAGGTGTCACAGGCTCGCCTTACCGCCATGGCCTCGATGCCGTTGGCGGACTTCATGTTCGAGGCGCCCCTGGCGGCCGTGCTGCGCACCACCGGGTCCGATGGGGCCGATCGTACGGCCGCCAAACGCTACCTCGGCGAAATGAGAAGCCTGGAGGTCGACTGGGAATCCACGGCGCCAGGCGACGGGGTCAAATGGCGCGGTTTCTCCATGCTGTCGGAAGTCGCGCTGGAGGTTCGTCGCGGCGAGACCTGGGTCAGCTGGTCCTTCCCCCCGTCCATCATGACGGCGCTGCGCGAGCCCTCGCGCTGGGCCCGCATCGAACTCGACGTGCTTGCCCGCTTGAGCACCTATGCCGCGATCGCCCTGTACGAGATTCTGCGTGCGCTACCGGGACAATCCCGGCGGCGTGACGAGCCGCAAGCCGGTGGGGTGGTGGACCGACGCGCTGAGCAATCTGCCTGGTGGCGACCGCCGCGAATGGCGCAAGTTCAAGAACGAGCGCGTGAAGGAGGCGGTGGCCGAGATCAACCAGGAGACCGACCTGGAGATCGAGCTCATCGAGCATCGCCAGGGCAGGGTGGTCGATGAAGTGCAGTTTGCGGTTCGCCGTCGTGCCCGTTCGCCCTTTGCGACAAGCGCGGACAAGCCGGTCGACGCCAATCTTGTGCTCCGCGCAGAAACCCTGGGCATTCGAGAGATCAAGCTCGATGGCCTGATCAAAGAGTTCGGCGACGATCGGGTGCGCGAGCAGCTCGATGCATTGGAGAGGCGTGCGGCCAACAACTCGCTGCGCGCCGTGGACAACGCCTATTCCTATCTTCGCTCGTTGCTGCGCAACGAGCGCGAGGCGCCTGCGCCGGCGGACGTAGACGAAGAGCCGGATCTCGAGTCGCCGCCGGCACAGGCCGCCGCGGAAGCTGTCGCATCGTCGGGCGCTGCTGCCGCCACGACGGCCGTCACGGTTGCCACACCATCCGCGACCCCGACCCCTCCCGTCGATTCCGCCGGCGAGCGGATCCGCACGATGCGTAGAGAGATCGAGGCGTTGCCGCAGGCACAACGTCAGGTATGGGTGGATCGCGCGCTGCAGGCGTTGGCCGCCAAGGGACTGTTGACCGCGATCGTGAGCCGGCGCGCGGCGCAAGGTGACGTGATGCACGGCCTGCTCGGCTCGATGGTGGTCCAGACCTATGCGGCCGCCACGTACGGCGCCGACTGGAACACGGCGTAGACGCCCCTGGACGGCTCGCCGTGTGCATCTCGCGGCCGGTGGTGCAAAGCCGAGCAGACAACTGCCCGTCAGATCATTCTGATCCGCCACAGCACTCGAGGATGAGGTCATGCTGGGGGCGGAAAATGCCGGGCATGCGGCGTTGAAAGCAGCGGCTTCGCTACGATGCCGAGCAGCCGCCATCGGCCAGGTGCAGCCACTTTCAGTACCGTGACCTCGGCCGAGGTCCGACAGCGAACTTCTAACTTCACTGGTGCCAGTGATTCAACAACTGCCTGCAGAGATATGTCTGATACCTGGGCTTTCGAAGATGCCCCGAACGTTGCCTGCTTCACCGTGAAGTCCATCATGAATGGCACTGAGCCAATCCTGCAGGTGTTCCACGACGAGGACGACGGTGCTTGGCAGATGCTGCCCGCCAGCGGTGCCGCCGCGTCGGAGGCGATGATCGTCGGGCTGGGTCAGCTGGTGCAGTTGGACCAGACGCTCGCTGAACTCGCGGACCTGCCACTGGGTTGGGTTGCTTGGCGCGAACGCAAGAACTTGCCATGGCTGCGCCGGCCCACGTCGCAGCTGCCAGCGGCATGAAAGGCGTGTGTGGTGCACCTGTTCGAGCGCTGAGTATGTTGGGATAGATGCCCCGAAAGGGTGGCGCCCAGGCGCACGCGCACATCAAATTGCGTTTCGCGCAACCTGTTCAGCTCGTCTCGTGCTTACTCGTGAACGGGATGCCCTTTCGGCTCGCGGCCAGCCGGTTCACGGCTTCTCATGGCCGACCGCGCGGCGCATGAGGTGAAGCTTGTGATGGTGGATTGCAGCTGGATCAGCGCTTGCAGTACTGGAGCGACAGCATCAGTGCTTCGACATCGCATTGGCCAGTGCGAAGACCGAATTGGGGGCGCGGGTGCGCAAGGGTTTCACGGGGGCTGGCGAGGTGATCGCACGCTTGGCCGGGGTGGGTGCTTCGAGCTGCGCGCCCTTGGCGACTTGATCTTCGACCAGCTTTTGCAAAGTGACTGTGCGCAGAAAATCAAGCATGCGCTGATTCAGCGAAGCCCAGAGTTCTTCGGTGCTTCGCGCCAGTGACGACGACGAGGCACCCGGCGCGCTCAGGTCGTCAGCATCATCCGCATCGTTGCCGAGGGCGGCTCTCTCATCGACGGCCGCAATGATGTCGGCCACCGAGATGTCCGCGCTGTGGCGAGCAAGACGGTAGCCCCCGCCGGGCCCACGGACCGATTCAACCAGGTTGTGCTTGCGGAGTTTGCCGAAGAGCTGCTCGAGGTATGACAGCGAAATCTGCTGTCGCTGGCTGATGGCGGCCAGATTCACAGGCCCCAGCTGTCGACGCAGCCCGATGTCGATCATCGCGGTCACGGCAAAGCGACCCTTGGTGGTCAATCGCATCACAAGCTCCTTCTCATCGATTCTGTTCGTTGGAACACGTCACGTCGACAAACGGGCCGCCGTGACTTGACGGCCATCAACTCGAGTCCGGTGGCACCAGCCTCTGTTTGCTAACACGACGTTTTGGTCGAAGCTACTTGCGCTCTCAGTGCAGGACCCAAGACATCAGAGCGATCAGCCGTCAGATGAGGCGCTACGGGCTTTCCCGTGCAAAGCTGGGGACCAAGCAGGCGTGAAACCTGTCGGGTGCTTCTGGTGTAGAGCTCGGTCTACGGCGCCAGCGGGTGTTGACCTAGCAGTGCGATCTCACACGCGCCGTTAGCATATTTTCGTGCGCTCCGTTAGGCGCGACCGGCGCCTGGGAACCGGTTGAAGCCAGAAAAAGAATGCCCCGCGCAAGGCGGGGCACAGAGGAAGGCAGGGGGGTACGCCTGATTGCGTACCCCTTGTCTTGCCGTCTCGGGATGGGTTTAGCCCTTCATCGCTTTGATGTCGGCCTTGGCCTTGTCATGGTCGGCCTTGGCTTGGCTCACGCAAGAGTTCTTGGCATCGCCCGATTGGTCGTCGCACTTTTCCTTGGCAACGTCGTAGGTCATGTTGGCCTTTTCCTCGGCGACCTTCTTCGCGTGTGCGGCGCTGGGCTTGTAGTCCTGCTCCAGCTGCGCCTTCGCCACGTTCTCCGTGCCCTTGGCTTCCTTCTCGCAGACGTCCTTGGCGTTGTCCTTCATCGTGTCGCACTTGGCCTTGGCGACCTTGTAGTCGGCCTCGATCTTTTCCTTGGCCACGTTGTACTGGTCCTTGGTCATGCCTTCGGCGGCGTTGGCCGCGCTCATGGCGAAGCAGGTGGATGCGATGGCGAGAACGAGAAGATGCTTTTTCATGGATGAGTCCCCTGGGCTTGATGATTGATGGAGTCGCCCCGTGCGTCTCCAATGACTGTCAATCTAGGAACCCACGTGCGGACCCAAAGTAGGACGATGTCCGTCGGGTCATTAGGTAAGGACCGCACTTGCTTGCAAGCGCAAGTGTGAGCGCACTGCCGCTTGCGGCGTGGTCGGCGCGAAGTCGCTCAAGGCGAGCGGAAAGACATCGGTGAACTGGACAGGCCGTTTGCTCGCCGGCATCCTATCGCCGCAGATCGTCTTGACTCATCCTGTCGCCAGCATGCTCGCACGCAAGATCGCCTCCTTGTTCGCCTCCCGCTCCGCGGCGCCGACGCCTTCGCGTTTGATGCAACTCCACGAATACCTGGCGCTTCTCCAGGAGGGCACTGAGGAGTTCGCGGCAGGGGAACGCATCAAGCGCGATGCCCTTTCGCTTGCGCAGCGTCTTCGCGAAGAGCTTCGCTTGCCGCTCGGACCGGAACCCAGTCTTGAGTTGGTGCTCGCGAGGCGCTGCAAGGTGCAACGAATCTCCCTCGTTCATGTCCCGCTCGCTGCCAAGGATTGCTTCTTCATCGCGATGTACCACCAGGACGCATCGAGCGCGCATGCCCACCTGGTCTTCGATATCGGCGCAGAGTACCAGCGCCCCTTCCTGGAGTGCCCCGACTTTGGTGTCGGCAAGGAGGCGACGGAGGACAATCTGCGCCACTGGATTCCTCGACTGGCCGAAGCGCCCGATGCCTTCGCGATCGTGGAGCGACGCGATGGAACCTACATGCAGGTCTACGCCGACGATCGGGGTTTTCATCTCGAGCACCAGCTGGTCACGACGGGCTGTCACTATCGGGCTGCGCAGCCGATGAGCAGCGAAGCCGCGGTGGACACGCTCGTCTCCTATGCTTGCGGAAAGTATGAGTGGGCAAATCGGGCGTGGGACCGGATGGTCCTTTGAGAAGCCAGGAAGCGTTGCAGCGCGGGGCGTCAACCTTCCCATCCATCATCGGCGAAGGCGTCAGGTCGAGACCTGTGGATCAAGGTGAGCTTCATGGCGAATGCGGCCACCTCACGATCGAAGTGCTGACGACGTCTGCTTGATTCAACAAGCCGCCTGCAGATCGTTTATCGCCGCAGTGGATCGGCAGCGAAGGTACATCCACAGCAAGGCGCCAGCTGCCTGCGCATTGCAGCGCCCAAGCAAGGCCCGGCGGCGAGCCTTGTCCTCGCGTGTGCGGCGTTCCTACGTCGTTTGCGCTAGGCAGTCGCCCCGATTCGCAAACACCTGGCCGGCATTAAGCTTGGCCGTTCGCAGCGCCACTTCGTCGGTCACGTGGCGCATCAGCAAGCTCCTTCGCGAGGAATCGGCATGCAACTGCGAGACAAGACCCTTGCTCGCTGGGTCGCCCTGAGTGCCTTGGGCGCAGTGACACTGGCAGCGTGCACGATGGGTGACTCCCATTCGGTCGACAGTGCAGGAGGCCCCGGCGCGATACCTGAGTGGTCGGCAAACCCATCGGCGCAGCGCTCGGCAACGTCAACACCGCGTGCATCAGCGCCGCTGCCGGGTCCTCGTCCGGCTTCTCCATCGCGCTCAACAGGGCAAGCGCCATCGAGCGGGTCGCAGGCATCCCTCGCCGGCGGACCCGGATTGAGCAGCGCGGGTGCGATCGCGGGTCGAGCGCGTACTTTTTCCACTCGATTGGCCACCTATACCTCGGTGGGCTTCGAGCTCTTGCCCGGCTGGCGGCAGGATGATTTCTCGGAGACATGGCCGGCGTTTCTCGGCAGCTGCAAGGTCTTGTCGGGGCGAGCACAGGCGTGGCGGCAAGTCTGCGATCGTGCACGAAAAGTAGATCGTGCCGATGACTTGGCCATCCGCCATTTTTTCGAGCGCGATTTCTCGGCCTATCAGATCCGCGACGATGATCGGCGCCCTGACGGCGTCGTCACCGGCTACTTCGAGCCTGAGATCAGCGGCAGTCGGCACTACGGCGCGCCCAACATCTACCCCGTGTATGCACAGCCCCAAGACATGCTGTTTGCGGACGCGCGAAAACTTCCCAAAGGCGATGGGATCGTCGCTGCGCGTGTGACGGGGCGCAGTGTTGTGGTGCAAGCGGGACTGAGTACGCGTGACATGGGCCGCGCAGGGCTGTACGCGCTCGATCTCTCGCGCATCACCAGAGACACGTTGGATCGCAAGGTGCGTCTTCGTGTCGAGGGAAAGCGGCTCCTGCCCTACTACACACGCAAAGAAATCGAAACCAAGGGTGCGCCGAATGCCAAGGTCATCGCCTTTGTGAACAGCGCTTCTGCGCTCTACGAGATGCAGATCCAGGGCTCTGGCCGCATTCGTCTGGACTCGGGCGAGGTGATTCGCATTGCTTACGCGGAGCAGAACGGTCAGCCGTTCAGGCCCACGCTGGCCCAGGCGGCGTCCGGCAAACCTCGCAGCCCCGTGAAAGTGCGCGGCTCCTCGCTGGAACTCGAGCTCGACAATGACGATGAGGAGGACGAAGCAGTGCAACCCGCGGCCGCCAGCAGCGCCGACGTCTCCGTGGTTCGCACGCGTGGCTTCACACTCGCCCTGCCCAAGGTCAATGGCGCTGTTGCGGTGCCCGGACGCCGCGCCGCACAGCGGGTGACTGGCTCGGGCATCGAGGATCCAAGCTACGTGTTTTTCAAGGAGGCCAATGCGCCTGGCGGAGGACCGGTTGGCGCGCTGGGGGTGCCGCTATCGCCTGGACGCTCGATCGCAGTGGATCCGCGAAGCACGCCGCTCGGGTATCCCGTGTTCGTGTCCACGCGCGCGCCAGGCAGCGGGGCGCCAATGCGCCGTTTGACGATCGCGCAGGACACGGGCGGTGCCATTCGCGGTGCAGTGCGCGCGGACTACTTCTTCGGCAATGGCCAGCAAGCTGCGACGCAGGCTCGGCGCATGAAGGAGCGAGGACAACTCTGGGTCCTCCTGCCGCGCGACTTGGCAGTGGCACAGGCGGCCTCCACAGCGGTGCGCACGCGCGGCGGTGCCGTCGGGGAAGATCTTCCCGAATGCCTTGTCGCGGACGAGAACAGCTGCGTCAACGATTGAAGCGCGGAGGAAGAGGCACCATTCCGGATGCGGGGCCGCAGGGCGTCTCGCAGCTTCTCAGGAATTGCCCACGGCAGCGGACACAGGCCGCGCCGCAGCCACTGCGTGGTTCACTGTCGGCGGCCGAGAGATAGCCAGCCCTCGGGCGTGATCGCGGTGACCGTCGCCTCGAGCGGATCGCAGTAGCCCGTCGACTGCCCGCTGAGCGTGCGAAACCTCGCTTCCACAAGGCCAGCGTAAACCAGGCGAGACACCTTCTGCACGTCCGCTCTCGCGATGACAGTGAGCGGCAGCTTGATTGCAGCAATTTCAGAAAGCAAAGCGAGTGCCATCGGTCACCACCTTTTGCGAAGAAAAAGTCCAATGTGCACCTTGTTCTCGAAGAGTGCAATGTCGAGGCCCTGGATGCGCTGCCGTGAGCTTGCTCCGGCATCTGCCTAGGCCTTGGATGCGCCGTGCGACTACAGCTGCGCCAGAGGGATGGCGACATCGCTGGGCAGCCACCGGCAGCACGCTGCCGGCATGTGCTCTTCGCCTTCCATCGACTTTGGCGTTTCGTCGCCCGAGCTCGCGCGGGCATTGATCGGTGCGTCGTTTTGGGTGGAAGGGGTCGGGGGGCGCATCGTCGAGACGGAAGCCTATGACGTCTTGGACCCGGCCTCGCACAGCTATGGCGGCCGATCGGTGCGCAACGCCACGATGTTCGGTCCGCCAGGCCGCGCTTATGTGTACCGCTCCTACGGCTTGCATTGGTGCTTGAACTTCGTCTGCCGGGAGGAGGGCCACGGCGCCGGTGTCCTGATTCGCGCGCTGGAGCCGACGGACGGTCTCGATGCGATGCAGGCACGCCGAGGGCTTCTCGAGCCGCGGCTCTTGTGCGCGGGGCCGGGGCGGGTCGCCCAGGCGCTGGGGATCACCGGTTCGCACGATGGCCTGCCGCTCGACCGCGCGCCTTTCGAGCTGAAGGGGCCGAGCGTGGCACAGGATGTGGTGGTCGGCGTCCGCATCGGCATTTCGAAGGCGATCGATGCGCCTTGGCGTTTTGGGTTGAAAGGATCGCGCTTTGTCAGTCGCAGGTTTGGTTGACGCGGGAGGCCAGCAGCCATGAGCGTTGCCTCACGGACGGTCGTGACGAACGAGGCCGTCGAAGCGGAAATCTTCGAGCTGCTGGCCCGTCGTGCGCCTGGAGCCAGCATCTGCCCTTCGGAGGTTGCGCGAGCCCTGGCGAACGCGCCGTCGGACTGGCGGGCCCTGATGCCGCAGGTGCGCGAGGTGGCCCAGGAACTCGCCCTTCGCCGGCGACTGCTCGTCTCCCGCAAAGGGGCGCGTGTCGACGCGATGGGGCAAGGTGGGCCCATTCGTCTCTCGTTGCTCTTTGAGAAGGAGCGCAAGTGAGCGGGAGCAACAGCCGATCGCAGGCCGTCGACGGCCCCCTTGTGACACCCGATGGCCGCTATCTGGTGATACGTGGACGTCTGTGGCGCGCAACGAACCCCGGACTGCCGGAAGACGAAAAAGACTTCTGGGTTTGCCAACTGATGGCGGCACGGCGCGCGCTGCGCGCATCTGCCTCCGTCGAGAGGCGCGCGGACGCGCGCGCCCTTGTCGACCATGCGAAGCGTCGGCTGGGCGAGCGCGGCCCGCCGTGGTGGACCGACGGCTCCCCCGATATGAATCGCAAGCTGGTCAAGAACACACCGTATGGCGAATGGTTTCGCCGTCTGAATGAGGAAGCGCCTTGATCGACCCCGCGCGTTCATGAACGGCCGCTGGCATTGCTGTCTGCCGACCGTTGGCTCAGGTGTCGAGCATCCGGGCAATGCGCCGCTTGAATTCGCCCAGCTCGAAAGGCTTGGTCATCACTTCCATCCCAGGCTCCAGAAGACCATTGCCCACGGCGGCGCCGGCCGCGTAGCCCGTGATGAACAGCACCTTGAGGTCGGGTTTGCGCAGGCGCATGACATCGGCGACCTGGCGTCCATTCATGCCACCGGGAAGTCCGACATCGGTGATCAGGATCTGGAGGTCGTTGTTTGGCCCGTCATCCAGGCACGCAAGGCCTTCCCGGCCGTCTGCCGCGGCAGTGACTTCGTAGCCCGCGGCGACAAGTTCTTCCTGGAGCAGGGCTCGAAGCGGTGCCTCGTCCTCGATCAGAAGCACGCGCGCCGACCTCGGTGCTGAGAATGCCGCCGTATCGCTTGTTGGGTTGCGCTGACCAACCGCAGCCTCCGCGTCGTTCGCATCGCCGTCGATACGGGGCATATAGATACTGACGGTGGTGCCTTGACCCAATGCCGACTCGATGCGCATTTGGCCACCCGATTGGCGGGCGAATCCGTACACCATCGACAAACCCAGGCCGGTGCCCTGGCCCAAGGGTTTGGTTGTGAAGAACGGCTCCGTGGCATGAGCCTTGGTTTGCGCATCCATGCCGCAACCCGTGTCGCGCACCTCGAGGCACACGTAGTCACCAGGCGCGTTCCCGATGGGCGTGCTTGCGTCGCGGGGAAATGAACAGTTGGTGCCCGTCACCGTCAAGCTTCCCCCACCGGGCTGCATCGCGTCGCGTGCATTGATGCACAGGTTGAGCAGCGCGTTCTCGAGTTGCGCGCTGTCTGCGCGCACAGGCCAGAGGTCTTCCGGGAGATTGAACTGAACGGCGATCGAGGGCCCGACGCTGCGGCGAACGAGTTCCTCGAACTGGGCCAGGCGAGGGCGAAGCTCAATTCGCCGCGGATCCAAGGTCTGGCGGCGAGAGAAGGCCAAAAGACGCTGGGTCAGTGAAGCCGCCCGCTCCACTGTTTCCTTGCCCACGGTGATATAGCGCTGCGCTTGCTGCGTGTCGCCGGAACGCATGCGCAGTTCGAGCAGCTCGAAGCTGACCTTCAGGGTGCCGAGCAGGTTGTTGAAATCATGTGCGATGCCTCCGGTGAGCTGGCCAATCGCCTCCATCTTCTGAGCTTGGCGCAGCGCATCCTCGGCTTCCACGAGCGCGCGCGTGCGCTCCTCGATCCTCGCCTCCAGCGTTTGATTGGCCTTGCGCAGCTCGCGCTCTGCCATCACCTTGCCCGTGGTTTCGGTCACCGTTGCCATCACTCCAGCGAACCCTCCGCCGGCATCCGGCACCGGCGAATAGTCGAGAGTGAGCCACACACTTTCCGGCGAACCGTTGCGCAAGAAGGTGAACTCGTGGTCTTCGAAGGATTGAGGTTTGCCGGCCAGCACCGTCTTCATGAGGCGATCGTTGAACTCGGACACTTCCGGCCACGCTTCGCGCAAGGGTTGACCCAGGCAAGCTGGATGCCGCCCGCCTGCGACGACGGCATAGGCATCGTTGTAGATCATGATGCCGGCTTCGCCCCAAAGAAGCGCGATGGGCTTCGGCGAATGCAGCACGATGCCCACGGCGCAGCACAGATGCTGAGGCCATTGATCGATCGGGCCCAAGGGCGTAGACGCCCAATCAAGCTGGGCAATCAGCGCGGCGAGTGCCGAGTCGGGTGGCAAAAATGCCGCTGAGATGGAAGCAGGCGCCACGGTGCTTTCGATCGGGATTCGGTGAAAACGAAAGCTATCACAGCCTGAGGCGAGCTGGCGTAGGAGGGACCAGCGACCGCTGAACTGCCCAGCGTCGACGCGCATTGTCCAGCCCTGCCGGCAAACATGCGCCAAGCTGCCCCGGAGATCTCGGGTTTGGGCAGACAGCTGTCCTGCATGGGAATGACCATGATGCTGGTCGGCGACGGAAAAAAGGTGATCGAGGAGATAGGCAAGGCGGTCGTCGCCTGAGGGCGTCGACGGCGGCGAATCACGGCGCGTTCAACAGGCTCGCCAGTTCCGCCTTGTCCGTCAGCCCGAGCTTGATGTATATCTCGCGCAGGTAGTGCCTGACGGTGGCTGGCGACAGCTGCAGCGCGCGGGCGACTTCCTTGTACGACTGGCCCGAGGAGAACGCGCGCGCCACGTCGGACTCGCGCGGCGTGAGGCGATCGATGGCGCGCAGCCTGCGAACCGAAAGCCGCTGGAGTGCTCCCGCGGCCTCGATCGAGAAGACCAGGTCCGAGAAAACGCTGCGCGCGCCGTCGCGGCGCAAGGCCGAAACGAGCGCCGGCGGCAGCGCTGGCGGCGCCCACGCGGGCCAGATCCGGGTCACGCAGTCCTGGAAGCTCGCCGACTTCTCGATCACGCCCCACTGGAGGTCGACGAAGGCCGACGCCAGCAGTCCGCCGGACGGCTGCGTATCGGCGCGCTCCTGATTGAGCCCGAGGTTGTGCCGCCAGCCCATGAAGACATGCGGCATGAGGAACTGCTTGGCCCAGGCCTCGGAGGTGTCGAACGCGGGGCTGCGGCCGCCGCGGAACAGCGAGACGAACAGGAAGTCCCCGGGACGCTCCGCGAGCTTGATCGCGGTGCACAGCGCATGCCGGTTGCCGACCCCCGCGTTGATCTCGTACAGGCCGGGCGTGCTGTGGAGCTGGTGGGTGTCGAAGCGCACGGTGTGGGTGGGCGCGTCGCTGACGCTGCTGGCCAGGCGATCGTCGGGCGTGCAGGTGTCCCAGGTCTCGACGTAGGACGCGGGCAGGTTGGCCCGGTAGGAGCTCAGCAGACGAAAGCCGCCTGCGGCGACGGGCGACATGATCCCCCACCACGCGCGATCGAAACCGATCACGCGATCGATGTCGCTCAGCACGCGCGCCTGGAAGTCCTCCTCGCGCGTCTCGTAGGCCGCCTCGTTGATCCGAAGGATCAGATTGCCGCACTCCTGAAGGTTGTTCAGCATGGGAGTTCCAACTGGGGGCGTTCCAACAAGCAAGCCATATGCCATCGCATGGTGTGGTGGGCCATCCTAGCCTTGCGTCTCCGCCTTGCCAATGCGGCTTGCCCGCCCTCGCGAACCGACCCCGTTCATTTGAACGGTGCACGCCGAAGGACGGCGCTCCTAGAGTCCGTCGCGATGCGATGGATCCGCCTCGCAGACCTCGTACCGGCCCTTTTCCCTTCCGCAGCCCGCGGCCTTCCCGAAAGCCTCCCATGCCCCTCGCGACACTTCCACGGCTACCGGCCTCGATCCGGTGGTGGTTCCTGCTCAATGCGCTGCTGCTCCTGCTGCCGCCCGTGCACTGGCTCGTCAACGACCACCGGGCGCCGGTCCTCGGCCTGCCGCTGACCCTGTTCTATTTCCTCGCGCTCAGCGTGTCGATCGCGGCCAGCGTGGTGGCCGCCTATGTCGCCGAATACGGCGAAGCGGAAAGGGGGTGAAGCCATGGCGCTGACATTCGGCCTCCAGCTGGCCTTCTTCCTCGTCATCATCTACGTGCTGCACCGCAGCTACCGCAAGGACCGGTCCTTCACCGACTACGCCGTGGGCGGCCGCTCGTTCGGGGCCAACTACCAGGCCATGTCCTTCCTCAACACCTGGTATCCGGGCGCGATGTTCACTGCCTTCGCGGGCCTGGCCGTCAGTGCCGGCGTGATCTCGTTCTACGTGCTGGCCTACAGCCTGATGACGGTGGTGCTGATGTACGCCATGTCGCAGCGCGTGTGGACCTGGGGCCAGCGCTTCGACCTGCGCACGCAGCCCGACCTGTTCGCCCTGCGCTACGACTCCAGGCACATCCGCACCATCGCGGCGCTGATCGGCATCGTGTCGGGCTTCCCCTGGCTGGTGCTCGCGATGCAGGCGATGGGCGGCCTCTTCCACTTAATGTCGCTCGGTGCGCTACCCTTCTCGGAGGCAGTGATCCTCGGCGTGGTGGTGGTCGCGATCCGCCAGATCTGGGCCGTTCGCATGGGCATGCGCGGCGTGATCATCTCGGACATGTACCAGGGCATCGTGGCCTACATCTTCGGCAGCCTGATGCTGTGCGGCCTGGTCGTGTGGCTGTGGACCAGCAAGGGCGTGCGGCTGCAGTCGCTCGATCCCGCGATGTTCTCGCTGCCGTCCTTCGGCTCGAAGGAGGGGCCGCTCTACCTGTTCAGCCTGCTGTTCACGAGCACCATCGGCGGCTGGTGCCTGCCGTTCATTTTTGTGCGCCTGTTCACCGCCGACGGCGTGGCGGCGCTGAAGAAATCGGCGGCCATCGCGATGCCCGCGTCGCTGGTGTTCTGCATCCCGTTGCTGATCTTCGGCATGCTCGCCTCGCAGCTTCCCTCCGTGGCCAGCCACCCCGAGGACGTGTGGTTCATCGTGAGCCAGGAAGCGGGTGGCCTGCTGCTGCTCGGGCTGGCCGGCGTGGTGCTGCTGGCTGCATCGATCGGCCACACCGACGGCAGCATCCAGGCGACGGGCGCGCAGATCGCCAACGACCTGGTCGGGAACTACGCCACGCTGAGCCAGCGGCAGCTGGTCACGGTGTCGAAGATCGGCATGGTGGTCCTCACGGCCCTGGCCGCCTGGGTCGCCTGCCTCAAGCTGCCGGCGCTGTTCGCGCTCGCGGTGCTGGCCTACCAGGGCGTCATCCAGCTCGCGGTGCCGCAGTTCCTGGGCATCTTCTGGAAGCGCGGCACCAAGGAAGGGGCGATCGCGGGCATGGTCGTGGGCTTCGTGCTCGTCATCGTGCTAGAGAGCTTCTTCGCCCGGCAGCTCGAAGCCGCCTGGGGCCTGACCTCGGGCGTGATCGCGCTGGCCGTGAACCTGGCCATCTACGCCGGCTTCGCATGGCTGCGGCCCCACGGCGCGGCCGAGCGCCAGCGCATCGACGGCCTGTTCGGGCTGACCCGCGAGGCCGTGGCCGAGCCGGTGCCGCCTGCGGCGAGCGTCGGTGCCTCCGCGCGCGCCTGAGCTTCCCTCCATCCATCCACCCATTCACTCATCCTTCGAGGAGCGCTTCGTCCATGAAAGCATCCACTGGCGCGTCGTCGCCACTTTTCCCTCCCAAGTTCCTCGCGGCCGTGGTGCAGGCCGCGCCGGGTTTCTGCGACCACGACGCCGCCATCGATCTCACCGTGCGCTACATCGAGGAGGCGGCCGGCAAGGGCGCCGCCATCGTGGCCTTTCCGGAGGACTGGATTCCGGGCTACCCCTGGTGGGTGTGGCTCGACGCGCCGGCCTGGGGCTTCGGCAAGGGCTGGGTGCGGCGCTTCTTCGAGAACGCCTTCAGCTACGACGGCGAGGGCGCGCGGCGCATCGCCGCGGCCGCGAAGCAGTTCGGCATCTTCGTGTCGCTCGGCGTCGTCGAGCGACTGGGCGCGAGCCTGTACGTCGGCAACTGGATCATCGACGACCAGGGCGAGACCGTTTCGCGCCGGCGCAAGCTCAAGCCGACGCACATGGAGCGCACCGTCTTCGGCGAAGGCGATGGCAGCGACCTCGTGGTGAGCGACACGCCGCTGGGCCGCATCGGCGCGCTCTCCTGCTGGGAGCATCTGCAGCCCCTCACGAAGTTTGCGATGTACAGCCAGAACGAGCAGCTGCACATCGCCGCCTGGCCCGGCTTCAGCCTCTACAAGGAGAACGCCTACGCGCTGGGCGCGGAGGTCAGCCTCGCGGCAACGCAGACCTATGCGCTGGAGGGCGGCTGCTTCGTGCTGGCCCCCTCGGCCGTGACCTCGGCGTCGATGGTGTCGCAGATCTGCGATACGCCGGCCAAGCATGCGCTGTTCACGGTCGGTGGCGGGCACTCCGTCATCTACGGGCCGCATGGCAACCCGCTGTCCGAACGCATGCCGGACACCTGGGAGGGCGTCATCTGCGCCGAGATCGACCTGGGCGAAATCGCGGTGGCCAAGGCGGCCGCCGATCCTGCGGGCCACTATGCGCGCGCCGATGTCATGCGGCTGATGATCAACCGGGCACCGAACCACCGGGTCCATGCCTTCGATCTGGCGCTTCAAGCCGAGAGCAGCGCGTCCGGGCAGGCGCCGCGCCTCGACACCGATTCGGTGACCGAGCACGCGTTCGGCGCGAACAGTCCGGCTTGATGAGGCTTCCCGCCCACTCGGCGGGTCATCGACGCTCGCCCCACTTCATCTGCGCGGTGACTCGGTCCGCAAGCCCGGGTCGCAGACCCAAGGCCGCGTCGTCTCAGCGGTAGTCCGCTTCGCGCTGATGATGAACGGCCAACACCTTCATCTGTCGGGCGGGAAGGATTTCGCGGGGGTCATCTCTACCCCGCGAACCCCGGTCATGTGTTTGGGTCTCGAAGCTCGCGACGTCGTGCATCAATGCGAGCCTGGATGCGATCGAACACTTCGCCCACAGGGTGCGAAACACCAGTTCGTAGATATTCTTGCCAAGCGGTATCCCCACGCGCGTAGAACTCACCTTGAACACGGCAGAGTTCGACGGCTCGGCACGTCCCATCGGCGGCAGAAGTGCTGACGGGTCTGTCAGCATCCGCAACCGATTCGAGTTCGGCACGCAGTTCAGGATTGACGTCAAAGGTAGTCACGATGCGTGAATTCATGGTGGCCACTTTGTCACGTTTGTACTTGAATCGCCACCTCCGGCCGCGCTGACACCTTCGATAGCTTTGAGTCGGGCCGATTCGGCTGCGCCAGCGAGTGACTGCACTTCAGGGGCCCTTATGAGGTTCGTTGCAACTTGTGAGCATGCCCGCGCACAGCGCGGTGTGCTGGCGAGATGCAGCACAAGAGCAAGAACGAACAGGTGTACGGGGTAGAAGGCATAGAAGACCCATCGCTGCCGTTCAAGGGGGACATGAATGCGGCTGAACCCCAAGATCAGCGGCAGCGCGGCCATGGCAGCGAAGTTGCCGTTGACGAGCCATAGGGACGCGGTTGCAAGCAGCCAGGCGATCGCGGTCTTGATGCTCGGACGACGAGTGAAGGAGCGCGCGCCCAGGCAGCACAGCAGTCCCGGCCACCAGAATTCAACCACCGTGCCACCAACCACAAAGGCGACCAGTGCCAGACATCGATGGCCAACGGTCCGGAGTTCCAGCAACCAGGCGATCAAGGTCGCGACGAGCAACGTCGCCATGATGTTCAGTGGCCACCATCCGACCAGCAGCAGGAACGCGGGCGTTGCGAGCACACCGAAGGCCGCGAGCCGCTTCACTACACGTCGATGAACACTCGCGGCCTCCACGCGAGGGCGCGCGAGGTTGTACATGAGCACAAAGCCAAAGAGCGGCATCGCCATGCGACCGAGCAGGTAGAGCGTGGCGACCTGCCCGCCCAGAAGGTACTTGTTGACGTGGTCCCCCACCATCAATGCCAGCGCGAGCCACTTGAGCGCCTCGAGCGATCCGTCCGCGATGTGCCAGCGGCCGCTGGCCGCCGCTTCGCCGGTGCCGTCTCCACGTGTCGTGGGTATCGACGTCCTGGTGCGAGCATCACGACGCATGGTCATCAGGCAATGTACGGGGCGAGCCTGCCGGGCCAGCCGAAGCGCGCGCGCCTCTGTCTTGCGAGTTCACGTCCGCTCATGGGCATGCCTGTCCCACTCGGCGGCGCGTCCCGGTGCTGGCAGGCTGGGTGCTCGCGCCATCGTCACCCGCTTGTCTGGGAGATGGATGTCCAGTCCATCCACGAGCGCATCAGCGATGCGATGGCGAATGGATGCGAGCAACCGCTGCTGAGAGCGCGGATCGGCGGTGAGGCGTCGCACATACTGTGCAGCCAATTGGAGCCCGGCCATGGCGTACGTCAGACGGGGGTCGCGCTCCATGTTCCCTGGCGGCAGCGTTCGTTCAACGCGCAGCTGCTGGGCCTCTTGCGCGAGCATGTGCATATGGTCTTGCGTCTCGATGCGCCAGTGACGCCGCTGCGCAAGCACCCGCTCTTCGCCGACAGCGTCTGCATGGCCATCCTGGGCGGGAACGCGAAGCCGGACGGGTTTCGTGTCCAGGGGCAGGACGACGACCTCGTCTCCGATGCGTGGCTGGGAGACCGCTCGCTGGAGGGCTGCTTTCAGGTCGGCGCCCCAAAGCCTGCGCTCTCCAACCTCCGTGCGCAGGAGCACGTAGAACGAGCGTCGTGCTGCCGGATCGAACCGATAAGGCGCTGCGGCGGCCTCCAGCAACACGCCGCGCACGGGCGCGCGGCCACCGCGCGGGCGCCTTGTGTCGGCGGTCTCCTGCGGATCATCGGATCCCGATGGCGGCGGTGGCGCGGCCCCTGGCGGCTGCGCGCCGAGTGAGCCGGCGTTGGATGAGGAGTGCATGCGATGACCTTGGTTGGAATGGACCGCTCAGACCAGCAGGCGGGCCATGAACTCGTCGGTGCGCCGCTTCATCTCCGCCTCACTGAGCGGCTCGGTGGGGATGTCCACGTCGTCGAAGTCGAAAGAGAAGTCCTTCAGATCCAAGCTGCCGTCGAGCACGGCATGGGCCATCTGCAGGTCGTCCTTCGCCCGCGCATGGCCCGTGGCCGTGGCGGGCGTTGTCGAACTCGCAGCGCTCGATCCTGCCGGTGGCGCAGGCGCAGGCATCGCATTCCCGGCAGGTGCCGTGGTTGCACGAGCGGCCATCTCAAGCTTCGGGACTTCGGGTGGAGCGATTTCCCGCCGGGCAAAGGATTTGTCCTTGAAGTAGATGATGCGGTGAGCGAGGACGGGCCGGAGTCCTTCGTAGAAAAGGATCATGCGCGCCGGGTCGAGCTCCTTGACTTCCTGGGGCAGCAGCAGCCGGCGCGGCTGTTCGCTGATGCTGACGCTGCCCGATGTGCCTGAGCCGCCCCACATCGGTCGGCTGACGCTCCTCTGGCGGACCGTGTAGGTGCCGAGCTCGCGCGAGATGGCCTCGGCATCCTCGTACTCTTTGGGCGGAAAAACGATGCGCGCGGCGAGCATCTTTCGAATCGACTTGGCACCTTCCACACCGTACTTCTCGATCAGCTGCGAGTTGGACTGGACGATCACCACGGTGCGCACGTTGTAGCCGGGCAGGAACGCCGTGGATTCCGCGATCACCGGAATGCGTCCAAGCGCGGGGAACTCGTCGAGCATGAGCAGCAACTGGTGCTTCAGGGCCGGGTTGCTCTCGGGCAGTTCACGTGTCTGCAAACCGATGGCCTGCTGGAAGAACAGGTTGAGCAAGGGCTGCAGACGCGCGATGTTGTCTGGGTTGATCTGCACATAGATCGAGATCGGACGCTTGCGCAGGTCGCGAAGATCGAAGTCGTTGGCCGAAGTGGCCGCGTCGATCATGGGGTTGAGCCAAAGATCAAGTCGACTCGTGAAGGTCTTGCGAATGCTCGAGGCGGTCGTTGGTGCGAGGTCGATGACGTCGTAGAGACTGCGCACAGCCTCCTGCGAAAGCGGGTAGCCGGCGCGCTCGCACGATTCGATGACGCGCTTCCAATGTTTCTGGAAGCCCTCCGCGTCGCTTGCCATGCCCTGGCGCAGGACTTCACCCAAGGTGCGTGTCGCCCCGGGTGTCTCGAACAGGTACAGCGCGATCCCGAGGAACAGCGATCGCGCGGACGAGGTCCAGAAGGGATCGCCCGCCAGGGGATCCGGGAACAGCATCGTTCCGATGCGCTGCAGGTCGTCGATGCAGCGGTAAGGCATCTGCGACACATAGCCCAGCGGATTCCAGCGCGAGGAGCGCTCCTGCTCGGACAGGGGATCGAACAGGTGCACTTCCTGACCCTTGGAAAGCCGGAATCCCGCCGTACGCATGAAGTTCTCGCCCTTCACGTCGCTCACGATGGTGGAGCCGGGCCAGTTCAGCAGGTTGGGCACCACCACGCCCACGCCCTTGCCGCTGCGAGGAGGTGCCTCGACCTCGGCGCCTTGCTGACCGGCGAGCACGAGGTAGCGCGCGCCCAGGCGCCCGAGAACGATGCCGTTGTCTGCAAGCAGCCCGGCCTTCCGGATCTCGCGGTGCGTGGCGAAGCGGGCCTCGCCATGCAGCGCGCGTCGGCGCGGGACCATCGCGATGGCGACGCCACCGAGCGTGATCCCTTGTGCTCCCACCAAAGCGGCCAGCAGCGATCGGCGAACTTCGGGGTGGTCACCGTAAGCAAGCCAGTAGTCAACGATCGTCGACAGCGTGGCGCTCTCGGGCGGCAGCTTCATGAGCATCAAGAAGGCGTAGCCGGCCGCCCACAGGCCGACCACGGCCGCGACGAGCAAGGCACCGGCGATCCTGTAAGCACTAGGCCAAGGCTCGACGCTTGGTGCTGGGGTCATGCCAGATCTCCTGCACGATGCGTCGCTGCCGCACACGTGCGCATTGGATGACGACGTCCACGCTCAGCTGCGAAAGCTCCACGCCTTCACGCGTGGTCATGCCTTGGCCCGCGGCGCTGCGTTTCATCAGCTGCGCGAGTGCCACGAAGGCCATCTGGGCACTGTCGGCATGGACGCTGGTGATCGAACCCGGATGGCCCGTGTTCACCGAGACGAGGTAGTCATAGACTTCATCGCCGGTTCGCAGCTCGGACAGGAAGATGCGGTCGGGACGCTGGCGCTTGGCACCAGCCAGGAGCTGCCCAGGCGTCACGATCGCCTGTCCCTGAGCACCCTGGGAGTAGAACAGACGCACGTGATTGGGCTGGTTGCGAAGGGACAGCTCCCTGACGTCTTCGATGGTGATCAGCCGGTCCTCGGCGGGCACTTCGAGGATCAACGCCTTGCTCAGCGTGGTCTTGCCCGAGCCGGTGGCGCCCGACAGCAAGATGTTGCGGCGCAGTTGAACTGCGCGGCGCAGGAAGTCTCCGAACCTGCGTTCGCGAAGCAGGCCCGCAAGCTCGCAGTCTTCGAGGCCCGCCGAGCCCGCCTCCGACGCTGCCTTCAATGCCGCTTCGTTGTAGCGTGTCGCCTCGAACACGCCCATCGATTCAAGTTGATCGAGCGACCACAGTGCACTGGAGGGACGACGAATCGTGATGGAGACGGTCTGCTCGGAGGTCGCCGGCGGCAGCACGATCTGTATGCGTTCGCCACCAGGCAAGGTGGCCGACAACAACGGTTCTTGGGCCGAGACGCGCTGCTTCGTGAAGTTGGCAACGAGCTTGGCGATCGACATGCACCATTCGAAGCTCGCGAACGCGAGGATCTCGCGTGTCCATCCCGTCTGCCGTTCCACGAAGGCGATTCCCGGTTCGTTGATGCAGATCTCCGTGACCTCGGTGTCCTCGAGCAGCGGCATCAGCGGGTCGAGGAACAGCGCCAGCGAGGAGGGCGGCGTTGGCGTGGCTTCTGTCGACGAGCCAGAGAGGTCATCGGCCGCAAGGCAGGCGGGGCGCGAGGCCTCCGCTCCCTCAGGGTTGGGCTGGCGCGACGCGTAGGGCATAGACATCGCGGAAGTCCACGTCCCGGGCCACCAGGATCTGGATGCGTTCGCCTTGGTTCTTGATCACGGTCGGAGGGATCGCAATGGTGCCGCGCAGTACCTCGGTCAGGATGTCCCGGCTGCCTTGGGGACCGATCACCAGCGCACCGCGGTTGGCCGGGCCGGCGTCGCCTTGCTGCTGCGCTGTCAGTGCCTGCATCGTGCCGTCGATGACCGACAGCAGCATCGCCGCGCCGAAACGCTCCCAGAAGTGGGTGTCCACGAAACCCGGCAAGCCGTTGCGCCCCAGTTCGTCGGTGCCAGGCGATGCCAGCTGGACGACCACCCCGGTGGGCGTTCTCGCCTCGCTCCAAAGCACGAAAACACGGCCCTGCCCTTGGCGGGGCGAGCCGCGCTGCTCACCCACGTACTTCGTGCCGCGCTCGAGCAGCACCACCTTGCCGTCGGCACTGTAGATGTCGCTGGCCCCGATGCAGGTGGTGAGACCTTCGTAGGTCGAATCGATCGCGGTCTCCAATGTGCAATCGATGAACGCGCCCTTGGGCAGAAGAAAACGGCGCGTCGGCAGAAGCTGTGCTGTAACGGCGGGGGTGCGGGTCGGCCGGAGACTGCCCTCGAGGCCGGGAGGGCTGGGAGGGGCGGAGGGGCCGGAGGGTGGTGGCTGCAAGGCCCCCAGGATCTGCGCCATGTTGGGTATGCCGCTTGCCGGCGGCACGGCGGGGCCGCCGACGAAAGCGGCCGCTGCTGCGGCTGCGTCAGGCGACGGCGCGTGCCGCATCACGGGCGTTCCGAGCTTGCGCTCAAGCGCAAGCTGGGCCGGTGTCTTTGACGGGGGGCCGCCCGGGGGGGACGCCGCCGCTGCGGCCGGTGAAGTGCTGGGTGGCGATGCGGAGGCCTGGGGTGGCGTCGGCGGCGGGTCGATCCGGCCCAGCGGCGGCACCTTGGTTTCGCCGCCGGCGCGGGCGGCCGAGGCCTTCTGCGCGGCCAACTGCGCCTCGCGGCCCTTGGCATATTGGGTGCTGTAGTACCAGAACAGGAAGCCGGTACCCAGCAGCAGCATGGTGCCGATCGCCACGAAGCTGCTGATCCTCGACTGGATCGTCCGTTCCCGATTTACGGACGGAATGGTCCGCTCACCATCGATCGCATGGCCGCGCTCGGTGTGGGAGGCATGCGCGCGTTCGGGGCGGCGGGGAACGGAAAAAAGCTCGCCGGTGTCGGGGTCGACCGCGCTCGCGCGGCGGCTCCCTTCGAGCGCTTCGTCGTCGGCGGATGAATTCGCTGGCGGTTCGCGCTCCGGATTCGATGCGCCGCTCATGGCTGTTCTCCCACGGTTGTGCGTTGGACATCGGGCGCCACCGTGGCGCCGGGCGCGCGCGCACCGCTTGCGAGTGCCTTGTTGACCACGCATCCCACGAGCTGCCCCCGGCGCAGCACGAGGCGACGCGCGAGGCGATGGATCACGATCTCGTCGGCGTCGATGTTGAAGTTCAGCAACGACTCGGTGCCGTCGTCGTTCTGAACGAACATCGCCGGCAGTTCCGCCTGGTCGGCGAAACGAAGCCGGGTGTGGTGACCGTCGTCGGAGGCGCGGATCGGCCTGAGCGACTCACTTCCGCAGAACCAGTAGTCCCAGTTGCGCGGGGCTGCCGGGCGGGCGAGCTTCGCGTCCACCTCAGCACGCTGGGCCGCCTCTTCGGCAGCGCGCCGCGTGTCGGCCGGATAGTTGAACCGGATCGAATAGATCATCCGTCGCGCTGCAGCCCCGGCGGGCGCCCGGGCTGAGACGATGTAGTCGAAGTGATAGGTGCGACGGTCGGTGAGGATCGTGAGGTTCGTATTGGCCTGCGCTTCCTTCGGCTTGAGGAAGAGGTGGTTGCGCAGCGCACCGACGTCGAAGGAGCCGTTGTCGCCGGAGCCCAGGTTCACGAAAGTCTCGCCCTCGGCGAACTGCAGGTGGATCTGGTAGCCCACATAGCCATGCAGGCTGATGACGTCCTCCGCGTCGTAGTCGATGGTGCGCACGCGCGCATCCACGTGCCCCTCGGGCGGGATCGTTGCAGCGCGCACCGCCGAGTGGGTGGTGCACAGCCAGCCGATGGCGAGCACCAGCACGAGCGCGGGCTGGCGAAAAGATGCGAGACGATGGTTCATCAGCGCGCCTGCTTTGCGGGGGAGAGGGGGACGGCGACGGTCGGTGCGACTTCGGGCTCGCGACGGTATTCGACCACCCTGAAGCCCAGGGGATTGAGCGAGCGCCATTTGTCATCCTTCGAAGGCGGCACGTAGGCGAACTCGATCGTCGCCACCCAATGGGTTGTCTGCTCATCGCCGGTGCCACCGGCTCGGGCGTAGCGGCTGAAGCGAACCTGTGCGAGCTTGTCCTTGCCGCTTTCCAGCTTCAGGAAGGTCACCGAACGCACCTGCGCGCGAATGGCGGTGCCGTCCTTGAAGGTGTTGAGCGGCGAGAGTGGATTGTTGGCAGCCCACGACGCCGCCCAGGCCTGGTTCAGGCGAGGCGAGTTCTGGGAGGCGACCAACTCGTAGTCGGCTTCGGCGGTCGCGTAGAAGTAGCGCTCGCGTGCAATGACGTAGTTCTGCAGCAGGTTGCGCGTCACGACCTCTTGAATGTCGGTGGTACCTTCGTAGGTCGGCACGATGTCGACGATGCCGCTGCTGCTGTCCACGCGAATGACCACCGGCACCGGCTGCTTGAGGGGCGTGAGTCCAGCGACAGCGGCCACGGCGAATACCGCGACGGCCGTGGCGGCCGCGGCCACGACCCAGGCGGTCTTGGCCGACCCTTGGGCGCGACGTGCGCGATCGAGCTCCCAGCTCTGAGCTTCGAGCGCGTAGCGCTCGAGCGCCTCGTCACCATGCATCGGAGCCTCCTGCAGGAAGGGGTGCCGGGGAGCCATTGATGGGTGTGAGGGCGCCTTCGCAGGTCGGAGGACGGGGTGCTCGCGTGCCGCAGCCGCCAAGCGCCAGAGTGAGCAAGAGTGCGACCATGAATCTCACGTGAGAGCTCCTATAAAGTCGTTTTGGAAGGTCAAGTCCGAGAGGAAGAGGGGTTCATCACTCGGTCTCTGGGCAGGGTGGGGCGCTGCGCGCTTGCGCCCCTGCCGGCCAGCGAAGCGATCGACGATCCGACCCGGTTGCCTCCCAGGCGACGGAAGGAGTCCCATCGGCTGCCGCGTTCGCCGTGCAGGCCGTCGAGCACGCCGCGGCCGAATTCGTAGGCGCTGCGCTTGGTGCCACCAAGCGCCCACTTGGTGAGCCCACCGACAGCGCTGAAGGAGCTGAGCGCAACGCCGCTGGCAAGCCCGGCGGCGATCGGCATCACCTGGCACATCACGAGCAGCACAACCGCGGCGATCAAGGCCATGTTGATGGCATCCACCGTCGTGAGCGCCGCGCCTCGTTCCGCGGTTTGAGCGGCGTAGTTCGCAACGACCTGCAGCATGAGCGAGGCGACCATGCTTGCGAGCACCGCGACCAGCGCGTAGTTCGAGAGCTGGGCGACCCATGCCTCGAAGAAGCGCCGTGTCGCTTCGAAGAAGAGCAGGGAGATGAAAATCGGACCCAGCGCCAGCACGACGGACAGCGCAATCTTCGATAGGGCGAAGAGGAAGAGCGCATAGACCGCGACGGCACCGATGATGAGGTAGATGACGGCGCCGGCGATGTAGAAGCCCACATCCCCATTGAGCACACCGCCCCTGCTCCACAGGCTGAATGCGACTTCTCCCCCCTTCTCCCAGATCGTGTCGATGGTCGAGACGGGATCCGTGGCGCCGACGATCGCTGCCGCAAGTTGGGTCGGGGCGTTGAAGAAGGTGTCGACGATGAGCTCGTTGAAAGCCCACAGTCTCAAAGCCACGCCGAGGATGACCGCGATGAAGAAGATCCGTTTGATCCCCTCCAGAATGGGTTCCTGAATCTTGCCGGTGAGCGAAAGGTATCCCCAGATCATCACGTAGAGCGTTGCCAACGTGATCACCGCGGGCTCGACCGCAGACGCCAGCGCGGCGGACTTCGCGCCGATGAATTCAGTGAGCTGCGAGACGAGCTGTGTCCAAAGCTGCCGAAAGAACATGGCTTGGCTCCTGAAGGTTCAAAAGATCGCGTGAGGCTGTTTCGATATCGACCACTGAATGCGCCGGCCGGCGTCATCCGAGGGATTTCATGGCTCGAACTCGGTGCGCATGCTGCAAGCGCATCGGGTGATGGCCAGCCCGCTCGCCGTTTGAGAAACAAGCGGCGTCATGCTGAAAACGCCATGGCGATGACCGCAGCGACGGCGCGCCGAGGCGATGCGTCGAAGGGATGACAGGGGCGGCAGGGGCCTCAGGCGTGGCTAGGGTGTCGGTGTGAATCGCCTGGAAAACTCACCGTGGCCCGACACCACACGCTCTCGGGTTCGCTGACGGAGCCTCGCCTCGTCGGCCTGGGACAACTGGTAGAGCGCCTGGAGCTTGGTCTGCTCGTTCGTCAGCATGTTTTGCTCCGCCTGGATTCGCGCTTGCAGCTCCTGAATGGCCTTGGGGTCTCGGGCACGCGCGATGGCGGTGATCAGCATCTGCAGTGCAGAGAACCTCTGGCTGGTGTTCTGAAAAGCCGTCTGGGTCATGCCGTCCAGCAAGGCGGCAGATTGACGGCCCTGCTCGACGAGTTGCCTGAGCTCCGGGCTCAGCGCGTCCAGCTGTGTCGTCGAGAGCACGCTGTTGGCACTCACGATCGATCGCACCTGCTCCGACAGGCCTGCATAGCCTGGCACGGGCGTGTCGAGTGACTTCCTCAGATCGGCGTAGCTGCTCGGCAAGTAATTGCGGGCCGCATCGGAGGTCGGGAGAAGCTGCTCCATGCCGCGCGAGCCGCTCATCGACTCGTAGGTCTGCTTGAGCTGCTCCTTGGAGGCCTTGAGCTCGTCGAACTGTTTTTGCATGGCGGAGATCTGCTGTTGCCAGTACATGATCTGCTGGATCAGGTTAGCGATGGCCGCGAAATCGATGACCGGAATCCCCGCACGCGCATGCAGTGGAGCGAGCAGCGCAGCGCAGGTGACAAGCGAGAGAAGCAGCTTTCTAGGCATGTGGAAACTCCTGGGGCGACGGTCGTTGCGAGCCGTGCTGTAGCAGCGCCTCGCGAAAAGGGGCGAGCCACTGGGTGGGGACGTTGCCATGGCGCTTCATCAGCGCCTGCATGAGCCGGACGTTGCTGGTACGGCCCGAGATGACGCCCAGCGCATCGTCCAGATGCCGGAGGTCCAACTGGGCCACGACGCTGTCGCGGTTCTGCTTGATGAGGAACTGACGCGATCCGGGCACGAGTTCCTGCTTGACCAGCGCGAACTCACGCTCGGTGAGGTTGAAACCCTCTGTGCAATCCGCGTGGTTGGCCTCGGGGTTCGGAAAGAGGATCTTGGTGGGCGTCTGCTCCACGATGGCTCGCGCGATGCTCGAGCCCAGCACATGGTGCGTGCTTTGCGTGAAGGTCACGATGTTCGCGTTCTTCTTGCGCCACGTCTCCAGGCCGTTCTTCGCGAAGCTCGCGAATGCGGGGTCATCGAGCAGCTTGGCGAATTCGTCCATCCAGCACACCAGTGGCCGGCCATCGACCATGCGGTTGACGAGATGGAAGAGGTACATGGTCAACGGGGCGCGCACCACGTCGTTGTCGAGGAAATCGGTGACGTCGAAGCCGACCAACGCATGGGCCTCGAGCAGTGGCGCGACGACGTCGTGGTCGTTGTCGAACACCCACGCGTAGTCACCGCGCTCCGAGGCGCACCATTTGCGCAGCCGCGCATGGACACCTTCCGGATCGGTGACGTCCAGGAAAGCCAGCAGGCGCGACAAGCGGCGGTAGGGCGGCGCGAGTGCGAGCGTCCCGTGCAGGGCCTGATCCAGGTCGTCTTCCTGTCGCACGCTCAGGAGCTCGTGAGGCGAGCGCATCACGAGGCGGCGCAGCCATTGCCGCAGGAACTCGAGGTTCGTGGGCACCCCTGCGTCGAGCTGCAGCGGATTGCAGCCGGTGGGACTTCCGTTCTTCAACGGAAGGTACTGACCTCCCAATGCCCGCACGAGGATGTGGAGGCCCTCGTCCTTGTCGAAGATGATCTGGGTGGCGTCCAGCCGGTTGCAGATCGCGACGATGCAAAACCCGAGGAAGGTCGTCTTGCCCGTACCAACGGGCCCGACGCCCGTGACATGGCCCACATCGCGACGGCTACCGCCGTCGGGGCTGCGCGGATCGCTCGCATGCAATGAGAAGTAGTAGGGCGAGCCTGCGCGTGTCGTGAGCATCGCCAGCGCATCGCCCCAAAAGTTTCCGCGCGCGCGACCCGTCGGGAAGTTATGAAAAGGCGACATGGCCGCGAAGTTGCGGCTGGTGATTGGCGCCTTGCGCGTGCGGTAGCCGAAGTTACCCGGCAACTGCGCCCAGAACGCGGCCTCGAGTGCCAGGTCCTCGCGTGCGACAACCATCCCGGTGTCTCCGAGCAGGTAGCGGGCCCGCGCAATGTGGTCGTTGAGTTGCTTGAGCCGCGGCATGCCTTCGAGAGCGCCCGCGCCTTCCTCGGCATCGGCGAGCACATGCAGGCTGAAGTGATGATCTCCGACGACGAAACGGTTGCTGACCAGGTCATCCAGCGCGTCTGCGAGCTCGTCGGCCTGCGAGACAGCCAGATCGCCTGCCGCCGCCATGCGGTTGTGCTGCCGACGCATCATGTCCACGGCGGTGCCTTTGGCCAGGAACGTGAAGCTCTGCGCGAGGATGAACGGAAAGTCGGCCGTGAGAAGGCCGCTGAACATGCCGGGCGCCGTGGGCGTGGGGTACTCCTTGATGCCGAGGAAGGCACCGACGCGGCTTTGCGTCCCCGAGCGGTACTCCATGGCTTCGTTGCCGAAGAAGGGGCGGGATGTAGCCAGTACCTCGTTGAGCGGCGATCGTGGCAGCGGCATGCGCTGCCACTCCCCATTGATCAGCATTGCGAAGAATTCGAGCAAGGAGGAGAACGGCTTCTGTGTGCCCATCGGCCGGTAGATGCCCAGTGGCTCGGGGTCGTAGCGCTCCAGCGAAGCCAGCAACTCCTGGCGAAGCTTGGTGCAGGTGTCCAGGGAGTCCTTGAGCTCTGCCAGGGCGCCCTGCGCGTCCGATCGCTTCAGGAAGGCCAGCGCCGCATTGCCGACACGGGTGGACTGGGGGCGGTAGACGATGGACAGATAGAGCTCGTTGACCATGAGCCGCTCCCCGGCCATCTTGCGGCGGTAGCGCTGCTCGAACTCATCGGCAAAACCCGGGACCGTGCGACCGGCGGGGTAGCCTGTCTCGCGACGGCGCACGACGTGAGTCCACAGCGCCAGGTGTGGTGATGCGATGTTGCGCAGCAACACGTTCAGACGTTCATGCCAGTTGTTGAGATCCTCGTCGTCAGCGCTCTCGAAGCTTGCGCCCCCCAGGCGCAGGGTTTGGACGTAGTCGCCTGAGCGCAAGCGAACCACATGGGCGTCCACGTGCGAGGAGAACGGGATCATCGCGGCCGCACTCGCTTCGCGGCGCAGTGTCGATTCAGAGCGGGTGGTCAATCGCACAGTGCACCCTCCATGGCAATCAACACTTGTACATGTCGGTTCCGGCGGCGACCGCGGGCACTCGGCAAGGTCAGGGCGAGCGGGCTGTAGGAGTTGGCGCGCCAGAAGCGCAGGTTCCCGTTGAGCGCTGCTGGCAAGCGCGTGCGACCCCACAACTGCAGCAGGTCGAAGAAGCGTGGCTCGTAGAGGCACACCAGGTAGAGCACGCCATGAATCGGGACGAAGGCGAGCAGCCAAGCGAGGTTCTTCGTGACGATGAAGGATTCGATGGTCACGACGATGTTGAACATCATGGCGGAGTAGGTCACGCCCCAGACCATGGAGGGCCGGGTCATGCCGACGAACAGAGAGTCGGCCGTGATGCCGTGGTTGCGATGCATGGCCACCCCTCAGACGCCGAAGAGGCCTCGGATCCAGGAAACGATCTGTGGGCCCCCGAACACCAGCACCGTACCGATCACCACGGCCACCAGCCACCACCAGCTCAGCCGACCGAACCAGGCCATCGCGCCCGAGACCATCACCGCCACGGCCGCAATGGGTGTCAGGATCGCAACGAGCTGCTGCTGCGCGGCGTTGGCGCCTGTCGCAAACGGGCTGCCCGCATTCGCCATGAGGGGCCACAGCGCACAGAGGGCGGCGGTCAGCAGCGCGCGCAGGGCAAGCGTTGCTGCTTTCGAATGGTGCATCGCCGGACGATGCGCATCGCGTGTGTGGAGGTTCATGTGCCACTTCCTTCGTTTCTCAGGCTGTGCGGGACAGGGGAAGGCGATCCCGCGGGCGTTGGCGCCCATGTGTCCGCGCTGCCGATGCGTTGCTGATACACATCCCACCAGCGCACGGGTGCTGCCGCATCCGAGCGGCGCGCGGGGGGCTTCATGTCGGTTGACCGTGGACCGTCCACGCTGCGCTGCCGCGGCGCCGACGGGCTTGCTTGGGAGGCCGTTGCGAGCTCTCGCTCGAGCGCGACCAGATCCCCGAACGCGCGTGAGCGCTCCAGTTCGACGTCCGCCGCGCCCTCGGCATCTGCGGCTTTGAGGCGCGCCGCATGACGGCGAGTCAAAGCGTCGATGGACGCTTTGGTGTTCTGGAGTTCCTGCCTAAGGATGGCGACGCGCTCGCTATCGCGTGTTGCTTGCACAACGGGCGGCACGCCGATCTCGGCGCTGGCGGATAGGCAAGCCACTGCAGCGAGGATTGTTCCCAGGAGCGTCTTTGGGAGCGCTCCTGGGAACATCTGAAGGCGCGTTCCTTGGCACGTTCCCTGGGGCCTTTCTGGCCATGCCGTCAAGCGCGGTGCCGCAGATGCCTTCGCTACGCGCGTATTGCATCGCATGCAACGCTGGATGGGCCGTTGCACCCCAAGAGGAGGGTTCGAGAAGTTGGTGGAGATTTGCATCGGGTGCAATGTCTGTGCGCGAGGGCTACCACGCCACTATCAGTTCGGGTAGTCATCGGCCGGGCACCTCTGGTCTCCAATGCGCACCTTTGCCGGCAGGCGTTCTCGACGCCGTCGACCGGCGTCGACGCACGGGTCCTTTCAGGCCGGCGAACTGCTCCGCACGCTGCGGTGGCTGCACGCTTGCGTCGAACAAACCTTCGACCAAGGGGATGGCATGGGCAAGGTGGTGGTCTTCAGCAATCAGAAGGGCGGGGTGGGGAAGACCACTCTCGCTGTGCTTTACGCGTTCTGGCAACGCGAGAAGCACGACAGATCCGTGTGCCTCATCGACCTTGACACGCAGGGCAACGCCTCCAAGACGCTGCGTGCATATGCCCAGGGTGTGGGCGCAGCCGGGCTTTTTGTGCAAGGGACCGAGGTGAAGGATCAGCTCGCAGGACAAGGCCGGCTTGCATTGGCGCCGGCCTCGAAGAACCTTGCAGACGTCGAACTTGCCAAGGCGGAAGTTGCCATCCCGCTCTTTCGCCGGAACGTCGAGGCTCTGAGCTCGCTTTTTGACGTGGTGATCATCGACACGCCACCCGCGCTCGGCTTGCGAATGAGCGCCTCACTGATCGCCGCCACCGATGTGGTCTGTCCGATCGAGTTGGAGGAGTACAGCATCGATGGGGTGACCGACATGCTCAAGACGGTCTTCGGTGTGCGGCAGCGCTATAACCCTCGGCTGCGCCTCGCCGGCATCGTGCTCAATCGCTTCAACCCTCACTCCGTGCGGCAAAAGGCAGCGATGCGGCAACTCGTCCAAAGCTTCGCCGAATACATCGTTCCCGCACACATCTCGACGCGCTCGGCCATTCCGGAAGCGTTGTCGCAGGGTGTGTCGGTCTGGGCGCTGGCCAAGGGCTCAGCACGTGACGCGTGCTTGGAGGTAAGGGAGGTTTTCGAGCTGCTACAGCGTCGCATGGACGCGCAAGACCTGGCATCTTCGGGCATGCCATCATGAAGGACATCAAGCCACTCGACCTCAGCGGGCTCCACAAGTTTCGGGCTTCCGAGCTTCTCGATTCAGCTGGCACTGCAAGTGCGCTGCAAGCGCCCCTGGAGATCGCGCTCGCGTTGATCGATCCCGATCCCGACCAGCCGCGTCGTCGCGTTGGCGAGCAGGCTCTGGTCGAGCTGAGCGAATCGATTCGAGTGCACGGGGTGCTCGAGCCGGTATCCGTGCGAGCGAACCGGGCTGCAGCTGGACGCTATCTGATCAACCGCGGCGAGCGGCGCGTGCGTGCCGCTCGACAGGCAGGCTTGATCACGGTGCCCGCCTTTCTGGACGATCGAGCGGACCCCTTCGCTCAGGCGGTGGAGAACCTGCATCGCGAGGACATGTCCCCACTGGACCTCGCGCTGTTCGTCCAACTGCGCGAGGCCGAGGGAATGTCGCGCGCGGACATCGCTCGCAGGCTGGCCAAGTCCCGATCTTTCGTCACGGAGGCGGCCGCGCTGAACGATATGCCGCCGCCGCTCAGGCAAGCGATCGACGAAGGGCGCATCGGCCTTGACCTTCGTGGGCTCTACCGACTTGTTACGGCCTGGCGCCGCGCGCCAGAAACGGTGGCGGCCGCCTTTGAGCGGGACGCACCGACCACCCGCGCGGAGGTTGAAGCGATGCTGGCCACGCAGGAAGCGCCAGAGCCTGCTCCGACGGAGAAGGCCGAGCGCTCTGTTGCCCGGGCGACAGCGACGCGCAGCGCGGGCCGTACGGTGCTGGTGGTCGAACACGGCGGGCGCCGGGGGACATTGCGCATCAAGGCCCACGACGCCGACAAGGGCGAGGTGCGCTTTGCCGACGGGAGTCATGTGGCGCTGCCACTGAGTGAGCTGCGTTTGGTGTGCTGGGCCGCGCAGGAGTAGTGGTCGCATCGCAGCAGCTGATTGGCATTCCATCCGGCGCCGGCCGAAGTAAGCAATTTTCCTGGGACCGGGAGCGCTCAGCGAAGGGGCACCAACTGCTTGAGTGCGCAGGCAATCCACGCGTTGCCATCAGATGGTCCGGCACTTGCAGGCGCTGAGCCGCCGTACTCTCTTGCGAGCGGAGGCCCTTCGCGGCTATCGCCCGCCATCTTTAAGCTGCCGGCGCGGCGGTGCAGGCGGCTCAGCCTTGGGGCTCAGCCCTGGATTTCTTTCGTCCGATGGGCGTCGGATTTCGCTCCCTGTAGCGGTCCCACCAATACAGGGCTGGAAGGGCGATGGCATGAGCGGCGGCGCAGGCGAAGCCGATGACCATGACGATGACGGCTAGAAATGGGAACACCGCGATTCCGATGAAGGTTCTGAGCACACTCATAGGTGGAGAAAGGCGCAAAGTTTCTCTTGAGCCGAGGCCGATTCCGTAGGACGCTTCCGCTGCACTTGCGGCAAGGACGTCGCTGCTGGAAATTCTCGGCGCGGCGGGCCAGCAGTTGGCGACTCTGACATCGGGCTTCAAGAGCCAAGCGGTGCGGTTCGGCTGCTAGCCGCATGGCTCATTTTGACGACGGGCAGACGCTTGCTTCTGCGGGGCTCGGTGGCTTGTCCGCACTGTCGTGCGGCGGGTGGCCCGGCACAGGGGGGCGTGCGGCGGCACTCGCCGATTTGCTGGAACGGGTGGCCGGACGCCACCGACGGTCCAGCGGGCATCAGTGCCGCTTGTTGAAGCTTGCGGTGCTGTCTTTTGCCTTGGACCACGGCGCAGGTCGATGCGATCTCGGATGGACGCGAAGAAGCCTAGATGCATAGTCGACCAGCGCTTGGTCGACCGCATCCTTGCGGAGCAACTGCACCTTTGCGCAGTTCCCACACTGGTAGGCCTCTAACCACGGGAACACTCGCATCCAGGGACGGCGCTCTACGCTCTTCAAATGGACGATGCTGCAGGAGCAGCTGTTGAGAACTGTCATGCTCAATCCGAGGGTATGGGTGGAGCCATCGATTGTCGCATTTGAACGGGGAAATGCATACCATCCGCCGATTTCTTGGGCGAAGGGTCGTATTTGTGACTGATCGGTTATATTTTGTATGTAGAGTATCGGCATGCGCCGAGTGCGTTGTTGCGTGAGACGGCGCTCCTGCAGCGGGGAGCTTTCAGGCGATCGAGTGAGGATGCTTCGACGCCTGGACGCCTGGACGCCTGGACGCCTGGACGACTTGTGGCCTCGGTGGAGGGGCGCGCATTCAGGCGAGTGCGTCTCGCGGTGCGTCAACATGCTCAGCGACGCAGCCCCGCAGGCTTGCTGGAATGTTTGATGGCCCATGCATGGCTCAAAAGAAAGCCCGCCGAAAGGCGGGCTCTTACGGGCGCGACGAAGCTCATGCGCCGGCCATCACCTCGGCCATCAATTCTTCCTTGCGCGCCATCAACTGCTCGCGCATGGCCACGAGGTCCAGACCCTTGGCGGCACGGGCCTTCGGGAACATCTCGTTGCGCTCTTCCTTCACATGGTGGTCGATGTACTCGCCGAGCACCTTCACCTTGGCATCGAACATCTCGTCGATGTCCTCGGCTTCCTGGATCTGAGCGATGAGATCCTTGGCGCTCGCGTGTTCGACCTCAGCCTCGTCCAGCAAGTCGGTCTCCTTGATGGCCTCCCGCACCGCGGGGTAGAAGATTTCTTCCTCGAGCTGGGTGTGTACTGTGAGTTCTGCGCAGATCTGCTGCGCAAGCTCGCGCTTTTGTGCGGTTGCGCGGGCCGACTTCGAGCTGGCGACTTCGTCGTAGGCGGTGAACATCTTCTTGACGTTCTTGTGGTCGGTGTCCAGCAGGCTGCAGGCATCGGGCTGGGAACGATTCGTGGTCATGGCATAGCTCCTGTGATATGGGTCATGGGGAGCTCAAGATCGGATCCTCGTCTCGATAGGGCCGTAGGCGATAGGCGCATCGCTTCGCCAGAATTCTCGAAAGCCCGCCAAACGCTATGGCAGTCAGAAAGGTCCGATTCGTTGGTGCGACGAGCACATCGAATCCCGACAGCACTTGCGTTCGGCCAAGATGCGCTGCGCCAGGCGTGCGTGGGCACCGCTGCAACGGCGAATGAGGCTGAGCGGGTTGATTGCGGACGCTCTTGAAATTTTTTGCCGCTGCCGCTAACTTGAACCCGTCGAAGTTTGGATCGACGAAGAGGAGGTTTGTATGACCACAAGCTTGCTTCAACAGATCGTGACTTCTCGTCTACCGATGCCGATCTATCGAAACGAAGAGCTCGATCAACTCCGCATCTTGCGGGCTGCCGGGCTTGTCGTCGCGGCTCTTCCCGATCCGGCGGATTCGCCGGTCCGTTCGGTGAAGGTCTCGCAGCGCAGGTGCTGACCGTGACGCAGAAGGGTCGTGAGGAATTGGATCGATTGAGTATCCCGGCGCTCGGGCGCCGCTTTGGCGACAGCGCATGCCGCGCATCTTCACGCGGCACCGCACCACGCCGCCGTCCTCGAGCAACTCTTCATCCGCACGCTGCAGTAGCGCGGCGCCCGACCTGCTGCCCTTCTCGGCCGCAAGAGGAATTGCCTAGGGCTTGGGGAGCGAACCGTGTAGTGGGGGCAAGCCTGGGTCTGCCTGCGGCACTCAAGGTGAACAGGTCCGAGTTTCTTTCGGCCCGTTGGCGAGGAAATTTGATTCCCGCAGCGACTCGTTCGAACTGAACGCGCCTCGAGGCATGGTTGGCAGCGCCTGTCAGCGCGTGAGGAGGCGGCGTAGGCCAGGCGATCAAGCATCGCCGTTTGACGCCTCCTGTAACCGTCGAGCGCGACGGAAAGCAGGTCGATCTGCTGAGGGGGAGCGCAGGGATTTCATCCCCGGCGATGGGTGGGGCCGTACAGCACCGCTGCCGAAGCGGGCAAGGACGTGTATCCCCTGGTGGGCGGCTGGCGTCGCGCGCTGTCAGCTCGCCGGAGAAAGAAATTCGATGAGCGCCGCATTCACTCGTCCGGGTTCTTCGTGATGCAGCCAGTGCGTGGCCTTCTCGAGCCGCACAATGTCCGCATCTCGGCAAAACGGCAGAGCTGCGGCGGCAAGCCCCGGTTCAAGCGCAGCATCCGCTTCACCCCAGATGATGCGCACCTTCGCGTCGATCAAGCCTTGATGTGGTCGCGCGAGCGGCAGCGCGCGATACCACCGCAGCATCGCGGCGACCGCTCCCGGCTGCGCCCAAGCCTCACGATAAGCGCGCAGTTCGGCATCCTTGAAGGTGTGGGGGCGTGCACTGCGAGTCAGCGCCTTCTCCAGCAGCGCGAAGTTCCGTGCTGCGAGCACAGCGTCTGGCACAAAGGGCACTTGGAAAAATGCGATGTAGCTGCTGCGCAGCATTTGAAGAGGATGGCTGAGCGTGTACAAGAACGTGCTGGCCGGGTGAGGCGCGTTGAGGATGACGAGACGATCGACGGCCGTCTTGTCGCGAGCGGCCAGATGCCAAGCCACCATGCCGCCCCAATCGTGGCCCACCAGGCTGAATCGAGGCGCCCGAAGATGCTCGGCCAGATCGCGAATGTCGTCGGCCAGGGTGTCGAGGGCGTAGGCAGAGATCGAACCGGGTTTGTCCGAGTTTCCGTAGCCGCGCTGATCAGGGATCGCGACGCGAAAGCCTGCATCGACCAGGGGACCGATCTGCTTGCGCCAAGCACCCCAGTATTCTGGAAAGCCATGCAGCAGGATGACCAAAGGCGCATCCTCACTGCCTGCGAGAGCCACGTGCAAGGCGATGCCGTTCACGTGAATGGTGCGATGCGTGAGGGTGGCTAGGCTCGACATGGTTAGTTTCGATCGGCAAGGCAGGCCTCTGGGTGTTGGTGTTTCAAGCCGGCCCGCCCTGGCTGCCCTGTCTCCCCTTCATGTGCGCCTGCTGCGCTCTTCGCTCCTGTTCAGGAGCGCTTGCGGACGGCGCCGTAGATGGCCAGCACGACCACTGCACCGACGACGGAAGCCACGAAGCCTGCTCCGGCGCCCGCTTCATACCACCCCAGGGCGCGTCCGAGATAAGTCGCGAGCAGGGCGCCGACGATGCCCAGGACGGTGGTCCATATGAAGCCAAGAGCTTGGCGCCCAGGCAACACGGCACGCGCGACCAAGCCTGCGACGAAGCCGATCAAAATGGTCCAGAGGAGTGACATAAGCACTTCGATATTTGTGGAGGAACAACAAGCGCACAGTTCAGTCGCGCCCCAAGCGGTCGCTGCGATAGCCAAGGCCGATGTTCAGGAAGCCGAGTGCAAGATCCCGTAGGCCCGGGAGCCGTCGCCGCGAATGATCCAAACATTGAGGCTGAGCGGTGGTGTTGCTTGTAGGCGCAATCCGAGAAGCGGGTCGGATGTCAAATCTCCAACCCGGCATTTCGTCGGCCGGCCCTGAGGCCGCTGATAAGGGTTGGCGTTTCTCTTCGGGTTCACCGATGCCGCGGCGTGGTGCTCTACACGGCATCGGCGGGCATGCCGTCAGCACCACGCCCCGAAGTCCTGCTCAGCAACGGCCCTTCTTCGCTTGTCCCGGCGGGCAGTGATACGGACCGTGTTCATGATGGCGATGAGCGTCCCGATCGCGACGGCGCTCGTGTCTTTCATGGTGCTCGTGCCTCTCGCGCCACCCTTCACGCCGTCGCCAGTTCCCTTCGCTCCAGCGCCATCCTCCACGATCCTCGACCCAACGACCCGGCGCGTAGTCGTAACCTGCGCGGGCCTTCACCCACCGACCTGGGCGCCAGGCGTAGTCTTGACCATTCCATGCCCATCGTCCCGGTACCCAGACAAAGCCGCCTCGCGGTGCAGGTGGCGCTTCATAGCGCGGAGCCGGCGGCGCCATGATGACCAGACCGGGTACGTTGATGTTGACGGCAACCTGTGCGGTTGCAGGCGGGCAGATGCCGAGGAAGGACAGGGCGCCTCCCAGGGCAAGTGCATTGAGATGGAGTTTCATGGGCTCAGCGTTCCTTGTTAGTGGGGCTTCGTTTCAACGCGAGCCGCATGCCGATCTTCGCCCCGCGGCAGGGCGATGTGCAAGCTGACAAGGTTGTTCGTTGATTCTCGTAGAACGCGGGGCACCTGCGGGCGCTCGCGCCCTCGCCCAATCCCGGGTCGGTGGATGAAACGGGATAGCGCGGCCGCAAGGGATGAAGCGGTCAGCTGCAATCGCGTTGCGTACCGGGCAGGAGAATGCACAAGCCGTGGCCAAGAGCTGGGCCTGGGGGCGCTAGCCCGAGGCGTTGGGCCGCATGCGAGCGCAACATGCTCGCCATTCTCTCGGAGGTCAAACAGATGTTGGCCCAGCCGGGCAGCTCGCCAGGCACTCCGGTGCAAAAAAGGCCGCAGAACCGGTCCGGTCATCTGGTGTTCCCTGCGGCGGTCGAACGGTGCTGGTGGTGGTGGACGCGGGGCGCCGGGGATCCTTGCATCAGGGCTCTCTGATGGCGACGAAGCGCAGGTTCAGTGCGCCGACGGGCTACATGAGGCGCTGCCGCCTGGCGAGTCGCGACTGGTGTGCTGGCTCCTGCAGGAGCAGGAACTCTGAAGCTCGCGGCAATCGCTTGATCCGGGGCAACGAAGAGGCGAGACGTGTACAGCGGTGTGTTCAAGACGCTGAAGGATCCTGGGCGCACGTCCTGCCTGCCCCGGAGGTCAAGCGGTTCGTATGCAGAAAGCGCGCAGACGATTCTTCACGGGAATCTGCAGCGTTGAGCTCATTCGCGACGCTCGACCGAGGAGGGCTGCGGTACCGCTTCGGGCGACTCTGCCAGGCCGTGTTCGAGTTCCTGCCATGAAACGCAGGAGCCGGTCTTTGGCACGAAGCCGACCTGCAATCCAAAGATGCTCGCGATCTTTCCCAGCGTGTCGATGGTTGGATTGGTCCTGTCGCTCTCGATGAGCCGAAGACTCTGTACGCTGAGCCCTCGATGCTTGGCGAATTCTGGTTGGGTCAGGCGGCTGATCCGCCGCATGGCAGCCACGGCCTGTCCCACAGACATTCGCCCCGCCGCCATGGCGTCGTAGATCTCTTGACGCAGCTTGCGCTCGTGTGAGAGGTCCGGCGCTTTGCGTCGCTTATCCACGAAGCTTGCTCCGTGGGGTCTTGGGCAGAAGATCCCGCAACGCATCCAGCTGCAATGCCTGCGCATCGATACTGCCGCGGCATGCCTCGATGACCGGCTGCTCCACGCCGCATTCCCTGGCCGTATCAGCCAGCGCCGCGACAGTGGGCGCGAAGGCATGGAGCGCATATGCGATGCGCTCTCTCTCCTGGTCGCTCACTTGAAGCGTTTCTATGACTTCGCTCCAGTTGCGCTGAAGTTTTCCAGCATCGTCGCGCCAGCGACAGCCTCGCGCCACGACCTCCGGATCCAGGAACATGGGGGCGAAGTCGAAGAGGGGTGTCAGCCGAACGTTGCCGTCGACCAGGCGCTGCACGGCGGTGTTGCGTGCATGGTTGTCGGTGTTGCGCATGGCCAGATTCAGCACGTCGCGTCGAATGAATTCCACAGTTTCCGTGAACGGATCTGACACGACCGAGCGCAAGCCTGAGAGCAGGATGTGCTGGCTCTTGGGCAAACCGAAACCCCTCATGTCGCAGATGCTTGCGAGGCTTTCCTGGTGCAGTCGTTGCACCTGACCGTCGACGACGACCCGATCGAAACGGCGTACGAACAGGACCTCCCCTTGCAGTTGCGGCGTGCTCGACATTCGCAACCCACATGCAGCAGCGAGGCGAAGGTAGCCGGCTTCGTTGCGAAGGACGGTGCGGTCCGCCTCGCTTCTTCCTCGAGGCAACTTGAGCAACCAGTGTGTGGTGGCGCGTTCGTCGGGCAGTGTCATGTCTGCGAACCAGCGCCCGGCTTCGTCGGTCGTCAGCAGGAACTTCGGGGCGACACCCTGCACCCCGGTGGTGCCTGCGGCAAGCATGGCATGCAGGGACAGATGCTCGAGAAATTCTTCGCTGTGGTTCAGAACCTCTTCCATGGAAAAGCCACGTTGTGCGCCAGGATCAGCGCCGCGTGCGGCCTCCTCGCTGAAGAATTCCATTGCGCTCTCGAATCGCAAACAGCCGATCGGATTGAAAGCACCGTTCATGACGAGCGGCAGCAACATGTTTTCGGCGTCTGCCAGACCCAGCCTGTCCAGCAGGTATCTGCGACCTCTGCCCTGTGGCACCAAGTCGTAGACAAAGGCCGGTGGGCGGCGATCCGGCTCACGGCCTGTGGGGCCGTCGACGAATCGGTCGGCTTCGATGCCCACGGGCAGACCCAACGCGATCGGCTGCGGATTCTCCTCGCTGAAAACGTACTCAGGCAGGTACTCGAAACGGCAGCGATCTGCTCCCAACGCCTGGATCGTGGCGGCGGCTTGCCATCGGCCGTTCGCATGCACTTCGATGGTCGTGCCGCGGGCAGCGGATGAGATGGAACGTCCCCGCATATTAACCATCATGATAAATAAAGTCTTGAAAGTTTCAATTCAATTTAACCATTGAAGTACCTAAAATATCCGTCCGCGTCGTCAGGCGAGAGCCGAGAAAATCCGGGGGGATCGGCAACGTTTCGATGTCCTTCGCAGGGAGAGCTTCGGGCAACTCTGCCGCCGGGGCTTTGTGGGAGCCCGTCTCCGCTGTGGGGCACCCCTGCGCATCGTCACCTTTCTTTCCGGTTCTTCGGCTGCAGGGCGCGGCGACGCGTCGGAGGAGCATTGGGGCATTGAAGGTGCGACACCTGGGTACAGATCCGTGACCACGCATCGCTGGTACGGCTGGCGAAGCTTGGTGTCCTTGACCATTCGCGGGAATGCAAACCTGCTGCCGTGATCAAGCATGTCCGTTGACGGTTGTCGCGCCGGGGTGGACGATCGATGGCGTCGAGTCCGAGAACAAGGAGCTTATGAGAACGACCGTCACGATCGACGACACGTTGTATGAGGAGGCGCTCAAAGTAGCGGATCCGAGTATGAACAAGGCGGATCTATTCAGGGAAGCGATCAAAACTTTTGTGAGAGTGCAGTGCGCAAAACGGCTTGCGGCGCTTGGGGGACGGATGCCCGAGATCTCCGATGTTCCTCGTCGGGACACGGCACCTGTTCATGACGCTGGTGCAAATTGATACCTCGGTTTGAGTTGATCATTTTCGCGCGCGGAACTCCACCTTGGAGCAGCTGCTCGGGCTTGACCAAGTATTGATTCATCCGATGGTGATAGGGGAGCTTGCATGCGGTACCCCACCAGCGCGTACCCAGACGCTCGGATATCTGCATCGCCTGCAACATGTGCAGCCAGCCTGCCTGCGCGAAGTGCTCCTCTTCATCGAAAAAGAGCGTCTCTTTGGATGGGGTGTGGCCTCGTGGACCTGACGCTTGTGGCATCGACGCTGATGACGCCTGGCACCGAACTGTGGTCTCTAGACAAGCGCCTGAACGATATGACGCAAAGGTTCGAGGTCGGGTACCGACGTCCATTCAACGTTGGATTTCCAACATCCCGCGGCGTGCGGATGCGATCGCTGATGAACAGGTGTCGGAATCGACAGTTCGTTGAGCAATGCCCTTTGGGCGGCCCTGCACGATAGGCAGTGTGCTCGTTGCCCCCCTTGGTTCCGTCGTTGACTCGCCATGGTCTTGAGGATGCATTTCTAAACAGTGCGAAGCAGCGGCCTGGCTTCGTACCGC
Organism: Variovorax sp. ISS6; assembly: GCF_056523145.1. Taxonomy (NCBI): domain Bacteria; kingdom Pseudomonadati; phylum Pseudomonadota; class Betaproteobacteria; order Burkholderiales; family Comamonadaceae; genus Variovorax; species Variovorax sp. ISS6. The sequence continues at coordinate 1,071,783 of NZ_JAWRZC010000002.1, forward strand.
AACGCCTCGCGGTGCTCGGGCGCCGCGATCGACACCATGGCCTCCACGCGCTCGCGGATCGTCAGCCCTCGCAGCCGGGCCATGCTGTGCTCGGTGGCGATCACGTCGACATCGCCGCGGGCCGTCGTCACCGGTCCATGGAGCCGGCTGGCGATCTTCGAGCGGCCGTCCTTCCCGGTGGAGGCAGCACGATGATCGAGACCCCACCGTCAGATTGCAATGCGGCGCGCACGAAATCGACCTAGCCCGCGACCGCGCCGATGTGGTCGCCCTCGATGCGGCGTGGCAAGCCTGAAAAGAGATGCCCCCTTGCCTGCGATCGGGTCGCCGTGGAGGCGCTAAGCGGAGGGAACGGTGTGCTTTTTCGACGCGCCCTTGGCGACGGCATCGACATATACATTTCCACCGCTGGAGATGTGCATCGACATGGCGCGGTCGGCGCCGTCTTCGTCCCCATTCAGGATCGCCTGCACGATCGCTCGGTGTTCGACCATCGAGTTGCGCACCCGGTTGGGCCGGTCGAACAGCGAGCGCTGTGGATGCCGCATGCGCAGGCGCATGAGTCGCAACTGGCGCGCGAGCACCTCGTTGAGGCTGCCGTCGTACACGGTCTCGTGGAACCAGCGGTTGGCGCGCTCGTAGGCAACAGGATCGTCCTGGGCCGCGGCCTCCTCGCAGGCCCGCATCGAGGCCTCGAGGTCCTTGCGCAGCGCCGCGGGCATGCGGCGCGCCGACAGGCGGGCGGCCAGGCCTTCCAGCTCGGTGAGCATCTCGAGCATCGCGACGTACTCCGTGAGCGAGAGCGTCGCGACCACGGCGCCGTGCCGCGGCACGATGTCGACCAGGCCAGCGGTCGCCAGTTGCTGCAGCGCTTCGCGCGCGGGCGTGCGCGAGACGTTGAAGCGCTCCATCAGTTCCTGTTCGTCGAGGCGGCAGCCGGCGTAGAGCTTGCCGGAAACGATCTCGTCCTCGAGGGCTTCGCGAATCTTGTCGCTGAGGTTGACGCGGGAAGTGGTGGCCATGTTGTGTCGCCCGGATGATAGTACGCGGGCCTGGTGCGTCGGTCTCGCTTCAGTGGCCGGCCGTGCTGGCGTGTTCGCGTTGCTGGAGCACCTCGCCGAAGGCCTGCAGCCGCGCGGCCGCGAAGGCCGGCCGTTGCCGCACGGCCTCCCACCAGGCATGCACGCGCGGGCTGGCTGACGCATCGAGCGCCTCGGGCGCGATCTCGGCGATGCGGGCGATGAAGGGCACGGCGGCGATGTCGGCCAGCGAGTAGTGCTCGCCGATCAGCCAGGCCGAAGGTGCGGGCGACGCCGAGCCGGCGAGCATGGCCTCCATCTTGTCGACGAGCAGCAGCAGCTTGCGCCGGGCCTCGGCCTTCTCCTCGTCGGAATAGGGCTGGCGCGCGATTCGGACCCAGGCTTCGCGCCGCTCGGCCGTGGGGATGCGGGCGATCTTCTGCTGCAGTTCCTCATCGCTCCACTGCCGGGCCATCGGCTGCAGCATCAGGCTCCAGTTGAGGATCAGCAGGTTCGGCAGCGCTTTCTCGTCGGTCCAGCGCACGAAGTTGCGCAATTGGGCGAGCGCGTAGGGATCGACGGGACGCAGGGGCGGCGTGGGCTGGATGTCGTCGAGGAACTCGCAGATGGTCGAGCTCTCGTGAAGAAAGCGACCCGGCGCGATCTCCAGCGCGGGCACCACGCCGTTCGGGTTCATCGCGAGAAATGTGGGCGCGTGCTGCTCCTGCTTGCCGAGATCGACGGCAACGCTTTCATAGTCGATCTGCTTCTCGGCCAGGCACAGGCGCACGCGGCGCGAGGCGCTGGACAGCCAGGCATGAAAAAGTCGCATGGCGGTCGTCCTCTCCTTCAGGGAATGAGCACGGTCGCGCCAGTGGTGGCGCGGCCTTCGAGTTCGCGGTGGGCGCGCCGCACGTCGGCCAGCGCATAGCGGTGACCGATCTCCAGCCGCACCTGCCCCTCGGTCAGGGCGCGGAAGAAGGCCCGCGCCGCATCGCGCAGTTCCTGGGGATCGGCGATGAAGCTGCGCAGGGTCGGACGGCATACGCTCAGCGACTTTGCGTGGAGCAGCTGCAGGTCGAAGGCCTCGACGTCGCCCGAGGCGGTGCCGTAGCTGATCACGATGCCGCGCGGACGCGTGCATTGCAGCGAGGGCAGGAAGACGTCCTTGCCGACCGCGTCGTAGACCACGTCGACGCCCCCGCCACCGGTGAGCGCCAGGGTGCGTGCCGCGAAGTCTTCGCGGCGGTAGTCGATCGCATGGTGGCAGCCGTGCGAGAGCGCGACGCGCGCCTTCTCGGGCGAGCCCACGGTGCCGATCACGGTCGCGCCGAGCGCGCGCGCCCATTGCGACAGGATCACGCCCATGCCGCCGGCGGCCGCATGCACGAGCACGGTCTGGCCGGGTCGCACCACGTGCAGCCGTCGCAGCAGGTACTCGGCGGTAAGACCGCGCAGCAAGGTGGCGCCGGCCAGTTCCTGGGACACGGTGTCCGGCAGCGGCACCACGCGGTGCGCCGGGAGGTTGCGCGTCACCTGGTAGGCGCCGGCATGGACGTAAGCCACCGCCTGCCCGCGCGCGAAACCCGTCAAGCCCGACCCGATCGCCTCGATCACGCCCGCGCCCTGCGCGCCCAGCGTGATCGGGAACGGGGTCGCCGCGTGCGGGCCGTGCGAACCGCGGCGCTGGTAGATGTCGGCGAAGTTCAGCCCGATAGCGCTCTGGCGGATCTGCAGCTCGCCCGCGGCGGGCGGCGGCACCTCGACCGTCGTGTCTGACAGAACCTCGGCATCGCCGTGGCGATGGATGTGGATGGCGACGCTTTGTGTCATGGGCCGCGATTAGACGGCCATGATCGCCGTCAATGGATTCATACAAACACCTAGTGTATTTATTGTTTGATGTTGTGCATACTTTGTTGGCCGACGCCGATCGGTCCCGATTCAAGGAGACATCCATGCAGTTGCGCAGACGAGAGTTCGGCCTCCTGGCCGCCGGTGCCCTGGCCGCCCCCTATGTCGTGCGAGCCCAGCCCATCAACCTGGCCACGCTGCACGAGGCGGCGCGCAAGGAGGGCGAACTCACCTGGTACACGGTGCCGCAGACCTCCGAGGTGGCCGAGAAGATGGGTCGAACTTTCAGCACCCGCTATCCGGGCGTGAAGGTCAACGTCGTGCGCACCACCGCCCAGGTGGCGTTCCAGCGCCTGAACCAGGACCTGAAAGCCGGCACGCCCAACTGCGACGTGTTCACCTCCACCGATCTGGCGCACTACGTCGACCTCAAGGGCCGCAACCTGCTGCTGAAGTACCTGCCGGCCGCGGTCGCGCGGCAGGACAAGCGGGTGCAGAACATGGACCCGGATGCGTACTTTCACGCTTCCAGCTGTTTCATGATGGGCCTGATCTACAACACGCAGAAGGTGCAGGCCGCAGCCGCGCCCAAGAGCTGGAACGACCTGCTCGATGCGAAGTGGAGCGGTGCCGCGCTGGTGGCGCACCCGGCCTACAGCGGCGCGGCAGGCGCCTGGTGCATCGAGATGCGCAAGCTCTTCGGAGAGGGCTGGTTCGCCAAGCTCGCGGCCGCCAAGGCGCACGTGAGCCGCTCCACCATCGATGCGGTGACCACCGTGATCTCCGGCGAGGCGTCGATCTCGGCCGGCCCGATGAGCCTGGCCGCGCGCTCGGCCTCGCGCGGCAACCCCGTGGCCACGCTGGCGCCGAAAGAGGGCCCGGTGCTGATCCTTTCGCCATCGGCGATCATGGCCAACACCCGTCGGCCGAACGCCTCGCGGCTGTTCATGGAATGGCTGCTCGGTAGCGAGGACACGGAGCGCATCTCGGTCGAGGAATTCAGCGTGCCGCTGCGCGCCAATGCCAAGCCCGCGCCCGGCGTGCTCGGCCTGAGCGACGCGAGCCCGCTGCTGGCGCCCACGCCGCCGCAGATGGTGGCGCAGATTCCCAAGGTGATCGAGCTCTGGCGGGATGCCTTCGGTGTCTAAGGCCGTCGTTCTCGCGCTGCCGGTGGCGCGCCGCACGCCGCATCGCCTGGGCGACCCGGCGATCTGGTTCTTCGCCGTGCTGATCGCGGTGCTGTTGCTGCTGGTGGCCAACCCGATCCTGCGGCTGGTGTGGGACAGCTTCCATACCGCCGAGGGCCAATGGTCGCTGCAGAGCTACGCCCAGGCACTCGGCCGCAGCCGCAATCTGCAGGCGCTGCTCAATTCGCTCTATCTCGGCGCGGCGGTCACCGCGCTGGCGTTGCTGCTGGGCGTGCCGCTGGCGCTCGCGGTCTCGCGCACCAACATGCCGGGCCGAGGCTTCACGCACCTGAGCGTGCTCGCGGCCTTCGTGATGCCCAACTTCCTCGGCGCCATCGCCTGGATCCTGCTCGCGGGCCCGAACGCGGGTTGGCTCAACCGACTGGTGGTCGAGCTCCTGGGCACCGCCAAGGGGCCCTTCAACATCTTCAGCTTCTGGGGCCTGGCCTTCGTCATCGCGCTGTACACCTACCCGCTGATCTACGTGTTCACGAAGTCGGCGCTCGACCTGGTGTCGACCGAGCTCGAGGATGCGGCATCGATCCATGGCGCCGGCAAGTTCCAGACCATGGCGCGGGTGACGCTGCCGCTGGTGCTGCCCTCGATCGTGGGCGCGGCGATCCTGATCTTTCTCGAGGCGATCGCGCTCTACGGAACGCCGGCGCTGATCGCGATTCCGGCGCGCATCAACCTCGCGACGACGCAGATCGTGTCGTTCTTCCAGTATCCGCTGCAGGTCGAGCGCGCCGCGGCCTTCTCGATGCCGATCCTGCTGTTGACCATCGTGCTGCTGATGCTGCAGCGCAAGCTGCTCGCGCGCCGCGGTTACGTGTCGGTGTCGGGCAAGGGCGGCGAGCGCCGGCCCTTCGACATCGGCTCGTGGAAGTGGCTGCTGCTGGGCTATTCGGTGCTGGTCGCGCTGCTCACGGTGATCCTGCCGCTGGCCATCCTGATCCTGGCGTCGCTGTCCAAGGCCTGGGGCCGCGGGCTGTCGCTGGACAACCTGACGCTGGCGAACTTCCACAGCATCTTCTTCGAGCAGCTGACCGTGCGCGCGGCCATCCTCAACACCGTGCTGTACTCCGGCGCCACCGCGCTGGTGTGCGTGGGCATGGGCATCTGCATCGCCTACGCCACGCAGCGGCGCATCACCCCTTTTCCCACCTTCGTGCAGTTCATGGCGCTGGCACCGGTGGCGGTCCCGGGGTTGATCCTGGCCATCGGCCTGTATGCGGCTTACGCCGGGCCGCCGTTCAGCCTCTACGGCATGGGCGTGCTGATCGTGATCGCCTTCACAACGCGCTTCCTGCCGATCTCGGTGGCGGCGAGTTCGGCCGGCGTGCGCGCACTCAACCCGGAGCTCGAGGAGGCGGTGCGCATCCTCGGCGGCGGACGCCTCACGGTGCTCACGCAGGTGGTGGCGCCGCTGCTCAAGAAGACGCTGGTGGGGGCCTTCATCCTGGTGTTCGTCATCTGCACGAAGGAGCTGTCGACCGCGGTCTTCCTCACCGGTCCCGAATCACGCGTGGTGTCGGTGCTGACGCTCGACCTCAGCGAACAGGGCAACTACGAGACGCTCGCCGCGATGGGCGTGGTGCTGGTGGTGATCGTGACCATCGTCGTGGGAATCGGCATGAGGCTCGCGGGCCGCGACTTCATGCTGCGCCGCTCCTGAACCCGCATGCACACAAAAGAGAACCGACGCATGTCCAAACTCGAACTCAGGAACCTCAGCAAGCGCTACGGCGCGACGCCGGTGGTCGATGCGGTCTCGCTGCAGCTGCAGCGCGGCGAACTGGTCACGCTGCTGGGCCCCTCGGGCTGCGGCAAGACCACCACGCTGCGCATGATCGCGGGCTTCATCGAGCCGTCGGACGGCACGATCGTGGTCGACGGCGCCGAGATCTCGTCGCCCGCGCGCTCGGTGTCGCCCGAGCACCGCGGCATGTCGATGATCTTTCAGAGCTACGCGATCTGGCCGAACATGACGGTGGCGCAGAACGTGGGCTTCGGCCTGCGGGTGCGCAAGACACCCGATGCGGAGATCGCGCGGCGCGTGGCGGAGATGCTCGACGTGGTCAAGCTCGGCGCCCTCGCGCAGCGTTATCCGGCCGAGCTCTCGGGCGGACAGCAGCAGCGCGTGGCGCTGGCGCGCGCGATGATCGTGCGGCCCGAAGTGCTGCTGCTCGACGAGCCGCTGTCCAATCTCGACGCAAATCTGCGCGAAGAGATGGCCACCGAGATCCGCCGGCTGCACGACCAGTTCCACTTCACCACGGTCTACGTGACGCACGACCAGGCCGAGGCGATGGCGATCTCCGACCGCATCGCGGTGTTGCACCAGGGCCGGCTCGAGCAGATCGACACCCCGTGGAACCTCTACAACCGCCCGCGAACGCCCTTCGTCGCGGGCTTCATCGGCAAGACCAACCTGGTCGAGGGCGAGCTCGACGGCGACCGCCTGCGGCTCGACGGGCTGGCGGCGGGCTTCGCGCTGCCCGGGGGCGCGGCCGGCGGCGCCCGCCTGCTGGCCTCGATCCGGCCCCAGTCGCTGTACCTCGATGCCGCGCCCGCGGGCGCGGTGGCGCTGGGCGACGTCTCGGTCGTCGGACGCACCTACCTCGGTGAGTACTGGAACTACCTGGTGCGACCCAGCGGAGGCGGGGCGTCGCTCAAGGTGCACGCGGCGCCGTCCACGGTGCTCGAGATCGGCCAGCGCTCGACGATCTATGTCGACCCCGGCGCCGTGGCCGCCATCCAGTGATGCATCCACCGCACGAGTCCACCATGCCCCATTCCATCGAATCCGACCTGCCGCTCACGGGCTGCCGCGTGCTCGACCTCACCATCGCGCGCGCGGGCCCGGTCGCGGTGCGCCTGCTGGCCGACTGGGGCGCCGACGTGGTGCGCATCGACCCGCCCGACCGCAAGCCCACGCTCGGGCCGCGCCGCGGCTCCGACGAACAGAATCTGCACCGCAACAAGCGCAGCCTGAGCGTCAACCTCAAGACCCCCGAAGGCATGCGCGTGCTGCGCCAGCTCGTCGAGCGCAGCGACGTCGTGGTCGAGAATTTCCGCGCCTCGGTCAAGGAGCGCTTGGGCCTGAGCTACGAGGCGTTGCGCGCGATCAATCCGCGGATCATCCTGGCCAGCATCTCGGGCTTCGGCCAGACCGGCCCGTACGCGGGCCGCCCGGGCCTCGACCAGATCGTGCAGGGCATGAGCGGGCTGAGTTCGGTGACGGGCGAACCCGGGCGTGGTCCCTACCGCACCGGCATCGCGATCTCCGACACCACCTCGGGCATGTTCCTGGGCCAGGGCATCCTGCTGGCCTTGCTGCACCGCCAACGCACGGGCCGCGGCCAGTGGGTGCATACCTCGCTGCTGGAGGCCATGCTCAACAAGCTCGACTTCCAGGGCGCGCGCTACACGGTCGAGGGCGAGGTGCCGCGGCAGGAGGGCAATTCGCATCCCACGCTGGTGCCGATGGGCACGTTCGATGCCCGCGACGGAAAGGTCAACATCTGCGGGCCTGGCGCCGCGATGTGGGCCCGGCTGTGCGAAGTGCTCGGCGCCCCGCATCTGGCGCAGGACGAGCGCTACAAGGACCAGCCCTCGCGTCTCGCGCACCGGCGCGAGCTCGAGGAGGCCATCGGCGCCATCACGCGCGGCTTCGGCGTGCGCGAACTGGTGGAGCGGCTGAACGACGCGGGCGTGCCCTGCGGCCCCGTCTACGACATCGGCCAGGCCTTCGAGGATGCGCAGGCCCGGCACCTGCGCATGACGCGTCCGGCGCCCCATGCGGCGCTGGGTACGCTGGAACTGCTGCGCTCGCCGATCAACCTGTCGGACTGCCCGCACGCCGAGGCCTTCCATCGCGCGGCGCCCGATGCGGGCGAGCACACCGATGAAGTGCTGCGCGAGCTCGGCTACGGCGACGAGTCCGTCGCGTCGCTGCGCAAGGAAGGGGTGGTGGCATGAAGGCGCAAGACCGAGTCCTCCAGTCGCTGGGCACGGGCCGCATCCTCGGCGAGGTCCGCGAGGGCATCGGCTGGATCACCTTCAACCATCCCGAGCGCCGCAACGCGATGTCGCTGGACATGTGGCAGGGACTGGGCGCGGTGGCGGAGGCCTTCGAGCGCGATCCGGGCGTGCGGGTGGTCGTGATGAAGGGCGCGGGCGGCAAGGCCTTCGTCTCGGGCGCCGACATTTCCGAGTTCGAGCAGCACCGCGCCGACGCGGCGCAGAAGAAGAGCTACGACGAGGTGGCCGCTCGCGGCCATGCCGGCCTGGCCGCGTTGAGCAAGCCGCTGGTCGCGATGATCCAGGGCTACTGCGTGGGCGGCGGCCTGGCCATCGCGCTGGCTGCCGACATCCGGATCGCGGCGTCGTCCTCGCGCTTCGCCATTCCGGCCGCCAGGCTCGGCCTGGGCTACGACTACCGTGGCGTGGCCGCGCTGGCGCGGCTGGTCGGGCCGTCGGCCGCGAAGGACATCCTCTTCAGCGCACGCTTCCTCGAGGCCCCCGAGGCCTTGCGGCTCGGCCTGGTCAACACGGTGGTCGAGGATGTCGCGCTCAATGAAGCCGTGAGCGCCTATGCGCAGAAGATCGCCGCGAATGCGCCGCTCACGGTGAACGCCGCCAAGAAAGCCATCCAGGCGTTCGAACGCTACTCGGACAGCGCTGCGGCCGACGAGATCGCGCCGCTCGTGCTGCAATGCTTCGACAGCGAAGACTATAGGGAGGGCCGCCGCGCCTTCCTCGCCAAACGTCCTCCCATTTTTCAAGGCCGATGAACGCGATCACCGAACCCACCGATTCCTCCGACCTGCCCGAGCTTCGCATCGAGGGCGCGGTCGCGACCATTCGCCTGCGGCGCCCCGCACAGGCCAACCGCCTGAGCGCCGACGACCTCGAGCGGCTGGCCGCGCTGATCGCCGAGGTCGACGCGCGGCCGGAAGTGCTGGTGCTGCTGTTGCGCGGCAGCGGCAAGTACTTTTGCAGCGGCTACGACATCGGCAGCATCGGCGCAGAGCGCAAGGTCGACTTCGAGGGGGTGGTCGATGCGCTGGAGATGGCGCGTGCAGTCACGGTGGCGGTGCTGCATGGTGGCGTGTACGGCGGCGCGACCGATCTCGCGCTCGCCTGCGATTTCCGCGTCGGGGCCACGGGCATCGACATGTTCATGCCGGCCGCGCGCCTCGGCTTGCACTACTACCGCTCGGGCCTAGAGCGCTACGTGAGCCGCCTCGGGCTGGACAACGCCAAGCTGCTGTTCCTGACGGCGCGCAAGATCGATGCCGTGGAGATGAAGCGAATCGGCTACCTGACGCAGCTCGCGGAACCCGAGCGACTGGAAGAGGAGGTCAGTGCCCTGGTGCGCGACTGCGCATCGATGGCGCCGATCGCGCTGACCGGCATGAAGCATCACCTCAACCGCATCGCGCGCGGCACGCTCGACCCGCAGGCGCTCGACGCGAGCATCCGCAGCGCCTACCTCTCGGAAGATCTGCGCGAGGGGCAATCGGCCTGGGCGCAGAAGAGAGCTGCGAAGTTCCAGGGGAGGTAGAGAGCAGCGGCACCGGAAACCACGGTCTCGAGTGCGGCCGCTGCCGACTCAGTGTGATGTGCTTTTGCTTCATGATGGGGGCACTGCAGCATGGGCATACGCCGGTATATATCGTTCACTCCCGGCACGCGTTCGATCATCCCCAGGTGGACATGGTCATGACTCGATCTAAGCGCAAATTTATTGCGAAATCCCAGGCCGAGGTCACAAGGCCGCTTCGGTCGATCCGACTGCTGAGAGAAGTCGAGTTTCGCCTCAGGCGCCGCGATTGATCTCGCAGCATGCAATGGAAATGCTCCGTCGCAGCACACTGAGGCCGGCGTCAAGAGCGGATGTCGGCTTGAGAGGATCGCGCGGATCTCCCTAAGCTCGCGCAGCCACCGCGACAGCGCATCGCGAGCTCGGTCGGAAGACGGCGTTACACGCAGCAAGCTCGTCCGGTAGGCGTTCATTCATTCATACGTCGAAAGGGTTGGGTCTCGATTGACAACCTCTTCGGCCAGAAAGTCGCTGACTGCGCGCACTTTCAGCGAATCGGCGAGATCGGCATGGATGACCAACCAAACATCGTTGCTGAACAGTTGCTCTGCGGGTATGACTTGAACAAAACCTTCCCGCGCGGCGAGAAAATCCGGAATGACAGCCAATCCTAATCCTGCGCGAACTGCCGCGATCTGCGACGGCAAGTTGTTCGTGATCAGCGCAATCTTGCAGCCTGGGTGCTCGCGTGCGAGCCAGACAGCGGCAGGCAAGTGCGCGTGGCCGGCATCCCAAGTCACAAATTGACGACCTGCTAGCGGCAGACCCTCAACAGGCGGGTTCTCTTCGAGGTAGCTGCGGGTCGCATAGACGGAATAGGTCATGTGGCCCACACGTCTGACCTTGAGATTTCCCCTGCTCGGCCTGGTTACACGCAATGCGATGTCTGCCTCTCGGCGACCGAGCGCAGTAGTCGCAGTCCCGGTGATGATCTCCAGGCAGATGCCCGGATACCGCTTGCGAAGCGCAGGCATGGCGGGGATGACAAGGTCAGTGGCAAAGTTCTCCGATGTCGCGATGCGAACCGTTCCTGTAGGAGATCCATCGAGGCCAGCTGCGTTGCGCTCCAATGCAAGAACCTCGTCTTCGACCTGCTCAGCGTGCTTCAGTATCTCAAGCCCTCCATCCGTGAGCAAATAGCCTGTCTGATGGCGCACGAAAACGCTGAAGCCGAGACTTGACTCCAACTCTCCGATGCGCCGACTCACAGTGGATTGACTCACCGCGAGCTCGAGCGCGGCCTGTGTGAGGCTGCCGGTGCGGGATACAGCCAGAAAGTACTTCAGGTCGTTCCAGTCCATGCGATTTCTTGTGGTTTGTTAGAGCTCTTGAACAGCGTTAAGGGTGAACCAGGCCCCTACCCGCTATGCCCGATCGACGCTGCAAAAACAGAAAACGATATTGCATCTTTAGCTCTTCTCGTCTTGATCGAGCAGGTCGACACTGGCCCAGCGCTGGCATTTCCTTGCCTTCACACAACGCAAAACTTCTTCAAATTCATCATGAAGTATCGAACTCTTGGAAACACTGGGTTGCTCGTCTCGCAGCTTTGCCTTGGAACCATGACTTTCAGCGATGGGGGCGGCGTCTATAAGCACATCGGGAACGTGGGCCAAGAAGGTGCAGATGAGCTCGTCAAAGCGAGCTATGAATCGGGCATCAATTTCTTCGACACCGCCGATGTGTACTCTGCAGGTGAGAGCGAGCGCACGTTGGGGCAAGCATTCAGAAATCTTGGCATCGCGCGCAAGGACTATGTGCTTGCGACCAAAGTGTACAGCCGCGTCGGCAAGGGCCGAAACGATGTTGGCGCTTCTCGCGGCCACATCATGGACGCTGTGGAAGGTAGCCTTAAACGGCTGCAAACGGACTACATCGATCTTTACCAGATTCACGCAAGCGACAGCCTCACACCCATCGAGGAGACGCTGCGCGCGTTGGACGATCTGGTGCGACAAGGCAAGGTTCGCTACCTGGGCGTCTCGAACTGGCAAGCCTGGCGCATCGCAACTGCGCTTGGAATCTCCGCCCGCCTTCATCTTTCGCGTTTCAATACGCTTCAGGCCTACTACTCACTGGCCGGCCGAGATTCTGGAGCGCGAGCTCGCTCCGCTTCTCGCAGAGGAAAAAATGGGCCTGCTCGTCTGGAGTCCACTCGCAGGTGGCCTTCTGTCCGGGAAGTTCAGCCGCGACGAGCAGTCGCCAGAGGATTCCCGACGCGCCGAGTTCGACTTTCCCGTCGTGGACAAAGAGCGTGCATGGAGGGTGATTGACACGCTGCGCCCGATCGCGACTGCGCACGGGTGCAGTGTGGCGAGAGTCGCCTTGGCTTGGCTCTTGTCCAAAGCGGTGGTGACCTCTGTTCTGGTTGGCGCCAAGCGGCTCAGCCAGCTCGAGGACAACATTGCAGCCACCACGCTGACGCTCAGCGAGGAGGAGATCCGCCAACTCGACGCGGTCAGCGAACTGCCGCTCGAATATCCGGGCTGGATGCTTGCTACACAAGGTGCTGATCGGCTCGGTCCTGTCGACCTTTGGGCCGGGAAGACCGCTTCAGTTTCCTGAAGCACGGATCGGGCGCGGCAACAAGCAGTTGCATGTGCCGCGCAATGCGGTTTGCCGCGCTCGCCTTGTGGTTGGCCGCCGGAGCGCACGGCCAACGTAGCGCGAGGCACTGCCGAGCGCCCAAGCACCGGGCACGATTCCTCTCCCGAAGCTGGGGCTGCTCAATTGCTGCCGGCAGCGCGAGGCCGCCTGGCATGGAAGTTGTCTTCCTGAGCCATTGACTCATTGAATTTTTAGCAATGAGCAGGACGAATGAGGCGACGCGCGTCATGAATTCGTGATGCGAGTCTCTCCATGTCGCAGCATCGGCAACTTCCGTTTAACGGAATCGACTTCCGGGTTTCGCCTCTCATTTGCAGGCGTGGTCGCGCTTTCTAATTCTGTTAATCAGTAGTCGCTTCCGTTGATCGGAATGCAAAAAAACGAAAGAGACACCATGCTTGAGACCTTCGACATGTGGATCAACGGTCAGGCCACGCCGGGTACCGGCGGCTGGATCGAAAGCCTGAATCCATATACCCAGCAGCCCTGGGCCCGAGTGCCAGATGCTTCCCCGAAGGACGTCGCCGCTGCTGTGGGGGCCGCGGCTGATGCCTTTGCCCGCGGTGCTTGGCCTGCTACCACACCGCAGCAACGCGCGGGCTTATTGCGCAAGCTGGGCGATCTGGTGGCACGCGATGCCGAGAAGATGGCGTTGCTGGAGAGCCGGGACAACGGCAAGCTCTACAAGGAAATGCTGGCGCAATGGCGCTACATCCCCGAGTGGTTCTATTTCCATGCGGGGCAGGCCGTACAGCCATGGGGTGATGTCCTGCCCAGCGACCGGCCGAACTTTATGGCATTCACGCGACGAGAGCCGGTGGGAGTGGTCGCTGCCATCACACCCTGGAATTCGCCGGGTCTGCTGATGGTGTGGAAATTGGCACCTGCCCTGGCGGCGGGCTGCACTTTTGTCGTGAAGCCATCGGAATACACACCGGTCTCCACATTGGTGTTCGCCAGGCTGGTGGAAGAGGCGGGCGTTCCACCCGGTGTGTTCAACGTGGTGACCGGCGGTGCCGAGGTCGGCCGCGCGCTGGTAACCGACCCCCGCGTGAACAAGGTGGCGTTTACCGGCTCCGATGGAGTGGGTGCTGCGATCGCCCAGTCGGTGGCGAGTGGCTTCAAACGAATCACGCTCGAGCTGGGAGGCAAATCGGCGCAGGTGGTCTTTGGCGATTGCGAGATACCTGCCACGGTCAACGGCATCATGAGCGGAGTCTTCGCGGCCACGGGCCAAAGCTGCATGGCTGGCTCGCGGCTCATCGTGCATCGCAGCGTGCAACAGGCGATCGTCGATGCGCTGGTGGCGCGCGCCGCCACCATCCGCTTGGGCGACCCGATGGATCCGGCAACCGAGATGGGGCCGGCGGCCACGGCCGCCCAGCACCAGAAGATTCTCTCGATGGTGGAGACGGCGAAATCGCAGGGCGCGAAAGTCGCTTGTGGCGGGGTCGCCGGCGAAGCAGGAGGCTTCTTCGTGCGGCCCACGGTGCTCACGGACGTCACACAGGACATGCGCATTGCGCAGGAGGAAGTTTTTGGTCCCGTGCTAGCCGTGATGCCTTTTGACACGGAGGACGAGGCGGTGGCGTTGGCCAACGGCACCGACTACGGGCTGGCAGCGGGCATATGGACCACCGATGTGCGCTTGGCCCACCGTATGGCCGCCAAGTTGCGCGCGGGAACCGTATGGATCAATGCCTACCGCGTGGCTGCGCCGTTCGCCCCTTTCGGCGGATTTGGCCACAGCGGGCTAGGCCGAGAAAACGGGCGCGAAGGCATGCTCGATTTCCTAGAGACCAAAACGGTCTGGATCGAGTTGTCGGGCGCCACGCGCGATCCATTCACCATTGGTTGAGTCGGACATGCAAACCGGTAGCTCCAAGGCGCCGCCACTGCTGGAGGTGTGCGATCTCAGCGTGCGCTATGGCAGCGGCTCGCGCGCGCTGACGGACGTTTCGTACTCCCTCGCGGTCGGTGAGATCGTCGCCATTCTCGGACCCAATGGCGCGGGCAAGACCACGGTGCTGCGTGCCGTCTCCGGGCTGCTTCCCGTGCACCATGGTCAGGTCGAATCCGGCAGCCTTCGCTTCGATGGCCACGCGATGGAACGACTGAATGCCGCCGGGCGCGTGCGACAAGGTCTGGCGCAAGTCATGGAAGGCCGCCGGATCTTCGGCGAGATGACCGTGGCCGAGAATCTCATGGCGGGTGCTCACACCCGTCGGCGCATCGGCGCAAGGCGTGCCGAACTCAAAGACACGCTGGATCGCGTGCTCGACTACTTCCCAATTCTGAAGCAGCGCCTCGATGCCATCGCCGGTTACCTCTCCGGCGGCGAGCAGCAGATGCTGGCGATTGGTCGTGCGCTCATGGCCGCACCGCGCCTTCTCTTGCTCGACGAGCCATCGCTTGGCGTGGCACCGAAGATCGTGGCGCAGATCTCAGAGATCCTGCTGCGCATCAACCAGAGCGGCGTCAGTGTGCTTCTGGTGGAGCAGAATGCCAGTGTGGCACTCGATCTGTGCCACCACGCCTTGGTGCTTGAGAACGGTCGGGTGGCTGTGAGCGGGACGGCCAGCGCCTTGCAAAGCGACCCTCGCGTGCGTGAGATCTACCTCGGCATGTCGGACCAGGGGCGCCGCAGCTTTCGGGTGGCCGATGCGGTCGCAGCTGGGGGCGTTGCATGAGCGGGCTCGAGGCTGAACAGCGCGTGCTTGATGTGCAAGGTCTGTCATTGGCGTTCGGTGGCGTGCAGGCGCTGGCCGACGTGAGCTTCGACGTGAAGGCTGCGGAGCTGCTGGCCATCATCGGACCCAATGGCGCCGGCAAGTCGTCTCTCTTCAACTGCCTCTCGTCCATCTATGCCCCGCAGAGGGGGAGCATCCGCTTGAACGGTCATGAACTGGTGGGTCGCCCCACGTCCTATGGCGTAAGCCTGGGCTTGGGGCGAACGTTCCAGAACCTGGGCCTGTTCGACAACGCGGATGTGGAAACCAATTTGATGCTGGGCCGGCATCCCTTGATGAAGACCGGCTTTCTCTCGGCGGCGCTATGGCGTGGGAAGGCGCGCGACGAGGAAATCGCTCACCGCGAACGCGTGGACGAATTGGTCGACCTGCTCAAGCTGCGTGAGGCTTGCGGGCGTCCCGTCGGTCTTCTGCCTTACGGCACGCGCAAGCTCGTGGAGCTCGGCCGCGCGCTCGCCATGGAGCCGAGCGTGTTGCTGATGGATGAGCCAGTGGCTGGCATGAACCGTGAAGAGCGCGACCACATGGCGCTGACGATCCATCAGGTGCGTCAGGTGCTGGGAACCACGATCGTGCTCGTCGAGCACGACGTCGGGTTCGTGATGGATCTGGCCGACCGCGTGATGGTGCTCGAGTTTGGTCGCGTGATTCAGTTCGGCGACCCGGACACCGTGCGCAACGACCCGCGCGTGATCGAGGCTTACCTCGGTGCGGTGGCGCATCAATGACCGATCGGGACGCACAGCATGATTGATTTTTTCCAGATTCTCTTCGCGGGCTTCGCGCAGGGGACGATGTACGCGCTCATCGCCATCGGCTTCGTCATCGTCTACAAGGCCACCGGCGTGCTGAACTTCACGACCGGCGGCATACTCATGTTTGGCGCCTACCTGGCACACCATGCGGTGGGCGGATGGGGCCTTCATTTCGGGCTGGCCTTGCTGTTAGGAGCGTTCGCCACCGGCGCGGTTGGGATACTGGTGCAGACCCTCGTGCTGTCGCGGATGGCTGGAAAGCCGCACTTCACCCTGATCATGCTGACGTGGGCGGTGCTCATCGTGCTCGAGCAGATTCCGCCGGCAATCTGGGGCTACGACGTGCTCACGATGGGCGATCCCTGGGGTATCTCGATGACCTCGATCGGCCCACTATCAGTGTTCACCATCGACCTCTGGGCGGTGCTGCTTGCAGTGGTGATCGTCGTCGCGCTGTATCTTTTCTTCCGCTTTTCCCGTCTTGGGATCGCCATGCGGGCCACGGCGATCGATCGCGAAGCGGCCATGGCCCAGGGCATTTCGCCCAACACGGTCTTCAACACGGCCTGGTGCCTTGCTGGCGCGGTCGCCGGTGTCGCCGGCATCTTCCTGGGGGGTGGGGCTCGCGTGGTGAGCCCCGAGCTGTCGCTGATCGCGCTGGCCGCCATTCCCGCTGTAATCGTCGGTGGCCTGGAGAGTCCGGCCGGCGCTGTGCTTGGAGGCGTTCTGATCGGCATCGCCGAGGTGCTCACCGCGTATTACGTCCCGGTGTACGCGCCATGGCTCGGCAAGAACTTTCACCTGGTCATGCCCTACATCGTGCTGATCGCCATTCTGTTGGTGCGGCCGTATGGGCTGCTTGGAACGCGCAGCGTGCGCAGAGGCTGACATGAGCACCACCCCTCCTTCTTCGCGCTCTTGGGTTGATTGGACCGACTCTACTCGTGCGATCCATCGGGCGGCCATCGTGCATCGACTCGATCTGCTGGGTCATCCGCTGCGCTGGCTCTTGATGATCGGGCTGCTGGTGGCTTGGTTCGCGCTACCTCTGGTGCTGACCGGCTTTCTTCTGAAGTTGTACGTGTACATCGGCATCGCCGCCATCGCCGCAATGGGCTTGAACCTTCTCTCCGGCAATGCGGGGCAGGTGTCGCTGGGCCATCCATTTTTCATCGGCATGGGTGCCTACTGCGCAGCCGTGGTCGGCGGGGATTGGGGCTTGCCGCTGCCGGTCTGGCTGGCCGCCTGCGCGCTCCTGGGCGGTGCCGTGGGCGCGGCCACGGGACCTTTCGCGCTGCGCCTTCGCGGCAACTATCTCGTGATGGTAACCATCGCGCTGGTCTTTATCGGTCTGCACATCTTCAACAATTGGTCATCGGTGACTGGCGGAGTGGGCGGTCGTGCGATCACGCCGACGCTGGCGATCCTGGGTTGGGACATGGGCGATCCGACGCTGAAGGACAGGCGCTTCGCGTGGGTTGTCTGGCCAATGGTGGCGGTGGTCGGGCTGGGTTTGGTGAACATCTTGCGGTCAAGGCCTGGACGCGCGCTGCAAGCCATCCGTGATCGCGACCTCACGGCCGAGGTGCTGGGTATCGACATCGCACGCTACAAGGTGGCCGCGTTTGCCATGTCGAGCATGCTGGCCGCGTTCAGCGGCGGGCTTTACGGCGCCTACGTCGGCTTCGCAAGTCCTGCGGAATGGACCTTGGTGCTCTCCATCCAATACCTCGCCATGATCATCGTCGGAGGTGTGGGCAGCGTGCTTGGCTCCATCGTTGGCGCGGCCGTGATCATCAGTCTGCCGCACGCCACGCAGGCCATCCTCGGGGTGATACCCAACACCGGGCGCATCGTGTCGCAAATGCCGGGTGACGGCGGGTTGATCTCAGTCTTCGCCCTGATCCAGGTTCTCTTCGGTGTGCTCATCGTCATATTCCTGACGGTCGCGCCCCGTGGCCTGTCCGCGCTGTTAGGCGGCCTCTGGCGCCGCCTCGAGCAACGCGTACGTGGCAGTTGACTTCGGCCTTCCTTCTATCAAATCACTGGAGACATTCATGACCAAAGCATTTGCCTGCCGCCTCGCCGCGACGGCCGTGCCGGTTTTCGCGCTGCTGTGCGGCCCCGCGCTCGCCGATCCCAAGCCCGCCCCGGGCTTCGACGGCCAGACCATCAGCGTTGGCTACATCGGCCCTCTCACCGGGCCCGTGGCGGTGCTCGGGCAACCTGTGCTCACGGGGATGCAAGTGTGGTTCGACGGCGTGAATGCGAATGGTGGCATCGCGCGGAAGTACAAGGTGAAAGTTCTGACAGAGGATCATCAGAACACCGAGAGTCAGGCGGTGCAGCGTTACGCCAAGCAAAAAGGCGAGGTGGTGACCGCGTCGGTGTTTGGCACGCACACCACCAAAGCCATCCTGCCCGAGCTTCGCCGCGACAAGTTCGTGGTGGCGCCGGGCGGGTTCGAGGGCTTCATGATCAGGGACCCGAATCTGCTGCCTATCGGATCCACGTATGAGTTGATGGCCATCAACTCGGTGGATTACCTGCTGCGAAAGGGCAACAAAAAGGACGCCAACTTTTGCGCCATGGTGCGCGATGACCCGTACGGCCTGGCGGGCCTCAAGGGCTGGAAGTTCGCGCTCGAGAAGAGCGGCAAGAAGGTTGTCGAGACCACGTATTTCGGGCCTCAGGATCGCGACTTCACAGGTCAGATCAATCAGATGAAGAACGCACGATGTGAAGTCGTTCTCGTCACCACGGTGCCGGCCCAGCTCGTCAACATCGTGGGAAGTTCAGCGCGCGCAAGCTACGCTCCGCAGTGGGTGGGCCAGTGGCCGTCGTGGCACGGTTCGCTGCTGGGCACTCCGGCGATCGACTACCTTGAAAAGAATGTGTTGATCGCGGGAGAAGGCGTGGAATGGGCCAGCACCGGCGTGTCGGGCGTGGCACCGATGCTCAATGACCTCAAGCGTTTCCGGCCCGATCAGAAGCCGGATCTCTGGGCCGTGGTGGGCTACAACCAGGCGCGCGCCATGACAGCATTGCTGGAGAAGGCGGTGGCCAACAACGACCTTTCCCGTGAAGGCGTGATGAGGGCACTCACGCAGCTCGGTATGGTGGACAACCTCGGTCTTTCAGGGAACTACACCTACGGCCCCATTGCAGGCCGTGCACCGGCCATGGCCGGCTCGGTCTTCAGGATCAATCGCAACAAGCCCTTCGGTCTGGAAAGCCTGGAGAGCAACTACACCTCGCCGATGACGAAGGACTTCGTCTTCGAAGACGTGGCGAAGAAGTGAGCTGTACATGGCATTGACCATCCAGTCCTCCTTCGTGATCGCCGCACCGCTCGCCACTGCCTGGACGATCCTGACGGACATTGAGCGAGCTGCCCCTTGTTTCCCGGGTGCGCAGCTGCTTGGGCGCAACGACGACGGCAGTTGGCGCGCCAGCTTCGGCGTCAAGCTCGGACCTATGAACTTCAGCTTCGCGGGCAAGTTTCACCTCGATGATGTCGACGCGGCGTCCAGCCGCGTGGTCGTGAAAGCGCAGGGTTCAGATACCAAGGGACGTGGCGGCGCGAAAGCCGATGTGAACATGCGTCTCCGGCCGGAGGGTGCCGGCACTCGCGCCGAGATCATTTCCTCGGTTGATCTCTCGGGCGCGGTGGCTCAGTTCGGCCGCGGCGCCGGAATGATCGAGGCCTTGTCGCGCCAATTGATGGACCAGTTCGCCGCCAATCTGCAGCAAAGCATTGGCGAGATACCAAAGACCGAACCCGAGTCACACGGTCCTGCGCAGGCCGGATCGTTGGCCCTGCCCTCAGCTGCAGCGCCACCAGCCGTCGCAAGTCTGGATGCGGGGTCCCTGATGTGGCGGGCCCTAGCAGCGTCCGTCAAGGGCTGGTTCGCGCGCCTCACAGGCCGCCGCTCCTGACGCCGCTTTTTCCACTCCGATATCGACGGACAACCAATGAATCCCCCTTCCGAAACTCTGGCCCCCAACGAGGGGGCGCGTCTGGCCGCCACCGAAGTAATGACGCAGGAGCACGGTCTGGCGTTGCGCGCCAGCCAATGCATGGCCTGCGGCAAATGCACATTTCCGGCCTCCACCATCTGCCCGTTCTGTCTTCATGAGTCGCTGCGGGATCTGCCCCTGGTGGGCAAGGCATCGCTTTACAGCTTTACGCGTGTACACGCTGCCCCGGTCAACTGGCAGACGCCCTACGCGCTCGGTTATGCGGACTTTCCCAACGGGTTGCGTCTGCTCGCGAAGCTCGCCGATGCCACCACCGACTGGCGTGCGGACCAGCCTGTCGTGCTGAAGGTGGTCGCTGCGGGAGAGGGCTTTCGTTATTTCCTGGAAGGAGCCGCGGCATGAGCCACGCCAAACTTCGTGATGTGGCGGTGCTGGGCACCGGCATCATTCCATTCGGCAAGCATCGTGCGGTCTCGGTACCTCACCTAGCCCGTCCCGCCGTCATCGACGCGCTGAAAGAGTCGGGCTTGGTACGCAGCGACATCGAGGCCATGTACTGCGGCTCAGCCCTGTCCGGCATGATGGCAGGCCAGCGCGTGGCACGCGAAACAGGGCTCACGGGCATACCCATCGTCAACAACGAGAACGCATGCTCGTCTGGCGCAACGGCGTTCCGTGAGGCGTTCATCGCAGTCGGCAGCGGTCAGATCGACTATGCCATGGTGGTGGGCGTCGAGAAACTCACGCGCCTCGGTGGCGGCACGCTGCCACTGGACGAAGAAGACATCGAAGTGGCGAATGGCCAGGTGATGCCCGGGCTGTACGCAATGCGCGCGCAGCGCTACCTGCATGACCATGGCCACAGCGCCCGGGACTTGGCGATGGTGGCGGTGAAGTCCCGACGACACGGCGCGCTCACGCCTTATGCCCAGTTCCGTGCCCCAACGACAGTCGAGGAAGTGCTGGCCTCGCGTCCCATCGCCGACCCGCTGACCCTCATGCAGTGCTGTCCCACAGGCGATGGCGCGGCCGCAGTCGTCATCGGGCCGGCCGACGGCGCTCGCTCGGCCCTGCATCCGGCCGTGAAGGTGCGCGGCTCGCATCTGGCTTCGGGGCGCTACCTCAGCGGATTTCGCGATATGACGATTCCAGAGATCACGCTGCGCTGCGCAGGCGAGCTTTACGAGGAGATTGCGCTGGATCCGCGGGACATCGACGTGCTCGAATGCCATGACGCCTTCACCATTGCCGAGCTGCTGTACTACGAAGCGTTGGGGCTCTGCCCGCAAGGCGAAGCGCCGCGCTTGCTGCACGGCGGTGTCACATCGCTGGGAGGGCGCAACGTTGTCAATCCCAGCGGTGGGATGTTGTCCAAAGGGCACCCAGTAGGCGCCAGCGGAACCGCACAGATCGTGGAGATCGTCCGGCAACTGCAGGGCAGGTGCGACGCGCGGCAGGTGCGGGGTGCGCGACTGGGTCTCACGCACGTCACAGGTGGGGGCACGGCTGGCTTTGACCATGGCGCTTGTTGCATCCACGTCTTCGAGGCTTGAACCCTCGCTTGCACGACCCGCCAAGCACTCAAGGATTCCGGATGAAACCCTCTGCATTCGCCTACCACGCGCCGACCACGATTGCCGAAGCCATGGACCTGGCCTCGACGCTGGACAACGCCAAGCTCCTGGCTGGGGGGCAGACCCTGATGCCAATGATGAACTTTCGCTTCGTGCAGCCCGACCATGTCATCGATCTCAACACGGTCAGCGAGCTGCAAGGCATCGATCTGCAGAAAGGCAGATTGCAAATCGGCTCGATGACCCGTCAGCGCGACATCGAGCGATCGGAGCTGGTGCGCCGCGTTGCACCTCTGATACCCGAAGCCTACGAGCTCGTCAGCCATCCGCAGATTCGCAACCGCGGCACGCTGGGTGGCAGCCTGTGCCATCTCGACCCAGCGTCAGAACAGCCCTGCTTCCTGGCCGCACAAGGAGCGGAACTCGTGCTGCGCAGCCAGCGCGGCGAGCGGCGCGTGTCCATGGCCGACTGGGCATTGGGTTATCTGACACCCAACCTTGAGGATGGCGAGGTGCTCGCGCGCATCGACATCGATCTTTGGCCACGTGGACATGGCTGGTCCTTTACCGAGTACGCGCGCCGTCAGGGCGACTACGCCATTGTCGGCGTGGCGGTGCTCGCCTCCTGCGATGCCCACCGACGTATCACCCGATTGGCGGTGGCTTTGTGCGGCATTGCCGCCGGACCCGTACGCCTCTCGGAAGTAGAGGCCGGTGCCCTGGGGCGCGAGGCCAACGAAGCGCTGGTAGGGGAGGTAGCGGCGGCGGCACGCGCGCAGGACACCGTGGGCGACGCGCACGTGAGCGCCGAGTACCGACGCCACCTCGCGGGTGTCTTGAGCAGCAGAGCCCTGCGCACCGCCTTCGAGCGGATGCAACCGTCCGAAGATGAAGGAACATCATGAACGAAAAAAGCATTCGCTGCCAGATCAACGGCAAGACCATGGAGCGTAGCGTGGAAGTACGCCGAACGCTCGGTGATTTCCTGCGCCATGACTGTGGAATGACCGGCACGCACTATGGTTGCGAGCATGGCGTCTGTGGCGCCTGCACCGTGCTGCTCGACGGGCGAACCGCGCGGTCGTGCCTCACGCTCGCCGTGCAGGTCGATGGCCACGAAATCACCACCGTGGAGGGGCTTTCTGCTCCCGACGGAACGCTCTCGGTACTGCAACAGGCCTTTCATGAGTGCCATGCGCTGCAGTGCGGCTTCTGCACGCCCGGCATGCTGGCCACGTTGACCGAATTGCTCGCCGACCACGCGGATCCCAGCGAGGCACAGATCCGCGACGCGCTCACCGGCAACCTGTGCCGCTGCACGGGCTACCAACCGATCGTCGAGGCGGCTCAGTTGGCGGCGCGCCGCCTGCGCGCAGCGGCCGCGCCGGCCCACCAAGAAGTGAATTGAAGGAGGCTGCGATGGACATCACCGACGCCAAACAGATCGGCACCGGCCACGACTACGTGGGCAAACGCGTGCAACGCACCGAAGATCGGAAGCTGCTGCAAGGCCAGGGCAGTTTTGTCGACGACCTCAAGATCCCCGGCACGCTGCACGCAGCAGTGTTGCGCAGCCCCTTCGCGCACGCCCGGGTGTTGCGCATCGACGTTTCTGCGGCCAGGACCATGGCCGGCGTGGTGGCGGTCTACACCTTTGCCGAGTTGCCCGAGTCCGCTCGTGGAGGCATCCCGATCCTCGTGCCCAACCCGGCCATTCGCCAGATGCACGCGCAGCGGCTGCTCGCGTACGAGGAAGTGTTCACCGTCGGTGATCCAGTGGCTTTCGTGGTGGCGGACAACCGCTACCTCGCCGAGGACGCGTGTGCGCTCATCGAGGTGGAATACGAAGAACTTCCAGTATCGGCCAACGCCATCGACGCGCTCAAGCCCGGTGCCGCGCTGGCCCATGCCGGCGCGCCCGATAACATCGCAGCGCACGTGACCATGGCCTACGGCGATGCTGCCGCCGCTTTCGAAAATGCTCCGGTGGTGGTCACCGACACCTTTTGGCAAAACCGCGGCTCCGCTCATCCTATGGAAGCACGCGGCTACATGGCAGAGTCGCACGCCAGCACGGGTCAGCTCACGGTGTGGTCGTCGGGCCAGGCACCCCACTTGGAAAAGCGAGTCCTCGTGGACCTGTTGGAATGGGATCCCGAAAAGCTGCGCGTCATCATGAACGATGTCGGCGGCGGGTTTGGGCCAAAGGGGATGTTCTATCCCGAAGAGGCCCTGGTGTGCATCGCCGCGCGGGACCTGCGCCGGCCGGTGAAGTGGATCGAAGACCGGCGCGAACACTTTCTCACCGCGATGCAGGAACGCGACCAGTGGTGGACGATCTCCCTCGCGCTCGAATCAGACGGCGGAATTCGCGGTGCCAAGCTCGAGATGGTGCATGACAACGGGGCCTACCTGCCGTGGGGCATCATCATGCCGTGGATCGGTGTGACCACGACTCCCGGTCCCTATGTCATTCCGTCGATGTCGGTGGATCTTAAGGTGGTGCTCACCAACAAAGGCGGGACGTCGCCTGTAAGGGGCGCGGCCCGTCCCCAGGCCGTGTTCGCCATGGAGCGAATCCTGGATCGCGCCGCCGCACGGCTCGGCATGGACCGCGCCCAAATCCGCGAACGCAACTTCATCCAGCCTGAGCAGATGCCCTATGACGTAGGGTTCATCTATCGCGACGGCAAACCCATGCGCTATGACAGTGGCGACTATCCAGCCACCCAAGCCGCCGCGCTGGCGCGGGCGAACTACGCAGGGTTTTCCGAGCGTCAGCGCCAGGCGCGCGCCGAGGGTCGCTACATCGGCATCGGAGTGGCGAACTACGTTGAAGGCACAGGTCTCGGGCCTTTCGAGGGCGCTACGGTGCGCGTTCAGCAGAACGGCCGGGTAAGCGTGCTGACCGGAGCCGCGCCGCAGGGACAGGGCCATCACACCACCTTCATGCAGATCTGCGCGCAAGAGCTCAACCTTCCAATGGACCGGGTGGACGTCATCACCGCCGACACGGGCGTCATTTCGATGGGTGTCGGCACGTTTGCAAGCCGCATCACCGTGACCGCTGGAAACTCTGTCTACTTGGCTGCTCGCAAGGTGCGTGAACGCTTGCTGAGCTTGGCAGCATTCATCATGCAGTGCGACGTGTCCTCGCTTGCTTTGGGTGAGGCTCGCGTGCATCTGGTTGCCGATCCTGCCAAGAGCATGGGCTTCGGCGAACTGGCGCGCATCGCGCAGGGCATGCCTGGATTCTCGTTCCCAGAAGGGCTTAAAGGCGGGCTGGAGGAGACTCAGTATTTCTCGCCCGCGCAAAGCACCTTCTGCAACGGCACGGCGGTGGTGGAACTCGAAGTCGACAAGCACACCGGCCAGACGCGGATCATCAACTACGTGATGGCGCACGACTGCGGCAACCTCATCAATCCCCTTATCGTTGATGGGCAGGTGCAGGGGGCGGTGGCCCATGGTATCGGCAACGCGACGCTGGAGTGGATGCAGTACGACGAGAACGCACAGCCGGTCACCACCAACTTCGGCGAGTACCTGATGCCCATGGCGACGGATGTGCCACGCGTGGACACCGTGCACCTTGAAACGCCTTCGCCCCTCAATCCACTGGGTGTCAAGGGCGCAGGCGAAGGTGGGACTATTCCGGCTGCGGCGGCGATCATCAGCGCCATCGAGAACGCCCTCGGTGAATTCCGTCTGGAGCTCAAAAACTCGCCGACAGTTCCTCAGGACCTCTTCGAGCAACTGCTGGCCGCCGGGGCTTACAGCGAAGGGAGCGCTGCATGACACCGCTTCCCCGCCCCGGCACGCTGTCGGCAGCGAAGCAGGGTAGCGGCGCGGAACGTGAGACCGGCACGATCGCGCGCACCGTGCTCGTCCTGCGTGCGGTGGCGCAAGCGCGCCAGGAGCCCACCATGAAAGAGCTGGCTGACACGGTCAATCTTCCAATCTCGACGATGCACCGCTTGCTCGAGTTGCTGATGCAAGAGGGCATGGTCGAGCGCGATGACATCACCCGCACGTTCCGACCCGGCTTCGAATTCTTCCGGCTCGGATCGTTGGTGACGCATCGCATGCCGCTCCAGGCCGTTGCGCGGCCGTTTCTCGATGGCGCCGCGCGGGAAGCGGGCGAGTCCAGCTATCTGGCCATGCTCGACCAGCGCGCCTTGAAGCTGGTTTTCATCTCCGGCGTGGAGTCTGGCCAGATGCTCGACTACCGCGTACCGCTCAATGTGCCCTACGCGCTTTCGACGGGTTCGTCTGGACTGGCCGCGCTGGCCTGGTTGGGTAGCGACAAGGTCGACCGCGTGCTGGCGAACGATGACCCATTGAACCGGCGCGATCACCGGGCGATCCGGCGCATGCTGATCGAGATACGCGACCAGGGTTACTCGCACACCCGAGGCCAGCGCATCTCCGGAGCGGTCGGCACGTTTTCTCCGGTCTTCGACGGCCGCGAACAGATTGTCGGAACCCTCGGCTACACCGTTCCCGAGACCCGCTTCCAGAAAAAGGACCGCGCGCGGCTTGCCGGCCTGGCAATGCACTACGCCGGCGAGCTGTCGCGCACGCTGGGCTACCCGGGCATCTGGCCCAGGCCGGCATCCACCTACCAAGATACGACCAGAGACGAAAAATTATGATCGATGCCAAGCCTGCGCAGCCCTTGAAAGGTGTGCGTGTCCTTGACCTGACGCAGTTCCTGTCAGGTCCGTACGGAACCATGATCCTCGCCGACCTCGGCGCGGACGTGATCAAGGTGGAGCCGCCGACAGGTGAACTTTCGCGGACCATCCCGCCGAACTTCGTAGATGGCGATAGCAGCTACTACTTGAGCGTCAACCGTAACAAGCGCAGCGTCGTCGCCGACATGAAGACGGCCGAAGGCGTCGCGCTTGTGCGCTCGCTCGCCATGCGTGCTGACGTGGTGGTGGAGAATTTCCGCCCGGGCGTGCTGCCGCGATTGGGTTTGGACTACGAAGGCCTCGTCCTCGAGAAGCCCGGGCTCATCTGGTGCTCGATCTCCGGCTTCGGCCAGGACGGACCCTGGCGCGACTGGCCCGCATATGACATGGTGGTCCAGGCGCTCTCGGGCGGAATGAGTATGACGGGACAGCCGGATGGCGAGCCTGTTCGCGCCGGGATTCCGCTTGGCGACCTGTCGGCGGGCCTTTACGCCGTGATCGGCTTGCTGGCGGCCTTGCATGAGCGCACCCTCACCGGCAAGGGCCGCTGGGTCGATGTGGCTATGCTTGACTGCCAGCTCGCGATGCTGAGCTATCAAGCGGCAGCCTTCCTGCACTCCGGGCAGATTCCTGGACGACAGGGTGCGGGCCATGACTCCATTCCCACGTACAGGAGCTTCATCGCAGGCGACGGCGCGAGCGTGGTCGTGACGGCCAACACCGAGAAGATGTGGCGATCTCTCGCCAAAGTATTGAACGTGGAAAGGCTCGTGCACGACCCGCGCTTCGTGACCAATGCCGCACGCTTTTCAAACAGGGATGCTCTCTGGCCGCTTCTGGAGAAGGCCTTTCTTGCGCGCACTGCGGCCGAATGGATGTCGCTGCTCATCGCAGACGGCATTCCGGCTGGCGTTGTGAATACGCTGGATCGGGCGCTGCTCAGTGATCAGGCGCAGGCGCGTGGCATGGTGCTGAACCTTCAGACTCCCGATCACAGCCCGCGCGGCAAGCTTCAGGCAAGCGTGGCTGGGAATCCGCTGAAATTCGTGGGTGCCAGCGAAGCCACGCCCACGTTCCCCCCTGCACTCGGTGAGCACACCGAAACAGTGGTGAATGACTGGTTGCATGAATCCACTGCAGTCATCTGAGGGGCCGCCGATGACCGGGAGCGAACTGGAATTCGACTACATCGTTGCAGGGGCCGGGACGGCCGGTTGCGTGTTAGCCGACCGTCTGACCGAAGACGGCCGCCACAGCGTGCTCCTGCTTGAAGCGGGACCGAAAGACTCGATGGAGTTGCTACACGTTCCTGCGGGTTTTAACTATGTCGCCTTCGATCCTCGCGTGATCTGGGACTACCGCACGGACCCTGAGCCGGGCCTCGCGGGACGGCAGATCACCTATATGCGGGGGCGCGTGCTCGGCGGATCGAGCAGCATCAACGCCATGGTTCACGTGCGGGGACATTCCGCGGACTACGACGGCTGGGCCGAAGCCGGCTGCACGGGGTGGGACTGGCAGAGCGTGCTGCCTTATTTCAAACGCAGCGAGCGCCATGTGCGTGGGCCGAGCGAGTTGCACGGCGACGAGGGGCCAGTGCCCGTAACGCGCGCGCCAAGCCATCCCGCTTGTGATGTATTCATTCGGTCGATGGTGCAAGCGGGTATTCCGCCTAGCGACGACTTCGACGGACCAAGCCAGGAGGGGGCTGGCTACTACCACCAACCGGTGGAGGGCGGACGGCGTATGAGTGCGGCACGTACCTACCTCAAGCGCGCGCGCCAGCGATCCAAGCTCACCCTGCTTACCGGCGTGGTCGTTCAGCGTATTGCGTGGCATGGCAATGTGGCGAGCGGACTCACGTTCCGCGCAGCCGACGGCCGCGTGTGCACTGCCCGTGCGCGTCGCGAGGTCATTCTTTCGGCCGGAACGGTAGGCAGTACCCAGATCCTCGAACTGTCGGGTGTGGGGGATGGGGCGCGCTTACAGGCCTTGGGGATCGACGTCCATGTGCACCGTCCCTCTGTGGGCGAGAACGTGCAGGACCACTACCAGGCGCCCGTAGTGGTGGGCGTCAGGAACCTCGATACGCTGAATCGCTATGCATCGGGTTTGGGCCTTGCAAGCCAGGTGCTTCGCTACTACACACGCCGCAATGGTCTGTTGGCGAGCAACGCTGCGCCTGCCGGTGGATTTTTTCGATCATCGGACGCGGTGGACCGCCCTGACTTGCAGATGTTGTTTGCACCCGGCTCGCTCGATCCATCCAAGCACCCCAGGCGGCTTTCGAAAGTGCCAGGCGTCACCGCCATCATGTGCGCGCTGGCTCCGCGCTCGCGCGGCAGCATTCACATCAGGAGCGCAGACGCGGATCAGCATCCGGCGATCGTGGGTCACTACATGAACCACGAGTACGACCGCGCGTTGATGCTCAACGGCTTGCGCTGGGTGAGGAAGTTCTTCGAGCAACCAGTCTGGCAGGACTACGGAACATTCGAGCTGGCGCCTGGTGCGCAGTTGCAAAGCGACGAAGACCTGCTGGCATTCTGTCGCCTAAAGGGCGACTCCGTGCACCATCCCGTAGGCGCCTGCCGCATGGGCGCAGACGAGCGCAGCGTGGTCGACCTCGATCTGCGCGTGCGCGGTGCGTCTCGCCTGCGTGTGATCGACGCATCCATCATGCCGCGCATCATCGCTGGCAACACCAACGCCGCTACGCTCATGATCGCTGAGAAGGGCGCCGATCTCGTGCTTTCGGAAACCAGGAGACCCTGAATGACCCATTCCGCCATCCGCCTTGACTACCACGGTGCCGAGGCCCGCCTTACGCTGTCGCGGGCCGCGACTGGCAATGCCTTGACCTTGCCGGACATACGGGAGGCGCGGGATGCCATCGCCCAGGCCGGATCAAGACCAGAGGTCCGCGTGCTGCGTATTTGTGCGGAGGGCGATCAGTTCTGCGTGGGCCGAGCGCCCGAGGGCGGCGCACCCGCTGCGGGACAGGCGACCTCCGAAGACTTGCGTGTGCGTCTGGTCGGACCGATCCTTGCTCTCTACCGTGCATTGCATACGCTGGACATCGTGTCTGTGGCACAGGTGCAGGGCGATGCGCACGGCTTAGGCTGCGCGCTGGTTGCTGCCTGCGACATCGCTGTGGCATCGCGCACCGCGCGTTTCAGTCTGCCCGAGATGAGCAAGGACTTGCCGCCGACACTGGCGCTGTCTGCGCTGGCGCGCAAGGTGCAGCCCAAGGTCGCCGCCAGCATGGTGCTGGGCTTGGCGACATTGAGCGCCGACGAAGCGGTACGCGGCGGCATCGTCGGCGAAGTCGTGGAGCATGCCGCTTTGCCAGGACGTGTTGATGAGATCGTCGCTCTGCTTGGTGCGCGCCACCCGGTGGCGTTGGCCACCGTCAAGCGCTACTTGCGTGCAGCGCAGGCCGCGGATTTCGACATGTGCGCAGAGATGGCGGCCAGCATGCTCGCCGGCGCCATGCCTGCGATTCGTGCCGGTGCCGCCCACTGATCCGGGCGTCCGATCATGACCCTGCACGACTTCGACCTCAACGGTGAGCGGCTGCATGTGCGCGTGGAAGGCACGCCTGAGCTGCCCAGCGTCGTCTTCTTCCACAGCCTGGGTCTTTCGTCCGCCATGTGGGCGTCACAGTTCGATGCCCTGCGAGACCGTTACCACCTGGTGGCCATGGATTGCAGAGGCCACGGGCGCTCCAGCAACCGGGGCGGCTTTTCGATCGGAAATTGCGTGGACGACGCTGCGGCGGTCATGAACGTATTGGGTGTTCGGCGGGCCCATCTGGTCGGCCTGTCGATGGGGGGACTGATGGCCGCTGAATTGGCCGCCCGCCTGGACGGCGCTTGCCGCAGCATGGTGCTGGCATGCAGCTACTGCACTTTGGCTGGCCCGGAGGCTCAAGCCCGCATCGAGTCCACACGTGAGTTCCTGCGCGACAGAGGTATAGCCGCATTCGCTCAGATGTACATGGACGGCACGGCCTGCGCGTCTATGGAGCCTGCGGTGAAATCAGAGATGGTTGCTCTCATCGCCACCATGAAGATGGATGACTATCTGCAAACGCTTCAGAGCATCCTGAACGACGACGCGAGGCCTGCGTTGTCGCGCGCGTCAGGCGTGCGAACGCTGGTGCTCAGCGGCAGGCTCGATCGGCGAGTCACGCCGGCCGCGCTGCAGATGCTCAAGAACGCAGTCCCTCATGCCAGCGTGGTGGAATTGGATAGGGCCGGCCACCTGGCCAATCTCGAGGATCCTGAACTGTTCAACCGCACGCTGGCGGACTTTTGGTCCACGGCGCCCGGGTGAGGCGCTCACCCCCATTGACAATCTCAATCTTTGTCCTTCGGCACTTGATGGACTGGCGATGTCAAGGACGACTCGCCATGCAGGCGGGACAAGTTGCGAAGCCTATTCTCACGTGGTGACTGGCCTGTGGAGTCGTCCATCCCCCGACCAGGGCGCACGCGAAACGGGTGCGAGCAGGGACTGAGCGGGGAAGCCCGCACGTTCAACGGTACCGTTGGTGGTGCAGCACTTAAAAGTGGTCGAACTTACGTTCGGTTGAGCATCCAATTTGCGCGAGAAGACTTGAGCTCAATGCACATCATCGGTGGCGGCACAAGCGATTTGATCTTTTTTTCCAATTTTTTCTCATCGGTCTGAGCCTTTCCGAGAAATCTCTTCGCGGCTCGGCAGATGACTGCCATCGGTGGCTGCGAACGCCGCCACAGCGAACGCTCCCTCACTTTCCAGTAGCCCATTCAACCTTGCTGCAAGCTTGCCTGGACAGCCAAGGGTAATCCCTGCGCTAGTTTCGATACTAGACGTATAGTATCGAAAGCGTCGGCTCCTGATCTTCTTCTCGGATAGCAGGTCGGCCGAACCTTTTTGTACAAACAGCCGCATCAACCCATGTCACATCCGCGAAACCGCCAGATCACCCTCAAGAGCCGCCCCACTGGCATGCCGGCACCGGAAAACTTTGAGCTCACGAGCGCAGACATGCCCATCGCGTCCGCCGGGCAAGTGCTGGTCCAGACGCTGGTTCTCTCACTGGATCCCTACATGCGCGGTCGTATCAGCGACGCCAAAAACTACGCGGCCCCTGTGGCCATCGGTGAGGTCGTGGTAGGCGGCACAGTGGGCCGGGTTGTCGAAAGCCATGCGCCGGGATTCGCGCCCGGCGACATCGTCGAGGGACCTGGTGGCTGGCAGGAGTTCGCAGCGATTGCCGCCTCTCAATTGCGCAAGATCGACCCCGAGCTGGCTCCGCCATCGACCGCGCTCGGTGTGCTTGGCATGCCGGGTCTGACCGCCTACTTCTCGCTGCTTCACGTCGCTCAACCTGTTCCTGGTGACGTGGTGGTGATCTCCGGTGCGGCGGGCGCGGTGGGCCAGATCGCTGGCCAGATCGCGAAGCTCGCCGGATGCACCGTCGTCGGCATTGCAGGCGACGACGACAAGCTCGCCTACTGCGTGAACGAACTGGGCTTTGATCACGCCATCAACTACAAGACCGTGGGCGATCTTCAAGCCGCGCTCACTGCCGTTTGCCCGAATGGCGTGAACGTCTATCTGGATGGCGTGGGCGGCGCGATCTCGCAAGCCGTCTTCAATCACCTGTCTTTCAAAGCGCGCGTGGTGGTGATCGGCCAGATCTCCCAATCGAACCTCACCGAGCCCGACATGGGGCCGCGCAGCATGCGCTACTTTCTCACCAGCCGCGCCCGCATGGAGGGTTTCATCGTAGGTGACTGGGCCCCTCGCAATGCCGAGGCGCTGGCGCGCCTCTCCGCCTGGCTCAAGGAAGGAAAGCTGCGCTACGCCGAGCATGCCGTAGACGGTCTGGAAAACGCACCGGCCGCTTTCATCGGGATGCTCAAGGGGGCCAACCTGGGCAAGACCATCGTGAACGTCGCCCGCTGATGCGCGCGGCGGCCCTAAGCCTGAACACGATGGAGCGGCGGATGAAAGCTGTACATATCCTGGGATTCGGCTCGGATCCCGACCTCGTGGCGCTGGTCGACGTGCCAGAACCAGATGAACCCGGTGCGAATGAGGTGGTTCTCGACATCCTGGCCGCCCCGATCAATCCTTCCGACCTTCTCAACTTCCAGGGCCGGTTCGGCGCGCGTCCGCCGCCGTTGCCTTGCTTGGCTGGCGGCGAGGCGGTGGGACAGGTCCGCAAGCTCGGCAAGGATGTCCGGCATCTTCGGATCGGTGACCGGGTGCTGGCGCTGTTCGCGGGCCGCGGCAACTGGTGCCAGCAGGTCACAGCGCCCGCGGCAGGGCTTCGGCCGCTGCCGAAGACCGCCGACATCCACCAACTCGCCATGATGGCGGTGAATCCGGCAACTGCATGGCACATGCTCAAGGGCTTCGTCGCACTCGAGCCGGGTGAATGGGTTCTACAGAACGCCGGCAACTCGGCCGTGGCGCACAACGTCATCAAGCTGGCCAAGCACATGCGCGTGCGTACGGTGAGCATCGTGCGCAGTGAGAGCCAGATCGAAGCCGTGATGGCCAGCGGCGCCGATGCCGTGGTTGCGGATGGGCCCGATCTGACTGAACGCATTCAGGCAGCCGTGGGTGGTGCACCGATTCGACTGGCATTCGATGCAGTCGCGGGTGAGGGTACTGCCGCCCTGGGCCGCTGTCTGGTGGACGGCGGGACTGTCGTGACCTACGGCCTGTTGTCTTCCGCATCCTGCCGTGTCGACGCATCGGACCTCGTGTTCCGCAACATCGCGCTTCGCGGCTACTGGTTCACGCACTGGTTCGAGAACGCGTCTGTCGAAGAGCGCAACGCCGTGTACGACGTGATTGCGAAGCTGATCGAGCAGGGGGTGATCGACGTCCGGGTGGAGGCGATTTATCCCATGGACGACGTCAAGACCGCCGTCGCACACGCGGCGCGTACCGGCCGTGCAGGAAAGGTGATCCTGCTGCCCAACCCCGACCTTCTTTGACTGCCGCATCCGGTTTACACGCTCGCACCCTCAAAAAACAGGAGACACCCATGACATTCAAGATCTTTCCAAAAGTGATCGCGCTGGCATTGACCGCCTCGCTGATGGCAGGTCCGGCACTGGCTCAGCCCAAACCGCTCGTGCTGGGCCATGTCGCAACGGCGGAGATCGCTGGGGCGTTCATGGCTTCCTCAGAGGGTTACTTCAAGGACGCTGGACTGCCCGTGGAGCTCAAGCTCATTCCGCTGAATCCCTCGATGCCGCCGGCGCTCCAGTCGGGTGCGGTACAGGTCGCAACGATCACGTCCACGACTTTCCTGCAGGCGGTGGATGGCGGCCTGGATCTTGTTGTCATTGCCGAAGGCAGCGTGGGCGCCAAGACCAGCAAGAACTTCGCGGCCTTCGCTCGCAACGGCTCCGGAATCCAGAAGCCGCAGGATTTCGTGGGCAAGAAGGTGGGCGTGCCTGGCGTTGGCGCCATCCTCCATGTGTGGTTTCGCAAGTGGCTCGCGCTCAATGGCGTCGACGCCAAGCGGGTGACCTTCGTGGAGAGCGGGTTTCCGCAGCACCCGGACCTGATCCGCGGAGGCAGCGTGGATGCGGTCGTCACCGCCGAGCCCATGCTGGGACGCATGCTGGAGAGCAATACCGGCTACGTCGTCACTTCCATGGTGTCCAACTTCGAGCAGCCGATGCCGATCTTCTACTACGTCTCGACCCGAGACTATGCGAAAGCGAATCCCGATGTCATTGCGAAGTTCCGGGAGGCCTTGAAGAAGGGCATTGCCTTCGCCGAAGCGAATCCGGATCAGACCAAGGTTCAGATCGCCAGGTTCACGGGCCTGCCCACGGACGTGGCCGCGAAGATTCCCATGCCCCAGCTGGTGACGGCGCGTGACCCCGCAACGCTGGCCGCCACGATCGCCATGATGCGCGAGCAAGGCATGTTGCGCACCAACCCGGAGGTGGGACGGCTGTATGCGCAGTGACTGCATCCCCCAAAAATCTTCCGGACTGACCTTCCGGGACGTCTCGGTGTCCTATGCGGGACGCCCGGTCTTCAGCGGCGTGTCGTTCACGATTCCTGCCGGCGGGTTCGCCTGCATCATCGGTCCATCCGGCTGCGGCAAGACGACGGTCCTGCGAGTCGCCGCCGGGCTCGTCACGCCCTCGAGCGGAACTGTTCATTTCGCGGATCAGGCGCTTGGCAGGCCACGGCGCGACATGGCGGTGGTGTTCCAGGACTACGGCCGCGCGTTGCTGCCATGGCGCAGCGTGGCCGGTAACGTTTCCCTGGCGTTGGAGGCCGCGGGCATTCCCCGCCCGGAGCGCGCCGATCGCATTCACGAGCTTCTGAAGACCGTAGGTCTTCGGGACCATGCCCGCAAGTACCCCGGCCAGATGTCGGGTGGCATGCAGCAGCGCCTGCAGATCGCGCGTTGCTTGGCGCAGGAGCCTCGTCTGCTGCTGATGGACGAGCCTTTCGGCGCACTGGATGCCATGACGCGTCAGTCCCTTCAGGACGAGATCCTGTCCATCGCCGCCAGCCGAGATATGACGGTGCTGTTCGTGACCCATGACCTGGAAGAAGCGATCTACCTGGGCGATCAGGTGATTGCGCTCGACGCGAACCCTGGACGCGTCGATCGCGTCATCGACGTCGCGTTGCCGACGCCACGCGATCAGTTGACGACGCGTGAGGACGCCCAGTTTGTTCGTTTGCGGCGGGAACTCCACGGTCTCATGCACAAGGAGGCCGCATGAATGCCGGCAAGGGACTGATCGTGCCCGTCTGCCTGCTCGGCATCTGGGAGATCGCGGCCAACGTATCTGGCTCGCTGAGCGACAACGTGGTCCCGCCCAGCACGGTGCTGCGGGCGCTGTGGGGAATGCTCTCGAGCGGAATTCTGCTCGACAAGACGGCCCAGACCTTGGCCAGCGCGAGCATGGGCCTGGTTTATGGCGCGGTCCTCGGTTTTGCAGGAGGGCTGGTGCTGGGGCTGTCGCCAAGGGTTGCGCGCTTGCTGGATGCGCCCATCGAGTTGCTGCGACCCATGCCGTCTGTGGCGCTCATTCCGCTGGCGATGATGGCCTTCGGTTTCGGCATTCACATGGAAAGCGCCGTCGTCGGATTTGCCACCTTCTGGCCGATCTTGATCCTTGTCCAGGGCGCCGTCGCAAGTGTCGATCGACGGCTGATCGAAGTCGCGGACGTGCTGCAGCTGGGCTACCTGGCGCGCGTGCTCAAGATCGTTCTGCCCTCGGTGGCGCCGCGGCTGATCGTGGCGCTGCGGTTGGCGATCGGCATCGCCCTGGTGGTCGCGGTGACGGTGGAGATCGTGGCCAATCCGTATGGACTGGGCTATGGACTGGTCACCGCGCAGGTCGCGCTCAAGCCGGCGGAAATGTTCGGCTATCTGCTCTGGGTGGGTGTGCTTGGCTGGGCGCTGAACCTCATTCTCGTGAAGACGCAAGGGCGCCTGATGGCAGGCCTCGGCTTGAGCAGTCCACAAGAGGGATTGCCGTCATGAGCGTTGCTTCCCGTTCGCTCCATGCGATCGCAGGGTTGTTCCTGCTTGGATTGCTGTGGCACGCGGTCACCGTGACCGGGCTGGTGGGCAAGATCTATCTGCCAACCCCAAGGGCCGCCGTCGAGGCGCTGGTCTGGGGGTTTCGTGAGGGGGAGCTCGCGGATCAGACGATGCAGACGACCCTGCGCATGCTGTGGGGCTGGCTGCTGGCCAGCCTGATCGCGATCATTCTGGGCGCCACCTTGGGCGTCTGGTCGCAGGGCCGTGTGTACGTCGGACCGTTGCTCGAGTTCATCCGGCCACTGCCGGCTTCGGCGGTGGTGCCGGTTGCCATCGTTTTCTTCGGCCTGACGCCAGCCATGGTCATCGGAGTGGTGGCTTTCGGCTCGCTGTGGCCCACGCTGCTCGCGACGGTCCATGGCTTCGCGACCGTGGAGCCAAGGCTCAAGGAGGTCGCACATGTCCTGGGCCTCGGAAAACTGTCCTTCGTCATGAAGGTGGGCCTGCCGAATGCGGTGCCCGACATCGTGTCGGGCATGAAGCTCTCGATGACGGTGGCCCTGATCCTTTCCATCGTGGGGGAAATGCTGACCGGCCAGCCCGGTCTGGGTACCGCCATCCTGCTGGCCGGCCGAGCCTTCCAGTCGGCCGACCTCTTCGCCGGGATCGTGGTGCTCGGGCTGATCGGTCTCGTCAGCAACAGCGTGCTCCAGCGTTGCGAGAACTATCTGCTGCGCTGGCGCTGAAGCCGTGGTCGCAGCCTCCAAGACTTCCAACCTCTCCAGACCCATGGCGCAGGATCCAACCGTTCTCAACCTCACCACGCTCCAATGCATCCCGGGTGGCGTCGCCGCCGTGCTCGACGGCATCCACAAGTCATTGTCCGGCCCGCGGGCGCCAGCGCTGCTGGGCTGCTGGATCTCGGAGATTGGCTCGCTCAACGAGATCGTGGTGCTGCGGAGCTTTCCCTCCGCCCAGGCACTCGATGAGCAGCCGCTCGGGGAAGCCGAACTGGCGCCCCAGCCCGACGCCATCGGCAGCCTCGTCGGGCTGGACCAGGGTCTCTTCGCGAGCTTTCCTGGGCTGCCGGTGCATGCGGGCGGCAAGCTCGGCGGCTTCTATGAGATCCGCACCTATGCGCTGAAGGATGCGCCGCAGGCCATGCCCGGCACTATCGCCGCCTGGCAGGAAGCCGTGCCGGAGCGCGTTGCGCTGTCGCCGCTGGTCGCGGTCATGCGGTCGCTGTCGGGACCTCCGCGCATCGTCCATATCTGGCCGTTCGAAACGCTGGACCAGCGTCAGGCCGTGCGTGCCGATGCCTTCCAGAAAGGGCTGTGGCCGCCGCGCGGTTCGCTGCAATGGCTCGATGGCGCCAGGTCCTCGATCTACATCCCCGCGCCTTTCTCTCCGCTTCGGTGAACCGGCGGAACAGCGACGACGCGATCCTTCATAACAGGAGATCTCAGAATGAAAAACAGCAAGGGCAAAGTGATCATCAGCTGTGCGGTGACCGGCAGCATCCACACCCCGAGCATGAGTCCGCACCTGCCGATCACACCGGCCGAAATCGCGGCAAGCGCGAGGCAGGCGTACGAGGCGGGCGCTGCGATCCTTCACCTGCATGCGCGGGATCCGAGTAATGGCGAGCCGACCGCCGATCCGGACACCTTCATGCAGTTTCTTCCAGAGATCAAGCAGTCGACCGACGCGGTGGTGAACATCACGACGGGCGGCGCCCAGTGGATGACGCTGGATGCACGGATCGCGGCCGCCCGGCGGGCGTCGCCGGAGATGTGCTCGCTGAACATGGGCTCCATGAACTTCGCGTTGTTCCCCATGCTGGAGAAGTACAAGGACTTCCAGCACGCCTGGGAGGCCCCTTACCTGGAGAACTCCCGCGACGGCATCTTCAGGAACACCTTCAAGGACATCCAGTACATCCTGCATGAACTCGGCGAAGGGCATGGCACTCGCTTCGAGTTCGAGTGCTACGACATCGGCCACCTGTACTCGCTGGCGCATTTCCTGGACCGCAAGCTCGTGAAGCCGCCGCTCTTCGTGCAGACGGTCTTCGGCATCCTCGGCGGGATCGGCGCGGACATCGACAACCTGAACCATGCCCGGCATATCGCCGACAAGCTGTTCGGCGACGATTACGAGTGGTCGGTCATGGCGGCGGGGCGCCACCAGATGCCTTTTGCCACTGCGGGCGCGATCTCGGGCGGCAACGTGCGTGTGGGCCTGGAGGACAGCCTCTACATCGGCAAGGGGCAACTCGCACCATCCAACGCCGCCCAGGTCTCGAAGGTCCGCGCGACGATCGAATCGCTGGGTCTGGAGGTGGCCACGCCGTCCGAGGCGCGGCAACGACTCGGCCTGAAGGGCTCTTCGCAGACGGCGTTCTGACCCACGCACAAGGATTTCCATGAAGCAGCAAAGCTATCAAGCCGCCAACTTCTCCGTCGAGGACAAGGTGGTGCTCATCACGGGTGCCGGCAGCGGAATCGGCAGGGCCATGGCCATCGGCCTGGCCGATGCTGGCGCGAGGATCGCCGTCATCGATCGTGACTTCGAATCGGCGCATCAGGTCGCCAACGAGATCGGCATGCAGCGGGCCGCGGCCGTCGAATGCGATGTCACCGACGAGGAAGCCGTGGCGCGGACGGTGGAAACGACGTTGGACCAATGGGGACGCATCGACGGGCTGATCAACAACGCGGGCCAGCTGCACCGGTGCCTCGTCAAGGACCACACGCTGGCCGACTGGCAGCGCATCTTCGAGGTCAATGTGATGGGAACCTTTCTCTTCGCACGGGCGGTACTGCCGCAGATGATCCGCCAACGGAACGGGCGAATCGTGAACTTCACCTCCGCACTGGGTGTCAGGAGCATGCCTGGCGGCGCCGCCTACGGTGCCACCAAAGCGGCGGTCACCAGCTTCACCAACACCTTGCATCAGGAAGTGTGTGGAGAGGGCATTTCCGTGACCGCCATTGCCCCGGGGCTTACCAACACGCCCATGGCCAACGACCACATGACGTCGGAATACATGGAGCGCATTGCAGCTTCTTATCCGGGAGGACGCCTGGGTCAGCCCGAGGACATCATCGGCCTGGCGCACTTCCTCATGACCGACGCTTCCCGGCATGTGAGCGGCACCACGCTATTCGTGCGCCCGCCCGGCGGCTGATCCGTCCCTCCACCACGGACACTAAACTATGACCCAATGTCTTGGAATCAGCCTCTCCGATGAGCACCGCTCCCACCGTCGCCAACCGTCAGGGCACGCGCAACACTGGACGTCCGCGCAGCGAGCAGTCCCGCACCGCTGTGCTGGATGCCACGCGCAATCTGCTCGCCACCACGCGGGTGGGCGACTTGACGATCGATGCGATCGCGCGGGAATCCGGCGTGGCCAAGATGACAATCTATCGTTGGTGGGCCAATCGCAATGCGGTGGTCATCGACACGTTCATCGACCTCATGCTTCCCAGCACGCCGGTGCGCGATGCGGATTCGGCGATGGAGGCCATGTCCGAGCACCTGATCCTTCTGGTCAGGCAGTACCGCGGCGAAGTGGGGAAGATGGTGGCGGAGATACTGGCGGAAGGCCAGTCGGATCCCGTGCTGCGCGACGCGTTTCGCGAACGCTTTTTCCGGCAGCGCCGCGCCGATGTGCGCGCGGTCGTCGTGCGCGGCCAGGAGACGGGGGAGTTCTCCGCGGAGCTGGATGTGGATACCGCGCTCGACATGATGTACGGGGCCGTGTATTTCCGGCTGCTCATGGGGCACAAGAACCTGGACGCGCGCTTTGGCAAGGACCTGGCGGCCATGGCAGCCACCCTGCTGCGATCGGGGCGCCAGAAGTAAGTCTGCCGGGCGGCGCGCAGCCGTCGGGACGGTCGCTCCTCGAGGAGCGGCCATGAGCGCCTACAAGCTCTACTGCCGAGGCGAATCCGGCAACTGCTACAAGGTGGCGCTCATGCTCAACCTTGTCGAGGCCGACTGGGAAGCCGAGTTCGTCGACTTCTTCAATCCCAACTCCAAGGCGGCGTTCATCCACACCGTCAATCCACAGGGAGAACTGCCTGTGCTGCAACGGCCGGACGGCAAGTTGCTGACCCAGAGCGGCGCGATCCTGGACTACCTTTCGCGGGCGACGGGCCGATTCGCACCGGCGAGCGACGAGGACAGGCAAGAGGTCCTGCGCTGGCTGCTGTTCGACAACCACCGTTTCACGCCGGCGTTCGCCACCCTGCGCTTCATGGTCGGCATCCGCGGCGCTGAAGAGAACCAGCTCACGGGCTATCTGCGGGCGCAGGCGCAGGCCGCCTACGAGATCGTCGACGCGCATCTGGCCGGGCGTCGCTTCATGGTCGGTGACGCACCGACCGTGGCGGACATCTCGATGGCGGGCTACCTCTACTACGACGAGGATGCGCGGTTCGACAGATTGCAGTTTGCCAACGTCCAGGCCTGGGCAGGACGTATCAGCGAGCTGCCGCGCTGGAAGCATCCCTATGAACTCATGCCGCGAGCGATCCGCGAAGGAAACTGAATGATGGCCCACGACCTTCACGGCAAGCGTGCGCTTGTCACGGGCGCTTCTTCGGGCCTCGGTGCCCATTTCGCGCGGTTGCTGGCCCGCCAGGGTGTCGAGGTGGTGCTGGCGGCCCGGCGCGCCGAGACGCTGTCCGGCATCGTGGCAGAGATCCGCCAGCAAGGCGGGGCGGCCAGCGCGATGCGGCTCGACGTGCGCGACATCGAGGCCAGCAGCCGCGCGATCTCGGAGCTCGGAACGCTGAGCATCCTGGTGAACAACGCGGGCATTGTGCGGGAGGGCGCCGCGCTCGATCAGAACGAGGTGGCCTGGGACGACGTCATCGACACCAACCTCAAGGGCATGTTCTTCGTCGCGCAGGCCGCGGCGCGGCTGATGGCGCCCAACCCCGGCGGCGCCATCATCAACATCGCCTCGATCCTAGGTCTGCGGCAAGCCGGCGGGGTGCTTTCGTATGCGGTGTCCAAGGCTGGCGTCGTGCAGATGACGAAATGCCTCGCCCTCGAGCTGGCGCGGCAGGGCACGCGCGTCAACGCCCTCGCGCCCGGCTACCTCCACACCGAGTTGAACGGCGAATTCTGGACGTCGGACGCGGGTCGGGCGCTGGTGCGACGCATACCGCAGCGGCGCCTGGGGCGACTGGAGGATCTCGACGGACCTTTGCTGCTGCTCGCTTCGGATGCCTCGCGCTACATGACCGGCGCGGAACTCGTGGTCGATGGCGGCCATTTAGTCAGCACCCTTTGAAATCGTCTTGAGCATGAACCAAACCTTCGGTCTTTCTCCCACCGAACGCAGCCGGCAGATCGCCGAGCGGGTCGAAGCCTTTGTCCGCCAGACCGTCATCCCTTACGAATCGGATCCACGCTGCGGTGCCCATGGGCCCTCGGAAGATCTGGTGCTGGAGTTGCGAAGCCTGGCGCGTGCGGCAGGCGTCTTGACGCCTCACATCCTGCCGGATGGACACCACCTGAGCCAGCGCGAGACCGCGGCCGTGCTCGAACGCTCCGGCCTTTCTCCACTTGGGCCGGTGGCGGTCAACACCATGGCGCCGGACGAAGGCAACATGTTCCTGTTGTCTAGGATCGGAACGCCGCAGCAGAAAGAGCGCTTTCTGGTGCCCCTGGTGTCCGGCCAGCAGCGCTCAGCCTTCTTCATGACGGAGCCGGCGGCGGAGGGCGGTGCGGGCTCCGATCCGTCGATGCTGATGACCACTGCGGTCCAACACGGGGGTGCCGGCGGAGATTGGCACATCCATGGCCGCAAGATGTTCATCACCGGAGCGGTCGGCGCCAAGGTCGGCATCGTCATGGCGCGCACCGGTCAGGGCACACCCGCGCGCGCCACGATGTTCCTCGTGGACTTGCCGCATCCGGCGGTCAAGATCGAGCGCGTCATCGACACGCTCGACAGCTCCATGCCCGGCGGCCATGCCCAGGTTTTGATCGATGGCTTGCAGGTGCCTGACGCCCATGTCCTCGGCTCGGCCCATGAGGGCTTCCGGTATGCCCAGGTCCGCCTGTCCCCCGCGCGGCTGTCCCATTGCATGCGCTGGCTGGGCGGTGCGGCCAGGGCCCATGAGATCGCCGTGCGCTACGCGACCTCGCGCTCGGCTTTCGGGAAACTGCTGGTGGACCATGAGGGCGTGGGCTTCATGCTCGCGGACAACCTGATCGATCTCAAGCAGGCGGAGTTGATGATCGACTGGTGCGCGGGAGTGCTGGATGCGGGATCGGCCGGAACGGCTGAAAGCTCGATGGCCAAGGTTGCGGTGTCGGACTTGCTGTTTCGGATCGCCGACCGCTGCGTGCAGGTCATGGGCGCCAGCGGCGTTTCGGGCGATTCAGTGGTTGAGCAGATTTTTCGGGAGACACGCGCCTTCCGGATCTACGACGGTCCGACCGAGACCCACAAGTGGTCGCTTGCAAAGAAAATCAAGCGGGATGCGCTCCAGGGGGGTGGGCAATGACGTCGGTTCTCGAAGAGGAGGGCATTCGTCCTGTTCGCGCACAGCACCGGTTCGACGAAGAAGCGCTGGCGCGCTGGATGGCGGAAAACGTGGACGGCTACGGGGGCGTCATGCGGGTCGACCAGTTCCAGGGTGGGCAGTCGAACCCGACCTACCGGTTGCGCACGCCGCGCGCATCCTATGTATTGCGCCGCAAGCCGCCGGGTGTGCTCCTCAAGGGCGCCCATGCCATCGAGCGTGAGGCGCGGGTCATGACGGCCCTGGGGCAGGCCGGCTTTCCGGTGCCGAGGGTTCATGGCCTCTGCCTGGACGACACGGTCATCGGCAGCTGGTTCTATGTGATGAATCTGGTCGAGGGCCGAATCTTCTGGGACGCACGCCTGCCCGATGTAGCCGCAGCGGACCGGCGCGGCTATCTGGAAGCGATGAACGCCACGCTGGCGCAGTTGCATCGGTACGACCCGGTCGCGCTGGGCCTGTCGGACTACGGCAGGGCGGGCGGCTACATCGCCAGGCAGATCGAGCGCTGGTCGCAGCAGTACCTCCAGGACGAAGTCGCGGGTCGGCATGCATCGATGGATCGCTTGGTGGAATGGCTGCCCGAGCACATTCCCGCCAACGACGAGGTTGCCGTCACGCACGGCGACTTCCGGATCGACAACATGATCTTCCATCCCGTGGAGCCTCGCGTTGTTGCGGTGCTCGATTGGGAACTCTCGACCCTGGGGCATCCCCTGGCGGACTTTGCCTACAACCTGATGATGTATCGGGTTCCGCAGGAGATCCACAACGGCTTGCTCGGCGCCGACCTGGCGGGCATGGCACTCCTGTCCGAGGCGGATTACGTGCGGACCTACTGCCGCGAGTCGGGCCGCCATCATCTCCCCGACCTCGAGTTCTACGTGGTGTTCAACATGTTCCGCTTCGCAGCCATCCTTCACGGCATTCGCGGCCGCAATCTCCGAGGCACTGCATCCAGCGCCAATGCGCAGGAGGTTGGAGACCGCTTCGCGCTGGTGGCCGATCTTGCTTGGCAGCAGGTGCAGCGCCTGTGACCGGCGCATCAGGATCCCCGTTTTTTGAAAGTCTTCCATGTCCCATCGTGAAGTCGTTGTCCTCAGCGGTGTGCGCACCGCCATCGGTACCTTCGATGGTGCGCTCAAGGATGTTCCTCCCACCACCCTGGCCGCCGAAGTCGTCAAAGCAGCTCTCTCCAAGGCCGGCGTCCCGGGTTCGGATGTGGGGCACGTGATGTTTGGCCATGTGATCAACACCGAGCCTCGCGACATGTATCTGTCACGGGTTGCGGCCATCGAGGGGGGGTGCGCAGAGACGACGCCTGCCTTCAACGTGAATCGCCTGTGCGGGTCTGGATTGCAGGCGGTCGTTTCCGCCAGTCAAGCGATCCTGTTGGGCGATACGGAAATCGCGATTGGGGGAGGGGCCGAGAACATGAGCCGCGCGCCCTATGTGTCATCGACCTCGCGATGGGGAGCACGCATGGGCGACACCTCGATGACTGACATGATGCTGGGCGCCCTGCACGATCCCTTCGAGCGCATCCATATGGGTGTGACGGCAGAGAACGTGGCCAGAAAGTGGGGCATCGACCGGGACGCTCAGGACAGGTTGGCGGTGGAAAGCCATCACCGCGCGGAGCGCGCCTGGGCGACGGATGTGTTCAGGGACCAGATCGTCCCCATCATCCAAAAGGGCCGCAAGGGCGATGTCGTCTTTGACAAGGATGAGCACTTCCGCACCGGGGCGGTATTGGCGGACATGAGCAAGCTCAAGCCGGTCTTTCTCAGAGAGAACGGGACTGTGACCGCTGGCAATGCATCCGGAATCAACGATGCGGCGGCGGCACTGGTGCTGATGGAAGCTTCGGCCGCCAGAACGCGCGGGTTGAAGCCGATGGCACGGCTGGTGAGCTATGCCCATGCCGGTGTCGACCCCCGGTTCATGGGCATCGGTCCCGTACCGGCGAGCAGGGCGGCGCTCGAGCGCGCCGGACTGTCGGTGAAGGACCTCGATGTGATCGAGGCCAACGAGGCGTTCGCCGCCCAGGCCTGCGCCGTCAGCGCGGAGCTGGCGCTCGATCCAGCCAAGGTGAACCCCAACGGCTCGGGCATCTCCCTGGGCCATCCCATCGGCGCGACTGGCGCCATCATCACGGTGAAGGCGTTGCACGAACTCCAGCGGATCGGTGGGCGCTATGCCCTGGTCACGATGTGCATCGGGGGCGGACAGGGCATTGCCGCGATCTTCGAGAACATCGAGTGAGCGGCGGGGTCGTTGGACCCCTTTCCATCTTCGGGCTGGCCTTGGACCGGCCCATTTCCACCAAAGGACAAGTCATGTTGATTGGCGTACCTGCCGAAACCTCGGCGGGTGAGACTCGTGTTGCCGTCACGCCGGAGACGGCGAAGAAACTGGTGGCGTTGGGGCACACGGTGCGTGTGCAGAGCGGCGCGGGCGTGGCGGCCAGCGTGACCGACGCGGCCTACCAGGCGGCCGGTGCCGAGATCACCGACCAGGCCGGCGCCTTCGGTGCCGACATCGTGCTCAAGGTGCGCGCCCCGAGCGACGCCGAATGCGCGCTCGCCAAGTCCGGCAGCGTGCTCGTGGGCATGCTCAATCCCTTCGACGTCGCCGGCCTGCAGCGCGTGGCCGCCGCCGGCCTCACCGGCTTCGCGCTCGAGGCGGCGCCGCGCACGACGCGTGCCCAGAGCATGGACGTGCTCAGCTCCCAGGCCAACATCGCCGGCTACAAGGCCGTGATGATCGCGGCCGACAAGTACCAGCGCTTCTTCCCGATGCTGATGACCGCCGCCGGCACCGTGAAGGCTGCGCGGGTCGTGA
Organism: Variovorax sp. ISS6; assembly: GCF_056523145.1. Lineage (NCBI taxonomy): Bacteria > Pseudomonadati > Pseudomonadota > Betaproteobacteria > Burkholderiales > Comamonadaceae > Variovorax > Variovorax sp. ISS6. The sequence goes on from NZ_JAWRZC010000002.1 coordinate 1,116,739, forward strand.
TCCTCGGCGTGGGCGTCGCGGGCCTGCAGGCCATCGCCACGGCCAAGCGCCTGGGCGCGGTCATCGAGGCCTCGGACGTTCGCCCCAGCGTCAAGGAACAGATCGAATCGCTGGGCGGCAAGTTCATCGACGTGCCGTACGAGACCCAGGAAGAGAAGGACGCCGCCGAGGGCGTGGGCGGCTATGCGCGCCCGATGCCCGCGAGCTGGCTCACGCGCCAGCAGGCCGAGGTCGCCAAGCGCGTGGCGCTGGCCGACGTCGTCATCAGCACCGCGCTGATCCCGGGCCGTGCCGCGCCGACCCTCATCACCGAGGACATGGTCAAGTCCATGAAGCCCGGCAGCGTCATCGTCGACATCGCCGCCGGCAAGGGCCCGGATGGCGTGGGCGGCAACTGCCCGCTGTCCGAAGCCGACAAGACGGTGGTCAAGCACGGCGTGACCATCGTCGGCGAAACGAACCTCGCCGCGCTGGTGGCTGCCGACGCCTCTGCGCTGTACGCGCGCAACGTGCTCGACTTCCTCAAGCTCGTGCTGACCAAGGAGGGCACGCTGAAGATCGACCTCGAGGACGACATCGTCGCCGCCTGCCGCGTCACGCAGGACGGCCAGGTCACGAAGAAGTAAGCGAACACGCGAGGAGAAGAAACCATGGACATCGTCTCTCACACCGTCATCAACCTCATCATCTTCGTGCTGGCCATCTACGTGGGCTACCACGTGGTGTGGACCGTCACGCCCGCGCTGCACACGCCGCTGATGGCCGTGACCAACGCCATCTCGGCGATCGTCATCGTGGGCGCCATGCTGGCCGCCGCGCTCACCGAGACCGGCCTGGGCAAGACCATGGGCGTGCTGGCCGTCGCGCTGGCGGCGGTCAACGTCTTCGGCGGCTTCCTGGTCACGCGGCGCATGCTGGAGATGTTCAAGAAGAAGGAAAAGAAGGCCGCGCCCGCAGCCGCCGAGGGAGCTTCCAAGTGAGCATGAACCTCGTCACCCTGCTGTACCTGCTGGCCAGCATCTGCTTCATCCAGGCGCTCAAGGGCCTGAGCCATCCCACCACCTCGATCCGCGGCAACGTCTTCGGCATGACCGGCATGGCGATCGCCGTGCTGACCACCGGCGCGCTGATCTGGAAGCTGGCCAACGGCAACCCGGCCGGCCTGGGCTACGTGCTGGTCGCGCTGGTCGTGGGCGGCGGTCTCGGCGCCTACATGGCCAACAAGGTCGAGATGACCAAGATGCCCGAGCTCGTGGCCTTCATGCACAGCATGATCGGCCTGGCGGCCGTGTTCATCGCGGTGGCCGCCGTGGCCGAGCCGCATGCCTTCAACATCGCGCTCAAGGGCGACCCGATCCCCGCGGGCAACCGCCTGGAGCTGTTCCTGGGCGCGGCCATCGGCGCCATCACCTTCAGCGGCTCGGTGATCGCCTTCGGCAAGCTCTCGGGCAAGTACAAGTTCCGCCTGTTCCAGGGCGCGCCGGTGCAGTTCGCGGGCCAGCACATGCTCAACCTCGTGCTGGGCCTGGCGACCGTGGGCCTGGGCCTCGTGTTCATGGCGACGGAGAACTGGACCGCCTTCTTCGCGATGCTCGCGCTGGCCTTCGTGATGGGCGTGCTGATCATCATCCCGATCGGCGGCGCGGACATGCCGGTGGTGGTGTCGATGCTCAACAGCTACTCGGGCTGGGCGGCCGCGGGCATTGGCTTCAGCCTGAACAACGCGATGCTGATCGTGGCGGGCTCGCTGGTGGGCAGCTCGGGCGCGATCCTGAGCTACATCATGTGCAAGGCGATGAACCGCTCGTTCTTCAACGTGATCCTGGGCGGCTTCGGCGGCGACGCGGCCGCGGCCACGGGCGGCGCGAAGGAGCAGCGCCCGGTCAAGAGCGGCAGCGCCGACGACGCGGCCTTCGTGCTGGGCAATGCCGAGACGGTGGTGATCGTGCCGGGCTACGGCCTGGCGGTGGCGCGTGCGCAGCATGCGGTCAAGGAGCTCGCGGCCAAGCTCACCGAGAAGGGCATCACGGTGAAGTACGCGATCCATCCGGTGGCCGGTCGCATGCCCGGGCACATGAACGTGCTGCTGGCCGAGGCCGAGGTGCCGTACGACCAGGTGTTCGAGATGGAGGACATCAACGGCGAGTTCGGCCAGGCCGACGTGGCGATCATCCTGGGCGCCAACGACGTGGTGAACCCGGCCGCGCACACCAAGGGCAGCCCGATCTACGGCATGCCGATCCTGGAGGCCTACAAGGCCAAGACGGTGATCGTGAACAAGCGCTCCATGGCCGCCGGCTACGCGGGCCTGGACAACGAGCTGTTCTACATGGACAAGACCATGATGGTGTTCGGCGACGCCAAGAAGGTGGTCGAGGAGATGGGCAAGGCGGTCGAATAGAGAATCCGGCGCCAATCACTTGCGTTGCGGCATCACCCAAGCTTGCCTCTTGTCGACGTCTACGCGGCGGACCGTGTTTCCGTAGAATTCTTCGAAGGGCGTGTAACCAGCAGTCATCTCTTGTCGAACTAAGCCCTGAGCAAGCGCCAGGCCGGCGTTGTCTGGCTGCTTGCCAAGCCGTTGAAAGGGCATGAGATGAAAAGTTCTAAACACACGCACTACCTGCTGTCTGATCGCGGTGCCTTCCGTGGTTCACGCAGCGAGTCGACTCACAACGGGTCGCGATCGGCTCCGCGCTGGGGGGTGTACCTACACATCAGCGATCTTTCGCTGACAGCCTCCCACACTGGCACGGGAGCGTAGGCGGATGAAGACCCCTCAGGATCAAACTGCGACCGGGCGACCCACTGTCGGCCGATTCGCCGCGATCGCTCTTTCGGTCGGGGCCGTGGCTTGTGCCTTTGCCTATGCGGCTGGGTGGCTGACACCTTCGCGCCTGACGCCCGCCAAAATCGTGGATTCGCTCGCGCCGGCCAGCGGACCGGTCAAAGGCTTCCGACGCAATCATGCGAAAGGCATCTGCTTCGCAGGAAATTTCGAGGCGAACGGCGAGGCGGTCGCGGTTTCGCGAGCGTCCATCTTCAAGGCCGGAAGCTACCCGGTCATGGGTCGCTTCAACCTCGCGGGCCCCATTCCGACCATGGCGGATGGCACGGGTCGTGTACGTGGATTGAGTGTTCGAATCGAGGCGCCAGACCAGCAGGAGTGGCGCACTGCGATGATCAATGCGCCGTTCTTTCCGATCGAGACGCCGAAGGAGTTCTATGAACTCCAACGCGCCAGTGCGAACAAGGATGACCCCGGCGCAATCAAGCAGTTCGCAGCCAGTCACCCTTCGCTTCGCGCATTCGGTGCGTGGGCTGGCAGCGCTCCGTATGCCGAGTCCTATGCTGAGGATCGCTTCAACAGCCTCAACAGTTTCGTGCTGACCAATGCACAGGGTCAGAAGCAGACCGTGCGCTGGTCATTCATTCCGACCGCCGCGATGGTTCCGGTGCCTTCGGAGGACCTGAAGAAGCGCGATCCCGACTTCCTCTTCAAGGAACTCTTCCAACGGGTCGCGAATGCCCCGCAAAAGTGGAGGCTGGTGCTGACGCTCGCCAATCCGGGCGATCCCACGGCCGACCCTACCCTGGTTTGGCCAGCCGATCGCCGGCAGATTGAAGCGGGCACGCTCGTGGTGACCCGGATCGAAGCCGAGGCCAACGGACCGTGCCGCGACATCAACTTCGATCCCACGGTTCTGCCCGAGGGAATGCAGACCTCCGACGATCCGTTCCCCGCGGCGCGCTCGGCGGCCTATGCGGTGTCCTATGACCGCCGCACCTCGGAGTCGGAACATTACCCGCGCGTCCAAGCCGAAGCCAAGCCATGAGCCATCAACACATGAAATTCTCGAAGCTGCAGCGCGTGCTCCATTGGGTCATGGCCATCGGCATCCTCGCGATGCTGTTCATCGGGGTCGGCATGATGTCCACGATCGATCGCGCTTACCTGGTGCTGGTGGGCATCCACAAGCAAATCGGCATTGCGATACTTGTCCTGGCGCTGCTGCGTCTCGTCGTGCGATGGCGCAGCGGGGCACCGTCGCTGCCGGCGAGCATGAGCGAGCCCATGAAGCTTGCGGCCAGGTTGTCGCATGTCGCGTTCTACGCGCTGATGATTGCGATGCCTTTGCTCGGGTGGTCCATGTTGTCGGCTGCCGACTATCCCGTGACCTTGGCCGGGATGCGGCTCCCCCCGATCGTTCCGGCCAGTGCCGAGTTGCACAGCATCCTGTGGAGCGCCCATCGCTTTCTGGCGTTCTGCTTGTTCGCTTTGTTCCTGCTGCACTTCGCGGCTGCGCTTCTTCATGCCTGGGTGCGAAGGGATGGCGTCTTCGAGACCATGACGTTCGGTCGTCGGGGTGGTCGCTGATTCATTCGACAGATCGTGAAGGCGCGCGGGTTCCGGGACCGAGGCGGCGCCGTTGTGACCGTTCAGCGTGCCGCACCAGCCTGAGGCGCTTGCTGCAATCGCCGCGTCAGGACGAAGTCGGCGATCGCGTCGACGACCCCGGGTGCTAGTGGAAGGTCAGCACGACCGTAGGTGGCAAGATTGGCGGCCCGATCGTCGGTCTCGACAGCTTTCAGCACATGGTTCGCCTCCGGAAGCAGCACCAGCTTCGACTGCGCCGCTGCCTGACGCAGCCGCTGTGCGTCCGCGACGCCGACTTGAAGGTCGCGCCCGCCCTGCACGATCAGCAGGGGTTTCGTGTACCGGCCGGCCAACTCCGCGGGGTCGATGGCGAATGCGCTGATCAGGAACCCTTGCACTTTCGGGTGGAACACAGGCCGCAGCGCCGGTTGCACATCGGCCATCTCCACCCGGCGGCCGGCTTCAAGCGCATCGATGGCGGCCATGGCCTGGTCGAGCAGCGGCGCGTTGGCGGGATTGGCCCGCAACTGCTCACGCAGTACCTGTCCCATCGGCCGGCCCGTGCTCGCCACCAGGACCACGCCGCAGACGGTCGGATCCTGCCGCGCGGTTGCCGCCGCCAGCGCGACCAGTCCGCCCTCGCTGTGGCCCAGCACCCAGACGCATCCGGCGCCGGAGGCCTCACGGATCGTGTCGACCCAGCGGCGCACGTCCCCCGCGTAGTCCTTGATGGTGACCGGGTCGGCGTCGGCAACCGCGCCGGCGCTGCCGTACAAGCCGCGCTTGTCGATCCGCACTGTGGCGATCCCTTTCGCTGCGAGGCCTTCGGCCAGGAGCCGGTACGTCGAGGCCTTCACTCCCAGCGGGCTGTTGTCGTCGCGGTCCGTGGGGCCAGAGCCGGGCACGATCAGTAGCACCGGAGCGAGCGGCGTATCCGGAGCAGCCGGCGACAGCAGGGTGCCACGCAGCGGACCCAGCGGCCCGGGCGCCTCCAGCGGCTTCTCGCGCGGTTCGGCGGCAGCTGCGCTGACGACAGTTACGGCGACTGCGGCCCTCGCCAGCAGATGGAGGAGGCAGGCTTTCATTTCTTCATGGACCTTTGACTCGATCCCGCACGAGCGGGTCGGCCAAGTCTATAAGGCCACCATCGCCGCCCCACATCGAAGAACGCGAAGGACGACTTCCCTGTTGACCTCGTTGCGGCGCCTTCATGTCTCATGGTCTCACCGCGAGACCCGATCCATGACCACCGCGAGCTTTGAAGCAGCCGCCTCCGTTCCGGTCCATGGTGGGTCTGTCCAGGCGGCCGACTGAACGCCACGGCCGTTCGGGCATTCGCAGCAACCCAGTGGAACTGCTCTGCCGTGCTCTCCAGGCCAAGCAGCTTCAACCATCCCGTCCGGAATTGGGTGGTGCCAACAGCCCTTAATTGGGTGCCGGCCGGGGAGCGACGCTGATTCCCGACCTCGAAGCCACAACGGACAGGATGGCCGCAACGGTCAGACTGGCCCCGATGCAGAGCATGGCGGCAATCAGTCCCTTGGCCATGGAGCTCGCGCTCGGCGAAGTACCCGCGACGCTGAAGAAGACGCCGCCGATGACCGCGACGCCGAGGGCGGCGCTGATCTGCAAGGCTGAGTTGGTGATGCCGGCAATCATTCCGGAGCCGCTCACGGGTGCACGGTCGATGACCGAGCGCACGAGGGTAGGCAGTGCCCATCCCTGCCCGAAACCCAGAAGTCCAACCGCGACGATGAGCGGAAACTGGGCGGGCATTCGTGCGGGGGCGCCAGCAACCAGCGCCGCAAGGTACAGGCACCCGGCCACCTCGAGCAGCATGCCGATGGCGGGAACCCAACTGCCGAAGAGGCGGACGGCCAGCGGTGTCGTCAACGGACCGATGAAGAAGCCGACGCCGAAGGGCAGGAACACCAGTCCCGTTGCCAAAGGATCCAGTCCCAGCGCCGACTGTAGGTAGACGGAGAACACCAGGAAGAAGGCAGAGACGACGTAGAAAAAGAGGACGCCGGCGAGACCGCTCATCAATCCCGGCATGCGGACCAGGTCGATGCTGACGAGCGGGACGCCGCCTCGTCGAGAAAACGCCTTTTCATAGCGCCAGAAACCGAGCGCGGCGACAGGTGTCGCGATGAGCATGGCGCATGCCCACCATGGCCAGCCCCTTTCGCGCCCCTCTACCAGCGGCACGATCAGCAGGCTCAGCGTGAGCGCGCAGAGCAGAACACCGCCCCAGTCGATGGGCGCGGGGCTATCGCCACGAACGTTCGGCAGCAAAGGCAATCCACCGATCAGGACCGCAGCCACCACGGGCAGATTGATCAGGAAGATGATTCGCCACTGAAGGTGAAAGACGTCTGCGGAGATCAATGCGCCGCCCAGGGCTTGCGCGATCACTGCCGCCAGCCCGACGGTGGCGCCATAAAGGCCCAGCGCACGCGAGCGCTCCCGCACCGGGAACAGCGCATGAACGGAGGCCAGCCCTTGTGGGGCCATGGCGGCTGCGCTGAGACCTTGGAGTATGCGTCCCACGATGAGCATGGAAGGCGAGCTTGCGAGGCCGCACAGTAAGGACGTGAGTCCGAAGCCGCTGATGCCGAGCAGGAACATGCGCCGTCGGCCGAAGAGGTCGCCAAGCCGCCCACCGGTGATGAGGAAGACCGCGTAAGCCGCCGCATATCCGGAGATCACCAGTTGCAATTCAGCAGCACTCGTGCCGAGGTCGCCCTGAATGGACGGCAACGCAACATTGACGATGAAGAAGTCGAGCGGAGGCAGGAACGCCCCCACCAGCAACACCGCGAATGCGAGCCACCGACGCGAATCTGAACTTGTTTCTTTCATGATTTCGGTTGCGGCGGCGCGGATCAGATGGGGCGACCGAAGCGTTCCGTGCCCATGATGGGGGTCCAGTTCTGCAGCGGCGTGGCGAAATGCATCTCGAAGATGCGCTGCTGGAACGCCCATCGCCCGTCTCTTCGCTGGTAGAGGTCCTTGTACTGGCCGCTTACTTGCAGCGGTCCCTTCTCGACGTCGTAGAAGAGGCAGTCCGCCGCAACCAGGCCATGGCCGTTGTCGCCGTCGAGCGTGATGATCGCGTTCGCCATCCAGTGATGCATGTGCGGCATGCGTTTCATGTTGACGCGTGCTTGCGCCAGGATCGCATCGAGTCCCTCCGAGTTTCCATTGGCGCCGAGCAGCAGCCGAGAGTCGGGATGCCATAGGGTGGCGAGCAGTTCCACATCCATCGTGTCGAACGCTTCCGCGTAGTTGGCGATCAGGGCATCGATGGCGAAGCGGCTCTCGATGGCGTCTAGGCGGGCTTCAAGTTCTTTGGACATGCGGGTTCTCCGTGAGTGAGCGGTGCGAGCGATCTGTGAGCGCACCAATAAAATATACCAAGTGGTACAAAAATGAGTAAAAAAAAGCGTGACTGGCGCGACCGGGGCATGAAGCCCGCTTCCTGCGCGGGCGCCTGGTGTCCAAGCGCAGTCTTCAAACGCGTCGATTTAAATATCGATCGGTACAAATATATGGCGGCGCTCGAAGGCTGTCAACGGAACGGTTCGACACGTCGATTTGCCAGAAGGGGCAGCAGGTCTTTGCTTGCCGATTTATTGTGTATCGACTAGTATGTAATTTTGAACTGGCGGAGATCTTCATGGCTCAGCGAGGCCGACCGCGCGCATTCGACCGCGACGCGGCCCTTACCTCGGCCATGCACCTGTTCTGGGAGCATGGCTTCGAATCGACCTCGCTGTCTCAACTGAAGGCGGCGATGGGCAGTGGCATATCCGCGCCCAGCTTCTACGCGGCCTTCGAGTCCAAGGAATCCTTATACAAAGAGGCGCTGGATCGATACATGGAGATCTATGGCCACTTGACCAGAAGCCTCCACGATCCTTCCATAGAGCCGCGAGAAGCGGTGTTCCTCGCACTGAAGCGCTCGGCAAAGATGCAGTGGGAGGGAGGGCACCCCAAGGGTTGCATGGTTGCGTTGGGCGTGATGGGAGCCTGCTCGTCGGGCAGCGAAACCATCACCGCAATGCTCCGAGACGTGCGCAGTCGCACCCGCGCTGGATTCCGTGCCTGCGTCGAGCGGGCCATCAAAAGCGGGGAACTGCGCAAGTCCACGAACCCGGCTTCGATGGCCGCGGCGTTCGACAGTTTCTTCTTGGGTCTCTCCGTCCTGGCCCGCGATCGTGTGCGGCTCGCGGTCGTCGAGGAATCCGTGGTCGAAGCCATGGGCATCTGGGATGCCGCGCTGGATCGATCCGATCATCCAGCCTGAGCTTTCGGTCGACTGGCAATGAACGCGCAGAGCATTGCGCTGCCGTGCGCCACGCTCTGGCGAACGGTCGGCTAGCCAAGGCCTGCGCCACCCGACCACCTCGATCCGCGGCAACGTCTTCGGCATGACCGGCATGGCGATCGCCGTGCTGACCACCGGCGCGCTGATCTACAAGCTCGCCAGCGGCAACCTCGAGGGCCTGGCCTACGTGCTGGTCGTGCTGGTCGCGCTGGTCGCGCGGGTCGTCGGCGGGGACCTCGGGGCCTATATGGCCAACAAGGTCGAGATGACCAAGATGCCCAAGCTGGTGGCCTTCATGCACAGCATGATCGGCCTGGCGGCCGTGTTCATTGCGGTGGCCGCCGTGGCCGAGCCGCCTGCCTTCAACATCGCGCTCAAGGGCGATCCGATCCCCGTGGGCAACCGCCTGGAGCTTTTCCTGGGCGCCGCGATCGGCGCCATCACCTTCAGTGGCCCGATGATTGCCCTCGGCAGCGCCCCCCGCCGGCGGCTGCGCGCGAGGCGAGACCTTGGGCAGGCCCGGGTGGCGTGGCGTTCAGGGAAAGGCGCTGGCCAAGCCGGTGCGCGGCGTGGCACCGCCGCCCGGCCCGATTTCCAAGTAGGCGTCGCTGGCAGGCGTGTAGGCTTTCCACTCCGGCGCGACCATGCTGGGATTGCCATCCTTCGCGAAACGGGTCCATAGCGTCATGGTGGTTTCAGTGATGGCTTCGTCGTTCGGTCCCCAGCCCATCGACGCCTGGACATCGGCCGCGTCCCCAGCGGTGCCGGTGATGCCATTGCCATTGAGGTCACCGATGGGCGCCTTCGCGCCGGCCGGCGTGAGCACGAGACCCATCACGTAGTTCGTCACCATGCCCTGCGGGTAGCCGAACAGGTAGGGCAACTCGCCGCTGTGGCCGCTGAGCAGGCCCATCGCCGACCAGCCGTCCGGCACGCGGCTGAACCGGTAGACGTATTGGGGCGAGCGATAGGTTGGCGCGCGCTGCGCCATGAACACCGGCAGCGACGCGCGCAGCGAGGGATAGTCGCCCGAGGTCGCACCCACCATCAGCGGCACGTCGCTGGGCATGCCCTCCGCCATGTTCTGGCCGTAGGTCTTCACCATGTGGCGATGATCCACATTGGGTCGGTAGGTCTCGCGCGGAATGCCCGCGTCGAGGTCGGCTTGGGTGTAGGCGGTCCACGGCAGGGCGCGCGCCTGTGCCAGCGTGGTCGCGCCGACGCGCTCGAACACGGCCTTGCCGATTGCTTCGCCGCCGGCCAGCGAGCTCGCGGGTGTTCCGCCCGTCGCGATGGCATTGGCGCCGCTCTGCACAATGGCCTTGTGGAACAAGCCGGCAGCCTCGGGCGCGTTCATGAGGCCATAGACCTTACCGCCGCCACCCGATTGGCCGAAGATGGTCACGTTGTCGGGATCGCCGCCGAAAGCAGCGATGTTCGACTTCACCCATTGGAGCGCCTTCACCAGGTCCATCTGGCCGTAGTTTCCCGAGCCGCCGTGGCCGCTTTCCGCGCTGAGCAGCGGATGCGCGAGATAGCCGAACGGCCCCAGTCGGTGGTTGACGGTGACCAGCACGACACCCTTGGTGGTCAGGCCATCGGGATTGTTGTACTGCTTGGAGTTGGCTGTGAGAATTGCGAACGAGCCACCGTGGAACCACACCATCACCGGCAGCTTCGACGCGCTTTTGGGCGCCGTCACGTGCAGGTACAGCGAATCCTCGCTCATGCCGCCTTCGCCCAGGGCCTCCATCGTCGGGTTCTGCGCCGACTGGTCGGGCCAGGCGATGGCCTGGCGCACACCGCTCCAGGGTGCGGGCGATTGCGGTGCGCGCCAACGCAACGGACCGACTGGCGGTTGCGCGTACGGAATACCGAGGTACTGCCACGTGCCGGCATTTGCCTCGAAGCCCCGCAGCGAACCGCCCGTGGTGGCCACGAGGTGGCGCGTGCGCGTGCTGCGCGTGTAGTGTTCCTGTGCGGCTGCGGTGGTCCTGGCCGTGCGCGGTCGCGGGTCGAGGTCGGAGAAGGCGCCTGCCGTCTCGATCGCTGCGAGCAGGGGCGCAATGCTGGCACGGAACGCGGCCGCGGGCTGTGCGAAATCGATCGCGGCGGCTTGACGCGAGACCGCTTGGCGGATCGCTTCGGTGATCTGTATGCCGTTGTTGAGATCACCGTCGGCATCGAGGGATTGCAGCAGCACCAGGCGGTTGCTCACACGCACGTCACTGGTCGTGCTGTCGGCCCCGACCCAGGCGAGCGGCGAGACGGCGGCCGATGCCGGCGTCGAGCCCAGCGGCAATGTACCGATCGAGAAGCTCAAGGTCTCGCCGGCCGCATAGCGGTACCGGCCTTCGGCATCGGTGGTGCGCGCGCCGCTCAGTGAGCCGCGGTAATCGAGTCCCGACACAGGGTCACCCATGAACGTGCCCGTGAGCTTGGGCTGAGTATCGGGCGCGGTGTCGCCCGCAGGCGGCGCGACGAACGCGAGGCTGGTGCCATTGCCGCCGCCTCCGCAGCCGAGCAGGGCGACGGTGCTCGCCCAGGCTGCGAGGCAAAGGACGCGCGAGCGGCGCCGTTCGGCGCGGGCCGTGTGTGAGTGCATGAAGGTCTCCTTGTGGTGTGGTGTGCGGGAACGAAAGGCGTGGCCGCGCCGCCGCGCCTCCTCGCGATCTGGCGACGCGGCGCTCCGGCAGCGCGCTCAGGGAAAGACGCTCGACAGGCCGGTGCGGACCACGGGCGCGGCGCCGAGTTCGACGAAGCGGTCGTTCGCGGGCGTGTAGGCAGGCCAGTCAACCAATCCCGCGACGCTTGGGTTGCCGGTTTTGGCGAACTGGGTCCAGATCGCCATGCTGTTCTCGATGGCCTTCGCATCAGCGCTGTCGAAACCGGCCGAGGCAAGGATGTCCTGCGTGTCGCCCGCGGAGCCGCTGACGCCGTTGCCGTTGAGGTCTCCAATTGCGAGCTTGCTGCCGGTGGCCGGGTCGATCACCAGGTCGAGCAGGTAGTGGGTGACGACGCTCTCAGGCGCATTGAAGACGTAGGCCAGCTCGCCCGCGTGATACGTTTTCACGCCCCTGGCGCGCCAGCCGCCCGGCACCTGGCTGAAGAGGGCCGCATAGTGCCGGCTGGCGCTGTGCGTCGTCATCCAGGGAAACACGTTCTTCACCGTCTCGATCGGGTCGGGGGTGTCGTTGGTGTTGACCACGATCATGAAGGGCACGTCGTTGTGTCGGCGCGACTCGAAACTCACGCGCTCGCTGTACGGCAGATAGCCGTTGTCGATGTTGGTGTAGGGCACGAGCACGGAAGCCGCTGCGACCACCTCGGTCCAGGGGCGGCTGCGCATCTCCTCGAGCGAGGCCGCGCCCAGCCGCGTCTGGAGCGCGAGTCCGACCGCCTCGGCCGAGGCCAGCGTGCGGGTGTCGGGAATCAGCGTGCCGCTCTGGCTGATCGCCTTGTGGAAAAGGCCGGCCGCGCTCGGCGATGCCATGAGTGAAAGCACCTTGCGCCCGCCACCGGACTCGCCGAAGACGGTCACGTTGTCGGGGTCGCCGCCGAAGGCCGCGATGTTCGCCTTGACCCACTGCAGTGCCATCACCAGGTCCATCTGCCCGTAGTTGCCCGAGCCGCCGTGACCGCTCTCGGCGCTGAGCGCGGGGTGCGCGATGTAGCCGAGGGCGCCGAGGCGATGGTTCACCGAGACTTGCACCACGCCCTTGCTGGCGAGGGCATTCGGGTTGTTGAAAGGCTTGGTGTTGCTCGTGAGCGAAGTGAACCCGCCGCCGTGGAACCACACCATCACCGGCAGCTTCGACGCGGCCTTGGGTGCCGTCACGTTGAGGTAGAGCGAGTCTTCGCTCATGCCGCCTTCGCCGAAGCGCTCGAGCGCTTGGACCTGTGCGGCCTGATCTGCCCAGGCCACCGCCTCACGCACCCCGCTCCAGGGCTGGGGCGCTTGCGGCGCGCGCCAGCGCAGCGCGCCGACCGGCGGCTGCGCGTAGGGAATGCCAAGGTATTGCCAGGTCGTGGCGCTGGACTCGAAGCCGCGCAGCGGACCGCCGGTGGTGATCACGAGGTTGCGCGCGGCGGTGGCGCGGGTGTAGTGCTCCTGCGCGGCGACGGCGCCGCGCGCGCTGCGCGGACGCGGATCGAGATCCGTGAAGGCGCCGGCCGCATCGAGCGCTGCGAGCAATGGTGCGAGGCTTGCGCGGAAGGCCGTGGCCGTTTGGGAGAAATCGATGGCCGCGGCATGCCGGGACACGATGTCGCGAATTGCGCCGGTGACCTGAATGCCGTTGTTGAGGTCGCCGTCGGCATCGAGCGTCTGCAGCAGTACGAGGCGATTGGTGGCGCGGGGGTCGGCCGGCGAGCTGGCGCCGCCGATGCTCAGCGGCGACAGCGCGTCCGCGGCGGGCGCGGTGCCCAGCGGCAATTCACCAATCGAAAAGCTCAGCGTTTCGCCTGGCGCATAGTCGTAGCGCCCCTGCGCGTCTGTCTTACGCGCCCCTGTGACGGAGCCACGGTAGTCGAGGCCAACAACCGGTCCGCCTGCGAACACGCCGATGAGCCGGGGCTGGTTGTCCGGTGCAGGCTCATGGCTGCCGTCGGGCGCCGGCACCGTGGGCCACGATATGAAACTGGCGCTGCTCCCTCCTCCGCCGCCACAGCCCAGCAAGAAGGCGGTAGCGGCGCAAGCGGCCATCCACCGCGTGCCGCAACGGCGCCCCTCGGGCGATGCCATGCCTTTGATCATCCATATCTCCTTCGGTTATTTGACGTACGGGGGTCCCCGCGCGGGGCCGAGCCGGCCCAGATGGAACGGGTGAATAATTCCATTGAATTAATTCAATCGAATTAGAACTAACCCTAGCCCGGCCAGCGGTCACAATCTGCGTCCCATGCCCAGTCCTGCAACGAGCCCGAAGGAAAAACGCCCACCCGCGCTGGCGGCGTCGGCCGCCGCCACGCGCGAGCGCCTGCTGCTGGAAGCCATGCGGTTGTTCGCGCGCGAGGGCATGAATGCCGTGTCGCTGCGCAGGATCGTCGCGGCCGCGGGCGCGGGCAACCTGTCGGCGCTGCACTACCACTTCGGAAATCGCGAGAGTGTGGTGACCGAGGTGGCGCGGATGCTCCAGCGTATCCTCGAGCCGCGCTGCCGCGCGCGGCTCGAGGCGCTGGACCGGGGACCGCACACCGTGCGCGACGTGCTGGACGCAGCCTTCGGTCCGATGATCGACATGCTGTCCGAGGCCGGGCTGGGCCGCGACGCCGTGTGCTTCATCGGCCGGCTCGGCTGGGATTTCGGCGAGGAAGGCCAGAAAATTTCGGCCGACATGCACCGCGACATACTGACGCTCGCACTGGACAGGCTTGCCGCGCTGATCCCGGCGGTACCCCTCGAAGTTCTGAAGTTCCGCCTCCTCCTGACGATGAACTCGTTGTACTACGGCATCTCGTACCGCAGCTACGCCATGCGCTCACCCTTCGGGCCGCTGTCGATCGGGCGACGTGGCAACGAAGTACAGGAGCGGGCGCTGTTCATGGACTATCTCGAAGCCGGTATCCGGCATCCGTGACGCTCGAGCTTGAGCAGGATCGGCAGGCGTGCCGTTGAATGCAGTGCGCCCGACCAGACGCCACGGCTTCCATGATCAGCTTCATCGACCATGGCTCGTGGCGCCGACCGACACCGCGCACCCGTTGGCGAACGGCTTGTCTTGCGGATAGTCAAAAGTCCTACATCGATCTTGCAGGCCCCAGGGTAGAAACGATGACCCAGGAGTTCGGAATGACCACCATTGCATTCGATAAACGCTATGAGGCGTGGGCTGCAGCTGAGGCGGCGGTCTATGAGGCGATGATTCGGCTCGGTCCGCTCGGCCATGCGGAGGTCACGCCTTTGCGTGTGCGGGCCGATGAGCTGCTGCGCGAACTCTGGGAAGAACCAGATCTCTTTGAGGCCATCAGCGAGTCCCGCGATCAGTTTGAGTTTGCGCATGCCTCGCGGGCTGTCTAGGTGCCCGTGTTGAGATCAGCGGCAAGCTTGCCTCCGGCAGCGTGATCTTTGGCCGGACCACCGGTTGGGAAACAAGATCTCATCGAGGCGTTCCTCTCGCCTCCGGCTGGGAGCGCCAGGTTGCAGTAGGCGCTCGGTCGCCGCCAGCTTCTGTTCACGTTCTCGGCGTCACCCGCGTTCCTCTTGCTCTTCGCGTTCCCGCGTCCTCGCGCCGCCGCGCCTTCGACGTGAAAAGAATCAAAGCTGTCTGACATGGCGTAAAGCGCGGGAACCCTACATTTCTGACGCCACGGCTGCGTCGTGGCACCTTGCTGTAAACCTCAGCCCGGCCCAGTGCCGGGCTCTTTTTTTAGGATCGCTGTGACAAGTCGAACGTCTCTTGAAATCTTGCCGAGTGGGACCTAGATTGATCACCGTCGAAGTTTTGGTCAACTAAAAAGGAGGTTTTCATGACCATGAACTTGTTGCGGCAGATCGCGACGTCCCGCCTGCCGGTCTCGTTCTATCGACCCGAAGACATCGATCAAGTCCGCATCCTCAGAGCGGCGGGGCTGGTTGTGGCGCTGGTTCCGGCGCCAACCAATCCGCTCACGCTGGCGGGCGACGGCTTGGCTGCTCAGGTGCTCGCAGTCACGCAAAAGGGGCGTGAAGAGCTCGCCAAATTCGACTACCCGCAGTCGCCGTCGCGGCCGCCGCTGTGGCGCCAACGAATGTCACGCATCGTCACGCGGCGTCGCAGATCACCGTCTTCCGACTCACCCACTTCTGCACGAATGCAGTAGCACAAGAAAAGATGAGTCCGCTCGAGCGCGCGCTGCTTTGATCATTCACGGCAGCGCGTGCCGTCTCGACGGCCGAGCTTGTAGCTTCGCCGTGTTTGTCGGGTTCTTGGATTTCGATTCAGACGTCGTGTGGCTATTCTGCCCGTGTCGCAACGATGGCCTCGGAGCCTTCATGGACCGTAGGTCACTGCGAGCCTGCCGGCCATGCTGACCCTAGGGTTCGCCCTGCTCGGAAACATCAATCGCAGCGATGTGCCTGCAGATTCACTCTTAACTATCGGCCGCGATGTCTACCAACGGTCATTCACGCTGTTCGGGTGAGGACCTTGTGAGCACGCGCGAATGCTTCCAGCAAAAGGAAAGCGCCATCACAGCAACGAGACCTCGACGCCGTCGGCCGCCACCATCAACCCGGGAGTGTCCTCAGCGATCTCGATCGGCACTCCCATGTGGGTGAAAAAGTCGCTCTTGTTCGAGCCGCAGAGCTTCAGCACGCGCACGTATTCCGCGTGCTGTGCGCGCGTCATCAGAAATTTTTGCGGGTAAGCATTGGCGTGGGCCTTCCAATGGGCCGACAGCTTTTCGGTCATTGAGAGATAGAGAGACGGCATACGTAAAATGACATCGCTGAGCGCACAGGGATTTAGTAGATTTTCGTGCCCGTTGGAGAAGGCTGGCATGCCAATGGATTTTTTGCGTCGCATCAAGGACGCCAGGTTTCCGCTCGAGCTTCATGACGAAGCAGATATTCGAAATTCGATTGTTCTCGAAGCGGCCGAATTGATCAAAGCCCAGTTGCCAGGCGTCGGCGCCCCGCCTGCGGACGCCAGCGTCATCATTTTCCGCATCACGCCTCAAGGAAGAGCCGCCCTGTCCATGGGCAAGCCGATATAGCTTGGTCGGAGAATGCTTGGGCCCCCATCTGCTCTCGACTCGAGATCATCATGGTCGGTCGCTCCATGCGTCGTTACTCTGAGTGTCCAGCCAGCTCGAAAGGGCGCTCTTCCGCCGGTCGGATGCGAAAGGGACAGGCCTTTCTCGACGCGCAGGGGCGTAGTTCGATGCACGAGTCTGAGTGCTTGGCGAGCGCGGTTAGCGCTGCTCAGCCTTGTGCCGGCAGCAGCGTGGACGCTCGCACGTGCAGACGCTTTTCGAGGTGACACCAAAGGAAGTTCGCTGTCGTCTTTTTTCTGCAGGCTCTCATTGGCGTTCGCAGCACCCGTTCGCGTTGCTCGGTAGGTCCTCCGTGGGGAGACGCAGCGAGACAAGCCAGCAGACAAAGCATTTGCGAGAATGGATACATGCTTCTTCCTCCTCCGAACGGTACGGACCGTGTGCAGGGCCTCGCGGCGCGCCTCGGGTGCACCGTGGCCGATCACTGTGAACTCTATGGGCAATTCAAGCCCGCTCTTCTGGGCAGCTTCTCAGGGCTCGCGCTGACGCTCAAGGAATTTGGGGGGCGTTGGGACAAGGTGGAACGTGTGTACGTTTTCGCCAGTTGGCCGATGCTTGAGGCCGCTTTGGAATACTGCATCAGGCACAAGGAAGAAGCCCGCCCTTCGATTTGAATGCTGCGGCCTGAAACGGCGCGGTCGATTGTCGAGCGCGCCGCGGCGGTCTTCTTTTTTGCGTCCCAGCTCGATGCCAGCCGTCGCCGCGACGCCGAGGAAGCACTCGCACAAGCGCACAAGATGGAGGCTCTCGGGCACTCACAGGCGGTATCTCGCACGACTTCAGTAACCTGCTTCAGGTGATGTCAGGTCATCTGGACATACGGAGGTGAAGTTGGAAAGGGGCATGCTCGAAGAGGGCACCGTTCGTCGAGGGGTTGAGAGCCTGCGTTCGACAATCTTTAAAGCATCAACGCTGACCCAGCAGCTGCTTGCTTTCTCGAGGTGCCAAAGACTGCGCGGCCGAGTGGTAGGGATCAACGCGGTGGCACAAGGAATGTCCGAGTTGGCCGCGCGCACTCTCGGTGATTTGATCTATGTCGAATTCGACCTGGCGCCCAACGCGGGGAATTTGGAGATCGACGTGACGCAACTTGAGGTGGCGAGCTTGAATGTGTTGGTCAACTCACGCGATGCAATGCCCGGCGGAGGGTCGATCAAGCTGCGTACGCACCCGTTGAGGTTGCGCTTGGCAGTCCGACGGCGCTCGAGGGACTGGCGCCAGGCCCGTATGCTGCTGTCTGCATCTCCGATTCCGGCCTGGGAATAGATCTGGCGATCCTGCCTCGGGTGATGGCCCCCTTTTTTACGACAAAAGACGAGGGGAAGGGGACAGGCCTTGATTTGAGGAACTGCGGCGCACCCGAGCCGCGCCGATGCACCAGTCAGAGAACGCTTTTCGGGTGCTGACCGCGTCACTGAAGCCCTCGGCGTCGGGCTTGAGCTTGGCAGGCTCGTCGAGTTGAACAGCGGTCCTTCACCTTAATGCTCCTCATCAAAGGCTAAGAAATCTATGAAGTAAAACTTTGTAGTTTGACTTTGTATCGGCTAGCATGGCTTGATGAATGAGCCGGTAAGCGCCCCTCACGATCTACGCGCGCACACCCTCGCTGCGGAACTGCGCATGCTGGTGGCAAAGCTCAACCGGCGACTGCGCGAGCAGTCGCATGCCGGCGATCTCACGGGTTCCCAGAAGACCGTGCTTCTGCATCTCGAGCGCGAAGGTCCGGCCACGGTCACGACCCTCGCGCGTACCGTGGGTGTGCGCCCTCAATCCATGGGCGCGACCGTGGCCGCGCTGCAAGGGGCGGGACTCGTCAGCGGTGCGCCCGACCCGGCCGATGGACGCCAGACCATCTGGTCGGTCACGCCGGTCTTTCGCCAATGGATCAAGGACGCCCGCGCCGCGCGCGAGGACTGGCTGTTCCAGGTGATCCAGACCAGGCTCGCCCCGCGCGAGCAGGAAGCGCTCGCGGCCTCCATCGAACTCTTCAAACGCCTCGCCGAAGATTGAAAGCGAACCCACCATGCCCGTCACCACCCTCGATCCCCAAACCGCCCTCATCGTCATCGACCTGCAAAAGGGCATCCTCGCACTGCCCGTCGCGCATGCCACCGGCGAGATCGTGCAGCGCGCCAGCGCCCTGGCGTCTGCCTTCCGCCAACGTGCGCTGCCCGTGGTGCTCGTCAACGTGGCAGGCGGTGCCAAGGGCCGCACCCAGCAGCAGCGCCCCGGTGGCGAACTGCCCGCCGACTGGGCCGAGCTGGCCGCCGAACTCGACCGCCAGACCGGGGACCACCTGGTCACCAAGCACACGTGGGGTGCCTTCACGAATACCGGGCTCGAATCGCACCTGAAGGCGCTGGGCGTCACGCAGGTCGTGATAGTCGGCATCGCCACCAGCATCGGCGTGGAGTCGACCGCACGCCAGGCCTACGAACTGGGTTTCAACGTCACGCTCGGCATCGACGCCATGACCGACATGAACGCCGATGCTCACGCCAACAGCATCGCCCGCATCTTTCCGCGCCTGGGCGAAACCGGCACCACGCAGGAAATCATCGACCTGCTTGCTCGGTGAGCAGCAGCACTTTCCGTTCGCTCCGTGGCTACAACTACCGCGTGTGGGCCGGTGGCGCGGCGGTGTCCAACGTGGGCACCTGGATGCAGCGCACCGCGCAGGACTGGATCGTGCTCACGCAGCTCACGCGCCACAACGCCGCCGCGGTCGGCATCGTGATGGCGCTGCAGTTCGGCCCGCAATTGCTGTTGCTGCCGCTCACCGGCTGGGCGGCCGACCATCTCGACCGGCGCAAGCTGCTGATGGTCACGCAGGCCACCATGGGTGCGTTGGCGCTCGGATTGGGTCTGCTGACACTCACCGGCCTCGTGCAGCTGTGGCATGTGTACGTGTTCGCGCTGCTGCTGGGGTGCGTGGCCGCCTTCGATGCGCCGGCGCGCCAGACTTTCGTGTCGGAACTGGTCACCGAGATCGATCTGCAGAATGCGGTGGCGCTGAACTCCACGTCGTTCAATGCCGCGCGCATGATCGGCCCGGCGGTCGCAGGCGTGCTCATTGCCGCGGTCGGCACGGGCTGGGTCTTCGTGATCAACGCGGCGTCGTACGTGGCCGTCATCGGCGCGATGAGGATGCTGCGCGTGCACGAGCTCCATCTGCGCCAGCGCGCGGTGCGCACCCGTGGCAGTTTTCTCGAGGGCTTTCGCTACGTTTGGCGGCGCCCCGACCTGAAGGCCGTGCTGTTCATGCTTTTTTTGATCGGCACCTTCGGCTTGAACTTCCCGATCTTCATCTCCACGATGTCGGTCACCGTCTTTCATGCGGGCGCTCACCAGTACGGCCTGCTGTCTTCGATCATGGCGATCGGCTCCGTCATGGGCGCACTGCTGGCCGCGCGGCGCGACAAGCCGCGCATGGGCGTGCTCGTGGTGGGTGCTTCCGTTTTCGGCGCGGGCTGCGCGCTGGCCGCGCTGATGCCCGGCTACTGGCTCTTCGGCATGACGTTGATCGTGGTGGGTGTGGCCGCGCAAACCTTCACCACCACGGTCAACAGTTGGGTGCAGCTGTCGACCGAGCCCGCCATGCGCGGGCGCGTGCTGGCGATCCTGCTGGCGATCCTGCTCGGTTGCACGCCGATGGGTGCGCCCCTGGTCGGCTGGGTGGCCGACGCGTTTGGGGCGCGTTGGGCGATGGGAGTGGCGGCGCTGTCGGGGCTGGCCGCGGCTATCGTCGGGTGGCGCTACCTGTCGCTGTACCACCGGTCCTCGCAGGTGGGTGCTTCCCAGGAAAACCCCGAGCCATAGGACAAGTGGAAGCAATGCTGCGCCGCCGTCAGGGCGGAGCTTGTGGCGCGGGTGCTTCGCGTGGTCGCCCGATGTCTACCCACGCAGGTTCGCTGAGGTGCGGCGAGCTGGTGTCCTGTCAACCTCCGGCCTGCATAACAACTGATCTGCGAAGTGTCCGCTGCTTCAGCATGTGTTGCACACCTTGGTAAGAAAAGCGCGCTGTTGCTAGCTCGACAACGCCGCGGTAGAAGTATTTGCTTTCAGTTCGTCGACTGAGATTGCCATCTCGGTGACTTCAAGCGGCCCATAGTTCGAGAGGAACGCGACATCAGCCGCATCGCGCCCATAGGCCAAGACGATTCGACCGCCTTGCGGTTCTGCCTGCGTCGCGTCGAAGGTATACCACCGCCCGCCGACGAAAGCCTCGAACCAGGCGTGCATGTCCATGGGCTCGAGTTGGTACAAGTAACCGACCACCATGCGGGCGGGGATGCGCAGGGCACGGCACATGCCGATAGCCACGTGTGAGAAGTCACGACACACGCCTGCGCCATCAGAAAGGGTGTCGAGCGCATCCGTGGATCCATCGCTCACGCCATACCTGTACTCAAGGTGTTCGTGGATCCAGCGTCGAATGACTTCGACTTGGGCATAGCCCGATTTGGTGTCCCCGACGATCTGGAGCGCACGGTCCTCCATCTTGTCAGAAGGGCAGTAGCGGCTTTGAAGCAAGTATTGCAGCGTGTCCGAGGGCAGGTCGCGGACCGCTACTGCTTCTGCATCGGGCGCGACGGCGATCGCAGCCTCGGCTTCCATGATCATCTCAACCTCGATGCGCATCTCGCCTTTTGGCACGGTGAGGCGCTGACACAGGTTGCCAAACACGTCGACGTATTCCGTGGTTGTCACCCACGGCTGAAGTTCGTAGCGCTCACTGACCATCCACTGCGCATCGCCACTGCGGGGGCGAAGCATCGCGACGACAGGGCAGTCACTACTTGCTTGCACTCTCATCTTGCATGTGGCGTGAAGTCGCATAGTTCTTTCTCAGTGGAGAGTGGATTTGAAAGTTGGGCGCGCGGGAATCAGCCCTGGTTGTAGCCTTTGCAGGGTGCTGCTTCTGTCAGCGAAGATCGAGTTTTCACCAGCGTTTTGATTCGCAAAAGCTTGGGCATCTAGTTCATCCGCCATGCGCGCGGTTATTAACCTACGCATTGCCAGAGCAAAACTCGTGCCCTGCCAGGTGAAGCCGTCGCGCGATGGATCGCTAGAGGCCGATGTGATGTCGGCCGCTGAAGCCTGGAGATCCCTCTCGCACGAGACGATGAGGAGGCGAGTATGCGAGATAGACACGCACCGCACCGGTCACTGATGGGGGCGTCGGAAAATCTCCCCCGTGATCTACTGCGCTGGCTTGCTTCAAGCTGTCGAGGCTGTCGCCAGAACAAGAGGTCGTTTGTACTTTGGGAAATCAATGCAAAGGAGAAGGCAAAAATTTGAAATCCATTTGCCCTCCCACTATTGCCGAAACTTACATCCCGATCAGGCTGGCCATTGCGCGTGCAATCGGACTATCAAATCGCATCTTGCCTTCGACTGCGGCGAAGCAGATGCAGTCGGTCCCGGGTGCGACGGTTGGACAATGATGGATGCTGTGATCTGCGGCATCAAAGTCACCGGTGCCAAATACCTCACGTCCGTCTGCAAAAGCGCCGTGAAGCACCTGGGTTAGCTCGGTGCCATTGTGGGTATGAAAAGGTAAGCTGCGGCCCGAGCCGATGCGCAACAGGAATAGCTTTGCATCCGGATGTGAAGGAAGGCGAAGTCTGCTCCATCGCATGCCAGGAGCGAGAAATCTCCAGGGGGTTGAGGTGCAGGCCTCTAGGGCGCGAGGCCACGCCATGCCGGCAGGCAGCGAGGGCCGCTCACCTCGTTCGAAGGTGCGCGAAGATGGCGTCTTGTGAACCGACGCTGGCTGATCAATCGCCGCGAGTGTTCGTGCCAGTGCTTGCGCCGAAAGAGATGCAGGCGGCAGGTCCTCAACTATGACCCCGCCGACTGCTTCGAAGAGTCCAAGGCGCTCCTGGCATTGAGCGCAGGTCTCGATGTGAGTGCGCACTACGAGCGTTGCGCCGATGGAGAGCGTTCCCGCGGCGAGTGAAAGCAAGAGGTCGTCAGCGGGATGATGGCGGATCATTATTGCATTCCTTCAAGCAACTCGCGCAGGCGCGCAAGCGCCCTTCGAATGCGCGACTTCACAGTGCCTAACGGAAGCCCAAGCTCTTGCGCGATCTCTGGATGGGGGTGATCTTTGAAAAATGACAGGCTCAGCAGATGCTTCTGCTCTGGAGAAAGCTGCGACATAGCCAGTCGAATGCGTACTGCATTCTCTCCAGTCCACACACCTTCTTCCAGGGCCGGACCCGGGTCAACCAACTGCGTCGCCAGATCCTCTTCGTCTGGCACCAAGGGGACGCTGTCGCGCCGTAATGAATCCACCCGAAGATTCCTTGCGATCGCGAAGATCCATGTGGACAATGCCGCTCGCTTCGGGTCGAAGAGCTTGGCCTTTCGCCAAAGGCTCACCATCGTTTCCTGCGCCAACTCCTCGGCGGACGTCTCCGAAGAGCCACAGAGCATCATGTAAGCCTTGACCCTAGGGGCAAAATGCTTAAAGAGAGCGGCAAACGCCTGTCGGCTATTGGTCGCCGCTACCGCCTCCACCCACTCATTGAGTTGTTCGCTGGTTGGCACGGTACCTCGTCGTTGCACCTTGGTTACGACAGACAGCCAAGGCAGCTTGGACACGCCCGTGTCGGGTTCGGGCACTACGACTTCTTGAACGGCGCTCATGCCTCATATACGCCCCTTAAGCTTACTTGGATCACAAGTGAGCCATGACGGCAGGCGGAAATTGTAACAACCGAGCTGCGCAAGCCATTTTCCGGAGAGGCTGACCGCGCCCGAACTTCCGGTGGCCGTCGTTTCAGCGCTTGTACGCGCACCATCAACGGCGCGGCAGCCGCGCCTTTGTGGCGGTGCGCTGGGCGCGTGCCGCGCCCTGACATGAAAACCGGCCGGGTGTCGCCAGGCCGAAGCTGCTTGAAACGCCGTTGCGCCGAGGTTGAGTGTCGCTGGGAATCTGGGAAGATTTGGCGTCGCGGCCCTGGCGGCCCTCTGCTTGGAATCCCTCAATGTCGTCTCTTCAAGCCCCTCCTGATGCACTGCTGCAGGCGTTGTTGGTTCATGGCGGATGCGCCGTGTGCTGTTACGACGCTCAGAATCGCATCACCGGTTGGAACGCTCTCTATACGGAGTTCTTTCCGGAAGTCGCTTCCTGGATCCGGGTGGGAACGACGTTCGAGGAAACGTTGAAGGCGTTTCTGCGGCTACAGCATCCGGCGTCGACGCCGGAGCAGATGGTTGAGGCGACGGAAAATGGTATGTCGAGGCACCTGAACGAACAGGGACCGATCCAGTATCAGCGGGCCGACGGCCGATGGCTCGAGCTTCGCATGTTCTTGCTGCCGGAAGGTGGGCGCTTCAAGTTATGGAGAGACATCAGTACCCAAATCGCACCCGGCACGGACAGCGAACTTCTGCATCGACTTATTGCGGCGGTGAACGTGGGCATCACGGTCCATGATGCCGATGGAAGTCTGCGCTACGTGAATACGAGATTTTTCTCGGAACACTTTCTCAGTCTAATTCGGGGTGTTCCAGCAATTGAACGAAGAGTTACCCAAGCGAGCTACTGGAAGAAGTTTCACGAGATATTCGAGCGCGACGCTGAGTTCGAAAAGTTGTGCCTGAGCGAAGTTGAAGGGCCGCTGCATCACCCGGTGACACTTCAGGCGCGGTCAGGTCGCTTCTACCGTATCCAAGAACAATGGTGGGAAGATGAACTGGTCAGCATCTGGACTGATGTGACCGACGTGATTTCTCGGAAGAGAGCGCTGCAGCAGGCGCACTCAGAGCTTTCGGCGCTAAATCGCCAGTTGGTCGAGCTGTCGGAAACGGATTCGCTGACAGGTTTGGCCAATAGAAGACGATTTGGAGTACAGCTTGAACGTGCTCAGCAAGCAGTCGTTGAAGGTGCGCAAGCGGCTGTCGCAATATTCGACCTTGACTTCTTCAAGGCCGTCAACGATCGCTATGGGCATGATGCAGGAGATGTCGTATTGGTCGAAGCCGCAAAAATGCTCCAGGTTCATCAAGGTGACGACATCTGTGTTGCCAGACTTGGTGGAGAGGAGTTCGGAATGGTGTTTCGCGGCATGGAGGTTGCCAAGGTGCTAGCGGTTTGCGAGGAATTGCGTCGCGCGTTCTCTCAAGGCCATTTTAGGATCGGAGCGCAGCGTTTGCGTGTCACCGTCTCGGTTGGGGTTGCTCCATTGACCGAATATCGGAATCAGTCAGTTTCTTTGAAAAAAGCAGATGACTCGCTATGGAAAGCAAAGTCGGCCGGTCGCGACTGTGTCATGTTTGAGTTGAGCTGGCCCTATGTCCGTGACGGAGTCGACGATCTCCAAGTTGTCACGGATATCCGGGCCGACGATGAGCCTCTCAGTCCGGAAGCCTTGCGTGACAAGTATGCTCTGCCGGTCAATCAGCATCCTATATTCACTCGGCCGCATTGGCAAGAAGCCGTACGGCGCAGAGAAACCGTAGACGACTATTGGGGATGGGTCAGCTACAAGATAGAAGCGCGAAGCCAAGACCAGTGAGCAGCGTCCATCGGTGCCACGTTGTCGGTAGGATTGGACGACGCGATTTGTCGATCCTCCTTCGGGCGCTTTGACTGGATGAAGGTGGTCGCATCGACTGGACGATTAGATGACTCTGAAATCCACGGGCTAAACATCGGCCGTTGGCTGAAGCTGCCCATTCGTCGAGCTGGCAAGTCCAGTCGGTGAGTGCAGTTTTGGCTTCGTGGCGCGAGCTGAGATTGTTGCTGGCAGGGAACTCCTGAGGCGCTACGGCCGCGCAACCGCTGAAGGCGTCTCCGGCCAGCGCTGCGGCACACGGCGGAGGCTGTCCACCGAATAGCCGAGTTCCTTCAGACGCGCCACCGCATTCTGGTAGGACGTCTCGGAGATTTGCGGCGTGCGCGCCATGATCCAAGCGTAGTCGCGGTCGCTGCGACCTATGATGGTCAGCTGGTAATCGCTGTCGATGTCGACGATCACGTATTCGGCCTTGATCGGCCAGACGAACTGCATGCCCCAAACCGCATTGTTGGTCCCGGGCACTACAGTGGCAATCGGGTTCATCGTCTTGAGCTCGCCGTCAAAGGCGCCTTCACGATAGCGGAACCGAGTGGCGATTCTGCCGTCGGGCTGCAGCGTATACGACTCGACCGCGTTGAATGCGTTGCGCTCGGGACGCGTAGGGATGTTCCCGATGACATACCAGTCGCCAACGAAGCGGTGCAGGTCGACCTGCGGCACCGGCCGGATCTTGACATTCGGTGAGACAGCACAGCTGGCGACGAATAGCGTCGCGAACAAGGCTGCAACAAGCAGTACGGTCGGCTTGACCAGCCGCGGAGAGAGGCGCTGCATAGGGGCGGGTCCGGAAGTTTGGTGCAAAGTACGGGTCGGTGCGCGCTGGATACGTCGGACGGCGCCCCGCGGCTTTGCAAGCCCGCTCAGCGCATTGGCCTGGTACGCTCCATCAACCTGGGGCGAATCCCGTGTCCTGCCCTGCCGAGGTCGTCGGGAGGGGTAGCCTTCCAGAAGATGAGGCCATTACCAGAACCTGTCTAGCGGGTAAGGCGGCTCGCGCTGGAGGCCTTACGCACGGCCATCGATCAGCCCGACGATAAGGCGCTTGACCTGCGCACGTCCCCATCAGCCCCGCTAGTAACGACGCATCGGCTGTCCGCGTGAATCATCACTTTATGCCACCCCAGTGGGTGTCAGCACCGGCTCTCGATGCCGTGAAGCTGACATGGAAGAAAGGTTGTTCGCGACATGGTCAATCAAATGGCGCAGACTGCTCTGCCCAACGCGCCCACACCAGTCGCGTTTAACGAAAGAAAGCCTCTTATGGTCGCAGTCGCGTTATTCGTTCGCCTGGAAGCGAAGCCCGGGAAGGAGAAAGACGTCGAAGATTTTCTTCTGAGCGGTCTTCCCCTCGTCATGCAAGAGCCTGCCACTACCGCTTGGTTTGGCATTCGCCTGGGGCCAACAACCTTCGGAATCTTCGACGCCTTTCCGGACGAAGCAGGCCGCCAAGCCCATCTTTCTGGCAAGGTTGCGGCGGCTTTGATGGCACAGGCAGGTGAGCTGTTCTCCGAACCGCCGTCCATTCAGAGAGTTGACGTGCTCGCGGCAAAGTTACCCGGCTGAATATCTCTCCCGGAAATCGATGGTCGAGAGACCTTCGCCGCGCACTACACGCTGAAGCCGTCGTGCATAGGAATGTTGATGCGCAGGCGTATTGGAGAACAAGTGGCCGTGGTGGGCGTTTCCGCCTCCCAGTGCGCGGACTACGTGCGCACGCAGTCGCTGTGCGCCGGAGCGTAGCTACACCGGCTTTATGCACAGTGTGACAGCGCATCGATGCGGCTCATCGCAGGACGCCCATGGTGGCGGCAAGGAAAAATCACGATCAGGCCATTCTCTACGGCAAGTTGCGGGATTTTGGGGTTACAAGCGATCGCTGCATGATCGATCCGCCACGGCGGGCTCTTATGGCGAAGGTAGAGGCGTAAGCCCATCCCGTTGGGGATCGCGAAGGAAGGTGCCGGCAGTCATGTTCGCTGCAGGCCAGTTAGCTCCATGCCGACGCCAAACGCAAAAATCGATAGGGTACAGCGGTTGTCCGATGAAAAAGCGTCTGAGCCAACGCACACCTGAGGAATGGCTGCAACTGCTGGACGAGACTTTGCTCCGTCCAGGGCTCTTGGTGCGGCCGAGCGATTTCGCTCCCGCTGCGGTCGCATGCGATTCTTCCATGAGAGGCGTCAGCCGTCCCTCCGCTGAGCGGAAGCCTGAGGACGGGTCACCAGATGCCCGCTTGCTCTACAGCTCCGAGACGAGACGTAGTTCCTGCGTCGGGTCCTGATGAAGTATCAGCGCCCAAGTCAACTCGAACCCTTGTAGAGCTTTCTCAGGGAGCGAGCTCGCTTCGAGTTGTGCTTGCGAAAACTGTCGCTGCTGCACGAACTCGTCAGCGAGAAGGGTTGGATGCGGATGCGCCTTGATCAGAGCGCGTAGAGCGGCAGTCAGCGCGATCTCCGTTCCAAGAACGCTGGCCGCTGACGCGTTTTCTGTTGCCTCATCCGGTGTGGCCATTGTGTGCCTGCCTTGCGGGTTCCGTGTTGAGGAACTCCGACTTTACTGCAAGGGGGGCCCACGTTCTGAACACGCCAGGGCCCGGCCCATCTTCTTTCGTCTGAGCTGACGAAGATACTCGGGTCTGTGGTACCCACTCGCGCAGTGGTGCCGAAGGCGAGACCGCCACATGCGAGATGAGCTGCCGATCTTGCACGGCGCCCGTCGACATGAATTTCATGCTGCGCCTGCCCTTGTTGCTCGTGATTTGTGATGCGGCGAGGGCAGCCGTGAGGGCTGTGCGACATCCCGTGTCGCCCGTGACCCGCGACCTTCGTATGCGAACGCCGAAGCTGCAGGGAAATGTCAAGAGCTGCGCGATCGAACTCTCTCTAGGCCGTCTTCGTCTCGCCGGCTCTTGAATGCTCGCGTTTCGGCGCTCTGGACTTCCACACCCCCCAATTTTGACCGCATCACGCGGTGATGGGCGAGTCCTTTTGAAGGATCGGCTTGCAAGGTCGAGGTGAGCCTTGCCGTTGCGGTGGTTCGATTCGCATCCGACTGCGGGCTCATGCTTTCAGGGAAGTTGAAGCGCCGGACGGGCTGGCTGGCAAGGGCAACTCCTCATCTCGCGCACGCGGAGCCAGATATGTCCTTTGCTTGAACGATCAGCTCACGCACGACCGACGCGGCCGCCTTTCCGACGACGTCATGTTGGTCGGCACCAAGATGGATTCCGTCGATTTCGCTGCGGCCCGTGATGGGGTTCAGGTCGAAGAAGTGAACAGATTTCGTCGCCGCCATCTCCGCCAACGCCGCGGCGAGCCCTTTGCTTCGCTCGACCGCACCCTCGAACTTCTTCTCGTTGCCGCCCTTTGGCTGAATGATCTCCGGCGGCGCGACGACCAGGATGCGAGGCCGGGGCATGCCGGGCTCCACCGGGGCTTGGCGTACGGTCTCAACCAGCTTTCCGACGCCGGAGGCGGCTGCCCAGGCCTTGATGCCGAACGGGGCCTGGAAGTCGTTGGTTCCCAATTGAATGATCACCAACTCCAGTGGCGAGCACATCTCGATCACCTCGCCGAGACCTGTCGCGCCATTTCGGCCCGGACGAAATGGATCGTCCCAGATTGTTTTTCGGCCGGGAAGGCAGTTCTCCACGACGCGAATCTCCCGCAAGCCGGCGCTGTGAAGTGCGGCTTCCAGAACACCCGGCCACCGTTGGTCGAAGGCGTAACGTTCGCGGGTGCCGGGGACCATGCCCCAACTTATGCTGTCCCCGTACACAAGGATTTGCTTCATGGTCTGACCGTTTTTGTCAAAGCGGGTGTTGCCTCACGAGCATGGGCGCCCAGCTCATCAGGGCGTGCATTCGTCGCGCAGCAGCACGCTTGCCAGCGCCGCCGAGTACACCTTAGATTCGAGACTGTCCGTGCGGCTGGTGAGGACTACAGGCCTTTTCGTTCCCAGCACGACACCGGCGCATGACGCACCGGCCATGTAAACGAGGGACTTGTAGAGGGCGTTGCCAGCTTCGAGGTTCGGCATCAGAAGAATGTCTGCTCTGCCGGCGACGGATGAGTCGATGCCCTTGGCGGCCGCGGATGCCATAGACACCGCGTTGTCGAAGGCAAGCGGACCATCCACAGCCGCATCGAAGATCTGACCACGCTGCGCCATCATTGCGATGGCTGCGGCATCGAGCGTGCTCGGGGCGCCCTGCAAGACTGATTCGGTGAAGGAGATGACGGCAGCTCTTGGCCGGACGATGCCGAGTGCTCTTGCCAGATGAATGGCATGTTCAAGAATTTCCACTTTCTCGCCCAAGGTCGGTGCCACATTCACGACGCAGTCGGAGATGATCAGCGGCGATGGGCGGCCCGGCACCTGAAGCACGAAGGCATGAGAAATGCGCCGCTGCGTGCGCAGCCCGTCGTTGCGTGCGACCACCGCGCGCATCAGTTCGTCGGTATGGAGTGAGCCCTTCATCAACATGTCGAGGCTTCCTGCGGCGGCAAGCTTGCAAGCTTTCTGAGCAGCCGACGCAGCGTCGGCGCCGGTGTCGATCAACTCAAATCGCTCCAGATCAATGCCTTCGCGCGCCCCGAGCTCAAGCAGACGATCGCGCGGGCCGAACAAGCTCACGTCGGCGATGTTTTCTTCCGTCAGTCGAGAACCGGTTTCGAGCGCGGCTGCGTCGCAGGGAAACACCATGGCGATCTTCCGCCGGCCGCTCTGACGCGCGGTCGCGAGCAGGTCGTCGAGAAAGGTGCTGCTGCTTTGCCCGACGACGCAGGGAGGCGATGAATTGGGGGTGGTCATAGAGTGCGACGTTGAAGATGGCCGGGAGTGCCGGTCAGGCGGCGGGTTCCTGTGCGGAGGTCGCCGGCACTGCGCTCGAATGACGCAGCCGTGTCTTTGTCAATGCGCCGGCTGTCTCGAGGATCGGATACGCGATGGAGCAGATGAGGGAGTTGATGCGCTTGAGATCGCTGATGAGATCGAGGTGCAGTGAGCTCGTTTCGATGCTTTGGCTCGTCTGCATCTGGAGACGTGCAAGATGGTTGGCGGCATACGCGTGTTCCAGCTCGCGGAACCGAGCCTTCTCCTCGAGCAGTGCTCTTGCATCGTGCACCTGGCCGTCGAGGAAAACGCTCATCGCCAGTCTCAGGTTGGCGATCAATCGCGAGTGCAGATCCGCGATTTCTCCCATCCCGGCATCCGAGAAGCGGCTGGCCTTGCGGATCTGCTTGTCTTCGAGGTCTTGGATCACATGCTCGATGAGGTCACCAACCTGTTCCATGTGGATGGTGAACGAGACAATGTTCGACCAGCGGCGTCCTTCTTTCTCCGGCAACGCATCGCGAGGGATCTGTGTGAGGTAGAACTTGATCGACGAGCAGATTTCGTCGACGCGGTCGTCCATCTTGCGCAGCTGCTCGGCCAGCGTGAGGTCGGCGTTGCGAAGCACCGGGAGAATGCCTGTGAGCATGGCTTCAACCAGATCTGCTTGGTGCAGGGCCTCGCGAGCCGCACAGCTGATCGCAAGGGAAGGGGTCGCCAAGGCGGCAGGATCGAGATGTTGCGGGCGAATCTCGCCGAGCGGCGCGGCAGGGGTGGGCAGCAGCGTTTCGACAACCTTCGCCATCGGTCCCGTCAGTCCGATCAGAAGCACGGCCCGCGTGAGGTTGAACCCCAGGTGAAAGGCAATCACCTGGGTATGCAAGCTCGAGAAGTTCTGTTGCAGCAGATGTTCAATCTGGGGGAGCATGACCACTGCCAGGGCGCATCCGAGCAGCTTGAACAGCAGGCTGCCGAGCGGGAGCCGCATGCGGATCGCACGTGGTCCCGAGCTGGTGAGCAGCGCCAGAATTCCGCTACCGATGTTCGCGCCTAACACGAGGCACATTGCCATTGGCATCGGCAGGACGCCCGAAGCCGTCAATGTCGCGGTCAGGAGCACAAAGGCGAGACTTGAATAGGTCGCCATCGTCAGCAGGGCGCCGACGGCGATCTCCAGAAGCACATCGTCGGGCAGCGCGAGCACCAAGCTGCGGAACGTTGCAGAGGCGAGCAGGGGCTGGGTCGCACTGACGATCAGTTGCAGCCCGAGCGTGATCAGCCCGAAGCCAATCAGCACATGGCCCACGCGGGCGCGCGGTCGCTTGTCTGAGCCGGTGACGAGCACGACCCCCGCAAGCACGAGCAGCGGTGAAAGCCAGGACAGGTCGAAGGAGAACACCACCGCCATCAGGCTGGTGCCGACCTCCGCGCCGAGCATCACGGCCAATCCAGCGGGCAGGCCGACCAGGCCGCTGCCGACGAACGATGAGACGAGTACCGCCGTGGCCGTGCTCGACTGGACGATGCCTGTCACCGTCACGCCCGCGAACATCGCCAGAAAGCGATTTCTCAGGCTGCGCGAGAGAACATCGCGCAGGTTGGCACCAAAGAGTTGAATGACGCCGGTGCGTACGATCCCGGTGCCCCACACGAGCAGAGCGATAGCAGCAAGAAGGTTGAGCAAGTGGATCATCGAGGTGACACGACGGGAGGCGTCGGGCCGGCGCGAGGCGCAGTGAAGGAGGCCGCGATTGTGGGTTTGGGCGGGCTTGACGATCAATCGACCATTGCTCACATGCCGGGTGAGTTTTTATGCAGACCAACGGATGTATGCTTTTTGATCGTTCTCCTCAGTTCTGATGCATGCCATGCGAGCCCTTCCTCCGCTGAATTCGGTCAAGGCCTTCGACGCCGCCGCGCGCCACCTCAGCTTCACGAAGGCTGGCGATGAGCTGTGCGTGACGCATGGCGCGATCAGCCGGCAGATTCAGGTGCTCGAACAATGGCTGGGCACCGCTTTGTTCCTGCGGCTGCCGCGCGGACTGCAGCTCACGGCCGATGGCATGCGCTTTCACACCGAGGTCAATGCCATGCTGAACAGCCTGGCCTCCGTGGCCGACCAGATCCGACGGCCGCAGACGACCCGCATCATCCGCGTTCAGTCCCTGCCGACGTTCACGATGCGTTGGCTCATCCCCAGGTTGCCGGATTTCCAGAGAAGGTATCCCGATGTCGAGATCCGGCTGTCGATCGCGGCCGATGCCATGCCGCCGCGCGTCAACGACTTCGAAGTGTTCCTGACCGGCGGACCGGAAAGCCATCATGGCTTTCGCTCGGGGCGATTCCTTGATGAGCAACGGATCGCCGTCGCAGCGCCGGAGTTGTTGCTGCGTTCACCGATCCAGCAGCCCAGTGACCTGAAGCAGCATGTGCTGCTTCACACCAGCAGCCTGCCGGCGCTTTGGTCCAACTGGTTTTCGGCCGTGGGCAACCAGACGATCCAATGCCGCAGCGAACTGACCTTCGAGCACCTCTACCTGTCCATTCAGGCCGCCGTCAACGCCGTGGGCGTTGCCATCGGTCCGACGGCCCTGGTGGCCGATGACATCAACGAAGGGCGGCTGCAGTACGTCATGCCGCAGTACGCGCTGCCGGCCAGAAGCTATTTTTGGTACTGCCCGGAGCGAACCAAGGGTGACGCCGCGGTGGAGGCGTTCTGTGCCTGGCTCGTGGATGTCGGCAACACGGGGCCAGTGGTTGCGAGCTAGCTGGAACCAGGCCGGGTCCAGGGGCGAGTTCAAAAAAACTCACAGGCCTGTCTCAACTTAAATCGATTGATACCAGACGGCTCCGAAAAATAGCATCGCTCGTTTCATACACCTGAGAACAAGGAGCGAGCATGGCTTTGGAGCTTGAAGATATTCGGGCGTTATTTGACGCGTACGGCTCAAGGGCATACGGCAAGGAAGCAGTCACGCAACTGGAGCACGCACTGCAGACGGCCCATCTGGGCGAATCCGAAGGCGCCGAGCAGGAACTGATCGTCGCGGCATTCCTGCACGACCTGGGGCATCTGATCGGCCTGAGCAAGCACCATGAAGAAGGGGCGCCGAGTTCGGACGACGGATCGCCTTTTGGAACGGGTGACGACCTGCATCAGTACGTGGCGCTGCCGTTCTTGCGCCCCGTTCTCCCAAGCGCAGTGGTCGATCCCATCGGTCTGCACGTCGAGGCCAAGCGCTGTCTGTGCGCGATCGATCCGACATACCGCGCGAAGCTGAGCCCGCTGTCCATTCACACGCTGAAACTGCAGGGCGGCATCTATACGAAGGAGGAGGCAGATGCTTTCCAGCATCGCCCCTTCGCCCTCGACGCCATGCGGCTGCGCCGCTGGGATGACGCGGCCAAGGTGCCCGGCGTCAAGACGCCGCCGTTCGAGCACTACTTTTCCATGCTGTCGCAAATCTACGCGCAGCACAGCGAAACGCGCGCGGCGCACTGAACAAAAACCAAAAATCAAGCTCGCGCGAGCGCGCGAGTGCAGGAGACAAGATGTTTCATCAATTGACGATGCCGATCGGCGGCGCACTGCTGCCCACCTTCATCGTGGCGGCACTTCCGATCACGACCGTGCTGCTGGTGCTCGGCGTCCTACGGCGACCTGGCTGGCAGGCGGGTCTCGCTGGCCTGGGCGTAGGTCTGGCCGTTGCGGTCTACGGCTGGCAGTTTCCTGTCGGCATGGCATTCAACGCCGTGGCCCTCGGCGCAGTGTTGGCGGTGTGGCCCGTGATGTGGGTGGTGGTCGCGGCGATCTTTTTGTTCAACATGACGATACGAGCGGGACGGCTCGACGCCTTTCGTGTCTGGGTGCTGGACAACGTACCCAACGACCGACGGGTTGTGCTCCTGGTGGTGGGTTTTCTCTTCGGCTCGCTCTTGGAGGCCGTGGCGGGGACTGGTACGCCCATTGCCATCACGTCCGCTTTGCTCGTCACGCTCGGCTTTCCGGTGCTCGATGCGCTGGTATTCATGCTGATCTTCGACACGGTTCCGGTCGCGTTCGGCGCCATGGGCCTGCCGATCACGGTTCTGGCTGCCGTCACCGGGCTGCCTGCCGCGGAGCTCGGTCAGATGGCAGGGCGCCAGCTCCCCTTTTTCGCTTTCCTGCTGCCCTTTTATGTGCTGACGATCTACAGCGGCGTGAAAGGCTTGCGCGCCGTCTGGCCGCTGGCACTCGTGGCGGGGGGAAGCTTCGCGATCACTCAATTCCTTGCCGCCAACTTCTTGAGCTATGCGATCTGTGATGTGCTGGCCGCGATTGTGGCGATCGTGGTGACGATGACCTTTCTGCGGTACTGGAAGCCGGCACCCGATGCTCACTACCATGTCAACATCGACAGGGCGAGCATTGCCCGAACGAGCGTGACAGGTCGGCAAAGCTGGTATCCATGGCTGATCGTCGCAGTGATTGCCGTGGGATGGACCGTCGCGAATCTCGGAAAGATCGGGGAAGTCTCGATCCCCTGGCCCGGGCTCGACAAGGCGGTGTACATCACGGTCTACCAGAAGGCTTACCCGGCGGTTTGGAGCTTCCAGCCGCTGACGACCGGTACGGCGGTGCTGGTTGCTGCGCTGGTCTCGGCTCTTGTCATGCGCTTGTCAGTCAAGGACTTCTTCGGCGCCGCGAAGGACACCTTGCGGCAAACAGCGGTGCCCGTGGCCACCGTCGCCATGATCATCGGCCTGGCCTACCTCATGAACTATTCCGGGATGACGTACAGCCTCGGCCTGGGCATCGTGGCGGTGGGTCCATGGTTCCCCTTCGTGTCTGCCTTTCTTGGGTGGATCGCGGTCTTCCTTACCGGCAGCGATACCTCTGGCAATGCCCTGTTCGGCAATATGCAGGTGGTGGCAGCGAACCAGCTGGGGCTCAGCCCCACGCTGATGGCAGCCACGAACTCGACCGGGGGCGTCTTCGGCAAGATGATCTCCCCGCAGAGCATCGCGTGCGGCGTTGCAACCACGGGGATGCACGGCAAAGAGGGGGCCATCGTCGCGCGCACGTTCAAGCACAGCATCTTCCTGACCCTTCTGCTGGGTGTGTTGGTATGGCTGCAACAGAACCATCTTCACTGGATGATCCCTGGTCACTGACTCCCCGCACGACGACGTGATGCGCTTGGTGCTGTCCCGCCTCGCTTGCGGAGCTCGGGTAGCATCGCCGCATGTTGCGCGCGACTCCTACCGATCCTCCGCTGGCTGGCATTCGAGGGGCGCGCGTGCTCACGCCTGAAGGCTTGGCGCCGGCCTCCTTCGCCGTGGACGAAACGCTGCTGCGCAGGGCCGCGTCGTCCGATGCGTTCCTGGATGCCGGCGACCTGCTCGTCCTGCCTGGCATCGTTGACATCCATGGCGATGCCTTCGAGCGGGCACTCAGGCCCCGGGGAGGAGTTCAAGTGCCGCATGTGACGGCGCTCACGGATGTCGACGCCCAGCTGTTGGCCAACGGCATCACCACGGCCTATCACGGCGTGACCATTTCGTGGGAAGGCGGGCTGCGCAGCTTGGCCGTTGCCGAGCAAATGATTCACGCCTTGCAGGAGCGCGGCGTTCGATGGGGCGCCGACCACCGATTTCACTTGCGACTGGAAGCCAGATTCGTGGAGGGGTGGGCTGCCGCAAGTCGATGGATCGAAGCTGGCCATGTTCACTTCCTGTCCATCAATGACCATTGGCCGCAGCTGGCGGCCAAGCTGGACGATCCCGTGCATCTCGCCCGGTACGCGGAGCGCGCGGAATGCGATGTGCAGACCTTTGTTCAGCGCGTAGAGGCGGCCAGTCAGGCAGTGCCCGAAGCGCCGGGGTTGGCACAGCTCGTGGCACAGGCCAGGCGAGCCGGACTGAGTGTCGCGTCGCATGACGATACGGATGCGACGCAGCGGCGGCAGCTAAGCCTCTGGGGCTGCAATGTGGCCGAGTTTCCTCTGAGCGAGGGTGCGGCGAAAGAGGCGAGGGCGTCGGGTGACCTCATCGTGTTCGGTGCGCCCAACGTGTTGCGCGGTGGCAGTCACGTGGGGGCGCCAGGAGCTGAGGACATGGTCCGCAAGGGCCTGTGCGATGTGCTGGCGTCCGACTACTACTATCCGTCGCCTTTGCTCGCTGCATTCGACCTTGCACGTCGAGAGGTGCTTTCGTTCTCCGAGGCGTGGAGCATGGTCTCGCGCCATGCCGCCACGGCGGTGGGGTTGACGGACCGGGGGCGCTTGGAGACTGGGCAGCGGGCAGACTTTCTGCTGGTGGATGACGCAGTTCCCGGGCAGCCGCGTGTCGTTGCGAGCGTGGTGGCGGGAGCGTTGCGCTTCGCGTTGCGTGCCTTCGAAAGCGGCACGCCGCGTTGAACAGCCGCTACTTCCCGCCCGTCACGTCGAGGAAGGTGCCGGTGACGAAGGAGGCTTCGGCGCTGGCCAGCCACAGGATCGCTCGCGCCACTTCTTCTGGCTGGCCGCCTCGGCCCATCGGGATCGAGTCCTTGACACGATCCACTCTGCCGGGCTCGCCGCCACTGGCATGCATCTGTGTGTAGATATGACCCGGGCGAACGCAGTTGACGCGGATGCCCTCGCGAGCGACCTCCTTGGCGAACCCGGTCGTGAAGGTTTCGAGCGCGCCCTTCGATGCGGCGTAGTCGACATATTCGTTGGGACTGCCGAGCCGCGCGGCTGCCGACGAGACATTGATCACCGATCCACCTCGCGCGTCGTGGCGGCTTGACATGCGCTTGATCGCTTGCTGTGCGCAAAGGATCGGGCCGATGGCGTTGACCGCAAAGATGCGGTGCATCCGCTCGAAGTCGAGATCTTCCAGTCGACATTGCTTTTGCAAGATGGCGGCGTTGTTCACGAGCACATCGAGGCGTCCGAATGTCCGGTCGAGCTGCGCGAACAGACGAGCGACTTGCGCGGGATCTGCGCTATCAGCTCGCACCGCCAACCCCTGCCGGCCCGCGGCTCGCACGTCCGCGATGACGGTATCGGCAGCCGATTCGTCTGAGAGATAGCTGATCACCACGTCATAGCCTTGCGCGGCTGCGAGACGCGCTGTGGCCGCACCGACGCCGCGGCTGCCGCCTGTGATCAAGATGACGGGTGCCTGAGAAGCATTTTCCATGGGTGAAGTTCCAGAGAGTGAGAAGAAGGCAGGATGGTCCGGCTCGTCGTCGAGTGGCTGCCGTCAGATCGTTTGCTGGGTGAGCGTCAAACGCGCGCGCAACGCCAGTGCCAATGGGACCACGGTGATGGCAGTCAGTGCCGTCGCGCATGTAGCCCACTGGATGCCGACCCGATCCCCCAGGAGACCGTACATCACCGGTGAAATCGCGCTCGAGCCGATGGTGCCTGTGTAGAAGAGCGCAAAGGCACGTTCGTCATTTCCACCGGGGGCCAGTTCGGGTACTGTGCCGTACAGTACGGAGGAAGTTCCGTTCATGAGCGCGCCCAGCAACGGCAGCAAGACCAGCGCGGGAACCAGGGGACACAGCATCACGGATAGGATGCACACCGCAGTCCCGCATTCGGTTGCGAGCACGGTGCCGATGACGCCCATGCGCTGGCCGAGCCAGCCGCAAATGAACTTCCCGGAGGCCCCGCCGATGAAGACCATCGCCAGAGCTGTGCCCAGCATCGACGTCGATATGCCCTTGCCTTTGAGCAGGAACGGCAAGAAGGTCAGCAGCCCCATGCGCACGGCGCTGTCCAGCACACCGATCGCCAGAAGGAGCCGGAAGCCGGTGGCTGACGGATTCTTTCCATCGGCGCCGTCAACGTCTTCGATCGCCGGGTCGCGAGGTGTTGACGGAAGCCAAAGTGCCAGGCCTGCAGCGACCAATCCACCGAGCATGGACATGGCCCACAGTGCATGACGCCACGGCATCATGGTGGCCAGCAGCGAGATCGCCGCAGGCAGGGCGGCCTTGCCCAGATCTCCGGCAAAGTTGTAGATACCGAGGGGGCCGCGGGCGTTGCGCCCATAGGCGCGCGACACGGCACCGGAAGCCAACGGATGCTGGGTACTTGAACCGCTGCCCGACAGGGCCAGTGCGACGCACAAGCCAAGCAGGCCACCGGACAGGCCCGCCGCTGCATAACCCAGCGCGGCGAGCAGCGTCCCGAGCGCCAGCGTGGCACGGCCTCCGATCCAACTCGCCAGACGACCTGCGGAGAGTTGGAGCATAGCCATCGTGCCGGTGTAGACGCTCCGCACCAACGCCAGCGAGGCATAGCCGAGTTGGAACTCCGCCTGCCAGATCGGCAGCAGCGCGTAAATCATGTCGCCGTAGCCGTCGTGCAGTGCATGTGCAGCACAGGTCGCCCATAACACGCGGGTGCGACTGCTGGATGCCTTTTTCGCCTCAGTTGGCTGCGAAACTGCGGTAGGCATCGTCATGGAACGATGCTAGGGCGCCGCCTTCGCAGACACCATCGACGATATGTCACATCAGCTGCTAGGAAAACTCACATCGGCCACCTGGGAGAATCTGGAGCGCTAGGCAGACCTCAACCTGTGGTGAAACAGACCCGATGATGGCTGCGCCGGTTGAGGCCCAATCTGCTTGCACCTGGAAACGCTTTGCGCCGTACGGTGTTGAGCGGCTGGTCATGTTGGGGCGCCCCGACGTTTCCCGCCAATGACTTTGTGACATTCCTTGAGAGCGAGCACCCAGCACGCTCAGCCCGCCCACGCCGCTGTCGAACACGCCAACGGGCGAAGCGGAAGCGGAAGCGGGCGGCTGCGGACGCGCGACGAGGCTCAAGCGGGTTCCAGCGTGATGGTCTTGAACTCGCCGCTGGCGATGCGCTTCTGCCACTCGGCCGGGCCGGTGATGTGCGCGCTGGTGCCGCCGGCGTCGACCGCCACCGTCACCGGCATGTCGACCACGTCGAATTCGTAGATGGCTTCCATGCCCAGGTCCTCGAAGCCCACCACCTTGGCGGTCTTGATCGCCTTGCTCACGAGGTAGGCGGCGCCGCCCACGGCCATCAGGTAGGCGCTCTTGTGCTTCTTGATCGCCTCGATCGCGACCGGGCCGCGCTCGGCCTTGCCGATCATCGCGATCAGGCCGGTCTGGGCCAGCATCATCTCGGTGAAGCCGTCCATGCGCGTGGCGGTGGTCGGGCCGGCCGGGCCCACGGCCTCGCCCTTCACCGGATCGACCGGGCCCACGTAGTAGATGACGCGGTTGGTGAAGTCCACCGGCAGCTTCTCGCCCTTGGCCAGCATGTCCTGGATGCGCTTGTGCGCGGCGTCGCGGCCGGTGAGCATCTTGCCGTTGAGCAGCAGCGTGTCGCCGGGCTTCCAGCTCGCGACTTCGGCCGGCGTGAGCTGGTCGAGGTCGACGCGCTTGCTCTTCTTCTCGTCGGGTGCCCAGTCGATCCTGGGCCACAGGTCGAGCGAGGGAGCCTCGAGGTAGACCGGACCGCTGCCGTCCATCACGAAGTGCGCATGGCGCGTGGCGGCGCAGTTCGGGATCATCGCCACCGGCTTGCTGGCCGCGTGGGTGGCGTAGCTCCTGATCTTCACGTCCAGGACGCAGGTCAAGCCGCCCAGGCCCTGCGCGCCGATGCCCAATGCATTGACCTTGTCGTGGATCTCGATTCGCAATGCCTCCAACTCCGTCAGCGCACCCGCTCTTGCCGATCCGGCCTTGGCTTGAAGCTGGTGCATGTCCAAGGGATCCATCAGGCTTTGCTTGGCCATGAGCATTGCCTTCTCGGCGGTGCCGCCGATGCCGATGCCCAGCATGCCCGGCGGGCACCAGCCGGCGCCCATGGTCGGCACGGTCTTCAGCACCCAGTCCACCACGCTGTCCGCGGGATTGAGGATGGCGAATTTGCTCTTGTTCTCGCTGCCGCCGCCCTTGGCGGCCACGGTGACTTCGACCGTGCTTCCCGGCACGATCTCCACCGAGATCACCGCGGGCGTGTTGTCGCGGGTGTTGCGGCGATCGAACTGTGCGTCGGCGACGACCGAGGCGCGCAGCGTGTTGTCGGGGTGGCTGTAGCCGCGGCGCACGCCTTCGTTGATGGCGTCGTCGAGGCTGCCGGTGAAGCCGCCCCAGCGCACGTCCATGCCCACCTTGAGGAACACGTTGACGATGCCGGTGTCCTGGCAGATCGGGCGCTGGCCGGTCGCGCTCATCTTGCTGTTGGTGAGGATCTGCGCCATCGCGTCCTTGGCGGCGGGACTGCGCTCGCGCTCGTAGGCCTTGGCCAGGTGGGCGATGTAGTCGGCAGGGTGGTAGCAGCTGATGTACTGCAGCGCGGCGCTGATCGATTCGATCAGGTCGGCCTGCTGGATCGTGGTGGTCATGGTGAGGAAGCGTTCAAAGCGGCGACGCGATCTCGCGCCGGACGTGGTCAGCCTTGGTCATCGAGGTCGAGGCCAGGACGATCGTGCACGCTCGACACCGCGACGAAGGACACGGCAGCCATCAAGGCGATGTAGACGCCGACCAGCCAGGACTGGCCCCACGTGGAGATGATCCACTGAGCGATCGTGGCCGCGAATGCACCACCCAGGATGGAGCCCAGCGCGTAGCCCACGGACACACCCGAATAGCGGACCTTGGCCGGGAACATCTCCGCGTAAAGCGCAGCCTGTGGTCCATAGGTCAGTCCGAGCGGGATGGACAGGACCAACAAGGCCACCAGGAACAGGCCAATTTGCGCCGTGTCGATCAGGAACCACATGGGGATCGCCCACACGGCGAGCATCACATAGCCGATCTGGAAGGTTCGCACGCGCCCGATCCGGTCACCGAGCACCCCGCCGATCAACGTCGAGACCAACCATCCCACAGCTGCCACCGTACAGGCGGCCAACAGTTGCTGCGACGGCAACTGAAGCACGCGCTGACCGTAGCTCAGAAAGAAGGCGACGAGCAGGTAGCCCGCGGCATTGTTGCCCACGAAGATCAACGCCGTCTGCCATACCTGCCTGCGGTGATGGCGAAAGAGCTGCCCCAGCGGCGCAGCGGATTCGCGGCGCCGCTCGTGCATGCGCAAGAAGACGGGCGACTCCTCCACCGAACGGCGGATCAGTCCGCCGACCACCACGAGCGCGATCGAGAACAGAAACGGAAGGCGCCATCCCCAGTCGAGAAACCGCTCCTTGCCAAGCACCGAGGTGACGGCCCAGAGCACACCCGTGGCGACGATCATGCCGATCGGCACCCCGATCTGGGGGAAGGCACCGAAGAACGAACGCTTGTCGGCCGGCGCGTGTTCGACCGACATCAATGCGGCACCGCCCCATTCGCCACCGGCCGAAAAGCCCTGCAGGATGCGCAGCAGGATCAGCAGCACGGGTGCCCAGACGCCGATCTGGGCGTAACCGGGGAGCACGCCGATCAGGGTGGTTGCCGCGCCCATGAGAATCAGCGTGGCGGCCAGCACGGCCTTGCGTCCGAAGCGGTCGCCCAGGTGGCCGCAGATGATCGCGCCCAGCGGCCGGAACAGGAAGGCCACACCGATGGTGGCGAACGCCAGCAGCAGCGACAGCCCCGGATTGTTCTGTGCGAAGGGTGCGAAGAACAGCGGCCCGAGCACCAGGCCCGCCGCCTGGGCGTAGATGAAATAGTCGTACCACTCGATGGCGGTGCCGACGAGGGTGGCGGTCAGGACTTTCTTGTCCTCGCGCGTCGCGGGCGGGTCCTGTGAGATCGGGAGAGAGGCGGTAGGGGGCACGGTTGTCTCCGAGGGAATGTGAACGTCCTTCAGGGCGACGTCCGGTTGTCGTTATGAGGGGGCGAGTCAGGAAGGCGACGACGTCGGCGCATCGGGCTGGCGCTCGGGGCGCGCCGCATCGAAGGCTGCGAGGCTCTCGCAGGCTGCGGCGATCGCCAGGATGCGCGGGTAGGCCGCCATCGGCACTTCGTAGCGCCTCGCGTTGTAGATCTGCGGTATCAGGCAGCACTCGACGATCGAGGGTTGCGCGCCCAGCGCGAACGGGCCGGCCTCGAAAGGCGTCAGCGCGGACTCGAGGGCCTGAAAGCCTTCGTGGCACCAATGCCGGTACCAGTCGGCAACCTGGGCATCGTCCGCGTGCAGCGAACCGCGCAGCCGCTTGAGGACGCGCAGGTTGTTGAGGGGATGGATTTCGCACGCCACGAGCTGGGCCAGTGCCCGTGCCTGCGCGCGCTGAGCCCGGTCGCCCGGAAGAAGCCGGGGCGCGGAATGGCGCTCCTCGAGGTACTCGATGATGGCGAGCGACTGCTGCAGCCGCAGGCCATCGATCTCCAGCATGGGCACCAGGCCGAAGGACGCAAGATCGCGGTAGCGCTGCTGCAGGTGCTCGCCATTCGCCATGTGCCAGCAGACAGATTCGAAGGCGATGCCTTTGAGGCCCAGCGCGATTCGCACGCGATAGGCGGCGGAGCTGCGCCAGTAGCTGTGCAGGCGCACGGTGGAGGCGGAACTCACGGCGATGCCCCTTCGATACGCACGACCTGATCGATCGCGCCGAAGATGCTGGCGCCCCCGTCATCGCGCATCTCGATGCGGACACGGTCCCCATGCTTGAGGAACGGTGTGTGCATCCGGCCTTCGCGCAGCTGCTCGCGCACGCGTGCCTCGACGAGGCAGCACACACCTGCCTCGTCGCTGCGGTTGGACACGGTGCCGCTGCCCAGGACGGTTCCGGCGATCAGTCGCCGCGTGCGCGCTGCATGGGCGATCAGTTCGCCGAAATGGAATTGCATCTCCTCGCCGGCCTGTGGACGCCCGAGCTGCCTGTCGTTGAGCCAGACTTCCATCGTGCGGTGCAGCTTGCCGCCGCGCCAATGGCTGCCCAGTTCGTCGGGCGTGACGAGCACCGGAGACAGCGCGGAGGCCGGCTTGGACTGGATGAAGCCGAAGCCCTTGGCCAGTTCGGGCACCACCAGCGAGCGCAGCGTGACGTCGTTGACCAAACCCAGCAGCCGGATATGCCCCAAGGCGTCCTGTGCGTCGACGCCCAGCGGAACGTCACCGGTCACCACGATCACCTCCGCTTCGAGGTCCACCCCCAGTTCCTCGCTGGCCGCCACGATGTCATCGTGCGGGCCAATGAAGTCGTCCGAGGCGCCCTGGTACATCACGGGATCGGTGAGAAAGGACGGCGGCATTTCGCCGCCGCGCGCGCGGCGCGTCATCTCGACATGGTTGAGGTAGGCGGAAGCGTCCAGCCACTGATAGGCGCGTGGCAGCGCGGCGGCGCAGCGGGATGCGTCGAAGGCCTCTCCCGCGTCGATGCGCGCGTTGAGCGCTTCGTAACGCGCCTGGAGGTCGGCCTGAACTTCAGGCCAGCGGTCCAGCGCTTGCTGCATGGTGTTCACCGATGCGGGCGCCGCGGTCATGCGTTGCAGATCGCGGCTCACGATGACCAACTGTCCGTCGCGTGTGCCGTTCTTGAGGGTGGCGAGTTTCATGATGGGCGTCTGCGTTCAGTCGTTGAGGGCGCTCCACATGTCCCGATCGCGTTGCGCGGTCCATACGCGCGGCACCTCGATGCCGCTCGCTTCGTCGTAGGCGCGTGACACATCGAAGGGAATGCAATGCTCGTAGATGAAGACGTGGCCGAATTCCGGGTCCATCGCCTGGCGTGTCGCTGCATAGACCTCGCGCAGCGATTTGCCCTCGCGCACGCCTTGCTGGGCGCAGCCGTAGAGCGTTTGCACCCAGCGGCGCGTGTACGCGATGCCGGCGCGGCTGTCCTCGGGCGTCTTCAATGCGGGGCCGCGGCCCGGCACCAGCTGGCGGGGTTGCAGCGCTTCGAGCGCGTCCAGGGTGGCGGGCCATTGCGCCAGTTGGGCGTCGCCCGTGTAGACGCCGGCGTTGTACTCGACCAGATCGCCTGAGAAGCAGATGCCTTGCGAAGGGATCCACGCCACCGCATCGCCCTTCGTATGCCCGGCGCCCAGGTGCATCAGCTTCACTTCGAGACTGCCCAGGTGCAGCGTCAGCTCGCGCTCGAAGACGATCGTCGGCCAGGTCAGCCCC
Source organism: Variovorax sp. ISS6 (assembly GCF_056523145.1). Classification (NCBI taxonomy): domain Bacteria; kingdom Pseudomonadati; phylum Pseudomonadota; class Betaproteobacteria; order Burkholderiales; family Comamonadaceae; genus Variovorax; species Variovorax sp. ISS6. The sequence continues at coordinate 1,160,659 of NZ_JAWRZC010000002.1, forward strand.
GGAATGTCTTCGGCCGACTGGAAAAGACGAGGAAAGCGCCCGATCTCCGAGTCCATGTCGGCTTGGCCGCGTTCGATGATCAGCTCGAGGGTGCCGCGACTGGCGAAGACGTTGACCGCACCGTGCGCCGCATAGGCCGAAGCGCCCAGCACGCGCACCGCGTGATAGTGGGTGAGCATCACATGGCGGATGGGCTTGTCGGTGACGCCGCGGATGGCCTGGATCAGGCCTTGCGCCATGGCGGGCGTGGCGGTGGCGTCGATCACCATGACGCTGTCGTCGCCAATGATCACGCCCGAGTTCGGATCTCCCTCGGCGGTGTAGGCATAGGCGTTGTCGGACAGGCGCTCGAAGGAGATCGTTTTCTTGGCGAGGTCGGCGTGCGAGGCGAAGGCTTTGTTGTTCATGGTGCTGGGGTGGAATTCGTCGTCAATGGGAAGTGGGGTTGTCGTGTCGCGCCCGGCTGCTGGTGCCGCTTTGTCCCGGGCGCAGGCCTCGGGCCTTGTCGCGTGTCCACGCGGCGAGTTCTTCGTGCGCGATGCGGCGCTTTTGCTCGACGTAGTCGGCGATGGGTGCCGCATCCAGGCGCACGGTCAGCTCCAGACGCAGACCGTTGGGGTCGAAGAAGTAGATGGAGCGGATGAAATGGTGGTCGGTGACGCCCACCACCTCCACGCCGTGCGCGAGCAGCCTCTCGCGCATCTGCGCCACCTCCGCCTCGCTGGCCAGCTCCATCGCGAAGTGATTGACCCAGCCCGGTGTGTGCGGGTCCTGCCGGGTGACGGCGTTGTCGCCCAGGTCGAAAAAGGCGATGTGGGAGTGGTCGGCGAATTCGAAGAACAAGTGCACGAAGGGGCAATGCTCTCCCGTGGACGGCACGATTTCCTCCTTGACGACATGCACCAGCGGCAGGCCGAGGATGTCTTCATAGAAATGCCGGGTTTCTTCGGCGTCTCGGCAACGCCAGGCGAAGTGATGCAGGCCGCGGGCCTGGATGGCGGGTGTCATGGCGGGTCCTCGAAATGGATCAGGGGATGGCGAGCGCGAAGCCTTGTGTGTCATGACGCAGGACTTCTTCGATGGCTACATGCACGGCTTGAGGGTCATCGAGGGACTCCGCCAGCAGCAGCACCAGGCATGCAAGGCGATCGCGTTGAGCGGTGACGTCGGGCAGGTCGGTCAATGCGACCAGGTGTTCCAGGACATCGTCCAGTTGTTGTTGCGTTGCGGGCACGTCTCAAGCCTCCTCACAGACGATAGGGGTTGCATCCAGCGCTGCCTGCAGCACAGCGGGAAGTCTCTCCATGGCATCGGTCTCGTCGATCGCCAGCACGGCCATGACGTGCTGATCGGGTCGAATGAGCCACACCGCACCGGTTGCGGCGTGCGGGCCCAACTGACGGGCCAGCGCCGCGCGGCCTGCCCCGTCGCAGTACCGTCCGACGGCGACCCAGTGCAACAGCGGATGCGCTGCGCGATGCGAGGGCAGCTCGTCCGAGAGCACCAGTGCGGTGAACCAAGGGCCGAGGACCTGGTGCAGCGTTGTGCGCGGCCGCGACGCGCCAACGTCTTCGCTGGAGAGCACCACATTCGGAAGCGCCGCGCCGGTCTGCGCATGCCTGCCGGCTGCGAGCGCTGACGCGGGGTAGATGGCGGGCGTGCAAAGGCGTCCGGTGTTGATCATGCGGGCCGCCCAATCGTGGTCCGGCGCCAGCGCGATGATGGCGTCGCGCCACAGCGCGGCCGAGCTGTGCGCCCCCGGGTAGACGAAGCGCGAAGACCGGCGTGCCTGGCGAATGTTCTCCTGCGCCGCGTGCTTGCGCTCGTGGCCGTAGCTGTCCAGCACGGCCTCGCCAGCGAGCCCTTGCAGATGCAGCGCCAGTTTCCAGCCGAGGTTGTCGGCATCCTGAATGCCGCTATTGCCGCCACGTGCGCCAAAAGGCGCCACCAGGTGGGCGGCGTCGCCCACGAAGAGGACCCGTCCCGTGCGCAGATCGTCCAGGCACTCGTGGCGATAGCCCCAGGCGCCTGACCAGGCGATGTCGAACGCAACGTCCGGTCCCACGAGCTTGGCGACCCGCTCGCGCATCGCTGATTCCGTTGTCGCGATCGCGGTGTCTTCATCCGGTGCCAGCTGGAAGTCGAGGCGCCAGGTATCGTCCGCCATCTTGTGCCGCCAGACCGCGCGTCCATCGTTGGCGCTCGCATCCAGCCAGGTCCAGCGCTCCTCGGGCCATTCACCCGTGCGCAGGATGACATCGATGATGATCCAGCGGTCTTCGGTGCGGTCGTGAAGCCGGGGCGCGATCCCCAGGGCCGTGCGCACCCGGCTGTTGGCGCCATCGCAGGCCAGAATCCATTGGGCACGGGTGGTGTAGGCGCCCTCGGGCGTCGTCACGTCGAGTTCGACGTGGTCCTCGGCCGGACGGACGGCGACGACCTCGTTCAACCAGCGCAACTCGGCCAGTGGCTCGCGTTGCAGGGCTTCGACGAGAAACTTCTCGACGTAGTACTGCTGCAGATTCGCAAATCCGTTGTGACGCATGTCGGGTTGCGCCTGCAGGCTGAACGAGGTGACGGCGGCATCGCGGCACAGGACCCGGCCGAGATTCCAGCGCACGCCCTTGGCGACGACTTCGTGCGCGATGCCCAGGCGCTCGAAGATGTCCAGCGTGCGCTGGGCCCAGACCATGCCGCGCGAGGCCAACCCGCGCACGCCCACGGTGTTGTCATCGTCCAGGACCACGACGCGGATGCCGCGTCGCGCCAGGTCGAGCGCCGCACTGAGGCCGCTGAGTCCGCCGCCGACCACGATGACAGGGTGCGGCGTGTCTTGGGGGCGGTCGAGCTCGCCGGGGCGTTTGTAGGAATAGACGGGAAGTTCTAACATTCAAGGACTGCGGTTCGTGCCGCTCAAGGTGACCGGCACGAATTTAGGAGCCGGCCCCTTTTCGGTCTGTCCTGTCGAGTGAGGACATCGACAAGGGACGAGGCCCGTCGCCGCGGCAGGAGAATCAGAACGATGGAGACGAACGAACTGGCCACCTTGGCCCCGATGCGGGATGTCTGGGCACCCCAGGCGATCCTCGACCTGGGGCGGCCGATGTTTCACGCGACCTTGCTGCGTGGCCTCCACGAGGTGGTGGGTGTGGATCACATGTCCCACCTGCGCTACGACCGCACGGGCCGCATCGGCTATGCGCGTTGCGCGAGCCTGCTCGATCAGTCGATGATCGAATGGACCACGGACGTCTATGTGAATCGGCTCTATCAGCGCGATCCCAACTACCAGCGCGTGTGCGAGTCCATACGCGATCCTGTCTCGGACGTGCAACTGGTATCTGTCTCGCCCGAGAGCATTCGAGATCGCGAGTACCGTCAGCAGTTGTTCGAGAAGCCTGGCTTCGCAAGCAAGATCTCGTTGTTCGGTACCTGGGGCGAGCGGACTTGCTACATCAACCTGTACTTCTCGCGCGCAGTGTCGAGCAGAACCACGGCGCTGCTGCGCTACTGTGGCCCTTCGTTGATCGCCCTGGCACAGCGCCACGACGAGTTCGCCACGCCGCCGTCGCCGTCGATTTCCGCGGCGACCATCGACATGGCGTCACTCTCTGTGCGTGAACGGCAGGTCGCCGAACTTCTTTGGCGCGGCCACACGGCCAAGGAGGTCGCCCGCGCGCTGCACCTCTCGCCCACCACTGTGCTGACCTACAAGTCCCGTCTCTTCGAGAAGACGAACTCCGCCAACCTCAAGGAATTCCTGCTTCGCTCGCCCGGTCGAGTTCACGGCGCAGTTCACTAGCCCGGACTTCGCATCCTGCTGGTTCGGCAAGCCTCGAGAATCGCTGTCTCCCCGTGCATGGTGTTGAGCCCGAAGGAGGCGTCAAAGCGCCGAAGTTGGGGTTCATCGCGTCCGGGGTCCTTTGTCATGGGCCAGAGCCGTCGGGTCCGGGCGGCGCTCGGCCTGCGTCTTCCAACGTTCTGCGAGCCATCTGGCGTCGGTCTGCACCGCAGGCATGCTCGCGACAAAGCGATCGACCTGCACTGCCAGTTCGGCCTCGCCCTGCTGGCGCAGCTGCTGAGCCGTGGCGCGCCAATCATGGAGTACTCCTTGTCGCGTGCGTTGCATCGCCTCGAGACCTTGATCGATGACGTGCTCCTGGGTGCCGAGGAGACGAAGCACTTTTTCGATCTTGGCTTGCATGAAGGTGGAAGTCTTTGGCGCCTGATGCTGGCTTTTCTCTCCCGGTGGTAACCGAGCGGCCGCCTGGAGCGCCTGCAGGCGGTGATGGACTGCCGTACTGTAGGGGGTGCGCATCTGTCCACGCACCTGCCTGGCGGTCGCGTTCGCCGTCACGCCTTCCTCGCGCAGGAGTGCCGCGAACTGCTCACGCCACTGCCTGAGCGTGGCTTTGTAGATGCACAGCCGCTTCGTTGGCTCGTACTCCTGCTCGCTTTTGACGACCAGATGGACGTGCGGATGCGCCTGGTCGACATGCAAGGCCATGGCGTATCGGTGGCGCTGCCCGAAGTTCGTGCGTGCGAATGCGCGCACGGTCCTCAGCAGCTTGTCCGACGGCGTACCTTGCGGCATCGATAGCACGATGTTGTGAGCGACCTTGGGACGGCTGTCCGTTTGACCTTTGCGCGGCTTGGACTTGTACTGACCTTTGCAGAGATCCAACTGCCAGTCGCTTGCGAGTTCGCGAGCGGCGTTTCTTCCTTGATGGGTGCGTCCTTCGTCGTCTTCGAGGGGGAGTTTCCCCTGCCGGCCGATGTAGTCCAGATGGACCTGAACGCTGGAGGCGTCACGTCCGCCGCCGGTCACTTTCACCATCACCTCTGGTGCACGATCGACCGTACGTCGGATCTGCGCGATCTCGTCGGAACTGAAGCGCAAGACGTCGCCTGGCCCCTTGCGGCCATAGCTCACGATGTCCAGCGACATGTCGGGGGTGGTCCCGAACGGTGCGGCACCTTGCCGACTGGCTTGCGCGTTTCTCGCGGGCATTTCAGTCCTGCGCGCCGGTTTCCCAGCAAATCAGGTTTTTGCGAACAACGGCCGCCACTTCTTCGCGCGCTGTTTCCACCTGGCTTCGGACCTCCTCAAGCAACTCGCCCACTACCGTGGGCACTCCTACCGGCGTGTTCGGCGTGCCGAACGACTCGAGTTGTCGTCTTAGCGCGGCCAGGTGCGCGCAGAGGACCTTGAGCTGTGTCAGTTCGCAAGGGGGTGGCACCGCCGAGCGGCGTACATGGTTGCGCACCAGCAGGACCAAATAGCTGCTGAGCTTCATGCTGCATGCTTCGGCACGTAGTGTTGCCAAGGCGCGGTCACCCGGCCGAAGGCGAAGTGCGACGCGAGGCAGGGTTGAATCGTCCGCCTCGAGTGCAGGCGTTGCATCGTTTTCGGAGTGGTCCTGTTCGTCTGAGTTCGAACTCTTGAGAACCTCGTTCACCATCCGTGCGAGCAGGTGTGACTCGCAGAGGCCATGAAGTGCTGCCAGCGCGGAAAAGCGTGCCCGAGTTTCCGATGACACGCGGGTTCGGATCATGCTGGGGCGACAGTTGGAAGTCATTGCGCGACGACAACGTTCGATAGTTCAGTTGAACTCTATCGATTCTCTGTCGACGGACAAGGACTTTGCGGTCGAACCCTCGAAGGCGTGCGCGGAAGCGCTCGCGCCAACGACGCTGCTGGGCGAGGTACCGCGCGGTTCGAGCTAAGTGTTGATAGCGTATCGCTCTGGCACTTAATGGTAGTGGTTCAAAATGTGCTCCCACCCCAAGCTCGCGGCCTGAACGAGCTCGCCGTGATGCCCAGAATGCCGAAAGCCACCCGAACTGCTGAGCAGCTGCAAGAGCTGCTACTGGAGAGAATCAGTCGAATCCCAGGTCTTCGAGGCGAAGACACGGACGTCTACAGAGGCGGCGTGATCTGGATGGAGGCCGGCGAGGGGTACCCGAACTGGACCGTCCGCGTCATGAGCGATCGAGGTACGCATCGCAATGACATCGCTCGTGCCATCCGCGAACTCCAGTTGAAGTTCGATCTGGAGGCATGAGAGGTGCCGGCATGAGGATCAGACTCTGTGCATGCTCACCGCCCTCTTTGCGTCAGGAGCGGCGGCCTCTGATGGTTTTCCATGTGGAATTGCCAGCATCAAGCCGCTCAGAGGCACCGTTGAATTCGCTTCAATGGTCAAGCCTACTGGTACATCACGGCGAGCCAGCTCCAGTACATAAGCGGGTCAAAAATCATTGTCAACATCGAGGATGGCGAAAACTTTCCCTCCGTTGAAGCGGATGCTCTGTATGTCCCAGACGGTTAGCAACTGCAGCTCTGGATTCCACACATGTCTTGCCGAGTCCGTGTCAGCCTGAACACAGAACTGCCAGGCGTGTACGTGACTGAGAGCACGGCGGGCGTGCTTGGCAAATCAAACACTGGAGAAGTTTTTTACCCTTTGCGTGACCTGCAGACAGGACGGATGACGGTCAGTCGTCCAATTATTGCCGGTGTGGCCAGACACGTGCCCTAAAACCGCCGCGCTGCCTTGGCAGCGAGCTCATGCAGTGGGGTTGGGGTGTAATTCTTGGATCAACTCGACAAACGGCGTGCGGTTCTGGGGGCTCGGTTGAGATCCCGTCCCATGCGCTACAGCCGTTGCCATCCTGTTCAGATTGGCTCACTTATGCTCGGTGAGTGAGCGTCCAAGCGCTCAGCAATGGCCGCTTTCTGAGGCAGTCCAAACGCGGTCGCAAGCCATTGGGCAGCAGTTCTGGGTGCGAGATGCAGATCCGTAGGCCAGCGCTGCAGCGCATTCGCAGATGTCTGGGATACGATTGATGAGTTCTTGAACCTTCTGACTGGTAGGCAGGATTTGTCCGACGTTTTTGAACAGGTGCGGCATCGTCTCTATTCCATCGGGTATCGAATGTTGGCTTCCGCGCACGAGGCAGAAGATCTGGTTCAAGACGCCTGGCTGCGATGGCATGAATTCCGCAGGGAGAGCCAAAACAAGGTGCTCAATGCCGAGGCTTGGCTCGTGACGATGACGACTCGGATGGCAATCGACCGGCTGCGCGCGGCGAAGCTAAGGCGCGAGACCTATCCAGGCTATTGGTTGCCCGAACCGCTGCTTGAGGATGACCACACCAATCCGGAGGAAATCTACTCGCTGGCCGACGACGTTTCTGTAGCATTTCTGATTCTTCTTGACCATCTCTCACCAGAGGCCCGCGCCGCATTTCTTCTGCGCGAGGTCTTCGATGTTGACTATGACCAAGTAGCTCAAATCTTAGGGAAAACAGAAGCGGCAGCGCGACAGATCGTGCACCGTGCACGGCGCGAACTGGAGAAAGCTCGCGCAAAAGATCCGCGCCCGCCGGCATTGCCCGTACGCAACGAGCACCAACACCAGGTGCTGCGGGACTTCGCTCATGCGATTTCACGTGGCGACTTCGCGGGGCTGCAAGCTCTTCTTGGCGAACACGCTAAGCTGTTCAGTGACGGCGGTGGCTTGGTCCCGAGCTTTGGTACGCCTCTTCTGGGCGCACGTCGCATCGCTTTGATGTACTTTGCATCACACCGCCGTTATGGCGGGGCGATGCAGGTCCAACTGGTGAAGCTCAATGGTCGATGGGGCCTATTGCGCTACATCGACGGGCAATTGGAATCGGCGCAGTCCTTTGAGATCGGCGACCAGCAGATCCAAAAGATCCATGTGCAGCGCAACCCAGAAAAGCTGGCGCGTCTTGCCGCCACTCTGGTTCGCTTGCCTGCAGTCGTGTGATGGCAAGGGCTGGCCGTTATTCGACTTTCGCACGGGGTTTTAGACGGAAACTGACGCCGAGGCGGTTGATGGCGTTCATGGTTGCGATCGTGAGGGTAAGGTCGACCAGTTCCTTCTCGCTGAAGACGGCCGCTGCGGCTGCATAAGCTTCATCGGACGCATGCGTTTCACTGACCAGGGTCACTTCTTCGGCCCACGCGAGGGCTGCGCGCTCTTGATCCGAAAACAGGTAGGCCGCTTCGTGCCACACCGGGACCAGCACAGCCTTGTCGACCGACATACCCGACTTGATCAAATCGCGTGTGTGGATGTCGATGCAATGGGCGCAGCCATTGATCTGGGAGACCCGGAGAAAAACCAAGTCGATGAGCTGAGCCGGAAGGTCAGTGTCCTTGGTGACGAAGTGATGAAGGCCCCCAATGGCCTTCGCACCTTCGGGCGAGACTTGAAACCAATTTGCGCGTTGCATGATCTTTCTTTCCTTTTGTGTGAAGACTGGCAACATCACCAGCCTTCGCTTGTAAGACGGCCGACATCGACTTGTTGTGACATGCCCGCCGGAGCATTCCGGCATTCCTACCTTGAAGTCGTGGCTGCGATCGTTGTCGCGTTGCCAGTCATGTGTCAGCAGGCTTTTCTTGGTCCGGCGCCTGGAAGTTGAACGAAGGCTGCGGGCGCGACATTCCGCCCCAGTTCGGCCGCCAGTCGCGCTCCCCTTGTACCTCCCACGTGCCGTCGCGTCACTCGAAGACTTGCTCCTGATGTTCGCTAGGCGTTGCGTTGTGGCAGTACGCCTCTGGGGCCTGATGCAACGCACAGAAACTCCAGGGGTGCTGCGTTCGCACCTCAAAAACCCGCCAAATTTGTAAACCTTCTTGCTAAACGGCTGGAGGCTCAAGGATACTGTATTTCCATACAGTATTGGAGTCCACATGGCCGCCTCCCTGTCGTGGGTGGGTGGCGACGAAGCGCCCCCTGCCCGTTTCGCTTCCCATGCGCCGCGCGACCCGAAAGGCCGTCCGCTGCTCCTTCCGCCCGCGGTGGAATCCGCGATCTGGCGGGGGGATGCCCTGGGTAGCCCCGTGACCCGCATCGTCAGCAGTGGCTTCGAGGCCCTGGACGCAGAACTGCCCGGTGGTGGGTGGCCTTGCGGTTCGCTGACCGAAGTTCTGCAGGTGCAGGCGACGGTTCTCGAATGGCGGCTCTTCGCGCCCGCCGTGCGTGCGCTGGTCTTGCAAGGCAAGCAGATCGTGGTGGTGGGGCCTCCCAAGGCTCCGCATATCCCAGGGCTTGTTCATCTGGGACTCGACGAGCGTCATCTGGTCTGGATTCACGCGGACAAGCCCGTGGAGCGGCTGTGGGCGATCGAACAGCTGCTCAGGGCCAACGCAGCGGGCATGGTGCTGGGATGGGTGCCGCAGGCTCGTCAGGAGCAGATTCGTCGCCTGCAGGTTGGCGCGCAGAGCTGCGATGCGCCGATCATCCTCTTTCGACCGGCTGCGGCCGCGCACGAGGCGTCGGCCGCGCCGCTGCGCCTGCAAGCGCGATTCGGCATCGATTGGGAACTGCGAGTGCAACTGCTCAAGCGCAAGGGGCCCGCGCACGATACGGAGCTGCGTCTGCCATCGATCCCCGGTGGTCTGGCGGACATCCTCACGCCGCGCCTGCAACACCCGAGCCGTCTGATCGCGGCGCGTCATTCCAGAGAGTTCCCTCATGCTGTGGGCAGCATTGCTCCCGGGCAACCTGCCGGACGATCCGAAGCCGCGCACTGAAGCGCTCGACGGTCTGGCGACCTGGTGCCTGCAGTTCACCCCGCGCGTTGCCGTCCTCGAAGCGCTTTTGTCGTGTCCCGGCGTCGTGATGGAACTCGAGCAAAGTTTGCGACTGTTTGGCGGCAAGCGCCGGTTGGTGGAGCGGGTGCGCGAAGAGTGCGTCGATCTTGGCGTGCGACACCTCGCTTGGGCGCCCACAAGCTTGGCCGCGCTCGCACTCGCGCGAGCGGGCCTGTCCAATGGCTTTGCGAAGCCCTTGGCGCAACTGTTGGATGCATTGCCGTTGGAGACACTCACGCAGGTCGCCGTGCACCAAGCCACACTGGCACGCCTGGGTTGCCAGACCTTGGGACAGGTTCGAGCCCTACCGCGCGGTGGCCTGAGCCGGCGCTTTGACGCGCAGTTGCTTGGAGCCCTGGATCAGGCGTATGGCTTGCGCCCTGACGGTCATGCGTGGACCCAGCTGTCGGAAACTTTCCATGCGAAGCTCGAGTTGATGGCGCGTGTGGAGCATGCGCCGGCGATGATTTTCGGTGCTCGTCGACTGATGCTGCAGATGGCGGGATGGCTTCTGGCACGGCGCTCAGGCGTGACTGCCTTCACCTTGCGCTGGTGCCATGACGCCATGCGCTCGAAGGCGGCAGGTGATGGCGGCGAAATGACCGTGCGAACAGCCCATGCCACGCGCGACACCGAACACCTGATGCGGCTTCTGGCTGAGCACTTGGTCAAGGTCGAACTGCTGGCGCCAGTGGGCGATCTGGAGCTGGTGACCAACGAGGTGCAGCCGTTGGAAGAAAAAAGCTTCTCCATGCTGCCCGAGACGAAGCAGTCGGGTGAGAGCCTGGCGCTCGTCCTCGAGCGCATCGCCGCACGCCTGGGGCCGGACCGCGTGTTGCGCCCGGTCCTCGTCGAGGACCACCGGATGGAATGGATGTGTCGTTGGCGACCGGCGCCCGAACGCGCGCCTCGCATCGGGTGCAGGCCGCTCGACGTGCCGCAGCCGACCTTCATGCTCGCCAAGCCGCTGCGTCTGGCCGTTCAGGACAACCGGCCGATCTACCAGGGTGTGCTTCAACTGCTGGCGGGCCCCCATCGCGTGGAGGGCGGCTGGTGGGATCGCACAACAGGTGTCGAGGCCGGCAACAACGAGGGAGCGTTTTCCGCCGTTCCGCCGCCGGAGACCACTCGCCATGTCGCACGCGACTACTGGGTGGCCGTGAGCGAGCATGCCGGTGTGCTATGGATTTTTCAGATGCGCCTGGCCCGGGAAGAGACCGCCTGGTTTCTCCATGGCACCTTCGCTTGAGGGCTCGAAATGCAACTGCCCCTCTATGCCGAGCTGAAGTGCTTGAGCAACTTCAGCTTTCTTCGTGGGGCAAGCCGCCCAGAGGAACTGGTCGAGCGCGCGAAGAAGCTTGGCTACTCGGCCTTGGCGATCACGGACGAGTGCAGCCTGGCGGGCGTGGTTCGCGCCCATGTTGCCGCCAAGGAGCACGATATGAAGCTGCTGATCGGCAGCCAGTTCCGAGTGGACACGGAGGGGGCGCATCCCGACGCGGTTTCCTTCACGCTCACCGTGCTTGCGTGCCATCTGGACGGTTATGGCAACCTGTCGCAGTTCATCACCAAACTGCGCCGTGCTTGCGCGAAGGGAAGCTATCGCCTTGATCTGCAGGACATCAGGGGGGCCGAGCTGGACGGCTGTGTCGTCTTGGCTTCGCCACAGCGCATGGCCACTGCCGTCCAGCTCGAATGGATCGGGCGCTGGCTGCTGGCCGAGTTCACAGGACGTTGCTGGTTCGCGGTGGAGAAGCTGCGATTGCTGGACGACGAGATGTGGCTGCACCGATTGGAGCGCGTCGGCCAGGACACGGCGATTCCGCTGGTGGCTGCCGGCGATGTGCATTTTCATGTTCGCTCTCGCAAACCGCTCCAGGACGTGATGACCGCCACGCGGCTGGGCAAGCCATTGACCGAATGCGGGCTCGACCTGCAGCCCAATGCCGAGCGGCACTTGCGAACCCGTTTGCGCCTCGCCCAGACCTACAGCGTAGAGCTGCTCGCGCGCACGCTCGAGGTCGCCCAGCGATGCAGCTTCAGCCTGGACGAGTTGCGTTACCAGTACCCTGACGAGGTGGTGCCCGCAGGGGAAACACCCGCCAGCTACCTGCGCCGAATTACCTATGAAGGGGCGGGCCGCCGCTGGCCCGACGGCATTCCGGCCGCGATGCACACGCAGATCGAGCACGAGCTTGCGCTGATTGCAGACCTGGGCTACGAACACTACTTCCTCACGGTGGCCGACATCGTGGCCTTCGCACGGTCGCGGCACATCTTGTGCCAGGGCCGCGGCAGCGCCGCCAACAGCGTGGTCTGCTACTGCACGGGTGTCACGGAAGTCGATCCGGGCCGCATGAGCGTGCTGTTCGAGCGATTCATCTCCAAAGAGCGCAATGAGCCGCCCGACATCGATGTCGATTTCGAGCACGAGCGCAGGGAGGAGGTGCTGCAGTACCTGTATCGGAAATATGGACGTGATCGCGCAGCGCTCACGGGGGTGGTGATCAGCTACCGTCCCAAGAGCGCCATTCGCGATGTCGGCAAGGCGCTGGGGATGTCACTGGAGACAGTGGACGCGCTGGCCAAGGGGCATCAATGGTGGGATGGCGCCCAGGTTCACCCCGAGCGGTTGCGGGAAAGCGGCCTCGCGCTGGATTCGTTGCAGGTTCAGCAACTGATGCATCTGACGGGCGAGCTCATTGGTTTTCCTCGGCACCTGAGCCAGCACACCGGCGGCTTCGTGCTCACCAAGGGACCGCTGTGCCGCATGGTGCCAATCGAGAACGCCGCGATGCCAGATCGCACCGTGATCGAATGGGACAAGGATGACCTGGATGCACTCGGCCTGCTCAAGGTCGACTGTCTGGCGCTGGGCATGCTGACTGCGATACGCAAGGCGCTGGACTTCATCGGGCAGCGCAAGGGCTGCGTGTTCAGCGTGCAGGACGTCCCCGCCGAAGACCCTGCCACGTACGACATGATCTGCAAGGCAGACACGGTGGGCGTTTTCCAGATTGAGAGTCGCGCACAGATGAGCATGCTGCCCAGACTCAGACCTCGATGCTTCTACGATCTGGTGATCGAGGTGGCCATCGTTCGGCCGGGGCCGATTCAAGGAGGCATGGTGCATCCGTACCTCAACCGGCGCCAGGGCAAAGAGCCCGTGGTCTACCCGAGCGAGGCGCTGCGCGAAGCACTGGGTCGCACGCTGGGCGTTCCTGTGTTCCAGGAGCAGGTGATGCAGATCTCGATCCTGGCAGCAGGCTTCACCCCTGGGGAGGCCGACGGTTTGCGTCGCGCGATGGCAGCGTGGCGCCGCAAGGGTGGCCTGGAGCACTATCACACGAGAATCGTCGAAGGCATGAAGGCGCGTGGCTACGACGAGGGCTTCGCGCGCGCCATCTTCGAGCAGATCAAGGGTTTCAGCGAATACGGCTTTCCCGAGAGCCATGCCGCTTCGTTCGCCCTCTTGGTCTACACGAGTTGCTGGATCAAGTGCCACCACCCGGCTGAGTTCCTGGCGGCGATGCTCAACTCGCAGCCACTGGGCTTCTACTCCCCTTCGCAACTCGTGCAGGATGCGCGCCGCCATGGCGTGGAAGTACGAGCGGTCGATGTCATGCACAGCGATATCGACTGCACGCTCGAGGACCTGGTGCATGAACCGGCGGTGCGCCTGGGACTGCGCATGATCGCTGGCTTTCAGACTGCTTCGGCGCAGCGTGTTGTCGATGCTCGCGCGCAATGTCCTTTCGACAGCGCCGAGGACCTCGCGCTGCGCGCAGGGCTGGAGCGTCATGAAATGAAGCTGTTGGCTGCCGCGGATGCGCTGATGAGTCTTTCGGGACATCGGCGGCAGCAGGTGTGGGACGCGGCAGGGCTGCAAGCGGGGCCCGGACTCCTGCGCGACGCGCCGATCGACGAAGACTTGCTCGAGCTCGCTCCTGCGCCAGAAGGCGAGGAAATCGTGTTTGACTATGCGTCGATAGGCTTGACGCTGCGCAGACACCCTTTGTCCTTGCTACGGGAGCGCTTGGCGCATCGAGGAATGATGACCGCGGAAGAACTCGATACCGTGGGCAACGGAGCGCAGGTCAGCCATTGCGGCGTCGTGACGTTGCGGCAGCAGCCCGACACAGCCAAGGGAACAATCTTTGTTTCCTTGGAGGATGAAACGGGCGTCGTGCAGGTGATCGTGTGGAAAGGCTTGAGGGAGTTGCAGCGAAGCGAACTCCTGGCCTCCAAACTGATGGCGGTGCACGGAATCTGGCAGCGCGAAGGAGAGGTCAAGAATCTCATCGCCTCTCGGCTGGAGGACCTGACGCCTTTGTTGGGAAGGCTAGCGAAGGCAACCGAAAGTCGGGATTTTCGGTAGGCGGACTTCAGCCAGAACCTCCTGCGCACGTGTGCCGAGGCCGCCTCGATCAGAAAAATGCCATCGAGTTGGAGGAACAGTCCGATGGAATGAATGAGCAACGAAACCGGCGAGACTTGCGAGTGACGCTGTGCGCGGCAGGCAACGGTTGATGTGGCATCGCGTTGCTCTCACGCGAGCGTGCACGACCCGGAACGCCAGCTGTGGTCAGTCTTTTGGATCACGGTGGCTCATTCCTGGTGCCGGCACCTCTTTCGAGCTCTTGAATTGAGGATTACGTTGGTTGCGTCGGAAAATTTCGAAGATCATCAGATCTGGCGATGACCGCGCAAGGGATAAGTTCAATCAGGCTGAGATCAGGTTAGGTCGATGGCTCTTCCTTGATCGCTTGACAGTCCGTTTCTCGGAAACAACCCGATGTGTGCAGATTGGATTCTTTCGATGTATTTCAAGAAAATGGAAATCGTCACTTTTTGAGAGCGTCGATATCTATGATAAAAATCGACACCTCAAAATTAAATGAACCACCAAGCAATGGCAAAAAAGACTTTCCTCGAGATTCAAAAGCAAATCGAACAGCTTCAGCAAGAAGCCGATCAGTTGCGCAAACAGGAGTCCAATGAGGTGCTCGCGCGGATCAAAGAAGCCATCGCCGTGTACGGTTTCACCGCTGCGGAACTCGGCGTCGCGGGGGGCGCCAAGCGCGGTCGCACACCGAAGGCCGTATCAGGTAAAGCGGGTCGCAAGGCCTCTGGCAAAGCGGGTGCCTCGGCACCGAAGTATCGTGATCCGAACGGCAATGTGTGGAGCGGCCGCGGTCCGCGCCCGGCTTGGTTCAAGGCCGCTTTGGACGCCGGCAAGTCGGCAGAAGACTTTCTCGCCAAGTAGCACTCGGGACTGCCGCCTGCAGAAGGTGGCAACTGTCAAAACCGGACCCTGGGGTTTGCCCCTCGCGCCTGAAGCTCATGAAGCGCGCCATCAGCCGTCAACCAACGCGTGGTTGAAGTGCCTCATGCGACCGCAAACACGCGTGGCCCCTAAGTGGAGGGCGACCTCCCGATCCTGCCCGGAGCGCGTTACGCAAGGCACAGGAACGAGCGGCGCCGGAGAAAAGGTAAACGTCTGGGACCGATTCAAAGGAACGGCACGCCACCGGTCACGGGAATCGTCGCGCCCGAGATGTAGCTGCCCTCGTCGGAGGCTAGCAACACATAGACGGCCTGCAACTCGCGCGGCTGGCCCGGGCGCTTCATGGGCGTCTGCGTGCCGAACTCCTTGACGTTGTCTTCCGGCAAGGTTGAGGGGATCAGGGGTGTCCAGAAGGGGCCGGGCGCCACGCAGTTCACGCGAATGCCCTTGTCGGCGAGCAGCTGCGCCATGCCGCCCGACAGGTTCTGGATCGCGCCCTTGGTCGCGGCATAGGCCACGAGCGTGGCGTTGGGCTTGTCGGCGTTGACCGAGGCGGTGCTGATGATCGAGCTGCCGGGCTTCATATGGGGCACCGCGGCCTTGCAGAGATAGAAATTCGCGTAGACGTTGGTGCGGAAGGTGCGATCGAACTCTCCGGCGCTGATGTCCTCGAGCGACTTGTGCGACATCTGGAAGGCGGCGTTGTTCACCAACACGTCGATGCGGCCGAAGTGTTCGAGCGTGCTGGCCACGAGGGCCTGGCAGTGCGCCTCCTCACGGATATCGCCGGGCGCGAGCACGCAGCGGCGACCGGCGCCCTCGACCAGGCCGCGGGTGACCTGGGCATCGGACTCTTCATCGGCCAGGTAGGAGATCACCACGTCAGCGCCTTCGCGTGCGAAGGCCAGCGCGACGGCGCGGCCGATGCCGCTGTCGCCGCCCGTGATCAGGGCTGCCTTGCCGAGCAGCTTGCCAGCGCCCACGTACGAGTGTTCGCCGAAATCGGGGCGCGGCGACATCTCGGACTCGAGGCCGGGCGGTTGTTGCTGGGAGGTGGAGAAGGGAGGCCAGGGGCCCGCGTCGCGTGGATCGGTCATTGCTGTTCCTCTGTGCCAAGGGAAGGGATTCGGTGTTGCGCCCGCCGCATGCGGAGTCGGGGTGCCTGCCGAAGTAGTGATCGCCGATGCTCCCGCCACGGTAGGCGTAACGCGCATGCACGCGTGCGGCGCCACTGGCTTCAAAGGTTCCACATGCGCGGGCGCAAGCCTTTGCTCTTGGTCTCGAGCGATGGTCGAAGCCCAGGCGGGTGCGCCTGTTTCTACGAGATTGCTCGCAAAGAAGACGGCCCAATCCCATCGGGAGCGGAGAATCCGCGAAGCCGCCTACGGGCGGCACCAATGCGAGTGCATCGAGCCATCCTGTCCCGAACAATGCCGAGTTGCGGCGCGCTCAATTGACGGCGCCAGCCAAGCGCCTGGGCGTGCCTGTTCCCGGCTCGCTGTTGACCGAAGACATGGTGGCTTTTTTTGCCGAGGGCGTGATTGCGCTGATTGCGCCGGAGTGGCAAGACTGCCCGCGAGAGCCCTTTGAGCCATTGCGCAGTACTGTGCCAGGCACAAGGACGAAGGACGCGCCCTCCTGAACGGCACGTTCCCACCTCCTGGGCGTCGCTGGCCATCAGGCGGCCGCCGGCTTGCCCAGGAATTGCGAGGCCACCGCGTTCAGCAGCGCATCGGCGAAACCTCCCGGTGCACGCCCCACCTTTCTCGCGCTCGTGCGAACGCGCGGCCGCGCGCTCCAGCAGATCTTCGAGCCGGTGCGCTCCAGTTCGGTGACCAGGGCCACGTCCTCGCTGCAGGCGAGCTCCTGAAAGCCTCCGGCACGCAGATAGGCATGCGCCGCCACGCCGAGGTTCGCGCCGTGCACATGGCGGTGCCCATCGGCATCGCGGTAGCTCGTGGCGAAGTGCCGTGACAGAAAAAGAGCGTTCTCGCCATGAGGCGTCCAGTCGTCCACCGCGACCGTGCCGCACACCGCATCGGCGTCGAGCGCGAGCTGCTGCGACAACCAGTCCTCGGCGACCAGGGTGTCGGCATCGGTGAAGGCGAGCCAGCGTGCGCCGAGCGCGAGCAGCGCGTTGGCACCGGCCGCCCGTGCCCACCCCACGTTGCGCGCGTCGATAGCCAGAACGTTCGCGCCCGAACGCGCGGCGATCGCGGCCGTCGCATCGCTGCAGCGATCCGCGACCACCATGATCTCCACGCGCTCTCCTCCGAGCAGCGGATCGCTGGCACAGGCCAGTGCGTGCGCCATGCAAGGCTCGATCACCGACTCTTCGTCGTGCGCGGGGATGACGATTCCGATCATGGTTCTGCCTCAGAAGGCCTGGAAGGAGGCAACAAGGAACTGGCGCGCCAGCGCGACGCGAGAGGAGCGCATCAGTTCTTCGGCGGATCGTTCTCTCGATCGAAATGGCGCAACGGCATGGCCGCGATGAATGCCGCGATCGCCGCATCGGCATCGGAAGCATCCGCGAGCACCAGCCCCGCATCCGGCGAGCCATCGGGCAGCGCCAGCGGGATTTGCGCTTCGGCCAGCAGGGCTTCCGAGGCGCCGAAGGCCAGGATCGTCTTGCAGTGCCAGTACTGCGCGCGCAGGAACTCCAGCGTGTGGGCATCGGCGTCCAGCGCTTCCACCGCCGCGGCGCCATCGGGCAGGACAAGCGCGTCGAACAGGAAGCCCGGCGAGTTCTCCATCGTGGCGTCCGCTTCGAAGCTTTCGCCCGCGGCACCGCTGTAGGTCCCGAGTCTGGCGGCGACGAGGCGCGGCACCGCGCCAGCCTCGACCAGCGCACTGATGAGCTTCGCGAGCGACGTTCCTTCCACGCCATGCGCGATCAGGATCGCCACCTTGCGCGTGCGGATGCCGCCATCGCCCGGCCGGGCCAGCAGGGACAGCGGCGGCGAGACCTCGACTTCGGGCCGGGGCGGGTTCTCGAGTGCCTTGGGCAGAGGCGCGGGCAGTGCCATGCCCAGGTCCTGCGCAAGCCGCGCCGCCAGTTCGGGCGATGCATTCGCGAGGCTCGCGACCACGCGTTCGCGGATGGCGGGGACCGTCACCTTCGACAACTCGAAACGGAAGGCGTTGCCGATGTGGGCCTTCTCGACCTCCGACTGGCTCTCGAAGAAGAGCCGCGCCTGGGTGTAATGGTCGGCGAACTTCTCGGGCTTGATACGCACTTTGTCCGCGCTCTCCTTCGCATCGAGGCGCCTGGCGACGCTCGTAAAACCCTGCGCGGCGCCGGCCTGGAACGGGCAGCCGCCAGCGAGCGAGTTGGGCTCGTAGGCGACGCGGCCGCGGTGGATGGCCTGGCGGTGCATGCCGTCGCGCTGGTTGTTGTGCACCTGCGCGACCGGGGCATTGATCGGCAGCTCGTGGAAGTTCGGCCCGCCCAGGCGGCTGATCTGCGTGTCCACGTAGGAGTGGATCCGGCCCGCCAGCAGAGGGTCGTTGGTGAAGTCCAGGCCGGGCACGATGTGCGCGGTGCAGAAAGCCACTTGCTCGGTCTCGGCGAAGAAGTTGTCGGGGTTGCGGTTGAGCACCATGCGCCCGACGATCTGCACTGGCACCAGCTCCTCGGGGATCAGCTTGGTCGCGTCGAGGATGTCGAAGCTGAACTGCTCGGCCTGTTCCTCCGTGAAGATCTGCAAGCCCAGTTCCCACTCCGGGTACTCGCCGGCCTCGATTGCCTCCCACAGGTCGCGGCGATGGAAGTCCGGGTCGGCGCCCGAGATCTTCACCGCCTCTTCCCACACCAGCGAGTGGGTGCCGAGCTTGGGCTGCCAGTGAAACTTGACGAGGAAGGACTCGCCCGCGTCGTTGACGAGGCGGAAGGTGTGGACGCCGAAGCCCTGCATCATCCGGTAGCTGCGCGGGATCGCGCGGTCCGACATCTGCCACATCAGCATGTGGGTCGACTCGGGCATCAGCGAGACGAAGTCCCAGAAGGTGTCGTGCGCGCTCGCGGCCTGCGGCATCTGGTGATGGGGCTCGGGCTTCACCGCGTGGACGAGGTCGGGGAACTTGATCGCGTCCTGGATGAAGAACACCGGCATGTTGTTGCCGACCAGGTCCCAGTTGCCTTCGTCGGTGTAGAACTTGACGGCGAAGCCGCGCACGTCGCGCGCCGTGTCCTTGGAACCGCGTTCGCCCGCGACGGTCGAGAAGCGGACAAACACCGGCGTGATTTTTCCGGCCTCCTTGAAGGGCGCGGCCTTGGTGTACTTCGTCAGCGGCTCGTAGGCTTCGAAGAAACCGTGCGCGCCCGAGCCACGCGCATGCACGATGCGCTCGGGGATGCGCTCGTGGTCGAAGTGCGTGAGCTTCTCGCGCAGGATGAAGTCCTCGAGCAGCGCCGGCCCGCGCGCGCCGGCCTTCAGGGAGTTCTGGTTGTCGGCGATCGGCACGCCCTGGTTGGTGGTGAGCATCTGGCCCGAAGAGTCCACTCGCACGCGGTCCAGCGAATCGATGGTCGCGTTCACGCCCTCGGGGGCTGCGGTTCCCGTCTTCGCCGAGGCATTGGCCTCCGAGAGCGTGCTGCCGGTGGCCAGGCGCGATGCCGGTGTGGCGGTCGCGCCCACGGGCGCGGACTGCGCGTTCGCGATGCCATGCTCGAGCGCCTTGTTCGGATTGCCGGGCATGGCGGCGGCAAGGGCCTGCGCATCGATCGCCTTCTGCGCCGGAAGGTCGTTGCTTCCGGCGGCCGCCGGTGCCGGTGCGGCGGGTCCGCTGTCGGTGTTGCGTGCCGCCGCACGCGCCGCATCCAGGGTGGCAACGGAAGGGGTGACTTTTTTCTTGGACATGAGGCCTCGCATGGAGATGGGTCGTGGGAGGAGCGCGACTCTGAGGACGGGCGGGGATCCCGTGCGTAGGACAAAGCCCTCTTTGACCCATATTCGTCGCATAGCGCTCGCGCAGCTGCAAACTTGATCCAGGTTAATGCAGCACTCGGCGATGCGGTGCACCATCCGACTCAAGGAATTCTCCATGCTGACCGATGACGTACTTCGCAACCGCGCTGCAGAAATCTCAGATGCCGAGCGCAACCTGCTCGAAGGTGCCATCTCCCATACACAGACCTACGCGGCCGGCAGTGTGGTCGTTCGCCAGGGCGTGCCAGTCGACATCAGCACGCTGCTCGTCGAGGGATTCATGACACGTCATGTTGATGCACCCGATGGCAGGCGCCATCCCGTCGCGCTGCATGTGCCGGGAGATTTCGTCGACTTGCACGCTTATGCCCTGAAGGAGCTCGACCACGATGTCGCCGCATTGACCGACGTTACCGTCGCAGTCTTTCGGCATGCCGCGCTGGAAGAGATGCAGGCAGCGGAGCCCGGCCTCGCGAGGCGGCTGTGGTTCCTCACGCTGCTGGACGCGGCGATGCACCGGCAGTGGATCTACCGCTTGTCGAGCCTCAACGCGCTGCAGCGCGTGTCGCACTTCCTTTGCGAGACGCACGCCCGCCTGCTGGCGATCGGCGCATCCGACGGGCATGCCTTCTCGCTGCCGATGACGCAGGCCGATATCGGCGAGGTCTGCAGCCTCACGAATGTCCACGTCAATCGCGTGCTGCGCGAACTGCGAGAAGCCGGGCTGTGCAATGTCCGCGGCGCAAGCGTGCAGATCCTGGACTTGAAGAGCCTGGTCGAGAGAGCGCGGTTCGACCCCCAATACCTCTACCTGAACCAGCAGACCGCGGCACGCGCGGTCGCACGAACTGGGAGTTCCCCATGACCGATCGCCGCACCGTGCCCGGGCTGCGCGAAGATGCCGGCCACGCCACCGCGGAGGATGGCGTGGTGATTCTCGATGGACCCAATGGCGTGGCCGTGACGATGACGGCGGATGCCGCGGCCTTGACGGCGGAGCGTCTGCACGCGGCCTCGTTGCTGGCGCGCGAGCAACTGGCCGCCTCGACGCCCGAAAGCGAAGGTCCGTCGAGTGCGTAGGAAGGCATTGAGCGAACGCGAGCTGCGCGTGCTGGCCAGCATGAAGCTGCTGGCGTTCTTCGAACAGCAGCAGCTCCCCGCTGAGTGCACCTCTAGGGATGACGTCGAGCGGCTGCTCGGGCTGCACGCGGCCAAGCTGCTCAAGGCAAGCTTCGACCCTCCGATCCGCGAACTTTCGGGGGAGGTCTACATCGCGCGCGCATGCGTGTCGGAGGTGACGGCGGAAGGCTTTTCGGCCCTCGCGCGCGCCCGACGCCAGCAGCCGGAACATTTCGATGACAGGTCGCCGCGGCGGCCGCGCGCGAGGCGATTGCCGAAGATCGGCGACGCCGCGGGTGAAGAGAAGGCCGGGCCCGCTTGAGCTGACGCTGACAGCGCGTGGTGCTGCTGCGCGCTACCAGTTGCGCAACGACACGTCCATCCCGCTGGAAGGATTTTCATGCGCATTTACTGCTCGCGGCCCTTCGCGCACGTCGCCCGCCAGGTCGATCAGCGCGGCCATGCCATCGGTCAATGCATGGTTCCAGTGCTTGCATGGCTTCTGGCTCTCGAGCATGTCGACCCAGGCCGCCCCCTCGGTGCCCTGCTCGAGCAGCACCCAGAAGTAACGGCCCGGGGCGGGCTCGATCACGTGCACGGAAATGTGCCGCAAGCGATTCGCGGCGAGCCCATTGCGCATCCCTGAACGTTCGTCTCCCGTGCCTTGGGCATCCTCGGCCATGTATATCTCCTGGGGCGGTTTCGACAAGAAAGCGGGAACCCTCCGTTCTTTCGTCGCCGCGGCACGTAGGCGGGCCGCGCTTTCAGCGGCAAGGGAGTTCCGGCGCGTGCGGTTCCGGCCGGGACGCCGCCTCGCTGGCGAAGCGTTGCACAATATGCGGCGGCGCAGAGGTGAACTCGAGCGCCATCTCCTCACTCTCCGTATGTCCCCAGAATGAAAAGACTGCCCACCCATGTCGACGGCTTCGACAGCATCCTCAACGGCGGCTTGTTCGAAGGAGGCGTCTACATCTTCGAGGGGCCACCGGGCGTGGGAAAGACGACGCTGGCGAATCAGATCGCCTACACGCTGGCTCGCTGCGAGACCCGCACGCTCTACGTCACCATGCTCGCGGAATCGCATTCGAGAATGCTCCAGCACATGGAAGGGCAAGTTTTCTTCGAACAGCGCGAGGTCAACGCCAAGGTCTTCTATGTCAGCGGCTATCGAGAGCTCGAGCAAGGCGGCCTGAAATCGGTGGTTGCCTTGCTGCAAGGCGAGCTGGTTCGCCACCGCGCCGGCTTGCTCGTCATCGACGGTCTCGTAGTGGGCGGGCCGGTCTCCATGTCGGACGACTCGGTGAGGCAGTTCGTGCATGAACTCCAAAGCCTCGTGAGCGCGATGTCGTGCACATGCCTCGTGCTGACGAGCGGCAACGGGAATGCCCTGAGTGCCGAGCAGACGATGGTCGATGGCATTTTTTCCTTCGAGGACTACGGTTTCCACTGGCGCGCCGAGCGCCGCATGCAGGTGCGGAAGTTTCGCGGCAGCCAGGTCATCCGCGGCCGGCATACCTTCTGCATTTCTTCGAGCGGCCTTCAATTTTTTCCGCGCCTGGAAAGTCTTCCTGTCACGGCATCGCCTGGAACCCTGGGGCCGGAAGCCCTCTCGTCCGGAATACCGGCGCTCGATGCAGTCCTACGGGCCGGCGGGGTTCTTTCCGGCAGCGCTTCGGTGGTCATCGGTCAGAGTGGAGCTGGCAAGACCACTCTGGCGCTCGCGTTTGCTGCAGCAGCAACTGACGACGCGCCCGGTCTTCTCCTGCCGTGCACGGAATTGGTGGGGGACTTGAAGCGCATGGGGCAGGAGTTGGGTCTGGCCGTCGCGCAAGCCGCTGATTCCGGTGCGCTCACCGTTCAACCGCTCGGTCACGAAGACGAATCCATGGATGAGATGGGGCACAAGCTGCTGCGACTGGTCGACGAGTTGAAGGTCCGCCGATTGGTCGTGGACGGTCTGGCTGGCATGGCCGACACCCTGGCTTTCTCCGAACGGGGCTAT
Source organism: Variovorax sp. ISS6 (assembly GCF_056523145.1). Taxonomy (NCBI): domain Bacteria; kingdom Pseudomonadati; phylum Pseudomonadota; class Betaproteobacteria; order Burkholderiales; family Comamonadaceae; genus Variovorax; species Variovorax sp. ISS6. Next base: position 1,183,629 of record NZ_JAWRZC010000002.1, read on the forward strand.
CGCTTCCTGGGGCGCCTGCTCGGGGAGCTCAAGTCTCGAGGCGTGACATCGCTGTTCACCGTGGATCCCGCGGCGCTGTCGGCGGCGGCCGCCTCGCCGCTGGCCGAAGGCGTGGTCGGCTGGTTTGACAACGCGTTCGAGTTTCTCCCGTACGACACGCATGGCGCGCGAATCCTGTCGATCTCGAAGGTTCGCGGCAGCCAGGCCTCGCAAGCGACAGTGGATGTGAACCTGAACCTGCTCGTTGCCGGCGGGCAGCCGAGCGCCTGATCGAAAGTCCGTCCCGATGAAACTCATCCTGGTTGTCGAGGACGAACATGGCAACGCTCAGATTCTTCGGCTCCTGCTGGAATCGGAGGGCTACCGCGTTGCTTCGGCCTCCAATGGCAAGGCCGCGCTGGAGCTTCTCTCGGGCGAGGCCCCGGCCTTGATTCTTTCGGACTTCATGATGCCGATCATGAACGGGGGCGAACTCGGCGAAGCGGTGCGCCGCAATCCATCGCTGTGCCGCATACCCTTCGTGATCATGAGCGCCACCGATGAAGAGGTGGTGCGCAGGGTCTTTCGTGGCTACGACGCGTTTCTCGTCAAGCCTTTCGAAATCGATCCCCTGCTTCTGTTGATCGAGCGCCTTGTCGCGAGCGGACGTCCGCCTCCGCCGCGCAGCGAAGAGATCGGGGAGTCGATGAAGCAGCTGATGCGCGGGATCAAGCTGCCCGGGTCTTCGGACTGAGCACGGTTCCTTTGCTCGCCGGACCGATGACCGCCGGCTGAACGTCCTACGACCGTTCGAGCGAACCTCGCGCGTCGCCGGGCCCGCCGGCCTCCTAGCTTGTCGAGGCGATCACTTCCGGGGCTTTCCGAGGCCTCCTCATGCACGCAGCTTCTTCCTTCCGCATGGTGCTCTCATCGGGCTCTTTTTATGTTGCGAGCGCAGTGGTGCAGCTGCCGTTGGCGATGGCTCGAACCTGGTGTGCACCGTGGTGCTCGATCCGTCGCCGGTCAACTACCTGGAGATCCGAATGACCAACGAACATGCTTTTGTCTACAGGGGCCATGCGTTCCGGCTGATGCTTGAGCCCGACTCGCGCGGGCAATACCAGGTCACGGTGGACTGGATGGCGCAGCCCGACCAGGCCACGCGGCTGCCGCAGGACGCCGATCCTTACGCGACCGCCGAAGAGGCCCTGCGGCACGGCCAGCAGCAAGCCATGCGGTGGGTCCATGACCGCACGGGCGACGGACAGGGGCAGACCTAGAAGGCTGCTCTGCAGGACTTTTCCATCCATTTTTTTCCACAGGAGACACCATGCCATCCACGAATCCGCCATCCCAGTCCATCGATGCGAAAAGCGCTTCGGACATCGAGCAACTGGCCCGCAAGCTCGACGCCACGCACGAGCAGGTCGAAGAAGCCATCCGCGCCGTGGGTACGAACGCCTCTGACATCGAACTTCATCTCAAGGGATCGCGCAGTACCACCAATGCCGAGCGAACGGACGAGGCTGGCAAGGGCTGACCTTGTGGAGTTGGCGCTGGGGGACTGAATGTACTGCCCTGCGTCGAAGTGCGCTCGGCTTCCTTATTCGCGAACAGGGACGCGCTTGTCCTACGTCCATGCCGTCGCGGGCTTCAAGAATCGTTCTCTTTCTGGAGGCCTACCATGCACATTCGAAAGCCGCTTGCGCTTCTTTCACTCTCGCTGGTTCTTGCAACACCCTTCGCAGGTGCGCAGCAATCGTCCACCGGAAATCCGAAGGGATCGGTCGCTCCTGCTACGGGAAACTCCACGCCCAAGGCCCAGGGGGCCACGGGTCCGCGCGTTGACACAGGACGCGGCACCGAGCCGTTGAGCAGCGAGCACGGCCCCGCCGAGGCGCGCACCGGCCAGAATCGTCCACCCGGCGGCGGTCCGAACGGCGGGCTGACGCGCACCAATCCTCAGGACACCGCGCCTTCGGACAATGGGCGCAGCGCCCAGGGATCGTCGGCGCGGCCGGTGCCGTCCTCGGAATCGAAGGAACGCGAACGCAATCGGTGAGGGGCGGGCGGGCCACGTAGGTGCATGCGGTGCTGCTGCGTCGTGCCGGCCCCTGCTCGATCCTCCTTGTGTCCATGGCGCGTCGCCTGACCCATGCTTTGCTGCTGTTGCAGCAGTTGAGCTATGCGCACATCCTTTGCGAGTTCCAGCGATTGTGCGAGCGCTGTGGTCGCGTGTCACCTTCGAGCGCCGAAATCGCGAAGAGCTTTCGGCGAATGACGGAGTGCGAGCGGCGTTGGGCTCGATGCCGCGAGGGCTTGGCTGCGGCAGACTTGGCGGCATTGCGTGTTTTGAGAGCGCTCGATCTGCAGCGTCTCCTGGAAAGCGCTCACCGGCGGCTGGGTTCGTGGAGCGATGCTTCGAGCATGGACCGGATGCCCGCGTCGCATCTTTTCGAGTGGGTCTCGCACGATTGCGAAAAACTCGAACTGGCTCAGCTCGAGGATGCCATGAGTCCCGCGGAGGCTGCGATTTACGTGCAGTCCCTCGACCGGCTTGAGGGTTGATCAGGCCGATCGTCAGGCGTCGTCGAAAGGACGCGCAGTGTGTGCAAGCGCTCGGCCGCGTTTGAGAAAGCCGCGTTCAGATCCTCCGCTGACATGGACGGATAACCGGCGGGCGGGTGTAGCGCCTTGCGAAGGCGCTCGCACGCAGCCTCCCAGGCCATCTGGGCGACCAGCCGGGCTTTGAGGTCCGAATCGGAGGCGCGCATCACGCATCATGTTCCGCTCAGCCCACCGCGCAAGCCCAATGAGATTTTTCAGGCGCTTCGTCCTACAGTTCGCACTCGGCGTTCTGGTTCTCAACCGTTGAGTCGCTGCGAAGACTTCCGAGTATTTTTGCAGTCGACGCCGCTTGTATTCTTGACGTGTCCGGCGGAACACGCCGACGGGAGGGGCTTGTGAAGCAACCAGCCTTGCCTTACCGCGTTACGGCTCCGCCCGATCAGCGCACTTGGCCATATCCCGGCCCAGCGCCACTTTCTGCGCGGCCTCGTTCGCCAGGCTGCCGGTCTTCGCCCGCTCCGCCAGCCGCGCATAGAAGGCGGCCACGCGCTGCAATTCCTGTTCGTCGAGATCCTCGATGCCGATCATGCGGTTGCTGGCGCGCTTGTGGGCCGCCAGCAGTTCGTCCAGCTTGAGGTGCATGGCAACGCTGTCCTTGTTCTGGCTCTGCTGGATCAGGAAAACCATCAGGAAGGTCACGATCGTCGTGCCGGTGTTGATCACCAGCTGCCAGTTCTCCGAGAAGCCGAACAGCGGTCCGCAGATCGCCCACAGCGCCACCGCCATCAGTGCGACGCAGAAGGCTGTCGGCGTGCCAGCCCAGCGCGTGACGCGGCTGGCGAAGCGGTCGAAGCGCGCCAGCCAGCGCGACCTGCCGGCGTAGGCGACGGTCGCGGTGTTTGGCATTCCGCCCACGGGGCCATCCTCGTCTTCTTCAGGGTATGTGTGTTGGCTGCGCTGGATGTCTGACATGTGGAAAGCGAAAGTGCTCCTACGAACTCGTATAGCGTGCACGTGAAGGCAGCTTGACTGCGACATCTCTGCGCGCATCCTCTTGCAGGAGTCTTCCTGCCCCACCTCCCCGCGCGTTTGCCGTCGTGTCCTGTGTGGGCAGGGCATGCTCCTACGAGATTCTTCGCCAGCACGAGACGCCGCCGCCGCTCGGCGCACCTACCGTTCTTCCAACACAACAGCGTAGGAGCTTCTGATGGCAAGTTCAAACAACGGCGGCGACCAACCTTTGGTCGCGCCTGCGGGCGGTGCAAATCCACCCGTCGAACCGCTCACTGAAGGACTGGACGCCACCGCGGCGGCGTCGCCGAAGAAGACGGATCAAGCTGATCAGGAACGAGTGATACGTGAGGCGGCCTATGCCGCCTACGAGCGGCGCGGCAAGACTGAAGGCGATGCCGTACAGGACTGGCTGGCTGCAGAGGCAGAGGTCAATGCGAGGAATTCTTCGAAAGTCGCGGAACTCGCCCGCAAGCTCGATGCCACACCCGAGCAGGTCGAGGAGGCCATCCGGGCCGTTGGCCCGAATGCCTCGGACATCGAACTTCACCTCAAGGGTACGCGCAGCACCACGAATGCCGAGCGTACCGACGCCACCGGCAAGGAATGACCATGCCCCAGGACCCCAAGATCCCCGTCCCCAACAATGCCGAGTCGCGGCGCGCGCAATGGCAGGCGCTCGCCGAGCGTGTCGGTGTGCTCGTCCCCGGCTCGCCGTTGACCGAGGAACTGGTGGCCTTCGCGGAGGGCGTGATCGCGCTGCAGCGGCAGGACCGCGAGAGTCCCTTCGAGCCGCTGCGCTAAATCCAGGCAACGTCGTTCAGGCGATCGCGCTGCGCCTCACGCGCACGGGAATCGCTTTCGCCGCGGGCACCATGCTTTCGCGCGCGAAGTGCTCGAGGGGAATCAGCGGATTGCACTCGGGGTAGTAGCCGCCTACGCTGCCTTCGGGCAGATCGAAGCACATGACGCGGAGACCCCTCACTTGTCGCTCGGCGTCCTCGAAGCCTTCGGCGCACACGTCGACCATGTCGCCGTCGGCCAGCAACAGCCGGGCCATGTCACTGGTGTTCATCAGCAGTACGCGACGCGTGCCGTGGATGCCGCGGAAGCGGTCGTCGAGGCTGTAGATGGAGGTGTTGAACTGGTCGTCGCTGCGCAAGGTCATGAGTCGTAGCGCGTGCGAGGATGGTGCCGCGCCCTCGCGCAACAAACCATGGCCCTTGAAGTTGGCTTTGCCGTTCTTCGTCTTCCACACGCGTTCGCGCGCGGGCAGCGGCCGCGCAAAGCCCGCCGGATCTTCGAGCCGCGCATTGAAGTCATGGAACACCTCGGGCAGCACCTGCGCGATGTGCTCGCGGATGCGCGCATAGTTCTCGACCCAGGCCTCCCACGGCACGGCCGGGTTCGGCGGCAAGGTGGCGAGCGCGATGCCCGCGACGATCGCGACCTCGGAACGCAGCGTGTTCGCGGCCGGTTCGGCGACGCCGCGCGAGGCATGCATCACGCCGGTCGAGTCCTCGACCGACACCATCTGCTCGCCGCCCGCCTGACGGTCGATCTCGATGCGGCCCAGGCAGGGCAGCAGGTACGACACCTCGCCGTGCACCAGGTGGCTGCGGTTGAGCTTGGTGGCGATGTTGACCGTGAGCCGCAGCTTCTTCCACGCCGGTTCGATGCGGTCGGTGTCGGGCACGGCCCGCGTGAAGTTGCCGCCGAGCGCGACGAAGGCGCGCACCGAGCCGTCGAGCACGCCGCGGCAGGCCTCGACCGTGTTCAGACCCTTCTCGCGCGGCGGCTCGAAACGGTAGAGCTTCGCCATCGCGCCGAGCGGCGCGAGTTCGGGCTTCTCGGTGATGCCCACGGTGCGTTGGCCCTGCACGTTCGAATGGCCGCGCACCGGGCAGATGCCCGCGCCGCGGCGTCCGATGTGGCCGCCCAGCAGCAGCAGGTTCGACACCATCTGCACGGCCGCCACACCCTCGACATGCTGGGTCAGGCCCATGCCATAGATGCCGATCACGGCGCGCGATTCGGCGAAGGTGGCGGCAGCCTGTTCCAGCGCCTCGCGCGACAAACCCGATTCTTCGGCAATCGAGGCCCACGAGGCCCCGCGCAGCCAGGCGGCGAATTCTTCGAAGCCCTCGGTGTGCTCGGAGAGGAAGCCGGCATCGAGCACGCGCGGCGCCCCTTGCGCAATGGCGGCGTCGTCGGCCGCCACCAGCGCCTTGCACAGGCCCGCCAGCGCCGCCAGGTCGCCGCCGTTGCGCACCTGCAGGTACTGGGTGCTGACCTGCGTCTCGGCGGGCGTGAGCATCTGCACCGGCGACTGCGGATTGGCGAAGTGCACCAGCCCCGGCTCGCGCAGCGGGTTGAAGGTCACGATCCGCGCACCGCGCTGGCGGGCCTCCTGCAGTTGGTGCAGCATGCGCGGGCTGCTCACGCCGGTGTTGTGGCCGAAGATGAAGATTGCGTCGCAATGCTCGAAGTCATCGAGCCGCACCGTGCCCACGGGCACGCCGATGGTCTCCGGCAGCGCCACCGAGGTGGTCTCGTGGCACATGTTCGAGCTGTCGGGCAGGTTGTTGTTGCCGTACAGGCGCGCCAGCAGCTGGTAGAGGTAGCTGGTCTCGAGCGAGGCGCGGCCCGAGGCATAGAACACCACCGAGGCCGGGTCCTCGCGGCGCAGCGCGCGCAGTTCGGCACCGATCTCCGCGAAAGCGTCATCCCACGAGACCTCGAGGTACCGGTCGCTTGCCGCGTCCCAGCGCATTGGCCGCGTGAGACGTCCCCCGGCCTCGAGTTCGTGGTCGCTCCAGCCGAGCAGTTGCGTGACCGTGTGCTGCTCGAAGAAGGCCGGCGGCATACGCTTGGCCGTGAGCTCCCAGGCCGTGGCCTTGGCGCCGTTTTCGCAGAACTCGGCCGGGCGCGGATGACCGGGCTTGGCCCAGGCACAGCTCACGCAGGCGAAGCCGCCGGGCTTGTTCTGCTTGAGCAGGGCCTGCGTTCCCGCGATCGGAATGTGCTCGCGCAGCAGGATGCCGCCCACCGCCTTCAGCGAACCCCAGCCGCCGGCCGGGTGTTGGTAGGGCTCCGGTGTCGCCGCGTCGTTCACGTCGTCTAACGCTGGCCGGGACCGGGATTAGGTTGCTGCGCGAGGTCTTCGTGCAGACCGAAGGCGGCCGAATCGTCGTGTCGGGTGCTCTCGACGTTTTTGCGCTTGTCCCGCATGCGCTCGTTCGGGGCGGGCGAGGCCACGTCCTCGCCGGCGGCCGTGCGCTGGTTCGAGAAGCGTTCGCCGCCACCGATGTTGTCGGCACCGCCGCTGGTGGTGGGCCGCGTGCCGTCGCCGCTGCCCGCGATGCTGGGTTGGGTCATGGAATGCTCCTTTTCAAGCACCTCAACCTAAACAGCGCGCTGCGGCGTGCTTGTAGGAACCGGTGCCGTCACTGTGCGCGGCACTGTTGCGCTGCCGTCTGCGCTCTCCTCAGGCCGTGTCATCGATGGGGCCGACAGGCGGCACGCCCTCGTCCTCGCCGCCGGTACGCGGGCCGGAGCGTTCGTCGGGCACCATGCGCACGAGTTCGGCGCATCCGTCCTCGAAGGCGTCGAGCCACAGGTCGTAGGCCATCGGGCTGGCGGACAGCTCGATCCATTCCGAGGCATCGGCGCCTTGCTCGTGCAGGACCCAATGAAAGTTTCCCGCGCCCACCTCCTCGACGAATACGGCGATGCGTCGAAGCGGGTCATTTCAAATTCTTGGCCAGGTACCGGCGCACCTAAGCGTTGTCCTTGCCCGCGGCGGGCGGGGCAGACTGCTTGGCGGCGCTCGCGGCGCTCGCGGCGGGCGCGGGGTCATGACCGCGCTCGCCCGGGTCTCCCGAAGGCTTCTTGGCCTCGCGGCCGATGCGACTGCCGTCCGCGGGCGTGTCGATGCCCGCCTCGCCATTCTGATCAACGTTCACAGGCGACATCGACTTGCGTGTGGACATGTTCAACCCTTGGCCTTGTACTGATCGCGCAGATCACGGATCTGATCGTGGTTGCGCTGGGCGCCCTCGGCCTGGCGCTCGACCAGCGTGCGCACCGCAGGCGGCAGTTCGGACTTCAGCGCCTTGCGATAGCGGGCGACGGCTGCATCCTCGCCACGCTCGCATTCCTCGAGCATGGACAGCGCGCTGTCCGCGCCCAGCGTTCCCTTGACGTGAACCCAGCCGCGATGCAGCGCCCCGCTGGCGGTGCCGCCCGTGTCGGTCTCTCCGCCGAGCGAGCGGATCAGCGTCGCCAGTTCGGCGGCTGCCTCTGCGCACTGGGCTGACCGGCTCGCGAAGACCTGCTTGACCTGTGCGTCGTCGACCTCGTCCGCGCAGGCACGGAAACCGTACTCGCCATCGCGGGAGTTTTCGAGCAGGTCGGACAGGATCGAAACGACTTCGTCGTTGGTGCGAGTGGCGGTGGTCATGGTGCTGTTGCTCCTGGTCGGTTGGTGGTTGGAAAAAGGAGGCGTGAACATCCCGCGTCGGTCGTTGGAGGCGTGTAGGCAAGGGCCGCGCGCGCCCGTCATGGCGAAGCCATGAGATGCACTCGGCTGGACGTTTGGCTTACGCACAGAGTGGCGGGCTGCCGTCCGACGTGCCCAGGACAGGCCCCTGCTTAAACCCCTCGAACTGTGCCTCACCACCCGAACAACCGGTCCCGCGAGCCATCGCGAACAACGCAAAAAGGTCCCCGATGAGCCATAGCCATGCCCCGGATCCGCCCACTCCTGCGAACACGGGCCCATCGCGCCACATCGTTTCGCTGAAAGTGAATGGTCAGACGGAGACGCTTGACCTTGAGGCCTGGGTCAGCCTGTTGGACCTGCTGCGCGATCGGCTTGGCCTGACGGGCACCAAGAAGGGCTGCGATCATGGGCAGTGCGGTGCCTGTACCGTGCTTGTCGATGGGCGTCGCATCAATGCCTGCCTGCGGCTCGCCGCCATGTGCGAGGGCGCGGAGATCACGACGATCGAGGGTGTGGGGCAAGGTTCGACGCTGCACCCCCTGCAGCAGGCGTTCATCGACCACGACGCGCTCCAGTGCGGCTACTGCACGCCCGGCCAGATCTGTTCCGCGATGGGGCTGCGCAACGAGGGCCAGGCCTCGAGCGCCGATGAGGTGCGGGAACTGATGAGCGGCAACCTGTGCCGCTGCGGCGCCTACCCGCAGATCGTGGCCGCTGTTTCCGAGGTGGTGCTTCAGGTGCAGGAACGATGAATCCCTTCACCCTCATCTCTCCCCCGAGCATCGAGCGGGCATTGCACGAGTTCGCGCCCGGCAGCCAATGGATCGCTGGCGGCACCAATGTTCTCGATCTGATGAAGGAAGGCGTGGCGCGGCCCGGCAGGCTGATCGACATCACCGGGCTGGGGCTGGACCGCATCGAGACCACGGAGGGTGGCGGTCTGCGCCTCGGCGCGCTGGCGCCCAACGCCGACACCGCCTGGCACCCGCTGGTGCGGGAGGGCTACCCGTTGCTGAGCGCGGCGATTCTCGCCGGCGCCTCGCCGCAGATCCGCAACATGGCGACCAACGGTGGCAACCTGCTGCAACGCACCCGCTGCGTCTACTTCTACGACCTGGGTGCACCCTGCAACAAGCGCGAACCCGGCACCGGCTGTCCAGCCATCGGCGGTCTCAGCCGCCAGCATGCGGTGCTGGGTGCGAGCGAGCGTTGCATCGCCACGCACCCGTCCGATATGTGCGTGGCGCTCGCCGCGCTCGATGCCGTGGTGCATGTGCGTTCGGCCGCGGGCGCACGGGCGATTCCCTTCGGGGAGTTTCATCGGCTGCCGGGCGATGACCCGCAGCGCGATTCCACGCTCGAGGACGGCGAGCTTGTCGTGCACATCGAACTGCCCCCGGCGAAACGGTTCGCGAATCACAGCGCTTACATCAAGGTGCGCGACCGCGCTTCTTATGCCTTCGCGCTGGTATCCGTGGCGGCGGCGCTTGAGTTTGACGCCGCCGGCGCGATCGGCGCGGTGCGGGTCGCGCTGGGCGGCGTGGCCCACAAGCCCTGGCGGAGAACCGACACCGAGGCGGTGCTGGTCGGGCAGCGCCCGTCCGACGCTCTCTTCGAGGCGGCCGCCGACTTGCTGCTCGAAGGCGCGACCTCGCAAGGACAGAACGGATTCAAGATCACCATGGCACGACGCGCGATCACAAGAGCCCTTTCCACCGCGACGGCGGGAACGCCGCGCGCCGGACGCAACGACGGCCCGGGCCGCCCCGACCTGAAGGAGCCGCGATGACGCGCATACCTCAGGCGTGCCGCATGCCGGTGGCCGAACCTGGCACGGGCGACGTGCGCATCGGCGAGCCGGTCTCGCGCATCGACGGCCGGGCCAAGGTCACAGGCGAGGCGCGCTACGCGGCGGAACACCCGGCCGAAGGCTTGGTGCACGGGATGGTCGTGAACAGCACCATTGCCAAGGGCCGCATCGTGCGCATCGATGCGAGCCGGGCACTCGCGGTGGACGGTGTGCTGGACGTGCTCACGCACGAGCGGCGCCCTCACGCTCGCTCGCTCGGCATCTTCTACAAGGACATGACCTCGCCGGGGGGCACGCCCTTCAAGCCGCTGCACGACGCGCAGATCCGCTACAGCGGCCAGCCCGTGGCCCTGGTGCTGGCCGAGAGCTTCGAGGTCGCGCGTCATGCGGCCCGGCTGATCGAGGTCGAGTGCGTCGTCGAACCGCACCAGACCGGCTTGCTCGACCACACCGATCGCGCCCGCAAGCCGAGCCGCCTGAAAGCCGGATATTCGCCACCGCCCGAAGAGAAAGGCAATGCGCAGGCCGCATTCGAGGCCGCGCCGGTCAAGATCGCATCGGACTACTACAGCGGCGTCGAGCACCACAACCCGATGGAGATGTTCGCCACCACCGTGATCCGCGGCGAGGACGGCCACTTCACGGTCTACGACAAGACCCAGAGTTCGCAGAACAGCCGTTGGTATCTGTCGCGCGTCTTCGGGCTTTCCAAGAAGAAACTGACGGTGCGCAATCCGTACGTCGGTGGCGCCTTCGGCTCTGCACTGCGGCCGCAGTACCAACTCTTCCTCGCGATGATGGCTGCGCTGCACCTGAAACGCTCGGTGCGGGTCGTGCTCACGCGTCAGCAGATGTTCACCTTCGGCCATCGCCCCGAGACGCTGCAGCGAGTCCAACTCGCTGCCGAGCGTGAGGGCACGCTGCGCGCCATACGGCATACCGCGATCGCCGAGACCTCGCGCTTCGAGGACTACGTGGAAGTTGTGGTCAACTGGTCGGGACAGCTCTACCGCTGCGACAACATCCAGCTCGACTACAAGGTGGTGCCGCTCGACCAGTACAGTCCGATCGACATGCGCGCACCCGGTGCGGCGCATGGCGTGCACGCGCTCGAGGTGGCGATGGACGAGCTGGCGCACAAGTTGCGCATGGATCCGCTGGCGCTGCGGCTGCACAACTACGCCGAGCGCAACCCGATGGACGACATGCCCTACTCGACCAAGGAACTGCGCGCCTGCTACGAGCAGGGCGCACGCCGCTTCGGCTGGGAACGCCGTGCACCGCTGCCGCGCGCCACGCGCGCGGGCCACGAGTGGGTGGGCTGGGGCATGGCGACCGGCACCTGGGATGCGCTGCAGATGTTCGCGCGCGCCCGGGCGGTACTGAAGCCCGATGGCCACTTGGTGGTGAGCAGCGCCGCGACCGACATCGGCACCGGCACCTACACGGTCATGGCCATGATCGCGGCGGCGGCAATGGGACTACCGCTCGAGCGCGTGCGCTTCGAACTCGGCGACTCCACGCTGCCGGTGGCGCCCATCGAGGGCGGCTCCTCGCATGTGACCACGGTGGGGTCGGCGGTGCAGGGCGTTTGCGACAAGCTCAAACGCCGGCTGTTCCGGCTCGCGCGCGGTATCGCGGGATCGCCCCTGGCCCGGGCGAAGTTCTCCGAGGTGGAATTCGCCGATGGCACGATCCGGCTGGTGAATGCGCCGTCGACGAGTGTGGCGTTCGAGGCCGTGCTCGCCGCGAACGGCGCCCGTCCGGTCGAGGACAAGTATCTGTTGCTGCCGAGCATGCTCAAGCAGCGCAAGTACGTTCGCGCCACGCACTCGGCGGTGTTCTGCGAGGTGAAGGTCGACGAGGAACTCGGCACGGTGCGGGTGACACGCGTGGTCAGCGCGATCGCCGCAGGCCGGATCATGAGCGCGAAGACCGCGCGCAGCCAGGTGACCGGCGCCGTCGTCTGGGGCATCAGCCAGGCCCTGCACGAAGAGACGCATTCGGATCACCGGCTGGGCCGCTTCATGAACCACAGCTTTGCCGAATACCACGTGGCGGTGAACGCGGACATCCACGACATCGACGTGATCTTCGTGCAGGAGGATGACCGCGTGGTCAGCGAACTGGGCGCCAAGGGCGTCGGCGAGATCGGGATCGTCGGCGTGGCCGCCGCCGTCAGCAATGCAATCTTTCACGCGACCGGAAAGCGCATTCGCAGCACACCCATGACACCCGAAAAAGTCATGCGCTGACCCTCTGCAGAGACGATTTAGGCCAGGAGCGACCTTCGATCCGGCACGTGCAGCAAGGGAAATCTTGTTGCCTGACGCGGGCTTTCGTTAAGATCGGCGCCCGCCGAGGGTCGAGTATGCCAATGGATTTTTTGAGACGGATCGAGGATTGCCAGTTCCCGCTGGCGCTACATGACGAAGCTGACATCCGCAACGCGATCGTCCTTGAAGCCGCCGGGCTGATCGAGGCACAGCTTCCACCGGTTGGCGTGCCTTTGACCGAAGGCGCATCGGTCATCTACCGTGTGACAGCTGAGGGTAGAGCCGCCCTGGCCAAGGCAAAACGCTCGGGATAGTAGAAAAGTGCGCCAGGGCGGTGCTGTCACGGGCACCGGGCCAACCGGGTCAACCGGGTCAGGCAGACGCTGTCAGCTCCGCCATCAGTTCTTCCTTGCGCGTTGCGAGCAACTCACGCATGGTCACGAGATCGAGGCCCTTGGCCGCGCGCGCCTTGGGGAACATCTCGTTGCGCTCTTCCTTGACGTGGTGGTCAATGTACTCGCCCAGGACCTTGACCTTGGCGTCGAACATCTCGTCGATCTCCGCGGCGTCCTGGATCTGGGCGATCAGGTCCTTGGCGCTCGCGTGCTCGACCTCGGCCTCGTCGAGGAGGTCGGTCTCTTTCAGGGCCTCGCGCAACGCGGGGTAGAAGATCTCTTCCTCGATCTGTGTGTGCACGGTGAGTTCGGCGCAGATCTGCTGGGCAAGGTCTCGCTTTTTGCTGGCGGCGCTGGCGGCCTTCGAGCCCGCGAGTTCCTCGTAGGCCGTAAACATCTTCTTCACGTTCTTGTGGTCGGTGTCGAGCAGGCTGCACGCATCGGGTTCGGCGCGTTTGGTAGTCATGGAGTAGCTCCTGATTGATTCGTGGGAGCCGTAAGTTCAGCCAAGGCTCGTGAATGTCTCGTAGGCGCGTTGCGCATCGCGTCGAAGGAACTGCTCCGACGATCCGACGGCTAGCGCAGCTAGCGCGTGTTGCGGGTGCGGGGCGTCGGCTTCGAGGAGCGCAGGCCCTGATCGACCTCGCCAAATGGGCGGCACCATTTCCTACAGGGTGAGGTTGCGATCGCCGATCCGCGGCCATGTCTGGCCGAGAGACACAGGAGTCGATCCGTGCGCCGACATCAAGCTCATGCGCGCTGTGGCGGCCTTTTTCCATCCCTTCCTCACAGGAGATTTCTCATGGCACTCACTTCAACCGGCACCCCCGTCTCCACCAGCAACGTCATCTCGTCGGAGCGCGTCGAGGGAACGGCCGTCTACAACACCGCGGGCGACAAGCTCGGCACCATCGATGACTTGATGATCGACAAGCTCAGCGGGCAGGTCCAGTACGCCGTCATGGAGTTTGGCGGTTTCCTGGGCATCGGGACGGACCGCTATCCGATTCCGTGGTCCGTCCTGAAGTACGACACCTCGCAAGGAGGCTATGTCGTGCCGATCGACAAGGCCGCGATCGAAGGTGCTCCGCGCTATGCCTCGGATAGCGTGCCGGACTACGACGACGTCTACAGCAGCTCGATCAACAAGTACTACGGTCTTTGAGCGGCGAGCGCGAAGGAAGCGACCGTGGCGTCCGATCCGAAGGTCATCGAAGGGATCGACGCCTGGTGGCGCGCGGCCAACTACCTGTCCGTGGGCCAGATCTACCTGCTGGACAACCCACTGCTGCGCGAGCCTCTGACCCTTGCGCACATCAAGCCGCGGCTGCTGGGTCATTGGGGCACGACCCCCGGTCTGAATTTCATCTACGCGCACATGAACCGCGCGATCGTGGCGCGAGAGATCGATGCGATCTTCATCGCAGGGCCTGGGCACGGCGGACCGGGCGTTGTCGCGAACACCTACCTCGAGGGGACCTACAGCGAGGTGTATCCGCACGTCGGCCGCGACGCGCAGGGCATGCGCCGGCTGTTCAAGCAGTTCTCCTTTCCCGGCGGCATCCCGAGCCATGTGGCCGCCGAAACGCCGGGTTCCATCCACGAAGGTGGGGAGCTGGGCTACTCGCTGCTGCACGCCTATGGCGCGGTCTTCGACAACCCCGATCTGCTGGCATGTTGTGTGATCGGGGACGGGGAGGCCGAAACGGGTGCGCTGGCCGCCAGTTGGCACTCGAGCAAGTTTCTCAATCCGAAGCGCGACGGCGCGGTGCTGCCGATCCTGCATCTGAATGGCTACAAGATCGCGGGGCCGACGGTACTGGCACGCATCGGCGACGAAGAGCTCTCCGCGCTGCTGCGAGGCTGCGGTTATGCACCACGCTTCGTCTCCGGCACGGAGCCGGCGGCAATGCACCGCGAGATGATCGCTGCGCTCGATGCCTCGCTCGATGAGATTGCAGACATCCAGCGCGAGGCGCGCGGCGGTGGCGCGGCGGCGCGACGGCGTCCGTGGCCCGTGCTCGTGCTGCGTTCTCCCAAGGGATGGACCGGCCCCAGAGAGGTGGACGGGATCCCCGTGGAGGGAACGCAGCGCGCGCACCAAGTGCCGCTTGCCGGATTCCCAGAGCATCCCGAGCGCATCGAACAGCTCGAGGCATGGATGCGCAGCTACCGGCCACAAGAGTTGTTCGACGCCGATGGTGCTCTGCGTGGCGAGATCGCGGCACTGGCGCCTCGCGGCACGAGGCGGATGAGCGCCAGCCCGCATGCGAATGGCGGCCTTCTGCTGAAGGAGCTGCGCATGCCGGACTTTCGCGACCATGCCGTGGAGGTGCCCGTGCCCGGCGCCGTCGATGCCGAGGCCACCCGTGTGACGGGCGAGTTCTTGCGGGAGGTCATGCGGCTGAACCAGGCCCAGGCCAACTTCCGGCTCATGGGACCCGATGAAACGAGTTCCAATCGCCTCGGTGCCGTCTTCGACGTGACGGACCGGATGTCGACGGCGCGGATTCTTCCGGGTGACGACCACGTAAGTCCCGAGGGGCGCGTCATGGAAGTGTTGAGCGAGCACATGTGCCAGGGCTGGCTCGAAGGCTACCTGCTCACCGGCAGGCATGGATTCTTCTCGTGTTACGAGGCCTTTATCCATATCGTCGACTCGATGTTCAACCAGCACGCCAAGTGGCTCAAGGTGTCGCGCGAGATCGGCTGGCGCCGGCCGATCGCCTCCCTCAATTACCTGCTGACCAGCCACGTCTGGCAGCAGGACCACAACGGTTTCAGCCACCAGGACCCAGGTTTCATCGATCACGTGGCGAGCAAGAAGTCGCGGGTGGTCCGCATCTACCTGCCCCCGGATGCGAACACGCTGCTGTCGGTAACGGACCACTGCTTGCGCAGTCGTGACTACGTCAACGTGATCGTCGCGGGAAAGCCGCCGCAGCCCCAGTGGCTGGACATGGAGGCAGCCATCCGGCATTGCAGCGTCGGCGCGGGCATCTGGTGCTGGGCCAGCAGCGACGAGGGCGAATCCCCGGACGTGGTGCTGGCCTGTGCCGGCGATGTCCCCACGCTGGAAACCCTGGCGGCGGTCGAGCTCTTGCGCGAGCATTTGCCGCAACTGCGAGTGCGCGTGGTCAACGTGGTGGACCTGCTGGCGCTCCAGTCACCGACGGAACACCCGCACGGGCTGTCCGACGCTGTCTTCGACTCCCTGTTCACGAGCGACCGGCCTGTGATCTTCGCCTTTCATGGGTATCCCTGGCTGATCCACCAACTGATCTACAAGCGCGCGAATCACGGCAACTTCCATGTGCACGGCTATCGGGAAGAAGGGACGACGACCACGCCTTTCGACATGACCGTGCTCAACCGGATCGATCGCTTCAGCCTCGCGTCCGATGCGATCGACCGGGTGCAACGGCTGCGCGAGCAGGCGGGTCATTTGCAGCAGCGGTTGCGCGACCGCTTGCTCGATCACCGTGCGTATGTGCGGGAGCACGGGATCGACATGCCCGAGATCGCCCAGTGGCGCTGGGGCTCGGGCGGCTCCACACCGCGCATGAGTTGAACGAGGTTCGCCACCATGTCCGTGCACGCCGTCGAGAACGCCGACACCGGAAAGACCGCCACGCTCTATCGCATGGTGATGCCCGAGCATGTCTGTCCCTATGGCCTGAAGGCCCGCTTCCTTTTGCGACGCAAGGGGTACCGCGTCGACGATCGGTGGCTGCATACGCGCGATCAGACCAAAGCCTTCAAGGCCGAGCAGCATGTTCAGACCACGCCGCAGATCTTCATCGACGGCCGCAGGATCGGCGGCTACGACGATCTGCGACGTCACTTCGGTCTCGCGGTGCGAGACCCGGACGCGCCTTCGTACCGGCCAGTGCTGGCGGTGTTTCTGGTGGCACTGCTGATGGCCGGTGCCAGCCTGCTGGCGGCGGGTCGACCCGTGTTCAGCTCGCAACTGGTGTCTGCGTTCGTCGCGTTCAGCATGTGCATCCTGGCGCTGCTCAAGCTGCAGGACGTCGAGAGCTTCTCCACCATGTTCCTCAACTACGACCTGCTGGCCAGGCGTTGGGTGGTTTATGCCTACATCTATCCGTTCGCCGAATTGCTGGCGGGCGTGCTGATGGCGAGCGGCAGGCTGCAGCGGGTCTGGGTGCCTTTGGCGCTCGTCGTCGGAAGCATCGGTGCGGTATCGGTCATCAAGGCGGTCTATATCGATCGACGCGAGCTCAAGTGCGCGTGCGTGGGCGGCAGCAGCAATGTGCCGTTGGGCTTCGTCTCATTGACGGAGAGCCTGGCGATGGTGGCGATGAGCGTGTGGGCGTTGGCGGCTCATGGCGCGCAGTGGATGCCTTGACAGAAGGATGACGCAGCGGCAGCTCGAGGGTGGGTCGGCTGCTTTCATGGAAGGAGATTCCCGTGATTCAAGCCAATGAATGGATGATGCTCGGCGAGCGAACGAGGAGCGCGCGATGATCCGCAAGCTCGCCTCGGGGCAGTACCGCCTCTATGCCCGAAAAGTCGATCCGAAGACCGGAAAGCGGCGAAACCTCGGTACCTTCGACTCCCGCGAAGCGGCACAGCAGCACGAGCGGGAGGTGCAGTACTTCAAGCGCCGCGGATGAGCATTGGCCATCCTGGAACGAAGGGTTGGGCCTGGACGCATGGCAACGCCGGGCGGTTGCTCGAGAACGGCGATGAGTTCTTTCCGCGTGTCTTCGAGGCCATCGGCCAGGCGCGCCGCTTCGTTGCCGTGGAGACCTTCATCCTCGAAGAGGACAAGGTGGGCATGGCGCTGGCCGGCTGCTTGTGCAGTTGCGCGGAGCGAGGCGTGCAAACCGTCTTGTCGATCGACGGGTTCGGCTCCGCTCGACTCTCCTGCGCGTTCGTCAAGCGGCTCTCGGATGCAGGCGTCGCGGTGAACATGTATGACCCCGGGCGGTCCTTGTTCGGCCAGCAGCTCAATCTTCTGCGCCGAATGCACCGCAAGCTCGTGGTCGTCGACGAGACCGTGGCCTTCGTCGGCGGGATCAACTTCTGCGCGGACCAGTTGCTGGGTTTCGGAGAGTTGGCCAAGCAGGACTACGCCGTGGAGTTGCACGGTCCCATCGTGCGGGATGTGCGAGATTTCATGCGAGGCGCGGTGGGCGCCGACATCCCCGCGGCCGAATCCACTACGCCGCAAGCGGGGTCAGGGTCCGCGGCCGTGCTGTTCGTCCCGCGCGACGACAAGGCGTCGCCCGACGGTATCGAAGCGATTTATCGGCAGGCAATTCGCTCGGCACGTGCACGGGTGTGCATCGCGAATGCCTACTTCTTTCCGGGCTATCGCCTGTTTCGCGATCTCTGCCAGGCGGCTCGGCGCGGCGTCCACGTCCAGTTGTTCTTGCAAGGCATGCCCGACATGAAATCGGTGCGTTTCGCGACCCGCTTCCTGTATGCCCATTTGCTGGATGCTGGGGTGGAGGTACTCGAGTATTGCGCCCGCCCCATGCACGGCAAGATCGCGATCGTGGACGACGCGTGGAGCACGGTCGGGTCGAGCAACCTCGATCCGCTGAGCCTCGCGCTCAACATGGAAGCCAACGTGGTGGTACTCAGCGAAGAACTCAATGCGCAGATCGCGGGGGCCATGGCGAAGCTGCAGGGCGAGTGTCGCCTCGTGGCACGTGACGAGCTACCTGTCTGGAGCCGATGGCCGCCGTTGGGCAGCTTCGTTGTCTTCCATATGCTGCGATGGGTGTCGCGAATCGGAGAGTGGCTGCCGCGATGGAGCCAGCGGCTTCAACGCCTGGGACATTGAATCTCCCACTTGCCGCCATTGGTGCGTGGGACCTTTCGAGACGGACCGGGTCTGATGCTTCTCATCCTTGAATTTCTTGAAGAGTTCACAGGAGACAAGTTCGGACTCCATGCCCGAAGATCGACAGACGAGCTGATCACCTTCTTCGATGGTGCGATCGTCCTGGCGCAAGAAGGCCGGGACAACCCGTTCGAGCCTTGCGCCGAGCCGAGCGCCTGAGGGACAGGCAGCCGAATACGTGCGACTTTCGCTGTTCAGACGTCGCGCTGAGACGCATGCAGGCGCTTACGATCCGCCCAGGGCGAACTGAAAAAGCTCTTGAAGAAGGTGCAAGCGGATGCCAAAGATGCCGACCTCAAGGACTTGGCCCGCAAGATACTTCCTGTAGTACAGGGGCATCTCCAATATGCCCGGCAGTTGGCCACCTCTGTCGGAAAGTGAGAGAGAGGCGAAGCAACACGCACTCAAAAAGAGAGGGTGATTCGCGAGGCTTGATCATGTCAAGCAGAGGTTGAAAATCCCAAAGCGTGCACGGGATTGGCACGGGCTTTCCAGGCCATGCTGGATGACGAGACGGAAGTGGTGACCGGTTGGAAAGCAAGCTGAATGATGCGATGGGCAAGGCCTCGCCGGCACGGGAGCTTGCCGAGCAGCGTCGCGGGCGGAGCCCGCCAGCTGCGAAAGCTGAGCAAGGCGGGCCTCTCTCGTAGTCGTCCTAGGCCTTGCGTGGCAACGCGATTCGGAGGTCCTCCAGCCAAGCTTTCCATGCGTCCTCGCGCTGCGCGGGATCGCCGCGCAACAGGGCCGAGGGATGGAGCGTCACCAGCACAGGCCTTCCAGTGGGATCCTCCTGCCATCGACCTCGCTCGCGGGTCACTGCCACCGGGCGGCCCAGAAGCGCGCGCGCGGCAGTCGCGCCGAGCGCGAGAAATGAGTGCGGACGTACCAGGTCGATCTCGTCCTCGAGCCAGTGGTGGCAGGCTGCCGCTTCGCGCTGTGCCGGTGTTTTGTGCAGACGGCGTTTGCCTCGTAACTCGAACTTGAAGTGCTTGACCGCGTTGGTGACGTAAAGTTGTTCTCTTCGCCAGCCCAGTTCCTCCAGTGCGCGATCGAAAAGCTTGCCTGCCGGACCCACGAAGGGGTGCCCGTCCCGGTCTTCCTTGTCGCCTGGCTGCTCGCCGACGACCATCACAGCAGGACGCGGCCTTCCCTCACCGCACACCGCTTGCGTGGCTCGGGCGCCAAGCGGGCATTCCCGGCAACGGTCCGTGGCGTGCTTCAAATCGGCGAGCGCCTTCTGGGCGTGCGCGATGGAGAGCCGTGTAGACATGGGGATGCGTTTCCCGGGATCGGTCGCGATCTGAGGCCCGTCACGCCATGTCGGGCTGCCCGTTTGAAGCCATGAGGCCACCGTCCACCGGCAGCGCCACGCCCGAGACGAAGCTCGCGTCGTCGCTGGCCAGGAAGGCCACCACCGCTGCGATCTCCGAGGGGTCGGCGCCGCGCCCCAAGGGAATGCGCTCGCGGAATTTCGCCATCAGCTTTCGATTGCTCTTCATGTCCTCGGTCATCGGCGTGAAGGTCAGGCTCGGGCAGACGGCATTGACGCGCACCCCGTCCTTGCCATGGTCGAGCGCAAGCGCCTTTGTGAAGTTGACGATCGCGCCTTTCGAGGCGTTGTAGAAGCCCATGCCCCAATCGCCGCCGAGTCCGGAGACCGAGCCCGTGTTGACGATGCAGCCGCGGCTCTCGATCAGGTGCGGCATCGCCGCGCGGCAGCCGTGGAACACGCCGCCGATGTTGGTCGCCATGGTCTTGCTCCAGCCATCGAACGGCGCCTCGGTCACTGTGCCCTCGACTGCGATGCCGGCATTGTTGAACAGCACGTGGAGCGCGCCAAAGCGCTTGACGGTGGCCGCGACCAATGCCTGCACCTGCTTGTAGCTCGACACGTCGGCCACCTTCACCAGCGTGCGCTCCGGCGGCAGGTCGGCGGCGACGCGCTCGAGCTTGGCCTTGGTGTCGCCGGCGAGCACGACGCTGGCGCCCTCCTGCGAGAAACGGCGGGCGGTGGCCTCGCCGATGCCGGAACCGGCGCCCGTGACGATGACGACGCGATCGGTGAAACGTTGCATGCTGCTGCTCCTGGACATGGAAGCGCCGCAGCTTGCGCGGTTGAACCGGTTCTCGATGTCGGCGCGCAGCGATTGCGTTGTCGGATGCGAGCCTGCGCACTCTCAATGCTGATACTTGAGCACGCTCAGTTCTCCGCCGGGCTCCAATCGCGCAATGCGCACCTCGGAGAGATCGGAGACGCCTTTTTCGCGAAGCTTGGACATCAGTTCCTCCGTGGTGATGAGTTCGCGGCGCAGCGTCCGGTGCATGATCCGGCCGTGCTTGACCAGCGGCTCGGCCGGTGGCTCAAGAAGGCGCGAGACGGTCGGCGATCGATAGCTGACCCAGTCGAGCGCATAGTTCCACGCGATCAGCGTCGAAATGAGCACGAGCCCATCGCCGATGGTCTTGTAGTCGCCCTGCATGGCATTGCTCGAAGCATCGGCGATCAATACGACGAAGAGCAGGTCCGCCACGCCCAACGACCCGACGTCGCGCCGCAGTAAGAAGCGGAACACGATCAGCAGAAACCAGTAAACGGCGGTACCTCGCAGCACCATTTGCCATGGCGGTGTCTCGAGATGTAGAACATCCAACAGCGAATCCATGAGTTCATCGCGGAAGAAGCTGAGGATGTTTACTCTCCGGGGAGGTTTCAGACGTTGCGTGTAGGCCGGCATGACGCGAGTGCGCCGGATTAATGAGGGGACCGAGCCGGATGCGACAACAGTGTCGGACGAAGCCGCGAATTGGGATGTGGTGCGCTCGCGGCAGTCGCCTCGCAATGAAGAATAGCGATGCTCTTTCTTACCAAGCAGTGAGCCTTTGCCATGCCTTCACGATCCTCAGGTCTGCTCGCACCCGAGCGCGCGGCGGGACAGACAGCACTTCTGATCATCGACATGATCAACTGCTGGGATTTTCCCGATGCTGAGAAGTTGCTGCCTTGCGCCGCGTCGATCGCCCCGTACATCGCAGCATTGAAGGCGCGATGCCGCCGGTCGGGTGTTCCTGTGATCTATGCGAACGACAACCGTGGCCGATGGCGATCGGACTTTCCAGCGTTGGCGCAAGAGGCGTTGCGCCAAGGTGGTCCAGGCGCGGAAATCGCGAGTGCTCTGAAGCCCGACGCCGACGACTACTTCGTGCTGAAGCCCAAGCAGTCGGCATTCTTCGGCACGCCGCTGGAACTGCTGCTGCAGCATTTGAAGGCGAGCCGCCTGATCCTGACCGGTGTCGCCAGCGACCAGTGCGTTCTCGTTACTGCGACCGAGGCCGGCATGCGCGATCTCGCGGTGGTGGTGCCGCGCGACTGCGTGGCATCCCAATCGACGGCCCGCAATGCGCTGGTGCTACGGCAAATCGAAGAGTTTCAGAAGCTGCCCACGACACCCAGCACGCGGTTGCGGCTGATCCCAAATGCGCGCGGTCGGCAAGGACGCAGGCGAGACTGAGCTGCCCGTCTGGCAGCCGCCTGCCTGAAGGATTTGCCGGGAAGCAGTTCTTTGACGGGCAGCCTATAGCGCTCCTGTCTGACCGTCGCCGGCCGTTGCTCGCGGCACCGTCGCCCCATGGCTCCGCTTCGCCACCTTGCCGTCACCGTCCTCCAGGCCAGCGCCAACGCCTTTCGGTGGCGATTGGTGGAGCTCTTGCCAGACGGACAGTGGAGCGTCATCGAAGAGCAGGCTTCTGCGGTGAAGAGCTACAGTGCCGCGATGGCGGCCGGTCTGGTTCGGTTGCAGGGTATGGTCGAAGACTTGAGTGTCGGACCGCGCGAGGAAGAGGCGGATGCGCCTGCAGCAAAAGCGGCTTCGGGCATGTTCGGCTTTGGATTCGGTCTGCCGAAGTAGCCCGCTGCCGCCGTCCGAGTGACTGCATTGGTACGCGTCGACGTCCGACAGGCAGCTCCTGCGCGAGATCGCAAGTTGGATGCCTTCCAGCCATTCTCGAAAGGAAGCGACCATGAGACTTGAACAAGCCAGAAACGACGAGCGCGACGGACGACGGGTCTTTCGCTGGGGTATCGGTGCAGTGATCGTGGTGGTCTTGCTGGTTGTCTTCTACAACGTCATGTCCCACCGCCGCAATGACGCGGCACCCGCGGGTGGCCAGGGCATTTCCCAGCCCGCGCCACAGTCGGCGCCAGCAAGCCCGAACGGTGGCGGTGCTGCAGGCGTTGGAGGGGTCACGGGCAATGGCGGTGGCGGGGGGCAGAGCCAGACCGGTACGCAATAGCCCCGTGTGAGCCGGTGCTCCGCTCATGGGTCGCGCGTTTATTCGCCCGTAGTGGCGCGGCGCAATGCCGATCCTGCGCTACCGCTGGTTCTTCCCATGAAGACGAGAGGCATGCGTTGCGGGCCTTTGATCGTCCCGTTACTTGGGAAGTAGCACTTTGTCGACGACGTGGATCACACCATTCGATTGGTAGACATCAGCGATCGTCACCGTGGCCGTGCCACCCTTCTCATCGGTGATCATGACCTTGCCACCTGCTGACTTGGCGATCAAGTTTCCGCCGGCGGCGGTCTTGAGTGTTGCCGAGCCATTGCCGTCCTTAATCATGTTCATCAGCGCTGCCGCGTCGAGCTTGCCGGGAACTACGTGGTACGTCAAAACCGTGGTGAGGGTACCTTTGTTCTCCGGTTTCAGAAGCGTATCGACGGTGCCGGCTGGAAGGGCCGCAAAGGCGTTGTTGGTCGGTGCAAAGACAGTGAACGGTCCCGGACTCTTGAGCGTGTCCACCAATCCGGCAGCCTTGACGGCCGCGACAAGCGTGGTGTGATCCTTCGAGTTGACGGCGTTGTCCACGATGTCCTTGGCCGCGTACATGGGAGCACCGCCGACCATGACTTGTGCAGTCGCGACCGCGGCGGTTCCGAGCATCGCCATCGCGACAAGGCACGAGGAAAGCAGGCGGGGCAGGGTAAAAGAAAGCATGAATAGCTCCTTGAAGGTGTTGGCCTGAGCAGACTGCAGCAGGTCACTCTTCTACGGATGCCCTGAAAAGGTGGATGAGGATGGTGAGCGCGCCGCATGGGCATGAATCCGGCATCGTGGCGACTGCGTAGCGCGAGCCTGTGCCCTTGGCACTGTCAAGTCCCGCGGTTAGTCCCAGCTGGCTGCTAGCCGGTTCGAACTTTTCCGACAGTACGCTTCTTCTTTTTCCGACCCCGTGGCCCATGACATCGCGCCATGCTTCTCGTACCCAAAAGTGTGACAGCTAACGGGCTTGCGCTCGGCTTCTGCCGGGCGCTTTTCTTTGTGCGGCCTGCGTGTGTCCACGAAGAAAAGAGGAACGACCGGCGGTTGCTGGCCTCCGGGATTTGCTTGGCGAAGCCGATGTGAATGGATTGAACTTGACGCGACGTAGCCTGCCTCTCGAGGCGCTTTGCCGGTGCATAGACGGCGCCCGGGCATGGTGAAAACCCTCGGTAAAAAAATCGCATCCGGTTGAACTTCCGGCCCGTACTCATCCAGAGCCGACGTTCGCGTCGGCGAGTCGTGCCTGCCGAATCCACCATTTACACCGAGGTGATGCCGATGAAATTCTCCCTGCCGCCCGCGAGGGCCTGCGTCTTCGTGCTGACTGCCGTGACCGCCGTGGGTGCCATCGCATCCAGCCACCGCGAGGCGCCGTCGATCGCGGGCATGCCCAAGCTCGATGCCACCGACTTCTACATGTTCCGCAGCTACGAAGCCGGCCGCCAGGACTTCGTGACGCTGATCGCGAACTACCAGCCCGACCAGAGCCCGTACGGCGGCCCGAACTACTTCACCATGGACCCGAACGGCCTGTACGAGATCCACCTCGACACCGACGGCAACGCGGTCGAGGACATCACCTTCCAGTTCAGGTTCAAGAACACGCTGCGCGACATCCAGCTGCCGATCGCGGGCAAGCAGGTGTCGATTCCGCTGGTGCAGGCCGGCGGCATCAGCGGGCCGAACCAGGCCACCAGCAATCTGCGCGAGACCTACACGCTCAACATCGTGCGCGGCGACCGTCGCAAGGGCAAGGTGGAGGCCGTGACCAAGGCCGGCGGCGGCACCGAGTTCGACAAGCCCACCGACAACATCGGCGACAAGACCTTCGGCGGCCCGACCGGCTATGCCAGCTATGCGAACCAGCACCTCTACACGGTCAACATCCCGGGCTGCGCCACGCAGGGCCGCGTGTTCGTCGGCCAGCGCAAGGACCCGTTCAGCGTGGCCCTGGGCCAGGTGTTCGACCTGATCAACCTCAATCCGCTGGGCTCGAGCTCGGCCAACCCCGACGCGCTGGCCGGCAAGAACGTGACGACGCTGGCGCTCGAGGTGCCGATCTCGTGCATCACCACGGCCGGCCAGCCGATCGTGGGTGGCTGGACCACGGCCAGCGTGCGCCAGGGCCGACTGATCGCCAGCCCGCCCAAGAGCGGCCACGGCACCACCGCGATCAACGGTGGCGCCTGGGCCCAGGTCTCGCGCCTGGGCATGCCGCTGGTCAACGAGGTGGTGATCGGCCTGAAGGACAAGGATCGCTTCAACAGCTCCAAGCCGCAGGACGACGCGCAGTTCGCCGACTACGTGACCAACCCGACCCTGCCGGCGCTGGTGCAGACGCTGTTCCAGGCGCCCGCGCCCACGAACTTCCCGCGCACCGACCTGGTCGCGGCCTTCCTCACGGGCGTCGAGGGGGTGAACAAGCCGGCCAACGTCAAGGCCTCGGAGATGCTGCGGCTGAACACCTCGATCGCGCCCACGATCAAGGCGAACCAGAGCAACCTCGGCGTGCTCGGCAACGACCTCGCGGGCTTCCCGAACGGACGCCGGCCGGGCGACGACGTGGTCGATGCCGAACTGCGCGTGGCGATGGGCGTGCTGTGCGTGGCCACCGGTGCCAGCGACACGCTCAAGGTCGGCTGCAAGCCGGCCGACGCGCCCGCGGGTAGTGCCCCTCTGACCGACGGCGCGGCGCAGAGCCCCACGGAGTTCCCCGATGCCTTCCCGTACCTCAACACGCCGCTGCCAGGTTCGACCTCGGCCTCGGCCGCGCGCTGAGGAGGATGCCGGCATGAACCGCAACATTCCTCGCATCGCCGGCCTGCTGCTGGTGGCCGCTTTCCTCGCCGGCTGCGGCGGGGGCGGCGGCGGTGGCGCCGTGTTCTATCCGTTCCCGCCGGTGAGCGGCAACAACCCGCCCGAGAACCCGCCGCCGCAGGCCGACGCGTACGACAGCTTCATCGCCTACGTGCAGTCGCTGGTCGCCTCGGTGCTCGACACGGCGGAGCCGGCCAACGTGGCTGCCTTCGATCCGGCGCCGACGTCGGAGACCAAGGACCCCGTCGCCACGCAATGAAGCAGGCGCAGCGGGCCGCGGCGGCGCTGCTGCTGTCGCTGGCCGCGGCCGGAGCCGCGCTAGCGGCGCCACGGGTGCCGGCCAGCGACGACGAGGTGGTCGAGAAGCTGCCCGCGATCGCCGGCTGGCTCGATGCGCAGCGCAAGCTGCGCCGCGAACTGGCGCAGCGGCCCGGCGACGAGGCCACTGCGATCGAGGCCGCGACCGCCTACCTCGACCTCGCGCGCTCGCAGGGCGACGCGCGCTACGCCGGCCAGGCCGCGGCCGCGTTGCAGGCCTGGGACGCCACGCCCATCGCCCGGACGCCGCCCGCGGTGCTCGTGATGCGCGCCACCGTGGCCCAGTTCCTGCACGATTTCGACGGTGCCGAGTCCCTCTTGAAGGCCGCGCTCGCGCGCCGGCCCGCCGATCCGCAGGGCTGGATCACGCTCGCGACCGTGCTGCGCGTGCGCGGACGCTACGACGAATCCGATGCCGCCTGCCGCGCGCTCGGCCGCGTGGGGCCGGCGCTCTATGGCGTGGCCTGCCTGGCGGAGAACGCGGGCCTGCGCGGCAACCATGCCGCCGCGCGCGACGCGCTGCGCGGCCTGCTGGCCGATCCCGGGCTGGCCGGCGCACCACAGGCCGGAACGCGGCAGTGGCTGTGGACCTCGATCGCCGAGATCGAGGAACTCGCGGGCCGGCCCGCCGAGGCGGATGCCGCGTACCGCAAGGCGCTCGCGGCCGAGCGCTCCGGCTATCTGCTGCTGGCGTACAGCGATTTCCTGCAGCGTGCCGGGCGGTCCGGCGAGATCCCGTCACTGCTCGCGAAGGAAGCGCGCAGCGATGCGGTGCTGCTGCGGCTGGCCATTGCGCACACGCAGGCGGGCAAGCCGCAAGCACCGCGCGCCGTGGTCCCCGAGGCCGAGGAGCTGCGCGAACGCTTCGAGGCCGCGGCACTGCGCCCAGGCACCACCGCACAGCATGCGCGCGAGGAGGCGATGTTCGCGCTCGATGTGCAGGGCGATGCGAAGCGCGCCGTCGAGCTGGCGCGCCTCAACCTGCGCCTGCAGCGCGAGCCGATCGACCTGCTGGTGTTCGCGCGCGCGGCCTCGGCCGCCGGCGATGCGGCCGCGCGCGAGGAGGCGAGGGCGCTGATGCGTGAGATCGGACTGAAGGACGCCCGTGTCGATGCCATTCCCTGAGCCACGCCGCATCGGGCTGGCCTCCGCCTTGCTGTTCGTGCTGGCGCTGCTGCTGGCGCTCGCGCCGGGCGCCGCGCGCGCCCACAAGGCCAGCGATGCCTACCTGCAGATCCAGCGCGATGCCGAGGGCGTCGACCTGCGCTGGGACATCGCGCTGCGCGATCTCGACGCGACGCTCGAGCTCGACCGCGACGGCGACCGCCAACTGCGCTGGGGCGAGTTGCGCGCGCGGCTCGACGACATCCGCGCCTACGCGCTCGCGCGGCTCCAGCTGCAGCAGGGACGCTGCGCACTGGCCGAGACGCGGCCGCCGGCAGTCGAGGACCGCGTCGACGGTGCCTACCTCGTGCTGCAACTGCACGCGCGCTGCGATACGGGGCCCGCGCTAGAGATCGACTACCGGCTGTTTCGCGAGATCGATCCGACGCACCGGGGACTGCTGCGCTTGGCTTCGGACGGCGGCGCTTCGCCCGCCGTGCACTCGCTCGATCCCGCGGCCGGCAGCGTGACGTTGCCATGGCCGGGCGCGGCGGCGGGATCTTCCACGCCTGCCCCGAACGCCGAGAGCGACAGCCCCGGCTTCTTCCGCGACGGCATCCATCACATCCTGATCGGCTACGACCACATCCTGTTCCTGCTGTGCCTGTTGCTGCCCGCGGTACTGCTGCGGCGCGGCGATGGCGGCTGGACACCGGTGAGGCATTGGCGCGACGCGATCTGGCCGATGCTGGGCATCGTCACCATGTTCACCATCGCGCACTCGATCACGCTGGCGCTGGCCGGGCTCAAGATCGTGAGCCTGTCGCCGCGCATCGTCGAGCCGGGCATCGCGATCACGATCATCCTCGCGGCCGTGGACAACCTGCGGCCGTTGCTGCGCGGCAGGCGCAAGCTCTTCAGCTTCCTGTTCGGCCTGATCCATGGCTTCGGCTTCGCGGGCGCGCTCGGCGAACTCGAGCTGCCGCTGCGCGGCTTCGTGCTCGCGCTGCTGCAGTTCAACCTCGGCGTCGAAGCGGGCCAGCTCATGGTGGTGGCCGTGGCGCTGGTCGTGCTGCTGTCGCTGCGCGGCTGGCGATGCTATGCGCCGGTGGTGCTGCGCGGCGGCTCGGTCGTGGCCGTGGCGGTGGCGGCCATCTGGTTCTGCGAGCGCGTGTTCGACGTGAAGATCCTGCCGTTCGCTTGAGCGGGGGCGTCCGATCTAGAAGGTCCAGCGCGCGCTGACCCGCGCGCTGCGCGGCTCCATCGGATGGATGTGGCGCCCATCGATGCCGTCGCCGCAGGCACCGCGTGCCACTTCACTCGCGCTGCACGAGGCGTAAAAGTATTCGATGTCGTTGCCCTTGCGGCCCGCGAGGTTGAACACGTCCAGGCCCAAGGTGAGCTGCTTGTTCACTGCGTAGCGCGCGCCGAAGTTCAGCAGCGTGGTGGCGCGCGAGCGCATCGTGTTGAGCGTGTCGAGCGCGCGCGGGCCCATGTAGCGCAGGCGAAGCGAGGCAGTCAGCGGGCCTTCCGTGTAGATGACGCCGGCCGCGAACACGCGCTCCACCGCGTTGTCGATGTGGTTGCCTTCGCCCTCGGGCGCGAGGCCCCGGAAGCGCGCGCGCGAGATCGCCGCATCGGCCTCGAAGCGCCAGCGCGAACCGAGCTTCCAGCGCAGCGTGGCTTCGATGCCGCGGCGGCTGCTGGCGCGGCCGGGCTCGGTGGTGCCGGCGTCGCCGACATAGACCAGCTCCGAGTCGAGCCGCAGCTGCCACAGCGCGGTGGTGAAGCTGAAATCCTCGCCGGGCTGGAAGCGCCAGCCGATCTCGGCGCCGCGCCCCTTCACGAGCGCGGGCACGCGCTCGGCGGGCAGGCCGCTCGTCGGGTCGACGTTGATCGTCGCGCCGCGCACGTCGTTGCTGTGGAAGCCGGTGCCTACGTTGAGGTAGAGCTCGTGGGCCGGCGTCACGGTGAAGGCCAGGCCGGCCTTGGGGCTCACGAGCGAGTCGTGGCCGCGTCCGCTGTTGATCGGGCCGTAGAGCGGTTCGCGCCCCTGCACGCCGTAGCGCAGCAGGTCGCCGCGCAGGCCCACGTAGCCGCGCCAGCGCTCGCTGAGGTTTACGAGCTGCTGGGCGTGCACGGAGAACAGGTCCTGTTGCACCTTGTCGTTGCGTACGGTCGAGATCCGTTCGCGGGCCACGGTGTTGTAGAGCCCGACCTCGCCGATGCGATCACCGCGCCAGCTGCCGCCGAAGCTCAGCACGCCGTCCAGTCCGCCGATCGAGTTGGGACGGCTGTGCGTGCCCTGCAGCCCGAAGACCCGACGGCGGTCGGTCTGCTCGAACTGGTCGCCCTGCTCGGGGTTGTTGAGGAAGTAGGTGAAGTCCGAGAACAGGCCGAAGCGGTAGTCGATGACATAGCCACTGAGTTGCGTCTGCCCCTCGAGACTGTTGTCGAACCACTTGCCCGACAGGCTGATGCGCCGTGTCCTGCCGCCATCGGTGGTGTTGAGCGAGCCGAAGCGCGAGAGCTCGCCGCTGTCGACCAGGCGCTCGGGGATCTGGTCGGTCGAATTCCAGCGGCTCTGGTAGGCCATGGCCGTGAGGCTGAAGCCGCGCACCGGCGAGCCTTGCGAATAGCGCAGTACCGCGTTCAGCTTGCGCAGTCGCTCGGGCGTGTCCCAGGGTCCGTTGTTGCCTTCGAGCTCGATGGCACCGAGCCAGGTCTGGTCCTGCACGGTGCGCGAGCCTGCCGCGAGCAGGCGGCGGAAGTTGTTGGCGCCCAGCGTGACTTCGGTGAAGGGCGCGTCGAGCGCGCTCACGTAGTCGAGCGAGGCACTGCCCGCGAGCGCGAAGTCGCCGCCATCGGCGAAGTAGGGGCCCTTGCGGTAGCGCACGCCCGAGACCAGGTCGGGGATCAGGAAGTTGAGGTCCGCGAAGCCCTGGCCGTGGCCGTGCGAAGGCATGTTGACCGGCATGCCGTCGACCGTGACCGCGAAGTCGGTGCCGTGGTCGAGGTTGAAGCCGCGCAGGAAGTACTGGTTGGCCTTGCCGTCGCCCGAGTGCTGGGTGGCGACCACGCCCGGCACGGCCTCGACGATGTCGCCCGGGCGCAGCTTGGGGCGGGCCTGGAAAGAGGCTTTCTCCACCGCGCCTTCGCTCGCGCTGTCGGCCGTGCCGATGGCCGCGTCGCGCGGGCCGCTGACCTCGATCGGTGGCAGGTGCACGGGTTGGGCCCAGGCCGCGGCGCTGCCGAGCAGGGCGCCGAACATCCAGGGTTGGCGCGCGAGGCGGATCGAAGCTTTCATGGGTCTCCCGCGTCTTCAAAGTTCTGGAGAAGCGGAATACCTCTCGCAGGGACGCCACGCTGATACGCAGAGAAACAATTTTCAGATTCGGCGGGAGAGAGACCATCGCTGCCAGGGTCTGGACGACACTCCGACGGTGTCGGCCCGCCGGTCGACCGCGCCGACACTTTGCGCGTGCTGCGCGTGCTTCGCGTGCTGCGCGGCGCCTACGCTATGGCGGTCCAACGTAACATGCGGGTTTTGCATGGGCTTTGCTTGCAGCCCTAGACGTCGGCGTCGAGGCTGCTGAACGTTACTGTCCAGGAGAAGCAATGAATCCAAGTCCACAGGTCGAGCCACCGCGGGCCGGAAGCGGACACCCAGCCGATTCGCTGCCCCCTGAATAGGATGCGCCGTCCAAGTACCGAACCCTGGCCGACTTCATCGACGAAGGGTTCTGCGTCATTCGACCGATCTTCAACGACCAGGGAGTGGGGGCCGACTACACGTTCTTGGAAGTGAATCGGAGATTCGAGACGGAAACCGGGCTGCGCCAGGCAATCGGAAGGCGGATGTACGAGCTCGCGCCGGCACACGAACCGTTCTGGGCCGAGACCTACGGACGCGTCGCGCAAACCGGGGTGCCGACCAGATTCGAGCATCAGGCAGAGGCACTGGACCGCTGGTATGACGTGTTCGCGTTCCGGGTAGGCCGCCCCATCGAATGGCAGGTTGCACTCTTGTTTCGAGACATCTCCCATGAAGTTCGGGCTCGGACTGCTGCGGGAAATGCGGCTCGGCGGAAGGACGAGTTCATGGCCATCCTCGCGCACGAACTACGCAATGCTCTTTCGCCCATGCGTCTCGCCGTCCGGCTGGCTCGCATGGCGCCAGGCAAGGACGACGTGACCAGCGCTCTCGACATGATTGACCGGCAGATCACGCATCAGGAGGCGCTTATCACCGACCTCAGCGATCTCGGAGAGATCGCGCGCGGTGATCTCAAGCTTGGCATGACGCTGTGCGACCTAAGACAGGTCGTCGAGCTGGCATCAGACATGGCTAGAAATTCGATCGAGTCACGATCGCAGACCTACAAGAAGCATTTGCCCCATGAGAGTGTCATGGTCCGGGGTGACGTGCGCCGGTTGGTGCAAGCGGTTTCCAACCTGCTTCTCAACGCATCGAAATACACGCCCACAACTGGCAAGCTCGTAGCGAGCATCAGCGTTGAAGGAAGAGCCGCGGTCATAAAGGTCAAAGACAACGGGGCAGGCATTCCCGCCAACCGTCTCGCAGACATCTTCGACCTGTTCTCCCAGATCGATGCCACTCGGCACCGCTCGGAAGGAGGGCTTGGCATAGGTTTGGCCGTGGCTCGAAGCGTGGCTCAGCTTCACGGAGGAACCATTGAGGCGCACAGCAATGGTCCCGGAACGGGTAGCGAGTTCGCATCACCCTGCCTCTGGCGGACGACCGCGCAATGCACCGAGCTGGCCGGACTTCAAGCCCAAATACAGCATTGTCTGCATGCATTTCCTGTGGGGATTTTGTGGGGATTTGCATCGCTCGCTGCTTGACAGCGAGAGAGTCGGCCTTGTAACTTCAGGTCGTCTCCTCAAGCAGCCTCGGCTGCACTTCGCCCGCCGGGCTCCCCCGCGCGGGTATTTTTGTCGAGCGCCAGGCAACGTCTGGTCTATGGCACCTAGATGGACTCTGTCGGACTCCTTCGCCTCTGAGACTGCGCGCTCAGCGCATGCCCATCCATCGGACACATAGGGGATGTTGCCGGGATTTCAGGTTGTACCTCGGAGGGGATCGCTCTGCACCTCATGCCCGTAGCTTGTCGTCGTCGAAAGGTAGCGTGCACATGATGCGGAGGGCATGCAGTCGCTCGGCAGCATTCGTGAAGGCGGCTTCGAGTTCCTCATCGGTCACCTCTGGATGTCCAGCCGGTGGACAAAGATGGGCCGGTTTTTTTCGTACAACCCGTCAAGTTTTTTGCAGGCCAACGAGTCATACCGTGGAGGCAATCTCCTCCGTGAGATACGAGTCTTCCAGCGCGCACCTGCCGTCAGTTCGATTTCGGCGGGCAAGTCCGCTGCTTGGGATATGCCGGCAATTTGGAGGCTAGCGATCTTCGCGTGTATGAAACATGCGAACGATGTAGATCGTGTCCGCATCAATGTGGTAGCGGAGTTCGTAAGTTCCCACCAGCAGGCGTCGGACTTCGTGCGGCTGAAAGCCTTCGAGCAGACGGCCGATGCGAGGATTCGCCAGCAGGGTAGCCGGCGCCGCTGCGAGCATCTGCACCGTGCGCGCTGCGGCGTCCGGGTTGGCCGGCTCGAGAAATTCATGCAGGCGCTGGAGGTCGGACAACGCCTTCGAGGTCCAACGGACTTCCATTACCTGGATTTCGGAACAGGCAACGGCTGGGCAGTCCCCAAGGATTGCGCCCACCGATGAACCTCACCATGCTCCACGGTGCGTCCTGCTCTGATGTCGGCAAGACCTTCCAAGGTGAGGCGCCGGCGCTCGTTCTCCTGCTCGACCCATGCCGAAAGCGCCTGTTTGACCACCCACGCGCGCGATCGATCGAGTTCCGCAGCGTAGCCGTCGATCTGGTCTGCGAGTTCAGTCGACACGTGGGCCGTGATCACCTTGGTCGATGCAGATTGAGTCATAAGTAAATCATATCGAATCAAGACGACTCGATCAAGTATGGGTAGGGTTTCGACGCTCAGACGTCCCTGGCTCAACGCAGAGTGGTTACACAGGAAGCGCGGCGCGGCAGAGATTCCGCATTCCTCGCGCGAGCCGATCCACATCGATGCGGACCGCTGCTGCGCTGCTTCACGTCGCGAGCAGCGGCATCCATTGCACCGCGAGCGCGCCGATCGCCGTCTGCGCGCTCGCGCCATGCCACAGCGGCTGCGTGTTGTCGATCGTCGCGCGCGCATCGGTGCGAAGCCGGCCGCTCCACGAGCGCGCGAGCACATAGCCTCCCATCAACAGCAGCACCGCGAGGTGGAAGCCCTGGTAGCCCAGCAGCATCGCCACGCTCGCGCTCCATGCCTGCGCGCGCGGATCGAGGCCGGTTTGCGCATGGCTCCAGAGGTCGACGCCGAAGCCCGCGGCCGCACAGGCCATCGCGAGCATGACCAGCCAACGCAGGCCACGTTGTCGCGCTGCGTCGTCATGGCGCAGGCCGCGCGTCGCGAACACCAGCGCGAGCGAGCCCGCGAGCATCAGCAGCACGGCCGCGGCGGGCCAGCGCAACGCCGGCAGCGCGGCACCGGGCGGCGGGCAGACCTGGGCCGCCATCGACACATGGACGTGCGCCCACAACAGCGAGGCGAAGATGCTCATGTCGACCGCGACCAGCACCACCATGCCCCACCATGAGTGCGAGGCGCGGCCGACCGCGCCGACCGGCAGCCGTCGGCCATGCCCCACGTCGGCCGTGGACACGGGCGGCGGGCGGTCCGACCCCCAGAGCCAGAACACGATGGCCCCCACCGCGAGCACGCCGCACAGCCCCGCGAGCAGCACCTGCTCGACCGTCAGCAGCAGGAAGAAGCCGGCCGTGCCCGCGGCCGCCACCAGCGGCGACCAGCCGTCGGTGGGCAGGCGCAGCAGGTGCAGCGGCCGCGCATCGCGCGGGCTCGTGACCAGCGTCTCGCGGCCGCCGAAGACCGTGCCCGGCAGCCAGTGGCGGCCTTCCTCGACCTCGCGCGCCAGCGTGGGCCGGCGCCACAGTGGATAGCGCGAGGCGATCTCGGGAATGCTGCGCACCGCGTACTCGCGCGCGGGCAGCCATTCGAGCGTGCCCGCGCTCCAGGGGTTGCCGTGCTCGCGCTCGGGCTTGCGCAGCGTGCGCACCACGTCGACGACGAACAGCAGCACGCCCGCGGCGAACACGAAGGCGCCGACGGTCGACAGCAGGTTGAGCGCGTTCCAGCCGAGGTCGCCCGGGTAGGTGTAGACGCGCCGGGGCATGCCCATCAGCCCGGCGATGTGCATCGGGAAGAAGGCGAGGTTGAAGCCGCCGAACATCAGGCCGAAGACCCAGCGCCCGCACCGTTCCGAGAGCCGGTGGCCGTTGAACAGCGGCGCCCAGTGGTAGAGGCCCGCGAACACCGGGAACACCATGCCGCCGATCAGCACGTAGTGCAGGTGCGCGACGATGAAGTAGCTGTCATGCGCCTGCCAGTCGAAGGGCAGCACCGCCACCATCACGCCGGTGAGTCCGCCCAGCACGAAGATGAAGTGGAAGCCCAGCAGGAACAGGGTGGGCGTGTCGAGCCGGATGCGGCCGCTCCAGAAGGTGGCGATCCACGAGAACACCTGCAGGCCGCTGGGCAGCGCCACCGCGAAGCTCGCGGCCGACACCAGCCGCAGCGACCAGGTCCCCAGGCCGGCCGTGAACATGTGGTGCACCCACAGCAGGAAGCTCAGGGCGCCCACGGCCATCAGCGCGATCACCACCGCGCGGTGGCCCACCAGCGGCGTGCCCGCGAGCGTGGCGGCCATCATCGAGACCAGGCCAGCGGCCGGCAGGAAGATGATGTAGACCTCGGGGTGGCCGAAGAACCAGAACAGGTGCTGCCACAGCACGGGATCGCCGCCGCGCGCGGCGATGAAGAAGGGCCAGTCAAAGGCGCGCTCCATCTCGAGCAGCAGCGTGGCCGCGATCACGGCCGGGAACGCGAACACGATCATCAGCGCGCTGACCAGCATCGCCCACGCGAAGATCGGCATGCGCGCGAGCGTCATGCCCGGCGCGCGCGTGAACAGGATGCCGATGATCAGCTCGATCGCGCCCGCGATCGCCGAGATCTCGATGAAGCCGATGCCCAGCAGCCACCAGTCGGCGCCGCGTCCCGGCGAGAACTCCTTGCCGGTGAGCGGTGGGTACATGAACCAGCCGCCATCGGGCGCCTCGCCGAAGAACAGCGTGCCGAAGAACACCAGGCCGCCGATCGCATAGGCCCAGAACGCATAGGCCGACAGGCGCGGAAAGGGCAGGTCGCGCGCGCCCAGCATGCCCGGCAGCAGGTAGACCGCGATCGCCTCGACGATCGGCACCGCGAACAGGAACATCATCACCGTGCCATGCATGGTGAAGAGTTGGTTGTAGGTCTTGGGGTCGACCAGGTCGTTGTCGGGCACGGCGAGCTGCGCGCGCATCACCAGCGCGAGCACGCCGGCGAGCACGAAGAATAGCATCGCGGTCGCGATGTAGAACACGCCGATCTGCGTGTTGTTGACGGCCGAGAGCCGGCGCCAGCCCGAGGGCGGGCGCCAGGCGCGCTCGAGCGCGTCGCGCCCGGCTTCGGGTTGCGGCGCGTTGGCCGCCGGGTCCAAGGGGGCGTTCATGGCGGTGCTCATTGCAGCTGCGCGAGCCAGCGCGCGATCGATTGCAGCGTGGGCTCGTCGATCCGTTCGTGGGAGGAAGGCATGCGCGCGCCCGGCTTGGCCTGCTGCGTGTGCGCGACCCAGGCCGCGAGCTGGTCGGGCGTGTTGGGCACGGTGCCGGCGCCGAGGTAGAGCCGGCTGCCGACGTGCGTGAGGTCGGGGCCGAGCCGGCTCTCTTCGCTCACGCCGCGCACCGTGTGGCAGGCATTGCAGCGGTTCGCGAGGAAGGCGTCGCGCCCGCGCGCGAGGTCGGGCGTCAGGTCGGTGCCTGCCGGCCGCGCCTGCGCCGCGAGCCAGGCCTCGAAGGCCGCGGGTTCCTCGGCCACCACGTGCAGCGCCATGCGCGCGTGCTGCTCGCCACAGTACTCGGCGCATTGGCCGCGCCAGGCGCCGGGCCGGTCGGCCTGCAGCAGCAGGTGCTGTACGCGGCCCGGCAGCATGTCCATCTTGCCGCCGAGCGCTGGCACCCAAAAGCTGTGGATCACGTCGGCGCTCGTGAGGCCGAAGTACACCGGCCGGCCCGCGGGTATGCGCACCTCGTTCGCGGTGCGGATCTCGGCGCCGCTGGCCGGGTCGCGGTAGCGCACCTCCCACCACCACATGTGGCCGGTGATGCCGATCACCAGCGCATCGGCCGGTGGTACCGGGCGCCACGCGGGGCGATGGCGCTCGCCGTAGAAGAACAATGCGACCAGCACCACGGCCGGAAACGCGAGGCCGCCGCCATAGAGCCACCAGCGGGTTTGCGCGCGTGGCATCGCACGTGGCGCGTTCCGGCGCGCGCGCCGCACCGCGAGCGCGAGCAGCGCCATCACGAGCACGAAGATCGCGGCGGCGCCGCCGATCAGCACCCAACTGACCTCGAGCAGCATGTCGGCCACCGGTCCCGCGGCATCGAAGGCCGAAGGCGAGGGCGGCGCGGCGGTGGGTCGGCTCATTCGAGCGCCAGCAGGTAGGCCGCCATGTCGCGCGCATCGCGCGGCGACACGCCCATCGACGGCATCGCGGTGCCGGGCACCAGCGCGGCCGGTGCCTCGATCCAGCGCGCGAGCGTCTCGGGCCGGTTCGGCAGGTGGCCCGCGATGTAGCTGCGGCGGCCGAAAGCATCGAGTGGCGGCGCGAGGCTGGCGCGCGCGGCCGGCACCTTCGGGATCGCATGGCAGCTGCCGCACTGGTATTGCGCGAGCAGTTCGCGCCCGCGTTCGAGTTGGGCCGCGGGCGCATCGCCGTGAGGCAGCGGCGTGGGCCCGAACGCGGGCAGGCCGCGGCCCGAGAGTTCGCAGCCGCCCGCGAGCCCGACGGCCGCCACCGATAGCGCGGCCAGCGCGGCGCGGCCGCGGCGTGCGCGAGGCGGCGGGCAGGCGGGCGACGCATGGGGCATGGCCGATTCTTGCTGGGGCGGACGCGGTTTGCGCCGACAGAGCGGCCCGCACCCGCGTCGGACAATGCCGCCACATGAATGCGCCCAAGACCGTCGCGCTGACCCTGGCCGCGCTGGCCGGCGGCGCCGCGATCGGCGCGGCGGTCATGGTATGGGGCGGCGTCTACGACGTGGCCTCGAACGTGCAGCACACGCAACCCGTGTATTCGCTGCTCGAGACCGCGATGCGCCAGTCGGTGCGCTGGCGCGCGCGCGGCATCGAGGCGCCACCGCTGGGCGATGCGCGGCAGCTCGCGCAGGGCGCCGCCTGCTATCGCGCGCGCTGCGTGCAATGCCATGGCGCGCCGGGCGTGGCGCAGGACGACATCGGCAAGAGCATGCAGCCGCTGCCCGGTCCGCTGGTCGACGCGCGCCAGCGCTGGAGCGCGCGCGAGCTCTACTGGCTCACGCGCAACGGCATCAAGATGAGCGGCATGCCGGCGTGGGAGTACCGGCTCTCCGACGAGGAGCTGTGGGCCGTGGTGGCCTTCGTCGAGCGGCTGCCCGACATGACGCCGCGGGCCTATGCGCAGGCCACGGCCTTCGAGCCCGTGCCCGGCACGCCGCGCAGCGGGGCGACAGGTGCACCGATCGGCTGCAATGCGTTGGCCAGCCGTCCCGCGACGCGGCCAGGCGATGCATTTCGCGGGCGCACCGCGCTGACGCAGTACGCCTGCAATGCTTGCCATGCGATCCCCGGCGTCACGAGCTCGCAGCCGAACGTCGGCCCGCCGCTGGCCGGCATCGGCCAGCGCGGCCTGATCGCGGGCCGGCTCGCCAACACGCCCGAGAACATGGTGCGCTGGCTGCGCCACACGCGCGAAATCGATCCGCTTACGGCCATGCCTGAGATGGGCGTGGCAGAGCAGGATGCGCGCGACATCGCGGCCTACCTGGGCACCTTGAACTGAACCGTCGCTGCTCAGGGCAAACACACCCCGCGCGGATGGCTGGCCGCCGCCTCGCCGGGGCCGTATTGCGCCTTGCTTCAGCCCATTGCCGGGATGGACGGCGACGTGTTGCGCCAGATGGCGATGAAATCCGGGCTTCCGTTGAGCGCGCGGGAGTACAGCCAGGGCGGCGTGATCTTCTCGTGCGGAAGCGACAAGATGGGCTTGCACCGATGTACCTGTTCGTTGCCGATGAAGATGTACTCTTCACAATTTCGGAGGATGGCAGCCTCGTCCACGCCTGTGACGCTCCCCCCTCGTTGGGGAGCGGCTTCATCGAAGCGGTGCGTGACCCAGCAGGCGATGACCACCTGCGGCCGGTACGTGGCGACCGCACGCTCGGCATCAAGTTTTTCGACGTGATTCCCATAGCGAATCGTCGGCTGACCGATCGATTGATAGTACGCGCCAATCGTCGGGTCTTCCTGCTGGCGGTTGTCGGTGGCGGGGATGGAGAGCGCCTGAGCCAGCATCCCATGACCCGCACCGATCTCTATCGCGCTGCGACCGGCAAGACGCGCGCGCAGAAACTTCAGAAGTTCCGTCGTAGGCAAGCCGTAGATGCCATGACGTACCCCAAACAACAGCCGTTCTTCGGCCGTGGTCTGCGCAAGCTCGCGGGCATCGCGAACCAGAAGCTGACCCTTGGCATCCAACAGAAGGTGCGCGAGGTCTCGCGTCTTTTTTGGATCGAGGACGAAGGCTTCGCTGGCGTTGCTCATGCCGCGATTGTCAGTGAATCAAGGTGTGATGGCATTCGCTTACATCAAGCCCAACGGCGAAGCGGGGCTGTGGCCTGTTGGTGCGGGCGAAACGTCCGGCTTTCCGGCCGCTTTCCGCTCGTGGTCGCAGCAATGCTGACGATTCAGGAAGATGAAGCTACCGCGCCCGCGCCCGCGCCACGGCCGTCAGGCCGTGGCGCACTCAGGCTCTGCGCGCCTCGATCGGCTCAAGAGGGCCCAATCGACGCATTTTGTCGTACAAGGTTTTGCGTGGCACGCCCAGCCGCTCCGCTGCGGCCGCGGCCGAGCCGTTGCAAGCCTCGAGCGCCTCGTGGATCAGGTAGCGTTCGAACCGGGCCATCTGCTCCTCGAGCGAACGTTCGCCTTGCGTCATGCCGCGCGTGGCCTCGTTGCCTTCCCAGAGTCCGAGCACGAAGCGATCGGCGATGTTGCGCAACTCCCGCACGTTGCCGGGCCAGGCATGCGCCATGAGCGCATCGAGATGGTGGGGTGCCACGACCGGCAGCTCTCGCTCATGGCGCAGCGCGGCCTGCATGGCGAAGTGGGTGAACAGTAGCGGAATGTCCTCGCGTCTTTCGCGCAGCGGCGGCAGATTCAAGACCACGACGCCCAGGCGGTAGTAGAGGTCGTCGCGGAACTTGCCTTCGCGCGCTGCGGCCAGCAGGTCGGCCTTGGTCGCGGCGATCACCCGGCTGTCCATCGGCCGCAGTTCGTTCGACCCCAGGCGCTCGAACTGGCGCTCCTGGAGGCACCGCAGCATTTTGACCTGCAGGTTCATCGGCATCGTCTCGATCTCGTCGAGGAACAGCGTCCCGCCGCGCGCGTGTTCGATCTTGCCGATGCGCCGCTTCGCCGCGCCGGTGAAGGCGCCGGCCTCGTGGCCGAACATCTCGCTTTCGAACAACGCCTCGGGCATGCCGCCGCAGTTGATGGCCGCGAAGTTGGCATCCTTACGCCGGCTGCAATCGTGCAGGCAACGCGCCACCAATTCCTTGCCGGTCCCGGTCTCTCCGAGAATCAGGACATCGGCATCGGAGTTGGCCACGTCCAACACCAGACGGCGTAACTTTTGCATGGGAGAAGAGCGACCGATGAGCTTCGCCTCGATCGATTCGAAGCCCGCGATCCTGCGCCGCAGATGCTCGACTTCCAGGCTCAGCGCGCGCTTGTCCAGCGCGCGCTGGACGACTTCGGTCAGCTGGTCTGGGGAGAAGGGTTTCTCGAGGAAATCGTAGGCCCCCAGGCGCATGGCCTGCACCGCCATCGTGATGTCGCCATGGCCGGTCACGAGGATCACAGGCAGGCTCGGATCGAGCTTCAGCGCGCGCGAAAGCAGCGCCAGGCCGTCGATGCCCGGCAGCTTGACGTCCGTGACCAGCACGCCCGCGAACCCTGGCGTTAGTTTCTGAAGCACCTGCTCGGCCGAGCCGAAGCCGGTGACGCGAATGCCGGCGAGCTGCAGCGCCTGCGTGCTGCCCAGGCGCACGGGCGGATCGTCTTCGACATAGAGAACTTCGAGGTTGCGCGTTTCAATCATGAAGTGTCCGTTCCTCTGCTT
Source organism: Variovorax sp. ISS6 (assembly GCF_056523145.1). Taxonomy (NCBI): domain Bacteria; kingdom Pseudomonadati; phylum Pseudomonadota; class Betaproteobacteria; order Burkholderiales; family Comamonadaceae; genus Variovorax; species Variovorax sp. ISS6. The sequence continues at coordinate 1,223,978 of NZ_JAWRZC010000002.1, forward strand.
TTTCGCAACGTGACGCAGAAGACCGCCCCGCCGAGATCGCTGCGAGCGGCACGCAGCAGGCCACCGAAGTCGCGCACGATGCCGGCGGAGATCGCCAACCCGAGGCCCAATCCGAGGCCTTGCTCCTTGGTGGTGAAAAATGGCTCGAACAGCCGTGGCATGACCTCCGGCGCGATGCCGGTGCCGTTGTCGTGAACTTCGAGCACGACACCCTCGGGCGCGTTTCGCGCCACCACGCGCACGCGGCGCGGATCGACGCCTGCGGAGGCCGTGGCGTCGAAGGCGTTCACCAGCAGGTTGACCAGCACCTGTTCGAGCCGATTGCCTTCGCACAGGGCACGCAGGCCGGGTTCGATCTCCTGCGACAACGCGATGCGCTCCTGGCGGATGCGCTGGCTGAGCAGAAACAGCGCGTCGGCGACGGTGTCGGCCAGCGGCACCGATTGGAGCTGAACCGTCGACCGTCGCGCGAACTTCTTCAGCTGTGAGGTGATCTGGCCCATGCGGTCCGTCAGCTCGCAGATGGTGCGAAGGTTGAGATCGACCTGCTCGGTGTGTCCGCGCTCGAGAAAGACGACGGCATTGGCCGACAGCGTGCGCAGCGCGGCGAGCGGCTGGTTGAGTTCGTGCGTGATGCCCGCAGACATCTGGCCCAGCACGGCCATCTTGCCGGTCTGCACCAAGTCGTCCAGCGTGCTCTTGAGGATGTCCTCGGCGCGCTGGCGCTCCGTGATTTCCGTCTGCAGGTGCTCGTTGGCATGGCTCAGTGCTTCGGTGCGGACCTGCACCATCTGCTCGAGCTCGTCGTAGGCGCCTTGCAGCGCCTCTCGTGCCGCGAGCCGTTGGTGCACGATGCGCCGGCGCTGCTGGATGTAGAGCACCAGCAGCGTGAGGAACACCAGCGCGAACACCGTGCCCACGGCCGATGTGCGCGCGATCGCGTGCACGGGCTTCATGTCGGACAGGATGATCAGCTTCCAGTCCGTGCCTTCGACCGGCCGGCTGTCCAGCAGGTAGTCGGGCCCGAAGGGTTCGTGCGTCGCGAACCGGCGAGCACCGTCGGCGTCCAGCTGCACCACCATCGCGTCGCCACCCGACAGCGGCCGGTGCTCGCGCATGTCGATGGGGCGCAGCGCGCCCGCTTCCGTGTACTGCCGGGTCTGCGCGAGCTGCTGAAGGGTCTCGCTCGACAACGGACGCAAGGCGCGGAATTTCCAGGCCGCTTCGGACGCGAGGAACACGACCCCGTTCCCATCGATGGCCAGCACCTTGTCGGTGGAGCGCGACCAGGCGGCATCGAGCTTGTCGAGATTGACCTTGACGGTGGCCACGCCGAGCTGGCGGTTGCCGTCGACGATGCCGTGCGAGAAATAGTACCCGGGCTCGCGGCTGACCGTCCCGATCCCGTAGAAGCGTCCGGGCATGCCCCGCACAGCGTCCTTGAAGTACGGGCGGTAGGAGAAGTTCATGTCCACGAAGCTGCTGCCGGGCTGGTTCCAGTTGCTGGCCGCGAGCGTCAGGCCCGTGGTGTCCATCACGTAGACCGCGGAGGCCTGCGCATGCGCATTGACCGTCTCGAGGTACACATTCGCTTCGAGCTGCAGGGTCCGGTTGTTCGGCGCGCGCAGCAGATCGAGCACATCGGGGCTGAGTGCAACGACCTGCGGCAGGTACTCGTAGCGGCTGAGCTCGCTGCGCAGGCTGGTGGAATAGATGTCGAGCCGGTGCAAGGTCCCTTGCTGGAGTGCACGGATGCCCGTGCGCTCTCCGATCAGGTACGCCAGCGCACCGCCCGCGGCGATCAGGCACAGCCACGCCCCCACCGCGGCCCAGCGGCGCCAGCGTGTGGTGGTCGAGGAGGCTGTCGTACCCTTGAAGCGCGCCAGCACGGCCTGGTCTCGCAGATCGTCGGGGGAGCCGGCGAAGCCATGGCGGTACGGTGCAGACAGCTTCAGCACGGCGCGACCTGCCGAAAGCAGCATTGACACGAGAGTGGGGGGCGGAGGGCCGCGCGAATACGCAAACAGCCGACGATCGTACGCAGGCGCTCGTGATTCGCCGAGGCGGAATTACCCTGCATCGGCGTTCTCTCGTGCATCACCGCGGTGCATCAATCCGCGTAGACGCCCGCAGCCTTGATGACGGGGCCGAAACGCGCGACCTCTGCCTGCACGAACTTCTTGTGCTCCGCCGGCTCCACGCGCTTGTCGGTCACGACCACCGCGCCCAGGCCTTCCTCCTTCTTGATGAACTCCGCGTCCTTGAGTGCGACCTTCAGTGCGTCATTGAGCTTCTTGAGGACTGGCGCCGGCGTGCCCTTGGGCGCATACAGCCCATGCCAGATCGTGACCTGGAAGTTCTTCAAGCCCGACTCGTCGAGCGTGGGCAGATCCTTCAATGCTGGCGTGCTCAGGCGCTTGAGCGTCGTGACCGCATAGGCCTTGACCTTCCTGGCTTCGATCTGGCCTGTGGTGTTGGTGGTCTGGTCGCAGAGCAGGTCGATCTGGCCGCCGAGCAAGTCCGCGATGGCCGGTGCCGTTCCCTTGTAGGGCACGGTGGTCATCTCCGCCTTGAGCTCGCTCTGCAACAACAGGCCGCACAGGTGCGAGGCCGAGCCGATGCCGGCGTTGCCAAGATTGGTCTTGCCGGCGTTCTTGCCGATCCAGTCCCGCAGTTCCTTGAAGCTGTTGGCCTCGAGCTGCGGCTTGCCGATCACGGTCATCGGCACGTCGTTGATCATGCCCAGGTACTCGAAGTCGGTCTCGTAGTTGTAGGGCAGCTTGCGATAGAGCACGGGGGTCGTGGCCATGCCGACGTGCGTGAGCAACAGCGTGTAGCCGTCGGCCTTGGCGCGCGCGACCTTCGCATTGCCGATGGTGCTGCCCGCGCCCGCGGCGTTGTCGATCACGATCGTTGCGCCGTCCAGCGGCTTGCGCAGCGCTTCGGCGAGGTCGCGCGCCACGCGGTCGGTGGGGCCGCCCGCGGCGAAGGGCACGACGATGGTGATGGGTTTGCCGCCCGGAAAGTCCTGCGCGTGCACGCTCAGGGATGTGGCGACTGCCGCGAGCACGGCCAGGCTTTGTTTGACGATCGATCGGTTCAAGGAAATGGCTCCGGTGGAAAGAAAAGAGGTCGGTCGGACCGCCGCCGCGAGGTCGACGGCGGTCTTCGCGGGTCAGGCCGGCGATGTCAGAGCATCGACGGCGTGATCTGCTTGGTGACGTCGAACAGCAGGTTCAGCGGCGAGGGACCGAAGGACAGCCAGGTACCGCTCAGCGGTTGCTGGCCCACGCCGGGCTTGGTCCAGTCGCACACGCCGTCGGGGAACGCAGCACTCAGGCGGGCCCATTGCGTGGGCGTGAAGAACACGCGGTAGTCCGAGGGGTTCAGCGGCTTGAGCTGGCACTTGGCGATGTCGTCGGTCAACGGGCCCCCGGCGGCCATGCGCGGTGTCGTGCCGGCCGGGTAGAAGGTGTTGCAGGCGCTCGCGCCGAAGGCGGTCTGCTCTTCCGTGTACTTCAGGCCGTTGTTCCAGCACGCGTCCTTCAGGTCGGCCGGCCGTGCGGCGGCGATCTTCTGCGCAAGCGGACGGTCCGAGCGGTCGGCCTTGGTGGCGCGCAGCCAGACGTCCATTGCATCGAAGGCCTCGGCGCTGCTCGCGCCCTTGGTCCACATCACGTGGTTGTCGATGTTGCCGTTGGCGCGGCGCAGCCGTTCCCGCATCGAGAACGAATGGATCTTGGTGTGGATGTCTCCACCCACCGTGCCGTCGTTGTAGTCGCGCAGGTCGATGATGGCGGTGGAGGCCAGTCCGCCCGCGCCATTGACGATGCGCCCCGACTGGTAGGCCCGCGTCAGCGCATCGAGGTCGCCCACGGTGCGCGTCGTGGTGCGATTCATGTCGCGGTCCACGCCACCGGCGCGCTCGTTGAGGTCGATGAACTTGTCGATGCCGAGCTTGCCCTCGTTGAGCGCGTTCAGGCCGTACTGGATGCCCACATTGTCGATCGGGCGCAGCGCGAAGCCTTCGGCGGTCTTGCCGTAGACGTTCACCGTGTGGTCGAACACCGTGGCGCGCGCACCCGTCGGGTTCGTCGCGGCGTTGTAGCGCTTCTCCACCGGCACGCCAGCGGGGAACGACACGGTGGGATCGAGCCGCCCGGCCTGTCCGCTCATGTTGGAGATGTTGCCGATCTGAAGGTAGCCCGAGATCGCCTGCTTCTCGGCCGCGGTGTAGTTCAGCGCCGCGGTGGCCGGGTCGTTGAAGTAGTTGTTGAGCACGCGCGAGTCGTGCAACTTGAAGATCGTGGACGAGGTGACGTCGGCGAACACCTGGCTTACCACCACGCCGTCGAAGAGGCCGGGATAGTTGTCGCTGGTCTGGTGGCTCTGGTAGGAGCCGCCGGAGCCACCGGTGCCGATGGTGTAGGTGGGCGTGCCGAAGTTTTCGATGAAGCGCTCCTTGACCATGGCGATGGTCTCGGACGACAGCTGGTCGTTGCAGTTCGTGCCGAAGACGTTCAACGTGGAGGTGGTCACCGCGAGCCCGCGGCTTTGGTAGGTCGGATTGATCAGCGTGGCGAAGTCGTTGCCCTGCTGGAACCAGCCGCCCTGGCAGCCGCCGCCGAGCGGATAGATCAGTCCGCCCTTCCAGCCCGCGGTACGGTATGTTGGAGATGGGGCCGGCTCGTTAAGCACGTCGTGCAGGATCGCCGACTGGTACAGGCCGCGGTTGATGGTGCCGCTCTCCAGCCGGATTACGTACGGCACCTGCTTGCCGTCGATCGTTAGGTAGGCGATGTTGGCCGGATAGGCGCTCAGGCTGCCGGGTTCGAAGCGCGTGTTGGTGCCCGCGGTGGTCCGGTAGTAGTAGTCCACGCGCGTCTCGACCGAGCATTTGCCATCATCGAGCGACTTGAGCTTCTGGCCGCCCATGCGCGTGAAGGTCTCGTAGCCACACACGAAGGGCTCCTCGTGCGGTCCCGAGATCACGGGGCCGGTGATCGGATAGGCCGTCAACGCGAGCGTTGCCTTGTAGCCGCCGTAGCTCGCGACCAGTTCGTTGGCGCCGGTCTTCAGTCCCGTGACCTTGCCCACCAGTCTTCCATTCGCGGGATTGGGCGCGAAGGCGGCCGTGACATCGCGCCCGTCGACCGTCACCGACAGGCTGTCGGGCGACTGCTCGCTCAGCAACTCGAGCTCGACGAGTGCGTCGTCTCCGGTCACCAACTGAGGCGGCGACGACAGCACACCGACCTTCAGCGTTGCCCCCGCCGGCGGCGTACCCGGATCGGGGTTGCCGGGGTCCGTGGGATTGCCACCACCACCGCCGCCGGCGATGGGCGGTATGAATCCACCGCCCCCATCGCTTCCGCCGCCGCAGGCGGCAAGGATCAGGGCGGCCAGCAGGGTGCTGATGCGCAGTGGCGCTTTCGCCTTGGCGAAGCGGGTCTCGATCTCGGGTCTCGCAGTCATTGTCTCGGTCTCCGTTGTGGTTCTGGTTGCAGGGAAGAAAAGCGGGAAGCGGGTGGCCGGGCGCGCCCGCCATGGGATGGCCATGCGGCGGCGCGACCCGGCGAAGCCGGGCCGTTGGGCCGAGTGGCGCATGTCAGCGCAGGGGCAGAGGCGGGTGTGGACGCGGGCGCTCAGGCCGTGAACCGGGAGGCCGCGTGGAAGGGCTGTGCAAGGGGATGTCGCGCATGGTTGTCTCCGTCCTCTGTCTCGGGGATGCGCTCTGGAATAGCAACGCGTGTGCCACGCCGGCCTTGCGCTGCAAGTCGTTGAAATGAATGGGGTTTTCTGGCTCGCCCCCAGGTTTTCCCGCGGTTTTTCGGCTGGAAGTCCAGCCGCGGCGGGCATGGGGTGGCCGGGAATTCGCACACGGCCCCTCCAGGCAAATCGCCGACAGAGCGTTGCGCTCGATACAGACATCGCGCCCGTGCCGAGGGCCTGCAATCTTTGGCAGCCCGATCCCGGGCCACGAGATCATTCGAATTGGAGGGAGTCGACGATGAACCTTGCTCGCCTTGTTGCCGGTACCGTCGGGGCCGGCGCGCTCATTGTCTGGAACGCGGCGGCTCATGCCCAGCAGCCCCCGGCGTCCAGCCAACCCTCTCCAGGGACGACCCAGGTTGCCTCATCGGGGCGCACGCTCGCCAGCTCCAGACTGGCGACGGACATCCTCAACCGCATCGCAGGCCATGTTCGTACGGTCAAGGGTTGCCAAACGCTGTCCGAGGTGCGCATGGAGGTGATGCCGCGCGGCTATGTGCCGGTGCAGCCCGCCGTGTCTGCCAACTCGCGTGGGGGCCACTTCGAACGCTGGAGCGTGAACGCCTGCGGCGAGCGCCAGCTGTTCCAGATCGGCATGTGGCCCGCGCAGCGCGGAGGCAGCGATTTCGCGGTGACTCCGCTGGCTCTCGCGTCGGCTCCCTCGGGGGCGGGCGCAGCCGCTGCGCGTCCTGTTCCGTCCACCGCGTCTTCTTCCGCATGGCACGGCCGCTACGTCTGGGAAGAGTCGGTCGGCCGCATCGGCGGCTCGGCGCCCTCCGAGGGCGTGGCCGCGTTCATCGAACACACCCTGGTGCTCGGGCCTTCCGCGGGCGCGACGAGTTGCGCGCTCAACGGCGATGGCTACCAGACCCATCGACGCATCATTTGCACGGCGACTCCCGAGGGACAGTCGCTCGCGATCAAGTTCTACAACTTCGCTCCCGGCAACGCGCTGGGGCGCCATCAGGTCGGCGAGCGCCTGTTCACGTTGACGCGAGGACCCGAGGGGCTCACGACCCGATTGGAGGGCCTGGGGCGGGCCGTCGACAATATGCCGCGCAGCGGCGTGCTTTTCAGGTCGACGCGCTGAGGGACATGCCTGGGCCATTCCCGCGAGCAGATCGACGCTCGGGTGCGCGGTCGGCGGTCTCGCGCACTCGCGCCACAGCGACTTCGACTCGCGGCTTCCTGGCTCTTCAGGCCAGCGTGTAGGCCGTCTTCATCGTGGTGAAGAACTCCTGCGCATAGCGCCCCTGCTCGCGCGGACCGTAGCTCGAACCCTTGCGCCCGCCGAAGGGCACGTGGTAGTCCACGCCCGCAGTCGGCAGGTTCACCATCACCATGCCGGCCTGGCTGTGGCGCTTGAAGTGCGTGGCGTGCTTGAGCGACGTGGTCGCGATGCCGGCCGACAGGCCGAACTCGGTGTCGTTGGCCGTGGCCAGCGCCTCCTCGTAGTTCTTCACGCGGATCACGCTCGCGACCGGGCCGAAGATCTCTTCCTTGTTGATGCGCATGGCCGCGGCCGATTCGCTGAACAGCGCGGGCGACATGTAGTAGCCGTCGGTCTCGAGCTTCAGCCGTTCGCCGCCGGCGGCCAGCACCGCGCCCTCGGCCTTGCCGATGTCGACGTATTCCAGGTCCTGCTCGAGCTGCGACTTCGAGGACACCGGGCCCACGTCGGTGCCCTGCGCGAGCGCGTCGCCGACCTTGATCTTGGCCATGCGTTCCTTCATCGCCGCGATGAACTTCGGGTAGATGCCTTCGGTGACGATCAGCCGGCTCGAGGCCGTGCACCGCTGGCCGGTCGAATAGAAGGCGCTCTGCGTGCTCAGTTCCACCGCCTGCGCGAGGTCGGCATCGTCGAGCACCACCTGCGGGTTCTTGCCGCCCATCTCGAGCTGCACCTTCTTGCCGTTCTTCACGCACTGCACCGCGATGTTGCGGCCCACGCCCACCGAGCCGGTGAAGCTGATCGCATGGATGCCCGGGTGGTTGACCAGCGCATCGCCGATCACGCTGCCGCGGCCCATCACGAGGTTGAACACGCCGGCCGGAATGCCCGAGCGGCTGATGATCTCGGCCAACGCCCAGGCGCAGCCCGGCACCAGGTCGGCGGGCTTGAGCACCACGCAGTTGCCGAACGCCAGCGCGGGCGCGATCTTCCAGGCGGGAATGGCGATCGGGAAGTTCCACGGCGTGATCAGGCCGACCACGCCCACGGGTTCGCGCGTGATCTCCACGCCGATGTTGGGCCGCACCGAGGGCAGCAGCTCGCCCGACAGGCGCAGGCACTCGCCCGCGAAGAACTTGAAGATCTGGCCAGCGCGCGTGGCCTCGCCGATGCCTTCGGCCTTGGTCTTGCCTTCCTCGCGCGCGAGCAGCGTGCCGAGTTCCTCCTTGCGCGCGAGGATCTCGTTGCCGATCTTGTCGAGCGCGTCGGAGCGTGCCTGCACGCTGCCCGTGGCCCAGGCCGGGAAGGCGGCGGTGGCGGCGGCCACGGCCGCCTCGACATGGCTCGCGTCGCCCTGCGTGTAGTGGCCCAGCACGTCGCCGAGGTTGCTGGGGTTGACGTTGGGGCTGTAGCTCGCGCCGGCGCGCCATTCGCCGCCGATCAGGTTGTCGTGGTTCTGCATGCTTCTTCGTTTCTTCAGAGGTCGTGGGCGAGCAGTCCGCGGCGCGCGAGGTTGGCGATGAAGGCGCGCAGGCCGAACCGCCATGGCGCCGCGTCCTCGCTGTGAGCGACGCGATTGCGCAATTCGCCCAGTCGCGCGCTGCGAATGCTCACCACGTCGCCGACAAGGTGGGTGAAGCCGCTGCCCGGCTGCGAGCGATCCTGAATGGGTGCGAACAAGGTGCCGAGAAAAAGCATGAAGCCATCGGGATACTGGTGAGCCGCCATGGTCTGCGCCACCAGGTCCAGCGGATCCCGGCTGATCTGCGACATCGAGCTGATGCCCGCCAGCTCGAAACCCTCGGGCCCTCGCACGGTCAGATGCACCGTTTCGCCGCGAACGGCATCCAGCCCGAAGGAGGCGTCGAAGAGCCGGATGAACGGGCCGATCGCGCACGAGGCGTTGTTGTCCTTGGCTTTGCCCAGCAGGAGGGCGCTGCGGCCTTCGATGTCGCGCAGGTTGACGTCGTTTCCGAGCGTGGCGCCAACGATCGCCCCCTCGCTGCTGATCGCCAGCACGACTTCAGGCTCCGGGTTGTTCCAGGCCGAGTCGCTGCGGATGCCGATCTCCTGGCCCGTGCCGACGGCGGACAGTACCGGCGCCTTGGTGAACACCTCGGCGTCCGGGCCGATGCCGACCTCGAGGTATTGCGACCACACGCCACGTTCCTGCAGCAGGCGCTTGAGCGCCATGGCCTGCTCGGAGCCGGGCTTGATGAGCGACAGGTCGTCGCCCACGGTCTCGCGCACCTGCGCGCGGGCCTCTTCCGCGCGCGATGGATCGCCCCCGGCCTGCTCCTCGATCACGCGCTCGATCAGGCTGGCCGCGAATGTCACGCCCGCGGCCTTGATGACCTGCAGGTCGCATGGCGTCAGAAGGTAGGGGCGGCGCATGTCGCATCCAGGGTGGACGCTGTTCGACAGCAGTTCCTCGAGGCTTCCTATGCGCGATCCGGCGGTCTCGCGCACCCGCCGTGCCGGGTCGTCGGCATCGAGCAAGGTGGACATCGTCGGGAAGGCTCTCGACAGGTCATAGACCCCGTCAGCGCGGATCGCGACCACCGCGGGACCGGGCACCTCGCCGGTCAGCCAGGCGCGTCCGACCAGGGTGCCTGCGTAGCCGTCGTCCGGCAGCACCGCGGAGGCGGCAAGTTTCAGGGACGGGGAGGAAACAGGATCAAGCGTCATGCCGTTCCATTCGATCGGTATTCGGAAAATTCGAGAAAGATGGCTGAAGAAGGGAATGCAGCCGGCGGCTAGGTGACCACGCTGATCTGCCAGGGCACGAATTCGTTCTGCCCATAGCCGTGCTGCTCGCTGCGCGAGCGCTCACCGGAGGCAACCGACAGCATCATGCGAAACAGTTCCTCGCCGAGCTCGGCGATCGAGCGCTCGCCGGACAGCACGGTTCCGCAGTTCAAGTCCATGTCGTCGGCCTGCCGTTCCCACAGGGCGGTGTTGGTAGCGAGCTTGATCGACGGCGATGGCGCGCAACCGTAGGCCGAGCCGCGGCCGGTGGTGAAGCAGATCAGGTTCGCTCCGCCGGCGACCTGCCCGGTGGCCGACACGGGGTCGTAGCCCGGGGTGTCCATGAAGACCAGCCCTTTGGCGGCGACCGGCTGCGCATATTCGTAGACCTCGTTGAGTGAGGTCGTTCCGCCCTTGGCGATGCCACCCATCGATTTCTCGAGGACCGTGGTGAGCCCGCCGGCCTTGTTGCCCGCGGACGGGTTGTTGTTCATCTCCGCGCCGTTGCGGGCGCAGAATTCTTCCCACCACTGGATGCGCGCCACCAGCTTGCGGCCGATGTCCGGCGCGCGCGCGCGTCGCGTGAGCAGGTGCTCGGCTCCGTAGATCTCCGGCGTCTCCGACAGGATCGCCGTGCCGCCGTGCCGTACCAGCAGGTCCACGGCGGCACCCAGCACCGGGTTGGCCGAGATGCCGGAATAACCGTCGGAGCCGCCGCACTGCAAGCCCACCACCAGATGGCTCGCGGGAACGCTCTGCCGCTGCACGGCGTTGGCCGCCGGCAAGAGGCTGCGCACCAGATCCACGCCGCGCTCGACGGCGTTCGTGGTCCCGCCCACGTCCTGGATGGTGTAGCTGTGCACGCGATCGTCGTGCGTCAATCCCTGGCTGGCCAGCAGCCCGGAGATCTGATTGGTCTCGCAGCCCAGTCCGACGACGACCACCGCGGCGAAGTTAGGGTGGCAGGCATAGCCTCCCAACGTGCGTTGCAGGATCCGCAGGCCTTCACCCTTCGCATCGATGGCGCACCCCGCGTCATGGGTCAGCGCCACGACGCCGTCGATGTCGGGGTAGGCGCCCAGGGCATCCGGATGAATGTCGCGGCGAAATCGGTCGGCGATGGCCCGCGCAACGGTGGCGGAGCAATTGACCGTCGTCAGGATGCCGATGTAGTTGCGGGTGCCGACGCGCCCGTCCTTGCGCACGATCCCCTGGAACGTGGCTGGCTGCGAGGCGGCCGGGGTGGCCCGGGTCTCGGCCGCGTGCGCGTAGTCGCGGCTGAACTCGCCCATCGTCACGTTGTGCGTATGCACATGCTGGCCCGCGCGGATCGCCACGCTGGCGAAGCCGATGATCTGGCCATAGCGGCGCACGACCTCGCCCACGGCGATTTCGCGGGTTGCCATCTTGTGGCCGGGTGGAACCAGTCCGGAGACGACCACGTTCTCGCCGCGCACGAGCGTGCCCGACAGCAGCTGGTCGAGTGCGACCACCACGTTGTCTTCGGGATGCAGTCGTATCACGCGCGGCGCGGCCGAGAACGAGGCAGTCGGCGCGAGGCCATGGCGATCATTCATTCGCTGGTCCTCACTGCAGCGGCGAGTAGCGCGTGGGAACGAGCAATTGGTTCTCGATCCGCGCGACGATGGGCCCTTCGGACTCGAAGCGCTCCCGCGCGTCCAGCCATTCCGGATCGTTGGAGAACGCGCTCCAGATGCGTTCGCGCGCGGCCAGGCTGTCCCAGCGGATCATGAACGTCAGCGCCTGGTTGCTCGAGCCGACCTCGGTGGTCCAGAAACCTACCGCCTCGATGCCGTGGCGGCGCCACAGCGGGAGCGTGGCTTCCTCGAAGCGTCGGTGCAGTGCCGCGAGGCGGCCCTGGGCGCAGTGGTAGATGCGCAGTTCGTGAACGGCGCTCATTGCGCGGGCAGCGGCGGCAGTTCGCTGTGGTGATACTTCTTGAAGATATCGTTGAGCTTGCCATTGGCGCGGTTGGCCTTGACCCAGTCGTTGATCCACGCCAGGAGCTTTGGTTCTTCCTTGCGCATGCCGATGCCCAGGTTGAACTCCTTCACGACGAACTTGGTTTCGAGTTCCCTGCCGGGCGCCTTGGTCTGGATCGCCTGCAGCAGGGTGGTCGCAGTGGAGACGATCGGCGCCTGCCCGCTCACGCCAGCGGTCACCAGCGTCGCGTCATCGTCGTAGCGCACGATCTGCGCGCCCACGGCCTTCTGCACGAGTTCCATCTCCTGCACGTTGCCGCGGGTGATGGCGATCTTCTTGCCGACGAGGTCGCCATAGCCCTTGATGTTCATCGACTTGGGCGCGGCGACCACGATCTGCACGACCGAGTACGGCACGGAGAAGTCGATCACCTTCTGGCGATCGGGACTGATCGACAGCGTCGCGATCGCGAGGTCCGCCTTGTTGGTCTGCAGGAACGGGATGCGTGTGGGACCGGTGGCCGGAACGATCTCCAGTTCGACGCCGAGGTCCTTCGCCAGGAGCTGCGCGGTCTCCACATCGGAGCCGTAGGGTTGCATCTTGTCGTTGGTCATGCCGTAGGGCGGCAGCGCCAGCTCGATGGCGACGCGTAGCTTCCTGGCCTGCTTGATGTTGTCGAGCAGGTCGGCCTGTGCTGCGCCCGCGGCGGCCAGCAGCGAGAAAGCCAGCGCGATGCGCCCGAGGGTTGGCTTGATCATGGTCATGTCTCCTGATGTGGATGTGGATGGGGAAGAAAGAGGGACGGTGCAGGTCAGAGTCCGTTGCCGACGAATTGCGCGAGCTCCGGTGTGCGGGGTGCGGCCAGGATGTCCGCGCCGCCCATCTCATGCACCCGTCCGGCATGCATGAAGACGATCTTGTCCGCCACCTTGGCGGCAAATGCCATCTCATGGGTCACGAGGATCATGGTCATTCCGCCCCTGGCGAGCGATTCCATGACCTGCAGCACCTCGCCCGTCAATTGCGGATCCAGTGCGGAGGTCACCTCGTCGAAGAGCATCAGCTGCGGTTCCATCGCCAGGGACCGGGCGATGGCCACGCGCTGCTGCTGCCCGCCCGAAAGCTGTTCGGGATAGGCCTGCAGCTTGTCGTGCATGCCGACCTGGCGCAGCACGCGATCGGTGATGCCGGTGGCTTCGGCGGCGGACTTGCCGCGCACCTTCCTGAGTGCGAGCGAGACGTTCTGGGCCACCGTGAGGTGCGGAAAGAGGTTGTAGCTCTGGAAGACGATGCCAACCTCGCGGCGCAGGCGGCGCAGGTCCAGCGAGGCGCTGCTCAGCGACTGGCCGCACACGGTGATCTCGCCGCCATCGATGGTCTCGAGGCGGTCGATGCAGCGCAGCGCCGTGCTCTTGCCGGAGCCGCTGCGGCCGATGATGGCCACGACCTGGCCGCGGTGCACGTCGAAGGACACGCCATCGAGCACTCTCGCCGTGCCGAAGCTTTTCCGAACCTGGTCCAGTCGAACCAGTGCTGTGTTGTCGTTCATGTCTCAGGTTCCAGGAGAGGCGCGTCGACCGACGCGCAGACGCGTTTCGAGCGCGTGTGCCCACAGCGAGAGCGGGTAGCACAGCGCGAAGTACAGAAGCGCCATGATCGAGAACACCAGGAAGGGTTCGAACAGGGCGTTGTTGATGACCTGGCCGGCCCGCGCGAGCTCGATGAAACCCACCACCGAAGCCAGCGAGGTGTTCTTCACGATCTGCACGAGAAAGCCGACCGTTGGCGGCGTGGCGATGCGCAGGGCTTGGGGCACGATGATCAGGAACAGGCGCTGCGAGGCACTGAAGGACAGGCACTCGGCGGCTTCCCACTGCGTCCGGGGCACGGACTGCAGCGCCCCGCGCCAGATCTCCCCGAGGTAGGCGCTGGTGTAGATCGTCATCGCCAGGCCGGCGGCCGCGAGCGGTGGAACGTCGAAGCCCATGATGCCGAGGCCGAAGTACGCCAGGAACATCAGGATCAGCAGCGGCGTTCCCTGGATCAGTTGCACGTAGATGCCCACGAGTCCGCGGCACGGCCGGCTGGGCGCGATGCGGCCCAGGGCCACGAGGAACCCGAGCAGACCGCCGCCCACGAAGCCGGTGGCCGACAGGCCGAGCGTCCAGGCTGCGCCGTGGAGCAGGAAGAGCAGGTGGTTGGTGTTGAATTCGTTGTTCATCGGGTCGACTCAAATCGCGGTGCCGAGCCTGCGTCGACGAGGGAAGATGAGGAGGCCCAGGAGCCAGAACCCGGCACGCATCGCGAGCGACAGCAGGAGATAGCAGCAGGCGACCACGAGGTAGGTCTCGAAGGCGCGAAAGGTCATCGACTGCACGCGGTTCGCGACGGCGGTGAGTTCCTCGGCCGAGATCTGCGACATGATCGAGGTGGCCAGCATGAGCAGGATGAACTGGCTGGTCAGGGCCGGGTAGACGCGCTCCATGGCCGGCTGGAGCACCACGTACCAGTAGGTCTGGATGCGCGAAAGGCCGAGGCATTCGGCGGCCTCGATCTGGCCCGGATGCACCGACTCGAAACCGGCGCGCATGATCTCGGTGGTGTAGGAGCCGACGTTGATCACGAGGACCAGCAGCGATGCGACCGCGGCATGCATCGTCAGCCCGAGGCTCGCGAAGCCGAAGTAGAAGAGGAAGACCTGCACCAGCAGCGGCGTGTTGCGGATCACTTCCACATAGATGCCGCAGGTGCGCCGCAGCCACGCGAGCTGGCTGCGGCGGCCGATCGCGCACAGCGAGCCGAGCACGAAGCCTAGCAGCGTGGCCGCGAACGAGAGCTGGATCGTGAGCCAGGCGCCGTGCAGGAAGTCCGGCCAGAATGCCGCGACGCTGCTGAAGTCGAACTTGTAGTTCATGGGCCGTCAGACCGTGGCGACCGGTGTGGCCGGGGAGCCGACCGCGCCGGGAAGCCGCAAGGGAGGCGCTGTCAGCAGAAAGCGGTTGCGCCCGCGCGCGCGCAGCCATTCGGCCAACGGCGTGAGGTGCCACAGCTCGCCCAGGTGCACGCCCAGCTTGAACAGGCAATGCTCGTGCAGCGGCAGTGCCGCGCAGCATCCGTCGAAGGCGCGCGCGGGTTGGGCTTCGACCGCGTAGTTGTCCGCGATCAGGGCGGACAGGCCCGAGTCCGTGATCCATTGCAGCAGGCGCTCGTCGCGCCCATCCAGCACCGCGCAACTGCGGTCCAGAACCGTGGCATCCGGCTGCCGGTTCATGTCGAGCAGGCGCTGCGCGTAACCGGTGTGCAGGCACACCATGTCGCCGCTCTCCACCTCGACGCGGTCGGCATCCAGGATGCGCATGAGGGTGTCGTATCCGACGTTCACGCGGTCGTCGCCCAGGTGCGCGCGCAGGTCGATCATCACCGCGCGGCCCTGCACGCAGCGCTCGGCCATGTTCTCGATGCCCAGCGCCTTGGCATGCGAAGTGGAGTGCGTCACGCCCGCGATCGGCGGCCCCGCATCCGCGGGGTCTTCCGGGCCGATCATGTCGATGTGCGCACGGTAGCCGTTGTAAAAGACAGGCACCGGCACCCCGTCTCCGTTCGCGTCGAACATCTGGCCGACATGCGCCAGCGAATCCCACTGCGTGGAGTACTGCAGGTAAAGCACGGCCAGGTCGTCGCAGAGCACGTCGGTCAGGTTGAGCAGCTCCGTGAACATCTTGTAGTTCATGTTCGGCCGGCCATTGCGCAGCGTGGGACGCAGGATCGGGGGCCGGCGCTTCTCGTTGAGCACGTTGCCGCCGGGGAAATCGAGCGGCAGGCTCAGGCAGAAGGTGCGCCCATCGCGCACCTCCGCCAGGCCCTCGAGGACCTTGCTCGGCGTCAGCAGATTCATCCGGCCCGCCTGGTCGTCGGGGCCGAAGTCGCCCCAGTTGGAGCCGGGTGGGCGTTGTCGCCAGCGCGGCGAGGCTGGCGTCGTGTGTTCGATCATGAGAGGGGATGCCGCTGCAAGAGTGACTAAATTTTGAGACAATATCCAATTATTGGTTCTAAACCTTTTGGACTCACATAGGGCTATCCCTAGGCAGTCGCGTGTCAGCCGTGGCTCCCGCCCCTGGATGCAGAGGCGCCGCGCACTGGGGAGCGACACGGTCGATAATGAGCAGATGTCTAATTTTTGAAACAACGAGGCAGCCGTATGGCCTTTGACTTGGCCGACATCGGCGCGCGGGTGCGTGCCTACCGACTTGGTGCTGGTTACAACGCAGACGAGCTCGCTGCGCGACTGGGGGTGTCGCGTGCCGCGCTCTATCGCATCGAGCAAGGGGAGATCGTCAAGATCGACGTGATCCAGAACATCGCCTCCATCCTCGGTACCAGTCTGGCCTCGCTGCTCGGGGCGGGGGCCGAGTACCACGCGAACGCCGCGAGCTACCAGGCACGCATGCAGCAGCTCGAGAAGAATGCGAGTCACATCGTCGCGCTCTTCAGTCCGCTGTCATACCTGTTGACCACCGAGGAGTACGACGAGTACCTTGCACTCATGATCGAGGAGGCGGAAGCGCCCGTCAGCCGCGTGCGCGCTGGTGCCCGAAGCGACCGCGGGACCGCGCTGCTGGAGACCCTCGGGCAGCGTCGGATCCAGGCCCGCGAGCACTCGCCGTCGATCACCTGTCTCTATTCGCTCGAGGAGCTGCGGCGACTGCTGACCCTAGGTTTGGTCGGGCGCCTTGGACTGCCGGCTGCCACGGTCGCGAAGCGCAGGCAGGCAGCTCAGCGCCAGGTGGAACACCTGGCCAGGCTGATGCGCACGGAACCGCTGGGCATCCAGATCGGCCTGGTTGAAAACGTGGTGCCGAACGTGGCATTCCAGCTGTTCTACCAATCCGATGCGGTGGTTCTCGGCACGAGTCCCTTTCGGATCGGCGAATTGCCGAACCTGGACGTGGGCGTGGCGATGATCACTTCCGCGAAGGAGGCTGTCGACCTGCACGTGCAGCTGTTCGATCGGCTATGGAGCCGTTGCAAGCGTGGGACCGATGGCGCCAGGCTGTTGGAAGAACTGCTCGATTGAGCGTGGCGAACGTCCTTCCAGCGAGCCTGTGGCAATCCCATTTGCCACATCGCGTGACGTCATCTAGCGCTCTTTGAAGAAAGCTGCCGGCCTGCTCTCCAGGAACCGGCCGAAGCCCACCAGCCATCTGCGCGGTCGACGTCGGCCGGCTTGCCGAGAGCTCTCTCGAGGGGGCGCTCGACCCCAAGGCCTTCGGCATCGTCCCCCGATTCGAGGAGCAAATCGCGCGCCTTGAACACGATCATGGTCGGCAACAACAACGGTTGCCTCGCGCAAGGACTCACGAGCTTGCGCAAGGCGCAGATCGATGGCGAGCGGATGCAGGACTGCTACCAAATTCATCCAGCGGGACTTTGCGGAGATCGCCCGCAACTTCGGATGCCTGGGTCTGCCAGTCGACCGCCACCGCGATCCGCCGGACGCGCTGGACGAGGCGTCGTGCAGCGGGCTTGCGGCGGTGATCGACGTGCGGCATCGATCCCGCGGCTTTGGCGCCGTTGCCCTGGATGCCTTCTCTGTAAGCCTTGCTGTAAGGCCTGCAAGTACTTCGGGCAGCTTGGGCCAGGGAACTACGACACGATATCCTTGGCAGCGGCTTCAAGGGGCACAAGGATCGTGGTTCATCTCCGCTCAGATATGCTCAGCCGCACATCAGCGGGACCCGCCATGCGAGAAGCCGAGTATTTCGTACTGAGGGCATTTGTCGCAGTGCAGGAGCAAGGGAGCTTCCACCGGGCGGCAGAACAGCTGCGCTTGAGGACGAGCATCCGCACGTAGTTTTTCTTGTATGCGCCGCGCAGGGCGACTTTCGTCGATGTAATGATGTACCTTTTGCGATGAAAAGGAGTGGCCAGACGTCACCACGTCTTTTGTCGAGGGTTCGGTCCTGCGGGAGTTACGGGCGTCAGACATGCTTGCAGTACTCACCGTCTGCGGCACCTCAAAATGCCTCGGCATCGCTCTCGAACCTTTGAGCCAAGCCTTCACGCGGAATGTCCTCGGCTGGGGTCGACCTCGGGCAACTTCGTTTCCGCTGATGCGATTGGTGCGATGGTCTGGTTGCTGTGCGGAGTTCGGCGCCGACGGGGCACCTCAGACGCGCGCTCGGATGCAGGCTCGAGATTTATCCGCTACATACCTTGCACGACGAGGAAGTGAACATGCGATGGATGTTGATTCAAGGAAGCTGACTGGCTGATACAAGAGCCGCGGCAAAAGAAGTTGCTGGCGCAATGATGCGCCGTCGAGATTCAATGGGATTGTTTCTAGAGCGCCACTCGACCAACTCGATCGAAATCAACGCCCGCCCGGAATTACCGCCAGCGTGAAGATTTGGTTGTGCTCACCATTTTGAGCACGTCCAGGACTGGATCGGTTAGTTCGCGACTTTTTCGGGGAGCAGTTGATCGTCAGCTCGGTGCAACCCAATTCCGTCAAAGAACAGATCTACCAAGTGCGCGATACGCGCTTTTCCGCTGTGGGACTGCTCGACAGCAAGAGAGATCGCCGTGACCATGCACAACAGATCGTCCAGGGACAGATCCTCGCGAATCGCTCCCGCTTCTTGCGCACGCTGGAGCAGCCGCAGACCCTCATCGCTCCCCGCTTTGCAGCCGGGAGTGCCGCTTTTAAGTACCGCGCCCAGCGATGCAGCTAGTCCGTGATAGTGGCTGGCATGCATCACGAGCGCTCGAACGAAAGCGCGTATGGAGGCTGTGGGTTCGGGCGCAGGGTCTGCGGCTCGACTCGCCGCTGCGAGCGACAACAGGCGCTCATCGCTTAGTGCGGCAAGCAGGGCCTCGCGCGTCGGGAAGCGGCGATAAAGCGTCCCGATCCCCACCTTCGCACGCTTGGCAACATCGTCGAGCGAGGCATCAGCACCACGCTCGAGAAACACCTCTTCGGCAGCTGCAAGGATACGCTCCCGATTGCGCGCTGCATCGGCGCGTAGTGGCGCCTCATCGGTGGCAGGACTTTCTTTCATATCCGGTCTTGGTTACAAGTGGATGATAGCTCCGCTTCAAAAGTGGATGGTTCCTCCATATAATAAGTGGAGGAACACTCCACTTTAGAGATGAGGTACGCATGGGCAAGCGATTTGTAGACAAAGTTGTAGCGATTACCGGTGGCAGCGAAGGCATTGGACTGGCAACTGCCAAGCTCTTCGCCGCAGAGGGCGCGCGGGTCTACGTCACCGGACGCAGACAGGAGCGACTCAACGACGCCGTCCGGGAAATTGGCAACGGTGCTATCGGCGTACAGGGAGATGCCGCGAACCTCACCGACCTCGATCGCCTCTACGAGCGCATTCAGCGCGAGAGCGGCAAGCTGGATGTTGTGTTTGCCAACGCTGGCATCGCCGAGGGCGAGCCGCGCCCGCTGGGCACGATTGACGAAGCCGGCTTTGACCGCCTATTCGACTTGAATGTACGCGGCGTGCTTTTTACCGTGCAGAAGGCATTGCCACTGATGACCGCTGGCGCCGCAGTCATCCTGAACGGCTCGGTCGCCGGCAGTAAAGGCTTTCCCGACCAAACGCTCTACAACGCGAGCAAGGCGGCAGTGCGTTCGTTCGCGCGAACCTGGACGGCCGACCTGAAGGAGCGCGGAATCCGCGTCAACGTGGTATCGCCGGGCGGCACTGAGACCAGCCTGATGCGTAGCTACCTTGATTCGCGACCGGGCGTCGAAGACATGCTGAAGCAGGTCGTGCCTCTCGGTCGCCTGGGTCAGCCAGACGAGATCGCGCGCGCCGTGCTGTTCCTTGCATCAAATGAGAGCAGCTACATTGCCGGCATTGAACTCTTCGTGGATGGCGGCTCGATCGCTGTTTGAGACTCTTTCCGACGAAGACTTCCTACAAGCTGCGCAGCGCTAGGTCACGGGAACAAGTCCTTGCCGACGGTGTCGAACGCCAGGATCGGCGTACCCATGCTTCGCGCTGATTGCGAGCGCCACGTCTGTTCGGTGTGCGCTAGACGCAGGGCGCGGCCTCCGGTCGATTGATCGAGGTGCCCTGAGAGTCACGCGAACGCTCTAGGTGGGCCTTGTGGACACCTATCTGTAGTTTCCCAAGACATAGGGGATGGCGCGCTGTTGTTCGCCGCTGTTTCGATGCAGATCGAACTGCGCCATGCCTCAGAGGGGCGAGTGTTCGTCTGCGAAAGAGCCCCACTGGGCCTGTACGGCGTTCCAGCCGTCAGCGCATGCATCGGCCCAATGGCGCTGTTGCTGGATCCGTTCCTCGCCGCGTGCACGGGGAGCTTCCTGCAATTCATTTATCTCTTGAGGAGAAATGATGTAAGCCGCGGGACGGCCGCGTTGGGTGATGGCGACGGGCTCGCGTTGAGCAGAGCCCAGCAGTTGCCCGAAGCGATTTTGTGCTTCGGCCGAGGTGACATTGAGCATGAACATTCCCAAATTGGCTAAATACAGTTTAGCTGGCGTATGTCATGAATTGCCGAGGTGCAAGCGTCTGCTTAGTAGCCAGAGCCGTGGATCGCCGTGGTCTCCCCCTCGAGCACCAGCGTCGGCGGACTGGCGAGCACGCCCTCGCCGCGGTAGGCCGCTCGCGGCCTCCCAGCCGAGCGGGTGAGGCTCCAGAAGGCCAAGCCCTCGATGTAGATCGTCGGCGTGGTGCTCATGGAAGTACCTTCGTGCTTCGCACCGCGGTCCGAGCTTGCTTGGGGCGGCCTGGGGCGGTGCTCATGCCTGCGCCGCCTTACCGAACACCAGTGCGCAGTTGTTGCCGCCGAAGCCGAAGGAGTTGGAGAGCGCGTAGCGCACCTCGCCGTGCGCCGGCGCGAGCCGGATCTGCGGGCCGAAGCCCGGGTCGAGCGCGGCCGAGTTGACCGTGCCCGGCATCAGGCCGCGCTCGATCGCCAGCAGGCTGATCACCGCCTCGACGATGCCCGCGGCGCCCAGCGTGTGGCCCGTGAAGCCCTTGGTCGAGCTCGCATGCGTGCGCGCCGGGAAGCGGCGCGCCACCAGCGCGCCCTCGACCTCGTCGTTCTTCTGGCTCGCGGTGCCGTGCATGTTGATGTAGTCGATCGCCTCGGGCGCGAGGCCGGCGCGCGCCAGCGCCTCGTCGAGCGCGCGCTCGGCGCCCAGGCCCTCGGGGTGCGGCGTCGACATGTGGTGCGCGTCGCTGGCCTCGCCGTAGCCCAGCAGCTGCAATCCTGTGGCGGAAGCCGCGTCGGCGCGCTCGAGCAGCGCGAAGCCCGCGGCCTCGCCCAGGCTGATGCCGTCGCGCTCCGGATCGAAGGGCCGGCACGGTCCGCCGGACACCAGCTCGAGCGAGTTGAAGCCGAACAGCACGCTGCCGCACAGCGTGTCGACGCCGCCGACCACGGCCGCGTCGACCAGGCCCAGGCGGATCAGCCGCTCGGCCGAGGCGAACACCTTGGCGCTCGAGGAGCAGGCGGTGGAGATGGTCTCGCTCGGCCCCTCGAGGCCCAGCACCTCCTGCACGAACATCGCGAGCGAATGCGGCGTGTGCACCTTGGGGCGTCGCTGTGCGGTCGGAAAGGCGCCGCTGGCGTCGAGTTGGGTATAAGCAAGCTCGGCCTCACCGATGCTCGAGGTCGAGGTGCCGAGGATCAGCGCGATGCGCGCCGCGCCATGGCGCCCGCGCGCCTCGGCCACGGCCTCGAGGAAGCCGTCGGCTTGCAGGCCGAGCCAGGCCAGCCGGTTGTTGCGGCAGTCCCAGTGCGCGAGGGCGTCGGGCAGGCGGAGCTCTTCGAGGCCGTCGACGCGGCCGATCCAGGTCGGCAGCGGCGCGGGGCCGAAGTCGTTGGCGCGCAGGCCGCTGCGCGAATGTTCGAGCGCTTCGGCAAGCGGCTCCTTGCCGACGCCGACGGCCGAGGTGGCCGTGTAGGCGCTGATCTGGAGGGGGGGAATGCGGGCGGGCATGGCGCTGGCTGGGCGGGGCAAGAGATCGTGGGTCGCACTTCTTCCGAGACTTGTCGACGATATGCAAAGCTTAACAATTGAGGGTGAGGACTCCTGTCAGTGGTGGGCTATGGGTGTCGTCTCCCGAAGAGCCGTCATCGTGGCGCACCGCGAAGTAGCCGCCGTCAGCGCCGTGGGCATCGGCGCGCGAGCAGGTTGCGACATGCGATCGGAGCGAGGTCAAAGACGGCGACGAACATGCCGGAGCTTGCGAGGAGCTTCGCGACGGTCGCATCCGCGGGCTGAACCGCGCGTACGGCGAGACTTGTTCCTGAGACTCAGGTACGGGCGAGGAGGGGGGAGGAGGGGGCAGCCTGTTCCCCGGGTGCGCCGACTCAGAAAGGATCGGAGCGCTCTTCGAAGCTCGCGCACGCGGCGGACAATTGTGATGGTCCCAAAAGCTCACCATCGCTCGCGCATTCCTGGCCAGCGCCCCGGCCGATGGCTTCGCCAGTCAGAACCTTTGATTGACGGGGGGACGGTCTGGGCACGCTGCAGCTGTTGCAGAGTAAACTGCAGTCGGCCCCCGTCTTAGGTTGCGCCGCCAGCGCGCAATGCCGCCCCTCGGTACCACCGACGCACGGCTCTTGTGAAGCCATGAACGTTAGGCAACTGCGCTACTTTCTCCAAATCGCCGAACTCGGCAGCGTGACGCGCGCTGCGGAGGTCTTGCACATCGCCCAGCCGGCGCTGTCGCGTCAGATGCGCTCGCTCGAAGAAGACCTCGATGCGACGCTGCTACACCGTTCCGAACGTGGTATCACGCTTACGGAGGCTGGGGAATGTCTTCGCGGAAGTGCCGTCGAACTGCTGCGCCATTTCGATCGGGTCCGCTCCGAGGTCCGAGATCGGTCCGGTGACGCCAGCGGTGAGCTCACGATCGCGCTGCCTCCGTCCATGTCGGAGTTGCTCGCGTTTCCGGTCGTACAGCGATTCAGGACCAGTTTTCCTAACGTCTTGCTGAGGGTATTCGAAGGATCAAGCGGAGTCCTCGACGCCTGGTCAATGGTCGCACAGGGCAGGGCCGACCTGGCAGTGGTCGCCTCCGGGGAACCCCTCGCCAGTCTTGAGGCCTTCCCTTTCATCGAAGAGCCAATGTGTCTGATCGGCCCAGCCGAATCAGGTCTTTCCATGGACAAGCCGTTGGCCCTGGAAGATCTTGTCGATCGGCCAATGGTTGCGATGAGCCGCCCGAATGTGGGACGCATGATCGTGGAAAGCGCGATGGCCGAACGGAATTTGCGCCTCAACATTGCGATGGAGGTCAACACTCGGCAACTGGTGTTGAGGGCGGTGGAATCGGGCTTGGGGTTCACGACCCTGCCGGTGTGCTCCGGGAGCGACCTGCTTGAGCGTGGTGCCATCTCCATGGCACCCATCAAGGACGTGATGATCTCCTGGCTTCTGATAAAAGGCCGCGAACAAGGTTTGTCCGTTGCGGGCCAGCGCATGCAACTCATGCTGCGGCAAGTCGCCCATGAGCAGATATCAGGCGGTCGCTGGCCACTTGCCAGACTGAAGGGGTTCATCCCGTCAGGGACGGACGTTGCTCGCCTGCCTTGACGTTACACCGGGATCGGCATGGTCGCCATGCCGAGAAAGCATTTCCGCCGCCATTGCCTCGTTGCTAACCTCTTCTCCAGTCTAATTACTACTAGAGGAGACAGTCGTATGAACAGGCGAAACATGATCGCCGGGTCGCTGGCGTCGATGCTGGGAACCCAACTGCGCGCGCAGGGCGGCAACGGCTATCCGCACCGTCCGGTAACGCTCATTTTCCCCTTTCCCCCTGGATCGCCGGGGGATGCGGAAGCGCGAGAGATCGGCATCTCGATGCAGAAGGCGACTGGTCAGCCGCTCGTCATGGACTATCGCCCCGGCGCAAGCGGCATTATCGGCACGCAGCTCGCCCAGCGAGCTGCACCGGACGGCTACACGCTGCTGTACGGCTCGACGACATCGATCGTGACGGGACCCGCCGTCACCATGAAGTCCCCCTATAGCGGGACAACCGACTTTGAGCCGCTCACGGGAATCGGGCGGATCGACGGGCTCCTGGTTGTGCCGGCCAATTCCAAGTACCACACGGCGCAGGAGCTTGCCGAAGCGCTCAAGGCAAATCCAGGCAAGTTGAACTACGGCACGATCGGGCCCGGCTCGATGTCGCACCTGATCGGCGAGCTCTACCTGCGGACCGTTGGCGCGAAGGCGACGCCTGTCGCGTACAAGGGAACACCGCAGGCCTTGCAGGCGCTGGTTGCCGGAGAAATCGACTTTCTCGCGGACAGTGTGGCGTCAGCCGGCGGCCTCATCGACGCTGGAAGGGTTCGTCCGCTGGCGGTGGCAACCAGCAAGCGCCTGTCACAGTTGCCTGATGTCCCGACACTCACTGAGACCGGACTCAAATTGGTACTCGGGGTGTGGCTCGGGTTGTTTGCGCCGAAAGGGACGCCTCGCTCGGTGCTGGATCAATGGGCGCTATGCGCGAGCGACTATCTGCGCGACGCGGACGTGCGTTCAAAGTTGCTTGCGAGGGGGATAGAGCCGACTCCGAGCACGCCCCAGGAATTTGCGCGTCAGGTTGCGGCAGACGAGGCGCAGTGGCGGCCGCTCATCAGGTCGTTGAACATCCAGACTTGAGAGTTTCGAGTCCGAATACAGCGGGCGACCTTTTGGTCGCCCGCTTTTTTTTGCCTTTCCGCCCATCGCATACACGCCACTGTCCAGGGCATGCCAGCCATGCCACGACAGTATTTCCCGAGCGGGCATGCAATTCCTATTCTTGCCGGCATGGAAAGACAAAAAAGGACGACGCAATGAACCCAATGAAAGAGACTGAAGCTGCCGCGATCATCGACGCCATCGTTGTGGACTGGGACGTCCCCATCACGATGGATGATGGAACGGTTCTGCGTGCCGATGTTTTTCGTCCGGTGGAGGAAGGGCGCTATCCCGTACTGCTGAGCTATGGACCCTACGGCAAAGGACTGGCCTTCCAGGAGGGCTATCCGGCTGCTTGGGAGGGCATGGTCCGCAGCCACCCCGATGTGGCAGAGGGATCCAGTGGCCGGTACCAGAACTGGGAGACGGTCGACCCCGAGAAATGGGTGTGCGATGGTTATGTGTGCATCCGCATCGACAGCCGCGGCGCCGGTCGCTCCCCCGGATTGTTGGATCCCTGGTCAGAGCGAGAGATCAGCGACATTTGCGAGTCGATTGCTTGGGCTGCAGCACAGCCATGGAGCAGCGGCAAGGTCGGCATGAACGGGATCTCCTACTACGGCGTGAACCAGTGGTTCACTGCATCGCGCCGTCCTCCGTCGCTGTCGGCGATCTGTGTCTGGGAAGGTGCAGCCGACATCTATCGGGACGCAGTGCGCCACGGTGGCATCCCTTGCACGGCGTTGTGGAAGTCCTGGTACGGACCGCAGGTCGTGAACGTCCAGCACGGCGCCGGTGACCGCGGGCCGCGCAGTCGCGTGACAAGTGAGCTGGTTGCGGGTCCGGAGACACTGGATGACGAGACTCTTCGCTCTAACCGAGTGGACCTTGAGCACGAGCTGACGAGCCGACCCCTCCCGGACTCGTATTTCGAGGCGCGGTCGGGACGATGGGACTGCGTTGACGTACCGCTCCTCTCGGCGGGCAATTGGGGAGGGCTCGGCCTGCATCTGCGAGGCAATATCGAAGGGTTCACGCAAGCGAGCTCGAAGCAGAAGTGGCTCGAGCTGCATGGCGGCGATCACTGGTCTTCGTTCTACATCGCCAGTTCGGTCGCTCTGCAAAAGAGGTTCTTTGATCACTTCCTAAAAGGAGCTGACAACGGCTGGGACGCCGAACCTCCGGTGAATCTGAACATCCGGCACGTGGACCGGTTCGTCGCTCGGAAGGAGCAGGCATGGCCCATTCCGGACACGCGATGGACCCCGTATTACCTGGAGCCGGGGCAGGCGGCCCTTGGCAGCTCCGTCCCGGTGGACAACGCTTCCGTCACCTACGAGGCCCTTGGGCCGGGCTTGGTATTCATGCTGCCGCCCTCGACCAGTGAACTCGAGGTAACGGGCCCCTTGGCAGCTCGCCTCTACATTTCTTCCGAGACCACCGACGCGGATCTCTTTCTCACCGTTCGCCTGTTCACGCCCGACATGAAGGAGGTCACCTTCCAGGGCGCCAACGACCCTAACACGCCGATCGCGCAAGGGTGGCTGCGTGCGTCGCACCGGAAGCTGGACGCGGATCGTTCCAAACCCTGGCGCCCCTGGCATGCGCACGACGAGATCCTTCCACTCGTGCCCGGCGAAGTTTATCCAGTCGACGTGGAGATCTGGCCGACCAGCATCGTCGTCCCCCCGGGCTACCGATTGGCGCTGAGCATCCGTGGCAAGGACTTCGAGTACGCGGGCCCACCCGTGATGGCGTTGCACCCCGCACACGAAATGCGAGGCTGTGGAGCGTTCGTTCATGACAACGAGCGGGACCGTCCGCGGTCAGTTTTCGGGGGGAAGGTAACGATCCACACCGGCCCGTCGCACCCGTCATCTGTCCTTCTGCCCGTGATCCCGACGCGGGCGTGATTCATCTGTCCTGGAGACTACTTTTGTGAAGCAACAGCGAGTAATCATCAGCTGCGCGGTGACAGGCGGCGTGCATACGCCCACAATGACGCCGCACCTGCCGATCACCCCCCAACAAATCGCGGATGCAGCCGTGGGCGCTGCCGAGGCTGGCGCCGCCATCATCCACTTGCACGCGCGAGACCCCGTTACGGGGCGGCCGGACCAGTCGCCGGAAGCATTCGGCAAGTTCTTGCCGCAGATCAAGGAGCGATGCGACGCGGTGATCAACATCACCACGGGCGGTGCGCCCGGCATGGCTGTAAGCGAGCGCATTCGGCCTGTGATCGAGTTCAAGCCGGAAGTCGCCTCGCTGAACATGGGGTCGATGAACTTCGGCATGTATCCCATGCTGGAGCGCTTCAGCAACTTCAGGTTCGATTGGGAGGCTCCGTTCCTGGAGAGCACCCGCGACCTCGTGTTCAGGAACACCTTCAAAGATATCGAGCACATCCTGGGGGTGGGGTCCGAGGCGGGCACGCGTTTCGAGTTTGAGTGCTACGACACCGCGCACCTGTACAACCTTCGACATTTTCTGGACCGTGGAATGTTGAAGGCCCCTCTCTTCATTCAATCTGTCCTCGGCATTCTGGGAGGGGCGGGGACGCACCCGGAGGATGTGATGCACATGAAGCGGACAGCCGACCGGCTGTTCGGCGATCAGTACCACTGGTCAGTGATCGGAGCAGGCGCCGCGCAGATGCGAGTGGCGGCGCAGGCGGCAACGATGGGCGCAAATGTGCGCGTCGGCCTGGAGGACTCGATCTGGCTTGGCCCCGGCAAGCTGGCTGAGTCGAATGTGGATCAGGTCCGGGCCGTGAGAAAGCTGATCGAAGGATTGGGGCTGGAGATCGCGTCTGCCGAGGAGGCCCGCGAGCGCCTGCACCTCAAGGGCGCTGCAGGTGTCAACTTCTGAAGGAACGAATGTGTCGAAAGTGCTTGTTGTGACCGGTTCCAGCCGGGGTATCGGTGCCGCGATTGCGCTCCTCGGGGCGAAAGAGGGGTACGGGGTTGCGGTGAACTACCGCAGTGATCGTGATGGCGCGGAAGCGCTCGTCCGAAATATTGCGCGCCAAGGAGGCAGGGCCGCTGCGGTCTGTGCGGATGTGTCGACCAGTGCCGGAGCCGCGAAGCTTTTCGCCGAAGTCGATCAGACATTGGGCAGCGTCTCCGTGCTGGTGAACAACGCCGGCATCTCCGGCAGCCGGTGCGCTATCGATGCAATCGACGAGGACAGGCTGCAGCGGATCTTCGAGACGAACGTGTTTTCCGCCTTCTTCTGCTCCCGCGAAGCGGTCAGGCGCATGAGCCGCACCAGCGGAGGCGAAGGCGGATCGATCGTGAACATCTCATCGGCTGCGGCACGGCACGGCGGTATGCCCGAACTTGCTCACTATGCGTCCACCAAAGCCGCGTTGGACGGCATGACCATCGCGCTGGCCAAGGAGCTCGGGCCGCAGGGCGTTCGGGTCAACAGCCTTCGACCGGGTGTGATCGTCACCGAAATGCACGATGAGTTCGGAGGCGCAAAACTCATCGAAAGCATTGCGCCTACGATTCCGATGCAACGCCCGGGCACGGTGGACGAAGTCGCTGAGGCTGTGCTTTGGCTGGCGTCGGAACGCTCATCGTACGTCCATGGTGCTGTCATCGATATCACGGGCGGAAGATAAGATGCTCTTCGAGATGCGGACCTACCAGGTGCTGCCGTCCCGCCTGAAGGACTACCTCAGCATCTACGCAGAGAAGGGCAAGTCGCTTCAGTGTGAAGTCCTTGGGCACTTGGCCGGGTGCTACATGACCGAGGTCGGTGACCTGAACCAGGTGATCTTCATTTGGGGGTTCAGTTCGTTCGAGGACCGTGTGCGCCGGCGTGGCGCGCTCGCCGCGCTTCCTGCGTGGCAAGCGTACGTCGCACAGGTCGCTCCTCTCTTCGTCCGTCAGGAGAGCAGGCTGCTGATGCCGGCAGCTTTCGGCGAGGCTGCGCCGATGAAGGACGAGATGCGGCATTCGCGGGACGTCGGTTAAGCGATGCCGCGCCCGCTTGTCGCCGCACTGGTGTGCGGCAGTCCCCACCGTAACCACGATTTTGATTTCGCGCGGCTGCGGCTCGCCCAGGCTCTCTACGACGCTCACGGCATTCGCACCGATTGCTACAACGACTATGAGGAGTCGGCCGACCTCCTCGGAGTTGACCTGCTCGTCAGCTACACGTCGCAGGTACCGGTGAGTGAAAAAGCGAGTGCAGCGATCCGGCGCTTCCTCGATCGAGGCGGGCGCTGGTTCGCGTTGCATGCGACCAATTCGGTCGCGGGCAATCAGGCGATGCCGAGCATCCTCGGCACACGCTTCATCTCACACCCGAAGTACATGACCTTCCCGGTCAAAGTGACGCGGCAGGAAGAGCCGCTGCTACAAGGCATCCGCGATTTCGACGTGTCCGACGAGCTGTATTGCATCGAGGATGTCACCAGAGACCTCGACGTGTTGCTCCACGCGAACTGGGGCGGTGAAGCGTTCGGCGGCATTCATTTCGAGGAGGCCGATCGCCCGATCCTCTACCGCCGGGCAGTCGGCGATGGCGGCGTACTCTATCTCGCGCTCGGCCACGCCAACCGGCCCTATGACAAGCCTTTCCCGCACCTGCCCGATCAGCTCGACCATCGGGGCCCCTGGGACCTGCCGATGTTCCAAGAGCTGGTGAAGCGTGGCGTCGAATGGGCGGCACAGCGGCGCCCGTTCTGATCACACCCCGCCGCTCGTGCCCGGTCTTTCGAGCGGCGAACCTTGCAACCATTCAACTCGGCGTTCAACGTGGAAGAAAAAATCTCGGATGAGTCGCTCCAACTGCGCTCTGTCGTCACTCATGGAGGACAGGTTGTGCTTTCCCTTGTCAGAGAGCCGCTGGCAGCCCTGAAGCCTGAAGATGTGCTCATTCGCGTCGAGGCCGCTCCAATCAACCCGTCCGACATTGGCGCGATGCTTGGCGCCGCGGACCTCAGTCTGGCGTGGACTGCAGACGGTGCTGCTGGGCCGGAACTTGTGGCGCCTGTACCTGCAGCATCCCTGCCGGCGATGCGATCGAGCAGGGCTGCTTCCATGCCGGTCGGTCTCGAAGGGGCAGGTACGGTCGTGGCGGCAGGAAGTTCACAGGCTGCGCAGTCCTTGATGGGGAAAACGGTTGCAGCGATGGCCGGGGGCATGTACGCGCGCTATCGTTGTGTAGCGGCGGCAGAATGTCTCGTGCTCCCCGAGGGCACCAGTGCGGTAGAGGCTGCCTCCTGCTTCGTCAATCCCCTCGCCGCGTTAGGGATGGTGGAGACGGCTCGCAGGGAGGGCCACACGGCGATTGTCCAAACGGCTGCTGCCTCGAATCTCGGACAGATCCTTCTTCGAATCTGCCTTGCTGATGGTGTCCCGCTCGTCAACGTGGTGCGGTCGCAGCAGCAAGAGGAACTCTTGCGCGCGCAGGGCGCCCGCTACGTGTGCAACTCGAGTTCCGGCGATTTCAGAGATCGACTTGTTGACGCCATTGCGGCCACGGGGGCAACGATTGTCTTGGACCCCATTGGAGGGGGTAGCGGCGGGCAGATTTTGAGCTGCATGGAGGTGGCCATCAGCCGCCGTCCCGGTCAGGCAGCCTCCCGCTACGGCTCCGAAGTTCTTAAACAGTTGTATGTGTACGGCGCTCTCGATCCTCGCCCCATCGAGATACCGCGCGACATCGGTGCTGCATGGGCCGCTGGCGGATGGCTTCTTCTGCGGTACCTCAAGGTGACGCAGCCGCAAATCCTCGACAGGCTCAAAGCTCGGGTTGCCGCAGAAGTCAAGACCACGTTTGCGAGCCACTACGCCCGAGGCATTTCGCTGAAGGAGGTCATCTCACCGGAGGTCCTCAAGGTCTGCGCACATCCCGCGACAGGAATGAAATTCCTGATCGAGCCCTGGAAAAACTGTTGACCGAGCCGTCGGAAATGCCGAGCTCGGATCCGCTGGCCGCAAGAGTGCACGGCCTCCGTCAACTTGAGATGGGAATTCTCCGCGTCCGGGCGCGCCACGCGTTGGTCGAAGTCCTTCGGAGATCACGACCGGGCTCAACTTCCTTGCGACTGAATAGGTGACATCCATGGACACTCCGCTCTTCGACCGGGACCTTCCCCGGACCTCCGCGAACTACGCGTCGCTTTCTCCCTTGCCATTCCTCCAACGAAGCGCCGAGGCATATCCACAGCGCTTGGCCATCGTGCACGGGAACCTGCGCCGCACCTGGTCCGAGGTGTACGTCCGATGCCGACGGTTGGCCTCTGCGCTTCAGCGGCGCGGCATCGGCAAAGGGCAGACGGTGGCGGTCATGCTGCCCAACACGCCTGCGATGGTCGAGGCGCACTTCGGCGTGCCCATGGCCGGCGCGGTACTCAACACCCTCAACACGCGGCTGGATCCCCAAAGCATCGCCTTCATGCTGGACCACGGCGAGGCCCAAGCGGTCATTGTTGATATGGAGTTCGCGCCGGTGCTAAAGAAGGCATTGGCATTGCGTAAGAGTCACTCGCCGCTGCTGCTGGTGGACGTCGATGACCCACTCTACGCCGGACCAGTGGAGCGCATCGGCGAGTTGACCTATGACGTGTTCGTTGCCGAGGGCGATCCACACTTCGCCTGGGATCTGCCGCAAGACGAGTGGGATGCCATCGCCCTGAACTACACCAGCGGCACCACCGGTAACCCCAAGGGCGTCGTCTACCACCACCGTGGCGCGGCATTGAACGCCGTGTCGAATATTCTCGAGTGGGACATGCCCAAGCACGCAGTCTACCTCTGGACGCTGCCGATGTTCCACTGCAATGGCTGGTGCTTTCCCTGGACTATCGCGGCGCGCGCCGGGGTTAACGTGTGCCTGCGAAAGGTCGATGTCGACGCGATGGTGGACGCGATCCGCGAGCACGGGGTCACGCACTACTGCGGCGCGCCGATCGTGCATTCGATGCTCGTCAACGCGCCCGACGAACTGACGAGAAAACTGCCGCGCGGGGTCAAGGCGATGGTGGCCGGCGCGGCGCCGCCTGCCTCGATGATCGAGGGCATGGAGCGGCTCGGCTTCGACCTCACCCACGTGTACGGCCTGACCGAGGTTTACGGCCCGGCAATGGTCTGCCCGAAGCACCCTGAATGGGACGGAATGGACATCGGCGAGCGCGCGCGGCTGAACGCCCGCCAGGGCATGCGCTACCACCTGCAGCAGGGCGCCATCGTGATGGATCCGCAGACGATGGTGCCCGTACCATGGGACGGCGTCACCATGGGCGAAATCATGTTCCGCGGCAACATTACGATGAAGGGCTACCTTCGGAACCCGAAGGCAACGCAAGAGGTGTTCGCCGGCGGTTGGTTCCACACGGGCGACCTCGCTGTGCAGTACCCGGACGGCTATATCAAAATCAAGGACCGCAGCAAGGACATCATTATCTCCGGCGGGGAGAACATCTCCTCGATCGAAGTGGAGGATGTCCTGTACCGGCATCCAGACGTGCTGGCTGCCGCGGTGGTGGCCAAGCCTGATCTCAAATGGGGCGAGTCACCGTGCGCTTTCGTCGAGCTCAAGGCGAGCGCGAAGCTCGTGCCCGAAGACATCATCGCGCACTGCAAGAAGCACTTGGCCGGGTTCAAAGTACCGCGAGCTGTGGTCTTCGGCGAACTGCCCAAGACCTCCACCGGCAAGATCCAGAAGTTTGAGCTGCGACGGCTGCTCGAATGAACCGGCGCCGAGCTCGAAGATGGTCGCGAAGCTCGTTGACCGTCGAGCGCCTGGGGCCGCGGTTCTGGCGTCGCCCCTGGACTGCGGCCTGTCTTTAGCACACCGCGCCGGTTGCGGTTGACCGTGCGAAGTTCGAGTCGTTCACCCGCGCTGCCGCCCACCTCAGTTCCGGGATCGTGACACCCGGATCGGCATGGCCTCCATGCCGAGAAAGCATTTCCGCCGCTATTCCCTCGTCGCTAACCTTTGCTTCAGTCACATCATCAATGGCGAAGACGGTCGCATGAACAGGCGAAACATCGTCGCGATGAGCGACATTGCCTGCGCGGCCAGTTCATCGCCGAGCTGCTTTCTTCGTCTCGACATCTTGAGAAGAGGCCAGATGAAATTGCCGTCCTTCGCTCTTGTTCGGGGCCTCCTCTCGACGACTTGACGCAACCCGGCGCGATGCGCTGCCCCACCCAACCCCCCACCAACAGAGATCATCCATGCAACATCTATCCGACCCCGCCGAAGCCTTAGCGGCGGCGCTGCGCGACGCCGAGCATCAGCGCTCCCCCTGCACGCCGTTGCGGCACCAAGCCGAGTCCCTCGGCTGGTCGGTGACTCAGGAGAACGCCTATACCGTGCAGCGCATCAACGAGGCGCGCCGCATATCGAGCGGCGATCGCGTCACGGGCCGCAAGATCGGGCTTACTGCCGCCAGCGTGCAGCGACAGCTTGGCGTAGACCAGCCGGACTACGGCGCGCTCTGGAGCTCCACGGCCTTTGGCGACGGCGCGGAGATTCCGCTGACCGGCTTTATTCGGCCCAAGCTGGAAGCCGAAGTCGCGATCGTGCTCGACAAGGATGTGACGGCCGCCGACGCAACCTTGGCCGACCTCTTCGCGGCCACGGCCTATGCGGTGCCTGCGCTCGAAATCGTGGACAGTCGCATCGCGGCCTGGGACATACACCTGTTCGACACCATCGCCGATAACGCATCGGCCGCCGGCTACGTACTGGGCGCGGACCCGAAACGACTGGATCGGCTGAGTCTGCGCGATGCCGGCATGACACTGACCGAAGACGGCCGCAGCGTGAGCCAGGGCAGCGGCGGCGAGTGCATGGGCCATCCCTTGAATGCTGCTGTCTGGCTGACGCGGCAACTGGCCCGGCTCGGCACCCCGCTGCGCGCCGGCGATGTCGTACTGACCGGGGCGCTCGGACCGATGGTGACGATCACTGCGCCCTCGTTCTTCGAGGCGCATATTGAAGGTCTCGGCCGCGTCGCGGCGCGGTTCGCGTGAACATGCAAGGAACCTTCATGAACAAGATCAAAGCTGCCATCATCGGCAGTGGAAACATCGGCACCGATCTGATGATCAAGGCCCTGCGCGGCGCACGGAACCTCGAGGTGGTCGTGCTAGCCGGCATCGATGCAAACTCCGACGGCCTCGCGCGTGGGCGCCGCCTCGGCGTGGCAACTACCGACCAGGGGGTCGAGGGCCTCGCGCGACATCCCGCCTTCGGCGACATCGACATTGTGTTCGACGCAACCTCGGCTGCCGCGCACGTCCGCAACGACGCCTTCCTGCGCGAGCGCAAGCCGGCCCTCCGCATGGTGGACCTCACGCCGGCCGCCATCGGTCCCTACTGTGTCCCTGTGGTGAACCTTGAAGAACACCTGGACGCGCTAAACCTCAACATGGTCACATGTGGCGGTCAGGCGACCATTCCCATCGTGCATGCTGTCTCGCAAGTGGCGACCGTGCACTATGCCGAGATCGTCGCGTCGGTGTCGAGCCGCTCTGCGGGCCCGGGCACGCGGGCCAACATCGACGAGTTCACGGAGACCACGGCCCGCGCTATCGAAGTTGTGGGAGGGGCGAGGCGGGGCAAGGCCATCATTATTCTTAACCCTGCAGAGCCGCCACTGCTGATGCGCGACACCGTCTACACGCTGAGCGTGGGCGGTGACGAGGCCGCAATCGAAGACTCGGTGCAGGCCATGGTGGCGGCCGTGGAGGGGTACGTGCCGGGCTACCGCCTCAAGCAAGCCGTGCAGTTCGAACACATTCCGCCCGGGCAGGCGCTGCAGATTCCCGGCGTGGGAGGGCTCGCCGGACTGAAGACTTCCGTGTTCCTACAGGTTGAAGGCGCGGCGCACTACCTGCCGGCGTATGCGGGCAACCTCGACATCATGACCAGTGCCGCGCTCGCGAGCGGCGACCGCATCGCGGCGCGCCTGCTGGCCACCCGTGCCATGGCGAACGCGTGAGGAGAATTCCATGAATGACAAAAAGATCTACATTTCTGATGTGACCCTGCGCGATGGCAGTCACGCCATCCGGCACCGGTACACCGTGGAGCAGGTGGCGCAGATCGCGGCCGCGCTCGATGCAGCGGGCGTTGACTCCATCGAGGTCGCCCACGGCGACGGGCTCGCCGGCTCCAGCTTCAATTACGGCTTTGGCGCACACACCGACGTCGAGTGGATCGCCGCGGCGCGCAATGCCGTTCGTCGGGCGCGCATCGCCACCCTGCTCGTGCCAGGCATCG
Source organism: Variovorax sp. ISS6 (assembly GCF_056523145.1). NCBI lineage: Bacteria > Pseudomonadati > Pseudomonadota > Betaproteobacteria > Burkholderiales > Comamonadaceae > Variovorax > Variovorax sp. ISS6. The sequence continues at coordinate 1,258,546 of NZ_JAWRZC010000002.1, forward strand.
GCACCGTGCACGACCTGAAGGCCGCCCACGCGGCCGGTGCCAGCGTGGTGCGCGTGGCGACGCATTGCACGGAAGCCGACGTCGCAAAGCAGCACATCGAGACCGCGCGCGAGCTTGGCATGGACACCGTCGGCTTCCTCATGATGAGTCACATGACCAGCGCGGCAGAGCTCGCGCAGCAGGCGCTGAAGATGGAAAGCTACGGTGCCACCTGCGTTTACGTCGTCGACTCGGGCGGAGCCTTGGGCATGCAGGACGTGCGTGACCGCTTCCGCGCCCTCAAAGACGTATTGCGCACGGAGACGGCGACCGGTATGCATGCCCACCACAACCTCAGCCTCGGCGTAGCCAACAGCATCGTAGCCGTGGAGGAAGGCTGCGATCGCGTAGACGCGAGCCTGGCTGGAATGGGCGCCGGCGCCGGTAACGCGCCGCTCGAGGTCTTCGTGGCCGCGGCCGAGCGGCTGAATTGGGATCATGGCTGCGACGTCAAGGCGCTGATGGATGCGGCCGACGATATCGTGCGGCCATTGCAAGATCGGCCCGTTCGGGTAGACCGGGAGACTCTGTCGCTTGGCTATGCCGGTGTCTACTCCAGCTTCCTGCGGCATGCGGAAGCCGCCGCGTCACGTTACGGCCTGCCGGCCGTCGAGATTCTGCTCGAACTTGGACGGCGCCGTATGGTTGGCGGTCAAGAAGACATGATTGTGGACGTCGCGCTCGACCTCGCGCGGTCGCGTGACGCCGACTCCGCTACCGATGTCGCTGCGGCAGTCGCCTGATTGCCGGAGATTCCCGCACGACTTTCTGTCCATTCCCTGGGCCTGCGTCACGCTCTCTTCCACGAGTGGCTGTCTCGAGCAAGCCGAGCAGGTCATTTGCATGTGGCCGCGCGGCACGCTACCAACTGTACCCAGCGGTCACATAGACGCTGCGACGCTCGCCGTAGTAGCAGCCGGTCGACGACAGGCAGGTCGCCACATAGGTCTTGTCCGCAAGGTTGGACACGTTCAGCGCCAGGCGTAGGCCCTTGAGCGACGGGCGCCAGCGCCCGAGGTCCCAGCGCAGGGCCGCATCCATGAGGGTCACACCGGGCACGCGGAACTGGTTCGCGGCATCGCCGTAGGTGGTGCTGATGCGGCGCACGCCCGCGCCCAGCGACAGCCCGGGCGCGATCTCCATCGGAAAGGCGTAGTCCAGCCACAGGGCCGCCTGGTGCTCGGGCACATAGGGGAAGCGCTTGCCCAGGGTGCTGGCACCCGACGCGTTGGCGTTGGCACGCGTGACCCGGCTGTCGGTGTAGGCATAGGAGGCGATGACATCCAGGCCGCGCGCCAGCGGTGCCTTGGCTTCCAGCTCGAGGCCGCGCACACGCACCTCGCCGGTCTGCTCGCTGAACGATCGGCTCAGTGGATCCGGGGTCAGCACATTGCGCTGCGTCAGCTCGTAGACGGCTGCCGTCACCATGGCCTTGGATCCGGCCGGTTGGTACTTCAGGCCGGCCTCGATCTGCCGGCCCGTGGTGGGCTCGAAGGGATTGCCCTGCCGGTCGGTGCCGGCGGCCGGCTGGAACGAGGTGCTGTAGCTCAGGTAGGGCGCGAAGCCACTGTCGAAGTTGTACATGAGCGCGGCGCGCCCGGTGAACTTGTCGTCGTGCTGGTCGACGCGTGCAATGCGCGCCGTCGCGGTCGTCAGCGTGCGGGTGTCGGTGTCGGCCTTGTCGTAGCGGCCGGCCAGCACGAGGCTCCAGCGGTCCAAGTGGATCTGGTCCTGCAGGTAGAAGCCGGTCTGGCGACGCTTCTGGTCGATGTGGGTCGCGACGCTGGGCACCGCGCCGGAATCGGTGCCGAAGACCGGGAGGTAGGCGTTGAAGGGCCGCGTGATGATGCGCAGGTTGGTTTCGTCGAACGCGGACTTCTCATTGGAGAAGTCCACGCCGGCGAGCAGCGTGTGCCGCAACGTGCCGGTGGCGAAGTCCGCCTGCAGCTGCGTGTCAGCGGTCAGCAGGCTGGCTTCCTCGGGGAATGCCCATGCGTAGCGCAGCAGCGAGGACGGGTTGCAGGCCGCCAGGCAGACGGCCTGAATGCGTTGGGTGTACGCGTCGACCTTGCCGTAGCGCAGGTTCTGGCGCACGGTGAAGGTGTCGTTGAAGCGGTGTTCGAATTCGTAGCCCACGAAGCGCTGCCGGTTGCTGAAGCGGTCGTAGCCTGGCTCGCCGACGAAGGTGCGCGTGGGCAGCGCAGCGTAGCGGCTGGTGTCGAGGGTGCTCGCGGCGGGCAGTGCCGGCGCGCCGCCGCCGCCGGGAGAGTCGAGCGACTGCCATTGGCCGAGCACCGTGAGACGCGTTGCGCTGGAAGGGCGGAAGGTCAGCGACGGGGCGAAGTAGGTCTTGCGCTCGGAAACGTGGTCGTAGGACGTGTTGGCCTCTCGGTGCAGCGCGACCAGCCGGTAGCTCCAGACGCCATCGGCATCGATGGCACCGCCGAGATCGAGCGCGGCCTGGCGCCGGTTGTGGCTGCCGAACTGCAGCTCCACCTCGCGCACCGGCTCGAGCGTGGGGCGCTTGCTGACCATGTTCACCAGCCCGCCAGGCGTAGCCTGCCCGTAGAGCACCGACGACGGCCCCTTGACGACCTCGACGCGTTCCAGCCCCCAGGGCTCGATGCGCGGCTGCGAGTAGCCGCGCGCGCCGAAAGGCAGGCGCAGGTTGTCGAGGTAGCGCGCGGGCGGCGTGAAGCCTCGCAAGGTGAGCCAGTCCAGGCGCAGGTCGGTGTTGCCGTATTGAGCGACGATGCCCGGCGTATAGCGAAGGCTCTCGACCAGCGTGGTCGCGCCCTGCGCGTCCATCTGGTCGCGCGTCACGACGGACACCGACTGCGGCGTCTCCATCAGGGGCGTGTCGGTCTTGGTGCCCGAGACGCTGCGCCGCGCGATGAAGCCGGACACCGGGCCGGTGCCGGTCTCCCGGCTCGCCTGGGGCTCCACGACGACCGCCGGCAGCGACCCGGCCGATGGCTGACCCGCGGCCGACGGGCTGGCGGGGCGCGACGCATCGCGCTGCAGGGAGTAGATGTTGTCGCCCGTGCGAGTCGCCCGCAGGCCGCTGCCCTGGAGGGCCGTGGCGAGCGACTCCTGCAGGGTGAAGCGTCCGCGCAGGCCGGGGCTGTCGAGCCCGGCGGTGAGGGATGCATCGACCGACAGCAGGATGCCCGACTGGCTGGCGAGCTGCGTGAGGACGCCGGCCAGCGGGCCGGGCGCGAGGGCGTAGTCGCGCGCGGCCTGTTCCGCGGGCGACTGGGCGAGCGCCGGGTTGGCATGCAGGACGATGGCGGCGGGCAGGATGGCGAGCGCCGTGCCCAGTGCGCGCGCCGCGAGGGTGGTGCGACGCAGGCGCGAGCGGGGCGGTCGTGCGGAGCGCACGCCATGGAGGGAAGGAGTCGAAAGGTCGCGCATGGAGGCTTTGAGCAAATGGAAGGGTTGGTACCTTCCTTGCCACACGACGGTCGCAAAAGGGGAACCTCCGCCGCGATTCTTTTTTTCAGTGGCGGTTGTCGGGGCCCTGCGCGGGCTCGATGGTCACCCACCATGGCAGCACGCGGTTCACCCGTACCGGGAGGGTGGCTTGAAGCGCCGCGAGGATCCGGTCGGTGTCCGCCAGCGGATAGCTGCCCACGATCCGCAGGTCGCGAACGGCCGGGGCGCAGGCGAGGTGGCCGCGCCGGTGGCGGGCCAGCGCATCGATGAAGTCGCCCAGACGCATGTCGTTGGCGACAAGCTGGCCGCGCGTCCAGCTGTCGCTGCCCGCGTCCGCCGCCGCAGGTGCTTCGACGCGGTCGGCGAACAGCCGGGTCTGTTCATTGGCGCGCAGCGTGAGCGACGGCCCGCCCTGGGCGGGCTGGGCGCGCACCGCGCCTTCGAAGACCGTGACGAGTGCCGAGCCGGCAGCGTCGCCCTCGCCCTGCACGGTGAAGCGCGTGCCCAGCGCCGTGAGCCGTCCTTGGGCGACCTCGACCACGAGCGGTCGGTCCTCCCAGGCTGGGTCGTGTCCCGTGGACACCAGCACTTCGCCGGCATGCAGGAGGATGCGCCGATGGGTGGCCGTGAAGTCGACATCGACCGCCGACGCGGTGTTGAGCCAGAGCCGGCTGCCGTCTTCCAGCGCGATTTCGCGGCGTTCGCCGGTCTGCGTGCGGTACGTCGCCACCCATGCGCGCCAGGGCAGTTCGCGTTCGAGCAGCCAGCCGGCCACGCCGGCAACGGGCAGCAAGGCCAGCACGCGCAGCGCGCTGCGACGGCGGCGCGTGGCCGTGGCCCGCGTGTCTTCGAGGATCTGGCGCGCGGGGAGATGGCGCACGGACGAGAAGTCCCGGGACACGGCCTCGACCTGCTGCCAAGCGGCACGCGCACCGCCATCCTTGCGCAGCCATGCTTCCCAGCGCAGCCGGTCGCTCGCGGTGGCCGATTCGGACTGCAGCAGGGCGAACCAGGTTGCCGCCTGCTGCAGATGTTCGAACGTCGCCCGGGGCTGTTCCGGGTGCGCCGAGACCGCGGTCATGGCTCCTGCGCGAGAAGAAGGCACTGCAACATCGCCTGGGCCATGTATTTCTTGACCATCCGATCCGACACGCCGAGTTCGAGCGCGATCTCCGCGTAGGTCCGACCGTCGATCTGCGACAGCAGAAAGGCCTTGCGCGCCTTGTCGCTCAGCGTGTTCAGCATGGCGTCGATGCGGCACAGCATTTCCACCGCGATCATTCGCTCCTCGGGGGAGGGGGCGAAGAGCTCGGGCTGTGCGGCGACCGCTTCCGCCCAGGCGCGCTCCACGTCGGCGCGGCGCCAGTGGTTGACGATCACGCCGTGGGCGAGCGTGCGCAGGAATGCGCGTGGCTCGCGCACCTGCGCCAGCTCGCGCGAGGTGATGAGCCGTACGAAGGTGTCGTGCGCCAGGTCCGCGGCCTGGGAACTGCCGCTCAGCCTGCGCAGGAACCAGCCGAGCAGCCACCCATGGTGCTCGCGGTAGATGCTGTCGATCAGCGCGGGGGCTGGCAGGGGGGCGGACATGGGAGCACGAAGGCGTGACAAATAGGAATGGTTCTTATTCTAAAGAATTACATCCACCGGCATGCCGATGCCGTCGTCGAAGGTTGAAAATCAACTAACGGCGTGGCGCGTTAGCGCATCGGGCTCGATCACCGTTGCGCCAGTACCTCTTGCCGCCAAAGGGGGGGGCAGGATCGGCTGTCGCCGACACGCGCCGTTCAGATTGCAGTCTCACCCGGTGACGTCAGGCCGCAAGCGTACTTAAAGCGCAATCGACTACGCGTGTCGTATTCGAGTACTGCATTTATCGCGATTGCATCGTTTAGGCTGCCATGCCCACCAAGAGGTGCCGGCGTTCGGCGAGATTTCGGCCGCCCCCAATCACCGGACGCGCGGGGGGCCATGGGAACTCCGCGGGAACGCTGGTGCAACTGCCCGGATGCGCTGAAAGTTGATAAAGTATTACCCATGACTACCGCGAGTTCTTCTTCGTCCATCGCGCCCACGCCGGTCAAACTCGACCCCCAGCTCAAGGGCCGGCTCAAGCGTCTGGCCGAGGCGCGCCACCGCGCGCCGCACTGGCTCATGCGCGAGGCGATCGCGCAGTATGTGGAGCGGGAGGAAAAGCGTCAGGAGCTTCATGAACAAGCGGTGGCCGCCTGGGATGAGTTTCAGCAGACGGGTCTGCACGTCACGGCCGAAGAAGTGAGTGCTTGGTTGGACAGTTGGGGCACGGACAACGAGCAGCCTGAGCCTGAATGCCACAAGTGAGGTTCGCGCCTGCGGCGCTGCGCGACCTGCAGCGTTTGCGTGAGTTCTTGCGTCCGAAAAACCCGCAAGCAGCGCGGCGCGCTGCTCTAAGCATTCTGCAGGGCGTGAAGGTGCTGGGTTTGCAGCCGTTGATCGGACGGCCGCTGGAGGATTTGCCGTCTGAGTATCGCGAGTGGGTGATCGACTTCGGTAGCGGCGGTTACGTATCGCTTTACCGGTACGACGAAGACATTGATGTGGTCACGGTACTGGCTCTGCGTCATCAGCGCGAGGCCGGCTACTGACCCAGCGAATTCTGGTTTAGGGCGACTTGCTGACTCAGTGAATCTTGGATGTTGTTTGGGCCGTCGGCAAGGCCTGCCTCTTGTCCACGACTGTTTGCTCCCGCTGGTTACGGGGGCATGACGGGAGTGGATAGCGGCATTGGAATGAGGTGCCCTGCCTTGGCGGCAGTGGCATCAGCACCTCACGAGCTCGCTCAGAACTCATCAATCGTGTGAGATCTCGCTGCGCCGAACCAGGCCTCCCCATCTGACGCGAGCGATCAAACCATCTCGCGCTGGATGCGCGCGACCTCGCAGTTCTTCGCGGTGACCGATACGCAGCGCGTGCTGTCGCCATCGGGGCGGCGGCGGTCAATACAGCCCCGCGATCCGTGCAAAGCCGGCGGGTTGTACCATCGCCTTCTTGTGATTCCCTTAAGCCGCACCAGCCCACACCGCGGGTCGGCGCGCGGCCCAAGGCATCGTCTGTTCCAGTTGCCCGGCCAGCCGCAGCAGCAGGTCTTCGCGCGCAAACCCTCCCATGAACTGGATTCCGATCGGCAGTCCGGTATCGGGGTCGACGCACAGCGGCACCGACATGGCCGGCGTACCTGCGACATTGGCTGGCGGCGTGAAGGGCGTATGGCGGAAGACCCGCGCGGTCCAGTCGAGGCCGCTCATGCGCTCGGCGCCTTCGCTGTAGTTGCCGAGCGCGCCCGGCATCTCGGGCAGCGTGGGGGTCATGAGCACGTCCATGTCGTCGAACCAGGCGCCCACCGCGCGCGATACGGTGTTGCGGACCTCGAAAGCCGCCGCGAAATCGACAGCACTTGCCTCCTGGCCGTAGCGGTAGTTGGCAAGCGTCGAAGGCTCCAGGGTGCTCGCAGCGATCGGGCGCCCCGTGGCGGCGGCGAGCCCGTCGATCCAGCGTACGAGCGTTGCGCACCAGATCTGCGCGTTGGCATGCACGAAGGCTTCCCACGAGACCCCCAGCACGGGCGCCACCTCCTCGACGCGATGACCGAGCGACTGCAGATGGGCTGCGACGTCGCGCGCGGCCTGCGCGATGGGGTCGGCCGTCTGTACGCCATTCCAAGGATGCAGCATGAGCCCGATGCGAAGCCTGCCGGGATCGCGCCCGACCTGAGGCAGGAAGCCTTCGGCAGGCGCCGGCGTGTAGTACGGATCGCCTTGGGAATAGCCCTGTACGGCATCCATCAGCGCGGCGCTGTCGCGCACGGAGCGGCTCAGACCCAGTTGCACGCCCAGACCGCCAAAGACTTCATCAAGCGCCGGCCCGTTTGAGGTGCGCCCGCGCGTCGGCTTGAGACCGAAAAGCCCGTTGTAGGCGGCTGGAACCCGGATCGAGCCGGCCGCATCGGTTGCGTGCGCGATCGGCACGATACCTGCCGCCACCGCGGCGCCCGAGCCGCCACTGGAGCCGCCCGCGCTCAAGGTGGGGTTCCACGGATTGCGGGTGGCGCCTTGCTGCACCGACTCGGTTTCGGTGCTGAAGGCCATCTCGGGTGTGGTCGTGCGCCCGACGGTGACCAGACCGGCACGCCGGTAGTGGCGCATCAGCAGCGAATCGTCCGCGGCGACCAGCCCATCGGCGAGACGGCTGCCAAGTTCGCAGCGCCGTCCGGCCATCTGGATCGCAAGGTCCTTGATGAGAAACGGCACGCCTGCGAGCGGACCGTTCGTGGCCTTAGCCGTGGCGAGATCCACCTCTTCGGGCGTCCACTGCTCGACGACGGCATTGACGGCGGGGTTGACCGCATCGGCCGCCGCGAGGGCCAGGGCGGCGAGTTCGGCCGGCCGGACGTCGCCCTTGGCCACCAGGCGGGCCAGGTCGACAGCGTCGAAATTCGCGTATTCGCTCAAGTTCATGGTGTTCTTCCGTGGCAGTGAAGCACCGAAGATAAGCAGGGGCGGCCAGTTTGATTAGCCCATCGAAGTGGCAAGAATTGGCCCATGGATGGGACAATGTGCACCGATGCCATTGAAGAGATCGCCGCCATGAGAAGAGATGTGAACGACACCCTCGTGTTCGTGCGGGTTGTGCAGGAAGGCAGTTTCACCGCGGCGGCGCATGCGCTGCAGATACCGAAGACGACGGTCAGCCGACGGGTCCTCGAGCTCGAAAAGCATGTGGGCGCGCAGTTGCTGAGGCGCACCACGCGCAAGCTCAGCCTCACCGAGGCCGGTGCGATCTACTACGAACACTGTCGAGGCATTGCAGCGACGCTGGAGCATGCAGAGGGAGAGGTCCACAAGCTGCGCGACGGCCCGCGCGGCTGGCTCCGCTTGACGATGCCCTATTCATTCGGCGTCGACTGGATTGCTCCGCTGCTGCCAGGCTTTCGTGCGCGCTACCCAGACGTGAAGATCGAGATCGTGGCATCGCATGCGACGCTCGACCTGGTCGAGTCCGAGATCGACATCGCGCTGCGCCTGGGCGAACTGCCCGACTCCAGTCTCGTCGCGCGCCGGCTCGCGAGCTTTCCGTCGGGTGCTTTCGCGAGCCCTGCCTACGTCAAGCGCGCCGGTCTTCCCCCATCGCCGGAGCAACTGTGCGACCACCGCACACTCACGTTGCATCAGGCGCGTCGTGACGTGGGGTATGTGTGGCCCATGCGCAAGGGCACGGGCAAGCCGCGCGGGTTTCTCGTCCATCCCGTCATCGTCGCGAGCGATCCATTTTTCCTGCATCCCGCGCTGCTGCAGGGCGAAGGAATTTCCTTGGCGATGGAGATGAGCATGGCGGCCGACGTGAAGGCGCGCCGGCTTGTGCGCGTGCTTCCCGGGTGGTGGGGACCGCCGCAGGAACTCAATGCCCTGTCGTCACGCGAGCATTTGCCGTCGCCAAAGGTGCAGGCATTCATTGCCTACCTGAAGGAGCAACTGCGCTTCCCTTTGGCCGATGCAGGCCAGTCCAGTGCTTTGCGCAGACCTCCACGACTCATCACCTGAGCGACCCGCCAAGAAGAGAGAACGCCAAGGGCACGATCACTCAAGGCTTCGGTGGCTGATATCGGTTGGCATAGTCCGCTGACATCAGCGTCACGAGTGTCGGCCATTTTCGATCCCAGAATGGACCGGCGGGAATGCTTGACGGATCGATTGCATCGGCGACACGGATGCCGAATCTTTGCGCCACTTTTCTGCCTGCGTCATCCAACGCCATGCGCTCAATCTCGGTGATGTACGGCTGTATGGGACTTCGCGTCGACTCGCCGTGACCTTGCTTGTCCCGGGCCTCTGTCCGTACGAATTCGCGCGCCACGTCTATCGCCAAGGCCAACTGCATTTCACCTTTGATGCCCTGCTTCTCCGTCAACGCGTAGATGTTGGCCAAGCGCGATCTAAGAACGTGCAAAGGGTGCATCACTAGAAAAGATTGGCCGTCCACCGCCGCATGTACGGCGCGCGATCGAACGTCTTCCTCGGCAATCCCGATCACACTGTCGATGACGTCGACATTGACGAACTCGTCGTCGCTGATGGGGCGAACGGCTTGCCCGACAAGGGCCGTCAAGGCTCGACGGCTCGGAAACAGTGCTTGTCCGTGGATGACTTCGGCCATCCGCTCAACCAGTGCACGCCCATGGGTCGCGACCGCAAGGAAATCCGTGTCGCTGGAGATCGCAGCGTGCCCGCTCGGTATGACCAACTCGTATCGCAAGACCCAAAATGCCAACGCTTGGCCGCCCACGAGCACCATGTCTTCGCCGGCCGCTGCAAGCAACCGGTTGACGATGTCAGGCGGAGTGATGGCCTCCTTCTTGCCCTTGATATCGATCACCACGGCTGCGGCTCACCGAACGCATTCTCAGGAAACTCCAACTCGGCTCGCGCGACAAGTTCGGCCGGAAACGCAAACAGAGTCTGCGGGTGACGCTGGCCACGCTCGACCTCGCGTGCGAAACGCTGGTGACGGCGCATGATGCTGGCAGAGTTTTCCGTCTGTGCTGCAAGAAGGGCAATGTCCGCCGCCATGCCCAGTTGCGCAAGGATGCGCATGTAGGTTCCCATTGTCACGGCGGGCTCGCCACGCTCGGCCGCACCGAGCGTCGTGCGAGAAATGCCAAGTTCGCGAGAAAAGCTCAGCGCTGTCAGCCCGCGGGCACGGCGCACAGACGCCAACCGCTCGCCGAACTGGCGCAGCAGTTCACTGGAAGTCGGGGAATCAAGTTGGATCGCAGCGGGCATGGTGTCCATTATTTTAGTCAAAGCCTTATAATTTGTCTAAAATAGTGAACACACTTTGGTTTTTCTAGCTCATCGAGTCTGGTAAGCACAGGACGACTACTGGGCCGTCCAGCCCCCATCCATGGCCCAGGCAGCGCCGCGGACTTGATCCGCGCTGGGCGAACACATGAACACGGCAAGTTCGGCCAACTGCTCGACGGTGACGAAGTCCAGCGAAGGTTGCTTCTCGCCGACCATCCTGACCCGCGTCTCATCGACCGAGGCGCTGTCGAGCCGGGCTCGATCGTCGATCTGCTTTTGTGCCAGAGGCGTGAGCGTTGCCCCAGGGCAGATCGCGTTGCAGGTGATGCCGGTCGTTGCGGTCTCAAGCGCAACGGCCTTGGTCAATCCGACGATGCCATGCTTCGCCGCCACATAGGCCGACTTCTGCGCCGAGGCCACCAGGCCGTGGGTCGATGCCACGTTGATGATTCTTCCCCAGTTGGCGGCGCGCATGGCTGGAAGTGCCAGTCGCGTGGTGTGAAAGGCGCTCGAAAGATTCACCGCGATGATTTCGTCCCATCGTTGGACTGGGAACGCCTCGACGTTCGCCACATGCTGGATCCCCGCGTTGTTGACCAGTACGTCGACGCGACCGAAGCTGGAAGCGCAAAACTTCATCAGGTCTTCGATCTGTGCGGGGTCTCGCATGTCGGCCTCATGGCGCATCGCTCTGGCACCGCTTGCCAAAAGTTCGCGTTGGGCGGCGTCGATGTCGCCGAGCCCGTTGAGAACGATGTTCGCGCCTTGACGCGCGAGCGCCTTCGCGATGGCCAGGCCAATGCCGCTGGTCGAACCCGTGACCAGGGCTGTCTTTCCTTCGAGCTTCAATTGCTTCTCCTATTGCACGCGCAGCCGAGTTGAAGAGGTGTTTCCGCGGGCATCTTTCCCTCGCCAAACACCGGCAAAAACGACCTAGGTAACATCGTTATCCTAAGCGAGGTGTCGAACTTAGGGAGGTCGAAACGGGTAAGGGTTTGACCCTAGATAGGCAGAAGGTAACTTCGTTACCATGCCGGGTAACAACGTTACTCACGACTCGAGACATGACCAAAAACATCGACGCGAAGGCGAAGACGCAAGGGCCGACACCCTTTGCGAGCGAACGCATCATTCCCGATCATCTGCGCGATCGGCTGTCGCCCGTCGTGATGGAGACGTACGCCGCCGGCGATTTCCACCGTGCCGATATGCGAACGATCGCACGCGAAGCCGGGATGAGTTTCAGAACGATCTACAGCTACTTCGGGGACAAGGAGTCGCTGCTGTTCTGGTTTATCCAGCATTGGCTCGAAGGTCTGTATCCGGCGTCATTCGAGCCGCTCGAAGGAGAGGGTGACGTCAGGACGAGGCTGCTCGGCGTGCTGCAGATGCATCTGGAGTTCTACGAGAGGAACCCCGGTGTCGGCCGCATCATCTTCATGACCGTTCCGCTCGAGCGCTGGATGCGCGACCCGAGCTACGCGCAGCCCGGGATGATGAAGCGCCTGCTGCACACGATCAATGAGGCGCAACGGCAAGGCGAACTTCGAAGCGACATCGACAGCCGAGTGATGCTCGATGCCTTCAACGCCATCTTCAACCGGGCCTTCCTGATGTGGGAATACCGCCGTCGAAGCTATTCCCTTTCGGCGCAAGCGGCGCCGCTGATGTCGATCCTCTGGGGCGGAATCATGGCGCCGGTCAAGAGACCGGACTCGGCATCACCGCTCCCGGCGAAAGCACCTGCGCGAAAGAAGACGGTGAAGTGAAGACCGGCACCCAGCCGCATCGCGCAATCAACCCCAAAGAAAAACAGGAGACATACATGAAAGCATCGAGTTTCGATTTCTCCCGACGACACCTCTCGGCGGCGCTGATGGCGCTCGCGGGAGCGATCGTTCTCGGCGCACCCGAAGTGCGCGCGCAACCCGCATCCGACAAGCCGCTGCGCATCATCGTCTCCGCCCCCGCGGGCGGAGGCTCGGACATCGTCGCTCGCATCCTGGGCGACGGGCTTCAGAAGGAATTGCGCCAGGCGGTCGTGGTCGATCCCAAGCCGGGTGCCGGTGGCGCGATCGCGGTCAACGACCTGATGCACTCACCGCAGGATGGATCGACGGTGCTGGTCGGCATCAGTGGCATGGTCTCCGAGGTGCCGCATATCCTGAAGCTGAAGATCGATATGGCGAAGGAGATCAAGCCGCTCGCGGAATTCGCGCGCTTTGGCCTGGTGCTGGTCGGCCACCCATCCGTGCCTGCCCGAACCGTGCCCGAGCTCGTCAGCTACGTGAAGGCGAATCCGGGCAAGGTCAGCTACGCCTCGTACAGCGCCGGAACGGTCGCGCACGTGGCGGGCCTGAAGCTGAATCAGGCCGCCGGTCTGGACATGACGCACGTTGGCTACAAGGGATCGGCGCCCGGCCTCACCGACGTCATGGGCGGGCACGTGCCGCTGATGTTCGACGGCATGTCGACGGCACTGCCGATGATCAAGGCGAACAAACTGAAAGCATTCGCGGTGACTCTTCCGGAGCGTTCGCCGGCGTTGCCCAACGTGCCGACGTTTCGCGAGCTCGGCTATCCGGGCATCGAGACGGTGGTCTGGATCGGCCTCTGGGTCACGCCGAGCATGCCGGCCGACGCGCAGGCGCGACTGCGCCAGGCAACGCTCAAGGTGATGGAACAAAAGGCCGTGCGCGACCGACTCATCGAATACGGCTTCGGCGTCGGTCAGCCGCGCACCCCGGAGGAACTGGTGAGTTCCTTGCAAGCCGACTTCGAGAAGAACGGCGAGATGCTGCGGGCCATCAACTTCAAGCCCGAGTAATCGTCGCGGTGCCGCCCGCGAAAGCGCGGGCGGGCACTGTAGATGCGCGGCGCCTCGCGGCTCGAGAGCCCGAGCGCCGCATCAACAACCGAGCTCGGCGCAGGTGTGCGCCTTGAACGCTCCCTGGATCAAACCCTATTCCATGCAACCTGTATTCATCACCGGCACGGGCATGACCCGCTTCGGCAAGTTTCTCGATCGCGGACTGAAGTCGCTCGCGGCGGAGGCAATCACCGCGGCGTTGTCCGATGCCGGAATCGAAGCATCGCAACTCCAGGCCGCCTACATGGGGAACGCGGCAGCAGGCGTGATGACAGGCCAGGTGCTGGTTCCGGGTCAGGTGGTGCTTCGCGGCCTGGGAATCGGCCGCATTCCCGTGGTCAACGTCGAGAACGCCTGCGCCACGTCGGCGACGGCTTTTCAACAGGCTTTCCAGATGATCGGACTGGGCGCCTACGACATCGTGCTCGTCGCTGGCTTCGAGAAGCTCTACAGCGAGGACAAGGCCCGCACGTTCTCCGTCTTCCAGGGCGCCGTCGACCTCGAGGCCATCGACGAGGTCTATGAAAGGTTGTCCCGAAGCCTCCGCGAGACCAAGTCCGATGCCAATCTCGCGGAAGCGGGAAAGTCGCGATCGCTCTTCATGGACCTGTACGCGAGCATGGCGCGTGACTACATGGCGCGAAGCGGAGTGACGCAGCGCGACTTTGCCGCGGTCGCCGCCAAGAACTCGTTCCATGGGAGCCTCAACCCGAAGGCGCAGTTTCAGGAAGTCCTCACCGTTGAGCAGGTACTCGCCGCACCTCTCATCGTCGATCCCATGACGCGGCCGATGTGTGCGCCGGTCGGAGACGGCGCCGCGGCGCTCGTCCTGATGTCCGAAAGCGCGGTGAAGAGGCTCGGCATCCAGCAAAGAGTTCGTGTTCTCTCATCCGTGCTGGCCTCTGGCTGGGACTACACCGACGATGACCACGCACGGCTGGCTCCGGCTGTTGCGTCCCAGGCCTATGAATTGGCGGGTGTGGGGCCGGCCGATCTCGACCTTGTCGAGCTGCACGATGCCGGCGCCCCGGCCGAGCTGATCTACTACGAGCACCTGGGACTCGCGGCTTCTGGCGATGCTGCTGCGTTGCTCGACAGCGGCGCGACTCGGCTGGGAGGTCGTGTTCCCGTGAACCCGTCGGGCGGGCTGCTGCGCAAAGGCCATCCGATCGGCGCTTCGGGATGCGCGCAGCTGGTCGAGCTCACCGACCAGTTGCGCGGGCGTTGCGGCGCGCGTCAGGTGATCGGTGCCCGTACCGCGCTGGCGGAGAACGGCGGAGGCTGGATCGGCGACGATGCGGCGGCGATCGTCATCAGCGTGCTTCAGAAGGCGTGATGCAATGAGCAGCAAGTCCCACGACAACCTGGCTTCGATCATTTGGGAGTTTGCCCGCTCGCAGCCAGAGCGCGAAGCGCTCGTGTTCGAAGGCGGTACGGCGCTGCCCGATGTCACGCGCACCTATGGCCAACTATGGCGAAACGGCCAGGCCCTGGCGCGCGGCCTGCGTCGCCGCGGCGTGGGGCCGGGCAGCGTGCTGGCGCTCCTGATGGCCAACCACGCCGAATTCGTCGACCTGCTGGTCGCTGCATCGTTGCTGCGCGCGGTCCTGGTTCCGATCGATCCGCGCACCAAGGGGGAGAAACTCGCCTTCATGGTCGCCAACGCAAAGGCGACCGGACTGGTCGCGGCCGATTACGCGCTGCGTCACGTCGAAGATGCGCTGGATGGCGCGGCTGCCGTGGCAAGGGTCGCCGCGCTCCCCACCGACGAGGGCCCGGGCCGCGCCCTGTGGGGGCCGCGCGTGGAGTGCTACGCCGATCTTTGCCTGGACGCGGGTGAGGACCTGCCGCTTCCGGAGTCCAACGGCGCCGACAGGATGTTGATCCTTCACACCTCCGGCACCACGGGCGACCCCAAGGGGATCGTCATGACGCAGAGGCGCTTCTGCGAGACCGCCGCTGCCGCGCTGCGGGGATTCGGCTACCAGGCGAACGACCGGCTCTATTCCGGACTGTCGCTGACCCATGCCAACGCGCTGCAGGTGACCCTGGCGCCGGCGCTCCTGGGCGGCCTGCCGGTGGTGTTCTCGCGTCGCTTCACGCGCTCCAGGCTGTGGGACCTCACGCGCAGATACGGATGCACGACCTTCACGGTGCTCGGTGGCATGCCGACTTCGATCTACGCCGAGCCGGCGAAGGCCAACGATGCGGACAACCCGGTGCGGCTCGTCGTCTCGGCCGGTATGCCGGCCGCGCTGTGGGAGCGGTTCGAGCGTCGCTTCGACGTACGGATCCTCGAGTTCTACGGATCGGCCGAAGGAGGCCTCGCGATCAAGCCATTGAATGAAGGCCCCGTCGGCAGCATCGGACGCATCGCGCCGCACTTCATCCATCGCATCGTCGACGACGCGGGCATGGATGTGCAGCAAGGCCAGCCGGGCGAGCTCTGGCTGCGCCCCGTAGATGGCTCGCCCTTTCAGATCGAGTACGTCGGCGATCCCGAGGCTTCCGCCCGCAAGGGCGAAGGCGGGTGGCTGCACATGGGTGACGTGGTTCGTGAAGACGCCGACGGATGGCTTTTCTTCGAGTACCGCAAGGGCGGGGGCGTGCGCCGCAATGGAGACTTCATCAGCACCGCCTATGTCGAGAAGGCCATCGTGGATTCGGGCCTGGTCTGCGATGTGTTCGTGTATGGCATTCCGGCCGCCTCGGGTGCGGCCGGTGAAAAGGATGTCGTGGCTGCCGTCGTGTTCGCACCGGATGCACAACTCGATGTCCAGGCGCTCTTCCGCTGCTGTCGCACGGCGCTCGAGGCGAACTTCGTGCCGAGCTTCATCCAGGTGGTGCCGGAGATCCCGAAGACGGCATCCGAAAAGCCCCTGGAACGCCTGCTTGCTCAGGCCCTGACCGATCACCCCGACAACGTTCACGCCGAGCGCAAGGCCCTGACGGACAGTGCGAGGGCGACGTCGTGAAGCTGGACGCCAACGTGTCGGCCGTCGTGACCGGTGCGAGCAAGGGCCTGGGTGCGGCAACCGCGATTCGACTGGCGTCCCTGGGTGTCAAGGTGACGCTGCTCGACCTGGACGCGGAGGCTGGCGAGTCGCTGGCCCGACAGATAGGGGGCGTCTTCTGCGCTGCCGACGTGACTTCGGACGAAAGCGTCGAACGGGCGCTTGCCCGAGCCCGCCAGGCCAATGGCCAGGAACGCATCCTGGTCAACTGCGCGGGCGTCGTGCATGCCCACAAGTCCGCGGGACGCGACAAGCTCACCGGCGCGGTGCGGCACTACCCGATGGCCGAGTACGAGCGGGTGGTCCAGGTCAATTTGCTCGGGACCTTTCGTTGCATCGCGAAGTCGGCGGCCGGCATGCTGGCGCTGGACCGCTTGCCCAGCGGCGAGCGCGGCGCGATCGTCAATACCGCTTCGATCTCGGCGGACGAAGGCCAGATGGGGCAGGCTGCGTACGCCGCATCGAAGGCTGGCGTCGCGGGCATGACCCTGCCCATTGCGAGGGACTTCGCGGGCGAGGGCATACGGGTCAACGCGATCAAGCCCGGCTTCTTCGACACGCCGATGCTGCGGACAGGACCCGAACATGTGAGGCGCGCACTGGAGGCCTCCGTGCCGTTTCCGAAGCGCGTCGGTGAGCCCGGGGAGTTCGCTCATCTGGTCGAGTTTCTCTTGACCAATGACTACATGAATGGTGAATGCGTGCGCCTCGATGGCGCAGTAAGGATGAGTCCGAGATGAGCCAACCTCTCCAGTCCAGAACCGCGTTGATCTTCGGCGCGGGTGCCGCCGAAAGCGGCCCCGGAAACGGCGCGGCAATCGCCATCAGGATGGCAAGCCAGGGCGCGGTGGTGTTCGCCGCCGACAGAGACCTGGAGGCCGCGCGCCGCACCCAGCGGTTCGCGCGCGAGCAGGGAGGACTCTGTGAAGTGATCGAGGCCGACGTGTGCAGCGAGTCCGCGATTCGCGAAGCGGTGAGCCGGGCGCAGGAAGTCAACGGGAGCATCGATATTCTCGTGAACAACGTCGGCGTCGTGATCCAGGGCGGGCCCGAGGAGCTCAGTGTCGAAGATTGGGACCGCTCGTTCGCGTTGAACGCGCGGTCGGCCTTCCTGGCCCTCAAGCACGTGCTTCCGATCATGAGCCGTTCGGGGCGAGGGGCCATCGTGCAGGTGTCGTCCATCGCGAGCACGCGTGCTGGCGTATCGGGCGCCTGTGCCTACCACGCGAGCAAGGCGGCGCTGAATGCGCTCGGGATGACCGTGGCGATGCACTATGCGGCCCGTGGCATCCGGTGCAACAACATCCTGCTCGGACTGATGGATACCGCGCTCGTGCGAGAGCAGTTGGCGGAAGCCCATGCGCAAGGACTGGACCATCTGCTGAAGACGCGCAACGCGACTTGTCCGCCGGGCGCGATGGGATCACCGTGGGATGCGGCGGAAGCCGCTGCCTTCCTTGCCAGCGACGCTGCACGCTACATCAATGGCACGGACATCTTCGTGGATGGGGGACTGCACAACCAGATCACCGCGCCGGTCTTCAAGTCCGGCGCCTGAGCCGTGCAGGCATTGAGCCCGGCCATCAAGCGAGAGAACGCAAGGATTCGACCATGACATTCGCGACCGCGGATATTTCCGATGACGACCCGCTTGCCTGCGAGCTCTGCGATGCCCCCTTCCGCGATTTCGGACGGCGGCGCACATTCTGGGGTCAGGCGGTGACGCTCAAGGTCCGTGATGACCACCGCGCCGGCGTCCAAGCCTGCCTAGAGCCTGGCCATGGAAGGATTCTGGTCATCGATGGCAGCGGCTCGCGTGCTGTCGCGCTGTTCGGCGGAACCATGGCATCCATCGCCGTGCGAAACGGTTGGGCGGGCGCTATCGTCTTCGGGGCGATCCGCGACGCCGAGGAGATCGCTACCTACGATCTCGGCGTCAAGGCGCTGTGCACGACGCCACGAAGTTCGGCGGTGCAATCTCCCCATGAGCGCGACGTCGCAGTGTCTTTCGGCGACGTCACGATCAAGCCGGGTGCATGGATCTATGCGGACGCTGACGGCGTGCTGGTGCGCCAGACTCGGTACGAACCGCCCGTCGTCGCCTATCAGGTTTGACAGCGCTCAAAAAAGCGCGACGGCAAAAAGCGAATTTGCGCTAGTTCAGCTTCTGAACAACTGCATCCGAGAAAGAGGCTCACGGGCCTCGGATGCTGCTTGCCGGAGTCGAAGGTGCTCGCACAGTGCCGCCTCGTGGATGCGGCGCCCTCGCTCAGGTATTCATGGTTCCAAAGCCTGCGCGATCGCCGCGCCGGCAAGTCTTGCGGTGGACAGCAAGCGGCCATGCAAGGTACTTTATGACGATATGGCAAACTTTGCCATCACGGGGACGTTGTGCATCGCCAGCGCGTTGGGGATGCAGGGCAATCACCGGAGAGCAAGTAGTTTCACAACCTTGGACTCGCAAACTCAACATTGATACGCCTGACCGGGGCAGATCACTCGGACGAGAGAGACACTTTGCCTCCTGGCGGCAGCATCAGAAGATGCCGAGCTTCTGGAATTCTTCGCGCAGCCGTTTCACGACATCCGCCAGGTCCATGGCTTCAAGCCGGTTCTTCTTCAAGAAGGCTGCCCACTGCTTTTGCTTCGTCGTATCGCCAGAAAAGCTGTCGCTCAATCCATCAGGAAGACTGCTGATCATTGCGAACTTCCGGCGTTCGAAGGTGGCGGAAATGGCGTGGTGCAAGTCGGTTGGATCCAGCGTGCCTTCGCTCATCAGTATCCAGAGATCGAAGTAGTCCTTCATCCGGGTATTGGCCATGCCCAGGAGACAGACTGCATGGAACTTCTCGGCCACGACGGTGTACTTCGGGTAGCTGCGCAACTGTGGAGCGGGCAAGTCATCGAGCAGGATTGGATAGCTGATCGCTTCCGCGGCTGGCGTCACCACATCGCCGAAGCCGATATCTACCTGTAGTGCGATGCGCGCGCCGTCCAGTGTCGCTCGCAGGTCGACTCGCACGCCGCCGTAGCCGGCTTCCTTGCGAATGACGACGCCGTGTACCGACGCAGCATCGAAAGCGATCCCATCCTCCACGGCGATCTGGCAGATCTCTCGAAAGGCGTTCACTGCCGATTCCACATCGTCCTGACCGAATCCCAGCAGGTCGGCATCTCGGGTTGGGCGATGGGGCTGGTCGTACCAGAGCGAAAACAGCAGTGCGCCCTTGAGCACGTAGTTGGAGGCGTGCGGTGAGATGGACAAACGATACAGCAGACGCTCCAGGCCATAGTGGGTGAGCGTCAGGTTGAAGTCCCGCTTCCTTGCATCCGCATGTTGCTTCAAGCGGGCGCGTATCGAGGCTGCGATGTTGCGGCTCACGTCGTGACGCTTTCGAGGTAGGGTCGCATCACATTGGATACGCGGTCGATCGTGGCGTAGTGCCAGAGTGCATCGATCGTCACCTTGCGTTGCGTCCAGCCGTCGCGCAGCGCTTCGAGCCCCACGTCAAGGCCGATCTTGTGGCGAAACTTGAAGCAGTCGGTAATGGTCTTGGCCGCGTTGAAGATTGGCACGCTGACACCGTCGATCTGCATGGGTTCGACGCCTTCGGACAGTGCGGGGCCGGACATGCGGATGGCGCGCAAGGCGGGCTGGTCGAGCCTGGGTGTTGGCGAGTTGCGTGGAATCGCGATCCACACTTCGAATGGCGCTTGCGTGCCGATCCCGTGGACGCGCAGCGCTGACAGCAGGCAGACGATGCCCTGCGGCACGCGGAGCGCGACCTCTGCCAGCGAGCGGTGCTCGCTCAGCGGGCGCCCCGGCAGGCTGTAAATACCACGGGCGACCCGCTCGAGCTCGCCAGCGGCGACCAGCCGGCTGAGCGCCATCGTTGGAAGGCCATGCGCTGCCAGATCCCGCGCGCGCAGCAGCGGCCGCTGTTTGGCCAAGGCCAGGACGGCTTGTTCACTTGTCGAGGCAGAGAGCATGCTGGAGTTTGTTGCATTTGCTAGTTACTTGTCAATAAAACAAGAAAAAATCCAACGAGGGCGACCACCCCATCACCCGGGCGGGGTGGGCTGGATCGCAAGTAGCGATCAGGCCCCAAAGCGGAATCGATCGCTGCTATGGGTCTGGTGTGCCCAACCGTGTGCTCGGGAACCAGAACAGTCAAGTGAAAGCTGGTGTTGGTGCGAGTTGCAGAGGCTTTTTGAACCAGCCCCGGCCACCAAATTTCTCATTCCGGATGAGCAAGTCAGCCTGACTCGGACGAATCGGGCTTTTTTGCTTTCCTCTTGTGGGCATCCGGGATGCGCGTGCCACTTGTTGTGTGACTGGCCCGGTTCGCAGCACGGTAGAAGCCGCTGTTGCGGCCAAGTGGCATCGGCCTTGGCGAGTCGGCGCGTGCTCAGCAGCCCGAGTTCGCATCAAGCGCTGCGTCAGGAACCGTTGGAGGGTTGAGGGGTGCAGGGCGAGTGTGTGCGGTCTTGCTGGCACCTTCACCGTAGCACGGCGTTCTCGCCGTCAAGGGCTGCGCGCCGCTGTGCGGCGCTGGCGGCCTGCGGCCGTCCTGGACCCCTGACCGCTGCGCTGCGCCGTGCAGGCCACGGTTTCGGGCAATCCCGCCCGACAACCGGAGATCATCATGAATGAGAAATCGCACGTGTCGATGGAGCAGCATGTCTGCCTGGTGTGCGGCGTCAGTTTCGAAACCGGCAACCTGCTGCTCGATCGACGTTTGCGCGCGAGCATGGGGCGTCACACGCTGACTGGCTGGGGTCTGTGCGCCGAGCATCGCAAGATGTTCGACGAGGGGTTCGTGGCCTTGGTCGAATGCGATCCGCAACGCAGCGGGGCTGCGTCGGTCCAAGGCAATCTCCGTCCGGAGCAGGCGTATCGCACCGGTCAGATCGCGCACCTGAAGCGCGAAGTGTTCGATCGGCTGTTCGACGTCCGGCTGGCGGCTGACAAGCCTTGCGTGTTCGTGGAGCCTGGGTTGATCGAGCAGCTGCAGGCCATGGTCGGGCCCCAGGCCGACTGAAGCGCCGTCGGCGCTCGGAAGCGCATCGACGCGCATGGATGCGTCAGGCGCTTCCTCAGGGTCGCAACGCGACCCTCGTGCGCGGGGCGTGAGCGTTGCTCACGTGCCGTGCACCTGGGGGCGTGGCCGGAACGAGCGCTTGCACGCTGCGCCACGCCATGGTGTGGCAGCTTGATTGACGCATGTCCCGGTGCTTTGCAGCGCATGACGACGGTGGGGCGCAGGCGACCGCGACCGTGAGCGCAATGCTTTGAACCCCTTCGTTGGCGTTGGGGAGGCTGGGGAGGGCTTGCCTGTGAGCCCTGAGGCTACCCCATCGTTCTCGCGTTCAAGGCCCTGCGCGCGCATCCTGAGGCATGCGGCGGTTGGTCGAAGAAAACTGTCTTGTCGCCTTGATCAACACGGCAAGTCCATCTCGGCCCAGACTGTTCCGCTTTTCGAAGGAGATTCGGACGTCAAACGCCCCACCGATCCAAGAAGCTGACAAGGTTCCCTGGGCGACCTCATCGAATCACAGGTGGTCAATCAGCGCGGCGACATAGTTGGTGCGTGTGTGCGGCACGTCCACCACATCCACCAAGTTCGGGTGCCGGAAATAGATGATCAGGTAGGGGTACTTGGGCAGTCCCCATGAACGTAGGCCAGGCATCCCGAGTTCGGTCTCGAGCCGTGGCGAGCCGGCATCAGGGTTGCGTCTGATGAGTTCGTAGGCCTTCTGCAACTCATCCACGAAACCCCTGGCCGCGTTCGGAGCCCGCATGGTGACGGCGTAGTACCGAATCACGGCGGCAATCTGCGCGCTGGCGCGAGGACGGACAAGAAACCTCTTGGCGCCTTTCAAGCTCAATCCGCCTTCTTCTTCCTGCCAGTTTTGGAGGCAGCCTCCCCGGTCCTGCGCCTTGCGGACGCCGCTGGCTGACTCGTCTGTGTCGATTCGGCCTGTGCGATCTCGTCGCGCAGTGCGTCGAAGTGGGCTGGTGTCCATTCCACGGAGGGCCCGGATTCAAGGCTGGAAAGAATGACAGCCCGAAATTGCTCGCGTGCCAAGTCGCGGCGGATCAGGTCTCGCATGTATTCGCTCGCATTGCCATAACGGCGCTCCGCGACCTGTGCATCGACGAATGCCTTCATCTCTTCCGGAAGTGAAATGTTCATCGTCGTCATGCAAGGTACTCTATAACAATATGGCAAACTTTGCCATAACGTGGACATTCCAACGATGAGCGTCTTGCGTGACCTGCGCAAGCCTTGGTTTGACGGCGTGCCCACTGGACTCAGGATGGCCCATGGGCGATGTGGTCGATGGCGTCCCGCAACGGCCTCTCCCTGCAGAAGAGGACACCTTGGTGATCGTCGTGGAGGGTGTGGAGGGCTTGCCTGTGAGCCCTGAGGCTACCCCATCGTTCTCGCGTTCAAGGCCCTGCGCGCGCTTCGCGTGCTCGGCGCGTGCCGCGCGCCTGCGGCGGCCTTGAGCGCTGCGCTGCGACGGGGTGGCGGGGTCTCGCAGGCAATCCCGCCTGTGTCATCCACAGGAGTTCTTCCTCATGAACACACCCGCTTTCTTCGCATCCGCTGGTGCGAAATCGTCCGAATCCTTGGCATCGTCTTCTACGGCCGCGCACACCGAGTGCGAGGTGCTCGAAGCGTTGCATGCGTTGCTTGGCGCTGACGCAGGGCAGCTCTACGAGGCGCATGGGCGCTCGCTGCATCGGCTGGTGGGTGCCGCGCGGGATGCATCACTGCCGGGGTGCGAACCGTTGCTGTGCGGTCTTCGCCTGGCGCGTGCGCTGCTTGTCGAGGAGATGCTGCCGGGCGAGACCTTCGGTTCGCCGAAGGCGGTAGCGGACTATCTGAAGCTGCACTTCGCAGGGCAGGGGCACGAAAGCTTCGCGGTGCTGTTTCTGAATGCGCAGCATGGGCTGATCGCGTTCGAGGACCTGTTTCGCGGCACGCTCACGCAGACCAGCGTCTATCCGCGCGAGGTGCTGCGTCGTGCGCTGCGGTACAACGCCGGGGCCGTCATCCTGGCGCACAACCATCCATCGGGCATGGTAGAGCCGTCACGAGCGGACCTGGCGTTGACGGCGGCGCTGAAGGACGCGCTGGCGTTCATCGATGTGCGGGTGCTGGATCACGTCGTCGTCGCTGGAAGTCGCACGGTGTCCATGGCCGAGCGTGGCCTCGTCTGAACGAGGCCGGGGCGCTGCGCGCCCCATTCTTTGAGACTGCGCCGCTGCAGCGGTTGCGCGCTTCGAGCCCGGCGGACGGATGAAAGGCAAGCCTCGATGCTTTCGGTGGGCGGACGCCGTAGCGTCGCGCACGGCCTTGCCGTTCGGCGCTCGGTGAGCGCAGCGCGTCGCCATACACAACAGCATCCAGCTCCAGCGCTTGGCCGGCGCCTCGAGACATGTCACTGGATTGCGCAGCACGCGTGCTGCGAGTCGGAAGTCTTCTCTCGTGAAGGCAAGGCGTCATCGAACGAGAAAGGGATGTCGTGCTACGCAGCGTGAGCGCGATGGAGGATGGCGAACCCCTTTGTGCGTTTCAGGGACTGCGCCAGCGCGCAGGCAAGTCACGACTTGACCCCGCCGGTCGGCCCGGTGATCAGCACGCTGTGTCTGGAGTCGATCCAGTCGCCCAGCGTCAGGCTCATCACGGCCTGGCGGTCGACGCCGCGGCCGGCGCGAGCGCCCCCGTCATCAATGGCTGCTCGCCAAGATTGATACCACGGCCAAGATGCACACCAGGGCCCAGGTTCGTGACGTGGCTGAGGGGCACGCGAATTCAGAAACACCTTCCTGCACTTTAGGCGAACGCATTTCCACGAATAGACGCCGTTTTCTCCAGTTACGCGGAAAAACCGCTTGATGGCTATCGCCGTTAGCAAGCAAACGGCTGTGTCTTGACATTTGTGGCTTCGGTAGCTACATTTACTGTTTGGCGACCGCGGTCCCGTAGCATCGCTCGATTTGGTCAAGGGCAGTCATGAGTCTGCGCGAGGAATACGACATCGAGATGCCGGTCTGGCGCAGGTCGCTGCGGCTTGCCGGCGGGAGTTGGGGCACATCTTCAACGACGGGCTACCAGGAGCGCTGGGCGCAGCGTCGCGCCACCGCGCGATCACTGGATCATGGAGCTCGACGGCTGG
This sequence comes from Variovorax sp. ISS6, assembly GCF_056523145.1. Classification (NCBI taxonomy): domain Bacteria; kingdom Pseudomonadati; phylum Pseudomonadota; class Betaproteobacteria; order Burkholderiales; family Comamonadaceae; genus Variovorax; species Variovorax sp. ISS6. The sequence goes on from NZ_JAWRZC010000002.1 coordinate 1,282,926, forward strand.
ACTAATCTAAAAACCGGCGAGAACTGGCGAGCAGGGAAGGCGTCTAACTTTTCAGCCTGGACCCTTCGGGAGAAGCTCGCTGAGGTGCGAGCCCGGGCCGGCGATGTCTACAACTTTTACGTCAAGCTGCAGACTCGATCGGCGCGTGGGCGTGCCTTTTGGCTGGTATTTCTGCATGCTCGATGGCGACCGCGTTCATGCTGAATCGGGTGAGCACGCGCTGTAGGCGGCCGAAGACGTTCGGACCCTGCTGCAGGAATGCGACTATCAGGTGTTGAAGACCTGCAAACAGTGGCCCTATAGGTTTCAGGAGAGATGGAAATGAATGCCCCCCACGTGATCACGAGCCGCGAGTTCGGCCACAACGTCAGCAGCGCGAAGCACCTGGCCAAGGAAGGTCCGCTCTTTATCACCGACCACGGCGAACCTGCCTTCGTGCTCCTCAACATCGGCGACTATCGAGCGCTCTCCCGAGGCGACGGCGATAGTACGGTGTCGCTGCTCGAGCTGATGGACAGCATGCCCGATACGTCGGAAGTCGAAGACTTCGAGATCACTCCGACGGCCATCCAGCTGCGCCCGGAGGTCTAAGGGTGTACCTGCTCGACTCCAATGTGCTGGCCGAACTGCGTCCAGGAAAGCTCGGCCAATCAGAAGAGGTCCGGCGCTGGGCTGGAACAGTTCCACAGAATCAGTTTTTCCTTTCGGCCATCACCATTCTCGAACAGGAGGAAGGCATTGTGCGCCTGGAGCGCCGTTCACCGCCCCAGGGACAAGCGCTGCGTCGGTGGGCCACGGCCGTCCATAAGGCATTCGCTGGGCGGATCCTAGCTTTTGGCGAGCGTGAGGCGCTGTTGTGCGCGCCCATGCATGTCCCCGATCCAAGAGCTCGACGCGATTCGATGATCGCCGCCACTGCGCTTTCGCACGGTTTCACTGTGGTCACCCGCAACACCAGCGATTTCGTCAGCATCCGAGGGCTGAAAGTGTTGGACCCCTGGAACGCATGAAGCTCAATCAAGGATTTCGCCATACCTTGCAAGTCGCTGCGCGTAAAGCATTTCGCATTCATTTGAGTGATCGCACGGGAGGTGGACCCGCTCAAGAGCTGAGAATCTACTTGGGCCAGGAAAGCCAGAGCATCGACGCGCGCAAGGTCCCAACGGCCATTGCATGGATCTTGAGTGAATTTGCAGTTCTGTCCCGCGGCAAGCGCGCTCCGGCCACGCGCGCGTAGCAGCGCGATCTGTTTGGGTGTTGTTTTATGAGAGCGCAGATCTCTCGAGAGTGCCTACCAGCCGTTGTCGCCCGGAAACGACGGTCTGGAGCCTGACCATCTGGTGGTGCTGCTGGGCGCAATGCCATGGGTTGAGCGGCAGCGTGGCTGTCGCTGAGGCGATGGAGGGTGTGCGCATGCGTCGGTGTGCAGCCCTGGGCGGAGATCGCGCTTCGCGCGGTGCATTGTTTGCGCGAAGCATTGCTCGCCTGAAGCGAGCCCCTTGGGATTGGCGTGGTCCTCAACAGGTCAGAGCAGGATTCAACAGTTCGATGCCAGCACCCTTGCACTTGATCCAGGGGCCACCAGGATGCACCTTGCCATCCCAGGCGGCCAGTGCTTGGCGCGCCTCGTGTGCATGTTCGTAGCAGTAGCGACGGTGATAGCCGACCGGGTCTACGCCGACGACCACGGCGGTGGTGAAGTTGAATCGGCGAATGCCGCATAACTGGCCTTCGCGCTCGCATATGTCCGTGTAGCCGTCAGCTGCCAGCGCAAGCACCCACGGGTGGTTGGCGAGCTGCGAGGTGATGGGCGAGGACGGCTTGGTGCGCATGGTCATCGGGGGATTGTGGCTCCCTGGTGCGAAGTTGGGCTGGCGCGACTGCGGAAGTTCGGATGGCGCGATGGTGGTGGTGCTCGATCGCTCCTGATCCACCGGTGAGGTATGGTCGGCGGTGTTTTCCGAAGTCCATCAAATGGGTAAAACTCTGGTTTCGAAGGATCTTCCATGGCTGCCATTTCCGCGACCGTCGGCTCCTCCGACATCGAGCGCTTGGCGCGCGATCTGCCGTCGTTTTCTGCGACGAAGCTGGCTTCGGGCATGCAGGCGGTCGCCAGCACGGTGATGGCGCGCGGCGCGGTGGTGATCACGCGCCACGAGAAGCCCGCCATGGTGCTGATGTCGGTGGAGCGCTACCTGCAGATGGAGCAGGCGTCGGAGCCGGACCTCGAGGCCCTCACGCACCGTTTTGACGATATGTTTGCGCGCATGCAGGGCGAGGCGGCTGCACGCGCGATGGACGATGCATTTGCCATGGATTCTTCGGCGCTGGGTGAGGCGGCGGTCGCCGCGGCTGCGGCTACCCCGGCCGCGCCTGCTACGCGCGGCTGATGCCGGCAAGGATCTTTGTGCTGGCCGGCGTCAACGGCGCCGGCACGAGCAGTGTGGGCGGCGCCGCGTTGCTCCAGAAAAAGGTCGACTACTTCAACCCCGACCTGGCAGCCCGCGTGGTGCTGGATGCCAATCCGGGCCTGACGGCCGAGGAGGCCAACGCCCGGGCCTGGGAGTTCGGACGCAAGGGTCTGGAGCGAGCCCTGGCGCAGGGACGCAACTTTGCCTTCGAGACAACCCTGGGCGCGAGGACGATCCCTCAGATGCTCGCCGACGGTGCGCGCCAGGGCGCCCAGGTTCGTCTTTGGTACGCTGGACTGGCCTCGCCCGAACTTCATGTTGCGCGCGTGCGGTGGCGGGTCGCCGCCGGTGGCCATGACATCCCCTCATCGCTGAGGTTGTAGGCATGCTTGAGGTATATCAGGTTGGCCCCTCAGACGCAGGGGGAGTCGCGGGCGCCCGGCGGCGGCAGCACCTGCGCTGGCGACCCGCACGCTGGGGCCAGACAGTTCGCCCTGCGCAACGGTCCGGCCTTCGCATACCTGGCGGGCAAACTCCGGTACCAGCGCGGTCTCCATCTGCGCCCAGGGCAACTGGCTGGCCAGCATCACCAGCGGTGGCGTGCATCAATCATCTCGGCCGGCGGCTGCCGGAAGAAATCGGCCAGGAATCACATCGTGGTGCGTTAGTTGTCAGGGGATCTCACACCAAACTGCAGCACCCAGTGCTCATGTGGGGTGGCAGGGTTTTGCATGTCCGACTGGCTACGTGCCCTGCCGTGGGCTGCGCGCTTTGACTTCGTTCAAAAAAGCGCGCTGTCTGCGGGAGCTTCCTATCACCAAGCGACTACCCCTTGGAGGGAACTTGACGCTTTACGTAATTCACGAAAATGGTGCTTCTACGGAGATTTCCTCATGATCACTGTTTCCGCAAGCGAGTTCGCGAAGAATTTCGGCCACTACCGCGAGATGGTTCAAGCTGAATCTGTGGCAGTCACTAGCCATAACCGCGTGACTGGGTACTTTATTTCGAGAAAGGAGTTCGACGAGTTCGAACGCCTGAAGGCCCGCGCGACAAAGTCATATGAGGTCCAAGACCTGCCAGCTGAGGCGATTCAAGCGCTATCAAGGAGCGCTATGGATTCGAGTCACGATGCCTTGAACGCACTGCTGCGCGACTAAGTGCATGACTTTTCCGAAACCCGAGGTAGGTCTCGTCGTCTCGTTTGCCTACTTGTGGAATCACGAAGAAAAAAAAGGGCAGACGGAGGGAGTTAAGAATCGACCTTGCGTCATCATCACAGCCGTCGAAGAAGTCGAAAATCGAGTCGTCGTCACTGTTTCTCCGATCACGCATTCACCCCCAGAAAGTGCAAACCTCGGCGTCGAAATGCCACCCCCTTGAGCAATACGATAAGGCCTTGCGGTTTGAGATCCATTTTGTATGGCATTCGCTATTCGCGAATAGCGAATAGCGCTGATAGGCTTGCCTTTGGCAAGTGATAGACGCCTGAACGTCAAAACGTCAAAACGTCAAAACGTCAGCGAAGCCTTGCCCGACCGTCCAGAGCCCCGAACCACGATGGCTTCAAGGGTACAGCCGGTACATGCTCCGACAGTCCTCGGTCGCGGCCTCGTTGGAAGATCTCATGTAGTCGCTCCGCCGGTAGACCGGGCCCAGGCACCTTGCGTTCGACGGTGTCCCAGCCGATAAAAGGTACCGCGCAGGCTGTCGATCTTTAAATAGCTCAAGCTCAGCAACTGCAACTGCAACTGCAACTGCCAACAGCAGGCGGGTTCTTGCTTCTCCCTTTTGAGGCGCCGACATGTGGGTTGGCTAGTTTGCGCCTGCGCTGGGCGTGTGTGTCGCGATGTCGTGTGTGCCATGTTGTGCCGGCGTTCGGCGGACAAAGCGCTCGCGGGTTGCTGGCGCCGGATGCGATCGGTAATGCAGCGAGAACGCCAGGGCCACGGGTGATGCCATGCAGGGCGCCCCAGCGGCTTCGCTGCTGTCGGGCTGCTCCAGGTTCGCGCCTTCGCGCTCATCCCCTGCGGGGACGGCTTGCAGCCGCCTTGCGCATCCCTGGCGCGGGGCCTGCGGCCCCTGACATCCTCGATCAGACCTGTCTGCGGCAGGTGGGGGCGCTCGCCGCGCGGCGGTTCCGGTGCGCCTCGGCCCGGCGTCTGGGGGCTGCCGTCTTCCTGAGTGCTTCACCTTCTCGGCGACCGTGCACCCGCGCGACCGGGCGACCGGCTGCGCCTGCAAGGGGGTGTTCATAACGCTGCGCGTTACGAATGCTTCCCCCTTGCTCTCCCGTCCGGGCGTGCGCGCTGTGTCACCGGGCGAAGAACTCAGGAAGACGGCGGCCAGGCTCGGCAGCTCGGCCGATGCGATGCGGAACCCTTTCACGAGGGGCTCTGAATCTAGGAATCCGGCAGGGCTTCGTCCATGCACCCATCCATCCATTCATTCACTGATTCGCGCACTGAAGCGATCGAAAGGAAACGCACATGACTGCCAGAGCGACTGCACGGACCCCTGCGGATACCACTGCGAGCACAGCCACCGTCCGGGCCAAGGTGGCGCCCGCCGCTGCCAGCGATGGTGCCGCCACGAAGACGCCGCGGGTCGAAAGGCCCAAGCACGCCGGCGACACGACCCAGGCGCAGCCTTCGAAGGCTGCCCCGCCGCAAAATCCCACCCACGAGAAACCGGTTGCGAACGAGTCCGGTGCCATTGCCGCCGCGCCGGCGCGCGACATCGACGTGCCGCTGCATCAACTGGTGCTCGACGACGCCAATGTCCGCAAGGTCCGCAGCGCGGGTGGCGTGGAGGAACTCGCCGCGCTCATCGATGCGCAGGGCCTGTTGCATCGCCTTGCCGTGGTCGCCCTGGCCGATGGTCGGTTCGGCGTCATCGCCGGGGGGCGACGTCTGCTGGCATTGCACAAGCTCGCCAGCGACGGGCGATGGTCGGCCGCCCGGCCCGTCGAGTGCCGGCTGTACGACAGCGCGCAGGCGGCGGAGATTTCGCTGGCGGAGAACTCGGGGCGCGAAGCGATGCACCCAGCCGACGAGGCCGAGGCCTTTCTGGCGCGGGTCGACGCGGGGCAGAGCGTGGCCCAGATCGCTGTGCGCTTCGGCGTGGCACCGCTGACCGTCGAGCGCCGTCTCAAGCTCGCCCGGCTTGCGCCACGTTTCCTCGCGATGTACCGGGAAGGGAGTATCGAGTCGGACATCCTGCATGCGCTGGCACTGACCGACAACCACAAGGCCCAGGAGGCCGTGTGGGACGGCCTGCCCACCTATCGCCGGGACGCCTGGACCATCCGACGCCTCCTGACCGAAGGCGCGGCCACCGCGGAAAGCCATCTCGCGCGCTTCGTGGGCGTCGAGACCTATGAGGCACGCGGTGGCAAGGTCCGGCGCGACCTGTTCGCTGACTACGATGCCGGCCGCTCGGGCATCTATCTGGAGGCACCGGGGCTGCTGCGCCAGCTCGCCACGGAGAAGCTGCAGGCGGCCGCCGAAGAAGTGCGCGCCGAGGGCTGGGCATGGGTCGAAGGCTTGATCGATGCAGATCGGCTGGCTTTGCGCGCCTATGGGCAGCAGGCGCCGTCCGAACGTGCACCCAGCGACGCGGAGGCTGGCATGTTGGCCGCGCTGGAGACCGAGCGCGAGCGGCTCGACGCGGCCTACGGTCAGAACGAGGCGAAGTCACTGCAATTCGATGGCGATGGCGATGGCGACGAAGCCTACGAGGCCGAGGAAGTGCGGCTGTCGGGTCTGTTGAGTGACCTCGACGACCGGATCGATGCGGCGCGCGCCTCGCTGCGGGTCTGGACGCCCGAGCAGATGGGACGGTGTGGTGCGATGCTGCGCATCGACAGCGACGGAACGCTCGTCGTGCATCGTGGGCTGCTGCGGCGCGAGCCCGCCCATGATGGAGCCTGCGGCGCTGGCACCGAAGACGGCGAAGGGTTGGTCAGCAGGGCAGGGCGGGGCAGCGAGAGCGATGAGGCGGCCGAGGCCGGCAAACGACGCGCCGTCTTCAGCGAGAAGCTGATGCGCGACCTCACGGCCCATCGCACCGCCGCCTTGCAGGCCGCGCTCACGCAGGACGTCGACGTGGCACTCGCGACGCTGGTGCACCGCATGGTCGAGACGGTGTTCGATCTCTATGACCGGGGCAATAACATCGTGAGGGTGACGGTGCGCCCAACAGGAGATCTCGCGCTCGCCGAGCATGCGAGCGACTACGTCCATACACCCGCCGCCGCGCTGCTGGAACGCGCCGCGAGCGATTGGGGCGAGCGCCTGCCTCGTGATCCGGCCGCGACCTTCCGTTGGCTGCTTTCGCAGGAGCGTCAGACCTTGCTGCAGCTGCTGGCCTATTGCACGGCGCGCAGCATCGATGCGATCCAGGGCCGTGAACGCCGGCGCAACCAGAGCGATGCAATCGCCGAGGCGCTCGGCCTGGACATGGCCGACTGGTGGACGCCAAGTGCTGCGAACTACCTGCACAGCGTGAGCAAGGCCAAGGCGGTAGAGGCGGTCAGGGAAGCCAGTGGCGTCGATTGCACCAAGGAAGTCGCTGCCATGAAGAAGTCCGAGGCCGCGGACTATTGCGCAGCCAAGCTCGAAGGCACGCGTTGGTTGCCTGTTCCGTTGCGGCCGCTGGTTGCCGGTATCTCGTGCGCCTGCGAGGACGCCCAAGCCGAGCGGGAGAAGAACGATGGGGCAGAAGAAGCCCTGAACCGGGCTGGGCCGGATGGCGATCCGGTCTCGGACGCTGGTCGTGACCAACCGGACCATGAGGCCTAGCCGGCTGGATTGATACCGAGCATCCAGCCTGCGCAGAGCAGGCCTGAGCCTGTCGCCCGCGAATGTGCGGGCGGCGGGCTTTTTTTGCCTGCGCTTGTGCTCTGACGCATGACGGACTGCGCGGATGCATGACCTCACGAACAACGAGCGATGGCATGTCGCTGCAGCAATCCGCTTCCACTGGCGTCGTGCGCAGGGGGCGGTGGCCAGCGCGCTGTGCGCGGGTCGCTGGTCAGCGCGGGCTTTGGGCCCGCGGGCCGTGTTGCGGGGGGCGCACGACTCGCTGCGCCTCGTGCTGGCAGGGGGCGGGTGGCGTGGGGGAGGGCGTGTCGCGGTGGCTGGGTCTTTTTTTGGCGCGGTGGCCAGCGCGCTGTGCGCGGGTTGCTGGTCAGCGCGGGCTTCGGGCCCGCGGGCCGTGTTGTGTGGAGCGCACGACTCGCTTCGCCTCGTGCTGGCAGGGGGCGGGTGGCGTGGGGGAGGGCGTGTCGCGGTGGCTGGGTCTTTTTTTGGCGCGGTGGCCAGCGCGCTGTGCGCGGGTTGCTGGTCAGCGCGGGCTTCGGGCCCGCGGGCCGTGTTGTGTGGAGCGCACGACTCGCTTCGCCTCGTGCTGGCAGGGGGCGGGTGGCGTGGGGGAGGGCGTGTCGCGGTGGCTGGGTCTTTTTTTGGGGCGGTGGCCAGCGCGCTGTGCGCGGGTTGCTGGTCAGCGCGGGCTTCGGGCCCGCGGGCCGTGTTGTGTGGAGCGCACGACTCGCTTCGCCTCGTGCTGGCAGGGGGCGGGTGGCGTGGGGGAGGGCGTGTCGCGGTGGCCGGGTCTTTTTTTTGGGGGGGCGGCCAGCGCGCTGTGCGCGGGTCGCTGGTCAGCGCGGGCTTGGGCCCGCGGGTCTTGTTGTGTGGAGCGCACGACTCGCTGCACCTCGTGCTGGCAGGGGCGCGAGGTGGCGTGGCGGGGCTGGCTCGCGTGACCTTCAGCGTGCCACGCCGTTCTCGCTGTCAAGGCCTGCGCGCGCTCTGCGCGCTGGCGGCCTGCGGCCGTCTTCGAGCCTTGACCGCTGCGCTTCGGCGTGACCGTGACGGTCCTGGGCAATCCCGCCCTTTTCTTGGAGCGTCACATGACTTTCTCGTACTTCTTTTTGAGCGACGAACAGGTTCGGCGACTTGTCGCGAATGGCCGCGCATCGCGCGAATTTGATGCGCGCGACGAACTCTTCGATCCGTCACCGGTGGTCAAGCTCTTCACACCGGATGCCGGCGCGACGTGGTTGCTGAGCGAGATCGATCCCGACGATCCGACGATCGCCTTCGGTCTGTGCGATTTGGGGCAGGGCTATCCCGAATTGGGATGCGTGAGTCTTGACACGCTGGCTTGTCTGAGGGGGCCGTTGCGCCTGCCGATCGAGCAGGACGTGGGATTCCAGGCGACGCGACCGCTCAGTGCCTATGCAGTCGCTGCGCGCCTGGCGGGCCGGATCGAGGCCTGAGCGGTCGGCCTGTGCCGGCAGCTGCGCTGCCGGCATTTGTTTGTGCTTCTTTCCTTCTCTTGTTCTTTCCTCCTTTCCTTCTTTCCTTCTTTCGTTGTGAGGGGCGCTGCCTTTTGCGTCCTTGGAAGGACGGTCTGGGGGGTGCTCACCGGGGTGTCCGGGGCGGCGCTCAGGTCGCTGCCTTGTGGTCAGGCCGGCCCCGGGACCGCCTCTTTCCGACGCCTGGCTGCGGGCCTTGCGGCCGCCAGGGTGCGGCTGCGCCCCCGTCCTCACCCGGTCCCTGCGCTTTGCTGCGGGCTGCGGCTTGCGGGCGGGCCCTGGCGCCCGCGCGGTCCTCGCCGTCATGGCGTCGAGGCGGCTCCGCGGGAGCCGGCCCGTCACCTCAGAAAGGCAGACTCCCCATGGACAGCTCCGATCCTCGTACGCCATTCGTCACACCCCCCGCCGTCGCGGGCGGCGCGCCTGGTGCCGGCGGTCCGCGCGAACCACAGGCTTCGATAGTGTGGCGCTATGCCCTCAGCGTTGATCGCCGCTGGGCGCTGGTTTTCGATGCGCAGGGGCGCAATCTTGGGGAAGTTCATCGTCCCGCCCTGGCCGCGGGGCCTGATGGCCGGCTCCTTACTTTCGAGCAAGTCGTGCGTCTGATGTGTGCGGCGCCGCGCATGCGCACGCTGCTGCAGGAGATCGTCGCAGCTGGTGGCGCCGACGTGCCCGCGTCCCGTGCGCAAGATGGGTGCTTGGCCCGTGCCCGCGCGCTCCTGGCGGAGCTGGGGTAGCTGTCTCGCCGACGCGGCCGCCCTTGTCGTTGGCTGGCGGCGGCGGGGCCATGCGATCGTATGCGGTCTCTTTTTGCTCAGGGAATCACGATCGATGTGTCGGTCTTCACGCGATCGAGTGCCACGAGCGAGCGAAAACTCTTGACGGCCTCGTTCTGCGCGAACAAGCGCCGCGTGAGACCTTCGTAACTGCGCATGTTGGGTGCGACGATGATGAGCACACAGCTGACGCCACCCGTCACGTAGAAGCATTGTTGGACTTCGGGCGTGTCCCGAAAAAGCGCTTTGGCGCGATCCACCGTCGACGCTCGCTCGTCGACGAGTTGTACCTCGACGATGGAGGTGATGGTGGCCGACACCGCCTCCGGGTCGACGATCGCCACGTTTTTCATGATCACGCCCGCCGCCTCCATGGCCGCGATGCGCCGCTGCACGGCTGCCGCGGACAGATGGACCTCCTCGGCGATCACCCGCTGCGGTGTCTTGTTGTCACGTTGCAGGATGCGCAGGATCTCGCGGTCCTGGCGGTCGAGCGCGAATTCGGTGGCCGGGGGCTTGGGTGCCATGTCGAGTGAAAAGTGCGTCCGGGTGGTGATTTTCGGGTGATTTAATCAGGGCGGCGAATATAAAGTGCGCGGATGACCTCCCTCTCCAACGCACGGCCTGTCGGCGCGGCCCCCTCCCACCCCCTCCTGGGGGTGGCCTGCGGCGCGGGTGCCGGCGCACTGTGGGGTCTGGTTTTTCTGGCACCGGCCTTGGTCAAGGACTTCGATCCGCTGCAATTGAGCATCGGTCGATACTTGTGCTATGGCGTCCTCGCCGCGCTGATGCTTGCGCCGCGCTGGCGGCAGGTGGCGACGAGCTTGTCGCGATCGCACTGGTTCACCTTGTCCTGGCTCGCCCTGACTGGGAACATCGTTTACTACATCTTGTTGTCGAGTGCGGTGCAGTTGGGAGGCATCGCCATGACCTCACTGGTGATCGGGTTCCTTCCGGTGGCTGTGACCGTCATCGGCAGTCGCGACACCGGCGCGGCGCCCTTCAAGGCGCTTGTGCCGTCGCTCCTGCTGAGTGGCGCCGGCGCGCTTTGCATTGGGTGGGAGGCCTTGGCCGCTTCGAATGCGGCGGCGCCGGGGTCGAGCGGGCTCGGGCTTGTGTGTGCCGTTGGCGCGCTGGCGTCCTGGACAGCGTTTGCGGTGGGCAATGCGCGTGCCCTGAAGCGGATGCACGTCGTCTCTGGACACGACTGGAGCCTGTTGACGGGGATCGTCACGGGCGCGCAGAGTCTGCTCTTGCTGCCGCTGGCCCTGCTCCTGGCGACGACGCAGCACGACGCGCATCAGTGGGTGCGATTCGCCTCGGTGTCGCTGGCCCTGGCTCTGGTGGCTTCCATCGCAGGCAATGCGTTGTGGAACCGGATGAGTCGCCTGCTTCCCCTCACGGTGGTCGGACAGATGATTCTTTTTGAGACCGTTTTCGCGCTCGTCTATGGCCTTGCATGGGAGCGCAGGCTGCCGAGCGTGTTCGAGACGCTCGCGCTCGTCTTCGTGGTCTCGAGCGTGCTGGCTTGCCTCGCCGCGCATCGCAGCTTGCCCGAGAAAAGAGAGCTCGCTTGAGCGGACGCTCGGGCAAGGCGATTGCACGGCGCTGACTGGCGCCTTCACCCCCGGTCAACCTGATCGCGGGTGTTCGGCATGCCGAACACCGGTCGAAGAGGGGGCGAGGGGCTCGCCGCTGGCGAGGTCGGACGCTCACATGAGCGTGGAAACCTGGTTTCCAGTGGTAAGCGCCTCGCTTTTACCGGGCTGCTGGCGCGTTCGTCACCGCGGCCACGCCGGGCGCGCGCATGGCCGCCTCGTAGCGCGCATCGGTCAGGGTGCCGAGGAAGGCGCTGATCGCGTCGATCTCCTCGTCGCTCAGCCCCGGCGTGCTGCCCGGGCGGCGGTTCATCGGCGTCGAGTTCACGTTGATGTTCGCGCGATGCGCGGCGGGCACGTCGTCGAAGGTGGAGCGGCCGTGGTACCACTTGGCCGGATCGGTCGATCGCGTGGCGTAGAAGGCCACCGCCTCGCGCAGCGTGGCGAAGGTGCCGTTGTGCATGAAGCTCTGGCGCACCGCGACGTTGCGCAGGCCCGGGGTGCGGAAGTAGCCGCACCACTGGCCGGGATCGGGCCAGCGCAGCTGCGAGGCCGTGCGGCACAGGCCGTTGTCGAAGTGGCGCGCATCGCGGTTCGCGGGCAACGCCAGGTTGCGCGGCACGGCGATCGCGTCGTAGCCGAAATCGGTGAACAGCGAGCGCTCGGGCCGGCTCGCGGTGTCCGAGAGCGTGTGGCAGGACATGCAGTTGCCCTTGTCCGGATTCTTGAACAGCGCCAGGCCGCGCATCTCCTGCGGGCTCAGCGGCGTGCGCAGGCGCAGGTAGTCGTCGAAGCGCGAGCTGAAGGGCGCCATCTCGTCGCTCTGCAGGTAGGCCTGCAGCGCCAGGCCGATGCCCTGGACCATGCGCTGCGGATCGCGCAGCACCTCGGGTCCCAGCGCCTGCGACAGCGCCGGCGCGAGTTCGGTGGCGCGCACCTTGCGCAACAGGCTGCGCGGCGAGGCGTTGTTCATCTCGTCGGGATCGAACAGCGGGCCGCGGACCTGCTCGGCCAGCGTGTCGGCGCGGCCGTCGGCGAACAGGCCGCCGAACGGCGAGGCATAGGGTGCGTCGTCGTCCTGGTAGAAGTGGCGCCGCGGCACGTAGCGCACGTACAGCAGCGAGGGCGCGGTGCGCGCGCTGAAGCGGCCCGCGCGGCTGCCTTGCGGCGTGCGCGGCCCCGCGAGCGAGGGCGCATTCAGCGTCGAGGTGAAGGCGCGCAGCGGGTCGTGGCAACCGGCGCACGACAGGCCTTGCGGCTGCGACAGCCGGGTGTCGAAGAAGAGGCGCTTGCCCAGCGCCGCCAGCGCGGGATCGGGCCGGAACACGGCCGCCGTGGGATCGACGCGCGCGGCCAGCTTCGGCGTGGCGCCGATGTGCTCGATCACCTGGCTCGCCGGGCTGCCCGGGCCGATGACCTGCATCGATCCCGGGGCGGCGCCCGCGGCACCCACGATCCATCCGAGGCAGGCCGCGCCCAGGGCGAGCGCGGCGCCCGCGAGCGGGGGGAAGCGCGTCGAGCGCCGCGTCACGGCGTCAGGAAGCCGGTCTTGTCGCAGCTCAGCGCCCGACCGGTCTGCCCGCAGGTGGCGAGCAGCTTGCCGGCCACGGTGTAGGCCTTGAAGGTCCAGCCCACGTCGGGCGACTTCTTGCGCTCCATCAGCATGAAGCCGAAGGTGTTGTGGTGCGTGATGCGGTCGATCGTCACGCCCGGCGCGGGCGTGGTGCCGGCGGGCAGCGGGTCGGGCAGCGCCACGTCGAGGTTGTCGCCGCCGTTGCCCGACACCACGGTGGCCGGATGGTCGGTGGCGAAGTTCAGCGCCTGGAAATCATGCACGTGGCCATGCAGCGCGATATGCACGCCGCTCGGGTAGTAGGCCTTCGCATAGAGGTTGTTCATCACCGACTGCAGCGCGAGGTTGCCCGGCGCGGGCGTCGCGCCCGCCACCGGCGCGAAGGCCAGGATCGGGTGGTGGTTGGTGAAGATGGTGGTGCTCATGCCCGGCTTCGCCGCCAGCGTCGCCACGGTCTGGAACTGCTTCTGGTAGGCGATGAACTGCGGGTCGTCGGTCTTCAGCGCCGCCTTGCCGGCCTTGGCCGAGTCGAACACGATGACCTGCGAGCCGCCACCCAGCGACACGGCATAGGGCTCGGCATAGTTGCCCGTGCTGTCGTTGGCCGGGTCGTTGCACGAGCGCTTGTCGGCATAGGCGCGCGTGTCGAGGAAGCGGTACCAGCCCTGGCCGCCGCGCGCGCACTCCTCGTGGTTGCCGCGCACCAGCACCCAGGGGGCTTTCGCGAGCAGAGGCGCGGCGGGCCTGAAGAAGTCGGCCTGCCAGGTGTCCCAGCCGTAGCCCCAGGGGCTGTCCTTGCAGCCGGCCACGTCGGCCGGGCAGGCGTTCTCGCGGTAGTGGTAGTCGCCAATGTGCAGCACCAGGTCGGGATCGAAGCCGGCGGCGGTGGCGGCCAGCGGCGCGAACGGCCACACGCTGCTGTCGTTGCAGGGCTGGTAGGCGTTGTCGGCCTTCTTCAGGCGGCAGCCGGTGTCGGCCAGCACCAGGATGCGCTGCGGCTCGGCCTTGGGCAGCGGCAGCGAGCGGCTGCCGACGGCGACCTGCTTCGCGCCCGAGGGAAGGGTGGCCTCGCAGGTCGACACCGGGAATTCGGACGGCTTCGAATCGGCGGGATCGCTGGCCGTGGTGCGCAGCGGCATCGAGCCCGCGCCGATGCGCAGGCTCATGCGGCTGGCCTTGCCGTCGACCGTGATCTGCGGGCAGGTGGCGTTCGCATCGGCCGCCGTGTCGGCGGCCGGCGCGGCGTAGCTGGTGATGACGCGCGCGAAGGCCGCGTTGCCCTCGCCGACCTCGACCCAGGCGGCCTGCAGGTTGGCGTCGGCCGTGGCCGCGTCGGGCGCCGGGGCGGGCGGCGGCGCCGAAGCCGGCGGCGCGGCGGGCGCGCCGGGCACCGGCACGAAGCTGCTCGAGGAGCCGCCGCCGTTGCAGGCTTGCAGGGCGGCGATGGAAGCGAGCGCGGCGAAGGCGGCGAGCCAGCGCAAGCGGCGTGCGTCGAGCCGCGCGCGCGGCGTCGTGGGAGTGGCGTGCATGGGGATCCCTCTGTTGTGGGTTGTTGTCGTGGGTCCCCGGACGATACGAAGCGAACATGCAAGCCGTGTTACAGCGCCGTGTCAGTGGCGCGCGCCAGTTCCTTTCGCACCCGCATTCCGCTCACTTCGCGCCCGGATGCAACCCCAGCACATTCGCCCCGATGGCCGGATCGACGAAGCGCTCGAGCCGCTGCGGATGCAGGATCACCGTGATCTCGCACGAGCCCGTGCCCACCGTCAGGCCCAGCAGGTGGCCGCCCGCGCCGATGAAGCTGCCGTCGGTCACGATGCCGTGCGCATGGATCGAGGGCTTGCCCTCCTTCCAGGCGATCGAGCCCGTGAGGTTGGCGAGTTCCACGTTCTTGAAGGTCTTCGGGTCGAAGACCTTCCTCGAGAAGTCGTAGAAGCCGAAGGTGGCCTCGCGCATGAAGCCGATGCCCACGATGCTGGCGCTCGGTATCTGCTCGACCACGGCGAGGCGCTCGAGGTGCGCGAGCACGTCGTCGCCGTTGCGCAGCACCATCAGGTAGCCGGTGGGCGTGCGCGTGACCTTGCCGGTCAGGTCCTGCGCGCCGGCCGAGGCGCTGAAGGCGAGCGAGGCACAGGCGGTGGCCAGTGCGAAGAGGGCGGATGCGAGGGTCTTGAACATCGGTCTGTCTCGTTTCTTTTTGAAGATGCAACCAGGTTGCGGATTCGGCTTGCGCCGCACGGGTGAGGAACGGCCGCACGCCCGCACCGAAAGTGCTGGCGCGCCGCTGTCCGGCACGGGGAGCCGCGGGCCGAGGCCCGCGGAAGATCAGGAACTCACGAGGCGCTCGTGCCCTGGGCGACGGCCGCGTGCACCTTGGCGCGCAGCCGCGCGATGTCGACGACGAAGCGGCTGTGAGTGCCGCTCGCGACTTCCTTGTCGCCTTCGTGTACCGTGAACTCGAAGTCCACGCCGCGGCCGTCGACCGCGTGCACGCGTGCCTCGATGCGCACCGGCTGGCCCAGCAACGTGGCGCCCACGTGCTTGAGCGCGATCGCGGTGCCGACCGAGGATTCGCCGGCGCCCACGTGGTCGAGCAGGAAGTCGAGGCAGGTCTGCTCGACGTCGCGCACGAGCTCGGGCGTGGCATAGATGCGCAGGTCCTCGCCGAGGAAGTCGACGGTGCGCGGCCGGTCGATCACGAGTTCGCGGCGGGTGAGGGCGCCTGCGCGCAGTTCTGAATTCATGGGGTTCGTCCGAAAGCGTTGAGCGTCAATTGACGTTGTCCCGACTGGCTGTGCGTCGGCGCGAAGGGCAGTCTAGGAATTGCGGCGCCGAGCGGCAAACGAGTTTTTCTCGAAGCATTGCGTAGAAAATATTGAAGGCCTTGCGCCCCCGTCCCGTGCCCGCTCCCGAAGGAATACGTCCACCATGTCGCGCCCCATTCCCCCGCTCAATCCGCTGCGTGCCTTCGAGGTCGCGGCGCGGCACCTGAGCTTCACGCGCGCGGCCGACGAGCTCTTCGTCACGCCCTCGGCCGTGAGCCACCAGATCAAGACGCTCGAGGAGAACCTCGGCATCGCGCTGTTCGTGCGCGACACCAAGTCGCTCGCGCTCACCGCCGCCGGCAAGGCCTACCTGCCGGGCATCCAGGAAGCCTTCAAGCAGGTGATGTATGCGACGCAGCAGCTGCGCCAGTCGCAGGGCACGCCCTCGCTCAAGATCAACCTGCCGCCGACCTTCGCAGTCAAGTGGCTGATCCCGCGCATGCGCCGCTTCATGCAGGCCTACCCCGACATCGACCTCGAGATATCGACCTCCAAGCACATGGTCGACTTCACGCGCGAGGACTTCGACATGGCGGTGCGCTACGGCCGCGGCATCTACCCGGGCCTGCACTCCGAGCTGTGCCTGCCGGTCGAAGTGTTCCCGGTCTGCAGCCCCGCGCTGATGCAGGGAGAGCATCCGCTGCGCACGCCGGCTGACCTCCGGCACCACGTGCTGCTGCACGACAACAGCACCTACAGCGACGTGAGCAACCCCGACTGGGGCATGTGGCTCGAGCATGCGGGCGTGAGCGACGTGGACGTGACGCGCGGCCCCTCGTTCTGGCCCAGCCACCTGGTGATCGCCGCGGCGGTCGACGGGCTCGGCGTGGCGCTGGTGAAGAAGAACTGGGTGATGAAGGACCTGGCCGACGGCCTGCTGGTGAAGCCCTTCGACGTCACGCTGCCGGTGGAGTTCTCCTACTTCATGGTCTATCCGCAGGACCGCGCCGCCGATGCGCGCATCGCGGCCTTCGTGTCATGGGTGCACGAGGAACGCGCGAAGGACGAGGCGGCTGCTCAGAGCCTGTAGAGCCGCTCGGCGTTGTCGTGCAGCAGCTGCCGGCGTTCGGCCTCGGAGTGCCCGGCGATGGCCGCGAGGAAGCCGCGCAGGAGGGTCTCGTAGCTGGCCACGAGGCTGTCGACCGGGAAGTTGCTCGCGAACATGCAGCGCGACGTGCCGAAGATCGCGATCGCGTCGCGCATCAGCGGCACGTTGGCCTCCTCGGTCCATGGCAGGCCGCGTTGGCCCAGGCCCGAGATCTTGATCGCGGTATTGGGTGCATCGGCCAGCCGCTCGAGCGCGCGGCGCCAGCCCGCGAGGCCCTCGGCGCCGCGGTCCGCCGGCAGGCCGCTGTGGTTGAGGATCAGCAGCGTGCGCGGAAAGTCGCGCGCGAGCTGCGTGGCCTGGTCGAGGTTCCACCAGGGTGCCTGCAGGTCGAAGGAGAGCCCATGCCTCTCGAGCAGCGCATAGCCCGCGCGCCAGCGCGCATCGTCCATCGAGCCGGCCACGCCGCGTGCGGCCTCGGCGGCCGACGCGGCCGTCACCGGCTTGTGGCGGATGCCGCGCACCAGCGCGAACGCGGCCTGCGCCGCGAGCACCTCGGCCGCGTCGCCACGATCGAGCGCCGCATGCGCGACGATCGCCGAGGGCCGGCCCTCGGTGGCCGCGAGGCCGGTGAGCCAGCGGGTCTCGGCCACCGGATCGGCACGCTCCCATTCGGCCTCGATGTGCACCGTGCGCGCCGGCGCGAAGCCGCGCGTGTCGCGCGCGAGATCGGCCGGCAGGTAGTTGCGCTTCAGCGCCGAATAGTCGCCGTAGCGGAAGTTCGGCACCGCCTCGCCCTGCAGCCAGGGATAGGGATGTGCATCGAGGTTCCAGAAATGCTGGTGCGCGTCGACGAAGGGTTCGCTGAATTCGAAAGCCATCGCGCGATTCTCTGCCGTGCGCCGCGCCTCAGCTCGACAGGTTGATCTTGCCCGCGAGCGCCTTGAAGAACTCGCTCTCCCTGGCCATCACCGCCTCGAGCGCCGCGTCGTCGGCATAGGTGTCGGTGCTGAAGTGCAGCTTGGTCAGCGCCTCGAGCCAGGCGGGCTCCTTCACGGCCTTCGCGACCGCGCCCGTGAGCACCGCGATCACGTCGTCGGGCGTGCCGCGCGGCGCCGACAGGCCGCGCCAGATGCCGATCGACAGGTCGATGTTGCGTTCCTTGAGCGTCGGGATCTTCTCGAAGCCGTCGGCCACGCGCCGGTCGGCCATCACGGCCAGCGCCTTGAGCTTGCCCGCGGCCACGTAGCTCGACACCTCGGCCGTGCTCACGGTCACCGCGTCGATGTGGCCGCCGAGCAGCGCCAGCACCGCGGGCGCGCCGCCGGCATAGGGAATGTGGTTGAACTTCGCGCCGGTCTTCTCGGCCAGCGCGGCGGCCGCCATGTGCCAGGTCGAGCCATGGCCCGCATTGCCCACGCGGATGTTTGCGTCGCCCTTGCGCGCGGCCTCGAGGAACTGCTCGAGCGTGGCGTAGGGCGCATCGGCGCGCACCACCACCGCGGCCGGGTCGGCATTGAGCCGCGCGATCGGGCGCAGGTCCTTGTACGAGAACTTGGCCAGGCCCAGGTGGTTGAGAAAGGTCAGCTCGGTCGACGACAGCACGATGCGGTAGCCATCGGGTTTGGCGTTGACCACGTCGCCCAGCCCGAGCACGCCGCTGGCGCCGGGCTTGTTGATGACGACCACCGGCTGCGGCAGGTACTTGGCGACCGCCGCGCCGAAGGCCCGGCCCACCACGTCGGCGCCGCCACCGGCCTGCCAGGGCACGACCAGCTCGATCGGCCTGTGCGGATAGGCGCTGCCCTGCGCCCGTGCGAAGCCCGGCGCGAACAGCAGCGCACCCGAGAGCGCGGGGATGGCGCCGAGCCAGCGGCGGCGCGAGAGGTCGATGGTGCTCGTTTGCATGGTCTTGTCTCCGTCTCGTTGTGTTTCTTGCGTGTCTCAGTCCGCCGTCGCATCGGCCGCGGCATGCGCCGCGCCGAACGCGCCGCTGCTTCGCAGCACGGCGATGTGCTCGGCCGTCATGCCGATCTCGCCGAGCACCTGCTCGGTGTGCTGGCCCAGCAGCGGCGCCGGATGCCGCACCTGCTGCGGCGTGCCGCCGAGTTTGACCGGAAAGCCCAGGGCGCGTGTCTCGCCCTCCACAGGATGCTGGATCTTCAGCACCATGTTGCGCGCCACCGCCTGTTCGCTTGCCAGGGCTTCGGCGTAGTCGTAGATCGGCGCGGCCGGCACGCCCGCGGCCAGCAGCGCGTCGACCCATTCGGTGGCGGTGCGGCGCGCGAACTCGCGTTCCAGCTCCTCGATCAGCACCACGCGGTTGCGGATGCGCAGCACGTTGTCGGTGAAGCGCGCGTCGCGCACCAGGTCCTCGCGCCCGATCACGCCGCACAGCGCGGTCCAGAGCTTGGGGTTGGCCGCGCCGATGACGAAGGGCCGGTCGGAGGCGCGCACCGCCTGGTAGGGCGCGCTCATGCGGTTGGCGCTGCCGATCGGCGTGGGCACCTGGCCCGTGCCCCAGTATTCGGCCGACTCCCACACCGACAGGCCCAGCGCGGTCTCGAACAGCGAGGCATCGACGAACTGGCCCTCGCCCGTGAGGCCGCGGCCGATCACCGCGCTGAGGATGCCGTAGGCCGCGAACAGGCCCGCGCCCAGGTCGGCCAGCGGTATCGCCGACTTCACCGGCGGCTCGCCCGGATGGCCCATCACGCTCATCACGCCGGTCATGGCCTGCGCGATCAGGTCCAGGCCCGGGCGCCTGGCCCAGGGGCCGGTCTGGCCGAAGCCCGAGATGCTCGCGTACACCAGCCGCGGGTTGAGCTGGCGCAGGGTCTCGTAGTCGATCTTCAGCCGCGCGGCCACGCCGGGGCGGTTGTTCTCGACCAGCACGTCGGCCTCCTTCACGAGGGCGTAGAAGGCCTCGAGGCCGGCCGGGTTCTTGAGGTCGATCTCGATGCTGCGCTTGTTGCGGTTGAGCGCGAGGAAGCCGCCGCTGTCGGCGCCCTTGAGGCGAAAGCCCATCGAGCGGCGGGTCTGGTCGCCGATGCCGGGCGTCTCGACCTTGATGACGTCCGCGCCCATGTCGCCGAGCAGCATGCAGCAGAAGGGGCCGGCCATGATCTGGCTGACGTCGAGGACCTTGATGCGGGAAAGGGGAAGGGTCACGCGGGGACTCCGGATCTGAAAGGAGGGTGGCGGGCTCAGCGGCCCGTGAAGACCGGCTTGCCCTTGGCCAGGAAGGCCTGGAAGCCGATGCGGAAGTCCTCGGTGTCGAAGCAGGCGTAGGCCTCGGCGTTCTCCTCGGCCGACAGCGGCGCGGGCTGCGCGAGCCGGCGCACGAACTTCTTGTGCCAGCGCGCCACCAGCGGCGCGCCGTTGGCGATGCGCCGCGCGGTGGCGTAGCCCTGCTCGAGCACCGCGGCGTCGTCGACCACGCGGTTCACCAGGCGCTTCTCGAAGGCCTCCCTGGCATCGAACACGCGGCCCTCGAGCACGATCTCGAGCGCGGTCGCGCCGCCGACCAGGTCGACCAGCCCGCCGAGCTCGCCGTACGACATCACCAGGCCGAGCTTGTTGACCGGCACGCCGAAGCGGCTCGAGCTGCCGCAGATGCGCATGTCGCAGACGGTGGCGATCTCGAGCCCGCCGCCCACGCAGGCGCCCTCGATCACTGCGAGCGTGGGGTGCTTGCTGGTGGCGATCGCATGCATCGCGCGGTGCGTGACCTCGGCATAGGCGGCGGCCTGCGCCGCATTGGCGCGGCTGCGCTGGAACTCCTCGATGTCGGCGCCGGCCGAGAAGGCCTTGCCGCCGGCGCCGCGCAGCACCACGCAGCGCAGCGCGTCGTCGGCCGAGAGTTCGGCGAAGGCATCGGCCAGGCCCTGCCACATGACCTGGTCCATGGCATTCATCTTGTCGGGCTTGTTGAGGGTCACGGTCGCGATGCGGTCGTCGCGCTCGACCAGGATGAGCGAGGTCATGTCGGCTTGTCTCTTTCGTAGGGGGCGGGTTGCGAACGGGCCGAAGTCTAGGGAGCGGTCCGCGCGCGGCCAAACGAAAAAAACTGGGGCGGTCTTCAAGAAAAACTCGGCCCTGGCAGGGGGTGTCGGCTTGTGAATTTTTCTCGCCCGGACTTCAAGTAAATCCACGTTGCCGCCCCCGGCACCCGTTCCTAGACTCGCGGCCCACGACGACCGGCACCGCTTCGAGCGATACGTCGGCACTCCGGACAACCGCCGAGACAAGGAGCCAGCGCATGGCGCTCATCAACTACATCACCCAGATCCAGATCGACTTCGGCGCCGTGCAGCTGCTGGCGCAGGAGTGCGACCGCCTCGGCATCCGCCGAGCGCTGGTCGTGACCGACGCCGGCGTGCGCGCCGCGGGCGTGCTCGAACGCGTGACCGCGCAGCTCGGCGCGGGCCGTGAATTCGTCGTGTTCGACGGCACGCCCTCCAACCC
This sequence comes from Variovorax sp. ISS6, assembly GCF_056523145.1. Classification (NCBI taxonomy): domain Bacteria; kingdom Pseudomonadati; phylum Pseudomonadota; class Betaproteobacteria; order Burkholderiales; family Comamonadaceae; genus Variovorax; species Variovorax sp. ISS6. The sequence continues at coordinate 1,303,940 of NZ_JAWRZC010000002.1, forward strand.
CACCGAGCGCGCGATGCGCGCGGCCGTGGCGCTCTATGCCGAGCACCGCTGCGACGGCATCGTCGCTGTCGGTGGCGGCTCGCCGATCGACCTCGCCAAGGGCGTGGCCGTGTGCGCCACGCACGAGGGGCCGCTGAAGTCCTTCGCGGCCATCGAGGGCGGCGTGGCGCGCATCACCGCGGCCACCGCGCCGGTGATCGCCGTGCCCACCACGGCCGGCACCGGCAGCGAGGTGGGCCGCGGCGCGGTGCTGATCCTCGACGACGGCCGCAAGGTCGGCGTGCTCTCGCCGCACCTGGTGCCGCGCGTCGCGCTGTGCGATCCCGAACTCACGCTGGGCCTGCCGCCGATGCTGACCGCCGCCACCGGCATGGACGCGATCGCGCACTGCATGGAGACCTTCATGGCGCCGGCCTTCAACCCGCCGGCCGACGGCATCGCGCTCGACGGCCTGCGCCGCGCCTGGCGCCATATCGAGCGCGCCACCGCCACGCCCGGCGACCGCGAGGCGCGCCTGAACATGATGAGCGCCTCGATGCAGGGCGCGCTCGCGTTCCAGAAGGGGCTGGGCTGCGTGCACAGCCTCAGCCATTCGCTCGGCGGCATCGCGCCGCGCCTGCACCACGGCACGCTCAACGCGATCCTGCTGCCGGCCGTGATCCGCTTCAACGCGCAGGCCGAGTCGATGCGCAGGGACGAGCGCCTCGCGCGCATGGCGCAGGCCATGGGCCTGGGCCGCGGCGACGAGGTGGCACCGGCCGTCGCGGCCATGAGCGCGCGCCTCGGCCTGCCCACCGGCCTGGCCGCGCTCGACGTCTCGCCCGACCTGTTCCCGCGCGTGATCGAAGGCGCGCTCAAGGACCACTGCCACAAGACCAATCCGCGCGAAGCCAGCGTGGCCGACTACCAGGCCCTGCTGGCCGAGTCGATGTAGGCCTCGAAAAGAACACAAGGAGACAACGCCATGCAACGCCGCCGCTTCATCGCATCGACACTGGCCGCCGGCGCGGCCCTGCCTTTCGCCACCGTGCGCGCGCAGACCGCGCCGCTGCCCACCGCGCCCGTGCGCATCGTCGTCGGCTTTCCGCCGGGCGGCGGCACCGACGTGATGGCGCGCGTGATGGCGCAGAAGCTCGCCACCCTGTGGGGCGTGCCGGTCACGGTCGAGAACAAGGCCGGCGCGGGCGGCGTGATCGCCGCCGAGTACGTCGCGAAGCAGCCGAACAACGGCACCACGCTCTTGATGACCAACATCAGCAACCATGCGATCGCGCCCGCGCTCTATCCCACGCTGGGCTATGTGGTGGAGCGCGACTTCACGCCGCTGGTGCTGGTGGGCGTCACGCCGAACCTGCTGATCTGCAACCCCTCGAAGCCCGCGCGCACGGTCAAGGACCTGGTGGCGCTGTGCCGCGACAAGCCGGGCACCGTGACCTTCGGCTCCTCGGGCGCGGGCGCCTCGCAGCACCTGGCGATCGAACTCTTCAAGCTGCGCGCGGGCGTCGATGCGCTGCACGTGCCCTACCGCGGCTCGGGCCCGATGCTCACCGACCTGATCGGCGGCCAGATCGACTACAGCTTCGAGACCATGACCTCGGCCACGCCGCACGTGGCCAGCGGCAAGCTGGTGGCGATCGCGCAGACGCGGCCGCGGCGCTCGAAGGCGCATCCCGAGGTGCCCACCGTGGCCGAGCTCGGCTACCCGGGCTTCGATGCCAGCACCTGGTATGGCCTGGTCGGGCCGGCGCAGATGAACGCCGCGATGGTGCAGCGCATGAGCCAGGACTTCAACCGCGTGCTCGCCATGCCCGACGTGGCGGAGAAGCTCGCGAGCTACGGCGCCGAGGACGGCGGCGGCAGCGCCGCGAAGTTCGCCGAGTTCATCGGCACCGAGAAGGACAAGTGGGCCAAGGTGGTCAAGGAAGCCAAGGTCACGGTCTGAGCGGCGGCCCCGGAAGGCACGCGCCTTCCCCGAATTTCAACGACAGGAGACGACAACCATGCACAGGAATTTCAGGTCCCTGGCCGGCGTGCTGCTGGCCGCGCTGCTCGGCCTCGGCGCCGGCGGCGCCGCCGCGCAGGCGCCGGTCAAGCTGCGCTTCAGCCACACCGTGCCCGAGAGCGATTCGCAGCACAAGGCCGCGCTCGAGTTCGCGAAGCGCGTGAAGGAGCGCACCGGGGGCGCGGTGGAGATCCAGGTCTTCGCCAACAGCCAGCTCGGCAACGACGTGACGCTGGTGACCGGCGTGCGCAGCGGCACCATCGACATCGGCGCCACCGGCAACCCCTTCGTGACCGGCCTCGCGCCCAAGCTCAATGCGCTCGACCTGCCCTACCAGTTCGCCGATGCGCAGCAGGCCTACCGCACGCTCGACGGCCCGGTCGGCCGCTCGCTGCTCGACGAGCTCGGCACGCACCAGATCAAGGGCCTGGCCTTCTGGGAGATCGGCTTTCGCAGCCTGGGCAACAACAAGCGGCCGATCAACGGCGCGGCCGACATCAAGGGCCTGAAGATCCGAACCACGCCCAATCCCTCGCACCTCAAGGCCTTCCAGCTGCTGGGCGCGAACCCGCAGCCGATGCCCTTCGCCGAAGTGTTCGGCGCGCTCGAGTCGGGCGCGGTCGACGGGCAGGAGAACCCGCCCACGCTGATGCTGTCGTCGAAGATGTACGAGGTGCAGAAGTATCTCTCGCTCACGCGCCATGCCTACACGCCGCTGGTGGTGATCATGAACAAGGCGCGCTTCGATGCGCTCAAGCCCGAGTTCCAGAAGGCGATGCTCGAGGAGGCCGCAGCGGCCGCGAACTTCCAGCGCAAGCTCAACAACGACGGCGAGAAGGACGCGATCGCCCAGCTGCGCGCCAAGGGCATGCAGATCAACGAGACGCCCGACGTCGCGAGCATCCGCCAGGTGGTGCGCGAGGAGACGCGCAGGATGTACGTCGAGAAGAACGGCGACGCGGTGCTCAAGGCGATGGACGCGCAGCCGTGAGCGCCGTGCTTCCCGCCGCCATCGTCGACGCGCACCACCACCTGTGGCACCTGGGCGAGGGCCACTTCCCGTGGCTGCAGGACGGCTACGACGCCGGGGCCTTCTTCCTCGGCGACTACGCGGTGCTGCGGCGCGACTTCGGCGTGGCCGACTACCGCGCCGCCACCGAAGGCCTGCCGGTGGTGGCCACGGTGCATGTGGAGGCCGAGCGCTCGCGCGCCGAGTCGCTGGCCGAGACGCGCTGGCTGCATGCCGTCCACGCGACGCACGGCTTTCCGAATGCCGTGGTGGCCAATGTCGAATTCCTCGCGAGCGATGCCGAAGCGCAGATGCGCGCGCAGGCCGAATGGCCGCTGGTGCGCGGCGTGCGCTGCAAGCCGCGCATCTCGCGCGGCCCCGATCACAGCGTGCGCGGCGAGCCCGGCACCCTGCAGGACGAACGCTGGTGCGCGGGCCTGGGCCTCTTGCGCGACAACGGCCTGCTGTGGGACGTGCGCGTGCCCTACTGGCACCTGGAGGAAGCGGCCGAGGCCGTCGCGCGCTTTCCGGGCCTGCGCGTGGCGATCGAGCATGCGGGCCTGCCCTGGGACCGCAGCGAGGCCGGCCTCGCGCACTGGCGGCGCGGCATGCGCGCGCTCGCGGCGCTGCCCGAGGTGATGGTCAAGCTCTCGGAGTTCGGTCTGCCCGATGCGCCCTGGAGCGCGGACAGCAACGTGCGCGTGGTGCGCGAGACGGTCGAGATCTTCGGCGCCGGGCGTTGCATGTTCGCGAGCAACCTGCCGGTGTCGGGCCTGCGCGCGTCCATGGCCGAGGTGGTGCGCGCGGTGGCCGAGGGGCTGAACGGCCTCGACGACGCGGCGCGCGACGCGGTCTGGCGCGGCAACGTCTTGCGCTTCTACCGCATCGACACGGCCGGCCCGGGGCGCTGAGGCGGCCGGGTGCAAGAACCAACCACAACAGGAGACCCCCCATGCTTTCCCGCCTCTTCGAGCGCGGCGCCAACGTGTTGATGATCGCGATGATGGCCGTGATGGTCGCGCTCGTGTTCGGCAACGTCGTGCTGCGCTACGCCTTCAACTCCGGCATCGTGTTCTCGGAGGAAGCCTCGCGCTTCGTCTTCATGTGGCTCACGCTGGTCGGCGCGCTGCTGGTGATGAAGGACAACGCGCACCTGGGCATGTCGACCGTCGTCGCGCGGCTCGGCGAGCGCGGCCAGCGCTTCTGTCGAGGCGTGGCCGACCTCGGCGCGCTGGCCTGCTGCCTGCTGCTCGCGCACGGCAGCTGGAAGCTGGTGGTGATCGGCATGGACGACCGCGCACCGGTCACCGGCGTGCCGATCGGCCTGGTCTATGCCTGCCTGCTGGTCAGCAGCGTGGGCATGGCGCTGATGCTGGTCGGCTCGCTGTGGCGCCTCTGCACGGGCCGCATGGCGCGCGAGGAACTGGTCAACGACACCGGCAGCGCGGGCGAGTGAGCGCGAACTAAAAGAACACGGGACATCCATGACCATCTTCGTCTTCATCGCCTCGCTGCTCGGGGCCATGGCCTTCGGCATGCCCATCGCCTTCGCGCTGCTCGTCTGCGGCGTCGCGCTGATGGTGCACCTGGGCAACTTCGACACCCAGATCCTCGCGCAGAACATGCTCGAGGGCGTCAACAACTATCCGCTGATGGCGGTGCCCTTCTTCATGCTGGCGGGCGAGCTGATGAACGCGGGCGGCCTGTCGGCGCGCATCGTCAAGGTGGCCGACGCGCTGGTCGGCCACGTGCGCGGCGGCCTGGGCTACGTGGCGATCATCGCTGCCACCGTGGTCGCGAGCATCTCGGGCTCCGCCGTGGCCGACACCGCCGCGGTCGCGGCGCTCTTGATACCGATGATGCGCAAGGCCGGCTACGACGTGCCGCGCGCGGCCGGCCTGATCGCCGCCGGCGGCATCATCGCGCCCGTGATCCCGCCCTCGATCGCCATCGTGGTGTTCGGCGTGGTGGCGCAGATATCGATCACCAAGCTGTTCCTCGCCGGCCTGTTCCCCGGGATCATGATGGCGCTCACGCTCACCGCCACCTGGTGGTTGTGCGCGAAGAAGGAGAAGAACGTCGCGGTGCGCAGCTTCAGCGCGGGCGGCCTGGGCCGCGCGCTGCTCGACGGCGTGTGGGCGCTGGTGCTGCCGCTGGTGATCATCGGTGGCATGAAGTTCGGCGTGTTCACGCCCACCGAGGCCGCCGTGGTGGCGGTGGTCTATGCCTTCGTGGTGGGCCGCTTCGTCTACCGCGAGCTCGAGATGCCGCGCCTGCCCGAGCTGGTGCTCAGCGCCGCCAAGACCTCGAGCACCGTTCTGTTCCTCGTGGCCTCGGCGCTGGTGTCGGCCTGGCTCATCACCATCGCCAACATCCCGGCCCAGGTGAGCGAACTGCTCGAGCCCTTCGTCGACAACAAGATCCTCTTGATGTTCGTGATCATGGTGCTGGTGATCATCGTGGGCACCGCGCTCGACCTGATGCCCACCGTGCTGATCATGACGCCGATCCTGATGCCCGTGATCCACAAGGCCGGCATCGACCCCGTGTACTTCGGCGTGATGTTCATCATGAACAATGCCATCGGCCTGCTCACGCCGCCGGTGGGCACCGTGCTCAACGTGGTGGCGGGTACTTCGCGCGTGAGCCTCGACCAGGTGATCCGGGGCGTGTGGCCCTTCCTGCTGTCGCTCACCGCGCTGATGTTCCTGTTCGTGCTGTTCCCGCAGCTCATCACCGTGCCGGCAAGCTGGCTGCGCTGACAAGGTGAGCGACAGGCCATGGCTCAGGGCCTGGCCAGCGGCACGATGCCCGCGAAAGCATCGGCCGCCGAGCGAAGCCATTGCGTGAACGCCGCGACCGCGGGCCGGTCGCCCGCGCCGCGCTGGCACAGCAGGTGGTAGCGGTACGGGCCGGCCAGATCGTCGGGCCAGGCCCGTGCCAGTTCGCCGCGCTGCAGCGCATCGCGCGCCAGAACGTCGGAAGCGAGCGCCACGCCCTGCCCCGTGGCCGCGGCATCGAGCGCGAGATAGCTGTGCGAGAAGCGCAAGGCGGGCGCTGGCCGCAGCGATGCACCGGGTGCCACGCCGTGGGCCGCGAACCACGCTTCCCAGCTGATCTGCTCGGGAATGCGCGGTTCGAACTCGTCGTGCAACAGCACGCTGCCCAGCAGATCGTGCGGCGACGCGGGCATGCCATGCCGTTCCAGCCAGCGCGGGCTCGCGACGGGATAGAAGGCCTCGTGCAGCAGCGGCTGCGCCTCCATTCCAGGATAGGGGCCGGTGCCGAGCCGGATCGCCACGTCGACGCGATCGCGCGCGAAGTCCACCGGGGCCACCGCGGCGAGCACGCGCACCTCGACCGCCGGATGCGCGGCGCGGAACTCGCCGAGCCGCGGCATCAGCCAGCGCGTCACGAACGAGGGCATGGCGCTCACCGTCACTTCGCTGGCGCCTTCCGCATGCTGGCGCCAGCGCATCGATACGCGCTCGAGTTCCTCGAGCAGCGGCGCGACGCCGCGCAGGTAGGCCTGCCCGATGTCGGTGAGTTCGACCGAGCGGGGCGTGCGCAGGAACAGCGGCAGGCCGAGCCAGTCCTCGAGCTGCCGCACCTGATGGGCCACCGCGCCGGCCGAGACGAAGAGTTCCGACGCGGCCTTGGCGAAGCTGCCATGGCGCGCGGCGGCCTCGAACACGCGCACCGACAGCATGGGTGGAAGCTGGCGTGCCATGGCTATCTCTCCAGGTTCAGGGGTGGGGAAGAACGATCGGCGGGACATGGCGAGCGCGAATCGCTTTGCGGCTGAGGCCCCAAAGCTTTGGTTTGTCCGCGTGGACCTGCATTCCTATGCTTCATCGCAGTGATCCGCTTCAACTTTTCTTCACGCAACAACACAGAGGACAGACGATGGACCTTCAGATCCATGGCCAGGCCAACGCGAGCCTGCCCGCCGCCTACCGGCAGGTGCTGGTGTCGTGGTCGGTACAGGGCGGGCTCAACCCGCCCGTCATCACGCATGCCAAGGGCTGCCATTTCCACGACACGAACGGCAAGGCCTATCTCGACATGACCAGCGGCTACGTGGCGGTGCCGCTGGGCCACGGGCATCCGAAGGTGGTGCGCGCGATCCAGCAGCAGGCCGAACGGCTGTGCTGGGTGGCTTCGAGCTACTTCAACGACGTGCGCGCCGAATACGCCGAGTTGCTGAACCGCATCTCGCCGTGGAGCGAGGGGCTGCGCGTGCACTTCGCGAGCGGCGGTGGCGAGGCCAACGACGATGCGGTGAAGATCGCGCGCCTCGTCACGCGGCGGCCCAAGGTGCTGACCGCCTACCGCTCCTACCATGGCAGCACCATCGGCGGCAGCGCGCTGACGGGCGTGGACCGCTGGCGCGACCCGCTGCCGAACCTGCCGGGCATGGTGAAGTTCTTCACTCCCTATCCTTACCGCAGTCCGTTCCACACGCGCGAGCCGGCCGAGGAATCGCGGCGCGCGCTGCAGCATCTCGAGCAGGTGCTGTCGCACGAGGGCGCGCACAACGTCGCGGCCATCGTGCTCGAGCCGATGACGGGATCGAGCGGCATGGTGATCTATCCCGAGGGCTACCTGCAGGGCGTGCGCGCGCTGTGCGACCGCCACGGCATCCTGCTGGTCTACGACGAGGTGATGACCGGCTTCGGCCGCACCGGCGCCGCCTTCGCCGCGACGCGGCTCGGCGTGCTGCCCGACCTCATGTCCTTCGCCAAGGGCGCCAGCTCCTCGTACACGCCGCTGGGCGGGGTGCTGGTGCGCGAAGGCGTGGCGAGCCACTTCGACACCGAGCTGTTCGACGTGGGCCACACGCATGCGGGCCATGTGCTGGCCGTCGCGGGCGGCGTCGCCGCGCTGCGGGTCTACCTGGAGGAGGGATTGTTCGAGCGTGCCCTCGAGATCGAGGGCTGGCTGCGCGAGGGGCTCGGCGAACTGCAGCGCAGGCACCCGGTGGTGGGCGACGTGCGCGGGCTCGGCGCGCATTTCGGCCTCGAACTGGTGAAGGACCGCGAGACGCGCGAGCCGCTGGTGGAATGGCACCATCCCGGGGGCTCGGCGCCGATGAAGCTGTTCTACGGCGAGCTGATGAAGCGCGGTGTCCATGCCTATGGCCGCTACAACGTGGCGATGGTGTCGCCACCGTTCGTGATCACCCGCGAGGAACTGTCGCAGGGCCTGGAAGCCTTCGATGCCGCGTTGTCCGTGGTGGAGGCAGCGCTGTGAGCATCGTTTCGAACGCAGACTACGAAGACATCCGCTATGAAGAGAGGGACGGCGTCGCGCGCATCACCATCGATCGCCCCGCGCGCTACAACGCGCTGCGTGGCCGCACGGTGGAAGAGCTGCTGCACGCGATCGGCCGCGCCGGGTGGAGCCGCGACATCGGCGCGGTCGTGCTCGCCGGTGCCGGCGACAAGGCCTTCTGCACGGGAGGCGACCAGTCCGACCATGGCGAAGGGCAAGGCGGCTATGGCGGGCGCGGCACCATCGGCCTGCCGATGGACGAGCTGCAAAGCCTGATCCGCGACATCCCCAAGCCGGTGATCGCGCGCGTGCAGGGCTATGCGATCGGCGGCGGCAACGTGCTGGTCACGGTGTGCGACCTCGCCATCGCGAGCACCGACGCGGTCTTCGGCCAGGTCGGACCGAAGGTGGGCTCGGTCGATCCGGGCTTCGGCACCGCGCTGCTCGCGCGCGTGGCCGGCGAGAAGCGCGCGCGCGAGATGTGGTTTCTGTGTCGCCGCTACGGCGCCGACGAGGCGCTGGCCATGGGCCTGGTCAACCGCGTCGTTCCGCCCGACGAACTCGATGCGGAGGTGGAGCGCTGGTGTGCCGAGATCCTCGCGAAGAGCCCGACCGCCATCGCAATCGCGAAGCGCTCGTTCAATGCGGACTCCGAGAACATCCGCGCCATCGGCGCCCTGGGCTTCGAGGCGCTGGCGCTCTACTACGGCACGGCGGAATCGCGCGAAGGCGTGGAAGCCTTTCTCGCGAAGCGCGAGCCCGATTTCCGTGCCGCGCGCCGGCGCGGCGGCTGAGCCGGCAGGAACGGAGGACGAGGCATGGAATTCCCCGATCTCACGCTCTGGCGGCCCGATGCCGAACGCATCGCCTCGGCGCCACTCACCGCGCTCGCCCATCGCATGGGCCTGGCGGGTTATGACGAACTGCACCGTGCCTCGGCGGACGATCCGGCGAGCTACTGGCGCCACGTGCTGGCGCAGCTCGACATCGTCTGGGATGCGCCCTGGCAGCGCTTTCGCACCGACGCACCCGATGCCGCGCATCCGCGCTGGTTCGACGGCGGCCGGCTGAACTGGGTGCGCAGCGCATTGCGCTGGTCCTGCGATCCCGAGCGCGCGACGCAGCCCGCGCTGATCGCGGAGGCCGAGGACGGTCGCGTCGAAAGGATCAGCCACGCCGAACTCGCGCTGCGCGTGCGCCGCTTCGCCGGTGGCCTGCGCGCGATGGGCATCGCGCCCGGCGACCGCATCGGGCTGATGCTGCCGATGGGTGCGGAAGCGGCCATCGCCTTTCTCGCTATCGCCGCGCTGGGGGCCGTGTGCGTGCCGTTGTTCACCGGCTTCGGTGCCGAGGCCATCGTCTCGCGGCTCGAGCTCGCGCAGGCGCGCATGCTGATCGCGGCCGAGGCTTTCATGCGGCGCGGCCGCCGGGTGTCGGCGGCTGCGGCCGTCAACGAGGCGCTGGGGCGCCTGCCACTGCTGGCGCAGGTGGTGGTGCTCGGCGACGGCGACGCCATCGAGGGCCGCCGCGAGCTTCGGCGATGGGAAGAGGTCGCCTGCGCCGAGCCGGTCGCGGACTTCGTCTCGATGGATCCCAACGATCCCTTCATGATCGTTTTCACCTCGGGCACCACGGGCGCACCCAAGGGCACGGTGCATGTGCATGGCGGCTTCCCGCTCAAGATCGCGCACGACAGCGCCTTCCATTTCGAGCTGCGGGCCGGCGACACCTGGTGCTGGCCTTCGGACATGGGCTGGATCGTCGGGCCGATCACGGTCATCGGCGCGCTGATCGCCGGCGCCACGCTGCTGTGCTACGACGGGGCGCCCGACTTCCCCGACTGGTCGCGCTTCGCGTCGATGATCGAGCGGCATGGCGTGACGCATTTCGGCGCCTCGCCCACCCTGATCCGCAGCCTGGCGGCGCAGGCGGACGCGGCCACGCGAGGTGACCTGCGCAGCCTGCGCATGCTGATGGCGGCCGGCGAGGTGCTCGACCCCGAGCATTTCGAGTGGTTCTTCCGCCGCTTCGGTCGCGGCGCGCTGCCGCTCATCAACTACACGGGCGGGACGGAGGCGTCGGGCGCCATCCTCGCCAACGTGCCGGTGCGGCCGATCAAGGCCTCGGGCTTCAACAGCGCCTCGCCGGGCGTGCAGGCCTTCGCGGCCGACGACACCGGCGCGCGGGTGGTCGGGGTGCCCGGCGAACTGACGATCGCGCAGCCCTTCGTGGGCATGACGCAGGGCTTCTGGCGCGACGATGCACGCTACCTCGAGGCCTACTGGCAGGCGGTGCCGGGCCGCTGGGTGCATGGCGACCTGGTCTACGAGGATGGCGAAGGCCACTTCTTCGTGCTCGGCCGCTCGGACGACACGCTCAAGATCGCGGGCAAGCGGCTCGGGCCGGCCGAGGTCGAGGCCGTGCTGCTGGCCGCGCTCCCGCTGAAGGACGCCGCCGCGGTCGGCCTGCCCGATCCGGTGAAGGGACAGAAGCTGGTGCTGGTGCTGGTACCGCAGGCGGCGGGGGATGGGGCCCCGGACGGCGACGACCTGGCGGCGCGCGCGGCGGCTGCCATCGAAGCCGCTCTCGGCAAGCCCTTTCGGCCCGCGACCGTGCATTGCGTCGACGACCTGCCGCGTACGCGCAATGGCAAGGCGATGCGCCGGGTCATCCGCCGCGTGCTCGCGGGACAGCCGCCGGGCGATCTCTCGGCGCTCGAGAATCCCGGCGCGGTCGAGGCGATCCGGCGGCTCGCCGGCGCGCCCTGAGGGCGGGGGCCGTTCAGGCACGGCCCTCTTCCACCGCATGGCAGGCCACCTGCACGCCACGGATGCTCTGGAGCTTCGGCCGCTCGGCCGAGCAGCGCGCATTGGCATGCGGGCAGCGCGGATGGAAGGCGCAGCCCGCGGGCGGATTGAGCGGATTCGGCACCTCGCCCTGCACCGGCGTGCGCGCGCGCCCCGTGTGCTTCATCTGCGGGATCGCGTCGAGCAGCATGCGCGTGTACGGATGCTGCGGCGTCGAAAACAGCTTCTGCTTGTCCGCCACCTCCACCAGCCGCCCCAGGTACATCACGCCCACCTGGTCGGCCACGTGGCGCACCACCGCGAGGTTGTGCGAGATGAACAGGTAGGTCAGGCCCTGCTCGCGCTGCAGGTCCTTCATGATGTTGAGCACCTGCGCCTGCACGCTCACGTCCAGCGCCGAGGTGGGCTCGTCGCAGACCAGGAACTCCGGCTGCGTGGCCAGCGCGCGCGCGATCGAGATGCGTTGTCGCTGGCCGCCCGAGAACTGGTGCGGGTACTTGCTCATGTCCAGCGGCGACAGGCCCACCGACTGCAGCAGTTGGCCCACGCGCTCGCGCAGCTGGGCCTTGTCGCTCAAGATGCCGTGTTCGCGCAGCGGCTCGCCGATGATGTCCTCGACGATCCAGCGCGGGTTGAGGCTCGCGTAGGGGTCCTGGAAGATCATCTGGATGCGGCGGCGCAGCTTGCGGCCCTCGGCGGTCTTGAAGGCCGCGTGCGCGTCCTGGCCGTCGAACTGCAGCCCACCGCGCGTGGGCGCGTACAGGCCCACGAGCAGGCGCGCGACCGTGCTCTTGCCGCAGCCCGACTCGCCGACCAGCGCGAGCGTCTTGCCGCGCTCGATCGAGAAGCTCACGCCGTCGACCGCATGCAGCAGCACGCGCGGCTTGCGCTCGAGCACGCGGTTGAGCCAGGGCGGCGAAACGTCGAAGGTGCGCGCGAGGTCGTGGGCTTGGACGAGGGCTGTCATGGGAGGGCGAGGGAAGGGTGGGGGAGGAGAGGGCTTGCCTTGGTGCGCGCATGCAGCCAGCAAGCGGCATGCGTCGCGCCCGCGGCGATCAGTTCGGGCCGCTCCTGCGTGCAGCGCGCGAAGGCCTGGCCGCAGCGCGGATGGAAGGCGCAGCCGGGAGGAATCCGGTTCAGGCGCGGCATCGCGCCGTCGATCTGCGCGAGCCGGTCGGGCGACGAGTCCATGTCGGGAATCGAGGCCATCAGTCCGGCTGCGTAGGGATGGGCGGCGTGCCGCACCACGTCGTGCACCGGCCCGATCTCTGCCACGCGGCCGGCATAGAGCACGGCCACGCGGTCGCAGGCCTCGGCGATCACGCCCATGTCGTGGGTGATCAGCATCACGGCGGCGCCGCGCTCGCGGCAGATGCGCTGCAGCAGCGCGACGATCTGCGCCTGCACCGACACGTCGAGCGCGGTGGTCGGTTCGTCGGCCACGATCAGCACGGGCTCGGCCGCCAGCGCGAGCGCGATCACCACGCGCTGGCGCATGCCGCCCGAGAACTGGTGCGGGAAGTGATCGATGCGCTGTGCCGCGGCCGGGATGCCGGTCTCGTCGAGCAGCGCGATCGCGCGGGCACGGGCCTGCCGGGCATCGAGCCGCAGATGGGTGCGGATGGCCTCGGTCAGTTGCTGGCCGACGGTGAACAGCGGATTGAGCGAGGTCAGCGGGTCCTGGAAGATCGAGCCGATGCGGCGGCCGCGGATGTCGCGCATGGCCTCGTGATCGAGCTGGTCGATGCGCTCGCCCTGCAGCCGTATGCGGCCGCCCGCGATGCGTCCGGGCGGTTCGAGCAGGCCGATGATCGAGGCGCCCGTCAGCGACTTGCCGGCGCCCGACTCGCCGACCACGCCGAGAATCTCGCCCGGTGCGATGGAGAAGCTGACCGCGTCGAGCGCGCGCAGGGTGCCGCGGCGCCCGGGAAATTCGACCACCAGGTCTTCGACGTCGAGGATGTTCATGGAGTCCGTTCCTGGCGTGCTCATCGCAGCCTCGGGTTGAGCGCATCGCGCAGCCAGTCGCCCAGCAGATTCACGCTGAGCGCGACCGCGATCAGCATCAGGCCGGGGAAGAGCGCGATCCACCATTCTCCCGAGAACAGGTAGTTGTTGCCCACGCGGATCAAGGTGCCGAGCGAGGGCGAGGTGGGCGGCGCGCCGACGCCGAGGAAGGACAGGGTCGCCTCGGTCACGATGGCGGTCGAGACCTGGATGGTTGCGAGCACCAGCACCGGCCCGAGCACGTTGGGCAGCACATGGCGCCGCATGATGCGAAAGGGCGCGACGCCCGTGACCTGCGCGGCCTGCACGTATTCCTTGTGGCGCTCGGACAGGGTGGCGCCGCGCACGGTGCGCGCGTATTGCACCCAGCCGCTCAGCGAGATCGCGAGCACCAGCACGGCGAAGGCCACCGAGGCGTGCGCGTTCGGCAGCAGCGAGCGCGCCACCCCGGCGATCAGCAGCGCGGTGAGGATCGGCGGGAACGACAGCATGACGTCGCACACGCGCATGAGCAGCGCGTCGACCCAGCCGCCCGCGAAGCCGGCCAGCAATCCGAGCGCGACGCCGACCACGGCGGAGGCCGCGACCGAGGCCAGGCCCACGACCAGCGAGATGCGCAGGCCATGGATCACGGCCGACAGCATGTCGCGTCCCTGGTCGTCGGTGCCCAGCGGGTAGTTGGCACTGCCTTCCGGCGCCCATGCCGGCGGCAGCCGCGCATCGAGCAGCTCGAGCCGGGTCAGGTCGAAGGGATCGTGCGGCGACACCCAGCCCGCGAAGACGGCTGCCAGCAGGCAGCCGAGTGCGACCACCGCCGCCGCCATGGCGACCGGCGAGCTGCGAAAGCTGTGGCCGACATCGCTGTCGAGCCATCGGGTCCAGAGCTGTTTCATGGCGCGAGCAGGTCCTCGGCGAGTGCCGCGAACACGCCGCTGCCGACCGGAATGGTGGCGTCGTTGAAGTCGTAGCGCGGGTGATGCAGGAAGCGGCCGTCGGTCATGCCCTGGCCGAGCCGGAAGTAGGCGCCCGGCCGCTGCTGCAGCATGAAGGCGAAATCCTCCGATCCCATGCTGGGCTCCATGTCGCGGACCACGTGGGCCTCGCCGACCACCCGGCATGCGACGCGCGCGAGCGCTTCGGCCGCCTCGGGGTGGTTGACGGTCGGTGGGTAGAGCTCCTCGTAGTGCACCTCGGCTTGGGCGCCGAAGGCCAGTGCCACGCGCTGCGCGGTCTCGATCAGGCGTTCGCGCAGCACGGCCTGCACCTGGGGCTTGAACCACTTGACCATGCCGTACAGCTGCGCGTGGTCCGGAATGACCGACAGGGCCTCGGGCGCGCCGGACTGGAAGGACTGGAAGCTGATGACCGCCGCATCGACCGGATTGACGTTGCGGCTCACGATGGTGTGCACCGCCGAGACGATCCCGGAGGCCACGAGGATCGGATCGATGGCCTGCTGCGGATGGGCGCCGTGCCCGCCGCGACCCTGCACGCGGATCGAGAAGCGGTCGATCGCCGCCATCATCGGCCCGGGGTTCAGCGCGATGGTGCCCGCGGGCAGCGAGGGCCAGTTGTGCAGCGCGAACACCTGCTGCGCGGGGAAGCGCTCGAACAGGCCGTCGCGGATCATCTCGCGCGCGCCGGCATGTCCTTCCTCGCCCGGCTGGAAGAAGAAGTAGACGGTGCCGTCGAAGTCGCGGGTCTGCGCCAGGTACTTCGCGGCGCCCAGCAGGATCGCGCAGTGCCCGTCGTGCCCGCAGCCGTGCATGCGGCCGGGGATGCACGAGCGGTAGGCCGGATCGCCGAGTTCCTGGATCGGCAGTGCGTCCATGTCGGCACGCAGGCCGATGCTGCGCCCGCTAGCCGTGGAACGGCCGTGCAGCACGCCGACCACGCCGGTGCGGCCCACGTGGCGGTGCACCTCGATGCCGAGCGCCTGCAGGAAGGCGGCGATGCGCGCGGCGGTGCGTTCCTCCTCGAAGCCGAGCTCGGGATGCGCGTGGAGGTCCTGCCGCAGCCGGGCCAGGTCGTCGTGGAACGCGCGCACCGCTTCGACGGTGCGCGCCATGGGAGGCGTGGGATTCATGCGGGCCGCTTTCAGGCTGTCTCGAGACGGGGATCGATCGCGACATAGAGGATGTCCACGACCAGGTTGATGCACACGTACATGGCCGCGACGAAGCACAGGTACGCGGCGATGACGGGCGTGTCGGCGAAGCCGATCGCATCGACGAACAGGGCGCCGAGGCCGGGCCACTGGAAGACGGTTTCGGTGACCACGGCGAAGGCGATGACCGCGCCCAGCTGCAGCCCCACGATCGTCACGACCGGCACCAGCGCATTGCGCAGCGCATGGCGGTAGAGGATCGCGCGCTCGCGGATGCCGCGCGCGCGGGCGAAGCGGATGTAGTCGGCGCGCAGCACCTCCATCATCTCGGCGCGCGCGAGCCGCACGATCAGGGCGAGCTGGAACAGCGCGAGCGTGACGGCCGGCATCGCGAGGTGCAGCCAGCCGTCGCGCGTGAGCAGCCCGCTCTTCCACCAGCCGATGGCCACCACCTCGCCGCGGCCGTAGGAAGGCAGGAGGCCGAGCGTGACGGAAAAGACCAGGATCAGCAGGATGCCGATCAGGAAGGTGGGCAGCGAGGCGCCCACCAGCGACAGCGCCATGGTGCTGCGCGCGAACCAGCTCCGCGGGCGCACCGCGCACGCGACGCCCAGGAACAGGCCGGCCACCACCGAGACCACGGCGGCGACCAGGCTGAGCTCGAGCGTGGCCGGCAGGCGCTCGGCCAGCAGTTCGCGCACCGGCCTGCCCTGGCGCAGCGACACGCCGAGATCGCCTTGCGCGAGCCGCGCCGAGAAGCGCGCGAACTGCAGCACGAAGGGGTCATCCAGCCGCAGCTCCTGGCGCACGCGCGCGCGGTCGGCATCGCTCGCATCGGGCCCCAGCATCTGCGTGACCGGGTCGCCCACGTGCTTGAACAGCCCGAAGGCGATGAACGCGACGGTGGCCAGCACCCCGACGGCCGCCAGCAGCCGGCGGATGAAGAACGCGAGCATCGGGCCTACCGGACGCTGATGAAGCGCAGGTTGACGCGGTTGTCGCTCTGCAGCGCCGCCTCGACGTTCTTGCGCATGCCCCAGGCCAGGCCCTGCTGGTAGAGCGGGATGTGGCCCACGTCGTTGCGGTGCAGGGTCATCGCCTGCGTGACCAGCCGCGTGCGCGCCTGCGGGTCCATCTCGGTCAGCACCTGGCCGATCAGCCGGTCGACCTCGGGATTGCTGTAGCGCCCGACGTTCCACTGGCCGGCCTTGCCGTCGCGCGTCGCCATCATCACGTTGAGGGTGTTGTAGGCGTCGAGGTTGACGGGCGTGTAGCCGAAGAAATTGAAGCTCGAGTCGCCCGCGCCCACCTTGGTGAAGAAGCGCGCGCCCGGCAATGCGTTGACCGCCACCTTCACGCCGATGCGCGAGAGCATGCCGGCGATCGCGGTGCAGACCTGCTCGTCGTTGACGTAGCGGTCGTTGGTGCAGTCGAGCGTGACTTCGAAGCCCGTCGGATAGCCGGCCTCGGCGAGCAGCTTCTTCGCGGCCGCGAGGTCGTAGGGAAAGGGTCGCGCCACCATGGCGGCGTCGACCGAGTTCACGCCGCGCGGCACGAGGATGCCCGTGGGCACCGCCGAGTCGCGCAGGATGCGCTTGCCGATCGCCTCGATGTCGATCGCCTGGTAGATCGCCAGCCGCACGCGGCGATCGGCGAAGGGATTCCTGCCCTTGACGCTCGCGTAGCGCAGTTCGG
Source organism: Variovorax sp. ISS6 (assembly GCF_056523145.1). Lineage (NCBI taxonomy): Bacteria > Pseudomonadati > Pseudomonadota > Betaproteobacteria > Burkholderiales > Comamonadaceae > Variovorax > Variovorax sp. ISS6. The sequence continues at coordinate 1,320,841 of NZ_JAWRZC010000002.1, forward strand.
GGCTGGCCTGGTCCATCGAGAGGAACAGGTTGCGGATCTCGGGCCCCTGCAGCACCTTGTAGCCGGTCGAGGCCTCGACGCGCGGAATGTCCTGCAGCGGGATCGGGTAGGCGAAGTCGAGCTCGCCCGACAGCAGCGCCGCCACGCGGGTGGCCGCCGACGAGATCTTCACCATCGTCGCCTCGGTGATGTTGGTGCCGGGCTTGTCCCACCAGCCCGTGTGCGCCACCAGCACCGTGCGCACGTCGGGTTCGCGCACCGAGAGCTTGAAGGGGCCGGTGCCGTTGGTGTTGCGGGTCGCGAAGTTCTCGCTCTTCTGCCGCATGTCGGCCGGGCGCAGCGCGCCGTTCTTCTCGGCCCATGCCTTGGACATCACTTTGAGCTCGGGCAGCGACTGCAGCAGCGCCGCGTTGGGGAATTCGGTGACGACATCGACGGTCGTGGCGTCCACCGCCTTCACGTCGGCGATCGAGGCGGCGAACACCTTCATGTCCGATTCGGGCGTCATCGCGCGCTTGAGCGAGAACACCACGTCCTCGGCGGTCAGCAGGCTGCCGTCGTGGAAGCGCACGCCTTCGCGCAGGCGGAAGCGCCAGACGGTCGGTGCCGGCTGGGTCCACGACTGCGCGAGCGCGGGCTCGATGCGCTGCTCGCGGTCGCGCCGCACCAGTCCCTCGTAGATGTGGCCCAGCACGGTCATGGTCGGCCCGTGGTTGAAGGCATCCGGGTCCATGGTCGCGGCGTCGTCCTGCGACGCCCACTTGAACGCAACGGCGTGCGCGGAACAGCAAAGCACGAGGGCGAGAAGGCCGGCGAAGCGGCGAAGGGCCCGAGGCGGCATGATTGTCTCCAGTAAACGGTACGCACCGTATCTAAAACTTTAGAACGGTACGTACCGTATGTCAACAGGCATCGGAATGTCAGAATCGCGTCATGACCATGAAGGACACCCCCGCCGAGAGTTCCGAGCCCGTGGAGCAGGGACCGCGCGCCCGGCGCCGCCGGCAGCAGACGCACGACGCCATCCTCGAAGCGGCCCGCGAGGTGCTGCGCGTGCACGGCTATGCGCGTTTCGCGATGGAGCAGGTCGCGGCGCTGGCCGGCGTCTCGAAGACCTCGATCTACCGCCGCTGGCCGAACAAGGGAGCGCTGCTGATCGAGCTCTACATGGAGGGTCTGCCCGACACGGCCATCGTGGAGGACGCGGCCTCGCTCAAGAGCGAATTGCGCCGCTACCTGGTGTCGACGGTGGAGCGCGTGCAGGACCGTGAATGGCGCACGATCCTCAGTTCGCTCGTCGCGGAGGCGCAGTACGACCAGGCCACCGCCACCTTGCTGCGCGACAAGGTGGTGTTGCCGCGGCGCGAATCGGGCCTGCGCCTGCTGCGCAAGGCGCAGGAGCGCGGCGAGATCGCGGCCGATGTCGACCACGACATCGTGCTCGACCTGCTGTTCGGGCCGGTCTGGTATCGCCTGCTGTTCGAGCATGCCGAGCTCGATGCCGATTTCGCGGCGCGGTTGCTCGCGCAGGTCGAGCAGATGCTGTTCGTGCCCAAAGCCGCGGGCAAGGCTGCGCGAGGGGCCTAGCAGCCTCCGTGTTCTTCATCGCCTCGCGAGGCGAAGTTGCCGCTCATGCGCAGGGCGGCACCTCCGTGCGCCGATCTCGTCGGCTTGCACCGCGCGCCACATGATTGTTTTTGCCATGCGGATGCGGTCTTTCGCAATCGCTAGACGCGAAAACGCCCCGTAGCATCCGCGGACTTTTCGCAACTGCCTTGCAAGTGAGAGGCACCGGTTGCGACGAGGTCCAGGGTCGCATCCAAAACTTCAACGGAGACAAAGATCCATGCGGGGATTCAAGAAAAGACGCGTCTTACCATTGCTGGCTGTCCTGCTTCTTCAAGCGTGTGGCGGCGGTGGAGGAGGCGGCGGCGCCATCCAGATCGATCCGTCGGCGCTCGCCACGCCGCAGCCGCCACCGCCGCCTTCGGCAGGCACGGCATGCGCGGCACTGCGGGGTGCCAAGGTGGACAGTGCCGCGATCGGACTGCCGACCCAGGGCGCAACGGTCACCGAAGCGGCCCTCGTGCCGAGCGCGGGGCAGACGGGCGAGCATTGCATGCTCAAGGGCCGCATCGCTCCCGTCTCCGAAGGGGCGCAGGACATCATGTTCGCCCTCGTGCTTCCCACGAACTGGAACGGCAACGCGATGCACTTCGGTGGCGGCGGATTCGACGGCGTGGTCCCGGATCTCGTGGCCACGCCGCTGACATCGGGCGCGAGTCCGCTGCAGCGCGGATACGCCACTTTCGCCGGCGACTCGGGACATCAGGCACCTCCCACCGACCCTTTCTATACGGCCTTTGCATCGAACGACGAAATGCTCCGGAACTACGCCGGCGACGCCTTGAAGAAGACGCGCGACGTGGCGATGAAGCTGATCGGCCTGCGCTACGGGAAGGCACCGGCCAGGACCTATTTCATGGGCGGATCGAAGGGCGGCCACGAAGGCATGCAGGTGATGCAGAAATGGCCTTCCGACTACGACGGCGTGGTCACGTACTTTCCGGCCTATGCCTACATGCCGCAGATGATGACCATCCAGGTTGCCACGCGTGCGTTGTGGGGCGATGGCGGTGTTGGCTTCCTCAACCCGAAGAAGCTGCAGGCGCTGCGCACGGCCGAACTCGCGGCCTGCGATGCGCTCGATGGCGCCGTCGACGGCATTGTCGGCAACGTCGCCGCATGCACGTTCAAGCCGCAGAACCTGCGCTGCAAGGGCGGGGCGGATACGGGAGACGACTGCCTGTCCGATGCCCAGATCAGGACGGTCGACACGCTGCAATCGCGCACCGCGTTCTCCTACGCGTTCAAGAACGGCGCGACCAGCAATCCCGGCTTCCTGCCGTCCACGGACTACGCCTCGGTGCTCGGGGCGACCGCGACCTTTCCGGTTCCGCCGAATCCGCTGGTGCTGGGCAGCCTGGGGGCGTTGCCCGACGCCTTCATCCGCAATGCGGTGTTGATGGATCCTCTGGGTCTGTCGATCGGCCTCGATGGTGCGTCACCGGGAAGCTACCTGCCACGCATTCAGGAACTGTCCGAGGTCATGGACGCCACGAGCACGAGCATCGAGCCCTTCGTCGCGCGTGGCGGCAAATGGCTGCTGGTGCACGGCACCTCCGATCCGCTGATCCCCTTCCAGGGCTCGGTCGACTACTACAACGCGCTGCTGCTGAAGCTGGGCCGGCCCCAGGTCGACGCGTTCCTGCGCTTCTATCAGGTGCCGGGATACGGCCACGGCACCGGGCACTTCAATGCGACCGGCGGCGTGCCGGTGCTGGACGCACTGGAGGCCTGGGTGGAGCGCGGCAAGGCGCCGGGAGAGCTCATGGCGACCGATGCGAACCCCGCGACGGCCGGTCGCACCCGGCCGCTTTGCATCTACCCGAGCTGGCCGAAGTACAACGGCTCCGGCGAATTGAACGCCGCGTCCAGCTATCGCTGCGCCACGAGCTAGCCGGTGCTCCTAGCGCGGCTTCGACGACATCTCCCACACGTCCGGCGTGGTCGCGACGAGGCCCTTGAGGTCGGTCCATTGCTGAGCCTGCGGCAGCGCGGTGCGGCCCTGCACGGCGGCCGTCGCGAATGCGACCATGCGGCCGCGCACGCGGTCGAGTTCCTGCTTCGGCCAGGTCTCCATCGAGTGCGGGCCGCGCGAGACGACGATGTCCTTGAGCCCGCGCACGCGGTCGTAGGCCGCGACCGTGCCCTCGAGGCTTTCGGCGCGGTCCCACAGGCCCTTGGCGAAGAACACGGCGGGCCACTTCGGCATGTTCGCGAGCACCGCCGAGTTGGGATAGAAGGCGACGTAGTTGTCGGCCGCCATGCCGCCGAGGAAGAGGTTGCGGTCCGCGAGGTCCGGCGCCTCGGGCAGGTAGCCCGCGCCGCTCACGAACGAGGCGTAGAGGATCGCGCCCTTGATGTTGGCGTAGCCCTTGGGCGCGCTGCACCGCACGGTCGGCATGTCGTAGCTGCAGCCACCGGCGTAGTTCTTGGTCATGGCCCAGCCGGTGGTCATCGAGCCGCGCGAGTAGCCCAGCAGCAGCAGCGGGATCTCGCGCGACTTCATGCCGGCCATCAGCTTGCCGGCCGCCGGCGCGCCCTCGAACTCCTGGCCCGAGGCCATCAGCACGCGCAGGCCGCGGCCGCTGTCCATCTGCTCGAGCACGCGGAAGATGTCCTCGCTCTGCTCGAGCGTGTTGGTGTCGCTGAAGCCGCCCGACAGGCCTTCGCCACGCCGGTCGTAAGCCAGCACGTCGAAGCCCGCGCGGTTCAGCGCATGCAGGTGGTCGCGCCAGAAGCGCATGCCGGGGCCTTCGGTGGTCGCGTTGGGGAAGCGCACGGACGTCGCGCGGCGCGTGGTGGGATCGACGCGCACCGTCACCTCGTCGGGATGGTCGATGGCCGTGAGCTGGCCGCCGCCGCCCGGGCTCATGATCACCAGCGCGCGCTTGCGGCCGCCGCGTCCGTCGTCGACGCCCGCGCCTTCCACGTACCAGCCGCGCAGCTTGATGTCGCCCTGCATGCCGAGCTTGAGGCGCTCGAGCGGATCGCGCGGCACGGTGAACTCCACCACGTGCGTGCGGTTGTTCGCCTCGGCCACGGCTTCGTTATAGGGCGCCTTCGCGAAGAAGCCCGGCTTGCGGATGTCGCGCAGGTTCACCTGCCCGTCCGAATCGATCTTGCCGACCGGGTCGACCATGCCGGTGACGCGCGTCGCGCGCTCCTTGTTCGGCGGCAACCAGCGCTGCATCTGGTCGTTGATGCGCTTGAAGCAGGCCGCGTCGCTCTTGCACGCGGCCCAGCGTTCCTTGAGCTTGGCGTCGGTGAACTCCTGCACATGAAAGTCGCCCGCGTAGCCGGCGGGCGCGTGGGCCGCCGTGAGCAGCAGGGGCACGCAGCGCGAGGTGCCGTCGGCCTGGCGCAAGGTGTAGCCGGGCAGCTCGGCGTTGCGGTCGGTGCCGACCCAGGCCTTGCAGTCGGTGGGCGGCACGGCGCGCGCGACGGGCGGGGATGAAGTGGAGGAGGTGGGGGCGGTGGTGCAGGCGGCCAGGGCGATGCACGCGGCGATGGCGGCGGCGGCCGGCCGGAAGGTCGGGAAGGGCATGTGTCTCCTGTGCGCGGGTGGCTCCCGCGGTCGATCCCGCATGTTCGCGGACGGCGCTGTCAGTCGGCTGTCCATGGGCTGCGGGTATTCCCGCCTTGCATCAGGCCGGGTCGGCGTCCGGCACGCACAGGCGCGGCGTCCAGTCCTCGACCTGCCGCGAGGCCGCGCGGCGCCGGAAAGTGGCGCGCCAGCGTTCGGCGAGCGTCGGCAGTTCGGCCGCGCGTTCCCATTCGGGCGCATGGCGTTCGTCTCGCGCGAACAGCAAGGCGATCAGGCGCGACAGCGGCCACTCGGGATGCGGCCGCTCGACCAGCATGATCGCTGCGCCGCGTTGCACCGCGCCGGGCCGCAGCACGCGGTAGTACCAGCCGGTGCGGCCGCTGTCCTGCATCTCGCGCGCCATGCCCCGTTCGCCGAAGCGCAGGTCGAGCTTCCAGCAGGGCTGGCGGCCCTGCGACACCTGCACCAGCGCCTCGCCGAGCCGCAGCACGTCGCCGATGCAGACGCTGGCTTCGTCCCAGCCCACGGTCGAGAGGTTCTCGCCGAAGGCGCCGGGCGCGGCCAGCAGGTCGTGGCGGCGGCTCCATGCGGCCCAGGCGCCGTAGTGCTCGCGCGGATAGTGGTGCACCGCCTTCTCGGGGCCGCCGTGGATGCGCAGGTCGGCCTGCGCGTCGCCCGCGAGGCCGGTGGCCGAGAGCCACAGCGCATCGTCGCTAGGCGACTTGACGATGCCGCTGGGTGTGCGGCCATCGGGCAGCGGCGCGATGGGACCGACGAGCAATGCGTCGATGCGCACCGGCGCCAGCGTCATGCGAGCTGGTCCAGCCAGGCGCGCAGCATCGCCGAGGCGCTGGCTTGCGGCGCGTTGCCCTGTGCCGCGCTTTGGGCGCGCAGGGCCGGAACATCGATGCCGGCCTGCGCGAGCTCGCAAGCATGGCCGATGAGCCAGGGTTCGATGCGCGCGGGATCGGCCTCGGGATGGAACTGCAAGGCGAGCGCGTGGCGGCCATGGCTGAAGGCCTGGTGCGGCGTGAGCGGCGTGCTCGCGAGCAGCTCGGCCCCCTCGGGCAGCTCGAAGGTGTCGCCATGCCAGTGCAGCACCGGCACGCCGGCCAGCGGCGCGAGGCAGGATGCCTGGCCGGCCGCGCTCAGGTCGACCGGTGCCCAGCCGATCTCCTTGTGGCCCGACGGGTACACGCGCGCGCCGAGCGCGCCGGCCATCAGTTGCGCGCCAAGGCACAGGCCCAGCGTGGGCCGGCGCAGCGCGAGGCGCGAACGCAGGCCCGCGATCTCGTCGTGCAGGAAGGGATAGAGGGCGGTGTCGTAGGCGGCGATGGGGCCGCCGAGCACGACGACGAGGTCGGCGTCCTGCCATTCGTCGGGGCGCAGCGGCGCGACGCCGGCCTGCCGGTGTTCGATCTCCCAGCCGGCCTCCCGCAGGACCGGCGCGAACAGGCCGAGGTCCTCGAAGGCCAGGTGCTGCAGCGCGATGCATCGCATGGCGGGAGGCTCCTGTCAGGCCGCGCGCAGGCAGTCCGCGTTGCGCGGATCCTTGAGCGAACGGCGCGCGTAGTACTCGAAGGCCACCGTGTTGCGGCGCGGCCGCAGGATCCAGTCGTGGGCCTCGGTCGCGAGGCGATGGTCGATCGGCCGGATGGTGCCGGCGGAGGCGGCCAGCAGGTGCATCTTCGCGGCGCGTTCGAAGGCGATCGACAGCACGCAGGCCTCCTCGATGCTCGTGGCCGCCACCAGCAGGCCGTGGTGCGACAGCAGCAGCGCGCGCTTGCTGCCCAGCGCGGCCGAGATGAACTCGCCCTCCTCGTTGCCCACGGGCACGCCGGGCCATTCGCCGACGAAGGCCACGTCGTCGTAGAGCACGCAGTTGTCCATGTGGCTGATCTGCAGCGGCTGCTCGAGCATGCCGAGCGCCGAGGCATGCAGCGCATGGGTGTGGATGATGCAGTTCACGTCGGGCCGCGCGCGGTACACCCACGAGTGGAAGCGGTTCGCGGGATTGGGCATGCCGGCCCCGTCGAGCACGTTGAGGTCCTCGTCGACGGTCAGCAAGTTGTCCTCGGCGATCTCGTCGAAGCCCAGGCCCAGCCGCTGCGTGAGGTACTGGCCCGGCGTGCCGGTGCGCGCGGTGATCTGGCCCGCGAGGCCCGAGTCGTGTCCGTTGTCGAACAGGATGCGGCAGGTCAGCGCGAGCTTCTGGCGGTGCGTGTAGCGGCTCTCGCTGAAGTGCTGGTCCATCTGCACGTGGGATTGGGCGATGAGCTCTTCTTTCGCGAGCTCGAAGGTGTCTTGCAATGCCATGGGTCGGTCTCCTAGGGGGTTTCGCTGGTCGAGAAGTTCTTCTCGGGATGTCCGGGAAAAAGAGGCTGGTAGCCGTCGAGGCCTTCGATGCGCGCGAGCCAGGCGCGGATCGCCGCGAAGTCCTGCAGCGCGATGCCGCCCATGGGCGCGAGCCGCGTGTAAGGGTACAGCGCCACGTCGGCGATGCTCGGGTGCCTGTCGGTGGCGACCCAGCCGTCGGGGCCTTGCCGTTCGAGCCGTGCTTCGAGCAGCGCGAGCGCGGCCAGGGCCTCGTGCCGGTGGGCGCGGAATTCGGCGCTCTCGGGATCGCCGTCGCGGTGCAGCGCCAGGTGCAGGCGCAGCTTCGCGAGCGGCTTCATGTGGCGCTCCTGCTCGAAGGAAAGCCAGGTCAGCACGCGCGCCTGCGCGAGCCGTTCGGCGGGCCACCACGGCGAGCCCTGCGCGAGGAAATGAAGGATCGCCATCGATTCGGCGATGCAGTGGCCGTCGTCGAGCTCGAGCACCGGCACCTGCGCGAGCGGCGCGATCGCGAGGAAGTCGGGCCGGCGCAGGTCGCCGCGGTCGATCGAGCGCGTGTGCCGCTCGAGCGGCATGCCGAGCAGGCCGGCCATCAGCCGCACCTTCCAGGCATTGCCCGAGCGCAGGGTGTCGTGCAGCTTCATGACCATCAATCGACCTTGGTGCCCGCGGCGCGCACCACGCGGGTCCACTTCTCGGTCTCGGCGCGCAGGTGCTTGCCGTAGGCGGCGGCGCCCGTGGGCAGCGGCTCGATGCCCATCTCGGCCAGGCGCGCCACCAGGGCAGGGCGCTTGAGCGCGCGCGCCAGTGCCTCGTCGAGCAGCGCGACCTGCGCCGATGGCGTGCCGGGCGGCGCCAGCAGCGCATTCCACGAGCCGATCTGGAATTCGCCCAGGCCCTGTTCCTTGCTGGTGGGCAGGTCGGGCACGGCGGGGTTGCGATGGTCGGCGGCGATCGCGAGCATGCGCAGCTTGCCGGCCCTGGCCTGCGGCTGGATCACGGGAATCGCATCGATCACGATCTGGACCTGGCCGCCGAGCGCGGCGTTCACCGCCTCGGCGCCGCTCTTGAACGGCACGTGGAGGATGTCGCTGTGGGTCGCGAGCTTGAACAGTTCGAGCCCGAGGTGCGGCGAGCTGCCGTTGCCGGCCGAGCCGAAGTTCAGCGTGCCGGGCTTGCTTTTCGCGTAAGCGGCCAGCGCGGGCAGGTCCTTCACGCCGTCGAGACCGGCGACCGCGAGCACATAGGGCGAGTTGCTCACCAGCGAAACGGGCGTGAGCGCCGCCGGGTCGTAGCCGAGCCGCGCATAGATCATCTTGTTGACCACCTGCGTGCCCACCGTGCCGAGCAGCAGCGTGTAGCCATCGGGCTGCGCCTGCGCCACGGCCTGCGCCGCGATCGAGCCGCCCGCGCCGGGGCGGTTGTCGATCACCACCTGCTGCTTGAGTTCCTCGCCGAGCGCCTGGCCGATGAGCCGGCCGGCCATGTCGGTGATGCCGCCGGCGCCGAACGGGATCACGAGCCGGATCGGCTTGGCGGGGTAGGGCTGGGCCTGGGCCGCCGCGCCGATGCAGGCCAGCGTCAGGGCGAGGACAGGGGCGATCCAGCGGCGGAACGGCGAACGTGCGGACATACCATACTCCTGTGCGGCGAGATCGGGCCGCGTTGCGTGGGCGATCGGGATCCAGAAACAAATTTATTTTAGGACACAAGTGTCATAAAGAAAAGTCATGTCCATCAAGTTGAAGTTGCTGCGGGTCCAGTCGGGGCTCACGCTGGAGGGGTTGGCGCAGGCCACCGGGTTGACCAAGAGCTACGTGTCCAAGCTCGAGCGCGGCGTGTCCACGCCCTCGGTGGGCGCGGCGCTCAAGCTGTCGAAGGCGCTGGGCGTGCAGGTCGAGGAGCTGTTCGCCGAGTCGTCCGAGGAGGACCCGGTGGTCATCCATCGCCAGCAGCCGGCGGCCGTGGGCGGCGCGGCGCGGCTGGTGTCGGGCTCGCTGCCGGGCCATCGCATGGTGGCCTTCGTGCTGCACCCTACCGACGAGCCGGTGCGCAACCACCCGATGAGCCATCACGAGGGCGAGGAGATCCTCCATGTGCTCAAGGGCCGCATCACGCTGCAGCTCGCGAGCCGCACGGAAACCCTGGCGGCCGGTGACACCGCGCATTTCAACGCGGGCATCCCGCACAAGATCACCTCGGTGGGCAAGACGCCGGCGTCGGTGCTGCTGGTGATCGCGCAGGCGGAATGAGCGTGCGGGCGAAGCTTCTCCTGGCGTTCGTCGCGTTGCTGCTCGCCGGCTGCGCGAGCGCGCCGCCGCATGCGTACTCGGTGTGCGCGACGCAGCCGGGGACCGAGGCCTGCCAGGTCGAGCGCTACGACCACGTCGACTGAACGCCGGAGTCGCGCACCCGCCGGATATCCCCCGCTTGGATGAGGCGTGCGTTGGACGCAACGCCGCGGCGAAATTCCGTCGGAATGGGATCGCTGCGTCATCGGCGCGCTTGTTCCCGCACCTAAGATGCGTCCCGCAGGCACACGCGGGACGAGGAGGGCCGTGTGGCTGCGCCCATCACGGCGTGTTCGGCCTGGTCCCCGAAGCTGGTTTCCACCCCGATCGACGCGGCGCGCGCGGCGCGCTTTTTACAGAAAGCATGCGTGATGGATATCTACCGTTTTTGCAAGGCCCTGATGGGCTGCTGCTGCCTGCTTGCCGGATTGGCTGCCTTCGCCCAGCAGCCGTTGCAGGGCGTTCTGGGCCTCAGCTACAAGATCGGAAGGCCCTCCGTTCCGGCCGCGGCCTATCAGAAGATCACCGTCACGGAATTCCGGTCGATGGTGAGCAAGGCTTTTCAGAAGTCGGGCTTCTCTCTCGTCGCCGTGGACGCGCAGAAGAACAAGTCGACGATCTTCCAGTTCAGGTTCGATGCCTATCCGAAGGTCGAGCCGAAGCCGATGATCTTCATTTCGGCCGACGAGCTGTTCGACGAAAGAAAGCGGTGCAATCCCTGCTTCCTGCGGTTCGCCGAGATCAGGAACGCGTCCGAGTTCCAGGCGCTTCCGTGGATGACGCAGTACGAGCTGAGCGCGCTGCTCGTGCCGGCCATCGACAACGCGTACGCGACCATCGAGTCCAGCGGGCGCGAGCACAGGGATCCCGCGTGGGGAGGCTTCAACTACAAGCGGCAGTGGGCCGGCGAGCGGAATCTCTTCGGCAACTCCTTCACCGGCATCGATGAGTCCAGTCTCAAGGAGGCCATCGTTGGGGCCTACAGGAATGCCGGTTTCATCCCCGTTGAAACCACGGCCGGCACCAGGGCGTCCGCACAGCTTCTGACTTTCAATTTTCCCGTGGACCCGGCCAAGGAGGGCGGTGCCCTCTACACGGTGAGGATCGACAGCCAGTACGACGTGGACGGACGCTGCCACCCCTGTGAGATCACCGAACAGTACGACCCCTACCAGCAGCTTCCGCCGGCCGGCTTGTCGGGCATCGCGAGCCGCGCGACCCTCGATTCGAGATTCACGGCAGCCCGGAGCGCGGCCTACGAAACCATGCGGGCGGATCTCGAGCGCCATCTGCGGCCCGGCTCGGTGTTTTCGATCCCGCCCACGCAGGCCGCCCTCGGATCGCCCCGGCCGCGGCCCATGCCGATGCCCGTGACATGACGGCGCATGGGGGGCCCTGGTCGGGGACCGTCGCAGCCGGCTCGATGCGACGCGAGCAGTGGCTGGTCGTCGGCAACCTGCTCGCGGCGCTGGCGGCCGGCGCGCTGGCATCGTGGTCCGCGCCGATGATGCTGGCCATTCTCTACGTCGATGTCTGGTTGCTGGCCAATCCCCATATCGTCGCGACCTACGCCCGCCTGAGCGCGATGGCCTCGCGTCCCCGCATGCGCCAGGCGCTGGTCTTCGTCGCGCCGGTCCTGATCCTGGCGGGCCTGACCATCGTCGCGCTCGCCTATGAAGTGGCCGGACTGTTCGCCGTCTATTTCCTGGCCCAGTCCTTCCATGTCTCCCGCCAGTGCTACGGCATCGCGAGGCGCTGCGACCGGCGGCCCCAGGTGCCCTGGCGCAGCCTGCCCTATGGGCTGATCTATCTGTTCCCCGCGTGGGGCTATCTGCATCGCAGTGCACAGGGCGCCGACAGCTTTCTCGGCTACCCGATCTGGCTGCCGCCGGTTCCGCAGGCGTGGGCCCTGGCCGCGGGAATCGCAGCCCTCGTCGGCGCCGCGTGCTGGCTGGCATGCCTGGCGTATTCGAGGCGCATGAGGCAGGCGGCGGGACCGTTCGACAGCCTCGTGCTGTCCCACCTGATCGTTTCGCTGGTCGGCTATGTCTGGATCGACGACATCACCATCGGCTGGCTGGTGGTCAACGTCTGGCACAACATCCAGTACCTGGTGTTCGTCTACCGCCAACGGCAGCGCGACGACACGACGGGCAAGGAGGACGGCGAGATGGCGAGAAGTTCGGCGGCGCGCGCAACGCCATGGCGCGCCGTCCTGATGCCGCCGATGTGCTTCTTCCTGCCCTGCGCGATCGGCGGTGCCCTCCTGTACCTCGCCGCCAGCCGCATCGGCGAGAGCCTGCTGTGGCTCGGGCTTCCCACCATTCTCATTGCGCACTTCGTCCTGAACTTCCATCACTACCTGGTGGACGGCGTCATATGGAAGCGCCGTCGCACCGCGATCGGGTGAGCGGCCGCCGGCCCGCGACGAGATCGCGGCGCTGAATATCCCCCAGTAGGGGGAGCCGTGCCGTGCATGCAACACCCCCCAAGAAATTCCGCCTGCGGGCGACCGTCCCCACCAGAAGAAGCGTGTCCGCCGCGTAGGATTTGCTTACAAACCCGGATGGGACGAGGAGAGGTCGATGAACGAGCACTTTCCGCGATGGCAAGGGGCCGTATTGCCGCGTCGTTCCGGCATCCGTAGACAGCGAATGCGAAACACCACCGTTCACCGAAACCGCACCTGAAGGTGCAGAGGACCAAGCTACATGCGGAACATCTTTCTTGCGTTGATCGTCGCCGTGCTGACGGGATGCACGACCCTCCAGCCGCCGATCCAGCCCGAGGTCTCGACCCAGTTCAAGCGCGAGAAGACCGCGGTTGCCTTCTTCGATCCGGTGGGGTCCATTCATTACTCGGAGGACGTATATCTGGTGCTGGCCGTTGCCCAGGTCTCGTCCGACTCCGACTACGCGGGCATCTGGGATAGCGACTCGGCGCTGACCCGGGTGCATGCCGACGAGTTTTCCAAGCTGGGCCTCAATGTCGCGCCGCTGAACGGCGAAGCCGGTATCGATGTGCCCAGGGAAGCCGTCGCACGCCAGAAGTCGCTGATGAAGGCGTTTCATGCGTCGAGGTCGAAGCCCGAAGGCGGGCCAGGCATCGCGCCCGAGTTCAAGGAAAGCCTGCGAGCGCACGGCTATGCCAATCTGATTCTGGTGAGCTGGTCTGGCTACTTCATGCACATCCCCACTTTGGGACTGGCACCTCGTCACTCGATCAACAACTCCTTCTGGGTCTACGACCTGCGTAAGGACCTGCCGCTCTGGTCGGGGGAATTTCCGGTGGCGCAAACCGTGACCTTGCCCAAGAACACTGGCAAGTCGTTCCTGGAAGAAAACGATCTGGCCGGATTGAAGTCCGAAACCGAAAAGCTGGCCCGCCAGCGCTATCGCACGAAAACCTTCGACGGAAAGCCGATGGTCAGCATCGGGCAAGCGATAGGTTTTCAGCGGGGAGACTGAGATGTCGAGCAGCTTTCGGTTGGCGGTATTCCTTCGCTGGTGGATGTACGTCGGCGCGCTTTTTCTCGTGGCATGCACCGGGGCGAACATCGGCCTGAAAACCGATTTCAAGGCAGCGCAGTTCGAGATCGGCAAGACCAGCCGCAAAGAGGTGATCGCACGGCTGGGCTTGCCCCAGAAGTCCATCGAGGATGCCGACGGAAACTCGCGCCTGATGTATGAGGGCGGTGCGAGGCTGACAGGGCTTTGCGTGGGTTGCGGCAATGCGGCTGCTTCGCCTGGCGCCCTCCCGCTTCTGGTCAACGACTCGATCGTTAAGAACGGGGCGGAGTACGTTTTCGACAAGACCGGCATCCTGATACGCAAATCCGAGCCCGAACCCGTGACCGGGCAGGTCAGCCCGATGCCTTAGCCGCCGCGGCGCGGCGGCCGTGGTGGAATACGCTGACATTGCTTCGTGTTCCAGGAAAGGATGTGCCTTGGCTTCCACCTCGAAACTGATACCGACCGCGACCCTGGCGCTGGCCGTCCTGTCGATCGCCGCCTGCAGCGCGCCGCAGGCGCGTGAAGACAGTGCAACCGGCATCTGCCGGCCGGAGGCGGCGAGCGCCCTCGCGGGCAAGAACCGCATCGGCGATGCCGAGGCCCGGCAGTCGACCGGTGCCTCCCTCGTGCGCCAGCTTCAACCCGGACAGCCCGCGACGATGGACTACCGGCGCGAGCGCGTGACGATCGAGACGGACCCGGCCACCGGCAAGATCGTTCGTGCCGCCTGCGGCTAGGGCAGGGGCTGCGCGCATCGTCCCCGCACGACTGAACGCCGGGCTGCGATTTCAGTCCTGCCGGCTGTAGTCCGTGGCGCCGCCTGTCGGAAGAATCGTCGGGCTCCGAGTTCGCCCGCGCAAAGCCTTCCGATGTCCACGCTCCCCACCTTCACCGCCGCCTGCGGCCTCGCACCCAAGGCCTCTCCCGCGTCCCAAGCCCAGGCATCGCGCGCCTGGAGCGTGCATGCGCCCTTCGTCGCGCTGCTGCTCGAGCACACCCGGCCCGCCGTCGTCGTCGACCTCGGCGCGGAGGGCGGCGTGCCGGGTGCCACCTTCAGGCATTCCACCGCGCGCGGCACGGCCTGCCATACGGTGGACACGCGGCTCGCGGGCCACCGCGAGGCGGCCGCGGCCTTCGCGGACGGCAGCATCGACCTGCTGCATGTCGATGCCGGCGACCCGGCGCGCCTCGCCACGCTGGACCTCGCGCCGTGGCGCGCCAAGCTCGGCCCGCGGGCGCTCGTGCTGGTGCACGGAACCCGCGCCGGCCGCAAGCTGCGCCGCCTCTGGGCGCTGCTGCGGCAACGCCATCCGTCCTTCGAATTCGAACAGGGCCTGGGGCTCGGCGTGCTGTGCCTCGGGCCGCGCGTGCCGCCGCTCGACGGCGTGCTCGCGCGCAGGATCGAGGGCCTGGTGCAGGAGCTGGAACGGCTGCGCAGCCATGCCGCGGAAGTCACGGCCAAGCGCGAGCGGGCCGAGGAAATGCTCGAGACCCGGCATTTCGAATCGTTCGAGAAGGACGTGGAGATCGCCGAGCGCGATGCACGCATCCTCGCGCTGAAGGTGCACGCCGCGGCGCAGGCCGCGCGCATCGACGGCTTCGAAGCCAGCCTCGGATTGCAGCTGGTGCTGTTCTACGGAAGGATGCGGCTGCGCGTCTTTCCGGCGGGTACCCGCCACGGCGATTTCTACGAGCGGCGCCGCGCGCAGCTGCTGCGGTGGACCCGGCACTGGGTCGCGCATCGATCGACCGGGCGCGCCCGCCCGTCGCTCGACACCATCGCCGCGCTGCCGTCGCGCGATCCCGCGCGGCACCGGCCCTGGCTCGCGCCGCTCACGCCCTTGTCGCGCCAGAGCCTGGGCGCGCGCATCCTCATCGTCGCCGAGCTGTCGATACCGGCCTGCAAGCGCTACCGCGTCGACCAGAAGGTCGACATGTTCGAGCACCTGGGCCTCGAGACCACGGTGCTCAGCTGGCGCGACGCCGAGGCCTGCCGCGCGGCCCTGCCGTTCCATGGCCTGCTGATCTTCTATCGCGTGCCGGCCGCGCCGCACATGGTGCTGCTGGCGACCGAGGCCCGGCGGCTGGGCGTGCCCAGCTTCTTCGACGTGGACGACCTGATCTTCGATTGGGACGCCTATCGCCGGCAACTGCTCGCCTCGGGCGCTCCGTCCGATCGCATGGCATCGTCGAAGGAGACGACGGCGCAGTACCGGCAGATGCTGAGCCACTGCCAGCACGGCATCGGAAGCACGGCCGCGATCGCGCGCAGCATGGGCGAGATCGTTCCGGGCAAGACGCACGTGGTGCCGAATGCCCTGGACGAGGGCATCCTCGCGCTCGCCGCGGAACTCGAGCGGCGTCCGGTCAGGACCGACCCGCGCTTCGTCACCATCGGCTACGGCAGCGGCTCGCGCACGCACGACGGCGACTTCGGCGTCGTGGCGTCCGCGCTGCTGGCCGTGATGCAGCGCCACCCGCAGGTGCGGCTCGCCATCCACGGCCCGCTCGAGCTGCCGGCGCCGTTCCGGCGCTTCGCCGACCGGGTGTTCCAGATCCCGTTCCTGCAGGGCGACGACTACCTGCGCGCGCTCGCCTCGTGGCAGATCAGCATCGCGCCGCTCGAGGACAGCCTGTTCAACGAAGCCAAGAGCAACATCAAGTTCATCGAGGCGGCGATCCTCGGCGTGCCGAGCATCTGCTCGGGCACGGGGCCGTTCCGCGAAGGCATCGAGCATGGCCGCACGGGCCTGATCGCCGACACGCCCGAGGAATGGGAGGCGGCCCTGACCCGGCTGGTGCTCGATGCCGGCCTGCGCCACGGCATCGCGGAGGAAGCCCGCCGCAGCGTGCTGTCGCGCTATCACCCGCAGGTGGTGGCCGCGCGGCAGCTGCAGCAGGTGGTCGGGCCGCTGCTGCCGGCGCCCGCCACGCGCCTCAAGGTGCTGGCCGTGAACGTGCTGTTCGCCCCGGTGAGCTTCGGCGGCGCGACCGTGGTCGCGGAGCAGCTGTGCCGCCGGCTGCAGGCCGACGGCTGCGACGTCACCGTCTTCACCGCCATCCTGGGCTCGGAGCTCGAGCCGTACAGCGTGATGCGCTACGAGGTCGACGGATTGCCGGTGATCGCCGTGCAGGTGGCCGACGACACGCAGCGCGCGCTCGACTACGACGATCCGCAAATGGGCGAGATCTTCGCGCGGCTGCTGAAGTCGCTGCGGCCCGATGTCGTGCATTTCCATTCGGTGCAGCGGCTCGGCGCGACGATGGCCCATGCCTGCGTGGAGGCCGGCGTGCCCTACGCCATCACGCTGCACGACGCCTGGTGGCTGTGCGAGCGCCAGTTCATGGTGCAGGACAACGGCGTGTACTGCAACCAGAAGGCGATCGACCTGCGCGCCTGTTCCAAGTGCGTGCCGGACAGCGGCTTCACCTTCAAGCGCAGGTTCTTCCTCGGCGACGTGCTCGACCGTGCGAGCCTGCTGCTGGCGCCCAGCGAATTCCAGCGCGATCTCTACGTGGCGAACGGCGTCGCGCCGCAGCAGATCGCGGTGAACCGCAATGGCGTGCCGCTGCCTGCGCGCCCGCGGCCGGCGCGTCGGCCCGGATCGCCGCCGCGCATGGCCTACCTCGGCGGCCGCGCGGTGCACAAGGGCTACTTCTGGCTCCAGCAGGTGCTGGAGGGCATGCGCGTGGGCGGCTACGAACTGGTCATCACCGACATCGCGTTGCGTACCGGGGCGGCGTCCGTCGCCGCCACCGAGTGGCGCGTGTCGGGCCAGGTGCGCGTGGTGGCGCCCTTCGAGCAGGCCGGGATGGACGCGTTCTACGACGACATCGACGTGCTGCTGGTGCCCTCGCTGTGGAAGGAGAGCTTCGGCCTGGTGGTGCGCGAGGCACTGGCCCGCGGCATCTGGGTGATCGCGACCGCGGCGGGTGGGGTGGTCGAGGACATCGTGGACGGTGTCAACGGGCGCGTGGTCGAGATCGGCGACACCGACGCTTTCCGGGGTGCGATCGAAGACGCGCTGGCCAGCCCCGATCGCCTGCCGGCCGGCGGCGTCAACGCGATGCTGCCGCGCATCCGCGGCTACGACGAGCAGGCGGCCGAGCTCAAGGCCTACCTGCAGCGCATCGCCGCCGCGCCGGCCGCGGCTCGCGTCGTGGGCACCACCCGGCGCGCATGGCGCCCATCGGTGATCCCGATCGCCGCCCACGGCTCCGGCGCCTGAGGCGTAGACCGAATGGCCGATCCGAAAACCGGGGCGGTACTCACGGATGGGAGGGGGCCGGCGGCAGGGGAAGGGCTTACAAATCGCGGGTGGGTTCCTCAGGCCCATGCCACCATCCTTTCACCACGAATTCATGCTCTGGATGTCCTTCTCCTGCCGGCGCGGACAGAACCCGTCCTCGCCGTCGCCGCGTGCCGCGTCGCGTCGGCCCGAGCGGGCATCGGAGCGCTGGCGGCACGGGGACTCGGCGGCGCTCGCGGCCTTGATGGCCAAGGAGGCGCTTCGTCTCCCGGTGCCCGATGACGCACCCATCGAGCCCGCGCCCGAGTCCCTGGTCCAGAGCATGCGCTTCGAGCCGGCCCTGCATTTCCAGGTCGAGCTCGGTCCCCGCTTCTGCGTTCGCGTCGAGAGCCGGCGGCGCACGCCGCTGTACGTGGTCGGCGGCCGCGATTGCTGGCTGCAGGTCGGCGGGGAGCCGGCGCTGCACCTGCGGCATGGCGACGTCGTCTTCCTGCCGCACGGCGATGCGCACCGTGTCTTCTCGGACCCCGGCCTCCCCGCATCGAGCCTCGATGAACTGCTGACGCATTCCGCCGGCGCCACCAGTGCCGAGCGGCACGCGCCGGCGGGCGGCGAGCACAGCGTGTGGAGCGGCGGCTTCTACCGATCGGTGGAACTGGCCGCCCATCCGCTGGTGGCATCGCTGCCTCCCGTGCTGCATCTGCGCGCCGCGGACGCCGCGCCCTGGCTGCGCGCCATGGCGGACGCGGTGCGCTGGATGGCCGACCGCAGGGTCGGCGGCAACGGCGTGGGCGTGACCGAGCTGTTGGGTGCGTTGATGCAGCACGCCGTGCTGGCCTGGTTGCGCAGGCCGGAGGTGGCCATGCCCATCGTGGGTGCCTCGGGCCCCGACCTTTCCGATGCGAGGTTGCTCACGGCGCTCGAGGCAATCCACGCCCGGCCCGCGGACCCATGGACGCTGGAATCGCTCGCGGCGCTGTGCCACATGAGCCGCACGGCCTTCGCCACGCGATTCCGCGCGCAGATGAATCTCTCGCCGATGCAGTACCTGGCGCGCTGGCGCATCCACCTGGCGTCGCGGCTGCTGCGCGAACGCCGGCTGACCCTGCAGCAGGCGGCCGACGCTGTGGGCTACTCGACCGGCGCGATCCTCGCGCGTGCCTACAAGCGCGAACTCGGGACCTGGCCGTCGCAGGCGGGCTGAGGGCGCGGCACCTCGCCTGCCGTGCGGGACCACGCAGGGGACGAGGCGTGCGATTCGTGCAACGGTAAGAAGAAATTCTTCTGCCGGTCGATCGACGCCCTCCGGGACCGCGCGTCTCCCACGTAAGATTCGGTTTACATACAAAACTACACAGGGGACGAGGAGAGAGGTCGACGCACGGAGCCCGCAGGCTCGCGCTGGTCGTGCCAGCGGCATGGGCGTCCCTTGCGACCGCAAGCGCATGCACCGCCGAGTCGCTTTCCCGCCCCGACAAGAAATCAATGAACAGATCGCTTCGTCTGCTGCCGACCGTGCTCGGAATCTCGGCCATCCTGGCCTCGTCGTGCGGTGGAGGCGGAAGCGACGGCTATGCCGGACTGCCGCCGGCCACGGCGGCCGCGCTGGCGGGCATCGAGGGGGCTCGCAACCCGCCTGCGACCGTGCCCGATCCCGCCACGGAACAACCGGCCACCCGCCCGATGCAGACGACGCCCTACACCTTCCTGTTGGGGAACGTCGATGCAAGCGGCTTCGATGCCTTCACGACGGAACTCACGAGTCCCGCTTTCGCCGGCTACCTGCTGGATCGGATCGTCTTCGTCGATGCCTCGGCGCGCGGCCAATGGCGAGCGATCTACCAGCGCAAGGGCCAGACGGCCCGCTACGACCATCGCTTCGTCTCGACGGGCGCGCCGCTGACGCTGGCCGACTTCCAGGCGCAGGGCGCGGAGGGCTATCGCCTCACGCCCAGCGGCGGTACCTCGCCGAAGAACGTCTTCAGCAAGGTGACGGGTGAGGCGATCCAGTACGAGTACGTGGACGCGATCAAGGTCCCTCTCATGGCCGGAAGCCCGGAGGAGTTGCTCCGGCCGCTCAACGACCTGGGCAAGCTGGGCTATTGCGGCACCCAGGTTCGGGGCGCGGGCCTTGCCTTGGTCAAGGAGACGCCATCGACCGCTCGCTGCGTCTTCGAGCTGGTGACCGCCAAGTCCGGCGGGAGCACCGGCTTCGTCGCGGAGCAGAACGAGCAGGGCGCCAAGGGTTCTGTGTTCGTGACATCGGCCCTCGTCGCCGAGAAGCTGGCGAACCTCTACGTTCGAGACGAGGCGCAGGCGTCGAGCTTCAAGTTCAAGGCGGTGGACGTGACGACGGCGGCCAGGCCGAACACCATCGAACAAGCGGCGGAGCTGATGGCCATCCTCAACCGCGAAGGCGCGACGGGGGCCAGGCCCTGGCGGAGCTACGACGATGGTGGCCGTCCCTACATGGTCTTCATGACGGCATTCGATTGCCGTGGGCTGCTTTGCTGACCGTGCTTTTGTAGACCCGGCTGCGATAGGCCCCCGCAGGGCTTCGGCTCCTCGAAGGACTCCCGACTCTCACCTATGTCCATGAGACCTTGCAAACCCTCCTCCAGGCCTTCCATCGCGTTGCGCGCGCTCCTCTTGAGCATGACGCTGGTGCTCACCAACTGCAGCACGCAAATTTCGGCGCTGGAGCCAAGCACGGGGTATTCGGCCAAGTCCCCGAAGGTCGCCTACGTTCATGCGGATGCGGGCAGCACCCTGCGAGTTGCCACGACGATCACGCTCTTGCCCGGGGTTTACAGACCCCTCGGTCGAAACGCGAGCGGCATCTGGTACGTGGGGGAGGCGGGCAACCTGCGGATCTTCTATACCGAAAAGAAGAGAAGCGATGGGAAGCGCCTCCTCGCGAGCTATACGGGAGGCGTGCTCATGCCTCTGAAGCCCGAGGACCAGCCCGCGATTTTCATGATCGCTTCCACCGAGAAGCTATGGCTCGTCTCGGATTCTTCGGGCACGGAGGCCGCGCCGCCTTTGGACTTGACCTTGGGTCAGCTCCAGGCCCAGGGAGCCATCAATTCCGGCACGGTGAATCCAGCGAATGCGGCGCTGGGCGGTGCCATCGCGGACAGCCTTCTCGCCCATGACGCGCAAGGCCTGAGGCTGCTTCCGCAGGCATCGGGTGAGCCCGGACTCGCGACCTGGCTGGAGGGACCATGAGATACGACAGGAACCTCGTGATTGCGAATGCCATCGTCGTCGTGGCGCTGTTCTTTTCCCTGGCCCGGCTGTTGATCTGGACCGGGAGCTTTCACTGGAACGTGGCTTGTGGTTTCCTGCCGACCGCCTTGGCGGCCATCGCGTTGCGGCCGGGCGCCCGCCGCTCCATCGGTGGCATCGCCATCGTGTTCAACGGCTTCCTCGTGATCGCGGGTGCCTTCGCGCTCCTGTTCTCGGCCATGTCGGTGGAGCGGTTGGATGTCTGGGGCAATGTCCTGGGTTTCGCCTTCGGCGCGGCGCTGGTCCTGACGGGATCTCTCAATGCCCGAGCCATCTGGCGCACGTTTCCGCCGAAGCGATCGGGCGGGCCGTAGAAGTCCGTTGTTCAACGGGGCGGTGGTCCTTGTTTCAGCGGCTGTCAACAACGCAGGTGCGGTGTCCGTGAAGTTCATTGTCGAGGCCCCGCGATGACGGCTTGATGAGCCGCCGCTCGTCTCACCACCCATTGCCCACGGACGCTTGCAGCGCCGATGCAGCGATTGGCGAGCCCGGCTATGGCCGCCCCGCCGCCTTCACCGTGTCCTCCACCCGCCCCAGTTCGGCCTGCGTCTGCGGCCCGGCATTGCGCGCACGCACGCCGGGCAGCACCCGGTTGGCCGCGGCGATTTCCGTCGGCGTCCACGCGCGCGGATCCGTGCGCGACAGGAAATAGAGAACGTTGATCAACCCGCTCGGCGACAGCTTGTCGACCTGGCTCGCATCGAGCAGCTTCAACGCCAGCGAAATGGCCTCGGCCGAATCGTTGAAGTCGCGCTGCAGGCGACCGGTCGCGCGGCGGCGCTCGTCGGCACCGGCGGCATTCACCTGCGACACCAGCCGCACGAGTTCGGCGTTCTCGATGTTGGCGATGGTGGCCACGCCCTGCGCCGCGGCCTTGCGGACCTGTTCATCGGGCGACTGCTGCAGCCCGGCGAGCAGGCCCTCGGCTTCTTCCTTGGAGAGCGCGAGCCGCACCATGGCCAGTGCCGCGTTGCGCTTGGAGCCGTCGGTCGCACTGAGTTCGGGCACGAGGCCATAGACCCACTTGTAGCGCTCGACCCGCTCCTTGGATTCCTCCACGCTGGTGCTGCGCCGGCGCAGTTCGGCGTCGAGCGCGGCGGTCTGCATCTTGAGGTCCGCCTCGCGCTGATCGATCTGCTGCTTGGTCTGGGCGTTCCAGGCCGTGAGCGCGACGGTGACCAGCGACCCCGCAATGCCCACCGCGGTGGTGGCCCGTTCCAGCCACGATTTCTGGGAAGGAAGATCGCTCATGGGGAACCGGACGCGAAGTCCGCCGTGCCGCAGGGAACCTGCCGATGGGCGCGACGGTAAGGCGCGCGCCCGGCACCGACCATCCTCCCGAGGAAGTAGAGCAAGCGGGATATTGGCGTGGGATGGCGACGGTGAAAGACTCGAACCCACAACGACAAGAACATGACCTGCATGCAACGGCGAGCAGGTCAGTCGCACGGTGGATTCGATGTCGATTCGATCAACTTGGGGGTCCATGCCATGCAATATCCCGGCCGCGTCATCAAGCAGGGCGAAACCGATGCCCGCATCGTCAAGGAACTCAAGAACCGGTTGAACAGGGTGCTGGTCCTGAAGGGTGGCGAAGCGGTCAGGCTCGATCCCCAGCAGCCGAGCTTCGGTCCGATGATGAAGAGCGCGGTCAAGCTGTTCCAGTCGCGCAGCGTGGACAGCGAAGGCAATGCGCTGAAGATCGACGGCGAGGTCGGCAGCATCACCTGGGCGGCCCTGTTCGGCGACGACCAGGTGCCCGTGGCCACCAGCACCACGGACGATCTGCTGAAGGTCGCACTGGTGGTTGCGTCGGGCGAGGAAGCGCGCCAGGTGCGCGAAGTGCCGCCCGGCTCCAACCGGGGGCCGGACGTGGAGGCCTACCTGCGCAGCACCGGGCTCGGCGGCGGACACTCGTGGTGCGCGGCCTACGTCTACTGGTGCTTCGAGCAGGCGGCCCGGCAGCTCGGCCGTGCCAACCCCCTGTTCAAGACCGCGGGCTGCCTCGCGCACTGGAACGGCGCGCCTTCCAAGGGCGCGCGCCGCATCAACGCATCCGCGGCCAAGGCCGACCCGGCCGTGCTGCAGCCCGGCATGATCTTCATCATGGACCATGGTGGCGGCCTGGGTCACACCGGCCTGGTCGAGAGCGTGACGGGCGGGATCATGACGACGCTCGAGGGCAATTCGAATGTGGGCGGATCGCGCGAAGGGATCGGCGTGTTCAGGCTGACCCGCAAGGTCAACAGCGTGAACAAGGGCTTCATCGACTACGCGGGTCTCTGAGGAACACCGGCCATGAGCAACGCACAGCATCCCTATCACCCGATCATCTACGTGCGCGGCTTCGCCGCCACGCAGGGCGAGATCGAGGAGACCGTGGCCGACCCCTACATGGGTTTCAACATCGGCTCGACCAAGACGCGCATGGCCTGGACCGGCGACATGCGCCGTTTCTACTTCGAGTCGCCGCTGGTCCGGCTGATGGGCGACCACCGCTACGAGGACGTGTTCGTCGATGGCGACGACCTGATGGCCGCCTCGCGCGCCGACCAGGCCGTGCCTTACCGCAGCATCGTCATCTACCGCTACTACGACGATGCCTCGAAGGACTTCGGCAACGGCAAGACACCGGCGATCGAGACCTTCGCCCAGGGGCTCGACCAGCTGATCCTGCGCCTGCGCGACCGGGTGTGCGCCAATCCGAACAACGCGATGACGCCGGCCGACTTCAAGGTCTACCTGGTGGCGCATTCGATGGGCGGGCTGGTCTGCCGCGCCTTCCTGCAGAACCCCAGGCTGGGCTCGGCCGCGGCGCGCGCGGCGGTCGACAAGCTCTTCACCTATGCCACGCCGCACAACGGCATCGACATGCGCATCGTGCGCAACGTGCCGGGCTGGCTGTCCTTCGGCGACGTCAACAACTTCAACCGCGAGCGCATGGCCGGCTACATGGCCGTTCCCAAGGGCGACGACGTGTCGCTGGTGACGAACTTCCCGCCCGAGCGGGTGTTCAACCTGGTGGGCACCAACGCGCGCGACTACGCGGTGGCGGGCGGCCTCTCGTCATGGGCCGCGGGCGATGCCAGCGATGGCCTGGTGCGCATCGAGAACGCCACCACCCACGGGCTGGCGGCCGACGGAACGGACGTCGGATCGCCACGCGCCTTCGTCAATCGCAGTCATTCGGGGCACTACGGCATCGTCAACTCGGAAGAGGGCTACCAGAACCTCACGCGCTTCCTGTTCGGTCAGCTGCGCGCCGACGGCATCCTCGACATCGACGACATCACGCTGCCGGAGGAGGTGCAGGCGGCGCTCGACGCCGGCAAGAGCGTGAAGGCCTCCTACCAGTTCGAGGTGGTGGCCAGCGTGCGCGGTGCCCAGTGGCAGATCACGCGGCGCGAGGCGCGCGAGAACTCGGCCATCTTCCGCGGCTACGACGAGCTGTTCCCGGCCGCGGGCGGAGCGCGCACGCCCGACCGCAGCAAGAGCCCGCACCTGTTCTCGCTGTTCCTGGACCCGACCAAGAGCGTGGTGGCCTCGGGCTCGGTGAGCTTCGCCTTCGACATCAAGGTGCTGGTGCCCGACTACGAGATCGACGGACTGCTGTTCCTCAAGCGCCACTACGAAGGCGGCTTCGTCTATCGCGACCTGATCATCGTCGAGGCCTTTCCGGATGCCGCCGCCAAGTACGGGTGGCGCGTCTTCTATGGCGCGCAGGACGTTCATCCGGGCAAGCCCGGCATCGAGGCCACGCTGTATCCGCTGCAGGGCGCCGACGGCTATGCCTTCGACATGACGATCATCCAGGACGTGCGGCCCGGCCTGACGGGCACCCTGCGCGTGGAGATGCGGCCCTGGCGTTGAGCTGCCTGCGCGCGACTCAGGACTCAGGACGGCGTCTGCGCGCGCCGCAACCAGCCCAGGGTGCCGCCCTCCACCTGCCAGTTGCCGTCCCGCGCCTCGAGCGAGAGCCGCGCGCGGCTCTCGCCGAACGGGCCGGGGTTCTGCTGCACGATCTCGATCTCCCGCTCGCCCACGGCCGCCACGATCGCGACATGGCCGTAGCGGTTGAGCAGCGTCGGCGCGAACACGATCAGGTCGTCGACCCGCGGCTTCTCGGCCTGGCCGTTGCGGTACTGCAGCAGTGCGCGCTTCGTGTTCGGCATGCCCTGCGGCGTGGCCGCGTCGTAGAAGTCCCTGGCGTGGCCGTAGGCGTCGGGCATGCGGTGGCCGAAGCGCTCGAAGTAGTAGCGCTTGACGAACTCCACGCACTGGTACTGGATGCCGAGGTTGTAGCCGTCGCTCGACAGCGCGCGGCCCTCGGCGTTGTTCACGCCGCCGTTGTAGTAGACCTTCACGCCGTTGAACTCGTCGACCACCGCGCCGACCTCGCGCGCGGGGTTGAGGTTGAAGTAGGTGGCGCCCCAGTAGCCGGCGACGGCCAGCGCGGCGATGCCGGCGAGGGTGGCGAGCAGAAGGGCGGGGCGGCGAAGGCGCATCGGTGGCGAGGGAACGGTGGCGGACATGAACGGCCGCCATCCTCGCACGAAGCCCGCGCCGGGCAGTGGCAAGGGCCACCGAAACCGGTGGCCATGACGCACCGGCGCTCAGCCCGCCGCCCGCTCCTCGTCGCGCAGCAGCACCGCCTTCTGCCGCTCGTACTCGGCCGCGATCTGCGCCAGCCGGCGTCCGCGCGCGGCGTCGCTGGTCCACTGGGCGGCGCGCACGCGCTGCAGCGCCAGGTCGCGCTGCAGCTGCGCCACCGGCAGCAGCGTCGCGTGGGGCGCCGCCTCGTAGCCGGCCGGCGCGTTCAGCGCGCGCAGCACGGCGCGCTCCTGGGCGCTGCGCGGCCCGGCGGCGGCGCCATAGCGCAGCAGGAAGCGGCGGACCTCCTGGCGCGTGGCGCGCGGCCAGTCGGCGCGGATGGCGAAGCGCTCGGCGGGCAGGGGCTCCGATTGCCAGACGATCTTGAGCTGCCGGCCCTCGGGCGGAAAGCGCCGGCAGAACAGGCGGTGGTCGTCGAGCGTGCCGGTCGCGATGTCGACGTCGCCGTTGGCCAGCGCGAGGCTGTTCGCGAAGATGGAGCCGACGGTCTCGGTGCGGAAGGCGGTCTCCATGTCGATGCCGCGCGGCAGGAACAGCCGTGCCTGCGGCAGCACGTAGCCCGCGATGGAGCGCCGCTCGCCGTAGGCGATGCGCCAGTCCTGCGGTTCGGCCAGCAGCCGGTCGAGCGCATCGGGCGGGGCCGCGCGGCGCACCAGCAGCACCGCGCGATTGGGGTCTTGCGCCGCCGGGCGCTTCGGTTGGGCGAGAATCCGCATCCGCCCCTCGACCACCGCCTGCAGCGCGGCCTCGGGGGCCAGGAAGCCGGCGTCGACCTCGGCGTGCGCGACGGCCCGTGCCAGCGATTCGAGGCTGGACAGCGTGGCCGTCTCGAGCGCGCAGCCGACGGCGGCGCACAGCGGGTGCAGCAGCGGTTCCCACGCGGCGCGCGAGGCCAGGGCCTCGTCGAGCAGCGGCAGGGCGAAGCGCAACCGGGCGGAAGACACAGGGGAGAAGGCCTCGCTCGAGGCCGCCGAGGCTGGCGCGAGACGCGGGCCCGACAACAGGAGCACGCCGGCGCTGCCGCGCGCGACACGCAGCAATGCGTCGCGGCGAGTGGCACCCGGGGGTGCATTCGAAGGGTCGAGGAAAGACGGTGCCATGCGGATTCACGAAAACGCTGGCAGGGCTCCGACGTGCCGCGGCGCGTCGAGGCGCGACCGCCGTCCAACCAATGACAGCAGGGTTTGGAGTCTGCGCATCCGCGCCCGCGCGCGCTACTCCCGAACAGGAGGGAACATGGGTCTGGAATCCACGGCGCTGGCCGACGCGGTCCGGCGGCTGTATGCCGAGGTGGCGGCGGCGGGTGCCGGCGGCATCGACCTCAACGTGCTGCGCGAGTGCATCGGCGCCGAGCACGTGGTGATGACGAGCATGCGCGACGGCGACACCGAGTGGCGCGCCTGCACGCAGTTCGGCCAGGTCGAGGAACGCGAGCTCGGCCAGTGGCTCACGATGGCCGACCACGAGTCGCTGGTCCGGCTCACGGCCTCGGGCCTGCCGGTGCGCACCTCCACCTTCCTGAGCCGGCGGGCGATGGCCAGCACCGAGCTCTACCAGGAGGTGCTGCGGCCGCTCAACGGTGGCCTGGCCGCGGTGTCGTACTGGCGCGAGCACGACGGCTGGCGCGGCCTCAGCTATTGCCGCTCGCTCGAGTCGGGCCACGATTTCCGCGAGGACGAGCTGGCCTCGATCCAGGCGCTGGTGCCGCACCTGCGAACCATCGAGCAGCTGCATGCGCAACTGCGGCAGCGCACGCGCGCCAGCGTCGATGCGGCGCACGACATGCTGAACCTGGCGCCGCAGGCGGTGGTGCTGCTCGATGCCGCGGGCCGCGTGGTGTTCCTCAACCGCAGCGCGAGCGCGCTGCTGGCGCAGCCCGGTTGCGGTTTGCGCGCCGACCGCGAAGGCCTGCGCGCGCGCGACGGCGCGGAGGACCGCCGGCTGCAGCAGGCGGTGCGGCTCGCGGCCGAGCTCGCGCCCGAGTCGCGCCGCGCGGCGCTCAGCGATGGCGCGGTGGCGGCGCAGGGCCTGCCGGTCACCATCCGGCGCGCGCTGCCGCTGCGGCCGCTGATCCTGTCGATCGTGCCGGCGGCCAGCCTCTCGGCGCAGGCCGAGTTCGGCAGCGCGCGCGTCGCGGTGATGGTGCACAACGCCGGCACCGACGGCACCATCGCCGCGGCCCGGCTGGTCGAGGCCTACGGGCTCACCGCACGCGAGGCCGAACTGGCCGTGCTGCTCGGCAAGGGCGAGGACCTGGCCGGCGCGGCCGTGCAGATGGCATTGTCGGCGGGCACCGCGCGCCAATACCTCAAGCAGATCTTCGCCAAGCTGGGCGTGCAGCGACAGGCCGAGCTGGTGCGATTGCTCGTGGCGAGCTTTCCGCAGGAGTGAGGCCGAAAGGCCTCGCGCGCATCGCGCTCAGGCGGCCGGCGCGCCCGGCGGCATCGCGCGCGCGGCCGCGTTCACGAGCTGCACGCGGTTGCGCACCTTGAAGCGCGCGCGCAGCTGCCGCAGGTGGTAGTCGACCGCATGGCCCGACATCTGCAGCCGGTGCGCGATCTCCTTGTCGCCGCGGCCCTGTCGCAGTTCCTCGAGGATGCGCAGCTGCATCGCGCTGAGCATCCTCGAAGCGCTGCCGATGTCGCCGGGCCGGTCCACGGCCGGCGCCGACGCAAGGCCGCAGGACTGCACGCGCCGGTGGAAGTCCTCGGCCAGCATGCGGGCCAGCGCGACGATGCCGGCGCCGATCCATGCGCTGTCCGTGCGCTCCGACTGCAGGCTCACCAGCGTGTGTTCGCCGAGCGGCACCGACAGCGGCGGCGCCGGCAGGCGGAACAGCACGCCGCTGCCGATGCCGCTGGCGCGCAGATCGTCGAGAAAGCGTTCGTGCAGCGCGAAGCGGGTGTCCTCGGGCGGCCGCTGGCGCGCCAGGCCGTCGCGGTCCCACACCCAGGGGCCGGCACTGCGCTGCGCGGCCTCGACGCGCGGGTCGACCTCCTGGTATTGCTGCGAGAAATAGCGTTCGGTCCAGCGGGGATTGGCATGGCCGGTGAAGAAGCTCGAGGGCCGCCACCGGCCCTGTGCCAGCGCCACGGTGCCGTAGGCGAACCACTGGAAGCCCAGCGCCTGCAGCATCGGGCGCATGCGCCGCAGCGGATCGTCGTCGCCGCCATCGATGGCCTGCGGCATCGGACCATCCGTCACGAAGCGCACCGGCGGGCCTCCCGATGGCATGGCGGACAGTGGCGCTTCGGCGCTCGGCTGCGGCAGCTCGGACGAGCGCGCGCTGCGTCGGTACGGCAGGAAGACATGGGCGGCGGGCAAGGGTTCGATGCGGTGGACGAGGAGGCTGGAGGCCGCGCATGTCGCGCGGCGAGCGTGCGGCCCGGGGAACGCCGGACCGGCGCTGCGACCCGTGCGCGAGAGGCCTCTGGCACCGGTGCGAAGGGCATGTTGCCGCCGTGGCTGGAGGGCGTCGATAACCTTCCAGATAATGGCCGTGCACGATGTGCAAGGGGCGCTACCGCCTGTTACCCGGATTACGCATGTTTGTTGCGTTCGCGACGAAGCGTTTCGCCCCTCGTTCAGGTCCAATGGCGGGCTTTTCGATCCCTGGATTCCGATCCCATGAGCCTGCCTCTGCTGCTGCGCCATACGAGGGCGAGCAAGAACATCTCCCAACTCGACCTGTCGCTGCGCCTGGGCGTCTCCCAGCGGCACGTCAGCTTCCTCGAGACCGGCCGCGCCGCGCCGAGCCGCGACCTGCTGCTGGCCTGGATGAACGAGGTCGAGGCGCCGACCTCGCTGCGCAACGCGGCGCTGTCGCTCGGCGGCTTCACCACCGTCGCCAGCGAGGAGGGCGCGTCGTGGATCGGCATGACCGACGCCAACGAGGCCGCGCTGCAACGCATGGTGCAGCTGCACAACCCGCTGCCGGGCCTGGTGTTCGATCCCGACTGGAAGATGCTCGCGACCAACTGCGCGGGCCAATGGCTCTGCACGGTCGTGATGCCGGCCTACTGCGAGGCCATCGGCCACAGGTTCGAGGGCCTGGACATGATCGACTGCGTGGCGCACGACGACGGCCTGCTGAGCCATTCGCGCAACGCGGCGCAGGTCGGTGCCAGCCTGCTCGCGCAGTTGCAGACCGAGAGCTGGCTGCGCCCGTCGCTGCGCCCGCGTGTCGATAGGCTGGCCGAGTCGCTGCACCGGCGCTACGGCCGGCTGCCCGAGGTGCCCTCGCTGGGGCTCGCCACGCCGAGCCTCAACCTCAGCTTCGACACGCCGCTGGGCGTGCTGAGCTTCTCCACCTTCCAGAGCGCCTTCGGCATTCCGCAGGACATCAACTCCTCGTCGCTGCGCATCGAGCTGTGGTTCGCGGCCGATGCGCACACGCGCGAGGTGATGAGCGACGCCGATGCCGAAGCGGAGGCCTGTTGCTGAGGGCGTGACGCCGGCGCGGCCTCAGGGCAGCTTCGCCGCCACGCGCGCGGCCAGCGCGTTGACGCGTTCGCGCGCCACCGCGTGCAGCGCCGCGTCGCGTTCGCCGCCGCCCACGCGCACCTCCACGCTCAGCAGGCCCTTGCGGATCTGGAGGCGGTTGAGGATGTCGATGAAGGCCTCGTCGCCGAGGCCCGCCACCGGCGTCTTGGGTTCGCCCACCTTGCGCGAGACCTCGAAGTAGCGCTGCGAGAACGCGGGCGTCGACGCGAGGTTGCGCACGCTCATCTGTACCTGGTGCGAGACGGTCACGCGCTTGCCGTCGACGATGTCGGTGCGGCGCAGGTTGTAGATGCAGCCGATCGGCCTGGGGATCTCCTCGATGCGGTTCTCGCGCGACTCGTGCGTGATCTTTCCCTTGAACTGCACCGGCGCTGCGATCGTCATGTCGGGGAACACGGCCTTCACGTCCTCGGTCGTCATCAGCGCGCAGGCATCGGGCCACTGGTCGGCGGGCGCGGTCTGCGACACGCGCGTGTCGGCCGGCACTGCCACCGCCGCCTGGGTGGCGATCGGCGCCGCGGCCGCCACCATGCCGGTGCCCGGTTGCCAGCGCGACAACGCCTGGCGCGCGAGCGCGCCCGCGTTGCCGGGCGTCTGGCTCGAGTAGGGATCGAGGCTGGCCGAAACGATCAGGTCGCCCTTGCGCGCATAGACCGCGACCCGGTGCGTGCTGGTCTCGATGAAGGCCTCCTCGCCCACATCGGCCAGCGACTCGATGCGCAGGCTGACCTTGGGATCGGCGGCCACGCGTTCGCGCGTGGTGCGGATCGAGGCGAAGC
Source organism: Variovorax sp. ISS6 (assembly GCF_056523145.1). Lineage (NCBI taxonomy): Bacteria > Pseudomonadati > Pseudomonadota > Betaproteobacteria > Burkholderiales > Comamonadaceae > Variovorax > Variovorax sp. ISS6. Next base: position 1,351,579 of record NZ_JAWRZC010000002.1, read on the forward strand.
TGTCCCGGGCCGTGCCGCGGCCGACCACGGGCGAGTCGCCCCAGCGGATCACGGTCAGGTTCGCGAAACGCGCGACATCGGTCTTCGAGGTCGGGCTCGGCAGGCGCACCACGTAGGTGCAGCCCTCGGCGTACTGCGGGCCGCGGCTCAGGGGGCTCAAGGTCGGGCCCTTGTCGGTGACCGGGCGCCCGGGGAACAGCGCCTCGATGTCGGCGCGCGGCATCAGCCGGCAGGCATCGGGCGCGCTCGCGGCCAGGGGAGAGGGCGGTGCAGTCACGGTCGCGGTCTGCGCGAGAGCGGCAACGTGGACCGCGCCGGCCAGCAGCAGCCAGGCGGGGCGGATCGGGGCGGTGGTTCGGGTTGGATTCAAGCGGACTCCGGTATTCGGGTAAACGCGTAGAAGAAGCGCAAGGCGCGCATCCTCGCCGCGTCGGCGCGGGCCGTCGATTACCTGCGGCGTAGTCGGCCGTACGTAGTTCCCGAGGCCTGCGTGTCAGTTTTCGGTCAGCCGCCGACGCCGAGCATCCCTGCCTCCATCACAACAGGCCGCAAGCGCGCTGCGCAGGCACGCCCACAGAGACAGACATGAACGACCGCAACCTAGGCAGAGGGCTCTTCCTCATCGCCATTTCCCTCCTGTTCGGCATCACCGCCGCGCGCAACTACCCCATCGGCGACTTCTCGCGCGCGGGCCCGGGCATGTTCCCGTTCATCGTCAGCATCCTGCTCGGCCTGATCGGCGTGGCGACCGTGATCCGCTCGCGCTTCGTCGCGCGCCAGCCGATGGAGCTCAACCTGCGCAACATCGGCATCGTGATCGGCAGCCTCTGCGGCTTCGCGCTGATCTCGGAGCACATCAACATGGTCGCGGGCATCGTGTTCATGGTGTTCGCCTCGACGGCTGCCGGCCTCTCGTACTCGTGGGTGCGCAACGTCAAGATTTCCCTCGGCCTGGTCGCGATGGCTTTCGCGCTCCAGAAGCTGCTGGGCCTGAACCTGCCCCTGCTCTGAGGACGACGCCATGGAAGTCTTGAACAATCTCGCGTTCGGTTTCTCGCACGCGCTCACGATGCAGAACCTGCTGTTCTGCGCCATCGGCTGTACCGTGGGCACCCTGGTGGGCCTGCTGCCGGGCCTGGGCCCGCTGGCCACCATCAGCCTGCTGCTGCCGCTGACTTACTCGATCCCCACCGGCGGCGCGCTGATCATGCTGGCCGGCATCTACTACGGCGCCCAGTACGGCGACAGCGTGAGTGCGATCACGATGAAGATCCCGCATGCCAGCAGCATCGTGGCCTGTATCGACGGGTACGCGATGACGCTCAAGGGCCAGACCGGCCTGGCGCTGTTCACCGCGGGCTTCTCGAGCTTCGTGGGCGGCACCATCGCGATCGTCGTGCTGGCGTGGATGGCGCCGATGCTCGGCGAGGTGGCCTTCCTGTTCGGCCCGGCCGACTACTGCTCGATGATGCTCGTGGGCTTCGTCTGCGTGAGCTTCGTGACCACCGGCAGCCTGCTCAACGGCCTCGCGATGTGCTTCATCGGCGTGCTGCTCGGCCAGATCGGCACCGACGTCAACAGCGGCATGCAGCGCTACACCATGGACCTGCCCTTCCTCGCCGACGGCGTGGGCCTGGTGAGCATCGCGCTGGGCTGCTTCGGCATCGCCGAGATCACCAAGAACCTCGACGCGCGCGAGGAGCGCTCGCCCTTCAACGGCAAGATCAACCTGATCCCGACCTGGGCCGAGTTCAAGCGGATCATCCCGAGCGCGCTGCGCGGCGGTGCCATCGGTTCCTTCCTGGGCATCCTGCCCGGCGGCGGTCCCTCGATCGCCCAGTTCGCGGCCTATGCCATCGACAAGAAGGTCAGCAAGTACAAGCACGAGATCGGCACCGGCTGCATCGAAGGCGTGGCCGGCCAGGCCGCGGCCGACGAAGCCGCCGCGCGCACCAGCTTCATCCCGCTGATGAGCATCGGCATCCCCGAGAACCCGGTGATGGCGCTGATGCTGGCCGCGTTCGTGATCAAGGGCATCCAGCCCGGTCCGAACATGATCGCCAGCCACCCCGACCTGTTCTGGGGCCTGGTGGCCAGCATGTGGGTCGGCAACTGCTTCCTGCTCGCGCTCAACGTGCCGCTGGTGCGCTACTGGCTGTCGGTGTTCAAGATCCCGTACGCCGTGCTGTTCCCGTCGATCCTGTTCTTCTGCTGCATCGGCACCTACAGCGTCAACAACAGCCTCGACGACATCTTCATCACCGCCGTGTTCGGCTGCCTCGGCTACGCCTTCATGCGATTGGAGCTGGACGCCGCGCCGCTGATGCTGGGCTTCATCCTCGGGCCGATGCTGGAGGAGAACTTCCGGCGCGCCATGCTGATCAGCCGCGGCAGCTTCGGCGTGTTCGTGAACCGCCCGATCAGCGCCACGCTGCTGGGCCTGATCGGCGTGTTCGTGGTGTGGCAGCTCGTGGCCTTCGTGCGCTCGATCCAGAAGGCGCGGCGCGAAGGGCCGGCGGTGGTGCCGGCGAGCGAGGCGCATGGGGCTTGAGGGGCGGTTTCGCCTGGCAAGCTCGCGCTGAGCCGTCGTTCACGCGCTGAGGCCTGGGAAGGACACGGAGCCGGTCCGTTGAAGCCGGCGATGGACGCCCGATGAATTTCATCGGGCGTTTTCATTTTCGCGGGAGGGGGCCGAGGAGCTTCGCCGGCTCGATGGCCTGGGACATGTGCAGGCTAAGACGGGATTCGGCCGGGAACCGTCTCGGCGAGCGCCGATCGTGCAGTACGGCGATCAGTCCAGCGTGATGTTGCGCGCCTTGACGACCGCCTGCCAGCGGGTGTTCTCGGCCTTCACGAAGCTGGCGAACTCCTCGGGCGTGTTGCCCACCGGTTCCAGGCCGGCCTTCAGCAGCCTTTCGCGCACGACCGGATCGGCGACGGCCTCGCGCGTGGCTTTGGCGAGCTTGGCCACGATGTCGGCGGGCGTGTTCTTGGGCAGGAAGACGCCGTTCCATTCCAGCACCTCGTAGTCGGGCATGCCGCTCTCGCGCAGCGTGGGCACCGCGTCCAGGCCTTCTACGCGCTTGCGCGAAGTGACGGCCAGCGCGCGCAGCTTGCCACCGGCCAGGGACGGCAAGGTCGATGCCGCGTTGCCGAAGTACAGGTCGACCTGCCCGCCCATCACATCGGTCAGTGCCGGCGCACCGCCCTTGTAGGGCACGTGCACGGTCTCGATCCTCGCCTGGTCGTTGAACATCTCCGCGGCCAGGTGCGACCCCGTGCCGGCGCCGGCCGAAGCGTAGGTCAACTTGCGCGGTGCCTTCTTCGCGGCGGCGATCAGTTCGGCGAGGTTCTGGTACGGCGCGCCGGCACCCACCACCAGGATCTGCGGCGCCGTGGCCACCAGCGACACCGGAATGAAGTCCTTCGCCGGGTCGTAGGGCAGCTTGCGCAACGCGCCGTTCACGCCGAAAGCCGAGGCGTCGTAGAGCACGGTGTATCCGTCGGCCGGTGCCTTGGCCACGTTGTCCGCGCCGATCACGCCGCCAGCGCCCGGCTTGTTGTCGATCAGGATGGGCTGGCCCAGCAATGCGCTCAGGCGCTGGCCGACGATGCGGGCCGTGTTGTCCGCACCGCCGCCCGCGGCGTACGGTACGACCATGCGTACCGGCCGCGCCGGCCAGTCCGATGCCCCCGCCAGCAACGGCAGGCACGTGGAGATGGCGGCGATGCCGCGCAGAAGGGTCTTGTTCACGGTGTTGTCTCGTCGGAGTCGGTTGTTGAAAAGTCGTAGAGGGCCGCCGGGTTGGCGACCAGCACGCGATGGCGCGCGGCCTCGTCCGGGACCCAGCGCGCCAGCAGGTCGAACAGGTCGGCGTCGTCGGGCTTGGCCGGCGCCTCGGTGGGATGGGGCCAGTCGCTGCCCCAGACCAGGCGGTCGGGTCGTTCGGCCAGCCAGGCCTGCGCGACGGCATCGGTGTCGCGGTAGCCGCCTGCTGCACCCACGGTGGAGTCGAGGTAGGCCCCCGACAACTTGATCCAGGCCCTGCCGCCAGCGCACAGCCCTCGCAGGACCGCGAAGGCCGGGTGCGCCGTGCCGGCGGGCAAGGGCAGCCGGCCCAGATGATCGAACACCAGCGTGCACGGCAGCCGCCGCAGCAGATCCGCATGCGCGACCACCTGCTCGGCGGTCCAGTGCAGTTGCAGATGCCAGCCCAACCCGACCACGCGGTGCGCCAGCGTCTCGACCGCATCGAAGCGCGTGGCGGCGTGGGTCGCCGTGTGAAGGCTGAAGCGGATGCCGCGGATGCCGCCCGCGTGCAGGCGTTCGAGTTCCGCGTCCGTGGCTTCCGGCGCGAGAACGGCCACGCCGCGTGTCCGGTCCGGCCCCAGCGCGCGGATCGCCGCGAGCGTGGTGGCGTTGTCGGTGCCGTGCGCGCGCGGCTGCACGACGACCGTGCGCTGCGTGCCCGTGCGGGCCCGCAGCAGCCGGTAGTCATCGGCCGTGGCGTCGTCCACCATGGCCCGTGGCGCGGCCACGGCAGCGAAGCGTCCGTCGTAGACGTGCATGTGCGCGTCGCAGGCCAGGGCCGGCGCCGATGTCCGGGGCCGCCGTGTTCCGGCGCTGTTGGGAACGATCGATCCGGCGTGCATCAGCGGGGCCGCGCGCGCACCCGGTCGTTGTGCTGGCCCAGCGTGGGCGCGGCGAACGGTTCGGGGCCGGGCGTGCGGCCGTAGGCGACGGGCCGCGTGAAGCCGCGGTAGCTGCCCAGGATCGGGTGCTCGAAGCGGGTCACCATGTCCTCGGCCAGCACCTGGGGGTGATCGAACATGTCCTCCACCGTGCGGGCCGCCGCGCAGGGCACTTCCTCGCCGAACAGCTCTTCCCATTCGAGCGCGCTGCGCGCTGCCAGTGCGGCATGCAGCCTGGGCACGATGTCGGCATGGTGCCGGGCGCGCTTGCGCACGCTGTCGTAGCGCTCGTCGCGGGCCAGTTCGGGCAAGCCGATCTTCTCGCACAGCGCCTGCCAGAAGTGCGGGGTGTTGGCCGAGATGTAGATGTGGCCCTCGCGCGTGGGATGGATTCCGGTGATGCCGCCCGAGCGCATGTCGCGCCCCACGTCCCTGGGTTCGCCCTCGGCCCAGACCAGCCGCGCCGACTGCATGGCCATGGCCGCGCGCAGCAAGGAGACGCCCACGAACTGGCCCTGGCCGCTTTTCTCGCGCTCGTACAGCGCCGAAGCGACACCGGCCGCGACCAGCGAGGCCGCGTAGTAGTCCACCACCGAGCCATACAGGATCTCGGGCGGCTCGCCGCGCTTGCCCTGCAAGGCGCACATGCCGGTCATGGTCTGGAGCACCTGGTCGTAGCCAGCCTTTTGCTTGAGCGGCCCGGTCTCGCCATACCCGGTCACATTGCAATAGATCAGGCGCGGATTGACGGCCTGCAGTTGCGCATGGCCGATGCCCAGGCGCTCGGGCACGCCGGGCCGGAAGTTGTGCACCAGCACGTCGGCCTCGCGAACCAGGTCCAGCAGCGCCGCCTGGTCGGCCGGATCCTTCAGGTCCAGCACCACGCCGAGCTTGCTGCGGTTGACGCCGACGAAGGCGCGGCTCTCGGCCTCCAGCGTCGAAGGGTACTTGCGCAGGTTGTCGCCCGCGGGCGGTTCGATCTTGATGACTTCGGCGCCCTGGTCGGCCAGCAGCGCGCAGCCGTAGGGGCCCGCGATGTAGGCACTGAGGTCGAGCACGCGCACGCCGCTCAAGGGGCCTCGCGGGCCGTGCCGCTCCACGAAGGATTGGGTTGCCATGGCGGATTTCACTCGGCGGTGATGTTCTGCTGCTGGGCCAGCTTCTTCCAGCGCTCCACATCGGTGGCGATGAGCGCGGTGAACTGCGGCACCGACAGCGGGGTGGCGATGGCGCCTTCCTTGAGGAAATTGCCCGCCAGGGCCGGCTTGGCCAGGATCTTGTTGACCGTCGCATTGAGCTTGTCCACGATCTCGGGCGGCGTACCGGCTGGCGCCAGCAAGCCCCACCAGAGTTCGAAGTCGTAGCCGGGCACGGCCGTGGCGATCGGCGTGAGGTCGGGTGCGATCGGGCTGGGCTTCGCACTCGTGATGCCGATGGCGCGCAGCTTGCCGCTTCGCACCATGGGCAGCAGCGAAGGGCCGCTGGAGATCAGCAGCTGGGTCTGGTTGCCCACGAGGTCGGTCACGGCCGGGCCCATGCCCTTGTACGGGATGTGCGTGATGGCCATGCCGGGCACCAGGGACTTCAGCAGTTCGGTGCCGAACTGGTTCACGCTGCCGGTGCCCGACGAGGCGTAGTTGTACTGGCCGGGCCTGGCCTTGATGGCGGCGATCAGCTCGGCCGGTGTCCGGGCCGGGAACTCGTTGTTGACCGCGACGATGAACGGGCCCCGGGCGAACATGGCCACGGGCGCGAAGCTCTTGATCGGGTCGTACGGCAGCCTGGGCTGGATGGCCGCGTTGGTCGTCATGCTGGACGAGACCGCGACCAGGGTGTAGCCATCGGGCGCGGCCTTGCCGACCTGGCCGGTGCCGGTGTTGCCGCTGGCGCCGGGACGGTTGTCGATGATGACCGGCTGCCTGAGCTCGTCGCCGAGCTCCTTGGCGATCTGGCGCGCGAAGGTGTCGTTGGAACCGCCGGCCGGATAGGGCACGACGATGGTGATCGTCCTGGACGGATAGCCGGCCTGGGCGAACGCCGTCGCGGACAGCAGGGCCAGGGCGGCGAGCGCACCGGCGCGCGGCAGCAAGCGCTGGATCATGTGTGTGTCTCCTGGAGTTGAAATGGCTTGCTCAGCCGGCCGGCAGGTCCAGCGCGCGGGCGCTGGCGACGATCCGCTCGGCCCGGGCGACGAAGGGCGCATCGACCATCTTCCCGTCGACCACGTACGCGCCGGTGCCGCTGGCATCGGCCTCGCGGGCAGCCTGCAGCACCTTGCGGGCATGCGCGATCTCGGCGTCCGTGGGGCGGAACACGTCGTTGGCGATGGCGACCTGGCTGGGATGGATGCAGGTCTTGCCGAGAAAGCCCATGCGCCGCGCCAGTTCGGCCTCGGCGCGGTAGCCGGCCGCATCGGCGATGTCGGCGAAGGCGCTGTCGTAGGCGTACACGCCCGCCTCGCCGGCCGCCATGCGCAGCGCGAACATCGTGGCCTGCACCGAGATCGCGTCGCGCCGGGCCATTCCCAGCGGCTCGAACATGTCGCCCAGGCCCATCTGCAAACCCACGACGCGCGGCGAGGCGGCGGCCAGCTCGGCCGCCAGGCGCAGGGCAACGGGCTCCTCGATGTTCAGCAACAGGCCGATGGGGGCCAGCATGCCATTCGTCTGCTCGGCCTGTTGCAACGCGGCTGCGGCAGCGCGCACATCATCGACGCTGCGCGGCTTGGGCAGGTTGACCACGTCGACGCCGGCCTGCGCCACGGCCCGGACGTCGTCCGCGAAGTGCGGCGTGCTCGCGGCGTTGATGCGCACGATGATCTTCTGACGCGCGCCGGCCAGGCCGCCGCTGCGCAGGAAAGCGGCCAGCCGGTCGCGCGCCTCGGCCTTGCGGGTGGGCACGACGGCGTCTTCCAGGTCGAAGCACAGCCCGTCGGCGGCGCTGGCAAGGGCCTTGGAAAACAGCTCGGGGCGCGAGGCCGGAACAAACAGCTTGCTTCTCATGGGACGCAGTGTGTGCGCCGCATGAAGTTAGAAGTACATAGGCACTCTATGATCAAACGATAGAAAATGTGATTTCATAGAAACCGGATACCTGGAGAGCTTTCTGCTGGTCGTGGAGTCGGGCTCGGTGTCCGAGGCCGCCCGCCGGCTCGACCTGACGCCCGCGGCCGTGACGCAGCAGATCCGCGCGCTGGAGCGTTCGCTGGGCGCGCCGTTGATGGCCCGCGCCGGCCGCACCGTGCAGCCCACCGAAGCCGGCCACAAGCTGCTGCACCGCGCGCGGGCGTTGCTGCGCGAGGTCGGTGCCATCAAGGCCGTGCTGGCCAGCGAGGACACGGGCGGCGAACTCGTCATCGGCACCATCAACACGGCGTTGCACAGCATGCTGCCGGACATCCTGGCGGCCTTCGTCCAGCAGCATCCTGGCGTGCAGGTGTTCCTGCGCTCGGGCACGACGGCCACCTTGTACAAGGGTATCCAGCAGGGCGAACTGGACGCGGCGGTCTGCCTGCACCCTCCGTTCGCGCTGGCCAAGACCTTCGACTGGCATCTGCTGCGCGAGGAACCGCTGGTGCTGCTGGTGCCCGCGCGGCTGGCGCGCAAGGACCCGCACGCGCTGCTGCGCAGCTCGCCCCTGATTCGCTACGACCGCAGCCTGGGCGGAGGAAAGCAGGCCGACCGCTACCTGCGGGACGCCGGCATCGTGCCGCAGGAGCGCTTCGAGCTCAGCTCGTTGCTTGCCATTGCGATGATGGTGGACCGTGGGTTGGGAGTGTCCGTGGTGCCGGACATCGCTTCTCCGCTGCTGGACGGCCAGCGCGTGGCCAAGCTGCCGTTGCCGCTGGCATCCGAGCCGCGGCGCTTCGGCGTGCTCTGGCAGCGTGCGTCGCCGCGCGAGAGGCTGATACGAGCCCTGGTCGATGCCGCCGGCACACTGGTCGATGCCCGGTGATCGTCGGGCGCCCGCGTTCCACGCGAAGCCAAAGCCTCGTTCACTGGAATGACGCGATGAGAAGCACGAGACCGCCCACGGCAGCGGCGATCAGCGCGCAGATGCCGGCGGCCGCCAGCATGTGCGTCGCATGGCGGCGGTCATCGGCGGCGTCGTCGTGCCGGAAGCCACGCAGCAGGCCGTTGGCGAGCGCGAGCAGGTGGAGCAGCGCCCCGAAGGCGGCGAAGACGCCGGCCAGCATGGCAAAGCCCAGCGCGGCCCACGACAGGTTCGCGATGACCCTGGCGATCATGGGATGCAGCGCCTGTTCATGCGGGCTCCTGGCGGTTTTCCTGCCCGTTGGCGATCGCCATGGCGAGGTTCTGGACTGGGGGAAGAATCCGACGCCGTCCGATGATGCGCCATCTCGATGTGACCCCCATGAAACCTGCGTCGGAGCAGCTCGTCGATGGTGTTCTCGAGGTTTTTCATGACGCTCGCCGCCGTTGCTGCGCCCGGGCCTTCGGCGCCCTGGCCGGCTTCACGCTCGAGCGGCTCGCAAGCGCCAGCATCTCCAGAAACGCCGCCGCCGCCGGCGACAGGCTGCGCCCCGCGCGCCGGATCACGCCGATGGTGCGCCCGATCTCGGGCCGCTCGAGCCGCACCCCGACCACCGCGGCCGGCTTGCGCGGCAGCGTGAGCTGCGGCACCACGGCCACGCCGAGGCCGTTCTCGACCATGCCGATCAGCGTGGAGACGTGGCGCACCTCGCACACCGGGCGCGGCAGCGGCGGCAGCTCGGCCAGGGCCTGGTCGATGAACAGGCGGTTGCGGCTGGCCTGCGAGACCCGCGCATGCGGGTACTGGGCGAGCTCCTCCCAGCCCACGGACTTGCGCCGCGCCAGCGGATGGTCCGCGGGGCAGGCCAGCACGTAGGGCTCCTTGAGCAGCGGCGTGAACTCCACTTCGGGGTCCTGCATGCCGATGTAGTTGAGCGCGAAATCGGCCTCGCCCTGCTTCACGCTGGCAAGCACCTCGTCGGCACCCTCCTCGATGATGCGCACCAGCACGTGCGGATGGCGCGCGCGGAAGGCCTGGATCACCGGTGGCATGAAGTGGTGCACGGTCGACAGCACGCAGCCGATGGTGACGTCGCCGGCCTCGAGCTCGGCCGCGTCGCGCAGGCTCAGCACCGAGCGGTCGAGGTCGTCGACCAGGCCGCGGATCTGGCCGAGGAAGCGCCGGCCCAGCAGGGTGAGCTCGACGCTGCGCGTGGTGCGGTCGAACAGGCGCACGCCCAGCAGCTCCTCCAGGTGCGAGATGCGCCGCGACAGCGCGGGCTGCGACAGGTGCAGGGTGCGCGCCGCCGCGGCGAAGCTCTGCAGCTCGCCCACGGTGACGAAGGCGCGCAGGTCGGCCAGCGAGGGCTTCAGCATTTCGGATCACTCATGCAGTTCATGCAATAAACCCCCAAAAACTTGCAATTTACTGCAATGACGCCCAGGCAGAAGATGCGCGGCAGAACAAGGAGACACCGACATGCAACGCCGCCAACTGCTGCTGACCGCTTCCGCGGCCTCGGCCACCCTCGCGATGCCCCGCTTCGCGATCGCGCAGGACTTTCCGAGCAAGCCGATCCGCTACATCGTGCCGGTCGCCGCTGGCGGCGGCAACGACATGATCGCCCGCGTGGTCGCCGAACGCTGGGGCCGCGCGCTGGGCCAGCCATTCGTGATCGACAACCAGAGCGGCGGCGGCGGCGTGGTGGCCTGCCAGAACACCGCGCGCGCCGCGGCCGACGGCTACACGCTGATGCAGGGCTATGTCGCGACCCACGGCACCACGCCCGCGACGCGCCGCGTGAGCTACAACGCGATCAAGGACTTCACGCCGATCGGCATGATCGGCGCCACGCCCAATGTGCTGGCCATCAATGCCGACGTGCCCGCCAAGACGGTGGCCGAGTTCGTCGACTACGTGAAGCGCAACCCCGGCAAGGTGAGCTACGGCTCGGCCGGCGCGGGCTCGCTCACGCACATGACGATGGAGCTGTTCAAGCAGGAGACCGGCGCGGTCATGGTGCACGTGCCGTACCGCGGCATCGCGCCGGCCATCAACGACGTGCTCGGCGGCCAGACCCAGGCCATGTTCCCGGGGCTCGCGGCGGCGCTGCCGCACCTGCGCTCGGGCCGCATGCGCGCGCTGGCCGTCACCGGCAGCAAGCGCAGCGCGCAGCTCAAGGACGTGCCGACCATGGACGAGGTCGGCTTCAAGGGCTTCGACGCGATGCAGTGGTACGGCTCGGTCGGCCCCGCGGGCATGCCGGCCGACGTGGTGCGCCGCCTCAACGAGACCCAGGTCGCGGTGCTCAAGGCGCCCGACCTGGCCGAGAAGCTCGCCAGCGAGGCCGTCGAGCCCTGGCCGATGACGCCCGACCAGTTCGGCAAGTACATCGGCTCGGAGATCGCGCGCTGGACCGCGCTCGCCAAGGCCCGGAACATCCAGCTCGACGAGTAGGTCCGGCCGGCTTCCCCTTTCTCTTTCTCAACGCAACCAGCAAGAACTCCAGTGGCCCGCAACACGCACGTTTCCGCCGACACCTCGGCCCCTCCCGTCACCGCCATCCTGGCCCGCTTCGTCGCCACGCACCCGTCGCGCGGCTGGAGCGACGCGGTCGAGCGCGAGGCGCACCGCACTTTCTACAACTGGCTCGGCTGCGCCATCGGCGCCGCGCGCCACGAGGCGGCCGAGGCCGCGATCGCCGCCGTGCGCATGCTCGAGCCGGCGCCGCAGGCCAGCGTGCCGGGCCGCGCCGACAAGGTCGACATGGCGAGTGCCGCGCTGCTCAACGGCATCACCTCGCACACCTTCGACTTCGACGATACGCACCTCAAGACCATCATCCATCCGGCCGGCCCGGTCGCCTCGGCACTGCTTGCGCTCGGCGAGCACCGCGGGGCCTCGGGCCGCCAGCTGATCGACGCGCTGGTGCTCGGCATCGACGTGGCCTGCCGCATCGGCAACACCATGTACCCCGACCACTACGACCGCGGCTGGCACATCACGGGCTCGACCGGCATGCTCGGCGCGGCCGCGGGTTGCGCGCGGCTGCTGGGGCTGGACGAACACCGCACGGCGATGGCGATCGGCATCGCGGCCTCGCAGCCCGTGGGGCTGCGCGAGCAGTTCGGCACCATGACCAAGCCCTTCCATCCGGGCGCCGCGGCGCGCGCGGGCCTGATGTCGGCGCTGCTCGCGAGCCAGGGCTTCACGGCCAGCGAGCGGGCGCTCGAGGCGCCGCGCGGCTTCGTGCAGGTGGCCTCCGACAAGCGGGCCTGGCACGAGGTCACCGACGAACTCGGCGAGCGCTTCGAGATCTCCTTCAACACCTACAAGCCCTTCGCCTGCGGCATCGTGATCCATCCGAGCATCGACGCCTGCGTGCGGCTGCGCGCGCAGGGCATCGCGCCCGAGGACGTGGAGCGCATCGAGCTGCGCGTGCATTCGCTGGTGCTCGAGCTCACGGGCAAGAAGGAACCGAAGGATGGGCTGCAGGGCAAGTTCAGCGTCTACCACGGCTGCGCCGTCGGCCTGATCCATGGCCGCGCCGGCGAGGAGGAGTTCTCGGATGCAGTGGTCAACGACCCGCGCGTGGTCGCGCTGCGCAACCGGGTGCAGGCGGTGGTCGACGACGGCATCGCGGAAGAATCGGTGCACGTGAGCGCGCTGCTGCGCGACGGCCGGCGCGTCGAGGTGCAGGTCGATCATGCGATCGGCTCGATGCACAACCCGCTCTCCGATGCGCAGCTCGAGGCCAAGTTCGACGCGCTCGCGGTGCCGCTGCTCGGCGCACAGCGCTCGGGCCGGATCACCGAGGTGTGCCGCACGCTGGCCGCGCTGCCCGACCTGCGCACGCTGACGGCATTGACCGCGCCGTCGGCTTGAACGGGAGGCACGCATGACGAACCAGAGCATTGCATCGCTTCGCATCGGTATCCTCGACGGCGACGACATCGGCCACGAGATCGTGCCGGCCTCGGTCGACATCGCGCGCGCGGCCGCCGAGCTGCACGGCGTGGCCATCGACTGGCATCCGTTGCCGATCGGCGCGCGCGCGCTCCAGACCCACGGCCACACCCTGCCGCCCGGCACGCTCGAGACCCTGCGCACGCTCGACGGCTGGCTCCTCGGGCCCATCGGCCACCGCGCCTATCCCAAGGGACCGAACGCGATCAATCCGCACCCGATCCTGCGCAAGACCTTCAACCTGTTCGCCAACGTGCGGCCCACGCGCTCGTACCCGGACATCGGTTGCCTGCACGACGGCGTCGACCTGGTGATCGTGCGCGAGAACAACGAGGGCTTCCAGCCCGACCGCAACATGGTCGCGGGCTCGGGCGAGTTCCGGCCCAACGACGAAGTGACGCTGTCGGTGCGCGTGATCACCCGCACCGGCAGCCGGCGCGTGGCGCGCGCGGCCTTCGAACTCGCGCGCCAGCGCCGCAAGCACCTGACCTATGTGCACAAGGACACCGTGTTCAAGCTCGGCTGCGGCATGTTCGTCGAGGAGTGCAGGAAGCTCGCCGAGGAGTACCCCGACGTGCGCGTCGACGATGTGATCGTCGACACCTTCGCGATGCGGCTGGTGCGCGATCCGCAGAGCTTCGACGTGGTGGTCACGACCAACATGTTCGGCGACATCCTGTCGGACGAGGCGGCCGGCCTGGTGGGTGGCCTGGGCATGGCGCCGGGGCTGTGCATCGGCGACGGCGACATCGCGATGGCGCAGGCCACGCACGGCTCGGCACCCGACATCGCGGGCCAGGGCATCGCCAATCCCTACGCGATGATCGAGTCGACGCGCATGCTGTTCGACTGGCTGGGCCACAGCCGCGGCAACGAGGGCGCGGTGCGTATGGCCGCATCGATGTCGCGCGCCACCACGGCCGCGCTCGCCGATCGCGCGGCGCGCACCGGCGACATCCGCGGCAGCGGCAACACGGTGGCGTTCACGCAGGCCGTGCTGCGCAACCTGAGTGCTTGAAGGGAAATCTCTCGATGACCGAAACGACCACCATGCAGTCCTTCTGGATGCGGATGAGCGAGGCGGGCGGCGTGCTCGAGCAACGCGAGGTGCCGGTGCCCACCGCGGGCCCGGGACAGTTGCTGGTGCGCCTGCATGCGGCATCGCTCAACCGCGGCGAGTTCCTGGCCGGCCACGGCGCTTCGGGTGCCTGGCGCCCGGCCGGCGGGGAGGGTGCGGGCAGGGTGGTCGATGTTGGAAATGCCGTTAGTGGATTTCAAGTCGGCGATCGCGTGATGGGCCGCTGCGCCGGGGCCTTCGCGGAGTACGCGCTGATGGAAGCGGCTGAGGCCATGGCCGTGCCGCAGGCGCTGTCGTGGGAAGAGGCCGCGAGCATTCCGCTGGCCTTCCTGGTCGCGTTCGACATGCTGGTGCTGCAGGGCCGGCTGCAGCCCGGCGAATGGCTGCTGGTCAACGGCGTGTCCTCGGGCGTCGGGGTGGCGTCGCTGCAACTGGGCAAGGCGCTCGGCGCGCGCGTCATCGGCACCTCGGGGTCGGCCGACAAGCTCGCGGCCCTCGCGCCGCTGGGGCTCGATGTCGCGCTGCCCACCCGCGCCGCCGATTTCGCGCCGGCCGTGCTGCGGGCCACCGGCGAAAAGGGCGCGAACCTCGTCGTCAACACGGTCGGCGGCTCGGTGTTCGCCGAGAACCTGCGCGCGATGGCCTTCGAGGGGCGGCACGCGACCGTGGGCCATGTCGACGGCGTGCTGCATGCCGAGCTCGACCTCGAGGCCCTGCATGCGCGGCGGCTCACGCTGTTCGGCGTCTCGAACAAGCTGCGCACCAAGGCCCAGCGCGCCTCGGGCGTGCCGCGTTTCGTCGCCGAGGTGCTGCCGCTGTTCGCGGCCGGCCGCATCCGGCCGCGCATCGATCAGGTGGTGGCGTTCGCCGAGCTGCCGGCGGCCAAGGCGCGCATGGAGGCCGGCGCGCACATCGGGAAGATCGTGCTGCGCCTGCCGGGAGCGGACTGAGACTCAGGGCACGGCGGCGAGCAGCGCCACGCCGGCCCCTTCCAGTTCGTCGGCCAGGACGACTTGCGCCACGAAGATCGTGGCTTCCTCGAAGCGCAGGGCCGCGGTCGCGTCGAACAGCTCGGCGACCACGGCATCGGCCTGCGTGCCGGCGGGAAGATCGAAGATGCCGTTGCCCGCGATGCTGTCGATGACCTGCTGGCGCCCCGACTGCATGGCCAGGGCGAGAGACTGGACGCAGAGGCTGCTCAGGTCGGGTTCCTCCGCCAGGTACTTGAAGGCGTACTCGATGTCGGTGTTCGCGACCCGCGCGACCCATCGTCCTTGCCCGATCTCGAGAATCAGCAGGTCGTTCATGACTTGCCTCCCGTGTAGTCGCTGATGGTCACGGTCAGGTCGAGCGCCGTGTGCCACGACTGCGCGCGGCCGATGGCCGCGAGGCCGCCGACGTGCCCGTCGGCGAAGAAGGTCCTGGGGTCCGACGGATCCGACCCCGAGCGCGCCCATTGCGGATCCCTGCCGGGGTTGTTGTCCCAGCACACGTCCCAGTACGGACGCTTGCCCATGCCGAAGACCTGCACCGGCGCGACGATCCGCACGCCGAAGCGCACCGGGATCTCGGGGCTGTACCAGGTGACGTAGGCGTTGTTGGCGCCGTCGGCGATCCACGAGAACGCGATCTGGCAGATGTCGAGCGTCTCCATGCCCGAACGGGCCTTGAGCACCGGCCCCGGCGAGGAGGTCACGCTGCCGAACGCGAAGTCCTTGGTGTAGCCGGTGACGTCGCGCCGGAGCTCGAACTTCGAGTAATTGACGAAAGTGATCTTGATCTCGCCGCTGTCGACGGCCGCGCTCGGGACCAAGGCCGCGTTGGCGACGATGTCGGGCGATAGATGCATGTCGGTCATGGAATTGCTCCTCCTGCTCTGCAATCGGCCAGTGCGATGGTGCGAAGCGCGGGCCCGCTTTTCTCTCGTGAGGGAGCGCGGCATTGCGCCGGTCCCGGTGAGTGGCCGAGGAACTCGCCGGGACATCGCGGCAAGCGTAGGCAGGCCGGTCGATGCGGGGAATCCCCGAAACCAAGTAAAGGCCCGGGCGGGTGGGGCGAGACCTACGCGATCGACATCGATGCGGCGACGCGGCGGCCCAATGTGAAGCCGATCTCGTTGCGGCCCGCCGTGCGACGCACGAAGGTCTCGCCCCCATGCATGCGCGCAATGGCCCGCACGATCGCCAGCCCGAGCCCGAAGCGCTCGCCCGTCCGGGGCCGCGAGCTGTCGCCGCGCCAGAAGCGCTCGAACATGTGCTGCCGCACTTCTTCCGCGATCGCATCGCCGGGGTTGGAGACGGTGATGCGCGCGCCCTCCGGCAGCGCCTCGATCCGCAGCCCGATCACGGCCTCCTGCGGCGCATGCCGCGATGCGTTCGTCAGCAGGTTCACGAGCGCGCGGCGCAGCAGCACGCGGTTGACCGGCACCGAGGCATCGCCCTCGATCTCGAGCCGCTGGCGCTTCTCCTCGAGGAAGACCTCGACGAACTCGCCGACCTGCCGCGCCTGCTCGCCCAGCGAGAGCTCGCGCAGGTCCTCGGCCGCGTCGCCGCGGTCGGCGCGCGCGAGGAACAGCATGTCGTTGACCATCGAGCCCAGCGTGCGCAGCTCCTCGAGGTGCGACTCGAGCACCTCGCGCATCTCGTCCCGGGGCCGGTCGCGCGCGAGCGCGAGCTCGGCACCGTTGATCATGATGGCCAGCGGCGTGCGCAGCTCGTGCGCCACGTCGGCATTGAAGCCCTCGAGCTGGGTCCATGCATCCTCCATGCGCGCCAGCACCTCGTTGAAACGCAGGGCCAGCGGCAGCAGCTCGGTGCTGTCGGCCGGCAGGGTCAGACGCTGCGACAGCCCGCCGGGGTGTATCACCGAGGCCTCGCGCGACAGGTCCGCGAGCGCGCGCAGGCCGCGCCGCGTGGCGATGGCACCGAGCGCCACGGTGCACAGCACGCCGAGCGCGCCGACCAGCAGGCCGTAGTTGTCGTAGCGCTCGAGCATCTCGGCGCGCGGCCGCGGGTCCATGCCGATCAGCACCTGCGCACCGGGGAAGATGGCGTGCTCGTCGAGCCGATAGTGCGCGCCGCGCAGCACCACGCCGTCCTGCCGCTGCAGCCAGACCTTGTTGCCCTCGCCGCGCAGCGTGGGCGGCATCGGCTCGGCGCCGTAGAGCATCTCGCCGTCGCGCGCGATCAGCCACACGTTCCAGCGGTAGCGCCCGCCCACGCTGGTGGCCGCGAGGTGGCGCCGCAGCATCGGCAGGTCGGCCGGCGTGCGCACCTCGTCGATGAAGTGCTGCACCACCTCGGTCTTGCCGCTGAGGTCCGAGCGCTCGTCGGCGATCAGCACCTGCTCGAGCGCCTTGTGCAGCAGGTAGCCGGTGGCGGCGAACACAGCGACCGCGACCACCGCCAGCATCAGCACCAGGCGCGCGGAGATCGACCCGAAGCGCACCCGCGGAGCCTTCACGCGGACTCCAGCACGTAGCCCATGCCGCGCACGGTGCGCAGCATCGGGGTCTCGAAGGGATCGTCGAGCTTGGCGCGCAGGCGGCGCACCGCCACTTCGACCACGTTGGTGTCGCTGTCGAAGTTCATGTCCCACACCTGCTCGGCGATCACGGTGCGCGACAGCACCTCGCCGCGGCGCCGCATCAGCAGCGCCAGGATCAGGAACTCCTTGTTGGTGAGCTCGAGCGCCTGGCCGCCGCGCGAGGCCTTGCGCCGCGCAAGGTCCAGCTGCAGGTCGCCCAGGGTCAGCGTGGTGGGTTCCGAGGTGCCGCCCGAGCGCACGCCGCGGCGGCGCAGCGCGGTCAGGCGCGCCAGCAGCTCCGAGAACGCGAAGGGCTTGACCAGGTAGTCGTCGGCGCCGTCCTGCAGGCCGCGCACGCGGTCCTCGACCTGGTAGCGCGCCGTCAGCATGAGCACCGCCACGTCCTTGGTGGCGCGGATCGCCTTGAGCACCGCGAAGCCGTCGAGGCCGGGCAGCATCACGTCGAGCACCACGATGTCGTACTCGCCGTTCACCGCGAGATGACGGCCGTCGATGCCGTCGGCCGCGACGTCGACGACGTAGCCGTTCTCGGTGAGTCCCTTGCGCAGGTAGTCCGCCAGCTTGGGATGATCTTCGACGACGAGCACGCGCATGGGGTGTCCTTCCGCGGGGGCGTCGCCGCGGTGCCGCAGTCTAGCGCCGGCCCTGCGCCGCCTGCACGATCAGATCGGCCACGGCCCGGGGCTGCGACAGCAGCGACACGTGGCTGGCGTCGAGCTCGACGGTGCTGGCCTTCATGCGCTGGGCCATGAAGCGCTGCAGCTCGGGGTCGATGGTGCGGTCCTGGCGCGAGACGGCGTACCAGGTCGGCTTGTCGTGCCAGGCCGCCACGGTGGTCCTGGCGGTGGTGATGGCGCGCGCGAAGGGCTGCTGCACCGCGTAGTAGGCCAGCGCCTCGGCCGGCGGCAGGTCGCCCGCGAAGTCCTTCAGGAAGGCCGGTTGGCTCAGCGAACCCCAGCCGTTGGTGTCCCACTGCAGGCCGGCACCGGCGGGCGCGGCGGCGAACTTGCGCGTGAGAGCCGGGTAGTCCTCGCCGGCATCGGGCGCGCGCGCCGCGATGTAGACCAGGCCTGCCACGTGCGGGTCGGTGCCGGCCTCGCTGATCACCATGCCGGCGTACGAATGGCCGACCAGCAGCGTGGGGCCGTCCTGCTGCGCCAGCACGCGTTTGACCGCGTCGACGTCGTCCTGGAAGCCGCTCAGCGGGTTCTGCACCGAGGTCACGTGCAGGCCCTGGGCCTGCAGCAGCGGAATCACCTTGCCCCAGCTCGAGCCGTCGGCATAGAGGCCGTGCACCAGCACCACGTTGTGGACGGCGACCGGCGCCGGGGGCGCGGTCTGCGCACTGGCGGCGGCCACGGAGAAGACACCGGCGAGGGCGATGGCCGCGATGCGGCCCATGAGGGTTCTGCGATGCATGAAAGGCTCCAGGTTCTGGCGGCGCCGGTTGCGGCGCCGCGGGGTCATGCAGTGACGACCGGCACTGCTCTGGAGCGGACTGTGGCGCCAGGCCATCGACCTGGATCGCACATTTCGATTACAAAAATGTCATCTGGCCGGTGCCAGCCGCTGCAGCATCGCGTGCCAGGCCCGCTGGTCGGGATCGGTCTGCCCCTTCATGCGGTTGCCGTCGCCGCTCTCGAGCTGTCGCAGCGTCTTCTGGCGGATGGCCTCGGGGATCGCGCGCACGGGCCGCCCGGTCGAGAGCACCGCGATCTGCGCCCGGCAGGCCTTCTCGAGCGCGAGCATGGTCAGCACCGCATCCGCCACGCTGCGCCCCACGGTCAGCAGGCCGTGGTTGCGCAGGATCAGCACCTTGGCGGTGGCGCCGAGATCGGCCACCAGCCGCTCGCGCTCGTCGAGGTCGAGCGCGATGCCCTCGAAGTCGTGATAGGCCACGCGCTGGTGGAACAGCAGCGACCACTGGTTGAGCGGCAGCAGCCCTTCCTCGAGCGTCGACACCGCCACGCCGGCCACCGTGTGGGTGTGCAGCACGCAGGCGGCATCGTGGCGCGCCGCATGGATCGCGCTGTGGATGGTGAAGCCCGCGGGATTCACGTCGTGCGGCGAGTCCTCGAGCTGGCGGCCCTCGAGGTCGATCTTCACCAGCGAGCCGGCCGTGACGTCGCGAAACAGCAGGCCGAAGGGATTGATCAGGAACTGGTTCTCGGCGTCGGGCACGCGCGCGGAGATGTGCGTGTAGATGCTGTCGTCCAGGCCGTGCAGAGCGATCAGCCGGTAGGCGGCCGCGAGGTCGCGGCGCACCGCGATCTCGGCCTGCGAGCGGCCTGCCGCCGCCGCGTCCGCCGCATAGGCACCATGCAGGGGTGTCATCGTTCGCGCTCCTTCGTCTCAGGAGATGGCGCAGGCCTTGGCCTGGCGGATCACCGCCTCGTGGTCGTAGCGGTCCACGCGTTCGGCGAAGCCGGGCGTGCGGATCACGAAGGTCT
This sequence comes from Variovorax sp. ISS6, assembly GCF_056523145.1. Classification (NCBI taxonomy): domain Bacteria; kingdom Pseudomonadati; phylum Pseudomonadota; class Betaproteobacteria; order Burkholderiales; family Comamonadaceae; genus Variovorax; species Variovorax sp. ISS6. The sequence goes on from NZ_JAWRZC010000002.1 coordinate 1,371,304, forward strand.
CGGGCGCCACCTTCCTGTCGATCACCTTGTTGTCGAACAGGAAGTCCTGCATGCGCTGGAAGGCGGCCGCATCGACGCGGCCCCAGGCCTGGCCGCCGTCGAGCCGCCGTGCCTTGTCCATCGACCCGACCACCGCCGCCACCAGCCGATCGTCGTTGCGCGCCAGCGTGGCCTCGTCGGCGCCGGTGGGCTTGCTCTGCGGGAAGCGCTTCCAGTGCAGCTGGCGCGCGCACTGCGGATTGGTGGCGGTGAACAGGCTGGCCTTGGCCACGCCGCGCGCGATGGCCTCGACCATCGCCGGGTCGCTGTCGATGGTGCGCTGCGTGGTCGCGAGGCTGAAGTCGGCGAAGGTCTCCCAGGCGGGGTCCGACAGGTAGCGCAGCCGGCCGCCGGCATTCTCGAAGCCCACCAGCGCCGTGTGCCAGAACATCAGCCCCTGCACCCGGTTGGCGCGCAGCGCCTCCAGCGCGGGCGCGCCGGTGCCCACGGCGACGATGGTCACGTCCTTGTCGGGATCGAGGCCGCCGGCGCGCAGCAGCGCCTTGAGCATCGGCAGGCCGCCGCTGGCCAGGCTCACGATGCCGATGTTCTTGCCCTTGAGGTCGGCCACCTTCGCGACCGGTCCGTCGGCCTGCACGCCCACGGCCCAGTCGAGCACGTTGTTCACGCTGATCGCGCGGATCGGCAGGTTGTTCGTCACGTTGGCCTGGATCAGGGCGCCCGCGCTCATCTGCGACAGCGCGATGCTGCCCGCGGCGAGCTGCTGCACCGTCTGCAGCGAGCCGGGCGTGGCCACCACCTCGACGTCGTAGCCCTCGTCGCGCCAGTAGCCGAGCGCCAGCGGCATCATGAGCCAGGGATAGGCCGCGTTGAGCACGCTCACGCCGCCGACGGCCAGCGTGACCTTCTTCAGGGGCTTGGTGCTCTGGGCCGATGCGTGCAGCGCGCAGGCCAGGAGCAGCAGCAGGAAGGCGCGCAGGCCGCTGGCGAGGATGCGAGTGGTCATGAGAACTCCAGGGTGAAGTGCGAAGGGAAACCGGGGCTCAGGCGCCGAGCGTGGCGTCCTGCTGCGTCTCAAGCCAGAACACGACCCGCTTGCGGGCGTACTTCATGACCGCATGCAGCACGATGCCCATGGCCGACAGCAGGATGAGGATGGCGAACATGCCCGCCGTGTCCATCGAGAAGGTGCGCTGCAGGATCAGGTAGCCCAGCCCCGCCTGCGCGCCGACGAACTCGCCGACCACCGCACCGATCACCGACAGCACGATCGACACGTCGAGGCCCGCGAAGACGTAGGGCAGCGCATGCGGCACGCGCGCCATGCGGAAGATCTGCCAGCGCGTCGCGGTGAAGGCCCGCAGCAGCTCGATCTGGTCCGCCGGCGCCGCGCGCAGCCCGACGATGGTGTTGGCCAGCGCCGGAAAGAAGGCGATGGTGGCGGTGATGATCACCTTCGAGGTCATGCCGTAGCCGAACCAGATCACGAACAGCGGCGCGATCGCCACCTTGGGGATGGTCTGGAACGCGACGATGTAGGGATAGAGCGTCTTCTCGACCAGCACGAACTGCGACACCAGCGAGCCCAGCACCAGCCCGAGGCCCGCGCCGACCGCGAAGCCCGCGAGCGTCTCGTAGGCGGTCACGCCGAAGTGGTAGGTGAAGGCGTTGGAGATCAGCCCGCTCCACAGCGCCAGCGCGACCGCCGAGGGCGGCGGCACCACGAGCGCGGAGACGTCGAGCGCGCGCACCGCGAGCTCCCAGCCGCCGACCACGACGACGAACAGTGCGATGGCCAGCGGGATCTCGGGGCGGGCGATGCGCCGCGCGGGAGGCGCCGAAGGCACGGCGGGCAGCACGGTGGAAGCGGTGCGGGTGTTCATGCGTCGAGTGCTCCGAGCGAATGGAAGTGCCTGCGGATGGCCGAGACGTAGCCGCCGAAGCGTTCCGAATTGATCATCTCGAGCCGCCGCGGGCGCGGCAGGTCGATCGGCAGGATCTCGGTGATGCGGCCCGGCCGCGGCGACATCACGACCACGCGGTCGGCGAGGAACACGGCCTCGGGGATGCTGTGCGTGACCAGCACCACCGTCTTGCCGCTCTCCTTCCAGATACGCAGCAGCTCGAGGTTCATGGTCTCGCGCGTCATCGCGTCGAGCGCGCCGAAGGGTTCGTCCATCAGCACGAAGGCCGGGTCGTGCACCAGCCCGCGCGAGATGCCCACGCGCTGCTGCATGCCGCCCGAGAGCTCGGACGGGTACTTGCCCTCGAAACCCTCGAGGCCCACCAGCTTGAGCAGCGCACGGGCGCGCGGCTCGTAGACCTTGCGGTCCAGGCGCTGGATCTCGACCGGCACCATCACGTTCTCGAGCACCGTGCGCCAGGGCAGCAGCACCGGTGCCTGCAGCACCACGCCGACGTCGCGGCTCGGTCCGTCGAGCGGGATGTCGCGCGCCTTCACCGAGCCCGAGCTGCGTCGCAGCGTGCCGGCCAGGATCTTGAGCAGGGTGGACTTGCCGCAGCCGCTGGGCCCGACCACGGTGACGAACTCGCCGTCGGCCACCGAGAGGTTCACGTCCTTCAGCGCGTCGATGTCCACGCCGTCGCGCGTGAGGTAGCGTTTGTTGAGTCCAGAGATCTCGATCATGGTGCGTGCCTTTCGAGGTGCGCCCGGCCCGGCCTCACTGCGGGCCTTCGAGCGCGAAGCGCGCGTCGCGCCACTTGAAGGCGGCCTTCAGGCCCTGCGCGCCGGCCACCTGGAAGAACTCGTCGGCCTCGGCCGATTCCGCCATCAGCACCAGCGTGAAGACCTCGGCGCCGTAGTCGATGGTGGACTGGAAGCCGCGCATCTCGTAGGCGCGGTTCAACCCCATCTTGTTGAGCTGCATCGCGGGCGGCGGAATCATCGACAGCCTGGTCGCCAGCCGCCGGGCCTCGGCCAGCAGCTGGTCGGCCGGCACTACGCGATTGGCCAGGCCGATGCGCTGCGCCTCCTGCGCATCCACGCGGTCGCCGGTCAGCAGCAGTTCCTTGGTCTTCTTCATGCCCAGCACCCAGGGCATGATCGCGTAGGGCGGGGCCGACTTGAACTGGATCTCGGGCTCGCCGAACTGCGCGGTGTCGGCGGCCAGCGTGATGTCGCAGACCATCGAGAGGTCGCAGGCGCCGCCGAGGCAGAAGCCGTTGACCGCCGCGATCACCGGCAGCCGCGAGCGCCAGATGCGCGACCAGGTGTCGTTGCCCAGCTTCACGTGCTCGCGCCAGTCCTGCACGGTGGTGAACGGCTCCTCGCGCGGGCTGAGGTCGAAGCCCGCGCTGAAGGCGCGACCGGCACCGGTGACGATGAGGGCGCGCACGGCCGGGTTCGCCTCGAGGCTGTCGAGCGCATGCTGCATCTCGAGCAGCAACTGGTCGTCGAGCGCGTTCATCTTCTCGGGACGGTCGAGCGTGAGCGTCGCGATGGTGCCGTCGATGGCGAGCTGGATGGCCTGGTAGTCCATGGGTACTTCCTTTCAGTTGAGCGTCGGTCCGCGCAGCTCGACCAGGGCGTCGAGCACGCGCACGCCCTGTCCCGCGGCAAGCACGGCGACCGGGTTGATTTCGATGGCCTCCACGAGGTCCGCATAGGCCGCGGCGATCTCCGACAGCCGCACCATCAGGGCCTCGAGGGCCGCGGCGTCCGCGGGTGCCGCGCCCCTGAAGCCGTCGAGCAGCGCCGCCGCCCGCGTCGCGCGCAGCATCCGGTGCGCGCGTGCCGGGCTCACCGGTGCCAGCGCCAGCACCGAATCGCGCACCAGCTCGACCCAGATGCCGCCGGTGCCGACCACCAGCGCGGGACCGAAGGGCGCGCGCCGCGAGGTGCCGGCGATCATCTCGATGCCGCCGCGCACCATCTCCTGCACGGCCACGCCGCGCAGGCGCGCCTGCGGCTGGTGGCGGCTCACGTCGGCCAGGATGCGGTCGAAGGCCGCGCGCACCGCGGCGTCGTCGGCCAGGCCCAGCGCCACGCCGCCGGCCTCGGTCTTGTGGGCGATGTCGGGCGACTCGATCTTCATCACCACCGGATGGCCGATCTCGCGCGCGGCGGAGACCGCCTGCTCGGCGCTGGTGCACAGGCGCTCGCGCGTCGTCGCGATGCCGTGGTCGGCGAGGAAGCGCTTGGCCTCGCCTTCCGACAGGGGCTCGCCGCTCGCGAAGCGGTCGCGCCAGGCGGGCTGCGGCTGCGAGAACGCGGGCTCGAAGGCCGGCTCGGGCTGCCAGCGATGCCAGGCGAGCCAGTGCGCGATCGCCTGCAGCGCGGGGCGCGCGCCCTGCAGCGCCGCGACGCGCGATGCATGCAGCGGCGCAACCACCTCCGCATGCATGCCGCCGCCGACGTTGCTGTAGAACAGCACGGGCTTCGAAAGTGCCTGGGCTGCCTGCGCCGCCGCCTGCGCGATCAGCCGGTAGTTGCCGGCCGCGCGTTCGCCGATGCCCGGCGGGCAGTCCTGCGAGATCGCGAGCACCGCCACGTCGGGATCGGCCGCGAGGATGTCGACGCATTGCCGGTACAGGCTGCCATCGGACACCGCTGCGCCGGTCACGTCGAGCGGATTGCTCGGCGTGGCGAACGAGGGCAGCACCGCGGCCAGGCGTTGCAGCGTGGTCGCGGCCGGCCTGGCGAAGCGCAGGCCGGCGGCTTCGCCGAGGTCGCAGGTCAGCGCGATCTCGCCGCCGCTCACGTTGAGCACCGCCACGCCGTCGCCCCGTGGCGCCCGGGCGCCGCTCTCGAACAGCACGCAGGTCTCGACGAACTCGTCCATGTCGTTCGCCACCACCACGCCGAGGCCGTGGAAGAAGTCGAGGTAGGCCTCATCGGAGCCGGCCAGCGAGCCGGTGTGCGCGGCGGTGGCCGCGGCGCCCTGGCTCGAGCGGCCCACGCGCAGCAGCACGATGGGCTTGCCGGCCGCGCGCATCAGCCGTGCGGCACGCGCGAAGCCTTCGGGGTCGCGCACGGTCTCCATGAACACCGCGGCGAGCTTCACCTTGGCTTCGCCCGCGAAGTGGGCGAGGTAGTCGTGGATATCGAGCACCGCCGCGTTGCCGACCGAGACCATGTGGCTCAGGCCCAGGCGCCCGGTGCCGCCGAGCGCGATGCAGGCCGAGCCCGAATGCGACACCACCGCCACGCCACCGGCGGGCAGCGGGTCGGGCGGCGGCGCGCTGTAGAGCGCGGTGCGCGCATGCACGTCGATCAGGCCGAGGCAGTTGGGGCCGCACACCAGCAGGCCGGTCCGCGCATGCAGCTCGGCGAACTGCCGCTGCAGCGCCGCGCCCTCGGCGCCGAGTTCGGCGAAGCCGCTCGCGAACACCACCGCCGACTTCACGCCCTGGGCCGCGGCATCGCGCAGCGCGCCCATCACCTTGTCGGCCGACAGCGCGACCACGGCGCAATCGGGCACGCGCGGCAGCGAAGCCAGGTCGGGGTAGCAGCGCATCCCCTCGACCTCGGTGGCCGTCGGATGGATCGGGTAGATCTCGCCCGCGTAACCACCGTCGCGCAGGTTGCGCGCGACATAGGTGCCCATGGCGTCGGCGCGCGGCGAGGCGCCCAGCACCGCGACGGCGGCGGGTCGGAACAGCGCCTGCAGGTTCATGCTCATGCGCGGCTCCCGGCGATGTGCGACGCATTGACGTCGACGCAGATGCGGCCGCGCACCTCGCCGGCCATCAGCTTGTGCGCATGCGCGATCACCTGCGACAGGCCGATCTCGTGGACGATGTCGTCGAGCCGCAGCGCATCGAGCACATGCGACAGCCGCTGCCAGGCGCTGATGCGCTCCGCGCGCGGCGCCATCACCGAGTCCACGCCGCGCAAGGTCACGCCGCGCAGGATGAAGGGCGCGACCGAGGCCGGGAAGTCCAGCCCCTGCGCCATGCCGCAGGCCGCCACCACGCCGCCGTAGCGCGTGGCCGCGCAGGCATTGGCCAGCGTGTGGCTGCCGACCGTGTCGACCGCTGCGGCCCAGCGTTCGCGCGCCAATGGCTTGCCGGGTGCGGCGAGTTCGGCGCGGTCGATCACTTCGGCGGCGCCCAGGCTTTTCAGGTAGTCGGCCTCGGCGGCACGGCCGGTCGAGGCCACCACGCGATAGCCGAGGTGGGCCAGCAGCGCGACGGCGATGCTGCCCACGCCGCCCGCGGCGCCGGTCACCAGCACCTCGCCCGCGCCGGGCCGCACGTGATGGCGCTCGATGGCCTGCACGCAGAGCATCGCGGTGTAGCCGGCGGTGCCCAGGGCCATGGCCGAGCGCGAATCGAGCCGGTCGGGCATCGGGATCAGCCAGTCGCTCTTCAGCCGTGCGTACTGCGCGAGGCAGCCGAACCAGTGTTCGCCCACGCCCCAGCCGTTGAGGATCACGCGGTCGCCGACGCGGAACTCCTCGCTGTCGCTGGCCTCGACCACGCCGGCGCCGTCGATGCCGGGAATCATCGGCCACTGGCGCACCACCGGACCGCGGTTCGCGATGGCCAGCGCGTCCTTGTAGTTGAGCGAGGAATGCTCGATGCGCACGGTCACGTCGGCCTGCGGCAGGACGGACCGGTCGAGCTCGACCTCGGCGGCTGCGAAGCCGCCTTCAGGCCGGGACAGATGGATGGCTTTGAACACGTGGGCTCCTGCTTTTTGCTGCACTGCATCGAAAAACTCGATGGACACAGCGCGATGGGAAGCGCCACTCTATGAGCGAGGTCCGCTCTACTCAAGATCAATAAACGTCGATACGCGTTCTCTTTATTAGCGCATTGAAGGCGCGGCTCGGCGCCGCATGCCGGCCCCGTTCAGCGTTCGCTGCGCGCCTGCAGCACCGCGGCCACGCTCTCGAGCAGCGTGAGGCTGGCCACCGACAGATGGCGTCCCTTGCGCACGCAGCACGACACCGCCTGCTTCTTCACGCGCGTGTCGCGGATCGGCACGAACACCGCATGCGGATAGTTGGGATCGAGCCCGTGCAGGTACTGGCTCACGATCGCGATGCCCAGTCCCGCCGAGGCCGCGCTGCGCATCATTTCGTAGGAGTCGGTGGTGAGCGCGATGCGCGGCTGGATGCCGACGCTGGCGAACATGCGGTCGATGGTCGGGCGCAGCGCCATGCTCTCGTGCGGCATGATGAAACCGTAGGGCGCGCAATCGGCCAGCCGCACCGAGCTCTTCGAGGCCAGCGGATGCTGGCGCGGCACCATGATGCAGGAGCCCACGAGGCAGCGCGCCTGCACCTGCAGGCCCGCATGCGGCGCGACGTTGTAGGCGATGATGAGATCGACCTCGTCGGCCATCACCATCTCCACCAATCGGGGCGACGCGGCCACCAGCAATTCGAAGGTGACCTGCGGATGCCGCTGGTTGAACGGCGTCAGCGTCTCGCGCAGCAGCTCGCGCGCGAAGCCCTCGTTCACGCCCATGCGGATGTTGCCGCGCTTCAGGCCCTTGAGGGCATCGATCTGGGTCTTCGCCGCATTGAGCTCGTTCGCGATGGTGCGCACGTGCAGCAGCAGGATCTCGCCGGCGGCCGTGAGCTTGAGCCCCGAGCGGCCGCGGCCGCGTTCGAACAGCGGCGCCTCGACCTCGTCCTCGAGGTTCTTCACCTGCCGGTTGATGGCCGAGGCCGCGACATGCGTGACCTCGGCGGCCTTGCGGAACGAGCCGGCCTTCGCCACCTCGCGGAAGTAGTGGAGCGCGGTCGGGTTCTTGAGCTGGGCGGAAAATTCGCGGGACATCGCGGGCCTCCTGGAAATCCTGTGGCGAGGCCGATGCTATGCGCAGACGTCCGGGCGCTATTCCGCGAGCCGTTTCTTTCCGGCCTGGGCCTTCTGGCGGCGGGGCTTGTCGGCGCGGCGCTTCTCCACGGCCGAGGCCATGCCCGCGGCCTCGGGGCCGAGGGCCCGCAGCCGCCGCACGTGGACCGCGGCGGCGCTGCGGCTGCGCAGGAACAGGAAGATCATGGCCGGGGGCCCGATGCGATGGACGCGCTCAACGCCCCGCCAGCGAGAGCGGCCGCATGTCCCGCCAGTTCGCCTCGATGTAGGCGCTGCACGCGGCGCGGTCGGTGGTGGGCAGGGCCACGCGCCAGCCGGCGGGCACGGCGATGAAGGCGGGCCACAGCGAGTGCTGGCCCTCGTCGTTGACCAGCACCTGGAAGCTGGCGTTTTTGTCGTCGAAGGGATTGGTCATGGCGGTTCTTTCGATGGGATGCGAAGGGGCCGGCGCTCAGGCCGCTTCCAGGGATTCGACGCGCGGCAGGGCCTCGAGCGCCTGCGCGATGCCGTGCAGCGCGCGGTGGCGCGCGAACTCCTCGCGCAGGGCGTTCGCGCGTTCGCGGTAGCCGGGGGTGGCGAGCAGCTTGCGCACCGCATCGCCGACCTGGCGCGCGGCCGGCTGCGCGGTGCCGAGGTTGATGCCCACGCCCGACCAGGCCACGCGCGCGGCGATCTCGGGCTTCTCCTCCGAGCTGCCGGCCACCACCAGCGGCACGCCGAGGCTCAGCGCATGGTTGACCGAGCCGTAGCCGCCGTTGGTGACCATCGCATGCAGCTTGGGCAGCAGGCGGTCGTAGGGCAGGAAAGGAAGCACGCGCGCATTGGCCGGCACGTTGGCCGACAGGGCGGGCGGCACCGGGCCGCCGGTGGTGGCGATCACGAGCAGGTTCGGATCGCCGGCCAGCGCCTGGAGCGTGGGGACGATCAGCTGCGCGGGATTCTGGTTGGCCAGCGTGCCCTGCGTGACCAGCACGACCGAGCGGCCGTCGTCGAGTTCGTCCCACCACTCGGGCGGCGTGAAGTCGCGGCTGGCCGGCGCGAGCAGCGGGCCGACGAAGCGCACCGAGGCCGGCAGGTCGCTGCGCGGGTATTCGAAGGACGGGCCGGTGAGCTGCAGGTAGAGGTCGGGCATGCGCACCATCGCATCGACGAAGAAGGCCGGCAGCGCGCCGGCGCCGAGGCGCCGCAGCACGGTGTCGAAGTGGCGCTGCACGTCGCCGAACATCGCCTGCTGCAGGTTGGCGTTCATCGCCTTGTTGCGCGCGCGGCCCTCGGGCGTGGAAGACGGCGGCAGCGCGGTGCCGAAGAAGGCGGTGTCGCAGCTCGACAGCGGCAGCGCCGAGATGCCGATCGCGACCACCGCGGGCCGCTCTTCGCGCGGCCCCAGCAGCAGCGGGAAGGTGCCGCAGAACATGGTGTCGACCACGATGGCATCGGCCTCGAAGTCCTCGAGGATCGCGCGCAGGCCCGCATGCTGCGCCTCGATCGCGTCGGCGAAGAAATGCTTGAGGCCGAAGCACAGCTGGGCATGCGGCGAGTTCAGCCGGCGGCGCTCGGGAAAGCGTTCGTCGAGATCGCGGTAGTCGCCGTCGATGGCGCGCGCGAAGGGCGTGAAGCTCGCGCCGGTCGCTTCGACCTGGGCCCTGAACTGGCTCGCGGTGTGCACCCGCACCTCGTGGCCGAGGCCCGTGAGGTGCTGGGCGATGGCCAGCATCGGCAGGACGTGGCCGGGCAGGGCGGTTGCCGCGATGAGATAGCGTGCCATGGGATGTTCCTCAGGAGGCGGTGGTTTCCAGGGCGCGGCGCGCCTTGGTGTGGATGCCGAGGTCGACGAAATAGCGCTGCAGCAGCTCGCGGTTGACCGGGCGGATCGGCGTGCCGATCGCCTCGAGCTGCGCCTGCGTGGCCGCGCCGCACACCTGCGGCGGCGTGGCCGAGGTGTCGTAGCGGTCGAGGATGGCAAGCACCGCCGCGAGGTCGCGGTCCTGCCCCACCGCCAGCCGCGCATGCGCGCGCTCGAGCCAGGGGTCGAGTCCCACAGGCTCGAGGCGCATGCCGAGCCGCTCGAACACCGGCGGTATGTCGCGCACGCGCAGCGGCGCCTGGCCCATCAGGTGGAACACCTGGCCCCACGAGGCGCGCTGCGCCGCGAGGCCGAGGATGGCGCGCGCCACGTCGTCCACCGGCGTGAGGTTCAGCGGCAGGTCCATGTCGGGGATGGCTTCCAGGTCGGCGTAGAGATGGGCCACGCGCCAGATCAGGTCGTCGGCGTTGCAGATCGCATGCGTGTGGTCGCCGGTGACCGCGCCCAGCCGGTAGATCGCGACCGGCATGCCGCGCGCCTGCGCCTCGCGCGCGATCGCGTCGCCGACCCACTTGCTCTGGCTGTAGCCGTCGACCAGGCCGCGCCACGAGCTGAGCGCCGAGCGCTCGGTGACCGTGCCCTCCTGGTTGTTGCCCTGGTCGATCACGGCCAGCGTGGAGACGTAGTGCAGCGTCTTCGCGCAGCCCTGCGCGGTCCATTCGAGCAGCGTGACCACGCTGTCGACGTTGGCCGGCTTGAGGCTGGCGTAGGGATGCAGGAAGTCGACCTGCGCGGCGCAGTGGTAGAGCGCGTCGCAGCCGTCGCGCACCAGCCGCACCGCGTCGTCGTCGAGGCCCAGGCGCGGCTTGCCGAGGTCGCCCGTGACGACCTCGATGCGCGCGTCGTCCCAGATCGATTCGAGCTGGCGCGTGGCCAGCGTGCGCTTCAGCCGCAGCGCGCCGGCTTCGGGGTCGGCCGCACGCACGTGGCAGACCACGCGGGCTTCGGTGTCGCGCAGCAGCGCGGCCAGCAGGTGGCTGCCGACGAAGCCGCTGGCGCCGGTGAGGAACACGCGTCGCGGTGCCAGCGTGGGCGCGATCGCCTGCGCCTGAACATGCGCGGGCAGCACCACCTCGCGCGACAGGTCGAGCGCCTCGGTCGTGCCCGCGTTGTCGTCGATCCAGGCGGCGAGCTCGGCGATCGAGGGCCGGTTGTAGACCTCGGCATGTGGGAAGTCCGCGCGCACCTGCTGGCGGATGCGCATGCCGAGCTGGATCGCCATCAGCGAATGGCCGCCGATCTCGAAGAAGTTGTCGTGGATGCCCACGCGTTCCAGCCGCAGCGTTTCGCGCCACAGGCCGGCCAGCAGTTCCTCGGTGGGCGTGCGCGGCGCGACGTACTGCACCGCGGCCTGCTGCTCGGGCACGGGCAGCGCCTTGCGGTCGAGCTTGCCGCTTGGCGTGAGCGGCAGCGCGGGCAGGTGCACGAAGGCCGAGGGCACCATGTAGTCGGGCAGGGCGCGCGCCATGTGGGCGCGCAGCTCGGTCGGCTGCGGATCGGCGGCGGCGACGAAGTAGGCCACCAGGCGCTTGTCGCCGGGCGTGTCCTCGCGCGCGATCACCGCGGCCTGCGTCACCTGCGGATGCTGCAGCAGCGCCGATTCGATCTCGCCGGGCTCGATGCGGTAGCCGCGGATCTTCACCTGCTGGTCGGCACGGCCGAGGAAATCGAGGCTGCCGTCGGCGCGCCAGCGCGCGAGGTCGCCGCTGCGGTACATGCGGCTGCCGGGCGCGCCGTGCGGATCGGCCACGAAGCGCTCGGCGCTGAGCGCGGCGCGGTTCAGGTAGCCGCGTGCCACGCCGGCGCCCGCGATGTAGAGCTCGCCCGCGACGCCGGGCGGCACCGGCTGCAGCAGCTCGTCGAGCACGTACATGCGCGTGTTCCAGATCGGCTGGCCGATCGAGGGCTGGCGGCCGGCTTCCATCGGCGCGCTCATGCTCGCGCAGATGGTGATCTCGGTCGGGCCGTAGGCGTTGACCATGCGACGCCCCGGCGCCCAGCGCGCGGCCAGCTCGGCCGAGCAGGCATCGCCGCCGACCACCAGCGTCCGCAGCGTCGCGAACTCGCCGGGCGGCAGCGTCGAGAGCGCGGCCGGCGGAATCAGCGCATGGCTCACGGCCCGGGCCTCGAGCAGCTCGGCGAGGTCGCTGCCCAGCAGCTGCTGCGCGCCCGGCACCACCAGCGCGGCGCCCGCGTGGAAGGCCATGAGCTGGTCCATCACCGAGGCATCGAAGCCGCAGGAGGAGAACTGCAGCACGCGCGAGTCGGGCGCGATCGCCAGCCGCTCCTGCATCGCGGCGCCGAGGCTGGCCAGGCCCGCATGCGGCACGACCACGCCCTTGGGCAGGCCGGTGGAGCCCGAGGTGTAGATGACGTAGGCGGCCTCGCGTGGATCGGCGGGCGGTGCCGAGGGCGCGACCTCGGACTGGGCCGCGATCGCCTCGCGCGTGTCGGCAGCGTCGAGCGCGATGCAATGGGCGATGTCGGCCAACTGGGGCAGCAGCGCCTCGTGCGTGAGCACCGCCGCGGGCGCGGCTTCCTGGAACACGAAGGCGCTACGGGCCGCCATGTGGTTCGGATCGATCGGCAGGTAGGCGGCGCCGGCCTTGACGATCGCCAGGTGGGCCACGACCAGGTCGAGCGAGCGCGGCAGCACCGTGGCGACGATGGCGCCGGGCGCGATGCCGCGTGCGCGCAGCAACTGCGCGAGCCGGTTGGCGCGCGCGTCGAGTTCGGCATAGCCGACGGTCGCGTCGTCGAGCACCACGGCGGGCGCCTGCGGGCGCTCGGCGGCATGCGCGGCCACCATGGCGGCCAGCGAACGCGGCGCGAGTTCGCGCGGCTGGCCGCTCCATTGCGCGAGCAGCCGGTGCTGTTCCTCGGCGCTCAGGATCGCGAGCTCGGCGATCGGCGCGTCGGGCGCGTCGCAGGCCTCCTCGAGCAGCCGGGCCAGCCGCGCGGCCATGGCCTCGACGGTGGCGCGCTCGAACAGGTCGCTGCTGTACTGGATGCCGCCGCCGATGCCGCCCGGCAGGCCGTCGGCGCCGCGCTGTTCGCTGAGGATGAAGGACAGGTCGAACTTCGCGGTGTCGATCTCCACCGGCTGCGGCGTGATCGACAGGCCCGGCAGGCTGAACGACAGCCGGCTGCTGTTCTGGAAGCCCAGCATCACCTGGAACAGCGGCTGGTTGGTGCGCGCGCGGCCCGCGCCGCTGCGCTGCAGCTCCACCAGGCGGTCGTACGGGAACTCCTGGTTGGCATAGGCCGCGAGGTTGGTGGCGCGCACGCGCGAAACCAGCTCGCGCAGGCTGGGCCGGCCCGAGGCGTCGGTGCGCAGCACCAGCGTGTTGACGAAGCAGCCGATCAGCTCGTCGAGCGCGTGGTCGCTGCGGCCCGCGACCGGGCTGCCGATCACGATGTCGTCGCCCGCGCCGAGCCGGCTCAAGAGGCCTGCGAGCGCGGCCTGCAGCACCATGAAGACGCTGGCCTGCCCGTCGCGCGCCAGCTGCAGGATGCGCTCGTGCACCTGCGGCGCGATCTGCAGCGGCACCACGTCGCCGCGGTAGCTCGGCGCCAGCGGGCGCGGATGGTCGGCCGGCAGCGCGAGCTGCTCGGGCAGGTCCTGCAGCGTGGCCTGCCAGAACGCGCGCTGGCGCCCGGCCATGCTCTCGGCATCGTCCTCGCTGCCCAGCAGCTCCTGCTGCCACAGCGCGTAGTCGGCGTACTGCAGCGGCAGTGGCGTCCAGCCCGGCGCCTTGCCCTCGCAGCGCGCCGCGTAGGCCACGCTGAGGTCGCGCGCCAGCGGCAGCAGCGAGGCGCCGTCGCCGGCGATGTGGTGCGTGAGCAGCAGCAGCACGTGCTCGTCGTCGGCCAGCCTGAACAGCGAGACGCGCAGCGGCGCCGTGCTGCCGAGGTCGAAGGCATGGCCCGCGGCCGCGTGCAGCTGCGCGGCGATCTCGTCCTCGCTGCTGTCGGCCTCGAGCACGGCGGGGCGCGCCTGCGCGCCGTCGAGCACCTGCTGCCACGGCAGCCCGTCCTCGTTCGGGTAGATGGTGCGCAGGCTCTCGTGGCGCTGCACCAGGTCGTCGAGCGCCGCATGCAGGGCCGCGCGGTCGAGCGTGCCCGACAGGCGCAGCGCCAGCGGCATGTTGTAGGCCGGGTTGGCGCCCTCGAGCTGGTTCATCAGCCACAGGCGGCGCTGCGCGAAGGACAGCGGGATGCGCGCCGGGCGCGGCATCGGCACCAGGCTGGGCCGCGCCACCGATTCCTGGTCGAGCAGCTCGGCGAGGCCGGCGATGGTCGAGACCTGGAACAGCGTGTCCAGCGGCAGGTCGATCATGAACTGCTGGCGGATCATCGAGACCAGCTGCACGATCATCAGCGAGTGGCCGCCGAGCTCGAAGAAGTTGTCGTGGATGCCCACGCGCTGCAGGTGCAGCGTTTCGGCCCAGAGGCCGGCCAGGATCTTCTCGGTGGGCGTGCGTGGCGCGGCATAGGGCGTGGCGGCCTGCACCTCGGGCGGCGGCAGCGCCTTGCGATCGAGCTTGCCGCTCGGGCCCAGCGGCAGCGCGGGCAGGCTCACGAAGGCCGAGGGCACCATGTAGTCGGGCAGCGCCTGCGCGAGGTGCGTGCGCAGCTCGGCCGTCTGTGGATCGGCGGCCTCGGCCGGCACGAGGTAGGCCACCAGGCGCTTCTCGCCGGGAGCGTCCTCGCGCGCCACCACCGCGGCCTGTGCGATCTGCGGGTGCTGGAGCAGCACCGCCTCGATCTCGCCGGGCTCGATGCGCAGGCCGCGGATCTTCACCTGCTGGTCGGCGCGGCCCAGGTAGTCCAGGCTGCCGTCGGCGCGCCAACTCGCGAGGTCGCCGGTGCGGTACATGCGGCTGCCGGGCGCGCCATGCGGATTGGCGACGAAGCGCTCGGCACTGAGCAGCGGCCGGTCCAGGTAGCCGCGCGCCAGGCCCGTGCCCGCGATGTAGAGCTCGCCGGCCACGCCGGCCGGCACTGGCTGCAGGCCGCTGTCGAGCACGTACATCTGCGTGTTCCAGATCGGCCTGCCGATCGGCACGCTCTTCGGCGCGGCCTGCGAGCGTTCGCATTCCCACGCGGTGACGTCGACCGCGGCCTCGGTCGGGCCGTAGAGGTTGTGCAGCTCGGCGCCCAGGCGCTCGTGGCATTGCGCCTGCAGCGCGGGCGACAGCGCCTCGCCGCTGCAGATCACGCGGCGCAGGCTGGTGCAGCCGGCGGCCGCGGGCTCGCGCAGGAAGACCTCGAGCATCGAGGGCACGAAATGCAGCGTCGTGATGCCTTCGTCGGCGATCAGGCCCGCGAGATAGGCCGCGTCCTTGTGGCCGCCGGGCCTGGCGAGCACCAGCGTGGCGCCGTCGATCAGCGGCCAGAAGAACTCCCACACCGACACGTCGAAGCTCGAGGGCGTCTTCTGCAGCACGCGGTCGTCGGCCGCGAGGCCGTAGCGGGCCTGCATCCACAGCAGGCGGTTGACGATGGCGCGATGCGACACCACCGCGCCCTTGGGCCGGCCGGTCGAGCCCGAGGTGTAGATCACGTAGGCCGGGTGCGCGGGATCGATCGCGACTGCGAAGTTGGCCTCGTCGCAATTCGCCAGATCGGCAATCGTTTGCGCCCCATCGATCAACAGGCGCGGGGCGTCGGCGGGCAGCACCTGCGCGAGCGCTTCGGTGGTGACCAGGCACACGGGCGCAGCGTCGCCGAGCATGAAGGCGATGCGGTCGGCCGGGAAATCGGGGTCGACCGGCAGGTAGGCCGCGCCGGTCTTCAAGGTGGCGAGCAGCGCCACCATCAGTTCCATCGAACGCGGGATCGCGAGCGCCACCGTGTGCTCGGGGCCCGCGCCGCGTGCGCGCAGCAATTGCGCGAGGCGGTTGGCACGGCGGTTGAGTTCGGCGTTGGACATCGCCTCGCCCTCGAAGCGCAGTGCGATCGCCTCGGGCCGCTCGGCGAACTGGGCCTCGATCAGCGCGACCAGGTGCGTGTCGGGCACGGCGTGTTCGGTGTCGTTCCAGCCGAACAGCAACTGCCGGCGCTCCTCGGCACCGAGCAGGTCGACATGGCCGACGGCCTGCTGCGGTTGCCGGATCACGGCATCGATGAAGGCGATCAGCCGGCGCTGGTGATCGGCCAGCCCCTGCGCGGTGTGCACCGCGGGATTGGCGTCGAAGTCGATCTGCAGGTCCTGTCCGTTGCCGCGCTCGTAGAGGAAGATGCCCAGGTCCTCGGCCGTACCGTTCGAGAGGTTGCGCGGCCGCGCCGCATGGCCGGCGAAACGGAAGTCGTAGTCGAAGGGCTCGACGTTGACCACGGTGGTGAACAGCTGCCGGTTGTTGACCAGCATGTTGAGGTCGCTGCGCAGATGCTCGTAGCGGTACGACTGGTGGCGCAGCACCTGCCGCATCTGGCGGCCCACTTCGCGGATCAGTTCGGGGATCGGCAGGTCGGCGCGCATCGCGAGGCGCAGCGGAACGGCATTGGCCACCATCGCGGGCACGCGCCGCATGCGATCGTTGTGGCGCGCGGTGACCGGGATGCCGATCGCCATGTCCTCGATGCCGGTGGCGCGGTAGAGATAGGCCGCGGTGGTGGCGATCAGGATCTGCGGCAGCGTGGTGCCGAGCTCCTGCGCGATCTGCTGCAGCGCCTGCACGCTGGCCGCGGGCAGGTGCACCGTCTGGCGCAGCAGGCCGCCGATGTTGACCGAGCGCTGCGAGGCGAGGCTCAGCGGATCGGGCGCGTCGGCGAAGCGCTCGGTCCAGTACTGGCGGTCGCGCGGGAAGCGGCCCGATTCGCGGTAGGCGCGGTCTTCCTCGGCCAACTGCGACAGCGGTGCCAGGCGCGAGGCCTCGGGCACCTCGGCGGCGCCTTCGGCCATCGCGCTGTAGATGTCGGCGAAGCGCCGCGCGATCAGCCCGCCGCCGAAGCCGTCGAGCACGATGTGGTGGCTGCGGTGGTACCAGATGTGGCGCCCGGGCGCGAGGCGGATCAGCGCCGACAGCCACAGCTGGCCGTGCGCGAGGTCGATGTTGCGTTCGAAGTCCGCGCGCATCCAGCGCTCGGCCCGCGCCGCGGGATCGGCCTCGGCGCTGAGGTCGAGGTAGGGGATCTCGCCCTCGAAGCTGCTCGCCACCACCTGGCGCGGCCCCTGGCCTGCGTCGACGAAGTTGAGCCGCGTGGCCTCGACCTCCTCGGTGATGCGGCGCATGGCCGCGAGGAAGATTGCGGGATCGATCGGGCCCTCGATGTCGATGGCTTCCGCGAGGTTGAAATTGGTGTCGGGCGACGCGAACTTCGCGCCCAGCCACATCGCCATCTGACCCGAGGTGAGAGGCGCCGAACTGCTCAGGGGACCACTGCCTTGCATGCGCTGCTCCAAGTTGGACATGGGGTTGCCAACGGGGCATTGCAGGCGCGAAGCGAATTGCCAGAAGCTGCCTTCTCGCACGTCCGCAGCGGGTCGAATTGACATTCCGTTGACATTTCAAAACCAAATGTACAAGCGGTTGCAGTCACTTCGATGGCAGTTTCGAGTGCGGCAATATTTCACGCTCTCAATTGAGCAAGAAAGGTTTCCTGGGGTTTTTCGCACTGCACCCAGAAAGCCTCATTTTCGAGGCGGTTCGGCTTACTTTCAGAGGGAGAAGCAGGAGGAAAAAGTTTGTTGCGCCGCAGCAACTTCAATACGCGCAGCAGGGGTATGGCAAATATGTTGGAGATGCCGGAAAGCGCATTGCGTGAATAAAAACTGCCTAATTCCCACGGAATTCCGTGGTGAATAGAAAAGTATTGCGAGGACTTTTGAGCTAATTGGGCACGCTCTAATTCGCACCGGTCATTCGCCGCGTCGCGCCGACCTGGACAGCGCCGCCAGCGTCTTCTTCGCGCTGTGCAACAGGCCCGCGCGCTCGGGCTTCAGGCGCGCCTTGGTGTCGCCCGGCGCGATGATCTCGAAGGCCGTCTCGGCCCCGAGCTTGGCGGCCAGTGCATCACGCGGCGCGAGGCCCTCGAAGCGCGCGTTCGAGATCACATGCACCTGCAGATGGCGATGGATGGCCTTCGACAGCTTGCGGCAGGCGGCGGTCATCGCCGCTTCGTCGGGCGTCACCGCGCCATGCACGACAAGCACCTCCACGATGCCGTTCGCGTCCTCGCCGAGCACGAAGGCACGCACCACCGAATCCTTGAACCTGGTGCGCAGCATCGCGCGCACCGGCTCGGCCGCCGCGAAGGACTTCAGCGCGATGCGGCGCAGCTCGCGGTGGAACACGAAGCCGCGATCGAGCGTGAAGGTTTCGGGCAGTTCCTCCTTCGCGGCATGCCGCGACAGCATGCCGCTGCCGACGAGGTGCGCGAGCGTGCCCTCCACCTCGGCCGCGTCGAGCTTTGTCTTCTGCGCCAGTTCGTTCGTGGTGAAGGGTTCCTCGGGATTTCCGTAGAGCACCTGCAGGAGCTTCTGGACGGAGGGGGAGAGGAGGAAGTCGGCGGCGCTCATGGGGGCGATGGGGTCCGGTGCGGGGGAAAGCCTCGGATTATCGAAGCGCGCCGAACCCTGGCCTATGAAGGTGCGGGCTGCGGCCGCAGCCGGAAGTGGCTCAGGTGGCTCCTGCGCATCTTCTCGAGCGCATGCGGCGCCTCGGGCCAGCGGCACCAGTTCGGCCGCGGCGCGCCGAGCGTGGCCAGCCGTGCCTCGACCGACTGCTCGGTGCGCGCGCATTCGGCCTCGGCCGCGCCGAGTTCCGCCTGCAAGCCGGCGATCTCGCCCTGGTAGCGCGCCAGGGTTTCGTGCGCGCGCCGCATGCTCGCGAGCACCGCAAACGCATCGGGCGCGCTGCCCGCGAAGTAGGTGCGCGCGAACTGCCGCGGATCGGCTTCGTATTCGAGGATCTGCTGCCGGCAATGGAAGATCAGTGCCTCGCCGCGCGCGCAGGCGCAGCGGCATTCGCGCAGCCTCTCGTAGCTGCCGCGCAGCTGCAATGCCAGCTGCCGTGGCATGGCCGGGCGCCTGGCCTTCGCGGGTGCGGTCGGTGCCGCGGCGCCGAAGGCCGGCATGGAAAAGCTCATGGCATGCGTCACGCTTCGGAACTCCATCGCCCGCGGCCGGGCGCTCCAGTCAAAGGATGTTGCGCTCGATGAAGTCGGCCAGCGGCCGCACCACCTTGTTGCTGTCGCCGTCGTCGGCGGTCAGGATGTCGACGTGGGTGTAGCCCTCGCTGATGTGCACCTCGAAGCCGCCCGCCACGTCGCCGAACTTGCGGTCGGCGAGGTTGGCCGCCTGCCCGGCCGGCGTGCGCGGCGTGCCGGCCACGCAGCTCGGAGCCGCGCAGGGCGCGATCGCCTCGGCGAAGCCGCGCCACACGCCAGGCACGGGCGAGAGTCCGTTCGAGCCGCCGAAGGCGATCACCGGAATGTCGATCCTGCGGGCCTGGGTCTGGTTGACGATGTCGGCGCGCCCGCGCCCGCCCTGGCTCACGGGCAGCGAGAGGGCGCTGGTGTCCAGTCCGAGGTTGGCGCCGCCGCCGGCGGCGGAGTTGCCGATCAGCAGGCCCGAGCTCGGGTAGTACCAGTCGCTGTAGGTGGTGTCGCCGAGGAACAGCGCGCGCGAGAAGCGCTTGAGATTGGTCGGCTCGAGCTCCTTGCCCCAGGCCGGCAGCGAGCCCGCGATGGTGGCCGGCATGGGACCGAAGTCGCGGAAAGCCGAGGCCGGCAGCGCCGCGTCGTTGTCGAGCCAGACGCGCACGCCGTCGGCGCGCGCATCGCCCAATGCTCCGAGCGAGATCGAATAGAAGACGGTGCGCGCGAGGTTGTCGTCGTCCATGAAGGTGCCGAGCGCCGCGCCGGCCGTGACCGGGAACGCGCGCTTGGTGAAGTCGGTGACGACGCTGTAGACGTTGTTGTCCGCGATGCCGCGCTGGTCGGTCTGCAGCAGCGCCTGCGTGCCGTTGATCGTGCCCTCGAACGCGATCTGCATGCCCGTGACCTCGGTCGAGGCGTTCACGCGCGGCGTCAGGCCCGGTACCGAGACGAAGGCCTGCACCTTGCCGGTCGCGACCGCGTCGTGCAGGCCGCCTTCCGCCGCGGCGATGACCGCGTCGAGCTGGGCATCGGTGGGCGGCGTCGCCGCCAGCGAGGCACCCGCGCCCTCGAACAGCACCAGGCCCTTGAGCTTGGCGTAGCCGGGCTGCGCGGGGCCGCTGCCCGAGAGGTTGAAGTCGGTGGCCGCGTAGCGCGCGACGAAGCCGGTGCCGGCCGAGTGGCCGCCGAGGAAGACGTTGCGGTTGCGCGCGACCGTGAGCGCCACGTCGACCACCGCGTCGATGTCGATCGAATGCACCTGTGGCGTCCAGTCGGCGATGAAGGGCACGTCGGTGCTGTCGTGGAAGACCGCGCGCCGGTCGAGTCTGGGATCGAGCGACAGGCCGAGCTCGGCGCCGTAGAGGAAGTCGAGGCCGATCTCGGCCTTGCGCTCGCGCTCGGCGATCTGCAGGCCCTTGGTGTCCTCCAGCAGCACCGAACGCCGGTCGATGCCCCAGAGCTCGACCACCTTGCCGTGGTCCTTCCACATGCGCCAGACCAGGTTCTCCGCCAGCACCAGGTAGCTGTGCGACGCGGCCAGCGTGCCGGGCACGGCGATCAGCACCGCGTCGACCGGCTTGCCTGCGTTGCCCTCGAGGCCGTAGCGCGTGTAGCGCACACGGTTCAGGTCCACCTCGGTGCCGCCGAACTGCGTGGCGAGCTTGCTCGAGGCGTCGACCTTGACGCCGGCCGTGCCAGGCGTGCGCAGGGCCTTGGCCTTGCTCGCGATCTCGTGCGTGGAGATCGAGAGCGCCTGGCCCACCGCGGCCGGCGGTGGTGGTGGCGGGGCGCTGTCCGGGGAGCCGGCACCCGCGGGCGGCGGTGCGAGCCAGAGCGCGGGATTGCCGTTGCCGCCGCCTCCGCATGAGGCGAGCACGAGGCCGAGTGCCAGCAGCGATGCGACCGGGCGCAGGCGTGGCCTGAAATTTCTGGGCATGGGGAATGTCTCCGTCTTGGTTTTCTCGAAAGACGACCCGTCCATCCGGCGGGTCCGGGTACACCCGAGGCGCGGCTCAGCCGGCGTCGAGGCGTGGGGTGCCGGGGCCCGGCACGTTGCGCACGCCGGCCTCCAGGTAGTCCATGAACTCCTGGCGCTCGCGCGCCTCGTTGCCGCGCTCCGACATCGGCATCACGCCGAAGGGCGAACGCTTGAGGTAGCTGCGGTAGGAGATGCCGTAGTACACGACGTTCATGCTGAGGATGAGCCGGTACTGGATCGTCTCGCGCGAGGTGTGCGGCAACTGCGCCTCGAGCAGTTCGACCGCGAGGCCCAGCAGCTTGCGGTGCAGCTTCGCGGACAGCCGCTGGCCGGCCTCGCCGAAGTCCCAGCCGAGCCGGCCGATGAAGCAGACCGCGTCGCGGCCGAAGGCCGGCGTCTGCAGCATCTCGATCATCGGGCCGAAGGCGGCCTCCATGATGTCGCGCACGCCGTGCGGCCGCCCGCGCAGCGCCTCCAGGCCCGCGCAGGATCGCGGCTCCAGCCAGTGCTGCAGCATCGCGGTGATCTCGCCCACCAGGCCCTCGCGGCTGCCGAAGTGGTAGTGCAACGCGGAGGCGTTGTTGGCACCGGCCGCCACCACGATGCGGCGCAGCGAGACCGCGTTCATGCCTTCGCGCGCCATCAGCTTCATGGCCTCGGCGAGCAGCCGCGCATGCGTGGTGTCGCCGGGCGCGTCGGTGTGCGGCGGGTGCTCGGCGGGCTTGGGATGGCGGCGTGCGGCGGCGGGCATGGCCGGATAATGCAAGTTGATTAATCTACCTGCATTAGTGCATACCCTCGGCCGGCCGGGGCCGCCCGGCGCGGTGTCTCACGCGTCGCGCGCGGCCTCCTCGCGCAGCCAGTCGCGAAAGGCCGCCACCTGCGGCATCGCCCCGGCCTCGGGCCGGTGCACGACGTAGTACGCCAGTGCGGGCACGCTGCCCCTGTCGCCGAAGGGGCGCACGAGGCGCCCGGCGGCGAGGTCGTCGCGCACCATCACGCTGCGGCCCAGCGCCACGCCCAGGCCATCGATCGCGGCCTGCAGCACCGCGGCCGAGTTGTTGATGCGCAGCCCGCGCGTGGCCGGCACCGCGCCGAGCGACATGCCGTCGAACCAGCTGCGCCAGCTCGGGAAACCCGAGCGCGCGGGCAGCGAGAGGTCGTGGATGAGCGTGCGGCGCGCGAGGTCCGATGGCCGGCGCAAGCCCTTGAGCGTGGGCGCGCAGACCGGGAAGACCTGCTCGTCCATGAGCTTGGTGGCGACGAGCCCGGGCCAGTCGCCACCGCCATAGCGCACGCCGACGTCGATGTGCTCGGCGAGGAAGTCCACCGTGCGCGTGTTGGTGTCGAGCAGCAGGTCGGTGCCCGGATGGCGGGCCTGGAAGCGCTCGATGCGCGGCAGCAGCCACTTGGCCGCGAAAGCCGGGCTGAGCGTCACGGTGAGGGCGGGATTCGGCGTGGCCTCCTTGAGCCTTGCGACACCGAGGCCCAGGCGGTCGAAGCCCTCGCGGATGTCGGGCAACGCGCGCCGCGCCGCCTCGGTGGGCATGAGGCGCGCGCTGCCGCTGCTCGCGCGCACGAACAGCGGCACGCCGAGCCAGGCCTCGAGGCTGCGCACCAGCTGGCCGACCGCGGCCGGCGTCACGCTGAGTTCCTCGGCCGCGGCCGAGAAGCCCTGGTGGCGCGCCGCGGCCTCGAAGGCCTTGAGGGCGTTGAGATAGGCGGGAGTCTTCATGCCGTCGTCCTTTCGGAAAAGTTTTTCTTTGCCGCAGCGACAGATCTTCTCATTTGCCCGCGGACCCTCGGCGAGGAAGACTGCGCTCATTCCATCCATCCAGCAAGGACTTTCATGAACAGTTTTTCTTCCAAGGTCGCCATCGTCACCGGCGGCGGCTCCGGCATCGGCCAGGAGGTGGCCCGCCAGCTCGTGGCACAAGGTGCGCGCGTGGTGATCGGCGGGCGCGACGCCGACAAGCTCGCGCGTGCCGCGGCCGCGATCGATGTCGGCGGCGAGCGCGTGCGCGCGGTGGCCGGCGACATCGCCGACCCGGCCACCGCGCAGCGCCTCGTCGACGAAGCCACCCGCGCCTTCGGCGGCGTCGACATCCTGGTCAACAACGCCGGCATCTTCAGCCCCAAGCCCTTCCTCGAGGTCGAGGCCGCCGAGTACGACGCCTTCCTCGACACCATCCTCAAGGGCAAGTTCTTCATGGCGCAGGCCGCGGCACGCGCGATGCGCGAACGCGGCGGCGGCGCCATCGTGCAGACCGGTTCGCTGTGGGCGATCCAGGCCATCGGCGCCACGCCGTCGGCCGCCTACTCGGCGGCCAATGCGGGCGTGCACGCGCTGACGCGCAACCTCGCGATCGAACTGGCGCCGCTGAAGATCCGCATCAACACGGTGGCACCCGCGGTGGTCGAGACGCCGGTCTACAACACCTTCATGAGCGAGGCGCAGGTGCGCGAGACGCTGCCGGGCTTCAACGCCTTCCATCCGCTGGGCCGCAATGGCCAGCCGGCCGACGTGGCGCAGGCGATCCTGTTCCTGGCTTCGGACCAGGCGGCCTGGATCACGGGCACGGTGCTGCCGGTCGACGGCGGCGTGACCGCGGGCCGGATCTGATCCGAAGCGCAAGATCGGGTGTCATCCCGTTGACACCCGCGTTCGCGCTGCGTTAACCTCGCCGCCGTTCCCTTCTCCGGCAGCTTTGCCGGATTTCCTCGGCGCCCTCGCGGCGCAACCGGCAGCTTCGCTGGTTCTCCCCTCGGCAGTTCTGCCGTCCCCCTCGTGTCCGCGGTCGCACCGCATTGCCGACGCGCCTGCGCGCGCTTCGCATGGCTTGGCCATGCGCGCGTGCCGGCGCATGCATCGGCATGGCGTCCCGGGCACGTCGATCCACCCAGACACCCCCAGGAGACAGCCACCATGCATATCCCTTCTTCGCGTCCCTTCGCGCGGCTTGCCGGACTCTTCCTCGTCGCGGGCCTCGCCGCCTTCGGCACCCACGCCTTCGCCGCCGGCGAGCCCGTGCGCATCGGCGCCATCTTCGACAAGACCGGCGGCCTCAACATCTACGGCATCCAGCAGAGCCGGGCGCTGCGGCTCGCGGTCGACGAGATCAACGCGGCGGGCGGCGTGGCCGGCGCCAGGGTCGAGGTGGCCGAGGCCGACGCGCAGTCGGAGGACGCCAAGTACACGCAGTACACGACCACGCTGATCCTCAAGGACAAGGTGCAGGCGCTGTTCGCGGGCCTCACGAGCTCGAGCCGCGAGGCGATCCGCCCGATCGTGCGGCGCTCGAAGATCCCCTACTTCTATTCCTCGCTCTACGAGGGCGGCGCCTGCGACCGGCAGACCTTCGTGACCGGCGCCACGGCCTCGCAGCAGCTCAGCGTGCTCGTGAAGTGGGCGATCAAGAAGTACGGGCCCAAGGTCTACATCATGGCGCCCGACTACAACTTCGGCACCATCTCGGCGCAGTGGGTCAAGCTCTACGCGAAGGAGTTCGGTGGCGAGGTGGTCGGTGCCGACTTCCTGCCGCTCACGCTGACCGACTACTCGCCCACCATCAACAAGATCCAGCAGGCCAAACCCGACTTCGTGGTCGCGCTGCCGGTGGGCGCGAACCAGACCGGCTTCCTCGAGCAGATGGCGGCCGCGGGCCTGAAGAGCCGCGTGGGCGTGGTGTCGACCAACTACGGCGGCGGCAACCAGCAGGTGGTGGTGTCGCCGCAGGCCGGCGAGGGCATCGTGGCGGCGCTCGAATACTTCGCCTGGCTCGACACGCCGCGCAACAAGGCCTTCAAGGCCTCCTGGGAGAAGGCCTACGGCAACAAGGAGCCGGTGACCGCGGTCGCGGTCGATGTCTACAACGCGGTGCACCTGTGGGCCAAGGCCGCGAACAAGGCGAAGTCGGCCGAGCCCGCGAAGGTGATCCAGGCCTTCGAGGAGGGCGAGGGCGTGGCCTTCGACTCGCCGGCCGGCCCTGTGTCGATGCAGCCGAAGTCGCACCACGTGCGCCAGAACATCTACATCGGCGTGGGCACGAAGACGCAGAGCTTCGACATCGTCGAGACCTATGCCTCGGTGGCGCCGAAGTTCGAGGACCAGGTCTGCGACCTGGTCGCCAGGCCGCAGACGGCGCAGCACTTCACGCCCGGCGCGTCGAACTGAGCGAGGCCCCCGATGGCATGGGATCAATTGCTGACCGGCGTGCTCTCGTCGGTCGCCAGCGGCTCGGTGCTGCTGATCGCGACGCTCGGCCTGGCCGTGGTGTTCGGGCTGATGGGCGTGGTGAACCTCGCGCATGGCGAATTCATCATGTTCGGCGCCTACGCGGCGCTGACCGCGGTGCGTGCCGGCGTGCCGTTTCCGCTCGCGGTGGCGCTGGCCGCGCTGGCGGCCGCGGCCTTCGGCGCGCTGGTCGAATGGCTGATCGTGCGGCGCCTGCACGGCCGGCCCTTCGACACGCTGCTGGCCATGTGGGGCCTGAGCCTCGCGCTCTACCAGAGCGCGGTGCTGCTGTTCGGCACGGTCACGCCCGGCATCGGCATGCCGGCGTCGAACGTGCGCATCGGCGACTACACGATCTCGAGCTACCTGCTGTTCCTGATCGTGGTGGCGGCGGTGCTGATCGCGGCCGTGTATGCGCTGCTCACGCGCACGAACTACGGCCTGATGGCGCGCGCCGCGATCCAGGACCCGGCCACCGCGGCCGCGATGGGCGTGCGCACGGTGCGCATCAACAACCTCACCTTCGCCCTGGGCTGCGGTCTCGCGGGCCTGGCCGGCGCGATCCTGGTGCCGGCCGTGCCGGCCACGCCCAGCATGGGCTTCGCCTTCGGCATCAAGGCCTTCCTGGCGGTGGTGGTCGCGGGCCCGGTCACGCTCGCGGGCACCATCGCCGCGGGCGGCATCCTGGGCTCGGCCGCGAGCGCGGTGGCCAGCGTCTGGTCCACCGTCGCGGGCGACGTGGTGTTCTTCGTGATCACGCTCGTGGCCCTGCGCGCTTGGCCGCAGGGCATCTCCGAGCGCTGGCGCCTGAAGCTCTGAACGGAGGCCACGCATGAACATGAGCAGAACCCTGGCGGCGCCCGCGACCGCAACCCGCACCGCGGCGCGCCGTGCGGCACCCTGGTGGCTGGCCACCGTCGCCGGCACCGTGGTGCTGGGCGCCGGCGCCTTCTTCGTCGACGAGTACCTCGCCTACCTCGCGAGCTCCTGGCTGATCTTCGGCCTGCTGGGCCTGAGCCTGGACATGGTGTGGGGCCGCGGCGGCATGCTGAGCCTCGGGCAGACGGCCTTCTTCGGCCTCGGCGGCTACGCCGGCAGCGTGGCGGCGATCAACCTCGCGAGCGTCACCGGCAACACGCTGGTGTGGTCGCTGCCGGTCGGCGCGATCGTGGGCGCGGCGGCCGCCGGCGCGGTCGGCTGGCTGCTGTTCCACGGCCGCCTCGGCGCGCTGCAGGCCACCATCCTGACCTACACCGTCACCCTGCTGCTGTGGACCGGCAGCATCTCGTTCTCGGCGCGCTTCGGCGACGCGGTGGTGGGCGGCGACAACGGCCTGTCGAACATCCCGGGCATCGTGCTGGGCTTCGGGGCCGATGCGCAGGGGCTCGGGCCGCAGGGCACCTTCGCCTGCGTGCTGGCGGTCTCGGCGCTGGTGCTGCTGGGCGTGCGCGCGCTGCTGCGCTCGCCCTTCGGCACGGTGGTCGACTGCGTGCGCCTCGACGGCCCCAAGACCGAGCTGCTGGGCTACGACGTGCGGCGCTGCCAGCTCGTGGTGTTCACGCTGGCCGGCGGCATCGCGGGCCTGGCCGGTGCGCTCTACGGTGCCTGGGCCAACTACCTCAACCCCTCGCTGTTCAGCGCGCAGCAGGCGCTGCTGGTGCCGATCTACGTGCTGGTGGGCGGGCTCGGCACGCTGGCCGGCCCCTTTGTGGGCGCGGTGGCGGTCGGCGGCCTGTCGTACTGGCTGGGCGGCGGCGTGGTCGGCGGGCAGACCACGCTGATCATGGGCGTGGCGCTGATCCTGCTCGTGCTGTTCCTGCGCGGCGGGCTGCTCGGCGGCCTCGGGCGGCTGCGGGCGCTGCGAGGGCCGGAGGGCGCGCAGGGCAAGGCGCGACAAGCCAAGACCGCGATGGACGTGGACCTGGTGCGCGGCCTGCGCGAGGGCGCGGCCGTGCCGGCGCCGGTGCTCGAGATCCGCGACGGAGTCAAGCGCTTCGGCGGCGTGGTGCCCGTCAACCGCGTCACCCAGCGCTTCGCGCCGGGCCGCGTGCGCTGTCTGATCGGGCCGAACGGCGCGGGCAAGAGCTCGCTGCTGCGCTGCCTCACGGGCACGCACCTGCTCGACGCGGGCGAGATCGTGCTCGACGGGCGACCCGTCACGCGCTGGATGCCGTACCGCCGCGTGCAGGCCGGCGTGGGCATCAAGATGCAGGTGGCACAGGTGTTCGGCGAACTGAGCGTGCGCATCAACCTCTGGATCGCCGCCTACAGCCGCGACCGCGATGCCGCGGTGGCCGACCGGCTCAGCGAACGCACGCTGCGCGCGCTCGGCCTCGAGGCGCTGGCCGAGCGCGACGCGGCCGACCTCTCGCATGGCGAGCAGCAATGGCTGGACCTCGGCATGGTGCTGTGCCTGCAGCCTTCGGTGGTGCTGCTCGACGAGCCGGCCGCGGGCATGACCGGCGACGAGCGCCGCGAACTCTCGCAGCTGGTGCGCGTGCTGGCCGAAACGGCGGCCGTGGTCGTGGTCGAGCACGACATGGCCTTCGTGCGCACGCTCGACGCCGAAGTGACCGTCCTGCACCGCGGCGAGGTCTTCGCCCAGGGCGACCTCGACACCCTGCGCCAGGACGAACGCATCCTGGACATCTATCTCGGGAGACAGCAGCATGTTCGAAGCCATTGAGATCGGCGGCGGCTACGGCAAGACATCGATCGTCGAGCGCGCCAGCCTGAGCGTGGGGCGCGGCGAGATCGTCGCGCTGCTGGGCCGCAACGGCGTGGGCAAGTCCACGCTGATGCGCCTGCTGGTCGGCCAGGCCACGCCCATGGGCGGCAACGCGCGGCTCGACGGCCGGCCGCTGCCCGAACGAACCGACGACCGCGCACGCTGCGGCCTGGGCTACGTGCCGCAGGGGCGCTTCGTGTTCCCGCGGCTGTCGGTCAGCGAGAACATCGCGCTGGCTGCCGTGGCCTGCGGCCATCCGCGCGCCGAGGCGATCGCGCGCGCCTTCGCCGACTTCCCGGCGCTGGTGCCCAAGGCCAACGACCTCGCGGGCCGGCTCAGCGGAGGCCAGCAGCAGATCCTCGCGATGGCGCGCGCGCTGGCCACGCGGCCGAAGCTGCTGCTGCTCGACGAGCCGACCGAGGGCGTGCAGCCCTCGATCGTCGACGAGATCGCCGAGGTGCTGCTGCGGCTGCGCCGCGACGGCCTGTCGGTGCTGGTCGCCGAGCAGGACCTGAACTTCTGCCTCTCGATCGCCGAGCGCGCCTACGTCATGGACCAGGGCCGCATCGTGCGCGAGACGCGCAAGGCCGAGCTCGAGGGCGACCGCGCGCTGTTGCAAGAACTGCTCGGCGTCTGAGCCCCCACATCCACGCACACATCCAAAGAGAGGAACGAACACCATGGACCACGAGATTTTCGAGGCGGGCGACATCGCCCTGCAATCGGGCCGCATGCTGCGCAACGCGAAGCTGGCCTACAAGACCTACGGCAAGCTCAATGCGAAGCGCGACAACGCCATCGTCTACCCGACCTGGTTCGCGAGCACGCACGCCGACAACGAATGGCTGATCGGGCCCGGCAAGGCGCTCGATCCGTCGGAGTACTTCATCGTCGTGCCGAACTCCTTCGGCAACGGCGTCTCGAGCTCGCCGAGCAACCAGCCCGCGCCCAACGACCGCGGCCGCTTCCCCAATGTGACCGTCTACGACAACGTGGTGCAGCAGCACCGGCTGGTGACCGAGCACCTGGGCATCGACACCCTGCGGCTGGTCACGGGCTGGTCGCTGGGCGCGGTGCATGCGTTCCACTGGGCCGCGCTGTACCCGGACATGGTGCAGCGGCTGCTGCCGTTCCAGGGCGCGGCGCGCGCGTCGCGCCACTTCCAGGTCTTCTTCGCGGGCGTGAAGGCCGCGTTGCAGGCCGACGCCGAATGGCGCGAGGGCTTCTACGAACGCCAGCCCGAGCGCGGCCTGCGCGCCGCCGGCCGGGTGTACGCGGGCTGGGGCTTCTCGCAGAAGTTCCTGCGCGACCGGCTCGACATCGAGGCGCTGGGCTTCGCCTCGCTCGAGGACTTCCTGATCGAGTTCTGGGAAGGCTGGCTGCTGTCGAAGGATGCCAACAACCTGGTCGCGTCGCTGTGGACCGGGCAGCACGGCGACATCGCGGACAACCCGGTCTACCGGGGCGACTTTGTCGCGGCGCTGTCGGCGATCAAGGCGCGCGCCATCGTCATGCCCTCGTCGAGCGATCTCTACTTCCCGCCCGAGGATTCGGCCTTCGAGGTCGCACACATGCCCAATGCCGAGCTGCGCGTGCTGCCTTCCGACTGGGGCCACCTGGCGGGCAAGGGCCTGCACGAACCCGACAACGCGTTCATCGACAACGCGCTGCGCGAACTGCTGGCGGCATGACCATGGCAACCGTTCCCACCCAGCCCGCCGCAGCCTGGAACGCCGACAGCGTGGCCGCGCATCGCCGCGCCGCGGGCCTCGCGGCGCTCGACCCCGCGCTGTGCGACGAGGTCGCGGCGATCCTCGAGGACCTGCGCACGGGCCTGCGCGAGATGCCCGGGCGTGCCTGGTTCGCGCTCGTTCCACCGTCGACGGAGACCGATCATGTCCATCGCTGAGACCATCGACGGCGCGGGCGTGGCGCAATTGGCCGCGCTGATCCGCCGCGGCGAGCTCGGCGCGGTCCAGCTCGCCGAACGCCGGCTGGCCGACATCGAACGCCGCGCCGCGCGCACCAACGCCTTCGTGGCCGTCGATCGCGAAGGCGCGCTGGCGCAGGCGCGCGAGGCCGACCTCGCGCTGGCGCGCGGCCTGCCCCTGGGGCCGCTGCACGGCGTGCCGATCGCGGTGAAGGACAACGTGCTGACCGCCGGCCTCGGCAGCAGCGCGGCCTCGGCCGTGCTGGCCGACGCGCCGCTGCAGGGCGAGGCGCCGCTGGTCGCGCGGCTGCGCCGGGCCGGCGCCATCGTGGTGGCCAAGACCAACATGCACGAGTGGGCCTACGGCGCGACCAACAAGGGATCGCACCATGGCGCCACGCGCAACCCCTGGGATCCGCGCGCGATCACCGGCGGCTCCAGCGGCGGCTCGGCCGCCTGCGTGGCCGACGGGCTGCTGCCGCTGGCCATCGGCACCGACACCGGCGGCTCGATCCGCATTCCCGCCGCGGCCTGCGGCATCTCGGGCATCAAGCCGGGCACCGGCCGCGTCGAAGGCGAGGGCGTGCTGCCGCTGGCCTGGAGCTTCGATGCCGCCGGGCCGATGGCGCGCAGCGCCGAGGACCTGTGGCTGGGGCTCGACGCGATGCTGCCAGGCTCGGCCAGCGATTCGTCGCGCCATGCCGCGCAGTTCCGCGAGGCGCGCGGCCGCGCCCGGCTGCGCATCGGCATGCTGGCGGGCGATGGCTTCGAGACCGCGCCCGACGTGGGCCGGGCCTTCGAGGCGGCGCTCGAGGTCTTCGGCCAGCGCGGCAGCGATCTCGTGCCCGTGGCGGTGCGCGGCATGGCGGCGGTGTTCGCGGCCTGGAAGGCCATCATGTACGCCGAGGCCAGCACTTTCCACCGTCCGCTGATGCACGATCGGGCGCAGCGCTACGCACCCGACGTGCGCGCGCTGCTGCATGCGGGCGAGAGCGTGTCGGCCGTCGACTACCTCGCGGCGCAGCAGTTCCGCGGCGCCTTCTGCGCCGCGTTCGCGCGCGACCTGGCGGGGCTCGACGCGCTCGTGCTGCCGACGCTGCCCGTGACCGCGCCGCCCTTGGCAGAATCGCGCATCGAATTCGCCGGCCGCACGACCACCGTCCAGGACGCCATGACCGCCATGCCCTGCCTCGCCAACTTCACCGGCCTGCCGGCGGTGAGCCTGCCTTGCGGCTTCGGCGACACGAGCCTGCCGGTGGGCCTCACGCTGATCGGCCATCCCGGCGGCGAGTTCGCGCTGCTCGGCCTGGCCGCGGCCTTCCAGGACGACACCGCCTGGCATGCCATGCGGCCCGGCCATGCGATGGCCACGGGTCAGGAGGAGGGCGCGCATGTCCGATGAGATCGGCGTGGGCGTGCTGTTCGCCCAGACCGGCAACATGGCCGTGACCGAGCAGGCGCTGCTGAGCGGCACGCTGGTCGCCATCGACGAGATCAACTCGGGCGGCGGCGTGGCGGGCCGGCCCATCGTGCCGATCATCGAGGACCCGGGCCCCGATCCCGCGAGCTATCGCGACATCGCGCGCCGCATGGTGCTGCACCACCAGGTGCCGGTGATCTTCGGCTGCTGCTCGTCGGCCAGCCGCAAGGCCGTGCTGCCGGTGGTCGAGCGCCACGGTGCGGTGCTGTTCTATCCCTCGGTGTACGAGGGCTTCGAGTATTCGCCCAACGTGATCTACACCGGGCCCACGCCCGCGCAGACCATCGTGCCGCTGATCAAGTACCTGTTCGCGCATCACGGACGGCGCTTCTTCCTGGTCGGTTCCGAGTACGTGTTCGCGCGCGAGATCTCGCGCATCGCGAAGGAGTTTCTGCTCGAGAGCGCGGGCAGCGTGGCGGGCGAGACCTACCTGCCCATGGGCGCGCCCGACAGCGCCTTCGCCGAGGTGGCCGAACGCATCGCCGCCGCGCGGCCCGACGTGGTGCTCAGCACCGTGGTGGGCGCCGACACCGCGCGGCTCTATGCGGCCTGCCACGCCATCGGCGCCACCTCGGCCGGGCATCCGATCGCGAGCCTCACCGCGAGCGAGGCCGAGATCGCGGCATTGAGCCCGGCCGCGCGCGCGGGCCACCTCACGGTCGCGCCCTACTTCGCGGGCATCGAGAGCCCGGCCAGCGCGCGCTTCACCGCGCTCTACGAGAAGCGTTACGGCGCCGGCCGCCGGCCCAACATGTATGCCGAGGCCGGCTACCTGCAGGTGCACCTGTTCGCGCGCGCGGTGCCGCGCGAGGGCGCGCCCGACCCCGACCGCATCGTGCGCAGCCTCGGTGGCACGCGCCATGCTTCGGCCCAGGGCGAGGTCGAGATCGACGCCGACACCAACCACACCGCGCTCAAGGCCCGTATCGGGCGCTCGCGCGAGGATGGCGGTTTCGACCTGCTGTGGGAGGATGCGTCCATCGTCCGCCCCGATCCCTACCTCGTCGCCTACGAACGGAAGATCCTCTGATGACGCCCGATCCGATCCAGCTGCGCTCCCTGCGTGACATCCGGGTCGCCGTCATCCATCCCGACGACGAGGACGCCCGCGTGCTGTGCGAGCAGCTGCGCCGCTTCGGCTGCCGCGTCACCGCGCTGTGGCCCGAGCCGAACCACCTGCCCGAGGGCACCGAGGCCGTGTTCTTCAGCATCCAGTCGGAGCGCGACGCCGCGCATCCCTGGCTGGCCGGTTCCTCGCACGCGGTGCTGATCGCGCTGCTGGCCTACGAGAACCCGGCCGTGCTCGAGGCCGCCGCGGCCGCCAACGTGCACGGCGTGCTGCCCAAGCCGATCCGTCCCTTCGGCGTGCTCGCCACGCTGTACGTCGCGCGCATGCTGTTCCGCTACGAAGAGCGGCTGCTCAACCGCATCGCCAAGCTCGACGAGACCCTGCGCACGCGCCGCATCGTCGAGCGCGCGATGAAGATCCTCGCCACGCGCCAGGGCATCTCGGAGGACGAGGCCTACGCCATCATCCGGCGCGAGGCCATGCGCAAGCAGTTGCCGGTGTCGTCGATGGCCGAGTCGATCGTGCATGCGGAAGCGATCTACGGTTTGCCGCCCGATCGCGGCGCGCCGGACCGGGCCGAGTGATGGCCCGCGCTCCCTTCGAGAGTCCGGAACGCTTCGGGCTCGATCCTTCGTTTGCGCGCGATCCTTGCGGCGGTGGCCCGTTGAGCGGCCTCGGCTTCGCCGCCAAGGAGGTGTTCGACCTCGCGGGCCACGTTACGCGCTCGGGCAATCCCGACTGGCTGCGCACGCATGCGCCGGCCACGGCCGATGCACCTGCGGTCGCGCGCCTGCTCGAGGCCGGCGCGCGGTTGCAAGGCCGAACGCTCAGCGACGAACTCGCGTTCTCGCTCGCGGGCGAAAACCTGCACTACGGCACGCCGCTGAACCCGCGCGCGCCCGGCCGCGTGCCCGGCGGTTCGTCGAGCGGCTCGGCTTCCGCCGTGGCCGCTGGCTGCGTCGACTTCGCGCTGGGCACCGACACCTCGGGCTCGGTGCGCATCCCGGCCAGCTACTGCGGTCTGTACGGACTGCGGCCCACGCATGGCGCGATCGATGCGCGTGGCGTGACGCCGCTGGCGCCGGCCTTCGACACGGTGGGCTGGTTCGCCGTGACCGCGGCGGTGCTCGAGCGCGTGGGCGCGGTGCTGCTGCCGCCGGGCGAGATACGACCATTGCGGCGCATCGTGCCGATGGCCGATGCCTTCGACGATGCCGTGCCGGGCGTGGCCGCCGCGCTGCGTCCTGCGTTGGACCGTCTGGCATCGCTGGGCCTGGCCTTCGATGCGCCCGCGCAAGGCCTGTCGCTGGCCGCTGCGGCACAGGCCTACCGCGTGCTGCAGAGCGCCGAGGTCTGGCGCACGCATGGCGAATGGTTCGAGCGCACGCGGCCGTCGATGGCACCCGAGATCGCGGCGCGGCTGCGCGCCGCGTCGCAGGTCACGGCCCGGGAGATCGAGGCCGCGCGGCGCGAGGCCGACGCGCTGCGCGCGAGGATCGACGACCTGCTCGCGCACGACGGCGTGCTGTGCCTGCCGACCGCGCCCGACGTGGCGCCGCTGCTGGGCGCTTCGGCGCAGCCCGATGCGCAGACCCGCATGCGCGTGCTGGCCCATACCTGCATCGCGGGGCTGTGCGGCTTGCCGCAGGTCAGCCTGCCGCTGGGGACGGTCGACGGGCTGCCCGTGGGGCTGGGGTTGATCGGGGGGCGGGGGAGGGATCGGGATCTGCTGGCGTTGGCTGGGCGGATCGCATCCGACGATGGGAACAAGGCGGCGAGGCTTGGTCTACATTTGGCTGAAGGCGCATCCTCCATGCCAAACATCGTTTTTGTCTTCGGCACCCTGAAAGAGGGTTACCCCAACTTCGCCACCAACCGCGGCCGCCGCATCCCCGGCGACTTCGTCACGCAGGAGCGCTATCCGCTGTACCTGATGGGCGAACGCTTCTCGCCATGGCTGGTTTTCCAGCCCGGCGAAGGGGAGCGAATCGCCGGCCAATTGTTCGAGGTCGACGACGCGGCGCTGGCGGCCATGGACCTGCTCGAGCGGGTCGGCGAGGTGGATGGCTATCGGCGTGTCCCGATCGTCGTCGAAGGCGTTGGCGATGCCGGTGGGCCGCAAAGGATCGTTCACGCCTACGTCAAGCCGCCGGCGCAATTCGACGTGGCGCAGGCGAGGCTGGGGCCGCTGGCGGAATACACGATGGCGCACGCCGGGCTCTACAGATCGCGCGCGGGTGCGCCCTGAGACCTGGGAGGCGGCCGTCGATGAGGCGTTGCACAGGCCTTGCCCGATGCGACCGCGCGGCCTTTGCTCCTACCAGCAACCGGGATCGGCCAGCACCGTGGTGCCATCGCTCCCCACGTTGGATTGAACGCCGAGTTGATCGAGCCTGAAGCTGTAGCAGGCGGTATCGTCGCGCTGGCCGCCTTTGGGCGTTGCCTGCGCGACGAAGCCTGTCGCGCCGCTCGCGACGCTGACGCTCAGGTCGTAGTAGCTCGATCCACCCGAATTCACGCTCGACGGCAGCGCGGCGTAGCCCAGGTCGGAGGCCTGGGCCGTGTATCTGTTGTTGATGCTGAAAAACTTCTCCTCGCGGCTGGCCAGGTCGAGGACGGCATTCTTGGCATCGACGCGCCGCGCCTTCCGGACATAGGCGCTGTAGGAAGGAAAGGCGATGGCGGCCAGGATCGCGACGATCGCGACGATGATCATCAGTTCGATCAGCGTGAAGCCCCGCGGCCTGCGTTGCCCGCGGACGAGCGGCATGCATGGGGCCTGTCGAGTCATGGCTTTCATGGTCAGCGCAGCTTGATCCAGGTCAGGCGCTTGCCCTTCACATTGCCCTGGGGGTCCACCTGAACCGTCGAGCCATCGCCGTCCCGGTTCTGCGTGACCAGGAACTTCTTCTTCTCGCCGGTCACGGTCCCCGGTGAACCCACGCCGCTCAGGCCGATGCCCGCGATCACCGCGTCGGCGGCGACATTCGCACCGGTGGTCGCGCTCTTGAAGTAGGAGCTCGACGGTGCACCGCCCGTGTCCGGCGAGATGGCCATGGTGTAGCCGGATGCGGGTTGCTGTTCGCACGACAGCACCTGCGTCGTGGCCGGGATCGTGGTGTTCACGACGAACAGGCCGTCGACGAAGATGGGGTTGTAGACGATCTGTTCCTTCGCCCCCGTGAGCGCGAGCTTCCATCCGAACCTGGCATTGCCGGAGCCGCAGGCCGGGCGGCCTTTCCAGCACACAGCGTTCCGGGTCACGGTGCGCGCGCCGAAGATGTCGCCATTGGCGTAGGCGACATCGGACATCGTCTGTGCCGTCAGGTCCGCGTCGGTGAATCGTTGAGGCGCTGCGAGCGAGACATAGCGCCGGGAGGACTTGGCATTCCATGTGCCCATGTCCCAATCCCAGACGCCGTAGATCGACTGGCCCGCGGGTTCGGGAACCGCCGCCGCGGTCAAGGTCTGTGGAAGGATCTGTCCCGTGCCGAAACTCACGACGATGCGATCGAGGTCGTTGCCGTCCGAGCTGGCGATCACCGTGGGGCGCGTGGTGATGGGTTGGCCCGACGGGGTGGTGAACAGCGCGGAATCTCCCGCCGCCCAGCGGGCCGGATCGTTGCTCGTCAGATCGAAGCGCCAGAGATTGCCTCGCGCGTCGCCGGCATAGACATAGTCCGTGACGTGATCGCCGTCCAGGTCGGCGGAGGTCAGCTGCACGATGCCGTTTCGCATGGTCACGGCCGTGCCTGCGAGTGCCGCTCCCGCGCTGGTGGGCAGGAAGCGGAAGCTCTTGCCGCCGGTGTTCTGGTCGACGGTCATCACGTAGATGCCCGCCTTGCCGGACTTGCTGTTGAGACCGTTGCCGAAGATCACGGCCCAGTGTCCGTCGTGCAACCGACGGATGATCGGCGTTCCGTAGATGCTGCCCAGGCTGTCCCGGCACATCGATGCGATCGAGTCGCCGGTGCAGTTCAGGTTGGCCGAGTTCCACTCGCCCAGCACGATGCCGGCCGCGTTGGCTTCGGCGAAGTTGCCCGGATCGGTGATCTCCAGCGCGAAGAGCGTGCCGGTGGCGATGCTCGTCTTGTCGCCGATCACGCCGGCGGCGTTGCCGCCCGCGCCCAGGCCGCCCACCAGCCACGTATGCCATGCGCCCTGGTAGTAGAGGTCGCCCGTGCCCGGTGTGGCATCGACATAGGCGTTGTGCGCGTACTGTGTCGACGAGAAATCCAGCGCGGGCGTGCCGGCCGAATAGATGGTCTCGACGACCCGGGCCGGCATGTAGGCGAGCAGTTCGCGCCCGTCGTTGGCGGCATCCTTGTCGAAGGAGCCATCCGCCTTGTAGGCGCCGGCGCGGAAAGCGTGCATGAAGCCGTCGTTGGCGCCGGCGTAGACCACGTTGGTCCGCGCGGCATTCCCTGCCGAGAACGCGGCGTAGCTCGTGCCTTCCGGCGGCTGCGCGCTCGGATAGAGCCTGTCCTGCCACCGGCCTTCGTAGGGCGAGCTGGGCGGTCCGACCCAGGCCGGGCTCGCGTTGACGATGTCGCCCAGCACCCCGGTGCGTTTCCTGAACTTGCCCGTGGTCGGTGTCTGGATCTCGTCGCTGCGCACCCCGCGCAGATAGTTCAGTCGCGTCGAACTGGTCGCGCTCGCCGCCGATGCATCCAGCGCGGACTTCTGCGTGGCGGAGAGGCTGCCCCATTGCAGCGCGATACCGGTGCTGCCGTTCCAGCTCAGCAGGCCGCGGTTCGCCGAGGCCTGCGCATCGCCGCTGGTCTTGTTCGTGGCACCGCATGCACCGCCCGTGAGGACGCAGCTGGCGTCCCAGTTGGCCACGGGGTTGATCGACACGATGTCGGTCGACGGATCGAGCACCAGGTTCCTGGCCGCGAGCTGGCCCCACCAGTTCTGCGGGTTGTAGTAGGCCAGGTAGACCTGCGATCCGACCTGCACCTTGGCGGATTGCTGGGCATTCAATCCCACCGAACTGGCGGACGTCCCGATCTGTGCCGCCTTGAAGCACATGATCTCGTGGACATTGCTGCCCAGTCCCGTGCCCGCACTGAAGCCGAACCGGAAGCTGGCGGGAAGCGGACCGTTGTTGTCGGTGATCTTGTACTTGTCGAAAACCGTCTGCGAAACGCCGCCGTTGATGCTGTAGAGGAAACTGAGGAAGCCGTCCTGCGTGATTCGCAGGGAGTAGGTGATCGGCCTGGCGCTGCTGCGCTTGGGCACGCTCGTGGCTTGCTGGTTGGCGATCACCTCGCCGACATCCTTGTGTGTCAGGTACGGATAGTTGTAGGTCAGCTTGGTGCTCGTGTTCCGGATCGTTCCAGTCTGGCAGGTCGTCTTGACGGCGGATTCCCGCTGGCTGGCGCTGAGGCTGGTGGGATAGGAGGCCTTGGTCGTGGCGTTCGTGGAGAGATCGGCGAAGTTCGTGCTGCCGGCGCCCCGAACGGTGATGCGCCCCGCGCCGAAGCCGGGCCCGGTGTTGGTGTTGTCGCCCGAATTGGAGAAGTTTCCGTACTCGTCGATGCCGATCCCGATGTAGCCGCCGCGCACGCCGTCGTATTGCGGATTCCCGTTGGAGCAGCTGTAGCCCAGGCTGCCCCCCAGGCCGCCGATGCTGGGCGGAAGCGCGCCGTCGGCCAGAAAGAAGCTGATGCCGTCTGCACCGTGGTTGTTCAGGTTGTCGCCGCCGTACGTCACGGTCTTGAAGGTGACGTCCAGGCCCTGGCTGACCGGAAAGGTGAAGTTGGAGACGACGGCGCCGGATTGGTAGTCGCCGTTCGAGCCGCTGGTCGTGTCGCCGTTGGTCAGGCGAAGCGCGCCGTTGCCCATGCTGTCCGGCATGGCGCCGTCCTTGCCGCCGACCAGCGTGTTGCTCTTGTAGTAGACGCCTTTGTCCTTGAGGTTCTTGCAACCGGGAATCTTCGTGGCGCCGCCGGGATCCTGGTTGCCCGCGGTGAGACAGGCACCGTTGAGGCTGATCCAGTCGTACGAGGAAGAGGTCCCGCTCAACGTGTCGCTGATGACGAGTTGCGCCTGTGCCGCGTGGATGAAGGCGGCGCCCGCCAGCAGCATGGCCGGACGGACCGCGCGCTCGATGGACGTGAACCCGAATGTCTTCATAGCCCTCCCAGGTCGAGTGTCCGGGCCGATATCGCATAGGTGCTCTGCACCACGCTGATGGTCGAGGCGACGCCGCCATATGCGGCGCCGGTCACGCGGTAGATCGATTGCCTGGGGTCGGGCCCGAGGCCGAGGTACTGGATGTACAGGCCCGGACCCCCGGCGTAGTTCACGTCGCCCGCGACACCCGCGCTGCCGGCGATCAGGCCGCCGCCGGGTTTCACGACCAGCTTCGGCGGCGCATAGCTGACCCGGTTCGCCCACGGGACCGCGGCCGGTGTCGCGAGCGCGGCCGTGCAGACGCGCATGTTGCTGGCGGTGTTGCCGTCGACGATGCCTTCGCACGCACCGCCGGCTCCCCGAAGATCCTGCGCGAGCCACCATTCGCCGTACCGGACGGCGCTTTCGGCCGCATGGAACGACCGCTCCTTCTCGAGGGTGTTGCCCGCGATCTTCTCGTGGAGCCCCGTGCTGCGGTACATCGCGACAGCCAGCAGGGTGATGACGAGAAGGATGAACAGGCAGGTCACCATCACCACGCCCGCGTGCTGGCGCCGCGAGCGCGAGGCGCGGGTTCGGGGGCGGGTCGTCGAGGACCGGGGTGGCCGGATCATGATCTGTTCATCAGGTCGATGGTCTGCACGACCGGGAAGGCCAGCGGCACGGGCTTGCCCGGCAACGACTTGGTCGTGTCGAGGAACCAGACCGACACCCGGACCGTGTGGACGCCGCCCCAGAGGCCGGCGGCCTGGACCGCCGACGCGGGCAGATAGGTATCGAGGGCACCATCGCCGTCGGTGTCCGTTCCGTAGGCCACGCTCATCCTGTCGATGTTGCCGCTCAATACCTGGGGGCTGCCGTTGCCCACGGTGCAGGTCAATTCGCTGTTCGCATTGACGGCGAAATAGTTCGAGAACACGGCGGTCTCCTGGGTCGTATTGGTGCCGCCCAGGCAATTCATCAGGCCGTCGTTGCGGGCGGTCTGGTATTGCACGGCGATGGTGTCGCCATTCGATCCCCGTCCTTTTCCGTCCCCGGTACCGACCACCGGCTGGCCGGCCTCGAAGGCGTTGCTGCCGCCGTCCTCGCGCGAGACCGTGGTTGCCGGCAAGGCAGTCGCGGCGGTGTCCTTGGTGGGATCGACGAAGTAGCCGGCCGACTGCAGGGTGGTCGTGATCAGGGTCAGCGCGAGCCGCTCGCTGTCCTGCAGTTGCGCCAGGTTGTCCTGGGCGGCGGAAGTCGCCCGCACGTTCAGGTAGATGCTCGCCACGGCCAGTACCAGGAACAACGCGATCACGATGGCGACCATCAGCTCGACGAGGCCGATGCCGGTCTGCCGCGTCGGCAGGGAAGCGGGAGAGGTGCGGCGAGTCGCGGACGCACGGTTCATCAGGGCTTGACGTGGAGGGTGTACGAACGCGTTCCGCCGGTGGCGGTGCTGTCGGAGACGGAAGCCTTCGTCGAGGCCACGTACTTCTCGACCCACTTCACCGTGATGGTGCAGGTCACCGGCTCGCCGCCGGGGCTGCAACCCACCGTGGCCTCGTAGCTTGGCAACAGGTCGTTCATGTGGATGGCCCATTGCTGCAGATCGGACAAGGCCAGCTGGGCTGCCGTGCACTGCGGCGCCGGCGGTGCCCGGTCCGCATCGCAACTCGCCGCCGTGGCGGGGGCCGTGCCGGTGCCGTTCGCGATCGAGCTTCCCTTGATCGTCACGCTCGCGGGGGCGCTGGCACTCGCCCAGTAGGCACGGTTGCCTTGCAAGGTGCCGGCCAGGCTGGCCGCCTGCAGCGCCACCACCGACCGCGAGGATGCGACGTGGGTATCGGACAGCGCCAGTGCCTGCATCTTCGCGAATCCGAAGATTCCGATCGACACCAGGAGGATCGAGATCAGCACCTCCAGCAGCGTGAAGCCGGCCTGCGCGCCTCGGCCGCGGGCCGCTTCCACGGCCCTCATGCGCAACCGCCTTCGTTCGCACGGAGAACCTTCTGGTGCCCGGCGAAGTTGATCTGCACGCAGCGGGTCGCGGAATCGTTGACCGGCGAGGTGCGCAGCGTGAGGAGCGCACTCGCGCTGGCCGGCAATCCGATCGCCAGACCATCCCTGCCATACGTGATGGCGCCAATGCCCGTGCTCGCGGTGAAGCTGTCGCTGCCCTTCCAGGCAGCCTGCACGCGCAGTACCTGCTCGGCGGTTCCGTCCTCGTCCCGTGTCCCGTTGCTGTCCGGATCCGCGAAGATGATCCATCC
This sequence comes from Variovorax sp. ISS6, assembly GCF_056523145.1. NCBI lineage: Bacteria > Pseudomonadati > Pseudomonadota > Betaproteobacteria > Burkholderiales > Comamonadaceae > Variovorax > Variovorax sp. ISS6. The sequence continues at coordinate 1,411,873 of NZ_JAWRZC010000002.1, forward strand.
CGTGTTCCAGGTGGCGCGGCCGATGCACGACCTGCCGTCGGACGACGCACAGACCGTCACTGGAATGCCTTGTCGAATTGCTTCGGAGCGGGCGAATTGCAGATCGCCGACAAATGCATTGATTCGTGTCGCCACGCGATTGCGCTGCAACATGTCGAGAAGCGATGGCGCCGCCATCGACGCCAGGATCCCCAGCACGACAAGAACCGTCATCAATTCGATGAGCGTCACTCCGCCGCTCTTGCGGGGGCCATTGCCACTGGGGCGATCGGTGCAAAGGGGCTTCGAAAGCCGGGCGCGGAGAAACAAGCGAGTCCCTCGTTCACGTCGAAGTTCAGGGACGGCATGCACCCGGACCTGTCAACAAGTAACGTCGGTAATGCCGTGTTGCGATTGTCGAGCAATGGAACCGAATTGCGCCTGTGTCGCCGGGACGGAGGTCTATTTGTTAATGTTATGTATCCAATTGCCGATGAAGCCATCGCAATGTTTTGGCCTCCGAGGCGCGCTCGGCCTGATCGCGATCGGGGTTCGGGAGGCCGGCCTGACGCCGTTCAAGCGGCCGCGGCGATCGCTCGCTGCCGCGGCAGCCGCGTGAACGCGAACGCCGCCAGGAAGGCCCCGATGCCCAACGCGAACGCGCCGATGAAGAGCCACGCGTAGCTCGAGTACGTGTCGTAGATCAGCCCGCCCAGCACGGGGCCCAGCGCCATGCCGAGGCTGCTGGCCATCGTGGTGCTCCCGATCACCGTTCCCATCATGCGCAGCGGGAAGTTGTCGCGCGCGATCACCGCGAACAGCGGCATCACGCCCGCGTAGGTGAATCCGAACAGCGCGGCCACCGTGTAGAAGCTGCCCAGCTGCCGCGCGAACACGTAGCCCAGCACCACGATCGCCTGGGCCAGCAGCGCCAGCACCAGCACGCGCGCCGCGCCGAAGCGATCGCCCAGCAGCCCGAAAACGAGCCGGCCGCCGAGGCCCGCGAGCCCTTCCATGCTGTAGATCGACACGGCCGCCATCAACGGAATGCCGCAGGTGACCGCATAGCTCACGGTGTGGAAGATCGGCCCCGAGTGGGTGGCGCAACTCAGGAAGCTGGTCAGCACCAGGATCAGGAAGGGGGGCGAGCGCAGCGCCTGCGCGACGGACAGCGACGATTCGCGCGAGGCCTCCGGTGCCGCGGCGGAGGCGGCTTGCTGCAACGCGGGCGGACGACGCACCAGCAGGGCCAGCGGAATCATGGTGACCGCCGCCAGTGCCGCGATGAGCTGCAGCGCGCCGCGCCAGTCGTGCGTCTGGACCAGCCATGCGGCCAGCGGCGACATGGTCATCGGCGCCACGCCCATGCCGGCCGACACCAGCGACACCGCCAGGCTGCGATGCGTGTCGAACCAGCCGGTCACGCAGGCCATCATCGGCGCGAAGATCGCCGCCGCGCCGATGCCGACGACCACGCCGAACAGCAGCTGGAAGGCGAGCAGCGATGTCGCGAGGCTGGCCAGTGCGAGCCCGAGGGCGAGCAGCACGGCGCCCGCCAGCACCACGAGGCGCGGGCCCACGCGGTCGCTGAGGGAACCCCAGGCGATGCTGCCGAGCGCCAGCGCCACGAAGGCGAGCGTCATCGCGGTGGAGATGCCGGTGCTCGACCAGCCGGTGTCCTGCGCGATCGGCCGCAGGAACACCGGCAGCGAGAACAGCCCGCCGATCGCCACGCAGCCGAGGGCGCCGCCCGCGGCCACGATGATCCAGCGGTAGTGGGTGCGCAGTGCATCGGGCCAGGAAGTCATGGTGCGTCCTCGAGGGGTTCAACGAGGCCTCAGGTTACCCCCGTGCGCGCGGTGGGGGGAGTAACAAACATGGCGCGATTGGCGGCGTCAATCGCCGAAGCGGATCCGGCTTGCCTGGGCGAAGCCTGCGGCCCTATCGGCGCTGCTGGGGCGTGCCGCCTTGCGTGGTGCGGCGCTTGAGGCTCCCGTCCTTGTTCCGGCGACGCTCGTCTCGCGTCTGCGCGCGCTCGAGGTGTCGAGGTCGCTGCACTTCGGGGACTACGGCGGGCTGCCGTTGAAGCTGATCTTGGGGGCGCTCGATCTGGTCACGATCGTGGTGCTGGCCAGCGGGGTGTACCTGTGGGTAACGAGGCGCTTGCGGCGAGCTGATCGCCTTGCCGCAAGGCCTGCCTCGTACGAGCGATCAGCGCTCGATCAACCCGATTTCCAGATAACCCGCGGCACCCGGAACGCGCGGTCCGACCCGGGCGAAGAGCTGCGGGCTGTACGCCATGAAGTAGCTCGTGGGGGTGGTCAGCGCGTAGTTGAGGCCCAGCGCGAAGGGAAGCACCGGCACTGGCGCGAGGGCGTAGAACTGTCCGACAAAGGCTGTCGTTTCCAACGCTGCACCGTCGAGGCCGATGGCGTTGCGGGCGTAGCCACGCACCACGTCGCCGGTGGGAAGGCCCGGGCCCGCCGAACTCTGACGTGCGAGCGTGTAGTCGATCAGCACCCGGCTCACCGGCTTCGTCACCGAGCTTCCCCACGAACCATCCGTGGCCGCGCCGTAGGCGGTGATCACGGACGTCGGCAGGCTGCTGCTGATGTTGAGACCGATGCGGAATCGGAACGCGTTGGCCGACGGCTTCTCGGCTTCCAGATAGGCCCTGTCGTTGTCGAACTTCACCACGCTGAAGTTGTGGGCGTCTCCGGGATCGGCGTTATTGACGGCATGCCACGCACCGTCGGTCGCGCCCTTGGACACCGAGTAGGTCTTGAGGGAGGCGGGCGGGCAGCTGTCCACGCTGTAGATCACGTCATCCGTGCAGACCTCGAGCTTGGTGCCCTGGCTGGAAATCCTGAGGCTGTTGATCGAAGAGTCGGCGGTCGTTCCAGCCATGCTGGTTCCGAAGCCGTTGAAACTGCCATCGAGATCCGTGGCCGACTTGATCGGTGCGCGCGATGCGACGAAAGGACGCACGGCGGTCGTTCCGCCCGGCATCGCGAACGGATACCCGCCCACGACGATGTGGTCGGAGACCAAGGACACCCGGAAGCGTGCGTTGTTGGTCGAGCCGCCGGTGCGAGCGTTGGAGAAAACGAAGGTGTCGCTCGAGGTCGCGTCCGCGCCGATCGCGCCTGACTCCGCGACCCCGGCCGCATCGGTCATCTTGTAGGTCTTGCGGTTGAAGTCCAGCTTCAGCGTCTGCTGCGCACCGTTGGTCGCAAACACCTGGTAGTCGCCATTGCGGCGGTCCTGCGGAGTGATCCGCAGCTGGAGGTCGATCTTGCTCGACGCCGATGCACCGGCCGCTTTCGCGGTGATCGTGTAGGAGCCCGAGTCGTTGGTGGCGCTGACGATCTGTCCCGACCACTTCCTCGGCGAAGTCTGCAGATCGGCGACAGTCACCGTACCCACCGTCGTGTCGACGGTGGGGCTCGTATTGCTGACGCCGCTCCATGTCACGTCCTGGTCCGCGGAGATTTCGACCGCGTCGCCGGCCGTCAAGACGAGGGTCTGGCCCTGAGTCACGGCATTCGGCCCTTGCCCGTTGATCTTGATCTCCAGCTTCAGTGGCGACGTGGGGGTTGGCGTGTCGGTTCCACCGGGCGCCGGCGGTTGCGACGGCGGTGCCACGGACCCAGGTCCTATCGGAAAGCCCCCACCGCCTCCGCCCCCGCCCCCACCACCGCCACATGCAGTGACGACAACCGCAACTGCGGTGCAGATCGCAGCGCCGCGCAGGCGCGACAACCCCTCCCAAACTGGGCCCATGATCTCTCTCCTCCTCGTTAATGGAGAAGTGATCATAAGACCGCGTTCGCTGTTCTTCGCGCCACTGTGTTGCGACCGACTGACGAACTTCCAGAAGAAGTCGCTGGCATGACCAAAGACTCCTTCGTTGGTGGCTTGACAACACGGACGTACTCGGATTGCGAGCGCCGCAGCGGACGCTAACCGTCGATGCGTATCCGGTTCGCCTTCGCAATGCGCCCCCACTTCTCGAACTCGCTGCGCGAGATCGCGCCGAACTGCTCGACCGAATTGCCCACCGGCACCAGCCCCAGCTCGGTGAGCTTGCGCTGCACCTCGGGGTTGCGCAGGATCTTCACCAGCTCCTGGTTGTAGCGCGCGACGATGGGTTGGGGCGTGGCGGCCGGCACGTAGAAGCCCTGCCAGCCGTCGCCGTCGTAGCCGGGCAGCAGCTCGGCCACGGCCGGCACCTCGGGCAGCAGCGCGCTGCGCCTGGGGCTCGTCACCGCGAGCGCGCGGAGCTTGCCGCTGCGCACCAGCGGGATCGCCGTGGTCGCGGGCTCGAAGGCGATCGGCATCTGGCCGGCCATCACGTCGGCCAGCGGGCTGCCCTTGTAGGGCACATGCACCATCTGCACGCCGGCCATGTTGTTCATCATCTCCATCACCACGTGCGGGCCCGAGCCCACGCCGAGCGAGCCGTAGTCGATCGAGCCCGGCTTCGCCTTGGCGCGCGCCAGCAGGTCGCGCAGGCTGGCATCGGGCTGGCCCGGGCCGGTGATCAGCACGTAGGGCACCAGCGCGACCTGCGTCACGGGCGCGAAGTCGCGGAAGGTGTCGTAGGGCAGCTTGGCGTAGACGTTGGGGTTGATCCCCATGATCGAGTTGACGGTCATGAAGAGGGTGTAGCCATCGCCGGGACTGCGCGCCGCGACCTCGGCGCCGATGATGCCGGCCGCGCCGGCGCGGTTGTCGATGACGATCGGCTGCCCGAGCGCCTGGCCCAGCGGCTCGCTGAGGATGCGCGCCACCACGTCGGGCGACACGCCGGCCGAGAACGGCACGACGAGCTTGATCGGCTTGGCGGGCCAGGCGGCCTGCGCGAAGGCCGCGCGGCCCGTGGTGGCGGCCAGGGCCGCGAGGCCCAGGCGCTGGAGCGCGAGGCGCCGGGAACGAGAGACGGGCATGGGGAACTCCTCAGCGTGGGTCGATGCAGGTGTGATGGGTGTGGTCATTGCAGCCAGTCGCGCATGCGCTCGACCAGCAGCTCGGCCTTGACGATGTGCGGGTAGTGGCCGCCCTGCGCCTGCGCGAGATGGCGAGCCTTCGGATAGCGCGCCCGCACGCGGGCACGGGTCGCGGGCGCGATGATCGCGTCGTCCTCGCACTCGAAGACCACGGTGTTGGCGATCGCATGCGGTGCCGGCAGCTCGCCCGCGCCTGCCACCTGGCGCAGCCGCCCATGGAAGTCCGAAGCGGGCAGGCCGGCATGCAGCATGTGCAGCTGCACCGCGCGCAGCAGGTCGTCGGGCCGCGCGCGCAGCGTCTGGTCCCAGCGCGCGATCACGGTGGCGCTGTCGCTGGCCGCGAGCCAGAGCGCATCGAACAGCGGATGCTGCGCCACGTCACGTCCGTCGACGAAGGTGTTGCCGAGCCACAGCGCCGTCACCCGGCCAGGGAAACGCAACGCGAAGGCCTGCGCCCACCAGGCGCCGTACGACGAGGCCCAGAGTGCGACCGCGCCGGTGCGCCGTTCGCGCAGCAGTTCCTCGAGCCCGAGCGCGAGCAGCTCGGGCGCGACGCCGCCCGGGTAGGTGATGCTCAGCACGCGGCGCTCGGCGGCGAAGGCCTGCGCGATGCGCCAGGCGCTGTCGCCGCTGCCCAGCGCGCCCGGCAGCAGGACCAGCGGCGGCGGCTCGGCGGTGGCCGTGTCGCCGCGCGCGCCGCTGTCGCGCAGCGACCAGGACAAACCCCGCGTGTCGGTGAAGCGGTGCAGGGGCTGCGCGGCGACGAAGCGGCGCAGGGCCTCGGGCATCGCGGGCAGGTCTTCGGCGATCGTTGTCATGCGGTGGGCCGTCGCGCGCATCAGGCCAGCAGGCCCTCTTCGCGCAGCGTCTTCTTTGCTTCTTCGGTGAAGTCCGCCTCGGGCGCGTTGCCGCCGATCACGAACATCAGGAAGTGCGTCTTGCCCGGCTCCTCGTGCGTGATGTTCTCGAAGCGGCGGTTGACGCCGGCCGGGAACGAGAAGATGTCCCACGGCCCGACGTCGAAATACTCCTCGCGGCCGTCGAGCTCCCACGAACAGCGCCAGCGGCCCGTGAGCGGCATGAAGGTCTCGTTGGTGTCGTGGTTGTGCATCATCGGGCCCTTGCCGGGCTTCGCTTCGCAGAAGCCGAGGTTGAAGCCCTCGCTGATGCGGATGGCGGCGTTCTCGGCCGCCTGCGCGCCGACCGGCGAGACCACCTCGTCGCCGCCCTTGCCGCGCGGCGGCTGGAAGCCCACCGCGTTGTAGAGCTTGCGCTCGGCGCTCGGATGGCGGCTGTCGGGCAGCCCGCCGTCGAAACCCTTGAGGTCCTTGAAGTAGGCGACGCGCTGGCGCATCTCTTCGCGGGTGACACGGATCTGGGGAATGGCCATGGCGATCTTTCTGGCGGAGTGAATAATGGCCACCAGTATTCGAGGCCGCGGCCGCGCGGTCCATCGAAGCCGCCGATGCCCGGCATCGCGTTCGTGATGATCCATGCGGGTTTACCCGCCTGCGCCCCCGCTATCGCCTCCGATGAAGCTGCAAGACCTCGACCTGAACCTGCTGCGTGCCTTCGATGCGCTGATGCGCGAGCGGCACGTCACGCGCGCGGGCGAGCGGCTCGAGATGAGCCAGTCTTCGATGAGCGTGTCGCTCGCCAAGCTGCGCGACCTGCTGGGCGACGAGCTGCTGATGCGCGCCGGCACCGGCTGGATGCCGACCGAACTCGCGCTCGTGCTGTGGCCGCGCGTGCAGGAGGCGATCGCCGCGCTCGAGCGCCTGACCGAGCCCGTGCGCTTCGACCCCGCGACCTCCACGCAGGTGTTCCGGCTCATCGTCATCGACTACATCGACCTGCTGATGATGCCCTCGGTCATGCGCCGCATCCGCCAGGAGGCGCCGGGCGTGCGGGTGCACATGCTGCAGACCAACCCGCACCACTTCGGCGAGATGATGGCGGCCGGCGAGCTCGACCTGGCGCTGACCTACTTCCCGAACGCGCCCACCTACGTCAAGGGCCGCAAGCTGTTCTCCGACCGCTTCCTGGGCCTGGCCGCGCGCTCGCACCCCGTGCATGGCGCGGCGCTCGACGTGCCTTCGTTCTGCGCGCTGCCGCACGTGACGATCGAGCCCGATGCCTCGCAGATCTACAACGTGCAGATCGATGCCGCACTCGAGCCGCACGGCCTGCGCCGGCGCGTGCAGATGATCAAGCCGAGCTTCCTCGCGCTGCCCTTCGTGCTCGAGACCTCCGACATGGTGGCCAGCGTGCCGGCGCGGCTCGCGCGCCGCATGTCGCGCATGGCCGAGGTGGAGGCTTTCGACCTGCCGCTGGACCTGCCGCTGTTCGACGTGCGCATGGTCTGGCATCCGCGCACCGACCACTCGCCGGCGCACGAGTGGCTGCGCGAGCTGATGCTGGCTTGCGCGCGCGACGCCTGAGCCGCGCTCCGGGCGATGCTCAGCCGACGGTGCCCGGGCGCGGCGCGCCGGACGCCGGCAGGGCCACGGCATCGCCGACCCGCTTCAGCAGGTCGTCCACCTCCCAGTGATCGTCCGCATGCTGGCCGTACTTGCAGGCCACCACGCGGCCCCGTGCGTCGATCAGGAAGTCCGCCGGCAGGCCCTGGATGCCGTTCTCGGCCTTGCGGTAGAAGCGGCCGGTGGACAGCACCCAGCGCAGCCCGCTCCAGAACACCCCGGGATGCAGCACCGCGCGCCACGAGGTCTCGACGCCATAGGCGCGGTAGTACCGCTTCGTCGGATCCGCGATGCAGTCGAAGGGAAGCTGGGCCTGGTACTCGAGCATCTCCTCGGGCGACGAATGGAAGAAAACGATCTGCCGCACGCCGGCCGCGGCGATCTCCGGCTGGCGCAGGCTCATCGTGCGCAGGTGGAAGTTGCACACCGGGCAGCCGGCGAAGCGGCGGAACTGCAGGTGCAGGTAGGGCGCGCCGTCGCTCGGGATGCGGACGGACTGGCCGAGGATCGTCCGGGCAACGAGTGCCAGCGCGATGGAACCCGGGGTGAGCTTCATGTGATTCCTTGCTGGAAGGCGGTGAAAGATTCAAATACGTACGATGTACGTAAACGACTATAATCGTCCCGTCCGAAGAAAGTCAATGGAGCAGCGATGGGCCGACCCGCCAGATTCACGCATGCGCAATTGCAGGCTGCCGCCCTGCGCTTGCTCGACAGGGAGGGCCTCGCCGGTCTCTCGATGCGCTCGCTCGCGGCCGAACTGGGCACGGGTGCGATGACGCTCTACAACTACGTGCCGCAGCGCGAGGCGATCGATCTGCTGGTGATCGAGGCGGTGCTCGCCGAGGTGGCCTGGGATCGCGGGCCGTACGCCGCATGGGCCGACGAGGTGCGCGCCATCGCCACCGCGCTGTGGCGCGCGGTGCGTGCGCATCCCCACGCGATTCCGCTGATCCTGACCCGCCGCAGCCGAGCACCGGCGGCCTTCGAGGTGGCCGAGGCGCTGCTGGCCGCGTTGGCGCGCAGCGGCCGTTCGGACACGCGGTTGCTGGTGGCCTTCCGGGCGATCTCCGCGCTGGTTACGGGCATGGCGCAGGCCGAGCTGGCGGGTCCGCTGTCGCTGCAGGCGGCGGAATCGGCCGAGGACACCATTGCGCGCTTCCGCGCGCTACCGGCCGATCGCTTTCCACAACTGATCGGCGTGGCTTCCGCCGCGATGCGGAGCACGGCGGAGGATGAATTCCAGGCGAGTCTTCAGTTGTTGCTGGCGGGGTTGGAAGCGGGTTGAGTGTGCGGGCACCGCGGCCAACGGGGCCAGTCATCAGCGCTCATTCCAGCCACAGTAGCGAATGGTCGGATGTTTCATGAGCTTCCCCGCCTTCGGCGTGTTGCACGCCGTCGTTGGCCGAGCGCTTCCGCCTGCGCCATCTGCGCAATGGTTTGGCGCTTGAGAACGAAAAGATCTTCGAGTTCGTCCACCAGCCCGAGCGCGTACACCGTGCGAACCAGGGTCTCCAATGAAGACTGGCCGCTGCTTTCCAGCTTGCGCAGCGCGCCCAGCGAAAGCCCCGCCATCTGCGCCAGCTCAAGCTGGGGGAGTTCTTGAGCAAGCCGCTGAGCACGGATGCGCTGGCCCAGGGCTTGGAGGATCTCAGTGGCGAGCGCCAGGCCAAATGCCATTTTCCTGATCCTTGACCGGATTAAAGAGTGCCAAATGCCATTCTTGTAGGTGTTGCGCATCGAGCTTGGCATCCACGAGGCTCTGGCAGCGTCGGGCAGAGATCTTCAGGGGTGCATGAGCCCGAGGTCCAGGTTTTTCCAGGAAATACCTCCAAGCATCTCGATGCTCGTCGGAACGGTCTGGCGTCGGGCGGGCGTTTGGCCTACGCCAATGTCGGGCCGTCGCTGTACGCGGCATGGATGGGAAGGGGCGAGTCTTGTTTTGGAGCAGATTCCTCCATCATCGAACAAGCAAAGGATTTCCCATGACCATCCAACCGCACACCACCCAGGCTTCGAATGAACCGAATGGCGATGCGCTCACGCCGCTGGAGATCTCTCAAGCTGTCTTGGAAGGCGAGGAAAACCCCAACACTGCACGCGCTATCACCCCGCTGGAACGCGCCGCCTCGGGCACGTCGGCGAAGCCCGAGCGCCAGCGCTCGGCCCTCGGCCGCGCGCTGCACAGTCCCGCCGTTGCCTGGGGCGGCGCCGCCCTGACGGGCCTTGGCCTGATAGCGGCGCTGGTCTATGCGCGCCGCTCGCCGCCCTCGCGTTGGCAAGCGCTCCAGGCGCTGCCTTCGAAGGTGCTGCCGTTCAAGGCGCGGGCGGTGAAGGCCGTGCCCTTGAAGTCGCAGCCTTTGAAGGCGCTGCGGTCGTTCAAGATCTGAGGCTGGTCGCTGGACGCACTCAGTGCGTTCGCGGCGCAGCATGACGCAACCGGTAGTCGCGCGGCGTCATGCCGTGCCGGCGCCGGAACGCGGCCGTGAAGCGCCCGTGGCATTCCCACCCGGCCTCGGCCGCCACTGCCTGCACGCCGAGTTGCGTGTCGCGCAGCAGCCGCGCCGCGAGCGCGAGCCGTTCGTCGACGAGCAGGCCATGCACTGAAAGCCCCGCGGCCGCGCGCACCTGCGCCTGCAGCCGGGTCGTGCGCAGGCCGACGCGCCGCGCGAGTTCGTCGACCGACCAGGCGCGTGCCGGCGCCTCGCCGACCAGCGCGCGCAGCCGGCGCACCGTGGCCTCGGCGTCGTCGGCGCCTTCCTCGGCGCCCGAGCGCGCGGGACGCAGCAACTGGTGCAGGTCGAGCAGCACGCAGGTCAGCAGCTCGGTGGCGCGCGCATGGAACAGCGGCACGAAGGCCGGCTGGTCGGCGGGTTCGTCGCGGATGCGCGCGAGGCAGTCGCGCACGCGCGGCGTGAGCGCCGCGTTGCACAGCACGCGGCCGTCGTCGCGGTCCACCAGCTCGGCCATCTGCCGCGCCGGCAGTTGCACGCCCAACGCCTGCAGCCAGCGCGGCAGCAGCGCGCGGCGCAGCCGGAACTGCACGAAGTTGTTGCGGCAGGCACCCGGGATGTGGATCAGGTAGCCGCCGTCGCGGTTGGGCGTGCGCAGCAGCGCGCGGTCGACGCGGAAGTCGAGCGCGCGGCCCTGCGCGCTGCCGATCTGGCCCGTGACGTGGCCGGCCAGGAAGAAGGTGACCAGCAGTTCGTCGCCAGGCGGCAGCTGCACGTGCAGGTCGTCGTTGAGTCGGAAGTCGAAGTACAGCGCGCTCGCGCCCTCCCAGGGCGTGGTGCGCAGCCGCAGGATGCGGCCGCCGTCGCGCGGCCAGCGCACCTCGCGGCTCGCGCCGTCATGCAGGCCCGCGAGCGCGAGCGGCCGCTCGACCGGCAGCCGCACCAGGGCGGCGTTGAAGTCGTCCTCGGGCAGCGCACCCGGGGGCATGGCCGGGAGCAGCGACGGGATCGGCACAGTCTGCGAGCGGATCGGCATAGAAAACCCTGCCCTGCGGCGTTAGCGTTGCAACACTTTGATCGAGCGCGGAGTTTAGGTATGAATGTGCGACGTGTCTGCCGGTTTCTGGGGCTTGCGGCGGCCTCCCTGGCGCTGGTGCTGCCGACGTTGTCGGCGGCCCAGGCCGCCTGGCCCGTGCGGCCGATCCGGTTGGTGGTGCCCTTCGTGGCGGGTGGCGGCGCCGACGTGACTGCACGGCTCATCGCAGCGAAGTTGCAGGAGCGGCTCGGCCAGCAGATCGTGGTCGACAACAAGCCCGGCGGCAACACGCTGATCGGCGCGCAGGAGCTGATGAAGGCGCAGCCCGACGGCTACACGCTGCTGTGGTCGATCGACCAGACCTTCGTGCTCAACCCCTCGCTCTACAACCGCCTGCCCTACGACCCGCGCAAGGACTTCACGCCGGTGGCGCTCGCGATCACCTCGCCCAACGCGGTGATCGTGCGCGCCGGCGTGCCGGGCGCGGTGGCCGACGTGCACGAGCTCGTGAAGCGCGCCCGGGCCGAGCCGGGCAAGGTCAACATCGGCGCGGCGGCGATCCTGTCGCAGATGGCGCTCGAGGAGTTCAACCGCAGCGCCGGCATCCAGAGCACGCGCGTGCCCTACAAGGGCAGCGCCGAGGTTGCGCAGGCCACGGTCGCGGGCGACATCGACGCCGCCTTCGACGGTATCGCACCCTATGTGCAGTTCGCGAAGGCGGGCCGCGCGAAGATCCTGGCCTTCGCGTCGTCGCGGCGCTTCTCGGGCCAGCCCGAGGTGCCCACGCTCGAGGAGCTGGGCTACAAGGGCGTGGACTTCTCGGTCTGGTTCGGCATCGTCGGGCCCCGAGGACTGCCGCCCGAGATCGTGGCGCGCGTGAGCGAAGGCGTGGACTGGGCGCTGCATCAACCCGACGTGGTCGAGAAGCTGCTGGTGTTCGGTTTCGAGCCGGCCGCCCAGACCGGGCCGCAGGCGCTCGCGACGCGCATCGACGCCGACCTCGCGCGCTATGCGCCGGTGATCCGCCGGCTCGGCTTCAAGCTCGACTGAGGGCCTTCCCATCATGAAAGTCGCGGGCCTGATCGGAGGCGTCGCGTGGCCCTCCACGCTCGGCTACTACAAGCTGCTCAACGAAGGCGTGCAGCGCGAACTCGGCGGCCTGCACTCGGCGCGCTGCGTGATCGTGAGCCTGGACTTCGCCTGCATCCACGCGGCCATGGCCGCGGGCCGGCCGGCCGATGCGCGCGCGCAGATGGAGACGGCCGCGCGGCAGGCGCGCGCCGCGGGCGCCGAGCTGATCGCGATCCTCGCCAACACCGGCCATTTCGCGGCCGACGAGGTACAGGCCGCGGCCGGCGTGCCGCTGGTGCACGTGGCGCGCGAGACCGGCGATGCCGTCGCCGCCGAGCGACCGGGCCTGCGCCGTCTGGGTGTGCTGGCCACCAGCTTCGCGCTCGACGCGCCCTTCTTCGGCCGCCTGCTCGGCGAGGGCACGGGCTTCGAACTGGTGCTTCCCGACGCGGCCCAGCGCCGCACCCTCGATGCCGCGATCTTCGGGCCGCTGGCACGCGGCGAGGCCGGCCGCGACGAGGGCCTGATGGTCTCGACCTTGTGCAACGCGTTGGTGGCGCGCGGCGCCGAGGGCGTGGTACTGGGCTGCTCCGAACTGAGCTACGCCAGGCCGTGGCTGCGCTGCCGCGCACCGATCTTCGATGCGACCGAGATCCATGCGCGCGCCATCGTGCGCGAGATGCTGTGCGCCTGATTTTTTTCTTCCCTTCGTTCATTCCATCGCCAGAAAGAGAGACACCGCATGCAGACCGCCGAGTTCCCGCTGCCCTTCGTCAATGCACCGTACAGCCGCGCGATGTTCGACGACGACTGGATCTTCGTGTCGGGCACCATCGGCATGGACTACGACACGCAGCAGCTCGCCGAGAGCGCCGAGGACCAGACCCGGCTGATGATGCGCAACATCGAGCGCTACCTCGCGGCCTGCGGCGGGCGGCTCGACCAGATCGTCAATTACACCTTGATCATCGCGGGCGCCGAGCACCTGGGCGCGGTGGTGCGTACGTTGTCCGAAGTGCTGCCGACCAAGCCCACCGGCACCGCGATGCTGGCCGGCATCGCGGTGCCCAAGGCCTGGGTCGAGATGCAGGTGATCGCGCGCAAGAGCCACGGCGCCGGCGGAGGCGTGCGGTGAAGGCGCCGCTGCTGCGCGCGCTGGCGTGCGGTGCCGTGGTCGCGAGTGCGATCGCGGCCTGCGGTGGCGATGGGGGCGGCGGCGGTTTTCTGCCCGGCCCCGTCGGCGGCAATCCGCCCGCAACGCCGGACAGATACAACGCGGAGATTCGCTGGACGCAGTACGGCCTGTCGCATGTGAAGGCCGCCGACTACGCGGGGCTCGGCTATGGCTACGGCTATGCGGTCGCGCGCGACCATCTGTGCCTGCTGGCCGATCGCGTGGTCACCTTGCGCGGCGAGCGGTCGGAACGCTTCGGGCCCGACGGGGCATCGCTGGTCGCGTTCCTGCAGACCTCGAACTTGAACAGCGACCTGTTCTACCGCGTGCAACTGTCCGACGAAGAAGTCGATGCCGCATGGCGCGATCTCTCGGCCGATGCGCGCGGCCTCGCCGAGGGCTATGCGGCCGGTTTCAACCGCCGGCTGCGCGACATCGGCGCCGAGGCCGCCACCACTGCCTGCCAGGGCGCGGCGCCGCCGCAGATGCGCGCCAGCGACGTGGTGCGCGCCACCATGCAGGTCAACTCGCTGTGGAAGGCGCTGGCCGTCGCGCCCTATGCCGCCGCCTCGACCTGGGACCACCTAGGCGCCCCGGCCGTTGCCAAGGCCGCCGAAGACCGTCCGCCCGCGCAGCGCATGGCGAGCAATGCCTGGGCCTATGGCTCCGAGGCCACGGGCACGGGCGCATCGATCATGGTCGCGAATCCGCACACGCTGTGGCAGGGCCATTGGCTGCTGATGCACCAGATGCACCTGAGCATCCCCGGCGAGATCGACGTGATGGGCGCCGATTTCCTCGGCCTGCCGCTGCCGCTCTCGGGTTTCACGCAGCACCTGGCGTGGAGCATCGAGGCGCCGTCGACCGTGACCTATCCGTTGCTGATCGCGCTCGACGTGCGCAACGGCGACAAGCCCTCGTACACGGTCGACGGCCAGCGCCGCGAACTGAGCACGAAGCGCGTGGCGCTGCGCGTGCGCCAGGCCGACGGCAGCGTGGCCACGCAACAGCACGAGTTGCCCGTGTCGCACCTCGGCCCGCTCTACCGGCTGCCGGCCGATGGCGAGCGCGCCGCGGGCTGGTATGCGATCACCGACCCGAGCGTCGCGAACGCGCGCGCGCTCGACCAGATCCTCGCGGTCGCGAAGGCGCGCGACATCGCGGGCTTCGAGCAGGCGGTGGCCGGCCACCGCGGCATCACCGCCCACCTGATCGCGGGCGACAGCCAGGGCCGCGCGATGTACATCGAGTCGGGGCCGCTGCTGGACATCGCCGACGCGGCACTGCGCGACTGCGCGACCGTGCCGCCGCCCGACGACATGACGGTGCCGGTCGCGCTCGACGGCCGCCGAGGCGCCTGCGCCGTGCGCGATGCGCAGGGCCGGCCGAAGCTCGCGCCCGCGAGCCGCATTCCCGCGCTCGCCACGCGCGGCATCGTGCAGAACGCGAACGACAGCTACAGCCTGTCGCTGGTGGGGCAGCAGCTCGACGGCTATTCGCTGCTGCTCGGCAGCCCGAAGGCACCGCCCGGCATGCGCACGCTGATGTCGCAGCGCCAGATCCAGGAGAGCCTGCGCGACGGCCGCATCGACAGCGCCGAGGCGCTCGGCATGGTGTTCGACAACCGCAACTACCTGGCGGAAACCACGCTCGATGCGGTGCTCGGGGCCTGCGCGGGCGCGAAGGGCGATGCCCAGGTGCAGGCGGCCTGCGGCATCCTCTCGGCCTGGGACCGGCGGCACGACGTGGACAGCCGCGGCGCGCTGCTGTTCCATGAGCTGGGCCCGCGGCTCGCATCGGTGCCTGGCCTCTACGCCGAGCCCTATGACAGCGCGCGGCCCTACCGCGTGCGGGCGGTCTCCACCGCGCCGGCCGTGAGCGCGGCCCTCGTCGCCGCAGTGCGCGACACGGCGCAGGCGCTGGCGGCGCTGGGCCTGCGTGGCGACGAGCGCTGGGGCGACATGCTCGCGCGTCCCACGCCGCAAGGCCGCGTGCCGCTGCACGGCGGCTCGGGCGAGCAGGGCGTGCTCAACGCGCTCGACGGCGCGCCGCTCGGTCGCGAGGGCTTCGGCGACATCATCGCCGGCACCTCCTACGTGCACCTCGTGACCTGGGACCAGGGCCGGCTGGTGGCGAAGCTGATGATGGCGGCCGGTCAATCAACCGACCCGGCCTCGCCGCACCACGACGACCAGCTGCAGCTGTTCTCGCGCAAGCAGCTCGTGACGCCGCCTTTCACCGAGGCGGAGATCGTGGCCGATCCGAAGCTCGAGCGGCTGGTGTTGCGCGAGTGAGGCGTCGTTAGACTGGCGGGCCGTCGTCTCTTCGTTCCGATCGCCCAGCCCATGGCAGCCCCCCGCCCCGAGAACATCTTCGATCTGCTGCAGGTGGCGCAAGCCGGCCTCAAGGAAGCGCGCGCCGACGACGGCGCGCTGCTGCTGATGCATTTCGCGTTCCGCGGCCTGGTCGCGAAGGCCGACCTGTTCCTGGCCGGCCATGGCCTGTCGCGCGTCCATCACCGCATGCTCTATGCGATCGCGCGCACCGACGGCATCGCGGTCGGCCAGCTGATCGCGCTGCTGGGCGTGTCGAAGCAGGCGATGCACCGGCCGCTCAAGCATCTGCAGGAACGGGGGCTGGTGCTGGCCGAGCGCAGCCCGCACGAGCATCGCAGCAAGCTGCTGCGGCTCACGCGCGAGGGCGCGCGCATCGAGCGGCAGGCTTCCGCGCACGAGGCGGCGGCGATGGAGCGCGCGCTGAAGTCGGTCGGCGAAAGCGAACGCCAGGCCTGGCGCACGGTCATGCTCGAATTGGCGCGGCAGATCTAGGCCTTTTTTTCAGCCCTTCACCATCAGCGTGGCGGAAGCCATCGCATGCAGCTTGCCATCCGCACCGCGCAGCTCGGCATTGCAGATGCCCAGTGAGCGCGTGCGCTCGACCAAGGTGGCGCTGGCCAGGTATTCGGTGTGCGGCGCCAGCGGCCGCAGGTACTTCACGCTGAGGTCGACGGTGGAATAGGCCGTGCCCGCATCGAGTGCCGAATACAGCGCGAGCGCCGCGGCGCCGTCGAGGCAGGTGGCCGCGAAGCCACCGTGCACCATGCCCGCGGGATTGAGATGCCGCTCGTCGGGCGCGACGCGCATGCTGACCTTGCCGGCCTCGATTGCCGAGAGCTGCATCGGCATGGTGTGGGCGATGCCCGAGCGCTCGATGCGTCCGTCCATCATGGCTTGCAGGACGTCGAGGCCCTTGGCGGGCGAGGAAGGGGTCGATGCGGGTGGATTTTTCATGTCAACATTATTGACCTAAAGTCGCGGCTTCGCGAACAAGCTCAAAGGCGTTGCGGTGCAATCCACGGTCTGGACAGTTCTTCTGCTGCTCAATGCCGCCTGGTTCGCGCTGGGCGCGCGCTTCTTCTGCCTCGACTCGCAGCGTGCCGCGCGGCTGCTCGTGGCGAAGACGGACCGTGCATCGCCGCTGCTGCCCGCGATCGCCGGCGCCGTGCGTTTTCTCGGCGCGATGAACCTGGCCTGGCTGGCGTTGTGCCTCATGCTGCTGGCGGGACACGGCCTGTTCGAGACGCCGGCGCAACGCGCTTCGATGGCCGCCGTGCTCGCGCTGGTGCATGCGGCGCAGTTCGCGGTCAATGCCCAAATGCTGGGCCAGCATCGCCGCGGCCGGCCCGGCAGCTGGGTGGTGCTGCGTGGGCCGATGCGGCTCATCTTCTTCGTCGATCTGGCGTTCGCGGTGGCGGATGCGGCGTTCGCGGTCTGGGTTCTTGGCTGAGTGATCCGCATCGTGCCGTCAACGCCGCGAAGGGCGCGACCTACCAGCGATACGTCGCCGTCGCCAGCACCTTGCGCGGCTCCCCGTAGTAACAGCTGCCCGAGCTGCAGTTCGCGACGTAGTTGCGGTTGCCCAGGTTGCGCAGGTTGAGCGCGAGGCTCCAGCGCTCGAAGTCGTAGCCCAGCAGCGCGTCGAGCACGGTGTACGAGGGCACGGGCACCGGCGTGCTCTGCTGGTAGCCGCGGTTCGAGCCCATGAAGCGTGCGCCCAGGCCGAGCTTCACGCCGTTGGCGAAGCGGTAGTCGGCCCACACCGAGAGCTGGTTGCGCGACACCGCCTGCATCTGCTTGCCGATCTCGCTGGGCGTGCTGCTGGCCGTGACCTCGGCCTTGGGTGTGTAGGTGTAGGCGGCCGTCACGTTCATGCGCGGCAGGGGCTCGAACGAGGCCTCGAGCTCGAGGCCGCGCACCAGGATCTCGCCGGTCTGGCGCGGCGTGTAGTCGGCGTCGTAGGTGATGTAGTTCTGGCGCCGCAGGTCGAACACGGCGGCGCTGTACTTGTCCTTGCGGTCCGCGGGCTGGTAGCGCACGCCCACCTCGTACTGGCGGCCGGTCTCGGGCTTCAGGGGCTGGTTGGTCTGCGGGTCGACCGTGACCGTGGGCGAGAACGACTCCGAGTAGCTGAAGTAGGGCGCCCAGCCGCTCGGATGCAGGTAGACCAGGCCCGCGCGGCTGGTGAACTTGTGGTCGTCGATGCGCGTGGTCGAGCCGTCGATGTGGCTGAAGGACACGGCGCGCGCGCTGTCGTAGCGGCCGCCCAGCGTGGCCACCCAGTCGCCCCACTTGATCTGGTCCTGCAGGTAGAAGCCGGTCTGCGACAGCGTGGTGCGGGCATCGAACCACGGGTCGGCGGTGGTGGTGAGGCCGGTGCTCACCGGCAGGTAGCCGTCGATGTCGCTCACGGTGCCGCTGTTGGAGGTGCGCTGGTCGTTGCGCGAGCGCTGGTAGTCGAGGCCGACCAGCAGCGTGTGCTGCCAGTCGCCCCAGCGCAGCTTCGCCTGCAGCTGGTTGTCGATCGAGGCGATGCGCGCGGCCTCCTTGCTCGCGAACGGGAAGCGGCTCAGCACGCGGTAGTTGGCGGGGCTGGCCGGGTTGTCGGCATCGACGGTGACGAAGCTGGGCTGGTTGTAGACCTGCCCGTAGTCGACCTTGATCGAGCCGTAGCGCGCGTTCTGGCGAAAGCTCAGCGTGTCGTTCAGGCGATGCTCGAACAGGTAGCCGACCATCCACTGGTCCTGGTTGAAGCGGTCGAAGTTCGGGTCGCCGACGTAGGTCTTGCGCGAGAACTGGCCGTTGGGATTGGGCAGCAGGGTGCCGACCTCGGGGAAGCTGCCGTAGGAACTGCCGTCGCGGATGCGCAGGTAGTGCGACAGCAGGGTCAGCGAGGTGTCGCCCGACGGCTTCCAGGTCAGCGAGGGCGCGATGAAGCTGCGGTCGTTCGGCAGGCCGCTGGCCGGCAGGCTGGCATCGCGCAGCAGGCCCGTGAGGCGGTAGAGCAGCTTGCCTTCGGCATCGAGCGGACCCGAGAAATCGCCCGCGATCTGGCGCCGCGCGTTGTCGCCGAACTGCAGCTGCAGCTCGCGCAGCGGCTGCGCGGTGGGGCGCTTGCTGACCACGTTGATCATGCCGCCCGGGCCGTTCTGCCCGTAGAGCACCGAGCTCGGGCCGCGCAGCACCTCCACGCGCTCGGTGCCGTAGCTCTCGGTCTGCCAGATGGCCCAGCCGTTGTTGTTGCGCAGCTGCAGGCCGTCGAGGTAGTAGCCGGGCGCCTGCGCGTCGAAGCCGCGCAGGATGGTCCAGTCGAAACGCGAGTCGGCGCCCCAGGGCGAGACGTTGATGCCCGGCGTGTAGGCCAGCGATTCCTTGAGCCGGGTGGCGCCCGTGGCCTCGATGAAGTCGGAGGTGACCACCGAGATCGATTGCGGCGTCTCGATGATCGGCGTGTCGGTCTTGCTGCCGGCGGTGGCGCGCCGCGCGCTGTAGCCGGGAACATGGCCGGTGGCGGTTTCCTCGGCGCCGGCCGTGACCACGATCGGCGGCAGCGCGCCGGTGTCGCCGGCCGAGGCGCGCACCACGGTGAAGGCCGCGTCGCCGTTGCGCACGTAGCCCAGGCCGCTGCCCGCGAGCACGCGCTCGAGCGCCTGCTGCAGTGTGACGGCGCCGCGCACCGCGGGCGCGGTGCGGCCCTCGAGCAGCGAGCTCTCGCCGCCGATGGCGATGCCGTACTGGCGCGACAGCACGCCCAGGCTCTGGGCCAGCGGCTGGGCCGGCAGTGCGAGCTGCAAGGTGGCGGACGATGCCGCCGGCGCGCCCTGCGCATGCGCGGGGCCGCCCATCGCGAGCAGGGCCGAGGCGATGGCGCAGGCGAGCGCCGCGGCCTGGAGGGAATCGATGCGGGGGCGCCGCGGGGTCTGCTGGTTCATGTCCGAAGGTCCTGGAGCTGGTTTGCTACAGAAGACCAGCGAGACGCCGCGTACCCCCCAAAAATAATCAAAACTTTTTTTCAGGGCCGCCGCGCCGTGCCGGCGGCATGGCCCACGATCCGCGTGCCGCCGTCGGCCAGGCGCTGCGTGCGCACCGGCAGCATCACCGGCAGCGCGCCCACGAAGGCCTGCGGATCGCGCAGCCGGTAGCTGCCGGTCACGCGCAGCTCGCGCAGCGCGGGGTCGTCGGCCAGCTGCAGCGGCTGGCGCAGGTAGTCGTTCCAGCGCGCCACGGCCTCGGGCAGGCGCGTGTTGCGGAACACCAGCCAGCCCTGCTGCCAGTCGGCCACCTCGCCGACGTCGACGCTGCTGCGCGGGCCCAGCCCGCGCGCATCGGCCTCGATGGCCTCGCCGGCCTGCAGCACGGTGCTGGGGGCGTCCGCCTCATCCTGCCCGGCCCCCCAGACCGCGACCCGGCCCTCGGCCACCGCGAGGCGCATGCGGCCCTCGCGCACCGACACCGTGAACACGGTGCCGAGCACGCGCACGCGGCCCCAGTCGGTGCTCACGGTGAAGGGGCGCTCGGCATCGCGCGCGACCGCGAAGCGCGCCTCGCCGCGCGCCAGGTGCACCGTGCGGCGGTCGCGGTAGAGCGCGACACGCAGCGCCGTGTTGGCCGCCAGGTCGAGCGTGCTGCCGTCCGGCAGCGCATGGGCCAGGGTCTGGGCCTGGCCGGTGCTCGGGGCGGCCTCATAAACCGGCTGCTGCCAGTACCAGCGTCCGCCGGCACTGGCCAGCGCGGCCAGGCCGGCCACGCCCAGCAGGCCGATGGTGCGGCGCCGCGCACGCCGTTCCTGCGCGGCGCTCGGCGGCATCGGCAACTGGCCGCGCAGCGCGCCGTCGTCGACCGCGTTCCAGATCCGGTGCGCGCTCGCCGCGGCATCGGCGTTGGCGGGCGACAGCGCGCGCCAGCGGCCCAGCTCGGCCTGCGCGGCGTCGGCGGCCTCGGGGCTGCCGCGGTGGATGCGGCCGATGAGCGTCAATGCATGCTCGACCAGCGCGCGCGGCGCGCGCCGTTCGTCGGCGCCGAGCAGGTTGCGGCCGGTCTGGTAGAGCAGCGCGCGCGGTTCGAGCATCAGGCCGCCCGCGTCCTGGTGGCCGAGCACGCGTGCGTAGGCTTCCTGCACGAGGTCGGCGGCGGTGTCGCCATCGCCGGCCTTGCGGGTGAAATAGCGCAGCAATTCTCTGTGGTAGCGCTCGAGCACGGTACACCTCAGCCGGTGTGGAAACAGGGAACTCCCGTCTTGGCTGAGATGTGGCGGCGGCTGATCCGTGGCGCGGGAGAGGGAGCGGAAATTATAGGGAGCGGCCGTGTCAGCCCGTCTTGCGCTGCATCTTGCGCGCCGTCTCCACCACCACCGCGCGCAGCGACTGCACCATCGGCTGCCCCTCCAGTTCCTTCAGCGTGAAGAAGCTCACCGGCGGCAGGTTCCAGCTCAGCCGGTAGGGCAGCGCGGCCCAGTGGCCGGCCTGTTCCATCTCGGCCACCACGTCGCGCGCGAGGATCGCGATGGCATTGGGCTCGGTGCGCAGCACGGTTTCCATGCTGCGGATGGCGGTGGTCTCGAGCATCGGCACCGGCGGCTGCACGCCGGCGCCGACGAAGATCGCGTTGTAGGTGCGGCGCATCGGCGTGTTCGGCGGCGGCAGGATCCAGTCGAGCTGCGCGAGCCGGGCCCAGTCGAGCGGCCCGCGCGAGAGCCGCTTCGCGCTCTTGGCCGACACCACCAGGCAGGGCTCCTGCTGGTGGATCGCCTCCTGCACCAGGCCGGTGGCGTCGCCGTCGTACGAACGGCCGATCGCGCAGTCGAGCTCGCGCGCGAGCAGGCCGGCCACCAGTTCGTCGGTGGTGCCCTCGCGCGTCATCACCGCCATGCGCGGCGTGCGGTCGAGCAGGTGCGCGAGCGCGGCCGACAGCAGTTGCTGCGGCACCTGCTGCGTGAGGCCCAGGCGCAGCCGGCCGCCGCGGCCCGCCTCGAGCGAGGTCAGCACGCGCGTGGTGGCCTCGAGCTCGGCGAGCCAGCGCCGCGCGTAGTGCAGCACCGCCTCGCCGGCCGCGGTGGGCACCAGGCCGCGGCTGCTGCGCTCGAACAGCCGGTTGCCGAAGATGTCCTCGGTTTCGCGCAGCGCCTTGGTGATCGCGGGCTGGCTCAGCCGCATCTCGGCGGCCACGCGGCCCAGCGTGCGGTGCCGGTCGATGGCCTGCAGCAGCGAGAGCTGGCGCAGCTTGAGGCGCGAGAGCAGCGCGTGCTGCAGGTCGGCGGCGGGGTCGCGGGCGGTCGGGGAGGCCATAACCGTCAGGTTATCGCCCGATCAGAATTTAGTCCACTTTGGTGAATCGCGAGGCCTAGACTTTTCTCCATGCCCGCAGCCACCGCCACGACGCTCATGGCCACCTTGGCCGATCTCCTCGGCGCGCTCGACGCAGCGCGCGATGCCGACGAGGCGCTGCGCCGGATCGATCGCTGCCGGCGCGAGCTCGTGCCCGGCAGCATCTTCAGCATCCAGCAGAACGTGACGACCGAAGACGACCCGGCCGGCGAGATCCGGCTGCGCCGCTTCTATTCGTCGGAGGCGCACCGCTACCCGGTCAATGGCGCCAAGCGCAAGACGCACACGAGCTGGACCGACCGCCTGTTCCGCGAGGGCCGCGTGTTCGTGGGCGAGGGCGCGCAGGTGCTGGCGCGCCACTTCGACGACTTCGAGCAGATGCGGCCCGCGGGCCTGTGCAGCGTGGTCAACGTGCCGCTGCTGCAAGGCGCGCTGTGCTTCGCCACTTTCAACGTGTTCGGCGTCCGCGAGCGCTGGCAGCCCGAGGAGGTGCTCGGCATCCGCCTGCTGGCGCTGGCCGCCGCGCGCTGGGTGCCGGTCGCGCCGGGCCTCGCCTACCGCTTTGCCACCGACGCGGTGCCGATCGATCTCCCCGCTCTCTCTCCTGAAGTGAAGGCCTGACCATGCAATCCAAGAACCTCGTCGTGATCGTCGGCGGCGGCCCCGTGGGCCTGTCGATGGCGATCCTGCTGCAGCGCTTCGGCGTCGACTTCGTGCTGCTCGAGCGCAGCCCGACCACCACCGACCATCCGAAGGCGCGCGGTACCTACACGCGCACGATGGAGATCTTTAGGCAGTGGGGCATCGACGGCCTGATGAAGCGCCATGCGCTGCCCGACGGCGCCGACTTCTTCGCCTTCTGCGAATCGATGACCGGCCACGAATGGGGCCGCACCAACCCCGAGCCGAACCTCGGCCATTCGCCGTGCTGGAAGATCATCCAGTCGCAGGACACGGTGGAGCAGGAGCTGCTCGCCCATGCCAAGAAGAGCGAGGTCGGCCGCTTCCTGTTCGGCCACGAGTTCCTGCACTACGCCGAGAGCGCCGACGGCATCGCCGTGACGGGGCGCCGGCTCGACACCGGCGAGACCCTGACCTGGCAGGCCCGATACCTGATCGCGGCCGACGGCGCCGCGAGCTCGGTGCGGCGCCAGGCCGACATCGAGATGCGCGGGCCGGCCACGCTGGCCGTGATGGCCAACGAGTTCTGGCAGGCCGATCTCTCGCAGGTGCGCGACTCGGCCACCTGTGCCGGCTGGCGCGTCTATGCCAAGGAGTCGCCGTACCCGATCACCACCGTGCTCAACACCAACGGAAAGGACCGCTGGCTCAACCTGCTGCCCGTGGGCCGCGAGACCGACGAGCGCACCGGCGCGCGCAGCGACGCCGAGGTGGTGCAGCTCGCGCGCACCGTCTCGGGCGTGCCCAACCTCGAGGTGAAGGTCATCAACCGCTCGGTGTGGCGCATGAGCCGCCAGGTGGCCGCGAACTTCCGGCGCGGCCGCGTGCTGCTGGTCGGCGATTCGGCGCACCGCTTTCCGCCCAATGGGGGCTACGGCATGAACTCGGGCATCCAGGACGCGCACAACCTGGCCTGGAAGCTGGCCTTCGTGCTCAGCGGGCGCGCCAGCGCGCGGCTGCTCGACAGCTACGAGAGCGAGCGCCGGCCGATCGCCGAATCGAACGCCGACTTCAGCCTGCACAACGCGATGCGCTTCAACCATTGCGACGAGGCGCTGCGCTCGGGCAACCGCGAGCGCATCGAGTTCTGGATCCGCGACAGCGACAACCACATCCACAGCATCGGCCAGTCGCTGGGCTTCTGTTACGAGGACGGCGCCGTGATCCCCGACGGCACCGGCCGCCACGTGATGCGCGCGCGCTGGTACGAGCCGGCCGACAAGCCCGGCATGCGCTTTCCGCACCTGTGGCTGGACCTCGCGCGACGCCACAGCACGCTCGACTGGTTCGACCGCGAGTTCGTGCTCGTGGCCGGTCCGCGCGCCGATGCCTGGATGGAGGCGGCGCGCCAGGTGTCGGGCCGCAACGGCCGCGTGGTGCAGGCGCGCCAGCTCGAGGACGCGCACGAGAAGGATGGCCTGCTGCTGGGCCAGCACGGCGCGGTGCTGGTACGGCCCGACGGCCACGTCGCCTTCCGCATGCCGTGGACGCCGACGGACCCGGCCGCCGAGCTGTCGGCCGTGCTGTCGAAGCTGCTGGACTGACGCCATGCCCGTCACCGCGCTGCACCACTTCACGATCCGCTGCACGCCCGCGGAGCTGCCGCCGCTGCTGGACTTCTACACGCGCGTGCTGCGCCTGGAAGCCGGCGCCCGGCCCGAGATTCCCGCGCCCGGCGCCTGGCTCTATGCCGAAGGCCAGCCCATCGTGCACCTGTTCGCCCATCTCGCGACGGCCGATGCGCCGCCGCAGCCGCCCACGGGCCATGTCGACCACATCTCGTTCCGCGCCCACGGGCTGCGCGAGATGCGAGCGCACCTGCGCGCGCTCGGCGTGCCCTTTGCCGAGGCGCCGATCCCGGGCTGGGACATCCACCAGCTCTTTCTGCACGACCCGCGCGGACTGAAGATCGAGATGACCTTCTGGCTGGACCGCGAGGAAGAACCGTGGGAGGACGCGGCATGACCGAATTCGTGCAGGCCGGCGAGGTCCGCATCGCCTTCGACCGCGTGGGCCAGGGTCCGGCGCTGCTGCTGATGCATGGCGCGGAAGCCTCGCGCCAGATGTTCGCCGCGCTGGTGCCGCATCTGGCGAAGCAGTTCACCGTGATCGCCTACGACCAGCGCGACTGCGGCGAGACCGAGGCGCCCGAGCGCGCCGTCACGCTCGCGGACCTCGCGAACGACGCGCAGCAGCTCGTGAAGGCGCTGGGCCTCAAGCGCGCGCATGTGTTCGGCTCCTCTTTCGGCGGCCGCGTGGCGCAGGCGCTGGCGCTGCTGCATCCGCGCGCGGTCGACCGGCTCGTGCTCGGCAGCACCTGGCCGCTGCCGCGCCCCTATGAAGAGCTGTGCCCCGATGCGCGCCGCCTGGCCGAGCTGCGCCGCGGCCTTCCGGGCACGGCCGAGGAGCTCGCGACCTGGTTCTTTCCCGAGGCCTTTCTCGCGCAGCGTCCCGAGCTGCGCCGCGTGTTCGCCGCCGCGCGGCCCGAGACCGCACGCTCGGCGCGACGCATGGCGACCGTCGCCACCACCTTGCCGCAGGGCGTGGCCGACATCGTCGCGCCGACCCTGGTGCTCGCCGGCGAACTCGACCGCGTGGTGCCGCCGACCGTGACGCTCGCGATGGCCGGCCGCATCCGCGGCGCCGATGCCGTGCTGCTGCCCGCCATCGGCCACGTGACCGCGATGCAGGCGCCCGAGGTGCTCGCGCGCCACATGGTCCGTTTCCTGAACCCCGAAGGAGTCCACGCATGAATGCCGTCCTGGAGCCCGAGACCGTCCCCGCCGCACCCGCCGGCAAGGAGGACTACATCCGCGTCGAGGGCCTGTCGAAGACCTTCGGCGGCGGCAGCGAAGGCGTGCTCGCACTGAAGCAGATCGACTTCGGCATCCGCCAGGGCTCCTTCGTCACCATCGTCGGCCCGAGCGGCTGCGGCAAGAGCACGCTGCTGCGCATCCTGGCCGGCCTGCTCGACTACGAGGTCGGCACCGTGCTGCTCGACGGCCAGCCGATCCGCGGCACGCGGCGCGACGTGGGCGTGGTGTTCCAGAGCTCGATCCTGCTGCCCTGGCGCAGCATCCTCGAGAACGTGATGCTGCCGGCCGAGGTGCTGGGCCTCGACAAGGCGAAGGCGCGCGAGCGCGCGATGCAGCTGCTCGCGATGGTGCGGCTCGAGGGCTTCGAGCACAAGCTGCCGCGCCAGCTCAGCGGCGGCATGCAGCAGCGCGCTTCCATCGCGCGGGCGCTGCTGCACGACCCCAAGATCCTGCTGATGGACGAGCCCTTCGGCGCGCTCGACGCGATGACGCGCGAGCGCATGAACCTCGAGCTGCAGCGCATCTGGATGGAGAGCGGCAAGACCGTGGTGCTGATCACGCACTCCATTCCCGAGGCCGTGTTCCTCGGCGACCGCGTGTTCGTGATGTCGCCGCGCCCCGGCATGCTCGAGCGCGTGTTGCCCATCGACCTGCCGCGCCCGCGCGGCATGGAGGCGATGTCGCATCCGGCCTTCGCCGCCGCGGCCGCCTCGATCCGCGAGCGCTTCTCGCATGCCGCTTCCTTCGATTGAGAGAAAGGCCGACGCCATGACCACCGCCCTGTTGAGTTCCGAGGCCGCACCGCTGGCGGCGAAGCCGCCGCGAGCGCGCCGCACCAACCCGCTGGCCTCGCCGCGCGTGCAGTCGATCCTCTTGCTGATCACGCTGCTCGGTTCGTGGGAAGGGGCCGTGCGGCTGTTCAAGGTGCCCAGGCACCTGGTGCCGCCGGTCAGCGACATCGCGATCGCGCTGTGGCGCGGCCTCGCCACCGGGCCGTTCGCGAAGGACGGCTTCTGGTACCACGGCGGCATCACGCTGGCCGAGATCCTGCTGGGCTTCTTCGTCGGCGGCGGCATCGGGCTGGCGATCGGCATCGTGGTCTCGCAGATGCCGCGGCTCGAGCGCCTGCTCGAGCCCTACGTGGCCGCGTTGCAGAGCGTGCCCAAGGTGGCGGTGGCGCCGATCATCGTGGTCTGGCTGGGCTTCGGCATCAGCTCCAAGGTGATGATCATCTGCCTCTTGACCTTCTTCCCGGTGCTGGTGACCAGCATCGCGGGCTTCAAGGCCGTGGACCCGGACCGCATCGACCTGCTGCGCTCGCTGTCGGCCACGCCGTGGCAAATCTTCCGCAAGGCCAAGTTTCCGAGCGCGCTGCCCTACATCTTCGCGGGCCTCAACATGGCCGCGGCCTTTAGCGTGGTCGGCGCCGTGGTGGGCGAGTTCGTCGGTGCCCAGGCCGGGCTCGGCGTGCTGATCCTGCAGATGGAAGCCCAGGCCGACAGCGGCGGCAGCTTCGCCGTCTGCGTCGTGCTCTCGGTGATCGGCATCGCGCTGACCACTGCCTTGCGCCGCGTGCAGCAACGCGTGCTGCACTGGATGCCGGCCGATGCCTCGCAGCGCACGGTCAACGTCTGATTCTTTTCCCCCGAGACATTTCAGCCGCGACGCCGGCGAGGAGCGAACCATGTGGACACGACGCGATTTCGGCCTGGGCCTCGGCGCCCTGGGATTGACGGGCAGCCTGCCGGCCCTGGCGCAGAAGCTGCGCGTGATGAAGGTGGCGAACACCGCCGGCGTCAACGATCCGCAGCAGTGCTTCGTGACCGCGGGCCAGCATCCGCGGCTGAACTTCTACAAGCCCGAGGGCGTGGACGTCGAGTACGTCAACATGTCGAGCATGACGCAGGCGCTGCAGAGCCTGCGCGCCGGCCACGTCGACTACGGGCCGGCCGTGCCCGGCATCCTGCTGCCCGCGATGGCCAAGGACCCGGGGCTCGACCTCGTGAGCGTCTACAAGTGGCTGCCGCGCAATGCCAACGTCGTCGTCGTGAAGCCCGGCAGCCCGATCCGCTCGGTGGCCGATCTCGCGGGCAAGCGTATCGGCGTGCGCAGCCAGGGCGACACCGGCATCGTCGTCACCCGCACCATGCTGGCCGAGCTGGGCCTGAAGGACGACCGATGCGAGTACATCGCCATCGGCGACGGCGCGCCGGCCGGCGCGGCGATCGACAACGACCGCGTCGATGCGATGGTTGCCTTCGACACCGCGGCCGCGCGCGTCGAGTTGGTCGGCACCAAGCTGCGCTATGTGCCGCTCACGCCGAAGTTCGCGCAGTTCGGCTCGGGCTGGCTGTGCGTGCCGCGCGAACTGCTGAAGAAGGAACGCAAGGCCTTGGTGGGCCTGTTCCGTGGCATGGCAAAGTCCACCCTGTTCGCGCACCACAACCTCGAGGCCGGCATCGACCTGCACTGGGCCGTGTATCCCGAGAGCCGGCCCAAGGGGCGCAGCGAGGACGAGGCGCGCAAGGAGCTGGCCTTCATCCTCAAGGACCGCCGCAACAGCTGGATGCGTCGGCCCGACGATCCCGATCAGCGCATCGGCGCGTCGTCGCTGGCCGAGTGGAAGTCCAACATCGAGATGGCCGTGGACGGCAGCCGAAACCCGAAGCTGGCCGACGAACTCGGCGACCCGAGCCGGCTGTTCACCAACGAGCTGATCGACGAGGTCAATGCCTTCGACAGGCAGGCGGTGGTGGAGATGGCGAAGACGTTCAAGCTGTAGCCTCGCCGCTCAATTCATGTACCCGAGGTCCCGGATGTCCGCGCGCACCGACTCGCGGTCGGAGCCGTACAGCGGCAGGCTGGCCAGCAGCTCGAGGCGCCGCCGCAGCGAATAGAGGATCTGCAGTGCCTTGTGCGCCGCCTCCTCGGGATCGTCGATGACGGCGGTGTCGGGATAGGCCCACAGCGCGGTGTGCGGCTGGCCGGGCCAGGCAGGCTGGAGGCGATCGATGTCGGCGTCGAGCGCGATCACGAACTCGGCCTGGAACCCGCGCGCGGGCACGAACTCGTTCCAGCCGCGCGGCTTGATCTCGGGTAGGGGAATACCCGCAGTGCGCAGCGCCGACACGGCCGCCGGATCCACCACCGCGCCGACGCGCAGGGGCTGGCCGCAGGAGCGGGCGTGGAAGCGTTTCTCGGCGATGTGGGTGAGACAGGCCTGCGCCATGACGCTGCGCAGCGTGTTTCGTCGGGAGACGAAGAGCACGTTGATTTTTCTGTGCATGACTGCGGAATGTAGCGCGGGCTTGGCTGGTTTGCTCGGAGCGCTATTCGATGGTCGCTTGTGCGGCGGACCGTGCCGGGTCTTGTCCATCGCGCGGCCTCGGCGCCTCAGTGGGCGCGCCAGCCGAGCTAAGACGTTGCTTTGCAACGCGAACTGGTAGGACGCACCCCATTGAGCAGGCCGGCGCAGGCGTCCACCAAGTCGTCGAAATGATGCAGCAAGGTATCTGGCGCGAGTTCGGCCGCCGGAATTTCGGTGTAACCAAAGTCGACCAGAATCAGC
Source organism: Variovorax sp. ISS6 (assembly GCF_056523145.1). Taxonomy (NCBI): domain Bacteria; kingdom Pseudomonadati; phylum Pseudomonadota; class Betaproteobacteria; order Burkholderiales; family Comamonadaceae; genus Variovorax; species Variovorax sp. ISS6. The sequence continues at coordinate 1,440,799 of NZ_JAWRZC010000002.1, forward strand.
GGTGTCCCGGCCGCCCGCGCGGCGCCGGCGTCGGTGTCCGCATCGCCGACCATGACGGTGCGAGCGAGATCGCCGCCCACTGCCGCCACAGCTTCGATCAAGTGGGCCGGATCGGGTTTCATCGCGGAGACTGCGTCCATCCCCACCACGCCGTCGAACAATCCCACCATGTCGAGCTTGGTCAACAAGCTGCGCGACAGATCGGTGGGCTTGTTCGTGCAGACGACAAGCTTGGCGCCAGCTGCCTTCAAGGTCTTCAGGGCGTCGATGACGCCCGGAAACGGACGGCTCTCATCTGCAACATGAGCGCCGTAGTGGCTGATGAATCGACCAAACAGTGCAGCTGCGCGGGCAGACGGATCCTCCGCACCGGCCTCGGCAAGACCCCACTGCAGCAGCCAACGGGCGCCGCGACTGATGAAGGGCCGGCCCTGGTCGTAGGCCATGGGCCTGAAGCCCTCCGCCATCAGGACCGCGTTCACGGCACCGATCAGGTCGGGAGCCGATTCGACAAGGGTTCCGTCGAGGTCGAACGCGATGGTCGACCCGTGAAGGGCAGCGAGGTCGGTCACTGTCCGGTTCTTTTTCTGGCTAAGCAATTTGAAAGCAGAGCTTGGTTATGAGTCTACGACCGGGTCGAACGTGCCTCGACCATCCGCGTTCGCAACGTCCGTAGTGGCGCAGGGCGAACTACAGTTTCGGGCCCAGAGGCGACTTACGCCTTGCTCCAAAGCTGATTGTTAGACGCCGCCTGATGAGCAGTTCAGACGACCCAGGAGATGTTCACTGCGCCGCATGTTGAACACTCAACAACCTCGCCATCTGTGAGTTCTTGACGGCAGTAGTGGCATCGGAATCCGTCCTTGGAAAAGTGCTGGTATGTCGCCTTGGCAGGTCCAATTTCGCATCCAATCAATTCACGGCATCGCTTTACAAATCCGATTAAGTCATCGCGAGGCAGGAAGCTCGCTAGGTCGGCCTTGTGTTCGTCCAAATGAACGACAGCGAAGTCGGATAGGCATCCGCACTGCTTGCAGCGAGGCCGCCTTGCATTCACTGCGTCAAGCGTAAGCGTCATGGTAGGAGTTCCATGCTGGATGACCGGTATTGGCGATTCTTGCCAGATACGAATTTGAGCCTACTCATCAAAGTTGCGGCGCAACCTCGACCAGGGCCGTTCGATCCGAGTCGATTCGGTCAAGCAGAAGCCGCAGCGCACGACATTCGTTCATCACAGCATCCTCATTCATACCACCACAAGAGCTATCCGAGAGGAGGTCACGGATTGCAGCGAGAAGTGCTGGTTCATCGGCCTCGCGCAAAACCTTCAGGAACGGTGTTGACCACTGAAACGCGAAGCTACCCGACGGATTTTCCGAGAACACGATGTCGCCGAAGACCGAGACATCGGCCAATCGCCGCGCGAAGAGCTCCCAGTATCCGAAGTCCAGTCCATTGACTTCGTGCACCTCGTAGGGGATCTCTTCGCTCTCAACATGGTCTGCAAGTGAAGAAATCCCGATGTTGGGAACTAGTAGAAGCATCGAGCCAATCATGTTTGTTCTCCCTTTAGTTACCGGACTCGGCGCCCGTTCTTGGTCTCATGGTCAAAACCGTGGGCCGCTTCCAAGTGACCGCTCCTGGCCGATAGCGACCGTCGAGCATCGTAGCGCTGCCGATGCGTCCATCGCTATCCAGCGTATGCCGACCGTTCCGACACGATCCCATGTTCATTGACCTGCAAGCGCACGCCCAGCGTCATTCCTCACCCGCAAAAGCCACTCACTGAACTGCCCAAGCGCCGGCAAGCCCGCACTGTGCTCCGGATAGCACAGCTGATACGACCGCCCCGTCGCCGACTCGATGTCCGACAGCGCCACCAGCTGCCCCGCATCGAGCGCCGCGCGCACCATGAAGGCCGGCAGCAACGCCACCCCGATGCCCGCGATCGCCGCATGCAGCGACATCGACAGCAGGTCATAGCTCGGACCGGCATGCAGCTCCGGCAGGACCTCGTCCGCCCCCGCGGCCTGCCGCAGCCACAGCGCCCACGCACCGGGCAGCGAGCTGTTGTGGATCAGCGTGAGGTCGGGCGGCGCCTGCCGCAGCACGGTGGCGAAATCGTCGCCGCTCCAGCGCGCCGCCAGGCCAGGACTGGCATAGGGCCGCACGGTCAGGTCGAGCACGGGGATGGCATGCAGGCCCGGCACCGGCGCGCCCACCACCATGATGGCCGCGTCGATCCTGCTCGCGGTGAAATCGACCGGGCCGAGGTAAGTGGAGAGGTCGAGCGTGATGTGCGGATGCGCGTTCACGAAACCCGACAGCCGTGGCGCGAGCCAGTAATTGCAGAACGAGGAAGGGGCGGAGAGCTGCAGGCGGCCGCCGCGGCCCTGGTGCAGCGCGATGTCGGTGGTGGCGCGCTCGAGCCGCAGCAGCAGGGGCCGGACCTCGGCCAGGTAGGCTTGCCCCGCGGGCGTGGCCACCAGCGATTCGCGCCGGCGCTCGAGCAGTTGCGCGCCGAGCCGCTGCTCGAGGCCGATGACCTGGCGGCTGATGGCGCCCTGCGTGAGGTTGAGCGCCTTGGCGGCGCGCGTGAAGCTGCCCAGCCTTTCACTGGCTTCCAGGCATTGCAGCGCGATGGTGGAGGGGAGGCGAAGCGGCATCAGCTTTTTGCATGCGAGCAGGAGTTATTTTCGATTGTGGCGCTCGCCGCGGGCGTCGATCCTCGGGCATCGTGCTTTCTGGAAGGATGCAGGCCATGTTGGAGACCGGGATCGATCGCGGCCGGCGCCGCGCGCTGCTGTCGGCGGCCGCGCTGGCGGCCGGGCCTTGGCGCAGCGCGCGCGCCGCCGCCTACCCCGAGCGGCCGCTGCGCTTCGTCGTGCCCGGCGGGGCGGGTGGCGCGCCCGACCTGCTGTGCCGCGTGATGGGCGCGGCGCTGGCCAAGGGACTCGGGCAGGCGGTGGTGATCGAGAACCGGCCGGGCGCGGGCGGCATCGTCGGCATCTCCGAGGTGGCGCGCGCGGCGCCCGACGGCTACACGATCGGCTATGCCAACGTGGGCACGCTCGCGATCAACAAGTCGCTCTACGCGAGGCTGCCCTACGACCCCGATCGCCAGCTCGCGCCGGTCGCGATGACCGGCTTCGTGCAGAACGCGCTGGTGGTGCGCAACGAGCTGCCGGTGAAGACCGTGGCGGAACTGATCGCCCACCTGCGCGCGCATCCTGGCAAGCTGACGCTGGCCTCGGCCGGCAACGGCACCACCAGCCACCTGGGCGGCGAATTGTTCAAGAGCATGACCGGCACCTTCATGCTGCACGTGCCTTTCCGCGGCAGCCTGGCGGCGATCCAGGACCTGATCGGCGGCGGGGTCGACGTGATGTTCGACAACCTGTCCTCGATCAGCCCCTTCATCGCCTCGGGCCGGGTGCGCGCGCTGGCGGTCACGGGGGCTCATCGCTCGCCGCTCTTTCCGGCGCTGCCGACGGTGCAGGAGGCCGGCGTGCCGGGATACGAGAGCGTGGCCTGGGGCGGCGTGGTGGTGCCGGCGGGCACGCCCGCCGAGGTGGTGGCGCGGCTCAATGCCGAGTTCAACGCGATGATGAACGACGCCGAGGTGCGCGAGCGGCTCGCGCGGCTGTCGCTCGAGACCGCGAGCGGGCCGCCCGAGCGGCTGTTCGAGCTGGCGCGGCGCGAGACGCCGGTGTGGGCCGCGGTGATCCGGCGCGCGAACGCCCGCGTCGACTGATGCCACCGCTCGACCTGGTCATCGAGGGCGGCGACGTCATCGATGGCAGCGCGGCGCCGCGCGTGCGGCAGGACGTGGGCGTGCGCGATGGCGTGATCGAGGGCCTGGGCGACCTGCGCGCCGTGCCCGCGCACCGGCGCATCGATGCGCGCGGTCGCATCGTCGCGCCGGGCTTCATCGATGCGCACTCGCACGACGACCGGTTGCTGCTCGAGCCGCCTGCCGATCGCCATCCGAAGCTGATGCAGGGCGTGACCACCGTGGTGGCCGGCAACTGCGGCTGGAGCCTGGCGCCGCTGCGTATTCCCTTCGAGCGGGTGCCGCCGCCGCTGCGCGAATTCATCGGGCGCGACGACCGCCGCTTCGCGCGCTTCGGCGACTACCTCGCGGCGGTGCGCGGGATCGGTCCCGCGACCAATGCCGCGTTCCTGGTCGGACACACCACGCTGCGTGCGCAGCATGTGCGGGACCTGGATCGCGCCGCCACGCCCGCCGAGACCGCGGCCATGGCGCGCGAGGTCGAGGAGGCGCTCGAGGCGGGCGCGATCGGCCTGTCGACCGGCGTCTTCTATGCACCCGCGCGCGCCGCCACGGCGCACGAGATGACGGCGGTGGGCGCGCCGCTGCGCGCGCACGGCGGCCTGATCGCGATGCACATCCGCGACGAGTCCGATGCGATCGACGAAGCGCTGCACGAGGCGCTCGGCGTGGGCCGCGCGCTCGGCGTGCCGCTCGTGATCTCGCACCACAAGCTCACGGGCCTGGCGAACCACGGGCGTTCCGCGGCCACGCTGCACCTGCTCGCGCGGGCCGCTCAGGGGCAACCGGTGTGCATCGACTGCTATCCCTATGCCGCCTCCTCGACCCTGCTGATTCCGGCGCGCGTGGGCCAGTCGGCGCGCGTGCGCATCACCTGGTCCGAGCCGATGCCGCAGCACACCGGGCGCGAGCTCGCGGACATCGCCGCCGAGATGGGTCTGGGCCTCGAGCAGGCCGCGCAGCGCCTCTGCCCGGCCGGCGCGGTCTACTTCTCGATGGACGAGGCCGACGTGCAGCGCATACTCGCGGCGCCCGGCACCATGGTCGGATCGGACGGGCTGCCGAACGACGTGCAGCCGCACCCGCGGCTGTGGGGCGCCTTTCCGCGCGTGCTGGGCCACTATGCACGCGACCTGAAGCTGTTCGCGCTCGAGACCGCGGTGCACAAGATGACCGGCCTGCCGGCCGCGCGCTTCGGCCTCGCGGGCCGCGGCCGCATCGCGGCGGGCTGCGCGGCCGACCTCGTGGTCTTCGATGCCGCGCGCATCGCCGACCGCGCGAGCTACGACGATCCGCTGGCCGCGCCCGCCGGCATCGACGCCGTGCTGGTCAACGGCCGCGTGGCCGTCGCGCACGGCGTGCTGATGGACGCGCACGCGGGCATGGTGCTGCGCCGCGGCTGAAGCGCGGGGCCGCGGCCCCGCGCTCCGGCCGCGTGCCACCTCAGTGGTGGTGGTCATGCCCATAGCCGCTCGCGACCTCGCCGCATTCGTGCGGCGCGGTCCGGCACAGGCGCTGGTAGGCCAGCACCGTCCTGCGCCGCTCGGCCAGCGCGGCCGGGGTGCGGAACGGCGCGAGGATCTCCGCGAGCGAGTAGCTCACGCCGTTCTTCACCACGTAGCGCACGTCGGCCGCGGCCTTCAAGTCCTGCAGCGGGTTGCCGCGCACGATGGCCAGGTCGGCCAGCTTGCCCACCTCCACCGTGCCCAGGTCCTTGTCGACCAGGCTCATGCGCGCGGCATTGACCGTCACGTCCTGCAGCACCTGCAGATTCGAGTTGGTCAGCGCGGCGGCGCGCATGTTGTTGTGCAGCGCGATGCCCGGCGGCACCAGCGGCGAGTCGGTGCCGATGGCGATCATGGCGCCGGCCGTGCGCAGCTTGCTCACCTGGTCCTCCTGCAGCCGCGCGCTGGCCACGGCCGCCTCGGTCGGCGGCTGCGGATTGCCGCGCAGCACATCGAGGAAGTTCGGCGAGGTCAGCAGCTCGAAGCGGTCGCCGCCGGTCAGGTCCGCGCCGACGAAGGGATAGGCGAACAGGGCGGTGTGGATCAGCCGGAAGTCGCCCTTGCCGTGCAGGTCGTAGGCGTCCTGGTAGGTGGTGCCGCCGGCCGAGCGCGACCAGCCGTAGCCCAGGCGCTGCGGTGCCGACAGGTGCGTGGTCTCGGCCAGGCCCGAGGCCGCGCCCGGCGACAGGTTGTGCGTGCCGCTCGGGATGCCGATGTCGAGCGCCGCCTGCGCGATCTTGTGCATCAGCGGGATCGGTGCGCGCATGTAGGCCTTGAGGTAGTCCACGCCGAGCGTGCGCACCTTCGCGATCTCGAGGTCGGCCGCCTCGGGCGTGCGCACGCTGCGCGCGAAGCTCCAGGTGATGCGGTTGCCGTCCCACAGCGGCGGCGAGACGAACAGGCGCGGACCCAGCAGGTTCCCGGCCTCGAGCGCCTCGCGCATCTCGATGCTCTGGTGCAGCGGCCCGCCGACCGATTGCGTCGAGGTGACGCCGTAGGCCAGCATCGAGGCCGAGCCCTGGCCGTACTGGCCGCCCTGGTAGAGCGTCAGCGGATGCGAGTGGGCATCCCACAGGCCGGGCATCACGGTGAGGCCCGAGGCATCGACGTACTTGTCCGCGGCCTTGGCCACCGCCTCGTCGTGCGGCTGGATCGCGGTGATGCGGTTGCCCTTGATGACGATGTCGACGTCGTTCTGCAATTGGCCGTCCTTGCCGCTCCAGAGCTGGCCCGCGCGCACCACGGTCGTGCCCTGGGACGCTGCCTGCTTCCACGTCAGGCTCACGGGCACCTCGGTCGCGCCCGCGCCGTCGGCGCCGATGGTCTTGAGCTTGTCGGCGGCCTTGTAGAGCAGGGTGCGCGAGTCGCCGGCCCACGAGGGCAGGTCGGCGGCTTCGGTGGTGATGGCCTTGGCCGGGCCGTCGGGCGAACCGTCGGCCTTCAGCGGCATCACGTGCAGCACCGAGTCCATCACGAAAGCCACCTTGCTGCCGTCGGGCGAGACCACGGCCGCGCCTTCCTCGCGGTCCGAGATCTGGCGCGGCGCGTCGCCCACCGGGTAGAAGGTGCCGCTCTTCGTGCCGAGGTCGATCACGCGCAGCTTGTTGTAGCCCTCGAAGGAACGGCTGCTGACCGAGTCGTTGTCGACCACCACGATTTTCTTGCCGTCGCGCGTCCACTGCGGCGTGCTGATCTGCGAGCCCACCGCCTCGACCACCTTCTGCGCGGTCTTCGAGGCGATGTCCCAGACCTCGAGCGTGCCCGAGCCCGTGGTGTAGGCGATGCGGTCGCCCGCGGGCGACATCTTCGGCATCACCATCGACTTGCCGGTTTGCGCGCCGAGCCGCGTGCGCGCGCGGCTCGCGATGTCGATGCGGTCGATCGCGAGCGCGCCGCCGTTGCCCTTCTCGGTCGAGAAGTAGACCGCGCTACCGTCGGGCGTGAACTGCGGATTGCCGTCGCGGTCCTTGTCGTTGGTCAGGCGCACCGGCGTGCCGCCGATCGGCATCACCCAGATGTCGTTGAGCGCGACGAAGGCGATGCGGCGGCCGTCGGGCGAGATCACCGGGCTGCTGATGCCGCGCACCGGCTGGTCGCCGAGCACGCCGAAACCGCGTTCGCGCGACTTGGCGAACACCGGACGGCGCACCTCGAGCGTGGCGCTGAACGGCACTTCGGCGAGGCCGTCGCCGCCCGCGTTGCGGATCTTGATCTTGCCGTCGGCCGTGTAGAGAAAGCGCCCGCCGGGCAGCCAGCGCGGCGGGAAGGCGAACATGTCCTCGTTGGGCGCCACCACCTCCTTGCCGGCGACCACGATCGACTTGGTCGTGCCCTGGTAGGCCAGGCCCGAGCCGTCGGGCAGCCACACCGGCAGCACGCCGGCACCGACGAGTTTCGGTGCCTCGGTGCTGCCCATCGGCTGCGTGAAGATGCGCCGCGCGCTGACGAACGCGAGCTGCGTGCCGTCGGGCGAGACCACCGGATTGCTCTCGGTGCCCGCGCCCTGCGTGAGCGCCGAGTACTTGCGCGAGCCGAGCTCCACCTGCCAGATCTTGTACTGGCGGTCCTGGCTGCGGTCGGAGGCGAAGACCAGCGTGCGGCCATCGGGCGTCCAGGCCGGCTCGCGGTCGTCGAACGGGCCGCTGGTGATGCGCGTGAGGTCCGCGCCATTGGGCCGCACGGTCCAGATGTGGAAATTGCCTTCGGCATCGTAGTTCTGGAACGCGATGCTGCTGCCGTCGGGCGACCACACGGGCGAGGTCGGCTCCATGTCCCAGCCCGTGATGCGCGTGGCCTTGCCGCCGGCGATCGGCACCACCCACAGCACGCCCTGCGCGGTGAAGGCCACGCGCTGGCCGTCGGGCGAGGGCGCGGCCGCCATGTTGGTGCCCTCGTGGAACTCGATCGCGACGTCCTTGGTGCTGCCCTGCAGCGTGCTCAGTGCCTGGATCTTCACGGGCGGTTCGTTGTTGCCGCCATCGCCGCCGCCCGGGCCGCCGCCGCCCGCGATCGGCAGGAAGCCGCTGCCACCACCCCCGCCGCCGCAGGCCGTGGCGAGCAACGCGGCCACGGCAACGGCCGCCAGCGCATGGCGCCGCGGTCGCGATGAAGAGGGATGCGAAAACGACGGGCGTGACGAAGCCAACGCTGCATGGCGCTTGTTCATGGTCTGTCTCCAATGAGGTGTTATTGCGGTCCGCGGATGCGGCCGATCTGCACATCGGCGCGATCGCCAATGTCGAAACCAGTGTTGGAAATCTTCCTTACCGATTACTTACCCTGGCCCTCTGTACAGGCGTGCATCGGCCCTGGTGCGGGTCGATTTTTTTGCATGGCGCCATGAGGGTTTGGCATTCGCGAAGGGCGTTGCCAATTCGGATCGATGAATTGCGCGCAGCGATGCTGCAATGGCGCAATGAATGGGCGCGATGACGCGCGCCAATTCAAAGAGAGGGCGGCATCAAAGCGGAGCCGCCACGCCCATCCACTCGCGCAGCACCTCGTCGGTGTGCTCGCCCAGGCGCGGCGCCATCGCGCCGGCGGCCAGCGGGGTGCGCGTCCATCGCACGGTCGGCGACAGGCCCCGGTACCAGCGGCCTGCGGCATCCTGGTAACGATGCACGACGCCGCGCTCGGCGTTCTCCAGCGAATCGATCAATTCGCCGAGCTCGGGGCAGGCGGCCACGGGAATGTCCGCGTCCGCCAGCAATTGCAGCCAGGTTGCGGTGCTGCGCGTGGCGAGCCGGCTTTCCACATAGGCATACACGGCATCGATGTGCTTCGTGCGGTTCGCCATGCTGCGAAAGCGCGCATCGCGGTCCCAGAGTTCGCCGTCGCCCACCAGGCGCATGAACGACTCCCAGTGGCGGTCGGTGTAGACGATGGTGCAGATCCAGCCGTCGACCGTCCGGTAGGGCCGGCGGTAGGCCGACAGCAGGCGCGGGTTGCCGGCCAGCGCGGCATCGTTGGCCGCGAAGGTGGCGGCGCCCAGGTGGTCGCTGAGCATGAAGGAGGCCATGGTCTCGTACATCGGCACCTCGATGTACTGGCCTTGCTCGGCCCGGCGCTGCTGCAGCAGCGCGGCGAGCACCGTCTGCACCACGTACAGGCCCACCGTCTTGTCGGCGATGTTGAGCGGCAGGTAGCGCGGGCGTCCGTCCGCGGCGCGGGCCACCAGGCCCGGCAGTCCGACCATGCCCTGGATCAGGTCGTCGTAGGCCGGCTTGCCCGCGTCGGGGCCGTGCTCGGCGAAGCCGGCCAGGAAGACGTAGACCAGCCGCGGGTTGTGGCGGTGCAGGGTGTCCCAGTCCAGCCCCAGTTTGGCGAGCGCCTTCTTGCGCATGTTGGTGACGAACACGTCGCTGGCCTGCGCGGCACGCGCGATCACCTCGCGCGATTCGGGCCGCTTGAGGTCCAGGCAGACGCTGCGCTTGCCGCGGTTGAGGTTCAGGTAGACCGGCCCCATGCCCGGCTCGAGGTGCGGGCCCATCTCGCGCATGATGTCGCCCTCGGGCGGCTCGAGCTTGACCACGTCGGCGCCGTACTCCGCCAGCATCTGGGTCGCGAACGGACCCATGATGACGCTGGTGAGGTCGAGGATCCGGATGCCGGACAGCGGCAGTTCGGCGTTGCGCGTCGCGGCGGTCGTCATTGGGCCTCGATGCCGGCTTTCTTGACGATGTCGCCCCACTTGCGGATCTCGCTCGCCACGTAGCGCCGCGTCGCGGCCACGTCCATGGTGCCCGGCGTGGTCGCCTGCTCGTCGAGCGTCCTGCGGAAGCCGGGCTCGCCCATCGATTGCAGCGCCAGCGCATTGAGCTTCTCGAGGATGGCCGGCGGCGTGCCCGCGGGCGCGTAGAGCCCGATCCAGATCTCGGTTTCGTAGCCGGGCACGCCCTGCTCGGCGATGGTCGGCACCTCGGCCAGCGCGGGATTGCGTTCGCGCGTCGAGACGCCGATGGCGCGCAGGCTGCCGACCTTCACGTACTTCAGCGCGCTCAGGCCGTCGACGAAGGAGGCCTGAATCTGGCCGCCGAGCAGGTCGTTCACCGCGAGCGCCGTGCCCTTGTAGGGCACGTGGATCAGCGGCGCACCGGTGCGGCTCGCGAGCAGCTCGCCCGACAGGTGCGTGGTGCCGCCCGTGCCCGAGGAGCCGTAGGTGACGCCCTTGTTCTTGCGCGCGTAGTCCAGCAGCTCGGGCACCGTCGCCACCGGCAGCGACGGGTTCACCAGCAGCACGTTGGGCGTGCGCGCCAGCATGGCGATGGGCGCGAAGTCCTTCTCGGTGTCGTAGGGCAGGTTCTTCGTGATCGAGGGGTTCACCACGTGCGCCGTGGTGGTGATCAGCAGCGTGTAGCCGTCGGGCCTGGCGCGCGCGACCCGGGTCGCGCCGATCACGCCGCCGGCACCGGGCTTGTTGTCGACGATGGCGGTCTGCCGCAGCTTCTCCTGCACCGTCTTCGCGAACTGCCGGGCCAGGATGTCGGTCATGCCGCCGGCCGCGAAGGGCACCACCAGCGTGAGCGGTTGCGAGGGATAGTCGTCGGCATGCGCGGCGCCGAGGGCGAAGGGCAGCGCGAACAGGGCGCACAGGGCGCACAGGGCGCGGCGCAGGGGCTTGAACTTCATGGTGTCTCCTTGGATGTCTCGTGGGCTCGCCGGTGCCGTCTCAGCGGCGCTTGCGGTTCGCGAGGAAGGCTTCCATGTAGCGCTTGGGCTCGTCGCTCTCGTAGGCGCTCACGAGGCCGGCGATGCCGACGTTGATGGCTTCCTGCAGCGGCATGCGCTCCCAGTCGCGGATCAGCTTCTTCTGGATGCGCATCGCGAGCGGGCCGTTGGCCTCGATCTCGGCCTGCCAGTGCGCGAGGGCGGCATCGAGGTCGTCCTCGCCCGCGACGTCGGTGATCAGGCCCCAGTCGAGCGCCAGCGCGGCCGGGATGATGCGGCCGCTGAGCAGCAGGTCGCGCGTGCGCGTGACGCCGATCATGCCGGGCAGCATCGCGCCGTGGATCACCGAGGGCACGCCGAGCTTGACCTCGGGCATGCCGAACCTGGCGTCGCGCGCGGCCAGCTTGATGTCGCAGACGGCGGCCACCTCCATGCCGGCGCCCAGGCAGTAGCCCGAGATCACCGACATCGTGGCGAAGGGGATGTCGCGGATGGTCTCGCACAGCCGCCACACGCTGCGGATGTAGGCATCGATGTCGCGCCTGGAGGCGTCCTTCAGGAACTTGATGTCGGCGCCGCCGAGGAAGGCGCTGTCGCCGCCGCGGATCACGAGCAGCTTCGTGGTCTCGTCGGCGGCCAGTTCCTGCAGCGTGTCGGCGTAGATGTGGGCGGCATCCCCGGTCAGCAGGTTCAGCCGGCCGTTGTCGAAACGGACCGTGACGACGCCTTCGGCGGTGCGGGCGACATGGCATTGGGGACGGGTGTCGGAGGGATGCATGGGATGTCTCTGGTCTGTGTGAGCCGGCGCATCTTGCGCGGCGAAGTCCCATGCCACAATGGAATTTTTCTACTGCATTCAGTAGAAGACGGAATGAATATCTCCTTTCGCCAGTTGCAGGTCTTCCTCGCCGTCTACGAGGCCGGCAGCTTCACCGTGGCGGCGAACGGCCTGCACATCTCGCAGTCCGCGGCGAGCAAGATGGTCGCCGAGCTCGAGAACCAGCTCGGCATGCCCCTGTTCGAGCGCACCACGCGCACCGTGGTGCCCAACGATGCGGCGCGCGAGTTCTTCGAGTTCGCCCAGGACGTGACGGCCACCATGGCGACCGCCAAGCGCAGCATCACCGAGCTGATCACGCTGGAGCGCGGCAAGGTCAGCGTGGCCGCCTCGCCGCTGATGCACTACGGCCTGCTCGCGGGGCCGATCGCGAGCTACCGCCAGCGCTATCCCGGCATCGACTTCGAGATCCACGAATGCTCGACCGACGAGACGCTCGACCGCGTGCGTTCGGGCGTGGTGGACATCGGCTTCTGCGCCACGGATTCCGAGATCAGCGGCCTCGAGGCCACCGTGGCGATCGAGGACGCGATGTATGCCATCGTCGACGACGCGCATCCGCTCGCGCGCCGGCGTTCGATCCGGGCCGCGGAGCTGCTGCCCTACAACTACATCTCGCTGCGCGATTCCTACAGCATCCGCCGCACGCTCGACCAGATCTTCGCGCGCACGCAGCTGCGCTTCGAGAACCACATCGAGGTCGGTTCGCTCACGGCGGCGCTGGGCTTCGCGCGGCAGGGCGCCGGCTTCCTGATCGTGCCGGGCTATGCCGCCGACATCGCGCAGCAGTGGGGCATGCGGCGGATCGCGATCTCCGACCTCGCGAGCTTCCGCCACCGGATCTCGCTGATCCGTCGCCGCACCACGCGGCTGTCGGTGGCCGCGCGGCATTGGCTCGCGGTGTTGCCGCAGAGCTTTCCGTTGCTGAAGTGAGCGGGCGCTCGCGCGCTTCCATGCCGCCGGTGCCAGGTGTCTGTTTATAATAATAGTTCTCATTTGCATCGTAGGGCCCTCGCGCCCTCTCTTGTGTAGACACCGTCGCCATGGGCCCGCGCGCCACTCCAATGCAAGCCGTCGAGGCCTTCTATGCCGACCACCACGGCTGGCTCCAGGCCCTGCTGCGCAGGAAGCTCGGCGACATCCACCACGCGGCCGACCTGGCGCACGACACCTTCCTCGCGCTGGTCGCCGCGCCCTCGAAGGCGCAGCAGCTGCACGAGCCGCGCGCCTACCTGCGCACCGTCGCGCACGGGCTGCTGGTCGATCACTTCCGCCGCCGCGCGCTCGAGCAGGCCTACCTCGAGCAACTGGCCGCCATGCCCGAGCCGCTGGCGCCCTCGCCCGAGGACCGCCTGCTCGTGATCGAGGCGCTGCACCGCATCGACGCCATGCTCGACGCGCTGCCCGCGCGCACGCGCACCGTGTTCCTGCTGTCGCAGCTCGAGGGCCTGGGCTACGAGGAGATCGCGCAGCGCCTCGAGGTGTCGGTGCGTACCGTCAAGCGCGACATGCGCGCGGGTTTTGCCCAATGCATCGCCTCGATGCTTTGAACGCCATGCGCCCGCGCAGCGCCGACCCGGTGGTGCTGCAGGCCGCGGACTGGCTCGTGAAGCTGCATGCCGGCGAGATGGACGAGGCCGGGCACCGCGCCCTGCATGCCTGGCGCGCGCAGGCGCCCGAGCACGAACGCGCCTGGCAGGCCGCCGACGAACTGGCGCGCACCTTCGGTCGCGTGCCGACGGGACTCGGCGTGCCCACGCTCGAGAGCGCGCGCCGCCTGCGCCGCCGCGTGCTGCTGCGCTCCACGGTGCTGCTGGCCACCGGCGGTCCTGCCGCCTGGCTGGCCTGGCGCACCTGGGGCGTCGAGCTCGCCGCCGAGTACCGCACGGCTGTCGGCGAACGGCGCGGCTTCGTGCTGGCCGATGGCACCCGGCTGCTGCTCGACACCGGCAGCGCGGCCGACGTGGTGTTCGACGAGCGCGAGCGGGTGGTGCTGCTGCGCGCGGGCCGGATCCTGGTCGAGACCAGCCATGCCGCCGGGCTGCCCGCGCGGCCGTTCTTCGTGCAGACCGCGCAGGGCCGGGTGCGCGCGCTCGGCACGCGCTTCACGGTGCGCGGCGGCGACGAGCGCACGCGCGTGGCGGTGCTCGAGCACGCGGTCGAGATCGCGCCGCGCGCAACCGACGCGACCCGCGTCGTCGTGCGCGCCGGCCAGGAGGTCGACTTCACGCGCGACGCCGCCGGCACGCCGCGCGCCATCGCGGCCGGTGCCGATGCCTGGTCGCAGGGCGCGCTGGTGGCCGACCGGCAACGGCTCGAGGACTTCCTCGCCGAGCTCTCGCGCTACCGCTCCGGCGTGCTGCACTGCGCGCCCGAGGTCGCGAACCTGCGCATCTCGGGCGTGTTCCAGGTCGCCGACACCGACCAAGTGCTCGCCACCCTGGCGCAGACGCTGCCGGTGCAGGTCCGAACGCGCACGCGCTACTGGGTCACGGTCGGGGCGCGCGCACCGGGGTAAGGGCGGCGCGCGCGCATCGCGGCGCTGCGTGTCCCTTTTTCTGCGCTCGTTCGACAAGTCAGAAAGCAACACCTTTTCACCGACTTGTCGACCGGACCCGCCATGCCTTCCTCCTTCGCTTCGCGCCATCGCTTCACCGCCATCGCCTTCGCCGCGGCGCTCGCCGCCGCGCTGCCGCCCGCCATCGCCCGGGCCGCCGACGCGCCATCCACCCAGGCCATCGCGCCCGGGCCATTGAGCCAGGCGCTCTACGGCTTCGCGAGCGCGAACGGCATCACGCTGTCCTTCGATCCCGCGCTGACCGAGGGCCTGCGCTCGCCCGGCCTCGAAGGCGGCCAGGGCATCGAGCAGGGCCTGCGGCGCCTGCTGGCCGGCAGCGGCCTCGAGGCGGTGCCGGTCGCGCCCGGCAACTACCGCCTGCGCAAGGCGGCCACCGATGGCGCCGCGGCATCGGGCGACGGCGGCCTCGCCCCCGTGGTGGTGACCGCGCGCGGCGAGCGCAGCGCGCTCACCGAAGGCAGCGGCTCCTATGCCGCCCGCGCCGTGACCGTGGCCGGCAAGACGCCCACGCCGTGGAAGGACGTGCCGAACTCGGTCTCGGTCATCACGCGCCAGCAGATGGACGACCAGAACATGACCACGGTCGAGGACGCGCTGCGCCAGACCGTCGGCGTCACCGCCATTCCCTACGGCGACGGCACCGCCTATTTCCAGTCGCGCGGCTATGCCTCCGAGGTGCAGTACGACGGCCTGCCGTTCAACAACGGCATCCAGTACCTGCGCCAGTTCGACCTCTCGATGTACGACCGCGTCGAGGTGTTCCGCGGCCCCGCCGGCGTGCTGCAGGGATCGGGCACGCCGGCCGGCACCGTGAACCTGGTGCGCAAGCGGCCGCTGGCCGAGCCCGCGATCTCGGGCCTGCTGTCGGCCGGCTCGTGGAACCAGCACCGCGGCGAGATCGACATCAGCCGCCCGCTCAACGAGGCCGGCACGGTGCGCGGCCGCGCGCTGCTGTCCTCCGAGGGCGGCGACAGCTTCCGCACCCAGGGCACGAGCCGCCACACGCTGGGCTATGCGATCGTCGAGGCAGACCTCGGTCCGCGCTCGACGCTGAGCCTGTCGGGCAGCGTGCAGCCACAGCACGACCGCGGCATCGACTACGGCCCGGGCACCTACACCAATGGCAGCTTCCTCAATGCGCCGCGCAAGACCTTCTTCGGCACCGACTGGAGCGGCAGCTCGGGCACCGCCAAGGAGGTCTATGCCGAGTTCGTGCACCGCTTCGACGACGACTGGGTCGCGAAGGCCGCCTACATCCGGCGCAGCATCGACGGCGACTCGCGCTACGGCTACATCAACGGCCTGGTGCGCCTCGACAACCGCGCGGCCTACACGCTGCAGGCCCAGAGCGGCGAGACCACCTGGCAGGGGCTGGACCTGAACCTCGCGGGCAGCTTCAAGTTGTGGGGCCGCAAGCACGACCTGCTGATCGGCGCCAACCACTCGAAGCGCGACGAGACCTCGCTCTCGGGCTCGGTCGGCATCCCGCAGGTCGACATCTACAACCTCTACGTCCCCGACCGCCCGATCCCGTTCCGCTTCGGCAGCAACATGCGCAGCGAGCAGAGCGGCCTCTACGGCCAGACGCGGCTGCGGCTCGCCGACCCGCTCACGCTGGTGCTCGGCGGCCGCGTGAGCCATTACCAGAGCGAGAGCCAGACGCTGCTGCCCACGCCCGGCACGTGGAAACGCGATGCCGGCGGCGTGAATCACAAGTTCTCGCCCTATGGCGGCCTGGTCTACGAACTGCGGCCCGACATCTCGGTCTACGGCAGCTACAGCGACATCTTCATTCCGCAGACCCAGCTCGCGGTCGGCAATGCCGCCTTGCTGCCGCGCGTGGGCCGGCAGTTCGAGATCGGCACCAAGGGCAGCTTCATGGACGGCCGCCTCAACGCCTCGCTGGCCGCCTTCCGCATCGAGGACCGCAACCGCGCCGTCACCGATCCCGACAACCCCGGCTTCTTCGTCGCCGAGGGCAAAGTCCGCAGCAAGGGCTGGGAGGCCGAGGTCTCGGGCAGCCTCGCGCGCGGCTGGGACCTCTACGCGGGCTACACCCGGCTCGACACGCGCTACGCCGACGACCCGAGCAACGCCGGCAAGCCCTTCTCGAGCGAGGAGCCCAAGCACACCGTCAAGCTCTGGACGCGCTACGAGTTCCAGCAGCCTTCGGTCGCGGGCCTGCATGTGGGCCTGGGCGTGCGCGCCGTCAGCAAGACCGACCGCGGCGCGGCCGTGCAGGGCGGCTATGCCGTGGCCGATGCGCAGGTCGGCTACCGCTTCAACAGGAACCTGTCGCTGACGCTCGACGTGCACAACCTGTTCGATCGCGTCTACTACGCGCGGCTGCCTTCGCGCTTCTACAGCGTGTATGGCGATCCGCGCAATGTGCGGCTGACCTTGCGCGCGAGCTATTGAGGTCGCGCGCGGATCCGGTGCACGGGACGGCGCAGAATGCCGGGCTTCCGATCGCAGCCGATTCCCCGTTTCCATGCACGACCGCTTCCTCGACGACATCCGCCGCAACCCGAACAACCGCGCCATCCTCGAGCGCTGGGATGCGCTGGCCCTGCCCGACGGCTGGCTGGTCGCGGGTTGCCTGTTCCAGACCGTCTGGAACCTGCGCTCGGGCGACGCGCCGGAAGCGCGGATCAAGGACTACGACCTGTTCTACTTCGATGCCGAGGACCTGAGCCAGGCCGGCGAGGCGCGCGTGCAGGCGCGTGCCGATGCGCTGCTCGGCGACCTCGGCATCGAGGTCGAGGTGGCGAACCAGGCGCGCGTGCATCTCTGGTACGAGTCGCACTTCGGCGAGCGCTACGACGCATTGCACAGCGCGCGCGACGGCATCGACCGCTTCCTCGTGCCCGCCACCTGCGTCGGCGTGCGGCCCGGCGAGCTTTATGCGCCGAACGGCCTGGAACTGCTGTACGAGGGCGTGCTCACGATCAATCCGCTGGTGCCGCACCGCGAACTGTTCGAGCGCAAGGCGGCCTCGTACCTCGCACGCTGGCCTTGGCTTCGCATCGAGCCCTGAGCGATGCGCTAACATGCGGCCCGCGGTTGCAAGCCGCGCCCGGGCCCGCGGGAAGGGTTGAACCCACTTGCTTTCGCACGCTGAGCAACCAGCAGTCCTTTGTGCAGCCGAATTTGCGGGTCTTCGGCGTCGATGCACGGAGGTTCCTGTGAAGCGCATCCCCCCTCGGCCCGACCTGGGCCATCTCAAGAAGCAAGCCAAGACGCTGCTGTCGTCCTACCGCCAGGGCGACGCGGCGGCCATCGCGCAGTTCCGCGCGCACCTGCCGGCCGCGGCCGCGAGGAGCGACGCGGCCATTGCCGCGATGGACCTGCGATTGCACGACGCGCAGTCGTGCATCGCGCGCGAATACGGCTTCGTCTCCTGGGCCGACCTGCAGGGCTTCGTGCTCGCGCGCCAGGCCGCCGTGGCCGATCCCGCGAGGGCGCTGCGGCACTGGCTGGCCCTGGTCTATGCGGGCGACGTGGCCGGCGGCAACAACGCAGCGCGGCCCGCGGTGGCCGAGCGATTGCTCGCCGAGACGCCGCGGTTGCTCGGCGACGATCCCTGGCTGGCCTGCGCCGTCGGCGACGAGGCCGCGTTGCGCGCCGCGATCGCGCGCGATCCCTCATGGGTGCATCGCGCGGGCGGGCCGCTGAAGCTGCCGCCGCTGGTGGCCGTCACGCACTCGGCCTTCCTGCAATTGCCGGCGTACCGCGACCGCATGCGCGCCTGCGTGCGCCTGCTGCTCGAGGCCGGCGCGGATGCCGACCAGTCCATCGGCAACCGCTGGCCGCCCGCCTCGCTGGCCGCGCCGAACGAGGACGAGCGGCTCACGGCGCTGTTCGGCGCGGCCGGCCAGCAACGCGATCCGCAAACCACGCGGCTGCTGCTCGATGCCGGCGCCGATCCCGACGACAACGAGTCGCTCTACCACTCGCTCGAGAACCGCGCCTGCACCGCGCTGCTGCTCGCGGCGGGCGCGCGCGTGACCGGCACCAACGCGCTCTACCGCGTGCTCGACCTCGACGATGTCGAGGCGCTGAAGCTGCTGCTCGCCCATGGCGGCGATGCCAACGAGGGCGCCGGCAGCGCGCCGACCCATGAGTGGGGCACGCCGTTGCTGTGGGCGATTCGCCGTCGCCGTTCGCCGGCCCACATCGAAGCCCTGCTGGCCGCGGGTGCCGATACCTCGGCGCGCACGCGCGAGGGCATCGATGCGCGCACGCTGGCGTTACGCTTCGGGCTGGTGGAGGTGGCGCGCCTGCTCGAAGGCACCGGTGGCGAGGCACAGGACGCGCCGCAGGAAGCTTTCATCGCGGCCTGCGCGCGCGCCGACGAGCCGGCCGCCCGCGCGCTGCAGGCCGTGCATCCCGGCCTCGTCGACACGCTGTCGGAATCGCAGCTTCGCCTCCTGTCCGAACTCGCGGCGCAGGAAGGCTGCGGCGATGCGGTGCGGACCATGGTGCGCTGCGGCTGGCCGATCGCCGCGCGCGGCGGCGACTGGGATGCCTCGGCGCTGAACCAGGCCGTGTTCCGTGGCGATGCCGCGCTCGCGCGCTTCCTGCTCGAGCACGGCGCGAGCTGGACCGAGAAGCACGGCTATGGCGACAACGCCATCGGCTCGCTGTCATGGGCCTCGTACAACCAGCCCGTCGAGGGCGGCGATTGGCTGGGTTGCGCCGAGGCCCTGGTCGCGCATGGCATGCCGACCGCGCGACCCGATCCGGCCAGTGCCGATACGGTGCTGATCGACGGGACGCGCAAGGCGTTCTCGGAAGAGGTCACGGAATTCCTGCTCGCCGCGACGCCCGGATGAGTGACGAAGATCGGGAACGAGATGGCCCTTTCCGAAAGAGCGGCTATTGGAAACTTCTTACACCCGATAGCTCGCTGAAATAGATTTCGCGTGCGAATGCCAGAGGCAATTGCACGCAATTTCACCGGAATCCGTAGCTATACGTTTGTCCTCATCGAAGGCGCGAGCCAGCGGTATTCGAAGGGCGGTTGCAAGAAAAAGTAAGGTGCAAATCCAATATCGGAAATCGACACTGCGATTCCCCAATTGGGGTCAACTCAAAGGAGATTCGTGATGTCGACTAAACCTGGCTTCTACACAATCATCTCGTTTGTCGGTGGCGGTATCCGTGGTCTGCTCTCGGCCACCATCCTGCAGCGCCTGTACAACGCCGACACGGCGCTGCTGGACCAGACCAAGATGTTCGCGGGCTGCTCGACCGGCGCGATCATCAGCAGCGAATTGCTGGCGGGCAAGAAGCCCGAGCATCTGATCAAGCTGTTCACCGGCAAGGAATTGAGTTTCTACAACGCCATGAATCCCGATCCGAGAAAGCCCGCCTACTCGATCGACGAGGTGCTGGCCAGCCAGGAGGAGCTCCATGGCACGACACCGATCGCCAATGCGCGGCACGACGTGCTGCTCGTCTCGTTCAATGTCGGCGGCGTCGAGCCGGACCAGCATGACGGCAAGATGATGCCCACCCCGTGGAAGCCGATGATGTTCACCAACATGCTCGGCACGGAGCGGGACAGGCTCGACGGCCTCGAGGGCAATGCCGAGACCCTGATCGCGCATGCGGCGACCTCGAGCGGCGCCATGCCGGGGCAGCTCGGCTCGATGAACGGCAATGTCGATGGCGCCTTCTTCAACCACGACCCCACGGTCGCCGCGATCGCCCTCGCGGTGCGCAACGGCTACACGCTCGACCAGATCGCCGCGATCACGATCGGAACCGGCTACATGCCCTACTGGCTGCAGAGCGATACCCACGACTGGGGCGCCTCGCAGTGGATGAATGGCGACGGCAACCCCTTCGACAACATCACGCCCTTCCTCATGAACCAGAAGGGCGCGTCGCCGGTGCTGGACATGAGCCTCAACGGGACTTCCACGGAGCTCATGCCGAACATCGCCAAGATGCTGCTGGGCGACCGCTACGTGAACCTCAATCCGAGGCTGCCGTGCTTCATTCCCGAGAACTCGACCAACGACCAGGCGCTCTCGCTGCTGCAGCGCCATGGCAACAGCGTGGACATCACGGGCGCGCTGGCGCTGATCGATGCCTACTGGAAGCGGGACGTGGTGGCGTCAGGCCCGGCCGTGGGCCGCTCTTCGTCGGCGCCCGCGAAGACGGCGGCGCAGAAGGCCAGCCACATCGATCCGCTGAAGACGGAGTTCTTCATCCGCCACAAGGGCAACATCGTTCGCGTGCTCGACATCAAGGACGCATCGAATGCGTCCGGGGCGCAGGTCATCGCCTACAGCCGCAAACCCATGACGGACCCGAGCGTGAAGAACCAGCTCTGGAAGTTCGTGCCCTCCACCGAAAAGGACTGGTGGTACCTGGAGACGGCGATGGGAACGGGCTTCGTCATGACGTTGTCGGGCGGCGATACCGGCGTCGCGCCGAAGCTGATCGTCCAGGCGCGCCAGGACGCCGCACGGGACCGCCAGCTCTGGAGCCTGGTGTCGACCGAGGAGCTCGGCTACTTCTTCATCCAGAACAAGGCCGCGCCCGCCGACGTGCCGAGCGTGAATCCGGACTCGTACGTGCCCATCTGCATCGGCGTCGAGATCGACCACACCGAGGACTGCTACGGGGTGCCGCTGGACTACGAGCACGACACGCCGATGGCGTTCTGCTTCCTGCCGCCGGGCGACCAGCAGCTGTCGGCCGCTCGCTAGCGCGAGCGGGGTGCTGGCGGGTTCAGCCCTCCAGCACCTGCCGCACCTTCACCGCCAGCGCCTCCAGCGTGAACGGCTTCCCGATCAGCTCCACCCCCGCGTCGAGCACCCCGTTGTGCACCACCGCGTTGCGCGTGTAGCCGGTGGTGAACAGGATCTTCACCGCGGGCCAGCGGCGGCGCACTTCCTCGGCGAGCCTGGCGCCGTTGACCTCGGGCATGACGACGTCGGTGAACAGCAGCGCGATCTCGGGATGGGCCTCGAGCTGGCGCAGGGCGGCGGCGGCACCGTCGGCCTCGAGCACGCGGTAGCCGAGCTCGGTCAGCGCGTCGACGCTGAACTGCCGCACGGCCGGCTCGTCCTCCACCACCAGCACCACCTCCTGCATCTCGCCGAGCGGCACCTCGTCGGCGCGCTCGGCATCGGGATCGTCCGCGCCGGCGCCGGCGAAGCGCGGCAGGTAGACCTTGACGGTGGTGCCATGGCCGACCTCCGAATAGATCTTGACGTGGCCGCCGGTCTGCTTGACGAAGCCGTAGACCTGGCTCAGGCCGAGGCCGGTGCCCTTGCCGACGCCCTTGGTGGTGAAGAAGGGATCGAAGGCCTTGGCGATGACCTCCTCGCTCATGCCCATGCCGGTGTCGGTCACGGCGATCATCACGTACTGGCCCGAGGGCACGCCCAGGTGGGTGGTCGCATAGTGGCCGTCGAGGTGGGCGTTCTGGGTCTCGATGGTGAGGCGGCCGCCCTCGGGCATGGCGTCGCGCGCGTTCACCGCGAGGTTGAGGATGACGTTCTCGAGCTGGTTCGGGTCGGCGTGCGCGCGCCACAGGCCGCCGGCCAGCACGGTCTCGAGCTGCACCTCGGCGCCGAGCGCGCGGCGCAGCAGGTCGGACATGCCGGCCACCAGCTTGTTGGCGTCGATGGCCTCGGGCCGCAGCGGCTGCTGGCGCGAGAAGGCGAGCAGCCGCTGGGTCAGCACGGCGGCGCGGCGCGCGCCGTCCATGGCCGATTCGGTGTAGCGCTGGGCGCGCGGGTCGCTGTCGCCCATGCGGCGCTTGAGCAGCTCGAGCGAGCCCATGACCACCGCCAGCATGTTGTTGAAGTCGTGCGCGATGCCGCCGGTGAGCTGGCCCACGGCCTCCATCTTCTGCGACTGGTGCAACCGCTCGTGCGCGAGCTCGAGCTCGGCGGTGCGCGCCTTCACGCGCTCCTCGAGCTGGGTGTTGGCATGCTGCACGGCATCGAACAGCCGCGCGTTGTCGATCGCGATCGCGGCCTGCGCGGCCAGGCCGACCATCACGCGTTCCGAGCGTTCGCTGAACATGCCGGTCTGCACATGGCCGAAGAACAGCCCGCCGATGACCTCGCCCGAGCGCGAGACCACCGGCACCGCGAGGTAGCTGCGCACCGGCAGGTGGCCGCGGGGCATGCCCTTGTTGGGCGGGTTCTGCGCATAGCGCGGGTCCGCGAGGATGTCGTCGGAGCGGATCACGCCCTCGCCGCGGAAGGTGGGCGCGAAGACGGGCGTGGCGCGCGGCATGCCGAAGTTCTCGAAGGCGGCGCGGTCGGCGCCCGAGAGCGAATAGAGCATGTAGCGCTCGCCGGCCTCGTCGAGCACGTTGTAGAAGAAGGCGCCGAAGCTCGCGCCCGTGAGCTCCACGCCCGCATCGACCACGTGCTGCACCAGCTTCTGCAGGTCGAGCTCGGCCGCGATCTGCGCGCCGGTGGCGTTGATGATCTCCAGCGTCTGGGTCTCCATCGCGAGCCGGTCGCGGCTGTCGCGCAGCCGCGCCTCGACGCGCGCGCGCTCGGCCGCGTCCCAGGTGCGCTCGGCGGTCAACTCGGCCAGTTCGATCTCGTTGGGCATCCACGGCCTGGGCGCGGCTTCGTGCAGGTAGAAGACAGCCCGCAGCGCGCCCGCGCGCAGCAGCGGCACCACGACCAGCGCGCGCGTGCCGATGCTCTCCCAGGTGTCGGCATACGCGCCGCCCGCGCGCGCATCGGCGCGGAAGTCCGCGATGACGAGGGTGCGCCCGGCCTTGAGCTCGGCCACCACCTCGGGGCCGAAGCCGTCGAGCACGCGCGATTCGCCCGCGAGGCTGGGCAGGGCGCCGGCGCTCCAGTCGCGTGCCACGGTCACGTTCTTCTGCGTGGCATCGACCACGCCATAACCCGCGCGCCCCACCGCGAGGTGGCGGCCCAGCAGCTCGGCGGCGGCGCGGGTCACGGCCACCGGGTCGGCGAGGTCGCGCACCGTGTCGCTGAGCTTGAGCAGGAAGCGCTCGCGCTCCTCCACCGATTTGCGCTCCGAGATGTCGCGGTAGAAGATCGCGAGCCCGTCGCCCGAGGGATAGGCGCGCATCTCGATCCAGGCGCTGCGGCCGCTGGGCCAGGTGTAGAAGTGCTCGATCTCGACGCGCCGGCGCTCGCCCATCGCCTGGCGATAGAGCTGGCCGAAGGCGCTCTCGAAGGTGCCGGGCCAGGCCTCCCACAGGGTGCGACCGATGATCTCCTCGCGCGAGCGCGTCTCCAGCCGCATGCCCTCGGCGTTGATGGCCAGCACGCGGTAGCCGGCATCGACCAGCACGAAGCCCTCGGCCATGCCCTCGAGCACGCCGCTGGCGCGCGCTTCGCTCTCGCGCAGCGCGGCTTCGGCGCGGACGCGCTCGGTGGTCTCGATGACGATCGCCAGCACGCCGGCGGGGCGGCCGCTCTCGTCGAGCACCGGCGAGTAGTCGAGGTTCATCCACACCGGCTCGGGCTTGCCGTGACGGTGCAGCACCAGCTCCTGGTCCTTGAAGGCCAGGGTGCCGCCCGCCAGGCCGACCTTCATCACGTGGTCGTTGAAGTCCGCCACCTCGGGCCAGCCCTGGCGCACCTCGGAGCCCAGCAGCTGCGGATGGCGGCCGCCCGCGAACACCGAGTAGGCGTCGTTGTAGATCATGAAGCCGGGCTCGCCCCACAGCATCACGATCGGCACCGGCGAGCGCAGCAGCAGGCTGGTCGCGGTCCGCAGGCTCTGCGGCCAGGTGGCGATCGGCCCGAGCGAGGTGCGCTCCCAGGGGAAGTCGCGCACCAGGCGGCCCAGCTCGCCGCCGCCCTCGAGGAAGGCCAGGTGCGCGCGTTCCCCTTCGTCGTCCGTTCGCTGCGTGTTGCCGGAACCGTCCACCATTGCCTGCGCCTTTCGTGGGCGAGCCGCAGCCTCGCCGTCGCCGCCGCCTCGTCGGGCGGAATAGCCGGCAAATATAGAGGGGCGCGGTGCCGGCGGGAAGTCAGCGGGTTTCAGGCCCGGCCGAGGGCGGACGCTGACAGGACGGGAGCCTGTCCGCCACGCGCGCCGTTCAGCGCTGCGACTTGCGCAATCGGTGGATCAGGAACGCCTCGAGCAATTCGGCCGCCTTGCGCCCCGGCAGCGGCGCGGTGGCCAGCCAGGCCTCTGACTCGGGCAGCGCGGGCAGGCCTTCCTTGGCGCCGAGGATGCGCAGCCGCTTGGAGATCGTGGCCTCGCGGAACACGCCCACCGCGATGCCGGCGCGCACCGCGGCCTCGAGGCCGGTGACCGTGGTGCTGGTGTAGGCGATGCGCCAGGGGATGCCGGCGCGGTCGAGCGCATGGGTGGCCCAGTCGCGCAGCATCGCGCCCTCGGGATTGAGCGCCAGCGGCAGCGGCCGCTGCAGGTGCGTCGACGAGCCCGGCGCGGCGGCCCAGACGATGCGCGACTTCGACAGCGGCAGCCCTTCGCCCGAGCCGACCGGGCCGATGCCGATGACCATGTCGTAGCGCGCGCCCAGCTCGGCGTGCATCAGCGACGACACGCCATGCTGCAGCTCGACGTGGATGCGCGGATGCAGCCGGCAGAACTCGGCGATCAGCGCCGGCAGCACGCGCGTGGCGTAGTGCTCGATCGAGCCCAGGCGCACGCTGCCCGAGACCTCCTGCGCATCGACGTCGCGAAACAGCTGGTCGTTGAGCCGCAGCATCTGGCGCGCCAGCGGCAGCAGCTGCAGGCCCTCGGCCGTGGGTACCAGCTTGCGGCTGCCGCGCTCCACCAGCTGCACGCCGAGCTGCTCCTCGAGCCGGCGCATCTGCATGCTGACCGCCGACTGCGTGCGCGACAGCGCCTTGGCCGCGGTGGTGAAGCTGCCGATGCGCACCAGCGTGTCGAACACGCGCAGCAGGTCGATGTCGGCCGTGTGGCTGCGCGGGGCGGGGGTGTTCGGGGTCGGCATGGGGCCTCGATTCAATCACGGAACGTGATGGAAGCGATCATCAAACATCACGTTCCGAGCTGAATTGCGGGTCAAGAATGAGGCCTCACGGGACCTCATGAGCCCGAACAGGAGACCGCATCCATGCCTCACCCCTCGTCCTTCTCGCCGCCGCGGCGGCGCCTGCTGCAGGGCGCGCTCGCGGCCTCGGTCGTGCCCGCCTGGGTGCGGCCGGCGCGGGCCGCGGCGCCCTGGCCGCAGAAGCCCGTGCGGCTGGTCGTCGGCTTTCCGCCGGGTTCCTCGCCCGACGCCCTGGCGCGCACCGTCGCCGATCCGCTGGCGCAGGCGCTGGGCCAGGCGGTGATCGTCGAGAACAAGGTCGGCGCCGCCGGCACCATCGGCGTGACCGCGGTGGCCCGGGCCACCGATGGCCACACCATCGGCCTGACCGGCAACGGCCCGCTGACCACCGCCAAGCTGCTCAACCCCGCCGTGCCCTACGACGTGGCGCGCGACCTGCGCCCGATCTCGCTGGTGGGCAGCAGCCCCTTCGTGCTGGCCGGCAGCACCGACATGCCCGCCACCGACCTGCACGGCCTGCTGGCCCATGCCCGCTCGCGCGGCGACCGGCTCAGCTACGGCTCGGTCGGGCCGGGCTCGGGCTCACACCTGGCGATGGAGCTGCTCAAGACGCTGAGCGGCATCCAGGCGGTGCACGTGCCGTTTCCGGGCTTCCCGCAGGTGGCGACCGCGTTGATGGGGCAGCAGATCGACCTGTCGTTCATGATCCCGTCGATCGCCGTGCCGCAGGCGCGCAACGGGCGGCTGCGGCTCTATGGCGTCAGCACCGCGGCGCCGTTCCCGGCCTTCGCGGACCTGCCGCCGCTGCAGTCGGCGCTGGCGGCCGGCCAGTCCTTCGACGTGGCCTCGTGGAACGCGATCTTCGGCCCCGCGAGCCTGCCGGCGCCGGTGGTGCAGCGGCTGTCGGAAGAGATCGCGCGCATCCTGAAGGCGCCCGAGGTGCGGCAGCGCCTGTTCGACCAGGGCTGGCAGGCGCTGGGCACCGCGCCCGAGGCGCTGACGCGCACCATCGCCCAGGACACGGCGATGTGGGGCGGCGTGATCCAGCGCACCGGCGTGCGCGGCGAATGAGGGGCCGCGCATGAAACGCCGACACCTCCTCTCGGGCGCGGCCGGCATCGCCGGTGCCGGGCTCGCATCGGCCGCCCTCGCGCAACCGGCGCGTGCGGCACAGCCCTCCACCTTCGTGCTCGTGCACGGCGCCTGGCACGGCGGCTGGTGCTGGTCGCGCGTGGCGGCGCGGCTGCGCGAACGCGGCCACGCGGTGTACACGCCCACGCTCACCGGCCTCGGCGAGCGCCGCCACCTGATCTCGCCGCAGATCAACCTCGACACGCACGTCGAGGACGTCGTCAACCTGCTGCAGTTCGAGGAGCTCGAGCGCGTGGTGCTGGTGGGCCACAGCTACGCGGGCATCGTGATCTCCGGCGTGGCCGACCGCGTGCCGCAGCGGCTGCGCCAGCTCGTCTACCTCGATGCCTTGCTGCTCGAGTCCGGCAAGAGCCTGTTCTCGGATTTCCCGCCGGCCGTGGTCGAGCAGCGCCTCAAGGCCATCCGCGAGACGGGCGGCGGCGTGGGTGCGGCCGCCGCGCTGCCGCCCGCGGCCTTCGGCGTGAAGGACCCGGCCGACGCGGCCTGGGTCGCGCGCCACCTCACGCCGCAGCCCGTGGGCACCTACCTGCAGCCGCTGCTGCTGAAGGCGCCGCTGGGCAACGGCCTGCCCAGGACCTACATCGAGTGCACGGGCGACCCGATCGCCACGCTCGAACCCACCAAGGCGCGCGTGCGCGCCGATGCCGGCTGGCAACTGCGCACGCTGGCCACCGGGCACGACGCCATGGTCACCGCGCCCGCGGCGCTGACCGAACTGCTGACCGATCTCGCGGCCCCGGCCGCTTCGTCCTCCTGATTGACCTGAATGAAAGCCTCGCGATGGGAACCCTGACCCCCGAAGAACGCCATTTTTTCCGCTCCGACGTACACGCACGCCAGGGCGAGCGCCGCACGCGCCAGCCGCACGGCCACATCACCGAGCCGGCGCGCCAGGTGCCGGTGCACGAACGCTGCGACGTGCTGGTGCTCGGCGGCGGACCGTCGGGCGTGGCGGCCGCCGTGGCCGCGGCGCGCAGCGGCGCGCGCACCGTGCTGCTCGAGCGCTACAACCACCTGGGCGGCCTGTCGACCGGCGGCCTCGTGATCTGGATCGACCGCATGACCGACTGGTCGGGCCGGCACGTGATCCAGGGCCTGGCGGCCGAGTTCATGGACCGCCTGGGCCGCGAGGCCGTCGCGGGCCCGCCGCGCGAGGACTGGGGTTCGCGCGACGCCGCCAAGGCCGAGCACTGGTCGCTGCGCACCGCGGCCTTCCATGGCGTGGTGACTCATTCGCCGACCATCGACCCCGAGATGCTCAAGGGCGTGTATCACCAGATGGTGCGCGAGGCCGGCGTCGACCTGATCCTGCATGGCTGGATGGTCGCGCCGATCGCCGAGGCCGGGCGCGTGACCGGCGCCGTGTTCGAGAGCAAGCAGGGCCGGCGCGCCATCCTCGCGCGCGTGGTGGTCGACACCACGGGCGAGGGCGACCTCTACGCCGCCGCAGGCGCGGCCTTCTCGTCCGACATCGACGCGCACGACATCCACCACTGCATCAACACCTCGTGGCTGTTCGCGGGCGTCGACATGCGGCGCTGGCTCGACTTCCGCGCGCACCAGCCGCAGGCCTACTCGGCGCTGCTGGCGCGGGGGCGCGAGACGCTGGGCAGCTTCGAGAAGCCCATCGTCTCCTGGCGCGACGACGTCGCCACCTTCCTCGGTCCGCGCAAGTCGGGCTTCAGCGCGCTCGACGTCGACGAGATGACGCAGGTCGAATGGGAGTCGCGCCGCAGCATGGCCGAGCACCTGGCCTTCTACCGCGCGCATGCGCCGGGCTTCGAGCAGGCCTGGACTATGCTGATGGCGCCGCAGATCGGCACCCGGCATGGCCGGCGACTCGCGGGCGTCAAGAGCGTGCGGCGCGCGGACTGGGACGCGGGCGCGGTCGAGGCCGACGAGATCGGCATCAGCCCCAGTCCTTCGCCGAAATTCCCGAACATCTCGGTGCCCTACGGCGCGCTGGTGCCTGAGCGGCTCGACGGCGTGCTCGCCGCGGGCAAGCACATCTCGTGCGACACCAACTCGCACGGCTTCATGCGCGAGATCCCGCAATGCTGGCTCACGGGCCAGGCGGCCGGCACCGCGGCCGCGCTGGCGGCCGATGCGGGCGTGCTGCCGCGCGAGGTCGACGTGGGCCGGCTGCAGGCGCTGCTGATCGCGCAGGGCGTGCCGCTGCGCCAGACCGCGCCGGTGGCACCGGAAGCGCAGGCAACCGCATGAGCTTCCGGCTCGCACTGGCCCATCTCGGCATGCTCGATGCGACGCCGCCGCGGCTGCTCGAGGCCGCGCATGCGGCGGGCTTCGCGGGTGTCGGCATCCGCCTGCTGCCCGCGCGCCTCGGCGAGGCGCCGTTCCCGATGGCCGTGGGCGGCGCGATGCTGCGCGAGACGCTGGCGCGGCTGAGCGACCTGGGCATGGCGGTGCACGACATCGAGATCGCGCGCATCAAGCCGGACTTCGACGCCGCGGCCCTGGCCGGCGTGCTCGAATCGGCACAGGCGCTGGGCGCGCGCTGCCTCATGGTCAATGTCGACGATGCCGATCTCGCGCGCGCCGCCGACGGCATCGCCGCGCTGGCCGAACGGGCGCGGCCGCACGGGCTGTCGCTCGGCGTGGAGTTCATGGTCTACACCGCCGCGCGCAGCCTGGCCGATGCGCAGCGGCTGGTGGCCGCGGTGCCGGCGTCCGATGCACGCATCGTGGTCGATGCCTTGCACTTCTGCCGTGCCGGCTGCCAGCCTGCGCAGATGCATGCCGAGCGCATCGACCACGGCTTCATGCAGATCAACGACGCGCCCGCGCAGCGCCACCCGGGCCTCTCGCCCGCCGAGGAAGGCCGGGCCCACCGGCTGTTTCCGGGCGAGGGCGCGCTGCCGCTGGCCGCGCTGCTCGCCTCCCTGGCCGGCGATGCACTGCTGTCGGTCGAGGCGCCCAGCGCCATCCGCATGGCCACGATGGATCCGCAGGCGCGCGCCGCGGCCGCCTATCGCGCCACCACGTCATTCCTGCAACGAAACGGCTTCGCCCATGCCTGACAACACCCTCGACTGGAACGGCCTCAAGCTCGACGGCAGCACCGCCGTGCTCGGCATCATCGGCGACCCGATCGCGCAGGTGAAGGCGCCGCTGCCGCTGACGCAGCGCCTGCAGCGGCGCGGCCTCAACGCCGTGCTGGTGCCGCTGCATGTGCGCGCCGACGACGTGGCATCGCTGCTGCAGAGCTTGCACGCGGTGCGCAACCTCGCGGGCATCGTCGTCACCGTGCCGCACAAGCAGCAGGTGGCGGCATTGCCGATCGAGCTGATGCGCGCGGCGCGCGAAGCCCGCGCCGTGAACGTGCTGCGCCGCCATGGCCAGGGCTGGCAGGGCGAGCTGCTCGATGGCGCCGGCTTTCTCGCGGGCCTGGTGCGCAACGGCTTCGAGGTGCGGGGCCGCAGCGTCGGCCTCGCGGGCGCCGGTGGCGCGGGCAATGCGATCGCCTTCGCGCTCGCCGCCGCGGGTGCCGCCTCCATCGACATCCGCGATGCCGACGATGCGAAGCGCGCCGATCTCGTCGCGCGACTGCGCGCGCTCGGCTGCAACGCCGGCGCATGGGATGGCGAGAGCCCGCGCGACCTGCTCGTCAACGCCACGCCCGCCGGCATGCGCGCGGACGATCCGCTGCCGATCGCGCCCTCGGCGATCCGCGCGGGCCAGGCGGTGGCCGACGTGATCATGGAGCCGCCCACCACCGCGCTGCTCGCGCTCGCCGAATCCATGGGCGCGCGCATCGTCCATGGTCGCCACATGATGGACGAGCAGCTCGAGGCCATGGCCGACTTCTTTGCCGAGGTGCTGCGATGAGCGCGCCCTTCTTCCCCGGTTTCGAGGCGCGCAACATCGAACTCGGCGATGCGCGGATTCACGTCGAAGTCGGCGGCAGCGGACCACCGCTGCTGCTCCTGCATGGCTACCCGCAGACGCATGTGGCCTGGCACCGTGTCGCGCCCGTGCTCGCACGGCATTTCACCGTGGTCGCGCCCGACCTGCGCGGCTATGGCGACAGCACCGGGCCCGCCGGCGATCCGCTGCACCTCAACCACTGCAAGCGCACGCTGGCCGCCGACCAGCTCGCGCTGATGCGCGCGCTGGGCTTCGAGCGCTTCGCCGTCATGGCCCACGACCGCGGCGCGCGCGTGGGCTACCGCCTGGCGCTCGACACGCCCGAGGCCGTGCGCTGCTTGGTCTCGCTCACCGTGATTCCCACCGAGGAGATGTGGAAGCGCGCCGGCATGGCCTTCGGGCTCAAGGCCTTCCACTGGTACCTGTTCGCGCAGCCCTTCGACCTGCCCGAGCGCATGCTGCGCGCCGATCCCGCCTACTACCTCGACTGGACCCTGCGCAACATGGTGCAGAAGGTCGACGCCGTCACGCCCGAGGCGCTGGCCGAATACCACCGCGCCTTCGCGAAGGAGTCGGTGCGCCACGCGATGCTCGAGGACTACCGCGCCGCCGCCTCGATCGACCTGCAGCACGACCGCGAGGACCTCGCGGCCGGACGTCGCCTGGCCTGCCCGGTGCAGGTGCTGTGGAGCGCGTCGAACACCGCGCGGCCCGACCCGGCCGAAGTCTGGAAGACCTGGGCCGACACCGTGGAGGGCGGCACCGTCGACTGCGGCCACCTGATGGCCGAGGAGGCGCCCGACGAGGTGCTGGCGCGGGTGCTGCCCTTCCTGCGGCACCATGCCTGAATGGGTGCACCCGGATTCACGAAGGAGAAGAAGACCATGAGAGACAGGACCCTGCGTTCGCACCTGCTGGCGCCGCTGTGCATCGCGCTGGCGCTGCTGCAGTCTGCCCTTGTGCACGCGCAACCCCAGCCACCCGTGCGCCTGAGCGGCCTGCAGGACGCGGCGCTGACTCGCCAGCAGGAGTTCTTTCCATCGACCGCGTTCGAGACCGTGCATGCGGGCGGCTGCGGCGTGATGGAGGGCATCGCCACCGCATCGGACGGCAGCGTCTATTTCACCGAGATCACGCGCTCGGTCGGCTGCAGCGACGCCAGGGGCGTGCAGGGCGGCCGCATCTGGATGATTCCGCCGGGCGGCCGGCCGCGCGTGTTCCGCGAGCCCAGCAACATGGCGGCGGGCCTGGCCATCGATGCGCAGGACCGCCTGGTGGCGGCCGAGGGTGCCGACTTCGGCGGTCGCCGCGTGTCGGTGACCGATCTGCGCAGCGGTGACTACCGCGTGGTCGCCTACTTCCACGACAACCGGCAGCTCAATGCGCCCAACGACGTGGCCATCGACCGCGCGGGCCGTATCTATTTCTCCGACCTGCGGCTGTTCGGCCCCGAGACCATCGAGCAGCGCATCCATGCCGTCTACCGCCTCGACCCGCCGGTCGCGGGCAGCGGCGCCAAGGGCCTGTGGCCCATCGCCCGCATCCTCGGCGACAACGCCAAGGTCAACGGCGTCGAACTCTCGCCCGACGGGCGCACGCTCTACGCGGGCCTGTGCGACCCCGGCAGCAACGCGCTCGGCGAGCAGGGCCCGGCCCCGCTCGACCGCACCGGCTCGGGCGGCCTGCTGGCCTATGCGCTCGATGCCGAGGGCAATCCTGGCGCGCCGCGCGTGCTGCTCGACCTCGAGAAGGCCGGCTGCGTCGACGGCATGGCCACCGACACCGAGGGCAACGTCTACCTCGCGCTGCCATCCTCGCCCGGCGGGCCGGGCCTCTACGTGCTCACGCCCGCGGGCCAGCTCGTGGCACGGCTCGTGCTGCCGAACCGCGAGAGCCCGGTGAACGTGGGCTTCGGCCGCGGGACTGAGGCGAACATGCTCTACGTGGCGACCGTGGGCGTGGGCAAGGTGTACCGGCTGCGCGTGGGCAAGAGCGGAGCTGCACCCGCGCCCTGAGGTCGAGGGCTCTCGTCAGGGCTGCGCCTGACCGCGCGGCCGCATGCCGGTGGCGCGCTTGAAGGAACGCGAGAGCGCGAGCCCGTTCGAGTAGCCCACCTGCTGTGCCACCTGGTCGAGCGTGAGCCGCTGCTCCTTCAGCAGGCGCGCGGCGATGCGCATGCGCGTGTGGAAGAGGTAGCGCAGCGGCGGCAGGCCGAACTGCTGGCTGAAGCGCGAAGCGAAGGCGCTGCGGCTCAGGTGGCACAGCGCCGCCAGCGCATCGACGGTCCAGTTGCGCGCCGGATGCTCGTGCATCGCGAGCACGGCCGTCGAGAGCTGGCGATCGCGGCGTCCGGGTGCAGCTTCCAGTCCCACCGCATGGGCCGGGTCGGCGAAGTGGCGCGACAGCAGCATGCGCAGGATGCCGTTGATCGAAGGCCCCATCGCTATCGCATTGCCGGCGTCGAGGTCGGAGATCCAGCGCACCCAGTCGACCACGCGCGCATCCCCGGCGCCCTCGCCGGCCTTGCAGAGCACCACCTCGGGCAGCAGCGCCATCAGCGGGTGTTCCATCAGGGCGCTGGTCTCGAAGAAGCTGCCCGCGACGAGCGCGTCGTGCTCGGAGCCCACCGCATAGACACCATGGCGGTTGCGAAAGCCCGCGCGAACCAGGTCCTCGATGCCGCGCGGCACGACCTGTTCGTCGCGAAAGACGAGGTGCACGCCGCCACGCGGCAGGAACAGGATGTCGCCCCTGTTCGCGAGATGAATCCCATCGGCCATCCGCACGCGCCAGCCGTCGTCGCAGAACACGTACAGCGGCGCATGCGAGCGGCTGCGGACCTCGACTGCGTCGTTCTTCGCGCAGCGGTACTGGAAGCTCAGCACCGGCTCGAACCAGAGGCGTGCGATGAGCCGTTCGGTGTCGGGTGCGGTCTCGTGCGGGGCTGCGTGGTGGCGCCCGCGCTTGAAGGTCTTCGACATGCGAGGAAGAAATCGGAAAACAGCGGATGCTAGTGATCGCGCGCCTGCTTGACACTCCGCCGGAGGTCCTAGGGCGCCCCTTGCCGCGTTGGCCATTGGCGATAGACCTTAGGGTGCGAGGATCAGCACCAGCGTCTGGCTCGGCGCGATGCGCGCGCCCATGGCGTTGGTGCTGTTCTGCATGGTGGTGCTGGTGAGGCGGGTGGCGGGCATGCCGTTGAACAGCACGGTGTTGGCACCGGTCGTGTGCCGGCTCGGGCCCATCACGGTGCCGGAGGCCACGCCGAGCAGGACGCCGGGGTTGTCGCCGTTGGTCATCGGAATCGTCGTGGCGAGGTTGTGCGCCGGCCCACCCATGATCAGGATCGTCGGACAGTTCGGGATGGCGGTGGGTCCGAGGGCAATGTCCGTGTAGGGCACCGGGATCGGGGAGGGCGCGGCCGGCGTCATACAGACGTCCGGAAAGGCCATATCGGTCCCCATCAACTGGCAGTTCGCGAACATGCGATCAACCGAAATGGATCTGGCCGCCGCGCGCCTTCACCAGCTTGCTTCCGTCCACCATGGTGTGCTGCGACTTCAGGTGCATGAGTGTTTCGGCCTCGACCTCGACGTGACCAGCACTCACACGATCGAGCCCTGTCGTCGAGCGTGCGTAACTTTCGCTGAAGTGCTGCACTCGGGTCATTGCGCTCGACAGCGTGGAGGCGATGAGCTTGATGGCGCCCGCTATGAAACGAAGCCCTTCGACCACGACATGCGCCCGATCTGCCGTGACGTCAATGGAGCGGGTTGCCATGTGGAATTCCTCGGCGTCGACGGAAAATCGGTTGACGGCTATGGCGAGGCTGCCCTCGACGTTCCAGGTCACTGGACCGCTGGAGAGATGCAAGGGCGCCACGGTGGCATGGCCCGTCTGTGCCTGGCGAGCGAGGATCGACCCGATCCAGGCGCCATTTGCACCTGCGTCGAGACAGGACACGGTGTCGCCGAGTGCTGGAACGACCAGACAACTGAACGAGACGCGAGCTTCCAGTGAGCCTTGCTCGCTGACGACCGTGAAAAGGTCGTCCCGCATATCAACGATGACGCCGACACCCCAATGAGCGGTCGTTCGATGCGATTCCCTTGCGCGGAGCCTCCGGCGAGAGCGATGGGAAATGGGGATGGAGCGATTGGCGATGGTCATGGGGTTCAAGATGCTGTGAACAGGGTGGGTCTCCAGGAGTCGGCGCGCTCCAGATACGCATCGGGCGCTATCGCCCGGGAGTAGTCGACCCCGATCGCACCGCCGAGCTGGGCGCGATGCAGAACGGAGCGCTGGAGCACCGCGCCAGAGAAATCCCCTTGTGCGAGATTCGCGTGACTCAGGTCTGCATGGGTGAGGTCGGCTCCGATCCATCGGCCGCCTGGCATATCCGCTTGAGCGAAATGCGCCTGCCGGAGATTCGCACCGTCGAAGATCGAACCAGGAAGCTTGGCGGCGCTGAAAAGGCTCTGCGGCAACTGGGCGCCAGTGAAATCGCAGCCCTGCCCGTGCGTGCCGCAAAAGATGCTCATGGGCGCCTGGATCCCACGGAAACGGACGTCCTCGATCTGAGAGTCCTGGAAGTTGCATTGCGTCAGCGTTGCCTCGGAGAAGTCGCATCCGGAAAGGTCGAGGTTGGCGAACTGGCAACCTTCGAGGCGGAGGCCGGAGAATCGTTGACCCGGCAAGCTCGATTTGAAGAAGACGGTATGGCGAAAGCGAGCCCCTTCCCATGTAGGGTTCACCACGTCGCTTTCCAGCAAGCTCGCGTGTTCGAGATCGGCGCCATCGAGCGATACGTCGTGCAGGCGACATTCGCTGATCACGGACGAGACAAGACTGGCGTCGCGGAATACGGCACCGGAGAGATTGCAACGCGTCAGGGTCGCCATCGACATCACGGCACGTGCGAGCTGGGCGTGGCTCAAGTCGCAAGTTGAGAGCTTGGCTTGGTGAAGAAAAGCCTGTCGCAGATCCGCATGTGTCAGAACACATCGGTCGAAAACGGCGCCCCGAAGCTGCGCGTCGGAAAGTAAGGCACCACGCAAGTCGCATTGATCGAACACGGCTTCGCGCAGGTCTGCGTTTCGAAGATCGACCTGAGCAAGACATGTCTTCGTGAAAATGATCGCCCCCAGCGATGCCCCTGCATAACTCTTGCCGCGCAGATTCCGCTCCGAGATGACTTCGCCCATCAAAGCTGCGAGCGTGAGCACCTCGGGGCTCATTGAC
Source organism: Variovorax sp. ISS6 (assembly GCF_056523145.1). NCBI lineage: Bacteria > Pseudomonadati > Pseudomonadota > Betaproteobacteria > Burkholderiales > Comamonadaceae > Variovorax > Variovorax sp. ISS6. Next base: position 1,476,472 of record NZ_JAWRZC010000002.1, read on the forward strand.
CGCCCCCCGTTTCGGCCGCCTTGCGCCGCGGCCAGGTCTTCGCACGTGTCAGAAGTGCGCCCTGCAGTTGCACGGATCCGTCGATCAGGATGCTGGAGAGATCCGCACCGAAGAGATTGCTGTCGCGCAGATCGGTATTTCGAAGATCCGCGTTCTGAAGGATGCAGTCACGCAGATTCGCGCTCTGCCAGTTTCCCCCTCGAAGCACCGACCGAGTCATCAGTGCGCCGCGCGCGTCCGAAGCCCGACCATCGCAACCCGTGAGCAGCGCGCCAGAAAGGTTGGCACCTCGCAAATCACTCCTAACCAGAGATGCTCCCTCCAGATTCATGTCGGAGAGGTTGGCATCGCGCAGAACAGCCCGCGCGAGGTTGATGCCGCCCATTCGCGTGGTGCTCACGAAAGACGCGCTGGTTGCTTGTGCCGACACCAGTTGTGCTCCTTCGAGGTTGCAATCGATGAAGGAGCTCCCATCGAGCCTCGCACCGCCGATTCGCGCATTTGAAAGATCGCATTCGATGAAGGAACAACCGCGGAGATCGGCTTCTTCCAGCCGCAGCGAGCGCAGGTCCATCTTGTAGAAGGTCTGGCCTTCTGCGTAAGCCTCGCGGCCATCGGTGGCATTCCATACCGTATCCATCCAGAGGGCGCCTTTGAGCCTCGCCCCTCGCAGATGGGTGCGCTCGAAACGGCAGTGCGACAGGATCGCTCCCTGAAGATCGGCACGGTCGAGCACCGTGCCGACGAGGCCGGCCCGACCGAGGTTGGCCTCGCGAAAAGACGCGTCGATGGCGATGGCGCCGTCCAGCTTGGCATGCGCCAGCACTGCGCGGGAAAAATTTGAACCCGAGAGGTTGCAATGCGAAAAATCGGCGCTCTCCAGATGGGCCCCGCTGAAGTCGACGCCGCTCAGATCCATGTCGGAGAAGTTCGCGCCGGTGAAATCATGGAGCATGAAGTTCCGCAGACCCAGGGTATGTGCCCGAACCATCTCCACCCGCAATCGTTGCGCGTCTTCGCCATTCATGCATGCAGCAGGCGATTGCATATGGGCCGATTGCAGGTAACCCTGGCGTTCCGCGTCCTGCTTTCTGAGGAGATTCGGAAAAATCGCGGCTTCGTCGAACGGCTTCCCGGTGGCGGCAAACATCTGCCGGAGTTCACCGAGATGCTGCGTGGCGTTGTACAGCGGAGGACCGCGATGCCCGCCGGAAAAAATGGGGATGCCTTTGGTTTTCTCCAACTCCAGCGCGCGTTCCAGCAAGGAAAGCATGTCTTCGAGCGCCGCGAGCTGCTGTTCGCGCGCTTCGACGAGCTTGCGTTCGACATAGCCGGCAAGCTTCGCTCCGGTTGGAACGGGCTCTTCGGCAGGCATGCGAAGGCCCATTTCGTCGGGGTCCTTTCCGAGCTTGCGAAGCTCCGCGCGAGCCAGCTCGAAGTCGATGCTTGATCGCCTCCGTTCGACTTCCGCTCGCATGCCATCACCAGCAAGAACGGCCTGCGTCGCCTCGGATTCGGGGTCCGAGTGATCGAGGTCTTCCGGGAGGAGGTCCGCGTCGTTCAGGGCATGGATGGCGCCCATCTGGGGATCGGCGCGTTTTTTCAGTACGTCGAGATAGTGAGCATCGTCCTTTTCGCTCCCGATGCGCTCCACGGCGGCCAGCAACTCCACAATGTCGGTCCCGTCGATTTCGCGCACCGATGTGATGCCCTGGAAGATCAGGATTGCGCGTTCTGCGTGCGGGAAGAACCAGACGGTGGTGAGCCGGAGCGGCACCTCGAGGAACTCGTTTTCACTGCCATCGATGGGCTGCTTGCGGGCGAATGTGCGTGCGCGCAATCCTGGCAGCTTGCCGTCGATGCGTTCCTTGGCGGGGTGCATTCCTTCGAGGCAGAACTCTTCGTCTCCGGCCAAAGGCGTTTCCAGCCACTGATCGGACGGCGCGACATTGAAATGGCGCCAGTCGATATCGGGAGCGAAGCCGGGCGCGTGTTCGCGCAGATAGCTGTCGTCGTAGGTTCCGCGCAGTGCGGCCCGTGCGGGATGTTGAGAGTCCAATGCGGAAAAGCCCGCGGGCTCTGTCTGCTGCCGCGGCGAGACCAGGCGATCGTTGGGGCTCTCGATGTTCGGAAGGCGATGCACGCCGTCCAGTTCCTGTGCGCCGATACCGCAGGGGTTGGCCATGAACCCCGTGCCTCCAAAGGCTCTTCGCCACGAAAGGGGCAGCTTGTCAAAGGCTTGGGGCGTGGTCGGGGTGTTGCCCGCCCAGTGCCGGTCACCGAAGACCAGCAGAATCTTCTCCTTCCCACCGAGTCGTGCGCGTACGGCGCGTGCGTGACTGCCATCGCCGGGAGGATAGACATGACCATGCACCAGAAATTCGGGCGTCAGCTTGGCGATGCCTTCGTCGATCAGTGGTGATTCCGTTTCGCCCGCGAGGAAATTCCACATGGACTGTTCGCCCCAGAGACGTCCTTGCTCGCCTTGATCGAAGGGGACGTGGAGCATGGCACTGATGGACATCCCGTGACGCTTGCGAAACGTGAAGGGACGAGTGGTCAGACTGATCTGGCCGGGTTTGACGACTTGCATCTGCTTCAGCCTTTGGGTGGCGATTTGTCAGGGCCAGGGGGCATGTCCTGTATCGGTGGTGGCTTGGGCGATGAAGGCGGTTGCTGAGGGTTTCTGCGCGCGTGGCGTTCGTGGTTGTGTTCGTGGCGGTTGTCGAGGCCGCCATACAGGAAATGATCGGGTGCGGCGTCATCCGCATTGATCGAATCTGGCTCCTCGACCTTCCATTTCTCCGCCAAATCCACCTCTGCTGGATCCGCGGCAGCAGACGCAAGCTCTCCAAGGACCGGCACATATCGGATCCAGTTGCCCCCCGAACGCCTTTCAAGTGCGTCCGCCAGTGTCTCCATGCGATGAGCCAGTCCCGTGAGCTCCGCATTCCATGCCATCGTGGATGCCGCTCGCATCTCCGCGACGGCTTTCTTGTACTGTTTCAGGGTCTCCGCTCGGTCGGCGTAGTAGTAGCCGAGTCCGCTCAAGGCGCCGCTGACCGTCATGAGCATGGCCCATCCGCTGGCGTCCTTTGAGGCGACGGAAGGAGGTCCACCGTATGGTTTTCCGCCTTTCAAGGGGGTGATGTTGATGAGGCCCGTATGGACCATCTTGATGCTGCCTATCTCGATACCGGTGCCAGCGACCGTTTCGAGTCGCAAGGCGGCTGCGTTCTCTATCTGCAACCCCAGGAAGTTCGAGATGCTGATCCCCATCGCCGTTTCAAGGCTGAGTCCGCCGAAGGAGGTTCGCGCGATACCCATGTTCGCTTCACTGTTCGAACCGATGTAGCCGCTGGAATTCGATCCGATCACCGTCTGATTCGACCCGATCGAAGTCTCGTTGATGTCCCCCACCGCAAAGGTGCTGACATTCGTATTGCTGATGACCTTCACCTCATTGGCAAGGATGGAGTAGGGGCCCTTCGGACTGGTGACTGCCGTCGAGTTGGCACCCGTCACGACGAAGTCGTAATGCGCCGCCTCGAAGCGAATGTTCCGCGCCTTGAACGAGTAGTCCCCGCCGACGGTGACCGTCTTGTTCCCGAGCACGTCGCGCGTCTCGTCGGCTCGCGTGATGTCCACGCGCTGCCCGCCGACGTCGACCTTCGAATTCTTCTGCACCGTGAGATTGCGGTCTGCGTCCACGAAGGCATCCTGCTTGCCCACCACGTGGTGCAACTGGTCCTTCTTGATCGTCTGCTTCTGCATGCCGTCGACGATCGAGCGGTCGTTGTTCGCAACGTGCACCATGCGGTCGTGGCCCACCTGCTGCGTCTGGTCGTGGTCGACGGTCAGGGCCTGGTCGCGGCCGACGTAGGTTGCATCGTCGCGCTCGACCACCCGCCGCATGTCCCTCTCCGCATGCACCGACAACAGCTCCTCCCCCTTGCGATCCTCGAACTGGATCTCGTTGTAGTTGCTCGCATCGCCCCCGGGCGTGGAGCGCGTGCGGAAGCCGCTCTGCGTGGGCGACTTGTAGGGGATCGGCTGGTCGTCGTTGTAGACCCGTCCCACGATCACGGGCCGGTCGGGGTCGCCATTGAGGAAGTCGACGATCACCTCCTGACCGATGCGCGGCGCGAAGTAGCCGCCCCAGCCCTTGCCGGCCCAGGGTTGCGACACGCGCACCCAGCAGGTCGACTTCTCGTTGCTCTCGTCGTAACGGTCCCAGTGGAAGTGCACCTTCACGCGGCCGTGTTCGTCCACGTGCAGTTCGTCGCCTTCTGGGCCGACCACGATCGCGGTCTGCGGGCCGGGCATGGTCACGCGCGGCGTGAGGCGCGGCGGGCGGAACGGCAGCTGCATCGGCAGCACGGTGAGGAAGAACACGCAGACGCCGCGCTGCGCATCGTGCAGCGTGCGCTCGGTGCGGATCAGCTCGTCGAGCACGCCGTCCGCGCCATCGTTGACCGCGTCGCCCGCGATCAGGCCGCACAGCCGCTCGGCATGCCATTTGCGCGTGCGCTCGTCGTCGGCGCCTTCATGGCCCGGATGGGTGATGACGAAGCTGCAGGCGCCGATCAGGTGTTCGCCGCGCGCCAGTTCGGGCGCATCGCCCTCGAGCACGAAGCTGCGGCCCACGCCCACGTCGGGCCAGGTCGTCACGGCCCAGTGGCGGTCGCGGCGCGCGATCAGTTCCTCGCCGCGGATCCTGGCCGTGGCCTCGGCGTGCTCGACGCTGAAGTAGTCGCCCGGGTATTCGAAGTCCTCGAACTCGGCGAGCTCGTGCTCGTCGGCGGCGTCGATGGTGGCGCCGATGTTCTTGCGGATGGCCTTGAAGTCGCTGTCGCGCGCCGCATGCTTGCCGGTGTCGAGGCGCTGCGTGGAGATCCAGCGCGTGATCTCGTTGAAGCGCGCCTCGCCCGCGACGTCGGTGTAGTGCAGCACCGGCGTGGCCGGCAGGCGCTTGTGCGCGACGAAGCTGGTGTCGGCGAGCTGCAGCCGGCCCGGCTCGTCGTGCGCGTCGAACCAGTAGTAGATGCCTTCGGCCTCGAGCAGCCGCGAGAGGAAATCGTGGTCGCTCTCCTGGAACTGCACGCAGTAGCGGTGCGGTTCGTGCGCGCCGATCACGCCGTCGGCATTGGTCTTGCGGATGCGCCGCGCCGGGCTGTCCTCGAACACGCCGCTGAGCACATCGAGCACCGGCTTGTCCTGGAAGATGCGCGAGTTGCGCCGCTTGGTCAGCAGCCAGAACCAGGAGCGCAGCGTGATGCGGTAGCGGTGGTAGCGCCCGGTGCGGCCTTCGCGCAGGAAGCGCACGGCGTGCCCGTGGCAGTGGCGAGTGTGCGGGAGCTCATGGGCATCGATGAAGTCGATGCCGATGTCGAAGGCGCGGCCCAGGATGTCCTTGGGTTGCACATGCCCGTTCTTCGACAGCACCGTGAGTTCGTAGACCGCGGCGCGCGACAGGCCCTCGTGGCCGATGAGGCTCCAGAACATGAGGTCGTTGGCGACGGGGGAGTCGGTGTCGATACGGATGTCGTGCGTGTGCATGGGTCATCGATTGTTCGAAATCGGCGGGCGCGGCGCGATGGTCGTTCCGCTCGAATGGATGGCCGCGCGTCCTGCAATGGCCGCGAATTCCTCGGCCGCAGCCGTTCGCTTCAAGGTTTCACCCCCACGAGCCGCAGGAGATTGCCGCGCGCCACCAGTTCCCGCGCCTCGGGGGCGAGCTGGCCCAGGAAGTTCTGCACGCTCGCGAACTTCATGGCTTCGGCGTCGGCCGAGCGGTGGCTCGCGTCGGTGCCGATCAGGAAGCGGTGGGGCTGCGCCTCGATCAGCGCGAGCCATTCGGGCCAGACGTTCTGGCCGTCGCGCAGCACGGTGTAGTCGGGCGAGCGCGGATGGCGCGGCCAGGTGCGCGCGCTGAGTTCGTAGTGCAGGTTCGGATGCCGATCGAGCAGCCGCCGCGCGAGGAACAACGGCGTGTAGCCGCCATGGGCCCAGATCACCGGCACGTCGGGAAAGCGCTCGAGCATCTGTTGCAGCTCGGCCATGCGCGTGGATTCCACGTGCACCATCACCGGCAGCCGGTACTTGCGCGCGAGCGCCATGATGCCGGTCATGGTCGCGCCGGTCGGGCTGTAGTCGGTCTCCGCGAAGCCCGATGCCGGGAAGTGCGCGGCCGAGATCTCGCCGATGCCCTTGTAGAGACCGGTGGCCAGCAGCGCGTCGAGCTGCGCGAGCAGGGCCGGATCGTCGGCGCTCCAGCCCGGGCGGTAGATGCTGCGCTCGGGCGAGATCGAGGCGAAGGGGATCAGCCGGTCGGGATGGCGCTTCGCGGCCTCGGCCACCGAATCGTTGCTGCTGCGCCCGCCCCAGAACACCACGGCATGCGTGGCGCCCCAGCGGTCCATCAGCGCGAGCTGCATCGCGAGGTCGTTGAGATGCACATGCGCGTCGGCGAAGGTGATCATCGGCGCGGCGGAGCGCGCATCGGGCATCGGCGCGGTCTGCGACCAGGCCGGCAGGGCCGCGGCCCACAGCAGGCCTGCGCGCAGGCAGAGCGCGCGCGCCAGGCGGTGCAGTCGTTGTCGATCGGTCCATTGCATGGCGTGTCCTCGTGCGGCGGGAGGGCCTTCGCCCCGGGGGAGATGCACGTTAAACGCGGGGAGCAGGAAAGACGGTCAGCGATTGGTAAGCGTCTGCCGAAAGAGATAGGGATTGGCCGTGGAGACGTCGCTTGCCCCCACCCCGGCCCTCCCCCAGAGGGGGAGGGGGAAAGTCCTTCAGCGCTGCAACAGGGACCTGGCGCGCTGCACGCGCGCGAGGCTCTCGCCACCGCGCACCTGCGCGAGCGCCCGCGACAGTCCCGCGCGCTCCGCCTCGCCGGCATCGGGCCGTTCGCAGAGCTCGATCCACGCCGCGAGCGCGGCCCAGGCCGATTGCTGCGCCGCACCGTGGTGCAGCGCGCGCTCGAGCGCGCGCCGCGATTCGGCATCGTCGTGCTGCGCGGCGTGCCAGCGGGCATCGAGCCGGTGGATGTCGCTGAGATGGCCGGCTTCGCCGAACTGCTCGGCGCTGTGCAGCCCGGCGTCGATCTCGGCGCGGGCCTCGTCGAGCTGGCCGGCGCGCAGCGCCACCTCGGCCGCATACAGGTGGACCTGGCTCGCGCCCGCGAACATGCCGCGCTGGCGGTGCCGCTCGAGCGCCGCGCGGATGCGCTGCGTCGCGACCTGCGCGGGCCGGCGCGCTCCATGCCCGGCGATCCAGCCGTCGAACCACAGGGCCGGGCCCTCGGCCTGGCCGATGTCGTCGGCACCGGCCGCGGCCTGCAGGGTGGGCAGCATCTCGGCCACCAGCGCGGCTTCGCCGAGCGCGGCGCCCGCGGTCGATGCACCCCAGGCGGCCAGCATGCTGGCCATCGGTGCGCCGAGCCGCAGGGCGCGTTCGCGTGCCCGCGCGAGATGCTGCAAGGCGGTGTCGATCTCGCCGACCATCACCAGCGGCAGCGCGGAATTGGCGAGCATCGACACCACCGGGTCGATCGGGAACGGCGCGCCCGCGATGCGCGACTCGTCGCGCGCGCAGATCGCGAGCCCTTCGCGCATGCAGCTCGCCGCCGCCGCGTAGTCGCCCTGGAACGACAGCGTGGTGCCGCGCAGGTTCAGGGCGCAGACCACCACCGCGGGATCGTCGAAGCGCCGGCCCAGGGTCTCGACGCGCTCGGCCATCCGCAGCGCCTGCCGGTAGTCGGCGCGCGCCATGTGGATCCATCCGAGGCCGCCATGGATCCAGCCATGCGCGGCCGCCGCCGGCCGGCGTTCGCAGAGCTCGAGCGCGCGAGCCAGCGAGACCTCGCGCTCGGGCGCCGCGAAGCCCAGGTACTGCGCGAAGGCCACGGCCTGGTGGGCATGCAGCCCGAGTTCGAGCGCATCGCGCTCGGGCCGCGGCAGCGCATCGCTGCGGCCGAGCAGCGCCAGCGCCCGGCGCGCGAGCCGCACCGCTTCCTGCGGCGCGAAGCGCGCGACCGCGAGCCGCGTCGCCTCCGCGCTGTGGCGGATCGCGGCGGTGGCGTCGTGGCTGCGCTCGTGGTGCTCGGCCAGCTCCGCGGCCGCCACCGGCAGGCCGAGCGGTGCCATGGCCTCGAGGCCCTGCGCCGCGCGGCGGTGCAGTTCGGCGCGCCGCGCCGCGCCCAGGCGCTGATAGAGCACGTGGCGATGCAGCGCATGGCGAAAGGCATGGCGGGCGTCGAAGCTGTCGTCGGCCAGCCGCTCGACCGCGAGCGGCACCAGCCACTGGCCCTGCCTGGCGAGCCGGTCGATCTGCGCGCGCACCGACAGCCGCGAGCGTTCGAGCATCGAGGCCAGCGGCTGGCTCCAGAACTCCACGCCGAGCACCGAGGCCGCCTCGAGCAGCGACTGGTCCTCGGACTCGAGCAGCTCGAGCTGCCGCTCGATCAGGTGCGCGAGCCCGTGCGCCAGTCGTGCCGGCGGCTCGGCGAAGGCGTCGGGCGGAGGCCCGCCCGGGCCGTCTTGCGTGTCCGCGTGCTCGCGGTCGGCGGCATCGAGCCAGGTCGCGAGGTACAGCGGCAGGCCGCCGGTCTGCGCATGCAGCCGCTGCGCCAGGTGGGTCGATGGGGGCTGCCGGGCATAGCGGCCCGCGAGGTACTCGGCCACCTCGCCCGCGGAGAACGCCGCCAGTTCGAGGCCGCGCGCCAGGCCGCGCAGCCGCAGCCGCGCATGCAGGTCGGCCACGGCGGTGGGCCGGCCCTGCGCATCGGCGGGGCGCAGGCTCGCCACCAGCATCCAGCGCGCGCGTTCGTGCCGGCTGGCCAGGTGCTCGATCAGTTGCAGCGAGGGCAGGTCGCTCCACTGCAGGTCCTCGAGGACCAGGAGGATGGGCTGGGGCTCGGCCAGCCGGTCCAGCATCTCGCGGAACTCGCGCAGCACGCGCCCCGGACCCACGCCGTCGATCTCCTGCCGCAGCGCGAAGCGCTCGGCCTCGCTCGCGTGCCAGGGCATCTGGGCCAGCCAGGTGGGCGCGATGCGCCGTATTTGCGGCACCGCGCCCGGGTGGCTGCGGCACAGGCCGTTGAGCGCCTCGAGGATCGGCATGTGCGGCTCATCCTGCCCGCCCTGCTCGACGCACTGGCCGCGTGCCACCAGCGCCGCGACCGCGTGCCGCGCGAAGTGGTCGATCAGCGTGGTCTTGCCGATGCCGGCCTCGCCGATCACGAACACCAGCTGCGCCGTGCCTTCGCGCGTCTGCTGCCAGGCCGCATGGAGCGCATCGAGCGCGGCCTGGCGACCGACCAGCCGGTCGCCGGCCGGCTGCACCCAGGCGGGTGGCGCCACCGTGGCGCCTTCGATGCCGGCGATGAAGCGGTAGCCGCGGCGCGGCACGGTCTCGACGTAGCACGGCTGCGAGGGATCGTCGCCGAGCGCGATGCGCAGCTGGTTGATCGCGGTCTTCACGACGGCGTCGCTGACCACCTGCGCGGGCCAGACCTGTTGCAACAGCGTGGCCTTGGCGATCAGCCGGCCGGGGTGGCCCGCGAGCGTGCAGAGCAGCGCGAAGACCTTGGGTTGCAGCGCGACGGGCGCGTCGTCGCGCAGCAGGCGGCCGGCGGCCACGTCGAGCACGAAGGGACCGAAGCGCAGGGGCGGAAGCGGGGCACTCACCATCGGTTCATCGCGGGGCGTCGGTTGCGAGGCGGCGGGGCGATGCGCATCGGGCGATTGTCATGGGGCAGGGGCTCGCTGGGTGGGATGTACCGATGCCGTCGGGGTGAATGCATGCCGCCCGCGGCACTCGAAGTCTTCCAGACGAACGAGGCACGGCGTTTTTCAAGCCACGAATCTCGGGGTGCGCCAGAATCCCGGACCGATACCGATCGCCCGTCCGACCTCCCGCCCATGCACCGCACCGTCGCCCTGCTCGTTTTCTCCGGCGTCCAGTCGCTCGACGTCAGCGGCCCGATGGACGTGTTCTCGGAAGCCAACCGCTTCCTGCCGGATGAGGACCACTACCGGCTCGAGACCATCGGCGTGGAGCACGGCACCATGCCGTGCTCGAACGGCCTCTCGCTGCAGGCGCATCGCCACTATGCCGAGGTCGACGATGCCTTCGACCTGCTGCTGGTGGCCGGCGGCCCGGCGCTGGTGCGGCAGCATTTCGATCCGGCGCTGTATCGCTGGCTCGAGGCCGCGAGCGCGCGGGCCGCGAGCTTCGGTTCGATCTGCAGCGGCGCCTTCATCCTGGCGCGTGCGGGCCTGCTGAATGGCCGCACCGTCACCACGCACTGGAACGACGCGGCGGCGCTGGCCAGCCTGTGCCCGAGCGCGCGCGTCGAATCGAACCGGCTCTTCAACCAGGACGGCAAGCTCTACACCTCGGCCGGCGTCACGGCCGGCATCGACCTGTCGCTCTACCTGCTCGCGCAGCACCACGGCAACGAGGTGGCGCTGCACGTGGCCAGGCGGCTCGTGGTGTTCACGCAGCGCGCGGGCGGGCAGTCGCAGTTCAGTCCCTTCCTCACGCCACGGCTCGAGCCGGCCTCGCCGGTCGCGCAGGTGCAGCAGTACGTGATGGCGCACCTGGGCGACGAGCTCACGGTGGCGGTGCTGGCGCGGGTCGCCCACATGAGCGAGCGCAGCTTCGCGCGCGACGCGAAGCTCACGCCGGCCGAATTCGTCGAGAGCGCGCGGCTCGATGCGGCGCGCGTGATGCTCGAGAACGGCCAGGCGCCGATGAAGACCGTGGCCTTCGCCTGCGGCTTCCACGACGCGCATCGCATGCGCGCGGTGTTCCTGCGCCGCCTGGGCGTCACGCCGCAGCAGTACCGCGCGAACTTCGGCAGCACGCGGCTCGCGTCGTCGCCCGGGGGTTGACGCCGGCGCGCCGGCGCGTCGACAATCCGGCCCGCAGTCGCCTTAGCGGCGCGCTGCCGTAGGCGTTACCGTCATCCAACGCGTCCTTTGTCGAGTGGTTCCCAGCAGGGAGATCTCGATGCAAAGACGCCACGGTATGCCCTCCCTGTTCCTTTCGTTCGTCCTGTTCGCCTTCCTGCGCTGCATCGCATCGCGCGGCCGGCACAGGGTCTTTTCGCGCCCGTTCGCGAAGAGCGTTGCGAGGGTTGCCATGGCTTTCTCCATGACCCCAACCCATCGAAAGACAGCCATCATGAAAACCACCGGCAACACCATCCTCGTGACGGGCGGCACCAGCGGCATCGGCCGCGCGCTCGCCGAGGCCCTGCACCGGCGCGGCAACCGCGTCATCGTCACCGGCAGGCGCCAGGCCCTGCTCGACGAGGTCACGACCGGCCGAGCCGGCCTGTTCGGCCTGCGGCTCGACCTGGCCGATCCCGCCTCGCTGCCACGCGTCGCGCGGGAGGTGCGCGAACGCTTTCCCGAGCTCAACGTGCTGATCGCCAATGCCGGCATCTCGCGCGCGGAAGACATGCGCGCCGATGCCTGGACCGCCACCGATGCCGAAGCGGTGGTGCAGACCAACATCCTCGGCGTGCTGCGCACCGCGGCCGCGTTCCTGCCCCTGTTGAAGGGCCAGCCCGACGCGAGCTTCATCGCGACCGGCTCGGCCCTGGCCTTCGTGCCGCGCGCGGACTTCCCGGTCTACTGCGCGAGCAAGGCCTTCCTGCATTCGTGGCTGCAGTCGCTGCGCCACCAGCTTCGCGCGGTGCCGGTCGAGGTGCTCGAACTCGCACCGCCCTACGTGCAGACCGAACTCACGGGCAGCGCGCAGGCCTCGGACCCGCGCGCCATGCCCGTGGGCGCCTACGTGGCGGAGGTGATGCGACAGCTGGAGCGCGGCGATCATCCGAACGGCGAGCTGATGCTCGAGCGCGACCACGCGCGGCGCTGGGCCGAGCGCGATGGCCGCTACGAGGCCGTCTTCGCGGCGCTGAACCCCTGCTGAAGCGCACCCCCAGGCGCCATGCCATCATCGTTGGATGAACTCTCACAGTGCATTCAACAGTTCCGATGCGGTGGCCAAGTACGCGGAGGGCCCGAAGCGCAACGTGCCCGGCCACAGTGGCCTGCTGCCGATGACGCGCATCCTGCTGGCCGAGCGCGTGCCGGCCGAAGGCCGCGTGCTGGTGGTCGGCGCCGGTGGCGGCCTCGAACTCGAGGACCTCGCGCTCGCCCACCCCGGGTGGCGCATCGACGGTGTCGACCCGAGCGCGCCGATGCTCGATCTCGCGGCCCAGCGGCTCGGCCCGTTGACGTCGCGCGTGGCCCTGCACGAAGGCTATGTGCAGGACGCGCCCGAAGGCCCCTTCGACGGCGCGACCTGCCTGCTGACCTTCCATTTCGTGCCGCCCGACCAGCGCCTGCCGACGGCGCGCGAGATCCATCGCCGCCTGAAGCCGGGCGCGCCCTTCGTGGTGGCGCACCTCAGCGTGGAGGACGGCGAGGGCCAGCGCGAAACCTGGATGAAACGCTACGCGGCCTTCCTCGTGTCATCGGGCTCCGACCCGAAGCAGGCGGCCGCCACGAGCGAGAAGGTGCAGAAGGAGCTGGCGATCCTGTCGCCGGCGCAAGACGAGGCGGTCCTGCGCGAGGCGGGATTCAGCGGAGTGCAGCTCTTCTACGTGGGGTTCACGTTCAGGGGGTGGGTCGCCTACGCGTGACGGCGACCGGCCGCTCGCTACGGTTTCTTCACACCTTGTCAGGCGATCGTTCGCGAATCCAGTTCCCTGAGCAAACGCTGCAACTGCCCGGTCGACGCCTCGTCGAGCCCTTGCAGCGGCAGCCGCGGCACCCCCGCCTCGAACCCCCGCAGCCGCAGCCCCGCCTTCACGGTCGTCGGCAGCCCGCCCTTGAGGATGAACTGCAGCACCTCGAGCTGCCCGTAGAAGATCGTGCGCGCCGCTTCCATGTCGCCCGACAGGCAGGCGTCGTAGAGCGCTACGGGCCAGGTCGGAATGATGTTGGGCGCCGCCGTGCACCAGCCCACGGCACCGGCGGCGAAGGCCTCGAGCGCCAGCGGATTGCTGCCGTTGAAGAACGGGATCTCGCGGTTCGACAGTTGCCGGATCCGGTGCATGCGCTGGATGTCGCCCGTGCTCTCCTTGACCATGGTGACGTTCGCGATGTCCCGCACGATCCGCACGATCAGCTCGGGCTGCATGTCGACGCCGCTGGTCGCGGGGTTGTTGTAGAGCATGACCGGCAGGCCGATCGCGTCGGCGATGCTCTGGTAGTGGCGGAAGATCTCGGCCTCGCCGAGCTTCCAGTAGGACACGGGCAGCACCACGACCGCGTCGGCGCCCGCCGCTTCGGCGAACCGGGCCTTGCGCACCGCGTTGCGGGTCGTGAGGTCCGAGATGCCGACGATCACAGGCAGGCGCTTCGCGACCTGCGCGATCGAGGCCTCGGCCACGGCGTCCCATTCCTCGTCGGACAGGTAGGCGCTTTCGCCGGTGCTGCCCAGCGGCGCGATGGCATGCGAGCCCGAGAGCACCAGCCGCTCGACCACGCGGCGGCTGGTCTCGATGTCGACGGCGCCGCTGCGCTCGTCGAAGGCGGTGATGGGATAGGAAACGATGCCGAGGATTTTCTTGTTCATGGAAATGAATGAGCAAAGGGTGGATGGAAAGAAAGCGATGTGTGTCAGGCCGTCGCCGGCTGCTGGGCCGCGAGCTTCTCGGCCATGAGCTGCGCGAGCAGGTCGAAGACGGCCCGGATGTGGGGCAGGTACTGCAGGTCGTACTGCACGCTGATGAACAGCGGCACGCGCGCGGAGCGATCGGGCAGCAGCCGGATCAGTCCGAAGGACTCGGCCTCGGCATAGGAAGGCAGCAGCACCACGCCCAGGCCCTCCTGCGCCGCGAACAGCTGCGAGAACATGCTGGTCGCGCGGAAGCCGATGCGCGGCGCATCGACGAACTCCTCGAGCCAGCGTGCCGAGGGCAGGTAGATCGGGTCGTCGATGTAGCCGATGAAGAAGTCCTGCGCCAGGTCCTCGGGCCGCGCGATCTCGCGGCCCGCGAGATAGGAGGCGCTGGCATAGAGATGGAAATGCACGTCGGCCACCTTCTGCGTGTGCAGCGACTTCGGCGGCGGCTCGAAGAAGCTCACGAAGATGTCGGACTCGCGGCGCGCGATGTCCACGTAGTTCGAGGTGGTGGCGAGCTGGATCTCGATCGCCGCGAAGCGCTCGTGCAGCTTCCTGACCGCGCGCGAGATCAGCATCGCGCCCACGCCCTCCATCGTTGCGATGGAGACGGTGCCGGCGTTCTGCCCGTAGCGGTCGGCGGTCAGTCCCTGGATTTCGTGTAAGGCCGTTTCCATCTTCTCCACCCTCGTGAACACTTCCCGCCCGAACGGGGTCAGGACGATTCCCTTGCGGTCGCGCCGGAACAGCGTGCCGCCCGAGCTGTACTCCACCTGCGCGAGGCGGCGGCTGATGGTCGACTGGTCGACGCCCAGCTTGCGCGCGGCGGGCGCGAGCGCACCGCCGCGCGCGACTTCGAGCAATGCGCGCAGGTGGTCCCATCCGAGTTGATCCAGGGGCAGGTGCTTGGTGGCCATGGCATTGAAGGCTGAACGAAGGAGCGAGGACATTAGTCCAGCGTGGGCCCGGGCGCCATCGGTGCAAGCTTGCGGTTCAGGCCGCGGCCCGGGTCTCCCTGGTGTCGCGCAGCCAGATCGCGCCGATCACGAAGGTCATGAGCGCGCCCGCGACCGGATAGGCGAGGCCGGCATAGATGTTCCCGTGCTCGGCCACGAGCGCGAACGAGATGGTCGGCAGCAGCCCGCCGAACCAGCCGGCGCCGATGTGATAGGGCAGCGACATCGAGGTGTAGCGGATGCGCGCGGGGAACATCTCCACCAGCAGCGCCGCGAGCGGCCCGTAGGTGATGGCCACGAAGCCCATGAAGACCAGCAGGATCAGCACCACCATCGGCGAGTCGATGCCCGCGCGATCGGCGGTCACGGGATAGCCGGCACCCTGGAGCGCGGCGCCGATCCGCGCGCGGAAGCCGTCGATCTCGGCCTTGCTGGCGGGCTCGAAGGCATTGCCGTTCGCGACCAGCCGTCCCTGCACCGAGGCGATGGCCCGGTCGCCGACGGTCACGGTCGCCAGCTCGCCGGCGGCCGCGTCCTTGACCTCGTAGCTGGCCGCGCTCTGCGCCAGCACGCGCTTGGCGATGTCGCAGGAGGTCCGGAAGTCGACGTCGCGCGCGATCGGGTTGCCCTGGAACGAGCATTCGCGCGGGTCGGCCGTCAGCACGATCGAGGCGCTGCGCTGGGCGCGTTCCAGCGCCGGGTTCGCATAGTGCGCGAGCGCCTTGAACAGCGGGCCGTAGGACAGCGCGGCCACCAGGATGCCGATCATGATCAGCCACTTGCGGCCGATGCGGTCCGACAGCGCGCCGAAGAAGATGAACAGCGGCATGCTCAGCACCAGCGAGGTGGCGAACAGCGTGTTCGCGTAGATCGGATCCACCTTGAGGATCTGCGTGAGGAAGAACAGCGCGTAGAACTGCGAGGTGTACCAGACGATCGATTGCCCGGCGCACAGGCCGAACAGGCAGATCAGCACGATGCGCAGGTTCTTCCATTCGCCGAAGGCCTCGCGCACTGGCGCCTTGCTGATGCCGTTGCCGGCCTTGAGCTTGAGGAACACCGGCGACTCCTTCATCGAGACCCGGATGTAGACCGAGAGCACGAGCAGGCCCAGCGAGATGATGAAGGGGATGCGCCAGCCCCAGGCGTCGAACTGCTCGGGCGACATGGTGCTGCGCACGCCGAGGATCACGACCAGCGACAGCAGGAAGCCCAGCGTCGCGGTGGTCTGGATCCATGCCGTGCTGGCGCCGCGCTTGTGCGGCGGCGAGTGCTCGGCCACGTAGGTGGCGGCACCGCCGTACTCGCCGCCGAGCGCCAGCCCCTGGCACAGCCGCAACACGATCAGGATGATCGGCGCGGCCACGCCGATGGTGGCGTAGTTGGGCAGGAAACCGACCGAGAAGGTCGAGATGCCGATCAGCAGCAGCGTGATCATGAAGGTGTACTTGCGCCCGATCATGTCGCCCAGGCGCCCGAACAGCACGGCGCCGAGCGGCCGCACGATGAAACCCGCCGCGAAGGCGAGCAGCGCGAAGATGAAGGCGGCCGAGGGGTCGAGCGCCGAGAAGAACTGCTTCGCGATGATGGTCGCGAGCGAGCCGTAGAGGAAGAAGTCGTAGTACTCGATGACGGCGCCCACGGAAGAGGCCACGATGACCTTCCTGCCTTCCGCGCGATGCGTCGCACCCGTCAGGGTTGCGGGGATGTCCATGCTTGTCTCCTGTCTTGTGGTTCTGAAGGGAGGAGGCCGCCCGGTGGGGCTCCTCCCTGGCCGGCCACGTGGCGTGGCCGGTGGCGGGCGCTTCAGGCCTGGCGGCGCGCCCGGATGTCGGCCACCACCTTGGCGACCTGCTCGGCGCTGGCGCCCTTCACGCGCGCATTGATGCGCACGGTGCCGAAGCCGACGAACAGCACGAGCTCGTCGGGGCCGGGCGCGCCCGGGATCGCGAGGGTGATGCCGTCCATGGCGTCGTAGTCCCAGGCATCGTCGGCGCCGCCGAACAGCAGGTCGACCGAGCCGCCGGCCGTCGACATCTTGGCATTGCCCGGAATCAGCGCGGGGCCCGCGCCCAGGCCGGTGCGCATGGCCAGGCCCAGGCGCGGATGGATCAGGGCCGCGCCGTGCTCCGACTCGCCGGCCGTGCCCACCAGCGCGGCCTTGCCGTAGGCGCGGGGCTTCTCCTCGCCCGCGAAGTGCGAGAGCGCGCGCTCGGTCAGCAGCGTGCCGATCTCGACCGAGCGCTGCGCCAGGTCGGCCAGCTCGGCGTCGGTCGCGGCGCCGCGTCCGGCGCAGGGGTTCTTGAAGATCGCGGCGGCGACCACGTGGCGCGAAGGCGCGGCAGCGGCGCGGCCGCCCTCGGCGAGCGTGTTCCTCTCGAACACGAAGATCTGTCGAATGGTCTCGAGCGTTGATGGGCTCATGGGGGTCTCCGTCCTGTGGATGTGGCTGAATCGCCGGGTCCCTGCGTCGCAGGGGCTGAAGTGGCGGACGGAGATTAGGGTTGCGAGGCCCTGTTGTCAGTTTGCAAGAACGCAAGCGGGCTTGCGTTTTTTGGCCTGGCGGTGGGCGCCGAAGCGCGTTGGCAGGAAGCGCACCCGATCTGGCAGTCCATGCCACCTCGGGCATGCGCAGGGAGCGCCGGCGCGCCGGACACTGGGTTCGCACTTTCGCCAACCCTCATCCCGGAGAACCCATGAACGAATCCATTGCCGGCATCCGCATCCCCGACAGCCAGATGGCGCGCGAGGCCACCGAGCTGGTGCGCGACACCGAGACCGCGCTGCTGTTCAACCACTCGCGGCGCGTGTTCCTGTTCGGCGCGCTGACCGGCGAGCGCCGCGGCCTGGCCTACGACCCCGAGCTGCTCTACATCGGCGCGATGTTCCACGACATGGGCCTGGTGGCGCCCTACAGCAGCAGGACCGAGCGCTTCGAGGTTGACGGCGCCAATGCCGCGCGCGATTTCCTCGTGCGCCACGGCATCGCCGAGCCCGAGGTCGAGCAGGTGTGGGATGCGATCGCGCTGCACACCACGCCGGGCATTCCGCAGCACAAGAAGCCGGTGGTGGCGCTGGTCACCGCGGGTGTCGAGATGGACGTGCTGGGCCTGGCCTACGACGCCTTTCCGACCGAGCAGCGCGAGGCGGTGGTGCGCGCGCATCCGCGCGAGGCCGACTTCAAGGAGGGCATCATCGACGCCTTCGCCAAGGGCACGCGCTTCAAGCCCGAGACCACCTTCGGCAACGTCAAGGCCGACGTGCTGGCGCTCAAGGACCCCACGTACAAGCGGCTCAACTTCTGCGGGATGATCCTCGGCTCGTCGTGGAACGACGGCGCCTGCGGCGTGCCGGGCTGCCGGCACTGAGCATGGCTTCTAGCCGGCTGTCGTCACGTGCACGCCGGGCCGGCGGCCATCGTTCCAGCGGCCGCCGATCGCGCGCTCGATCTGCGCGCCGAGCTGCAGCAGCAGGCCGTCGTTGGCCTGCTTCGCCTGCAGCTGCATGCCCAGCGGCAGGCCGTGCTCGTTGAAGGCCAGCGGCAGCGAGATGCCCGGGATGCCGCAGAGGTTGGCCAGCGGCGTGTAGGCAAAGTTCTGCCAGAGGTTGTCGAACCAGTCGAGCACCGAGGGGTTGTCGCTGAGCGTGAGGTATTCGGTGGTGCCCACGCGCGGCGTGGGCAGCGCGGTGATCGGGGTGAGGATGATGTCCCACTCCTCGAAGAAGGCGCCGAAGCCGCGCGCGGTGGTGTTGAACACCGTCTGCATCCTGAAGCGCTCGGCATAGGAGATGTCGCGTCCGGCCTCCCAGATCTTGATGTTGATCGGCTCGATCAGGTCGGCCGGCGGCTGCTCGAGGCCGAAGCGCGCGAGGAAGCCCTCGATGGTCTGCGCGAAGTTGCTGATGTAGCAGGTGGTCTGGGCCGCGAAGGCGGCGCGGATGTCGACCGCGGGCAGCGCCCATTCGACGTGGTGGCCCAGGCCCTCGAGGAAGCGCCCCACGCGCTCGAGCTCGGCCACGATGTGCGGCGTGGCGCGGAAGTCGCCCCACTCGTGCGACATCGCGATGCGCAGCGGCTTCGGGTCGCGTTCGATCAGCTGCGTGCAGGGCTCGTCGGCCTTCCAGTAGGGCATGAACTCGCCGGGCGCGCCGCCGCGGCAGTGGTCGACGAAGGCCGCGGTGTCGCGCACCGTGCGGCTGTGGCAGCCCTGGATCGACACCAGGCCCGTGAGGTCCGACAGCGCCGGCGCGATCGAGAACACGCCGCGCGAGGGCTTGAGGCCGATGTTGCCGTTCACGCCCGCGGGGATGCGGATCGAGCCGCCGCCGTCGGTGGCGTGCGACAGCGGCAGCACGCCTGCCGCCACCGCCGCGCCCGTGCCGGCCGAGGAGCCGCAGGTGGTGTAGTCGAGGTTCCAGGGATTGCGCGTGACGTAGACGGCCGGGTTCTCGGCCGAGCTGCAGACGCCGAACTCGGGCGTGGTGGTGCGACCGATGATGTTGAGCCCGGCCTTGCGGATCTGCTGCGTCAGGTGCGTGTCGGCGGTGGCGCGCTGCCCCTTCATCAGCAGCGAGCCCATCTCCTGCAGCCGGCCCTTCATGGTCGGGCCCAGGTCCTTCATCAGGTAGGGCACGCCCGCGAACGCGCCCGCGGGGTTCATGCCGTCGGCCAGCGGATCGGCCACCACGTCGTCGAAGACCTCGACCACCGCGCTCAGCGCGGGGTTGGTGAGCGCGATGGCGGCGCTGGCCTGGGCCGCGAGCTCGGCCGGCGTGACCTGCCCGCTGCGCACCAGCGCGGCGAGCCCCACGCCGTCCTGTTCGCTCCATGCCTGCCAGCTCATTGCCAAAGTCATCCGTCGCTCCTGTCGAGAAAGTAGAAAGAGGGTCGGGTCGACTCTAGCCAAGACACGGTGTGCCTGCGCGGCGGTCGTGTATTGCCGTGGCACCCGCCGTCAGTCCGCGAGCGCGTCGCGCGCGATCGTCGCCAGCAGCGCCGCGCCGATCGGGAGCACCGCGTCGTTGAAGTCGTAGCGCGGATGGTGCAGGCCCGGCACGTCCTCGCCGACGCCGAGCCAGAAATAGGCACCGGGGCGCTCGTTCAGCATGAAGGAGAAATCCTCCGAGGCCATGCTGGGCAGCATGGCCGTGAAAACGTGCCCTGCGCCCAACAGGCCGGTCGCGGCTCGCCGCACGAGCTCGGCGCACGGCGGGGCATTCGCCGTCGGCGGCAGGAACGGCAGGTAGCGCACGTCCGCCCGGGTACCGAACGCGCTGGCGCAATCCCCCGCGATCTCCGCCACGCGCTTGCGCAGCGTCTCGCCCGCGGGTGCGTCGAACCACTTCGCGATGCCGGCGATGTCCGCATGCGGCGGCACCGTCACGCTCTGCGTGGGAACGCCATGCACGATGGCGCTGCCGGCCTGCAGCGAATGCACGGTGAGCACCGCGCTCAGCGCGGGGTCGAGGTTGCGGCTCACCACGGTTTGCAGCGCCGCCACCACGGCGCAGGCGGCGACGACCGGGTCCGCCGCGCGATGCGGCATCGCGCCATGTCCGCCCACGCCCTCGATGCGGATCCAGAAATCGTCGCGCGCGGCCATCATCGCACCGGGGTTGACGGCCACCGTGCCCGCCGGCAGCGAGGGCCAGTTGTGGAGCGCGTAGACCGCATCGCAGGGGAAGCGCTCGAAGAGGCCGTCCTCGATCATCACGCGCGCACCCGCATGTCCTTCCTCGCCGGGCTGGAAGATGAAGTGCACGGTGCCGCCGAAGTCGCGCGTGTGCGCCAGATGGCGCGCAGCGCCCAGCAGCATCGTCACGTGCCCGTCGTGGCCGCAGCCATGCATCAGGCCCGCATGCACGGAGCGGTGCGCGCAATCGCCTTCCTCCTGCACCGGCAACGCATCCATGTCGGCGCGCAGGCCGACGGACTTCGAGGTGCCGGCCCATCGGCCGCGCAGCACCCCGACCACGCCGGTGCGGCCGACGCCCGTGTGCACCTCGTCGAGGCCGAAGCCTTGCAGCGCCTCGGCCACGAGCGCCGCGGTGCGTCGCTCCTCGAAGCCGAGCTCGGGGTGCGCGTGCAGATCGCGGCGGAAAGCCGAGAGGAAGGGGTGGAAGTCCGAGATGGCGCGCAGCGTGCCGGCGCCGGGCGTGGGAAGAACGAGGCTCATCGGGTGGCGCTCCTGGATTGCGATGCGGCCATCCTAGGAACGGCGCGACACCCGTGTCCAAGACCGAAGGCATCCGCTTCCAGATGCGCAGCCTATGAAGGCGACGGTGCGTATGCGCGCATGTAGGCGCTGCATATAGTTTCTGACGCCAACGCTATTGGACGCATTTCGGCAAAAGCCTTCTCATTCCGCGGCAGTTCGCAGCAGGCACCACGCCCGCTGTTTTCACCCACGCAACACAGGAATGGAGAAGACATGCCTTCAACCCACAAGGTCGCCATCGTGACCGGCGGCAGCCGCGGCATCGGCGCGGCGATCGCGCGCCAACTGGCGAAGGACGGCCATGCGGTCGTCGTCAACTACGCGGGCGACGCCGCGAGCGCCCGCGCCGTGGTCGCCGACATCGAGTCGCGCGGCGGCCGCGCCATCGCGCTGCAGGCCGACGTCTCGAAGGAAGAGGACGTGCTGCGGCTGTTCCGCGAGACCGATGCGCAGCTCGGCACGCCGACGGTGCTCGTCAACAACGGCGGCATCACCGGCGGCTTCTCGCGCGTGGACGAGGCGGACACGCGCATGCTCGCGCAGGTGTTCGGCGTCAACGTCGTGGGTGCGTTCCTGTGCTGCCGCGAGGCGGTGCGGCGCATGTCGATCCGCCACGGCGGGCGCGGCGGCGCGATCGTCAACGTGTCCTCGCGCGCCGCGGAGATCGGCGGCGGTGGCGAGTGGGTGCACTACGCGGCGACCAAGGGCGCGCTGAACACGCTGACCACCGGCCTCGCGCGCGAAGTCGCGCTCGAGGGCATCCGCGTCAACGCCGTGGCCGCGGGCCTGATCGAGACCGAACTCCATGCGGCCGCCGGCAAGCCCGACCGCGCCGCGCGCATGGCGCCGGGCATTCCGATGGGCCGCGCGGGCCTGCCCGAGGAGGTTGCGCAGAGCGTCGCCTGGCTGGTGTCGCCCTCGGCCGGCTACGTGACCGCGGCCATCGTGGCCGTCGCCGGCGGGCGCTGAGCCCGCGCTGAACCCCAAGAAAAGAGAACTGGAGACAAGCATGCAAGCATCCGCACGGAATGCATCCGCGACGCCCGCCCACGCGCCGAGCCCCGCCAAGGCCAGGCACGTGGTGATCGCCTCGACCCTGGGTACCGTCTTCGAGTGGTACGACTTCTATCTCTATGGCGCGCTGGCCGCGATCATCGGCAAGAATTTCTTCGCCAGCGCCACGCCGCTGGAGGCCTACATCTTCGGCCTGCTGGCCTTCGGCACCGGCTTCGTGGTGCGGCCTTTCGGCGCGCTGGTGTTCGGGCGGCTCGGCGACATGATCGGGCGCAAGTACACCTTCCTCGCGACCATCCTGATCATGGGCCTCGCGACCTTCGCGGTCGGCCTGCTGCCCACCTATTCGTCGATCGGCAGCTTCGCGCCGGCGATCCTGATCGGGCTGCGCATGCTGCAGGGGCTGGCGATCGGCGGCGAATACGGCGGCGCGGCGGTCTACATCGCCGAGCATGCGCCGCCGGGTCAGCGCGGCGGCTACACCTCGTGGCTGCAGACCGCCTTCATCGTCGGCCTGTGCCTGGCGCTCGGCGTCATCCTGGGCTGCCGGCTCGCGATGTCGCCCGAGGCCTTCGAGACCTGGGGCTGGCGCGTGCCTTTCCTGCTCTCGATGGTGCTGCTGGCGATCTCCGTGTGGATCCGCATGAAGCTGCACGAGTCGCCGGTGTTCGCCGAGATGAAGTCGGCCGGTGCGCTGTCGCGCGCGCCGATCCGCGAGAGCTTCGGCAACTGGCGCAACCTCAAGCTGGTGCTGATCGTGCTGTTCGGCTTGCAGGCGGGGCAGGCTGTGGTCACCAACGCGGGGCCGATCTACTCGTCGCTGTTCCTGGTGAATACGCTGCGTGTCGATCCCGTCACCGCGACCACGCTGTCGACCATTGGCCTGCTGCTGGGCGCGCCCTTCTACGTGATCTTCGGCTACCTCAGCGACCGCATCGGACGCAAGCCGATCGTGCTCGCGTCGCTGGTGCTCGGGGCCGTGTCGCTGTTCCCGGTCTACCACGGGCTCACGCACTTCGCCAATCCGGCGCTCGAGGCCGCGCAGGCGCGCTCGCCCGTGGTGGTGGCGGCCGATCCGGCGCGCTGCTCGTTCCAGTTCAACCCGGTCGGCACCTCGAAGTTCACCTCGAGCTGCGACGTGGCGAAGAGCGCGCTGGTGCGGCGTGGCATTCCCTACAGCAACGAGGCCGCGGCGCCGGGCACGACGGCGGTGGTGCGCATCGGCACGCTGTCGCTGCCGGCCTACGACGGCGCGGCCGCCGACGCGAAGGAGCGCGCGGCCGCCTTCGACCAGGCGCTGGGCAAAGCGATGGAGGACGCCGGCTATCGTGCCAGCGCCGATCCCGCGCAGATCAACCACCTCATGATCGTGCTCATCATCGTCTACCTGCAGCTGCTCACCGGCATGGCTTTCGGCCCCATGGCCGCGATGCTGGTCGAGATGTTCCCGGCGCGCATCCGCTACACCTCGATGTCCTTGCCCTATCACATCGGCAACGGCT
This sequence comes from Variovorax sp. ISS6, assembly GCF_056523145.1. Classification (NCBI taxonomy): domain Bacteria; kingdom Pseudomonadati; phylum Pseudomonadota; class Betaproteobacteria; order Burkholderiales; family Comamonadaceae; genus Variovorax; species Variovorax sp. ISS6. The sequence continues at coordinate 1,499,809 of NZ_JAWRZC010000002.1, forward strand.
GGATCGGCGGCCTGCTGCCCGCGACGGTCGTCGCCATCCAGGCCGCCACGGGCAGCATCTTCGACGGGCTTTGGTACCCTGTGCTGATCGCGGGCGCGGGGTTCGTGCTGTGCTGGCTGTTCGTCCCGGAGACCCGGGACCGGCCGCTCGACAGCTGAGCCGCCGACGGCGCACCGCGCAGGAGCACGCAATGCGCGACCACCCGCCCGCCCCATCGAACGACGACGATTCGCGACCCGCGCATTCGGGCGGGCCGTCCGCGCGCCTGGAGATCCGGCACCTGCGCTACTTCCGCGCGGTGGCCGAGGAACTGAGCTTCACGCGCGCGGCGGACCGGCTGCACATCGCGCAGCCGCCTCTGAGCCAGCAGATCCGCCAGCTCGAGGAGGAGCTGGGCGTGCAGCTCATCGACCGCGACAACCGGCCGGTGCGGCTCACCGAGGCGGGCACGCTGCTGCTCGAGCGCGCGGTCGCGATCATGTCGCAGTTCGATGCCGCGGTGGACGATGTGCGGCGCATCGGCCGCGGCCACAGCGGAAAACTGGCGATCGGCTTCGCGGGTTCGGCCATGTACAGCGTGCTGCCCGATGTGCTCAACGCGTTTCGCGACCGCTATCCCGAGGTCGAGCTGTCCTTCAGCGAGCTGCTGGCGGCCGAGATCGCCGAGGCGCTGTCGCGGCGTTCGATCGACGTCGGCTTCTCGCGCCCCGGGCTGCCGCCCGATCCGTCGATCGAGCAGCGGCTGCTGATCACCGAGCCCCTGATGGCCGCGGTGCCGACGCGGCATCCGCTGGCCGCGCGGGCCACCATTCCCGTGGAGGAGCTGCATGGCCAGGCTGCCGTGCTCTATCCGCGTCACCCGCGGCCCAGCTTGACCGACCTGATCCTTCATGCGCTCGGCGAGCGCGGCATCGTGCTCGAACTCAAGGAGGGCGCGCGCAACATGCAGACCGCGCTGGGCCTGGTGGCGGCCGGCGCCGGCATCAGCTTCGTGCCCGCCAGCGTCTGCGGGCACGGACGCAGCGGCGTGCGCTTCGTGGGCATCGAGCCGCAGGTGCTGACCTCGCCGATGACCGTGGTCTGGCGCAAGGACCACGCCTCGGTCGCGCTGAGGAACTTCCTGCAGATCGTCGAGAAGACGGGCCCGGCGCCGGGCTGAGCCGAGGTGCGCGGGGCGCGCCAGACGCCGCGCCTCTGCCAGCGTATCGCGTCGGTATTGGACGCTGCGCGGGGCCATTCCTAAAGTTCATCGCACCGCTTCGAAGCGGTGCCTTTTCACCGATGAACCACAGGAACACCATGTCTGCACTAGATGACGCCATGCGCGACGCCGCCGCTTCCGGCATCCGATTCGATCACGTACCGGCCAACGGCCTGAACATGCACTATGCGCGCGTCGGCCAGGGCGCGCCGCTCGTGCTGCTGCACGGCTGGCCCGAGTTCTGGATGGTGTACCGGCCGCTCATGGAGCTGCTGAAGAACGATTTCGAACTCATCGTTCCCGACCTGCGCGGCTGCGGCTTCACCGGCAAGCCCACGTCCGGGCCCGATGCCAACGCCAACGCCGCGACGCACGCCGAGGACATCGCCGAATTCACGCGGCGCCTCGGCCTCGACCGCTTCGGCATGGTGGGCGGCGACCTCGGCGCCTACGTGCTGCAGGCCTTCAGCCAGGCGCACGGCGATCGGCTTAAGGGCGCGTTCTATTTCTGTACCCCCTATCCCGGCCTCGGTTCGCGCTACGGGCAGCCCGACCACCTGATCGAGGTCTGGTACCAGTACTTCCAGCAGCTGCCATGGGCCGCGAAGCTGGTCGGCGCATCGCGCGAGAGCTGCAGGCTCTACATGTCGCACTTCCTCGATCACTGGTCGGGCGACAACCCCGAGGTGTTCGCCGACATGATCGAGATCTACGTCGACATGTTCATGCGCAACGACAACATCCAGGGCGGCTTCGACTGGTACCTGAGCTCGGCCGCCAACCGCCGCAAGTGGCTCGACGGCACCTTGCCGCCACCTCCGCGCATCACGGTGCCCTCGCGCTTCCTCTGGGGGCGACGCGATCCCTTGATCCGCCCCGAGTGGTCGGACCGCCTGGGCGACTACTTCGCCGACTTCAGCATCGACTTCGCCGATGCCGGGCACTTCGTGCACCGCGAGGCGCCCGCGGTCTGCGCGCGCGAGATCAAGGCCTTCTTCGAGGGCCGGTGATGGCCGCCATGCCGGGCGAGGCGGCCGCGCGCTTCATGACGCCGTGGTCGCGCCAGGGGCAGCGGCCCGGTCCCGTCTTCGTCGGCGGGGCTGGCGTCCACCTGCACACGGCCGATGGCGCGCGCTGCCTGGACCTGTCGAGCGGCCTCATGTGCGCCAACCTGGGCCATGGCCATCCGACGGTGATCGAGGCGATAAGGCGCCAGGCCGAGTCGCTGTGCTTCGTGTCGCCCACGCTGCGCAGCGACATCCGCGAGGTCTTCTCCGAGCGCCTGTGCGCACGGGCGCCCTGGCGCGGCGGTGCGCGCGTGCACTTCACCACCGGCGGCGGCGAGGCCAACGACGACGCGGTGAAGATCGCGCGCCTCGTCACCGGCCGGCTGAAGGTGCTGAGCGCCTACCGCTCCTACCACGGCACCAGCGCCGGCGCGGCCGCGCTCACGGGCGGCAGCCGCCGCTGGGCCAGCGAGCAGGCGGCGCCGGGCGGCATCGCGCGCTTCTTCGCGCCGCACCCCTATCGCAGTCCCTTCCACACCGACGACAGGGCCGAGGAGGTGCGACGCGCGCTGGCGCATCTCGAGCGCGTGATCGAGCAGGAGAACCCCGCCAACATCGCGGCGATCCTGATCGAGCCGGTGCTCGGTTCGGACGGCCTGGTCGCGTACGAGGAGGGCTATCTGGCCGGCGTGCGCGAACTCGCACGGCGCTGCGGCGCGCTGCTGATCCACGACGAGGTCATGTGCGGCTTCGGCCGCGTCGGCGAGATGTTCGCCTCGCGCCGCGTCGGCGTCGCGCCCGACATGCTGAGCTTCGCCAAGGGCGTCACGGGCGCCTGCATGCCGCTGGGCGGCGTGCTGATGCGCGAGGAGATCGCCGAAGCCTTCGATCATCGGCCCTTTCCGTTCGGCCACACCTATTCGGGCCACCCGGTCTGCATGGCGGCGGGGCTTGGCGCGCTGCGCGCCTACGAGACCGAAGGCCTCTTCACGCGAGGACGCGAGATCGAAGCCTGGCTCCGGCAAGGCCTGGACGACATCCGCGAACGCAGCGCCATCGTGGGCGACGTGCGCGGCATCGGTGCCTTCTTCGGCATCGAGCTCGTGCGCGACCGCGAGACGCGCGAGCCGCTGGTCGCGTGGCAGGGCGCGGATCAGCGCTTGATGGAGGACTTCCAGTCCGACCTGCTGGCGCGCGGCGTGTGGCTGTACGTCAAGTACAACCTGTGCGTGGTGGCGCCGCCGCTGACCATCTCCCAGGCCGATCTGATGCAAGGGCTCGCCATCGTCTCGGAGGCGTTGCAGGCCCTCGAGGCCAGGGTGTCGGCATAGGGCCGGCCGCTCAGAGCTGCGGCGACAGCACCGCCGCCAGATGCTCCCAGGCCTTCTCGAGCAGCGGCCGTTCCTTCCAGGCCTCGTAGCTCAACCGCTTCGACTGCGCGAGGTCGGCCTCGAACTGCACGGTCTGCGCCGCGGCGAAGGCCTCGTCGTAGATGTTGAGGTTGGCCTCGTCGTTGAGCCGGAACGAGCGGTTGTCGAAGTTGGTCGAGCCCACCGACACCAGCAGGCCGTCGACCAGGAAGACCTTGCAGTGGTACATGGTCGGCTGGTACTCGCTGATCTGGGCGCCGGCCTCGAGCAGCGGGCCCCAGGCGGCGCGCGAGGCGCGGCGCACGGTCTGCGAATCGATGATCGGCCCCGGCGTGACGATGCGCACCCGCACGCCGCGGCGCAGCGCCGCCACCAGCGCGCCCACGGTGAGATCGTCGGGCACGAAGTAGGCGCTCGACAGGTCGATGGTCTTCGTGGCCGCTGCGATCGAGAGCAGGTACATCAGGTGCATGCTCTCGCTGCCGCCCGAAGGCGAGCTGCTGAACATCTGCGCGCGGCCCGTGCCCACCGGCGGCAGCGGCGGGAAGTAGCGCTCGCCGTGGAGCACGTCGCCCGAGACCTTGATCCAGTTGTCCATGAAGACCGCCTGCATCTGCGCCACCACCGGGCCCTCGACCTGGTAGTGCGAGTCGCGCCAGTGCGCCGGGTCCTGCGCATTGCCGGTCCATTCGGGCGCGATGCCGACGCCGCCCGTGAAGCCGATGCGACCGTCGACCACCAGCAGCTTGCGGTGGGTGCGGTTGTTCATGCGCGCGATGTCGTACCAGCTCGGCTTGTGGAACTTGCGGATCTCCACGCCCGCTGTCTCCATCTCGCGGATGAAGTCCGCATCGACCTTCGCGCTGCCGACCCAGTCGAGCAGCACATGCACCTTGACGCCGGCGCGCGCGCGTTCCGACAGCGCATCGGCGAAGGCGCGGCCGATGTCGCCCGACCAGTAGATGTAGGTCTCGAAGGTGATGCTGTGCTTCGCGGCGCGGATCGCCGCGAGCATCGGCGGAAAGATCCTGTCGCCGTTCTGGAAGGCCTCGAAGCGGTTGCCGTCGGCGATCGGCGGGCCGAGCATGGCACCGAGCGCGCGCTGGTACTGGGGATCGTGCAGCGCGTATTCGCGGCGCACCTGTTCGTCGAGCTTCTTCTCGCCGCTCGTGAGGTTGAGCACGAGCAGGGTGGCGGCGAGCGTCAGGACGAAGGTCCAGGCGATGGCTTTCCAGGGTTTGCGGGGGGCAGTGGCACGCATGCCTTATCGTGCCGGCCTTTGCCCGCGCCGAATCGAGTTCGCGCCCTTGTCCTGCAAGGCGCCGCTGCGATGTCTGCCATCAATATCGGCTTGCGGCGCCAGCCCCTGCGAACACCATGCCCCGACAACCCAAAGCCTTGCCCGACCCGTCCTCCCACCGTTTCGTCTCCGTGCGTGGTGCGCGCGAGCACAACCTGCGCAACGTCGACGTCGACATTCCGCGCGATGCTCTCGTGGTCTTCAGCGGCATCTCGGGTTCCGGCAAGTCCTCGCTGGCCTTCGGCACGCTGTATGCCGAGGCGCAGCGGCGCTACCTCGAATCGGTGGCGCCCTATGCGCGGCGGCTGATCGACCAGGTCGGCGTGCCGGCGGTCGATGCCATCGACGGGCTGCCGCCGGCCGTGGCCTTGCAGCAGCAGCGCGGCACGCCGGGCACGCGCTCCTCGGTGGGCAGCGTGACCACGCTGTCGAACCTGCTGCGCATGCTCTATTCGCGCGCGGGCGACTACCCGGCGCGCCAGGCCATGCTGCACGCGGAGGACTTCTCGCCCAACACGCCGCAGGGTGCCTGTCCCGTCTGCCACGGTCTGGGCCGGGTGTTCGAGGTGACCGAGCGCGCGATGGTGCCCGACGACGGCCTCACGATCCGCGAGCGCGCGGTGGCCGCCTGGCCCTCGGCCTGGCAGGGGCAGAACCTGCGCGACATCCTCGTCACGCTGGGCATCGATGTCGACACGCCGTGGCGCGCGCTGCCGAAGAAGACGCGCGACTGGATCCTGTTCACCGAGGAGCAGCCGACGGTGCCGGTCTATGCGGGCTTTACGCCGGCCGAGACGCGCGCCGCGCTGCGCCGCAAGCTCGAGCCCAGCTACCAGGGCACCTTCATGGGCGCGCGCAAGTACGTGCTCCACACCTTCGCGACCACGCAGAGCGCGCTGATGAAGAACCGCGTCTCGCGCTTCATGTCGGGCGCGCCATGTCCCGCCTGCCAGGGCAAGCGGCTCAAGGCCGAGGCGTTGTCGGTGCGTTTCGCGGGGCTCGACATCGGGCAGATCTCGCACCTGACGCTGGGCGCGCTGGCGCAGGTGCTGCGGCCGGCGGCGCATGGCGAGGCGCATGGCAAGACCGTGCCGTCCGTTGAGAAACGCATCGTGGCGCAGCGCATCGCGCAGGACGCGCTGGCGCGGCTCGAGACGCTGCTGGGCCTCGGGCTGGGCTATCTCTCGCTCGATCGCGCAACGCCCACGCTGTCGCCGGGCGAGCTGCAGCGGCTGCGGCTCGCGACGCAGATCCGCTCCAAGCTGTTCGGCGTGGTGTACGTGCTCGACGAGCCCTCGGCCGGCCTGCACCCGGCCGACGCCGAGGCGCTGGTCGACGCGCTCGATGCACTCAAGCGCGCGGGCAACTCGCTGTTCGTGGTCGAGCACGACCTGGACCTGATGCGCCGCGCCGACTGGCTGGTCGATGTCGGGCCCGGCGCGGGTGAGAAGGGCGGCGAGGTGCTCTACAGCGGGCCGCCCGCCGGATTGCGCGAAGTGGCGGCTTCCCGCACGGCCGCCTACCTGTTCGCACCCGAGGCGGCCGGCGATGCGGGCCGGCCGCCGCGTTCGGCGCGGGGCTGGCTGCGGCTCGAAGGCGTCACGCGCAACAACCTCGAGGCGGTCGATGCGGCATTTCCGATCGGCGCGATGACCGCGGTCACTGGCGTTTCGGGATCGGGCAAGTCCAGCCTCGTGAGCCAGGCGCTGGTGCAGCTGGTGGCGGCCCACCTGGGCCACGAGGCACCGGCCGACGACGAGCCGGGCGAGGGCGAGCCCTCGCTCGCCCAGGAGGCGCAGGGCCGCATCGTCGAGGGCCTGGACCGGATCCGGCGGCTGGTGCGGGTCGACCAGAAGCCGATCGGCCGCACGCCGCGCTCCAACCTCGCGACCTACACCGGGCTGTTCGACCACGTGCGCAAGCTGTTCGCGCAGACCCGTGCCGCGAAGGCGCGCCGCTTCGATGCCGGCCAGTTCTCGTTCAACGTCGCCAAAGGCCGCTGCCCGACCTGCGAGGGCGAAGGCTTCGTCAGCGTCGAGTTGCTGTTCATGCCGAGCGTCTATGCGCCGTGCCCGACATGCGGCGGCTCGCGCTTCGACGCGGCGACGCTGAAGGTGCGGCTGCGCGACAGGAGCATCGCCGACGTGCTCGCGATGACGGTGGACGAGGCGCATGCCTTCTTCAAGGACGACGCGCCGATCGAGCGGCCGCTGCGCCTGCTCGCGGCGATCGGCCTGGGCTACCTGCGCCTGGGCCAGCCGGCCACCGAGCTGTCGGGCGGCGAGGCCCAGCGCATCAAGCTCGCGACCGAGCTGCAGCGCGCGCAGCGCGGCGACGCGCTCTACGTGCTCGACGAGCCGACCACCGGGCTGCATCCGTCGGATGTGGACCGGCTGATGGCGCAGCTCGACGAGCTCGTCGACGCGGGCAACACGGTGGTGCTGGTCGAGCACGAGATGCGCGTGGTGGCGCGCTGCGACTGGGTCATCGACATGGGCCCGGGCGCGGGCGGCGAGGGCGGGCGCGTGGTGGCGGCGGGCACGCCGCGCGAGGTCGCGAAGGCCGGCACGCCCACGGCGAAGTACCTCGCGCGGCAGTGGAGCTGAGCGGGCCGCGGCCCGGGTGCACAATCTGGACCCCCGATCCGCGCCGCCGCGCGCGCCGCCTCCCGTTCCAGCCCCATGCGAATCCACGACATCCGACGCCGACTGCGCGAAGCGGGCGCGGGCCCCAGCCATGAGCAGCGCGTGCTGCGGCTGTGGTCCCATGCGCTGCCGCGCGACAGCGGCCGGCGGCTGCCGCACAGCTTCTTTCCGGCCGGGTTGATGGCCGAGTTGCCGGCCATCGAGGCCGAGCTCGCGGGCCTTGCGCGCGTGCATGCGGTGCATCCGGGCGCCGATGGTTCGGAGCGGCTGCTGGTGGCCCTTGCCGACGGCCAGACCGTCGAGAGCGTGCTGCTGCCGCGCGACGGCCTGTGCGTGTCCTCGCAGGTCGGCTGCGCGGTCGGCTGCCAGTTCTGCATGACCGGGCGCGAGGGCCTGCTGCGCCAGGTCGGCAGCGCCGAGATCGTTGCCCAGGTGGCGCTCGCGCGCCTGCGCCGGCCGGTGCGCAAGGTGGTGTTCATGGGCATGGGCGAGCCGGCCCACAACCTCGACAACGTGATGGAGGCGATCGAGCTGCTCGGCACGGTCGGCAACATCGGCCACAAGAACCTGGTGTTCTCCACCGTCGGCGATCCGCGCGTGTTCGAGCGGCTGCTGCAGGAACGCGTGCGGCCCGCGCTCGCGCTGTCGCTGCACACCACGCGCGACGAACTGCGCCGCAAGCTGCTGCCGCGCGCGCCGCGGCTCACGCCCGAGGAACTGGTCGCGGCCGGCGAGCGCTATGCGCGCACCACTGGCTATCCGATCCAGTACCAGTGGACGCTGCTCGAGGGCATCAACGACAGCGAGGAAGAGATCGAGGGGCTGGTGCGGCTGCTGTCGGGCAAGTACGGCGTGCTCAACATGATCCCGTTCAACGCGGTCGACGGCGTGGACTTCCAGCGCCCGGCCTGGGCGCGCTGCCAGCAGATCGCACGCACCCTGCACGAGCGCGGCATCCTGACCAAGCTGCGGAATTCGGCGGGGCAGGACGTGGATGGGGGGTGTGGGCAGTTGCGGGCGCGGGCTGTCGGCACGCAGGTGATGGTTCGCAGTGATCGTAGACCGCGGAAGGAGGCCGACGCGTGCGCGGCACCAAACGAATGACCGTCACGGTGCCCGTCGAGATAGCTGCCACCATCAGGCAGGCGGTGGAGCGCGGAGAGTACGAATCGCCTGGCGAAGTGGTACGAGAAGCTTTGCGTGAATGGAAAGCGCGGCGCTGGTTGGTACTCAATGAGTTTTCCACTCTCAAGGCGGATATCGATCGTGGTCTGGCAGACGCGACCGCTGGTTGCGTCCAGGCCTTCGATGCCGATCGCATAGTTGAGCGCGGACGCTTGCTCTTGGCCGCCCGTTCCAGTTGACCGAAAGTCAGCGTCTGCGGGGCATGCGATCTCGGCTTGATCACGGATCGAGGGTGGATCGATGTCCCGCGGCGAGAAGTCGCGCGGCTTTTGTGCATCTGGAGTTCTTGGGCTCTCAAACCTGCTTCGCTGCCTCCCTGCCCAGAAAGAACTCCACCGCCCGCCCCACCACCCAGGGCACGATCACATGGTCCCCATCGAAGGGCTGCAGCGTGAGGTCGTGCCCGCTCTCGAGCAGCCGCCGGGCGTGCGGATGGGCGCTGGTCTCGATCGGCAACTGGCTGTCCGAGCGCCCGTGCGCGAGAAAGAAGCGCGGCGTGCCGGCCTGCGCGAAGCTGTTCATGAAGCCGGCCGACAGGCCGATCACGTGGCTCGCCACGTCGCCGTTGGTGAGGCCCAGCGACAGCGCGTAGCTGCCGCCGTCGGAGAAGCCCGCGAGCGCGAGCCGCGCGGGGTCGAGCCGGAAATGCCGCGACACGGTGGCCAGCGCGTTGTCGAGCCGCTCGAGGTCGGGGCCATGGCCGCCGACCACGATGTCCCAGGTGGCGTACATCGACTGCGGCGCCAGCAGCAGGAAGCCGCGCGAGCGCGCATGCGCGACGAAGTGCGGCAGCACGCGGTTGGCCTCGCCGCCCGCGCCATGGAACATCACGAGCAGGGGCAGCGGCGCATCGGTGGGCAGGCCCTCGGGCACGACCAGCACCGCGTCGCGGCCTTCGTCGAACCCAGGTCGTGACGGCCGGGCGGCAGCGGCTCGTACAAGGGCGCGGCACCGGGCCGGAAGGCCATGCGGCCCGTGAGCGCGCCGCCGAACAGGGTGGGATCGATCATGCGGTGCCTCCGGGCGCTGCGGCGGGCGCGATGCCGCGGAACACGGCGCACTGCGCGAAGGACTGCGTCGACAGCGGCAGTTCCTTGCGCCGGCAGTACTTGCTCGTGAGCTTGAGCAGCTCCTTGATGTCGCGGCCGCTGGCGCCCGCGTAGTCGACCACCAGCCGGTCGATCACCGCGGCGGGCAGTTCCACGCCGAGCTGGGCCGACAGCGTGGTCCACAGGCGTCGCGCATCCTCGGGCCCGGGCGGCTGGTAGTCGATCACCGCGATGCAGCGCGAGAGGATGGCCTCGTCGATGTCGCCGACGCGGTTGGTGGTCATGAACAGCAGGCCGCTGAAATACTCGAGCGTGCGCAGGAACTCGGCCACGATGGCGTTGTGCTGCAGGTCGTTGTCGCGGCGCCGGATGTAGACGTCGGCCTCGTCGAGCAGCAGCACGCAACCCCAGCGCGCGGCGCGCTGCAGGATGCGCGTGAGGCTGGTCTCCACCGAACTCGCCGTCACGCCGAGCTGGCCCGAATGCACGCGGTACAGCGGCTTGCCGACCACCTCCGCATAGACCTCGGCGGTCAGCGTCTTGCCCAGGCCGGGCGCGCCCTTGCACAGGATGGTGGTGCCGCCCGACTTGCCGGGCACCACGTCCTCGACCAGGAAGTTGCGGTCGGCCGTGAGGATGTCGATCAGGTCGCGGTGCGCCTGCGGCAGCACCAACCGCTCGCGCAGGCCGGGCTGGTACCGGTACTCCTGCACATGCTGGGCATGGACCCAGATGTTGCGGTGCCAGTCGAGGTGGAACAGGTGCAGGTAGCAGTGCTGGGGAATGCGGTCGAAGCCCTGGGCGATGCCGCTCTCGCGCCAGTGGTGCGGATCGGCGGCCAGGTCGAAGCGGCGGCGCAGCAGCTCCTCGTCGTTCACGCAGCGCACCGCGGCGCCCTCGGGCAGCCGATGGCACTCGAGCGCCGCGCGCGGGCCCTCGCCCGCGGTCCAGACGCTGCCGCCGACGGTGAACTGCGCGCCGTGCTGCGGCTGCAGCTTGCCGAAGCGCTCGAGCTGCATCTCGTACTCGCGCTTGAACTCCGCGCACTCCTTGTGAAAGCCGTGGTCGGCGAACAGGTCGGCCAGCGTGCGATGCGGCAACTGCTCCTCGTAGAAGCTCAGGCCCCAGGTCATGCCCGCGAAGCGCAGCCGGGGCTCGGAGGGTGGCTCGCGGCCGGCGGCCTGCAAGGTGTTGGCGAGCAGGCCCACGAGCACGTAGGCGTTGCCTTCGGTGGGCTTCACCAGCCGCACCGTGTGGACCAGCCAGGGCAGCAGCACGCCGTCCTTGCCGCGCTGGTAGAGCCAGCCGTCGATGGCGTCGCGCGCCAGCCATTCGGTCAGTGCCGGCACCATCGCCTCGAGGTTCGCGATCGGCTGCAGCTGCGATTCGCCGTTGAGGTTGTCGAGCGCGAGCAGCTGGAACACCAGGTCGCGCGCGCCGTTGCCGAGGCTCAACTGGTAGAGCAGGTTGAGCGAGCGGCCGTCGAAGTGGCGGCTCGACACGACGCGTATGCCGCTGCAGGCCCCCTGGCCGCCCAGCTGGAGGCCCAGCGGCGACTGCGCGCCGACCTGGCTGCGCAGGACGGCGGCCAGCATCTCCGGTATCTCGAGTTCCACGGCGTCTCCTCGTGTCGCCTGTCCATGCTAGCCCGGTGCGGGCGCTCGGCGATTGACCTGGGTCAAGGCCGTGGGAAGATGGCGGTAGCCTTGGCCAGACTCGGAAAAGGAAGGAAAGCGCCCATGCCCCAGCCCTCGAAGACCTCGCTGTTCGCCGCCGCGAAAGCCTGGGACGCGGCCTCGGTCGAGGCCCATCTGGCCCAGGCGCCGGAGCTGGTCGGCGCCACCGATCCACGCGGCCGCGCGGCGATCCACCTGGCCTGCACGGTGAAGGCGGAGGGCGCTCAGCTCGCGGAACCCCATGGCATCAAGACCGTGACCGCGCTGCTCGATGCGGGCGCCGACCTCGAGGCCGAAGTGCCCATGGACGAGGACGAGGGCGACTTCCGCGCCACACCGATCTGGTACGCGGTGGCGCGCGGCGAGAACCTGCCGCTGGTCAAGTTCCTTGCCAAGCGCGGCGCGAACACGAGCTGGTCGCTGTGGGCCGCGGTGTGGCGCGACGACGAGGCGATGTGCCGCGTGCTGCTCGCGAACAAGCCCGAACTGAACCTGCGCGCGCACGGCGAAACGCCGCTCTTCTATGCGGCCCGGCTGCAGCGGCTGAAGACCCTGGCGCTGCTGATCGCGGCCGGTGCCGATGCTTCCGTAACCGACGAGCAGGGGCGCGATGCGGTCGATATCGCGCGGGCGCGGCGTCTGCCGAAGGAGTTCATCGAACGGCTCGAGCGGTCGAAGCGATCTCGGCCTGGATAGACCTCCAGGGGACGATCACGCGGGCTCGACGGCCGCGAAGCCGATGCGGGGTGCGGTGATGCGGCCGTTCGCGGCCGCGAGCACGAAGCGCAGGGTGTCGCCCTCGACGACGACCTGCACGCCGAGCTTCGCCGTCACGGCGCCGCCGGCGAGTTGCGCGCCGCCCCAGCTCGCCGCGATCTCGCGCGCGGACAGCGCGGCGATCTCCGTGCCCAGCCCGCGTCCCACCGATTCCGAGCGCAGCACGACCGTGTTGAGGCCCTGCTCGTGCCCGTCCATCGACACCTGCAGGCCCGGCAGTGCGAGCAGTCCGTCGCCCAGCCGCAGTTCGCCCGACAAGGCCGTGCGCCCGAGCAGCGTGCGCGCCTGCGCGGTCAGCCCCTGGGCCTGCGAGCCCAGCCCCTGGCGCAGCATCGATTCGGCGAAGGGCCGCAGCCGCAGCTTGCCGCGCTCGGAGATCCACGGGCCGATCAGGCTCTTGCGGCGCTCGAACTCCACGCCCGCGAGCGGCGCCGAGGCGAACTGGTAGAGGTAGCTGCGGCCGTTCGGCGCATCGACGTAGAAGCCGAGCGGGCTCACGCCCATGCGCGAGTCGGGGCCCACGTGCTCGACGGTGGCGTCGTTGAAGTCGACCAGCCCATGGCGGATCGGCACGGTCACGTCGGCATCGAACAGCAGGTGCGCGTCGGTGATGCGGCCGCGAATGGTGCCGTCGATCTCGCCGAGCGGGCCGAGCTGCCAGGCGTCGGCCGGTGGCGGTATCGCGGTGCCCTCGGCGGGATGAGTGGCCTCCCACAGCTGGCGGAACTGCCGTGGCAGCACCAGCGGGCCGTGCAGCTTCAGGCCGGAGAATTCCGCGTCGCGGGCCTCGATAGCACCGACGCGCAGCGCCCCGTTCCCGGCATGTACCCGCGCGACCAGTTCGTGCACGGCGATGCGCTCGATCTCCAGCACGAGCGCGTCCGTGGCGAGCCGCAGGGCCATCGCTTCGAACCGCGCGATCCGCAGTTCGTGCGTGCCGTCCTGCCCCGTGGTCCAGCGCACGCCCTCGAGCGCGAAGCGGTTCGGATCGGCATCGCCACGCGCGCCGAGTTCCAGGCCCAGCAAGAGGTCGAGGAGGGAGGCGGCGAGGGAGGCGTTCATGGTGGCTTTCTAGCAGACGGGCTCAGCGGCACATCGGAAACCCGCCCGTCTCCAGATGGAAGTGATCGCGGTGCGCCGCGTTGTACTCAGGCCCGAGCACGCCGCGAAAGAACCGGCAGGCGCCCAGATGGGCGTCGTTCAGCAGCGCGGCCGAAGGGTTCGAAGCGTCGGTGTGCCAGTCCCTGCGCACGTTGACGCGGCGCCCGTCCGCGAGGACGAAGCCGGCCACGTCGAAGGCGTCGGCCGTGGCATGCCGGCTGCGCGGCGCGCCGGGCATCGCGCCTTCGCCGCGGTTCACGTTGCGGCAGGCATAGCTGCCGAGGTGGTCGATCGCGGCGACCGGCTGGCCGAAGTGCCGCAGGGCCGCGGGCTGCAGCGCATGGTGCTCCCACATGAAGAAGGACAGCGCCATCGGGCAGCTCAGCGTGGGCGCGCTGCCCAGGCGCACGCCGGCCGAGCGCAGGCGCACCGCGTTCTCGAAGCCGCAGCCCGGGCCGGTGACGCGGTCGGGCACGCGCTCGTACTGCATGCCGGTGTCGGCCAGCGCGGCCTGGCAGCGCACCGGATCGCCGCGTGCGCGCGCGAGCTTGTAGGTGGTCAGCCAGTTGGGCGCCGCCGTCACGTCGAGCGGTGCCCAGGGATCGTGGCGCTCGGGCACCTCGATGGCGCCCGTGAAGACGGCCACCACGCCGGCGGCGATGGCCACGACCAGCGCGAGGGCCAGGCGGCGTCCGGGGCGGGCGGGTCGGTCTTGCGCGGGCGGCAGGGGCACGGGTGACGAAGGCAGTGGGTGACAGAAGTCCTATTGGGACCGGACCGCGCGCACCGTGTTGTCGGGATGATCGGCCAGCGCGTGTAGGCCGATGCGAACCGGCCGGGCGCCGCTCAAGGCCGGATGCAGTCGAGCAGCACGCGGAACGCGGGCTCGATGTTCGCCTCCTCCACGCAGGCATAGCCCAGCAGCAGGCCGCGCCGCCCGTCGCCGCGCCGGTAGTAGCGCGACAGCGGCCGCGAGAGCACGCCGCGCGCCTGCGCCGCTTCCATGATCGCCACGTCGTCGCGGTCCTCGGGCAGCCGCAGCACCAGGTGCAGCCCGGCATTGCTGGCCTGCGGATGCAGATGGTCGGGGCCCAGGTGCTCGCCGATCAGCCCGGCCAGCAGCGCGCGCCGGCGCGCATAGAGCACGCGCATGCGGCGGATGTGGGCGGCGTAGTGGCCCTGGCCGAGCAGCTCGGCCAGCGCCACCTGCGTGATGGCGTGGCCCTCGCGGTAGAGGTCGGCATGCGCGGTGCGGAAGTGCGCGGCCAGCGCGCGCGGCAGCACCATGTAGCCCACGCGCAGGCCCGGGAACAGCGTCTTGCTGAAGGTGCCGATGTAGATCACCGGGCTGTCGTCCTCGAGCCCCTGCATCGAGGGAATGGGCCGGCCCGCGAAGCGGAACTCGCTGTCGTAGTCGTCCTCCACGATCCAGCTGCCCGACTGGCGCGCGAAGTCGAGCAGCTCGCGCCGGCGCGCCAGGCTCATCACCGAGCCCAGCGGGTACTGGTGCGAGGGCGTGACGAAGATCAGCCGCGGCGCGCTGCCGCCGCGCGGCCAGCCGGCCCCGGGACCGTCGCCCTCGGCCTCCACGCGCAGCGGCCGCACGCGCCAGGCGCCCATCTGCAGCAGCTTGTGGAAGCCCCAGTAGCCGGGCTCCTCGACCCACACGGTATCGCTCGGGTCGGCCAGCATGCGCAGCGACAGGTCGATGGCCTGGTGCACGCCCTCGGTGATCAGCACCTGGTCGGCATCGCAGCGCACCGCGCGCGCCACGCGCAGGTGCTCGGCCACGGCTTCGCGCAACGCCGGGTGGCCGCCGCCGTGCGAATAGGTCAGCAGCTCGGGCGCGGGATCGCGCCACAGGCGCGCGACGATGCGGCCGAAGGCGCGGTGCGGGAACTGGGTGACGTCGGGCACGCCGGGCATGAAGGCGCCCCACTGGCGCGCGGCGGCCGAGGCATCGTCGACCAGCGCCTGGGCGCGCCGGGCCAGGCGCACCGGCGCGGCGCGGGCCGGCGCGGCGGCGGCACCGCGGCCGGTGGCGAGCTGGCTCTCGGGCGTGGTCTCGGCCACGAAGGTGCCGCTGCCCACGCGCGAATGCACGTAGCCCTCGGCGCGCAGCTGCTCGTAGGCATGCAGCACGGTGTTGCGCGACATGCCGGTCTCGCGCGCCAGGTCGCGCGAGGCCGGCAGCGCGCTCGAGGGCGGCAGGCTGCCGTCGAGGATGGCGCCGCGCAGGCAGTCGTAGAGCTGGCGGTTAAGCGCGGCGCCGGTCGCGGGAACGAGGCGCTGCAGCACCAGGTCGGCGCAGATGGATTTCATGGCTTTTTGGATTGGCTCCATCCTGATTGCAGGAAGTGGATCTTTTTGATGGAGCCAATTGCGCATTCAATCAGAACTTCCGATCGACCTCCAGCCTTTCCCGGACGCCTTCAGCCATGACCACCAACTCCGAACTCCAGACCCGCCGCCTCGCGGCCACGCCGCGCGGCGTGGGCGTGATGTGCGGCTTCTATGCCCAGCGCGCCGAGAACGCGACGCTGTGGGACATCGAAGGCCGCGAATACATCGACTTCGCCGCCGGCATCGCGGTGCTCAACACCGGCCACCGCCATCCGCGCCTGGTGGCCGCGATCCAGGAGCAGCTCGGGCGCTTCACGCACACGGCCTACCAGATCGTTCCCTACGAGAGCGTGGTGACGCTGGCCGAGCGCCTCAATGCATTGGTGCCGATCTCGGGCCCGGTGAAGACGGCCTTCTTCACCACCGGCGCCGAGGCGCTCGAGAACGCGGTGAAGATCGCGCGCGCCCACACCGGCCGCGCCGGCGTGATCGCCTTCGGCGGCGGCTTCCATGGCCGCACGCTGATGGCGCTGGCCATGACCGGCAAGGTCGCGCCCTACAAGACCGGCTTCGGCCCGTTCCCGGCCGACGTGTTCCACGTGCCGTTCCCGAGCGCGCTGCAGGGCGTGAGCGCCGACGACTCGCTGGCCGCGATCGAGAAGCTGTTCAAGACCGACATCGACCCGAAGCGCGTGGCCGCGATCGTGATCGAGCCGGTGCAGGGCGAGGGCGGCTTCAACGTCGCGCCCACCGCGCTGCTGCAGGGCCTGCGCCGTATCTGCGACGCGCACGGCATCGTGCTGATCGCCGACGAGGTGCAGACCGGCTTCGCGCGCACCGGCCGGCTGTTCTCGATGCAGCACCACGGCGTGGAGCCCGACCTGATCACCATGGCCAAGAGCCTCGCGGGCGGCATGCCGCTGTCGGCCGTGGCCGGCCGCGCCGCCATCATGGATGCGCCGGCGCCCGGCGGCCTCGGCGGCACCTACGCGGGCAATCCGCTGGCGGTGGCCTCGGCGCACGCGGTGCTCGACGTGATCGCCGACGAGAAGCTCTGCGAACGTGCCGCCGCGCTGGGCGAGCGCCTGGTCGGCCGGCTGCTGAAGATCAAGGAATCGAACCCGGCGCTGGCCGAGGTGCGCGCGCAGGGCTCGATGGTCGCGGTCGAACTGCGCGACGCGGCCACGGGCGCGCCCGACGCCGAGGCCGTGGCGCGCGTGCAGGCCAAGGCACTGGAACAGGGCCTGGTGCTGCTGAGCTGCGGCATGTACGGCAACGTGATCCGCTTCCTGTATCCGCTGACCATTCCCGTCGCGCAGTTCGAACGCGCGCTGGCCATCGTCGAGGAGGCGTTCTCGGCATGAACTCCGCATCCACCCTGGGCCTGCAGCGCCCCGACCTGCTGCGCGGCGCCGGCCTGATCGACGGCCAGTGGGTCGCGGCCGACGACGGCGCCACCTTCGCCGTCAACGACCCCGCCACCGGCCGGCACCTGGCCGACGTGCCGCGGATGGGCCGCGCCGAGACCGAGCGCGCCATCGCCGGCGCCGCCGCGGCGCTGCCCGCCTGGCGCGCGCGCACCGCGCCCGAGCGCGCACGCGTGCTGCGCCGCTGGGCCGAGCTGATGCTCGCGCACCAGGACGACCTGGGCCGGCTGATGACGCTCGAGCAGGGCAAGCCGCTGGCCGAGGCGCGCGGCGAGATCGCCTACGCGGCTTCGTTCATCGAATGGTTCGCCGAGGAGGCCAAGCGCGTGGACGGCGAGGTGCTGCAGCCGCAGCGCGCCGGCCAGCGCATCGTGGTGCTCAAGCAGCCGATCGGCGTCTGCGCCGCGATCACGCCGTGGAACTTCCCGGCCGCGATGATCACGCGCAAGGTCGGCCCCGCGCTGGCCGCGGGCTGCACCATCGTCGTGAAGCCGGCCGAACTCACGCCGCTGAGCGCCTTCGCGCTGGGCGTGCTGGGGCTCGAGGCCGGCCTGCCGCCTGGCGTGCTGCAGATCGTGGCCGGCAACGCGCCCGAGATCGGCGCCGCGCTGTGCGAGAGCCCGACCGTGCGCAAGCTCAGCTTCACCGGCTCCACCGGCGTGGGCCGCGTGCTCGCGCAGCAGTGCGCGCCGACCATCAAGAAGCTCTCGCTCGAGCTCGGCGGCAATGCGCCGCTGATCGTGTTCGACGACGCCGATCTCGACCGCGCGATCGAGGGCATCGTGGCCTCCAAATTCCGCAACGCGGGCCAGACCTGCGTCTGCGCCAACCGCATCTACGTGCAGGCCGGCATCTACGACGCCGTCGCCGCGCGGCTGGTGGCCGCGGTCGAGGCGATGCGCGTGGGCAACGGCCTCGAGGCCGGCACCACGCAGGGCCCGCTGATCGACGGCCGCGCCGTCGCCAAGGTGCGCCAGCACATCGACGACGCGCTCACGCAGGGCGCGCAGCTGTGCACCGGCGGCAAGCCGCATGCGCTGGGCGGCAGCTTCTTCGAGCCCACCGTGCTGACCGGCGTGACGCAGGCCATGCGCGTGGCGCGCGAGGAGACCTTCGGGCCGCTGGCGCCGCTGTTCCGCTTCGAGACCGAGGAGGAGGTCGTCGCGATGGCCAACGATTCGGAGTTCGGCCTCGCCGCCTACCTGTTCACCGAGGACCGCCGCCGCCTCTGGCGCGTGGGCGAGCAGCTCGAGACCGGCATGGTCGGCATCAACACCGGCCTGATCTCGAACGAGGTCGCGCCCTTCGGCGGCGTGAAGCAGTCGGGCCTGGGCCGCGAGGGCTCGCGGCACGGGATCGAGGACTACCTCGAGCTCAAGTACCTCTGTCTGCAGGACTGAGCGGCGGCTGTTTCCCTCTCATCGCTTCGATGCCGCCGCTCCTTGCGTTGCGGCGTCGGCGCTCTTCGCGGGCGTGACCGGCACATCTTCCTCCGTCGGGTCGATGATGCCGATGTCGAGCAGGTCCTTCATGTACTTGACCAGGCCCAGGTAGTCGACGACAGCCTCCGACCGATGTCGGCGGCCGCCGTAGCGCAGCACCGCGAGTTCCTGGCAATCCGAATCGTACGAGCATGTCTTCGAATGGCGCAACTCGGTCGCCATCGCCTGGAGCAGGGCGAAGGAAGACCCGAGAGACCGGCACTCGTCGCTCAGCAGATCCCGCAGGCTCACGTCGTCCGTCTTCGGCGCCAACGCGCGCAAGGCTGGTGAGGTCGGCGCATAGCGTCTGACGGTGGAGGGACGAATCTGCGCGACGCCCAGCGAAAGGTCCGGCAACCGGCCCGTGGCAATCAGCATCGCGTCGGCGAGATGCCACTCCAAGGATCGATGCAACCCGGAACGGTTGAACTTCTCGGCCGATACGACGGCCACTGCCAGGGACCAGAGGTCCGATTCCTCGCCAGGGGCCTGCCCCGCCAGCGCGCAGGACTTGATGGATTCGTCCACCTCTACACCGTAGGAAGTCGGCTCGGCGACATCCTCGGCGTCCGACAGCGCCACGGCCCGGTTGAGGTAGCCCGACCGAAGCAGGATGTTGACGGCCATCCGCCGACGCATCGCACGCAGGCCGTCGTCGTTGAGGATGCTGCGGACAGATCCGTGCATGCCCTCCAGCGGCATGACCATCACCGGCAACTTCCTGATTGAAGGATCGCGGACAGCCTGCTGGCCTGTCGTCTGCACGCGTGCGATCGCCGGCGCATCGCGGTAGGACGTCGGTGAGGCGCAAGTCAGGATGATCACCGCCGCGGCGCCGAGCATCAGGGGCATCATCAGTCCGCGCGCCGCGGGCGCTCCCTGCGGGGATCGGCATGCATGCCCGAGCCGGGACAGGGAGGGCCGGAGACGGAACGCAAGGCGCCGTGTCATGGCGTGACGTACTTCAGGACTGAAGACGCGATGCTCGAATTCAACAGCCAAAGCACGCCGACGCGACCCAGCTCGCGCGTGGACACGATGCTCTGTGCATCCCCGCTGGCCGCGAGGCGCTCGCGCCAGAACACCATCATCAGCAGACCCATCAGTGCCACGTATCCGAACGACATCATGTACAGCAGGTACATCGCGAAAAACAGCGCCTTGAGCGAAGCCACCGAGGGGTCCGATACCAAGTCCCAATAGGCGATGTTGGGCCATGCCGAAAGGAACGATGCAAAGAAGCCCGCAGCCAGCACGGTCGGTGCCCAGACGCGGCGCAGCTTTCGGCCGAGCTTTGAGGCGAAGAAGTGAGTCGTGCGGCGCCGAGTCACCGAGAAGACGACAAAGCCCGCTCCTGCGCCGCAAAGCAAGGGCGGCAGCATCTTGACCAGCAAGGCCAGCACGATCTGGGGCCCGGGTCGATCGGAGAACAGCGACTGGAATGTGAAGTAGACCTCGCCCGGCATGAAGAGGGCAGCCAGACGCCCGAAGGCAAGGATGGCGAACACCATCAGCGCGAAGAGACGGGCGTCGAGGACGTGCTGGGCAATGCGCATGATGGGCTCGATGGAGATCGATCGAGACGGCGAGGCCGTGATTAGAGTCAATCGCGATCGGGCACGGCATCAAGACTAACCCTTGGAAGATGGACTCTTCCCTTGTGAAGGGGGCGTGCCCCGGGGCTGCGCGGGGATTGCGGCAATGGCATCCTATGCTATATGATTCATATACGTTTCATATAGATCCAGCACCATGGGCATCGTCAAGATCTCCGACCTCATGCACGAGAACCTGCGCGTCGCGGGCACCGCGCTGAGCCGTTCCATCAACGCGCAGGCCGAGCACTGGATGCGCATCGGCATGCTCGCCGAACTGCATCCCGACCTCGATCACCGCGAGCTGTGCCAGCTGCTGGTGCGCGCCGAGATGGCCGGCGGGCTCGACCTCGCGATGGCCTGCGCGCCGAGCGAGCCGCACGCGCCGCGGCCACCTGGCCGCGCGGCGGGGCGGGCGGCGAAGGTCGTGCAATGAACATGGCCGTGCCCCTGAAGACGCCCGAGCAGATCGCGCTGTCGCGCAAGGCCGGGCATCTCGCGGCCGAGGTGCTGCGGATGATCGGCGCGTACGTGAAGCCCGGCGTCACCACCGGGGAGCTCGACAGCCTCTGCCACGACTACATCGTCAACGTGCAGCACGCGATCCCGGCCAACGTGGGCTACAAGGGCTTCCCGAAGACGGTATGCACCTCCGTCAACCACGTGGTCTGCCACGGCATTCCCTCGGCGCAGAAGACGCTGAAGAAGGGCGACATCGTCAACATCGACGTGGCCGTGATCAAGGACGGCTGGTTCGGCGACTGCAGCCGCATGTACTTCGTCGACGAGCCGAGCCCGCTCGCGCGCCGGCTGGTCGAGACCACCTACGAGGCCATGCGCGCCGGCATCCTGGCCGTGCGCCCGGGCGCGACGCTGGGCGACGTGGGCCATGCGATCCAGAGCGTGGCGCACCGCGAGCGTTTCAGCGTGGTGCGCGAGTACTGCGGCCACGGCATCGGGCAGATCTACCACGACGATCCGCAGGTGCTGCACTACGGCCGGCCCGGCGAAGGCCTGCGGCTCGCGCCCGGCATGGTCTTCACCATCGAGCCGATGATCAACGCGGGCCGCCGCGAGACGCGCGAGCTGCCCGACGGCTGGACCGTGGTCACGCGCGACCATTCGCTGTCGGCGCAGTGGGAGCACATGGTCGCGGTGACCGAGGACGGCTTCGAGGTGCTGACGCCCTGGCCCGAGGGCACGGGCAGCTACCCGCCCATCGGTTAGTTGTCGGTCCAGCGAAAGCGCGCCGTGAAGTTGCGCAGCAGCGCCGGCTCGTAGGTGAAGGCCATGCCGCGGATGCGCGCGGCGCGCCGCGCCACCTCGGCCAGCGCGTCGGCCACGTAGTCCATGTGGTCGTTGGTGTAGACGCGCCGCGGGATCGTGAGCCGCATCGATTCGAGCGGCGCCTTCTCCTGCAACCCGGTGGCGGGATCGCGCCCGAGCAGCAGTGAGCCGATCTCCACCGCGCGCACGCCCGCTTCGAGGTACAGCTCGCAGGCGAGCGCATGGGCCGGAAAGCTGTCGGCCGGCAGGTGCGGCAGCAGCGCGGCCGCATCGACGAACACCGCATGCCCGCCGGTCGGATGCTGGATCGGAATGCCCTGCGCGCGCAACCGCTCGCCGAGGTAGGCGACCTGGCCGACGCGGTAGCGCAGGTAGTCGGCATCCATGGCCTCCTCGAGGCCGACCGCGAGCGCCTCCATGTCGCGGCCGGCGAGGCCGCCGTAGGTGATGAAGCCCTCGCTGACCACGCAGCGTTCCTGCACGGCGCGAAACAGGTCCTGGTCGTCGCGGAAGCTGCAGAAGCCGCCGATGTTGACCAGCCCGTCCTTCTTCGACGACATCACCGCAATGTCGGCGCAGGCCATCATGTCGCGCACGATATCGGGCACTTCGCGCCGGGCCTGGCCGGCCTCGCGTTCGCGGATGAACCAGGCGTTCTCCGCGAAGCGCGTGGCGTCGATCACCACCGGGATGCCGGCCTCGCGCGCGAGCCGCGAGGCCGCGCGCAGGTTGGCCAGCGCGACCGGCTGGCCGCCGCTGGTGTTGCAGGTCACGGTGGCCACCAGCGCCACCACGTTGGCCGCGCCGTGCGTCTCGATCAGCCGCGCGAGTTCGTCGAGGTCGAAGTTGCCTTTCCAGTCGTGGTAGGTGGCGGTGTCCAGTGCCTCCTTCGTCAGTGCGTTGAGCGCGCGCGCGCCGGCCAGCTCGATGTGGAGCTTGGTGGTGTCGAAGTGGAAGTTCGACAGGAACACCGGCCGCTTCGCGCTGCGGCGCTTCACGAGCTCGGGGTAGAGCAGTTGCTCGGCCCCGCGGCCCTGGTGCGCGGGCACCGTGTGGCGATGGCCGAAGACCTTCTCGATGGTGTCGGCGAGCCGGTAGTAGCTGCGGCTGCCGGCATAGGCCTCGTCGGCCGCCATCATCGCGGCCCACTGGCGGTCGCTCATCGCGCCGCTGCCGCTGTCGGTCAGCAGGTCGATGAAGACGTCGTCGCTGCGCAGCAGGAAGGGGTTGAGCCCCGCGTCGAGCAGGGCCTGCTCGCGGTGCGCGCGGCTGGTCAGGGCGATGCGCTCGATGGTCTTGATGCGGAACGGTTCGGGGATGCGCTTCATGGGTTCTCCTGGTCGAAGCTCGGTGCGGATGGATCGGATGGCCGACCCCGGGGCATTCGCGAATGGCGATGCAATGCAGTTGCGCATTCGTTGCCAATCGAGAGAAGATGTCTCGTCTGCTCTCGCCCCTGGGTCGAGCTCGCAACGATTCTTTCGCCCGGCTTGCGCAATGGGTTTTCATTGCACCTGGGGATCACCCCGCGAAGAAGAGAAGTTCTTTCACCATTCCCGCCAAACAGGAGAACATCTTGCAACCCGTACCGCTGGACTCGATGGACACCCGCATGCTCGAGGTGCTGCAGGGCCATGGCCGCATCTCCAACCTCGAGCTCGCGGCCGCGGTCGGGCTCTCGCCCGCGCAATGCAGCCGCCGGCATCACCGGCTCGAGGAGGAGGGCGTGATCGCGCGCTACGAGGCGCGGCTGCGGCCCGCGGCCGTGGGCCTGCGCGTGATGGCCTTCGTCCACATCGCGATGGAACGCGGCCATGTGCGCGATTTCAAGCGCTTTCGCCAGGCCGTGACGCAACTGCCCGACGTGCTCGAATGCCACTCGGTGACGGGCGACGTCGACTACGTGCTCAAGGTGATCGCGCGCGACCTCGAGGCGCTCAGCACCTTCCTCACCGAGAAGCTCTCGGCGCTGCCCGGCGTGAGCATGGTGCGTTCGAGCGTGTGCCTCGAGGAACTCAAGGGCGGCGCGGCGCTGCCGCTGGCGCAGGCCGGCGCCTGAAGCGGGACCTCAGCCGCGCCGCGACTGCACGAAATCCACGAAGGCGCGCAGCGGCGCCGGCAGCCGCTCGCGCCCCTGGTAGTAGAGAAAGGGCCCGGTGAAGGGCTGCCACCAGTCCTCGAGCACGGGCACCAGCGCGCCGCTCGTCAATTGCGGCTGCAGCCATTCCTCGAACAGATGGATCACGCCGATGCCGGCCACCGCCGTGTCGACCGCGAGCTCGACACCGCCGCCCAGGCGCACGATCAACGGCCCATCGACATCCACCGTCACCACCTCGCCCTCGCGCTCGAATTCCCAGCCCGCCATCGCGCCGCTCGCGAACCGCCCGCGCAGGCAGGCGTGCTGCAGCAGGTCGCGCGGATGCATGGGGCGGCCGTACGCCGCGAGGTAGGCCGGCGAGGCCGCGGTCGCCATGCGCTGGCGGCGCGGGCCGATCGGGATCGCGATCACGTCCTGCTCGAGCCGTTCCTCGTAGCGGATGCCCGCATCGCAGCCCGCAGCCAGCACGTCGACGAAGCTCTCCTCGACCACCACCTCGAGCAGGATCTCGGGATAGGCCGCGAGAAAGGGCGGCACGATCGCCGGCAGCACCAGCCGCGACGCGCTCGCGGGCACGTTGAGCCGCAAGGTGCCCGCGGGCTTGTCGCGAAAGCCGTTGACCACGTCGAGCGCGGCCTCGACCTCGCCGAGCGCCGGCCCGAGCCGGTCGAGCAGCCGCGCGCCGGCCTCGGTGGGCACCACGCTGCGGGTGCTGCGATGCAGGAGGCGCACGCCCAGCCGTGTTTCGAGCCGGCGCACCGCCGCGCTGAGGCTGGAGGCGCTCACGCTCTGCAGCCGCGCCGCCTCGCGAAAGCCGCCGGCGCGCGCCACCGCCACGAAGACCGCCAGATCGCCGAGCTGTTCCGTCATCGCCTGTCTTTCGATTGTTCGTTTTTCCGCACGACCCGTGCGCATTGAGCCGGCTTATCGTACGCCGCTGCGGTGCCTACATTCAGCTTCAACCTGAAAGGAAAGCCCATGAACCCGCTCGACACCATCTCCACCTTCCGCCTCGGCAGCCGCGACGTGAAGCGTCTCGGCTACGGCGCCATGCAGCTCGCCGGCCCCGGCGTCTACGGCCCGCCGAAGGACCGCGCCGCCGCGGTCGCGGTGCTGCGCGCCGCGCTCGAGGCCGGCGTGGACCACATCGACACCAGCGACTTCTATGGCCCGCACGTCACCAACCAGATCATCCGCGAGGCGCTGCACCCGTACCGCGACGACCTGACCATCGTCACCAAGGTCGGCGCCACGCGCGGGGCCGATGCCTCGTGGAACCTCGCGGCCTCGCCGGCCGAGCTGCGCCAGGCGGTGCACGACAACCTGCGCAACCTCGGCCTCGACGTGCTCGATGTCGTCAACATGCGCAGCATGCTGGGCGTGCACGGTCCGGCCGAAGGTTCGCTCGAGGCGCCGCTGACCGCGCTCGCCGAGTTGCGCCAGCAGGGCCTGATCCGCCACATCGGCCTGAGCAACGTGACCGCGAAGCAGGTCGAGGACGGCCAGCGCATTGTGCCGATCGTCGGCGTGCAGAACATGTACAACCTCGCGAATCGCGGCGACGACGCGCTGGTCGAGAAGCTGGCGCGCGAGGGGATCGCCTACGTGCCCTTCTTCCCGCTCGGGGGCTTCACCCCGCTGCAGTCGGGGGTGCTGTCGGAGGTGGCCGGCGAACTCGGCGCGACGCCGATGCAGGTGGCGTTGGCCTGGCTGCTGCAGCGCTCGCCGAACCTGCTGCTGATTCCGGGGACTTCGTCGCTGGGGCATCTGCGGGAGAACCTGGCGGCGGCCGGGCTGAAGTTGCCGGCCGAGGCTGTGGCGCGGCTGGACACCATTGGCGCTGGGGCAAGGCACTGAAGGACGGGCGTCGATGCCTGCTCCGTGTTCCAGAAAAGTCAAAGACCTCTATTGGTTGTGGAACACGATCGCTCGACGACATCCTCGCCCATCCTTTCGCAATGGAAAGTAGACAGAGGGTGCCCAGGTGGTCACCGATTCCTCGAACATGCCCTGGGGGCTCGATGCGATCACCCTGATGTTGGTCATTCGTCCATCGGCCACGTCATGTTCCAGGATGACCCAGCCATCCTGCCGGGCTTCGCGGGCCGCTCGCGGAAAGACAAGTGTGGGAAATGTGGGCGTTCCCAAGTCTCGACACACGGACATGAAGGGGCTTGGGATCGCGGGCATGGCCTCCGGCGGAGGTTTTGCACCGGACGCACAACCGCCCAGCACGGCGAGCAAAGCCAGGGCGTGAATCAGTCTTGTCATGGGAGGCGGACGAGCATTCCGGGTGCTCGAGTCTTTTGGGGAGATCGGGGATTCTGTCTCGACGATGTTCGATGTGCCAATCTCGCGCGCGCCAGCGCCGAGGTCGCCTCTAAACTGCAGCCCCATGCGGACCGACCACCGAGCAAACCTCCAACTCATTCTCACGCTGCAGTCGCCGCCGCCGGGCGTCGACTTTGCCGTGCAGCGCGGGCGCGATGAGTTGGTGAGGCCATTCCTCGCGACGGCGAACTCGGTGTCCTTCGCCATCACGCTGACACTTGGTCCCGCACTCGCCGATGGTTCTCCCAACTTCCGGGGCCCTTTCGCGCAAGGCACGCCCGCGGATCGATTCGTGTACGTGAACTCTGGGTTGTCCGCGGGGCAGACGGGAACGCCGTGGCAGCGAAGGGCGAAGATCAAGCTGGCCGATATTCCGATCGCGCTGGTGGAGCGCGCAGCGGGCGACCCGAATGCCGCGATCGAGGCATGCATCGAAGGAACGATGAAGGATGGTGGGCCGGTGTGCGCGAGTGTTCGGGCGCCGCAGATTTCTTGGCAAATGGTGATGCGGTCGGATTGAGCCGATGAAAGGGCTTCGAGAACATGTTCTTTGGGCGTGACGGGCTGGAGTCTTCTCGATGAAGGAATTCGCTTCGGTCGGGGCCGCGGATGGGCCTCGGTGGCCGCCACGCGCTCGATGCCGATCATCGACAGGCAGGCCGAGGTAGGCCTGGCACGAATGGGTACGATCGGCCGGAAGCAGACTCGGACGACAGTTTCACGCAGGAAGATGGGATGATCCACGAATTCAGAGAAGCGATCGCAAGCAGCGGGATGCTCACCGATGTCGAGGTGCGCGAGGACATCGTCGTCGGCCGGGCGCGAGTGTTGGCGGCGCAAGCTGACGTTTGGGTCAACGTCGATCCTGAACTCGAGGACGGGGGAGCACCGGACGCGACAGTTCTGCTGCGCCGCATCGACCAGATACTCGGCGTCTCGCCAACGCAGTGGGGCCTGATCATCGACCAGATCGTTGGCGAAATCGAGGCGGCCGTTGGTGACGAGCCAGTGAAGGAATCCACCAGCCTGCGATCCGATCTGGTCTTGAAGTCGGTCGTTGTGCTCGCGGAGGCGACACTTCTGCGCTTCGAAGCACCACGCCAGTTCCCCGACAGCTGGATCCATGCTCAGCTCGACGAACAACTCGGTCTCGATGACCTTGCAATCGCAGAGCGGGATGTGGATGCAGGAACGATGTCGTTCGATACCGTTGATGATCTGCTGGACCACGTCAGTAAGGACAACACGTCGCGGGAACCGTAGAGACGAGACCTCGTCGACGGCGATCGGGTGGTCTGCGGTCCCATGTTCCGAACCGTGAATGCTCGACAGGAGGAGACGCTCAGCAGCTCGACGGGCAGCATGATAGGGGCCTATATTTCGGTGGTAGAGGCATACCACGCTCAGACCGCACTAGCGATCCGTCCTGCAGATCGCTTGCGGCCAGGACCAGTGATTCGGGCTGCCCTCAAAATTTGCTCCAAAGCGGTCGTTCCTCCCATGCATCTACCTCATGCCAATTGACGTTCTGCTCTCGGTTCCCGCCGGCGGAAAGACCGCGCAGCATCTCTCGCTTTGCGCATCGCTTCACGACGCCTTGAGCGTTGCGAAGGTGAGTGAGCAGCTTCTGCTCATCGACGTGAAGTCCGTCTTGTTGCTCGAAGACGTCTACGGGCATACACATGTACCACCGGATTCTGATGAACTACTTTGGCGTACGGAGAACGCTCGTCCTGTATTGCACGAAGCCGACCTCCGCGATGGCGAAAAGGAGGGCTACCTCGGGAAGTGGAATCTGGATTTCCTTACGTGGCTTCGACAAGTTGCCGTCGCAGTTTCCGAACCGGTCGCAGTCGCATACGAGCACGAACGTGGCGACACGCCCTATGAATCGGCTTGGTGGACCTGCGACCCACTTTCGGAAACTGGCGAAGTCGAGACCTTTGGTATCCAGAGCAACGATGGAATGGACAAGCCCGAATGGCGTGCTGAGGTAGTACGTTGTGCAGATGGCCGCATCGAAATTCGCTGAACGAGGCGGCATACGGCCACAAGCAGACATCGAGATGATCTTCAAAGCTCTGGATTTGACAGCGTTTCAGCGTCGCCTCGACGGGTGGCGCGGCGCGGACGCGAGTATCAATTCATTTAGGAACGACCAGGACCGCCTCATCGTGAAATTGACTGATCCGACCAGCCGGCAGGAGCCAGTTGGACTGGCATTTTTCAACTGCACCTATCTGGCTGGCCCAGTTTCCTGGACAGCGATGAACTTGGTGGTGCAGGAGATCCAAAGAGACGATGGTTTGCCGGGCTACGAAGCTCGAGACGAAGGCTCCGGTTTCGTTGTGCGTTTCGCTTCAAGCAGCCTTTATGGTGATGATGAAACGTTCTTGCGAGAGCGTTCTTGATCGCATACTTCGGGCGGCCTACTTAACCCGGCTCGCATTGGGGGCAGAATGCGGCCAGAAGCGGTCGGTCAACGCCACAGCACCGTTCACCCAAAAGCAGTCAGTGAGCGAGCCCTCTGATGATGAACCCATACGTAAATCCGCTGCCATTTTTTCCTCGTACGCAAATGGAGCGAACGGCATGCAACTTGGTGACAGCCGAGAGCGGGGAAGTGGTGCTCAACTTCTGGGACCAATCAACCTATCCATATGAGGACTTGGACGGAAATCCCGTTCATTTGGGAGCGGACTACAAGATCCGTACGGGCAGCCTCCATGCAGGACTTTTCTCTAGTGGAAGCTTCTACCTTGTTCGGGTTAACGGAGGTTCCGTCGACGTCGAATTTGAAGGGCGATGGGTTTGACGCCTACTGGCCAGAAGCTGCCCCTCGCGCAAAAGATGCACTAAAGATGTTTTTTGCTTGACTGAATATGAAATCTTCCGTAATTACAAAGCCGTTCGAACAGCCCGTAGTCAGCTTTAGTTTTTCGGATATTAGTGAATTGACGCTCGGAGTTACTGGTTTGCGCGTCGTGGTCAGCTTTGACCGCACTCATGATGACGAAGACAGATACCTAGAGGTTTTATTCTCGATTCCAAGAGGATTTAGATTCCTCGATGAGGGAGACTTGCTCTCTTATTGGGGGGTAGTCCCTGTACAGACAGGGCACACAATCTTCGAGGTCAAGCAAGGTGGCTGGATGGAGCAAGAGCAGTCCTACGGCATGCTGAATGTGACAAGTGCCATCGGCGACTTTAGAGAATGGCTCATAGTTTCCTCCGACGGATGTCTGAGCGTAATCTCAAAAATTGAGCCCATGGTTCGCTTTATACAGAGGTAAGTGCATGTGCATCGCTGACCGGATGCAGCCACAACCGGAAAGTTGTTGTGAAGCAAGCGGAACACCCTGAAAAAGCATTCGGCGATCAAATTGCATTAAATGGAAAACTAATGGCAGTATCCCCCGAACAACTCAGCGCGCTTGTCACCTACTGCACCGACTTCGCAAAAACGATGCTGAAGGACACAGGAGACTTCTACCCATTCGGTGCGACGTTGACGAATGACGGAAAGTTTGGAAGCGTTGGTGGTCACAACGGCCAAGAGCGGCCAAATGCTCAAGAGATTTACAAACTACTTGGCTGCAACTTTGCTGCTGATGCAGCCGCCGGAAAGCTGTCGGCGGTGGCTCTCGCTGCGAACGTGAACATTCCCGATGAATACTCACCATGAATCGCCCCGGGATTCGCGGAGGCTGTTTGGTTTAAGTCAGGCCACCACCTCGGTGTTCTGACTGGCGAGTTGCCGGTAGTAGTTTGCCTCGGCTTCTGCTGGCGGGATATACCCGATGGATTCGAGCAGGCGATGGTGGTTGAACCACGACACCCATTCAAGCGTTGCGAGTTCCACTGCCTCCTTCGTTTTCCAGGGTGCTCGGCGATGAATGAGCTCGGCCTTGTAGAGCCCGTTGATGGTCTCGGCCAAGGCGTTGTCATAGCTGTCGCCCTTGCTGCCCACTGACGGCTCGATGCCCGCTTCTGCCAGGCGTTCGGTGTAGCGGATGCTGACGTACTGCGAGCCCCTGTCGGAATGGCAGACCAGGCTTCCATCGCGTTCGGGCTGCCGGGCATACAGAGCCTGCTCCAGTGCATCGAGCACGAAGTCGGTTCGCATCGAACTGCTCACCCGCCAGCCGACGATGCGCCTGGCAAACACATCGATGACGAAGGCCACGTACAGCCAGCCCTGCCAGGTCGAGACGTACGTGAAATCGCTGACCCACAAGTGGTTGGGCCGCTCGGCGCGAAATTGCCGATTGACCCGGTCCAGCGGGCATGGCGCCTTGGCATCGCCGACGGTGGTGCGCACGGCCTTGCCGCGCATCACACCACGAAGGCCTAGCCTGCGCATCAATCGCTCGACCGTGCAGCGGGCCACGACAACACCTTCGCGTGCCAGTTGCCGCCACACCTTGTCGGCGCCGTAGACCTGCATGTTGGCCTGCCAGACACGTTCAATCTGTGGCATCAGCATCTCGTCACGATGCGCCCGGGCGCAGCGCTTGTGGGGCTCGCGCAGCAGCGCTGCGTGTCTTCGGTATGCCGACGGGGCGACCTGCAAGACCTTGCAGAGCGGCTCGACCCCGAAGGTATCGCGATGCTTGTCGATGAAGTCCTTCAGGACTTGAGCCGGCGGTCGAGCTCCGCCTGGGCGAAAAACGCGCTGGCCAGCTTCAATATCTCATTGGCCCGGCGCAGTTCCTTGACCTCGCGCTCCAGCTCCTTCATCCGCTGGGCCTCGCTGGTCGTGATGCCTTCACGAACGCCGGTGTCGACCTCGGCGCGCTTGACCCATTCGTTCAAGGTCTGCGGGACACATCCAATCTTCGGCGCGATGGACTCGATGGCCGCCCACAGCGACGGGTACTCCCCCCGGTGCTCCTGCACCATCCTCACCGCGCGCTCACGCACCTCGGGCGAGAACTTGTTTGACTTGCTCATGGCTCAATCCTCTCAGAGTGTTGAGCCTCCTCAAAACCCGGGGCGATTCACCAAGCGCCCCCGATGGGGTTCGGGTACACGTTGAAGCAGAAGGGTTCTCACGCTTCATCTAAATGCCCTACCGCATCACCAAGCAGGGCCCTTTTAAGAAAAAATTTGTCGCCGAGTTTGATGAATTATTCTCGGTTGCGATCGCTCCGCAGTTTTTCTGGGCAAGTGGCATTTAGCTGCAAACGGCCACAACCGGACGTTCAGCAACAGTAGCAAAACCGATGACCACGACCCTGTCTATAAATTCCGCTATCGATGCTTTGCAAGAGGTGGCTGGCCAGGAGATCACGGTTGAAGGCGTCCTCTGCTTCGAGTTCGAGGACACGTCCATCGATCACTTCCCGAAGGTGGAGCGGCGCGAACCGGGCCGAATAGGGCCGATCCGCCCTTCAAGCATTTGGTTGAGCGTCGGTAACGGAGCGCTTCGGTTCAATGAAGATCAACTCAAGCGATGGCACGGTAAGCGCGTGACAGTGAGCGGAACGTTATCTGCCCCGGTCTCGGGTTTCGATGGATGCGGTCACATGTCCGCCTGCGCAGCCGAAATGCTTGCTCGTTCCATCGAGCGGCTGTAGCCGGCCAGAACCGGTCGTTCGATAGTGGCTCAGAATTTGGGGGGGCGTCTATGCGGAAGCGTGCCGATGTCGCAGAGGGTCGGGACTATCAGTTGGCATTGGTGCAACTGGGTGACGGAAAGCGCACTTTGCCGATCCCCACAGCCCGTGGCAGCGGGGGCGCAACGAGAACATCAATGGACTGATCAGGCAGTACCTGCCTAAAGGCACCGACCTGAGCGTCTACAGCCAGCGCCAGCTCGATGCCATTGCCTGGGAGCTCAACACCCGTCCGCGCAACACGCTCGATTGGAGGACGCCTGCGGAGGCCTTCTTCCAGGACTGCCTCGACCACAATGCGCAGTTTCCAGACGGTGTTGCACTTGGGGTTTGAGACCGCCCTCTCAAAAAAATAGCACGACTACTGATGATGTTTGATCTTGGTCGCCGCAGAATCAAGAACATGGGCCAAGAGAAATTTCTGCGACGCCGTCGAAGATCTGTTTCTGGCGGTGGTGGCAGTTGGAATGTCGACGATGCTTATTTTTCGGGCGTGTGGATCTTTGGAAGTTGCTCGGCCCATTGGATGTACGAACGGAGTTCAGGCTCTGCGGCGGAGGGATAGAAACCTTCCAGCGAGCGGTGAGCGGACGTGGCTGTCATCCCGGCTCGCAGAATCCAACTCGCCCGGAAGCACTCCAGGTCGTTGGTTTTATAGCACTGCTCTTCGGCCTTGATTGACACCGAGTTGACTACGGCGTTGACTGCACGCGCACGACTCGCCCCTGCCAAGAACGAAAAATATGCGGTGACACCGAGTGCAATCACGAACAGAGAAAGA
Organism: Variovorax sp. ISS6; assembly: GCF_056523145.1. Classification (NCBI taxonomy): domain Bacteria; kingdom Pseudomonadati; phylum Pseudomonadota; class Betaproteobacteria; order Burkholderiales; family Comamonadaceae; genus Variovorax; species Variovorax sp. ISS6. The sequence continues at coordinate 1,532,084 of NZ_JAWRZC010000002.1, forward strand.
ATGGACCAAAGACGTCGGGACATAAATAGCGCGTTGGGTTTTTTGGGGATTCTGCATCGTCCCAGACGATGCGATGTTGACCGGCAGCCATCACGAAGGCGGGAGCCAATCAGGATGCGAGGAACGTATGCTGTGTACTCTTGGCAATCAACTTTCATGAGCGCCTCCTTTTTCACAAGCTGCGGCTCAGTCGTGGTGTCGAACAAGCGATCCGCGGCCCTGGTGGAGTTCGCCCTCGCCTGCGCACGGAGATGTATCGAGGAAAACGAGCACGCCCTGTTCGTGAGCAAGTTCGAGTCGGAGTCCTCATCGTTTTTCCCCGGCCATGACTTCGACCTGGAGGAGCTGTTCAGCACCAGCGAGGAGAGGCAGTTCTGGTCCGATGTCTTCGCAACTTTGGCGTCGGGCCTTGATGCTGGAACGTTGGGCAACCAAGTTGACAGGACATGGGCACCCAGCGCAGCGTCGGACGCCCGAAGAATCAGTGTGTTGTTGGCCGCGGCAGCACTGCGGCCGAGCGGTTGAGCGCGAGGTCGCCCCGCTCAGTGCGCCCGCGTCCCCGACATCAAATTCACCAACCGCGCCGTGGAACTCACCCCCAGCTTGCTCCGCGCACTGCGCAACTGGTGATCCACCGTCGAGAACGACCGATTGAGCTTTCGCGCAATCTCCTTGTAGCTCAACCCATCGACCGCCAGCCGAACCACCGTGCGCTCGGCCGGCGTCAAGCTCTCGAGCAGATCGATCGCATCGCCGTCATGCACCGGACGGCTAGCAACCCGCTGCGTTCCACCCGCCACGCGCTGCGCCGCACTCATCACCGGCCCCAGCACCACCGCCGCGATCTCCTCGAACCGCGCCCAGCGCTCGTCGCGCGCCGGCTCGCAGGCATCCATCCAGTCGACGCACATCAGCCCCAGCGGGCGCGTGCGGTCCATGATCGGCGCGGCCATCTTCACGCGCGTGCCCATGCGCAGCAGCTCGGCGCGGGTGCCGTGGCCGAGCCGGCGTTCCTGCTCGACGTCGCGCAGCACCACCACGCCGTGCGCGTGCCAGACGGTCTGCACGCCGCAGTCGGCGGCGTCGATGGCGAGGCCGATGACCGAGGGCACGTCGCGGTCGCGGCGCAAGGCCTCGGCCTGGGGGCGGTAGCAGGCTTCGTCGGGGCGGCCGAAGCCGCAGTCGACGCGGTCGGCGTCGAAGGCCTCGCGCAGCCAGCCGGCGGCGAAGCGCCAGCAGTCGTCGGGTTCGTCGAGATGCAGCAGGAGGTGCGCGGCCAGGTCGCGCGCGGGCCGCCAGCGCAGGGCGCCATGGCCATCCAGCAGGCTTCGGCGCAACTGGCGTTGCGCGGCCATCAGCTCTTCGTCGTTCATGCGCCCATCTCCGACTGCACATCCAGGTCGGCCGGATGATAGCCAGTCCGGGCAGGGCGTCGGCATGGGGTTTGCCTACTTGGCGGCCGGCCGGGCGGCCGCGATCTCCGCGCTGAGGTCGTGGGTGCGCTTGATGACGTACTGGTGCAGCAGCTGCATGTCCTCGGGCTTGAGCACGCCCGCGAAACCCGGCATGCCGCGGTTGATGCGCGCGCCGCTGACGGTGGCCGCGAACAGCTCGTGCTGCTCGGGCTTCATGTAGCGCAGGTCGGGGACGACGCCGCCGCTGACGGCATTGAGGCCGTGACAGGAGCCGCACAGGCCGTTGAACATGAGGCGCGCCTGCTTGATCTGCTCGGCCGACGCGGTGAGCGGCGGCACGTCGGCGGCGCGCGGCAGCGCGGGCGCGAGCTTGGCGGGCGGCAGCTTCTGGCTGGCGCCGAGCTTGAAGGTCACGACGCGCGCCTCGGGCCGCACACGGGCACTCAGCGAAATGGGGCCGGTGATGTGCGGGAAGGCGCCGCCCCAGCCGACCATGAAGCTCACGTACTGCTCGCCGTCGACCTCGTAGCTGATCGGGCCGGCCATGGCGCCGCTGTTGACGGGGCTCTGCCAGAGCTGCCTGCCGTTGTCGGCCGCATAGGCCACGGCGCGGCCGTCGGCCGTGCCCTGGAACACGAGGTTGCCCGCGGTGCTCAGGGTGCCGCCGTTCCAGGCGCTGGCGTAGTCGTGCGACCACGCGGCCTTCTGGCGCACCGGGTCCCAGGCCAGCAGGCGGCCCTTCCAGGCGCCGCGGATCTGGGCCTCGATCTTCGGGTCCTCGGGCAGTTCGGGCACCTCCAGGCCGAGGTTGACCACCGACTTGGTCGGCAGGAACAGCGGTTCCTTCTGCGCCTCGAGCTCGGCCATGGTCTCCTGCGCGGGCAGGTAGACCAGCCCGGTCTTCGGGTTGAAGGACATCGGGTGCCAGTTGTGGCCGCCGAGGAAGGCCGGGATCACCAGCTTCTTCTGCTCGCCGGGCCCGTAGTTGCCGGCGCCGGTCTCCACGGGCCGGCCGGTCTTCAGGTCGATGTGCGAGGCCCAGTTGACCGGCACGTAGTTCTTGGCCGAGATCAGCTTGCCGTCGGTGCGGTCGAGCACGTAGAAGAAGCCGTTCTTCGGCGCCTGCATCAGCACCTTGCGCAGCTTGCCGTCGATGCGCAGGTCGGCCAGCACGATGTGCTGGGTGGCGGTGTAGTCCCAGCGGTCGGCGGGCGTGGTCTGGTAGTGCCAGACGTAGTCGCCGGTGTCGGGGTCGAGCGCGACGATCGACGACAGGAACAGGTTGTCGCCCTTGCCCTCGCTGCGGAACTGGTAGTTCCAGGGCGAGCCGTTGCCGGTGCCGATGTACAGCAGGTTGAGCTCGGGGTCGTAGGCCATGGAGTCCCAGGCCGTGCCGCCGCCGCCCCACTTCACCCAGCCGTTGCCCGACCAGGTCTTCATCGCCATGGCCATGGCCTTGTTCTCGGGCGGCTGGGCCGGGTCGCCGGGCACGGTGAAGAAGCGCCAGGCCTGCCGGCCGGTCTCGGCGTCGTAGGCCGTGACGTAGCCGCGCACGCCGAACTCGGCGCCGCCGTTGCCGATCAGCACCTTGCCCTTCACGATGCGCGGCGCGCCGGTGATGGTGTAGCTCTTGGTCTTGTCGAGCACGGTGTCGACCGACCAGACCTGCTCGCCGGTGCGCGCGTCGAGCGCGATCAGCCGGCCGTCGAAGGCGCCGACGTAGACCCGGCCCTTCCACACGGCCACGCCGCGGTTGACCACGTCGCAGCAGCCCTGGCTCAGCGATTCGGCATTGACCTTGGGGTCGTGGCGCCACAGCAGCTTGCCGGTGCGCGCGTCGAGCGCGTAGACGATGCTCTCGGCGCCGGTGGTGTACATCACGCCGTCGACCACGATCGGCGTGGCCTCCACGCCGCGGTCGACGTCGAGCTTGTAGGTCCAGGCCATGCCGAGCTTGCCGACGTTGCGGTCGTTGATCTTCGCGAGCGGGCTGAAGCGCTGCTCGTCGTAGGTGCGGCCGTGGCTCATCCAGTTGCCCGGCTCGCGGTCGGCCGCCGCGATGCGCGCGCCGTCCACGGCCTGGGCCGCGGCGGCGCCGGCGCCGGCGAGGGCGCAGCCGGCCAGCAGCAGCGCGAGGCGCGCGAACGGCAGGGGGCGGAAAAAGGCATGCGGAAGGCGCTGGGGCATCGTGGCTCCTGTGGTCTCTGTAGGTTGTTGTGGTCTTCGACCCCCCGGGATTCTGGAAAGCGCCCGCGCGCCTGGCTATCGCGAGCTTTCGCGATAGGGTTTGCCGCAGGGGGCGGCGCGCCGGGCCCTGGGGAAGACCCCGGGATTACCCCGTCGCGAATGTTCGCGATGCCATGAAGGCGGCGGGCTCGCAGACTGCGCCCCATGAGCCTTCAAACCTACCCCAATACCGTCGACAACCGTCCGGTCACGTCGGAGCGCAGCTTCGAATCGAAGAACCCCGCCACCGGCGAAGCCATCGGCCTCGTGCCGCATTCCACGGCCGAGCAGGTCGAGCAGGCCGTGCGCGCGGCGCGCAAGGCACAGCCGGCCTGGGCCGCGCGGCCCGACGCCGAGCGCCGCGCGCTGCTGATGAAGGTGGCCGAGGTGCTGCACGGCAATGCCGAGTACCTGGCCGGCTGGGTCACGCGCGAGCAGGGCAAGCCGCTGGGCGGTGTCGGCCCGACCGAGGTGCCGGGCGCGCGCTTCGAGCTGTTCGGCTGCGAGGCCTGGACCCAGGTGCCGGCCAGCCTCGAGATGCCGGTGGACGTGGTGTTCGAGGACGCCACGCGCCGCGACGAGATGCACCGCAAGCCCTTCGGCGTGATCGCGGCGATCGCGCCCTGGAACTGGCCGCTCCTGATCGCCATCTGGCAAATCGTGCCCTCGCTGCGCGCGGGCAACACGGTGGTCATCAAGCCCTCGGAATACACCAGCATCGGCACGCTCGAGATGGTGCGGCTGATCGCCGAGGTGCTGCCGCCCGGCGTGCTCAACACCGTGAGCGGCACCGGCGAGGTCGGCGGCTGGCTGGTCGAGAACCCCGACGTCGACAAGATCATGTTCACCGGCTCGAGCGCCACCGGCGCGAAGATCGCGGCCGCCGCGGCGCGCAACCTCACGCCCACCACGATCGAGCTCGGCGGCAACGACGCGGCCATCGTGCTGCCCGACGCCGACCCGAAGGCCATCGCCATGGACCTGTTCTGGGGCGCCTTCCTCAACATGGGCCAGACCTGCGCCTGCGCCAAGCGGCTGTACGTGCCCGATGCGCTGCACGACGCGGTGGTGGCCGAGCTCAAGGCGATCGCCGAGGCGATGCCGATGGGCGACGGCGCGCAGCCCGGCATCGCGATGGGCCCGATCCAGAACCGCATGCAGTTCGACAAGGTGCGCCGGCTGGTCGACGAGGCACGCGCCGGCGGCGCGACCATCGTCTGCGGCGGCGAGCCGAGCGCGGGCGCCGGCAACTTCTATCCGCTCACGCTGGTCACCGACATCGCGGACGGCGCGAGCCTGGTCGACGAGGAGCAGTTCGGCCCGGTGCTGCCCGTGATCCGCTACCGCGACATCGACGACGCGATCGCGCAGGCCAACCGCGTCGACGTGGGCCTGGGCGCCTCGGTCTGGGGCACCGACATCGAGCAGGCGCGCGCCGTTGCGTCGCGCATCGAGGCCGGCACCGTGTGGATCAACCAGCACGGCGCGATCCATCCGATGGTGCCCTTCGGCGGCGTCAAGGGTTCGGGCTGGGGCCTGGAGTTCGGCATCGACGGGCTCAAGGCGGTCACGCAGCCGCAGGTCATCAGCCTGAAGAAGAAGCCGCAGTAGCCAGCGCCACCGAATGGCATTTGCCGGCACGGGCCGGGCGTCGCGCACGCCCGGCCCGTGTCGTTTTCGGGTGTCGCGCTCCTACAGGAGGCCGGGCCGCGAACTGACCTGGCGATTTTTCGTGGGCCCTAAGTTGAAACCAGTCGGGCAAACGGTCCGGCGGATCCCCAACCTTCCGGCATTGCCGGATCCCTCAAGGAGCATCGTCATGAATCGCACGTCCCATCTGATCGCAGCCCTCGCCTTCACCGCCGCCGGCGCCGCCTTCGCGCAGGGCAACCCGCCCACCACCGCGCCGCCGAACCCCGCCACCGCCGCCGGCCAGCAGAACCCCGCGGGCGGCCCGATGGGCACGACCGGCACCACGCCGCAGAACAACACCATGGCCGCCACCCCGGCTCCGGCACGCGGCACCGCGATGTCGCAGGATTCGGGCAGCAGCAACATGGCCGCCGCCCAGCCGATGCGTCCGGCGCGCGCCGACCGCAACTGAGGCCGCGGCTTCAGTGATGAAGACAGGCATTTCCTGCTCGCGGGCGGCAGCGGCAGCGCTACTGCTCGCGAGCGCGGCGGCGCTTGCCGCCCCGCCCGCGATGCCTGCGGCCCCGCTGACGGCCGATGCCCAGCGCATCGCCCAGGCCGCGGTCGCGGCGCGCGACAACGCGGGCGACGCCTTCGCGGTGGTCGACAAGAAGGCCGCGAGCGTCTTCGTCTTCGACGCGAAGGGCACGCTGCTCGGCGCGTCGCCGGTGCTGCTGGGCCTCGCGCGCGGCGACGATTCGGTGCCGGGCATCGGCGAGCGCCCCATGGCCAAGATCCGCCCGCACGAACGCACCACGCCGGCCGGGCGCTTTGCTTCCGAGCCAGGGCGCAACACGGGCGGCGAGGACATCGTCTGGGTCGACTACGACGCCGCGATCTCCATGCACCGCGTGCGCACCACCAACAAGGCCGACCGCCGGCTCGAGCGGCTCGCCTCGCCCACCATCGCCGACAACCGCATCTCCTACGGCTGCATCAACGTGCCCGCGGCCTTCTACGACGCTTACGTGAAGCCCGCGCTGGGGCAGCGCCGGGGCGTGGTCTACGTGGTGCCCGAGTCCTCGCCGGTCGCCGCGCATTTCGACTTCATGAATCCGGCACGCGATGCGCGCGCGCCGTCGGCCGCGCGGCCTGCACTGTAGCTCCGCGCGACGAGCTTCGCCGGTCTCCTGCGACACAATGCCGGCGTGCCCGGCATGGCGGCACGCCCATCGAAGGAGACGACCCATGGCGAGTGCGGGAACCGTGTTGATCACGGGTGGCGGCCGAGGCATTGGCGCCGAGGCGGCGAAGCTGCTGGCCGCGGCCGGCCACGACGTGTGCTTCACCTACGAGCGCCGGCACGACGCGGCGGCCGAGCTGGTGCGCGAGATCGAACAGGCCGGCCACCGCGCCTTCGCGATCCAGGCCGACGCGGCCGATCCCGCCAGCGCGGCCCGCGTGCTGCAGGCCCTGCCGCCCGCGTTCGCGCCACTGGCCGCGCTGGTCAACAACGCCGGCATCACCGGGCCGCTCGGCAGCTTCGCCGACGTCTCGCACGCCACCCTGCGCCAGGTGATGGACGTCAACGTGCTCGGGCCCATGTACCTCACGCAGGCCGTCGTCGCGCAATGGCGTGCCGAGGGACGCACCGGCGCGGTGGTCAACGTCTCGTCGATCGCGGCCACGCTGGGCGCGCCCGGCGAGTACGTGCACTACGCGGCTTCCAAGGCGGCGCTCGAGGCCTTCACGGTCGGCCTCGCGAAGGAACTGGCCGAACAGGGCATCCGCGTCAACGCGGTCTCGCCCGGCACCGCGCTCACCGAGATCCATGCCGCGGCCGGCGAACCCGGGCGGCCGCAGCGCGTGGCGGCGCGCATCCCGATGCGCCGCGCGGCCGAGGCGCGCGAGATCGCCGAGGCGATCGTCTGGCTGCTGTCGGACAAGTCGTCCTACGTCACCGGCAGCGTGCTCAAGGTGGCGGGCGGCCTGTGACGAGGCGCCGGGAGCCGGTCGACGCGGCCTCGCTCGCGCAGGACCCCGCGCTGCTGCGCCGCCTGCTGCGCGCCAGGGACCGCATGGACGCCGCCTCGCACGAGGAATGGCCGGTCGAGCGACTGGCGCAGGTCAGCGGCGTTTCCGAGGCCCACTTCGCGCGCTCGTTCAAGCAGGCCTTCGGCACACCGCCGCACCGCTATCTGCTCACGCGCCGCATCGAACGCGCGAGCGCGCTTTTGCGCGAGACCGAACTCTCCATCACCGACATCGCCTTCGCCACCGGCTGGTCCAGCCTCGGCACCTTCGGGCGCACCTTCCGCGACATCACGGGCGGCAGCCCGGGCGAGGTGCGTGCGCGCGGCAAGGGCGAGGCCCGGGCCTTCGGACCCGTGCCCGCCTGCATCGTCAGCGCATCGCAGCGGCCCCATCTCCAAACAGCAGTTTCGGAGAAGCGCCGCCAGGCCGCGGCCGGTACAAACGAGGCCGAACCACAGGAGATTCCATGAGCCAAGGTATTGAAACGGTCGGTCTGTATGTGCGCGATCAGGAGGAGGCACTCGCCTTCTACGCGGGCAAGCTCGGCTTTCGCGTCCACACCGATGTCGGCAACGGCGACTACCGCTGGTTGACCGTGCAGCATCCCGAGCAGCCGGCGTTCCAGCTCGGCCTGTTCAAGCCCGGTCCGCCGGTGCACGACGCGGCCACGGCACAGGCGCTGCAGGCGATCGTCGCCAAGGGCGCGATGCCGCCGCTGGTGCTGAGCGTCGACGACTGCCGCGCGAGCTACGAGCGGCTGCGCGCCCAGGGCGTGGAGTTCACGCAGGAGCCGGTGGAGCGTTATGGCACCGTGGATGCCGGCTTCAGGGATCCGTCGGGCAACGGGTGGAAGCTGATCCAGCGCGCCGGGTAGGCGCGGCCCCTCAGCCCACGAAGTTGCCGCTGCTGTTCAGCAGGATCTGGCTGACCTGGTTGCTGGCGCGCGAACCGCCGGCGTAGTCGAAGCGCCAGCCGTCGAGCTCCACCGCGGCGCGGCGCTTGAATTGGGCCAGCAGCTTCGCGCGTCCCGGCTCGGCGCCCGCGCCCGCGATGACGGCGCCGGCATGGCGCCCGCCGAGGTAGCCGGCGAAGCTGGTCGGCGAGGGCTCCTCGTCGAAGTAGCGCTGCAGCGCGTTGCGGTAGCTGCGCACGATCGCGATCTTGCTGGTGCGCGGGTCGGGCACCACGCGCGTGAAGATGATGGGCACGCCCTTGCCGGGGCTCAGTTGCAGGAAGGTGTTGGTGTCGACATCGGACAGGCACACCACGGTGCGCTGCACGCCCCGTCGGGCGAGGCCGCGCGTGAACAGTGCCAGCTCGATGGCATCGCCCGTGAACAGCAGGAAGTACGGCGTGCTGGCGGGCAACTGGCCGCCGAAGAATTCGAGGTCGCGCCCCTGGGGCGCCGTCAGCACCTGTGCCTCGAGCTTGAGGCGTTCGGCGATCTGCGCCATGCCCGGCTGCAGCGCCCTGGCGTGCCCGGCGCTCGGGTACACGATGCCGATCTTCGCCACGCCCATGGTCGCGAGGTTCTTGAGCACGTGGCGGATCTGGTCTTCCCGCGACGCGAACAGCGCGAACAGGTTGGGGTTCGCATCGAAGCGCGAGTCGGCGAGCCAGGGCGCGACATGCGCGATCTCGAGGCGGCTGCTCTCGGCATGCGCCAGGCTCGCGAGCGCAAGGCGTTCGCCGACGGTGCCCACCAGGGCCGCCTGCGCGCTGTCCTCGCCGACGGCCTTCAGCGCGGCCTGCACTTCAGCATCCGATTCGCCCACCTCCAACGCCTTGAGCTGCACGTTGAGCCCCGTCGTGGCCTTGAGCTCCGCGAAGGCGAGGCGAAAGCCCGTCGCATAGTCGCGCGACAGCGCCTGCTGGCTCGGCGAGACGTCCATGAGCTGCGTGACCTTGACCGCCGGCTGTTCGGCGGGACGCGCGCCCTGGGCGAAGCTGGATCCGAGGGACGAAGCGAAGGCCATGGCCGTCGCACCACGAAGGACTTGGCGGCGGCTGGGGCGATGCAGGCTCATGCGGCCATGCTAGGGAGGATTTATGACATTGGTACTCGTCGCCGTGAGTCAGAGCTGGTCGATGCCGTTGCCCGCCGAAGCCGCCGCGCCGAGCGCGAAGCGCTGCTGCGTGCCCACGTAGAAGCTCGCGCCGAAGCGTCCCACGGGCCGGTAGTCCTGCAGCTGCACGCGCCAGCGTTCGGCGTCCACGAGCCCGTCGCGCACCGCGAGCCACTGCACGCGGCCGAAGAACACGTAGCGGCTCTCGGTTTCCATCTTCTCGTGCAGCACGCATTCGAAGGCCACGGGCGCCTCGGCGATGCGCGGCGGCGCCACCGTGTTCGATGGGACCGCATGCAATCCGGCGTGCGCGAGCTCGCTGCTGCCGCGCGGCAGCGCATCGCCGCAGGCATGCATCTGCTCGGCCATCGCCTCGTCGGTCAGGTGCACGACGAACTCGCCGGTGCGCAGGATGTTGGCGGCGGTGTCCTTGACGCGCCCGTCATGCATGCGGTTGATGCTCACGAAGACCAGCGGCGGGTCTTCGCCCACCATGTTGAACATGCTGAAGGGCGCGGCATTGACCGTGCCCTCGGGCTCGAGGGTCGTGACCAGCGCGATCGGCCGCGGCACGATCAGGCTCGCCATCAGCTTGTAGCGCGCGTAGGGATCGAGGGTCTGGAAGTCGATTTCCATGGAGGGGTGGGAAGAGATTCAAGGGATTGCATGCACTGTATGCAAAAAACCTGCCGCTTCCACGGCTGGCTGGCCTCGAGCGGGCGGTGCCCAGGTCGATTCCACGGGCCACCTGCTTAACATCCGCCCATGTCGAAGCTCCAGCTACGAATCGACCGCGCGGCACGCGAGCCGGTCAGCGAACAGATCGCCGCGGGCCTGCGCGCGGCCATCCGCGAGGGCCGGCTCGCGCCGAGGGCGCGCCTGCCGTCGTGGCGCGACCTGGCCTCGCAGCTCGGCGTGGCGCGCGGCACGGTGAGCGCGGCCTACGAGCGGTTGCTCGATGCGCAGCTGATCGTCTCGCTGGGCGCGGCCGGCACCTTCGTCGCCGAGCACCTGCCGCCGTCGTCGCGCCCGCGCGAGGCAGTGGCGGTCCCATCCGCGCCCGTCGGCACCATTCCGAGCTTCCCCGGCCGCTCGGGCATCTTCCAGATGGCGAACCCGGCGCAGGACCTGTTCCCCGCCAAGGTCTGGGCGCGGATCATGACCGGTGCGGTGCGCGCCACCTCGCATGCGCGGCAGATCAATCCCGACCCGCGCGGCGAGCTCGCGCTGCGCAGCGAGATCGCGGCCTACCTCTCGCTCGCGCGCGGGCTGCCGTGCACGGCCGCGCAGGTCTTCGTCACCACCGGCTACGCGGGCTCACTCTCGCTCGCGGTGCAGGCGCTGGGGCTGCGCGGCACCGCGGCCTGGACCGAGGACCCCGGCTATCCCACCACGCGCCGCTGCCTGCATGCGCTCGGCGTGGAACCGGTGCCGGTGCCGGTCGATGCCGAAGGCCTGGTGGTCGACGAGGGCATGGCACGCGCGCCCGATGCGGCGCTGGCCGTCGTCACCGCGGGGCAGCAGGCACCGCTCGGTGTCGCGCTGTCGGCGCGGCGGCGGCAGGCGATCCTCGCCTGGGCCGAGCGCGCGCGGGCCTGGGTGGTCGAGGACGACTACCTCGGTGAGCTGCAGCTCGGCGCCCGCGCCGCGCCCTCGCTCGTGGCCGCCGGCGAGGGCGCGCGCGTGCTGCACGTGGGCACCTTCAGCAAGACCATCAGCCCGATGCTGCGGCTCGGTTTCCTGGTCGTGCCGGCGGACCAGGTCGAGCGCTTCGCGCGCCATGCGGCGGTGCTGCCGCCGGCGCCCGCGCCGCTGGTGCAACTGGCGGTGGTGGCCTTCCTGCGCGACGGCCATTTCCTGCGCCACCTGCGCCGCACCCGGCAGGTCTATGCGCAGCGGCGCGCGGCACTGGTCGCCTGCCTCGATGCCGCATCGGCGACGTACATCGCCGCGGGCCTGACCGTGCTGCTGCGCCTCGCGCCGGGCGTGTCGGACCTGGCGCTGGCGCAATCGCTCGCGGCGCACGGCCTCACGCCGGTGCCGCTGTCGCCGTGGTACGCGCAGCCCGGGCCCGAGAACACCGGGCTGCTGCTCGGCGTGGCGGATCTGCGCGTGGAGATCGCGGCGGAAACCTGCGTGCGGTTGCTGGCGCTGGTGCGGCAGGGCTGAGCACGCCATCGCGATGGGCCGCGATGGTCCATCCGATCCACCGATTCTTGGCACTGTGCGCCGGGCCATCGGCTGCCTAAGCTGGAGGCTCCAAAGCATCCGTCTCCGAGAAAGAACGCCATGAGCGAAAGAATTTTCCTGGCCGGCGCCACCGGCGCCATCGGCTCGGCCCTGATCCCGCTGCTGCGCGAGGCCGGCTACGAAGTGCACGGCAGCACCCGCCAGCCCGAGCGCGCCGCGGCGCTCGAGGCCCGGGGCGTGAAGCCGGTGCTGGTCGACGTGTTCGATGCGCAAGCGCTGAAGGCCGCGCTGGTGCGCATCGCGCCGCTCGGCGTGATCCACCAGCTCACCGACCTGCCGCGCGGCCTCGATCCCGCGCGCATGGCCGAAGCCACGGCGCGCAACGCCCGCGTGCGCACCGAGGGCACGCGCAACCTGGTCGAGGCCGCGCGCGCCGCCGGCGCGGTGCGCATGGTGGCGCAGAGCATCGCCTGGGCCTATGCGCCGGGCCCCAGGCCATACGCGGAAGCGCAGCCGCTCGACACCGAGGCCGAAGGCGCGCGCCGCATCAGCGTGGGCGGCGTGGTGGCGCTCGAGCAGGCCGTGCTCCAGGCGCCGGGCATCGCCGGCACGGTGCTGCGCTATGGCCAGTTGTACGGCCCGGGCACCGGCGCCGACGAGCCCAAGGGCGCGAGCCCCGTGCATGTCGAAGCGGCCGCCTGGGCCGCGCTGCTGGCCTGGCGCCATTCGGCCGGTGGCGTCTTCAACATCGCCGAGGACAACCCCGAGGTCGACAGCGGCAAGGCGCGGCGCCTGCTCGGCTGGACCCCGTCGATGCGGCTGGGCGCGGAGGCACGGTCGTGAGCATCGCGGCCCGCCTATCGCCGCGCGCATCGCGGCATGCGGTCGCGCTGTCGCTCGCGGGGCTCGCCCTCGGCGCGGCCGCATGGGCACTGGTGCCGCATGCGGGCCGGCAGGCCACCGTCGCATGGCTCGACGACCTCTGCAGCAGCGTGACGCGCCCGATGTTCGCTTCGGCGCCCGCGCCCGAGGGCAGCGCGGCGCGGCCGCAGACGACCGTGCGGCCGCTGTCGTGCGAGCCGCTGCCGAACGTGCCGGGCAAGTCCATCACCACCGCCATGGTCGAGTTTCCGCCGCTGGCCTACACGCCCGCGAACCGGCACCCGGGCTCGGTGCAGGCCGTCGTGGTCAGCGGCACGGTGCGCTCGCAGATGGCGGGCGGCCCCGCGGTCGACTACCAGGCCGGCCAGGCCTGGTTCGAGCCGCCGCGCGCGCTGCACCTGTTCGCGGAGAACCCTGATCCGGTGAAGCCGGCGTCGCTGATCGCGACCTTCATCGCGGATTCGGATTGCGGGCCGTTGGTGTTGCCGCCTTGAGCGACCAGCTTCAGGAGAGAAGATTTTTCGCGGGAGTGTGCAGGACTGCGCTGTAGGTTTCAATACAAGATTTTGTATAAAATGGGTATGAAGCCCATCGAATTCCGAGGCACTTCCTTGAACGATCTACGCAGCTTTCCCGAGCTTGCTCGGAGCGAGGCCGGCTACCAGTTGCACCTCGTGCAGAACGGCCTGGCGCCGGTCGACGCCAAGGCGGTGCCCAGCATTGGCGCCGGCGTGGTGGAGTTGAGGATCCGGGAAGAGGCGGGAATCTTCCGCGTGATGTACGTAGCCCGGCTGGTCGACGCCGTCTATGTGCTTCACTGCTTCCAGAAGAAGACTCAGCAAACTGCGAAGCGCGACATCGAACTGACCAGGAAGCGTTTGAAAGACCTAGTGAAGGACCTCGCATCATGACCGGAGCCCGCCGCTTCGACAGCGTCTTCGACGCCATTGCAGGCACGCCCCAGGAGGCGGCCAGCATGCGCGCGCGTGCCGACCTGATGATGAGCCTGGCCGAAGTCATTCGGCAACAGGGCATGACGCAAACCGAGGCGGCGCAGTTGTTCGGCGTGACGCAGCCGCGCATCTCCGATCTGGTTCGGGGAAGGATCAACCTGTTCTCCCTGGACACCCTGATGGACATGGCCGCCACCGCCGGCATGGCGCCGGTGGTGAAGCTGTCCAGACCGAAGGGCCTGGCGCAAGCTCGCCGTCGCAAGGCGGCCGAGGCTGCATAGCGTGGGGAGTCGTCGGACCCGTTGCCGGGTGCGCAAAGTGGCGGCGCACCGACGTTTCAGCGCTTGCGCTCTCGCACCAGAATCACCACCCCCGAGATCAGGAAATACACCGCCCCCACCGCCGCATACCCCGCCAGCGTCTGCGGAATCGGCGCATCGGTGCCCTGCCGCGAGATGAAGAGTCCGCCGGCCAGCGCGGACTGCGCGCCGCTGAGCATCATCACCCACTGGCCGCGTTCGGCCTTGCGGCGGCGGATGGCCGTGGCCAGTTGCAGCAGGCCCGAGACGATGGCCCAGATGCCGAAGATCAGCAGCACGACCTGCCAGCCGGCCACTAGCGAGGCCGCGACCGCGAGCGCGACCAGGGTGCTCATCCAGAGGTTGAGCATCTGCGTGGGATTGGCCTGCGCGCCGCCGCTCATGCGGGCGTCCCACAGGTTGGCGAAGGCGTCCCAGGCGGGGTAGACGATCAGCAGCACCGTGGCCAGCGCGGGCGACTGCTTCGCGGCGGTGAAGGCCAGCGCGACCCAGGCGAAGGAAAAGGCGGCGCGGGTGAAATAGAGCTTGCGCAGCCAGGCGGCGCGCGGGGATGGGTTTTGCAGGATGTCGGTCATGAGAAAGAGGCGGTGGAAGCCGCGAGTGAAAGGGAGCCGCCCGTCGAGCGGTGGATGCCACGATTCTTCCGAGCCACCCCGGCGGCCGGTATCGGTCGAATGACCGACACGCGCAAAATGGGCCATGTCCCACGACACGACCATTCCTGTTTTCGACGCCGTCCGCGCGCTGGCCTTCATCGGCGACCTGAGCATGGGCCAGCCGATCGACCATTCGTTGCGCACGGCCTGGCTCGCGGGCAAGATCGCGGCGCGGGCCGGCTGCACCGCGCCGCAGATCGAGGCGGCGCGCCATGCCGCGCTGTTGCGCTGGTCGGGCTGCACGGCCAATGCGCAGGAGTTCGCCGATTTCCTCGACGACGACGTCGAAGGTCGCCGGGCCCTGCTCGCATCGTCGGCACCGCGCATGCGCCAGCCCCACGACAGTGCGCCGGTGCCCGGCGCCGTGCTCGCCATGGCCGAGATCCACTGCGAGATCGCGGGCGACATCGCCCACACGCTGGGGCTGAGCCACGACACTGAAGCCACGCTGCGCGCCGTGTTCGAGGCCTACGACGGCAGCGGGGTGCCGGGCCTGCTGCGCGGCGAGGCGGTGCCGTTCTCGACCTACGTGGTGGCGCTGGCCAGCGACCTCGAGATCTTCGGCCGCCTGTACGGCATCGAGCAGGCGCTCGCGTTGGTGCGCGGCCGTGCGGACAGTCTCTACCCGGCCGCGCTGCTCGACGCCAGCGCGGCCGATCTCGCGGCCTGGATGCAGGCGCTCGATGCACCCGCCGCGCCATGGGCAGAGGCAGCGGAACAGCCGGACTCGATGCGCCGGCCCATGGGGCTGGAACTGGTCGGCGACGTGATCGACCTCAAGCTGCCGTGGATGACCGGCTACTCGCGCCGCGTGGCCAGCCTGGCGCGCGACTGCGGCGCGCGCATGGGGCTGGACGAAGCCGGCTGTGGCCGTGCCTACAAGGCGGGGCTGATCCACGGCATCGGACGTGCCTCGGTGCCCAACGCGATCTGGAACGCGCCCGGGCCGCTGCAGGCCTCGGCGCTGGAGCGCGTGCGGCTGGTGCCTTACTGGACCTCGCGCGCCGCCGGGCAGATCGACGGCCTCGCGGCCGAGGCGGAGATCGCGTCCTTCGCCTTCGAGCGGCGCGATGGCTCGGGCCATTTCCGTGGCCGCTCGGGTGCGGCCATGCCGCTGGAAGGGCAGGTCGTCGCAGCGGCCGAACAGTGGTGGTCGCACTGCACGCGCCGTCCGTGGCGCGACGCGCTGACGCGGGAACAGGCCGCCGAGCGCATGCAGGAGGACGCCGCGGCCGGCCGCTTCGACGCGGCCGTGGTCGAGGCGCTGTGCGCCAGCACGCTGCCGGGCGCGGTGCCGCCGAAGCCCGCGGCGCCGGCGCAGGACGATGCATCGCTGTCCCAGCGCGAGCTCGAGGTGCTGCGCTGCATCAGCCGGGGCGACAACACCAAGGAGGTGGCGCGCGCGCTGGGCATCAGTCCCAGCACGGTGCGCACGCACGTGGAGCGCGTGTTCCAGAAGCTCGGGTGCACGACGCGCGCGGCGGCGACCTTGAAGGCGGCGACGCGGGGGCTGATCTAGCGTCGGTCGCGATCATCGGAAATTCCGGGCCAGCCTTACTCAGAGTTGGTGATGCCGTCGCGCATGGTCTGCGCAACACTGCCTTCGCGGGTGCCAGGGTCATCCTGGGCCGAGCCAACCTTGCGGAGGAAACGCACATGAAAAGATCGATGAGGAATGCAGGTCCGCGGTCGTCTCTCGCGATGGCCGCGTTGCTGGCCGTTGCCGGTTGCGGCGGCGGAGGAGGAGGGAGCGGAGGCTTCTTCTGGCCCGTGGGCGGATCGACGGTGGCGCCTCCGGCGCCAGCGCCGAACCCTTCCACCGGAACGACGCTGAGCGGCGTGGCGGCAACAGGCGCCCCTTTCGCGGGCGCGGAGATCACGGTCACCGATGCCGGGGGAACCACGGTCTGCACCACGCAGACCGACACCGGCGGCGCCTACACCTGCCAGCTGCCGGCGGCGACCCAGGCACCGCTGGTGATTCGCGCACTGCGCGACGACCAGGTGCTCTACGGCGCGGCGGTCCGGAGTTCCGGCATCGCGAATGTCACGCCACTCACGAACATCGTGGTCGCCCGCCTGTCTCCCGCGGGCAACCCGGCCCAACTCGCGGGCGTGCTGTCGAGCCGTCCCGAGATCCTCACGGCCGACAGCATCTCGCAGCAGGTGGCGGCACTGAAGACGGCCTTGCAGCCGGTGCTGGACAGCCTGGGCTTGGCGCTCGGCCACCCGTTGCTCGACGCGCTGGTGGCCGACGGCACCGGACAGGACAGGCTGCTCGATGTTCTGAGCGTGAGCGTCCGGCCCGACGGCGAGGCGGCCAACATCGAGATCACGGTGAAGACGGCCGATGGGACGCCTGTCTCTGTCCGGTTCCGCAGCGGCGACAGCAGCATCCCGCCGATCGGCGCAGGCGTGGAGGTCGCGGATGCGCCGCCGCCCGCGCTCGTGGCGGAGCTGCTGCGGCGATTCACCGATTGCTACGCTTTGCCGCTGACGCAGCGCGTCAGCACCGCAACCGATGACGACACGGACGCCGTCGGCGGGCCGTCGGCGGTCGCGGCGCCCGCATGCCGGCAACTCTTTCTCGACGACGATCCCTCCACCTTCTACAGCAATGGCGCGAACGTGGGTCGTTCGTCCGCGAACGCCGGGGCCTATGCCAGCCTGTTTCGCGCGAGCGCGAGGGGACTTCGCTGGGAACGGGGCAGCGTGGAATTCTTTCGCCCCAACGGAGACATGGTGCTCAGCTATCGCACGACGGACCCTCAAGGCAACACCGCCTTCGACCTGCTCGGTGCGCGCCGGGTCGGCAACACGCTCAAGCTGGTCGGCAACGGCAATGCGTACCGGGCCACGGTACAGCCCTACGCCCAGCTTCGCGAGTTCCTGAACACCCCGGCGTTCAGCAACTACGGCACCGGGTACGACGTCACGATCCCGAACCTGACCGACGGCGCCGGCAACCCCGTCTTCGCCAAGGCCGTGGTCACGACGCCGTGGGGCACGCCGCTGACCTTCCTGCCGGGCGCGGGCTATTCGACGCTGCGGTTCGCGCGGGCGAACGGCGCCATCACCGGAAGTTCCGTCTACAGGCTGCGCGGCGAGTATCGGAGCACGGAGACGCCCGGCAATCCCTCGACCAAGGAGACATCGCTCACCTATGCGCAGCCGCAGCTCGATGACGCACAAATCCGCGCGATCGCCGACCAGGGCATCTGGACCGTGGAGTTCCATCATGCCGACACGACGAAGCCGAACGTCGTGCAGACCGCGCGAACGCTTTCGCGCGCACTCACGATGGCCGAGTTGCGGCAACAGCCGCTGGCGCAGCTGTCGGGCGGACTGCGGGACTTCCTGGCAACGGGGTCGGCGGCCAGCGGCTACCTGCTCGTCGCCAACCCGATCTGGGTCAATTTCAGTTCGCCGCCCGGGGACAAGGACGGCTGGTCGGTACCCGCCGGCGCGCCCGCGCCGACCCAGCTGAGCGTTTTCGGCAATGCGCCTTTCGGCAGCACCACCCCGGGTGCGAACGGCGCGGGTTTCAACGACTCCGCCACGTTTCCGAGCAGCGCCCGCAGGGCCGTCGTGTACTGCTCGCGGCAGACCTCCGCCGACGGGCACTGCGACACCACCGACCCCACGATGTACGCGAAGAACTCGACCATCAACTCCTTCCTGCTGCAGGCGACGAACCAGAAGCAGGTGGCGTTCAGTTCGGCGATCGCGCTGTACAAGCTCCAGTAGCCACGTGGCGGCAGGGCATTGCCGGGCGGAGCGCACGCATACTCAATTCGAGTGATGCGGCTGCCCGGGGAATGCCCAACACTTCGCGCAAGAAAGAGTCCCTCCCGCCTCGCGGTCCAGGCCATGAGACTCGGCAGTTTCCGGCGCACGGATGGACGAGCCGCTCTCCCGGGCGCATCATCACCCGGCGGAGGAGAAGTCTGATGCGACAAGATGTCGACCTGATGCGCGCACTGGAGGCCGTTCGATCCATCCCCGATGCCAGGGCATCCTGGCGCGACGTCCTGGCGACCGCGAACACGCTGGTGGAGAGCGATGCGGCGGTGATGATCGTCTTCGAGGGAGACCGCGTCGTCGACATGCAGAACTTCGGCGCGGACCTCGGCGCGATGCGCGACTATGCGGAGCACTTTCACACCGAAGACGTCATGACCAAGCCCGGCGTCGTTCGTGACCCCGGGACCTGGCTCGACACGCAGCAACTGATTCCCGAGCCGCTCCGGCAGCGCAACGCCTACTACGTCGACTTCATGTCGAGGCACCGGATGCGGCAGCTGTATTCCTACATGGTCGAGAACGGACCGGGACGGCGCGTGAGCCTGGGTTTCCAGCGGGCGGTCGCATCCGACGCGCTGGGCGAAAGACTTCGAGGAGCGAGGATATGCGGATATTCCAGGGCCTTGCAGGACGCGATGGCGTTGCGCAGGGCGCGCGCCTCCTCCTGGCTGAGCGTCAGCGACGTGGCCTTCGACGCGCTGGACGAGGCCAGCTGCCTCGTGCACCGCAATGGCCTGCTGGTGCATGCGTCGCCCAGGGCACGAGCGTTGCTCGACGAGCGCAGGGGCCTGCTGCAGCGCAAAGGGCATCTTGCCGCCGCGGATGCGCGCCTGCAGGCACGGTTGGAGGGTGGCCTGGCCGCGGCATGCGCCGACGGTGTCGTCCGCACCATGGCTTTTCCCATCGCGCCGGGCGCGGGGCTGCTCTGCATCGATGTGACGAAGGCCAATCCGATCCTGCGCCTGGCCGCCGAGCCGCTGCTTTTCGTCCGGATGCGCCAAGAAGGGGTGCCGATGCTCGCGAGCCCCGAGGCGCTCGCCGGTGCGCTGGGAGTGACCGGTGCCGAGGCCGCCGTGCTTCACGCACTGGCCAGCGGCATGAAGGCCGCCGACTACGCGACGCACCGGGGTCTTTCGATCCACACGGTGCGCAAACAGATCGCCATGATGATGGGAAAGCTCGACTGCAAGCGGCAGGTGGAGCTCGTCCGCATCGCGATGAACGTCCGTGACGGCTGTTAGCGGGGTTCACGCGATGGGTGGCAACCCGCGCTGTTCTCGCGGAGTAATTGAACCTGCGACCGAGGGCATGTCCTTCTCCCCGGCGCAGGCGATCGCGGCGATTCCTAGGCGACCGCCGCAACCCCCGGCCGCACCGGAATGCGCGCCACGAAGCTCGTGCCGTGCTCCGCCGTCGAGGTCACCTGCAGCGTGCCGCCGTGCGACTTCACGATCAGCGAGCAGATGTGCAGCCCCAGGCCCAGTCCGCCATGGCCGCGGCTCTCGGCGGGCCGCCAGTAGGGCTGGAAGATCTTCTGCAGGTTGCCGGGCGGAATGGGCTCGCCCTGGTTCTTCACGCTCAGCACGAACCAGCCGTCGCGCGTCCAGGCCGCCACGTCGATGGGGCTGTCGAGCGCGCCGTGCGAGACCGCATTGCCAAGCAGGTTCGACAGCACCTGCTGCAGGCGGCCGCGGCTGCCGTGCACGATGTCCGTCACCTCGATGTCGGCGACGATGACGCGAGCGGGATGCGCGGCGCGCATCTCGGCCACCACGTCGTCGAGCGCGAGGCCCAGGTCGGGAATCTGCTCGCGCGCGACATCGAGGCCGTTGCCCATGCGCCCGCGCGCGAAGTCCATCACGTCTTCGATCAGCGAGGCCATCCGCTTCGTGGTGGCGCGGATGCGCAGCCCGGCGCGCGTGGTGTCGGGGTCGGCCGCGCGCCGGGCCAGCAGCTCGCCGATGGCGCTGAGCGAGGCCAGCGGATTGCGCAGGTCGTGGCCGAGCACGGCGATGAACTGGTCGCGCAGTTCGGCGGTGGCCTCGGCATCGAACAGGGCGACCTCGGTCGCGCTCTGCCGGTCCTCGAGCTCCAGCGTGTGGCCGATCAGGTCCGCGAAGCCCTGGAACATCGCGATGGTGCGGGCGTTGTCGACGCCGTGCGGCGTCGGGTCGATCGCGCAGAGGTTGCCGAAGTAGCTGCCGTCGCCCTTGACGATCGGCACCGAGATGTAGCTCTCGATGCTGTAGAGCCGCGGCGTGTGGTGGCTGCGGAAGACCGGGTGCGTGCTGGCGTGGTCGAAGGCGATGGGCTGGCGCGCGGCGCGCGATTCCACGCACAGGGTCGTGTGCAGCTCGAGCTGGCCGCCGGGCTTGAGGCCGAAGTTGATCCGGTCGAGCACGGCGCAGGCGGTCCAGCTGTCGCCGTCGACGCGCGCGACGGCGGCGAAGCCCATGCCCGTCTGCTCGCAGATCAGCCGCAGCATCGAGGGCACCGCGCTGATCCGGCCGATGGCCTCGACGTCGCGCCGGATGTGCTCGGCCAGTTCCTGGGATTCCATGGGGGTGTCCTGACTCGGGGTGATCGGACGCATCCGGTCTGTCGTTCGGTGATCGACGGGGCCTGTATGTCAGGCAAAAGGCCCAGTCCGTTGCTATTGTCGAGCAAGAAACGGGATGCGCCTATGCCAAAAGACATGGCGGCTGCGCGTCCCGACCCCTCGACCGGCCACGAGCGTCGGGTCTGGTGACACCCGGGACCCTGCGTAAACTGAAAACCCCCGATCCACCGAGCCCGACCGCCATGAAACTGAGTCAACTCCGCTCGTTCCTCAGCGTCGCCGAGCATGGGAGCATCCGGGCCGCGGCGCGCGCGCTCGGCATGTCGCAGCCGGCCGTGACCCAGGCGATGCGCGAGCTCGAGCTGTCGGTCGACGCGCCGCTGCTGCAGCGCGGCACGGCCGGTGTCGAGCTCACGGTGTATGGGCGCTCGCTGGTGCGCCGGGCCAGCGTGATCCAGCGCGAGATGGAGCGCGCGGTGGCGGAGATCGAGGAGATCCGCGACGGCAGCTCGGGCCTGATCTCGATCGCGATCTCCACGGCCGTCGCCTTCGAGATACTGCCCCAGGCCTTCGCGGCGTTCCGCGCGCGCTTCCCGCATGTGGAGGTCCGCTTCAACGAGGCCTCGATCCCGCACACGCTGCCGCGCATCCTCGACGGAACGGTGGACTTCATGGTCGCGCACATGCTGCCGGGCTCGCTGGCCGACTGGGAGGTCAAGCGCCTGTACCGCACCGCCATGGTGGCGGTGGCGCGCGAGGGCCATCCGATCCTGGACGCGGCGAACACGGACGGCTTCGCCGACTGGGAATGGCTGCTGCCCTACGACGACGAGAGCGCGCCCGCGTTGGTACGCCAGCTGTTCGCCCCGAAGCGCATCGCGCCGCCGACGCGGGTGGTGCGCTGCACCTCGACGGCGATCGGCCTGAAGCTCGTGGGCGAGAGCGACCTGATCGGCGTGTTCGTGGACACGATGACGCGCGAGGAGTTTCCGCACTACGGCCTGGTGAAGCTGCCGCTGTGCGATCCCCTCGCGGCGCTCGACGTCAGCGTGATCTCGCGGCCCGGCTCCGTGCTGAGCCCGGCGGCGCAGAACTTCCTCGATGGCCTGCGCCATGAAGCCGCGATGAAAGGCAATGCCTATCACCGCTGAAGAGTGCTTGTCTTCCGGCCGCGGATCGCCGCTCCTAGCATCCGCCATCGCAACAAAAGGCATGGCCAGGAGACAGCAATGGGTACCCAGACAAGCGGCGTCGCGCCGCCGCTATCGAAGCGCAAGGCGGTGACGGCGATCACGGTCGGCAACGCGCTGGAGTTCTACGACTTCACCGTCTACGGCTTCATGACGAGCATCATCGGGCGGATCTTCTTCCCCTCCCTGAGTCCGTATGCGCAGCTGCTGCTGGCGGTGGCCAGCTTCGGCGTCGGCTTCCTCGCGCGGCCGCTGGGCGGCGTGGTGATCGGCGCCTATGCCGACCGCCATGGCCGCAAGAAGGCGATGGGGCTGACCATCGGCCTCATGGCGCTGGGCTGCGCCATGATCGCGGCGGCACCCACGCCCGCGCAGATCGGGCTGGCGGCGCCCGCGATCATCGTGCTGGCACGGCTGATCCAGGGCTTCTCGGCGGGCGGCGAGGTCGGGGCATCGACGGCCATGCTGGTCGAGTACGCGGGCCGCAACGAGCGCGCCTTCATGGCCAGCTGGCAGGTCGCGAGCCAGGGCCTGGGCGTGATGTTCGGCGCGCTCGTCTCGAGCACCGTGATCTCGGTGCTGGCCCCGGCCGATCTCGAGAGCTGGGGCTGGCGGCTGCCCTTCGTGCTCGGCATCCTGATCGCGCCGGTGGGCATGTACATCCGCACGCGCCTGCACGAGACCCATGTCGACGCGCCGAAACCATCGGCCTCCGAAGAATCGGGCGGCAAGATCGGCCTGCTGCTGCGCCACCACTGGAAGCAACTGATCCAGGCCAGCCTGCTGTTCCTCGCGTGCACGGTCGGCATCTACGTGGTCGCGTTCTACATGCCGACCTATGCGGCCCGGGAGCTCGGGCTGCCGGTGCAGGTCGGCATCTGGGCCGGCGTGGTGTTCGGCATCGTGAACCTGCTCGTCGCGCCGCTGTCGGGCCTGCTGGCCGACTGGCTGCGGCGCAAGCCCGTGATCTTCTGGTCGCGCGTGGTGTTGCTGCTGCTGGTGTTCCCGTGCTTCCACTGGCTGCTCGCCGCGCCATCGCCGGGGCGCCTGTACGTGGTCGTCGGGCTGCTCAGCGTGTGCCTGACTTCGCAGTTTCCGGCGCTGCTGGTGATGCTCACCGAGATCTTCCCGAAGCATGTGCGCGCCAGCGGGCTCTCGACCGTCTACAGCGTGGTGGTCGCGGTCTTCAGCGGCTTCTCGCCCTTCGTGCTGACCTGGCTGGTGCACGAGACCGGCGACAAGCTGGCGCCGGCCTGGTACCTGGTGGCCGTGACCGTGGTCTCGACCCTCGTCATGCCCTGGCTCGTCGACCGCACCGGCGAGGTCCTCGATGCGCAGAGCCCGAAGGAAGCGCCGCCGCGCGTGCGCCCCGCGATGCCGGTGGGGAGCTTCAAGTGAAACCCACGAACCATTTCGCGGCCAGCTATGCCGCGGCACGCGAGCGCTTTCTCGCGAGCGCGGGCGCGGCGGGGCTCGCCGTGGCTTCGCATGCGATCGAAGGCGTGCGCGGCGCGCAGGGCGAGGAACTCGCGATGGATATCGTGCGATTCGGCGATCCGCGCGCCGACAAGCTGCTGGTGCTGACCTCCGCGATCCACGGCGTCGAGGGCTTCTGCGGTTCGGGTTGCCAGTCGGCGATGCTCGTGGACGAGCCGCTGCTGGCCGTGGCCGAGCGCATGGGCGTCGGCCTGCTGTTCGTGCACGCGGTGAATCCCTTCGGCTTCTCGCACCTGCGCCGCGTCAATGAAGACAACGTAGACGTGAACCGGAACTTCGTGCGCTTCGACGAGGCGCGCTCGCCGAACCATGGCTACGCCGAGCTGGAGCCCCTGCTGCTTCCGCCTGCATGGCCTCCGGGCCCCGAGGCGGCCGCGCGGCTCGATGCCTGGATCGACGCGCGCGGCGTCGAGGCCTATGGGCAGTCCGTGTTCCAGGGGCAGTACGACTCGCCCACGGGAATGTTCTACGGCGGCAGCCGCGCGACCTGGAGCAACAGGACGATCCGGCAGGTTCTTCGGCAGGAGGGCGCCGCGACGAAGCAGGTGGGCTGGATCGACCTGCACACCGGGCTCGGCCCGCGGGGCCACTGCGAGAAGGTGTTCATCGGCAGGCCCGGCGAGATCGACCGGGCCCGGACCTGGTGGGGCGCGGATGTCATCTCGACCGAGCGCGACGATTCGGTGATGTACGAGATCAGCGGCCCGATGGTGACGATCCTCGCGCAGGAATGCCCCCACGCACTGGGCACCACGATCGCGCTCGAGTTCGGCACCGTGCCGTTGCTGCGGATGATCGATGCGCTGCGCGCGGACCACTTCTGCTGGCGGGCCGAGCCGCCCGTCGCGCCGCGGCTCAAGGCCGAGGCCGGGCAGGAACTGAAGGCCTGCTTCTACGTCGACGATGCCGATTGGCAGGGCATGGTCTTCGGCCAGGCGCGCACGGCGGTCGTGCAGGCCTTGTGCGGGCTCGGCGCTTCGGCGTGACTGGGTGCGCGCGCGGCGGATGGTCAGGCGGCGCGCCCGCTTTTCCTTCGCCCGCCGGCCTTCGCGCCATGGCTCGCCAACCCGGCGAAGTCGACGATCCTGATCCGGGGACCCTCGAGCTGCACCAATCCGTCGGACCTCAGCGCGCGCAGCGCCATGTTGGTCCGCTGGCGCGACAGTCCGCACAGGTTGGCGAGCTGATGCTGCGGCAGGGCCAGCGCATCGCCGTCGTCGCCCTGGGCCAGCAGCGAGAGGCAGCGCGCGACGCGCATGTCGGGCGCCAGCATGCGCGAGGCTTCGAGCAAGGCCGTGACCGTGCCCATGCGCTGGTTGAGGTTGTTGAGCAGGAAGTTGTTGAACGGCACGCTCTGCGCGAGCAGCAGCTCGAAGGTGGGTGCGGGCAGCAGGCAGACGCGGCTCGCGCGCACCGCGATCACGTCGTAGCGCCGCTGCTCGCGCTTGAGCATCGAGCCTTCGCCGCCCCACTCGCCCTCGCGCAGAAAATGCAGCGTGGTCTCGCTGCCATCGGCGGCGGTCACGGACATCTGCAGGAAGCCGCTGTCCACGCCGATCCAGTGTGCCGCGGTCTCTCCCACCCTGGCCACGCATTCGCCGATCGCGGCATCTTTTTCGACCAGGGTGGCGCGCACCAGCGCCTGCTGCGCCGGCTCCAGCGTGGCGAACCAGGCGCTGCGGTCTAGCAGGGAGGTGGGCGGTGGGGCGGGCTTCATGGATGTCGTTGCAACGACAGCGCGATGCGCGTGTCTTCACGATAGTAAGCACTTCAACAGGAGACGCCAATGACCGTGAGAACCGAGAAGGATGGTGCGGTGTGGACCGTGATCCACAGCCGCTTCGACGAAGCGCGCAACGCGATGGACCCCGACAGCGCCGACGCGCTGGTCGAGCAGCTGCAGGCCTTCGACCGCGATCCGCAGGCGCGCGTCGCGGTGCTGTGGGGCGAGGGCGGCGCCTTCTGCGCCGGCTGGGACCTCAAGTACGCGAGCACGCTGGCGGACCGCGAGCGCTTCGACCAGGACATCGTGCGCGGCCTGGCGTTTCCGATGGGCGCCAACGCGGCGCCGCGGGGGCCGCTGGGGCCGACGCGGCTGGAGCTGTCGAAGCCCGTGATCGCGGCGGTGGAAGGCCCCGCGGTGGCGGGCGGCATGGAGCTCGCGCTGTGGTGCGACATCCGCGTGATGGCCGAGAGCGCCTACTTCGGCGTCTACTGCCGCCGCTGGGGCATCCCCTTGCTCGATGGCGGCGCGGTGCGTCTGCCGCGGCTGGTGGGACAGGGCCGCGCGATGGAGATCATCCT
The DNA here is from genome assembly GCF_056523145.1 of Variovorax sp. ISS6. Lineage (NCBI taxonomy): Bacteria > Pseudomonadati > Pseudomonadota > Betaproteobacteria > Burkholderiales > Comamonadaceae > Variovorax > Variovorax sp. ISS6. The sequence goes on from NZ_JAWRZC010000002.1 coordinate 1,557,813, forward strand.
CACCGGCCGCAAGGTGCCGGCCGAGGAGGCGCTGCGCATCGGCATGTGCGAGCAACTGGTGCCGCATGGCGAGGCGCGGCAGGCGGCCGAGGCGATGGCCAGGGAGATCGCGCGCTTTCCGCAGGCCGCCGTGCGGGCCGATCGCCGCACGGTGCACGAAAGCCATGGCCTGCCGCTGCGCGATGCGATGCGCGTGGAGTGGGCCAACGGCGTGGAGGCGCATCACCAGGAAGGCGCCGATGGCGCGGGCCGCTTCGCATCGGGACTGGGGCGCGGCGGCGACTTCGGCCGCATCTGAGCCTACTCGTCGAACAGGCGCGACTGCGAGGAGGTCAGCGCCGAGAAGCTCTCGCCCATCGGCTGCAGGATCGCATCCGCGATCGGCCGCAATTGCTTCGCGAGGTAGTGCTCGTAGTCGATGCGCGACTGCCGCGCTTCCAGCGGCTCGGGCCCGTTGCGCGTCATCACGTACTGGATCCAGCCGCCGTTCTGGTACTGGCGCGGCCGCTGCGCCCGGTCGTTGAATGCGTCGGCGATGCGCGCCGCGCGCACCTGCGGCGGCACGTTGACCTGGTAGTCGTCGAGCCGATGGCGCAGGCGCTTGCGGTAGATCAGCAGCTCGTCCTTGGCACCCGCCAGCATCGAGCGCGTGTAGTCGGCGACGAAATCGCGGTAGGGCTCGTCGTGGAAGATGCGCGACAGCAGTCCTTCCTGGAACTGGCGCGCCAGCGGCGTCCAGTCGCTGCGCGCCATCTCGAGGCCGCGATAGACCATCTCCTCCCGGCCCTTGGCATCCACGCTCAGGCCCGCATAGCGCTTCTTGCTGCCGATCTCCGAGCCGCGGATGGTGGGCATGAAGAACTTCTTGTAGTGGGTGTCGAACTCGATCTCGAGGAAGTTGCGCAGTCCCTGCTCGTCGTGCAGGGTGCAGGTCCACCAGGCATTGATCTCGGTGGTGAGCGCCGCCGCGATGGCGTGCGCGTCCTCGCTGGAATGCGCGCGCTTGAGCCAGATGAAGATGGAGTCGGTGTCGCCGTAGATGACCTCGTAGCCGCGTTCCTCCACGAAGTCGCGCGTGAGCCGCATCATCTCGTGGCCGCGCAGCGTGATGGCGGACACCAGGTCGGGATTGAAGAAGCGGCAGTCGGACGCACCCAGCACGCCCGCGAAGGAGTTCATGAGCAGCTTCAGCGCCTGCGACAGCGGCTCGTTCTTCGCGCGCTTGGCCTCGTCGCGCGCATGCCAGAAGGTGCTGACGATCTCGGGCAGGCAGTGCCTGTCGCGCGAGAACAGGGTGCCGTTCGGGCCCTTCACGCCCGCGGCCGGGTCCTGCGCCCGCATGCCTTCCACCAGGCCCACGGGGTCGACGAGGAAGGTGCGGATGATCGATGGATAGAGGCTCTTGTAGTCGAGCACCACGACCGAGTCGTAGAAGCCGGGCTTGGAGTCCATCACGTAGCCGCCCGGATAGGCCTTGCTGAGGATCTCGCCGACGTTGGGCGCCACGTAGCCCAGCCGGTGCATGCGCGGCAGGTAGTGGTGGCTGAACGCGGCGATGGAGCCGCCGAAGTGGTCGGCCTGCAGGCCCGTGGTCTGGGCGCGCTCCAGCACGAAGCTCAGCAGCTTCGTCTTCTCGAAGATGCGCAGCACCAGCTCGCAGTCGCGGATGTTGTAGGTGGCGAGCGCCGGCTTGTCCTGCTGGTAGCGGCGCTCGATCTCGGCCATCTTGTCGTACTCGTCGCCGATGGCCTTGCCTTCGCCGAGCAAGGCCTGCGACACCGACTCGAGGCTGAAGGACGGAAAGCTCCACATGCCGGAGCGCAGCGCCTCGATGCCGTCGATGATCACGCGGCCCGCGGTGGTCGCGAACAGGTAGCCCTGCTTGCCCGGATGCGTGCGCCATTCGAAGGGCCGGCGCTCGCGGCCCGGCAGCAGCGGCGCGCCGGCGGTGTCGGCCGTCTTCTGCAATACCCGCAGGTCGAACTGGATCACGCTCCAGCCGACGATGACGTCGGGGTCGTTGTGTTCGAACCAGTCGTTGAGGCGCTCGATCATCGCCTTGCGGCTGGCGCAGTAGACGAGCGAGAAGTCCAGCGGCTCGCTCGCCGCCTGCGCGGGCGCTTCGCCCAGCATGTAGACCACGCGCTCGCCGGTGCCGTCGAGCGCGATCGAGTACAGCTCCTCGTGCTGGCTGGTCTCGATGTCGAGCGACACCACCTTGAGCCGCGGCCGGTAGGCGGGCGCGGGCTTGAGCCTCGCATCGACGAGGGCGGCGCCGTCGGGCCTGCCGCCTTCCACGAGCGCGCCCGCGGTGATGAAGCGCTCCATCAGGTAGCGGTCGTGCGGCCGGACGTCGGCTTCGAGCAGTGGAATGCCCTGCGCCTCGAGCAGGCGCACCAGCCGCTTGAGCTGGCGGAAATGCGTGACGTAGACGCCGACGACCGGCTCCTGCCCGAAGGTCTTGAGCGCGAGTTCGCGCAACTGCAGGCCCGGCAGCTCCGGGGCGTGCGCTTCCACCGCCAGTCTGTGCTTCGCCGCCACGAAGGCGACCGAGGTCTGCGCGTTGAGCAGCACCTTGCGCGGGCCCTCGTCGGTGGCGAGCCAGAACTCGATCTCGGTGCCGCCGGGCGCATCGCGCCAGCGCCGGGTGAGGATGAATCCCTGGAGTTCGGAGGACGGCACGGGAGGCTGGAGATCGGGTGGAGCGGGAACGTGATGGATTTTCACAGGGCCGCGCTTTGCTTGCGCCTGGCCGTCGCAGGGCGCGGCGGCATGCTGTCCTTCATGGCCTCCTTGAGAATCCCGAACACGCGCCGGTCGCCGAGCTGCGCGGCATTGAAGCGCACGAACGCGCCGGCCGTCTGCGAGACGCTGAAGACATTGCCGGGTGCGAGCACGACCTTCTGTTCCATGCAGCGCCGCGCCAGCACCGCGGAGTCGAGACCAGCGGGCAGGCGGCACCAGAGGTAGAAGCCGCCGCGCGGCGCGAGCCAGGGCTCGATCCCCAGCGCCCTCAGGCGCTCGGTGGCGTCCTTGCGCGCGCGCATGAGGCGCTGGCGCACCTCGTCCATGTGCTTGCGGTAACTGCCGCCGGCCAGCACGCCGGCGATCAGCTCGGTGGCCACCGGGCTCGGGCCGCCGAACTGGGTCGCCACCTGCAGGTCGACCAGCCCGTCGATCCAGTCCCGGCGCGCGGCGATGTAGCCGCAGCGCACCGAGGCCGAGAGCGTCTTGGAGAAGCTGCCGATGCGGATCACGCGCTGCAGGCCGTCGAGCACCGCGAGCCGCGGCGAGGGCGAGGGCTCGAAGTCGGCGAAGACCTCGTCCTCGACGATGGTCATGCCCTGCGCCGCGGCCGCGCCGAGCACGCGGTGCGCGGTCTGCGGCGAGATCGTGGCGCCGGTGGGGTTGTGCAGCGCCGAGTTGGTGATGTAGAGCCGCGGGTTCTGCGCCAGCGCCTGCGTGAAGGCCGCGACGTCGGGGCCGGTGGGCTTGAACGGCACGCCGACGATCTTCGCTTGATGCGCGCGCAGCAGCGCCTGGAAGTTGAAGTAGCAGGGATCGTCCACCAGCACGGTGTCGCCGGGCCGCAGCAGCAGGCGGCAGATCAGGTCGATGGCCTGCGTGCCCGAGGTGGTCAGCAGCAGCTGTTCGGGCGTCGCGGCGATGCCCTCGTCGGCCAGGCGCGCCAGCAGCAGGCGGCGCAGCGCGAGTGCGCCGCGCGTGCTGCCGTAGTCGGCCAGCAGCGCGTCGTCGGCGCGGCTCAGCGCGCGCAGGCCCTTGCGCAGGGCGGCGTGAGGCATCCAGTCGGCCGGCAGCCAGCCGCAGCCCGGCATGAGAAAGGAACCATCGGCATCCAGCGACTGGCGCGAGACCCAGAAGGGATCGACGTCGCGTTCGCGCGGCGCGCCCATCTCGGCCAGCGCCATCGGCGGCAGGTTGGCGCCGGTCACGTAGAAGCCCGAGCCGCGCCGCGCGCGGATCACGCCCTCGGCCTCGAGGCGGTCGTAGGCCTCGACCACGGTGGAGGGCGAGACGCCCATGGTCTCGGCGAAGCTGCGCACCGAAGGCAGGCGGTCGCCTTCCACCAGGGCGCGGTTCGCGATCTTGGCGCGCACCGCCTCCATCAGCGCATCGGTCCGCATCGTTGCCTTCACACCGTTCATCCTCGCCGCCTTCCGGGTGACTGTGTGGCCGGGATGAGCCATACAGTTTGCGGAAATTGTATGCCTCTGTGCCTTCCCGCCAGGGCCCGGCCCAGATACGCTGGGCGGATGACAAGCGAAGGTTCTCGACGACATTCGGCCGGCTGGGGCAGCGGCCTGCTGGGCGTGCTCATCTTCAGCGGCTCGCTGCCCGCCACGCGCGTGGCCGTGGCCGATTTCTCGCCGTTGTTCCTGACGGGGGCGCGCGCGGTGATCGCCGCTTTGCTGGGCGCGGTGTTCCTGTTCGCGCTGCGCGAGGCGCGGCCCAGGCGGGCCGACCTCGTGCCGCTGACCTTGGTGGCGATCGGCGTGGTCGTCGGTTTCCCGCTGCTGACCGCGTTGGCGCTGCAGCACATCGATGCCGCGCATTCGGTGGTCTTCGTCGGGTTGCTGCCGCTGTCGACCGCGATCTTCGGCGTGCTGCGCGGCGGCGAGCGGCCCAGACCCGCCTTCTGGCTGTTCTCGATCGTCGGCGCCGCGGTGGTGGCCGGCTTCGCGCTGCACGGCAGCCGCGGCGGCAGCCTGCAGGGCGACCTGCTGATGATCGCGGCCATCGTGGTGTGCGGACTCGGCTATGCCGAAGGCGCCACGCTCTCGCGCCGCCTCGGCGGCTGGCAGGTGATCTGCTGGGCGCTGCTGCTGTCGCTGCCGCTCATGGGGGCCATCGCGCTGTTCACCCTGCCGCACGCCTGGGACCGCATCGGCGCGCCGGCCTGGGCCGGCCTCGCCTACGTGTCGGTCTTCAGCATGATGATCGGCTTCGTCTTCTGGTACCGCGGCCTGGCGCTGGGCGGCATCGCGGGCGTGGGGCAACTGCAATTGCTGCAGCCCTTCTTCGGCCTGCTGCTGGCCGGGATGCTGCTCGGCGAGCCGGTGGCCTGGACCATGATCGCATCGACCGTGGTCGTGGTGTTCTGCGTGGCGGGCGCCAAGCGCTTCGCCTGAGCGGTCGATGAGTTCTTCCGCGATCGAGATCGGCGCGCTCGCGCCGCTGAGCCGGCCGGGCTGGGTCGAGGCGGGCGAGCATCTGCTGGCGGGCATGGAACTGGCTGCCCTCGAGATCAATGAGGCAGGCGGGATCGCGGGCAGGCTGCTTCGATTGGTGGTGAGGGATACGGCGGCCGATCCGAACACGGCAATGACTGCCGTGGACGAACTGGCCCGCCTCGGCGTGGTGGCGCTGGCCGGGGAGTACCACAGCGTGGTCGCCCGCGCGGCGGCCGCGCGGGCGCATGCGCTCGGCCTGCCGTTCCTCTGCGCGTCGGCGGTGCTCGATGCGCTGTGCGAACAACCGAGCCGCTGGGTGGCGCGGCTGGCGCCGGCGCAGTCGCACGGCTGGCGGATCTATGCGGACTTCCTGCTCGGCGAGGGCCATCGCCGCATCGCGGTCGCGGCCGATGCCAGCGTCTATTGGGCGGCGGGCACGGTGATCCTGCGCGAGCACTTGGCCGCGCGCGGCGGCGTGTTGATCGAGCTCGATGCGCGTGCGTTGTCGCCCGCGGCACTGTGCGACCAGCTGTTCGAGCAACGCGCCACGGCCGTCCTGATGCTGGCCGGCCACCCCGAGCCGGCCGTGCCCATCGTCAAGGCCGTGCGCCATGACTCGCGGCTGGCCGGCATGCGGATCGGCGCGCCGGCGGGGCAGCCCGAGTTCGCCGAGTGGATGGCGGCGCTGGGCGCGGATGGCGCGGCGATTCCGTTTCTTCGCTATCTGCCCGAGCGTCTCGGTTCGTCAGCCATGCGCATCGAAGCGGCATTGCGCGAGCGACTGGGCGTGGCGCCTTCGTTCGTCGCCTTCGAGGGCTACGACGCGATCGCTGTGCTCGCCGAAGCGATGCGATCGCACGGTGCGCGGCGCGAAGGCATTGCCGATGCATGGTCGCACGTGAGCTTCGAGGGCAGCCGCGGTTCCTTCCGGTTCTCGCGCGTGCCGGGCATCGATGTCCTGCAATGGGCCTGGCCGCCGGTCCAGGTCGTCGAGCGCGATTCCTCGCAGCCCGATCGCTTCAGGGTGCTCCACACCGGCGCCTGACGAATGGCGGAAGTCAGGCGGCGCCCTCTGTTTAACGCGGGCCGGCCTGTTGCCCCGTCTCGACCACGAAGGCATGCAGTTCGGCGAGCTTCCCGTCGCGAAAGCGCCAGACATCGCAGTAGCTGTGATGGGTCGCCTTGCCAGCCTCGTCCTTCAGAGTGATCTCGCCGATGGCCGCCACGATGTCGCCCTCGGCGACCAGCCGGTGCACGTCGAACCGGGGCGGCTCCTTGTACGTCCGGGCCATCCACTGGCGAACGGCTTCCTTGCCGTCGAGCGTCTGTTCGCCCACGAAGGTCCACTGCGTGTCGTCGGTGCAGGCACTCAGAAAGCCTTCGTAGTCGCCTTCGACGATGGCCGCGTTGGCCTGCTCGAGGACGGCCTTGTTCGTCTGTGACATCCGGAACTCTCCTTCGTTGAACCAGGAACAGGTTCCGGTTGTAGAGCTCCGGCGCGTCGCGATCGTCGGCCCATGGGCAACGATGACGTACGCGATCGGCTGACAGCTAGCGCAGGTCGAATCCGAAATGCAGGCCGCGCGCGAGCAGGCCGTTGCGGAAGTAGAAGCGCTGCGCCAGCGCGTTGTCCATGCCGGTGTCGAGCGTGAGGCGCGTGCAGCCCGCTTCGCGGGCCAGCGTCTTCAGCGCGCCGAGCAGCGCGCTGCCCACGCCGCCGCCGCGCTCGTCCTGCGTGGTCACGAGGTCGTCGACATAGAGGAAGCGCCCGTGGATCAGGTTGCGCTGCAAGCGGTAGCCCGCGAAGCCGCACGGCGCATCGTGCCGCCAGGCCACGAGCGTGCGGTAGCCCTCGCGGCGCTGCTCGGCCACGACCTGCTGGAAGGCCTCGGGGCTCGCGAGGTGAGGACGCAACTGGCGCACCATGGGATGGCAGGCGAGAAGGTCCGCATCGGATTCGACGGGGCGGAAGTGGATCGGGGTGGCGGTCATGAGGGGCAAGGTCCATGAAAGGGGTCGAGGCAGTGTGCGTCCGCATCGCGCCTTCCGGTTGGACCACGTTCTTCGAATCTGGCTGGACCATCGCCCGCTGGATCGACGCCGGCCTTTCTTTCGTCTGTCTTTCACCGTTGCGTGGTGCAAGCCCCAGTTCGCGGGAAGGTCCCCGATGGCAACATCCGGGCATGCAACTGCTGCTCGTGGAAGACGACTTCGACCTGTCGGGAATACTGTCCCGCAGCCTGTCGTCGCGCGGCTTCGAGATCCTGTGCTGCAGCGATGGCGCCGAGGCCCTGGCGGCGGCGCGCAAGAAGAACTTCGACATCATCGTGCTCGACCTGTCGCTGCCCGGGCTCGACGGCCTGGAGCTGTTGCACCGTCTGCGCGGCGACGGGAACGCGACCCCGGTGCTGATCCTGACGGCCCGCGGCGCGGTCGGCGACCGGATCGCGGGGCTCAATGCCGGCGCCGACGACTACCTCGCCAAGCCCTTCGACCTCGAGGAGATGATCGCGCGCGTGGGCGCGCTGACCCGCCGGCTCGGCCGCAATGGCGAGCTGCGCTGCGGCCGGCTGCGCTACGAAGCCGCCGCCAATGTCTTCTACCGCGACGAGAGCCCGCTCGAGCTGTCGCAGCGCGAGGCCGACCTGCTGAAGAAACTGATGTCGCGCGTCGATCGCGTGGTGCCCAGGGAGGAGCTCAGGCAGGCGGTGTTCGGTGCCGACACGGCGCAGTCGGAGGCCATCGACCTCGTGGTGCACCGGCTGAGGAAGAAGCTGGTCGGCGCCAGCGTCGAGGTGCTCAACTTGCGCGGCGTCGGCTATCTGCTGTGCGACGACACCTCCGCGGCGGCGCAACGCCCGGTCGGCGGATGATGCGCTCGTCCCGGCCGCCGCGCGCCGTGTCGCTCCGGCGCTTCCTGCTGCTGTGGCTGCTGGGCGGCCTGTGGCTGGTCGTGGCCTGCATCGCGGCGTTCCATCTCGTGGCGGCGCTGATCGAGCTGGCGCGGGCGCAGGACGCGCGGCTGGTGGCGGCGCTCGGCGCTTCGGGGCAGCCCGGTGTCGGTGCCGTGTTCGAGCGGACCGGTTCGCTCGACGGCAGCCGGATCGCCGGCGACCGCATGCTCGAGGCGTTCCCTTGGGTCGCGAGCCTGCCGGCGTCGGGCGCGCCGCGCCTCTATGTGAGCCAGCGCGGGGACGTGGCGGTGCGTGCCGCGGCGGCCTTGCGCGAGGACGCGACCCAGTCCGGAGGGAAGGTGGTGGTCCAGGCCGCGGAACCGATGCGCGCGCGCTTCGCCGCCTGGGACCGGATGCCGCGGCAACTGCTGGGCTGGCTCGCCGCGGCCGCCCTCGGCATGTCGGCCGTGGTGGTCTCGGCGGTGGCCATGACCTCGCGCTGGCTGGCGCGCGCGCGCCGCGCGCTCGATGCCCCGCAGCTGGACATGGCGCTCTACGACGGTCCCTCCGAGCTGCGCCCGGCGATGGCGCGCATGCATGAGCTGCACCAGCGGCAGCGCGAATGGGTCGAGCAGCAGCGCCGCTTCCTGGCCGATGCCTCGCACCAGCTGCGCACGCCGATGTCGGTGCTGCGCACGCAGTTGCAGTCGGCGATGGCGGGCGACGTGCCGGCCGGCGAGGTCCTGCCGCAGATGCTGCACACGGTCGACCGCGCGACGGACATGGCCAACCAGCTGCTGAGCCTCAGCAAGCTCGAGCAGGTCAAGCGGGCGGGGCGCCTGCAGGCGGTGCTGCTGCATGCGGCGGCCGTCGACGCGGTGATGGAACTCGCGCCGCTCATCGCGGCCAAGCGGCTGGACTTCGCGCTCGAGGGCGACGAGCAGCTGGGCGCCACCGGCGATCCGCTGATGCTCGGCGAGCTGCTGCGCAACCTGCTCGCGAACGCGATCCATCACACGCCCGATGGCGGCCGGCTCGGCATCCTGGTGCGCGCCTATGCAGCGACGGTGGAGCTCGTGGTGTGGGACGGCGGCCCGGGCGTCGACGATGCGCTGCGGCCGCGGCTGTTCCAGGCGTTCTCGGCCACCAAGGGCGGGGTTGGCCTGGGCCTGTCGATCTGCCGCCAGATCGCCGAGGCCATGGGCGCGTCGATGGAGATCTACAACCGCGTCGATGCCGGGCGGGTCATCGGCGTGGACGCCGTGGTCCGCTGGAGCCAGGCCCCCTGAACGCGGCCGGCACCCATGCCGGCCGAACGAAGCCCCCGCATTCCTTCCCGTTTCTTCACGGCCCGCGCGTGGCCGGGGACGCGTGTCGCCCTTTTCTTTTCGATCCCACTCCAAGGAGATATCCATGAACAAGACAAATGCCCTCGCGGCCCTCGCGCTGGCCGCCGGCCTGTGCGCGCCGGCCGTCCATGCCCAGGGGGCTGGCCAGCTGAACGTCATCTGCTCCGTGCAGGACGAATGGTGCTCGCTCATGAGCACCACCTTCGCCCGCAGCTCGGGAATCAAGGTCAATGTGCTCAAGCGCGGCAGCGGCGAGGCGCTGGCCCAGTTGCTGGCCGAGCGCGGCAACCCGAAGACCGATGTCTGGTTCGGTGGCACGGGCGATCCCCATCTCCAGGCCGCGGAGCAGGACCTGACCCTCGCGTACAAGTCGCCCTCGCTGCCGCAGCTGCATGCCTGGTCGCAATCGCAGGCCGAGCAGTCGCAGTGGCGCACCGTCGGCGTGTACTCGGGGCCGCTGGGCTTCGCCTACAACACCGAACTGCTGGCGAAGAAGAAGCTGCCCGAGCCCAAGTGCTGGAAGGACCTGCTGTCGCCGGGCCTGCGCGGCGAGATCCAGGTCGCCAATCCCGCGAGCTCGGGAACGGCCTACACCATGATCGCGACCCTCGTGCAGCTGATGGGCGAGGACAAGGCCTTCGACTACATGAAGGGCCTGCACCGGAACGTGAGCCAGTACGCGCGTTCCGGCACCGGCCCGATCAAGGCCGCGGCGCGCGGCGAGACCACGGTGTCGATCAGCTTCGTGCACGACGCGCCGAGCGAGCAGATGCAGGGCTTCCCGATCGCGACCGCGACGCCCTGCGAGGGCACCGGCGCCGAGATCGGCTCGATGTCGATCATCAAGGGCGCGCGCAATCTCGAGAATGCCAAGAGGTTCTACGAATGGGCCCTGACGCCCGCGGCGCAGCAACTGGCCGCGGCGGCGCACCAATACCAGCTGCCGTCCAACAAGTCGGCCACGCTGGACAGCCACATCCCCGACTTCCGCAAGATCCGCCTCATCGACTACGACTATGCGAAGTACGGGCGCTCGGCCGAGCGCAAGCGCCTGATCGAACGCTGGGAGCGCGAAGTCAATGGCCAGTCGCGTTGAACGGATCCGCATGAAGCTCGATCCTCACAACAGGCCGATCGCGCTCTGGTCGGTCGTCGGCCTGCTCGCCTTCTGCCTGCTGCCCTGGCATGCCTTGCCCGATGGCCTCGCGGGACTGCAGGGCGTGGGCGAACTGCTCGCGGGCCATGACAGCTCCTCGGCGCTCGCGCAGGTGCTGCTGCATCGCCGGCCCTGGCTGGCCCTGGCCGCCTGGCCGCTGCTCGCCGGCCTGCTGGCGATGCGGATGGCGCCCGGTGTCGCGCAGGGACGGCTGCTGGCCGGTTGCGGCGCGCTGGGCGTGGCGGGCGTGCTGCTGCAGGGTTTCGCCATCGGCCTGCCCGCCGCCGACCCGGCGCCGGGCCTGTTCGCGGCGGCCGTCGCCGCCGGCCAACCGGGCTTCGGCTGGGGCGCGATGCTCGTGCTGGGCGCGCTGCTGATGCTGACCGCGTTCGGCGCGGCGCGCACGGGTGCGTTCCGCGGCGACCTGTTCGTCGCGGCGGCCGTGGTGGGCGCGGGCAGCCTGCTGCTGGCCTTCGTCGCGCTGCCGGTGTTCCGCTCGCTGGCCGGCGCCTTCCTCGACGACGGCGGCCAGTTCAGCGCCGGCGCCTGGTTCGCGCGCATCGCGAGCGAAAGGATCTGGGGCGTCGGCTGCCTGCATTCGGCGCGCAGCTGCGGCGTTGCCTGGAATACGCTGGCACTGGCCACGCTGACCGGCGTCACGACCACGGTGCTCGGCACGCTGCTCGCGCTGGTCGAGAACCGCAGTGCCTCGCGGATCCGGCATGCGCTGCGCTTCCTCGCGCCGCTGCCGATCATCACGCCGCCCTTCGTGGTAGGGCTGGGCCTGATCCTGCTGTTCGGGCGGGCGGGGCTGGTCAACCAGCTGATCGAATGGGCCTTCGGCATCGAACCCACGCGCTGGTTCTACGGCTGGTTCGGCGTCTGGCTCGCGCAGCTGTTCGCCTTCACGCCGATCGCCTTCCTCATCGTGCGTGGCGTGATCGAGGGGATCAGCCCCTCGCTCGAGGAGGCCTCGCAGACGCTGCGCGCCGATGCCTGGCGGACCTTCCGCCATGTCACCTTCCCGCTGATGCTGCCGGGCCTGACGAACGCCTTCCTGGTCGGCTTCATCGAGAGCATCGCCGACTTCGGCAACCCGATCATCGTGGGCGGGCAGTTCTCGGTGCTGTCCACGGAGATCTTCTTCGCGATCGTCGGCGCGCAGTTCGACCAGGGCCGCGCGTCCGCGCTCGCGCTGATCCTGACCGTGTTCGCATTGGGGGTCTTCGCGGTGCAGCGCGGGATCCTGGGCCGCAGGAACTTCACCACCGTCTCGGGCAAGGGCGACGCGGGGCTCTCGATGCGCCTGCCCGACGGTCTGCGGCGCGCCGCGCTGTGCGTGGTCGTACCGTGGCTGGTCTTCACGCTGGTGGTCTATGTGTTCGCCTTCTGCGGCGGCTTCGTGCAGACCTGGGGCCGGAACTACACGCCCACGCTGGCGCACTTCCGCACGGCCTTCTCGGTGGTGGTGGAGGGGGGCGCGGTGCAATGGGCCGGCGTGGCCTGGGATTCGCTCTTCACGACGGTGCGGCTGGCGGCCGTGGCGGCGCCGCTCACCGCGGGGCTGGGCCTCCTGATCGCCTGGCTGCTGGCACGCGTGCAGTTCCGCGGGCAGGGCGCGTTCGAGTTCTCGGCGCTCATGGCCTTCGCGATCCCGGGCACGGTGCTGGGCGTGAGCTACGTGCTGGCCTTCAACGCTCCGCCATTCGAGATGACGGGCACCGGGCTGATCATCGTGCTGTGCTTCATCTTCCGGAACCTGCCGGTGGGCGTGCGCGCGGGTTCGGCGGCCTTCAAGCAGCTCGACAAGTCGCTCGACGAGGCCTCGCTGATGCTGCGCGCCTCGACCGCGCGCACGCTCTGGTCGGTCACGCTGCCGCTGCTGAAGCCGGCGCTCGCGGCCTCGCTCATCTACAGTTTCGTGCGTTCGATGACCACCGTGTCGGCGGTGATCTTCCTCGTCACGGCGCAGACCGAGCTGGCCACCACCTTCATCATCGGCCGCGTCGGCCAGGGCGACTACGGCGTGGCGCTCGCATACAGCACCGCGCTGATCGTGCTGATGGCGGTGGTCACCGGCCTCGTGCAATGGCGCGTCGGCGACCGCAGGCTGGGCCGCAGGGCCGCCACGGCCCGGCGCCCGGACACCGGGGCGGCCGACGCACGGCATGCGCCGGCGGCCACCTGAAGCATCTCAATCGGAGAAGAACATGTACGGCATCGAATTCAGGAACGTGTCCAAGAACTATGGCACCGGCGCCCAGGCGCCCATGGTCGTGAAGGACATCAGCTTCGGCGTGCCCCGGGGCACGCTCACCACCATCCTCGGCCCGTCGGGCTGCGGCAAGACCACGACGCTGCGCATGATCGCGGGGCTCGAGACGCCGAGCGCGGGGCGCATCTTCATCGACGGCGTGGACGTCACGACCCTGGGCGCGGCGCAGCGCAACGTCAGCCTGGTGTTCCAGAGCTATGCGCTGTTCCCGCACATGAGCGTCATCGAGAACGTCTCCTACGGGCTGCGCATGTCGGGCTTCGCGAAGGCGCAGGCGCGCGAGAAGGCCGCGCTGATGCTCGAGACCGTGGGCCTGAAGGGAATGAACGAGCGCATGCCCAGCGAGCTGTCGGGCGGGCAGCAGCAGCGCGTGGCGCTGGCGCGCGCGCTGGCGCTGGAGCCGGCGGTGCTGCTGTTCGACGAGCCGCTGTCGAACCTCGACGCCCGGTTGCGCCGCTCCATGCGCGAGGAGATCCGCGCGTTGCAGCAGCGGCTGTCGCTCACGGTGGCCTACGTCACGCACGACCAGAGCGAGGCGCTGGCGGTCAGCGACCACATCATCGTGATGGACCAGGGCGCGATCGCCCAGCGTGGCGCGCCGCACGAGCTCTACGAGTCGCCGCAGTCGGAATTCGTCGCGGGCTTCATGGGCGAAGCGATGCTGTTCGACGGCGTCTGCGATGCGCGGCGCCAGGTGATGCTGGGCACGCTCGGCGTGACGGCGCCGGACGGCATCGGCGCGGGGCCGGTGAAGGTGGCGGTGCGGCCCGAGGCCTGGATCATCCGGCCGGTCTCGAACGATGGTCTCGCGGCGCGCGTGCTCAAGAGGACCTATGTCGGCAGCACCGTGGAATACACCTTCTCGAGCGGACTCGGCGAGATCTTCGTCGTTTCGCCCGAGGTCAGGCAGTCGCTGATGCCCGGCGCGCCCGTGAGCCTGCACCTGGCGGACCACGGCGTTTCCATCGTGGCCGCGGCAACTTAGGGTTTCGCTGTTTCGCGCGCCGGCGCCACCATGTTGCGGCAGGCGATCAGGTAGGCCTGCTCCGTGCTCTGGATGTGCTCGCGCAGGATCGCCTGCGCGCGCGCCGCGTCGTTGGCGCGGATCGCGTCGACCACCACGCGGTGGTTGTCCTGGCAATGCGTGACCTGGCTGTTTTCGGCCGGCAGCCGGTAGCGCAGGGCGGTGAGCTGCGCCGCCACCAGCATGTAGGCGGACTGGATGTAGCCGTTGGCGCAGCTCTCGATGATGGCGTTGTGGAACTCGGTGTCCAGGCGCGGGAACTCGTCGTGCTGCTGCTTCGAGAAGGCGGCCGCCATGTCGTCCAGGCATTTCTCGAGCGCCTGGATCAGCGCCTCGGGCCGGTGCTCCATGCCGTCGGCCAGCGCCTCGCATTCGATCATCGAGCGGAAGCGGCAGATGTTCGCGACCTCGGCCTCGCCGAGCTGAAAGACGAAGGTCCCGCGCTGCGGATGGACCTCGACCAGCCCTTCCATCTTGAGGTGCAGCAGCGCCTCGCGCACCGGCGTCTTGCTGATCCCCAGCGTGGCCGCCAGCACCGACTCCGACAACGCCTCCCCGAAGCCCAATTCGCCCCTGACGATGGCGGCGCGGATCTGGTCGATCGCGAGTTCGGTGAGCGATTTGGGCCGCTCGACCTTGACGGAGAGGGCGGATTGACGGGGCGGGGCCATGCGCGATCCTAACAGGACCGGCCCTCGGGAAATACCGGATCTGATCTCTGGCGTTTAATATCTGGCATCTGATATATTTGTTGCCACAGATCAGGAGACAAGATGAATGCAGCAATGGACCGGCTCTACCGGTGGTTCGAGCACGCGCTCGTGGGCGGCCTGGCCGTGATGTCGCTGATGGTGTTCGCCAACGTGGTGCTGCGCTATGTGTTCGACACCGGCATCACCTTCACCGAGGAGGTGTCGCGCATGCTGTTCGTCTGGCTGACCTTCATCGGTTCGATCGTCGCGCTGCGCCAGGGCACGCACCTGGGCATGGACACGGTGGTCAGCCGGCTGCCGCATGCGGGCAAGCTGGCCTTCTTCGTCCTGAGCCACCTGCTGATGCTGGGCTGCATCGTGATGCTGTGGCTGGGCTGCTGGGAGCAGACCAAGGTCAACCTCGACAACCACGCGCCGGTCTCGGGCATCCCGGTGGCGGCGGTCTATTCGGTGGGGCTGGTGGCCGCGGTGCTGATGGGCATCACCCTGCTGGCCAACCTCTGGCAGGCGTTGCGCGGCGACCTCAGCGACGCGCAGCTGGTGACGGTGCGCGAGAGCGAAGACCGCGCCGCCGACTGAGCGCAAGGACAGAGGCCATTCCATGACCGTCTTCACCTTCATCGCATCGCTGCTCGGCGCCATGACGCTGGGCATGCCGATCGCGTTCGCCCTCATGGTCTGCGGCGTCGCGCTGATGCTGCAGATGAACAGCTTCGACGTGCAGATCCTGGCGCAGAAGCTGGTCGACGGCGCCGACAACTACCTGCTGATGTCGGTGCCCTTCTTCCTGCTGGCCGGCGAGATCATGAACCTCGGCGGCCTGTCGCGGCGCATCGTCGATGCCGCGATGGCCATCATCGGCCACATCCGCGGCGGCCTGGGCTACGTGGCGGTGCTCACGGCGCTGGTGCTGGCCAGCGTCTCGGGCTCGGCGATCGCCGACACCGCGGCGGTGGCGGTGCTGCTGATCCCGATGATGCGCAATGCCGGTTACGACGTGGGCCGCTCGAGCGGGCTGATCGCGGCGGCCGGCATCATTGCGCCGGTGATCCCGCCCTCGATCGGCTTCGTGGTGTTCGGCGTGGCCGCGGGCCTGTCGATCACCAAGCTGTTCATGGCCGGCATCGTGCCGGGCCTCATGATGGGCGCCTCGCTGATCGTCACCTGGTGGTGGCTCTCGCGCCGCGGCACGGTGCAGCCGGCGCCGCGCCGCAGCCTGCCCGAGATCGGCGTGGCGGTGCTGCGCAGCCTGTGGGCGCTGGGACTGCCGGTGATCATCATCTTCGGCCTCAAGTTCGGCCTGTTCACGCCCACCGAGGCCGGCGTGGTGGCCGCGGCCTACGCGCTCTTCGTGAGCACCGTGGTCTACCGCGCGCTGTCGTTGCGCGACCTCTACCGCGCGCTGCTGAGCGCGGCCATGACCTCGGCCATCATCATGTTCCTGGTGGCGGCCTCGCTGGTGTCGGCCTGGCTCATCACGGTGGCCAATATCCCCGACCAGATCGTGGCGCTGGCGCAGCCCTTCATCGAGCACAAGACGCTGTTGATGCTGGTGCTGATGGCGGTGGTGGTGCTGGTGGGTACCGCGCTCGACTTCACGCCCACCATCCTGATCCTCACGCCGGTGCTGATGCCGATCATCAATGAGGCCGGCATCGACCCGATCTACTTCGGCGTGCTGTTCATCATCAACAACGCCATCGGCATGGTGACGCCGCCCGTGGGCACGGTGCTCAACGTGGTGGCCGGCGTGGCGCGCATCCGCATGGACGACGCGATCCGCGGCGTCATGCCCTTCATGCTGGCGCAGCTCGTCGTGCTGCTGCTGCTGATCCTGTTCCCGGCGCTGGTGCTCGTGCCCGCCACCTGGTTCCGCTGACACCGTTCATTCATCCAACAAGGAGACAACAAGCATGCTCAAGAAGATCATCGTCGCGCTCGCGGCCACCGCCGCGCTCGGCCTGGCCCATGCGCAGGCCGGCAAGTTCGGCTACGGCGCCAGCGACGACAACTCGCAGGGCCTGGCGGCCAAGCGCTTTTCCGAGCTGGTGAAGACGCGCACCGGCGGCCGCGTCAACGTCAACACCTACGGCAGCGGCAAGCTCGGCACCGATGCGCAGATGCAGTCGGCGCTGCAGGGCGGCGTGCAGGAGCTGATGGTCGGCCCGACCTCGGGCCTGGTCGGCGTGGTCAAGGAATACGCGCTGCTCGACCTGCCGTTCCTGGTCTCCAGCTTCAAGGAGGCCGACTCGCTGCTCGACGGCCCGGTCGGCCAGTCGCTGTTCCAGAAGCTCGAGGCCCATGGCCTGGTGGGCCTGGCCTACTGGGAGAACGGCTTTCGCCATCTCACCAATTCGCGCCGCCCGGTCAACAAGCTCGAGGACATCGCGGGCCTGAAGATCCGCGTGATCCCGAACCCGGTCTACATCGAAACCTTCAAGGCCCTGGGCGCCAACCCGCTGCCGCTGCCCTACACCGAGCTCTATGGCGCGCTCGAGACCCGGTCGGTCGACGCGCAGGAGAACGGCCTGGGCCTGATCGAGTCGGGCAAGTTCTACGAAGTGCAGAAATACCTGACCCTGAGCGCCCACAGCTACACGCCCTACATCGTGCTGGCGAGCAAGAAGTGGTTCGACAAGCTCTCCGAGGCCGATCGCGACGTGGTGCGCAAGGCGGCCGTCGATGCCGGCACCTACCAACGGCAGATCAACCGCGAGGAAACGCGCAAGCTGGTCGACCAGATGAAGAAGCACGGCCTGCAGGTGGTCGACCTGCCGGCCGCCGAGGCCAACCGCATGCGCGAGAAGGTCAAGCCCGTGCACGAGAAGTTCACCGAGCAGATCGGCGCCGCACTGATGAAGCAGGCGCGCGAGGAGATCGCCAAGGCCGCGCAGTGAGCGCCTGAACCCCCGATTCGTTTTTCTGCCGCCCTCCGCGAGGAGGGCGGGCGGGAGCCTGCCCGCCGTTTTCCGTCTTCCAGCCCATTGCCCCATATACAAGGAGAGAGATTCATGGACACCCAGCAACTGATCGCCGCCTTCGAGAAGGTCGCCACCGCCTCGGTCGCCGATGCCGTCGACAAGGTCACCGGCAAGCGCGGCTACCTCGACCACGAGATCAAGCCGCGCATCAACGACAGGCGCGTGGTCGGCCCGGCCGCCACCGTGATCGAGGTGCCGACCGACGAGTTCGTGCCGCCGCAGCATGCGCTCGACCTGATCGACGAGGCGCCCGAGGGCAGCGTGATCTGCATCGGCATCGGCGGCGAGAGCGACGTCGCCGTCTGGGGCGGCCTGATGACCGCGGGCGCCTTCGCCAACCGCCACGCGGGTGCGCTGCTCGACGGCGGCGTGCGCGACATCGCCGAGATCCGCCGCGACTACGACTTCCCGGTGTTCGCGCGCAGCGTCTCGCCGGGCACCACGCTGGGCCGCCACAAGACCCTGAGCTCGGGCGTGCCGACCATGATCGGCGGCGTGATGGTGCACCCGGGCGACATCGTGGTGGCCGACATCGACGGCGTGGTGATCGTGCCGCTCGCCCACGCCGAGGCCGTGCTCGCGATGGCGCAGGAGATCGACCAGCGCGAGCTCGAGCAGGCCAAATTGATCGTGGCCGAGCGCTCG
The DNA here is from genome assembly GCF_056523145.1 of Variovorax sp. ISS6. Classification (NCBI taxonomy): domain Bacteria; kingdom Pseudomonadati; phylum Pseudomonadota; class Betaproteobacteria; order Burkholderiales; family Comamonadaceae; genus Variovorax; species Variovorax sp. ISS6. Next base: position 1,576,042 of record NZ_JAWRZC010000002.1, read on the forward strand.
CTGCGCAAGGGGCTGGCGAAATATGGCCGCATCTGAAGCCACCGGCGCGGTGCAGATCGTCGCGCTCGGCGAGCCGATGGTGGAGTTCAACCAGGTCCGTCCCGGCGAGCCCGGCTACCTGCAGGGCTTCGGCGGCGACACCTCGAACGCCATCATCGCCGCCGCCCGGCAGGGCGCGCGCACCGCCTACCTCACGCGCGTGGGCAGCGACACCTGGGGCGATGCGCTGATGGAACTCTGGCGCGCCGAAGGCGTGGCCACCGACGGCGTGGCGCGCGATGCGCAGGCGCCGACCGCGGTGTACTTCGTCACGCACGACGGCGACGGCCATGCCTTCAGCTATCTGCGCGCCGGCAGCGCCGCCAGCCGCATGGTGCCGGCCGGGTTGTCGCGCGGCACCATCGAGGGCGCGCGCTTCCTCCATGTGTCGGGCATCAGCCAGGCCATCAGCGCGAGCTCCTGCGACACCGTGTTCGAGGCCATCGCCATCGCGCGCGCGAAGGGCGTGCAGGTCAGCTACGACGCCAACCTGCGGCTCAAGCTCTGGCCGCTGGCGCGCGCCCGCGCCGTGATCCGCGAGACCGTGGGCCTGTCGGCCCTGTTCCTGCCGAGCATCGAGGATGCGCAGCAGTTCACCGGCCTCGACGGCGAAGACGCCATCCTCGACTGGTGCTTCGAGGCCGGCGCGCGCACCGTGGTGCTGAAGCTCGGCAAGGCCGGCGCGGTGCTCGCCACGCCCTCGTCGCGCGAGCGCATCGCGGGCCATGCGGTGCGGGCGGTCGATGCGACCGGCGCCGGCGACTGCTTCGCGGGCTCGCTGCTCGCGCGGCTGGCCGCGGGCGACGCGATCGCGCAGGCGGTGCGCTATGCCAATGCGGCGGCGGCGCTCACGACCACGGGCTTCGGCGCGGTGGCGCCGATACCGCGGCCGGAGGAGGTGCGTAGCCTGCTCGCGCGCGTGGTCTAGGGCCGCTCAGCCGGCGGGCGAGGCTTCCAGCGCCTGCCGCAGGTCCTCGAGGATGTCCTCGATCGCCTCCAGCCCGATCGACAGCCGGATCAGGCTGTCGCCGATCATGTGCCGCGCGCGCTCCTCGGGCGTGTAGGTCGCGTGCGTCATGCTGGCGGGATGCTGGGCCAGGCTCTCGGCATCGCCCAGGCTGACGGCGCGCGTCACCAGGCGCAGCGCGTTGATGAAGCGGCGTCCGGCATCGAGTCCGCCATGGATGTCGAACGCGATCACCGCGCCCGGTTGCGCCATCTGCCGCCTGGCCAGCTCGTACTGGGGATGCGAAGGCAGTCCCGGGAACTTCACGCGTGCCACCTCGGGCCTGGCTTCGAGGAATTCCGCGACGCGCTGCGCGTTCGCGCAATGCCGGTCCATGCGCACCGGCAGCGTCTTCAGGCCGCGCAGGATCAGGTAGGCATCCATGGGCGACATGCAGGCGCCGGTCAGTTCCTTGATGCCCACGAAGCGCAGCGTCGACATCAGCGCCTTGGTGCCCACCAGCGCACCCGCGATCACGTCGCCGTGGCCGTTGATGTACTTGGTGAGCGAATGCACGACCACGTCGGCGCCGAGCTTCAGCGGCTGCTGCAGGTAGGGCGTGCAGTAGGTGCTGTCGACCGCGACCAGTGCCGTGCTGTGCGCATGGACCATCTCCGAGACCGCTGCGATGTCGACGACGCGCATGTGGGGGCTCGCGGGCGTCTCGAACAGCACGAGCTTCGTTCTCGCATTGAGATGGGCCGCCAGCTCGCCTGGCTGCGTGAAGTCCGCAACGCGCGTGACGATGCCGAAGTCGGGCAGCAGGTGGTGCACGAGGGCATGGGTGCAGCCGTAGAGCGTGAGGTCGACGAGCAGCTCGTCGCCCGGTCTCAGCAAGGTCCACATCAGCGTGCAGATCGCGCCCATGCCGGACCCGAAAGCGAGCGCGGCCTCGCCGCCCTCGAGCGATGCGAGGCGCTCCTCGAGCAACTGCACGGTCGGATTGGTGACGCGCGTGTAGATCATCCCCGGCTCTTCCTGCGCGAAGCGCGCGGCGCCCTGCTCGGCCGAGTCGAAGGCGAAGGTCGACGACCAGAAGATCGGCGGATTCAGCGCCCCTTGGTGCGCCGAGGCATCGTAGCCCGCGTGGATGGCGCGGGTCGCCAGAGAAAGGCCTGCTGATTTCATTGCGGTGTCCTGTCCTCGATGCGCATCGCATCCGATGACTCATTCTTTCCCGAACGGCGGATCGGACTGTGGAGTTATTCGCATGAAGCGCGCCCATTGATGCGGGCGGGCGCGCCCGTGCAGCGCCGAATCAGGGCGCGTCGAGCGCCTGCCTCAGATCGGCGATCAGGTCCTCCACATCCTCGAGTCCCACCGAAAGGCGTATCAGGTCCATGGTGACGTCTTCGCTCAGGCGCGCCGTCGGCGCGATCTTCTGCCGCGCGCGCATCAGGGCGCCGGGGCTCGTGATCAGCGACTCGGTATCGCCGAGGCTGATCGCGCGCGAGATCAGGCGCAGGCGATCGATCATCCGGATCGCGCCGTCGTATCCCGTCTTCAGGTCGAAGGACAGCATGCCGCTGCCATGCAGCATCTGCCGGCGCGCGATCTCGTGCCCCGGGCTGTCTTCGAGGAAGGGATAGCGCACGACTTCGACCGCCGGATGGGCCGCCAGCATCCGCGCGATCGCCAGCGCGTTCTCGCCGTGCTGGCGCATGCGCAGCTTCAGGGTCTTGAGACCGCGCAGGACCAGGAAGCAGAGCATCGGCGAAAGGGAAGCGCCGGTCATGTACTTCAGGCCGACGCTGCGGACCCTGTTCATGGTCGGCAGGTCACCCACCACGATGCCGCCGAGCAGATCGCCGTGCCCGTTGATGTATTTGGTCAGCGAGTGCACCACCAGATCGGCGCCATGGGCCAAGGGGCGCTGCAGGGCCGGGGAGGCGAAGGTCGAATCGACCACGACCCGCACGCCGGCGGCCTTCGCGATCTTCGAGATGGCCTCGATGTCGAGCACCTCTCCGGTCGGATTGATCGGCGTCTCGAAGTACACGAGCTTCGTCTTCGCCGTGATCGCTGCGGCAAGCTCCGCGGGCGACGACAGATCGACCTTGGTCACCTTGATGCCCAGGCGGGGCAGGCCTTCGTCGATCAGCGTGGTTGCCGTGGCATAGATCGTGTGGTGAACGACGATCTCGTCGCCGCTGCCCAGGAGACTGAGGAACACCGCGTTGATCGCGGCCATGCCCGAGGCGGTGGCGACCGCGGCCTGCGCACCCTCGAGGTTGGCCAGCCTCCGCTCCAGAAGATCCTGCGTCGGGTTGTGCTGCCGCCCGTAGACGTAGAGGTCGCTCTCGCCGGCGAAGATGGCTTCGGCCTCGGCATTCGTGTCGAACGCGAAGGTCGACGTCATGTAGATCGGCGGCGAGACGGCCCCGTAGGGGTCTTGCGAGCCGTAGCCGTGATGGATGGCGCGGGTCTGGAATCCCGGGGGCCGATCGAGTTCTCTTGTCATCCGATTCTCCGATGTCCGAAAAGTGGTGAAAGCCGTCAGTGCAGGATCTGGCCCAGGAACGCGCGCGTGCGTTCGTTGCGCGGATTGCCGAAGAAATCCTCGGGCCTTCCCTGCTCGATGATTTCGCCGCGGTCCATGAAGATCACGCGGTCGGCGACCTTGCGCGCGAAGTTCATCTCGTGGGTGACGCACAGCATGGTCATGCCGCTTTCCTGCGCCAGGCTCACCATGACGTCCAGCACCTCCTTGACCATCTCGGGGTCGAGCGCGGAGGTGGGTTCGTCGAACAGCATGATCTTGGGCTTCATGCACAGCGAGCGCGCGATCGCCACGCGCTGCTGTTGCCCGCCCGAGAGCTGGCCGGGGAATTTCCTCGCCTGTTCGGGGATGCGCACCCGCTCGAGGTACTTCATCGCATCGGCCTCGGCTTCGGCGCGTGGCCTCTTGAGCACCCAGGTCGGCCCCAGGACGAGGTTCTCCAGCACCGTGAGGTGGGGGAACAGGTTGAAGTGCTGGAACACCATGCCCACGTCGCGCCGAATGGCCTCGATGCGCCGCAGGTCGTCGGTCAGCTCGGTGCCGTCGACCACGATGCGTCCCTGCTGGTGCGCCTCGAGCCGGTTCAGGCAGCGGATCATCGTGGACTTGCCCGACCCCGAGGGACCGCAGACGACGATGCGTTCGCCGCGCGCGACCTCGAGGTCGATGTTGCGCAGCACGTGGAATTCTCCGTACCACTTGTTGACGCCTTGCAGGCGGATGATGGGTTCTTTCATGTCTGGAATCCTTGGAGTGCGGGGCGGTCGCTTCTAGGCCCGGTGACCCGTCGCCAGGCGCCGTTCCAGGGCCTGGCTGTAGCGCGACATGGCGAAGCAGAAGACGAAGTAGATGGCCGCGATGAACAGGTAGGCCTCCATGCCGAAGCCGGTCCACGCGGCATCCGCCAGCGCGGCCTTCGCGGCCAGCGTCAGGTCGAAGATCCCGATGATCACGACGAGGGAGGTGTCCTTGAACAGCGCGATGAAGGTGCTGACCAGCGGCGGGATCACGATCTTCAGGGCCTGCGGCAGCACGATCGCGCGCATCTGCTGCCAGTAGCCCAGGCCGATCGAATCGGCGCCCTCGTACTGCCCCTTGGGCACCGACTGCAGGCCGCCGCGCACGGTCTCCGCGATGTAGGCGGCGGCGAACATGACGATCGCGATCTGCGCGCGCAGCAGCTTGTCGATGGCGAAGCCCTCGGGCAGGAACAGCGGCAGCATGACCGACGACATGAACAGCAGGCTGATGAGCGGCACGCCGCGGATCAGCTCGATGTAGACGACGCACAGCGCCTTGATGACCGGCATGCGCGAACGCCGCCCGAGGGCGAGCAGCACGCCGAGCGGGAAGGCCAATGCGATGCCGAAGGTCGAGAGGATGAGCGTCAGCGGCAGGCCGCCCCAGCGCACGTTCTCCACGTAGACCAGCCCCGGCACGCCGCCCCACATGAGCACGGCCACGGTCGACAGGCCCAGCACCCACATCGCCGGCAATGCGAGGTTCCAGAACCGGCGGATACCGCTGCAGACGATCAGGCCGATCAGCAGGCAGGTGGCGACCAGCGGCCGCCACTGCTCGTCGTGGGGGTAGGTGCCGAAGAGGATCAGGCGGTGCTTCTCGGCGATGAAGGCCCAGCACGCACCGTGCGAGCGATGGCATTCCTGGCCGCTGGTGGCGTTGAAGTTCGCCTGGATCCAGCCCCAGTCGATGAGCGCCGGAACGGCCATCAGCAGCAGCCAGGCGAGCAGCACGGTCGCGACCACGCTGGCGGGCGAGGCGAGGAAGCGCCGCTGGAGCCAGGCGAGCGGGCCGCCCCGGGGCGGGCGCGGCGGCGCGATGTCCAGATGCCGCGCGGGCGATGCGATGCCGTTCATGTCAGCGCTCCACCAGCGACATGCGCTTGTTGTAGGCATTCATGAAGCAGGAGATCGACAGGCTCACCGTGAGGTAGGCACCCATGATGATCAGGATGCCCTCGATGGCCTGCCCCGTCTGGTTGAGCGTCGTGTTGACCACCGACACCAGGTCGGGATAGCCGATGGCCACCGCGAGCGAGCTGTTCTTGACCAGGTTGAGGTACTGGCTCGTGACGGGCGGCACCATCACCCGGACCGCCTGCGGCAGCACCACCAGCCGCAGGATGCGCGAGCGGCGCAGGCCCAGCGAGCGCGCGGCCTCCCATTGGCCGCTGCCGACGGCCTGGATGCCCGAGCGCACGATCTCGGCGATGAAGGCGGTGGTGTAGAACACGAGGCCCGCCAGCAGCGCCGCGAGTTCCGGCGACAGCGTGGCGCCGCCCTCGAAGCTGAAGCCCCGGAGCTCGGGCAGGTTCAGCGACAGCGAGGCGCCCCCCAGCAGCCAGCCGGCCAGGGGCAGGCCGAGCAGCAGGGCCGCGGCCACGCGCCCGGCCGAGAACTCCAGGCCGCTGGCTTCCCTGCGCTTTTCCCCCCAGTGCGCGAGCAGCAGCGCCAGCACCAGCGCGAGCGCCGCGCCACCGAGCATCCAGTCGACCGAGCTGCCTTCGAGCGTCGGCACCTTCAGGCCGCGGTTCGAGAGGAAGACGCCCGGCAGCGGATGATGCGCCTGCCGCGGCCCGGGCATGTTCTCGGTGATCAGCGCATACCAGAGCAGCAGTTGCAGTAGCAGCGGGACGTTGCGCACCAGCTCGACGTACAGCGCCGAGAGCTTCGCGATCAGCCAGTTGCCGGACAGCCGCGCGATGCCGATCAATGTGCCGAGCAGCGTGGCGGCCACGATGCCGATCAGCGCGACGCGCAAGGTGTTGAGCGCGCCCACGCCGATGGCCCGCGCATAGGAGTCGGCCGGCGTGTAGGCGATGGTGCTCTCCCCGATCGCGAAGCCGGCTTCGCGCCCGAGGAAGCCGAAGCCGGTGGAGATGTTCCTCGAGGCGAGGTTGTGGAGCGTGTTGGACACCAGGAACCAGGCGACCAGCGCGACGGCCGCGATGGCCGCCGCCTGGCAGGCCAGGGCGCGCGTGGAGGGATCGGTCCAGCTGAAGCGCCGGGGCCGGCGCGTGGGCGGTGCAAGTGTGTGGTGGGAGGGCATGGCTGCGTGGAAGAGGTTCGGAAGACGCGGACATCGCGGCGGCGCGTGCGCCGCCGCCGGTCTCAGCGGATCGGCCAGCCGTACATCAGCCCGCCCTTGGTGTAGGGCGCGTTCAGGCCCCGCTCCAGCTTCATGGGGCTGGCCATGCCCAGGCTGCGGTCGAACACCTCGCCGTAGTTGCCGACCTGCTTGACGATCCGGTAGGCCCACTTGTCGTCGATGCCGAGGTTCTTCCCCATGCCGGGCGTCACGCCGAGCATGCGCTGGATGCCCGGCGACGGGCTCTTGAGCGCCTCGTCGACGTTCTTCGAGCTCAGGCCGTACTCCTCGGCTTCCAGCAGCACATTGAGCGACCAGCGCACCACGTTGAACCAGGCCTCGTCGCCCTGGCGGACCATCGGGCCCAGCGGCTCCTTCGACAGCGCCTCGGGCAGGATCACGAAGTTGTCGGGATTGCCGAGATTGATCCGCGCCAGTGCGAGCTGCGACTTGTCCATGCTGATGCCGTCGCAACGCCCGGCGGCGAAGGCGCGCAGGATCTCGTCGGCCTTGTCGAGGACCACGGGCTTGAACTCCATCTTCGCGCCGCGGAACCAGTCGGCCAGGTTCAGCTCGGTGGTCGTTCCCGGCAGCACGCAGATGGTGGCGCCGTTGAGCTTCTTCGCGCTTGCGACGCCGAGGTCCTTCTTCACCATGATCCCCTGGCTGTCGTAGTAGTTGACCCCCACGCCGATCAGTCCCAGCGTGGTGTCGCGCGTGAGCGACTGGGTCGTGTTGCGGGTCAGCACGTCCACCTCGCTCGACTGCAGCGCGGTGAAGCGGGCCTGCGTGGTGAGCGGCGTGAACCGCGCCTTCGATGCATCGCCGAACATGGCCACCGCGATGGCCCGGCAGGTGTCGGCATCGATGCCCTGCCACTCGCCCTTGCTGTCCGTGAACGCGAAGCCCGGCAGGTTGGTCGAGACGCCGCACTGGACGGTGCCGCGCTTCTTGACGGTGTCGAACGTCGTGCCGGCACCGGCCGTGCCGATGGCGGCCAGGGCGAGCAGCGCGCAGGCTGCGGTTCTCATGGCTTTCATGCTTGTCTCCTAAGACGGTTTCTTTTTTGGGGATGGAATACCTGTGTCCGACGGGACACCTGCCCATCGCCGCGGTTGGCGCGGTATGCGTGCGGCGGGGCGCCTTGCAGGCTGCTTCCGGCCGGCAAGATCAGGTTGGCATGGGCTGGAGCTCGTGGCTCGCTACATGACAAAAGTTTCCTGATGGGAAACGAATGCTAGCAGCCGGGTCACGGGGCCGCAAACTGTTCTTCCGCGGCGAAATACGGGGCAGATTGTTCTTGATGCTGAACAATCCCAGGCGCCGGCCATGCGTTCGGCGGCCCGCCGCCGTTGGCACGATCCGGTTCTTTTGTTTCCTTATTGGGAAACTATGGAAAAGGGTTCTTCAGCGGGAATCGGCGACGCTCGGCTGGCGCCGATGGCCAGGAGAAGCCGCGAAACCCAAACGTAGAATGCTCCGGCCCTTCCTCATCCAGACCCCACAACCGTAGCAACCGCAGTGGATCGCGCGCACCTGATGACCGTGTTTCTCGCGGTGGCCGAAGCGCAGAATTTCGCGGCCGCGGCGCGGCATCTGGGCATGTCGGCGCCGGCCGTCACGCGCGCGATCGCCGCTCTCGAAGAGCACCTGGGCGTGAAGCTCATCCTGCGCACCACGCGCAGCGTCAGGCTCACCGATGTCGGCCACCGTTACCTGGAAGACGTGAAGCTCATCCTCGCGAAGCTCGCCGATGCGGCCGAGACGGCCCGTGGCGTGAGCAGCGCCGTGCAGGGACACCTCAATGTCACCGCCCCCGCGCTGTTCGGCATCTCGCACGTGATGCCGTGCATCGAGGAGTACCTGGGGCGCTTTCCGCGCATGAGCATCTCCGGCTATTTCCTCGATCGCATCGTCGACCTCCGCGAGGAGGGGATGGATGTCGCGATACGCATCGGCTTTCTGGCCGACACCGGGCTCAAGGCCATCCGCGTGGGGCAGGTGCGGCGCGTGCTGTGCGCATCGCCCGATTACCTGAAGGCGCATGGCACGCCGCGCGATCCCTCCGAACTCGCCCGGCATGCGATCGTTTCGGCCGCGCCCCTGTCGCCGGGGAACGAATGGCGGTTTCGCTCGGGCGATGCGGACCTCGCGCTGCGGCTCGCGCCCCGGCTGATCGTCGGGACCAACGACGCGGCCATCGAGGCCGTCGTGCGCGGCAGCGGGATCGCGCAACTGCTCTCCTACCAGATCGCCACCCACCGGCAGGCCGGGCGCCTGGCGATCGTGCTGGCGGACCACGAGGAACCGCCGTGGCCGATCCATGTCGTCTGCGAGCGGGACCGCTGGGAATCGCCGCGGGCCCGCGAGTTCGTCGAGCTGCTCGTGCACCGCCTGCGCGGTCGCGAGGCGTTGAACTGAGGGTTCAGGCCCGCAGCACGAGCGCGTCGCCCGGCTCGGCCCAGGACACGCACAGGCACAGCGAATGCGTGCGCTGCTGCGGAGTCAGGCAGTTGTCCCGGTGGATCGGCGTGCCGCCGCCGTAGCTCACGATGCAGGCGCCGCACTCGCCGCGCCTGCAGTCCGAGGGGATCCACGCGCCCGCGGCCTCGACCGCGTCGAGCAAGGTGGTTCCCGGCGAGGCTTCGAGTTCGAGGCCCGATTCGGTCAATGCGAGCCGGACCTTCGTGTCGGTGGCGCTCCACGCGGGTCCGAAGCTCTCGAAGTGGATGCGCGACGACGCAATGCCGAGGGCCGTGGCCGCCAGCCGCACATCGTCGATGAGCTTCGCCGGGCCGCAGACATGGAAGTGCACGCCCTCGTCGCGAGAGCGAGGCTGCAGCAGCCCCTGCACATCGATGCGCCGCGGGGATTCTCCTTGCCGCGTCGCGTAGAGGAACAGCTTGTCGTGCCCCTCGTCGAGCAGCCGGTCGCGAAAGGCCATTTCCCGCTCGTGCCTGGCCGCATAGTGCAGTTCGTACGAAGCACCGCGCTGCTTCAGCGCCGATGCGATGCCGAGCATCGGCGTGATGCCGATACCGCCGGCGATGAGCACGTGGTGGCTGGCGGCAGGCGCGATGCCGAAGGCATTGACCGGCGTGGACACTTCCACCGTGTCGCCAACGGCCAGCACGTCGTGCAGGAAACGCGAGCCGCCGCGGCCGCTGTCGTTGCGCTTCACCGCAATGTCGTAGCGGTCGAGCGCTCCGGTGTCGGAGACCAGCGAATACTTGCGCAGCAGGCTTTGCCCATCGACATCGAATCCCAGTTCGATGTGCGCGCCGGCATCGAAGCCGGGAAGGCGTTCGTTGGCGGGATGCTGCAATCGGATGAGCCGCACGCCGGCGGCCAGCGCCTCGGCCTTCGTCACGGTGAGTCGCATGTTCAGTCCACCTTCGGCAGAAAGGGCGAGAACTCGATGAACTTCGCCTGCAGCGTCGCCGGCAGCTCGCTCTCGATCCAGTGCGAGGTCCTGAACTCCCAGAATCTTCCGGTGCCGCCCGTGAGGCCCGCGGGATCGGACTGGTTCCACATCATCTCGACCGTGCCGGCCAGCTGCAGCACGCGGCGCCGCTCGTAGTCGGGAAAGGCCAGGCCCGCCTGCGGGTTCAGCAGGAAATTCCCGAAGCTGTTGAACATGCTGTTGCCGTTGTAGTCGGGAATCCTCAGCACGCCATCGCCCGCATGCCGCACGAAGCCGCGCGGGCCGCCGCGGTGCGAGCAGTCCGCGCCGCGCGTGGCGTGCGCCGATGCGAGGAAGAAGGTGTCGGCGTCGCCGATGAGCGCGAGTTGCTCGGGGCCCAGTTCATGGCCATGGCTGGCGGTCGAGGACGGCGCCGCTTCGCCAGGGTGCGGGAGCGTGATTTCGCGCCGATGGATGTAGCGCGGGCAAATGGGGAAGGACTTGGTCACCTGGACCTCGAGCCGATCGCTCTCCAGATGGGCCTCGCCGTTGATCTTCAAACGGCGCCGGCTCTGCGGCTCCAGCAGCAGCAGGCCGATGCGCGCATCGTGCCGGATGTTCTCCCAGAAGGGATCGGCATCGAGCCGCGCGACCTTGCCCAGGTCGACCGACAGCGCGGCGGCGTCGTCGCTGGGGGCCAGGAAGCCCGGCTCGCCCAGCAGGATCGAGGCCCACACCTGTCCGTTGCGGTCCAGGCTGGCCGCGTAGGCCGTCTTCTGCTGGCGCACGAAGGGCAGGGCGCCCCGGACGATGGTGCGGCCCACGGTGGCGCCGTTGCGCTCGGCGATGTCCCTCTCGCCCGCATTGCGCTGGGCCATCAATTCGCCTTCGTGGAACAGGGTGTCGCTGGTCGTCATGGGTCGATGCTTTCGGGAACGGTCATTGGAAAAAAATTGTGCCGATCGACGCGGCGACCCGAAAGGAAGCGGACCGCAATTGATAATTGCGCGCGACGCAGGGCGGTCGAGCCGGAAAGATGGTGGTGACATGGACGACATTCATTTGATGACGGTGTTCGTCGCCGTCGGCGAGGAACGAAGCCTGGCCGGCGGTGCGCGGCGGCTCGACATCTCGGCCGCCGCGGCCATGCGCGCCATCAACCACCTCGAATCGAAGATGGGCGTCGCCTTCTTCCAGCGCAACACCCGGGGCCTGGCGCTCACCGAGAGCGGGCAGCGGTACCTCGAGGATTCGCGCGCGGTGCTGCAGCTGGTCGATCGCGCCGAGGCCTCGGTGATCGGCGCCAACGTCGTCGCGCGCGGCCAGTTGCGGATCACCGCGCCGACGGTGTTCGGCCGGCTCTTCATCATTCCGCTGATCAAGGAATACCTCGCGCTCTATCCCGAGATGGAGATCTCGGCGATCTTTCTCGATCGCACCGTGAACCTGATCGACGAGGGTTTCGACGTGGCCATCCGCATCGCCGAGCTGCCCGACTCGGGCATGAAGGCGCTCAAGGTCGGCCAGGTGCGCAGGCTCAGCTATGCCTCGCCGGCCTACCTCGAGCAGCACGGCGAGCCGGTGCATCCGATGGACCTGCAGAAGCACAGGATCGTGGCCGCGGAGGTGTCGGCCCAGGTGGCGGTGTGGAAGTTCAGGTCGAAGGACAGCGCGATCTCGGTCAAGCTCAAGCCGGTCCTCGATGTCATCGGCAGCGATGCCGCCATCGACGCGGCCGTGCGCGGCATCGGCATCGTGAACCTGCCGTGCTACCAGGTGGCCGACAAGGTCCGCAGCGGCGAATTGCGCGCGATCCTGGCCGACTACGCGAGCGGCTCGCTGCCGATCCACCTGCTGCACCGCGAGAGCCGCTTCGGCTCGTCCAGGGTGCGAAGCTTCATCGACCTGGTCGGACCGAGATTGCGCCGCGAACTCGCCGCGCTCTAGGACTCCCGGGCGCGGCGAGTTCGAATCGATCGATCAGAAGGTCAGGATGGTGAAGCCGTCGGCCGCGAGGGCGCCGATGCTCGGCAGTCCGGAAGTGCCCGGCACGTCGTTGCCGCTCAGCAGTTCGAAGCCGTTCTTGATGGCGTCCTCGCGCGCACCGAAGACGTCGGCGCAGCCGCAGGACACGCCCGCGACCTTGTCCTCGACGGCCTTGTAGAGCCCATGCACCGGATGGTCGGCATTGCCGACCACGCCGGCCCAGCGCGTGCCGGTCCCCTGGAAATAGATGGCGACTTCGACATGGCGCTGCTTGAAGTCGTAGGCGGTCGCGAGCGCATTGAAGAGGCGTCCCACGGCTTCTTCCCCGGCCTTGGGATCGGAGAAAACGAAGATGGCGAATTTCATTGAAAGACCTTGAATCGGTTGCATTGAATCGAGAAGACAGCCCGTAGTTCGGGCTGGCGAAGTCGATCTTAGGTTTGGACCAACGATTCGATGCATCGGCGAACGCAACTCACAATTGCGCCGCGCGTCGCACCCGGCGCGGTGTTCTTGCGTAGAGTCCCGCATGCGCCGGTCCGTCTCGCGATGCGGTGCCATCACTCTTTCCATGGACCGTCAAAGACCTCTATCGATCGGACCCCTGCGCGCCTTTGCCGCGGTCGCGAGGCATCTCAACTTCAATGCCGCGGCGGCCGAACTCCATCTCACGCAGTCGGCCGTCAGCCGCAAGATCCAGGCGCTCGAGAGCGACATCGGCGCGACGCTGCTGGCGCGCAGCACGCGCTCGGTCGAGCTGAGCGCCGAGGGCCGGGTGCTGGTCAAGGCGCTGTTCCCGATGCTCGACCGCCTCGACGAGGCCGTGCGCCAGATCCGCTCGCCCAGCGCCAAGGCGCGCGTCACCGTCAGCACCTTCGCCTCGTTCACCTCGCTGTGGCTGTTGCCGAGGCTGGAGCAGTTCCAGCGCGAGCACACCGAGATCGACATCCGCGTCTCGTCGAGCGATGCGATGGCGCCGATCGAGAGTCCCGACACGGACGTGTTCCTGCGCTACTGCGCGCCCAAGTTCGCGCCCGCCGGTGCCACGCGGTTGTTCAACGAGTCGCTGACGCCGGTCATGAGCGCGGCCTTCGCGCGGCAGATCGAACTCGGCGATGCGCCGCCGCTGAAGAACGTCGGCGACCTCGCGCGGCACACGCTGGTCGAGGAGGACGACGCCTATGCCTCGGCCGGCCGCGCGAGCTGGCGGCACTGGCTGCGCATCCACAACCATGCCGAGCTGGAGCCGCGCAACTGGATGCACCTGAACTTCACCTACCAGCAGGTGCAGGCCGCGGTGGCGGGCCACGCGCTGGCGCTGGCGCGGCTGCCGCTGGTGGCCGACCTGCTGGGGCGCAACGAGTTGCGCGAGGTGTTCGGCGAGGCGTTCCGCACCGCGGGGCCGGGCGCCTACTGGATGATCGTCAACCCGAACGCGGCCGGCCGTCCCGAGGTGAGCAGCTTCTGCAACTGGATCCTCCAGCAGGCCGCGGGCACCCGCGCGTTCCTCGCATGACGGGCGGCGGGGCAGGGCGAGCGATGAACAAGCTGCAGGCGATCGAGGTCTTCGTGCAGGTGGTGGACACGGGCAGCTTCACGCGCGCGGCCGAGCACCTGAAGCTGCCCAAGGCGACGGTCTCGACGCTGATCCAGGCGCTGGAGTCCTCGCTCGCGACGAAGCTGCTGCACCGGACCACGCGCAAGGTCAGCGTGACCGCCGACGGCGCGGCCTACCACGAGCGGTGCCTGCGCATCCTGTCGGACGTGCGCGAGGCCGACGAATCGCTGTCGCGCACGCGGCGCAGTCCCTCGGGGCGCCTGCGCGTCGACGCCCCGACCGGCCTGGCCAGCCTGGTGATCATCCCCGCGCTGCCCGACTTCTTCGCGCGCTATCCCGACATCCACCTGGAGCTGGGTTGCAGCGACCGGCCCGTGGACCTGATCGAGGAGGGCGTGGATTGCGCGGTGCGCGGCGGAGCGCTCGAGGACTCGAGCCTGATCGCGCGCCGCGTCGGGGCCATGCACTACACCACCTGCGCCTCGCCGGCCTACCTCGAGCGCCATGGCCGTCCGCTGCATCCGGACGACTTGGCGCGGCATCGCTGCGTCAACTACTTCTCCGCGCGCACGGGCGAGATGTTCCACTGGGACTTCACGCGCGGCGGCGAGCGCGTGCAGCTCGTGCTGCCCGGGCGGATCGCGCTGAACGACAGCTATGCGTACACGGCCGCGGGCCTGTCGGGGCTGGGCATCGTGCAGATGGCGGAGTTCCTGCTGCGGCCCATGATCGAGGACGGCCGTCTCGTGCCCGTGCTCGAGGACTGGAGCAACGACCCGATGCCGATCCACGTGGTGTTTCCGCAGAACCGGCATCTGTCGAACAAGGTGCGGGTGTTCGTGGACTGGGCGGCCGATCTCTTCAAGAGCCATCCGGCCATGCACCAGGGATAGTCCCCGCGCCCGAACTCAGGGGCTCGCGGGGTGGACGAAGTGCGGCCAGCCGCGCATGTGTGCGATGAAGCGTTCGCTCAAGCCGCCCGCGCGCAGGTAGTCGGCGGTCACCGGCAGCCTCGGACTGTCGTACAGCGGGTTCTCCATCACCCGCAGCGGAAAGTCGCGCTGCAGGATGCCGGCCCGGCCGACCAGCACGAAGTCGCATCCCTCGTCGAGCAGCTCGGCCGCGCGCCGGGCGCTCATGATCCGGCCCGCCGCTCCCACGCGCACGCCGCGGCGCGGCAGTTCGGTGAAGACGCTGAGCATGGTGCGGCCCTGGAGCGTGCCCTGCTGCACGACCTGGGCCGAATCCCACAGCGCGAGGTCGAGGTAATCGATCAGCTCGCGGTCGAGGATGTCGGCGGTGACGTCGCGCAATTCCTCGAGCCGCAGCCCGTAGCGCTCGATCGACAGGCGCCGGCCGATCTGGAACGCGGGACCGCAGGCGCGGCGGATGCCCTCGATCACCTCGAGCGTGAGGCGGGCGCGGTTCTCGACGCTGCCGCCATAGCGGTCGGTGCGGTCGTTGAGCAGCGGCGACATGAACTCCGAGAGGATCCAGCCGAAGGCGCCATGGATCGCGACGCCGTCGAAGCCCGCGCGCTCGGCGCGTTGCGCGGCCGCGATGAAGCTGTCGCGGATCCGTTCGACTTCCTCGGTCGTCAATGCATCGATGCCAGGCAGGGTGTCGCCGGAGGCCGGTGCCGGAATGCCGCCCAGCCGCGGATTGGCGCGATGGCCCGCATGGTGCAGTTGCACCGCGGACAGCGCGCCGCCTTCGCGCATCGCGTCGGCCATGCGGCGCAGGCCCGGCAGATGGGCGTCGCTGTGGATGCCCAGTTGCCGTGCGAAGGCGATGCCGCCGGCCTCGACGGTCGTGGCGCAGGTCTGGATCAGGGCGTAGCCGCCGCGCGCGAGTTGTGCGATCCAGTCCTGGTCGAACTCGGAGGCGTCGCCGCCGACCTCGCTTTGCTGGTTGGTGAGCGGCGCCAGCATGAAGCGGTTGCGCATCGGAGGGCCGTGCAGCAGGGTGAGAGGCTCGAAGAGTTTCGAATGGGACATGGAATCTTCAGGACGAGGAGGGTGCGGAACGGGCATGCGCCGCGGTGCCGGTGGCTTCCCAGCCGCCGCCGAGCGCGCGCACGAGGTCGACGCTCGCGCGTGCGCGCGCGCCTTCGGCCTGGATCAGCGATTGCCGGTTACGCAGGCGCGTGCGCTGTGCGTCGACCACCGCCAGGTAGTCGGTGTCGCCTTCATCGAAGCGCGCCTTCGCGGACCGGGCCACGCGCGCGGCCGACGCATCGGCCTCGCGCTGCTGGGCGATGCGCGCATCGAGGGTCCGCATCGCGACCAGCGCATCCTCGACCTCGCGGAAGGCCTGCAGCACCGTCTTGCGGTACTGCGCCACGCTCTCCTCGTAGGCGCCGCGCGCGCGGTCGAGCTCGGCCTCGCGGCGTCCGCCGTCGAACAGCGGCAGGCTCAGCATCGTGCCCGCGAGCGGACCCAGCAGGAAGGTGCGCTGCGACCAGTTGCCGAGGTTGCCGAGCGCGGCCGATTCGTAGCCGAGCGAACCGGTCAGCGCGAGCGAGGGAAAGTACGCGGCCTTCGCCACGCCGATGCGTGCGTTCTCCGCGGCCATGGCGCGCTCGGCGGCCGCGATGTCGGGCCGGCGCTCGAGCAGGGCAGAGGGCAGGCCCGGCGGCAACTGCACGACGGTGGCTTCCAGCGGCTTCGCGGCGAGCGAGAAGCTCGCCGGCGCCTTGCCGAGCAGGATGGCCAGCGCGTGCGAGGCCTGCGCGTGTTGCTGCGCCACCGCCAGGTGCTCGGCGCGCGCCGTGAACAGTTCGGTCCTCGCCTGGTCGACGATGTGGCGCGCCACGGCGCCCGCGCCGAGCTGGCGCTCGAGCAGCGCCGCGGCGTCCTCGCGCAAGGCCACGGTGTCGGCCAGCAGGCGCAGCTCGCCCTCCAGCTGACGCAGGCCGAAGTAGGTGCCGGCGACCTCGGCCTGCACCAGCAGCAGCATCTGGTGCGCCAGGGCGCGTTGCCGCGCCTCGTCGGCCCGCGCGGCGGCGATGCCCGAGGCGACGCGGCCGAAGACGTCGACCTCGTAGGCCACGGAAGCCTGGGCGCGCCACAGCGTCTGCGTGCTGCCCGGCGAGCCGTCTCCGCGCCCCGCGGCCGCGCCCGTGCCGCGCTGGCGGGTCGGGCCGAAGCCCGAGTCGATCTCGGGGAAGCGTTCCGACTCGCTGCGCGAGGTCAGCGCGCGCGCCTGCTTCAGCCGTGCCATCGCGATCGCCACGTCGGGATTCGCCCGCAGCGCTTCCTCCTCGAGCTGCACCAGCACGGGATCGCCGAAGACGCCCCACCAGGGCGAGGGCGCCTGGTGGTCGGCGGGTTCGGCCGGCTTCCAGCGGCCGGGTTCTTCCGCCGGCATCGCGTCGGAAGGCGCACCGGACTGCCGGTAGCTCGCGGGGATGTCGATGCCGGGGCGCTGCTCGGTGGGCGCGAGCGAGCATGCCGACAGCAGGAAGGCGATGGCCGCCGTGGCCAGCAGGTTCCGTGTGGGGATGAAGCGGCTCATGCCCGGCCCTCCGGTTGCATGGGTTCGAGATGGCGCGCGGCGAGCGCCGGCGCCTCGTGATGCGCCGCCGCGTGCAGCGGCCTGCCCCTGCCGAGCGACCTGACGAGCGTATAGAACAGCGGTGTGAGGAACAGGCCGAACAGCATGACGCCGATCATCCCGAAGAACACCGAGATGCCCATCGCCTGGCGCATCTCCGCGCCCGCGCCGGTCGACGCGACCAGCGGGATGACACCCATCACGAAGGCGAGCGAGGTCATCAGGATCGGGCGCAGCCGCAGGCGGCAGGCCTCGATCACGGCCTTCGCGGTCGATAGGCCCGCCATCTCGAGCTCGCGCGCGAACTCGACGATCAGGATCGCGTTCTTCGACGCCAGCCCGACGAGCACGATCAGCCCGATCTGCGTGAAGATGTTGTTGTCGCCCCGGGTGAGCCACACGCCGAGCAGCGCCGAGAAGATGCTCATCGGGATGATCAGGATGATGGCCAGCGGCAGCGTGAGGCTCTCGTACTGGGCCGCCAGCACCAGGAACACCAGCAGCACGCACAGCGGAAGGATCCAGGCCGCGCTGTTGCCGGCGATGATCTGCTGGTAGGTCAGGTCGGTCCATTCGTAGCTCATGCCCGGCGGCAGCGTCTCGGCCGCGATCCGCTGGATCGCGGCCATCGCCTGGCCCGAGGAATAGCCGGGCGCCGGGGCGCCGTTGACGTCGGCGGCCGTGAAGCCGTTGTAGCGAACCACCTGGTCCGGCCCGTAGGTCTGGCTGATCCTCGCCAGCGAGGCGAGCGGAACCATGCGGCCCGACTCGCTGCGCACGTGCAGCTGGCCGATGTCGTCGGGCCTGGAGCGGAACCTGGCGTCGGCCTGCATCCGCACCTGGTACACGCGGCCCAGGAAGTTGAAGTCGTTGACGTAGTACGCCCCCAGGAAGGACTGCAGCGTGTTGAACACCGCCGGCGTATCGACACCCAGTTGCTGTGCCTTGGCGCGGTCGATGTCGACCTTGAGCTGCGGCACATTGACCGTGTAGGTCGAGTAGATGGAAGCGAGCTCGGGTGCCTCGGAGGCCTTCTTGACGAAGGCCTGGGTTGCCTTGTAGAGCGCCTCGTAGCCCAGGTCCGCGCGGTCCTCGATCTGCAGCTTGAAGCCGCCGAGCGTGCCCAGGCCGTAGACCGGCGGCGGCGGGAAGACGCCGGTGTAGGCATGGCCGATGCCGGCGTACTCGCGGCTCAGGTCGGCCACCACCTGCTCGGCGCTGATCCCGGGCCGTTCCTTGAAGGGCTTCAGCAGCACGAAGGTCAGCGCGGTGCTCGAGCTCTTCGTCACGCCGTTGATCGAGAGGCCGCTGTAGCTCGAGGTCCCCATCACGGCGGGATGCTTGAGCGCGATGTCGTTCATCTGCTTCATGGTCGCCTCGGTGCGATCGAGCGTCGAACCCTCGGGCAGTTGCGCGAGGCTGACGAGATACTCCTTGTCCTGCGCGGGCACGAAGCCGCCCGGCACGTGGCCGGTGAGCCACCAGGTCGCGCCCAGCAGGCCCGCGTAGACGACGAGCAGCGCGCCCTTGTGCCGCAGCAGGCGGCCGATGCCGCTGCCGTAGCCTTCGGAGGCGCGGTCGAAGCGGCGGTTGAAGCGCGCGAAGAAGCGGCCGAACAGCCGTTGCGTCACGCGCGTCACCGCGTCGGGCGCGTCGCCGTGGCCCTTGAGCAGCAGCGCCGACAGCGCCGGCGACAGCGTCAGCGAGTTCACCGCCGAGATCAGGGTGGAGATCGCGATGGTGACCGCGAACTGCTTGTAGAACTCGCCGGTCAGGCCGCTCAGGAAGGCCAGCGGCAGGAACACCGCCGACAGCGTGAGCGCGATGGCGACGATGGGACCGCTGACCTCGCGCATCGCCTGGTAGGTGGCCTCGCGCGGGCCCAGGCCGCGCGCGATGTTGCGCTCCACGTTCTCGACCACCACGATCGCGTCGTCGACCACGATGCCGATCGCGACCACCAGGCCGAACAGCGACAGCGTGTTGATGGAGTAGCCGGCCAGCAGCAGGAAGCCGAAGGTGCCGACGATCGAGACCGGCACCGCGAGCAGCGGAATGATCGAGGCGCGCCAGGTCTGCAGGAAGAGGAACACCACCAGCACGACCAGCGCCACCGACTCCAGCAGGGTCTCGATCACGGCGTCGATGCCGGACTGGACGGCGCGGCTGGGCTCGTAGACGACGCGGTAGACCACGTCCTGCGGGAACTCCTTCTCGAGTTCCTTCATGGCGCTGTGCACCTCGCGCGAGATCTGCAGCGAGTTCGCACCCGGCGCTTCCTGCACGGCCACCGCGACGGCGGGCGCGTTGTCCAGGGTGGCGCGGATGCCGTAGTCCTCGGCACCCAGTTCCACGCGCGCCACGTCGCCCAGGCGCGTGATCGCGCCGTTGGCATCGGACTTGATGACGATGCCCTTGAACTCCTCGGGCGACTTGAGGCGCCCGTCGGCGTTGACGTTGAGCTGGAAGGCGGTGTCGGGCGACGCGGGCGAACTGCCGATGGTGCCGACCGCGGCCTGGATGTTCTGGCGCCGGATCGCGGCCGCCACGTCGCTCGCGCCGAGCCCGCGCTCGGCCAGCGCGGCCGGGTCGAGCCAGACGCGCATGGCATAGCCGCCCGGCCCCCACACCACCACGTCGCCCACGCCCGCGATGCGGGCCAGCCGGTCCTTCACGTGGAGGATGGCGTAGTTGCTGATGTAGTTGTTGTCGTAGGTCCCGTTCGGCGAGACCATGTGCACGGCGATGGTGATGATCGGCGAGTTCTTGATGGCCGTGACGCCCAGGCGCTGCACGTCCTCCGGCAGCCGCGGCTGGGCCTGCGACACGCGCGTCTGCACCAGCTGCTGGGCCCGGTCCGGATCGGTGCCGAGCTTGAAGGTCGCCGTCAGGTAGAGATGGCCGTCGCCGCTGGCCTTGGAGTCCATGTAGAGCATGTCCTCCACGCCGTTGATGGACTGCTCGAGCGGCGCCGCCACCGTCTCGGCGATGGTCCTGGCGTTGGCGCCCGGGTACTGCGCATGCACGACCACCGAGGGCGGAATGACCTGCGGGTATTCCGAGACCGGCATGTGGAAGGCCGCGACGATGCCCGCGAGCAGGATCAGCGCGGACAGCACGCCCGCGAAGATCGGGCGGTCGATGAAGAACTTCGAGATGTTCACGACCGGCCCCCGTCGACGGCGCGCGCGGACGCGGTCGGCGCATCGGGCACCGCCGATGGCTCGGCGGCCTCGGCCGACACCGCGGTGCCCGGCGGCGCGCGGAACGCGCCGTCCACGATCACCCTGGTACCGGGCGCGACGCCGCTGCGCAGCACGCGATCGCGGCCGTGCAGCGTGCCGAGCTCGACGAAGCGGCGCTCGACCTTGTTCTGCGCATCGACGACCAGCACGTACTTGCGGTCCTGGTCGGTGCCGACCACCGCATCGTCGACCGTCACGGCCTCGTAGGGCAGGCCGCCCTGCAGCCGGATGCGCGCCTGCAGGCCCGGGAGCATGTCGGGGCTCACGCGGTCGATGCGAGCGCGAACGCGCACCGTGCCCGAGCGGGTGTCCATCTGGTTGTCGAGCGCCTCGATGGCGGCCGCATGGGGAAAACCGTCGTCGCTCGCGAGGCCGACCGCGACCGTCGGCTGCGCGCCCGCGCGCAGCGACGGCGCGATGAGCCGCAGGTAGCTCTGCTCGTCGACGTTGAAGGCGGCGTAGAGTTTGCCGTCGGAGACGATGCGCGTGAGCGGCACCGCATCGCCGCCCGCGCCGACCACGTTGCCCGCGGTGATCTCCGCGCGCGAGATGCGGCCCGCGATCGGTGCCCGCACCTGCGTGTAGTCGAGCTGCAGCCTGGCCTGGGCCAGCGAAGCCCGCGCGCCCTTGAGCGATGCGGCCGCCGCGCGCGCCGCGTTGTCGAGCGCATCGAATTCCCGGCGCGCGATCGAGTCCGATTCGAGCAGCCGCCGTGCGCGCGCCTGCTCGAGGTCGGCGAGGCGTTGCCGTTCCTCGGCGCCCGCCACGGCGGCCTGCGCCTGGCGCACCTGGACCTCGTAGGGCGCGGGGTCGATGGTGAACAGCAGTTCGCCCTGGCGCACATGCTGGCCGGGCTTGAAATGCACGGCCAGCAGCGTGCCGGGCACCTTGGGGCGGATGTCCACGAGGTCGACGGCTTCGAGCCGTCCCGTGTAGTCCTGCGAGTCGGACACCGATCGCTGCTGGGCCGGCCGGTACTTGACGGTGGGAGCCGCGGTGGCGGGCGCGGCATGCGCTTCGGAGCCATGCTTCCAAAGAACGCTGCCCGCGCCGGCCACCGCGATCGCGGCCACGATGGCCGCGAGGGGATGCTTCTGGAGGGGATTCATGCGAGTTGCTCGAGAGGGTTGAATGGCCCGCAGTCTGAGCGCGCGGCGCACGAACATCTAGCCCTGAAGCTGGCTAAGTTTGTTGCCTTGAATGGAACAGTGGATTCGGCCTCGGCCCTTGAATTCAGAGGGAAAGGCGCCAGACATCGAGGGAGCCGAACCTATACTTGTTTCGCTTCGAGCAATAAATTCCGGGCCAAGGAGAGATCGAATGGACCGCCTGCAATCGATGCAGATCTTCGCCCGCGTCGTCGAGATGCACAGCTTCACGCGGGCCGCCGACAGCCTCGTGCTGCCCAAGTCGCGCGTCACGCGCGCGGTCAAGGACCTCGAGAAATTCCTCGGCGCGCGGTTGCTGCAGCGGACCACGCGCCATATCAGCCTGACGCCCGAAGGCACGCTCTACTACGACCATTGCAGGCGGCTGCTGGCCGAGATCGAGGCCGTCGAGTCCAGCTTTCCCGGCAGCGCCGGACGGCCGCGCGGGCGCCTGCGCGTCGACATGACGCTCTCGCTCGCGCGCCTCGTGGTGCTGCCCTCGATCCGCGACTTCCAGTCGCGCTATCCCGATGTCGAGCTCACGCTCACGGTGAGCGACCGGACGGTGGAGCTGGTGCAGGAGGGCATCGACTGCGTCATCCGCGCGCGCACGCCCGAGGATTCGGCCACGCTGGTGGCCCGGCGCATCGGCGCCTTCGACTGGGTGAGCTGCGCCTCGCCCGAGTACCTGGAGCGCCATGGCACGCCGAAGACGCTGGAGGACCTGGCGCGGCACAAGGCCGTGGGCTATCTCTCGAGCCGCACGGCGCGCTCGCTCGAGTGGCATTTCGTGGAGAACGGCGAGGACCGCTGCATCGCCATGCGCGAGAGCCTCATCGTCAACGACACCGATGCCTACGTGGCCTGCGGCCTCGAGGGCCTGGGCCTGATCCGCGCGGGCAGCTACATGGTGCAGCAGCACCTGCGCAGCGGACAGCTGCGGCGGGTGCTCGCCGACTATGCCGCGCCGGCCGCGCCGCTCTCCGTGCTCTACCCGCAGAACCGCCACCTGTCGCCCACCGTGCGCGCCTTCGTGGACTGGGTGGGCGGCGTGGTGGGCAAGGCGGAGGCGGGCTGGCGGGTCGATGCGCACCCCGCCCCTTGAGGCGGGCCGCCGCATTGTTCGGGCGGCCGAACGATGAATTCGAGTGGCGCCCGTAGATGAATCGTCGGCGCGTTCCTAGAATTTTTTGCATCGACATCCATCCACCAAAGCCATCGATGACAGACACGCCTCCAGCCAATCAACCCGCGGGCTACGTGCCCGCCAAGGTCTGGCAACCGAAGAGCAATCCGGCCGGCACCTTCGGCAGCATCAACAGTCCCGTGTCGGGCGCGCGTTTCGACCAGGCGCTGCCGGTCGGCAGGCATCCGCTGCAGCTGTATTCGCAGGGCACGCCCAACGGCCAGAAGATCACGATCCTGCTCGAGGAACTGCTCGCGGCCGGACACGAGGGCGCCGAGTACGACGCCTGGCTCATCGACATCTTCAAGGGCGACCAGTTCGGCAGCGGCTTCGTCGGCCTCAATCCCAACAGCAAGATTCCCGCGCTCGTCGATCGATCGACGGACCCGGTCACGCAGGTCTTCGAGAGTGGCTCGATCCTGGTCCATCTCGCCGAGCGCTTCGGCGCCTTCCTGCCGGCCGAAGGACGCGCGCGCACCGAGACCTTCAACTGGCTGATGTGGCAGGTGGGCTCGGCGCCCTTCGTCGGCGGCGGCCTCGGCCACTTCTATGGCTATGCGCCGTTCAAGATCGAATACGCGATCGACCGCTACGCGATGGAGACCAAGCGCCAGCTGCATGTGCTCGACACCCATCTGGCCTCGCACGAGTTCCTCGCCGGCGACCAATACACGATCGCGGACATGGCGGTGTGGCCCTGGTATCCGGGCAGCCTCTACGGCGTCTACGACACGCACGAGTTCCTGGCCGTCGAGGAGTACAGGCACCTGCTGCGCTGGTACGAGGCCATTGCCGCGCGGCCCGCGGTCGCGCGCGGCAGGGTGGTCAACCGCACCTCGGGCGCGCCGGGCACCGTGCTGCGCGAGCGCCACGATGCCAGCGATTTCGATGCCCTGATACCCGCTGCTCTCTAGTCAACCATGAAACTCTATTACGCCCCCGGTTCCTGCGGCCTCGCCTCGCAGATCGCATTGCAGGAGGCCGGCCAGGCCTATGAACTGGTCAAGGTCGACTTCAAGACCAAGACGACGGTCGAAGGCGACTACCTGCAGGTGACGCCCAAGGGCTTCATCCCCGTGCTCAAGCTCGACGACGGCGACCTGATCACCGAGGGCGCGGTGATCCTGCAGTGGATCGCCGACCGGCATCCCGAGCACCGGCTGCTTCCGCCCTTCGGCACGCGGCAGCGCTACCGCGCGCTCGAGTGGCTGAACTTCGTCGCGAGCGACCTGCACAAGGGCATGGCCGTGATGTTCTCGCCCTACCTCGACGCGGACACCAAGAAGCGGTTCGCGGACGGCAACCTCACCAGCAAGTTCGCCTACATCGACGAGCACCTGTCGGCCAACGACTATGTGCTGGGCGCCGATTTCTCGGTGGCCGATGCCTATCTCTACAACGTGCTGTCGTGGCCGCCGCGCGTGAACATCGATCTCTCGGGCTACGCGGCGATCCAGCGCTTCATGGTTCGCATGGGACAGCGCGCCAGCGTTCGCGCGGCGCTGGAGGCGGAACGCCTCGCGGCCCACTAACTGGAAGCCGGCGGCCACAGCACCGGAAACAGCGGATGCGCCATCGGCGCGCCCGCCGGCAGCTGCTCGGCCAGCCCCGGGAAATCCGGCGAGGTCTTCCAGCGCCGCGGCGCGTGCCGCATGTCGTCGCCCAGCATGCGCACCGAGAACACCCGCCGCCGCCGGCCGGGCTCGAGCCCGGCCGAGGCGTGCAGCGTGAGCATGTTGAAGGCGATGGCGTCGCCGGGTTCCACGGCCCAGCCGAGGATGTCGTGGGCCGCGCGGTCGGCCTCGATGTCGGGCAGGTCGGCCAGCGCGCCCTCGGGGAACCACCGGGCCTCGTTGGTCATGAAGGTGCGCGGCATCAGCCACGGCCCCTTGTGCGATCCGGCGACGAGCTCCAGCGTGGAGGCACGCGACACCGGATCGACCGGAATCCAGAAGCTGACGTTCTGGCTGCCCTCGACGTTGTAGTAGGGCTGGTCCTGGTGCCAGGGCGTGCGCTGGTGCGTGCCCGATTCCTTCGTGAGCATGTGGTCGTGATAGAGCCGCACCTGCGTGCTCCTCGTGAGCCTGGCCGCGGCGGCCGGCAATGCCGAGCGCGAGATCACGTCCCAGTACGCCGGGATCTCCTGCCAGTTGCAGAAGTCCTCGATGAAGAAGCCCGGATCGTCGGGCCGGCTCGCCACCTTCGCGCGCACGCTCGGCGCGGCGAGGTTGGCATCGATCCCCTGGCGCAACAGCTCGACCTCGGCGGGCCGCAGGACGCCGCGCAGGACGATGGCGCCATCGCGCGAGAACTCATCGACCTGTTGGTCCGATGGAAGGCGGTCGTCGGGTCGTGCATTCATGGGCAGTGTCTCCTTCGGGTATGCAGTGGTTGCGAGGCCGAAGGCAGTCTAGAGTGACGGGATGGATCACAGCCCCTCCAATCGGACAACCGATCGAGCAAGCCGGACAACATGAAGCGACTCCTCAAATCCGCCGCCGACGGGCAGCCCGTGCTCTTCAAGGTCGTGCACCTCGCGCCCGGCGGCACCGCGCCGCGCGACAGCCACGAGGAAGGGCAGTTCGTGCATGCGATCTCGGGCGTGATCGAGGTGGGGATGGGGGGCCGGGTCTTCCTGGCGCCGCCGCAGTACGGCGTGTGGATTCCGCCGCGCGTCGAGCACCTGTCGAGCAACCGCCATGCGGCGAGCTACGCCACGGTCTACCTGGCCGAGGCCCTGTGCGACGTGCTTCCCAAGCGCGCCTGCACCATGGTCATCAGCCCGCTGACGCAGGCCGTGCTCGACAGCCTGCGCACCCGTTCCATCGAGGTGCCGCGCAATCCGGCCGAGCAGCGCCTGTTCGAGGTCCTGCGCGACGAGCTGGCGATCGCGCCCGGCCACGACAGCTACCTCCCGATGTCGGACGACCCCCAGCTGGGCCGCGTGCTCGAGGCCTTGCAGGCGCAACCCTGGGATGGCCGCTCGCTCGCCGAATGGGCCGCCACGGTGCATTCGACCGAGCGCACGCTGGCGCGACGCTGCGAGCGCGACCTGCAGATGCCGTTCAGCGAATGGCGCCAGCGCCTCAAGGTCATCCGCGGGATCGCCCTGCTGGAGGCGGGGCGCGCGGTGAAGGACGTCGCGATCGAGCTGGGCTACGGCTCGCCCTCGGCCTTCATCGCCATGTTCTGCAAGCAGATCGGCATGACGCCGCAGGCGTACATCCGGCAGAAGGGGCGTTGATCGCGCAGACGGCGGCGAGCCGTGCTCACCACGCGAGCTGCAATCGCGAGGGCCGAGCCTCGACGGGTTCGCCGGGTTCGCCGGGTTCGCCGCCGCGCGGTGGCGCGCGGCGCTCGTCGACTCCCGCATCGACGAAGTCGCTCAGCACGTCATCGCGCAAGCGGATGAAGGCCGGATCGCTGCGGTTGCGCGGATGCGGCAGGTCCACCGCCACGGTGCGGCGGATGCGGCCCGGAGAGGGCTGCATCACCACCACGCGGTCGCCGAGGAACACGGCCTCCTCCACGTCGTGCGTCACCAGCAGCATGGTGATGCGCTCTTTCTGCCAGATGCGCTGCAGTTCGTTCTGCAGCCGCGCGCGCGTGAGGGCGTCGAGCGCGCCGAAGGGCTCGTCGAGCAGCAGCACGCGCGGCCGGTTGACCAGCCCGCGCGCGATGGCCACGCGCTGCGCCATGCCGCCCGAGATCTGGTGCGGCCACGATTTCTCGAAGCCGCCGAGGCCGACCAGCGCCACGTGCTCGGCCACCAGCTCGGCCTTCTGCTTCGCGCCGAGCGGCGCGTTGCGCAGGCCCACCGCGATGTTCTGCTCGACCGTGAGCCACGGAAACAGCCGGTGGTCCTGGAACACGATGCCGCGCTCGCGGCCGGTGCCCGCGATCGGCTGGCCGCCGAGCAGGATCTGGCCTTCGTACTGGTCGTCGAGCCCGAGGACCAGCCGCAGCAGCGTCGACTTGCCGCAGCCGCTCGCGCCCACGATGCTGGTGAAGCTGCCAGGCGGCACGTGCAGGTCGATGTTCTCGAGCACCTGCAGTTCGCCGCCGCGCGCCTGTGCCTGCGCGTAGCGCTTGCCGAGGCCGCGGATGTCGAGTTCGTTCGATGCGATGGAAGTGCTCATGATGCGGGGAAGAAGAGGTGTCAGGCCCTGCCGGTCCAGCGCGCCAGCCGGCGTTCGAGCGCGCGCGCCGAGGCATTCATCAGCCAGCCGACGAGGCCGATGACGAACATGCCGAAGATCACCAGGTCCATCTGGAAATGCTCGCTGCCCTCGATCAGGGTGTTGCCGATGCCCTTGCCGGCCACCAGCAGGTATTCGGCGCCGATGGTGGCGAGCCAGGAGTAGATGAGCGCGAGGTACACGCCCGTGAAGATGGCGGGCAGCGCGGCCGGCAGCACCACCTGCGCGAGCGTCTGCCAGCGCGTGAAGCCGTAGACGCGCGCCACCTCGAGCAGCGCGGGCGGCACGGTGCGGATGCCGTCGCAGGTGTTGACCACCACCGGCACCAGCGCGGCCAGCGAGAGGAACACCACCTTGGCCACGTCGCCGAGGCCGAACCAGACCGAGATCAGCGGAATCCACGCGAACAGCGAGATCTGCTTGAAGGTGTTGAAGCTCGGGCCGACGATGCGGTCGAACAGCGGCCACAGGCCCAGCAGCGCGCCGAGCATCAGGCCCGAGGCGGTGCCGATCAGGAAACCCGTGGCCTCGCGCGCGAGACTGGCACTGAGCGCGCGCCACAGGCGGCCGCTGACGACCTGGTCGGCGGCGGTCGCGAGCACCTTCTGCGGCGAGACCAGCAGCGCCGAATTCACCACGTCGAGCCACGACAGCAGCGCCCACAGCGCGATCGCCACGGCGGGCAGCACCAGGCCGCGCCAGCGGCTGCGATCGACGGGCCGCAGCGGCTGCACCGCGGCCAGCTCGGCCGCGTCGCGCGACAGCGAGGCGGGCGCGCTCATCGCGCGGCACCGCCCGGTCGGTGCCGGTGCAGCGTGTTCTCGAGCCGCTCGAGCAGGCGGTCGATGGCCCAGCCGATCGCGCCCACGATCACCACCGCGGCCATCACCAGGTCGAGCTGGAACAGCTGGCGGCCATAGACGATCAGGTAGCCCAGCCCCTCGCTCGAGGCAACCAGCTCGACCACCACCAGCGACAGCCAGGCCTTGGTGAAGCCCAGCCGCACGCCCGTGAACAGCGTGGGCACGGCATGCGGCAGCACGATCTCCAGCACCTGCTGGCGCCGGCTGTAGCCATAGACCTCGCCGACCTCGCGCAGCGATCGCGGCGTCTGCCGGAAGCCCTGCAGCGTGTTGAGCGCCACCGGCACCAGCGCCGCCTTGGCGATCAGGATGTACTTGAGCGGCTCGCCGATGCCCACGATCAGCAGCACGAAGGGCAGCCAGGCCAGCACCGGGATCTGCACCAGCGCGTTGAAGCTCGGCAGCAGGTAGGCCTCGACGCGGCGCGACAGGCCCATGGCCGTGCCCAGCAGCAGCCCGAGCAGCGTGCCGATCGCGAAGCCCACGCCCACGCGCGCGAAACTGGTGCTCACGTGCAGCCAGAGGTCGCCGCTGGTCGCGAGGTCGCGCAGCGTCTCGGCCACGAACCCGGGCGGCGGCAGCACCTGCGGCGAGATCCAGCCCTGGCCGGCACCCGCGAACCACAGCGCGAGCAAGGCGGCGGGCAGCAGCCAGGGCAGGGCGGCGTCGCCGAGGCGGCGCCACGGCAAGGAGAAGCGCAGCGGCGCGACCCGCTCGCGCTGCAGGACCGCCGACAGTTCGGCTTCGGCGTTCATCGCGACGCGACCGCGGGCCCGCCCTTCGGCTGCCCTTTCGCGTCCGAAGCGCTCCAGTAGCCCTCGAGGCCCTGCTTCCTGAGCGCGGCCTTGAGATAGCGGGTGTCGAACCAGTCATCGACCGTGACCTCGCGGCGGATCAGCCTGAGCTTGAGTGCGTCGCCGACCACGGCCTTGTAGCGCGCCACGATGAAATCGTCGGCCAGCGGCGAGTTGCGCTGCGCCAGCGGTTGCTTGTCGAACTCGGCGGTCCACGAGGCGACCGGCGTGCCGCTGCGGGCCCAGATGCGGAACAGCTCGTCGCGGTTCTTCTCCTCCGACGACCAGTGCGCGGCGCGCACGAACACGTCGACCACGCGCTGCACCTCGGCGGGATTGGCCTGCTCGAATTCGCTGCGCACCAGCAGCGCGGCCTGGCGCGTGAGCGCCGGATCGCGGCCCTGGGTGGAATAGACCACCTTCGCGAGTCCCTGGTCGCGCACCTTGAACCATTCGTAGCCGCCGAAGGCCGCGTCCACCCCGTTCGAGACCAGCGCCGCCTGCGCGCTGCCGGTGTCGAGGTTCACGCCCTTGATGTCGCGCTCGGCCAGCCCGTCGGCCGCCAGCACGTTGATCGCGACCAGGTGGCCGTTGGTGCCGCGGAAGATCGACACCGTGCGGCCCTTGAGGTCCTTGATCGACTGGATGTTCGACTGTGTCGGCGTGACCAGGTAGAGGTTGTTGCGCGCGCCGCTGACCAGCAGCACCTTGGTCTTGAGGCCGTTCGAACGGCCGACGATCGAGGGCAGGTCGCCCTGGTAGGCGAAGTCGATCTGCCTGTTCGACAGCGCCTCGTTCACGGCCGGGCCCGCGCCCTTGAAGAACAGCCACTCGACCTTGATGCCCGAGGCCTTGAATTCCTCCTCGAGCCAGTTGTTGGCGCGCGCCACGCCGCCGGGCGAGCCGCCCCAGGTGACGGGATCGCCGCCGCCGGCCGTGGCCACGCCGATGCGGATGGTGTCGGGGGCGGCCTGCGCCGAGGCCGCGAAGGCGGTGGCCAGCAGCGCGGTCCAGCGCAGGAGATGCCGCACGAGCTTCATGGCGTGCCTTTCTTCGCGGCCAGCTTGCGGCCGACCTCGGTGCCCTCGAAGAAGCGCGGATTGGCCTCGGTGTAGAAGCGGTGCGGGTTCTCGAACACGAAGGCCCGGAAGTCGGCCGCCGAGATCACGCCCTGCTGCACCAGGTCCCAGGTCTCGGCCAGCGGCTCGGTGAACTCGGGCACGTCCCAGTGGCCCACGTCGGACGACCAGATCGCGTTGATCTTCACGCCCAGCGGGTTCACCTTGTCGTTGAAGGCCGCGGCCACGGTGCGGTCGTCGGCTTCCGAGCCGAAGTAGAAGTTGTTCACCCAGCGGTCGCGGATGTCCTCGACCTTCTCGATGCCCGCGAGCGCGAAGTCGTCGATCTCGCTCTCGTTCGGCTCGCGGCTGTGCGGCAGCGCCGAGATACCCAGGCTGTCGCGCAGCAGCGTGGCCTTGTCGAGCGTGCGGCCCTTGACGAAGTCGCCGCCGTAGCGCTCGAACAGCGAGGCCAGCAGCTCGATGTCGGCCTCGGCCGGGTCGTAGTTGCGTACCGCATGCCGGTTGCGTTTCTCCCAGCGGTCCACCAGGTGCGTGTAGACGTGCGAACCCCAGTCCGCGCCGCCTTCGAGCAGGCCCACGCGCAGCCCCGGAAAGCGCCGCGTCACGCCGCCGAAGAACAGCGCCTTGGCGAAGGCCTGCGAGCCATCGGCGAAGTGGCCGATGTGGTTGTTCATGTAGTTGCTGATCGACTGCCGGCCGGTCCAGCCCTGGCTGCCGTAGTGCGTGGTCACCGGCACGCCGAGCTCCACCACCTTGGCCCAGAACGGGTCGTAGTCGTGCTCGCTGTCGATGCCGTAGAAGTCGATGTAGCCGACCTGCCTGGCGATCTCGGGATGCTCGGCGGCCGGGTACTTCTCGGCGATGGCGCGGATCGGGCGGCGGACGCCGCCCGCGATGTTGATGACCTTCAGGCCCAGCGTCCTGACCGCGAACTCCAGCTCCTCGATGCCCTCCTGCGGCGAGTGCAGCGGAATGCCCGCCACCGGCGTCAGCCGGTCGGCATAGGGCCGGTACTGGTCGGCGTGGAAGTGGTTGATGGCGCGGTGCAGCGGCTGGCGGTACTCGCTGCCGGCCGCGGCCGGCGAGAGCACGTCGTTGGGGAACAGGATCGAGTAGTCGGAGCCCTGCTCGCCCAGGCGCTCGTGCAGCAGCGCGGGCAGCGTGTAGGTCGCGAGGTCGTAGGTGTTGCGCGTGACGCGGGCCCACCAGGGCGCACGCAGCGTGCGGTGGAACTGGCGTTCCTCGGCCGACTGCTGGTACCAGTCCTTGCCGCCGCCGTTGCGCGTGACGAAGCGCCCGCCGAGCGCCTTGCGCAGCGCATCGACCAGCTTGTTGCCGCCGTACTGCGCCACGTAGTCCTCGAGCACTGGCGCGAAGTCGTTGACGTGCACGTCGGTGTCGATCACCGGATGGTCGAGGCCGGCCTTCACGGCGGCCGAGCGCGAGGCATGCGCGCGCTGGAGTCGGTCGTTCATCTGCGGGGTCCTTGCTGAAAGAGGATCGATGCAGACTAAGGTGGCCGCCGGTGGCGGACCAACGAAGGCTTTCAGGGATGCTTAGCCGTCGTTCGCATATGGATGCAAAGGTTCGCGCCGGCCGGCTGTCATGTCGCGCCCTCGAACTCCTCCTTGCGCAGCTTCAGCGCCACGTCGAAGAAGGAGGCGAGCACGCGGCTTTCGCGCCGCACCTGCAGGCAGTAGAGGTAGGTCTGCGTGACCGCGGGATCGCCCTCGATGCGCACGGTGCGCAGGCGCGCGTCGGGAATGAACTCGGCCTCGGAGACCGCGCCGATGCCGATGCCGCGCGCGGCCGCTTCGCGGATCGCCTCGCGGCTGCCGATCTCCATCGCGAGCCTGGGCCGAACGCCCGCGCGCGCGAAGGCCTCGTCGAGCGCGCGCCGCGTGCTGGAGCCGCTCTCGCGCTGCAGCATGGGCTGGCCGTGCAGTTCCTCGAGCCGGATCTCGCCGCGCCTGGCGAACGGATGGTCGCGGTGCACGAACAGGATCAGCGCATGGCGCGCATACGGCGTCGCGCTGAAACCCGGCGCCTCGTGGAATCGCGCGAGCACGCCGATGTCGACCGCGTACTCCTCGAGGTCCTTGAACACCGACGACGAATTGCCCATGCGGATCGAGACGTCGAGCCGCGGATAGCGCCGGCGGTAGGCGTCGACCATCTCGATCACGTGGAAAGGGCCGACCGCGCCGAGCTTGAGCTCGCCCGACTGCAGATCGCCGCTGTCGTGCAGCAGGTTGTACGAATCGAGCTCGAGCGCGGCGATCTGGCGCGCGATGGGCAGCAGCCGCTCGCCGACGCTGGTGAGCTCGATGCGGTGGCCCTGGCGGTGGAACAGCATCACCTTGTGCTGGCGCTCCAGCGCCTGGACCTGGGTGGTGAGCGTGGGCTGGCTCAGGCCCACGGCGCGCGCGGCGGCGCTGAAGCTGCCGTGCTGGGCGACGGCGAGGAAGGCGCGGAGTTTGGCAGCGGACATCCATAGATTGTTTGAATGGAATCGTGACAAATCCGTGATCGATCTGATATGCGGCTGTCACATGGCGTTCTTAGCCTTGGGGTAGTCGCAGGCCGATGCCTGCCGTTCCGGTCCCTTCCAGTCCCTTTTTCCATCCCCGACACCACCATGAACACCCTTCTTCGCCTGCGCCGCAGCCTGATCGTCCTGGCCCTTTCGGCGGTTTCCGCGGTCGCCGCCCTGCCGGCCCTGGCCGCGCAGCCCCTCACCATCGGGCTGATCCCGGCCGAGGACTCGCAGGCCATGATCGAGAGCAGCCGCCAGGTGCTCGACAGCCTGCAGCAGCAGCTCGGCATGCCGGTCAAGCCCTTCGTGGCGACCGACTACAACGGCGTGATCGAGGCGCTGCGCTCGAAGAAGCTCGACGTGGCCTATCTCGGCCCGTTCTCGTACGTGCTCGCGAACCAGGTCGCGGACGTGGAAGCCTTCGCGGTGGCCGTGACGAAGAAGACCGGCCAGAGCTCCTACAAGAGCGTGATCATCGCGCGCAAGGACAGCGGCATCGCCAGGACCGCCGACCTCAAGGGCCGCAGCTTCGCCTTCGTCGACCCGACCTCGGCCTCGGGCCACCTGTTTCCCAAGTCGGACCTGCTGCAGGCCGGCCACGACCCCGAGACCTTCTTCGGCCGCGTGATCTTCTCGGGCTCGCACGACGCCAGCATCCTGGCCGTGGCCAACAAGAAGGTCGATGCCGCCGCCGTGGCCGACCGCATCCTCGCGAGCGCCATCGCCAAGGGCCAGGTGAAGCAGGACGAGCTCGAGATCGTCTGGTCGTCGAGCCCGATCCCCGAGTCGCCGATGGTCTGGCGCAAGGACCTCGATCCGGCGCTGAAGGCGAAGATCGCGAAGGCACTGGCCAACGTGAAGGACCTGCCGTGGGGCGACCAGGGCGTGCTCAACGGCTTCCAGCCCACCACCGACGCCGCCTACAACGTGGTGCGCGACACCGCCAGGGTGCTCAAGCTCGACCTGCGGAGCATGAAGTGATCCGCATCCGGCAGCTCACCAAGCGCTATGGCGACAACGCCGTGCTGCGCGGCGTGGACCTCGATGCCGCGGCGGGCGAGTTCGTGGTGGTGCTCGGCGAATCGGGCGCCGGCAAGTCGACCCTGCTGCGCTGCGTGAACCGGCTCGCGCTGGCCGACGGCGGCGAGCTCAGGGTCGACGGCATGGATGCCGTGAACTGCGTCGACACGCGCGCGCTGCGCCAGCGCGTGGCCATGATCTTCCAGCACCACAACGTGGTGCCGCGGCTCAGCGCGCTGAAGAACGTGCTCACGGGGCGGCTCGGCGCGGTGTCGACGCTGGCCTCGGTGCTGCACTTCTTCAGCCGCGCAGACATCGCGCTGGCGCACGAATGCCTGGG
This sequence comes from Variovorax sp. ISS6, assembly GCF_056523145.1. Classification (NCBI taxonomy): domain Bacteria; kingdom Pseudomonadati; phylum Pseudomonadota; class Betaproteobacteria; order Burkholderiales; family Comamonadaceae; genus Variovorax; species Variovorax sp. ISS6. The sequence goes on from NZ_JAWRZC010000002.1 coordinate 1,609,610, forward strand.
CCGCGTGGGACTCGCGCACAAGGCCGATGCGCGCACCGATTCGCTGTCGGGCGGCCAGAGGCAGCGCGTGGGCATCGCGCGCGCGCTCGCGCAGCAGCCGCGGCTGATCCTCGCCGACGAGCCGGTCGCGAGCCTCGACCCGCAGACCTCGCGCAAGGTGCTGCAGTACCTGCGCGATGCCTCGCGCGACCTCGGCATCACCGTGCTGTGCAACCTGCACCAGGTCGACTACGCGCGCGAGTTCGCCGACCGCATCGTCGGCCTCTCGCAGGGCCGCGTCGTGTTCGACGGCGCGCCGCAGGCCATGGGCCCCGAGGACATCGACCGCATCTACGTGCCGCAGCCCGCGGCCGACCGCAAGGAGCCCGCCGCCCCGGCGGCGCCATCGATGCCGCTGCTGGCGCGCAGCGAAGGACACGCATGAACAACCCTTCTTCTTCCTACGCCTGGACCGGCCCGCTGCCCGAGAGTCGCCGCGGCTGGTTCAACCTGCTGATCGGCCTGTGCGTGGTCGGCTGGGCATTGCAGTGGAGCGCCGGCGGCGCGCAACTGAGCTGGTCCGAACTGGCGGCGGGCCTGCCGCAGATCCTCGATTTCCTGGGCCGCACCATGCCGCCCGACACGAACATCCTGGGCCGCCTCGTCGCGCCGGCGCTCGAGACCATCCAGATCGCCGTCTGGGGCACGCTGCTGGCGGTGCTGCCGGCCATTCCGCTGTCCTTCCTGGCGGCGCGCAACCTGCAGAGCCGGCGCTGGGTCTACCAGTGCACGCGCCAGGCCCTGAACGTGGTGCGCAGCATCAACGAGCTGATCCTCGCGCTGGTGTTCGTATCGGCCGTGGGGCTCGGTCCCTTCCCCGGCGTGCTGGCGCTCGCGCTGCATGGCGCGGGCATGCTCGGCAAGTTCTTCGCCGATGCCATCGAGGAGATCGACCAGGGCCCGCTCGAAGCCCTGCGCGCCACGGGTGCGCGGCCGCTGCAGGTCATCGTGTTCGGCGTGCTGCCGCAGGTCGTCACGGCCTGGATCGCCGTGGTGCTGTACCGCTTCGAGGTGAACCTGCGCTCGGCCACCGTGCTGGGCATGGTGGGCGCGGGCGGGCTGGGCTTCGAGCTGGTGAGCAGCCTCAAGCTGTTCCGCTACCAGGAGACCGCCACCTGCATCATCGTGATCACCGTGATGGTGATCGTGGCCGACCTGCTCTCGAGCCAATTGCGCCACCGCATCCAGCACAGCGGCCGGCACTGAAGGCCGCGCGGATCTTTCTCTTGAGCGCCCGGCCGCATGACGCGGCCGGGGCGCCAGCTTTCCCGAACCCATCATGTGGACCTACTACAACCCCGTGGACGTGCATGCCGGCCGTGGCTCGCTCGATGCGCTGCCCGGGCTGCTCGGCGCGCGCCGCGCGATCCTGATCGCCTTCCCCGAGGCGGTCGGCCTCGGCCTCGTCGATCGCATCCGCGGCCTGCTGGGCGGGCGCCTCGCGGCCGTCGAGACCGAGGTGCCGCCGAATCCCGACGTGGCCTGGCTGGCGCCGATGTACGAACGGCTGTGGCGCGAGCATGCGGAGGTCGACTGCGTCGTCGCGCTCGGCGGCGGCAGCGTGATCGACTGCGCGAAGGTGATGCTCACGCGCCCCGCGGCCGGCCGCTTCGACGAACTGCTCGCACTGCTCGAAGGAGCCGACAGCGCGCCGGCCGCGGCCCGGCGGCACCGGCGGCTGCTGGCCATTCCCACGACCGCGGGCACCGGCAGCGAAGTCACGCCGTGGGCCACCGTGTGGGACCAGGCCCATGCGCGCAAGCTGTCGCTGCAGCTGCCGTGGACCTGGCCCGAGGCCGCCATCGTCGATGCCGACCTGATGCTGAGCCTGCCGCATGCGGCCACCCTGGCCAGCGGCCTCGATGCGCTGTCGCATGCGCTCGAGTCGCTGTGGAACGTGCACCGCAACCCGGTGTCGGCAAGCCTGGCCGTGAGCGCGGCGCGCAGCATCGTCGCCACGCTGCCCGAACTGCTGGCGCGGCCCGACCGGCCAGAGCTGCGTGAGCGCCTGGCCACCGCGGCGCTGCAGGCCGGCCTGGCGTTCTCCAACACGCGCACCGCGCTCGCGCATTCGCTGTCCTACGACATCACGCTGCGGCATGGCGTGCCGCACGGCATCGCGTGTTCGTTCAGCCTGCCGCGCATCATGCAGCTCGCGGGCGGGCGCGATCCGGCGCTCGATGCGTTGCTGTTGTCGGTCTTCGATGCGCACGACATCGAGCAGGCCGTCGCGTCGCTGAGCGCCTTTCTCGAGGGGCTGGGCGTGAGCGTCGATCCGCTGAGCTATGGCATTCCCGAGGCGGAATGGAGCGAACGCATCGCGCAGGCGCTGGCCGGTGCGCGCGGGCGCAACTTCATCGCCGCGGACGCCGGCTGATCACCACGCGCAGGCGGTGTTCGCCGCCGTGCGCGGGTACTCCATCTCCTGCATCACCCAGTCGCGCCGCGCATTGCCGTAGCGGCCCGCGATCTCGCACAGCGTGCGGTCGAGCTGCTGCACGGGCTTCAGCGCGGCCACCAGCGGCAGGGGCTTTGCCTCGCGCGTGGCGGGGCTGGCCACCAGCACGAGCCCGCTGCGCAGCTTCACCGGGCCCGAGGACGAGACCGCCTCGACATCGACATGCCCCGTGCGCGTCCACGCATCGGTGGCCAGCGCGAGCGCGATGTCGTCGGCACCATCGCGCACCTCGAGCCGGCGGCGCTCGCCGCGCCAGAACGCGGCCTTGTTGAACAGGTACTCGGCGCCGCGGCCGGTCGTGAGCCCGAAGGGCGCGCTCGCATGCGCCGGGCCCCAGCCGTCCACGCCGAGTTCGGCCGCCATCGCCGCGGCCTTCGCGGGACCGCCGATCGCCTCGACCAGCGCGAGCGTCGCGGGCACCGAGGCCGTGATACCGGTGGTCGTCGCCACGTCGCGATCGACCAGGTAGCGCCGGTCGGGCACATGCGTGGCACCGGGCCGCTGGCGCAGCGTGCCGCGGTCGTACCAGTGGCTGGCAAAGCGCCGGCCGTCGAGCAGGCCGGCGTGCGCGAGCACGAGCGCGCCCGAGCACACGCCGATCACGCGCGCGCCCTGACTCGCCTGCTGCTGCAGCCAGGCCCTCACCGCGGGTGCGTCGGCCGGCTCCATCGCGGGCACGATCACGTAGTCGGCGCCCGCGGGATGGGCGCGCCCGAAGCTGGCGAAGTCCTGCGCCCCCTCGACCTGCAGCGCCGGGAACAGCGTGACCCGGCCCGCCCGCGGCGCCACCACGCGCACATCGGCCACGTCGGCGCGCTGCAGCACCGCGTGCGGCAGCAGCAGGTCGGTGAGCTCGGTGCCCTCGTTGAGCGCCAGCATGGCGATCACCGGCCGGCCGGGCCGGCGCGGCTTCATGGCCTCGACGAAAGCCTGCCGGTCGCGCGCGAGCGCCGCCTCGTCGTGCGCCGCGGGCGGCACCGCCGCATCGCGCGTGCCCGTGCCGCATCCCGCCAACCCGATCGCCGCCATACTCGCGCACAGCAGCGCACGCAGCCCGTTCCACATGGAGAATCCCCTTCATGACCTCGATGCACCGAGCTTAGGAATGCCGACCCCCACCCACAAGGACGAAGAAGCCGCGGTTCCTGCCAGCACCGTCGTGCTGGTCGCGTTCGACGGCGTCGAGGCCATCGACGTCGCGGGCCCCGCCAGCGTGTTCAGCAAGGCCGAGCAATTGCGACCCGGCAGCTACGAGGTGCTGATCGCCTCGCCGGGTGGCGGCACCGTGTCGACCAACAGCGGTCTGCAGCTGGGCGACACCCGAAGCCTCGACGCGCTGCCCGCCGCAATCGACACCCTGATCGTGGCTGGCGGCGACGAACCCGCCGTGCGTCACGCCATCCTCGAGCAGCGCATCGGCGACTGGATCGCCCATGCCGCGCCGCGCGTGCGCCGCATCGCGAGCGTGTGCAGCGGCGCCTTCGCGCTGGCCGCAGCCGGCCTGCTCGACGGGCGCGAGGCCACCACCCACTGGCGCGTGTGCGAGATGCTGCAGGAACTGCGTCCGCAGGTGCGCGTGCGGCAGCAGCGCATCTACGTGCGCGACGGCAAGGTCTGGACTTCGGCGGGCGTGGTCACCGGCATCGAGCTCGCGCTCGCGCTGGTCGAGGACGACCTGGGCCACGAGGTCTCGATGGACATCGCGCGCACCCTGGCGCTGCCGATGCTGCGCGGCGGCGAGCAGCCGCAGCTCACCCCGGCGCTGCAGGCGCAGGCCAGCGCGAGCCATCGGCTGCGCGAACTGGTCGCATGGATCGGCACCCATCCGCAGGAAGAGCTTGCAGTCGAGGTGCTGGCCGAACGCGTGGGCATGAGCCCGCGCAACTTCGCGCGCGCCTTCGCGGCCGAGACCGGGTGCACGCCCGCGCGCTTCGTCGAGCGCACGCGCGTGGCCGCGGCGGCGCAGTTGCTGCGGCAGACCGGGTGGACGCAGGAAAGGATCGCGAGCCGCAGCGGGTTCGGGTCGGTGGATGCGTTGCAGCGCGCGTTCGTGCGGCTGCATGGGGTGACGCCGGGCGGATGGCGCGATGCGGCGCGGGTCGAAACACGAGGAGGGACATGGGAATGAGCGAAACGAAACCGTCCGGGAACGCGGTGCTGATCGCGGGCGCCGGCCCCACCGGCATGATGCTCGCGGGCGAACTGGCGCTGGCCGGCGTCGATGTCGCGATCCTCGAGCGGCGCTCGAACCAGGATATCGAAGGATCGCGCGCCGGCGGCCTGCATGCGCGCACCCTCGAGATCTTCGACCAGCGTGGCATCGTCGACCGGTTCCTGGCCGAGGGGCAGACCGCCCAGGTGGCCGCGTTCGGCTTCAACCGGCTCGACATCAGCGATTTCCCGACGCGGCACAACTACGGACTGGCGCTGTGGCAGAAGCACATCGAGCGCATTCTTGCGGGATGGATTGCCGAACTGGGCGTGACCACGTATCGGGAGCGCGAGGTGGTCGGCTTCGATCAGGACGAGGCTGGTGTCGACGTCCATTTGCGCGACGGCCAGACGCTGCGCGCGCAATACCTGGTCGGTTGCGATGGCGGGCGCAGCGTGATCCGGAAGGCGGCGGGGATCGAGTTTCCGGGGGGGGATGCCACGATCAGCCACATCCTCGCCGAAGCGGAGGTCGCCGAGGAGCCCGTGTGGGGCATGCGGCACGACGCGATCGGCACCCACGGCCTGAGCCGCATGGACGACGGGAAGACCGTGCGGATCATGGTGACGGAGCGCGAAGTGGGGCGCGCGGACCAGCCCACGCTGCGCGACCTGAGCGAGGGCCTGATCGCTCACTACGGCACCGACTTCGGCGTTCACAGCCCGCTTCATATCTCGCGATTCACGGACATGGCGCGGCAGGCGGCGAGCTATCGCAAGGGGCGCGTGCTGTTGGCCGGAGATGCCGCGCATGTGCACTACCCGGCGGGCGGGCAGGGGCTCAATCTCGGCGTGCAGGATGCCTTCAACCTCGGGTGGAAGCTGGCGCAGGTGGTGAAGGGGATCTCGCCGGACAGCCTGCTCGACAGCTATCAGGCGGAGCGGCATCCGGTAGGGGCGCTGGTGCTGCGCAATTCGCTGGCGCAGGTCGCGCTGCGGCGGCAGGACGATCGCAGCAAGGCGTTGGTGGAGAGCGTGTCGGAACTGCTTCGGATGGAGGAGCCGCGCAAGCGCTTCGCGGGAATGATGTCGGGGTTGGACATCCGGTATGACCTGGGGGAGGGGCATCCGCTGGTGGGCAGGAGGATGCCGGATCTCGAGGTCGTGACTGCGGAAGGTACGAAGCGCGTCTTCGCGCTGATGCATTCGGCGCGGCCGCTGCTGCTGAATTTCGGGGTTCCGGGCGGCCTGGATGCGAAACGCCTGGCCGACAAGGTCCAGGTGATCGACGCCGGCTTCGATGGCACCTGGGAGCTCCCGGTGCTCGGCGAGGTCGGTGCGCCAGCGGCCGTGTGGGTCAGGCCCGACGGCTACGTGGCATGGGTCGGGGAGTCATCGTGGGAGGGGCTTGAAGAAGCCCTGGCCACCTGGGTTGCGGCGCCACGCACGACCTGAAGCGTCAGGACGCTACTTGCAATCCCCACCCATCGACACAGTCCCATCCCTGCACTCGGTCAGCATCGGCTCCCCCACGGAAGCCGAGCCCGGGCCCGCCGCCACCGGCGCAGAACCCGCGCCAGTACCGACGTCCCTCTCATAGACGATCTTCCTGCTGCCCAGCTCGCAGCTGCCCACCACCTGCCCGCTCGTCGACGCGTTGGCATCGACGACGGCCACGGTGAAGCGCGCCACGCCGGCGGCGGCGATCTTCGACTCGATGCGGGTGCGCAGGGCCTCGCAGTCCTCGGCCGCGTGCGCGCTGCCCGCCGCGCCGGCCAGGGCCAGCACGACGGGGAGCATCGCGAGCCAGGAGGGCTTCATGGCTGCCGCCACCCGCGCGATGCCGATCAGCCCTGGGCCGAGGCCAGCGCCGCGTTGAGCGTGGCGCTCGGGCGCATCACGGCCTCGAACTTCACCTTGTCGGCGAGGTAGTAGCCGCCGATGTCCACGGCCTTGCCCTGCACGGCGGCGAGTTCCTCGACGATCTTCTGCTCGTTGGCGGCGAGGGTGTCGGCCAGCTTGACGAAGGCGGCCTGCAGCTCCTTGTCGTCGGTCTGCGCGGCCAGTTCCTGCGCCCAGTACATCGCCAGATAGAACTGGCTGCCGCGGTTGTCGAGCTGGCCGGTCTTGGGCGAGGGGTTCTTGTTGTTGTCGAGCAGCTTGCCGGTGGCGGTGTCCAGGGTCTTGGCGAGGATCTTGGCCTTCTGGTTGCCGGTCTTGATCCCCAGGTCCTCCAGGCTCACGGCCAGCGCGAGGAACTCGCCGAGCGAATCCCAGCGCAGGTGGTTCTCTTCCACCAGCTGCTGCACGTGCTTGGGGGCCGAGCCGCCCGCGCCGGTCTCGTAGAGGCCGCCGCCGGCCATCAGCGGCACGATCGACAGCATCTTGGCCGAGGTGCCCAGTTCCATGATCGGGAACAGGTCGGTCAGGTAGTCGCGCAGGATGTTGCCGGTGGCGCTGATGGTGTCGAGGCCGCGGACCACGCGTTCCAGGGTGTAGCGCATGGCGCGCACCTGGCTCATGATCTGGATGTCCAGGCCCGAGGTGTTGTGCTCGTGCAGGTACATCTTGACCTTGGTGATCAGCTGGGCCTCGTGCGGACGGTAGGCGTCGAGCCAGAACACGACCGGCATGCCGGAGTTGCGCGCGCGCGTGACGGCCAGCTTGACCCAGTCGCGGATCGCGGCGTCCTTGACCTGGCACATGCGCCAGATGTCGCCCTGCTCCACGTCCTCGCTCATCAGCACTTCGCCGGTGTCCAGGTCGGTGATGTTGGCGACGCCGTCCTCGGGAATCTCGAAGGTTTTGTCGTGCGAGCCGTATTCCTCGGCCTTCTGCGCCATCAGGCCGACGTTGGGCACGGTGCCCATGGTCTTGGGGTCGAAGGCGCCGTGCCACTTGCAGAAGTTGATCATCTCCTGGTAGATGCGGGCGAAGGTCGATTCGGGCATCACGGCCTTCACGTCCTTCAGGCGGCCGTCGGCACCCCACATCTTGCCGCCGTTGCGGATCATCGCGGGCATGGAGGCATCCACGATCACGTCGTTGGGCGAATGGAAGTTGGTGATGCCCTTGGCCGAGTCGACCATGGCGAGTTCGGGGCGATGCTCGTGGCAGGCGTGCAGGTCGCGCTTGATCTCGTCCTGGGTGCTCTGGGGCAGGGTGGCGATCTTGTTGTAGAGGTCGACCATGCCGTTGTTGACGTTGATGCCCAGCTCGTCGAACAGCTTGCCGTGCTTCTCGAAGGCTTCCTTGTAGAAGATCTTCACGCAGTGGCCGAACACGATGGGGTGCGAGACCTTCATCATGGTGGCCTTGACGTGCAGCGAGAACATCACGCCGGTCTTGTGCGCGTCCTCGATCTCCTTCTCGTAGAACTCGAGCAGCGCCTTCTTGCTCATGAACATGGAGTCGATGACCTCGCGGTCCAGCAGCGCGACCTTGGGCTTGAGCACGATGGTCTTGCCGCTCTTGGTGATGAGCTCCATCTTGACGTTGCGCGCGCGGTCCAGGGTCATGGACTTCTCGCCGTGGTAGAAGTCGCCGCCGTGCATGTGCGAGACGTGCGAGCGCGAGGCCTGGCTCCAGTCGGCCATGCTGTGCGGGTTCTTGCGGGCGTATTCCTTGACGGCCTTGGGCGCGCGGCGGTCGGAGTTGCCTTCGCGCAGCACGGGGTTCACGGCGCTGCCGGTGCACTTGTTGTAGCGCGCGCGGATGTCCTTTTCCTCGTCCGTGGTCGGGTTTTCGGGGTAGTCGGGGATCTTGTAGCCCTTGCCCTGCAGTTCCTTGATGGCCGACTTGAGCTGGGCCACCGAGGCGCTGATGTTGGGCAGCTTGATGATGTTGGCTTCGGGCTTGAGGGTCAGCTTGCCCAGCTCGGCGAGGTTGTCCGGCACTTTCTGGTCGTCGCTCAGCAGTTCGGGGAACTCGCCCAGGATGCGGGCCGCCACGGAGATGTCGCTGGTTTCGACGTTGATCCCGGCCGGATTCGCGAAGGCGCGGATGATGGGCAGGAATGCGTAGGTCGCCAGCAGGGGCGCCTCGTCGGTCAGGGTGTAGACGATGGTGGGTTGCTTCGTGCTCATGCGCTTCTTCCGTAGATGCAGGTTGTCAAGTGCTGGAATTTCCGGCCGTCAGGGGGTGGCCCTTTTTTGGCCGTAACCCCGGATTGTCGCGCGACCGGGGCCGGGGCTGGCCAATGGGCCCCCGAAACCCTGGTGCGGGGGGGTGTCTCAGGCGCCCGGAACCCGAAAATATCCCCGGACCTCAGGGCCATCCCTGCCCGCCGCGGGCCGCCTTGCATCGCACAATGAGGCCCCCATGAGCGCCACCACCGTTTCGGCCGTTCCCCCCCTTGCGCCCACCGACCCGCAGATCCGCGTCCTCGTCGCCGACGACCAGCCCCTGATCCGCCGCGGCATGGCCATGCTGCTGGACGCCGCATCCGACATCCAGGTGGTCGGCCAGGCCGCCGACGGCATGGAGGTGGTGGAACTGGCGCGGCGCCTGCTGCCCGACGTGGTGCTGATGGACCTGCGCATGCCGCGCCAGAGCGGCGTGCTGGCCACCCGCGAGATCACGGCCGCGCTGCCGCGCACCCGCGTGATGGTGCTGACCACCTTCGACCGCGACGACCTGGTGTTCGACGCGGTGCGCGCCGGCGCGCAGGCCTACCTGCTCAAGGACGCCTCGGAGGACGAGGTGCTGGACACGGTGCGCGCGGTGCATCGCGGCGAGTCGCGCATGACGCCGCAGATCGCGCGCAAGGTGATGGACCAGTTCCGGCTGCTGGCCAACCACGTGGCGCAGGACGTGGCGGCGGAAGACCCGCCGGCCTCCGCCGAGCCCGAGTCGGCCGAAGCGCAGGAGGCGCCCGACCCGCTGACCGAGCGCGAGGCCGTGGTGCTCGACCTGATCGCCAAGGGCCAGAGCAACCGCCAGATCGCGGCGGCGCTGAACCTGGCCGAAGGCACGGTGAAGAACCACGCGAGCCGCATCATGCAGAAGCTTCACGCGAACACGCGCACCGAACTGGCGGTGCTCGTGCTCGCGCGAAGAAAACAGCCCTGAGAAAAAAAGACGCCGGGTCGTGCCCGGCGTCGTTCATCCGCTCATTCGCTGAAGCGGGTCATTCGCTCAATCCGAAGCGTCCATGCTTGCCCGCGGGATTCGCGGACGAGGCCTCGACGTGCGCCTTGAGCATCGGCCGCAGCGCCACGATGGCCAGGAAGGCTGCGAACAGGTCCAGTCCCGCCACGGTGTAGAGCACGGTCGACCAGGTGCCGGTGGCTTCCATCATCAGGTTGCCGATGGGCACGAACAGCGCGCCGATGCCCTTGGCGCAGTACAGCACGCCGTAGATCTTGCCGATGTGCTTGGTGCCGAAGGCGTCGCCGGCCAGTGCGGAGAACAGCGAATAGACCTCGCCCCAGGCCAGGAACACCACGCCCGACAGGATCAGGAAGGCCCACGGGTTGTGGCCGAAGTAGCCCAGCGCGATGATGCCGATGCCCTCGAGCGTGAAGGCGATCACCATGGTCTTCTCGCGGCCGATGTGGTCGGAGATCCAGCCGAACAGGGGGCGCGAGATGCCGTTCATCACGCGGTCGAGCATCAGCGCCAGCGGCAGCGCGGCCATGACGAAGAAGTAGAGGTCGACCTTGAACTCCTTCACGCCCAGATCCTGCGCGATCACGCCCAGTTGCGCCACGGCCATCATGCCGCCGGTGACCACGCACGAGAACATGAGCAGCATCAGCCAGAACAGGCGGGTGTTGAGCGCCTCCTTCAGCGTGTAGTCGCGGCGGCTCTGGGTGAGCTTGGCCGAGGCGCGGATCTCGTGCGCCTTCGGGGCCCGCAGGAACCACGCGGCCAGGAAGGCCAGCGAACCCTGCATCACGCCGAAGAAGAAGAAGGCTTCCTGGAATCCCGACGACTCGATCATCGCGGCGATCGGCAGGATGGTCGCGGCCGAGCCGGCGCCGTAGCCGCCGGCGGTCAGGCCCACGGCCAGGCCGCGGCGGTCGGGGAACCACTTGAGCGCGTTGTTGATGCAGGTGGCGTAGATCGATCCCACGCCGATGCCGCCGACGGCCGCGCCGATGTAGAAGCCCAGCAGCGTGGTCGCCTGCGAGTTGATGACCCAGGCCGCGCCGATGAAGACCGCGCCGAAGGCCACGATCAGCCGAGGCCCGAACTTGTCGATGAAGTAGCCCTCGATCGGCGCCAGCCAGGTCTGGACCAGCACGAAGATGGTGAAGGCGATCTGGATCGAGGCGCGTTCCCAGCCGAAGGACTTCTGGATCTCGGGCACGAACAGCGTCCACGCGTACTGGATGTTCGCGGTTGCGATCATGCAGACGATGCCGACGACCAGCTGCGTCCAGCGGCTGGCGTACCAGCGTACCGGGACGCCGGCGGAGGCGCCGACGGCCGGCGAGAGGGATGTGGGGGTGCTCATTGTCGAATGTCTCCTTGGCAGGTCACGCCGATCGCGTCGCGGCGCTGTCGAACTGGGTGGATGTGGCGCATCTCTCGACACGCTGCGCGATGGACGCAACTGTCGTCTCGAAAATAACTGCTCGCGCCTGCCGGAAGTCACGCCGCGACCCGAGGAAAACCCCGAGATGTCAGGGTAAGTGCCCATACCGAAAGTCATGGGCTGACGCGCCGCGGGTCCTTTGCGACAATGCGCCGCCCATGACCGCGCGCCCCCCTTCCGCCTCGCCGGCCTCGACCGCTCGATGAGCCTGCTGCAGCGCATCGACCCCCGGCGCAGCCTCGCCGCCGCGATCGGCTGGCTGATGATCGCGCTGGCCATCTGCCTGGCGCTGGCGGCCAATCTCTGGCTGCGCAGCTTCGTGCGCTCGACCCTGCTCGAGGTGCACTCGCAGCGGCTGGAGACGGCCGGCGAGCACGTCAGCGCCGAGCTCGATACCGCGATGCTGTTGCGCCTGCAGTCGGTGAGCGTGGTGGCCTCGATCCTGTCGCAGGACGTGCAGGGCGACGATGCCGCGTGGCGGCAGCGCTCGCTCGAAGCGGTGCACCGTGGCGTGCCGGACCTGATCTGGCTGGCGCTGACCGACGCGGACGGCTTCATCGTCGCCGCCACCGACAGCCAGGTGGTGGGCCAGAACGTCAACCAGCATGCGTGGATCTCGCAGGGGCTGGCCGACGCGTGGATCGAGGAGGGCCGCTCGCCGGGCGAGCATTTCCTCAAGCTCAGCGCGCCGGTGAGCAATGCCGATGGCGCCATCGTCGGCGTGGTCGCGGCGCAGCTCAGTTGGCAGTGGGTGGACCACACGGTGTCCGGCATCAAGGCCTCGCCGGGCGAGTGGCTGCTGATCGACCGCGACGGCATGGTGCGCCACGGCCCGGCGGCCCTGCTCGGCACGCGCTGGCGCGAGACCGGCGACCTGGCCGCGCCCTTCGACCCGACGGTCGCGGGCCTGGGCACCGATGGCGCCGACCTGCCGGCGCGCATCCGGGTGCGGCGGCTGGTCGACAACAAGCCCTTCCTGGTGGCGGCGCCGCGCACCGAGCGCGACGGCACCTTGCGGCGCCTGGGCTGGCGCGTGGTGGTGGTGGAACCGGTGGCGTCGCTGGCTTCGTTCGCGACCGCCATCGAATGGCGCATCACGCTGGTGCTCAGCATGCTGGGCCTGTGCGCCGCGGTGGTCGGCGTGGCGATGACGCACCGCCTGACCCATCGCGTGAGCGCGATCGCGAGCTCGGCCGATGCGGTGCTCGCCGGCAGCGCCTCGCGCATCGAGGTGCCCGAGGGCGCCGACGAGGCGGCGCGCCTGGGCACCGCGCTCGACCGGCTGCTCGACACCCTGCAGCGCGAGCGCGACGAACTGCGCCTGCTCAACGCGGAACTCGACGAGCGCGTGCGCCAGCGCACCATGGAGATCAGCCGGCTGGCGCAGGAGTCGCGCGAGTCCGCCGTGATGCGCGAGCGCCTGCGCATGGCGCGCGACCTGCACGACACGCTGGCGCATTCGATGATGGCCATGCTCACCGAGATCCGCGTGCTCAAGCACATCGCGACCGCGCAGCCGCAGCAGCTGCCCGACGAGCTGATGCGTGCCGAACAGGCCGCGCGCGAGGGCCTGGACGAGGCGCGCCGCGCCATCGACCAACTGCGCAGCAACCCGGTGCGCGACATCGGGCTGGGCGCGGCGCTGACCGAGCTGGCCAGGGGCACCAGCGAGCGCACGGGCATCGCCGTGGACTGCGAGCTCGCGCCCGAGCTGCCGGCGCTGGCCGCCGAGCCCGCGGAAACGGTCTACCGCATGTGCGAGGAGCTGCTGCGCAATGTCGAGCGGCACGCGGGCGCGCGGCATCTGGGCCTGCGCCTGCGGCGTGCCGACCCCGGCGTTCTGCACCTGGAGATCGCGGACGATGGCGTGGGCTTCGACAGCCGGGCCATCGCGCCCGGGCACTACGGGCTGGTCGGCTTGCGCGAGCAGGCCGAGGCGATGGGTGTGCGGCTGGACATCGACAGCCGGCCCGGGCAGGGCACGCGCGTGAGCCTGCGCTGGGCCGCGCCCGGCTACGCGCCGATCGTCTGAGCGTCGGCCCGCGGCATCGACGATCGCGCCTGCGCCATCTGCCGCGCCGCGATGTAGCCGAAGGTCATCGCCGGCCCGATGCTGCTGCCACCGCCCGGATAGCGTCCGCGCATGATGGAGTTCATGTCGAGCCCGGCCGCGTAGAGCCCCTCGATCGGTACGCCCCGTGGCGTCAGCACCCGGGCCTCGGCATCGGTCTCGAGGCCGCCCACCGTGCTGAGATCGCCCGGATGCAGCGCGAGCGCGTAGTAGGGCCCGTCGCCGATCGGCGCCACGCCCGGATTGGGCGCATGCGTCTGGTCGCCGCGAAAGCGCGAGTGCGCGTCGGCGCCCTTGCCGAACTCCGGGTCCTCGCCGCGCGCCGCGCCTTCGTTGAAGCGCCGCACCGTGGCCTCGAGTTCGCCCGGATCGATCTGGAGCCGCCCGGCCAGCTGCGCCAGCGTCGGCGCCTCGACCAGGTAGCCCGCCTCGATCAGCGAGCGCGCGCTGAAGGGCGCGGGCCGCGCGAGGCCCAGCCCGTAGCGGCGAAGGAAGTCGCGATTGGCGATCAGGTGCGCCGTGGTGATGCCCCGCCGGTGCATCGTGCCCACGAAGGTCTGGTACGACCCGCCTTCGTTGACGAAGCGCCGCCCATCGGGCCCCACGGCGATGCAGCCGGGCATGGCGCGGTCGATGAAGATGTGCGGATACCTGACGATGCCGCCGTCGGGCTTGCGCAGCACCGACACCGGCGTCCAGATGCAGTCGCCCGCATGGGCTGGGTCGTGCAGGCCGCCGGCCGCCACGCCGAGGCGCACGCCGTCGCCGACGTTGCCCTCGGGCTGCAGCGAATGGTGGTGCTCGGCGAACGGAATGTGCTTGCGGCGCATCGCCTCGCTCGCGCCATAGCCGCCGGTGGCCAGCAGCACGCCGCGCCGCGCGAGCACCTGCATGCGGCGGCCCTCGCGCTCGATCTCCACGCCGGTCACGCGGCCGTCCTCCATGGCCAGTTCGAGCGCGGGCGTGTTCTTCCACAAAGTCACGCCGGCCTGGATCGCCGAATGGAACAGCCGCGCGGCCAGCGCGTTGCCGTTGACGATGCGCGTGCCGCGCCCGTAGCGCAGCCGGTCGGCGACGAAGCGCCGCATCACGCGTGCGGTGTGGCGAAACCCGGCCCAGGTCTTGAGCGCATGGCGCATCGGGTGGATGTCTGCGCCCTCGATCTGCATGCTGCCGAACAGCATGAGCTGCGGCAGCGGCATGCGCAGGTCGGCCAGGCGGTGGCCGAGCAGCCGGCCGTCGAAGGCCTGGGTCAGCAGCGAGCGGCTGCGCGCGGCGCCCGGCAGGTCCGATTCGTAGTCGGGCAGCGGAAAGGGCTTGAAGCGCACCTCGGAGTGCCGCTCCATGAAGGCCAGCATCTCGGGCGCGTGGTCGAGGTAGCTCGCGACGAGGTCGTCGCGGTAGGCCTCGCCGAGCACGGCGCGCAGGTAGGTCTCGGCGGCCGCGCGCGAATCGTCGAGGCCGATCTGCTTCATCACGTGGTTGCACGGAATCCACGGCGCGCCGCCCGAGTAGGCGGTGGTGCCGCCGAACAGCGCGGTCTTCTCGACCACCAGCACCTCCAGGCCCAGCTGGCGCGCGGTGATGGCGGCGGTGAGCCCGGCCGCGCCGCTGCCGATGATGACGACGTCGGTTTCGATCATGGGGAACCTCCGGGAAACGATGGGAAGAAAGAAGATCAGTCGATCGCGAGCACGACGTTGCCCAGCACCTCGCCGCGCTCGACCAGCTCGTGCGCGCGCACGATCTCCTCGAGCGGCAGCAACTGGCCGATGGTGTGCAGCAGCAGGTCGTCCTCGAGCAGCGGCAGCAGTTCGCGCAGGCAGGCCTCGCGCTCGCTGGGCGCGATCTCGTAGATGGTGAAGAAGCGCAGTTCGGCGCTCCTCTGCATCAGCACCACGGCCGGCAGCACGGCGTCCATGCCGGTCGTGCCGTAGACCACGACGCGCGCGCCGGGCTTCAGCAGCTTGGGGTAATGCGCCGCGTTGTTCGCGAGGTCGACCTCGATCACGCGGTCCACGCCCGCGCCGCCCGTGAGGGCCTGCACGCTGTCGCCGAGGTCCTGCTCGCGGTAGTCCACGACATGGTCGGCACCGGCCGCGACCGCGTGCGCGGCCTTGCGCGCCGAACTCACGCTGGCGATGACCTCCGCGCCGCGCAGCTTCGCGAACTGGATCGCATAGTGGCCCACCGACCCGGCGCCGCCGGCCACCAGCACGCGCTGGCCGGGTCCGCATTCGGACAGGCGCACCGCATGCAGCGCGGTGAAGGCGGGAATGCCCAGGCAGGCGCCCTCGGCGAAGCCCAGCGCGGCCGGCAGCGGCACGGCCTGCGCGGACGGCAGCGCGACGTAGTCGGCCGCGGTGCCGAAGGCGCGCCGCCACTGGGCGTTCCAGGTCCACACGCGTTCGCCGATGCGCGCGGCGGGCACGCCATCGCCCACCGCATCGATCACGCCGGCACCGTCGCTGTGCGGAACGATCAGCGGCGCCACCAGCGCGCGACCGCCGCCGCGCCGCATCTTCCAGTCGGAGGGGTTCACGCCCGAGCTGCGAAGCCGCACCCGTACCTCGCCCGGGCCGGGCTCGGGCCGCGGCTGCTCGCCGACGCGGATCACCTCGGCCGCTTCGCCCTGCCGCGTGTAGAAGGCGGCGCGCATCGAGCTCATGCTTCGCTGCCCGCGACGACGCCGCGCCGCTTGAGCTCGGCGATCTGCGCGGGCGTGAGGCCGATCTCGGCGAGCACCGCGTCGGTGTCCTGCCCGAGGCGCGGCGCATTGCGCCGCTGCGCGCCGGGCGTGCGCGAGAGCTTGGGCACGATGCCGGGCACCTGCAGCGCATCGCCGTCGCCCATGGCGATGGTCTGCAGCATGCCGCGCGCGAGGTAGTGCGGATCGGCCGCGATGTCGGCCACCGAATAGATGCGCCCGGCCGGCACCGAGGCCGCGTCGAGCCGCGCGAGCACCTCGGCCACCTCGTGCCGCGCGGTCCAGGCGCCGATGGCGGCATCGAGTTCGGCCACGCGCGCCACGCGGCCGGCGTTGTCGGCCAGCGCCGGATCGGCCGCGAGATCGGGTCGCTCGATCGTGGCCATGAGCCGGCGGAAGATGCTGTCGCCATTGCCTGCGATCAGCGCATAGCCGCCGTCGCCGCAGAGGTAGGCATTGCTCGGCGCGATGCCGGGCAGGGCGCTGCCGGCCGCGCCGCGCACCGCGCCGAAGGCGCTGTACTCGGGCAGCAGGCTCTCCATGCAGTTGAAGACCGCCTCGTAGAGCGCCACGTCGATCACCTGGCCGCGGCCCGAGCGCTGGCGCTCCTGCAGCGCCATCAGGATGCCGATCACGCCATGCAGCGCGGCCAGCGTGTCGCCCAGCGAGATGCCCACGCGCACCGGCACCCGGCCGGGTTCGGCCGTGAGATGGCGCAGCCCGCCCATGGCCTCGGCCACCACGCCGAAGCCGGGGCGGTCGCGGTAGGGGCCGGTCTGGCCGTAGCCGCTCACGCGCAGCACGATCAGGCGCGGATTGGCCTCGAGCAGCGCCTCGGGACCGAGCCCCCAGCCCTCGAGCGCGCCGGGGCGGAAGTTCTCGATCAGCACGTCCGACTCGGCGGCGAGCCGGCGCACGATGGCCTGCGCCTCGCTGTCCCGCAGATCGAGCGCGATCGAGCGCTTGTTGCGCGACTGCACCTGCCACCAGACCGAGGTGCCGTCCTTCAGCAGCCGCCACTTGCGCAGCGGATCGCCGGCGCCGGGCGGCTCGATCTTGACGACCTCGGCGCCGAAGTCGCCGAGCGTCTTGGCGGCGAAGGGGCCCGCGATGAGCTGGCCCATCTCGAGCACCTTCAGGCCCGCGAGCGGACCGCGCGCTTCGCTGCCCGCCGTCATGCCGGCACGATGCGCATCGGCAGCCGGTCGAGCGTGCGCATCTGGTTGATCGGCCGGTAGCTGGCCGGCGCCGTGAGTTCCATGCGCGCCACGCGGCGGCTCAGCGCGCCGATCAGCGCCTCCGATTCCTGGCGCGCGAGCATCTGGCCGATGCAGGCATGGATGCCGTTGCCCAGCGCCACGTGGCTGCCCGCGAGCGCGGGGCGGTCGACGTCGAAGCGCTCGGGCTCGGGAAACTGGCGCGGGTCGCGGTTGGCCGCACCCATGAACACGCCGATCTTGGTGTCGGGGGCCAGGCGCACGCCCGAGAGCTCGGTCTCGCCGCGCGTGGTGCGGTAGGTGACCTGGAATGGCGTCTCGTGCCGGATGCCTTCCTCGAACGCGGCCTTGACCTTGGCCGGCTCGGCGCGCACGCGCTCCCACTGCGCCGGGTTCTTCGCGAGCTGGTGCAGCGTGAAGCCGATGCCGGCGATGGTCGAGTCGGTGCCGCCGCCCACGAAGCTGCGCACCACGTTCGAGGCGATGCCTTCGTCGAGCTCGCCCGCGTCCTCGGCGCGGAACAGCAGCTCGGCGATCGAGTCGGGAATCACGCCCTGGCGCGACACGCTCTCCTCGAACCATGCGAGGTAGGGCTGCGCGGCCTGCATCGCGCGCTCGTAGAGCGCGTTGCGCGGCCCGCTCTGGTTGAAGCGCATCTCGCCGATGGCCAGGGTCTCGGTGCGTGGCAGGCGCACGCCCACCGCGGCCGGAAAGGCCTCGAGCACGAAGCGCTCGGCGCAGTCTTCCACGCCGTCGAACTCGCGCTGCTCCAGCAGCCGATCGACCAGGGCCTCGGCCTTGCGATCGAAGCCTTCCTTCCAGCGCCGGATCACCAGCGGCGACAGCAGGCGCGTGACCACCGAGCGGATCTTCGTGTGATCGGGCGGGTCGGCCTCGAGCAGCCGGCTCGGGATGCGGAACTCGCCGGGCTTGCGGATGTCCTGGATGCCGATGCCGCCCGCGTTGGTGAAGCGCGCATGGTCGGCCAGCACCGTCTTCGCCTCGGCATGGCGGCCCACGGCATAGATGCCATGCGGCGCGATGAAGGCCACGGGACCGGCTTCGCGCAGCGCCTCGTGGAACGGATAGGGATCGAGCAGCACCTCGATCGCGTACGGGTCGATGTCCAGCACGGGCGCGTCGCGCAGCGCGACGGGTTCGGCGGTGGTGGTCATGCAGGGGCTCCTGGCGTGGGGGAATGCATCGAGTCTCGATGCGCTCCCGCCGCTCGTCAGTCCCCTTGACGGGGACGGCGCGGGCTCATTGCGCGCTTGCGTCCCCGGCAAGGGGACAGACGCCGCGCGCTCCGCTTGATGTACTCGCGCCGGCTCGAAGAACGACCATCCCCCGGAACCAGGAGACACACACATGCGCGCTTCCCTGCTAGCCCTCGTGGCCTGCACCGCCTTCGCGACCGCGGCGACGGCACAGGCCCAGAAGACCTATGGCCCCGGTGCCAGCGACACCGAGATCAAGCTCGGCCAGACCGTGGCCTACAGCGGCCCCGGCTCGGCCTATTCGATGGTGGGCCGCATGTCGGTGGCCTACTTCAAGATGCTCAACGAGACCAGGGGCGGGGTCAACGGGCGCAAGATCAACCTGCTGTCGGTCGACGATGCCTACAGCCCGCCCAAGACCGTGGAGGGCACGCGCAAGCTGGTCGAGTCCGACCAAGTGCTGGCGCTGGTCAACTCCATGGGCACGGCCTCGCAGACCTCGGTGCAGAAGTACCTCAACGGCAAGAAGGTGCCGCAGGTGTTCTTCTATGCCTCGAGCCCGAACCTGCATGACTCCGCCACCACGCCGTGGACCGTGCCCTTCTCCTTTGCCTACGACATCGAGGGTTCGATCTACGGCAAGTACCTCGCCGAGTCCAAGCCCAACGCGAAGATCGGCGTGCTCTACCAGAACGACGACGTGGGCAAGTCGTACATGCGCGGTTTCCGCAAGGCGCTCGGCGCGAAGCAGTCGAACATCGTGAAGGAGGTGAGCCAGGAGATGAGCGACCCGACCGTCGACTCGCAGATCCTGCAGCTGCAGGCCTCGGGCGCCGAGGTGCTGGTGGCCTTCACCTCGAACAAGGCGCAGGCGCAGGCGATCCGCAAGACGGCGGCGATCGGCTGGAAGCCGTTCTACATCGTGCCCTACGTGTCGAGTTCGATCAGCGGCGTGCTGACCCCGGCCGGCCTCGACAACTCGGTGGGGCTGGTGTCGAGCTACTGGTTCAAGACGCCGTCGGACCCGACCTGGAACAACGACAAGGCGATGCAGGAGTACCTGGCCTTCTTCAAGAAGTACCTGCCCAACGACGATCCGGGTGACACCACCTCGGTCTACACCTACATGGGCGCGCAGCTCACGGCGCTGGTGCTCGAGCGCTGCGGCGACAACCTCACGCGCGAGAACTTCCTCAAGCAGGTGCAGGGGCTCAAGGACATCGAACTGGGCATGCTGCTGCCCGGCATGAAGATCAACTTCCGCGCCGACGACTACTACCCGATCCGGCAGGCGCGGCTGGCGCAGTTCGATGGCAAGTCGTGGAAGCCGATGACGGAGCTCATCACGATCGAGCGCTGAACGCGCGCGGCTCGCGCGGCCCGCGACCTCGGGCATGACGAAGATCATGCCGGGGCTTGCTTGGCGAAGGGCACGCCAGCCTCTACGATGAGGCCCCCTTTTCCCGCGGGCCCGCCGCCATGTCCACCTCCGCCCGAGCCGCCGTCCTGCTGGTCGACGACCACGCGCTGGTGCGCCTGGGCTTTCGCGCGCTGACGCAGGCGCACGGCGCCTACACCGGCGAGGGCATGGAGGCGCTGGAAGCCAACACGCTGGCAGAGGCGATGGCGCTCTACGAGCGGCACCGCGGCGCCATCGGCCTGGTGCTGCTCGACCTCGCGCTGCCCGACACGCAGGGCCTGTCGGGCCTGGCCGAGTTTCAGGCCCGTTTCCCGGACGCCATCATCGCCATGCTCTCGGGCAGCCGGCAACCGGCGCAAGTGCAGGCGGCGCTCGCGATGGGCGCGGTGGCGTGGCTGCAGAAGGGCGGCGACCTGCAGGAGCTCGCGCACTTCCTGCGCCGCTGGCGCGAGGACGGCGTGCCGCCGCTGGCCGACGCGGCCGATGCAGCCGATCCCGCCACGGCGCGGGGGCAGGCCCTCGGGCTGCGCCAGCAGCAGGTGCTGAGGCACGTGCTCGAGGGCATGTCGAACCGCGAGATCGCCGAAGCGATGTCGCTCGGCGAGGGCACGGTGAAGAACCACGTCACCAGCCTGCTGCTGCGCTTCGGCATGCGCTCGCGCTCGCAGCTCATCAGCCGTCTCGGCGCGCAGGGCTGAGCGGTGGGCGGCGACGGACTGGACACGCTCGGGCTGCCCGCCGCCGATCCGGCGCGGCAGGCCCGCGTCGAGGCGCGCGTGCGCGAGCGGCAGGCCGACCAGGTGTTGGCCTACCTGCGGCGCCTGCCCTATTCCTATGCGGGCTTCGTGCTGGTGGCGGTGATCGGCTACCGCCACGGGCTGCGGCTGTCGCTGCCATGCTGGCTCGCTGCGCTGGCTGTCGTCACCTTCCTGCGCTGCCGCCAGGGGCGCCGGATCGAGCGCCTGGGCCCTTCCGCGCGCGCCGCGGCACTGCCGGTGCTGCTGCGCGGCTTCCTCGCGGGCGGGCTGCTCAATGGCGCGATCCTGCCCTTCGTGTTCATGGCGCCGGGCGACGACTTCGCGCCGCTGGCGGTCTCGGCGATCCTGATCCTGGTGCTCTCGGTGGGCGCCGACGGGGTGGCCGGTTCCACGCGTGCCTTCGCGAGCCTCTCGCTGCCGCCCACGCTGCTGATGTCGCTGGGCTGGTTCCTGCGCGGCACGCCGATCGACGTGCTGATCGGCTTCGGTCCCTGGCTTGCCTACTTCCTGCTGCTGGCTGGCGTGCGCGACCGCGCGCGCACCCTGCATGCGCTGATGGAGATGGTCGACGCCAACCTGCACCTGTCGAACGTGGCGCGCGAGGAGCGCGACCGCGCGCGCGAACTGAGCGCCGCCAAGACGCGCTTCCTCGCGGCCGCCAGCCACGACCTGCGCCAGCCGCTGCATGCCATCAGCCTGTTCGGCGCCGCGCTCGAGCACGAACTGGGCGGCCATCCCGCGCAGGCTAATGCGCGCCGGCTGATGGGCGCGGTGCGCACGCTCGATAGCTCGCTCGACGCGATGCTCGACATCTCGCAGCTCGACGCGGGCGTGGTCCGCACTGAGCTGCGGCCCTTGCCGCTGCAGGGCCTGCTCGAGCGCGTGTTCGACCTGTTCGAGCCGCGCGCCAACCAGCGCGAGCTGGAGCTGCGCGTGCGCTCCAGCCCGCTGTGGGTGCGCAGCGATGCGCAGCTGCTGCAGCGCCTGCTGGGCAACCTGGTGGACAACGCGCTCAAGTACACCGAGCGCGGCGGCGTGGTGGTGCGCGCCCGGCCGCGCGGCGACGCGGTATGGCTCGAGGTGCGCGACACCGGCATCGGCATCGCCGAGCAGCATCGCGCGCGCGTGTTCGACGAGTTCTACCAGGCCGGCAATGCCGGGCGCGACCGCTCGCGCGGCCTCGGCGTCGGGCTGTCGATCGTTCAGCGCATCGCGGCGCTGCTCGCGCATCCGCTGGTGCTGCGCACGCGCGAGGGGCGTGGCACCTGCTTCCGGCTGGTGCTGCCCGCGGCCGAGGCGCCGCCGATGAAGGCGAGCGCCGCGGCGGCCGCGCAGTCCTGGCAGACCGTGTTGCCGCCGCTGGGCCAGGGCGAACTCGCGCGGCGCGAGCTGGTGCTCGACGACGATGCCGACGCGCGCGCGGCAATGGTCGAGGTGCTGCGCGCGTTCGGCGTGCAGGCCGCGAGCGTGGACACCGAGGCGGCCGCCCTGGCGGCGCTGCGCGAGGCGCGGGGGGAGGGCGGCGCGCCGTTCGAGGCCGCGCTGTGCGACTGGCGGCTGCGCGACGGCGAGGATGGCCTCGCGGCCGCGCAGCGCTTGCGCGCGGCCGGCGGCGGCCTGCACGTGCTGATGGTCACGGGCGAAACCGACCCGTTGCGGCTGCAGGCGCTGCAGGCCAGCGGCCTGCCGGTGCTGTTCAAGCCGGTGGAAGCCCGGCACCTGGTGTCGGCGCTGGTGATCGATCGCGCCAGCGGCCTCTGCCTGAAGGCATAGGCCGCCGCCACATGACCTTCTTCACTCACTGCCCGGCGCGGCTTGCTTCTAACTTCTGCGGGTGGCGCCTTCGGGCGCGGTCCACCCATTGCACGAGGAGAAGCCCATGCACCCCATCCTGCCGGCACGCCGATCGCGGCGCGGCGTCGCCCGTTTCGCCACCGCGCTCGGCCTCGCCCTGCTGCTCGCGGCCTGCGGTGGAGGTGGCGGCGGTGGCGGTGGCGTCGGCCTGCCGGTGGTCCCGCCGGCGCCGGCCCCGGCCGAAGGTAGCGCCACGCTCGGCGCCGAGGGCGGCGTGGTCGAAGGCCCCGACGGCGTGCGCGTCACCGTGCCGCCCGGCGCCTTGCGCGAGCGCGTCACCTTGCGCATTGCGCGCGACGGCAGCGGCGCGCCCGGCGTACCGGCCGAGGCGCAGCGGCTGTCGGCCGTTTATGCCTTCACGCCGCACGGGCAGCAGTTCGACCTGCCGGTGGAGATCCGGCTGCCGATCGATGCATCGGGCCTGCCCGCGGACCGCAGCCCGCCCGTGCTGCTGAGCCAGCCCGGCGAGCCGTGGATCGGCCTGCCGGTCGACGAGGTGAAGCGGGACGGCAACGCGGTGCGCTTCCTCAGCACGCATTTCTCGTGGGGCCTGGCGGCCTGCGAATACAAGTGCACCGACGGCCAGCCGTGGTTCGGCGGCGCGCTGCTCGGCAGCTACACGCTGCTGCCCGCGCAGGCCGTGCCGGGCCAGCCGCAGTACAAGCTGATCGACCAGGCGGGCACGCGCATCGCGCGCCTGCAGGTGAACGCCATCGCCTACCAGCCCGGCACCAACCGCATCTGGTGCGAAGGCCCGATCACGCTGCGGCTGATGCGCCACGATGGCCGCGGCACGCGCAGCTTCATCGCCAGCCGCGTGTTGGCCGGTCCGGGCAGCGTCGACGTGCCGGTGGCCTTCGACCACGGCTTCAACGGCACCGGCGGCCTGTACGTGGACTGGAGCTGCATGCACCGCAGCGGCTATCCGCCCAACGTGGCCTTCGTCTACGACGGCTGGCCCCATCCCTTCGGCGTGGCCGCCGTGACGGTGGCGATTCCGGTGCCGGTGGCGGCACCGGTCATCACGCGCCAGCCCGCGGATGCAACGGCGGGCGCCGGCCAGGCGGCGAGCTTCAGCGTGGCGGCGACGGCGCCCGACAGCCTGTTCGTGCAGTGGCAGCGCAGCGACGACGCGGGCGCGAGCTGGCGCAACGTCGGCACCGGCACCAGCTTCTCGGTGGCGAATGTGCAGGCGGCCGACCATGGCGCGCTGATCAGGGCCCGGGTCTGCAACGCGCGCGGCCTCACGCTGAACTGCATCGATTCGGACGTGGTGCGGCTCGACTACACCGGGCCGATCGCGCCGGCCATCGTGCAGGCGCCGCATGACCTGTCGGTGGTCGCGGGGCAGACGGCCTCGTTCACCGTCACCGCCAGCGGCCGGCCCGCGCCGACCCTCGCGTGGTTCCGCGTGGAGGCGAGCGGCGACCAACAGGTGGGCACCGGCGCGACCTACACCACGCCGGCCACGCAGCTGTCCGACGATGGCGCGCGCTTCTACGCGGTGGCGACCAACAGCGGCGGGCGCGCGGTGTCGAGCGAGGCCGTGCTGCGCGTGGCCTCGGCCGCGCAGGCACCCACGGTGGGTGCGATCTCGGCAACGCCGGGGCTGTCGATCGTCGCCTGCGCCAGCGTGACCCTGAGCGCTACCGCGAGCGGCACCGCGCCGCTCCAGCACCGGTGGCGCCGCAACGGCACGCCGCTGGCCGACGGCGCGCAGGCCGCCAGCTGCAACGGCACCCCGGCCACCGTGAGCGGCGCGGGCAGCGCAACGCTGGTGCTCGGCAACGTGCCGGCGGCCTGGAGCGGCAGCAGCCTCGACCTCGCTGTGAGCAACAGCGCGGGCAATGCCAACGCCGCGGCCGTCACGCTCACCGTGATCGCGCCGCCGAGCGGCCAGGGCTGGAGCCCGGGCGCGACGATTCGCGCGCCCTTCGATGCCGCGCCGTGGAACTACGGCGATGCCGCCCTGCAGGGCTACGGCAACGGCGATGCCTGGGCCCTGCTGAGCGACGGCGGCCGCAACGTCTGGGCCACGCGCTACCGCGCGGCGTCCGGCGCCTGGGATCCGGCCGAGCCGATCGCGGCGGTCGCCGAGGCCGCGCAGGCGGCGCCCGTGGGCATCGCCACCGACGACCAGGGCCGTGCCGTGGCCGTCTGGGTCGAGATCATCAACGGCATGCCGCGCCTGTGGATGCGCCATCACGGCGGCACGGCCTGGAGCGCTGCGCGGCGGCTCGACGACGGCGCCGATCTCGGCGAGAGCGTACGCATGGGCCTGTTCCCCTGGCAGCAGGCGCGCGTGCAGCGCTCGGGCGGCCAGGCGCTGATCGCATGGTCCAGCACGCACGACAGCCTGGGCAGCACGGTGCGGGTGCGCCGGCTGCGGCTGTCCGATGGTTTGCTCGAAGCGGCGAGCACGCTCGGCAGCTCGATCGCGTCGCTCGAGCGCGATACCTATCGCATGCCGCTGCAGCTCGCGGTGAACTCGCGCGGCGACGCGATGGCCTTCTGGCATCACCTCGACGGCACGGTGCGCGCCGCGCGCTATGCGTTGTCCACCGAGCAATGGACGCTCTGGTCCGGTCCCGGGCCCAATGCAGCCGACTACCCCGCGTTCGCGCTCGACGGCACGGGCCGCGCCTGGCAGGCCGTGCCCGTGGACAGCAACAGCCAGGGACAGGAGATCGACGTCTACAGCCTCGGCCCGGCCGATACGCGCTGGACGCCGCACGGTTTCGTCACGGCCGGCCGCCTCGGGGCCTACGTCGCGCCGAAGCTGGTGGCCGACGATGCCGGCAACGCGATCCTCGCGTGGCCCTGCGGCACCTGCGTGGGCGCCAACCTGCCGATGAACAACGCGCCGATCCACGGCAGCCGCTTCTCGGCAGCGACCCAGGCCTGGAGCGCGCCGCAGCAGCTGGACCCGCGCGCCGCGGGCAGCAACGGCTTCGTCGACATGAGCAGCTTCGACCTGCGCATGAACGCGCGCGGCGATGCGCTGCTGACCTGGGCCTATACCGAGAACGTGCTGGGCAACGGCACGGGCGTGGGCCTCAGGATCCATGCGCGGCAGTTCCGGCACGACACGCTCGCGTGGGGCGCGGTCACGCAGATCGCTGCCTCGAACGTCGGCGAGCACTTCGCGCCGATCGCCTGGTTGGCGCCCGATTCACCGCGTGCCATGCTGCTGTGGTCGCATGCGCCGGGGGCGCAGGGCACGCAGGCCGGCTGGTCCGTCTACCTGCCTTGATTGAACGCGGGGCGCGCGGCTCAGGGCCGCGGCTGGCGCTCGATGCTGAGTTCGCGCCGGCAGCTCATGTCGGCCATGCGGATCGCCTGCGGCGCGCTGTCCATCGAGCGGCCCGTGGGCTCGAGCGCGCCCCACTGGTTGCGCGCGAGCTCCACGCCATAGCGCATCTCCCAGCGCTTGCCGATGATCCGCTCCATGCAGTGCTCCGCATCCGCATAGCGTTCGGCCATCTCCATCGCGTCGGCGGGTTCGGCCCGCACGGCGGCGGTGGCAAGCAGCGAACACAGGAGGAGGGCGGAGCGTGCGGGGAAGCGAAGGAGCATGGTGGATGCGAAAGAGGGGATTGAAGGAAAGTCGCGGATTTTAACGACCGGCCCGCGCACGATGCCGGCTGTTACAAGACGGCGGCCCGCGGCCTCAGTCGCGCAGGCTGCTCGCCAGCCGCACCACCTCGGCCAGGGTCGCGAGCTGCCCCGCGTGCTCGGTCGCGAGCCGCGCGAGCTTCTTGCGGCCCGCGGGCAGCAGGTGCACCTCCACCTGGCGCCGGTCGACGGCGCTGGGCTTGCGCACGACCAGGCCCGCTTCCTCGCAGCGCGACACCAGCGCCACCACGCCGTGCGGCTGCGCCTGCAGGCGTTCCGCCAGCTCGCCGATCGAGGCCCAGTCGCGGCCCGGAAAGCCCTGCGTGTGCAGCAGCAGCTGGTATTGCAGCGCGGTGATGCCTTCCTCGCGCGCGGCGTCCTCGCTGAAGCGCAGGAAGCTGCGCAGCGTGTAGCGGAAATCGGAGAGGGCTTCGAAGCGCTGCTTCTGGAGCGGGCTGGAGGAAGTCGGCATGGGCGGGATCGGCGAAGGAGACCGCAATGTATCAGCCGTTGCACGGGCCCAGAGGGTAATCACTCATGCTGTGACATAAAACATGTCATAGCATGATGCAACTGATCGGAAGCTGACCACGAGCCGGCGACCGGTTCTTCCGCGCGAACGCCCCGGCGTCCGTTGTCGACAACACCCCCGCTTCGCCCCACCCGCGTCCTTCGGCGCGGAAGGTCGCGGCGTTCCCTCCTCCTCATCCATGAAGATCAAGAGCCAGAAGGACTTTCTGTCTGGAATCATGTTCATCTGCGTCGGCGCGGCCTTCGCGATCGGTGCCACCAACTACACCATCGGCAGCGGGGCGCGCATGGGCCCGGGTTACTTCCCGCTCGTGCTGGGGATCCTGCTGGCGATCGGCGGTGCCGTCGTGCTCGCGGGCTCGCTGCGTTTCGGCGCGGCCGGCGGCGAGCCGGTCGGCCGCATCGCCTGGAAGCCGCTGCTGCTGATCATCGGCGCCAACCTGGTGTTCGGCGTGCTGCTCGGCGGCCTGCCGACCTGGGGCGTGCCGGCCATGGGCCTGATCGCGGCGATCTACGCGCTGGTCGCCGTCGCGAGCGTCGCGGGGCCGCGCTTCTCGATGCGCACCGCGCTGATCCTCGGCACCATCCTCGCGATCGGCAGCTACCTCACCTTCATCGTCGGCCTGAGCCTGCAGTTCCAGGTCTGGCCCACCTTCATCAGCGGCTGAGGGCAAACGCCATGGACCTGATCAACAACCTCTCCATCGGCTTCGCGGCGGCCTTCACGCTGCAGAACCTGGTCTACGCCTTCATCGGCTGCCTGCTCGGCACGCTGATCGGCGTGCTGCCCGGCATCGGCCCCGTCGCGACCATCGCGATGCTGCTGCCCGCGACCTACGCGCTGCCGCCCGTGGCCGCGCTCATCATGCTGGCGGGCATCTACTACGGGTCGCAGTACGGCGGCTCGACCACCGCGATCCTCGTGAACCTGCCAGGGGAGTCCTCCTCGGTCGTGACCGTGATCGACGGTCACCAGATGGCCAGGCAGGGCCGGGGAGGGCCCGCGCTCGCCGCGGCCGGCCTGGGCTCGTTCTTCGCGGGCTGCGTCGGCACGCTGATCCTGGCCGCTTTCGCGCCGCCGTTGACCGAGCTGGCCTTCAAGTTCGGCCCGGCCGAGTACTTCTCGCTGATGGTGCTGGGCCTGATCGGCGCGGTGGTGCTGGCCTCGGGCTCGCTGATCAAGGCCATCTGCATGATCATGCTGGGTTTGCTGCTGGGCCTGGTGGGCACCGACGTGAACTCGGGCGTGGCGCGCTTCAGCTTCGACATTCCCGAGCTCACCGACGGCATCAGCTTCATCGCCATCGCGATGGGCATCTTCGGCTACGGCGAGATCATCGCGAACCTCTCGCAACCCGAGGAGGAGCGCGAGGTCTTCACGGCGAAGCTGCACGGCCTCATGCCCACCAAGGAAGACTTCCGCAACATGTTTCCGGCCGTGCTGCGCGGCACGGCGCTCGGCTGCTCGCTGGGCATCCTGCCCGGCGGCGGCTCGCTGCTGTCGGCCTTCGCTTCCTACACGCTCGAGAAGAAGCTCAGCCTCAAGCCGGGCGAGATTCCCTTCGGCAAGGGCAATATCCGCGGCGTGGCCGGCCCCGAGTCGGCCAACAATGCCGGTGCCCAGACCTCGTTCATTCCGCTCCTGACGCTCGGCATCCCGGGCAACCCGGTGATGGCGCTGATGGTGGGCGCGATGACGATCCACAACATCCAGCCCGGCCCGCAGGTCATGACCAGCAACCCCGAACTGTTCTGGGGGCTGATCGCCTCGATGTGGATCGGCAACCTGATGCTGATCGTGTTGAACCTGCCGATGATCGGCATCTGGATCAAGCTGCTGTCGATCCCCTACCGCTGGCTGTTCCCGGCCATCGTGCTGTTCTGCGCGATCGGCGTGTACTCGACCAACAACAACACCTTCGACGTCTGGATGGTGGGCTTCTTCGGCATCGTCGGCTACGCCTTCCTGAAGTTGGGCTGCGAGCCCGCGCCGCTGCTGCTGGGCCTGATCCTCGGGCCGATGATGGAAGAGAACCTGCGGCGCGCGCTGCTGCTGTCGCGTGGCGACTGGAGCGTGTTCGCGACGCGGCCGATCTCGGCCGGGCTGCTGATCGGCGCGGCGCTGCTGCTGGTGATCGTGCTGTCGCCGGCGGTACGCTCGAAGCGGGAGGAGGCGTTCGTCGAGGAGGGGTGAGTCCGCCGGGCGCCTGGCGTCAGCGCGGCGCCGGCACATAGAACGAAGCGCTGGCCTGCGCCAGCAGCTTCTCGCCGCAGACCACGTCGCATTCGCCGAAGCGGACACGCCCCCGTTCCTTGACGAGCCTCACACGCGCTTCGATCCAGTCGCCGACCTGCGCCCCCGCGATGTAGTTCAGCGTCAGGTTGACGGTCAGCGTGGTGTCGACCGACGAGCCGGCGCCCGTGCGCGCGAGGTTGGCGCCGATGGCCGTGTCCGCCAGCGTGGCCAGCAGGCCGCCGTGCACCACGCCATAGCGGTTCGCATGCTGCGCGCCCGCCCGCAACGCCAGCACGAACTCGCGCGACTCCTTGCGATGCGGCCGCATGTAGAGCGGGCCCACGTGCACGAGAAATCCCTCGTCGAGGTCGGAGGGTAAGAAGCCTTGGGGAACCGTTGAGTCGATGCGCATGGCGCGATGGTGCGATCGACCGTGCCGCCGGCGACTCAGGGTTTCTGACATGTTCACATAGTGAACGATGCACCGCTTTTCCGCCGGTGAAGCCTGGCCGGATGTCCACACTCTGCACGCGATCAACACAAAGCGGAGACAAGCATGAGTGGACTTTCAAGGCAATCGACGGGCCGTCGCCAATGGCTGATGGCGATGGCACTGGGCCTCGGCCTGGCCGGAACCGCCGTGGCTCAGACCACGGTCAAACTGGGTTGCGTACTCCCGCTCAGCGGTGGGTCGGCCGCCGTTGGAAACCAGACGCGCGCCGGCGTCATCGCGGCCGTGGAGCAAGTCAACGCGGCCGGTGGCATCAAGTCGCTGGGCGGCGCCAAGCTGCAGGCCCTCTTCGGCGACTCGCAATCCAAGGCCGATGTGGGGGTCTCGGAAACCGAGCGGCTGATCCAGCGCGAGAACGTCGCGGTGCTGTGCGGCGCGTTCAACAGCGCCGTCACCTTCCCCGCCACCGAGCTGGCCGAGCGCAACAAGACCCCCTGGGTTGCCGTGGGTGCGGTCAAGGACGAGATCACCGAGCGCAATTTCAAGTACGTGTTCCGCATCAACAACAAGGCCACCTACGATGCGCGGGAGCAGCTCGAGGCCATGGCGCTCCTCGCGAAGGAGACCGGCAAGTCGGTCAAGCGCGTGGCGCTGTTCTATGAAGGCGGCGATTGGGGCCGCTCGCATGTCGCCAACGTGCGCAAGATGGCGGCCTCGTACGGGCTGGAGATCGTGCTCGACGAGCCCGCGCCGCCGAACCAGGTCGACTTCACCTCGCAGCTGCTGAAGATCCGCGCCGCCAAGCCCGACGCACTGATCCTCGCGCTGTACACGCCCGACCAGTTGCTCTTCACGCGGCAGCTGGCCGAACAGCGGCTGGACCTTCCGTTCGGCGTGCATTCGGCGGGGGGCGGCACCGAGGACCCGAGCTTCTACGCGACGGTCGCACCGAAGTCGGTGGCCTACTACTTCGTGCAGGAGGACTGGCAGGTCGACGCGCTCGAAGTGAACAAGGATCCGTTGCTGCACGCGGCGGACAAGCGCACGCGCGAACTGCTCGGCTACGGCATGAGCGCCTACGTCTCGCAGGGCCTGTCGGCGGTCTACGTGATCGCCGATGCACTCGAGCGCGGCAAGAGCGCCGAGCGCCAGGCGCTGCGGGATGCGCTGTCCGCGACGGACATCAGCGCCGGGCCCGCGCTGTTCCCCGGCTACCAGCGCATCAAGTTCGACGAGCAGGGCCAGAACACCTTCGCCCACGGCGTCATCTCCGAGAACATCGATGGCAAGCGCCGCACGGTGTGGCCGCTGGCCAACCGGGCGGCGGGCACCAAGCCCGTCTGGCCCGTTCCCGGCTGGGCGCAGCGCGCGAACAACTGAGCCCCTCGTTCTCCTGCGCGCCTCCCTGGCTCGAGACAGGGCGGGGAGCGCGTGCGCGGAGAAGTTCGTCCGACATCTCCTGAGGTCTTCCCATGGACTGGTTTGTACTTGGCTATGCCGCCATCAACGGCATCCTGGTCGGCGCGATGCTGGGCGGCATCGCCCTCGGCCTGAGCCTGATCTTCGGCGTCATGCGCATCGTCAACTTCGCGCATGGCTCGTTCCTGATGCTGGCGATGTACACGGCCTTCTGGCTGCAGCAGCGCCTGGGGCTCGATCCCTACCTGAGCATCGCCGTGGCGGCGCCGGCCATGTTCGCGCTGGGTTATGCGGTGCAGGCACTGGTGATCGCCCCGCTGGTGCGGCGCGAGCGTGCCCTGGTGGTCGAGCCCATCAGCGCGCTGCTGCTGACGGCCGGCGTCTACATCCTGATCGACAACCTGGCGCTGATGGCCTTCGGCCCCAACGTCCGCTCGGCCAGCTCCGGCATCGCCGTGCAGACGATCATGCTCGGCGAGTTCCCGATCAACACGCTGCGCCTGGTGTCCGCCGCCGTGCCGCTGTTGATGGCGCTGGGCCTGTCGCTGTGGCTGGGCCGCACCGACCTGGGACGGGCGGTGCGCGCCACGGCCTCGAACCGCGACGCGGCCGCCATGTCGGGCATCGACGTGGCCCGCATCTACAACCTGACCTTCGGCCTCGGCTGCGCCACCGTGGCCGTGATGGGCTGCCTGATCGCGCCCTTCATCCCGGTGACGCCGCAGGTCGGGCTGGCCTTCGGCATCAAGAGCTTCATCGTCGTGGTGCTCGGCGGCATCGGCAGCATCGCCGGTTCGCTGGTCGGCGGTGTCGTGATCGGCCTCTTCGAGTCGGTGGCCTCGCAGTTCGTCGCCACGCCCACGGCCGCGATCTTCTCGCTGGGCCTGTTCATCGTGATCCTGCTGCTGCGGCCGCAGGGGCTGATGGGCAAGAAGGGAGGCGTCTGATGTCCGCCATTCCCTCCGCGCTGGCAGGTTCGGTTCGACCGGCCGCGGCCCGCGGCGTCCATGTCGCCAGGATCGCCCTGGCGGGGTTGCTGCTCGCCGGATTCGCGCTGCCGCTGGCCGTGCACGACGAGTTCTTCCTGCACAGCGCCATCATGGTGCTGTACTTCGCCTACCTGGCCAGTGCCTGGAACCTGATGTGCGGCTACGTGGGGCAGATCTCGTTCGGCCACTCCGTGTTCAGCGGCGTGGGCGGCTACTGCTCGGTGCTGCTGCTCACCGGCCTCGGCCTGTCGCCGTGGCTCGGCATGCTGGTCGGCGGTGCGCTGGCGGCGCTGCTGGCCGTGGTCATCGGCTACCCGACCATGCGCCTGCGCGGGCCGTACTTCGCGCTGACCACCATCGCCGTGGCCGAGATCGTGCGCATCTGGGTCGAGAACACCGACCTGGTGATGGGCATCTCGCTCAAGGGTGCCGAAGGCCTGCGCGTTCCGCTGGTCGGCACCGACTGGAGCCTGTTCCAGTTCGAGAGCAAGGTGCCGTACTACTACATCATCCTCGTGCTGGTGGTGGTGATCACGGCCATGACGTGGCTGATGGAACGCAGCCGGCTCGGCGTGTGCCTGAAGGCCATCCGCGGTGATCGCGATGCCGCCGAATCGCTGGGCATCAATCCCACTCGCTACACGCTGAGCGCGTATGCACTGAGCGCGTTCATGACGGCACTCGGCGGCAGCTTCTACGCGCAGTTCATCCGCTTCATCAACCCGGAGCGCAACATGGGCACCGAGTTGTCCATCGACATGGCGCTGATGGCCATCATCGGCGGCCAGGGCACGGTGTTCGGTCCGCTGGTGGGCGCCGCGTTCCTGGCGCCGCTCGCCGAGGTGACGCGCGGCTACCTGGGCGGCCAGTTCATCGGGCTGCACCTCGTGATCTACGGGCTGGTCCTGATCCTGGCCGTGCTGTACCTGCCCAAGGGCCTGTGGGATCCGATCAAGCGGCTGGGGACCTGGCTGCTGCGCGGCAGGAGCACGCGATGAGCACGGGTTCCGACATCCTGCTCTCGGTGCGCGGCATTTCCAAGCGCTACGGCGGCGTGCAGGCCGTGAAGGGCCTGTCCTTCCAGTTGCGGCGCGGCGAGATCCTGGGGCTGCTGGGCCCGAACGGCGCCGGCAAGACCACGGCCTTCAACATGATCGCCGGCTTCGTCGGCGTGGACGAGGGCGAGATCGAGCTCGACGGGCGGAAGATCAGCGGCCGCAAGCCCTGGGACGTCTGTGCCGCGGGGCTGGCGCGCACCTTCCAGCTGTCCAAGCCCTTCGGCGGCATGACGGCGCGCGAGAACCTCGTCGTGGGCAGCCTGGTCAAGACGCGCGACCGCGCGCGCAGCCTGAGCAAGGCCGACGAACTGCTGGACTTCCTCGGCATGTCGGCCCTGGCCTCCACGGATGCCGACAACCTCACCGCATTCGAGCGACGCAAGGTCGAACTGGGCCGTGCGCTATCCACCGAACCCAGCCTGCTGCTGATGGACGAGGTGGTGGCCGGCGCGACACCGCAGGAAGCCATGGTGATGGTGGAGCTGATCAAGAAGGTGCGCGACCGCGGGGTCACGGTTCTGATCATCGAACACGTGATGAAAGTGATCATGGGCCTGTCCGACCGCGTGATCGTGATGAACCTGGGCGAACTGATCGCCGACGGGCTGCCGGCCGACGTGGTGCGCCAGGACGCGGTGCTCAAGGCCTACTTTGGAGAAGACTATGTCGACGCCGGCGCTTGAGATCCGGGGCCTCGTGGCCGGCTATGGCGACGTGTCGGTGCTGCGCGGGCTGGACCTGTCCATCGCCCCGGGCCAGCTCGTCGCGTTGATCGGCGCCAACGGCGCAGGAAAGACCACGCTGCTGCGCACCATCTCCGGCCTGATCAAGCCGCAGGCCGGCGAGATCCGGCTCGAAGGCTCGCCGCTGCAGGGCCTGGCCCCCTACGAAGTGGTCAGGCAGGGCTTCGTGCAGTCGCCCGAAGGCAAGCAGCTGTTCGGCGGCATGTCGATCCGCGAGAACCTGCTGATCGGCGCGCACAACGCACGTGCGCGCGAGGTCCGCGACCAGACCTTGAAGGAAGTCTTCGCGCTGTTCCCGATCCTGGAAGAGCGCCAGAAGCTCGCGGCCAACACGCTGTCGGGCGGCCAGCAGCAGATGGTGGCGGTCGGCCGCGCGCTGATGGCCAAGCCGCGGCTGCTGGCGCTGGACGAACCTTCGCTGGGCCTGGCGCCCATCATGGTCGACCGGCTCTTCGAGTCGATCCGGCGCATTCGCGACCTCGGCGTCACGGTGCTCGTGATCGAGCAGAACGTCTTCAAGGTGCTGCAGATGGCGGACCACGGCCACGTGCTGGAGAACGGCCGCATCGCCCTGTCGGGCAGCGGCCGGGAGCTGCTGGCCGACGGCCACCTGCGCGCCACCTACCTCGGCATTTGAACCACCACGCAAGGAGCACACATTTCATGAACGCGAGACCGAACCCGCCGGACGAGGCGGCCGATGTGCAGAGGCTGCGGGCCAAGGCCCTGGCCCTGCGCCGAAAGATGGTCGTGCAGGCACGCGGCAAGGGCCAGGGCTACCTGGGCCAGGGCCTGGGCATCGCCGACTTCCTGGCCGCGCTCTACTTCCACGAGTTCAGCGCGGACGACCTCGACTTCACGCGTGCCGACCGCAAGCGCTTCTACCTGTCCACCGGCCACTACTCGATCGCGATGTGGGCCGTGCTGGCCGAGGCCGGGCTCATCGACGCGGCCAGCCTGCCCAGCTACGGCGCCGACGGCAGCCCGCTGGAGATGAGCACGATGGAGGGCCATGTGCCCGGCGTGGAGATGACCGGCGGTTCGCTGGGCCACGGCCTGGGCATCGCCACCGGTGCCGCGCTGGGCTACCGGCTGGACGGCCACCAGTCGGCCATCCATGTCGAGCTGTCCGACGGCGAGCTGCAGGAAGGCTCGACCTGGGAAGCAGCCACCGCTGCCGCCAGCTTCGGCCTGGACAGGCTGGTTGCGTGGATCGACTGCAACGGCATCCAGGCCGACGGGCCCATGGTCGTGAACATCGAGCCCGTCGCGGGCCGCTTCGCCGCCTTCGGCTGGGCCGTGCGCGAGATCGACGGCAACGATCTCGCACAGCTGCTGGAAGCCCTGGCCTGGGCGCGCCTGTGCGAGGGCAAACCCAAGGCCGTGGTCATGCGCACCCGCCCCGGCCGCGGCATCCGCCGCATCGAGCAACGCGACCGCGCGCACTTCGTGCGCATCGACGCCGACGAATGGGACGACGTCGCCCGCGAACTGGAGATCGAGAATGCCTGAGACCCTTGCCCCTTCGCGCACGCTCGCGATGAGCGAATCGGAGGCCGTGGTCGGCCGTCCCGCGCAGTTCGCGCCGTTCGCCATCGGCACCCTGAAGGCCGCCGAGCGGCATCCCGAAATCGTGGTGCTGACGGCCGACCTCGGCAAGTACACGGACGTACACGACTTCCGCCACAAGTATCCGCAGCGCTTCTTCAACGTCGGCATGGCCGAACAGGCGCTGGTCATGGCCGCGGCCGGGCTGTCGAAGACCGGCAAGGTCGCCTACTGCACGACCTACGGCACCTTCGCCACGCGGCGCGCCTACGACTTCCTCGCGATCGCCTGCGCGCACAGCGACGAGAACGTGAAGATGTTCGCCGGCAACCCCGGCCTGGCCTCCGGCTATGGCGGCACGCACCAGGCCAACGAGGACCTGGGGTTGATGCGCGCGATCCCGAACATGACGGTGCTCGACCCGTGCGACGCGACCGAGATGGCGCAGATCGCCGAGATGGCCGTGGACATCCCCGGCACCGTCTACAGCCGCCTGCTGCGCGCCAACGTGCCCGTGGTGTTCGATCCCGCGACGCATCGCGTGCGCATCGGCAAGGGCCACGTGGTCGCCGGCGGCAGCGACGTGGGCTTCGTCTCCACCGGATCGATGACCGAGCGCGTCATCGATGCGCAGCGCGAGCTCGCGGCAAGCGGCATCGCCAGTTCGTTGTTCCACACCGCGTCGATCAAGCCCTTCGACGCGGCCGGCCTGGTCGAGTTCGCTGCCTCCGTCAAACGCCTGGTGGTCTGCGAGAACCATGTCGCCAGCGGCGGCCTGGCTTCCCTCGTGATCGACGCGCTGTACGAGGCCGGCCAGCACCGCCCGTTGCTGAAGATCGCGATTCCCGACCAGTTCACCGAATGCGGCTCGCACGCCTATCTGCTGGACAAGTACGGCCTCAGCAAGGCGCGCATCGTCGAACGCGTGACGGCATGGCTGGCATGAGCGCGAACCCGCAGGCGATCCGCGCGTTCGGCGCGGCGCACCGCTACTACCAGGGCCCCGGCGCGCTGGGACTGGTGGGCGATGTGGTGAGCCGCCTGGGCCGCCGGCCCGTGCTGGTGTGCGACGCCATCGTCGCCGGCCTGCTGCGCCCGGCCGTCGATGCGGGTTGCAGCGCGCGAGGCATGGCGGTTCCGTGGCTCGAGGTGCGCGGCGATGTCACGCGCGCCATGGTGCAGGGGCTGGTGCGGCAGGCTCGAGGCACCGACGCGCCGGACGTGGTGCTGGCGGCCGGTGGCGGCAAGGGCGTGGATGCCGGCAAGGCGGTGTCGCGCGAGCTCGGCGCGCGGCTGGTCGTGCTGCCGACCTCGGCCTCCAACGACGGGCCCTGCAGCGAGTCCTTCGTGTACTACGACGATGAGCACCGGATGGAATCGGTCGAGCACCTGCCGCGCAACCCCGATGCGGTGATCGTGGACACCGAGGTGCTGGTGCGCGCGCCGCGTGCATTGCTGGTCTCCGGCATCGGCGACGCGCTGTGCAAGTTGTACGAGGGCGAGCAGGCGCGCCGCGCCCATGGCCTGAACCTGTTCGGCGGGCGCAACACGCTGGCCGCGGCGCAGCTGTCCATCGCCTGCGAACGGGCCATTCGCGAGCACGCCGTGCCGGGGCTGGCCGCACTGCAGGCCGGCTCGCCCGATATGCATTTCGAGCACCTGACGGAAGCGTTGGTGCTGCTGGCGGGGCTCGCGTTCGAGAACAGCGGCCTGTCGATCGCGCATTCGATGACGCGCGGCCTGACGCGCGTGCCGCGGATAGCCGCGACGCTGCATGGCCAGCAGGTCGGCTACGGACTGCTGGTGCAGTTCATGCTCGAGCGCCGCCCGCAGGACTTCATGCAGCAGCAGTTGGACTTCCATCGTGCGGTCGGCCTGGCGACCAGCCTGCAAGGCTTCGACGTCCCCGCCACCGACGACGTGCTGCGGACGATCGCCGACGGCGCGATGACGGCGCCGCACCTGAAGCATTTCGAGCGGCCGCTGAGCGCGTCGGACTTCGTGGCCGCCATGCGCGGGCTCGAAGCGCTGGCGGACCGGTCCCCTTCGCAATCCCTGGAGAACGCATGACACACGCGCAAGACGATCGCCTTGCCATCATCACGGGCGGCGGCACCGGCCTGGGCCTGGCCACCGGCCTCGAACTGCGCCGGCGCCACTGGCGCGTGCTGGCGCTCGGCCTCGACACCGAGCCCGGCCTGGAGGGCTCGGGCATCGAGTTCGAGCGCATGGACATCACCGATGCCGAGGCGCTGGGCGCGGTGGCACGGCGCACGCCGCGGCTGCACCTGCTGGCCAATGCGGCCGGCATCATCCTGCACGATGAGCGCGAGCACACGGTGGAGGGCTTCCGGCGCGTGGTCGACGTGAACCTGCACGGCACCCAGCTGGCGTGCACGCTGCTGCGCCCCGCGCTGGCCGCCGCTGGCGGCAGCATCCTGAACTTCGCGTCGATGTGGAGCCGCTTCGGCTCGGGCCGCAATCCGGGCTACTCGGCCAGCAAGGGGGCGGTCGAAGCGCTGACACGCGCGCTGGCGGTCGCCTACGCCGCGCAGGGCGTGCGCGTGAATGCCATCGCGCCTGGCTGGATCGACACACGCATGTCGGTCAATGCCTTCAGCGATCCCGAGCGCGCCGGCCCCATCCTGAAGCGCCTGCCGGCGGGCCATTGGGGCCAGCCGGGCGACATCGGCAAGGCGGCGGCCTTCCTCGCATCGGACGACGCCGGCTACATCACCGGCGTGACGCTGCCGGTCGATGGCGGCTACAGCATTGCGTGAGGTGGACGTGCGACCTGCCGATGAACTGAACCGCTACGGCGAACTGCACGGCCTGACCGTGCCCGCGCTGCTGCGGCGCCGCGCCGCCCAGGCGCCCTTCAAGCTGGCGTTGTCGGCCCACAGCCATCGCGGCCACCGCGACCGGCTGAGCTACGCCCAGCTGGTGATCCGCATGGAAGCGATGGCGCGCGGCCTGTCGTCGCGCGGCCTGAAGGCCGGCGAGCGCGTCGCGCTGTTCGTCTCCAACCAGGCCGTGCGCGAGGCCGTGCTTACGGCCCTGGGCTGCTGGCGGCTCGGCGCCATCGTCTCGCCGCTGAACGTGCGCGCCTCCGACGACGAACTGCGCCACGCATTGGCGCTGGTGGAGCCCGCCTTCGTCGTCTGCATGCGGGCGGAGGCCGCACGCGTGGGTGCGCTGTACCCCGTCGCGCGGGTGCTGCTGCTGGACGGCCCGGCCGCGGCCGCCGACACCTGGCCCGAACCGGAGGCCGAGTTCCATGCCGCGGCCCTGCCCGAAGTGGCGCGCCCCGAGGACCCCAGCGTTCTGTTGTTCACCTCGGGCACCACGGCGCGCTCGAAGGCCGTCACGCACTGCCATCGCAGCCAGCTCTATTGCGGTCATGCGATTGGCGGCGCCGTCGGTCTCACCGACCAGGACACCTACCAGGGCGCCTGGCCGGTCTACACCAGCTCGGTGCTCAACATGGCCTGCATGGCGGCCTGGGTCAGCGGCGCCGGTGCGGTGCTGGAGCCCAGCGTGCTCGACAACGCGGGTCGGTTGCGGCTGATCGAGACCGAGGGCACGACCGTCTACCACGGCGTGACCTCGCCGCTGAACTTCATGATCGACGAGTACCCCAACGCGGCCTACGACCTCTCGCGCGTGCGCCGGCTCGGCTACGGCGGCGCGGCCATGCCGGCCGAGGTCATCGCCAAGTTCCGCCGCCACCTGCCGTGGGTGGACCAGGTCCACATCTGGGGCATGACCGAGACCGGCCCGGCCGGCACGGTGCTCGCGCCGTGGTTCCTGCCGCGCAAGGCGGGCTGCATCGGCGTGGCGCAGCCCGGCTGCGCGGTGCGCGTGATCGGCGAGGACGGCCAGCCGGCGGCACCAGGCGAAAGCGGCGAGATCGTGTTCTCCGGTCCTTCGGCCGCGCTGGGCTACTGGCGCAACCCCGAGGCCACGGCCGAGGCCTTCGTCGACGGCTGGGTGCGCACCGGCGACATCGGCCGCATCGACGACGAAGGCCACCTGCACTTCGTCGATCGCAAGAAGGACATCATCAACCGGGGCGGCCTGAAGATCGCCTCGGCCGCGGTCGAGGAGGCGATCTACCGCTTCGCCGGGGTGGCCGAGGCCGCCGTCGTCGCGGTGCCGCACGCGGGCCTGGGCGAGGACATCGCGGCCTGCGTGGTGGCCCGGCCCGGCGTGGCGCTCGACACGGCGGCGCTGCGCGCGCACTGCGCCGGCCTGCTGGCCGATTTCGCCACGCCACGCCAATGGCATGTGCTCGAAGCCCTGCCCAAGAACCCGATGGGAAAGATCCTGAAACGCGAACTGCGCGAGCAACTGCTCGCCGCCACGAAAGCCCATGCCCATGTCGACTGAATACGCGGTTCGAATCCACGCCTACGGCGGGCCCGAAGCGATGGTGTGCGAACCCATCGAGGTGCCGCCGCCGGCACCCGGCGAGGTGCAGATCCGGCAGAGTGCCATCGGCATCAACTATCTGGACACCTACCACCGCCGCGGCGTGTTTCCGCTGCCGGCGCTGCCCGGCGCGCTCGGCGTGGAGGCCGCCGGCAGCGTGGTGACCGTGGGCGAGGGCGTGACCCACCTGGCGCCCGGCATGCGCGTGTCGTACGCATGCCCGCCGGTGGGCAGCTACGCCACGCTGCGCAACCTGCCGGCGCGGCATGTGCTGCGCGTGCCCGATGGCGTGAGCGACGAGCAGGCGGCCGCCGTCACGCTGCAGGGGCTCACCGCCCACATGCTGCTGCGCAAGGTGACGCGGCCGGAGCCCGGCCAGACGGTGCTGGTGCATGCCGCCGCGGGCGGCCTGGGTTCGCTGCTCACGCAGTGGGCAAGCCGGCTGGGCTGCCGCGTGATCGGCGTGGTCGGCTCCACGGCGAAGGCCGAGCAGGCGCGACGCCAGGGTTGCGATGCGGTCATCGTGGGCAGCGAGCAGCCCTTCGTCGAGGCGGTGCGGGCGCTCACCGATGGCGCCGGTGTCGATGCGGTGTTCGAAGGCCTCGGCGGCACGGTTTTTCAAGATTGCCTGCGCGTGGTCAAGCCATTCGGCCAAGTCGTCAACCTCGGCCAGGTGGCCGAGGGCCTGCCCAACGTGGCCCTGGCCGACCTCGGGCCTGCGCGTTCGATCGGCGTGGCCGTGCCGGGCGTGTTCGCCTATGTGCGCACGCATCCCGACCTGCAGGCTGCGGCCGACGAGCTGTTCGGCCTGGTGGCCGACGGCGCCCTGCAGGTGCACATCGGCGGTCGCTTTGCGCTGCGGCAAGCGGCGCAGGCGCACGAGGCGCTGCAGTCGCGCGGCACCACCGGCTCGCTGGTGCTGCTGCCTTGAATCCACTCGCCCCCAACGACCCATGAGCCTGTTCAACACCCCCGAGCTGCGCCGCTTCCGCGCGGAAGTGCGCGACTTCCTGCAGACCCACCTGAGCGAGGACCTGCGCCACGAGACGCGCGGCGGCCTGCACATGGCGCGCGAGGACATGGCGCGCTGGCAGGCCATCCTGCACCGCCGCGGCTGGGGCGCGCCGCACTGGCCGCAAGCGCTGGGCGGCACCGGCTGGACGGCCCTGCAGCGCTACATCTTCGAGGAGGAGAGCGCGTTCGCCGACGCGCCGCTGGGCGACGTGCATGGCCTGTTCCTGGCCGGTCCGATGCTGATCGCCGAAGGCAGCGACGCGCAGAAGGCGCGCTACCTGCCCAGGATCCTTGCCGGCGAGGAGTTCTGGTGCCAGGGCTTCTCCGAACCCAATGCCGGGTCGGACCTGGCCTCGCTCAAGACGCGCGCGCGCTTCGACGGCAGCCACTGGGTCATCGACGGGCAGAAGACCTGGCTGTCGAGCGGCCATCACGCCGACCTGATGTTCTGCCTGGCGCGCACCGAGCCCGAGGCCAAGCCGCAGGCCGGCCTGTCGGTGTTCATCCTCGACATGCGCGATCCCGGCATCACGCTGCAGCCGATCCTCACGATGGACGAGGGCCACAGCGTCAACGCCGTGTTCTTCGACAGCGTGCGCGTGCCGGCCGACGCGATGATCGGCGCCCCCAACAAGGGCTGGGGCTATGCCAAGGACCTGCTGGCGCGGGAACGCGTGAACAACGCCCAGGCGCCGCGCACCAAGCGCGACATCGTCGAGCTCGATCGGCTGGCGCGCGAGTGCCGCGGCGCCGATGGCAGGCCCCTCATCGAGCAGGCCGGCGTGCGGCGCAGGCTGGCCGTGCTGACGGCGGATTTCGTCGCGCTGGAGTCGGCCGCGCTCTCGGTCATCGCCGAGCAGATGCGCGGCATCGAGCCTGGGCCCGCCGCGTCCACGCTGAAGATCCGCGGCTCCGAGCTGCAGCAGCGCGTGAGCGAAACCGCGATGGCGCTGCTGGGCGACGCCGGCCTGGTGCTGGGCGCCGACTACGGCAGCGGACTGCTGCATCCCGCGGGCCGGGGCTGGGCCGAGCGCCATTTCTTCCGCCGCGTGGTGACCATCTACGCGGGTGCGAACGAGATCCAGAAAACCATCATCGCCAAGTCCATCCTGGACATGTGAGGGAGCCGCACCATGGAACGCGAAGAACTCGATCTGCTGCTGGACGGGGCCAGGCGCTGGTTCGCCGAGCATGCACCGCTGTCCGAGCGCGTGGCCCGGTTCCGCCAGGGCCACCTTGCGCCGACAGGCTCCTGGGCCGCGCTGGCCGGCCTCGGCTGGCTCGCGCTGCCGCTGCCCGAGGAGGCCGACGGCTTCGGCGCACCGGCCAGCGCCTGCTTCGAGCTGCTGCGCCTGGCCGGCCGCGACGCGCGGCCCGAAGCGCTGGACCTGCATCTGCTGCTGGCCCCGCTGCTCGTGCGGCTGGCCCCTGAACTGGCGGCGTCGCTGAGCGCCGGAACGCTGCGCCTGGCCATGGCCGACCTGCAGCCCGAGGCCGAAGGGCCGCGCCGGGATGCGGAGCAACTGAGCGGTCGCACCGGCGCGCTGCTGGGCGCCGAGCACGCCACCCACGCGCTGCTGCCGCTCGCCTCCGGCGGCCTGGCGCTGCTGGAGCTGGCGGCCGCCGGTGTTTCGCGCGAACCGGCACGCTGGGTGGACGGGCGCGCCACGGCGCGGCTGCGACTCGACCGGACCACGGTGCGCCATTGGCCCGGCCTGGCCGAACAGGCTGTCGACCGGGCCGCGGCCGCGCTGGTGGCCGATGCCACCGGCGTGTTCGAGGCTGCGTTCGAACTCACGCTCGACTACCTCAAGCAGCGCATGCAGTTCGGCAAGCCGCTGTCGGCCAACCAGGCACTGCAGCACCGCATGGCCGAGATCTTCTGCGACCTCCAGCAGGCGCTGGCGCTGACCGAGCGCCTCGCTCAGGAGATCGATGCCGAGGCGGCTGGCCCCTGGCCCACGCTGCCGGTAGCCAAGAGCTTCGTCGGCCGGCGCGTGCTGCGCGGCGTGGGCGCGCTGATCCAGGTCACGGGCGGCATCGCCGTGACCGAAGAATACCGGCTCACGCACTGGTACCGCCGCCTGCACGTGAATGCCCGGTGCTTCGGTGCCGCCGAGGCGCAGCTGAACCGCATCGAGGTGCGCCGGCAATTGCTGGCCGCCTGACCCCCTTCCTTCTTTCCAACCTCTTTTTCCACAGGAGACTTCCCCATGTCCAATTCCGCCCTGCAGGTCGAGATCGCCGACCGCGTCGCCCGCGTCACCATCAACCGTCCGAATGCGCTGAACTCGGTCAACGCCGAACTCCACACCGCGCTGTCGCGCGTGTTCATCGACCTGGGCGAGCGCCGCGACATCGGCGTGATCGTGCTGACGGGCGCCGGCAAGGCCTTCTGCGCCGGCGGCGACATCGAATGGATGAAGGAGGCGGTGCGCGAGCCCGAGGGCTTCGAGATCGTGACCTGGGAGGCCAAGCGCATCGTCTATTCGATGCTGGACTGCGAGATCCCCATCATCGGCCGCATCAACGGCGACGCCGTGGGCCTGGGCGCCACCCTGGCGCTGCTGTGCGACATCACGGTGATGGCGGACCATGCGCGCATCGGCGATCCGCACGTGCGCGTGGGCCTGAACGCAGCCGATGGCGGAGGCTTCCTGTGGCCGCAGATGATCGGCTTCGGCAAGGCGCGCGAACTGCTGCTGACCGGCGACCTGCTGAGCGCGGCCGAGGCGAAGCAGTTGGGCGCGGTCGGCAACGTGAGCACGGCCGACGAACTGGACGCCAAGGTCGAGGCCCTGGTGAGCAAGCTCAAGAACGGTGCCACCAAGGCCATCCGCTGGACCAAGGCCGGCTACACCATTCCGCTGCGCCAGCTGGCGCACGGCCACATGGACGCGGGCACGGCCTACGAGTGCCTGACCAACCTGACGCAGGACCACCACGAGGCGGTCGAGGCGTTCGCATCGAAGCGCAAGCCGGTGTTCAGCGGTCGTTGAAGGTGCGCGCGCAGATGAGCGAGATACAGGATTTCGCGGGCCGCCTGGCCCTGGTCACCGGCGGTGCCAGCGGCATCGGCCTGGCCTGCTGCGAGCTGCTGGTCGCGCGCGGCGCCACGCTGGTGCTGGCCGACATCGACGAGGCGCGCACGCACGAGGCGGCGCGGCGCCTCGGCGCCCAGGCCCTGGTGCTCGACGTGTCCGACCACGCGGCCGTGCAGGCGGCGCAGGCACGGCTGCAGGCGCGGGGCCTGCACGTCGACCTGCTGGTGAACTGTGCCGGCATCGTGCAATCGCCCGACACGCCGGCCGACCTGCCGCATGCGGAATTCCAGCGCGTGCTCGCGATCGACTTCGAGGGCACCTATTCGTGCTGCGCGGTGTTCGGCAGCGCGATGGCACGGGCCGGGCGCGGCGCCATCGTCAACATCGCCTCGGTGGCGGGCATGCGCTCCATGCCGCTGCATGCCTATTCGCCCGCGAAGGCCGCGGTCATCTCGCTGGGCGAATGCCTTGCGGCCG
Source organism: Variovorax sp. ISS6 (assembly GCF_056523145.1). Lineage (NCBI taxonomy): Bacteria > Pseudomonadati > Pseudomonadota > Betaproteobacteria > Burkholderiales > Comamonadaceae > Variovorax > Variovorax sp. ISS6. Next base: position 1,653,599 of record NZ_JAWRZC010000002.1, read on the forward strand.
AGTGGGGCCGCTCGGGCGTGCGCGTGAACACCGTGTCGCCGGGCTATACCGTCACGGCCGCGCTGCAGAGCCAGATCGACCTGGGGCTGCGCGATCCCGAAAAGCTCAAGGCGCACAGCGCGCTGGGCCGGCTGATCGCACCACGGGACATCGCGCGGGTCGTGGTGTTCCTGCTGTCCGAAGAGGCCGGTGTGTTGACGGGCATCAACGTGCCGGCCGACGCGGGCTGGCTGGTCGCGGGCTCGTGGCAGACCTTCGGCGGGGTTCGCGCGCCCCAGCCGCGCTGATCGATTGCAAGACAAGGAGACAAGCATGAAAGATTTCGACGCTTCCGCGCACCTGAGCCGCCGCGCGCTGCTGACGCTGGCCGCGGGCGCGGCGCTGTCCACGCGGACGCTGGCGCAGCCATACCCCAGCCAGCCGCCGCGCTGGATCGTTCCCTATCCGGCCGGTGGCGGCACCGACGTGGTGGCGCGCATGCTGGGCGATTCCATGGGGCGCGCGCTGGGCCAGACCCTGGTCATCGACAACAAGCCCGGCGGCGGCACCATGATCGCGGGCGATCTGCTGGCTCGCGCCAAGCCCGACGGCCTGACGGTCGGCACGGTCGACACCTCGACCGTGGCGCTGGCACCGCATCTGTACAAGCGCGTGCCCTACCAGCCCGAGAAGGACTTCAGCTACATCGGCGGCACCACGCGATTTCCCTTCGTGATGGTGGTGCGGCCCACGCTGAAGGCCCACACGCTGGCCGAGCTGATCGCGCTGGCGCGCACCGAGCCCGGCGGATTGAAGTACGCCACGCCGGGAGCGGGCGGACCCAACCACCTGGGCATGGAGCTGTTCCAGCGCAAGGCGGGCATCGCGCTGCTGCACGTGCCCTACAAGGGCGACGCACCGGCGCTGCAGGACCTGCTGGGCGGTCAGATCGACATGTACCTGGTCAACACGGCCGCCAGCCTGCCCTACATCAAGAGCGGAAAGCTGCGGCCGATCGCGCTGTCCATGGCGCGGCGCAGCGCCGCGCTGCCCGAGGTGCCGACCTTCGCCGAGGCCGGGCTGGCCGACTTCGAGTCGTATTCGTGGCAAGGCCTGGCGGCGCCCGCGGGCACGCCCGAGCCCATCGTGGCGCGCTTGAATGCCGAGCTCAACAAGGCGCTCGCCTCCGACGACATCCGCAAGCGCCTGGCCGACCTGGGCATCGAGCCGTCGCCGACCACGCCCGCCGAGTTCACCGCCTTCGTCAAGGCGCAGAGCGCGCTGTGGGGCGAGGTGATCCGCGCGGCCAACATCAAGCTCGAGCAATGAGCGGGCGAGAACATGCCTATCCGGAACTGCAAGGCCGGGTGGTCCTGATCACCGGTGGCGCCAGCGGCCTGGGCCAGGCCTCGGCCCGCGGCTTCGCGGCCGCGGGCGCGCGGGTGGCAGTGGCCGATCTGCGGCGGGATGCCGCGCTGGACGAGGCCGCGCAGCTGGGCCCCGACCATCTGGGCCTGGCCGGCGACGTGGCGGACGAAGGCGACGTGCGGCGCATGGTCGATGCCGCGGTGGCGCGCTGGGGGCGGCTCGATGTGCTGGTCAACTGCGCCGGCATTCCCGACACCTTCCAGCCCACCGTGGAGCAGGACGTGGCCGCTTTCCGTCGGCTGGTCGACATCCACCTGTGCGGCACCTACCTGATGTGCAAGGCGGCCGCGCCGCACATGCTGGCGCAAGGCCGCGGTGCGATCGTCAACCTCAGCTCGATCGCCGGCGTGCTCGGGCTCGCGCGTCGCAATGCCTACAGCGCGGCCAAGGCCGGCATCGGCATGATGACGCGCACGCTGGGTTGCGAGTGGGCGGCGCAGGGCGTGCGCGTGAACGCGGTGGCGCCGGGCTACATGCTGACGCCGTTCTCGCAGCGCCTGATCGACGAGGGCAAGCTCGATGCGCAGCGCGTGCGGCGCCGCACCCCGGCAGGTCGGCTCGGCACGGCGCAGCACATTGCCGACGCGGTGCTGTTCCTCGCCTCGGACCGCGCCGAGTTCATCACCGGCGTGACCCTGCCGGTCGATGGCGGCTACATGGCCTGGGGCGCCGCGAGCGACGCCTACGACGGCCCCCTGGATTGAACGGAGGCGACACATGATCTACGAAGAACGCAACTACAGTTTCGCGCCGGCCAACTTTCGGCCGTTCCTCACGCTTTTCGAGGCCGAGGGCCTGCCGCTGGTGCGCGGTCACCTGGGTCACCTGGTGGCCTACTTCACGGCCGAGACCGGGCAATTGAACACGGCGGTGCACATCTGGGGCTTCGAGGACCTGGTGGACAGGGACCGGCGCCGGACCGCGCTGTGGAACGATCCGCAGTGGATCGCGTTCTCGGCCAAGGTGCTGCCGTGGATCGTCGGCATGGAGAATCGCCTGCTCAAGCCGACCGGTTTCTCGCCGCTGCGCTGAGCCGGCGCGGCGCCAATCGGCCAAGGAGATGCGTGTGGGTTCGGAATTGTCGGCGGAAGAGAAACGCGGCGGCGAAGCGCTGGCGGAAACCGCGGGGGAAGGGCCCGGCGAGGGGCCGGCGCGCGGCACGCAGAGCGTGCGCCGCGCGCTGCAGTTGCTGCGGCGCGTGGCCAAGTGCAACGACCACGGCATCAAGCTGGCGCAGCTGGTGCGGGACTCGGGCCTGGACCGGGCCACGGCATACCGCCTGCTCTGCTGCCTGGTCGACGAACAGTTCGTCGACCGCGATGCCGAGCATCTGTACCGGCTGGGGCCCCAGGCGGTGCTGCTCGGCTCGCTGCTGCCCCAGCCCACGCCGCTGCTGCGCCGCTTCGTGCCGACCATGAAGCGCATCGGGCGCATCGGCGGCGACACGGTGTTCCTGATGATGCGCCAGGGCGACCTGGTGTATTGCGCGCATCGCGAGGAAGGCAGTTCGCCGATCAAGATCCTGACGACCAACATCGGCCAGCGCCGCCTGATCGGCACCGGCACCGGCGGCCGCGCGGTGCTCGGCTTGATGGACCCCGCGGAGATCGCCGCCATTCATGCGCGCAATGCCGCGCAGTATGCGGAGAACGGCCTGGCGGTGGAGCAGTTGCTGCAGACCGGCGTGGCGGCGCGCGAGCAGGGCTGCATGGTGACCTTCGATGCCTTCGGCGAGGTCGGCGTGGCCGGCTTCGGCATCGCGTTCCGCATGGGCGAGCACGCCATGGGCGCGCTCAGCATCGCGACGCTGACGGCGCGCTTCGGCTACGAGCGCCAGCACCGGCTGCGCCAGTTGATGGAGACCGAACTGCGCGCGCTCGGGCTGCAACCCGCGCAGTGAATTCGGTTCAGGCCGTGCCGCGCAGCGGCCGGTAGAACGCCCGGATCTCCTGGGCCAGCAGCTCGGGCTGCTCCATGGCCGCGAAATGGCCGCCGCGCGGCAGCGCGCTCCAGCGCCGGATGTCGGTGAAAGTGCGCTCGGCCAGTTCGCGCGGCGGATGCAGGATTTCGGCGGGGAACTCGGCATAGCCCATGGGCACGTCCACGGTGGCGCCCTCGGGGATCGGCCACTGCGCGGCATGCTGGCGCGCGTAGTAGGGCCAGAACGAGGAGCCGATGGCGCCGGTGAACCAGTACAGCGACACGTTGGCCAGGATCTCGTCCAGGCTGAACACCGATTCGATGTCGCCGCCGCAGTCGGACCAGGCGCGCATCTTCTCGGCGATCCACGCCGCCAGGCCGATCGGCGAATCGCCGAGGCCGAAGGCCAGCGTGTGGGGTCGCGTGCCCTGGATCGCGCTGTAGCCGGTCTCTTCGCGCAGCCAGTGCTGCAGTTCCTCGCGGTAGCGCTGCGCTGCCGGGCTGGAACCCAAACGCGCCGGATCGCGCGCTATCGGCAACAGGTTCAGGTGCACGCCGATGGTCTTGCGTGGATGCACCAGCCCGAGCCGCGCGGAAATGGAGGCACCCCAGTCGCCACCTTGGGTGGCGAAACGCCCGTAACCCAGCACGTCGGTCATCAGCGCGGCGAACGCATCGGCGATCTGCTCCACGGAGAATCCCGGCTGGCCGGGGTGGAACGACAGGCCATAGCCCGGCAGACTGGGCGCCACCACCGTGAAGGCATCGGCGGGATCGGCACCGAAGCGCGCCGGGTCGGTCAGCCGCGGGATCAACTCGGCGAACTCGAACACCGAGCCAGGCCAGCCGTGCGAAAGCAGCAGCGGCATGGGCGCCGGGCCCTGGCCCGCCACGTGGATGTAGTGCAGCTGGATTCCGTGCAGCGGCGTCGTGTATTGCGCAAACGCGTTGAGCCGCTGCTCCTGCGCGCGCCAGTCGAAACGATGGCGCCAGTGCGTGGCGAGCCGCTGCATCCAGGTCAGGTCGGCCCCGTACGCCCAAGGCGGGCCCGCGGGCTGGTCTGGCCAGCGGGTCATGTCCAGCCGCGCATGCAAATCGGCGATCGCGTCATCCGCGATTCGAAGCCTGAAAGGTTGGGGCGTCATGCGGAGCAATCTAGCGCAGGGCCGGCGAGGCGTGGACTCGGCAAACCCCGAGTTCGCATCGTGAGCAACTCGAAGGCTTCCTCGTGCACGATGGCTGGCGAGGCTCAACCGATCGCCTGCGCCTCCCTGAATCCCTCGAGCACCGCATCGTCCACCTCGCGCGGCGCCACGCAGTCGCCGATGCGGCGCACCGCCAGGCCGCGTGCCTTCAGCTGCTGGTACAGCCCATCGTCGCTCTCGCGCAGCATCGACAGCACGACCGTGTCGGCCGCCAGCGTCTCGCTCGCGCCGCCCAGCGTGCTGCGCAGCACGACGCTGCCCGGCTCGATGCGCTCGACGGTGGTCGAGGCACGCAGCGCCACGCCGGCCGCGGCCACGCGCGGCATCAGCCAGGGCCAGTCGAGCGTGGGCTCGAGCTTGCGGCCGAGCATCGCGTCGGCGCCGACCACCGTGACCTCGCGGCCGGCGGCGCTCAGCAGCCGGGCCAGGCCCAGTGGCAGGTAGTCGCCGTTGTCGTCGACGATCAGCACGCGGCGCCCGCAGGCGGGCAGGTCGTCGAGCGCGGAGAGCGCGTCCGTCACATGCGGCAGGTCCGCGCCCGGAATCGCGTCGCGGTCGGTGCGGAACATCGAGCGGCCGCCGCGCTGCCAGCGCGCGCCGGTGGCCACGATGACCTCGTCGGCGCCGAAGGCGGCCACCGCGTCGGCCGTGGCCTCGCGGCGCAGCACGATCTCCACGCCGCGCCGGCGCAGCGAGGCCTCGAGGTCGTCGACCAGGAAGTTCCACGAGCCGTAGTCGGGCAGCAGGCCGGCGCGGCGGATCTGGCCGCCGAGCCGGTCCGTGCGTTCCCACAGGGTGACGCGGTGGCCGCGCGCGGCCGCGCTGTCGGCGAACTTGAGGCCGCCCGGACCGCCACCGATCACGAGCAGCGTGCGCGGCGTGGCGGCGGGACGCGGCAGCGCCGCGCCGAACTGCAGCTCGCGGCCCGCCTCGGGGTTCACGGTGCAGCTCACGTTCTGCCCGAGCCTGCGCCAGCAGCCCTGGTTGGCGCCCACGCAGCGCCGGGTCTGGTCGGCGCGGCCCTCCCTGGCCTTGCGCACGATCTCGGGGTCGGCGATCTGGGCGCGCACCAGGCCGACCATGTCGGACTGTCCGTGCGCGACGATGTTCGCGGCGGTGGCGATGTCGCGCACCGAACCCTGGATCAGCAGCGGGATGCGCCCGCGCAACGCCTCGCGCACGCGCGCGGCGTTGGCGGCCAGCGGCGCGGTCTCGCCGCTCGACTGCGGCGGCACCAGCCGGTGGTTCTGGTGGTAGTCGGTGTGCGAGAGGCACACGTAGTCGAACAGGCGCTCGGCCTCGAGCAGCGCGACCACGCGCAGCGTTTCCTCGGGCGTGGTGCCGGCCTCGCCGAGGTACTCGTCGAGGCTCAGCTTGATGCCGATCGCGAAATCGCTGCCGCAGCGCGCGCGCACCGCGCGGCCGATCTCGAGCGCGAGCCGCGCGCGGCGCCCGGTGTCGCCGCCCCATTCGTCATCGCGCCGGTTCCAGTACGGCGAGAGGAAGTTGCTCAGCAGGTAGCCGTGCGAGCCATGGATCTCCACGCCGTCGCCGCCGCCGGCCTGCACGTTGGCGCAGGTCGCGGCGAAGCCTTCGATCACCGCGCGGATGTCGTCCTCCTCCATCGGCTGCGGCATCGCACGGTGCACCGGCGAGGCCAGCTGCGAGGGCGCGAGCACGGCGCCCCAGTGCGCGATGTCGTCGGTGCGGCGCGTGCCGCTGGCGCCCATGTGCGTGACCTGCACGATCACCGGCACGCCGAGCCGCTTGCTCGGGGTGACGAAGGCCCGCACCGCATCGGCCCAGCCGGGCTCCCACGGCGACACGCCGGCGCGCGCGCTGGCCGGATGCACATGGAAGCCGTGCGTGACGATCAGGCCGACGCCGCCGCGCGCGCGTTCGGCCAGGTAGGCGCCATAGGCCGGCGGCGGCAGGCTGACCTGGTGCGCGGGCAGGTAGATGCGGTTGAGCGCCTGCACGGGGCCGATGCGCACCGGCTCCCACAGGACGTCGAGCGCGGTCGGCATCGTCATGCGCGGCTCAGGAGAAGCACATGCCGCCGTTGACGTCGAGCACCGCGCCGGTGGTGAAGCTGGCGCCGCGCGAGGCCAGGAAGGCGGCGGGCCAGCCGATCTCCTCGGGCTGGCCCAGGCGCTTCATCGGGTACTGGTCGACGGTGAAGGGCTGGTTCGCCGACACCAGCAGCGGCGTGAAGATCGGCCCCGGCGCCACGCCGTTGACCACCACGCCCGAGGCCGCGGCCTGGCGCGCGAAGTAGCGCACCAGCGCCGACAGCCCGCCCTTCGAGGCCGCGTAGGCCGGCTCCACCGCCAGCGTCGAGCCCGCGTTGCGCGCGGCCATCGAGCTGGTCAGCACGATGCGGCCGCTGCCGCGCTTCATCATCGCGGGCAGCGCCGCGCGCAGCAGGTTGACCGGGCCCTTGACGTTCACGGCCATGGTGCGCTCGAACAGCTGTTCCCATTCGTCGCCGCCATCGAGCCAGTCGCCCTTGACGTAGTAGCCGCTGGTGTCGATCAGCGCGTCGATCTCGCCGATGTCCTGCAGCAGTGCGTTGACGTCGTCGCGCTTCGTGTTGTCGAGCGCGGCGGCGCGCGCCTTCAGCTCGTCGGCCAGCTCGGTCGGCGCCTTCAGGTCGGCGATGAACAGCTCGGCACCGAGCGCGGCGCACACGCGCGCGGTCGCGCCGCCGATGGCGCCGCCGGCGCCGGTGATCAGGATGCGCTCGCCGCGCAGGTCGAAGAGGTTCTTCATGGGTTGTCGTCCTTCAGGGAGTGGTGCAAAGAGTTCGTTTCATTCGGGCGCGCCGTAGGCGCCCGCCTCGAGCAGCGCGCGCGAGCCGAGGTCGGCGCCGTTCCAGCGCGTGAAGAAGCCCGCGGCGCTGCCGCCGTCGACGGTCATCACCGAGCCGGTGACGTAGCTCGCGGCATCGGACAGCAGGAACAGCGCGGGGCCGGCCTGCTCCTCGGCCCGGCACAGGCGGCCCAGCGGGTTGCGGTCGACCATCGCGTACTGCAGGTGGTCGGGCGGGATGTTGGCCTGCACGAGCGGCGTGTCGACCACGCCCGGCGCGAGCGCATTGACGCGCACGCCGAAGCGGCCCCACTCGATCGCGAGCGCGCGCGTGAGGCCGATCACGCCGTGCTTCGAGGCGCTGTAGTGCGCGCGGCCCGCATGGCCGCCGAGGCCGTCGATCGAGGCCACGGTGACGATCGCGCCGCGCCGGCGCTCGAGCATGCGCCGGCCCACGGGCTGCAGCGAGCGGAACATGCCCGTGAGGTTGACGTCGAGGCAGCGGGTCCAGAGTTCGTCGGGCATCGCGTGGGCGGGCGCGGGCGGCGAGATGCCCGCGCAGGCGACCATGCCGTCGATGGCGCCGAGCTGTTCCTCGATGCGCGCCACCGCGGCTTCGCAGGCAGCGGCATCGCGCACGTCGAGCGTCTGCGCGACGGCCTGCGCGCCGAGTTCGCGCAGCTCAGCCGCCACGCTCGTTGCGCGCTCTGCCACCGCGTCGACGACGGCGATGCGCGCGCCGCCGCGCGCGGCCTCGATGCCGATCGCGCGGCCGATGCCGCTGCCGCCGCCGGTGACGAGGATCACGCGGTCCTGCAGTCCGTAGTCCATGGCTGTGCCTCCACGAGGGAATGAGTGAATGAGGAGTGGGAAGAGGGGAGTGCAGCGAATGTGGCAGCGCCGCCGCGCGGCGTCTGTCCCCGTGGCAAGGGACAGCGCGGCCTGTACCACGGGCAGGGGACTGACGGGCCCGCGATGCGCGGCGAATACTGCCCGCCATGACAACCCCCTCCGCCTCCACCAACGCCGCCGCCGACGTGCTGCTGCGCGTCAGCGGCCTCGGCGTGCGCTTCGGCGGCATCGTGGCGCTCGACGGCATCTCCTTCGAGGTGCGCCGCGGCCAGATCTGCGGGCTGATCGGTCCCAACGGGGCCGGCAAGACCACGCTGTTCAACTGCCTGAGCCGCATCTACACGCCGGCTTCGGGATCGATCGTGTTCGACGGCGTCGACCTGCTCGCGCAGCCGCAGCATGCGATCGCGGCGGCGGGCATCGGCCGCACCTTCCAGAACGTGGCGCTGTTCCCCGCGATGACGGTGCGCGAGAACGTGATGGTGGGCCGCCATTGCCGCACCGGCACCGGCTACCTCGCCAATGCGTTTCGCCTGCCCTCGGTGCGGCGCGAGGAGGCCGAGGTGCGCGAGCGCACCGAGCGGCTGCTGGCCCTGCTCGACCTCTCGGCGCTGGCCGAGACGCCGGTGAAGAACCTCTCGTTCGGCACCCGCAAGCGCGTGGAGATGGCGCGCGCGCTGGTGGCCGATCCCAAGCTGCTGCTGCTCGACGAACCCGCGGCCGGCCTCAACCACGAGGAGGTCGACGGGCTGCGCCAGCTGATTCTCGACGTACGCGAGCGCTTCCACGTGACCGTGCTGCTGGTCGAGCATCACCTGAACCTGGTGATGCGCGTGTCCGACCAGGTGGTGGCGATGAACTTCGGCCGCAAGATCGCCGACGGCCCGCCCGCGCAGGTGCAGGCCGACCCGGAAGTGGTGCGCGCCTACCTCGGCACGGAGACCGCCTGATGGCCGCGCTGCTGGAGGTGAAGAACCTCGAGGCCTTCTACGGCCCCACGCGCGTGCTCGAGGGCATCGACTTCGAGGTCGCCGAGGGCGGCATCACCACCATCCTCGGCGCCAACGGCGCGGGCAAGACCACCACGCTGCGCGCGCTGAGCGGCCTGGTGCGGCGCACCGGCGAGATCCGCCTCGCGGGCCAGCGCATCGACGGCCACAGCACCAAGAAGACCGCCGCGCTGGGCATCGCGCACGTGCCCGACGGGCGCGGCACGCTGGTCAACATGACGGTGGAGGAGAACCTGCGCGTGGGTGCCTACCTGCGCCGCGGCAAGGCCGAGGTCGAGCAGGACATGGAACGCATGTTCGGCTACTTCCCGCGGCTGCGCGAGCGGCGCGGGCAGCAGGCCGGCACGCTCTCGGGCGGCGAGCAGCAGATGCTGGCGATCAGCCGCGCGCTGATGCAGCGCCCGCGCCTCCTGCTGATGGACGAGCCCTCGTTCGGCCTCGCGCCGCTGGTGATCCGCGAGATCTTCGAGATCATGCGCGTGGTCAATCGCGAGGAGGGCGTGGGCATCCTGCTGGTCGAGCAGAACGTGGCGCGCGCGCTCGAGATCGCCGACCACGCCTGGCTGCTCGAGACCGGCCGCACCGTCATCTCGGGCACCGCGAAGCAGCTGCGCGACGACGCGCAGATCCGCCGCTCCTACCTCGGCTTCTGACAAGGACCCTCCCCATGTACAGCCTGCTGCAACAGATCGCCTCCGGCATCGCCATGGGCGGCATCTACGCCTGCCTCGGCCTGGCGCTGGTGATGATCTACCAGTCCACCCACCACATCAATTTCGCGCAGGGCGAGATGGCGATGTTCTCCACCTTCATCGCCTTCCTGCTGCTGAAGTGGGGCCTGCCGTACTGGGCCGCCGCGCTCGCCACGCTGGCATTCGGCTTCGTGGCCGGCTTCGCCATCGAGCGGCTGGTGCTGCGGCCGCTGGGCGACGTGCCCGAGCTCTCGGTGATCGTGGTCTTCATCGGCCTGTTCGTCGGCATCAACTCGCTGGCCGGCTGGATCTTCGGCCACCAGCTCGAACCCTTCCCGAGTCCGTTCCCCGACAAGCTGCCCGGCGGCAGCACGCTGATCTCGGGCCACGAGCTCGGCACGGTCGCGGTGGTGCTGCTGGTGATGGCGCTGCTCTATGTCTTCCTGCGCTTCACCAAGGTCGGGCTCGCGATGCGCGCCTCGGCCGAGAACCCGGTGTCCTCGCGGCTCGCGGGCATCCCGGTGTCGCTGATGCTCTCGCTGGGCTGGGGCCTGTCGGCGCTGATCGGCGCGGTGGCCGGGCTGATGGTGGCGCCCGTGGTCTTCCTCGAGCCCAACATGATGGGCGGCGTGCTGATCTACGCCTTCGCGGCGGCGCTGCTCGGCGGCATCGACAACCCCTGGGGCGCGGTGGCCGGCGGGCTGATCGTGGGCGTGGTCGAGAACCTCGCGGGCACCTACCTCGTGGGCACCGAGCTCAAGCTCACGCTGGCCCTGGTGCTGATCGTGGCCGTGCTGCTGGTGCGGCCCTCGGGCCTGTTCGGCCGCAAGCTGGTGGCGAGGGTCTGAAGATGTCGGCACTGCCCTTCATTCCCGAGCAGGCACCGGCGCTGGCCGCCGACGCCGCGCCCGCGCGTTCGCCCTGGCGCATCGCCGCCTTCGCGCTGCTCGCTATCGCGTCGCTCGCGCTGCCCTTCGCGCTGTCGGACTACCGCCTCTTCCTCGTCACCATGACGCTGATCACCGCCATCGGCGTGCTCGGCCTCAACATGCTGGTGGGCTACAACGGCCAGCTCTCGCTGGGCCATGGCGCGCTGTACGCGCTCGGTGCCTACGTCACCGCGGTGCTGATGGAGCACGGCGGCTTCGCCTGGTGGGCCACCCTGCCGGTGTCGGCCGCGGTGTGCTTCGGCTTCGGCTTCCTGTTCGGCTGGCCGGCACTGCGGCTCAAGGGCCACTACCTCGCGCTCGCCACCTTCGCGCTCGCGCTGGCCACGCCGCAGCTGCTCAAGCACAAGGCGCTCGAACCCTGGACCGGCGGCGTGCAAGGCATCGTGCTGATGAAGCCCGAGGCGCCCTTCGGCCTGCAGCTGTCGGCCGACCAGTGGCTCTACCTGGTGGTGCTGGCGATCGCGGCGCTGATGTTCGTCTGCGCCTGGAACATGCTGCGCGGCCGGCTGGGCCGCGCCACCATCGCGATCCGCGAGCAGCCGACCGCCGCGGCCGCGATGGGCGTCAACGTGCCGCACGTGAAGGCCATGACCTTCGGCATCAGCGCGCTCTACACCGGCGTGGCCGGCTCGCTCGGCGCCATCGCCACCGCCTTCGTGGCGCCCGACAGCTTCGGCATGTTTGTGTCGGTGTTCTTCCTCGTGGGCGTGGTGGTGGGCGGGCTCGGCACCATCTCGGGCGCGCTGGTGGGCGCGGCCTTCATCCAGTTCATACCGAACGTCGCCGACCAGATCTCGAAGTCGGCGCCCTCGGCGATCTTCGCGGGCTTCCTGATCCTGTGCATGTTCCTGATGCCGCAGGGCTTCGTGGGGCTGGTGCGCAGCGTGCTGCGGCGCCTGCGCGGCGGCGCGGGCCAACGTCCCCGTCGAGGGGACTGACGCGAACGACCGCCTGAGAGAAAGTCCTTCCATGCCCCGCGCCATCTACATCCATTCCAACGGCGAGCGCACCGAGCTCGAGGTCGCCGAAGGCCAGAGCCTGATGCTGGCCGCCACCAGCCAAGACCTGCAAGGCATCGTCGGCGACTGCGGCGGCGTCATGAGCTGCGCCACCTGCCACGTGATCGTCGACGAGGCCTTCATCGACAGGCTGCCGCCCGCGGTCGACACCGAGAACCAGATGCTCGACTACACGGCCGCGCCGCGCGAAGCGGGCAGCCGGCTGTCGTGCCAGATCGTCATGAGCGAGGCGCTCGACGGCATCGCCGTTCGCATCGCCGACCCTCAACTGTAAGAACGAGTTCCAAGAGCCGACATCAACACGGAGAAACGCTTCATGCAAGCCACTGCACCCGATCTCAGCACCAAGCCCAAGGCACCGCTGACCCCGAACCCCGGCCTCACGCCGATGATGCTGAACCATGCGGCCTGGGTCACGCCCGACGCGGCGGCCACCACCGACTTCTACACCCGCATCATGGGCATGGAGCTCGCGAGCACGGTGCTCGACGACAGCGTGCCCTCTACCGGCGACGCGATTCCCTACTTCCACATCTTCTTCCGCATGGGCGATGGCTCCACGCTGGCCTTCTTCGAGGCGCCGGGCGTGCCCGCGCCCTCGAAGTCCAGCCATCCGGCCTACGACATCTTCAACCACATCGCTTTGCAGGCGAAGGACCGCGCCGAGGTAACGAAGTGGTACGAGTGGCTGACCTCGCAGGGCGTGGAAGTGATCGGGCCGACCGACCACAAGGGCCTGATCCTGTCGATCTACTTCCACGACCCGGCCGGCGTGCGCCTGGAGATCACCACGCCGCTGGACAAGGAATGGAACCGCCACACCGACAAGGGCTATGCCGACCTCAAGCTGTGGGAGGACTGCAAGCGCCAGGCCAAGGCCGAGGGCCGCGACGTGCCCAAGGCGCTGCTGGAGCTGATCCAGGACGTGCGCAAGCGCTACGGCACGGGCCACGGCGAGAAGGCCGGCGAGTGAGCGGCGCGGCGGCATGACACCGATCGAACTGCGACCGCTGTTCACGATCAAGGCCGAGGTCACGGCACCGGCCCAGTTCGTGGGCGCCGTGCCGCACGGCTACACGCGGCGCGTGATGTGCGTGAGCGGCGGCCGCTTCGAAGGCGAGCGGCTGCGCGGCCGGGTGCTGCCCGGCGGCGCCGACGTGGTGCTCGAGCGGCCCGACGGCGGCCTGCACCTCGACGTGCGGCTGGTGCTCGAGGCCGAGGGCGGCGGGCTCGTCTACATGACCTACAGCGGACGCCGCAACGGGCCCACGCCCGAGGTCATGCGCAAGATCGTGAATCGCGAGCCGATCGCGCGCGGCGAGGACTACTTCCGCGTCGCGGTGCAGTTCGAGACCGCGGCACCGGGCCTCGAATGGCTCAACGACCGCATCGCGGTCGGCACCGGCACGCGCGAGAGCGACGGGCCCGTGTACGACGTGTGGGAAGTCGCATGAAACGCTTCGAGGCCAGGGCCGCCATCGTGACCGCCGCGGCCTCGGGCATCGGCCGCGCCATCGCGCTGCGGCTGCATGCCGAGGGCGCGCGCGTGCTCGCGGTCGACATCAACGCCCAGGGGCTCGCGCAACTGCCGCGCGACGAGCACCTGCAGGTCTTCGCCGCCGACGTCACGGCCGACGGCGCGCCGCAGGCCATCGTCGACGAATGCATGGAGCGCTTCGGCGAGCTGCGCGTGCTGGTGAACAACGCGGGACTGGGCAACTGCCCGCCGTTCCACGAGACCACCGACGACGACTACCGCAGGTTCGCCGACATCAACCAGAAGGCCACCTTCATGGTCACGCGCGCGGCCTTTCCGGCGCTGATCGCGGCGCGCGGTGTGGTGCTCAACATCGCGTCCACGCTGGGGCTGGTGGGCTACCGCCGGCAGGCCGTGTACTCGATGGCCAAGGCCGGCGTGATCGGCCTCACGCGCAACCTCGCGGCCGACTATGCCGACCAGGGCATCCGCGTCAACGCGATCGCACCGGGCATCATCGCCACGCCGCAGACCGCGGGGCGGCTGAACACCGCGCGCTTCCAGGCCACCATCGTCGGCACCACGCCGATGGGCCGGCCCGGCCTGCCCGAGGAGGTGGCCGGCGCGGCCGCCTTCCTGTGCAGCGACGACGCGGGCTACGTCACGGGCCAGGTGCTGGCCGTCGACGGGGGGCAGACCACGAGCGCCTACATCAGCGAACCGCTGGTGCAGTGCTGGGCCGAGGCCCATCCGGACCGCTGAAATCCAGGAGTCTTTTCATGCGCATCGCACTCATCACCGGCGCCGCTGGCGGGCTGGGGCTGGCCAGCGCCCGGCGGTTGGCCGAGGACGGCCTGACCGTTGCCGTGGCCGACCTGCATGCGGAGGCCGCCGAGCGTGCCGCCGCCGCCTTGCCGGGCGAGGGCCATATCGGCCTGGGCTGCAACGTGGCCGACGAGGACAGCGTGCGCGCCGCCTTCGACACGGTGCAGGAGAAGCTCGGCAGCGTGGCCGTGCTGGCCTGCTTCGCGGGCATCCTCAGCACGCAGCCCGCGCCGGGGCGCTTGCCCACGGTCGACATCACGCTGCATGAGTGGGACACCGTGCTGCGCGTGAACGCGCTCGGCACCTTCCTCTGCGTGCGCGAGATGCTGCGCCGCTGCGGCGGCCAGGCGATCGAGCATGGCCGCATCGTCACCGTCGCCTCGCTCGCGGGGCAGATGGGCGGCATGCAGAGCGGCGCGGCCTACAGCGCCTCGAAGGGCGCGGTGCTCGCGCTGTCGAAGGTGGTGGCGCGCGAGGCCGCCGCGCTGGGCATCACGGTCAACACCGTGGCGCCGGGACCGATCGACACGCCGATGCTGCACCAGACCGTGCCCGAGGCGCAGCGCGGCCAGAAGTACCTTGGCACCGCGGCCGTGCCGCTGGGCCGCATCGGCACGCCCGATGAGATCGCGGCCGCGGTGTCCTACCTCGTGTCGCCCGGTGCCGGCTTCGTGACGGGCGCCACGATCGACGTCAACGGCGGCATGTTGATGCGCTGACTGCTTCCGCTTCCAAGAACAAACACCCACGCCAGGAGACTTCCCGATGAATGCCATTGCCGGTTGCCCCTTTCATGCGGGGGCTTCGCCGTCCGCCGACTTCAAGCCCTATTTCAGCCCCGAGCTGCATGCGGCCTTCGAGACCCAGCGGCGCGACGAGCCCGTGTTCTGGTGCGAGGAGATCGGCTACTGGGTGCTCACCAAACACGCCGACGTCTACAGCGTGCTGCACGACGGCGCGCGCTTCTCGTCGCAGAACACCACGCGGCCCGTGACGCCGATGCATCCGGATGCGCAGGCGATCCTCAAGGAGGGCGGCTATGCGCAGACCGGCAGCCATTCGAGCCTCGACGGCGCGGTGCACAAGCGCATCCGCGGCGTGACCGGCCAGGTGCTGAACCTGCGCGAGTTCGTCAAGCTTGACGGCCACATCCGCCGGCTCGTGAACGAGGCCATCGACCGCGTCGAGG
Source organism: Variovorax sp. ISS6 (assembly GCF_056523145.1). Lineage (NCBI taxonomy): Bacteria > Pseudomonadati > Pseudomonadota > Betaproteobacteria > Burkholderiales > Comamonadaceae > Variovorax > Variovorax sp. ISS6. The sequence continues at coordinate 1,668,956 of NZ_JAWRZC010000002.1, forward strand.
GCAGGGATGCCGTCGACCTGCTGCGCGAGGTCAACTACGAACTGCCGGCGCAGGTGGTGTTCAAGGTGCTGGGCATTCCCGACTCGGACATTCCGAACGTCAAGCACTGGGCCGGCGCGCGCAGCGTGATCGACTTCAGCCCCGCCACCCATGCCGAGCAGCTCGAGGGCGCGCGCAACATGGTGGCGTTCTGGCAGTACTGCACCGAGATGGTCCGCGAGCGCGAGAAGCATCCGCAGGACGACTTCACCAGCCGCATGCTCGAGATCCGCAATGGCGACGACGCCGTGATGACCATTCCCGAGATCATCACCCACACCTTCGGCGTTGCCTTCGCGGGCCACGAGACCACCACCAACCAGCTCACCAACACCTTCCGCAGCCTGCTCGAGAACCGCGAGCAGTGGGAAGCGCTGTGCGCCGATCCCTCGCTCGCGGCCAACACGGTGGAGGAGGGCATGCGCTATGCGGGGGCAGTGATCGGCTGGCGCCGTATCGCGCTCGAGGACGTGGAGTTCCGCGGCGTGACGATCCCCAAGGGCGCGCCCATCGTGCTGTCCTTCGCCTCGGCCAACCGCGACGAGGAGGTGTTCGAGAACCCGCAGCGCTTCGACATCCGCCGCGCCAATGCGCGCAAGCAGCTCACCTTCGGCAACGGCGTGCACTTCTGCCTGGGCGCGCCGCTCGCGCGGCTCGAGATGAAGATCGTGTTCGAGGAGTTCGCCAAGCGCTTCCCGCGCATGCGGCTGGTCGAGCCCGACCGCGCGACGCATCTGCATACCTTCGTGTTTCGCGCGCCGAGCGCGCTGGAGGTCACGCTGCGATGAGCGCGCCCGTGTTCGAAGGCCAGGTGGCGGTCGTCACCGGCGGTGCCAGCGGCGTGGGGCTGGCGCTCGCGCGGCAGCTGCTCGAGGCCGGCGCGCGCGTCGCCATCGTGGACCGCGACGAGGCCGCGCTGGACCGCGCGCTCGAGGGGCTCGATGCGCGCGATGCGATCGGTGTCGCGGCCGATGTCGCGCAGGAGGCCGACGTGCGGCGCTATGTCGATGCCGCACTGAGCAAGTTCGGCCGCATCGACCTGTTCCACAACAACGCCGCCATCGTCGGCCCGCAATCCTCGCTGCTCGAGTTCCGCATGCAGGACTTCGAGCGCATCTTCGCGGTCAACGTGCGCGGCGTGCTGCTCGGCATGCAGGCCGTGGCGCGCGCGATGCGCGACCAGGGCGGCGGCACCATGGTCAACACTGCCTCGGTGTCGGGCCAGCGCAGCAGCCGCGCCGAGGCCGGGCTCGGCGTCTACGGCGCTTCCAAGGCCGCGGTGATCCGCATGACGCAGCAGGCGGCGCTCGAGTTCGCGCCGCTCGGCATCCGCATCAACGCCATCTGCCCGGGACCGATCGACACGCCGCTGTTGCGCAGCACCTTCCTCGTCGACGGCCGCACCGAGGCGCAGGCCGAGGCCGCGCTGAAGCAGCACTTCCTGAACCAGCCGCTCAAGCGCGCGGCGAGCGCGCAGGAGGTGGCGAACCTGGTGTTCTGGCTGCTGGGGCCCCAGGCGAGCTTCGTGACGGGCGGGGTTTACAACGTGGATGGGGGGATGACGGCCTGAGCAGGGGGTGAACCTCTACGCAACGGCGAAGCGAACGGATACATTCGGCGCCTCGGCCCCGGCACCCGCCGCGAGACCGCGCGGAGGATCGCCATGCTTCCCATCGTCGTTGCGCTCGCTGCCACCGTCGTCCTGCTGGTTTGGATGGGCTTCTTCATGATGGGCTCGCTGCCGCTGCTCGTGCTCAAGCACGACACTCCGCTCGATGCGCGCTTCATCCGCGGCCTGTTCAACGTCTATTACGTCGCCGTGACCCTGACGGCGGCTGCCGCGGCGCTCAGTTATGTCTGGTCAGGCAAGTTCGTCTTCGCACTGGGCGCGGCGCTCATCGGCGCGCTGGCCTTCGCCCTGCGCGGCTGGTTCATCATCCCGCGCATGGACGCGCTGCGTGGCTCGATTCCCGAGGCCAATGCATCGATCCTCGAGTTCCGCCGGCTGCACATTGCGGGGATGCTGATCAACGTGGCGCAGTTGGCGATGGTGGCTTGGGCGTTGACGCAGTTGGGGATCTGATCGCCGGGCGCTGTGTGAGGATCGCGAGGCCGCCGTGGGCGGAAGTGCTGGGGGCTTTGGAAGCGGGCGGCTTTCTGGCATCCGCGTGGGGATCCACTCTTCCGGTTCGTGTTTTCGAGAAGCCCGGGAGACACAGCATAGGATTCATGCATCTGATGGAGGTTCATGAGTGTTCGATGAGCAAACGCTTAGAAAAATCGCCGATGGGGATGCGCACTGCACGCCATGCGACGAAGTTCGCTGCCATCAAGCAGTCAAGGATTTTTCGGTTGCGCTCGAGGATCTGCCCAATCTCGCGACTCGGACGGAGCAAGGCAGCTACAGCAATTTCTGCGCGGTGTACGTCTACGATCCGGCGCAAGCCGTGCGAGGCCAGGACCCCGAAGGTTCGTTGCACAGAAGCTTTCCGAGCCTGTTGATCTACTTCCATCATCTGGCCCCCATTGCCGCCTTGGGCATGTCTTCCTGGGGCGAGACCTTGCGATCGGACGGGACGTCCAGTTCACGTCACCTCGGAGGGCTCGATCTGCAAGACATCTCCTCTCTCGACGCGGTGCGGCCGCACTCGTTGCAAAGCCGGGTCGATGCGGCCTTGCGGAGAACTGCATACGCCGTTCAACCCCCCGAATACTTCATGCAATTTGCGCCCGACTGGTTCGGGTCGAGTCGACGGAGCGAGGGGGCGGCGCCGTGGAACAGGCTCTTCCACCTTTTCTTCCAGGTCGTAGGTTGACCACGGCGAAAAGGAAGAGTCCCTTCAGTTCTTCAGGTTGGCAAGAGTCCCCTTGATAGAATGAGAACGACTATCAATTGCCTCGAGTGACCGGTCTCCGGCCTCCAGGTACGGCAAGGTGCCACGCCTGCCTCCGTCGTCCATCCCGTCGAAGAAAGCCATGGCCCAGAACGCTGTCCCCGCCCTGCAGATCGTCTCCCGCATCGGCGCCGCCGTGCTCGGCGGCTATGCGTTCTCCTGGGGCTTCGTCGCGCTCGGCATCGGCCTGCTGTTCGCCGCGGGCATGCCGTTCCACGACGCCGAGTCGCTCGCCAGCATGCTGGCCTTCCTGGTGTTCCTGGTCGCGTTCCTCTGGGCGTTCTCGGCCGCCAACGTCAAGCGCGTGTGGCTGGTGCTGGCCGGCGGCGGCCTGTCGATGACGGCGGCGGCATCGCTCGTGCAGCGCGCGCTGCTCTGACCCGACCCGAATCGAACCATTCCCGCGAGGAGAGACTTCCGTGTTCCAGAACTTCCGCCTCTCGATGGCCTGGCTCCACACCTGGTTCGGGCTGGTGCTCGGCTTCGTGCTGATGGTCGTGTTCTTCTTCGGCTCGCTGTCGGTGTTCGACCGCGAGATCGACCGCTGGGCGATCCCCGAGACGCGCTTCGAGCCGCAGCGCATGCCCTCGTTCGACCAGGTGCTGCTGCCGCTGTTCAAGGAGGCGAAGCCCACCCCCGCCAACGTCGAGGAAGCGCGCTCGCGCGTGAACGGCCCGATGGCGACGAGCTTCGAGCCCAAGCAGTGGCTGGCCTACACCACGCACCGCGACCCGGTGCTGAGCATCTATTCGGGCTTCATCCTGCCCAACGCCAAGGAGCCCGAAGACGGGGTCTGGGGCAACGCCACCATCGATCCACGCACCGGCAAGACACTGTCGGAAGACCGGCTGAAGATCGGCAGCGATTTCTTCTACCCGCTGCACTACAGCCTGCATATCAACTGGCTGAACCTCGGCACCTGGATCGTCGGCTTCGCGGCGCTGGTGATGCTGATCGCGCTGGTGAGCGGCGTGGTGATGCACCGCAAGATCTTCCGCGAGCTGTTCACCTTCCGTCCGGCCAAGCACGTGCAGCGCAGCGCGCTCGACCTGCACAACCTCACGGGCGTGGTCGCGCTGCCCTTCCATTTCATCTTCGCGCTGTCGGGGCTGGTGGTGTTCGCGGGCGTCTATTTCCCCGTGAGCCACACCCAGCTCGAGCCGCTGCATGAGTTGCACGAGAAGCTCGAGGCCCAGGAGACCGGCCTGCCGCACGACCGCGCGGGCACGCCGGGCACGCTGGCTTCGGTCGACGCGATGGTGGCCGAGGCCCAGCGCCGCTGGGCCAGCCGCGGCATGGCGGGCGAAGTGGGCATGCTCAACGTGCAGCACGTGAACGATGCCAATGCCTACGTCAGCGTCTACCGCGCGGGCACCGACCGGGTCACGCTCACGGGCGAGGGCATCCACTTCAACGGCGCGACCGGCGAGGTGATCCGCGAGGACCCGGCGCCCACGGTGGTCGCGGGCATCAAGGACTTCCTCACCGGCTTGCATCTGCAGCACTTCAGGCACTGGCTGCTGCGCTGGCTCTACGTGCTGGGCGGGCTGGCCGGCTGCGCCTGCATCGCCACCGGCTTCATCTTCTTCGTCGAGAAGCGCAAGCGCCAGCATGCGAAGCAGGGCCTCCAGGGCGCACGCTGGGTCGATGCCTTCGCGGTCGCGACGGTGCCGGGCCTGCTGATCGCGACCTTCTCCATGCTGGTCGCCAACCGCCTGCTGCCGGCCGAGCTGCCGCTGCGCGGCAACTGGGAGATCGGCGTCTTCGCGGGCGCCTGGCTGGTCTCGCTGCTCCATGGCCTGTGGCGCACCGCGCCCACGGCGCACGGCCGTCTCGCACCGGCCTGGGCCGAACAGTGCTGGGCCGTGGCGCTGCTGGGCGTGGCGGCGGTGCTGCTGAACTGGATCACCACCGGCGATCACCTGCTGCGCACCATCGGCAGCGGCTACTGGCCGGTGGCGGGCGTCGACCTGTCGGTGCTCGCGGCGGTCTCGCTGGCCGTGATCGCGGCGCGCATGCTGCGGCGCCGAGCCGCCGAGACGGCCGCGGCCGCCGTCTCCACCGTGTCGGCGTCGAACGGATCGGCGGTGGCCCGTGTCTGAGGCCCTGATGCTCGCGGCCGCGCTGGCCGCCAACCTCGTGGGCGCGGGCCTGTTCGCGCTGTCGATGGACGTGCACTGGGAGCAGGCGCGCCCCGGCACGGCCTACCCGGTGCGCATGGCGCGCGTGCTGCGCGTGCTGGGCGCGGCCTGCCTGGTCGTGTCGTTGCTGCTGTGCCTGCGCGTCGACCATGTCTCGATGGCCTCGCTGGTCTGGTTCATGGCGCTCGCGGGGGCCGCGCTCGCCGTGACCTTCACGCTGAGCTGGCGACCGCGCTGGCTGGCGCCGCTGGTGGCGTGGATTCCCGCGCGGCCGGCGACGACGTCTCGCTGAGCGGCCCGGCGCCGTCCTCGAAGTACACCACCATGCGCAGGTGGCGGTACTCGTCCACCGTCAGCGCCTCGTGCTCGAAGGCCACGCGCCGGCCCTCGTCCAGCAGGGCCGAGATGCCGCGCGAGGGCTGCGGATCGCGCGGCGTGTCCCACCAGCGTCGGAAGTCGGGCGACAGCCGCCGCAGCTGATCGACCAGCTCCAGCATCGCAGGATCGTCGGGCGCGACCGCGAGCTCGCGTCGAAACGCGGCCAGCAGGCGCGGCGCATCCTCCTTCCAGTCCGGCAAGCGGCGGCGCAGCTCGGGATCGGCGAAGGCCAGGCGCAGGAAGTTGCGCTGCGCGGGCTCGCGGCCCGAGAAGCCGAACAGCCGGTCGGCGGCGGCATTCCACGCGACCACGTCCCAGCGCAGGTTGGTGACGTAAGCGGGGCGCGCGACCAGCTCGTCCATCATGCGCTGCACCAGCGGCGGGATGCTCGGCCAGTGATAGGCCTCGGCCGAGGGCGGCCGCTGCTGCGCGAGCAGGAACAGGTGGCAGCACTCGGCATCGTCGAGCCGCAGGATCTTGCCGATGCGCAGCAGGAAGGCTTCCGAGACACCGATCTCGCGGCCCTGCTCGAACCACGTGTACCAGGTGATGCCCACGCCCGCGAGCGCGGCCACCTCTTCGCGGCGCAGACCCGGCGTGCGGCGCCGCCCGCCGCTGGGCAGGCCCACGTCCGCGGGCGCGAGCCGCTCGCGATGGGCGCGCAGGAAGGCCGAGAGTTCGGTGCGCGTGCGGTCGAGCGATCTAGACGCCATGGCACGCCGCCCTTCGTATTGCTGCCAGTAATAGCATGAGAGGAAATATTGTCCTGTTGCCGATCCGTTCCCAGAATGATCGCTCCTTCATCATTCAGGAGTGGTTCGCATGGCTTTCGGTCTCAAACAGCACAACGGCAACAGCGTTGCGACAACGCCGCCGGCACGCGCGGGCCTCGCCCAATGGGCCGGCCTCGCCATGCTGGCGCTGCCTACGATGCTGCTGGGGCTCGACGTGACGCTGCTCTACCTCGCGCTGCCCAAGCTGGCCGAGGACCTGCAGCCCAGCGCCACGCAGGCGCTGTGGATCATGGACGCCTACGGCTTCATGATCGCGGGCTTCCTGGTCACGATGGGCGCGCTGGGCGATGCGATCGGCCGCCGCCGCCTGCTGCTGATCGGCGCCGCGGCCTTCGCCGTGACTTCGGTGCTGGCCGCCTTCGCACCCAGCGCCAACCTGCTGATCGCCGCGCGGGCCCTGCTCGGCATCGCGGGCGCGGCGCTGATGCCCTCCACGCTGGCGCTGATCCGCAACATGTTCCTCGATGCACGCCAGCGCGCGCTGGCGATCGGCGTCTGGGCCACCATGTTCGCCTTCGGCATGGCCGCGGGGCCGCTGGTCGGCGGCCTGCTGCTCGCGCACTTCTGGTGGGGCTCGGCCTTCCTGGTGGCGATTCCCGTGGTGCTGCTGCTGTGGATCGGCGGGCCGTTCCTGCTGCCCGAATACCGCGCACCGGGGCGCGCGCGCCTCGACCTCGCGAGCGTCGCGCTGTCGCTGGCGGCGATCCTGCCGCTGGTCTACGTGGTCAAGCAGAGCGCGAAGAGCGGCTGGGGCATTGCCACCACGCTGGCGCTGCTGCTCGGCATCGCCTGCGCGATCGCGTTCGTGCGGCGCCAGCGCGCGCTCGCGAATCCGCTGCTCGACATCGGGCTGTTCGCCGACCGCAGCTTCAGCGTCGCGCTCGGCGTGCTGCTGGTCGGGCTGACCGGCGTGGGCGGTGCGCTGCTGCTGGTGACGCAGTACCTGCAGCTCGTGATCGGCCTGCCGCCGGTGACGGCCGGCCTGTGGATGGCGCCGCCCGCGCTCGCGATGCTGGTGGCCGGCATCGGCGCGCCGCTGGTCGCGCGGCGCGTGCGCCCGGGTTTCGTGATGGCCGCGTCGCTCGCGCTGTCGGCGCTGGGCCACGGCCTGCTCGCGCTGCTGCCCGTGCTGCCCGCGACGCAGGGCCTGGGCTGGGCGGTGGCCGGCTATGCGCTGATCTACCTGGGACTGGGAACGCTGGCCGCGCTGGGCACCGACCTCGTGATCGGCGCGGCGCCGGCCGCCCATGCGGGCTCGGCCTCGGCGCTGTCGGAAACGGTGCAGGAACTCGGGGTCGCGCTCGGCGTGGCGATCTTCGGCAGCCTGACGACCGTGGTTTACCGCGCGGGCATCGCCGAGCATCTGCCGCGCGGGCTGCCCGAACAGGCGGCCCGCGCGGTGGAAGAGGGCCTCTGGAGCGCGACCTCGCTTGCGCAAAGCCTGCCCGCGGGCCTGCTCGACGAGGCCCGGCACGCCTTCGTGGCCGGGCTCGGCGTGTCGTCCGCCGTGGCGGCCGCGGGGATCGCGGCGCTGGCCGTGGTGTCGGCCGTGGCGCTGCGGCGCATCGCGATCCCCGCGCCGCGCGCGCTCAAGCCTTCGCGGAAGGCAGCGCCAGCGGCTTCGGCAGCCGGATGCGGATGAACTCGTTGCCGTCCACCTTGTTCGGCAGGCGCGAGGGCGAGCCGCCGGGGTAGTTGTTGTCGTTCACCAGCATCAGCGTCTGCGCGTCGGCGATCGTGACCACCTCCACGCACTCCATCGGGAAGGCGAAGACGCCGTCGATGGTGGCGTCGCCGCCCAGGCCCTTCGGGTCCTTCAGCGCCATCAGGTCGACGATCTCTTCCTTCTTGAGGTAGCCGCTGCTGTCGACCTGCGCGAGGTCGATCCTGTAGACGCGCTTGAAGCGCGCCGCGTTGCGCCAGGTGCCCGAGGCCGGGAACTTGCCGCTGCGCACGTCGCCCGCGCCGCTGTCTTTCTCGACCACGAGGAACTCGGTGTCGTTGATCGCGACCATGTCGTTGACGCTGTAGACCTCGGTCTCGAGGTTGCCGTCGCCGTTGATGCGCTGGCCGGTGCTGACCTTGTAGGCGTAGACGCGCGGCTCGAAGTTCTGCGAGGCCAGGTCGAACACGCTGATGATGCGGCGCTGCGCGTTGTCGCCGTTCATCTCCTTCTCGTACATCGCATAGAGCTTGGTGCGGCTGGCGTTGATCGCCATGCTTTCCAGGCCGCCCGAACCGCCGAGGTTGGCCACCGAGGTGTTCGACTGGATGTACGGGTTGTTCGGCGTCTGCACCAGTGGATTGCCGCCGATCTTCGCGAGGTTGGGCATCTGCACCTCGCGCGCGACGAGGCGGCCCTGGCGGTCGAACTTCAGCAGGAAGGGACCGAACTCGTCGCCGATCCAGAAGTTGCCCTGCGCATCGATCTGCAGCGACTCGGGGTCGATGTCGTAGCCGGTCAGCAGGCGGCCCGAGACGATCGCCGGGTCCACGGCCAGCGTCTGGCCGGCCGGCGACACCGAGCTGCCCGGGTAGTTGACCATGTCGGCCACGGCCGGATAGCCGAGGTTGCGGTAGGGATCGCTCAGGCGGATATAGCTCTGCGCACTGAAGGACGAAAGCGTCTCGCCGGTCTGGAAGTTGGCCGGGATCACCTGGCCCTTGGCCCAGTCGAACTTCACCGCGTAGATGTGCAGCAGGGCGTCGGGCGAGGCGGCGCGGCCGCCGAAGCCGTTGTCCTGCATCGCGTAGAAGACGCCCGGCATGCCGCTGGGCACCAGCGCCGAGAAGCCCTGCATCGGCTGCTTGCCCTGGAAGGGCAGGGTGTAGCCGTAGGTGTCCCTGGCGCGCGTGTAGTCGCCGCCCGAGATGAACTGGCCCGAGGTCGGGCCGGCCACGTAGCTGTCGGCCGGCAGCACGGCGCGGCCGGTCAGCGTCGGGGACGTGACCTCGGGTTCGGCCACCGGCGCGGGCGCCGGTGCGGGAGCAGGGGCCGGCGCGGGTGCCGGCACGAAGGGGAAGCCGCCGCTGCTTCCGCCGCCGCCGCAACCGGCCAGCAGCGCGCCGCCCGCGCCGAGCAGCAGGCCGCGGCGCTGGATGTTGTTCTTCGATGTCATGTCTGGGTCTTCGCTGCGATTCAGAAGGGCGCCGGTGCCGACGTCATGTCGGTCAGCTTGTTGGTCTGCAGGTCGATCGTGAAGTGCTGCGTGGGCGCGCCCTTGGCGAGCTTCAGCAGGATCTGCATCAGCGGCTTGAAGCGCGCCTGGAACACGGCATGGGCCGGGTTGTCGTTCATCACCTGCTGGCTGCCGTTGAGCGCCAGCGTGGCGCTGGTGCCTTCGAGGGCCTGGGCGATCAGCTTGTACTGGCGCGCGCGGTCGGCCGGGATGTCGGCGAACGCGAGGTCGCCGGCATTGGCCAGGCGCACGAAGTCGCCCGCGAGGTCGATCGCCTTCCACTGGTTGAAGTCCTCCAGCCGCATGCCGCTGGCGCCCGCGAGCGCGCGCGCTTTTGCTTCGGCATCGGCGTAGTCCTTGGCATAGGCCGCCTGCTGCGCGCTGCCGTCGCCGCCGGCGTCGCCCAGGCACGAGAAGAAGGCGCTGCTCAGCAGGCCGCGGTTGCCGGTGTTGCCCAGCTGCTTGAGCGTGACCTTGGTCTGCAGCTGCGACAGCACCAGCAGGTCGGAACCGTAGATCGGGCTCTTCACCAGCTCGCGCATCTCGCAGCGCCAGTCGTCGTTGAGCAGCCGCAGGCGCACCAGCTCCGACATGTAGCGCGTGTTGAACTCGCCGTAGTTCTTCGCGTCGAGCACCGTCTTGTCCCACAGCACGCCGTTGCTGCCGCCCGGCAGCCGGTTCGGGAAGTCCGTGAAGAAGCGGTGTTCCTCGCGGTAGAGGTCGAACAGCTCGTCGAAGCGCGCCACGTTGTCCAGGCGCACGGTCTGCACGTCGATGTGCGTCGCGTCCTTGAAGGTCAGGAGCTTGTAGGCCGGCACGTAGGCCGCCATCGACGGTGCCTGGATGTTCACCAGGCCATGGCCGTCCTCGTAGTTGCGCACGGCCGTGTCGTTGAAGTGCATGTGGCCGCCCACGTGCACCTGCAGGCCGGTGTCGGCCAGTGCCTTGGTCACGTCCTCGGTGGGGCGGCGCACCATCTGCATCTTGCCCGCGCCGAGCAGCGCGATGATGTCGTCGGAGGCGCCGTTGAAGAACTCGCTCATCGGGAAATGGCTGAAGGCCACGACCTGCTTGCCCTGCTTCTTGCCGCGTGCCACCACGTCCTTGAGCCACGCGATCACGTGCGGCTTGTGCGTCAGCATCTTGTTGTAGCCGGCGTCGCCCGAGCCGTTGAAGTCGTTGGGGCCGGTGCCGGTGGGCACGTAGACGTTGGCGTCGATGCCAACGAGCCACAGGCCTTCGACCGGCTCGACCAGGTAGCTGGTGTCGGGCACGTCATGGCAGAAGGTGTAGCCGTCCTTCTTGTAGGTGCCGCCCGCGCCCTGCGCGCAGATCTCGAAGCTGCGCCTGCTCCAGGCCGCCTGTTCCTTCGCCTTCGCGAAGTCGTAGTTCTGGTAGCTGTAGCTGCTGTAGGGCGTCTCGAAATAGCGATAGCCGGCCTTGGGCATCAGGCCGTGCTGGTCGAGCGCCTCGGTAATGCCCGCGTAGCCCTGTTCCTTGACTTCCTCGGTGCAGTAGCTGCTGTTGACCTTGGCCCATTCGCCGCTGTAGTTGGACGCCGCGCAATCGCCGTTGCCGCCGCGGCTGTAGATCGGCTGGGGCGCGCCGACACGGTTGGTCGTGGGGTCGATGCCCAGGTAATCGGCCTTGCCGCCCGCGCGCTCGAGCGGCTTGTTCGGGTCGTGGTTGCCGGGCGCCGCGAAGAACTGGATGCCGTGCTTGTTCGCGTAGTCGTCCAGCACCTTCTTCAGGCCGCGCATGTGCACCGGTTGTCCGTCGTCCGAGAAGTCGCCGGGCAGCGCGATCAGCTTCACGCCGCGCGCCACCGCGTCGTCGAGCGCGGTGATGAAGGCGAAGTAGTTCTCGTTGAACAGGCGCGTCGAGGTCATCTGCGCGTGCATCAGGCGGATCGTCGCGTTGCGGCCCGACTTCGGATTGAACACGCCGGGGAACGAACCGTCCTTGAAGTTGGCGTAGACGTCGTGGAAGTGGATGTCGGGCATGAACGCGACCTGCACCGGCGGTGCGGACTCGGCCGGCGGCGGCGTGGTCTGGCCGGGGTTGGAGCCAGAGGGCGGCAGCGGGAGGAAGCCGGCGTTCTGGTTGTCGCTGCCGCCGCAGGCGGACAGCAGCAGCACGGCCGCGGCGACGGCGACGGCGAGCGTCGAGGTCGCGCGCGCGGTGCGAGGGAAGGAAAAAATCATGAAAAAAGATCCGCGAAAGAAGTGACGAAACGCCCGCCGCCCCAGTGAAGGGGCCGGCGGGCGCGGGGCGGATCATGCGGGGGTCGTATGACCTCCCGGTGGCAGATGCATGACATAGGACGACTGACCGCACACTGACGCCGAAGTGAAAAGTTCGCATCGAACACGCGGCGTCGAAGACGCTCGCGCGCACCGTGCGAGGGCGGGATCGCTCGTGCCGCGCCATGGCACCATCGCCCCCATGCACGAGCCCTCCCGCCGCATCCCCTACCGCACCTGGCCGGGCGCCCTCGCGGTCTTCCTCGCCATCGCCGCCTATGTCGGCGGCCTGATCTTCTGGGACCGCCACACGCCCGGCGCGCGCCCGCTGCCGGCCGGCGAGACCGTGTCGGTCGGCCATGCGCGCTTCGAGCCCGCGCGCGGCTGGCAGATGGACGTGGCGCGCTCCAAGGCCGGCCGTTCGCTGATGCTGTTCAAGGGCAACCACAAGTTCCTCGTGACCACGCTGCCCTGGGCCGGCGGGCCCGACGGTCCGCTGGTGCGGCAGCAGCGGCTGATGGAGCGCGGCCAGGGCCTGAGCATCGAGGGCGACGTGTCCGACTTCGTCACCATGTGGGGCCTGCAGGGCAAGACCTTCGCCTACTACGGCAGCAAGATCGCCGGCCGCTTCTGGCAGGTGGTGGACCAGCGCCGCAAGTCGCTGGTGCAGATCGACGTCTACGGCGGCAGCGACGGCCTCGACGAAGCCATGGCCGACGCGCGCAGCATGCTCGAGTCGATGGACCTGGAGGCGCCGCTGTGAGCCACGACACCACCATCACCACCACCGCCTTCGACAGCGACGAGTCGCCGTGGCCGGTCGGCACCGACTCCTTCTTCCAGCCGCGCCGCGCCGCCTTCTGGCTGCTGAGCGCGCTGATAGTCAACGGCCTGTTCTACACCGCGCAGATGTTCTCGATGGGCTTTCGCGTGGTGCCCATCACGGCCTTCCTCGGGCTCGTGGTGTGGGGTCTCTACACGCTGGCCTTCCTGCTGGTGTTCCGCACGCTCGACCTGCTCGAGCAGCATCCGCCCGAGGCCTTCGTGCTGGCCTTCGCCTGGGGCGGCATGGGCGCCGTGTACTTCGCCGCGCCGGCCAACATCGCGATCCAGAGCCTGTGCGCCAAGCTGATCTCGCCCGAATTCGTGGCGGCCTGGGGGCCCGCGGTCGCGGGACCGATCACCGAGGAATTCCTCAAGCTCGCGGGCGTGGTGCTGCTGGTGCTGGTGGCGCGCAACCAGTTCCAGACCTACCTGTCGGTGCTCATCGTCGGCGCCATGGCGGGGCTCGGTTTCCAGGTGGTCGAGAACCTGACCTACACCGTCAACGCGTCGATGCGCTTCCCGCTCGAGAACCAGGTCTACCCCGTGCTGCTGAACCTGCTCACGCGCGGACTCATGAGCGGGCTGTGGAGCCACGCGGCCTACACCGCCATCGCGTCCTTCGGCGTCGCGTGGTTCCTGCTGCATCCCGAGCGGCGGCTGGTCACGCGCATCGGCGCCGCCGTGCTGTGCTTCGTGCTGGCCTGGGCCATGCACTTCGTCTGGAACTCGCCGCTGCTCGAGGACTACTTCGACGGCGGCTATGGCGAGATGGCGTTGCTGCTGCTGGTCAAGGGCATCCCGGTGCTGATCGCGGCCTGGCTGTTCTGGCGCGAGGCCGCGCGCGAGAACGGCGCCTACCTGCACGCGCTCGCGGCCTACTTCGTGCCCGAGCGCGAACTGATCCGCGACGACGAATGGGTGCGCCTGGGCCAGCCGTTGGCACGCTGGCGCGTGCGCCGCGAGATGGGCCGGGCCTTCGGCGCCAGGGCGCGGCGGCTCAAGACGCGGCTGCAGCGCGAGCAGCTGCGGCTGATCCGGCTCGCGGGCACCTACGGGCGCGGGCCGCAGACGCTGGCGAGCGAACTGGCGGTGCGGCGGATCCGGGCGGCGCTCGATCCGTTGATACAGGCGCCGCGCTGAGACCGGGGCTCGCCCCGGAACCGCTCAAAGCCCCATCAACGCCTGCAACAGCATCCGGCTCGCCGGCGCCGGCTCGGCCAGCGCGGGCACGGCCAGGTAGCTGACCCGGTGCGCCCAGGGCTCGTCGAGCGGCACGAAGGCCAGGTTCGGAAACTTCGCCTGCTGCTCGAGGCTGGCCTGGGGCAGCAGCCCGATGCCGAGGCCGCACTGCACCATGCGGCTGGCCGAATCCATGCCCTTGACCTGGATGCGCGTGCGCAGCCGCACGCCGTGCGCGAGCGCCTCCCTGGCCACGCGGCTCGCGAGCGCGGTGCCGGGGGGCAGCTCCACCCACTCCTCCTTCAGCAGTTGCTCGAAGCGCAGGCGCTTGCGCTTCGCGAGCCGGTGGTGCACGGGCAGGATCACGACCAGCCGCTCGGTGCGGTAGGGCTGCAGCTTGAGGCCCGGGATGTCGCCCTCGGCGACGAACACGCCGACGTCGGCCTTGCGCTGCAGCAGCAGTTCGACGATCTCCGCGCTCGTGTGTTCGGCCAGCTCGATCTTGATGCCCGGGTGCTGCTGCAGGAACAGCGCGAGGTCCTGCGGCAGGTGCTGCACGATGGCCGAGATCGAGGCGACGAGCTGGATGCGGCCCGACACGCCGGCCTGCAGGTTCTGCAACTCGGCATCGAGGGTGTCGACGTCCTCCATCATCGCGCGTGCATAGCGTGCGATCGACAGGCCCGCCGCGGTCAGGCCGGCGCCGCGCGCGGTGCGGTGCAGCAGCTCGACGCCCATCGCGTTCTCGAGTTGCGTGATGCGGCGGCTCGCGGCCGAGGGCACGATGTGCAGGGTGGCGGCCGCGCGCGACAGGCTGCCTTCGTGCTCGATCGCCGCGACGAGCTTCAGGGTGGCGAGGTTCAGGTGGTCGAGCAGGGGGCGTCGGGGTTTCATGGTGCGCGGGGCAGCGTTGCCGCAATGGCAACGCTGCCGTGAATTAATGTCGCTGGGCTTGTGGCGGGGACTGCGTCAGCATGCGGGCCATTCCAACAAGGAGACGCATCCTTCCATGCAGCAGATTCTGAACCTGCGCGATCTCACGATGATCGAGCGCACCCATGCCCGCGGCGGCAAGTTCCGCTACCACCCGCTGCTGTCCGGCCGCGACGGCAGCGTGGGCAACTTCTTCCTCCAGCTCTCCAACACCTTCAACGACTTCGACTCGCCGCGCCATCGCCACAACTTCGACCAGGTGCGCGTGCAGCTCGAGGGCGACGCCGACTTCGCGCGCGATGGCGTCATGAGGCCGGGGATGATCGGCTACTTTCCCGAGGGTGTGTTCTACGGCCCGCAGAGCATTGCGGGCGAGTCGCTCACGTTGGTGCTGCAGTTCGGCGGCGCGAGCCGCAGCGGCTACGTGTCGGAGGCGGCGTTCCAGCGCGGCATCGCCGAACTGAAGAAGAACGGGCGCTTCGAGGCCGGCGTCTACAAGGTCGACAAGCCCGAAGGCGGCACGCGCAACCAGGATGCCTACGAAGCCGTCTGGGAGCACATCAACGGCCGCGAGCTGCGCTACCCCGAGAGCCGCTACGACAAGCCGATCTTTATTCGCCCCTCCGCCGCGCAATGGCTGGGCGATGCGCAGCGGCCCGGCGTGGCGCGCAAGCACCTGGGCAGCTTCTCCGAGGCGCGGACCGTGCTGTCGCTGATCGCGCTCGAGGCGGGCCGGAGCATCGAGGTGCCGCCGAACACCATCGTTTTCGTGCTGGCCGGCAAGGGCCACGCGGATGAAGGCAGGCGCGACTGGGAAGCGCGGTCTTCGCTCTACAGCGGCGAGGCGGCGAGCGCGATGACGGCCGATGCCGCGAGCGAGCTGCTGCAGATCGAGCTGCCGAGGCTGTGAGCATGCGCGATGTTCAGTCCGGCGGCCGGCGCCGTCGCATCGTGCTGGGACTCGGTGCCGCGCTGGTCGCGTCGCCGCTGCCGCGCGCATGGGCTGCCGAGGAATTCCCGTCGCGCCCGATATCGATGGTGGTCCCGTTTCCGCCGGGCGGCGGCTTCGACACCATCGCGCGGCCCTTCGCCGAGCGGCTCGGCCAGTTGCTCGGACGCGCGGTGGTCGTGGACAACCGCCCGGGCAGTGGCGGCAACATGGGCACCGACTTCGTCGCGCGCGCGCCGGCCGACGGCCACACGCTGCTGTTCGCCAACGACTACCTCGCGACCAATCCGAGCGTGAACCGCAACACGCGCTTCGATCCGCTCAAGGACTTCGCGTCCGTGAGCATGGTCGGCAGCACGCAGGTGGTGATGGCCGTGCGGCCCGACTTCCCCGCGAAGAATTTCGAGGAGCTGGTAGCGCTGTCGAAAAAGCGCTCGCTGAGCTACGGGACGCCGGGCGCGGGCACCTCGCCGCACCTGGTGGGCGAGTACCTCTCGACCATCTCGCCGCTGCAATCGCTGCACGTGCCCTACAAGGGCACGGCGCCGGCGGTCAACGATGCGATGGGCGGGCAGATCGACATGGTCTACGCCACCTCGCCCTCGGTCGCGAGCCAGATCGCGGCCGGGCGGCTGCGCGGCATCGCGGTGTTCGGCGCGCAGCGCAGCACGCAGCTGCCCGAGGTGCCCACGCTGAAGGAGATCGGCGGGCCCTCGGTCGACTACGAGGTCTGGTACTGCCTGTTGGCGCCGGCCGGCGTGCCGCCCTCCGTGCTCGCAACGATCCGCGCCGCCACGCGCAAGGCCCTCGATGCCGATCTCGCCGCGAGGCTGGCGCGCCTGGGCTATGCGGTGAGATCGAGCGAGCCCGAGGCGGTCACGCAGGCGATCCGGCAGGGGCTGGAGCGCTGGAAGGACGTGGTGGCGCGCGCGAAGATCGCGATCGACTAGCCGCGACCTTCTCTCGACGCCCGCGGGCGGATCAGGACACGGACGACTTGTCGCCCTCGTACTCGGCGGCGACGGCCTCGAAGGCCTGCGTCATGGTCCGTGCCAGGGCTTCCACCGACACTTCGACGACCCGGATCCCGGGCTGCTGCGGCGTCTCCGGCGAGGGCGTTTCGCAGCTCAGGTACACGCCGTGCGCGGTGGGGATCAGGAAGCTCAGAACGCGCAACGTGACGTCTCCGAACTGGAGGAAGGCCCAGAGGTCCGGCAAGTCGCCGGGATCGGGCGATGGATCCGGCGCGTCGGCGAGTATCCGGTGGATGTCCACGGGTCCGCGGTCGCCGAAGATGTCCGCCCTGGGCTGGAAGCGGGCCGGGTTGCGGAAGCTCTTCAGGGTCCTGTGCAGCGTGAAGAGGAAGCTGGGCACGTAGACGCCGTTATCGGTCGCGGTCACGTGCGTGCCGGCCGCGTGGATGTCCACCTGGCGCATCGCGAAGCTCTCGGGGTCCTTGGGCGCGATGTCGAACTGCAGGGTCTCCCGGGTGCCGAAGATATGTGCGGGCATGATGGGGCGATTGTCCTTGAAGCCGTCGGTTCGAGGCGCGCCGCTAGGCGCGGCACGCGGGCACGGTCGACGCGAAGCGGCGCCGCGCGGCATTGATGCGCAGGTGGTCGACCGTGCCGCGCAGCGAGACGCCGTTGTCCGAACCGGCCCAGTGGAAGATCCGCGCGCCCGAGTCCTGGAACTGGTGCACGTTGCCGTGGCTGTCGCGGGCATAGCGCACGCTTCGATCGCCGGGGTAGGAGCGGCTGCTCTCGAACAACTCGCGATGGTTCTCGGGCAGCACGCTCTTGCCGGTGTTGTAGGGATCGGTCCCGCGGCCGGGGGAGCGCATGTTGGGATCGTGATGGCCGGGGTTCTCGTAGTGGTCGAACTTGCCGTCGTCGCCGGTGACGCGCGCGAGGATGGGGCGCCCGTGCTGGCCCGTTTCGCCGATCTCCCAATAGGGGATTCTTTCGCCGGCCACCAGCCCCAGCGGATCGATGCCCAGCAGCGGGTTCTCGGCATAGCGCACGAGGTTCTCGCCCGCGCCCAGGCGCAGCGGATCGAGCGAGACGAACTGGCCGCTGCGGGGATCGAAGTAGCGGTGGCGGTTGTAGTGAAGCCCGGTCTCCTCGTCGAAGTACTGGCCTTGGAAGCGCAGCGGATTGCCGACCTCCTCGCACTGCAGCGCGCGGATCGCGCCCCAGGCCGCATGGCTCGCCGACCAGACCGTGCGGCCTTGCCCGTCCGTGAGGCGGGTCGGGCAGCCGTTCGGATCGACGTGGTAGTGGAGGACCGCGCTCCGGTCGCCATCGCGCTCGACGAGCGCGAGCGGCACGAAGGTGGACGGATAGTGCACGTACTCGCGCGCCTTCAGGTAGCGCGCGTCGTTCGTTCCGGGGGGCGCCGAGGAACGGCGCGCGCCCGCCAGTTGCAACACGGGGTTCGACGGCAGGGCCGGCGGCGGCCGCGGCACGTCGTTGTCCTCGGTCAGTTCGCCCAGCAAGGTGTTCCCGTCCCAGAAGAACCACGTGGTGCGCTGCGGACCGCGCTTGAAGACGCGCCGGCCGACCGGGTCGTAGCCATAGCGGGTGACGGCCGTTCCCCTGCGGCTCTCGACCAGCCGGTGGTTGGCATCCCAGACGAGCTGCAGCGCGTCCCCGGCCGGCATGGCATCGTGCATCTGCACGAGGTCGCCCGCGCGGTCGAACACGTAGTGGGTGCCGTCGAGGCTGCCCTCGCGCGTCCAGTGCACGGCCTCGGCATCGTTCTCGCCGCCGGCCACGCGGGCCCGCGGCGTCTGCCGCACGCGTGTGTGCAGCCGGTCGCCGGCCGGATCGTGCAGGAAGCGCTGAATCCGGCCTTGCGGGTCCGCATGCTCGAGCAGCTGGCCGAGCGCGTCGTAGCGGTAGAGATCGATCCCCTGCCGGCTGTCGGCGCGGCACTCGAGGTTGCCGGCGCCGTCGTAGTCGTAGCGCGTCTCGAACACCGGGCCCGCATCCTCAAGCAGGCGCTGCGCGGTCAGCAGGTCGCGCTCGTCGTAGGCGAAGCGGCGCTCCAGCCCCGTTCCCAGCCGCTCGCTCAGCGTGCGGCCCAGCGCGTCGCGCGTCATGGCGATCAGCGGGTCGTCGTCGATCGCCATGCCCTGCAGCTGGTTGCCCAGGTCGAACGCGTAGCGCAGGCGATGGCCCGCGCTCGTCTCGCGCAGGATCCGATGGCCGACCTCGTCGTAGCGGTAGTTCGCGCGGAAGCCGCCCTGGCGCTCCTCGAGCAGGTTGCCAACGGCATCGAAGCGCCGCCGCACGTGCATCGCGTCGTTGCGCATCTCCACCAGCTGGCCGAGGCGGTCGTAGACGAAGTGCTCGTGGCGCTGGCGCCCCGCCTGCAGCGGATCGTCGAAGGTCTTGCGCGTGATGCGGCCCATCGCGTCGCACGCGAAGGCCACGCGCTGTCCCAGCGCGTCGACGGTGGCGCTCAGGCGGCCCGCACCGTCGTAGATATAGCGGCGCGACTGGTTCCAGTAGTCCACCTCCTCGACGATCCGGCCGAGCGCGTCGCGCCGCAGCGCATAGCGCTCGCCGCGCTGGTTGGTCAGCCCGACCAGCCGTTCCTCGGTGTCGTAGTGGTAGCGCACCGCCTGGCCGTCGGGCTGCACGCGAGCGGCGAGGCTGCCGGTCCCGAAGTACTGCATCCGCGTGCGCGCGCCTGCTTCGTCGACGTAGAGCAGCAACTGATCCTCGGCGTCGTAGGCGCAGGCGGCATGGCCGCCCCCGGGGCGCTCGATGCGCAGCGTGCGCCCCTTGGCATCGTGGTGGTAGCGCGTCGTTCGCCCGAGCGCGTCCTGCCGCGCCTTCAGCCGGCCCAGCACGTCGTGCTCGAAGCGGGTGCGCGCGCCCAGCGGATGGGTCAGCACGAGAAGCCGTCCATGTCGGTCGTACTGGAGCTGCGTGACGGCGCCGCGCGCATCGACATGGCGCACGAGCTGTCCGTGCGCGTCGTGCTCGAAGCGCG
Source organism: Variovorax sp. ISS6 (assembly GCF_056523145.1). NCBI lineage: Bacteria > Pseudomonadati > Pseudomonadota > Betaproteobacteria > Burkholderiales > Comamonadaceae > Variovorax > Variovorax sp. ISS6. The sequence goes on from NZ_JAWRZC010000002.1 coordinate 1,688,512, forward strand.
TGACCGCGCCGCGAGGATCGCGCTGGTTCGCCAGCAGGCCGCGTTCGTCGTAGCCCTGCGACCAGCGCTGCCCGTTCGGGTCGACGACCGCGAGCACGCGGTCCTCATCGTCGAATTCGTTGCGGATCGTGCTGCCGTCGGGCCAGCGCGTGCTTTGCAGGTTGCCGTGCGCGTCGTAGACGAACGCGGTGCGCAGCCCCTCGGGCCGTGTCACGGCCACGGTGCGGCCCGCGTCGTCGTATTCGAAGGTGGTCACGCCGTCGAGCGGGTCGATCTCCGCGAGCGGCAACCCGGATTCGTCGAACTTGACCACCGTGAGATGACCGAGCGAGTCGGTCGCCTGCGTCTGCCGCAATGCCTCGTCGTAGGCGAAGCGGCAGTCCTGCAGGCCGCCGTCGCCCCAGGCATGCGCCACCCGCCACCGGTCGTCGTAGGCGTAGTGAAAGCTCAGGCCCAGGCGATCCGTGTGGCGGACCATGCGGTGCTGCAGGTAGGCGAACTCCCGTGCCGCGCCGAGCGCATCGACGGCCGCCACGAGATCGCCGCCGGCATGGCGATAGCTCACCAGCGGATGTTCCAGGCCGGTGAGCGGGTCGCGCAGCGCCATCGCCTCGATGCGGCCGCCACTGGAGCGCACTTCGATGCTGCGTCCCGGCTGCCCGTGCGCGCCGCTCTCGACGATGCGCACCAGCGCGCCGTCCTCGTCGCGCACGAAGCGCCAGCCGTTGCCGCAGGCATCCTCGATGCATGCGATCGGTAGCGCCGCCGCCTGCAGTTCGCCCGCCGGCGAGAGGGCATCGTCAAAGTGAAGGCGCAGTCCGTCCTTGAACCGCACCGTCAGGCGCACGCCCTGCCGCTCGAGGCGTGCGCCGTCCACCAGGTCGCGCACCGGTTCGCGCTCGGACCGGGGCAGGGCGGGGAAGAGCGCGCAGCTGTCCGGCCCGTGCAGGCTCAGCAGGCCGTCGGGTTCGGCCACGAGGCGCAGGTCGGCCGGCGTCTGCCAGCCCTGGCCGCAGTGGCCCGCGAAGTCGTGGTCGCGCGATGCGTAGGCGCGGCTCCAGGTCAGCGGCAGGCGCCCGGGAACGTGGAAGTCCTCGTGCGTCACCGAGACGCTGCCGTCGCGGATGTCCACGGGCTCGGCGCGCAGCACCCGGCACTTGAGGAAGCCCGGCGGCATGTTCTTGAACACGCGCCGCGCGATGCGCGTGTAGGCGCGGCCCAGCGCCTTGAACAGGCCGCGCTGGATCATCGCGCCCCAGGAGATGGTGGGCGGCCCGCCGACGAACACCTGCGGCGGGATCGCCACGTTGAAGGTGGTCGGCAGCATCAGGCTCAGGCGCACGGGCTTGACCAGCTTGCGCGGGCGAAACGGCGGCACCAGGCCGACGATGTTGCAGCCGAGCACCGGCATCGTGATGCGCGAGAACGGGTCGCCGTCGGCCAGCACGGTGCGGCTGCCCATGAACAGCTCGTCATCGAACTGCGGGCCGCCCGGTCCCTTGACGATCGGCATCGGCGCGCCGACCAGGATGTGAAAGTCCACGCCGCCGGTGCCGGCATTGGCGCGCCGCACGCCGGCCACCTCGACCGTGGCGCCAAGCGGCAGCGGGATGCTCTCGGGCATCGCACCATCGTCCGGCGGCGCGCCGGGCGGCGCCGGTATCCGAGGCGACGCCGTGCCTTCGCCGATGGCGTTCTTGGCGGCCTCGGTCGCGGTGCCGAGCGCGCCCAGTCCCTTGACGATCGGGTTGTCGGGCGACACCCGGATGGTCGGCAGGTAGTCGAACGGGTCCATCACGATGCCGATGTGCACCGTGGGCCACACGCCGGGCGGCGCCAGGTAGGTGTGGGCGTCGATGCCCAGCTGCGGATCGAAATGCTTGGCCGCGAAGAACAAGTGCTTTCCTTGGGGCGTGAAGGAGCCGGCGCGCCTCAGGCGGCCTCGACGAAGGGTTGCGGATCGGGCAGGCGCGAGAACGCGGGCGGCTCGCGCCATTCGCCGGGCGAAAGGTCCAGCGGATGCTTCACGTGCGGCAGTCCGCTCCAGGCCGGGTCGAGCCACTCGCGGCCCATGGCGACGACGGTGCGAAACACCTCCTCGCCACCCTGCACCAGTTGCTCGCGCTCGCGCAGCTGGCCCTGGAACAGCAGCTCGTAGCGCTGCACCAGTTGCGCTTCGATCGCCGCGATCGCGGCCGGCGGCGGGTGGGGGCCGAGCCGGTGGCCCGCGAGATCGGCCTCGACCAGGGCCGCGCGCGCCTCGCGCTCGTAGGCCGCGGCGCACTGCGCGATGCGCTCGCAGCGTCGGGGATCCTGCATCGCGAGCATGTCCTGCAGCAGCTGCGGCACCGTGCTGTTCGGCCGGTCGGCGTCGGCCATGGCGCGCGCCTCGCGCACGCCGGCCAGCGCCGAGGCCCAGGCCCGGTCGCGTTCGCCGGCGCCGAGCCAGGCCTGGGCCGCGGCGCGCCGGCCCTCGACCGCGAACAGGCTGTTGGGGATGCGGCGGGCCGTTTCGCCCGCCTGCTCGAAGGCCTGGGCCGACTGCTTCATGTCGCCGGCCGCGGCCCATGCGCCGCCCTCGGCCATCCAGCCCTGCATCAGCAGCATCGGGCCCATCGGGTTGCCGGCCTGCGTGGCCTCCGCCGCCGCGGCACGGGCCTGGCGGTAGCGCGCCACCGAGCGCGCGAAGTCGCGCGCCTGCAGCCAGGCGCCGCCCACCATCACGTCGAGCACGGCCCGCTGGTCGGACCAGCCGTTGCGCGTGGCCAGCCGCGCGGCGCGCTCGGCGGTCGCTTCCACGGCGGCCGCGTCGCCGCGACGCAGCAGCATCAGCATGTCGGCATGGAGCTGCCGGAACAGCGCGGCCCCCCCGGCGCCGCCGCCGGCCTGCGCGGCGATCTCGCGCGCGGCTTCCAGGATGTCGAGCGGCGCATCGACCACGCGCACGACGCCCGCGTGCCGCTCCACCAGCGGCTGCCAGGCGCGCGAGTCGCTGTCGTCCACCAGCACCAGCCGTAGCAGCCCGGCATCCTGCGGCGGCACGGGCGCCTGCATGGCCGCGTCGAGCCAGCGCTCGAAGCAGGCGACGTCGCTCACGCCACCCGGTTGCAGCACGACCGACAGCCGCTGGCGGCGCAGGTGGCGCGCCAGCGACAGGCCGGTGTCGACGAAGCCGGCGGCACTGTCGCGGCCGCTCGCGTGTTCCTCTTCCCAGGGGCCGGCCACGCCCTGCTTCGCGAGCTGCGGTCGGTTGTGCGCGACGGTCTCGATCATGGCCTGCCGCAGCTCGCGGCTGTAGCGGTAGCCGGTCTCGTAGGCCGCGTCCAGCCGCAGGAACAGGTCGGGCGTGGCGTAGTCGCTGTCCACCATCTGCAGCGCGAAGAAGGCGTCGAGCATGCGCTGCGAGTCGGGCGGCAGCCGCAGCACGACCGCGCGCAGCGAGGCATCGTCGGTGCGCTCCCACCACAGGTCGTGGAGCCGGGCCATGCGTTTTTCGACCGGGTTGCGCACCGGTGCCGCGGAGGACATCGATGCGGCCCTCAGCAGTTCAGGAAGATCTTGGTGCCGTTCACCGTGACACCCGATTCGTCGAGCATCAGCGTGGCGCTGCCCGCGCGCAGCACGATGCGCCCCGGCGTCACCTCCACCGCCGTGCCGTCGACGTTGAGCACCACGCTGGTTGGGCTCGCATGCGTCATGGCGCCCGAGGCGAAGGTGTCGAGCGTGCCGCCCTCGGCGCTCACGCCCACGCTGCCCGAGGCCACGGCCGAGAAGTCGCCGCCCTGCGCCAGCAGGCCCATGTTGAGGGCGGCCGTTCCGAACAGGTTGGCGGCCGAGCTGGTCAGCGAGACGTCGCCCTGCGCGGTGGCCGAGGCCGGGCCGGCCGGCACGTTGAGCGTCATCGCGTCGTTGTAGGTCGCGGTGTGCGAGCGGGCCGAGACCTGGTAGGCCTGCCCGATGGTGGTGGTCTGGGCCAGCGTGACGTTCCACAGGTCGTTGTCCTGCGCCGTGACGGTGCGGGCCTTGGTGACCGTCAGCGAATCCGTGCCCGTGACCGAGGTGGACTGGTTGCCCGTGACGCTGGCGGTGCGGTGGGCCTTGGCGATGTGCGTCTGGTCGCCCGTGACCGTCAGGGTCTCGGTGCCGGTGACGGCATGGCTGCGGTTCGACTTGACGCTGACCGCCTCGTCGCCGTCCACGGTCTCGGCGCGCTGGCCGTGGATCGTGACCGTCTCGTTGCGGTCGACGGTTCGGGTGCGGTCGTTCTTGACATGGTGGGTCTCGTCGCGCTCGACGGTCTTGCTGCGGTCGCGGCCCACGGTGTGGACCTCGTCGTTCTCGACCTCGAGCAACTGGTCGCGCTCCGCGTGCAGCCACAGCTGCTCCTCGCCGAGCTTGTCCTCGAAGCGCAGCGCGTTCGCGTTCGCGGCGTTGCCGCCCTCGGAGCTGCGCGAGAGCAGGCCGCTCTGCGTGGCGTTGGCGGGCAGGTCCCAGGGCGGCATGTTGTCCGCGTTGTAGACCCGGCCCGTGATCAGCGGGCGGTCGGGGTCGCCGTACTCGAAGTCGACCACCACCTCCTGGCCCACGCGCGGGATCTGCATGCCGCCGAAGTTGCTGCCGGCCCAGGGCGAGGACACGCGCACCCAGCACGAGCTGCTCTCGTCCTTGCTGCAGTAGCGGTTCCAGTGGAAGCTGAGCTTCACGCGCCCGTAATGGTCGGTCCAGATCTCGCGCCCCGCGGGGCCGGTGACCACCGCCGTCTGCGGGCCCGTGGTGCGCGGCTTGATCGCGTCGGGCGTGGGGCGGAAGATGTTGTTCGCCGGCAGCACCTCGAACTCGACCCGGCAGCGGAACTCCTCCTGCCCCGTCGCGTCGCCCGCTTCCTGCAGCGACAGCCGCGTGGCGGTCACGAGATAGTCGGCATTCGCGCTGTCCTGCGGGTGGTCGGTCAGCGTGAAGCGGTAGCCGGCCGCCAGGCCGCGCAGGTTGCCCGCGCCGCTGGCGACCTGGCCGGGCGCGCCGGTCTCCTCCATCCGTGCGCGCGCGATCTGCTCGCCATCGGCCTCGGCCGCGTAGTTGCCAGGCCAGGCGAACACCTCGCGCGCCGCATGCCGGGTGCGGCGCGGCATCGCCTTGGTGCGCAGCAGGTCGGCCTTGGGCCGCGTGAAGTCGAAGTCGCCCGTGACCCACTGGCCGCTCTGCAAGGCTTCGGCGAGCTGGAAGTGGTGGCAGTGTTCCTCGTTGGACGAGGCCTCGGCGGCGCTGAAGGGAATGCGCTCGTAGCCGCCGGCGGGAAAGGGGCCGTGCGCCTGCATGTCGTCGACGATCACCAGCGTGTGGCTGTTGGCCGCGTGCTCGAAGTAGTAGTAGAGGCCCCACTCGTGCAGCAGGCGGCTCGCGAAGTCGTAGTCGGTCTCGCCGTACTGCACCACGAACTCGCGCGGCGGGTAGCTGCCCGTGGCCCGGATCGAGAGCGCGAAGCCGTAGGCGCCGAGCACCTCGCCGACGATGTCGAGCACGTTCCTGTTCTGGAAGATGCGGAAGTCCTGCGTGCGCTGGGCCAGGCTCAGCCACGATTCGATGACCACTTCATGGAGCGCGCGCCGGCCCTCCAGGCGCAGGAAGCGCGCCCGCGTCACGAGCCCCGAGAGATGGCGCTGCTGCTGCGCGCCGCCGGGGCGGCCGTCGAGCAGGATGTGGACGCCGAACTCCTCGCCGATCAGCGGCTTGAGCTTGATGTTCGCGGCCGAGCGCGCATCGATGGTGGACGACTCCGGCGTGGTCAGCGTGAGCGTGTAGCGATAGGGGCGGCTCAGTGCTTCCTCGCCCTCGATCAGGACGGGTTCGAGCGCGGCCATCCCGTCGAGCACGGGCATGGCGTCGGAGGTCGCGGTGATCTTGCGGCCCCGGCTGGAGGCGGGCGTGGGCATGAAACTCCCTGCAACGAAGCGTGAAGGCGAAAAACCGAGCACTGTAGAGAAGCTCGTGTCGATCGGCGGTAATAAGCTGCAACCAAATTGCAATGGCGATACATCCATTCCACTACCTTCGACAACGAATATCAGTCGAAGGTATGAAGCTTGGCGTTCGTCGGTGCAGCAGCGTCGAGCCGATGGGGCAAACGTTTTCTTTTCGGGAAGACTCTACTGCCGTTTTTGCCGCGGGAGCACGCGACTACAAGGATTCGTAGTCGCGCGGCGCCGCGGAGTTCAGGCCCTCGACCTCGCGCCGAAGCTGCGGCGGTATGCGCTCGGACTCACGCCCGCCACGCGCTGGAACTGCGCCCTGAAGTTCGCCGCCGATCCCAGCCCGACCTTGGCGACGATCTGCTCGACGCCCAGGCGCGTGCGTTCCAGCAGCTCCTGCGCGCGGCGCACGCGCGCGCGGATCAGCCATTGCGCGGGCGAGACGCCGAACTGGTCCTGGAAGCGCCGGTTCAAGGTTCGCTGGCTGCTGCAGGCCTGGCGCGCGAGATCGTCGAGCGACAGCGGCCGGTGCAGGTTGCGCTCCACCCATGCGAGCAGCGGCTGCAGGTCGCGGTCGGCGGGCAGGTCGAGCGGCTGGATGAACTGGGCCTGGCCGCCCTCGCGATGCAGCGGCACCACCGACAGCCGCGCCACCCGCGCCGCGACGGCCGCGCCGAAGTCCTTGCGCACCATGTGCAGGCACAGGTCCAGGCCCGCCGCCGCGCCCGCGGAGGTCAGGATCCGGCCGTGGTCGATGTAGAGCACCTTGGCATCGACCTCCACCCGCGGATGGAGCTCGGCGAGCAGCGGCGCCGCGACCCAGTGCGTGGTGGCGCTCAGTCCGTCGAGCAGGCCGGCCTGCGCCAGCACGAAGGCGCCCGAGCAGATGGAGGCGATGCGCGCGCCGCGTGCCGAGGCCGCGCGCAGTGCCTGCAGCACGGCGCGGCCGATCGGTGCCGCGGGATCGGCGATGCCGGGCACGACGATGGTCTGCGCCTCATCGAGCACCGAGAGCCCGTGCCGGACCGTGAGCGTGAAGCTGCCGTTGTCGAAGGACTTCCGTTCGCCGCAGACCGCGATGCGGTAGCAGGGCTGGCCGGGCCCGAGCTCCGCATGGCCGAAGACCTCGCAGGCGCTCGCGAGATCGAAGGCGATGAGGCCGGGCAGGGCGAGCACCGCGAGCCGGTGCGGCGTGTTGGTCGGGGCACGGGGTGTCATGGCGGCGGATTCTTCCATGGTTGGCGGAAAACAGTCGAAGCTTGTCAATCCGGCCACTTTCGCTTCGGGCCATGCACCGGGAGACTATGGAGGTTCCCGCCATGGAGTTGCTCTTGCCGTCCCGAGCCCTGCGCCTTTCCCGTCTCCGGCTTTTCTGCCTGCTCGAAGCCGCCACGCTGCTGGTCCTGCTGCTGGTCGCGGTGCCGATGAAACACCTCGCCGGCCTGCCATGGGCCGTGAGCCTCATGGGGCCGCTGCATGGCCTCGTCTTCCTGGGCTTCTGCTGGAAGGTCGCGAACGCGGCGACGCTCGAGGACGTCTCCGCGCGCATGGGCTTCAAGCTCGTGCTCTTCGCCTGCCTGCCGGGCGGTGGCTTCTACAGCTGGAAGCTGCTCGATCGCGCGCCGGCTTCTCCATGATCTACCTGTGGCTCAAGGCCCTGCACCTGGCCGCGGTGCTCGCCTGGACCGGCGGCCTGCTGCTGCTCGGCGTGGCGATCGCCGCGCTCGGCCGTTCGGGCGGCGTGCTGCTGCCGCACGAGAAGCGCATGGGGCAGGCCTTCCTGCGCTGGGACCGCCGCGTCACCGTGCCGGCGATGGTGGCGGCGTGGGGCCTGGGGATCGCGCTCGCGAGCCTGGGCGGCTGGTTCGGCGCGGGCTGGCTTTACGCGAAGCTGGTGCTGGTGTTCGCGCTGTCGGGGCTGCACGGCGTGCTGTCGGCCTGCCTCCGAAGGCAGCTCGAAGGCACGAACGTCCGCGAGCGCGCGTGGATCCGGATCGGTCCGGCGTTGTGCATCGCCGCGTTCGGCGCCATCGCGCTGCTCGTCGTGCTCAAGCCCTGAGATCCAGTCCGGCTCGGTCCGTCGCGCCTGCTCAGCGATCGATCCGCGCGACGAACTCCTCGCTCGTCATCACATGCGCGGTCGAGAAGGCCAGGATGGTCAGCGTGGCCTCGTGCACCGCCTCGGCCGGCATCGCGCCCTGGCCCACGTCGGGGTAGTCGAAGGTGCCGGTCGCATCCGACAGGAAGGCCACCTTGTAGTTGCGGAACATCGCGTCGCGCGCCGTCGCATGGCAGCAGTTCTCGGTGGTGGTGCCGGTGATCGCCACGGTGTCGATGCCCCATTCGCGCAGGATCAGGTCGAGGTCGGTCGCGAAGAAGCCGCTGTAGCGGTGCTTCTTGACCACGTGCTCGCCCGCGGCCGGCGCGAGCGCCGCGAAGATCTCGCTGCCGGGTGTCTCGTCGACCAGCGCGCTGCGGTCGGCGATCGGGCCGTAGAGGTCGTCGTACAGGCCCATGTCGCAGCCGTCGCGCCGGTGCACGTGCGCGGTGTAGATCACGCGGATGCCGCGCTCGCGGCAGGTGGCCAGGGTGCGCGCCAAGGTCGGCACCATGGCCGCGGCCTGGGCCGAGCGCAGCTGGGCGCCCTCGGCGACGAAGTCGTTCTGCATGTCGACGACGATGACGGCGGTGGTCGCCGGATTGATGCGATCGATCTGATAAGGCATATTGGCCCCTCGGTGGTTGAGTCGGATGGTGGCGGGTGCGGCGATCTTGGGTCGCGCCGGCCGTCCGCGCTGGCCCCGGCTTGCCAAGCTTTGTTCTCCACCTGCCATCCGTTCCATGAAAACCCTGGTCGAACCCGGCGACAGCTTCGAGAAGTGGCACCAGGTCACGTGCCGCAGCTACTCGGTCACGCAGTGCGCGAACGCGCCGGGCGGCGCGGCGTTTCGCGCCAGGGTGTCGCAGCGCGGGCTGGGCGCGCTCGCGCTCAACGAGATCGAATCGAAGCTGCCCGGCGCGGCGACGATCCGCGTCACGCGCGGCGCCACCGACATCCGGCGCGATCCGCGCGACGACTTCTTTCTCTGGTTCGCGCTCGGCGGCAACACGCGCTTCAGCCAGGACGAGCGGCGCGTGAGCATGCGCCCAGGCGACATGGTGCTGCACGACCAGTCGCGCCCCTTCAGTCTCGAGTTCGGCGAGTGGTCGCATGCGGTCATGGTCGCGATCCCGCGCGCGCTGCTGACCAGCCGCATCGGCGCGGCCGACGAGTTCGTGGCCCGGCCGGTCGGCCGCGACGCCAAGCTGGCCGCGCTCGCGGGGTCGGTGCTGCAGCAGCTGATGGCGCTGCACGACGATGCGCCACCGGCGCTCGCGCAGGCCGCGATGGACATCTGGTCGACGGCGCTCGAGGCGGAGCTCGCGCCCTCGCAGGTCGAGGCCGGCGCGCGCGACGGGCGCCTGGCGGCCGTGAAGCGCTACCTCCGTGCCCGGCTCGGCGACCCGACGCTCGACGGCGAGACCATCGCGCGCGACTGCCACCTGTCGCTGCGCACGCTGATGCGGCTGTTCGCCGCCGAGGGCACCACGCCCGGCCGTTGGCTCTGGCAGCAGCGGCTCGAGGCCAGCTACCGCGCGCTCGCCGAAGGGCGCGTGCGACAGGTGTCGCAGGCCGCGCTCGAGTTCGGCTTCACCGACCTCAGCCATTTCAGCCGTGCCTTCAAGGCGAGGTTCGGCCGCTCGCCGAAGGACGTGCAGGGCAGGGGCGGATGAACGCGAAGGAGATGAACGAGATGGCCACCAAGGCGCCCGCCACGATCGACGACTACATCGCCGCCGCCCCGCCCGAGGCCCATGCGCACCTGCGGCGCCTGCGCGCGCTGCTGCGGCGCGTGGCACCCGAGGCCCAGGAGGCCATCAAGTGGGGCACGCCCTTTTTCATCGAGCCGCGCTTCCTGTTCGCCTTCTCGGCGCACAAGGCCCACCTGGGCTTCGCGCCCTCGGCCGCGGCGCTCGAGGCGTTCCGCAAGGAGCTGGCGGGGCACCAGACCACCAAGGAACTGCTCAAGGTGCGCTATGACGAGCCGCTGCCCGAGGACTTGATCCGCCGCATCGCCGAGCACCGGCTGCGCGTGGTGAAGGCACGCGAGGACGATTCGTTCTGGTGAACTGCAAGCCTGCCGGCCGGCGGCGAGAATGAAGCGCAGAGCCCCAGCCAGGACACGAGATTGCACGACATCGATCGCCCGGACCCTTCGCCTCGCTTCGCCAACCTTGCCACCGCCGCATCGGCCCTCGCGGAGGCCGAAGCGCTTGTCGCGCGGCTGCTGCCGCTGAGCACGCCCGCCGACAGTGCCTCGCCCGACCTGCAGGAGCACCTGGCCTCGGCCTGGTTCCGGCAGGTCGAGGCACTGGGTGCGCTCGGGCGCACGGCCGAGGTGGTGGCGGTGGCCGATGCGCTGTGCGCGCATTTCGAGCCCGGTGCGCGCGATGTGCTGGCGCCGGTGTTCGCGCCGGTCGCGGCCTGGCCGTGGATCGCGCGTGCGCAATGCGAGAAGGCTCGCGCGCTGGCTGCGACCGGCCACGCCGAGGCCGCGCTGGGCCTGCTGCGGGAGGTGCAGCGCCGCTTCGAGCAGGCGCAGTCGCCGGCGCTGCGCGAATGGATCGTCGCGGCGGGGCTCGAAGAGGCGAGGCTGCGCGCCGCCGGCGGCGCGACCTTCGCGCGGGTCGACATGGTGCGGCATTGCGAGGACCTGGCGCGGCGCTTCGGCGGCGACGACTGGCCCGCGACGCGCGTGCTCGTGGCCCGCGTGCGCGCCGTGCAGGCCCGGATGCTGGCGGAGCTCGACTACCACGACGAGGCGCTGAAGAAATACGCGGCCCTGCATGAGGACCTGCAAGCCGCCACGGAACCCGCGCTGAAGGCACGAGCCGCCGACGCGCAGCATGCCCATGCACGCCTGCTCGAGACGCTGGGCCGCAACGAGGAAGCCCGTACGCTGCTGCACACCCTGATCGCCGCGCACGCCGATGCCGCCGAGCCCGAGCGGCGCCAGACCCTCGCACTGGCGCGCACCGACCTCGCGCTCGCCTTGCAGCGCGACCTGCTGCGCGGCGCGCAGGACGAGGACCTCGAGGAGCGCCTGCTCGCGGCCTGCGATGCCGTGCTGGACCCGCATGCGGACAGCGACGATGCCACCGTGTTGCGCTGCGTGAACCGCATCCTGCGCGTCAAGGCACAGCTGCTGCGCGACCGCGATGCCGAGCCCGACGATGAGGACCGCGCCGACGAACTGGCCGAATGGCAATGGTCGCGCTATGCCGGGCATCCCGATGCGCAGGTCCGCAAGGAGCTGCTGCTCGCGATGCTCGACCAGCTGGTGCCGCTCGACGACCCGGCACGCGAGCTGGCCGGCTACCGCCGCCTGCTCGATCGCTTCGGCGACGACCGCAGCGCGCTGCTGCAGCCGCAGCTGGCGCGCACGCGGCTGCTCGAGGCCTGGGCCCTGCGCGCGCTCGACCGCGGCGACGAGGCGCTGTCGGCGCTCTCGGAACTCGATGCGCTGCATGCCGAGTCCGCCGATGCCTACACGCGCCTGCAATGCGTGCACGGCCGCATCGAGCGCGCGAGGATTCTCTGGGCCCGCGGCGATGTCGAGGCCGCGCTGCGCGCGCTCGAAGGCTGGACCGAGGCCCGTGGCGCGGAGGACACGGCGCTGCGCCGCGCCATCGCGCGCGCCATGGACCTGCGCTGCGACATCCTGCAGGCCCAGGCGCCCGCCGCGCATCCGCGCCCGGACGGCAAGGACGAGGAGGGTCGCGCGATCGAGGTCGCCGTGATCGAGGTCGAGGAGCGCTATGCCGCGGCGGTCGCCGCGCTCGTCGCGCGCTTCGCGAAGGATTCGGCCGAGGACCTGCGCACGATCGCGGTGAAGGCGCAGTACGCGCTCGCGGCCCACTGGCGCGGCCGCCTGCAGTTCCAGCGCGCGGTCGACGCCTATGCGGCGCTGCTGCAGGCCTTCGCGGCCGACACCTGCGCCGAGGTCGAGGGCGTGGTCGCGAGCGCCTACCTCAACCAGGCCTATGCGCTGATGATGCTGCTGGGCCGCGAGGCCGACGCCCTGCCGGTCTACGACGCGCTGCTCGCGCGCTTCCCGAATGCCACCGGCGCATCGATGCGCGACACGCTGGCCAAGGCCGCGGCGAGTCGGCTGACCTGCCTCAACCGGCTGCAGCGCCAGGGCGCGGCGGTGAGCTATGGCGACCAGTACGAGGACCTGACGCTGGCGCAGCGCGACGAGATCGACGCCACCATCGAGCGCGGGCGCGTGCTGGCCGTGGAGGGCAAGCACCGCGAGGCCATCGCCTGCTACGACGAGGTGCTGCAGGCCCATGTCGAATCGCTGCATCCCGAGCTGCGGCGCCATTGCCTCGACGCGATGGTGCGCAAGGGCTACAGCCTGGGCTGCCTGTCGCAGCGCGAGGCCGCGCTGGCGGTCAACGACGAGGTCATCGCGCGCTATGGCAACGAACTCTCGACCTCGGCCGAGAAGGACGTCGCGCTCGCGATGTCGAACCGAGCGGTGCAGCTCGACAAGCTCGGCCGCCGCGCCGAGGAGCTGCAGACCTACGACGCGATCATCGTGCGCTGGGCCCGCTCCGACGTCGCCTACCTGCGCGAGCGCGTGGCCAATGCGCGCTTCTGCAAGGCGATCACCATCGCCGACACCGACCTGGATGCCGCGCTGGCGCTCTATGGCCATGTGATCGACACCTGCCTGCAGGCGCCCGAGGTCGCGCTGCGCACCTATGCCGCGAAGTCCAGCGTCAACCGCGGCGTGCGCCTGCGCAAGGCCGGCCGCTACGAGGAGGCCGTGGCCTGCTGCGAGGCGCTGGTGGAGGCCTGCGGCGAAGAGGCCGACAAGGGCATCGCGGCCCAGGTCGTGAAGGCGCGCATCGGGCTCGCGCGCAGCTATGGCCACGTGGGGCAGGTGGAGCGGCAGGTCGAGACGCTGGAACTGCTGCTGGCCTTGCCCGCCGGAAAGATCGACGAGGGCTTGCGCGCCGAGCTGCGCGTGGAGTATCAGCAGCTGCGGCCGTCGCCGCTGGTCAAGGCGGCACGGGCGCTGGGCGCGTTGTTCGGCCCGAAGAAATGAACCACCATCGTTCGGGCTCCTGAGATGAAGCACGAACAGCCGGACGCAGAGGACGCGAAGGTTTCGCGAAGAGCGCGAAAGAGAAATTCAGAATTTTTCTTGCATTCCTTTTGCGTCCTTCGCGGAACCTTCGCGTCCTCTGCGTCCGGAAGTCCGCTCCCGTCTTCGGACGCATCGCCGTTTCGCTACTGCCGGATCTTGCCCGCGTTGCTGAGGATCGTGAGCTCCACGAAGCGCGTGCCGTTGCCGCCGGCATTGGGGCCGAGGTCGACCACGTAGCCACCGAAGTCGAAGTTCACCAGCGAGGCCAGCGCCGCCGCCATGCCTTCGCGCGTGGGCGTGCGTCCCTGCCGGCGCACGGCCTCGGCGATCACGCGGCCCGTGATGTAGCCCTCGAACATCGAGTAGCTGACCGGCACCTCCAGCGTCTGCCCGGCCGTGGCCTCGATGAACTCGCGCGTCAGCTTGCTCGAGATGCGGAACGGGCTCGGCGTGACCTGCGCGATCACGATGCCCTGCATGTGCTGTTCCGACAGCCGCTGCGAGAGCTGCTCCACGTCGACGCCCGAATGCGCGACCAATTGCGCCGTGCCCTTGGGCGCCATGCGGTAGCGTTCGATGAAGGCCGCGGCGGCGCCGGTGCTGGTCAGCATCACGATGGCCTGCGGCGGCTCCTTGAGGAAGGCCTCGGCGGCGTCGCCCACCTTGGTGGTGCCCGCCGGGTACGAGGCCCGCACCACGATGCGCGACGACGAGGCCGCGGCCAGCTCGTCCATCAGCTTGAGCAGTTCGCCGGACGCGGGCACGTCCTCGTAGAAGACGCCGAGCCGGTTGATGCCGATGGTGGCGAGGTGGCGCGTGATCTTGGTCAGCTCCTCGCGCAGGTCGGCATGCATGTTGAACAGCAGCGGCGGCGGCGCGCGCAGCTCCGACGAGCGATAGCCCACCAGCGCGAGCTTCTCCTTCTCGAGCGTGCCCGAGGCCACGAGCGCCGCGATGTTGCGCGTGCCGAAGTAGCCCGCGAGCACCATCGGCCGGCTCTCCGCGACCAGGGCCCTGGTCAGCGCCACGGTCTGCTCGGGCTGGCCCAGGTCGTCCTTGCGCACCAGGCCCAGCGTGTGGCCGTTGATGCCGCCGGCCTTGTTGATCGCGTCGAAGCTCAGCTTGAGGCCGACCCCGAAGGCCCGTCCCTGCCGCGCCTCTAGCCCCGACATCGGGGCCACCTGCCCGACCACCACCTGCACCGCCGCAGCCGGCAGCACCGCAGCCGCCATCGTGGCGGCCGCGAGCAGCGGACGCCAGAACGCCATCGAATTCATCTGTCTCTCTCCGTCTCCGGGCGGTGAACGCCCCTTCTTGCACGGGCCGGATCTTGGTGTCCGGGCGGGGCGGAGGATAACGGAAAACGGTGAATCTGCGCGCGGGCCGTGGTGCGCCATCCCGGCGATATGATCTCGCGCGCTCGCAAGCGCATCGATGCAACTGTGTTGCTCGATCCATTCAATCACCAGGAGGGAGACAGGATGATGAAGACGCTCGTGTTGGCGGCCACGGCCGCATTGCTCGCCGGTTGTGGCACGACCTCCGGCAGGCTCGGCCCGTTGCCCGAGGTCCCGGATGCTTCGGTCGCCGCCAAGGTGGTGGTGGTCCGCATCAGCAGCATCGTCGGCGCGGCCAATGGCTACACGGTGGCGATGGATGGCAAGGACATCTTCGGCATCGGCTCCGGAGAGCACGCCGAATTCCAGGTGTCGCCCGGCGAGCACTACCTGGGGGTGAAATGCTTCGGCGGCTTCACGCCGACGTGGAAGGAGGACTCGCTGAAGTTCGACGCCGCGAAGGCATCGTCGAACTACTTCGTCGTCAGCCCCAGCATGACTTGCGCGGCGGTCAGGGGAGCCGACGAGGCGGAAGCGAAGAAGCTGCTGTCCGGCAGCAAGGCCGTCAATCTCGCGAATCCCGCCGGCCGATAGAGCGCCCGGGGGCGCGGCGAATCAATCGCTGTCGTCCTCGCGCGCCGCCATCCGCCCCGCTTCGCGGTCGAGGGCCTCGTACTGCCCGTCGCAGAACAGCTCGCACAGCCGATCGAGCTCGCCGCGGTCGCGGGTCTCGAACACCGCCACGTCCTGCTCGAGCTTGCCCTTGCCGAAGAAACCCTTGCGCGGGCGCATCGCCACCGACTGCAGCTGGTACTCGCCGCGCCGGTCGGTGCCGTCGCCCAGCAGCGTGACCCACAGTTCGCGCTGGTCGGCCTCGTGACGCAGCACCAGCGCGGGCAGCGGGCCATCCTGCTGTTCGTTCCATTCGCTGTGCTGCTGCTCCCAAGGATGGGCATCGATCGCGGCCATGAAACCGAGGAGGGTGGTCTCGCCCTGCGGGTGGGTCTGCTGGAAGTCGTCGCCGACCTTCTGGATTGCGTAGCTCAGCATGCGGTGGGAGCGCGCGGTGCGCCCGGGTGATGTCGATGACCGAGTGTGCCCAGCCGCGCGGCAAGGGCGTGTCGGTCGCCGCCCCGTCTTCCTCAGCCCGCGGCTGGGCGGGACAGCGGCCGCGGCGCGCGCGCCGCGCGGTGCTCCTGCAGCAGGGTCAGCATCACGGTCAGCCCCATGAAGACCACCGCGGCCCAGAAGATGCCGCTGAAATGCCCGCGGTCGAGCAGCCAGCCGAACAGCATCGGGCCGACCGCGCCGCCGATGTTGAAGCCCGTGGAGACGATGCCGAAGGCACGGCCCTCGGCGCCGGGCGGTGCGGCGGCGCGCACCAGCATGTCGCGCGAGGGCGTGATCACGCCGGTCAGGAAGCCGGTGGCACCCAGGCACAGCACGAGCGCGAGATCGGGCAGCCGGCCCCAGGCGGCGAGCGCCGCGAGCACGGCCGCGCCCGCGAACGCGACGGCCGCCACCAGGCCATGGCGGCGCGTGCGGTCGGCCAGCGCGCCGCCGGCCAGCACGCCGAAGGCGCTGGCGAACAGGAAGGCCGTGACCGCCGCATTGGCCCAGGTGAGGTTCACGCCGTAGCCGCCGACCAGCGCCGACACCGAGAAGCTGCCGATCGAGTTGGTGCTGAGGCTCAGCAGCACGTAGAGCAACGTGAGCGTGAGGATCGCGGGCGTGAGGATGCGCACGCCAGCCCCATTACCGCCAGCGGTCTTCGGCTTGCTCGCGGGTCGCGCGGCGAGCGCCGGCTTCTCGCCCGCGAACAGGAAGGCCCAGGCCAGCAGCCCCGCGAGGCCGGTGGCGGCGAAGGCCCAGCGCACCCCCAGCGTGCTGGCGATGCCCATCAGCAGGGCCGGCGCGATGGCACCACCGACGAAGCCCGCGAAGGTGTGGACCGAGAAGGCCTTGCCCATGCGCGCGCCGTCGATGCCGGCCGAGAGCATCGCGTAGTCGGCCGGGTGGTAGACGCCGTTGGCGATGCCCGCCAGCGCCATCGCGACGAGCAGCCAGGCGTAGTGGCCCGAGAACGCGAGCGAGCCGAAGGCCGCGCTGCCCAGCAGCAGGCCGGCCATCAGCAGGCGCCGCGCGCCGAAGCGGTCGACCGCGAAGCCCAGCGGCGCCTGCACCAGCGCCGACACCACGTTGAACACGCTGAGCGCGAGGCCGAGCTCGACGAAGCTCAGGCCCCACGCGCCGGGCAACACCGGCAGCAGCGCGGGCAGCGCCATGATGTGCAGGTGGCTGACGAGGTGGGCGGCGGAGACCTGCGCGAGCAGGCCGGTCTTGGGAAGGGGCATGGCCGGGGGCGTCGAAAGGACGGCGCATTGTGCGGCAAGCCCGGCGTCCGCGCTTGCCACCCCCGCTCAGGCGATCACTGCACCGCCACGAACTCCCCGCCCTTCACCTGCAGCAGCACGCCGCCATAGCTGGGGTTGCGCCCCGCGTCCACGCTCCAGGTGCCGTTGCCCAGCACCATCGGCACCTTGTTGAGCTTCGCGAGCTCGTCGCGGATCTTCGTGCGGTCGGGGTTCGGGCCGGCGTTCTTCACCGCCTGCACCGCGACCTGGCCCAGCGCGTAGCCCATGCCGGCCCAGTTGTCGGGCGCGGCCTTGTACCTGGCCTGGTAGGCCTTCACGAAGGCCTGGTTCATCGGCGAGGGATTGCTGGGCGAATAGTCCGACACGAAGTAGGTGCCCTCGACCGCCTTGCCGCCGGCCTTGATGAAGCCGGCCGAGCCCAGCGTCGACGGGCCGATGAACTTGACCTTCGACTCGAGCCCGGCCTGGCGGATCTGCAGGATCAGGTTGGCCGAGACCTCGGCCGGCGCGGCGATGAAGATGGCGTCGGTGGGCGTGGTCGCGATCTTGGTCGCGAGCGCGAGGAAGTTGGAGTCGGAGGAGATGAACTTCTCGTCGGCCGCGATGGTGACGCCGGCCTTGGTGAAGTAGTCGGCCAGCGCGTTTTTCTGGCCGATGTAGCCGTCGCTGCTCTGGTCGTGCAGCAGCACCACGCGCTTCACGCCGAGCTTCTCGGAAGCCAGCTTGCCGAGGAAGCCCATGATGTCGGTCGGCGTGGCCTGGATCTTGAAGGCCCAGGGGCCGGTGGCGAGGATGCCGGGCGAGCTGCCGATGGCGAGGATCGGCAGCTTGAGGTCGTTGGCCACCGGCGCGCCGGCCAGGGCCTCGGCGCTGACCGTGGGGCCGAGGATCAGCATCACGTTGTCGCGCTTGCCGAACTGGTTGACGAGGTTGATGACCTGGCCCTTGTCGCCGGCGGTGTCGCCCTCGACGATCCTGAACTTGTTGCCGCCGGGCAGCCCCTGCGCGTTGGCTTCCTCCAGCGCCAGCTTCATGGCGTTCTGGATCGGCACGCCGCCGAAGGCGTAGGTGCCGGTCATGGCGTTGAACACGCCGACGGGAATCTCCTTGCCCTGCCCGAAGGCGAGGCCGCTGAAGGCGAGAAGCAGCGCGCCGGCGACGGCGGCTCTGCGATGCATGGTCATGGTGTGTCTCCAAGGGCGCGCGAAGGTGCGCGGTTTTTCTCAGGGGGCCATGGCAGTGTCTTCATGCATCCGGGTTGCGTCAGTCCCCATCGCAGGGGACGGACCGACCCGAAGCGGTGCCGAAGCTATTCGGCCACCAGCTGCAGCGGCAGCACGTCGAGCGTGCGCAGCGTGTTCACCGGCCGCCAGCGCGATGCGCCCGCGGGCTCGATGCGTTGCACGCGACGCACCAGCGCGCCGAGGATGCTCTCGGCCTCGAGCCGCGAGATCATCTGGCCGATGCACACGTGCGCGCCCACGCCGAAGGCGCGGTGCACGCCCGCGGTCTGGCGCGTGACGTCGAAACGCGCCGGATCGGGCCACTGGCGCGGGTCGCGGTTGGCGGCACCCATGTGGTAGCCGACCTTGGTGTCGGCGCGCAGCCGCACGCCGCCGAGCTCGACCTCGCCCGTGGTGGTGCGGAACATCACCTGTGCCGGCGATTCCAGGCGCAGCGCCTCCTCGAACGCGCCCTTGATGAGCGCCGGGTTGGCCTTCACGAGCGCGAACTGGTCGGGGTGTTCGGCCAGCAGCTTGAGCGTCGATCCGATGCCGGCGATGGTGGTGTCGACGCCGGCGCGGAAGAAGGAGCGCACATGCAGCGGCGCCGTCCCCTTGTCGAAATGGCCCGCGTCCTCGGCCTCGTAGATCTTCTCGGCGAAGCCGCCGGGCAGCGTGTGCTCGCGCTGCAGCACCTGCTGGTACCAGTCCATGATCGGCGCGGCGCGCTCGAGCGCCTGCGCCACGCGCTCGTTGTTCGGCCCGAGCTGGTTGAAGTTGAGCTCGCCCGTGAGCTTGATGCGCTCGGGCGGCACCGCGATGCCGAGCACGGCCGGGAACACTTCGAGCACGTAGGCTTCGGTGATGTCGGCCACGCCGTCGACGCGGCCGCGCGCCACCGCGGCCTCGGCGATCTCCTCGGCGCGCTGCGCGAACTTCTCCTTCCAGCTCTTCACGACCAGCGGCGACAGGATGCGCTGCAGCGCGGCGCGCACGCGCGTGTGCTCGGGCGGGTCGATCTCCGAGATCGGGCTGCGCGTGCGCCAGGCGCCGGGCTTGCGGATGTCGCTCATGCCCACGCCGCCCTCGACCGTGAAGCGCTCGAAGTCGCTCGCGACGATGCCGGCCTCGGCATGGCGCGTGACGGCGTAGTAGCCGTGCGGCGCGACGTAGACCGCGGGCGCCATCTCGCGCATGCGGTCGAACAGCGGATAGGGATCGGCGATGTTCGCGTCGGAGAACGGGTCCTCGTCGAGGACCGGTGCGTCGGGAACGGACAGGGTGGCGGTGGCGTTCATGGGTCGGTGCTCCTCAATCCGCGCTCGGCAGCACGCGCACGGTCATGTCGGCGATGCGCCAGCCCTCGCCGGTGCGCCGGAAGCGCAGCTCGTACTTGCCGAACATCGCGATCTTGCCGGGGCCGTCGCGCCAGTCGGTGATGAGCGCGCGCGCATGGCCGTGGGCCTCGTCGGCGCCTTCGCCGGGCACGGCGTAGAAGTCGGTCATCTGGTGGTGCATGCGCTGCCTGAACTTCTTCTTCATCACATCTTCCATCAGCGCGAGCAGATGGTCGCGGCCGTGGATGGTTTCGGGCGGCAGGCCGCTGCCGCCCTGCGAGGCGGGTGGCGAGTTGGCGCGGGTCCAGCTCGCGTCCTCGGTGAACAGCTGGGCGAAGTCGGGATCGCCGGCGTCGGCCAGGTGGCCGTAGCGGGCGAACAGGGAACGGATCTCGAGCTCGTCCTCGACGGGCAGTTGCGGAAAGCGCATGGGGTCTCCAGGGTCGGCACAGTGCTTCGCCCAGTGTCCGCAGGCCCGCCGCGCGCGTCTGTCCCCATGCGGGGGACGGCGGCCCCGGGCGCACCCGTACCACCGCAAGGGGACATACAACCAAGGGCCGCATTCCGATGATCGCCGCCATGCTGATGCAACAACTACTCAATGGCGTGGTCGTGGGCAGCGTCTACGCGCTGTTCGCGCTCGGGTTTACCCTTCTGTTCGGGGTCAACCACATCATGAACATGGCCCACGGCTCGGTGTTCATGTGGGGCGCGTTCGCGGGCCTGTACGCGGTCACGGTGCTCGACGCGCCGATCTACGTCGCCTTGCTGATCGGCATGCTCGCGGGCGGGCTGGTGTCGGTGGCGCTCGACCTGTTCGCGTTCCGGCCGCTGCGCCGCCGTGGCGCGCCGGAGTTCTCGGCCATCGTCTCGTCGATCGGCGCCGACCTGGTGCTGCTGGCGCTGGCGCAGAAGCTGTCGAACACGGCCGTGATGCGCTTTCCCTTCGATGCCTTCCCGGTGGTCATCTACACCATCGGCGGCGTGCGCGTGCAGCTGCTGCAACTGGTGATCGTGGCGCTGGTGGTGGCGATGGTGTTCGGCCTGGTCTGGTACCTCTACCGCACCGGATTCGGCCAGCGCATCCGCTGCGTGGCCTATTCGGAGCAGACCTCGCGGCTGCTGGGCATCAACCCCGGGCCGGTGAACATGCAGGTGTTCCTGATCTCGGGCGCGCTCGCGGGCATGGCCGGCGTGCTGATCGGGCTGGTCTTCAACTCGGTGCACTTCGCGATGGGCGAGCCGCTGCTGCTGCGCGCCTTCGTGATCATCATCCTCGGCGGGCTCGGCAGCATTCCGGGCGCGCTGATCGCGGGGCTCGCGATCGGCATCGTGCAGACGCTCGCGGTGGCCTACGTCTCCTCGGGCGTGGCGGAGGCGATCGTCTTCACCGCGCTGTTCGTCGTCATCCTGGTCCGGCCCACCGGGCTGTTCGGTCAATCGTCCGCCGCCATGCGGGTGCAACGCGCATGATGAACTTCTTCTACACCTACCAGTCGCTGTTCGACCACATCCTGGTCTACGCGATGCTCGCGATGAGCCAGTACGTGGTGCTGCGCGCGGGCGTGTTCTCGCTCGGCAGCGCGGGCTTCGCCGCCATCGGCGCCTATGGCTGCGCGCTGCTCGTGGTCAAGGCCGGCTGGCCGCCGCTGGCGGCGATCGCCGCGGGCACCGCGCTCGGCGGCGCGGCGAGCGCCGTGCTGGCCTTTCCGCTGTCGCGGCTGCGCGGCGTGTTCCAGGCGGTCGCCACCCTGGCCATGGTGCAGATCGTGCTGTCGGCCACGCAGAACTGGACCAGCGTGACCAACGGCGCGATCGGCATCAGCGGCATTCCGAAGGTGGCCGGCACCGGCGAGCTGCTGCTGATCGTGGTCGCGGTGGTGGTGCTGCTGGCCGCGATGGGCCGCCACAGCATCGGCCGCGCGATGGACGTGATCCGCGAGGACGAGACCGTGGCCGTGTCGCTCGGCATCTCGGTGCCCTACCACCAGCGCATCGCCTTCATCCTCTCGGGCCTGCTCGCGGGCCTGGGCGGCGCGCTGCAGGCCTCGAGCAGCTACGCCATCACGCCCGGCGAGTTCGGCTTCGGCATGCTGGTGGCGGTGCTCGCGATGGTGGTGCTAGGCGGGCGCACCTCGGTGTGGGGCGCGCTCGTGGGCGCGGCCATCCTCACCACGCTGCCCGAGCTGTTCCGCGTGTTCGCCGACTACCGCAACGTGGTGCAGGGCATCCTGCTGATGCTGGTGATCGTCTACCTGCCGCGCGGCGTGGCCGACACCGCGATCGCGCTGCTGCACGACCGCCGGCTGCGGCGCCAGGCGGGCCACGCGGCGCGCGCGCCCGCGGCACCGGCGGTGCCCAAGGCACCCATCGTCAAGACATCGATCGAAGGAGGCGTGCGCTCATGACCGCGACCTTGGTTCTCGAAGGCGTGGCCCGCCATTTCGGCGGCGTGCCGGCGGTCGACGGCCTGAGCCTGCAGGTGCCGGCCGGGCAGATCACCGGCCTGATCGGCCCCAACGGCGCGGGCAAGACCACGGTGGTCAACCTGATCACCGGGCTGCTGCACCTGACGGCGGGCCGGGTGCTGCTCGAGGGCCGCGACGTATCGCGCGACGAGGCGCCCGCGCTCGCGCGCGCCGGCGTGGCGCGCACCTTCCAGAACATCCGGCTGGTGCCCGATGCGAGCGTGCGCGAGAACGTGGTGGCGGGCTTCCATCGTCACGAGAAGTCCGGCCTATGGGCCAACCTGCTGGGCCTGCCGTCGGCGCGCGCCGAGGCGCGCGAGCTCGATGCGCGCGCGATGGAACTGCTCGAGCGCTTCGGCATGGCCGCGCTGGCCGAGCACCGCGCGGGCAGCCTCTCGTACGGCCACCAGCGGCGCATCGAGATGATGCGCGCGCTGGCCACGAGCCCGAAGCTGCTGCTGCTCGACGAGCCCGTGGCCGGCATGAACGACGCCGAGGCCGAGAGCCTCGCGGGCATCTTCCGCAACGTCGCCGCCAGCGGCGTGGCGGTGCTGCTGATCGAGCACAACATGCGCTTCGTCATGTCGCTGTGCTCGCACCTGTACGTGCTGGCCTCGGGCCGGCTGATCGCCGACGGTCTGCCCGAGGCGGTGGGGCGCGACCCGAAGGTCGTCGAAGCCTATCTGGGAGCCTGAACCATGCTCGAGATTCGAAACCTCGACGTCCACTACCGCGGCATCCAGGCGCTGCGCGGCGTGAACCTCCATGTGAAGCAGGGCGAGATCTTCGCGCTGATCGGCCCCAACGGCGCCGGCAAGTCGAGTCTGGTGAACGCGCTCTCGGGCCTCGTGCCCACGGGCGGCGAGATCCGCTTCGAAGGCCAGGCGCTGGGCCGCATGCCCGCGCACCTGCGTTCGCGCGCCGGCATCATCCAGGTGCCCGAGGGCCGGCGCGTGATCGCGCCCCTGTCGGTGGCCGAGAACCTCGAGCTCGGCCGCCAGGCTGCCGGCGTGCGCGGCAGCGACGCGAAGGACCTGGAGCGCGTGCACGCGCTGTTCCCTGTGCTGAAAGACCGGCGCCAGCAGCTCTCGGGCTCGCTGTCGGGCGGCCAGCAGCAGATGCTCGCGATCGGCCGCGCGCTGATGGCACGCCCGCGCGTGCTGATGCTCGACGAGCCCAGCCTCGGGCTCGCGCCCGTGATCATCAAGGAGGTGTTCCGCGCGCTGGTGCAGCTCAACCGCGAGGGCATGACCATCCTGCTGGTGGAGCAGAACGCGCGCCTCGCGCTGCAGACCGCGCACCGCGCCGCGGTGCTCGAGCAGGGGCGCATCGTGCACGAGGGCATGGCGAGTGACCTGGCGAACGATCCGGTGATTGCGGACCACTATTTCGGGCGCGCGGGATTGATCGCCTGATCGGCACGCTCGGGGTCAGGCGGTGGTGATCGTCTTCGGCTCGAGGAAGGCTTCGAGCCCGAACACCCCGAACTCCCGACCGAGGCCCGACTGCTTGACGCCGCCGAAGGGCGCAAGCAGGTCGGGCGCGATGCGGTTGACGAGCACCGTGCCGGCCTCGAGGCGCGTGGCGACGCGGCCGGCGCGTTGCGCATCGGACGAGAACACGTAGGCCTGCAGTCCGTAGGGCGAGTCGTTTGCGATCGCGACGGCCTCGTCCTCGCCTTCGTAGCCGAGCACCGACAGCACCGGCCCGAAGATCTCCTCGCGCGCGATGTTCATGTCGTTGCGCACATCGGCGAACACTGTGGGCCTGACGTACCAGCCGCGCGACAGTCCCTCGGGCCGGCCCTCACCACCGGCCACGAGCGTCGCGCCCTGTTCCTTGCCGCGCCGGATGAAGCGCTGGATGCGCTCGAACTGGGCCGCGTTCAACAGCGGACCGATCGCCGTGGCCGGATCGCGCGGATCGCCCACGCGCAGCGCTGTCGCGATGGCGGCGATGCGCTCGATCGCTTCCGGCATGCGCGCACGCGGGATCAGGAGCCGCGTGCCCGCGACGCAGGCCTGACCGTTGTTCATGAAGGCCGCGTTGAGCGCCAGCGGCAGCGCGCTCGCGAAGTCGGCGTCGTCGAGCACGATCGAGGCCGACTTGCCGGTGAGCGCGAGGCTCACGCGCTTCATGGTGTCGAGCGCGGCGCGCGCGATCAGCTTGCCGGTGGGTGTCGAGCCCGTGAACGAGAGCTTCGCGATGCCGGGATGGGTGGCGATCTCGTCGCCCACGTCGGCGCCGCGGCCGAGCAGCACATTGAACGCGCCCGCGGGCAAGCCCGCTTCGTGCAATGCCTCGGTCACCACCCGGGCTTGGATAGGCCCGAGTTCGCTGGGCTTGATGACCGAGGCGCAGCCGGCCGCGATCGCCGAGGCGAGCTTGCTGCAGACCGAGCCCGCGACGCTGTTCCAGGGCGCGATCAGCCCGGCCACGCCGACCGGTGCCATCGTCACCGTCGAATCGCCCACGCGGCGCGTGAACTCGAAGGCCTCGAGCGTGCGCGCCGCGTTGGCGAAGCATTGCGAGGCGTAGTCGCTGACCCACTGGGCGCGCGCGAGCGGGCCGCCGTACTCCTCGATGGTCGCGTCGCGGATCGCGTCGGTGCGCGCGAGCACGGCGGTGCGCAAGCGCTCGAGCATTTCGATGCGCTCGGCCTTGCCGGTGGCGGCCAGCGCGGGCTGGGCGCGCTGCGCGGCCGCGATGGCGCGCTTCGCGTCGTCGCGGTTGGCGAGCGTCGCGCTGCCGATGCGCTGTTCGGTCGCGGGGTTGGCGATCTCCACGACCTCGGTGCCCTGCACGGGCACGAAGGCGCCGTCGATGTAGGCCTTGTCGATGTTCCACATGGTGCTGACTCCTGGTTTATTGCCGCCGGTTGGCGGGGTTGAAGGCAGTCTAGGAATCCAGCATCGTTTTGAGAATCCGATCAAAATGAGATGACTCATCCAGAAAATCGGAACAATGCACAAGAGCGGCCTGATCGAACTCGAGGTGGTGCTGGCCGTTGCGCGGCGGCAGGGCTTTCGCGCCGCGGCGGTGGAACTGGAGATGTCGACCACCGCCGTCAGCAATGCGGTGTCCAGCCTCGAGGCCCGGCTTGGCGCGCGGCTGTTCCATCGGACCACGCGCAGCGTCTCGCTGACCGAGGCCGGCCGGCAGTTCGTCGCGCAGATCGGCCCGGCCGTCACGAACATCCGCGATGCGATGGACAGCGTCGGCGAGCGCCGGGCCACGCTGGGCGGCACTCTGCGCATCAACAGCGCGCTGGGCGCGGCGCTCATGGTGTTCCGCCCGCTCGTGGCAGAGTTCCTGCGTCGCCATCCGGGCGTGACCGTCGACATCGTCACCGAGGGCCGCATGGTCGACATCGTCGCCGAGGGCTTCGATGCCGGCCTGCGCCTCGCGCCGCTGGTGCCGCGCGACATGGTGCGCGTGCCGCTCGGCGGCAGCCTGCGCATGGCCGTGGTGGCGTCGGCCGAGTACTTCGCGAACCGCCCCCGGCCCGAGGTGCCGGCCGACCTGATGCAACACGCCTGCATCCGCGCGCGACTGCCGAGCGGCGTGCCCTCACCGTGGGAGTTCGCGCAGGGCGGCGAGCCGTTCACTGTGGATGTGCCAGGGCCGCTCGTGCTCGATGCGCCGATGCTGATGCTGGAGGCGGTGCGGCAAGGGGTGGGGGTGGCGCAACTGGCCGAGTGGTACGTGGCCGAAGACCTCGCTAGCGGGCGGCTGGTGCGCGTGCTCGACGAGTGGACGGTGCCGGTGCCGGGGTTGTGCATTTATTACGCGGGGCATCGGCATCTGCCTGCGGCGTTGCGGGCGTTGGTGGATTTGGTGCATGAGCTTCGGGCGGGTGAGGAGAAACGAAGCGTCGGGGCAGGGAGGGCGAAAGCAAAGCGCGCAGGTGGCGCGGCAAGGTCGAGCGGACGTTGATTCGGATCAGCGTGTCGAGGTAGCCTTCGGCTGGTCGGCGCAGGCGTGGCGCGAAGGAAGATAAAAGATGGCAACCACTGGCAGCGGAGAGCAGATGCCGAAAGGCAAGCCGCATGACGATGCAATGGCCGAGCTGTACCGCAGCGATCCGGCCCTGGCGATGGACGTCATCAATGGCATCCTGGCCGACGGCGACCAGGCCGAACTGCTGATCGTGCTGCGCCAGATGACGCAGGCATTCGGCGGGGTGCAGTCCGTGGCCGAGCAGGCGCAGCTGAATCCGACCCAGCTCTATCGCACGCTGTCGCCGAAGGGCAATCCTGCGCTCAGCAGCCTGTCGGCCATCCTCAGGGCGTTGGGGCTGCGACTGGCGGTGCAGCCGCTGGCCATGTCTACGCAGGCCAGCCGAACCCGCACGGTCGGAGCGTCGTGGACGGCCCCATGGACGGGAAGTCGATGACGGGCCGAATGTTCAGTTCGGCCCGTCCCTTTGCGATGCCAACGCCCGTTCCACAGCCGGCTTGGCATACGCCACGAACCCCGCCACCTCGCCCTGCCGCGCCGCCAGATCATCTTCCGCCTGCCCCAGATAAGCCTCCCTCGCCCGCGCCATCAACGGCCGCAACTCACCGGGCAGCCGTTCGATCACCCAAGCCGCCGCCGCATCCTTCGAAGCAATGCCCCCGGTCGCGGCACTGAACCAGATGCGCGCCAGCGCGAGCACCACGTTGCGCTCGTCGCCCTCCCAGTCCGGAGGTTCGCTCCAGATGCCGATGGTGTCGCGCAGCGCCTGTGCGAAGTCGCTCGCGGGCACCGGGTCGAACTGGGTCTCGGCGGCGGGGCCGATCAGCGGGACGCTGTGTTGCCTGGCCTTGGTCAGCAGGATCGCGAGGTCGCGGTCGATCTCGGGCGCGTCGAAGACGCCGGCCTTCAACTCGTCGCGCAGCCATTCGCCGAACTGCAGTTCGCGCCGCGCCGGGTAGCGCCAGGGCAGCACCTCGTCGCGCACGACGATCGTCACCTCCAACGGGCGCAGGGCCGCGTCGGTGCCGGGCGCGGCCGACACCGAGAGCAGGTCGGTCATCAGCGCCTGCCGGGTCGCGGGCGCCAGCGGCGCGGTCACGCAGACCAGCAGGTCGATGTCGCTCCCGGGCTGGAGGCCGCCATCGACGGCGGAGCCGAACAGGTGCAGGGATTCGAGGGTGTCGGACAGGTGGCGTTCGAGCACGACACGGGAGAGCGAGAGTTGCGGTGCGATGTCGATGGGGAGCAATGCGGTCATCGGGCTATTCGAACGTCGACGCATCGCGGTTGCAATCGTGCACCCGTGGGGCCGAGGGGTTTTCGCCGGTCAGCGCAGCGCGATCAGCAGCAAGCCTGTAGCCGCCAGCGCCGCGGTCCAGCCGCGCTTCAGTGCCTGCCCTTCGAGCCACCGCGGATGCCGCGCGATGCCGCGGCACACGCCGGTGGCGATCAGCCCGGTGGCCAGCAGCATCGCCGCCGTGTGCACCGCGACCGCGGCGAGCGCCAGCGCCATCGAGCCCGATGCGGTGCTGGCCCGCGCGGGATCGCCGCCGAGGCACAGCGGCACGAGCGCGGGCACCAGCATGAGCCCGGCGCCATGCGCGGTCGCCATCACGAAGGACCAGCCCGCGAGGCCTGCATGGCCCGCGCGCCATCCGATGGTGGAGCGGCCACCGCGCAGCAACCGGTAGGCCGCTGCGAAGAGAAGCAGCGCACCAGCCAGTACCTGCACCAGCGCACGGTCCAGCCACAGCCCCTGCGCGACGACCAAGGCCACGATCGCGACCGATGCGAAATGCCCGACGGCGATCGGCAGCAGCGCGCGCCGTGCCCTTCCATCGTCGCGCGCCTGCACGCCCCAGGCCGCGGCAAACATCCAGCCGTTGGCCGGACTCAGTCCATGCAAGGCGCCGAGTCCCGCGACCGCCAGCCAGGGCCATAGCGCGGTCATGGGAGGTCTCAGCCGCGCGACGAGCAGCACGCATGCGCCGCGGGCCGCGTCTCGTAGCGGTCGTGATGACGCACCCACGCCATCGTGTGCTCGAGCCCTTCCTCGTCGCGCCCCTTGGGCACGAGGTCGATCAGCGGATAGGCGCCCATCATCACTTCCACGCCACGGCCGTAGCGCGAGTAGGTGTGGAACACCTGGCCCGCCGCGTCCTTGAAGAACACGCTGATGCCCGGCGCCTCGGCCTGCGGAAAGGGTTGCATGGCGAAGTTGTAGTAGACCGAGCCGCTCGCGAATTCCTCGGGCGTGAAGCTGACGTGGAAGTCGTGGTTGAAGTCGTTGCGCGCCGACGAAACCCACTTGAACTTCCAGCCCATGCGCTCGCGAAAGCGCTCGATCTCGGGCAGCGCATTGCGCGAGACCACGAGCAGCGTGACGTCGCGCGCGGCCAGGTGCGGGGCGGCGCCGTCGTGGTGGTCGGCCATGTACGAGCAGCTCGGGCAGCCCTGTTCCCAGCCGGGCGCGAACATGAAGTGCTGCACCAGCAGCTGGCTGCGGCCCTCGAACAGATCGGCCAGCGCGCGCGGGCCGTCGGGCGTGTCGAAGACGTAGTCTTTCTCGACACGTACCCAGGGCAGGGCGCGGCGTTCGGCCGCAATCTGGTAGCCCAGTCGCGTGAGTTCCTTCTCGCGTTCCAGCAGGGCGCGACGCGCCTCGGTCCATTGCGCCCTGGAGACGACGGCGTGGTGCGCCGTGCCTGCTTCGGTGGTCGTTGCATTCATCGGATGCTCCTTGCGTGAGGTTCGGTGGGTCAGTGCGCGGGCCGGCGCACCGCGCGGACCTTGCCGCTCGGGCCGCCGCCGCAGTAGAAGAGGCCTGCACCATCGGACTCGAGCCCGCTGACGCCCGTGCCGCGCGGCATTTCGAGCCGCTCGAGCACCTCGCCGCTGCGCGGGTCGATGCGGCGGATGTCGCTCTCCTCGGCCTCCCAGGTGCCGTGCCACAGCTCGCCGTCGACCCAGGTCACGCCGGTCACGAAGCGGTTGCACTCGATGGTGCGGCGCACGGCGCCGGTCGCGGGATCGATCTCGTGGATCTTGCGGTCGCGGTACTGGCCCACCCACAGGCTGCCCTCGGCCCAGGTGAGGCCCGAGTCGCTGCCCTGGCCGGGCGCGGGTATCGAGGCCAGCACCCGGCCGGTGGCGGGATCGATCTTGTCGATGCGGGCCTCGGCGATCTGGTAGAGATGGGTGCCGTCGAAGGCCGTGCCGGCATCGCAGGCGCGGTCCAGCGCCTTCGTGGTCTCGCCGCTGTCGGGGTCGAAGGCCACCAGCTTCTCGCCGGTGGCGGCCCAGACGCGCTGGCCGTCGTGGGTCACGCCGTGCACCTGGGTGGCGCCCGCGAAGGGCCCGTACTCGCGCACGATCTCGGCCGCCCGGGCCCTGGAACTGTCGTGGATGGTCTTGGCTGTCATGGTTGGCTCCTTGGGAGGCACCGGAACGTCGGCGCCTTGGAGGCAACTCTATGCAATCGCGAGCGTGGAGGGGAGTAACAAGATCGTCGTGAAACCGGCCAGCGGCGGCGCCAGCCAGCGCCGCGCGCGGGTCTGGCCGATGGCGCGCACGCGGCCCTCGGCCTCGAGATCTGCCAGCGCGCGCTGCACGGTGCGCTGGCTGGCGTCGAGCGCGAGCGCCAGCGCAGAGGTCGACCAGGCGGCGCCGTCGGACAGCAGCGCCAGCAGCGCGGCCTGGTCGCCGGCGATCGGCGGCGCCAGCACCGAGACCGGCCGCTCGTCGTGCGGCCGTAGCACGAAGCCGCGCGCGCTGGCCTCGATGCGCGCCAGCGGCTTGACCAGCGCGCGCAGCCGGCCGATCTCGACGCGCAGGCGCGCGCGGTGGGTCTCGTCGGGGTCGCGGGTGCGGAACACCTGCGCGATCAGCGCCTCGCGTTCGACGTCGCCGGGCCAAGCCTCGGCCAGCGCGAGGGCGAGCGCGAACAGCACCGGGCGGCGTGCCAGCGCGCGCCATGTCGTGCCCGCGCCCACGGCGCGGCGGCAGGCATCGACCACCAGCGTGCCCGAATCGAGCAGCGCCTCGACCTCGTCGAGCCGCAGCATCCGTTCGCCGCCGGGAAAGTATTGCCGCGCCGCGGGGCGGTCGAGCGCGGCGCGCGTGTCGACCACTTCGGCCAGCAGGGCCGGCACGCCCGCATGCTCGGCGGCGATGCGCGCACGGGCCAGGGCGTCGCGTGCCGGCGCAGTGCGCAGGGAACGCAGCGCCAGTTCGGCGGTGGCGAGCTCGGCCACGGCCGCGAGCGAGGCCGGCAGGCCCTGGCCGTCGAGATGGGCCAGCGCGTCGCGCGCCTCGTCGAGCCGCCCGAGCAGCAGCGATCGCCGCGCCGCGATCAGCCAGGCCTGCAGCGCATTGGTGGGATCGCCGTGCGCCTCGAGCGTGGCGGCTGCCGCCAGCAGCGCGCGCGGCGAGCCGCCGAAGTCGCGCATTGCCAGCGCCACCTCGGCCTCGGCGACCACGCAGCGCGCGCGTGCCAGTGCCTCGTGCGCGCCGAAGCCGCGCGCGGCGCGGCGCAGCAGCTCGCGGGCGCGCGCATGGTCGCCGAGCTGGGCCATGGCGATGCCGCGCAGCGCCAGTGCCGGCGGATCGTCGCGCAGCGCGACCCGCTTGAGCGCGCCGAGCGCGTCGCCCGCGGCCAGCGCGCGCGCGGCGGCGGCGATCAGGGAGTCCATCGAAGTGGCGCCGCTATTCGATCCAGGTTCGCGCGCCCACGCCCTGGTACTGGCGCCGGTAGGCCGAGGGCGTGGTGCCCACCACCTGCCGGAACCGGCGCGCGAAATGGGCCGGCTCGGCGAAGCCCGTGCTCTCGCCGATCTCGGCCGCCGAGGCCGAGGTGAAGACCAGCAGCGTCTTGGCGCGGTCGATGCGCCGCTCGGTCACGATCTCGAGGAAGGTCTTGCCGGTCTCGCTCTTGAGCAGGTGCGCCAGGTGGGTGGCCGACACGTGGCTGGCCTGCGCCGCGTCGCCCAGGGTCAGCTCCTGCGCCAGGTTCTGCGTGATGTAGCGGATGCAGCGCAGCACCGCCTGCTTGTACGACTGCAGCACCAGGCCCTGGGCCTCGCAATGGCGGAAGTCCTCGCCGTAGCGCCGCCACACCATGCCGATCAGGTTCAGCAGGTGGCCGCGGATCAGCAGGTGGCTGGCCGTGTCCTCGCCCGAGGGCCGCTGCGCCTCCTGCGTCATGCGCTCGCACAGCGCCTGCAGCTGTTCGGTCTCGGCCGCGTCGAAGCGGAAGTCCAGGCAGTGCTGGAAGCGGAACGGCGCGAGCTCGGGCGCGCGCGCCAGCGGCACCTCCGACAGCTCGAACACGTCGAGATCGAGCGAGGGCAGCAGGTAGTCCTTGCTGATGTTGATGATGTGGAACACGCCGTCGGCCGCGTTCGGGATGTAGTGGACCAGGAAGGGCAGCACGAAGCTCACCGTGCCCGGCCCGATCGGGCGCTGGCCGCCGCCGATGTAGTGCGTGGTCTCGCCGCGCGTGTTGACGTAGATCTGGAAGTACTCGTGCCGGTGCGGCACCGGGTTCGGCAGGATGTTGGTCTGGTCGTGGATGCCGAAGTAGGCGCGCTGCGCCCGCGTGGCCATGGTGTAGTTGCCGATGGCGGGGCGTGCGGCGCCGGAGCGCGGCAGGGGCGGGTCGATGAGGGAGGGCGCTGGTTGCATGGCGGGCCTGGCACGAGGAATCGCAAGGATTGCATATCTTTGCGCAAGCCTGTGCGTTGAGGCGGGGAGGCCTCGTTCCTAGACTCTAGCCACTCCTTCACAACCCTTCCAGAGAGACAACACGCAATGCCCACCAGCCCCGCGCCCGGCGCCGCCGACGCCCTCCAGGTCGCCCCCATCTCCATCGACATCGTCGGTAGCGACCAGCAGTTCCCCGTGCGCCGCGTCTACTGCGTGGGCCGCAACTACCTGGCCCACATCCGCGAGATGAAGGAGGGCGACGAGCGCGATCCGCCGTTCTTCTTCCAGAAGCCGGCCGACGCGGTGGTGACCGACGGCCGCGTGCCCTATCCGACGCTGACCGAGGACTTCCAGTTCGAGTTCGAGCTGGTGGTGGCGATCGGCAGCGAGGCCTCCAATGTCTCGCCCGACACCGCGCTCGACCATGTATTCGGCTACGCGGCCGGCCTCGACATGACGCGCCGCGACCGCCAGCGCGAGTGCAACAAGCGCGGCCTGCCGTGGGAGCAGGGCAAGTCCTTCGACCATTCGGCGCCCTGCGGCCCGATCCATCCGGTGGCGCGCGTCGGCCACATCCGCTCGGGCGCGCTGAACCTCGCGGTCAACGGCAGCGTGCGGCAGGATTCGGTGCTCGAGAAGATGATCTGGAACGTGCACGAGATCGTCAGCGAGCTGTCGAAGCAGTACCGCCTGCTGCCCGGCGACCTGATCTTCACCGGCACGCCCGAGGGCGTGGGCCCGGTGCAGCGCGGCGACCGGCTCACGGGCCGCATCGAGGGCCTCGAGCCGCTGCAGGTCGAGATCGTCTGAACGCACAAGGCCAAGGAGACACCGCATGAAACCGCTCGAACGCATCGCCTATTCGGCCATCGCCGACCGTCCCGCCCGCCGGCTGCCCGGCGGCAAGCGGCTCGCCGTCTGGGTCATCGTCAACGTCGAGGAATGGAACATCGACGAGACCATGCCGCGCACCGTGCTCACGCCGCCGGCCGGTGGCTCGCCCATGCCCGACATCCCGAACTGGGCCTGGCACGAGTACGGCAACCGCGTCGGCTTCTGGCGCATGCTCGAGGCGATCGACGCGCTCGGCATTCCCGCCACGCTGGCCATCAACGGTTCGGCCATCGGGGCCTACGAGCCGATCGCCCGGGCGGCGAAGGCGCGCGATTGGGAATTCATCGGCCACGGCTTCGGCCAGCGCAACATGCAGAAGGTGCCCGACGAGGCCGAGGACATCGCCAAGACCACCGAGGCGATCCGCGCCTACACCGGCAAGCGCCCGCGCGGCTGGCTCGGCCCGGGCCTCACCGAGACCTGGCACACGCCCGACATCCTGGCCGAGCAGGGCTACGAGTACGTCTGCGACTGGGTGCTCGACGACCAGCCGGTGGAGCTGAAGACGCGCAACGGCGGCCACATCGTCAACGTGCCCTACACGCAGGAATGCAACGACGTGGCGATGATGCTGATCCAGCACCACAAGGCCAGCGAGTACCGCGACCGCGCCATCGACCAGTTCGAGCAGCTGTACGCCGACGCCCGGGACTCGGCGCGCGTGATGGCGCTGGTGGTGCATCCGTACATCATGGGCGCGCCGCACCGGCTGCGCTATTTCCGCGAGGCGCTGGCGCACATCCGCGAGCGCGAGGACGTCGGCTTCTTCACCGGCGAGCAGATCCTCGACTGGCATCTCGCGACGCGCGACGCCGCTTGAGACCCGCCCCGGCGCGCGCCGCCGGGGCTGCCTTTTCCCCAGAACAAGAGTCTCGCCCCGGCGAGAAGGAGACAGATCGTGCATTCCACCACCTCGGCCCTGCCGCTGGCCGGCGACGCGCGCCGCGAGGCGCCCATCAGCGGCCTCGAGATCGCCATGTTCCTGGTGCTGCTCGCGTCCTACGCGCTCAATGCGATGGACCGGCAGATCTTTCCGCTGATCGCGGCCGACGTGCGCCGCGAGTTCGGCTTCGGGCTGGCCGACACCGGACTGCTGTCGACCATCTTCACGCTCGGCATGGCGGTGGCCGGCGTGCCCACCGGCTACCTGCTGGCGCGGCTGTCGCGCAAGACCGTGCTGCAGATCGGCATCGCCATCTTCTCGCTGGGCACGCTGCTCACGGCCTACTCGCACGGCTTCGCCGACATGATCGCCTACCGCGCGGCCACCGGCATCGGCGAGGCGATGCAGCTCACGGTGGTGATCGCGATCGCGGCCAGCCACTTCGCGCGCTACCGCGCCACGGCCGTGGGCGCGATCAATTTCTCGTTCGGCATCGGCGCGATCGTGGGGCCGCTGCTCGGCGGCCACCTGATCGGCGCCGAGCGCGACTGGCGGCTGCCGCTGGTGGTGTTCGGCGTGGCGGGCTTCGCGGCCATGGCGCTGATCGCGCTCACCGTGGGCCGTCGCATGACCGAGAACGTGGCCGCGGCCGACACGCGCGCCGACCAGCGCGGCGCCGAGCGCATGTGGAACCGCAACACCGTGCTGCTGACCGCGATGAGCGTGATCGGCGGCCTGTGCATCTACGGCTACCTCGGCATGTACCCGACCTTCCTGCGCGAGCACCTGCACTACACGCCGGCCGATACCGGCCGCGTCATGAGCATCTTCGGCTTCGGCGTGTTCGCCTCCATCTTCGGCGGCTGGCTCGGCGACCGCTTCCATCCCAAGCTGGTGCTGTCGCTGAGCTTCGTCGGCACCGGGCTGCTGGGCTTCCTGCTGTTCTCGGGTCCCGCCGGCATCTGGGTGCAGTCCGCGCTGTCCTTCGCCTGGGGCCTGGTGGTCAGCGGCGTGCTCTACGTGAACCTGGCCGGCTATCACATCAAGGCGGTGCGCGCCTCGCTCACCAACCGCGCCACCGGCGTGTTCGTGACCACGCTGTACGGCGCGGGCGCCTTCGCGGGCTACATCATCGGCGCCATCGCCGCGCGCCTGGGCTGGGGCTCGGCCGGGCTGCTGCAGATCACGCTGCTGGCGGCGCTGGGCGTGGTGCTGACGGCGCTGCTGCGCACCGACCGCATGTCGCTGCCGGCGCGCAAGCCGTGAGCACGGCGTTCGAATGGGCGCTGCTCGGCGGTGCCGCGGCGCTGGCCGGGGCGCTCAACGCCGTGGCGGGCGGCGGCAGCTTCCTCACCCTGCCGGCACTGGCGCTGGTCGGCGTGCCGCTGGTGTCGGCCAATGCCACCGGCACCGCCGCGCTGCTGCCGGGCTACCTGGCGGGAGCGTGGGCGCTGCGGCGCGAGCTCGCGGGGCCGATGTCGCCCTCGCTGCTTCGGCTGGGCGTGCTCTCGGTGTTCGGCGGCGCGGCCGGTGCGGCATTGCTGCTGTCGACCTCGAACCAGGCCTTCGGCCGCATCGTGCCCTGGCTGCTGCTGGCCGCGACGCTGCTGTTCGCGATCGGGCCCGCGCTGGTGCGACGCCGGGCCGAGGTCGCCGCACCGGGGCGCGCCTGGCTCGCCGACCTGGGCATCGTGGCGGTCGCGGTCTACGGTGGCTACTTCAACGGCGGCCTCGGCATCCTGCTGCTCGCGGTGCTCGGCGCGCTCGGGCATGCGGACATGGGCCGCATGAACGGCATCAAGAACTTCGTCTCGGCCATCCTCACGCTGATGGCGGTCGCGATCTACGCGGCCAGCGGCGCGATCGTCTGGACCCATGCGCTGTGGATGGCGCTCGGCGCCACGGCCGGCGGCTATGCGGGCGGCACGGCCGCGCGGCGGCTGCGGCCGGAGCTGGTGCGTGGGTTCGTGGTGCTGACGGGGCTCGCGATGACGGGGGCCTTCTTTCTCAATGCGCGCTGAGGCGCGCGATCCTTTTCCTCACTTCCTCACCGGGACAGCCCATGCAAACCAGCAAGAGAGACTTCATTCACCTGGCCGGCGCCCTGGCGGTGGCCGCCACCGGCGCGCCAGCGCTCGCCACTCCGGCCCGGGCCAGCCGCGGCAGCTACCTGATCCGCAACGGCGCGGTGATCACGGTCGACCGCGCCACCGGCACCCTGCCGCGCGCCGACGTGCTGGTGCGCGACGGCACCATCGAGAAGGTGGGCCGCGGCCTGCGCGCACCGGGCGTCGAGGTGATCGACGCCACCGACCGCATCGTGATGCCGGGCTTCGTCAATTCCCACTACCACCTGTGGAGCGCGATCGGCCGCAGCTTCACGGCGCGCGAGGGCTTCTCCTACTACCCGGCCAAGGGCGCGACCTCCACGCTCTACACGCCCGAGGACTTCTACAACAGCGTGCTGCTGGGCTGCGCCGAGTTGGCCCATGGCGGGACCACGACCGTGCACAACTGGTCGCACAACACGCGCTCGCCGGCCCATGCCGACGCCGAGTTGCGCGCGCACCGGCAGTCGCTGCTGCGTGCGCGCTATTCCTACGGCCACGTCGACCAGATGCCGGCCGACGAACTCAACCGCTACGAGGACCTGGCGCGCGTGCGGCGCGACTGGTTCGGCGAACGTTCGCCGCTGGCCGGCCTGGTGCACCTGGGGCTGAACCTGCGCGGCCCGCAGCAGAGCACCGAGGCCGTCTTCCACGAGGAGATGAAGTTCGCCAAGGCCAGCGGGCTGCCGGTCGCGATCCATGCGCCGCAGGAGGCGCCCAACAACGTCGACGCGCTCGACTACGAGCGGCGCGGCTACCTCGGGCCCGATTTCATGATCGCCCACTACGTGCCCGCGAGCCCG
Source organism: Variovorax sp. ISS6 (assembly GCF_056523145.1). Classification (NCBI taxonomy): domain Bacteria; kingdom Pseudomonadati; phylum Pseudomonadota; class Betaproteobacteria; order Burkholderiales; family Comamonadaceae; genus Variovorax; species Variovorax sp. ISS6. Next base: position 1,724,768 of record NZ_JAWRZC010000002.1, read on the forward strand.
GCCGACCTCGCGGCGCTCGCGCGCACCAGGACGCCGCTGAGCTTCGCCACCCATTCCGAGCTGCGCCTGAGCGGCACCGGCGACGCGCGCGCCGCGCTGTTCGCGATGCGCGCGGCGGGCCTCGCGGTCTCGCTGTCGAGCGACGCCACCTCGATCGCGCCGCCAGACATGTTCGAGGCGATGCGCTTCACCTGGAACCTCGGCGTGCCCTGGGCCGGCACGCCGAGCGCGGGCGCGAAGCCGGTGGGCGTGCACGAGGTGATCGAGATGGCGACGATCAACGGCGCCATCGCGCTGGGGCTCGGCGATGTCACGGGCTCGATCGTCGAGGGCAAGCGCGCCGACATCATCCTGGTGCGCGCCGATGACCTGAACATCGGCCCGGTGGGCAACGCCGAGACCGCGATCGTGCAGAGCGGCAGCGCCGCCAACGTCGAGACCGTGATGGTCGATGGCCGCATCGTCAAGCGCGGAGGTCGTCTGGTGGCCTACGACACCCCGGCCCTCATGCGCCGCGCGCGCCAGTCGGCCGAGCGGATTCGCGCGGCGGCGGGCGCGGCCCTGCAGTCCTGAATACAGCGGCCGCCTACAAGCGCCGGGCTTCGGCACTGACGGGTGCCCGCACGGCCGGCCCCTACCATCGGTCCCCATGCGCCGGGCCTGTTGCCCGGCAAGCACCAGGAGCCGCACATGACGAAAAAAATAGGATCGCTGGCAGCCGGTGCTGCCCTGCTGGGATCGTTCTTCCTCGCGATCCTCGCGCCCATGGCGTGGGCGGTGGAGAAGGACGATGCCGCCACCGAGACGGTGATCCAGACCGCCGCGCCGGCCTGCGAGGCCACGGCCGCGCACGACGGCGTCTTCACCAAGGCCTGCCTCAAGTAGTCGGTCAGGCCGCCGTCATTCGGCCTTGATGCCCCGCTCCCGCACCACGCGGCCCCACTTCACGGTCTCCGACTGGATGTACTGGGTGAACTGCTCGGGCGTGCCGCCCACCGGGTCGATGCCCGCCTCGCCGAGCTTGCGCCGGATCTCGGCCGGCGCGATGGCCTTGAGATAGGCCGCCTGCAGTGCCTGCACCACGGCATCGGGCGTGCCGGTGCGCACGCTGAAGCCCTGCCAGCCCTCGACCTCGAAACCCTTCACGCCCTGCTCTGCCACGGTCGGCACCTCGGGATAAGCCGCGATGCGCTTGGCGCCGGCCGCGGCGATCGGGCGCAACCGGCCCGACTCGATATGCGGCCGCGCGGTGGCGCGGTCGAGGAACATCAGGCCCACCTGGCCGCCCAGCAGGTCCTGCACCGCGGGCCCGCCGCCCTTGTAGGTGATGGCGACCAGCTTCATGCCGGTCTCGCGCGCCAGCAACTCGGTGGCGAGGTGGTGCGTGGTGCCCACGCTCGGCGAGGCGTAGTTCAGGCCCTCGGGGGTGCGCGCGGCCAGCGCGATCAGTTCCTGCAGGTTGCGCACCGGCAGGGTGTTCGGGTTGACGACCAGCAGGAAGTCGAACTTCGCCGTCATGGTCACGGTGCGCAGGTCCTTGAGCGGGTCGTACGACAGCTTGTCGAACATCGCCGGGTTGACCGCGTAGGTGGTCATGTCGCCGAGCAGGAAGGTGTGGCCGTCGGGCGCGAGCTGCTTGGCCACGGCGGTCGCGCCGATGATGCCGGAGGCGCCGGGGCGGTTGTCCACGATCACCGGCTGGCCCAGCACCTCGCCCATGCCGGGCGCGACCAGGCGCGCGAAGAAGTCGGTGCCGCCGCCGGCCGGGTAGGGCACGATCAGGCGGATCGGCTGGCTGGGCCAGTTGCCTTGGGCGGCGGCGCCGAAGGCCGCGGGGGCCAGGGCGCCGGTGGCCAGGAGCGAAAGCAGGGTGCGTCGTTGCATGGTGGCTGTCTCCTCGTTCGTTGGAATATCAGGCCGCGAGATCGCGTTGCAGGATCTTCGCGAAGGCCGCTGCGAGCTGGCCGTGCGCGTTGTTGCCGCGGCCCATGGCGCGCCAGGCCACGTGCTGGTCGGGCCGCACCAGGATCGCGCCGTCCGACGAGACGCCGCGCAGGCAGCGCCAGGTGCCCTCGATGTCGCGCACCGCGGCCGTGTCGTGGATCTCGACGATGTCCACCGGCAGGCCGGCGCCATGCGCCAGCGTGGCCGCGGCATCGGCCCAGGCCGAGCCCTGGCGGCCGGTCAGCAGCGTGAAGCGGCCCGGGCGCACCAGGTCGAGCGTGGAGATCTTCTGGCCGTCGCGCTCTAGCCAGGCATGCGGCAGCCGGTGGCCGGGCCGGGTGGTGGGCACGTAGGTCTGGCCCAGCGGATCGCGCTCGGGCGTGGGCGTGCCGTCGGGCATGACGGCGCCGAGGTCGTAGTGGTAGCCGAGTTCGATGTCGTGCGCCTGCCATTCCATGCGCTGCACTTCCATGATCTGTGCCAGCCGCGCGCGCCGCGTGCGGCCCTCGGCGTCGTCGGCGAAGTAGCGGCGAAAGTTCGCCTGGCTCAGCTCGGCGTTGCCGCGCACCAGGCCGATGCCGGCATCGGTGAGCTGGTGGTTCTGGAAGGTCATCAGCGCCCACTGGATGTTGAACGCGGCCACCGGGCGGCGCTCGGCTTCGTAGCTGTCGAGCAGGCTGTCGTGCGCCTCGCCCTTGAGCACCGCCGCGATCTTCCAGGCCAGGTTGTGCGCGTCCTGGATCGCCGAGTTCAGGCCCAGGCCGGTGGTCGGCGGATGGCGGTGCGCGGCATCGCCCGCGAGCAGCGCGCGGCCCCAGCGGTAGCGGTCGACCAGCACGCCCTCGACCGTCCAGTGGCCGATGCCGATGATGTCGGGATGCAGGTCCGGGATCTTGAGCAGCTCGCGCATGCGCGGCAGCAGCGACGACTCCTCGAAGCGGGACGGGTCGTCGGGCCGGAAGCTGAAGTGGAACATCCATTCCTCGGAATGCCGGCCGAAGCGCGTGGGCCCGAGCTGGCCCAGCACGCCGCTGGCCCAGGAGCCGCCCTCGGGGTTGACGAACCAGGTGGTCATCGAGTGGTCGTCGTCCCAGTACTTCGAGAGGTCGGCGCGGAAGTAGACCGTGACCATGTGCGCGAGGTCGGTCGCACCGCTCATCACCGCGCCCAGCGTCGGGCCCACGGTCTTGCCGCCGTCGGCGCCGATCAGGTACTTCGCGCGCACGCGGTACTCCTCGCCGCTGTCGCGGTCGAGCACGCGCGCGGTCACGCCGTTCTCGTCCTGCTCGAAGGACTGCAGCTGGTGGTGATAGCGCACCTGCGCGTTCGCCTCGGCCGAGGCCAGCTCGCGCAGCAGCGGCTCCATGCGCACCTGCGGGTAGAGCGTGGATTCGCAGGGGCTGTCCTTCGCATAGTCCTGCGCGAGCGAGCCGCCGCCGAAGGATTCGATGCGGTAGAAGGTGCGGCGGTCGAGCTCGCCGTCGCCGGCCAGCGTGGTGCACCAGCGGATGTGCGAGATGTGGGCCAGCGGCATCGAGCGTTCGTAGACGCGCTCGGCCACCTCGAACTGGCGCAGCAGCTCCATGGTGCGCTGGCTGATGTAGCGCGCCTTGGGCAGCCGGCCCGGCGCCGGATGGCGTTCGATCAGCAGGCTGGCGATGCCCTGGCGCGAGAGGAACAGCGAGGCCGCGAGGCCGCAGCCTCCGCCGCCGACGATGAGAACGGGAACGTCGATGTCTTGCATGGTCATTTCTGGAGCGTGGGATCGGGGCAGGAGGTGCGGGCGGTGATGCGCGCGAACAGCGCGCGGTGGCCCTGCGTCATCGCGGCATCGGTGTCGCCGCGCTGGCGTGCCAGCGCCTCGGCGAGTTCGCGCCAGTCGGCGGGCGAGAGGTAGTCGGCGGCCACGGGCAGCACATAGCTTTCCTCGACCTCCATGTGGCCGAGGTAGACGGTCGAGTGCGTGTGCAGCAGCAGCTGGAAGGATTCGCGGTGCACCTCGCCCATCAGCTCCCAGGCGGTCAGCGCATGCTCGAGCTCGCGCACCGAGGATTCGCCGCGCTCGTGCTCGGCCTCGAGCCGCGCCAGCACCGGGCGCAGCGCCGGGCAGCGTTCGCGGATCTTCGGGAACAGCAGCTCGCTCTCGCTCGCGTGGTGCATGCGCGCGGGCATCTCGTCGAGGTAGAACAGCATGGCGCGCAGCTCGTCGAAATCGGGCCGGCGGGCCGAGCGGCGCGCCTGCTCGACGCTGTCGCCCAGTGCCCGCAGCACCGTCGCGAGGGCCTGGTGATCCTCGAGGATCAGCTGGACGGCGGAGGGTTGGAGCAGGGGCGGCATCGGTGCGACTCGGGCATGGCCTCATTGGGGCACAGCCGGGCGCCGGGGTCAGTCCCGCTGCAGGGGACGCTCGACGGGGCTAGTGCAGCGCGCGCGAGGCCATGGTCTGGAAGCGCTCCGCGCTCCAGCGGCCCCAGCGCGCGAGATACCAAGTCAGCAGCTCGCGTTCGCTGCCGATCACCAGCCGCTGGTAGGCGCGCTTGCGGTAGGTCTTCACGGTCTCCTCGCTCACCGCGAGGTCGAGCGCGATGCCGACCGACGACAGCCCGTAGAGGATGCGCGCGCAGACCTCGGCCTCGCGGCGCGGCAGCGGGCTGGTCGCCACGATGCAGTTCTCGATCTCGTCGAGCGTGGTCAGCGCTTGCGCCACGTCGGGCCGGCTCTGGCAGACGTCGGCATGCTTCGAGAGCATCGCCAGCAGCAGCTCGGCCGCCTGCGCGAGGCGCTCGATGCCGTCGTGCGCGAACGGCGTGTGCGGGTCGGCGCGCAGCACGCTGAGGCCGAAGGCGCCGTTGGTGCCGCGGCCGCACAGCAGGATGCGGTCGCGCACGTGCGGGTAGACGCGCGGGCGCAGATCGTCGTACTCGTGGTCGCTGAAGTCGACGTGGATGATGGTCGCGGCCGCGCCGTCGACGCGGCGCTGCGCCTCGGTCATCGCCGGGTCGTGCTTCCACAGGCCCTGCTTGACGTAGCTCTCGACGCGGTCGCGCGCGGTGCGCTCGGGCTGCACGCAGCAGGCCGCCACTTCGCGCAGCTCGTCCTGGCCGAGGCGGAAGGCCGCGAAGTGATCGGCGCCGCACAGCGCATGCAGGTAGTTCGCGAGCGCGGGCGCGAAACGCTCGCTGCCCATGCCGTCGACCAGGCGCGCGAGCTGCGCTTCCGAGGAGGAGGCGGCCGCGGGCCGGTCCTGGATCATCACCGTCATCATCGTTGTCTCCTGGGGTACCGCCAGGCGCCTTCGGGGCGCCAACTGCCCGGACTTCTGTGTTCCGGGCAGGTTTCAAATTCCGTAATCAGATTACGCTCATCGAAATCCTGACTGTGTGAGGAGAAACCCTCCGCTGCGCTGCGGCAGGCGGTTTCAGCCCCAGCCCATGCGGCGCGAAACGTCCTCGGCGCGCGCCGACAGCACGGTCGCCACATGGCCGTCGAGCCGGGTGTCGATCAGGCCGGCCGAGCCCATCACGGTCATCACGCCGGCCACCGCGCCCGCGTGGTCGAAGATCGGTGCCGACACGCCGTGCAGCCCCGGATTGAGGTCGCCCTGGATGCGCGCGAGCTTGCGCTTGCGCACCGACTCGAACAGCGTCTCGACATCGGCGCGCGTCATCTTCCCGGCGGCCGGGTTCGGCGTCGCGCCCGGATGCGGCACGCCCGACAGCTCGCGGTCGATCAGCGGCGCCGTCACCGAGGCCGGCAGGTAGGCTCCGAAGATGCGGCCGGTGGAGGAGGTCAGCATCGGCATCACCGAGCCGGGGCGGCCGCTGATGATCAGCGCGTCGTTGGTCTCCTCGAAGCGCACGAAGGTCGGCCCGGCCGCGCCCCAGACCGCGAGGCCGACGGTGAAGCCGAGTTCGTCGCGCAGCTCGCCCAGCGTGGGCGAGGCCACCTGCACCACGTTGAGCCGGCGCAGTGCCGCGAGGCCCAGCCGCACCGCCAGCGGCCCGAGCCGGTAGCCGCCGCTGGCGGCGTCGCGCTCGGCCAGCCCGCTGCGGCAGAAGCTCACGAGGTAACGGTGCGCCTTCGGCGGCTGCATCTCGGCGCGCTCGGCCACGGTCTTGAGCATCAGCGGCGCGCCGGTGTCGATCAGCGCGGACAGCACGCGCACCGCGGTGTCGACCGCCTGCACGCCGCCCGCGTCCTCGTCGCCGGCGCCAGGGCCCGTGCCGTTCGTCTCGTCGGCGCCATGGCCGGACTTCGCATCTTTCATGGGGGAGGGCGGGACCATCCGCACGAGACTAGCACGGGCATCGGAACCGCCTGCCTCAGCCGGCGGCCTGTGCGCGGGCCGCCGCCAGCACGCCCGCGAAGCGCGCGAGCCGCTCGCCCTGGTAGCGCGCGGCGTCGAGCTTCTCCGCGGGCAGGCCCTGGCCGCGGCCGTCGCTGAAGCTGCTGCCGTAGGGGTTGCCGCCGGCCGCCGGGATCCGCTTGTCGGTGTAGCCCACCGGCACGATGACCGAACCCCAGTGATAGAAGATGTTGTGCAGCGCGAGCAGCGTCGATTCCTGCCCGCCGTGCAGGTTGCCGGCCCCCGTGAAGGCGCCCGCCACCTTGTCCTGCAGTCCGCCCGCGGCCCACAGCGGGCCCAGCGTGTCGATGAACTGCTTGAGCTGCGCGGCCGGCAGGCCGAAGCGCGTGGGCGTGCCGAACACGAAGCCGTCGGCCCAGGAGAGGTCGTCGGGCGTGGCCTCGGGCACCTCGCGCGTGGCCTCCAGGTGTTCCTTCCAGGCCGGCTTGGCATCGATGGCCTCGGCGCCCGCGAGTTCGCGCACCTTGCGCAGGCGCGTTTCGGCGCCCATGGCGCGCGCGCCTTCCTCGATGGCCTGGGCGATGCGCCAGGTGTGGCCGGTGCTGCTGTAGTAGACGATGGTGAGCTTGGCCATGGTGCGCGGGTCGGGTTGTTGTAGTAGTTGCGGGCGCGGTGCCCGCCGCCGGCCAGCATAGGCAGCGCCCCGCGCGCGGTATGCCCCCCTGCGGCGGGACAGACAGCCGCCGTGCCATGGCTATGGTGGCGGCCATGATCCACGAACTGCGTCTTTACTCGGTGGCACCGGGCCGCATGGCCGACGTGCACGACCGCTTCAACCACCATTTCCCGGCCCTGTTCGAGAAGCACGGCGTCGACTGCGTCGCGCGCTGGCAGGCCGTGGCCGGCCCCGACGCACCGCGCTTCGTCTACCTGATGGCCTACCGCGACTACGCGCACCGCGAGGCCGTGTGGGCCAGCTTCTATGCCGACGCCGAGTGGTGGCGCGTGCGCGCCGAGACCAACGCGGGCCACGAGATGGTGGAACGCCACGACCTGTTCTTCCTGAAGCCGAACGTCGCCTGGCCGGCGCTCGCGGGAGCCGACGCCGCCGTGCCGGTGGGCGGCCTGCACGAGCTGGTGCAGCAGCAGATCGCGCCCGGGCAGAACGCCAACGCCAATGTGTTCCTGCACGAGACCTGGCTGCCGCGCGTGCGCGAGGCCGGCGCGCGCGTGCTCGCCGTGTGGGACATGGCGGCCGGCGCCGGCATGCAGAAGGTCGTGCTGCTCTACGCCTGGCCCGACGCCGCGGCCTGGCATGCGGGCCGCCAGCGGCTGGATCGCGATGCCGCGCTGCAGGCCGAGTTCGGAGCGCAGCGCGCGCGCCATGGCACGGCGCTGTTCCAGCGCGCCGAGGTCAACCTGCTCGAGCCCGCGCCGGGCGCGACCATCCGCGCCGGGCTGGGCCGCATCGCCTGATGGCGCCGCTGAAGATCGCGCTGGTGGGCGGCACCGGGCGCGTGGGACGGCATGTGGCGCTCGAGGCCGCGCGCCGCGGCCACCTGCTGCGGCCCTTGCCGCGCGCCGAGTTCGACGTGTTCGATGCGGAGGCGCTCGCGCGAGGCTTGCAGGGGCAGGACGTGTTGGTCAGCGCCTATGGCGCGCCGGCCGAGGTGGCGCCGCTGCTGGTGCGCGCCACGGCCTCGATGCTGCAGGCGGTGCGCACCGCGGGCGTCGCGCGCATCGTCACCGTGGGCGGTGCGGGCGGCCTTGCGGTGGCGCCGGGCCGGCGGCTGGCCGACACGGCGGACTTCCCGGCCGAACTGCTGCCGAAGGTGAGGGCGCACGAGGAAGCGGTGGCCCTGCTCGCCGCCTCGGGGCTCGACTGGACCTGCCTGGCGTCCGCCGCGCGCATCGCGCCGGGCGAGCGCAGCGGCCGCTACCGTTGCGCGGTCGGGGCGCTGGTCAGCGATGTGCACGGCCGCAGCGGTATCTCGTATGCGGACTTCGCCTGCGCGCTGGTCGACGAGCTCGAGGCCCGGCGGTATCCGCGGCAGCTGGTGGGCATCGGCGACTGAGCTTTCGTCCGCGGCGGGCTATGCCGGGCGCTTCGCCTTCGCCGCCTTCTTCGTCACGTTGAACGCCACCGCTTCCTGGAACAGCGCCTTGAAGGCCTGCGCATCGACCGTCTCGCCTTCGCCGATGTCGATCGCGCGCCGCGCATTGCCCTCGAGGCTCGCGTTGAACAGGCCGGCCGCATCCGCGAGCGAGGCGCCCTTGGCGAAGGTCAGCTTCACCTTCCCCTTGTACGACTCGCCGGTGCAGACGATGCCGTCGTGCGACCAGGTCGGCGTGCCCATCCACTTGAGTTCCTCGACGATCTCCGGATCGGCCTCCTTGATCAGCTGCCGCATGCGGCCCAGCGTCTGGGTGCGCCAGTCGCCGAGCTCGGCGATCTTGCGGTCGATCTGCTCCGAGATCGGGAGGTCCGTCTTCGAATCCGGCTTCGTCATTCGTGCTGCTCCTGGTTCTTGTCGTTGCCCTTCGCGATGGCCGCGCGTGGGCGAGGAACGCATTCTGCATAGGGACGCGGCGAACGCGAAAGACGGCGCGTGGCGGTGCTCGCCACCGGGAACGGCGCACATGGAAGTACCCTGCGGGTGATGACCGAGAAAAACACCGTCCCCTTGGCCTGGCACGTCGATGTGCGCGCCTCGTCCGACGGCACGCATCGCTTCTGCCAGGTCCGCCTCGACACCGGAGCCGGCGAGATCGGCGACCCCGATGTCTGGTCGGTCGTCGGGCTGGTCCAGGCGGCGATCGACGACATGCTCGAGAGAACGGCGCGGCAGGCCTTGCTGCCCGGCGTGGCGCAAGCGCCGGCCGAAGACCTGTTCGCCGATCTCGCCGCCTGGCACCGTGGAGAAGTGCACCTCGCATTCGCCGTCGCCGGCACCGATTCGCGCCCTTATTCCGCGCTGCCCGAGGCAACCGAACTCTTCGATGGCGAGGAAGCCTACCTCGTGCGCCTGGAGGGCGGCGCGGCGCGACTGCTGTGGCGCGACCACGTGTCGGAGGATGCGCGCGCAATCGTGGTCGACTTCGAGGACTGGCGCGCGGGCTGGCTGCGCGTGCGCGAGGAGATCGGGCGCGACGGCGGGCAACGCACGGTGCGCCGGGACAGCGTGTGAGTGCTCAGCCGGCCGGGCGCGGATTCGCCGCCGCCCGCTGCCGCAGGCTCAGCGCGAAGCCCACGCCGATCGCCAGCAACGCGGCCGCGCAGGCCAGGAACACCGGCCGCGTGCCGATGCGGTCCACCGCCGCCGAGGCCACGGCCACCCCGAGCGCGATGCCGAGGAACATGGTGGAGGCGAACAGGCTGACCGCGGTGCCGCGCAGCGCGGGCACCATCTGCGTGGCATGGGTCTGCAAGGTGCCGTGCAGCGCGTAGAAGCCCAGGCCCGCCACCAGGCAGGCCGGCAGCGCCAGCGCCCAGTGCTGGCCGAGCGCGAGCACCAGCCAGCCCAGCCCCAGCGCGATGCCGCCGCCCAGCACCAGCCCGCCTTCGCCGAACACCGCCAGCAACCGGCGCGCCGCGAAGGCATAGAAGAAGCCGCCCACGCCATAGAGCACCACCACGCCCGCCGCGCTCGAGAGCCCGAGGCCGTATTCGCGCACCAGGAAGGCCGGCAGGAAGGCCAGGCCCGAGAAGGCGAAGGCGCCCTCGGCCATCACCACCAGCAGCATCCAGCGCGCCCAGGGCTCGGCCAGCACGCGCAGGATGTCGCGCAGATGCCCATGGCCATGGCCGGAGGGCGCGCGCACCGGCTCGGCGCGCACCTCGCGGTTCAGGCTGATCGCGAGCCCGCCGACGCAGAACACCACGGCCAGCAGCGCGAACACCGCGCGCCAGCCCAGCCATTCGGTGAGCACGCCCGACACCCACTGTCCGGCGATCATCCCGCCCAGCGACAGCATCAGGAAGCGCGCCAGCACCGGCTGCCGCTCGGCGTAGGGCACGGTGTCGCCGACCCAGGCCAGCACCAGCGCGATGATGCCGGCCGCAGCGGCACCGGCGAGGAAGCGCGCCACCACGAGCATCTCGAGGCTCATCGCCGCCAGCGCGAGCAGGTTGCCGGCCACGCAGCCCAGCGCCGCGAAGCCGATGGTGCGGCGCTTGCCGAAGCGGTCGCCGAGCGGGCCGAACAGCAGCTGCAGCAGCCCATAGGCCACCGCGTAGACCGACACCGTGAGCGCCGCGCGGCCGGTGGTGACGCCGAAGGTCTGCGCCAGCGCGGGCAGCATCGGGTCGCAGACGCGCATCATCGCGCTGCTGCAGCAATGCACCGTGGCCAACGCCGCCAGGCCACCGGGCCGCACGCGGGTCATCGGGCCTGCGCGTCCTGCTTCTCGAAGCCGGGGCGGGGAATCAGCGACAGCCAGGCGGTGCTGAGGCCGCCGTCGACCAGCAGGTCCTGCCCGTTCACGTAGCCCGAGCGCGGGCTGGCCAGGAAGGCCACCACCTCGGCGATGTCCTTCGGTCCGCTGATGCGTCCGGCCGGCACGATCGCCTCGCGCTTCGCGAGCACCTCGGGCTGGGTGTAGATGCCCTCGGTGAGCGGCGTGCGCACCATCGCCGGGCTCACCACGTTGCTGCGGATGCGGTGCTCGCCGAGCTCCACCGCCAGCAGCTGCGACAGCATCTTCACGCCCGCCTTGCTGATGCTGTAGGGGCCGCTGTAGGGCTGCGGCACGCGCCCCGAGATCGAGGCCACGTGCACCATACTGCCGCCGCCCGCGGCGATCATCTGGCGGCCGAAGGCCTGCGCGCACAGCAGGAAGCCGTCGAGGTTCACCGCCATCAGCCGGTGCCAGCGCTCGATGTCGATGTCCATCAGCGCCGCGGCGTAGATCGTGGCCGCGTTGTTCACCAGCACGTCGCAGCGCCCGAGCTCGCGCTCGACCGCGGCCGCGGCGCGTTCCACGTCGGCCTTGTCGGTGATGTCGCAGCCCAGCGCGATCGCGCGCGCGCCGCTTTCCGCGATGTCGGCCGCGGCGCGGGCCGCGCCCGCCTCGTCGCGGTCGAGCAGCGCCACCCTGGCGCCCACCGACGCGAGTTCGCGCGCGATCTCGATGCCGATGCCGCCGGCCGCGCCGGTGACCACGCAGACCTTGTCTTCCAGTTGCAGCCAGTTCGCGGTCATGGCGTCAGACCTGCGGGTTGGCGATGCGCAGCACCAGGCCGTCGAGCGCCGCGCTCATCACGAGCTGGCACGAGAGCCGGCTCGTGGCCTGGCGCGGCGCGGCCGTGTAGTCGAGCATCTGGTCCTCGGTCGAGGCCATGGCGGGCAGTGCGTCCGCGGGGCCGTCTTCCACGAAGACATGGCAGGTGGCGCAACTGAGCGAGCCGCCGCAGTCGCCGACGATCTCGTCGATGCCGTGGTCGCAGGCGGCGCGCATGAGGTTGGTGCCGACGGGAACGTCGACGTCGCGGCGGGCGCCGTCGGCGCAGATGAAGGTGGCCTTGGTCATGGCGCCACTGTCGGGCGCGCTCGTCCTGGTGTCAGTCCCCTCGGAGGGGACGGGCGCGACGGGCGCCGCGTGCGCACACTCGGCGGCATGCAATCCATCGCCATCCATCGCCACGGCGGGCCCGAGGTCCTCGAAGCCCTTGACCTCGAACTCCCTCCGCCCGCGCCGCGCCAAGTGCGCGTGCGCCACACCGCCATCGGCCTCAACTTCTCCGACATCAACGTGCGCAACGGCGGTTTCTACCTCGGCCGCGGACCGCGCTTCCCCGTCATCCTCGGCAACGAGGCCGCCGGCGTGGTGGAGGCCGTGGGCGCCGAGGTCACCGAATGGCGCGCGGGCGACCGCGTGGCCTATGCCGGCACCGGCGGCCTGTTCTTCCAGGACACGGGCGCCTACGCCGAGGCGCGCAACCTGCCGGCCGACTGCCTGGTGCGCCTGCCCGACGACATTGACGACCGCCAGGCCGCCGCCATGCTGCTCAAGGGGCTGACCGCCTCGGTGGTCATCCACCGCTGCCACCGGCCGCAGCCCGGCGACACCATCCTCGTGCATGCCGCCGCGAGCGGCGTTGGCAGCCTGCTCGCGCAATGGAGCCATCACCTGGGCGCCACCGTGATCGGCACCGTCGGCTCGCAGGCCAAGGCCGAGTTCGCGCGCGCGCACGGCTGCGACCACACCATCCTCTACCGCCAGGAGGATTTCGTGGCCGCCACCAAGCAGCTCGCGCCGCAGGGCCTGGCGGCCGTCTTCGACGGCGTCGGCAAGGACACTTTCATTCCTTCCTTCGACTGCATGCGCCCCTTCGGCGCCGTCGTGAACTACGGCAACGCCTCGGGCCCCGTGCCGCCCTTCGACCTGATGCTGCTGGCGCAGAAGGGCTGCCTCGCGCTGCACCGGCCGGGCTTCGGTTTTCATGCCATCACGCCGGAGACTCGGGCCCAGGCCTGCGGAGAGCTGTTCGACCTGGTGCGCAGCGGCGCGCTGAAGGTCGAGGTGAGCCGGACCTATGCGCTGGCCGATGCGGCGCTGGCGCATGCGGACGTGGAGCAGGGGAGGACGGTGGGGTCGGTGTTGTTGATTCCGTGAAGGGAGCGGTGCGCGGTCGCCGCTGACGATGTTGCTTGTCCTTGATCGAGGCACGCGTTTAGGATGCCGTTCGACCGCACCACACAGCCCTGGGGGAGGCACCATGGAACTTCACACCGCGCGAATCTTCGTCCAGAACCTCGGCGATGCCGCCCGTTTCTACGAACAGACGCTGGGCCTGCCACTGAAGGCCGATGGGCGCGAACATGGCTACTGCGTGTTCGGCGCGGGGCCGTTGAGCCTGGTGGTCGAACGCGTCGACGCGGACGCCCCGACGGAAGACCAGGTGCTCGTGGGACGCTTCACGGGGTTGTCCTTCGACGTGACGGACATCGACGCGAAGTACAAGGAACTCTCGTCGCTCGGCGTCGCGTTCAGCGGACTTCCCGAGCGGCAGCAATGGGGCGGGATTCTCGCGACGCTGCGCGACCCGGCGGGCAACGAGATCCAGATCGTGCAGCAGCCCTGACGACCCGACCCAAGGAAAGAAAACGTGCCGAAGAAATTCTTCAACCTGCGCTTCGACAGCGAATCTCCTCAGGACTCCGTGGGCGGTGCCTATCTGGCGCCCGAGGGCCAGGGGCTGCCGTGTTGCACCCAGTGCGATCGGCAGATGATTCCCTTCCTCCAGTTCACGCTCCCTCGCGCGGCCGAGCTGCCGTTTGTCGAGGGAAGCCGGCTGTCGGTGCTGATGTGCCCCGAGCACAACGAGATCCCGAGCTTCGAGTCCTTCGAGGCGCTGCCGCCGGCCTATTGGGACCAGGGCGAAGGCCACTGGTTCGCATCGCTCGAGAAGCCGCGGGTCATGCATCGTGTGCCCAGTCCCCCCGTTCTGCAGACCGCCGAGCTCGTGGTGGCCGATGCGCCCGACGACGAGTACTACCGCATCGCGGTGGGTGGCGAGCCCGAATGGGTGCAGGACGAAGAACGCTTCACCTGTTCGTGCGGTTCGCCGATGGAATTCGTGTGCCAGGTCAGCGACAGCTTCCAGTTTCTCAAGCTGCCCGATGCACCCGAGCAGCCCGACGGTTCTTCGGCCCGAGGCTATGTGCTCTTTCTGGGCAACGAGGTCTACGTGTTCGCATGCGCGCGGCAATGCGACCCGCAGGCCGTGTGGGTCACGGTGCAGAACTGATCGCGCCCTCTCTGCGCTTGCGCGCAGCCGTGGCCTCTGCCTAGCCGCCCGAGCGCCGTCGTCCTACCTGCTCGCCACCCCTGTTTTCCTAGAGTGCATTCACTGCAGCCGCACAGGGCGGCTCGGTGACAAAGACACTCAACCAGACAGGGGCCTCTCATGAAAAAACATCTTCTCGTTCTCGCCATCGCATCGTCCTTCTTCGCCATGGGCGCAGCCAACGCGGCCGACGGCATGACCAAGGACCAGTACAAGGTCGCCAAGGAAAAGATCGAGGCCGACTACAAGGTCGCCAAGGCCCAGTGCGACACGATGAAGGACAACGCCAAGGACGTTTGCGAGAAGCAGGCCAAGGGCACGGAGAACGTGGCCAAGGCCGAACTCGAACAGCAATACAAGCCCACCGCCGGCCACGCCAAGAAGGTCGCGGAAGAGAAGGCCACGGCCACCTACGAAGTCGCCAAGGAAAAGTGCGATGACCAGTCGGGCGATGCCAAGAGCGCTTGCGTGAACCAGGCCAAGGCCGATCACGACAAGGCCAAGGTCGACATCAAGGCCATGAAGGGCTGATGAACGCCGCTTGATGCGGGCCAGCGTCCTCGTGTTCTCCCCGCCATGCGTTCGGTCGGATGCGGGTTGACACCGAGGTAGTTGGGACTACGCCGGCAACAAGGCGCTCCGTGCGAACGGGGCGCCTTGTTGCTTTTGGGCGCATGAAGTTTCGAGGTGTCGCCTTGGCGGCCATGTGGCACGATGCGCGCAGGGAAGCATGAACACGAGGAGACCACCCATGCCACTGCTGCAACGCCTGCGCGGAGAACCCGCATTCACGATACCGTGCCTCGGCCGAACCTTGACGCTGTATCGGCAAGGCTCACGACTCGGATTGGTCACCGGTCTGGGGGCCATCGCTGTGTTCAACCTGCCCTGGCATCTAGTGCCAGGAGGCGCGGAAGTGGTCCGGCCCTTGGTGGCGGTTGTCGGGGCCTACTTCGCCGCGACGCTCATCGCGTCGCGTGCGCCGGCCGGTACGGACGCATCGGACGCCGCTTCGCGGTGGCTTTGATCGGGGTCGCCGGTCGGAAGCTGGTTGTCGGCCCATGAGCAACTTCGAGATCTACACCCCCACGGCCGAAGAAGTCCACTCGGGCGAGTTGGGACGCCGCATGCGCCAGTTCAACTACCGCTTTGTCGGTGAGTACGGGCAGGTGCAGCCGGTCTGGGTCAGTGCCAAGGACGACGCGGGTGGGCTCGTGGGTGGGTTGCGCGGATTCGTTTTTCTCCAATGGCTGAACGTGGAGCTGCTGTTCGTGGATGACGCGGCTCGGGATCGAGGCCTGGGCGGAAGGCTGCTCGCGACGGCGGAAGAGAAAGCCCGCGAGCTGGGTGCCCGCAATGCGACGTTGAACACCTTCGAATGGCAGGCGCGTGAGTTTTATCTCAAGCAGGGCTATGAAGAGTTCGGGCGGATCGATGACTACATCCAGGGTTTCTACGTGGCGTACATGAAGAAGGCGCTGTAGTCATAGTGCTTGCTGACCATGCTTGGAATTCATTGGATGAGCGAGCGTGAAGCACATAGGGCAGGTCGAAGTGCGGATTCCATTTCGGCAACGCCGACTTCAATGATCAGGCCTGTTGCAACCCAAACCGAAGTGGCGCATGGGATCTGAAATCGTCGTGCTGTTTGCGCCTCTTGGCGTGCTGAGCCTTGCATGCCTTGTCTACGGATTTCGCGCCCCGGGTCAGCGCCTGTCCACTTTCGCATGGTTGCTCGCCACGTTGCTGGCAAGCCTCGGGGTCATTTCGTTTTCGGGCGGGAGCATCACCATATTCTCAGTCGTTGGAGGGCTGTTGCTGACGTTGGCAGCCGTGATCGCGGTCTTGGTATCGGCTGCGACTGCTGTGGCGAGGACGGCTCGTTCATTTCGTGATCGTGATTAATCAGAGAGCGCCTGCTACCAGTCTTGGTCTTATTTGTCCATTCGCCACCCACGCCACCTATCAAATGGACCGCTCATCCTGAGCTTTCCAAGCTCGAGTCGTTCTTTGGGACTGTCAGCGTGTCCGAGTACGCCAGCACGACCGAAGACTGGCACCATGACATCCGTCGTTTTGATTGTTCCCCCCGGGAGAAGACCATGCGGCTTGCCGCTTGGCTTCGGCAGATGGGGCGATTTCTTTCGATTATTCGGTGGCCGGTATGGCGAGTGGACCGCTCCCGACTCGTATAGAACCTCGGTAATGTTGAGGTCAGTCTTGGTGGCTCGGCTGTCAGCGTCAATGGGAAAATTGGCAAGCCTCCGGCAATGTCCGGAGCTATCGACACCGCGCGCCATACAACTTGCCAACTGCTTTGATGCGGATCTGTGTAGCCTCAGGTATTTCGCAAGTTGGCATCTGGCAAGCTATAGATCAGTGTGTGGAGTCGCCCAGCGGGACCATACGTCGCATGGAGGCGACGCTTCTGACTGACTTCCCACCTGTCTGCCCCTATCTTCCCATCGTTTGTCCGCCGAATCCATTCAGGCTCGCCCAGCTTCTTTCTCGCCGATCCAGAGTCATCGGAGAATGTCAGACCAAAGGGTAAAGCGTGGCTGTATTGGGAATAACCATCTACGCCGTCGGAGTAGAAGAAGATAACGTTGAAGAAAAGAGGACCAACTCTGAGTGGTTGATCTGCTATTCCTAGAAACCATGCTTCGTCCGTGAATGAAAACGCGACTCCTGCTGCCGGGCGCTCGATGTAGGCTCTGAAATCATCCTCTGGAAGTTCGAGTTCGGAAGTCAAGTCAATATCGAGATTAGTGAACGCCGTTTGCACGTCTAGGGACGTGGCCGAAAGTCCAAGAACTGGATACAAGGTTTCTACGTTCATTTTTCATCTCATGGTAGCCGTAGGTTGGCAGACAACGTCAAACGCCCGCAACGAGTCGGCTGCGTAATTCACAGCCTCACGCAACAGACATTCGGTCAGCGTTGACCAGCCGCCAAGCAAATTAAGGCTCGATAGAGCATCCATCCACAGTCACCCGAAATCGTGCAGCGACGGAGGCTCTAGTTGCTATGGAGCGGCAGTGGCCCGAGTTCTATCTGTCTTGGGTCAGTAGGCACCCATGTAGTCACGCTTACCGACCTCAACACCGTTGTGGCGCAAGATGGCATAGGTGGTGGTCACGTGGAAGAAAAACTGCGGCAGTCCGTAGTGCAGAAGATATGCATTTGCGGTCAGCTTCTTTTCCTTGGGGGTGCCAGGGCGCAATACGATCTCGCGGCTTTCGCTTGAATCAAATTGCTGAGGCTTGAAGGAGCCGATGTGGGCCAAAGCTTTGGCGATCAACGCTTGCAGGTCGGCGAAGCTGACCTCGGTGTCGGGCCAGGACGGCACCTCGGCACCAGCCAGGCGGGAGGCAATGCCTTTGGAGAAGTCCGCGGCGATCTGTACCTGACGTACCAGCGGAAACATGTCAGGGAACAGCCGCGCCTGCAGCAGCGCATTTGGATCGATGTTCTTCTGCGTCGCGTGGTCTTCGGCCTTCTTGAGCACGTCGGACATGGCGCGCAGCATCTGCTGCATGACGGGGATGGAGGCGTTGTAGAGCGGGCTGGTCATAGTGAGTTCAGTTCTGAAATTCGGCGCGATGGCCGGAGTTGGCGTGGCAGAGGTCCTGCCGACCATGTGAGGCTAACAGCACAGGGTGAACTGAATCGACCCGGCTTATGGGGCCGGCTTTTCTTCCGGCGCTCACGCCGATCGGGACCGGCCCGCCACTGCCTCTTCGAGGTCCGCGCTCCGCGCATCGCGGAAGCTGCATTTGTTGGCGGTTGCCGCGACTTCGTGTCGAGCGGCAAGGCAACCCGCCCACTTCTTCCCTAGAGTGGATGCCCCTCTCACTCGCGACCCCACCTAGGGAAGCAGAAAGGCGCAACCCACCAATCCTCCGAGATGTTCAAAGACTGCCCGCCTCGCGGCAGGTCGTCGTTGCCAAAGCAGCGATGCAGATGCGAGGTATCAAAAGGCGACGGCCAGGGTGTTAGAGCACCCCAGCCGTCTAACCAAGTTCGTGCAACACCCTAGAAAGGAAACGCACAAAAATGGCTACCAAGACTATAGCCCGGCGTCGCACGCCGGTATCTTCCGGAGAAACCGCCCAAAACCCGGCGGATCTCCTCGAAAACGCTCTCTCCCAACTCGAAGCGCTTCTGTGGGCCTCCCACGGAAAGGACATCGATTGGTGCAGCGGCGAAGGGCCTCGCCACCTGGACAACCTGCTCTGGCTCGCGGCGGAGCTCGCTCGCAAAGCCGGGGAGCTGTTTCAGTTGAGCGAGACGGCGCGACGTGGCGCGCTCGAGACTGGCGGGTAAGGGCCGGTCTGCGGGCCGCGATTTCGCGGCCCGCTTAGGAGACAGGTCCTATCCTGTCCTCGCTATTCGCAAGGGCTGCCAACTGATCGCGCCAGTCAGAGCGCAATGGCCCCCGCGATGTGATCCGCCAACAACCCAGCCGCCCGCGACAGACCAGTCGCCCGATGCAGCCGTATATCCGCCCCAGGCAACCGCGGCATGCCATCGCGTTCCGACAGCGCCCGCAGCCTCGGCGGAAAGGTGCCCGACTTCACCACCGTCACCGCCAGTCCCTGCGCCGCGATGGATTCCACGGCTGCGAGGCTGTGGCTCACGAAGGCCAGTCGCCATGGTCGCCCCGACGCATCGAGCGCCTCGGTCGCCCATTGGCGGAACAGGCAGCCCTGCGGATAGAGCGCAACCGGCAGCGGGTCCTGCGATTCCACCGATTGAGAAACGGCCGTGGCCCAGACCGCCTGTTCGCGTCGCAGCAACTCGCCGCCGCCCTGGCCTTCGGGATGCATCGCGATCACGAGGTCGAAGTCTTCGCCCAGCCGCTCGGGCATGCGCGCGGTCAGGCCGGTCTCCATCTCGATGTGGATGCGCGGGTACGCGGCCACGAAGCTGGCGAGCACGGGCGGCACGACGAAGCTGCCGTAGTCGTCCATGACGCCGAGCCGCACGCGGCCCTCGACCTTGTGCTGCTGCAGATGGCCCACCGCCTCGTCGTTGAGCAGCAGGATGCGGCGCGCATAGCCGAGTAGGCCCTCGCCCGCGAGGCTCAGCTCGACGTTGACCTTGGTGCGGTGAAAGAGCGCGGTGCCCAGCCGCTCCTCGAGCCGCTTGATCTGCATGCTCACGGCCGACTGCGTGCGGTTCAGCGCGGTTGCCGCGCGCGTGAAGGAGCGATGGTCGGCCACGGCCACGAAGGCCTTCAGCAGCTCGGGGTCGAGCGTCGGGATGCTCATTCGATTTGTTGATCAGGGCGACCAAATAAATTCCATTGATTGATGATAGAGGGCTGCCTACGCTGCTGTCACTTCATCGACAAGGGAGCACGAGCGTGGGAGAACTCTTGGGCATCGCGGCCGCGATGCTGTCCAGCGCGCTGGGCGGCGCCGCGGTGGGCGCAACGCGCTATGTCGCGGGCGCCATCGATCCAGTGGCGCTCGGCGCCTTCCGCTTCGGCATCGGCTTCTGCCTCTTGCTGCCGATGGCGCTGCTGCGTTCCGGCGAGTCGTGGCCCGCGCCGCGCGACTGGCCTGCGGCCGCCGGGCTGGGGCTGCTGTTCTTCGGTCTGTTCCCGCTGCTCTTCAATGCCTCGCTGCACCACACGACCGCCGCGCGCGGCGCGCTGGCGCTGTCAGCGCTGCCGTTGCTCACCATGGCCGTGGCGGGCCTGCTGCGCGTCGAGCCCTTCACGCGGCGCAAGACGGTCGGCGTGCTGGTCGCGATGGCGGGCGTGGGGCTGGCGCTGCTGTCGGGATTGCGCACCGCACCGCCCGATGCCTGGCGCGGCGACCTGCTGATGCTCGCGGCCGCGCTGTGCATGGCGTTCTACAGCGTGGGCTCGCGCCCGCTGATCCGTCGTTCGGGGCCGCTGACCTTCACCGCCTTGGCGATGGCGGTCGGCGCGCTGTGCCTCACTGGTATCGCCTGGCAGGGCGGAAGCTTCGCGCCCGTGGCTTCCTTCGGCACGGCCCAGTGGCTGGCCATCGCCTACCTCGGCGTGTTCGGCGGTGCGATCGTCTTCTTCCTCTGGGCTTTCGCGCTGGGCCGCACCACGCCCACGCGCGTGGCGATCTCGGTGACGGTCAATCCGGTGGCGGCGGGGCTGGTGGGCGCCTGGCTGC
This sequence comes from Variovorax sp. ISS6, assembly GCF_056523145.1. NCBI lineage: Bacteria > Pseudomonadati > Pseudomonadota > Betaproteobacteria > Burkholderiales > Comamonadaceae > Variovorax > Variovorax sp. ISS6. The sequence continues at coordinate 1,744,965 of NZ_JAWRZC010000002.1, forward strand.
TGGCGGAGCCGCTGCGGTGGAACCTTGTCGCGGGGCTGCTGGCCGTGCTGGCGGGGATCGTGATTGCGGCGACCGGGGCGGCGCGCGGGTAGGCCGATTGCGCACTCGGCCAGGTAGGCCGGGCCCCTGTACCTCCACCGGGGGACTGCCATCCCCCCCGCCCAGTCCTACATTCCCCCCATGACCGAGTCCTTCACCGTCCAGACCGAGTGGGTGCACCTCCAGTACGACGAGCACGCCGCCTTCACCGAGACCTACGGCTTCTCCGGCAACCAGGGCGCGGTGAACCTCGAGGCGATCCGCTTCCGGCCCGAGGGCCAGGCGTCCGACACGCTGATGGTCTTCATGCACCCAGCATCGACGCTGCAGCTGCTGCCGGTGCCGCGCGCGATGGCGGCCACCGGCGCGCACGTGCTGTGCGCGGGCAGCCGCTACCAGCGCAACGACACGGCGCTGATCATGGAAAAAGTGTTCCTCGACCTGAGCGCCTACATCCGCCATGCGAAGCAGGTCTGGGGCTACCGCCACGTGGTGCTGGTGGGCTGGTCGGGCGGCGGGGCGCTGGCGGTGAGCTACCAGGCCGAGGCCGAGGATCCGCGCATCACGCACACGCCGGCCGGCGACGCGGTCGATCTCAAGGGCAAGGGACTGATCCCGGCCGACGCGGTGATCTACCAGGCCGCGCACCTCTCGCGTGCGCACCTGCTGGCCGAGACCATCGATCCCTCGGTGAAGGACGAGCTGAACCCCGACGACCGCGACGTCGAGTTCGACATCTACGACCCGCGCAACCCGAACCAGCCGCCGTATTCGCCGGCCTACATCCAGCGCTACCGCGTGGCGCAACTCGACCGCATGCGCCGCATCACGGCCTGGGCGCGGTCGAAGCTGGCCGAGCTCCAGGCGCGCAACACCGGCGAGATGGAGCGGCCCTTTCTCGTGCACCGCACGCTGGCCGATCCGCGCTTTCTCGATCCCACGCTCGACCCCAACGACCGCCGGCCGCGCTGGTGCTATATGGGCAATCCCGAAACGGTGAACTCCGGGCCGGTCGGGCTCGCGCGCTTCACCACCTTGCGCAGCTGGCTGTCGCAATGGTCGCTCGACGATTCCTGCGGCAACGGCCTCGAAGGCGCGCGCCGCATCCGCGTGCCGCTCCTGGTGATCGAGAACAGCGCCGACGACGCAGTGCCGACCACGCATCCCAGGATGCTGTTCGAGGCCGCGGCCTCGCCCGACAAGCTCTTTCGCGTGGTGAAGGGCGCGACCCACTACTACGCCGGCCAGCCCGAGCTGCTGCAGGAAGCCACGGCGCTGATCCGCGGCTGGCTGCAGGAGCGCGAACTGCTCGAGCGCTGAGTCCGTGAAGACCGGCACGGCCGCCGTCGCGGCGATGGGGCCGGCGCTGGTCGTCGGCGTGGTCACGCTCTCGACGGCGGTCCAGCCGCTGGGCACCGACCTCTACCTCGCGGCGCTGCCCGCGATCCGCAACGAGTACGCGGCGCGCGTGGGCGTGGTGCAGCTCACGCTCGCGGTGCTGGTGTTCAGCTTCGGATTGAGCCAGCTGCTGTGGGGCCCGGCTTCCGACCGCTTCGGCCGGCGGCCGGTGCTGGTGGCGGGCTTCCTGCTGTACGCGGTGGGCGCCGCGGTGGGCGCGATGGCGCCGAACATAGAGGTGCTGATCGCCGCGCGCGCGGCGCAGGGCCTGGGCATCGCGGCCTGCATGGTCTGCGGCCGCGCGATCGTGCGCGACCTGTTCGAGCAGCAGCACGGCACGCACGTGATGACGGTGGCGATGTCGGTGCTGGCCTGCCTGACGATGCTGATCCCCGTGACCGGCGCGCTGCTGGCCCAGACCCTGGGCTGGCGCGCCACGCTGTGGTCGATGGCGTTGTGCGGCCTGGCCGGCGCGCTGCTGGTGCTCGCGCGCGTGCCCGAGACCGCGCGCTCGCTCAAGCCCGATGCGCTGCGCCTCGGCCCGTTGCTCGCGGGCTATGCGCGCATCGCGCGCGATCCGGCCTTCCAGTCGTGGACTTTGCTCAACGCCTTCGGCTACGCGGCCAACTTCGGTTTCTTCTCGAGCTCGGCCTATCTCTTCATCGAAACCTTCGGCGTCTCGCGCGTGGGCTTCGGCCTGGTGATCGGCGGCGCCTCGGTCACCTACCTCGCGGGCACCATGCTGTGCCGGCGCTGGATCGCGGCGCACGGCATCGTGACCTCGGTGCGGCGCGCGGGCTTCCTGTCGCTGCTGGCGGCGCTGGTGCTGGTGGTGCCGCAGCTTGCCGGTGCGCACACGGCCGGCACGCTCACGGCGGGCCTGTGGCTGATGCTGCTGGCCTACGGTATCCACCAGCCCTGCGGCCACGTCGGCATGGCCACGCCGTTTCCGCTGCAGGCCGGCGCGGCCTCGGCGCTCGGCGGCTTCATCTTCGCGGGCGCGGCCTTCCTCTGCGGCGGCTGGATGGGCCTGATGTACCGCAGCGGCAGCGCCGCCGTGCTGTCGCTCACCACGGGCGTGCTCGCGGCCGCGGCCGGCACGATCGCGCTGACCTTGGTACAACGTCATGGCCGGCCCGTGCCCGCGCGGCCCGCCGTGCCCTGAATCCCGCTTTCCATTCCTTCCAGGAGACATCATGCGCAACGACAACGCCTACATCGTCGGCTGGGGCCACACGCCCTTCGGCAAGCTCGACAACGCCGAGCTCGAGCAGCTCATCCGCGACGCCGTGCAACCCGCGCTCGACAGCGCGGGCGTGGCGCCCGAGGACATCGACGGCATCTTCGTGGGCCACTTCAACGCCGGCTTCGTCGGCCAGGACTTCACGGCCTCGCTGCCCGCGGTGGCCATGCCCGAGTTCCGCCACACGCCGGCCGTGCGCTGCGAGAACGCCTGCGCCACCGGCTCGGCCGCGATCTGGGCCGCGCTCGACGCCATGGCCGCGGGCCGCATGAAGCGCACGCTGGTGATCGGCATGGAGCGCATGAACGGCCTGCGCACGCCCGAGGTGGCGGCCACGCTGATCAAGTGCTCGTACGTGAAGGAGGAGGGCGCCGACCCGGCCGGCTTCGCGGGCATCTTCGGCGGCATTGCGAGCAACTACTTCGAGCGCTTCGGCGACCAGTCCGACGCGCTCGCGGCCATCGCGGCCAAGAACCACGCCAACGGCATGCACAACCCCTATGCCCACATGCGGCGCGACTTCGGCTTCGACTTCTGCCGCACGCCCTCGGACAAGAACCCCTTCGTGTCAGGGCCGCTCAAGCGTTCGGACTGCTCGCTGGTGTCCGACGGCGCGGCCGCGCTGGTGCTGTCGACCGAGCCGCTCGCGGGCGCCAAGGTGCCCGCGGTGCGCTGGCGCTCGCGCACGCAGGTCAACGACTTCCTGCCGATGTCGCGCCGCGATCCGACGAAGTTCGAGGGCGCGGCCATGGCGTGGAACAAGGGCCTGGCCTCGGCCGGCGCCTCGCTCGACGACCTGGGCTTCGTCGAGACGCACGACTGCTTCACCATCGCCGAGCTGCTCGAGTACGAGGCCATGGGGCTCGCGCCGCACGGCGAGGGCGCGCGCGTGATCCTCGACGGCGTGACGCGCAAGGACGGCCGGCTGCCGGTCAATCCCTCGGGCGGACTCAAGTCCAAGGGCCATCCGATCGGCGCCACCGGCGTGTCGCAGCACGTGATGGCCGCGATGCAGCTCTCGGGCACGGCCGGCGGCATGCAGGTCGAGCGCACGCGCATGGGCGCGGTGTTCAACATGGGCGGCTCGGCGGTGGCGAGCTACCTCAGCATCCTGGAGCCGGCCTCGTGAGTGCGGCGCAGGCGATGAACCTGGGCCGGCTGCTCACGCAGACGGCCGCGCTCTTTGCCGAGCGGCCGGGCCTCATCCAGGAGGGCGGCCGCAGCTGGACCTGGGGCGAGATCGAGGCGCGCGTGGCCGCGATGACCGCGGCGCTGCGCGCGCTCGGATTGAAGAAGGGCGACCGCATCCTGGTGCAGTCGCGCAACAACCTGCAGATGTTCGAGAGCTGCTGGGTCGCGTTCCGCCTCGGCTGCGTCTGGGTGCCGACCAATTTCCGGCTCACGCCGCCCGAGGTGGCCTACCTCGGCGCGTCGAGCGGCGCGGTCGCGATGATCGTGGAGGACATCTTCCCCGGCCACACCGACGCGGTGCGCGCGGCCTCGCCGGCGCTCGCGCATGTGCTCGCGATCGGCCGCGCGCGCGAGGGCGAGCATTCGTACGAAGACCTGCTGCGCGCGCACGAGGCACACGACGCGGCGCAGGCCGAGCACGAGACCGTCGACCGCGACGACCCGCTGTGGTTCTTCTACACCTCGGGCACCACCGGCCGGCCCAAGGCCGGCGTGCTCACGCACGGGCAGATGGCCTTCGTGGTCGCCAACCACCTGGCCGACCTGATCCCGGGCACGACCGAGCACGACTGCTCGATCGCGGTGGCGCCGCTGTCGCACGGCGCGGGCATCCATGCGCTGCTCAACGTGGCGCGCGGCGCGGCCACCGTGCTGCCGGCCAGTGAGAAGCTCGACCCCGAGGCCTTCTGGGCCTCGGTGCAGGCGCATCGCGTCAGCAACCTCTTCACCGTGCCGACCATCGTCAAGATGCTGGTCGAGCATCCGGCGGTCGACCGCTACGACCACAGCTCGCTGCGCCACGTGATCTACGCGGGCGCCCCGATGTACCGCGCCGACCAGAAGCTCGCGCTGAAGAAGCTCGGCAAGGTGCTGGTGCAGTACTTCGGGCTCGGCGAGGTCACCGGCAACATCACGGTGCTGCCGGCCGCCATGCATTCGGCGGACGACGAGGACCCGAACGCCAACATCGGCTCGTGCGGCCGCGCGCGCACCGGCATGGAGGTGGCGATCCTGGATGCCGAGCTGCAACGCCTGCCCACGGGCGAGGTCGGCGAGATTCTGCGTGCGCGGCCCCGCCGTGTTCGCGGGCTACCACGGCAACGAGGAGGCCACGCGCAAGGCGCTGCGTGGCGGCTGGTTCCACACCGGCGACCTCGGCCGGCTCGATGCGCGCGGCCTGCTCTACATCACCGGCCGCGAGTCCGACATGTACATCTCGGGCGGCTCCAACGTCTATCCGCGCGAGGTCGAGGAGGTGCTGCTCACCCATCCCGCGGTGGCCGAGGTGGCGGTGCTCGGCGTGCCCGACCCCAAGTGGGGCGAGGTCGGCGTGGCGGTGGTGGTGCGGCGCGAGGGCGCGCAGGTCGACGGCGATGCGCTGATCGCGCACCTCGACGGCCGCTGCGCGCGCTACCGCTGGCCGCACCACGTGTTCTTCTGGGAGGCCTTGCCGAAGTCGGGCTACGGGAAGATCGCGAAGAAGGACATCCGGCAACTGCTGGTCGAGCGCGGGGAGATCGCGAGCCCGTAGCGCGTGGCCACGATCATCGGCGCGGGCGATCGGTGCAGGCCGTGACGGCGTAGTGGTCTTCGTCCGTCAGGACGACCTTGACTTCGGGCCGCGCCGACAGGTATCGCAGCATGCCGGCGTCGTTGACGGTCGACAGCAGGATCGCGGCCTCGTCGAAGGTGGCCGCGGTGACCGGCGTGTAGCGCGCGGCGGTCATCGAGATGGCGTCGGCGCCCACGAAGGCATAGGCCAGTTTCACGAAGGCCGCGTGCAGCCGGTACAGCGGCGCGCTGTACTTGCGGTCGTTGGGGCTGATGGCATAGCTGGTGTGCACGCCCTGGTCGGCCAGCCAGGACAGGTACAGCGGCTGGCTCGATTCCACGAACGCGCGCTCGGTGAGGCCGTAGCGATCGAGCAGCGCGCTGAGCCGGTGCGTCGCCTGGTGGGCGGTCCAGGGCGAGAGCTTGCGCAGGTCCTTCGCATCGAGCCAGAAGAGGCCGCTGCGCGGGAAACGCGACAGCACCGATTCCAGGCGCAGCGGCTGGCCGTCGAACAGGGTGTAGGGCCGGTCGTGGGAGACCACGAAGTCGTCGAGCTCGGGGTCGAACAGAACGTCGATCTCCACGCCGGTCGCGCCGCGTCTGAACGCCTCCGCGATGCCCGCGAGGCTGTTCTCGCCGCCGGCTGCCGCATACCCGCGATGGGCCCAGGCCTTCTGGCATGCGGGGAAGGCAAAGGCCGGCGTCCGGGCCGCCGCGTACCGATAGAGCGGGTCGCTCATCGACAGCAGGAGGCCGAACAGCAGCAGAGGCACCAGCAGCCATCGCCAGCGCCGCCATCGAAAAATTGCACCAGCCATGGAACCTCGCGACGTGGAGTGGACGGAGTGCGATGCGAGCCAGGAGATTGGCCGGTGCAGTGTAGGTGGCTTGCGGCCGGGCCGAGGCGCGAGGCGCCTTGCCCCGCTATATTGAAAGCCTTTGGCAACTACAGAGAAATCGACATGGCAAAAGCCTATTGGGTCAGTGCATACCGCGCCGTCAAGGACGCCGACAAACTCGCGGCCTACGCGAAGCTGGCCGGTCCGGCCATCGCCGCCGGCGGCGGGCGTTTCCTGGCACGCGGCCTGCCCGCGAAAACCTACGAATACGGCCTGGCCGAACGCACCGTGCTGATCGAGTTCGACAGCGTGGCGCAGGCCACGGCCACCCACGACAGCCCCGACTACCAGGCCGCGCTGGTCGCGCTGGGCGACGGCGCCGAGCGCGATCTGCGGATCATCGAAGGCAGCTGAGCGAAGCGGGAGCGGGCCGGACCGGGGCCCGCTTCAGTCCAGCGTGATCCCCGTGCGCCTGGACAGCGCCGCGTACTTGTCGATCTGCTGACGCAGGAAGGCGGCGAAGGCCGCCGGCGGCGCGACCGAAACCTCGACCCCGCCGGCCGCCAGCCGGTCGTGCACCTGCGGGGTCTGCAGGGTCTGGGCGAGTGCGCTGCTCAGCGCCTCGACCTGCACCGGCGGCGTGTGCGCCGGTGCCACGAAACCATAGAAGCCGATCAGCTCGAAGCCGGGCAGCGACTCCGCGATGGCCGGCAGCTGCGGATAGGACGCGGCCCGCCGGGCGCTGGTGATGCCCAGCGCGCGCAGGCGCCGCGACTGCAGGTGCGGCAGCGCGCTCTCCAGGGTGACGAAGGCCAGCGGCAGATCGCCGTTGAGCAGCGCGCGGTAGATCTGCGCGCTGCCGTTGTAGGGCACGTGCTCGAGCGTCACGTCGGCCTCGATGGCGAGCAGCTCGCCAGCCAGGTGCGACACAGAGCCGATGCCCAGCGACGCGTACTGCAGCGGCGGATCGGTGCGCCTTGCCAGCGCGATCAACTGGGCCACGTCGCGCGCGGCGAAGCCCGGCTGCGTGACCAGCACGACGATCGAATGGCCGCCGAGGCACAGGGGCTCGAAATCGTCGAGCGCGTCGTAGGGCATCTGCTGGCGCATCGCCTCGTTGGCGGCATGCGGCGAGAACACCATGCCGATGGTGTTGCCGTCGGGCGCGGCCATGGCCACGGCCTGCGTGCCGACGATCATGCCGCCGCCCGCGCGGTTGTCGACCACCACCGGGCGGTCGAGCACGCTCGACAGTTCCCGGGCGATCAGCCGTGCCATGAAGTCGGCGGCGCCGCCCGGGGCCTGCGGCACGATCATGCGCAGGGGCCGGCCCGTGTCGTTGGCGGCCAGCGCGTGGCGGCCGGACAGGCCGGCGCACGCGATGGCGGCGAGCAGAGCGCGCCGCGTCGCCAGCGTGCCGCCGTTCACCGCCGCAGCCTGCGCGAGGCGCGCCGGAACTCGTCGGCCAGCGCCGCGGCCGAGGGGGTCAGCGGCCGCTTCGTCGGCGTCACGAGGTGCTGCACGGCCGGCGGCAGATCGAGCTTGATGGGCAGGACCTTGAGCAGACCGCGTTCGCGCAAGGGCTCCAGCCCGCCCAGGCTGTTGAGCGTGACGAGGTCGCTCTGCAGCAGCATCGACACCAGCGCGCTCGAGGAATCGCAATGCGCCACCAGCGTCGGCGCCGGCAGGCCCTGCCGGATCATCAGCGTGACGATCATCGGCCCGCCCGACTGCTGCACGCTGTAGAGCCAGCCATAGGGCACGAGCGCGGCCAGGTCGCGCGCATCGGCGGCCGGGTGGCCCGCGCGCACGACGATGCCCATGTCGGAACTGCACAGCTGCTCGGTGTGCAGGTCGGACAGGCTCTGGTCGGTGGGCAGCGGGCCGACCGCGAAGTCGATCCTGGCTTCGCGCAGCGCCGCGATGGTCGACGACGAGCGGCCGCCGAGCACGCTGATCAGCGCGTTCGGCGTGTGCTCGCGAAAGCGCGCCACGGCTGTGGGCAGCAGCATGGCCTCGGCCGTGGCCGACAGGCCCACCGTGATCAGCTTGCGGCCCTCGCCGCCGGCGCTCTCGAGCTCCTCCTGCAGATGGCGCAGCTCGGCATCGATCACGCGCGCGCGGCGCAGCACGATGCGGCCGAACTCGGTGGGCTCGACGCCGCGCGCGGAGCGCACCAGCAGCGGCACGCCCAGCGATTTCTCGAGCGCGGTGAGGTTCTTGCTGACTGCTGCCTGCGCCAGGCCGAGCTTGCGCGCGGCGGACCGCACGCTGCCGGTTTCGATGACGGCGATCAGATCTCGGAGGTGGGCCTCGCGCACTTTGTCTCGTGTCTCGTTGTCGTTGTGGTCGCGAATTATCCGGCAAGCGTCCGCCGGGGTGCAGCGCCGCCGCGGACGTGTGCAGCATGCGCTGCAACGAGCGAAATACCAGCATCCATGCGGGTTTGCGGCGTTCGCGGTGCGCCGAAAGCCGCTCGCATGCGCCCACCTTTGGTGAACGAGTTAACCGACGAAGTCCTTCCGGGGCGCCACGGGCCGCGACTAACCTCTGCCGCTTTCGCGCCGCGGCGCCGGCGCATCCGAACAAGAACAGAGACATGCGACTTCCCGCTACAGATCGCGCCCGGCCTTCATGAACAGGTCCCTCCTGTCGCTCGCGCTGGTCGCGGCCTTTCCCTGCGTTGCAACCGATGCCATGGCCCAGGACGCGCCCGAGCGCGCCAGGTCGCTCGGCATCGTCACGGTCACCGGCGCCCGGCCGAGTTCGCTGCCCACGCAGATTCCCACCACCATCGAGGGCGTGACGCGCGCCGAGATCGAGACGCGCGTGAACGCCACCGACAGCGAGGACGCGCTCAAGTACCTGCCGAGCCTGCTGGTGCGCAAGCGCTACATCGGCGACTACAACCACGCGATCCTTTCCACGCGCGCCTCGGGCACCGGCAACAGCGCGCGCTCGGCCGTCTATGCCGACGGCATCCTGCTGTCGAACTACCTGGGCAACGGCATCGCCAACGGCACCAACTTCGCGCCGCGCTGGGGCCTGGTCACGGCCGAGGAGATCGAGCGGGTCGACGTGATGTACGGCCCGTTCTCGGCCGCGTACCCGGGCAACTCGGCGGGCGCGGTGGTCGACTACGTGACGCGCATGCCCGACAAGCTCGAGGCCCATGTGAAGGCGGGCTTCTCCTCGCAGCCCAACGAGCTCTACCGCACGAAGAGGCGCTTCAACGGCTGGCAGACCAGCGCCTCGCTGGGCAGCCGCAGCGGCGACTGGTCCTGGTGGATCGACGTCAACCGCACCGACAGTCAGGGGCAGCCGCTGACCTTCACCACGGCGACGCTGGCGTCCACCGTGGCCGGCGGCGCGGGAACGCCGGTGTTCGGCGCGGTGCCGGGCCTCAACACCACCAACGCCCCATGGCTGATCCTCGGCGCGGGCACGCAGTACCGCACCGTGCAGGACCACGCCAAGCTCAAGCTGGCCTACGACATCTCGCCCACGCTGCGCGCGAGCTACACGCTCGGCTGGTGGCAGAACGCCGGCAGCGGGCAGAGCGAGAGCTACCTCGTCGATGCACGCGGCCAGCCGGTCTACAGCGGGCCGGTCAACATCGGCGGGCGCAGCTTCACGCTCGCGCCCACGGCCTTTCCGTGGACCGAGGACCGCGCCACGCACTTCATGCACGGGCTGTCCGTCAAGAGCAACACCCAGGGTGCCTTCGACTGGGAGGTGGCCGCCAGCCTCTACGACTACGCCAGGGACACGCAGCGCTCGCCCACGGTCGCGCTGCCGCTCGCGGCCCTCGGCGGTGCCGGCACCTTGCAGGACCAGGGCGGCACCGGCTGGAACACGCTCGCGGCCAAGGGCACCTGGCGGCCGCAGGGCGTGGGCGGCGCGCACGTGGTCGACTTCGGTGTCGGCCGCGATACCTACAAGCTCGTCATCGCCAAGACCAACGTGCTCGGCGACTGGCGGGACGGCCCTGCGTTCACGCCCGTGAGCCAAGTCGGCGGGCGCAGCCGGACGCTCAGTGCCTGGGCGCAGGACGCATGGTCCTTCGCACCGCGATGGAAGACCGTGCTCGGGCTTCGCTACGAGAAGTGGAAGGCCACGGACGGCTTCACCGCCACGGCCACGAGCGCACAGCCCTATGCCTCGCGCAGCGAGTCCGACCTATCGCCCAAGGCAGCCCTGGCCTTCCAGCTCGCGCCTTCGACGGTGATCAAGGCCTCGGTGGGCCGCGCGGTGCGCTATCCGACGGTGGGCGAACTCTATGGCGCGACCTCGGGTGGCGCGCTCTCGTTCGTCAACGACCCGAACCTGAAGCCCGAGAAGTCGTGGACCGGCGAACTCACGGCCGAGCAGGACCTGGGCAACGGCCTGCTGCGTGCCACGCTGTTCCACGAGACCACGAAGAATGCGCTCTACAGCCAGTTGATCCCGAACTCGACCGTCTCGCGCGTGCAGAACGTCGACCGGATGCGCACCACCGGCGTGGAGCTTGCCTACACCGGGCAGGACGTCGGCATCCAGGGCCTCGATCTCGGCGGCAGCCTGACCTATGCCGATTCGAAGACGGTGGCCGACGCGGCCTTTCCGGCGGCGGTGGGCAAGTGGCAGCCGCGCGTGCCGCGCTGGCGCGCCACGGCCTACGCCACCTACAAGCCCGATGCGCGCTGGGCCTTCACGGTGGCCGCGCGCTACAGCGGCCGGCAGTACTCGAACCTCGACAACAGCGACGTCAACGCCTTCGCCTACTTCGGGGCGAGCCGCTACTTCACGGTGGACCTGCGCGTCCGCTACCAGATCGACAGGCAGTGGTCGGCGGCCTTCGGCATCGACAACGCGAACAACGACCGCTACTGGAACTTCCACCCGTACCCGCAACGCACCTACACGGCCGAATTGCGCTTCGACCTCTGAGTCAGGGCGCGGCGGTCCGAGGCGGTTGCGCCCAGAGCTTGTCGCTCGACCAGTGCAGGTGGACGATGCGGAAGCTGTCGCCCGCGCGGCGCACGATCGCGGTCTCCTGCATCACCTGGTCGATGGGCTTGCCGTCGGGCAGCTTGCCCGTCACGTGGTAGGTGCTGAGCACCCAGCGCTCGTTGCCGCTGCCGCCGAGGCGGCGCGCCTGCAGGGTCCAGGTGGAGACGGCCGCCATGTCGATGTCGCCCGGCAGGTGGCTCAGCGCATAAGCCTCGATCGTCGGGTCGGTGACGCCGAACTCGAACACCACCAGCGAACGGTCGAGGTAGGAAAGCGCACCGCCCGTGTCCTTGCGCTTGAGCGCGGCGTGAAAGCCGTCGACCGCGTCGGCCGGCAGCTTCACGGTCTGCGCTGCCGCCGCTGTGGCCAGGACAGAGAACGTTGCGGCGAGCAGCAGCCTACGCATGGGGGTCGACCAGCTTGGGGTCGATCAATTCGATGACGACGATGTCGCCGGCGTTCACGCCTTCCATCGAGGGATCGGTGGCGCGCACCGTGAGTTCGTCGGGCGTATTGCTCTGGAGCCACAGGGTGCGGCCGAACATCTTGCCGCGGATGAAGGTGAGCCGCCAGCCGCGCATCTCGTTGCGCTTGGGGGCCACCATGCCCGGGCCGATCGGTTCGAAGCGCAAGGTGGCGATGCGGCCCGCCTTGCCGGCCTGGCCCACGCCGGTCACCTTGGCCGTGAAGCGCCGCACGGCGGGATCGACCGCGTCGTGGCCGGCCACCGCGTGCTGCGCGAGCAGCAGGGCCGCGGCCATGGCCGAGGCCCGCGCGCCGGCGAGGATCCATGTCGTCAGCAACATCGCTGTCCCTTGCCTCCATTGAAAGAAGCCGGCGATGTTATCGACGCGGCGCGCGCGCGCAAGGGATAACGATGCATCGCGATCGACGTCCGCATGCGATGAAAACACGCGGCTTTCGTGCCGTGACGCCAGTGTCGGCGAGGGTCTCGGACAGGGCCCGCGATGCGATTCACGCGCTCACCTGCGACGAACGTTTTAACCGTTGGTCGTCTTCTGACGCAGGGCTTTCACAACTAATCTCTGCGCCCACTCCACGACCACATCGACACCTTATGCAGGCTTCCGTGACGCATCGCATCCGCTGGCCCTGGTGGCTTGCGGCGGTGTGCGTCATTGCGCTGTCGGCCACGTGGTGGTGGCCGTCGTCCGATGAGGCCGTCGTGCCGATGCCGCCGGTCGCTGTGGCTCCCGCGCCGGTGGTGGCGCCGGCGCCGAAGCCCGTGCCGGTGGCCGCGAAGCCGGTCGACGCCGCGCTGTCGGTCGCGGCCTTCAAGCTCGTCGGCACGGTCGTGGCGGCCGATGGCGTGGACAGCTTCGCGCTGATGCGCCGCACCGACGACTCGCAGCTGTTGCAACTGCGTGTCGGTGGCCACCTCGAGGGCCTCACCGTCAGCGCGATCCAGCCCGACAGCGTCGTGCTCGCGGGCGCGGGGCAGTCGGTCGTGATCGAGACCGACCGCACCGTCGCCTCGCCGCTGCCTTCCCGCCCGGCCCATCCGCCGGAGCCGGACGTGGAACCGGCATTCGCGGGCGACCCCGCCCCCTTCGGACATTGACGCGAAGACTTTCCCCTGGCCCCGTGTTTTTTGACAGAGAAAGAAGAACCATGAAGAGAAGACAAGCCCCCAGAGCCAACCTGCTGTTGGTTGGCGCCCTGACCAGCGCCTTGCTGCTCGCCGCCTGCGGCGGCAGCAACGACAGCGCGCCGCTCATCGTCGGATCGGCGCCGCCCCCCGCGGGGTCCACCGACCAGCCGCCGGCCGACACGGGCCCGGTGGCCCAGCCGTACGTGACGCCGCCGCGGCTGTGCGAAGCCGGCCCCGGGGACCAGGCAGAGCCGGGCGTCAACGGCCACATCCCCAAGTCGGCGATGTACGACGCCACCGCCAATCCCGATGGCTTCCAGGGCTACTGGTGCGGTGCGCGCAAGGTCGCGCAGAACACGCTGTTCGGCCGCGGCGCCTTCGGCGACCTGCAGATCAAGGCCAAGGGCTCGACGCGTTGCGCGTACGCCTCCAACCGCGATGGCGCGGCCGGCGGCGATGCCGCGCTGACCACCGGCATCATCGTGTTCGACATGAAGACGCCGACGAAGATGCAGGTCGTGCCCGCGAGCGGCGACACCACGGTCGTCGGCACCGCGCCCTCGGCCACCGTCAAGGCCACGAGCACCAACAAGTGGGGCGAGGAGACCACCGCCGCCACGCCGGTCAACCCGAACGGGAAGATCCTGCGCACGCCGGCGGCGATCGAGGCGTACTCGGGCCTCGAGCTTTCGGGCGACCTGCTGGTGGCCGGCTACAAGGACAACAAGATGGTGGACGTCTACGACGTCAGCGACTGCCTGCACCCGGTGCCGCTGAACGCGAGCTACCAGTCCTCGGGCGGCCACCACGACGGCTGGCTCTCGCCTGACGGCAAGACCTGGTACGGCGTGCCCTTCGGCACCACGGCCAAGGACGGCGGCACCACGCTCATCACCGGCGGCACCTCGCCCACGGACGACAACTTCGCCAACTACACCATCGACAACAAGCGCGTCGACCTGCACATCACCAACCTCGACGATCCGAAGAACCCGAAGCTGCTGCTGAGCTGGAACCGCTCGCAGCTGCCCGACGAGGTGAAGAGCAACAAGAACTGGCGCATCATGGCCGCGACCAACATCCATGACGTCAGCACCAATCCCGACGGCACGCGGCTCTATCTCGCGGTGTACGGCGGCGGCGGCCAGGTGGCCGGCAACCTGCCGACGCCCACCACCACCTTCTGGCGCGACCAGACCTGCGCCAACGGCCTGCTGATCATGGACTCGAGCGACATCGTCAAGCGCGTGGCCGATCCGAAGCTCAAGTACGTGAGCTTCCTCTCGTGGTGCGACCAGCAGCCCAACCCCGAGTTCGAGCAGGGCGGCTATGCGCGCATGACCTCGACGGCCGCGACGCACGCCACCGAATGGGTGCGGCACGTCAACGGCAAGGAGTACATCGTCTCGACCGACGAGTCGTACGCCCTGACGACCAGCGACACCAACGGCCTGCCGAACCAGTGCAAGCAGCAGAGCTTCGGCCGCATGATCGACATCTCGGACGAGAAGCATCCGAAGATCGTCGGCACCTACGAGCAGGATGCCAACAAGGCCAGCGTCTGCCCGACGCTGGTGGCCGAGGGCGGCAACGTCCCGATGGTCCACTACCTGAACTTCGACGACCGCAACCACATGCGCGTGGCCGTCTACGCGGCCGCATCGGGCGGCATCCGCTTCGCCGACTGGACCGATCCGACCAGCCCGAAGGAGATCGGCTACTACGTCGCGCGGCGCAACACGCCCAGCAAGATGGACTTCACCCGTCCCGACCCGCGCTACGACGCCGAGAACTGCCTCTACTACACGGGCTGGAACCAGGGCGGCCTGGTCTCGCTCGAGCTGACCAACCCGCAATACAACCCGTGCATGAGCCGCAGCGCGAACGTCAGCGGCAAGGTGGCGACGGCGCAGGGCGACCTCACGGTGGCGCTGAAGGCCGGCCGCGACAGCAAGGGCCCGAGCGTCAGCCTGAGCATCGAGGGCCTGGGCAACAAGGTGCAGCTGGGTGCGGTGACGCGCCTGGGCTCGGCCATCGACGCGGATGGCGCGCAGGTCACGGCCACCAGCAACTCGGTGCAGATCGACGCCGACGGCAGCTTCGACGGCCAGCCCGCGAAGTTCCGCCTGCAGGTGACCGACAACGGCGGCAACAAGGGCTTCTTCTCGCTGAGCTGCACCGAGGGCTGCTCGTTCACGACCAATGGCTACCTGCAAAGCGGCGGGAAGCTGGCGGTGGCGAACCTCAAGAGCTGAAGATGCGAAGGACCGTGCATGCCTGTTGACCTTCGCTCGCGCGGTCGATAACATCGCGGCACTTTCAAAACGCCCTCCCGGTTCGCCGGGAGGGCGTTTTCTTTTTGTTCCGCAACTTCCATGGAACCCAGAGATCAAAGCACCCCTCGAGATTCGCCCCGCATCGCACGCCGGCCTCGGATACGCCCGGCATGGCCATGGGCCGATCCCCGTGCTGGTCCTGCACGACTGGCTCGGCGACCACGCGAACTACGACGTGCTGCTGCCCTGGCTCGACGGCCAGGCGTTCACCCACGTCTTCGCCGACCTGCGCGGCTATGGGCTGTCGATCGCGCTGCCGGGCGAGTGCACGGTGAAGGAGATCGCCGCGGACTGCCTCGCGCTCGCCGACCGCCTCGGCTGGCGGCGCTTCCATGTCCTCGGTCATTCGATGACCGGGATGGTCACGCAACGCCTCGCGGCGGACGCGCCCTCGCGCATCGCGAGCGCGATCGCCGTGTGCCCCGTTTCAGCCGCCGGCAACAAACTGAGTCCGGAGGCCTTGGCCTTCTTCGCGAGCACGGCCGACGACGACGACGCGCTTCGGCGGCTGCTCAAGTTCGTCGGCGGGGGCTTGCCCGACGAATGGGTCGAGGAGAAGGTGCGGCACCACCGCGAGGCGGTGGCGCCCGCATGCCGCAGGCACTACCTCGACATGCTGGTCACGGCCGATTTCGCCGACGAGGTGCGGGGGCTCGAAACGCCGTTCCTGGTCGTCGTCGGCGACAAGGATCCGGGGCTCGATGCGGAGGCGATGGAGCGCACCTTCCTCGCGTGGCATCCGAACGCGGAGCTGCGGGTGGTGCCCGATTGCGGGCACTACCCGATGCAGCAGCATCCGTCGTACTTCGCGGGTGTGGTCGAGGGGTTTCTGAAGCGCCAGGCAGCCTTGCCTTGATGCCGCTCACCCCACGATCGGCTGCGCCATGATCCAGAGGCTCAGGCTCGTATAGGCCACCATCAGCACCAGCATCGGCAACTGGCTCAGCATCGCCGCGCGGTGGTTCGCGAAGCGGCGCGTGGCTTCGACATGGGCGACGACGACCGCGAGCACATGACCGACGACGATCAGCGTCACGGCCGTGTACCAGTACACCGCCGGGCTCACGATGCCGAGGTCGACCGCGCGGCCGCGCGTGCCGAACAGGTTCCAGCCCCAGCCGAAGGGATCGGAGGCGAGCGGCACGATGAACTGTCCTGTCGTCAGCAGCAGCGAGGCGTAATGCGCGAGGTGGTAGGCCACGGCGATCGGCACCAGGCTCCAGACCATGGCATTCACGGCCGCGCGCTCGGTGCTGCCGGCCAGGCGCAGCATCCACGCGCCCACGGCGCGGAAGATCAGCACGAAGGCCACGGGGAACAGCAGCAGCATGACGCTGTTGAGCCATTGCGTCTCGTCCATGCCGGTTGCGGAAGAGAGCGTGAACAGCGTCTCGGCCACCGTGCGCGAGGTCTGCGCGGCGGTGCCGATGCGGTCCATCAGAGGGGTTTCGTGGAAGCCGTCGAAGGTGACGGTCGCGAGCATCAGCAGCACGAAGGCCGCCACCGAATTCGGCACCGGTTCGGTCGTCAGCAGGCCGGCGCCGTAGGGCCGAAGCCGCAGGCGCGCAGGCTCGGTCGGCGTCGAGCCTCGCAGCTCGAGCGGCGCGAAGCGGCCCAGCACGCGGAAGGCCATCGCGAAGGCATCCGCCCGGTGGTGCCAGGCCTCCACGCCGAACAGCAGCATGCCGGCCCAGCTCAGCAGCGCATAGCCCAGCAGGGCGCCGGCGAGGGCGGAGGGTACGTCCTTGTCCTGCCACACCAGTTCGGTCCAGGCGAAGGCGAAGAACAGCGCGACCGCCGGCCACGCGCCCAGCCATTTCGGCCAGCGCAGGCCCAGCGATTTGCGGCCGCCGCCTACCAGGCGCGCGGCGGCGCGGTACAGCGTGGGCAGCGGATTGACGATCTCCCACAGGTCGCCGACCAGCGCGCAGAAGAAGGCCATGCCGACCCACCACAGCACCCAGACCATCGTGACGATCAGGTTCGCATAGGCATCGGAGTTGCCGAGGAAGCCGGTGGCCAGCGTCAGCACGAACAGCGCGCAGCCCAGCGTTCGCAGCACCACCGCGAGCGGATGCGCGATGCGGCGCAGCGGCGCGAAGCGCAGCAGGTCGGTGTCGCGCAGGAAGGAGGAGGCGAAGTCGTGGCGCCGCGCGAACAGCGCGAGCGCCGCGAAGGTCAGCACGAGGGTCGCGCCGGCCCCCGTGAGCCACAGCCACAGCGGCAGCGGCAGGTCGAAGCGCTGGCCGAAGCCGTGCGCCCGCGCGCCGGCCGAGGCGCACGCGATCGCGAGACCGGTGCCGAAGCGAAGCGTTTTCAGGGCGCGCCTAGGGATGGACTTCGACGAACATCACGGCGCGGTGGTTGCCCGGACCGTGGCGATGCTCGTGCACCGGGAAGCGGCCCGCGAGGCTGGCCTTGAAGCTCAGCAGCGCCGGTGCGGGCGGCGTCACCTGCGTTTCGATGTCGTAGCCGTGCAGGTGCAGCACCAGGGGCTGGTCGCTGACCACGCTGATCTGCACCTGGTCGCCCTGGCGCACCTTCAGCGTGTCGTCGCCCTTGATGCGGCCGCCCACGAGCTCGATGGAGAACTTCGGCGAGGCGGCCGCGGCGGCGCCCGCGAGCGGCGCCAGCGCCGCGAGTGCGATCAGCCGTAGGCGCAGGCGGTTCGGATTCGTCGTCATGGCGCGGTCCATGCTCAGTCCGCGTACTGGCCGGCCGCCTTGATGACGGCGCCCCACTTCTCGATCTCGGTCTCGACGAACTTCTTGTGCTCCGGACCGTTGACGCGCGCATCGGTGATGATCACGGCGCCGAGCCCTTCCTGGCTTTTGATGAAGGCCGGGTCCTTGAGCGCCACCTTCAGCGCCGCATTGAGCTTGTCGGTGACTGCCTTGGGCGTGCCCGCGGGCGCGAACAGGCCATGCCAGATGCTGACGTTGAAGCCCTTCAGGCCGCTCTCGTCGAGCGTGGGCAGGGCGGCCAGCACCGGCGTCTTCAGGCGCTGCTGCGTGGTCACGGCATAGGCCCTGACCATGTTGCCCTCGATCTGCGCGGTGGTGTTGGTGGTCTGGTCGCACATGATGTCGACCTGGCCGCCGATCAGGTCGGTCATGGCCGGTGCCGTGCCCTTGTAGGGGATGGTCTGCGGCGCGATCTTCAGTGCGCTCTGCAGCATCAGGCCGCACAGGTGCGAGGCCGAGCCGATGCCGGCGTTGGCGAGGTTGGTCTTGCTGCCGTTGGTCTCGAGCCACTTGCGCAGCTCGGTGAAGTTGTTCGCGGGCACCGACTTCGAGCTGATGAGCGTCATCGGCACTTCGTTGATCAGGCCCAGGTACTCGAAGCCCTCGAGCGTCTTGTAGGGCAGCTTGCGGTACAGCGAGGGCGAGGTCGCCATGCTCACGTGGTGCAGCATCAGCGTGTAGCCGTCGTTGGCCGCGCGCGCGGCCTTGGCGGCGCCGAGCGTGCCGCCGGCGCCGCCGGTGTTGTCGATGGTGATCGCCACGTTGCCCAGCGGCTTGCGCAGCGCCTCGGCGAAGTCGCGCGCCACCTTGTCGGTGGGGCCGCCGGCCGCGAAGGGCACCACGATCATGATCGGTTTGTCGGGATACTCGGCGAACGCAGGAAGGGCGGCGAGGGCCGCGATCGCGATCGTGAACAGGCGCTTCATTGATGTCTCGTTATGGGTGAAGCCGAAAATGCTATAGCCCACCCACGCCGCGCAGAAGACGCCTGGTTGTTAAGGCGGTCACCTTAGGTGAACACCGACAGCCTGGGCATCGGTGGCGCCCGATGCCCGGCCGTTCGAACTCAGAGGCTCGCGAGCGGCAGCCGCGACCGATAGCGCGAGCGCCCCTGCGGATAGAGGCCGACCGAGCACTGCACCAGCTTGCCCGCGCCATCGAACCAGTGGCGCGTGACCTGCAGGCAGGGCGAGCTGGGCACCGCATCCAGGCGCTCGGCCAGGCGCGATTCCAGCGGCGCCGCGTCGATCTCCTGTTCCACCACCGCGACGCCCACGCCGTAGAGCCGCTCGATCAGCTTGAAGACCGGGCCGTTCCATGTCTCCAGCCGCTCGGCCACGCCCGCGAACTCGGGCCGCATGTAGAGCCACAGCGCGCCGGTGGGCCGCGCCTCGCCGCGCAGGTAGCGCAGCGTGTCGAGGAAGAACCACTGGCTGCCCGGCTCGGCCTGCAGCAGCCCGGCCAGCTGTTCGTCGGCCGCGACGAGGCCGGCGCGCTCCAGCTTGAGTTGCGTGGTGCGCGCGGCCTCCATGATGCTTTCGAGCGTCTGCTGCGAATGCACGAAGAAGGGCGTGGGATTGCGCGCCAGCACATGGGTGCCGATGCCGGCGCGCGAGTCGATCACGCCGAGCTTGCGCAGCGCGCTCATGGCCTCGCGCAGGCGGTAGCGCGTGGCGCCGAACTGCGCCTGCAACTGGGCTTCGGAAGGCAGCAGGCTGCCGACGGGATAACGGCCTTCGTCGATCTCGCGGACGATGGCGTCGACGATGTCCTGGATGGTCAACGCCGCGCCGGCACTTGTTGGATGCGCCATGAAGAGATAATATTCGAATATTCGACTAATTAGGCGAAGCAGACGCCACTGGAGACAAACGCATGCATCGTAGAGACTTTATCCGGGCGCTGTCCGTGGGCGCCGCACTGCCGCTGGCCGGCGTGGCACCGCTGGCGCTGGCCGACACCTACCCCAGCAAGCCGATCCGGCTGGTGGTGACCCAGGGCACCGGCTCGGGCAGCGACGTGATCGGGCGCCTGCTCGCGAGCAAGCTCGGCGAGCGGCTCAAGCAGAGCGTGTACGTGGAGAACAAGGCCGGTGGCGGCGGCATCATCGGCCACCAGTTCGTGCTCGACCAGCCGGCCGACGGCTACACGCTGCTGCTGAGCACCACCGCGCCGCTGGTGGTGGTGCCCGCGATGAACCGCAACGCGAAGTTCCACCTGCGCGACTTCACCGCGGTGGCCGCGGCGCTGCGCAGCCCCTACATGGTGCTGGTCGGCACCCAGCCCGACAGCCCGCGCAGCCTGCAGGAACTGACGAAGCGGCTGGCGGCCGCGCCGTCGAGCTATTCGTCTTCCGGCACCGGCACGCTCACGCACCTGGCGACCGAGATGTACCTGCAGCAGGTCAATGCCAAGGCCACCCACGTGCCCTACAAGGGCAGCGGCCAGTCGCTGGCCGACCTCGCGGGCGGGCAGGTGCTGTTCTCGACCGACTCGCCGATTGCCGCCGGTGCGCTGATCCGCGGCGGCCGGCTGCGGGCCCTGGCCGTGACCTCGGCGCAGCGCCTGGCCACTTATCCCGACGTGCCGACGATGGCCGAGCTCGGCTATCCCGGCCTCACGCTCAACACCATGGGCGGGCTGTTCGGCCCGTCGAAGCTGCCCGCGCCCATCGTCGAGCGCATCAGCACCGAGATGGCGGCCGTGATGTCCTCGCCCGAGGTCAAGGCCCAGTTCGCGAGCATGGAGACCGAGCCGCTGGTGATGCCGGTCGAGAGCTTCCGCACCCAGATGCTGAAGGACGCGCCGGTGTGGGAAGGCGTGGTGGCCCGCCTGGGCATCACCGCCGACTGAGGAGCCGCCGATGGACGCCCACCGCATTCGTTGTGCGCTGTTCGTGCCGGTGCTCGAGCCGCGCTTCTTCGCGCGCGCGGGCGAGCGCGGCGCGCAGGCGCTGATCCTCGATCTCGAGGACGCGATCGCGCCGCAGCGCAAGGCCGAGGCGCGGCTCGCGCTGGCGCATGCGGCCGGTGCGCTGCGCGGCACCGGCCTGCCGTTGATGGCGCGCGTGAATGCGGAGGCCGAACTGCTCGACGCCGACCTCGAGGCCTGCGTGGCCGCGGGCGTCGATGCCGTCATGCTGCCCAAGGTCGAGTCGCCGAGCGAGGTGCGCGCGGCCTTCGTGCACCTCGAGCGGCATGCGCGCGAGCGCGGTTCGACCGGGCCGCGCTCGCTGGTCGCGCTGATCGAAACCCCGCGCGGCGTGCTGCGCGCCGATGCGATCGCGGCCGCCCATCCCGCCCTGCGCGCGCTGGGCTTCGGCGCCGAGGACTACGCGGCCGCGATCGGCCGTCCTCCGCATGCCGACCTGCTGGTGCCAGCCGCGGCGCGCGTCGCGATGTGCGCCGCGGCCGAGGGCCTGGCCTGCTGGGGGCTGGCCGCCTCCATCGCCGAGCTCGACGACATGGACGCGCTCGAAGGCGCGGCGCGCCTGTCGCACCGGCTGGGCTTCAGCGGCACGCCCGCCGTGCACCCGGCACAGGTGCAGGTCTTCAACCGCGTGTTCGCGCCCACCGAGGCCGAGATCGCGCAGGCCCGCAAGGTGCTCGAGGCGCATGCCCGCGCCGACGCCGAGGGCCTGGGCGCGCTGCGGCTCGATGGCCGCATGATCGATCGCCCGATGGTCGATCGCGCGCGCCGCCTGCTTGCCTAGTTCTTCATCACACTCCACGACCCGAAACGACGACATCGATGGCGCAACAGATACTCGACGGCATCCAGGTGCTGGACTTCACCACCTACATCGCGGGCCCCTATGGCGCGAGCCTGCTGGGCGACCTGGGCGCCGACGTGATCAAGATCGAGGCGCCCGAGGGCGACCCGATGCGGTACTACCCCTCGACCCTGCCCGGCGAGAGCCGCGCCTTCATCGGCGTGAACCGCAACAAGCGCAGCATCGTGCTCGACCTCAAGCAGCCCGCGGACCGCGAGGCCTGCCACCGGCTCGTGGCCCAGGCCGACGTGGTGCTGCACAACTTCCGCCCCGGCGTGGCCGAGCGGCTGGCGCTGGACTGCGAGACGCTGACCGCGATCCAGCCGCGCCTGATCTATTGCAGCTTCACCGGCTATGGCCCCGATGGCCCGCAGGCGCAGCGTCCCGGCTTCGACCAGGTGCTGCAATGCCGCACCGGCATCGCCAAGGCGCAGGGCTATCCGGGCGACGAGCCGCGCGTGGTGTGGGGTTCGGCCGTCGATTTCTACGGCGCGAGCCTGATCGCCACCGGCATCTGCGCCGCGCTGTTCCAGCGCGAACGCACCGGCCTGCCGCAGCGCGTCGATACCTCGTTGCTGCAAGCGGCGCTCGCGATGCAGGCGGGCCGCATGGTGTGGTCCGAGGGCGAGGGCCCCGGCGTCGACCGCGACCTGCGCGGCGGCGCGCTCTCGGGCATCCACCCCACGCGCGAAGGCTACGTCTACCTGCAGGCCCAGACCCAGCCGTTCTGGGAGGCGCTGTGCGAACTCACGGACCTCGCGCACCTCGCGCGCGATCCACGCTTTGCCGACATGCGCCTGCGCAAGGCCAACGAGGCCGAGCTGGTGCCGCAACTGCGCGCCGCGCTGATGCGGCACGACGCCCGCGAATGGGAAGCGATCTTCGGCACGCGCGTGCCATGCACCGTAGTGCGCGGCATCGAGGAGGTGTTCGACGACGATCAGGTCGCCCACCAGGGGCTGCTGGAGACGCATGCGCATCCCACGCTGGGCAGCTATCGCGCGGTGGTGGAGCCGATTCGCTTCAATGGCGAGCGCGGGGTGAAGCGGGAGGCGAGGGCGCCGATGCTGGGGGAGCATACGGTGCAGGTCGTGGGTGGGGGTGGATAAGTCGAACGGGCTTGCGGCTATGAGCGAAGGCGGTTGCTAGACTGACGTCGACGCAATCCCTATCGGACTCAGCGAAATGGCATCGAGAGCATCGGACATTGTTCCCATCAGCGAAGCGCGCGCTCGTCTCTCTGCACTCGCCGCGGAGGTGGTCAAAAGCGGATCGGAGAAGATGTTGACCAGGAACGGTGTGCGCTACGTCGCGTTGGTCGATGCGCGTCGCCTGGACTACTACCATGCCCTCCAAGCGGAGCACGCAAATCTCGTGCTGGCTGAAGATGCCATCGCTGGCTTACGGGAGGCCTTGACCGGGTCGTTCGTGCCCGATGAGGAATTGGAAGAAGCACTCGGCGTTCGACCAGCACCGTGAGCGCTCGCGCCGGCGGCAGGATTCTGGCGATTCCATTGGCCGCCACTACCATCCGCCTGTCAACGCGTTTCTCAGCAACCACGACATGACCACCGAAGCCGACCTCAACATCGCCGAGATCCCCTACGAATCCGGAACCATCCGATTCCGCTACACGAGGGTGATGTCGCCCGACAGGACGCGATGGATCCGGCATGGCTCGTTCGTGGCCTATCACGAGAACGGCACGGTGGCATCGGAAGGCCACTACGTCGACGGCAAGGAAGACGGGCTGTGGCGCGACTTCCATCCCGATGGCCGGCGGGCCTCCGAGGGGCACTATCGCGACGGGAGTGAAGTCGGCGTGTGGCGCTTCTGGAATGCGGATGGGACCGAAGGGCCGAGCGAGAGCCACGGCGGTTGAGCGCAGAGGCCATGCCGAAGCTGTAGCAAATCAAGCTTCGATGAGCGCGCGTGGCGCGTCACCCAATGCACGAAACGACCCGGATTTCCGGACGCTGAAACCAGGAGGGAACCAGGATGAATCTCGGATTTCGCATCGCCACCTTCGCCGCTTTTTTCGTGGTCATCAACGCGGTGGTCGGCGGTGCTTGGGGTGTCATCCTCGGCTTGAGCATGGCATTCATCGGGACCGTGTTTCTTCACAGCTACGTGAAGGAGCGTAGGGAAAAGGCCGGCTTGGGCTCCGAGGCTGAAGTCCAGCGCACGCCGCCGTCGGCGGCCGAACTTCGCCTGATCGATGCCCACAAGACCTTGAATTGGGCACGCCTGTGTTTCCTGCTGATGGTGATGGGCTTCTTCTTCGCGGGCTCTCCGGACACACGGTATGCAACGTACGGCACGGCGGGATATGTCGCGCTTTTCTTCGCGTTCCACGTGCTGATCGGGCGTGCGGCGGTCCTGGCCGAACGAAGCTGGGTCGGCTATGGGCTGCTGCCTCTCTTGCTGCCCGGTCTCGGCGGGCTCGTCGCCTTTGGCGTGCTGCGTCACAAGGTCCCCTATCCCGACCAGCGTTCCCTGCCGCGGTAGTCCATGGAGGCTTTGGACGCCGGCCATGCTGAGGCGCGGTCGCTTGCGCTCGCGATCTCCAAAGCATCCGCCCCATTGGAACCTCTCCCACCCTCCAACCCATTGGAAGATCCTTCCAGCCCCGATCCCCGCCGATCTCGTTGACCCTGCCTGGCGCATCCGTTCGAATGCCTCACGTTTCGAACCCGCATCCACCCATCGCAAGGAGTCACACCAATGCAAGCCCAACGCACCCGCATGACGCGGGACAACACGGCCGTCCTGCTCATCGACCACCAGGTCGGACTGATGACCGGCGTGCGCGACATGACGGTCAGCGATCTCAAGCACAACGTCCTCGGCCTCGCGAAAGCGGCCAAGGTCCTGGGCCTGCCGATCGTCGCGGTGACGACGGCGCGCGACAGCATGTGGGGACCGACGGCCTCCGAACTCAAGGAAGCGCTGGGCGGCGGCGAGATCATGGACCGCTCGACGGTCAACGCCTGGGACTACCCGCCCTTCGTGGAAGCGGTGAAGGCAACCAAGCGCGACCACCTGATCATCGCGGGGCTGTCGTTCGAGGTCTGCGCCTCGCTGCCGGCGATCTCGGCGCGCGAGGAGGGCTACCAGCCGATCGTTGCCATCGACGCCTGCGGCACCTTCTCGGCCGCCAAGCGCGAAGCGGGCATCGCGCGCCTGACGACGCTCGGCATCGAGATCTCCGACTACGCGACCCTGATGGTCGAGATCATGGGCGACAACGCCGATCCGAAGGCGCTCGACGTGTATGCCGCGCTCGACATGCCGTTCGCGGTGCTGATGGGCCAGGTGGCCGGAGCGCTGTCGCGATGAGCGCTGCCTTCGACGTCATCGTCGTCGGTGGCGGCTCGGCGGGCGCTGTGCTGGCGCATCGGCTCAGCGCCGATCCGGCGCGCAAGGTGCTGCTGCTCGAAGCCGGCGAAGCCTACCGGCCGAACGTGTTTCCACGCGACCTCGCCGATGCCGATACGGCCGGCGGACCCGATGGCCACGACTGGGGCTACCAGGCCGAGACCGGCCTCGCGGGCCGCAGCATCCACGCGCCGCGCGGCAAGACGCTGGGCGGCAGCTCGGCCGTCAACGCGGCGGTGGCGATGCGCTCGCGGCCCGCGGACTTCGCGAAGTGGCGCGCGCTCGGCATCGAAGGCTGGCAGTGGCCCGAGCTGCTCGAGGCCTTCAAGGCGATCGAGAACACGCCCGACGGCGACGATGCGTTGCGCGGCCGCGCGGGTCCGCTGCCGATCCGCAACCGGCGGCGCGACGAACTGACGCCGGCGCTCAATGGCTTCGTCGATGCGACGGCCGCGCTCGGCTTCGCGCGCGTCGCGGACTTCAACGGCGAACAGCAGGCCGGCGTCGCGCCCTATCCGCTCAACGTGATCTCGGGGCGGCGCATCAACACCGGCATCGCCTTCCTCGGCGAGGACGTGCGTGCGCGGCCCAACCTCACGATCCGTGGCGGCGTGGAGATCGACCGCGTGCTGTTCGAGGACGGGCGCGCGGTGGGCGTGGTCGATGCCGAGGGCCAGAGCCATCGCGCGGGCCAGGTGATCCTCAGCGCGGGTGCCTTCGGCAGCCCGGCGATCCTGCTGCGATCGGGCATCGGCCCCGCGCCGCACCTGGCGTCGCTGGGCATTCCGCTGGTGGCCGAACTGCCGGTGGGGCAGGGCCTGCAGGAGCATCCGTTCTACTACAACGTCTACGCGCTGACGCCCGAGGCGGCCGGCATGCATCCCGCGGCGGGCGCGATCCTCTGGGCCGCGTCCTCGCAGGCCGAGCCCGGCGACCTCGACCTGCACATCTCGGCCACCCATCTGTTCGATCCGGCGCTGAGCCCCACGGGCGGTGCGATCGTGCTGGCGGTGTCGGTGACGCAGCCCGAGGCGACCGGCAGCCTCGAGCTGGCCGACCGCGATCCGCGCAGCGCGCCGCGCATCCGCTACAACCTGCTGGGCACGCCGCGCGACATGGCGCGCATGCTCGAGGCCGTGCGGCTGTCGCGCGCGATCGGACGGCAGTCGCCGTTCGCGCAGATGGTCGCGGCCGAGATGGCGCCGGGGCCGGAGTTCTCGGATGGCGACGACCTGCGGCGCGCGATCGAGCAGCAGCTCGACGGCTATGCGCACCCCACCTCGACCTGCCGCATGGGACCGCCCGGCCAGGGCGTGGTCGATGGCGGCGGGCGCGTCCACGGCGTGCCGGGCCTGTTCGTGATCGACGCGTCGATCATGCCCAGGGCACCGAGCGCGCCGCCCAACATCACCACCATGATGATGGCCTGGCATCTCGCGGGCCACGGTTTCGGAGTTCGCTGATGGCCCTCGTTCCCATCGATCCCCAGGACATCGCAGCGGCGCGCGCGCTGCGCCTCGAGTTCGGCCGCTTCTGGTCCACCGCGCCCGGCACGCCGCGCGACATCTACGACCGCTTCATCGCTCAGACGCCCACCGCTTCCGAGGTCGCGGCGCGCGAGGCCGTCGACGAAGCCGCTTCCGGCTGGTGGGTGGAGCCCGCGCAGGCCGTGCCCGGGCGCGCGCTGCTGTTCATCCACGGCGGCGGTTACGGCCTGGGCCATGCGAGCGCCTATGTCGGATTGGCCAGCCAGCTCGCGGCGCGCACGCGCGTGCCCGTCTTCGTGCTCGAGTACCCGCTGGCGCCCGAGGCCGTGCTGCCCGCGGCGCGCGACCTCGCGCTGCGCGCGCTCGCGGGGCTGGCCAAGCGCTTCGGCGCGGTGGCGGTGGCGGGCGACTCGGCCGGTGGCGGCCTGTCGCTCGCGACCGTGCTCGAGGCCGCGAGGCAGGGCATCGCCGTGTCGTCGCTGGTCGCGTTCTCGCCCTGGACCGACCTGAGCCTGAGCGGCGCGAGCGCGCAGGAACTGGCGGTGGGCGATCCGCTGCTCGACGTGGGCTATCTGCGCGCTTCGGCCGCGGCCTACCTGGGCGGCGCGCCGGCCAGCGATTCGCGCGGCTCGCCGCTGTTCGATGCGGACCTGGGACGACTGCCGCCCACGCTGGTCCAGGTCGGCTCGGACGAGGTGCTGCGCGACGATTCGCGCCGTCTCGTGGAAGCGGCCAGCGGCGCTGGCGCCCAGGTCGAGCTCGAGGAATGGCAGGGCATGCACCACGTGTTCCAGCTCAACACGCGCGAACTCGCGAGTGCGCGCAAGTCGCTCGACCGCGCGGCTGCGTTCGTGGCTCGTCACTGGAGCGCCTGATCCGTCGCGGAACATGCTAAGTTGGCGCGGCTTCGAAGACTTCATCGGCGAAGGACACGCGTGCTCGACCTCAACGACTTTCGGTACTTCGTGGAAGTGATCGACCGGGGCAGCCTCTCGGCCGCGGCGCGCGCGCTGCAGCGCCCCGTGTCGACGATCAGCTACCGCATCCAGCAGCTCGAGGCCGAGCTCGGCCTGACGCTGCTGGCGCGCACCTCGCGGCGCATCACGCTGACCGAGTCGGGCGAAGCCTTCTACGGCCATGCGGTCGCCACGATCGCGCGCGCCAACGAGGCCGAAGCCGCGATGCGCAGCCGCAGCACGGAGCCGACGGGCACCGTGCGCTACACGGTGTCGGTCGCGACCTCGCAGTTCGCGATGACCGGGATGGTCGCGAGCTTTCTCGCTAAGTACCCGAAGGTCAACCTGCTGCAGGACGCGAGCGACGCCAACGTCGACATCGTGGCCGACCGCTACGACTTCGCGATCCGCGCCTACTCGGGCGCGCTGCCCGATTCGAACCTGGTGCAGCGCCCGCTCGCTGAAGCGCCCTGGCACCTGTTCGCGGCGCCCGAGTTCCTCGAGGCCGCCGGCGCCATCGAGACGCCCGACGACCTGCTGGGCTGCGCGACGCTGTTCATGAAGCGCGGCGGCCTCGCGCCCCTGTGGCAGCTCAAGCGCGAGGACGACCGCGCGCAGACCGTGCAGGTCGCGATCCGCCCACGCATGGAGGGCACCTGCATGGTGACCCTGAAGCGCGCGGCCGAGGCGCGCATGGGCGTGGTCGCATTGCCGGCCTACATCTGCCGCGACGAACTGCGCGCCGGCCGCCTGCGGCGCGTGCTGCCCGACTGGGTGGCGGCCGACTCGACCATCTCGGCACTGATGCCGAGCCGGCGCGGCATGAGCGCGGCCGCGCGCGCCTTCATCGAGCACCTCGTCGAAGCCTTTCCCGCCGCCGTCCGCCTCGACTGAGCGCAAACACCTCCTGTGATCCGAACCGCCGCGCCCATGCGGCGGCGCGGTCGCGCGCGCCATCAGGGTTTACGCAAAGATGTGCGCCGCATGTCGATGTCTACAATATGGACATACATCCACAATATGGACAAGCGACATGCCCCTCGATGATTCGGACCCGACCCCGAAGATGCCCTACCAGTACCCGAATCCTCCGGACGCGCTGCCGGAGATCGTGGTGCAGCATGCGATCCCGACCGACGAGCGCCTGTGGGTGCCGCAGGCCGAGAACGTGTGGTTCCGGCCGCTGTGCCTGAACGCGAGCCAGGGCTACTGGATGAACCTGCTGAAGGTGCGCAAGTCGGGCGTGCTGAGCCGCCACCGCCATCCGCAGGCGGTGCACGGCTTCGTGCTCAAGGGGCGCTGGCGCTATCTCGAGCACGACTGGGAAGCCACCGAGGGCAGCTACGTGTTCGAGCCGCCGGGCGAGACGCACACGCTGTACGTGCCCGAGGACGTCGAGGAAATGATCACCTACTTCCAGGTCAACGGTGTCATGTACTACACCGATCCCTGGGGCAAGGGCATGGGCTACGAGGACGTGTTCACCAAGATCGACATGTGCCGCAAGCATTTCGAGAACGTCGGCCTCGGCGCGGACTACGTCAAGCAGTTCATCCGATGAGCACGACGGCCTACGGCCGCGCCGGCTACGACTTCGCGGGCGCGGTGGCGGTGGTCACCGGCGGTGCCAGCGGCATCGGCGCGGAGGTCGCGGCGCAGCTGCGGCGCAGCGGCGCGCGCGTGGCGGTGTGGGACATGGCCGAGGCTGGCGCGAGCGACGACGCCTGGCAGGTCGACGTGAGCGATCTCGCCACGGTCGAGCGCGCCGCTGCAGCGGTGGTCGCGCGCTTCGGCCGCATCGACTTCGTGGTCAACAGCGCGGGCTTCGCGGGACCGACGGTGCCGCTCGATGCCTACGACCCCGCCACCTGGCGCCGCATCGTCGACGTGAACCTGGTCGGCACCTTCAACGTGTGCCGCGCGGTGGTGCCGCACCTGCGCGCCGCGGGCGCGGGCCGCATCGTCAACATCGCCTCGCTGGCCGGCAAGGAGGGCACGCCCAATGCCTCGGCCTACAGCGCGGCCAAGGCCGGCGTGATCGCGCTGACCAAGTCGCTCGGCAAGGAGCTCGCGACCACCGGCATCCTGGTGAACGCGATCGCGCCGGCCGCGGTGCGCACGCCGATCCTCGAGCAGATGTCGGCCGAGCACGTGCAGACCATGATCGGCAAGAGCCCGATGCAGCGCCTGGGCGAGAGCGCCGAGGTGGCCGAGATGGTGGCCTGGCTGTGCTCGGGCTCGTGCAGCTTCAGCACCGGCGCCACCTTCGACCTCTCGGGCGGTCGGGCCACGTACTGAAGCAAGTTTTTTCGGTCCCATTCATTTTCAAACCACGGAGACACACCCCATGATTCGCTTCGCCTCGAAACTGCAACGCCTCGCGGCGCTGTCGCTGCTGCCGGTGGCGGCGCTGCTGGCCGCCGCGCCCGCCTCGGCGCAATCGCGCGACTATCCCAACAAGCCGGTCGAACTGGTGGTGCCGTTCCAGCCCGGCGGCGGCACCGACGCGCTGGCGCGCGCCTTCGCCGACGCCACGCGCAAGCACATGCCGCAGAGCATGATCATCGTCAACAAGCCCGGCGCCAGCGGCGCCATCGGCTGGCAGGACGTGGTCAACGCCAAGCCCGACGGCTACCGCCTCGCGGTGGTCACGGTGGAACTCACGACGCTGCCGCACATGGGCCTCGCGAAGTTCACCTACGAGGACCTCGCGCCCATCGCGCGCCTCAACGCCGACCAGGCCGCGATCACCGTGCGCGCCGATGCGCCGTGGAACACCATCGAGGAGTTCCTGGCCGCCGCGAAGAAGGACAGCGGCAAGCTCAGCGTGGGCAATGCCGGCAACGGCTCGATCTGGCACCTGGCCGCCGCCGCGCTCGAGGACAAGACCAGCGTGAAGTTCAACCACACGCCGTTCCAGGGCGCCGGCCCCGCGGTGCTCGCGCTGATGGGCGGCCACATCGACGCGGTGGCGGTGAGCCCGGCCGAGGTCACGACCTACGTGCAGGCCGGCAAGCTCAAGACGCTGGCCGTGATGGCCGAGCAGCGCGTGAAGGGCTTCGAGAAGGTGCCCACGCTCAAGGAACGCAACATCGACCTGGTGATCGGCACCTGGCGCGGCATCGCGGCGCCGAAGAACACGCCGCCCGAGGTCATCGCTTACCTGAAGACCGTGAGCCAGCAGGCCGCCAACGAGCCCGCCTTCCGCGAGGTGCTCGACAAGCAGAACCTGGGCTTCGCCTATGCCGACGACGTCGCCTTCAAGGCCACGATGGCCAAGGACAGCGCCTACTTCAAGACGCTGATGGGCAAGCTCGACATCAAGAACTGATCCACGCAAAGGCAACTCCCTTTTCATGACTTACGAGGCAGCACTCTTCAAGGGCAAGCGGGCACTGGTGTCCGGTGCCACCCAGGGCATCGGCGCCGTGATCGCCAACCACCTGGCCGCGCTCGGCGCGCAGGTCACGGCCATCGGCCTGGGCAACGGCGACGGCACGCTCGATGCCGCGGTCGAGGTCCGGCAGGCCGACGTGACCTCGGACGCGAGCCTCGAGGCCGCGATCGGCGGCATCGAGCGCCTGGACATCGTCTTCAACTGCGCCGGCATCATCCAGCGCGGCGCGGAGCACGACCTCGCGGTGTTCGAGAAGGTGCTGGCCGTGAACCTCACGGGCACGATGCGCGTGTGCGGCATGACGCGCGAGCGCCTCAAGGCGAGCGGCGGCTGCATCGTCAACACGGCCTCGATGCTGAGCTTCTTCGGCGGCGGGCTGGTGCCCGGCTATGCCTCGAGCAAGGGCGGCGTGGCGCAGCTCACCAAGTCGCTGGCGATCGCCTACGCGGCCGACGGCATCCGCGTGAACGCGATCGCGCCGGGCTGGATCGCGACGCCGCTCACGAAACCGCTGCAGGACGATCCCGCGCGCGCGGGCCCGATCCTCGCGCGCACGCCGCTGGGCCGCTGGGGCACGCCCGACGACGTGGCGCGTGCCGCGATGTTCCTCTGCACGCCGGCCGCGTCGTTCATGACCGGCGTGGTGCTGCCGGTCGACGGCGGCTACATGGTGAGCTGAGGGCGCGCCGCATGCGCGTGGACTGGATGGAGGGTATGGATAATGGCCCGGCCCTCGTTCCCGCCGGTGCCCGCGCCGGCCTCGTCCCTTCGTCCATGCCCGCTCCCCGGTCTTCCTCCGCCGCTCCCGCCTCTTCGGCTTCTTCCGCGAACCAGGTCGCGGGCACCGCGTCGTTCTCCAAGTTCATGCACGTGCTGCAACTGGTGGCCGATGCGCAGGAGCCGGTCAACGTCGCGGCGCTGATGCGCGCGAGCGGCTATCCGCGGCCCACGGTGCATCGCATCGTGGCGGCGCTGATCGCCGAGCGGCTGCTGGTCGAGAACCCGCACAGCGCGACCCTGGGGCTGGGCCCGCGGCTGATCCAGCTCGCGAGCCGCAGCTGGGGCCGTTCCGAACTGCGGCTGGCGGCCGTCGACGAGCTCAAGCGGCTGCGCGACCTCACGGGCGAGACCGTGCACCTGGCCGTGCCCAACGACACGACCATGGTCTACATCGAGAAGCTCGAGAGCCCGAGCGCGGTGCGCATGGCCTCGCGCATCGGCACCAGCGTGTCGCTGCATGCCACCGCCGTCGGCAAGGCCTACATGGCTGCGCTCGACGACGGCGCGCTCGAGGCGCTGGTGAAGCGCCTGCCGATGCCGCGCTACACGCCCAACACCACCGTCGATGCCGCCGCGCTGCGCGCCGAGGTGCGCAAGACGCGCGAGCGCGGCTGGTCGGTCGACAACGAGGAGAACGAGGCCGGCATCTTCTGCTTCGGCGCGGTGATCCGCGGCGTGGGCGGCGTGCCGGTGGCGGCGATCAGCGTGAGCACGCTGGTGTTCCGCCAGAAGGAAGATCCGGCGCAGGCCTACGTGGCGCCGCTGCTCGAGGCCTGCCGCGTCATCTCGGAGCGCATCGCGCAGACGCCTTCGCTGTCGGGCAGCGACGTGCTCTGACGCGCGTGCGGCTCAGGCCAGCGCCTTGAGCTGGAAGCCCGGCGCCCGCGCTTCTTCCTCGCTCAGCGCCACGCCCTTGGCCAGCAGCCGGCGCGCGAGCATGTGATCGCCCGCGCGGTTGAGGGTCTCGACCGCCGCGAGGCGCCCTTCGCGGATGCACAGCACGGTGGCGGCCGATGAGGCCGCATCGCGCAGCACCACGTGCGCATCGTCGGCCGCGCGCAGCCCGGCGATCTGCAGCTTGAGTTCTCCCTGGTCGCTCCAGAACCACGGCACCGGGCCGTGCGCCACCGTCTTGCCCGCGAGCCGCGCCGCCACGCTGCGCGCCTGGTCGCCGGCGTTCTGCACCGATTCGAGCCGGATGTGGCGTCCGCTGACCGGGTCGGGAAAGGCCGCCACGTCGCCGATGGCCGAGATCGCCGGATCGGAGCTCAGCAACTGCGCATCGACGCGGATGCCGTTGTCGACCGCGAGCCCGGCCTGCGCCGCGAGCTGCGTGCGCGGCTCGGCGCCGATGCCGACCACCACGAGGTCGGCGGGCAGCGTCTCGCCGTCGGCGGTGCGCACCGCCGCGATCCGGCCCTCACGGCTCTCCAGTGCGGTCACGCCGCAGCCGAAGCACAGCCGCGTGCCGCGACCCTCGTGCGAGGCCGCCACGGCCTGCGCGCTGTGCGGCGAGGCGGCCCGCGCCAGCGCGCGATCGGCCACGTCGAGCACCGTCACCTCCAGCCCGAGGGCACGCGCCACCGAGGCGAACTCGAGCCCGATGAAGCCCGCGCCGACCACCACCGCGCGCCGGCTGTCGGCCATGCGCTCGCGCAGCCGGTCGGCATCGGCCAGCGTCTGCAGGCTCATCACGCCCTCGAGGTCCGCGCCCTCGACGCGCATGCGGCGCGGGCTCGATCCGGTGGCGATCACGAGATGGTCGTAGGCGATCGCCTGGCCCGATGTCAGCACCACGCGCTGCGCGGCGCGATCGATCAGCTCGACGCGGCCCTGCACGCGCTGCACGCGCTGTTCCTCGAAGAAGCGCTCGGGCCGGAAATGCAGGTCGCTCGCGCTCGCCTTCGCGAGCAGGTAGGCCTTCGACAGCGGCGGCCGCTGGTAGGGCAGGCTGGCCTCGTCGCCCACGAGCACGATGGCGCCGTCGAAACCTTCCTGGCGCAGCGAGGCGCAGCACTGGAAGCCCGCGTGGCCCGCGCCGACGATCACGACCTGCTGCATGGCGCGCGCGTCGGGGTGGGGAGGAAGAGGGCGCGCACGTGCGCCCATGTATCGCGGTGCCGCGCGGCGACCGGTTCCGGCGCGCGCGGCACCTCGAGCGAAGGCCGGCCGCCATCGGGCGCGTCGGTGTCGAGCTTGTAAGGGATCAGCCATTCCATCTGCGTGTCTCCTGCAGCGCGATGGTCGGGCCGCGGGGGCTGCTTGTCTGTCCCCGCCGTAGGGGACGTTCGCTCAGTCGCCTGCGGGCGCGGGCGTGGGTGCGGGCGTGGGTGCGGCGGGCGGCAACCGGTACTCGATCGGGATCTGGATCGCCGCGGGCACCGCGACACCGCCGCGCGTCTGCGCGGGCTTGAACAGCATGCCGAGCACCGATCGCGTGGCGGCTTCGTCGAGCGTGCCGTACCCCGAGCTCGACACCACGGTCACGAAGGCGGCCGTGCCGTCGGCACTGACGAGCACGCGCACCACCACCTTGCCTTCGTAGCCGTTCTCGCGGGCGTCCGCCGGATAGGCCACGCGTGGCGCGGCTGTGTAGCTGGGCTGCGTGGCCAATGGGTCGGCGCGGCGCGCGGCCACCTTGTCCTTGATCTGCACGGCGCGTGCGCGCAGCGGCGCGGCCTCGTCCGCGCGGCCCTGGCGTTCCTTGATGCCGGCGAGCAGGTCCAGCGTGTCGCTGATCACGGGGTCGTCGCGGAAGAACAGCAACTGCCGCAGCTCGAGCGAACGCGTGGCCGATGCCGAGGCGCCGTCGAGATCGCCGGCGGCGCTCTGGATCTGCGCCAGGGTGGCGAGGCCGCGCGCCAGCGCCCTGTTGTTCGAGGAGGTGGAAGCGCCGAGCAGTTCCAAGGCGCGCTTCTGCACCGCCTCGGCTTTCTCGGGCTGCCCGAGACCGACCCAGGCGGCGGCGATGTCGTTGAGCAGCGAGCCGGTCACGCTGTCGTTGCGGCGCGGCTGCCGCTCGAGCATCTCGAGCGCGCGATTGAAATGCGCGATGGCGGCGTTCGGGTCCTTGGCGGTGACGCGGCTCACGCCCAGCATCCAGATCGCCTGGGCGACGCTGGACGAACCCTGCGGCCCGGCCAGCGCTTCCCGTCGTGTCAGCGCATCGCGCAGCAGCGGGTCCGCCTGCTCGGGCCGGTCGATGAAGACGTACATCGCTCCCTGGTCGAACAGCAGCCGCGCATACAGGCTGCGATCCTCGTCCGCCGTGGGCGTCAGCAGCGAAGTGGCGCGGGCGTAGAGCCGCTCGGCCTCCTCGGTGCGGCCCTCGTCGGCGCAGATCCGCGCCAGCGAGACCAGCATCGACGCCAGCGTACCCGCGGGCGGTGCCGGCATGCGTTCGGTGATCGCGACCGCACGGCGCAGCAGCGGCTCGGCCAGGCGCGGCTGCCCCTGTTCCTGGTAGGCGAGGCCGAGCGACCACAGGGCCACGCCCATGCGCGGGTTCAGCGGAGGCAGGGTCCGCTCGGACAGGCGGACCAGCCGCAGGCCGGTCTCGATCGCCTCGGACAGGCGGCCGGCCGCGTAGTGGGCCTGGAAGAACTGGTGCACCCGGTCCCATTCGCCCGTGCCCTGCATTTGCGCCTGGGCGCCACCCGCCGTGGTGGCGAGCACGCCGGCCGCCAGCAGCCGCAGCGCGAACGCGAGCGCGGCCAGCAGCCGCCGCGGCATGCGCGCGCGCATCAGCGCACCTCCCGGCATTGCCCGGCCGTGCAACTCAGGATGAGCGCGTAGCCGTCGTCGCAAGGCACGCTGTAGGTCTCGACGCCGCTGCCCTGGCCGACGAAGGCCGCGCGCGGCTGCGTGCTGCACTTGCGCGCGATCGCGGCCTGCTCGGCACCGAGCAGGTTGGCGCTCGAGCCCGAGACGGGGCTTGCCGCCGCCGGTGGCGGGGAAGCGGTCGCGGGCTGTGCGTGGACAGTGGGGACGGGCGTGGGCGGCGGCACCGGGGCCGGCGCCGTCGAGTTTGCGGTCGCGGCCGGCGCGAGCTTTCGGACCGCTGGCCGCGCCGGCGGCTCGATGTCGGCCACGATCGGCGGCAGGCTCGGCGCCTCGGCCGTGCCGATCTGCTCGGAGCGCTGGAAGGTCGCGACCGCGGATCGCGCGCGCGCCGGGAGTTCCTCGATCCACTGGGCCGGACGCGCGAAGTTGAGGTTCTGAGCCGTGCCGCCGATGGCGGCGGTGGTGATGCCGATCAGCCGGCCCTGCTCGTCGAACAGGCCGCCGCCGCTGGAGCCCGGCGAGATCGGCGCGGTCACCTGGATGTATTCGAGCTCGCCGGCGGTATTGCGCCGCAGCGAGGACACCAGGCCGTCGCTGAGGCTCTGCTCGAGCCCGCGCGGCGCCCCGATCGCATAGACCTTCTGGCCCACGCGCAGCGTGGCGGTCGGAGCGATCGTCGGTGTCGGCCCCGCCGGCAGGCCGTCGGCGCGGAGCTGGCAGAGATCGCGCTCGGGATCGGGGTGCTCGAGCGTCGCTGTGTACAACTCGCGCTCGCGCCGCAGCGTGAGCGAGGCCGCCTTGCGCAGCACGTGGCAGTTGGTGACGACGCGGCCCGGGGCCGTGGACACCGCGCTGCCCGAACCCACCGGCTGCCCCTGGGTGTCACGCGCGATCACCACCCACACGGCCGGCGAAGCCTGGCGGAACAGTTCTTCGGGCGTGAGGGCGTGCGCGCACGGGCTGGCGAGCAGCCAGGCCGACGCCGCCGCGGCCACGATCTTCGATGTCTTCAAGGGGAACTCCGGAAATGGACGAGGAGAAGCGGGCCGGTCGGTACCAGGCTTTCGCTCAGCGTGGCGGCAACAGGCCGCTCAGGTCCTTCATCTCGACGCGCCCGCCGCTGCCGCCCGACCAGGGCACCGCGGGCGGGCTCGTTTCCGCCACGGGCTCGGGCACCGCCATGGCGACCTTCACCAGTTGCTCGGGTGTGAGCGCATTGCCACGGCCCTGGGTCGCCATGAACGGCTTGAGCGCCTCCATCACCGCACTGGCCTTCAGCGCGTATTGGGCGCCGGGTTCGGTGGCGGACTTGAACATCAGGATCGTGCCCTTGCCGCGCCAGGTGGTGATGGTGCCGCCGCCGCCGGGGACATAGACGAAGGTCGGGGCACCGCCGCCCTTGAGCTCGATCCATTCGGGTGGCTGCCCGTCATCGACCACGAAGCGCGGCACGGCCGGCGCATCGTCGACCTGCGCGGCCGAACCCTTGGGCTCGATGGCGAAGTAGGTGTAGCCCGACTGCTGGGTCAGGTCGGCGCAGCGGTAGATCCAGAAGTTCCAGACGGCTTCCTTGGAGGTGTAGCCGTTGCCCGAGAACTCGACGATGTAGCTGTTGGCCGTGACGCGGGTGTCGGTGTAGCCACCGGTCAGGCCGGCCGGGTGGTACATGGTCGAGCAGGCGCCCAGGAGGCCCAGTGCGGCGGCAGCGATGGCGGCCGCGGCGAGGCCGCGGATTCTGTTGTTGTGTCTCTTCATACCCATCCCCTCGATGTGCTGGGGGACGATACAAAAAGCGATTCGGGTTCGCAACAAAAAGTTAACACGATGGGGCGGACCCAGGCGATGGGCGCCCCGGTCTGTTGCGAAAACCGAACGACGGTCTCGCAAGAGGAGCGCGGGCCGCGGCAACGGAATCCGGTTGACCCCAGCGGGAATGCCGACCGGAAATGTCGGCAACGTCCCACGGATCGGCCCGATGGGCGGAGGAATACTCCCCGGTCCACCCGCGGGGGAGAGCCGGCGCGCCCCACTGTCCGAGAGAACAAACAACATGCCAGACCCTGCCGCGACCGAGCGGCTGTCCCTCGCCAACCTGTCGGACGCCGATCACCGGCAGATGATCGACGCCGTCACCGACTACGCGATCTTCTTCCTCGACCCCGACGGCATGGTGCTGAGCTGGAACGCCGGCGCGCGGCTGGTCTGTGGCTACGAAGACGCCGAAGTCCTGGGCCGCCATGTCTCGATGTTCTATCCGGCCGAGGCACAGCAGCGCGACGCGCCCGGCCAGGAACTCGCGCAGGCACGCGAGGCGGGCCATTTCCAGGACGAGGGCTGGCGCGTGCGCAAGGACGGCTCGCGCTTCTGGGCCAGCGTGGTCATCACGCGGCTCATCGGGCCCGACGGCAGGGTGCGCGGCTTCTCCAAGATCACGCGCGACCTCAGCGCGCGGCGCCAGCAGGACGAGCTGCTGCGCGCGAGCGAGGAGCGCTTCCGGCTGCTGGTCGAGGGCGTGAAGGACTATGCGATCTTCATGCTCGACCCCGCGGGCCACGTGATCAGCTGGAACGCGGGCGCGCAGAAGAACAAGGGCTACGAGGCGGCCGAGATCATCGGCCGGCACTTCTCGACCTTCTATCCGCCCGATGTGGCGGCCAGCGGCTGGCCCGCGCAGGAGCTGCGCAACGCGCTGCGCGACGGCCGCTTCGAGGACGAGGGCTGGCGCGTGCGCAAGGACGGCAGCCGCTTCTGGGCCAGCGTGGTCATCACGGCGCTGTACGACGCCGCGGGCCAGCACAAGGGCTTCGCCAAGGTCACGCGCGACCTCAGCGAGCGCCGCCGCATCACGGCGCTGGAGGACGAGGGCCGGCGCATGGCGACCTTCCTCGCGATGCTCGGGCACGAGCTGCGCAATCCGCTCGCGCCGATCTCGAACGCGCTCGAGCTGCTCAAGCGCGAGAAGATCGAGTCGCGCATCTTCAACAGCACGCGCGACATCATCGACAGGCAACTGCGGCAGATGACCCGGCTGATCGACGACCTGCTCGACGTGGGCCGCATCACCAGCGGCAAGATCCACCTCGAGGCCAAGCCGGTGCGGCTGCGCGAGGTGATCCACGACGCGGTCGAGACGGTGCGCCCGCTGATGGCGCTGAAGTCGCAGCTGCTCGAGCTGCAGGTCGACGGCGCCGATCCCTGGGTCACGGGCGACCGGGCGCGGCTGGTGCAGGTGGTCAGCAACCTCGTGCACAACGCCGCCAAGTTCACCGACAGCGGCGGGCGCATCGAACTGCGGCTCGGCCTCGGCCCCGCCGCGCCCGGCACCGCGGACGCCAGCCCGATCGAGGCCGAGATCGCGGTGCGCGACACCGGCCCGGGCATCGCGCCGCAGGACATCCGCCGCATCTTCGACCTGTTCGTGCAGGGCGAGCAGGATGCCGCGCGCTCCAAGGGCGGGCTCGGCCTCGGGCTGAGCCTGGTGCAGCAACTGGTCGCGCTGCACGGCGGCCGCGTCAGCGTGTTCAGCAGCGGGCGCCCGGGCGAGGGCAGCGAATTCGTCGTCAACCTGGCGGCCGTGGCGCAGCCGCTGTCGGCTGAGGGTGCATCGGGCCGGGCGCCCGGCGAACGGCTGGTGCTGGTGGTCGACGACAACCAGGATGCCGCCGAGACCATGGCGCTGCTGATGGACGCGCTCGGCTATGCCAGCGCGGTCGTACACGACGGCTTCGCCGCCATCGAGGCGGTCAAGGCCGGCCGGCCCGACGTCGTGCTGCTCGACATCGGCCTGCCCGGCATCGACGGCCACGAGGTCGCGCGCCGGCTGCGCGCCGAACTGGTCGACCCGCCCGCTCTGATCGCCGTGACCGGCTACGGCCAGCCCAGCGACCGCGACACCAGCTTCGAGGCTGGGTTCCTCGGGCACCTGACCAAGCCGGTGGACGTGGACCGGCTGGCGCGGATGCTGGAGCGGCTGTTCCAGGACCAGCAGGCGGGCGCGGCGGCGGGTTGATGGCAGGGCGGGCCGTGCCCGGACCGAGAATCCCCGCATGGACCTGCTCAAGACCTTCGCCCTCTTCGTCGCCACCGCCCTGGCCGAGATCGTCGGCTGCTACCTGCCCTATCTCTGGCTGCGCCAGGGCCATTCGGCCTGGCTGTTGCTGCCCGCGGCGGTCTCGCTGGCCCTGTTCGCCTGGTTGCTGACCCTGCATCCGACCGCGGCGGGCCGGGTGTATGCGGCCTACGGCGGGGTCTACATCGGCGTGGCGGTGCTGTGGCTCTGGGCGGTCGACAAGGTGCAGCCGAGCGTGACCGACTGGGTGGGCGTGGGGGTCAGCCTGCTCGGCATGTTCATCATCATGGCCGGGCCGCGGCTGGCGCGCTGAGCCGCAAGGGGCATCGGATCGGGGTAGATTCCGGTTTTCGCTATGTCAGTTGGAATATGGCGAAATCCTGTTTCGCGGATGGCGGCCATACGCCGAAGCGGATCGCGCCGACCGGGCGCGCCGCGCAGAATGCCGGCCTGCCACCTGTCGATCACCGAGGAACCACGATGAGCCTGGATGCCGTTGTGCCCGTGGAGCAGCGTCGCTTCGCGGGCGAAGAAAGCCCGAATCCGCGCGCGGGGGCCCTGTTGCATGTGCTCGGCGGCGTGCCGCGGCCATCCGCGTTCTCGCGCGAGGCGCTCGAGCGCATGGCGCGCCACGACCTCGGCCCGACCCAGGTGCTGTGCTATTCGGGCCGCGCCGTGGCGCAGGTCGACAGCTACGCGGGCGCGCGGCTGGTCGACGTGCTCGATGCCTGCGGCTTCTCCGAGCGGCCGCGCTCGGAGCTCAAGCGCTGCGTGGTGGTCGCGCTGGGCGACGACGGCTACCAGGCCATCTTCAGCTGGAACGAGCTCTACAACAGCACGATCGGCGAGAAGGCGCTGGTGCTGTACGAGAAGAACGGTGGCCCGCTCGAGCCGCACCTGGGCGCGCTGTGCCTGATCTCGGCCAACGACGCGCGCCTCGGGCCGCGCCATCTGCGCGGGCTGTCGCAGATCGCCGTGAAGATGCCCTGATTCCCGGTCGGGAGAGCGGCCGCCGGGAGCGCCGACAATAGGCCCCAAGATTCAGGACAGGAGCTCCCCATGAAAAACGTCACCATCCCCCCCGGTATCGGCGTGCGCAACGACGGCCCCTTCGTGCTGTTCGGCGGCGTCAACGTGCTCGAGTCGAAGGACCTGGCGCTGCGCACCGCCGAAGAATTCGTGCGCGTCACCGGCAAGCTCGGCATTCCCTACGTGTTCAAGGGAAGCTTCGACAAGGCCAACCGCTCGTCGATCCACTCGTACCGCGGCCCCGGCCTCGACGAGGGCCTGCGCATCCTGCAGGAGGTGAAATCGTCCTTCGGCGTGCCGGTGCTGACCGACGTGCACGAGCCGGCCCAGGCCGCGCCGGTGGCCGAGGTGGTCGACGTGCTGCAGCTGCCGGCCTTTCTCGCGCGCCAGACCGACCTGGTGGTGGCGCTCGCGAAGACCGGCCGCGTCATCAACATCAAGAAGCCGCAGTTCCTGAGCCCGAGCCAGATGTTCAACATCGTCGAGAAGTTCAGGGAAGCGGGCAACGACCAGATCATCCTGTGCGACCGCGGCACCTGCTTCGGCTACGACAACCTGGTGGTCGACATGCTGGGCTTCGGCGTGATGAAGAAGACCACGGGCGACCTGCCCGTGATCTTCGACGTGACCCATGCGCTGCAGCAGCGCGAGGCCGGCGCCGCCGCCTCGGGCGGCCGCCGCGAACAGCTGGTGGACCTCGCGCGCGCGGGCATGGCGCTGGGCCTCGCGGGCCTGTTCATCGAGGCCCATCCCGATCCGGCCCAGGCCAAGTGCGACGGACCGAGCGCGCTGCCGCTGCACCAGCTCGAGCCCTTGATGGCGCAACTCAAGGCGCTCGACGACCTCGTGAAGTCGTTCCCCGTCCTGCAGATCTAGCTTTCTTCAGACCGTCATGCGGGACTGCGAGCATCCCCGCATGTTCGGCCCTCTCATCTCCATCGCGCTGACGGTGGAACAACACGACACGAGCGAGTACTACTGGGTGCTGCTCGAGTCGTTCGACGGTTCGCCCGAGTACGAGCGCCTGCTCGAAGCCGCGGCGGGATTTGCCACCTATCTCGATGCGCTCCAGGCCGGCTATGCCGTGCTCAAGGGACTGTCGGAGGACCTCGCGGTCGGCCCGCGCGACGAAAGGCGCTCGCGCTTCCTCTGAGGGCCATGGGTGCGTTCGGGGACAATCGGCGGGCCCTCCGACATTCCACCCACGACCATGCCCCGCCTCGACGACCCCCTCCACGACGCCGAAATCGGCTCCCGCGACAGCACGCTCGACACCACCCGGATCGACGACGTGCGCATCGGCGCCGTGCGCCCGCTCATGACCCCCGCCCTGCTGCAGGAGCGCGTGCCCGTGCGCGACAACACCCTGGCGCTGGTCGAGGGCGCCCGCGCCGCGATCGCCGACGTGCTGCACGGTCGCGACGACCGGCTGGTGGTGGTGGTCGGCCCGTGCTCGATCCACGACCACGACCAGGCCATCGAATACGCGCAGCGCCTCAAGAAGTTGGCCGATTCGCTGCAGGACGACCTGCTGATCGTGATGCGTGCTTATTTCGAGAAGCCGCGCACCACCGTGGGCTGGAAGGGCTACATCAACGACCCGCACCTGGACGGCAGCTTCGCCATCAACGAAGGCCTGGAGCGCGCGCGGCGCCTGCTGCTCGAGCTGACCACGCTGGGCCTGCCGACCGGCACCGAGTTCCTCGACCTGCTGAGCCCGCAGTTCATCGCCGACCTGATCGCCTGGGGCGCCATCGGCGCGCGCACCACCGAGAGCCAGAGCCACCGGCAACTGGCCTCGGGCCTCAGCTGCCCGGTCGGCTTCAAGAACGGCACCGACGGCAGCGTCAAGGTCGCGGCCGACGCCATCCTCGCGGCCCGCGCGCCGCATGCCTTCATGGGCATGACCAAGATGGGCATGGC
The DNA here is from genome assembly GCF_056523145.1 of Variovorax sp. ISS6. NCBI lineage: Bacteria > Pseudomonadati > Pseudomonadota > Betaproteobacteria > Burkholderiales > Comamonadaceae > Variovorax > Variovorax sp. ISS6. The sequence continues at coordinate 1,787,484 of NZ_JAWRZC010000002.1, forward strand.
GGCGATCTTCGAAACCCGCGGCAACGACGACTGCCACGTGATTCTGCGCGGCGGCAAGGCGCCCAACTATTCGGCCGCCGACGTCGAGTCCAGCTGCCAGGCGCTGCTGGCGAACGGCCTGCGGCCGCAGGTCATGATCGACGTCTCGCACGGCAACAGCAGCAAGCAGCACCAGCGCCAGATCTTGGTGGCCGAGGACGTCGCGGCGCAGATCGCGGGCGGCGAGCGGCGCATCACCGGCCTCATGATCGAGAGCCACCTCGAGGAAGGGCGGCAGGACCTCAAGCCCGGCGTGGCGCTCAAGCACGGCGTCTCGATCACCGATGCCTGCATCGGCTTCGCGCAGACGGTGCCGGTGCTCGAGGGGCTGGCTTCGGCGGTGAAGGCGCGGCGGCGGTTGGCGAAGGGCTGAGCCTGGGGTTAGCCCGCCAGCTCGGTAACCGCTCGCTGCGGCGCTTCCTTCGCGAACGCGTTGCTGCCAAGCCCCCGCGCGGTGACCAGGTGCGCGGCCCCGCCCTGCCCATTTACATCGACCAGGAACTCCGAGGTGCGCACCGGCGCGCCGCAGAAATCGAAGATGCCGTGGTCGATCTGCGTGCGCATCGCCTTGTCGTAGCCGTGCCGCGCATAGGTGCCGCCGTCCGCGCCGCCGATGCCGATCAGGTGGATCGGGAGGTGGCCGAGCCGCTTGCCGAGCGAGCCGTCGGGCCGCTCGTCGTAGGCCCAGCCGTTGGAGAACACGCGGTCGATCCAGCCCTTGAGCTGGCCCGGGAACGACCACCAGTAGACGGGATAGACGAGCACCAGCGCGTCGGCGCGCTCGATGCGCTGCTGCTCGCGCAGCACGTCGGCCTGCAGCGGCGCCTGCAGCAGGTAGGCGGTGGCGTCGGCCTGGCCGAAGGCCGGCTGGAAGCCCTCCGCGGCGAGGTCGGCGATCTCGGTGCTGTGGTCGCCGGAGGCCGCCACGCCCTCGGCGTAGGCGCGCGCGACGGCATGCGTGAGCGATTTCGGATCGGGGTGGCTGACGACGACGAGGGCGTGCATGGAGCTTCCTTTCTTGCGGATGGATTTAAACTACTGTTGGTAGATTACTTTCTGTAGGTTACCTTTGGTAGGTTAATCATGTCAAGCACCCCCCCGAAACCGCCCGCGCCCGTCGCGGCGAAGAAGCGCCTGCCCAAGGAGGAGCGCAACCGCCAGCTCATGGACGTGGCCTGGTCCATCGTGCGCGGCGAGGGTACCGACGCGCTCACGCTGGGCTACCTGGCCGAGCGCGCGGGCGTGACCAAGCCCGTGGTCTACGACCACTTCGGCACGCGCACCGGGCTGCTCGGCGTGCTCTACGAGGAGTACGACGGCCGGCAGCACGCCCTGATGGACGAGGCCCTGCGGGTCGCGGCCCGGTCGCTGCCGGCCGTGGCCAAGGTGATCGCCGCCACCTACGTCAACTGCGTGATGGAGATGGGCCGCGAGATGCCCGGCGTGAGCGCCGCGCTGGCCGGCTCGCCCGAGCTCGATGCGCTCAAGAAGGAGCACGAGGCGCTGTTCCTCGCCAAGTGCCGCGATGCGCTGCAGCCCTTCGCGAAACAGCCGCTCGCGTTGGCGGCCATGCGCGCCATGCTGGGCACGGCCGAGGCCGTGTCGTTCGCGGCCGCCGCGGGAGAGATCGAGCCGGCGGACGCGGAGCGCGAGATCTACGACGCCATCGTGCGCATCGCGCGCAGGACCTGAGCCGCTCGCGTCCCGGGATCAGTCCTCTTCGAGCACCGACGAGGACTCGAGCCAGAAGCCCCCGATCAGCCCGACCGTGAGTGCCCCGATGGCGCCCCACAGGCTCAGGAAGGTGTGGATGTTGTAGTGCCCGGGGCGCTGCGCCAGCGCGGCCGACAGCTCGGGCTCGACGATCCCGCCGAGGCCTCGCGCGCCCGCGAAATCGAAGCCGGCCGCGCCGAGGAAATGAACCGCCAGCAGCAGCGGCAGCATCGTGATGAACGGCAGCCAGGCGCCGCGCACCTTGCGCCATGCCAGCAGATAGGCGGCCAGCAGCAGCACCGCGCCCACCACGATCGTGCCCAGCAGCACGGGCTGGCGTGTCAGCGGCAGCAGCCAGGGCCAGAGCCATTGCAGCGGATAGAGCGGCCATTCCGCGTTCGGCGCCAGTCCGCCCGGCCGCGCGAAGGCCTGCCAGCCCAGCGCGAGCGTGATGCGTCCCACCAGCGCCGAGGCACAGGCCACCGCCGCGATGCCGAGGCAGGCGATGCGCAGCGGCGAGCTGCGCGGTTGCGGCCACACATGCGGGGGCAGGGCGGGCATCGGCGGATCGCCCACGCGCCATGAGCGCGTCGTGACGATCACCGAGGCACGCGGGGTGGCCAGCTCGCCGCGCACCAGCCAGTCGGTCGCCAGCACCGCGAGCGCGAAGGCCATCGCGGCCGTGAGCCAGGCGCAGGCACCGGGCATCTCGACGAAGCCGAAGGGCGTGAGCATCGGCAGCTCGCCATAGACGAGCCCGGCGCAGCCGTAGGCCAGCATGATCGGAACGCAGAGGATCAGGGCCGCGCGCGTCAGCAGCACGTCGCTGCGGGCCGGCTGGTCGCGCAGCGACTGGAGGCGCGACCAGGCGCGGGTCAGGCTCATCGATCCCATCTTCGTCGGAGTGGTCGGGGCCTCGGCCGAGGCCCCTTTGGCGTCGACGTTAGCACGCGGCGTCGGCCCGGCCCTTCATGAAATTTTCATGACAAAGCGCAGTCCGGCAAGCGCCGGACCGTCTTGTCTTCGAGGCCCGCCCCGTCCGCGCGCCTCGACCCTGTTCGTCGGCGCGTCGTGCGGCTGGGCCCACCTTGCTCCTGAAAGACCGCCATGACCGTTTCGTCCGCCAGACCCTCGCCGCGCGCCGCCGGAGCGAGCACGCGGACGTGGCGCTTCTGCGCGGCGCTGGCCGTCGCGCTCGCGGGGCTGGCGTTCGGCGGGCCGCTGCAGGCCGCGATGCCCTGGCCGAGCTCGGGGCTCGCGGAGCTGGTCAAGCGCTACGGGCCGGCCGTGGTCCACATCGGCGTGGAGCGGCCTTCGGCGCCGGCGCGCCGCCTCAGCGACCGCTGGCTGCTGCTGGTGCCCGGCGCGCAGCCGCAGCCCGTCGAGACCGACCAGGCCAGCTTGGGCACCGGCTTTCTCATCAGCGCCGACGGGCTGATCCTGACCAACGCGCACGTGGTGGCGCGCGGCACGCAGATCACGGTGAAGCTGCCGGACCGGCGCGAGTTCCGCGCGCGCCTGGTCGGGCTCGACGCGGTGGCCGACGTGGCGCTGCTCAAGATCGATGCGAGCGGCCTGCCCACGGTGCGCATCGGCGAGCCCTCGAGCGTGGAGCCCGGCGACGGCGTGGTGGAGATCGGTTCGCCCTACGGCTTCGGCAACTCGGTGACGGCCGGCATCGTGAGCGCGAAGGGGCGCCTGCTGCCGGGCGCGGAGTACATGCAGTTCCTGCAGACCGACGTGCCGATCAACCCCGGCAATTCGGGCGGGCCGCTGTTCAACCTGCGCGGCGAGGTGATCGGGATCAACTCGCGCATCTACAGCCGCAGCGGCGGCTACCAGGGCCTCTCGTTCGCGATTCCGATCGACGCGGCCATGCGCATCAAGGACCAGCTGCTGGCCACCGGCAAGGTCACGCGCGGGCGCATCGGCGTGTCGGTGCAGGAAATGGGGCAGGCGCTGGCCGACACCTTCCGGCTGCCGCGCCCGGCCGGCGCGCTGGTGAACTACGTGGAGCCGCGCGGCGCGGCCGAGACCGGCGGGCTGAGGCCGGGCGACGTGATCCTGGCGGTGCAAGGCCGCGAGGTGGTGCAGGCGGCCGATGCGCTGGGCTTCATCGCCGAGCAGACGCCGGGCGACAGCGTGCGCCTGATGGTGTGGCGCGACCGCACGGAGCAGGTGCTCGAGGTGCGCGTCGACGGCTTCGAGACGCCGCCGCTGGCGACAGGTGCCGCGAGCGCGCCGTCGCGCCTGGGCTTCGCGGTGCGTCCGCTGGCGCAGGCCGAGCGGCAGTTGCTGCGCGTGGAGGGCGGCCTGCTGGTGCAGCGCGTGAACGCGGCGGCCTCGCGCGCGGGCGTGCAGCCGGGCGACCTGATCCTCGCGCTCAACGGCCAGCCGATCGACAGCGCCGAGGCGCTGGCGCAGCAGCTCGACACGGCCGACGGCACGGCGGCGCTGCTGGTGCAGCGCGCTGGCACGCGCATCTTCGTGCCGATCTGCACCCGCGCCGGCGAGCCGCGCTGCGGCTGAGGGGCCGTCGCCTTCCTGCCGCGAGGTGTTGCCCCGTCCTCACAGCCGCGCGAGGTAGTCCGTGACCCTGGCCTTCTGCGGCAGGATCTTGCGCTCCGACAGCCAGTCGGAGGCCTTCTGGAATTCCTGCAGGAACTTCGCGTCCTGCACGCCGCGCACGTCCCAGCGGCGCTTGAGCTTGACCAGCGTGTCGCGCACCGCGTCGCTGTAGCCCGCGTCCTGCTGGTTCAGCGTCTCGGCCTCCACCGGATGCTCGCTGATCCATTTCGCCTCGGCCGCGTAGGCCGCGTTCACGGCGCGCACGATGGCCACGTTCTCCTCGGCGAACTTGCGGTGCGTGACGTAGGAGTTGAAGTCGATCAGGAAGTCGAGGTCGCGGCCCTCGAAGAAGACGTCGTGCGCCTTGTACTCGGTGCGCGCGATGTCCACGCCCGGGCTCCACATCGACCAGGCGTCGATCTTGCCCTGCGCGAAGGCCGGGCCGGCGTCGGGCGGATTGAGGTAGACGAACTTGACCTTGCCGCGGTCGATGTTGTGCTTCTCGAGCGCGGCCACGAGCAGGAATTCGCCGAGGCCCGAGCGGTTGACCGCGACCGACTTGCCCACCAGGTCCTGCACCTTGTCGATGCCCGAGCCGTCCTTGGCGATGATCGCCGTGCTGCGCGGCTCGACGATGGCGAACTGCGTGAACACCAGCGGCGAGCCCGCGAGCATGGCGGCCAGCGCGGGCGTGGTGCTGCCGCCGAAACCGAAGTCGGCGCTGCCGCCGGTCACGGCCTGCAGCGAGGGCGCATGGTTGGGGAAGGGGCCGATCCACTGCACCTTGATGCCGTCCTTGGCCAGCAGCTTCTCGAACTCGCCGCGGTTCTTCGCCAGCGCGGGCAGGCCGCCGCGGCCCCAGGTGAGGCGCACGGTGTCGGTGTTGCGCGTGGCCTTGGCCGGGCCGGCGGCCTGCGCCTGGGCCAGGCCCGTGGCCAGGGCGCCGGCGCCGACGACGGCGGTCTGCAGGAAGCTGCGGCGCGAGGCCGGGGAGAACGAGGAGGTCATGAAGGGAAGAGGCCGGTGGAGAAAGGAAAACGAAAAGGAGGTTCAGGCGGGCACGCTGTCGGCCGCCACGCCGAGCTCGGCCAGCAGCGCCTCGCGCAGCGCCGTGGCATCGGGATGCGTGCGCCTGGCATTGGCTTCGGGCGACACGGCGTATTCGCTCGCGATCGCGCCGTCGCGCATCACGAGCACGCGGTCGGCCAGCGCCACCGCCTCGTCGACGTCGTGCGTGACCAGCAGCACGCCGGGCCGGTGGCGGCGCACCAGCTCCTTCACCAGGCCATGCATGCGGATGCGCGTGAGCGCGTCGAGCGCGGCGAAGGGTTCGTCGAGCAGCAGCAGCCGGGGCTCGCGCACCAGCGCGCGCGCCAGCGCCACGCGCTGCGCCTGGCCGCCCGAGAGGTTGCGCGGCCAGTCGTCGAGCCGGTCGCCGAGGCCGACCTCGGCCAGCGCGGCCTGAGCGAGCGCCTTGCCGGTGGCTTCGTCGAGGCCCAGCGAGACATTGCGCCAGAGCGAATCCCACGGCAGCAGCCGGTGTTCCTGGAACACCACCGCGGGCTGGCGCGGTCCGTCGATACGTCCGCCGTCGATGGCATCGAGGCCGGCGAGCGCGCGCAGCAGCGTGGTCTTGCCGCAGCCGCTCTCGCCGAGGAGCGCGACGAATTCGCCGCGCGCGATGCGCAGGTCGAGCCCGCCGATCACGGTGCGCTCGCCATAGCGGCGCTGCAGGCCGTGCACGACGACAGCGGGGGCCTCGGGTTGCGATGGCTGCACGCTCATCGCCGCTCTCCCGCCGCGTAGTTGGGATGCCAGGCCAGCAGCCGGCGTTCGAGCAGCCGGGCCACCGCATCCGAGGCCACGCCGATGGTGGCGTAGACCACGATGGTCAGCACGATCACGTCGGTGCGCAGGAACTCGCGCGCATCCATCGCGAGGTAGCCGATGCCCGAGCTGGTGGCGATGGTCTCGGCGATCACCAGCGCGAGCCAAGCCACCGCGAGCGCATAGCGCACGCCCGCGAGGATCGAGGGCAGCGCGCCCGGCAGCACGATGCGCCGGATCAGCGTGGCGTTGCTCAGGCCCGTCACGCGGCCGAGCTCGAGCAGCTTGGGGTCGACCTGCCGGATGCCCAGCACGGTGTTGATGTAGATCGGGAACATCACGCCCAGCGACACCAGGAAGATCTTGCCGCCCTCGTCCACGCCGAACCAGACGATCAACAGCGGCAGCATCGCGAGGAAGGGAATGGCGCGGATCATCTGGATGCTGCGGTCGAACAGCGCCTCGGCCAGCCGCGAGAAACCCACCACCGTGCCGAGCGCGAAGCCGATCGAGCCGCCGATCACGAAGCCGGTGGCCGCGCGCAGCAGGCTGGTGCCCATGTCGCTGATCAGCCGTCCTTCCTGGATCAGGCCCCAGGCCGTGGCCGCCACCTTGCTGGGCGCGGGCAGCACATGGATCGAGAGATAGCCGGCCCGCGCCGCCAGCTCCCACGCCACCAGCACCAGGGCCGGCACCAGCCAGGAGATCAGCAGCAGCCGGTTGCGCGACAGCACGCGTGGCGCGCGGCGCGGCGGCAAGGGCTTGGCGGCCGGCTCGACGGCAGCGGGTGCCGTGGGCAGCGGGAGGTTGTCGAAGACATGAGACATCGAGGCGAGGCTTTCCATGAGGGTCCCCGTGAGTCGGGAGCCGGCGCAGGCTAGCGTGCGCCCACCTGCGGGCCAAAGAACGAAAACGGATCAACGTATGCGGATTCCGTGCTTGCATTGCGCGCCCGAGGGCCAAGACTGGGGGCGCCTGTCCCCGGGGCCGCGTGTCTGCCCGTTGGTAACCCCACGCCGCGAGGCGGTTTATTCTTCCCGCCATGACCCTGCTGCTCGACGCCACCTTCCCCCGCACGCTGGTGCAACTGGTCGAACGCTTCGGCGCCCACCCGGTCACGCGCATCGAAGCCTGGCTGTTCGAGGACGCGCCGATGCGCCGCGCCGCCGAGCAGGCGCTCGCCGCGGCAGGCGTGCAGGCCGTGCTGCGCAGCGCCTACAAGCCGCTGGTGCATTTCTTTCTCGAGGAATTCGAGGGCGATGGGGCGACCTCGATCGAGGTCCGCACGCCCGCGGGCCAGGGCCAGCGCTTTCGCCTCGAGGCCTATCCGCTGGCCGGCCTGCTCGGCGAGGGCGTCGCGCTGCGTTTCGCCGAAGGCGAGCTGCCCGGCGAGCACCTCGTGACCGCCGGCGAACGGCAGTGGCGCGTGTTCGCGCCCAACGATGCCACCGCCTCGCCCTGCGGCTGGCTGCGCGTCTGGGACGGCGACGCGCTGGTGCACGACGCCGCGCTGCCCACCGAGTTCGAGGTCGCCTGCGCGGCCGCGCTCGACGCGGTGCGCGGCCATGCCTGGAGCGACACGCTGCCGCTGTTCGACACGCTCGAGATCGCGATCGCCACCACCGGCATCGAACGCCGGCTGCCCTTCGGCGAGGAGACCATCGACACCTTCGAGGCGCTGCACGAGGACTGCTACTACGGCGCGCTCGAGTTCTTCAAGGCGCGCGCCGGCCTCGACGATGCCGATCGCACGCTGCAGCCTGGCCACATCGTGCCGCTGATCTCGCGCAGCGAGGACGACACGCGCGTCACGGTGCGGCTGGCCGCGCATCGGCGGATCGACCCGCCCGTCGACACCACGCTGGTGCTCGACACCGCCGACCGCTCGCTGGCCCCGGTCGAGGTCGAGGCCGCGATGGCGCGCCTGCCCGGCGAGCGTTTCGGCGTGACCTCGTTCCAGGGCCGCCCGGTCGCGGGCCTGCATGTGCGCGGCACGCTGCCGGGCCTGGTGGTCACGGCCGGCCAGCATGCGAACGAGAGCTCGGGCGTGGTCGGCGCGTTGCGCGCGGCACCGCTGCTCAATGCGCTGCCCGGCGCGCACTATGCGCTGGTCGCGCTCGAGAACCCCGACGGCGCGGCGCTGCATCATCGGCTCCAGCAGACCGATCCCACGCACATGGCGCATGCCGCGCGCTACACCGCGCTGGGCGACGACCTCGAGGCGCGCACCAAGCCGCCCTTCGGCGAGAAGGCGCCGCGGCTCGAGGCGATCGCTCGCACCGGCGCGCGCCTGCACCTGAGCCTGCATGGCTACCCGGCGCACGAATGGACGCGCCCGCGCGCCGGCTACGTGCCGCGCGGCAGCGAGCTGTGGACGGTGCCCAAGGGCTTCTTCCTGATCCTGCGCCAGCACCGGGGCCACGACGGCCTGCGCTTCCTCGATGCGCTCACGAAGGAACTGCTCGCGGGCTCGGCCGAGCTGGCCGCGTTCAATGCGCTCCAGCAGCGCATGTGGCATGCCCACGTCGGCGAGCTGCCGTTCGCGCCCATCAACGGAATTCCCTGCATGGTGATCACCGACGAGCGCTCGACCGTGCCGTTCACGCTGATCAGCGAGTTCCCCGACGAGACCGTGCGCGGCGCGGCCTTCAGGCTCGCGCACACGACGCAGATGCGGACCGTGCTGGCTGCAGCGCGTCTCTACTGGGACGGACTTCTGGATTGAGCGGATGAAGGGCGCTGAAGCGCTCCATGTGCGCTGAGCGAGATAGCTTCTGCGAAAACTTTCGTTAGCCGCGAAGCCCTGAGCTTCGAAGATCGGCGCTGCCCGTGCACGGGCGTTCGCCCGGGCCTGCACGGCCGGCGCCGCGCGCGCCGACTCCTTGTCCTTTCTTCCAGGCGCGGATTCGTCCGCGCGGCTTTCTCACGTTCCTTTCCGTCGTCATGAAGATCTCCCTTGCCCCTGCTTCCCCGCGGCGCGCATTGCCGCGCATCCTCCAGGCCGGCCTGCTCGCGGCGTGCGGCATGAACCTCGCGCTGGCCGCCGACACGCCGCGCCAGGGCGGCGAGGTGGTCTTCGGCGTCACCACCGATCCGATCTGCTTCAACCCGCACCGCTCGACGCAGCAGAACTCCTACATCCTGATCCGCAACTACATCGACTCGCTGGTCGCCAAGGGCAAGGGCGGCAAGTTCCTGCCCTGGCTGGCGCAGGAGTGGAGCGTCTCGCCCGACGGCAAGACCTATGCCTTCAAGCTCAAGCCGGGCCTGCAGTTCCATGACGGCACGCCGCTCGACGCGGCGGCCGTGAAGTTCAACTTCGACTTCGTGCGCGACACCAAGAACACCAACGCCGCCGGCGAACTGCTCAAGGCGGTGGAACGCGTGCAGGTGGTGTCGGCCAGCGAAGTGCGGCTGCAGCTGGCCCGGCCCGACTCGGGCCTGCTCGAATCGATCGCCAGCGTGCGGCTGGGCCTGATCTCGCCGAAGTCGCTGCAGTCGGGCGACGACCTGTGCGGCGGCGGCCCCGCCATCGCGGGCAGCGGTCCCTTCGTGTTCCAGAACTACGTGCGCGGACAGTCGGCCGGCTTCGCGCGCAACCCGCGCTACCAGTGGGCGCCCGGCTATGCGGCGCACCAGGGCCCGGCCTGGCTGGACCGCGTGACGGTGCGCTTCCTGCCCGAGTACGCGGTGCGCGCGGGCGCGCTGAGCTCGGGCCAGGTCGACGTGATCGAGGGCGTGCAGCCCACCGACGTGGGCCTGTTCAAGGACCAGCCGGGCTTCCAGTTCCTGGTCGGCCCCGCGGGCGCGCAGACCTCGTTCACCCTCAACGTCAACTACACGATCCCGCCGGCCACCGACGTGCGCGTGCGCCGCGCGCTGCGCGACGGCGCCGACATCGATGCGCTGGTCAAGAGCGTCTACCGCGGTACCTACCGCCGCGCCTGGTCGAACATCGGCCCCGACAGCTTCTTCTACAACAAGGCGCTCGAGGGCAGCTGGGGCAACAACCCGGCCGCGGCCAACAAGCTGCTCGACGAAGCGGGCTGGACCGGCCGCGACGCCGAGGGCTTCCGCACCAAGGACGGCCAGCGCCTGACCATCGAGGTCGGCTATCCGCAGCCCTTCGTGCGCGATAACCGCGACGTGCTGATCCAGGGCCTGCAGGCGCAGCTGCGCAAGAACCTGGGCTTCGACCTGCGGCTGCGCTTCGTCACCGGCGGCGAGTGGGCGCAGCAGCTGCAGAAGGGCTCGTGGAGCATCTATCCCAACACCTACCTGCCGGCCGACGCGGCGCAGGAGCTGCAGGGCAACATCGGCGAGAGCGGCTTCATCCGCGCGGTGGCCGACAAGGGCGACAGGACGCTGTTCGGCTACATCAACGACGCGCTGGCTTCCACGAATCTCGAGGAGAAGAAGAAGCTGGTCGACGCCGCGCAGCGCCACGCGGTGGACCAGGGCATCATCGTGCCGCTGTTCTCGGCCAACTACCAGCTCGCGGCCAAGAGCCGGGTGCGCGGTCTGTCGTTCGAGACGCAGCTCGACTCGCCGTCGAACTTCCACGACGTGTGGCTGTCGGAGCGCTGAGCCCGTCATGTGGCGACTGGTGATCTCGCGGCTGGGCGCCGGCCTGCTGGTGGCGTGGGGCAGCGCCACCGCGGCCTTCCTGGCCCTGCATGCGCTGCCGGGCCGGGTCGAGGACATCCTGGCCGGCGACCTCGACTACCCGGGCCTGCGCGAGGCCATCGCGGCCGAGTGGGGGTTGGACCGCCCGCTGTGGGAGCAGTACCTGGGCTTCCTGGCGCGCATCGCCAGCGGCGACTTCGGCACCTCGTACGAACTGCGCCAGCCGGTGGCGCGCGTGGTGATGGCGCAGCTGTGGCCCACGGTCGAGCTCGCGCTCGCGGCCGGCGTGCTGGCGCTGCTGTTCGCGGTGGTGGTGGCCACGCTGACCTCGGGCCGCGGGCGCTTCGCGCGCGCGGCGGCCTCCATGCTGGAGCTGGTGTTCGCCTCCACGCCGGTGTTCTGGCTCGGCATCCTGCTGCTGATGGCCTTCTCGTTCACGCTGCGCTGGTTCCCGGTCTCGGGCGCGGCCGACTGGCGCGCGCTGGTGCTGCCGGCGACCGCGCTGGCGCTGCCGACCGCGGGCCTGCTGGCGCAGGTGCTGCGCGAGGCGATGGAGCGCGCGCTCGAGCAGCCCTTCGTGGTCACGGTGCGCGCGCGCGGCCTGGGTGAGCTGCGGCTGCGCCTGCGGCACGTGCTGCGCCATGCGGCGCTGCCCGTGGTCACGCTCGGCGGCTGGATCATCGGCGGCCTGCTCGGCGGCGCCGTCATCACCGAGAAGGTGTTCGGCCGGCCCGGCCTGGGCACCGTCACGCTCAACGCGGTGCTGAGCCAGGATGCGCCCGTGGTGCTCGCGGTGGTGCTGCTGGCGGCCTTCATCCACGTCGCGGCGTCCACCTTGCTGGACCTGCTCTATGCACTGATCGACCCGAGGCTCAAGGCATCATGACTTCCGCATCCGAGACCGTCGCGCTGCCCGCGGGTGGCGCACCCGCGTCGAGCGCGCCGCGCCGGCGCCTGCCGCCGCTCGCGGTGCTGCTGTCGGCGCTGTTCGTCGCGCTGCTGGTGATCGCCACCGTCGCGCCGCGCTGGCTGGCGCCGCTCGATCCGCTCGAGGGCGACTTCCTCGCGGTGCTGCAGCCGCCGGGCGCCGAGCATCCCTTCGGCACCGATCGGCTCGGCCGCGACGTGCTCTCGCGCACCGTGCATGGCGCGCGCTACTCGCTGTTCATCGGCATCGGCGGCACCGCGATCTCGGTGCTGGCCGGCGTGCTGCTGGGCCTGGTGGCGGGCCAGAAGCAATGGCTGCTCGACGAGGGGCTGTCGCGGCTGTTCGACGTGATCTCGTCCTTTCCGGGCGTGCTGCTGGCGATGCTGGTGGTGGTGTTCCTCGGCCCGGGGCTGGCCAACATCGCGCTCGCGGTCGGCATCGCGGGCATTCCGAAGTTCGCGCGCGTGGTGCGCGCGCAGACGCGCATCGTGCGCCAGGCCGACTACGTGACCCATGCCTACATCTACGGCCGCAGCCGCGCCCAGGTGTTCTTCGGCCATCTGCTGCCCAACGTGCTGGTGGCGGTGCCCGTGACCGCTACCGTCTACGTGGGATCGACCGTGCTCGCGGCCTCGGGCCTGAGCTTCCTCGGCCTCGGCCCGCAGCCGCCCACGCCCGAGTGGGGCGTGATGCTGGCCGAGAGCCGCGACGTGCTGCGCGTGGCCTGGTGGCCCGGCGTGTTCCCGGGCGCGGCCATCACGCTCACGGTGATCTCGTTCACCGTGCTCGGCCACCATCTGCAGCGGCGCTTCGAGGGGAGGCTGGCATGAGCGATGCTCCGCTGGTCGATGTGGAAGGCCTCACGGTCCGCTTCGACACGCCCGCGGGCGAGCGCACCGTGGTCGAGGCGCTCGACCTGCGCATCGCGCGCGGCGAATGCGTGGCGCTGGTCGGCGAGTCGGGCTCGGGCAAGAGCGTGACCGCGCGCAGCCTGCTCGCGCTCGCCGGGCCGGGCGCGCGCGTGCATGCGCGCAGGTTCCTGATCGACGGGCGCGACGCGAACCGCTTCGATGCCACCGACTGGCGCCGCCTGCGCGGCACCTTCGCGGGGCTGGTGATGCAGGACGCGCTGGTGTCGCTCGATCCGCTGCGCCCCATCGGCCGCGAGGTCGGCGAGGTGCTCGAGCACCATGGCCTGCTGCGCGGCCGCACGGCGGTGCGCCGGCGCGTGCTGGAAACGCTCGCGCGCGTGGGCATGCCCGATCCCGAACGCCGCATCGGCCAGTACGCGCACCAGCTCTCGGGCGGGTTGCGCCAGCGCGCGCTGATCGCGGCGGCCATCGCGGGCCTGCCGCCGCTGATCGTGGCCGACGAGCCCACCACCGCGCTCGACGCGGCGCTGCAGAAGCAGGTGATCGAGGTGCTGGCGCGGCGCGTGCGCGACGAAGGCAGCGGCCTGCTGCTGATCAGCCATGACCTGTCGGCGGTGGCGGGCATCGCCGACCGCGTGCTCGTGATGCGCCATGGCCGCGTGCTCGAGCAAGGCCCGGTGCGCGACGTGCTGTCGAGCCCGCGCCATGGCTACACCCGGCAGCTGATCGCGGCCGTGCCCTCGACCTCCTCGCGCGGCAGCCGGCTGTCGTCGGCTCGCTTCGAGTCAACCGGCGAGGGCCCCGGGGCGCGGCTGCGCATCGTGCGCGAGCCGCTGCCGCCGCGCGCGCCGGTGCCGGCCGCGCAGGCGCCGGTGCTCGAGGTCCGGGGCATCGGCAAGCGCTTCGCGGTGCGGCGCGGGCTGGGTCCGCGCGAGGACTTCGTGGCGCTCGAGGACCTGTCGTTCTCGATCGCGGCCGGCGAGGTGCTCGGCCTGGTCGGCGAATCGGGCTCGGGCAAGTCCACCTGCGCGAAGATCGTGCTCGGCCTGCTCGAGCCCGACGCGGGCACGGTGCGGCTGCTGGGCCAGCCGTGGTCGGGCATCTCCGAGGCCGCGCGGCGGCCGCTGCGGCCACGGCTGCAGTACATCCCGCAGGATCCGCTGAGCAGCTTCGATCCGCGCTACCGCGTGTCGCAGGTGATCGCCGAGAACCTGCAGGGCCTGCCGCGCGCCGAGACGGGCGCGCGCATCGCGGCGCTGCTGCAGCAGGTGGGCCTGGCGCCCGAGCTGGCCGAGCGTTTTCCGCGTTCGCTCTCGGGCGGGCAGCGCCAGCGCGTGGCGATCGCGCGCGCGCTCGCGGCGCAGCCCGCGCTGATCGTCTGCGACGAGCCGGTGTCGGCGCTCGACGTCTCGGTGCAGGCCCAGGTCATCGACTTGATCGCCGAGCTGCAGTCGCGGCTGGGCACGGCGCTGCTGTTCATCTCGCACGACATCAACCTCGTGCGCCACGTGGCCGACCGCGTGCTGGTGCTCAACCGTGGCCGGCTGGTCGAGCAGGGGCCGGTGGAGGAGGTGCTGTCGCGGCCCGCGCACGACTACACGCGCTCGCTGCTGGCCGCGGTGCCCGAGCCGCTGGCGGCCTGAAGCAGGCGCTCAGGCCAGCACGTCCACCGTCAGGAATTTCGCGAAGCGCGCCGGATCGGTGCTCTTCTTGAGCACCCCCACCTGCTTGAGGTCGACTGCATAGCTCTCGATCTCCTTCGCGAGATCGAAGCGCTTGGCGTGGTGCGTGTAGCCGATGGTCGAGAGGATGCTGCCGAGGTCCTGCTGCGCCACCTTCGGGAACAGCTTGCTCACCGCGCGCCCGGCCTCGTTGGGGTTCTCGGCGATGAAGTCCGCGGCCTGGTGCAGCGATCGCACCACGGCCGCCACCTGCTGCGGATTGCGTTTCACCAGTTCGCCGCGCGCCGCGACGATGCAGCACAGCCGGTCCTTGAAGTCGCCCTTGAGGATGTTCGCGATCTCGAGGTAGGCGCCGGGGTTGCGCTTCTCGATCAGGTAGAGGTTCGGGTCCGAGTCGGCGATGACATCGATCTCGCCCTTCTTCTGCGCGATGTCGAGCTGGTCGGCCGGGAACACGCGCCACTGCACGTCCTGGTCGGGGTTCACGCCGCGCCGCGCCAGCGCGGTCGAGAAGAACTGGCGCCCATAGCCCGCGGGACTCGAGACGCCGATGGTCTTGCCCTTCACGGCCTCGATGCTCGCGATGCCCGAGGTTTTGGGCGCGAGCACGCGGATGCAGCCCGCGTGCGCGGTGCCCACCACCTTCACGTCGAAGCCCGCTTCCAGCGGCTTGAGCCAGGCATGGATCAGGCCCAGCGAGATGTCGGCCTTGCCGGTGGCGATCGATTCGAGCACCTGGTCGACCGCGCCCGCGAAGTTGATGATCTCCACCTTCACGTTGTTCTTTGCGAAATAACCGAGCTCGTTGGCGATCACGATCGGGCTCAGGCACAGGCCGGTGCCGGTCCACGACAGCGTGATCGGCTTGTCGTTGTCGGCGCCCCAGGCACGGCGGCCCAGCAGGCCGAGGCCGGCGGCGCCGAGCGCGGCGGCGGCACCGCGCACCAGCGTGCGGCGGCTCGGCGGAAGCGGGAGGGAAGGCAGCGAAGCGGTCATCGAAGGAACTCCAGGCAGGGTGACATGCGAAGCCGTCGACCGTATCGGTGGCCTCGCGCCACGGCAACTTCGGAATGCGCATGTGCAAGCGCGTCAGCGGCGCGCGGCGCGGATCGATCCGCGCCTTCGTCGCGCAGCGAGATTGCTTGTGCGAAAACTTTCCTTTTCCGCCATGGCGGGGCCTTCGAAGATCGGCCGCAGCAAAAAACGGCAACCGAAAAGAGAAAGTCATGCACACACGCAGTGTTCTTCGCGCCCTGGGCGCACTCGTCCTCGCCTCGACCGCGCTCTGGGCGCAGACCGCGGCCCTCGCGCAATCGCCGATCCTGCGCGTGGGCGTGCGCGGCGGCGTCGACGAGGAGATCTGGGAAGTGGTCACCAAGGTCGCCAGGCGCAACGGCCTCGAGGTCAAGCCGGTGGTCATCACCGGCTCGGCCAGCCCCAACGAGGCGCTCAACAACGGCGACCTCGAGGCCAATTCGTTCCAGCACATCCCCTTCCTCAACGACCAGGTCAAGCAGCGCGGCTACAAGCTGGTCAGCGTGGGCAATACCTACATCTCGCCGATCGCCTTCTATTCGAAGAAGCACAAGGCCTTCAAGGACCTGCCCGACGGCGCCAAGCTCGGCATTCCCGACGACCCGAGCAACCAGACGCGCGCGCTGGTCGTGCTGCGCGACCGGGGCGTGCTCACCCTGCGCGAAGGCTTCGATCCCTTCAAGGGCACCGCCACGCTGGCCGACGTGACCGGCTACAGGAAGAAGGTGCAGCTGGTGGAGGCCGCCTCGGTGGTGCTTGCGCGTTCGCTCGAGGACGTGGATGCCTCGGCCATCGTCAACACCTTCGCCTACCAGGCCGGCCTGATCGCCACGCGCGACGGCCTCGCGGTCGAGAAGAAGGAGAACAACCCCTACGTCAACATCATCGTGGTGCGCGAGAAGGACAGGAACGCGGCCTGGGTCAAGCCGCTGGTCCAGGCCTATCAGTCGGAGGAGGTGCGCCAGTTCATCCAGACGCGGTACCAGGGTTCGGTACTGCCCGTGTTCTGAGCGCCGCGACGACGCCGGCACCGGCGCCGGCCCACATCGTCTTCGAGCAGGTCTCCAAGAGTTACGCGGGCGCGGCAGGCACGGTGGCGGCGCTCGAGGCGGTCTCGTTCGCCGTCGAGCGCGGCGAGGTCTTCGGCATCATCGGGCGCAGCGGCGCTGGCAAGTCCACGCTGCTGCGCACCGTCAATGCGCTCGAGGCCGCGAGCGGCGGCACGGTGCGCGTCGACGGCGTGGACGTGGGCGGCCTCGACGAGGACGGCCTGGTCGCGCTGCGCCGGCGCATCGGCATGATCTTCCAGCACTTCAACCTGCTGTCGGCCAAGACCGTGCGCGACAACGTCGCGCTGCCGCTCAAGGTGGCGGGCGTGGAACCGCGGCGCATCCGCGAGCGCGTGGACGAACTGCTCGAACTCGTCGGCCTGGCCGACAAGGCCGATGCCTGGCCGGCGCAGCTCTCGGGCGGGCAGAAGCAGCGCGTGGGCATCGCGCGCGCGCTGGTGCACCGGCCGCAGATCCTGCTGTGCGACGAGGCGACCTCGGCGCTCGATCCCGAGACCACGCAGGCTATCCTCGCGCTGCTGCGCGACATCAACCGGCGCTTCGGCCTCACGGTGGTGCTGATCACGCACGACATGGCGGTGATCCGCGAGGTCTGCGACCGCGTGCTGGTGCTCGACCGCGGCCGCCTCGTCGAGCTCGGCGAGGTGTGGCGCGTGTTCGGCAAGCCGCGGGCCGAGGCCACGCGCGCGCTGCTGCAGCCGCTGCTGCACGACCTGCCGCCCGACCTTGCGGCGGCGCTGGTGCCCGACGTCGAAGGCCTTGGAGGCATCCCGGGCCGGCCGGCCCTGCGGGTGCTGAGCCTGGGCTTCGACGGCGCCGCGCGGCCGCGGGGCCTGCCCTTCGAGGCGCTGGCCGCGCTCGGCCCCGGTGCAACCTGGCTGCACGGCGGGCTCGACCGCATCCGCGGCCATGCGCAGGGCCGGCTGCTGGTGGCCGTGCCGGTGGGCGCGGACCCTTCTTTCGACATCGAAGCCGCGCGCCAGGCGCTCGCGGCCGACCGCATCGAGGTCCTGGGCTATGTCCACGCCGCAGATTGACAAGTACGTCCAGGCCTTTTTCCAGACCCTGCTGATGGTGGGCGTCTCGGCCTTCATCGCGATCGCGCTGGGGCTGGTGCTCGCGGTGGTGCTCACGGTGACGGCGCCGCGCAACCTCTATCCGCGGCCGCGCTTCCACCGGGCGCTGTCGATCGCGGTGAACGTCTGCCGCGCGATCCCGTTCATCATCCTGCTGATCGCGCTGCTGCCGGTCACGCGCTTCCTGGTCGGCACCACGCTCGGCACCTGGGCCGCGGTGGTGCCGCTGGCGGCCAACCTGATCCCGTTCTATGCGCGCATCGCGCAGGTCAGCCTCAACGACGTCGACGCGGGCCTGGTCGAGGCCGCGCGCGCCATGGGCTGCCGGCGCTGGCACATCGTGCGCCACGTGCTGCTGCCCGAGGCGCTGCCCGGGATCATCGGCGGCATGACGGTCAGCGTGATCGCGATGGTCAATGCCTCGGCCATGGCGGGCGCCGTGGGCGCGGGCGGCCTCGGCGACCTGGCGATCCGCTACGGCTACGAGCGCTACGAGACGCGCGTGATGTTCGAGGTGATCGTGATCCTGATCGCGCTGGTGTCGGCGATCCAGTTCGTCGGCGAGTGGCTGGCGCGGCGCGTCGACCACCGGCGCTGAACGCGCGGCGCATATCCATGCTCCGGAATGTTCTAAGCGAACGGGGTCCGGCTCGGCATCATGCGTGCAGCCGCCGCGGCCGGCGTCGCCGCTCTCCGATCCCGCGTTCCGGCCCGCCCCCGCTTTCCGCTTCCTCTTCTCCACCGCAGGCCGCCATCCCGTGTCCTCTTCTTCCGCTCCCCAGGGCACGCCATCGGCGGCCGATCCCTTCGCCGAGGACTTCGGCGTCTTCACCGAGCCGGTGCTCGCGCTCGCGAACACCCTGGCCGCCAGTGCCGCCGAGCGCGACCGCGCGGGCGGCACGGCACTGGCCGAACGCGCGCTGCTGCGCCGCAGCGGCCTGCTCACGCTCGCGATCCCCGCGGCCCATGGCGGCCAGCAGGCGGCCTGGCCGCTGATCTTCCGCATCCTGCGCCGGCTCGCGCAGGCCGACAGCTCGCTCGCGCACCTGTTCGGCTTCCAGCACCTGCAGGTGGCGAGCGTGCTGCTGTTCGGTTCCGAGGCGCAGCAGGCGCGCTTCCTCGGCGAGGCGGTGGAGAAGCGCTGGTTCTGGGGCAATGCCGTGAATGCACGCGACACCCGGCTGCAGGCGGCGCGCACCGACGACGGCATCGAGATCGACGGCGTGAAGGGCTTCTGCTCGGGCGCCCCAGACTCCGACGTGCTCAACGTCTCGGTGGTGCTCGGCCCCGAGCCCACCGACCGGCTGTTCGCCGTGGTGCCGACCTCGCGCGCGGGCATCACGGTGCTCGGCGACTGGGACAACATGGGCCAGCGCCAGACCGACAGCGGCAACGTCGAGTTCCGGCGCGTGCGCATCGCGCACGACGAGATCCTCGGCCCGCCCGGCGTGGCCTCGAGCCCGCGCGCCACGCTGCGCAACCTGATCGGCCAGATCGTGCTGACCGAGATCTACCTCGGCAATGCCTTCGGCGCGCTGCGCGCCGCCATCGAGCATCTGCGCGCCCACACCCAGCCCTGGCCCATGGCCGGCGTGGAGCGCGCCGAGGACGACCGGCTGCTGCAACTGCGCGCGGGCGAGATGTGGTCGGCGCTGCAGGCCGCCACCGCGCTGTCGAACCAGGCCAACGAGCGCTTCCAGCAGGCCTGGGAGCAGGGCTTCGCGCTCACGGCCGAAAGCCGCGGGGCGCTCGCGATCGACGTGGCTGCCGCGCGCACGCAGGCCGCGCGCACGGCGCTGCACGTCACCTCGCAGATCTTCGAGCTGGTGGGCGCGCGCGGCACCGCCTCGAAGCACAACCTCGACCGCTACTGGCGCAACGTGCGCGTGCACACGCTGCACGACCCGCTCGACTACCGGCACCAGGGCATCGGCGCCTGGCTGCTGGCGGGCGACGTGCCGAATCCCTATGGCTATGGCTGAGCCCTCGCGTTCCGTATTCTTTTTCCTCCCTCCGACCCCATGAACTCCTCGCATCCCATCGACCGCCGCCGCTTCGGCCTCGGTCTCGCCGCCCTCGCCGGTACCGCCGGCCTGTCCCTGCCGCTGCGCGCGCAATCGCTCGAGAAGATCGTGGTCGCCGAGAGCCAGGGCTTCAGCTGGGCCATTCCCTACCTGGTGTCGAGCCGTAACCTCTGGAAGAACCACGGCATCGAGGCCACCACGCTGCAGTTCACCTCGGGCCGGCTGGCCTTCGACGCGGCCGTGGCCGGCAAGGCCCAGTTCGCGACCGCCACCGACAGCGTGATCGGCCTGGCCGGCGCGAACGGCGTGCGCGCGGTCATCGTGGCCGAGTTCAGCCGGCTGTCGAGCGGCATGGTGGTGGCGGCGCGCAGCGACCGCGGCATCGCGACCGGCGCGCAGCTCAAGGGCAGGCGCGTGGCGACCACGGTCGGCACCAGCGGCCACTACTTCCTGAGCCGCTTCCTCTCGCTGCACGGCCTCGCGCTCAAGGACGTGACGCTGGTCAACCTGCGCGGCCCCGATGCCGTGACCGCCATCGCCAAGGGCGACATCGATGCCTTCGCCTGGGGCTGGGACGCGGGCCAGAAGGCCATCGCCGACAGCGGCGGCAAGGTCAAGGTGCTCGACGACACGGGGCTGGAGAAGGTGTTCCTGAGCCACTACGTGCTGACCGCGAGCGAATCGCTGGTGCAGTCGCGCCCCAAGCTGGTGGAGGCCGCGGTGCGCAGCCTGCTCGATGCCGAGGCCTTCTACCGCGCCCAGACCGCCGAGGCGATCGCGCTGGTGGCCGAGCGCACCAAGGCCACGGTCGAGACCACCAAGGCCGGGCTCGAGACCGTCTCGGTCGGCGTGCGGCTCGACGAGCGGCTGCTCGACGACCTGGTGCTCAACGCGCAGTGGGCCGTCGAGGCCGGGCTTGCGACGCCGCCGAAGGAAGACCTGCGCGCGCTCTACCGCAAGCTGATCTACGCCGATGCGCTGAAGGCCGCGGCGCCCGATCGCGTGCGCCTGGGCTGAGGCCATGGGCGCGAACCACACGGCCTCGCGCGCGATCGTCAGCGTGCGCGATGCCTCCAAGCTCTACGCCTCGTCGAACGGCGAGCTGAACTGGGCCATGACCGACGTGAACCTCGACATCGGCGAGGGCGAGTTCGTCTGCGCCATCGGCCCGAGCGGCTGCGGCAAGACCACGCTGCTCAACGCCATCGCGGGTTTCGTCGAGCCCACCACGGGCA
The DNA here is from genome assembly GCF_056523145.1 of Variovorax sp. ISS6. Classification (NCBI taxonomy): domain Bacteria; kingdom Pseudomonadati; phylum Pseudomonadota; class Betaproteobacteria; order Burkholderiales; family Comamonadaceae; genus Variovorax; species Variovorax sp. ISS6. The sequence goes on from NZ_JAWRZC010000002.1 coordinate 1,808,179, forward strand.
GCGTGACGGCCGGCGGCCAGCCCGTGACCGGGCCCGGCGCCGACCGCGGCGTGGTGTTCCAGGAGTACGCGCTGTTCCCCTGGCTCAATGCGCGGCGCAACGTGGAGTTCGGCCTCAAGATGCTGGGCCTGGGCGCCGCCGAGCGCCGCGCGCGCGCCGAGGAACTGCTCGCGCTCATGGGCCTGTCGCATGCGGCGCGGCGCTATCCCTTCGAGCTCTCGGGCGGCATGCGCCAGCGCGTGGCGGTGGCGCGCGCGCTCGCCACGCGTCCGAAGGTGCTGCTGATGGACGAGCCCTTCGCGGCCATCGACGCGCTCACGCGCGCGAGCCTGCAGCGCGAGCTGCTGCGGCTGTGGCGCGAGCTCGGGCTGTCGGTGTTCTTCATCACCCACAACATCGAGGAGGCGGTCTTCCTCGCGCAGCGCGTGGTGGTGATGAGCCCGCACCCGGGACGCATCCGCGAGATCGTCGAGGTCGACCTGCCGTATCCGCGCGAGCGCGCCGACCCGGCCTTCGGCGCGGCCTATGCGCGCATCGCGGCGGCCTTCGCGCAGTCGGAAGAGGTGGCCTCGTGAGCGCGGCGCTCGACGACCTGCGCGCGCGTGCCGAGGCGGCGCCGGCCGAGGCATCGCTGTCGCGGCGCGAAGCGCTCGAACGCGACTTCCGGCGCGACCGGCTCGCGCGGCAGCGGCGCGCGCGCCGGCGCCAGTTGCTGCTGGGCGCGGCCGGCATCGTGGCCTTCCTGCTGGCCTGGGAGATCGCGCCGCGCGTCGTGCCCGGCATCAACACCAAGATGTTCCCGCCGCCCTCGCAGGTGGCTGGTGTGCTGCTCGACATGGCCTGGCGCAAGGGCGACATCTGGCCGCACGTGGGCGCGAGCCTGCTGCGCGCGCTCTGGGGCTTCCTGCTCGGCGCCTCGCTCGGCGTGGTGGCAGGCGTGCTGACCGGGCGCAGCACCACCCTGCGCCAGTTCACCGACCCGGTGCTGCACGGCCTGCGCGCCATCCCGGCGATCGCGATCGTGCCGCTGGCCATCGTCTGGTTCGGGCTCGGCGATCTCTCGAAGGTGATGCTGATCGCCTGGGGCGCCTTCTTCCCGGTCTGGGTCAACACCTTCATCGGCGTGCGCGACATCCCCGCCGTCTACCTGCGCTCGGCCGCCGCGCTCGGCGCCAGTCCCTTCGCGGCCATGACGCAGGTGGCGCTGCCGGCCGCGCTGCCCTTCGTGTTCGCGGGGCTGCGCCAGGCCACGGCCGTGTCCTTCGTGGTGCTGGTGGCGGCCGAGCTGGTCGGGGCCGAGCAGGGCCTGGGCTACCTGATCTCGTTCGCGCACCTGGTGTTCCGCGTCGACATCATGTTCGTGGGCCTGCTGTTCCTCGGCGCCATCGGATTTTTGGCCGACCAGCTGTTCGCCTGGCTGCTGCACCGCCTGTTCCCCTGGTATGGCGCCGATGGCCGCCGCTGAGCTGATCCTGGCCAACGGCCAGGTGCTGACGATGGAGCCCAGCGCGGCGCCCGCGCGGGCGGTGGCGCTGGCCGGCGGCCGCGTGCTCGCGGTCGGCAGCGAGGCCGAGGTGGCGCGCACGCGCACCGCCGACACGCGCGTCATCGACCTCGGCGGCCGCACCGTGCTGCCCGGCCTCGTCGACGCCCATGCGCACATGGAGCGCGAGGGCCTGAAGACCTTGCGGCCCAGCCTCGCGCATGCCACCTGCATCGCCGACGTGCTGGCGGTGGTCGCGGCCGAGGCCGCGCGCACGCCGCCGGGCCGCTGGATCGTGACCATGCCCGTGGGCCGGCCGCCGTTCTACTTCGGCGGCCCGTCCAACCTGGCCGAACGGCGCATGCCGAACCGGCACGAGCTCGACGCGGTGGCGCCCGATCATCCGGTCTACATCCCGGGCCTGTTCGGCAACTGGGGCGTGCCGCCGGGCCACAGCGCGCTCAACAGCCGCGCGCTGGCGCTGCACCGCATCGACGAGCACACCTGCCCCGACTGCGGCGGGCTGCAGATCGAACTGGGCGACGACGGCCGGCCCAACGGCGTGATCGTCGAGACCAACAAGCGGCCGCTGGTCGAGTTCTCGGTGCTCACGCAGGTGCCGGCCTTCGGCTTCGACGACCGGCTCGAGGGGCTGCGCCGTTCGCTGCCGCTCTACCACGCCTGCGGCACCACCAGCATCTACGAGGGCCACGGCTCCTCGCCCGAGACCATCGCGGTCTATCGCCGGCTGTGGGAGGAGGGCGGGCTCAGCATGCGCACCCGCCTGTGCGTGAGCCCGACCTGGTCGAACGTGGCCGAGGCGCGGCTCGCGATGCGCGACTGGCTCGCGCATGCGCGCGGGCGCGGCAGCGGCGACCCGATGCTTGCCATCGGCGGCATCTACGTCGGCCTGGGCGGCGACCGCGCCGCGGCCAACGCCGTGCGGCGCGCGCTGCCCAACACCGGCTGGATGGGCTTCGTCGAATGGGCCAACCGCATCGAGGACTTCCGCGACTACGCCTGGCTCGCGGCCGAGCACGACCTGCGCGTGCACAGCGTGGTGGTCGACCGGCTGACCGAGGTGCTCGAGGTGTTCGAGGCCATCGACGCGCGCTTCCCGCTCGCGGGCCGGCGCTGGGTGGTGGAGCACGTGGGCTACGTCACGGCCTCCGACATCGAACGCGTGAAGCGGCTGGGCCTGATGGTCACGAGCATCCCGTTCTACATGCTGTGGAAGAACGGCGCGCCGCGGCTGGCCGACCGCGAGCGGCAGGAGGAATTCCTGCCGCAGCGCGCATTGCTCGAAGCCGGGCTGCCGCTGGCCGCGGGCAGCGACAACATCCCCGTGAGCCTGTTCACCGCGGTGTGGGCCTCGGTGGCGCGCGAGGAGCGCACCACCGGCCGTGCCATCGGCCCGGGCCAGGCGCTGAGCCGGCTGCAGGCGCTCGAGACCGTGACGCGCAACGGCGCCTTCCTGAGCTTCGAGGAGGACCGCAAGGGCACGCTGGCGCCGGGGCGTTATGCCGACCTCGCGGTGCTCGATGCCGATCCGCTCACGGTGCCGCTGGAGGCGCTGGGGCAGGTGCATGCCGAGCTGACGCTGGTCGGTGGTCGCTCGGTGCACGACAGCGGCGGCTGGCTGGACTGAAGGGCCTCAGCCCGGCATCGCCGACTCGTGCCAGTGCCGCAGCAGCGCGCGGCCCACCGCGCTCACGAGCGCGAAGAACAGAAAGCCCAGCAGCGTGGCCGCGATCACCTCGGCGAACAGCAGCGCCGTGTACATGCGGCCCTGCGCGAACACGATCTGTACGCCGAGCCCGCCCTCGGCATTGCCCGAGCCGATGATGAATTCGCCGACGATGGCGCCGATCACCGACAGCCCCGCCGACACGCGCAGGCCCGCGATGATGTGCGGCAGCGCCGCGGGCAGCTGTAGCTTGCGAAAGGCGGTCCAGCGGCTGCGGTTGTGCAGCGCGAACAGCTCGACCAGGTTGCGCGAGGTGGAGCGCAGCCCCAGCAGCGTGTTGTTGACGATCGGGAACAGCGACATGATCAGGCTGATCACGACCACCGAGCCCTCGTTGTAGCCGAACCAGAGCACGATCAGCGGCGCGATCGCCACCACCGGCACGGTCTGCAGCAGCACCACGTAGGGATAGAGGCTGCGCTCGAGCAGCCGCGACTGGCTCAGCAGCGCCGCCAGCGCGATGCCGCCGACGATGGCGACCAGGAAGCCCAGGCTCGCTTCCTTCAGCGTGGTGAAGGCGGCCATCAGCAGCAGGCCGGCGTTCTCGATGGCAGCCGCGCCCACCTCGAGCGGCGAGGGCAGCAGGTAGCCTTTGCCGCGGTAGACGGTGGCGGTCAGCGCGAACCACAGGCCGATGACGAGCACGGCGACCAGCACGACGGGCCAGGCGTCGCGCGTCCAGCGCGCGGCGATCGAAGAGGAAGGGTGGGGGGTCATGGCGTGGCCTGCCTCATGCGAATGCCGCGCGCGGCACGGTCTCGCGCCGCAGCGCGGCCGTCACCTCGCCGGCCAGCCGCGCGAACTCCGCGCTCGCGCGCAATTGCGGCGTGCGCGGAAAGACGAACGGCACCTCGACGACCTCGACCACGCGGCCCGGCCGCGGCGACATCACGACCACGCGCTTCGAGAGGAACACGGCCTCGTGCACGCTGTGCGTCACCAGCACGCCGGTGAAGCCGGCCTGGCGCCACAGCGCCGACAGCTCCTCCTGCAGCAGCTCGCGCGACAGCTCGTCGACGGCGGCCAGCGGCTCGTCGAGCAGCAGCAGGCCGGGGCGCAGCGCGAGCGCGCGCGCCAGCGACAGCCGCATGCGCATGCCGCCCGAGAGCTGGTGCGGATAGAGCTTCTCCATGCCCGCGAGGCCGACCAGCGCGAGCGCCTCGGCGGCGCGGCGCTGCAGCTCGTCGGGCGCGAGGCCTTCGAGCTCCATCAGCAACTGCGCATTGCGCCCGGCCGTGCGCCAGGGCAGCAGCGCCGGCTCCTGGAACACGAAGGCCCTGGCGGCCTCGGCGCCCGGTCCCAGGCGGCAGCGGCCGGTGCTGGGGGCCACCAGGCCGGCCAGGATGCGCAGCAGCGTCGACTTGCCGCAGCCCGAGGGGCCGACCAGCGAGACGAACTCGCCGGCGCGCAGTTCGAGGTCGATCGGGTCGAGCGCCTGCAGGCCGCGGTCGAAGCGCTTGGAGACACCCTCGAGCGCGATCGAAGCGCCGATGCTCATGGCTGGCAGCCGGGCACGAGGCCGCGGTCGTAGGCCTGGCGCTCGTCGAAGCCCGCAGGCAGGAAGGCCACGCTGCGCAACTGGCCGGCCAGCTCCTTCCAGCGCGCGTCGTCCATGCAGCCGACGCGGTTGAGGTCGTGCGAGACCAGCGTCTCGATCATCAGCTTGTTGGCGGCGTCGTAGATCTCGGGCGAGATCTGTTTGTTCATGCCGGTCAAGAGCGGCTTGAGGCCCGAGGGGTCGCGCACGTAGTTGCGCCAGCCCTGCTGTACCGCGGCGATCGCGGCCTTCACCAATGCGGGCCTGGTGCGAATCAGCTCGTCGGTGGTGAACAGCACGCTGTAGGGCCGGTAGCCGAGCGAGGCCAGCGTGATCTGCTGCACCGCGAGGCCGCTCGCGGCCATGCGCGCGGGCAGGAACAGCGAGTAGCCCTGCTGCACCATCTTCGGATCGTCGCGGAACAGGCTCAGGTCGCCCGAGACCGGGATCTCGCGCGTGTTGGCGAGCTTGTAGCGCTTCTTGGTCCACTCCCAGTAGGCATTGCCGATGTTGACCGCGAAGGTACGGCCCTGCAGGTCGGCGATGCCCTTGACGGCCGGGTCGGCGTGATACACCAGCGTGTAGGGCACGTGGTCGAGGTGCGCGAACACGGCGCGCACCGGCGCGCCGCGCAGCCGCGCGAGCAGCACGTCGTCGGCATTGCCGATGCCGAACTCGGCCTGGCCCGAGGCCACCTGCGGCACGGTCTGGATCTTCGGGCCGCCCTGCAGCACGCTGATGCGGATGCCCGCTTCCTTGCCGAGGCCGTCCTGTTGCGCCTGCCAGTAGCCGGCCTGGTCGGGCTGCGCGAACCAGTTGGAGAGGATGCGCACGTTCTGCACTTCGGGTGCGGCGCTGGCCGCGGGGGCGAAGGAGAGCAGCGCGGCGGCGGCGCACAGCGCGCGGGCGAGGAGGGTGGAGGTTTTCATGGCGCGATCGGTCATCAGGCCCGCAGCCACGGCAGTTGCTCGCGCGTGTAGCGGTAGGTCTTGAACACGCTGTTGAGCCGGCCCGGCCCGGTCTTGCGCGCGGCCTCGTCGGGGTACTCGTCGAACCACGGGATCACGTACTCCCAGACCACCTCGCCCTCAGGCGTGACCTCGAACAGCCGGCCGGTGGCCGACTCGGTGACGTGCGTGTTGCCGTTGGGCAGCCGCTGCGCGTTGCCCATGAAGGCGGTGTAGAAGGCGTTGACCATCTCGTCGGCATAGGACCACGCGACCTCGTGGGTCGCCGGGTCGATCTCGAGCACGCGCGAGAAGGCCACGTGCGCGCCATGGCGGAAGTTGCCGTTGTCGAATACCAGGATGCGGCCATTGGGCAGCGCCACCGGCGCATGCTGGTGCGAGACCACGCTCGACGGAATGTGCAGCCGCACCTGGCCGCTGGCCTTGTCGACGCCGATCACGCCCGAGGTGGTGCGCAGGCTCATGAGCACCAGGCCCTCGGCGTCGACGTCGAGGCCATTGACCAGCGGCCAGTGGTAGCGGCCGAAGCCCGGGTGGATCGGGAAGTCCTCGGGCGCGAGGTGCTCCCAGCACTTCCATTCCCAGACGATCTCGCCCGCGCGGTTCACTTCACGGATCACGTCGCCGTACATGGTGTCGTCGCCGGCGTGCGCGGTGCCGCCGGGCACGCGGCGTGCGAAGTCGGCGGGCACGGGCGCGCAGGCCGCGTACAGCAGGTTGCCGTTGGGCAGCCACATGGCGTCGTGGTGATGCGACGGGTCCTCGTAGTGCCAGACCAGCTCGCCCTCGGGCGTGAGCTCGCGGAAGTCGCCGCCGTGCCACATCGACCAGGCGGGGTAGCGGTCGAGCGAATCGGCGTGGTTACCGTTGTAGCCGAGGTTGCCGTTGCCGAGGATCACGGCATGGCGGCCCGCGCGCACCGGCAGCTTCCATTGGTGGACCACCTCGCCGTCGATGCCGACGAGGTAGACGTGGCCCCGCGCGGTCTGAGGCGCGATCAGCGTGTAGCCGCCCGCGCTGAGCACGGGATCGTGGGCGATCAGGCCGACGCCGCGGCGGCGCTGCGTGACCTGGTCGACGGTGGAGGCGGGACGGATGCGAGTGTTCAAGACGGGTTCCTCAGTGCGATGGCGCCGAATCTAGGCCGCCCGAGCCGTCAGGAAAATATGATTGTTTTGAACGGTGCGTCAGGAAAAAACGTACATTGCCCCGATGCGCGCCATCTCCCAGTCCTTTCGCTGCTTCGACGAGGTCGCCCGCCGCGGCTCGATCCGCAAGGCGGCCGAGTCGCTGCACCTCACGGCCGCGGCCGTGCACCAGCAGATCCTCAACCTCGAGGAGCAGGTCGGCGCGCCGCTGTTCGACCGGCTGCCGCGCGGCATGCAGCTCACGACGGCGGGCGAGATCATGATTGCCGCGGTGCGCCGCGGCCAGCGCGACTTCGACAGCGCGCTGAGCCAGGTCGAGGACCTGCGCTCGCTGCGCCGCGGCCACATCAACCTCGCGGTCTCGCACTCCTCGGCCGAGCAACTGGTGCCCGAGGTGATCGAGGCCGCGATGAAGAGCTACCCCGGCGTGACCTACGGCGTGCGCTCGGGCAGCGGCGAGAACATCCTGCGCTGGGTTGCGACCGGCGAGGCCGACATCGGCTACTGCCTGCGCCGCAAGCCGCCGCCGGGCGTGGAGGAGATCGGCGCCTTCGCGCAGCAGCTCGGGCTGGTCACGCCGCCCGGCCATCCGCTCACGGCGCTGGGCAAGCTGCCGCGGCTGCGCGACTGCCTCGAGCATCCGCTGATCCTGATGACGCCCGATACCGAGCTGCGCGCCATGGTCGACCAGATCGACCTGCGCGCGCACCGCCAGACCCGCCCGCTGGTGGAGACCAGCTCGGTCGCGATGGTGCGGCGCCTGGTGGCCGGCGGCACGGGCATCGGCTTCCTGATCGCCGAGAACGTGGTGGAAGACGTGGCGGCCGGCCGCCTGGTGTGGACCGGCCTGGCCGACGCGGGCGCGCGCTCGTTCAGCTGCCTCTACCAGCGCGCGGGCCAGACCACCGCGGTGGCGATGGGCATGTTCCTGCAGTTCCTCGCGCAGGCGATCCAGCAGATCGAGCAGCGCTTCGACCGGCCGGCCGGCGCGCTGGCTCTCGATGCGTTCGCGCAGTAGCGGCGTTCAGCTCCTGCCGACGCGGTAGAAGGTCGGCGGCGGCGTGCCGTTGACCGCGAAGGCGCCGACCTGGCGTTCGCGGTAGACGCGCGGGTTGTGCGAGGAGATGGTGCGCGCGTTGCGCCAGTAGCGGTCCAGCCCGTGGGTGCGCAGCGTGGCCGAGGCGCCGAGCGCGTCGAACAGCTCGGTGCTCGCGTCGAGCACCAGCCGCGTGACGACCGAGACTGCCTGGTCGACCTCCACATGCGCGGCGGCCGCGGCGGCGGCGCGTGCCTCGTCGGACAGCGCGCCGTCGAGGTGCGCATCGTGCGCGCGCTGCAGCGCGCCGGCCGCCTGCAGCACGATCGCGCTCGCGCCATAGGCCGCGCTGCGGCCGCGGCCCACTACCTGCAGGATCTGCGGATCGTCGGACACGCGCGCGGCATTGCCGTGGCTGTAGCTGCGGTCGCGTTCGCGCACGCGCTGCGCGAGGTCGTCGCTCGAGGCGCGCGCGATGCCGGCCAGCGAGGCCAGGTGCACGGTCTGGAAGTAGGGCGAGGCGTAGGGAAAGCGCTGCTTGCTCGGGTTGACCCACAGTGGATCGATGGCCACGTCCTCGAAGGTGGCGGTGCCGCTCGCGGTGAGCGCCTGGCCGAAGCCGTCCCAGTCGTCGAGCACCTGCACGCCCGCAGCCTGGCGCGGCACCGAGATCATCGTGGGCTGGCTTTCGTCGTCGTCGGCCACGGCGTTGATCCAGTCGGCGAACAGCGAACCGGTGGTGTAGAACTTGCGCCCGTCGAGCCGCAGCCCGCGCGGCGTGGCGCGCAGCCGGGTCGAGAAGGCGCCGACCTTGGCGCCGCCGGTCTCCGAGAAGCCCGAGCCCACGAGCTCGCCCGTGGCGAGCCGCTCGAGCCAGTGTGTGCGCCACGGCGACTCGGGCGCGAGCAGCACGTCCTCGGTGAAGCCGAAGTGCGCGCGCAGGGCATTGACCACGTTGGTGTCGGCCGCGCCGAGCTCGGTCAGCAGCGCGAACAGCTCGACCAGGCTGGCGTCGGCGCCGCCGCGTTCGACCGGCAGGCGCAGCCGCGTGAAGCCGGCCTCGCGCAGCCAGCCGATCTCCTCGTGCGGCAGCTGGTGCGCGAGGTCGCGCGCCACCGCGCCCTCGCGGATGCGCGCGAACACGGCGCGGAACGGCCGCGCGAGTTCGTCGTAGCGCGCGCTGGGCGGTGCGCCCCAGGGATGATCGATGGCGGAGGTGGGGAGCGTCATGCGGGGGAAGAGAGAAGAGGGGGAGGGAGAGGGCCGGCGCGATTCTGGGACGCGCATCGGCCGCGCGGAACGAACGATTGCGCACATCCATATGCGGCCCATATGCGGCTTCTCCCATGGCCGCCGCGCATGCCTGCCATGCGCGCGGCGCACCCCGTGCGGCGCATAGACGAAGTTCGCAGAAGCACATGCGAAAGTCGAGGTTCACGCGCCGCGCACGGCGCGCAGAATGGCCGCAGCCCTAGTCTGCACACGCGCAGCCCGCCGGCCGCGCCATCCATCCCATGCCCCAAACCCCCCTCAAGATCGTCGCCCTGTCCGGCGGCCTGCAACGCCCCTCGCGCACCCTGGTGCTGGTCGAGGAGCTGATCGAAGGCATCGCCCAGGCGATCCCGGTCGAGAGCCGCGTGATCGAGATCGGCAACCTGGTGCCGCAGTTCGGCGCCGTGCTCTACCGCCCGCAATTGCCGGCCGCGGTCGAGGAAGCCCTCGTGGCCCTCGAGTCGGCCGACCTGGTGATCGCCGCCAGCCCCGTGTTCCGCGGCGCCTACAGCGGCCTGTTCAAGCACTTCCTCGACTTCGTGCACCACGATGCGCTGATCGACAAGCCGGTGCTGCTGGCCGCGACCGGCGGCAGCGAGCGCCATGCGCTGGTGATCGACCACCAGCTGCGGCCGCTGTTCAGCTTCTTCCAGTCGCACACGCTGCCGATCGGTGTCTACGCCACCGACCGCGATTTCGAGAACTACCAGGTGCGCAGCGAGCTGCTGCGCGCGCGCATCGCGCTGGCGGTCTCGCGTGCGCTGCCGGTGCTGCGGCAGCTGCAGCCGCAGGCCGAGCGCGCCGCCGCGCCGCGACCGCAGCTGCACGCCGTGGCCTGAAGCCAGCCGCGCCCGGCTCGGGGGTCAATGTACCTTCGGAAAGCCGTGGCGCTCGGCCAGCAGCGCGAGGATGCGGCGCGTGTCGGTCACGAAGCGCAAGGCGCCGAGCGACTGCGCGTCGGCCGGTGCCGGCGGCTCGTCGCCGAACACCAGCACCGGCAGGCTCTGGTGTGCCTCGTCGAGCAGCGCCACCACGGCCGCGCGCGGGCGCGGGAACGGCAGCCGGTGCACCTCGAGGCGCGCGGCCTGTTCGGGCGCCGAGGCCAGCAGCCCCTCGATCGGCAGGCCGTCGGGGCAGACGAAGGCATCGCCCGGGTACCTGTCGTCGGTGAAGCCTGCCTCGAGCAGGAAGAGTCGGTCGCGGCTCATGCGAGGAATCCTTTGGAAGTCGGTGAAATGAAGAACCCAACGATGGAGCGAAGCCGCTCGCGGGCGAACGAAGAAAAGCACATGTGCATATCCGCATCGCGCGCTTGCGTCCCGGTGGTGGAGGCACGGCGATGAGCGAACCCACCGAATTCCTCTGGTACGTCCCCAACCAGGTCGTGGCCGGCCATCGCGGCGATGCCGCCGTCGAGGGCCACAACAGCCTCGATACGCTGACCCGGCATGCGCTGGCGCTCGAGGCGCATGGCTGGAAGGGCGCGCTGATCGGCGCCGGCTGGGGCCGGCCCGACACCTTCACGGTGGCGACCGCGCTGGCCGCGTGCACCACCAGTTTCGAGCCGTTGATCGCGATCCGCCCGGGCTACTGGCGGCCCGCGCAGTTCGCATCGGCCGCGGCCACGCTCGACCACCTGAGCGGCGGCCGCGTGCGCATCAACATCGTCTCGGGCAAGGACCAGCTCGCGGCCTATGGCGACAGCGAGGGTGACCCCGCGCAGCGCTATGCGCGCACGCGCGAGTTCATCCACCTGGTGCGCCGGCTCTGGACCGAGGAGGGCGTGACGTACCGTGGCGAGCACTTCGGCGTGGAGAACGCCACCGTGCAGCCGCGCATCGAGGTGCGCGGCACGCGGCGCCATCCGACGATCTATTTCGGTGGCGCCTCCGAGGCGGCCGAGCGGGTGTCGGCGACCGAGGCCGACGTGCAGCTGTTCTGGGGCGAGCCGCGCGACGGCATCGAGGAACGCATCGAACGGCTGAAGGCGCTGAGCCGCGGCCTCGACCGCGATCTGCCGCCGCTGCGCTTCGGCCTGCGGGTCACGACGCTGGTGCGCGACACCACCGAGGAAGCCTGGGCCGATGCCGAGGCGAAGGTGGCGCAGATGGCGCGCGGCGCGGCGCCCGGCGAGCCCGACCGCGCGCAGGCCGTGGGCCAGCGCCGGCTGCTGCAGCTGCACGAGCGCGGCGAGGTGCTCGACGACAACCTCTACACCACGCCCGGCAAGTACGGCGGCGGCGGTGCCGCCACCACCTGGCTGGTGGGCTCGGCGCAGGACGTCGCGCGCTCGCTGCGCAAGTACCAGGCGCTGGGCATCACGCATTTCGTGCTGTCCGACACGCCCTACCTCCACGAGATCCGCCGGCAGGGCGAGCAGCTGCTGCCACTGCTGCGCGATGCCGCGGCGTAACCTTTCCTCATCGCCATGACCTCTACTTTTTCCAGCGGGCCCGGCCCGCGCTTCGGCATCTGGGCGCTGGTGCATGGCAGCCGCGCCGCGCTGCAGGATCCCGACGAACCCTATGACGCCTCCTGGCGGCGCAACCGCGCGCTGGTGCTCGAGGCCGAGCGGCTCGGTTTCGACTCGGTGCTGGTGGCGCAGCACACGGTCAATCCGCACGATGGCGAGAGCGCCCAGCTCGAGGCCTGGACGGCGGCCGCGGCGCTGGCCGCGCTCACTTCGCGCATCGAGATCATCGCGGCCATCAAGCCCTACCTCTATCACCCGGCGGTGCTCGCGAAGATGGCGCTGGGCATCGAGGAGATCAGCGGCGGGCGCTTCGCGATCAACCTCGTCAATGCCTGGAACCGGCCCGAGCTCGAGCGCGCCGGCATTCCCTTCGCCGAGCACGATGCGCGCTATGCCTATGGCCGCGAATGGATCGAGGTGGTGGAGTCGCTGCTGCGCGGCGAGCGCACGCGCTTCGCGGGCGAGCACTTCAAGCTCGACGACTACCGGCTGAGCCCGGCGGGCCTGCACCGTGCGCGGCCGCGCATCTACGTGGGCGGCGAATCGGAGCCGGCGCGCGCGCTGGTGGCCGGTCGCGGCGACACCTGGTTCATCAACGGCCAGCCGCTGGCCGACGTGCAGGCGCTGATCGCCGACTTGCGGCGCCGCGAGCGCCCGGCCGGCTGGGCGCCGCTGCAGTTCGGGCTCTCGGCCTTCGTGGTCGCGCGCGAGACCGACGAGGAGGCGCGCGCCGAGCATGCGCGGCTGCTCGCGCTCGCGGCGCTCGACGCGCCGCTGCGCGCGGCCAACAAACCCAACATCGATCCCAAGGCCGTGATGTTCCAGACCGCGCGGAAGTCGCCGCGCGTGGGCTCGAACGGCGGCACCGCGGCTGAGCTCGTGGGCAGCTACGACAGCGTGGCGCGCCGCATCGAGGCCTTCCACGCGGCCGGCATCGAGCTGTTCATGCTGCAGTTCCAGCCCTTCGAAGCGGAAATGCGCCGCTTCGCCGATCATGTGCTGCCGCGCGTGGCCGGCGCGGCCGCGCGATCGCTCGCGGCACGCGCGGATGCCGCCCTGGCCTGAGAGCGTCCATTTCGAGAAAGAGCAGCGTCCCATGTCCATCGCATCCCTTGTCGCCATGCCCGGCCGTCACTCGGACCGGCGCCGCGCGCTGCTGCTGGGCCTGGCCTCGGCCGCCGTCGCGCCCGTTGCCATGGGCGCGACCGATCCCGCGCTCGCCGCGCTGCAGTCGGCGATCGACGGCCCGCAGCGCAGCGCGGCCAACCGCGCGCGCGACGGCGCGCGGCATCCGCTCGAGACGCTGTCCTTCTTCGACCTGCGGCCCGAGTGGTCGGTGGTCGAGATCGCACCGGGCGGCGGCTGGTACACGGAGATCCTCGCGCCCTTTCTGAAAGCCCGAGGCCGCCTCTACGCGGCCCATGCGCCGGCCGACGGCACGCCCGAGCAGCAACGCGCCCGCGCGGCCTTCGCGAAGAAACTCGCGGACGATCCAGCCCACTACGGCCGCGTGGTGCTCGGCACTTTGCCCACCGGCCGCTTCACCGACATCCATCCGCCGGGTGGCGCCGACGCGGTGCTGACCTTCCGCAACATCCACAACTGGATCGCCGACGGCCATTTCGACGAGACCTTGCGCGCCTTTTACGACGTGCTCAAGCCCGGTGGCGTGCTCGGGGTGGAGGAGCATCGCGCGCTGCCCGGCACCTCGCTCGCGCGGACCATCGACAGCGGCTACGTGGCGCAGGACTTCGTGATCGCGCGCGCCCGCGCGGCCGGCTTCGTGTTCGACGGCGAGAGCGAGATCAATGCCAATCCGCGCGACACGCGCGACCAGGAACGGCGTCTGGGCATTGCCGCCGACGCTGCGCGGGGGCGACGTGGACCGCGCGAAGTACCTCGCCATCGGTGAATCGGACCGCATGACGCTGCGTTTCGTGAAGCCGCGGCGCCTCCGGGTACGGGACATCGTCCGGCGGGCGCCTGGAGTGCTCTGACGGACACGCCTCGGCCCCGAGCGGCCGGGGCACTCCCAAATGTGATCGGCCGTAAGCGCGGCCCCGACGGGGTGCTGCCACCTCCAACAGCATATGGTCGCAAGGCCCGTGGTCTTCGCAGAATCCAGGCTTCTTTGGGACAACCGTCGAGGAGCCGTCAGTGAACGCCACCGTGAAGAGTCATGTCATCCAGATCCTGAAATACGACAGGGCGATCGCGAAGCACAACTTCGCGATCAACAACCTGAGGGTCTGGCCGAGCGCCTACCGTGACGTCGCGCGCGCCGTCGAAACCGGAAAGATCCGGATCGGCACGAACGTCGGGAAGGGCAATGCCGCGGAGTACGACGCCAGATTCGGTGTCATGGACGTGGCGGAAACACTGAACCTGCTCGACGAGCGCGACCGCGCGCTGGTGATCCACGAGGCGACGCATGCGCACCTCGACATGCTGACGCTGGGCAAGCATTCGGGGTACGAGAACGAGGCCATGGGCTATATCGCCGAGGCCCTGTACATCCTGGCGGTCAATGGCCGCGACGTCGGCACGCAGTCGTTCCGGCAGATCGCCAAGGGGATCGCGGCCCAGGTCTTCAAGGGACAGTACGGCATTGCCCAGAAGGACGTCGAGATGCTGACCGCCGACATCGCGAAACAGCGCTTCTATGCCTCGCGGCCGTTCTATGTGAGCGATGGTCTGTGAGCAGGTAGCGGCGAGCGCGGCTCGCTGCCGTCCCGCGCGGTGAGTCGAGGCTGCGCGTTGCCTCTCTTCCCATCCACTCAACCGCGCAGCGCCGTCACCTCGATCTCGATCTTCATGCGCGGATCGGCCAGTCCCGCCGAGATCATCATCGCCGCGGGGCGCACCTCGCCGAAGTACTTGCGCAGCACCGGCCAGCAGGCCTCGAACTCGGCGCCGTTCGGCAGCACATAGGTCACGCGCACCACGTCGCGCAGGCTGGCGCCGGCTTCCTGCAGCGCCGCCTCGATGTTCTTCAGGCATTGCTCGGTCTGCTCGACCACGTCGTCCGAGATGGTCATGTTGGAGTAGTCGAAGCCCGTGGTCCCCGAGACGAACACCCAGTCGCCCGCGACGACGGCGCGCGAGTAGCCGATCTGCTGTTCGAAGGTGGAGCCGGAGCTGATGAGCTTTCTGGTCATGAGTGCGATCCTTTGCAGATTCGGTGGGTCATGCGTTGACGTCATGTCGGAAAACGCCTCGGCATGCGGCCGGCGCGCAAGCTTTGTCCGGCGTCGGGCGGGCCAACGGCATGCTTTCCGCAGGTCCTCCACGTCGGCGTCCGACAAATCCGGCAGACCCCAAACTGTAAATTCCTGTGTCAGCGAACCGGATTCTTCGGTTATTTTCCCTGCCGACCCGGCGGGGCCCGGTCGCGACAACGAGGAGCAAACGCGTGAGGCATTGGTGGCTGGCGGCGGGTCTTTCAGTGGCGGGCAGCCTGGCATGGGCGCAGCCCGCATGGTTCACCGTGGTCGGCGATCCGCTCGACAAGGCGGCCGACACGGTGCAGGTCGATCCGAACCGCATCGCGGCACCGCCGCCCGCGGAAGGCGAAGCCGCGCCCGAGAAGCCGCTGATCGAGATGAACGTGCGCGTGAACCGCTCGGGCCCGCGCTTCAACTGGGACCGCATCCCCTATCGCTCGTACGAATCGCGCGTGGTCTTCGACTGCCAGGCGAAAAGCGCGACCTATGTGCAGGCGCGCTTCTATGCCGAGCCGCTGTGGCGCGGCGAGCCGCACCATGTGGCCGACTACAGGGCCTCGCCCAAGCCGATGCGTTTTCTCGACATGACGCCGAATCCGACGGCGCGGATCGTGCGGGCGGCTTGCCGGATGCGGGCGAGCTGAGTCGGCTGGCCGTCGGTTCGTTGGCAGCATGTAAGTTGTTGATGTAATTGAGGTTTTTGAATAATTTTCGGGCGGGGTGATAAAATGCGGGGGCCATCGACACACCCATGAAACTCCAGGATCGCACGCACACGCCTTCGCGCGCGCACAAGGGGCGCACGCTCCCCCGCGGTCTGGTGCTGCCTGTCAGCGGTGTCGAGGCCTTCGTCCGGAATCTCGCGCACGAGCTCGGTGTGCGCTACACCCGTACACCCGCCGATCAATGGGCGGACACGGTCACGCGGCTGGCGGGCGACGAGGTCCGCTCCGGCGATGTGCAGGACCTGCTCATTGCATTGAAGCGGGCGGGCAAGCTCTCCACCCAGGACATGGCCACCTTGCTGATCAATTACCTGCGCGAACAGAAGCAGCGTGTTCGATCCGTTTAAGGACTTCGACGAGCGGGGCTATCTCCGCAATCTCTACACGGAGAAAGACCCGCAGATCGTCCAGGAACTCGAGCACCAGCTGTTTCGAGCGGGGCTCGATGAAGCGTTGGCGTTCCTCGCGACGCGGCGGACCGTGGCCTACGCGGAGTTCCTGGAAGTTCACAGGATCCTGTTCTCGGCCTTCTACCCCTGGGCGGGACAGGACCGGGCGGCCACGGCGCCCGATTCGGCCGTCTCCAAGGCCGGCACGTGGTTCAGTCATCCGCGCGATGCGCGTCGCGCGGTGGAGGCCGGACTGCGCATGGCCGCCAACCCGCGGCAATTGCGGCAGCGGCCCGGAGAGGTCATGGGGCTGTTCGCCTATGGGCATCCGTTTCTGGACGGCAACGGGCGGACGATGCTCGTGATCCATAGCGAGCTGTGCCATCGCGCCGGTTTCTGCATCGAGTGGCACCGGACACGGAAGGCCGACTACCTTGCGGCACTGAGCGCGGAGATCGCGTCGCCGGGCAAGGGGATCCTCGATGCGTATCTGCTGGCGTTCGTGGGCGTGCCGCAGGAGCGGCACCTGTGGGGCGGCGCGATCGGTGGGCTGCCGGGTCTGAGCGGCCGAGGCATCGAGGACACCGTCGAGGGCGAATACACCGATGAGCAGGTGTCGCAGAAGTACCGCGAGTTCGAGCAGCAACGGGACTACCGCATCGACCCCGACGTATGAAGCAGTCCCCATTCCGTCGTCGGCCCGTGCCATGACCCCCAATGCACGCAGCCGCCAACGGGTTCCCCGGCGGCGGCTGCATTGCCCCTCGAGGGGGCGTTCAATCAGCGAACGAAACGTCGAGTCGCTTACTTTGCCGTAGGCATCACGAACTCCGCCCCCTTCGGCGTGCTCTCGGGCCAGCGCTGCATGATCGACTTCTGCTTGGTGTAGAAGCGCACGCCTTCCTCGCCATAGGCGTGCATGTCGCCGAACAGCGAGCGCTTCCAGCCGCCGAAGCCGTGCCAGGCCATCGGCACCGGGATCGGCACGTTGATGCCGACCATGCCGACCTGGATGCGGCGGCCGAATTCGCGTGCCACGTTGCCGTCGCGGGTGAAGCAGCTCACGCCGTTGCCGAATTCGTGGGCGTTGACGAGGTCGACGGCGTCCTTGAAGTTGGCGACGCGCACGCACGACAGCACCGGGCCGAAGATCTCTTCCTTGTAGATGCGCATCTCGGGCGTGACGTTGTCGAACAGGGTGCCGCCCATCCAGAAGCCGTCGTCGCAGCCCTTGCCGGCCTTGGCGCCGTCGAACTGGCGGCCATCGACCAGCAGCGTCGCACCTTCCTTCTCGCCCTGGGCGATGTAGCCGGTGATGCGCTCGTGCGCGGCACGCGTGACGATCGGGCCCATCTCGGCCTCGAGGTTCTCGCCGTCAAGCACCTTCAGGGTCTTGGTGCGCTCGATCAGCTTCGGCATGATCTTCTCGGCCGCGTCGCCCACCAGCACCGCCACGCTGATCGCCATGCAGCGTTCGCCGGCCGAGCCGTAGCCCGCGCCGATCAGCGCGTCGACCGCCTGGTCGATGTCGGCGTCGGGCATGACCACCATGTGGTTCTTGGCGCCGCCCAGGGCCTGCACGCGCTTGCCGTGGCGCGCGCCGGTCTCGTAGATGTAGTTGGCGATCGGGGTCGAGCCCACGAAGCTGACGGCCTTGACGTCGGGATGCTCGAGCAGTGCATCGACCGCGGCCTTGTCGCCCTGCACCACGTTGAACACGCCGTCGGGCAGGCCGGCCTGCTTGAGCAGCTCGGCGATGCGCAGCGCGGGGCTCGGGTCGGTCGGGCTGGGCTTGAGGATGAAGGTGTTGCCCGCGGCGATCGCCACCGGGAACATCCACATCGGCACCATCACCGGGAAGTTGAAGGGCGTGATGCCCGCGACCACGCCCAGCGGCTGGCGCAGGGTCCAGTTGTCGATGCCGGTCGAGACCTGGTCGGTGAAGTCGCCCTTGAGCAGCTGCGGAATGCCGCAGGCGAACTCGACGATGTCGATGCCGCGGCTGACTTCGCCCTGCGCGTCGGTGAACACCTTGCCGTGCTCGGCGGTGATCAGGTGGGCCAACTCGTCCTTGTGCTGGTTGAGCAGCTCGAGGAACTTGAACATCACGCGCGCGCGGCGCAGCGGCGGGGTGTCGGCCCAGGCCGGGAAGGCGGCCTGCGCGGCGGCCACGGCGGCGGCGACCTGGCTGGCATCGGCCAGGCCGGCGCGGCCGGTGACGGCACCGGTGGCCGGGTTGGTCACGTCCTGCGTGCGGCCCGAGGTGTTGGCGACGGCCTTGCCGGCGATGTAGTGATCGATGGACTGGATGGGCATGGTGCGTGTCTCTCGTGTGAAAGGAGGCGGGAATGCGGGGGATCGAGGGCAGTTTAGGCAGCGAGGCCGCCGCCGCCTAGACGCGAAGCTTGAACTTATTGTTTGCGATAGTGAACAATGGATCCATGAAGACCCAAAATATCGAGTCGCTCTGGACCCACCTGCACTGGCTCACGGTGCTGGCGCAGCAGGGCAGCTTCACGGCGGCGGCGCTGCGGCTCAACGTGAGCAAGGCGGCCATGAGCCAGCGCATCGCCGAGCTCGAGCGCGCGGCCGGCGCCTCGCTGGTGCAGCGCACCACGCGCAGCGTGCGGCTCACCGAGGCCGGCCAGCGGCTGGTGGAGGACATGCGCGGGCCCTTCGAGCAGATTGCCCACAGCTTCGAGGGCGTGCGCGACCTGGCCGGCGTGCCGCGCGGACTGGTGCGCGTCACCGCGCCGGTGGCGCTGGCGCGCCAGCAACTGGTGCCGCGGCTCGCGGCCTTCCTGCGCGCGCAGCCCGAGGTGCGCATCGAGCTCGACATGTCGGACCGCCTGAGCTCGCTCGCGATGGAGGGCTTCGACCTCGCGATCCGCCACACGGCCGCGCCGCCCGACACCCACGTCGCCTGGACGCTGTGCGACACCCGCTCGGTGCTGGTCGCGAGCCGCGCCTACCTGCGCCGCCGCGGCACGCCGCGCGAGCCGCAGGCGCTGGCCGAGCACGACTGCCTGCATTACCCGCGCGCGCAGGAAACGCCGACCTGGCATTTCGAGGCTCGGGCCGCGGCCTCGAAGGCGGCGGTGCAGCGCATCACGGTGCCGGTGTCGGGGCCGCTGGTGGCCAACAACAGCGAGGCGCTGCGCGACGCGGCCGTGAGCGGCCTGGGCATCGCGCTGGTGCCCGACTTCAGCGCGCAGTCGGCGCTGCAGTCGGGCAAGCTGCAGGAGGTGCTGCCGCAATGGCGCTCGGTCGGTGCCTTCGGCGAGAAGCTCTATGCGATCCGTCCCTATGCCACCCATGTGCCGCGCGCGGTGGCCGTGTTCGTGGCCTGGCTGCGCGAGACGCTGGCCGAGGGCTTCGACGCGTGAGCGAAGCACCGACAATGCAACGCCACGGCGCGAGAGCGCCGCACCCTCCCATCCTTTCATGACACGTTTTCTTCATACGGCCGACTGGCAGATCGGCCGCCAGTTCGCGAGCTTCGACCCCGAGCACGCGCCGATCCTGGCCGAGGCGCGCATCGCCGTGGTCGAGCGCCTCGCCGCGCTCGCGCTCGAGCACCGGGTCGACGCGGTGCTGGTCGCGGGCGACGTGTTCGATGCCCAGACCGTCTCCGAGCGCACGCTGCGCCGGCTGTTCAATGCACTGGCCGCCTATTCCGGCCCCTGGCTGCTGATTCCCGGCAACCACGACGCCGCGCTGGCCGAGAGCGTGTGGACCCGCGCGCAGCGCCTGGGCGCGGTGCCGTCCCACGTGCATCTGCTGCTCGCGCCCGAGCCGCGCCTGTTCGAGGCCCAGGGCTTCGCGGTGCTGCCCGCGCCGCTCGCGCAGCGTCACACCTACAACGACCTCACGGCCTGGTTCGACGAGGCCGACACGCCCGCGGGCTTGCTGCGCATCGGCCTCGCGCATGGCAGCGTGCAGGGCTTGCTGTCGGAGGACATCGACTCGGCCAACCCGATCGCGCCCGAGCGCGCGGCGAGCGCACGGCTCGACTACCTCGCGCTCGGCGACTGGCACGGCTGCAAGCGCATCGACGCGCGCACCTGGTACGCGGGAACGCCCGAGCCCGACCGTTTCAAGGACAACGGCTCGGGCCAGGCGCTGCTGGTCGAGATCGACGCGCCCGGTGCCGAGCCGCGCGTCACGCAGCTCCAGGTCGGCCGCTTCCGCTGGCAGGCCATCGCCGGCGTGCTGCAGGTCGCGACCGACGTCGATGCGCTCGAAGCGCAGCTCGAGGGGCTCGATGCGCACGACGTGGTCGACCTGCGCGTGCAGGGCCGCATCGACCTCGTGGGGCTGCAGCGGCTGCAGGCCACGATCGGCCGCGCGGAGGCGCGTGCACGCCATCTGCAGGCAGACCTGTCGGCGCTGCGGCTCGAGCCCACCGACGAGGACATCGCCGGCCTGCGCGCCGATGGCTACCTCGGCGAGGTGATGCAGGAACTGCGCGAGGCCCAGGCCGGCGCCGACCCGGCGCAGGCGCGCATCGCGCAGGACGCACTCGCGCTGCTCGCGGCCGAACTCGCGCGCGGCGCGGCGGAGGGGGCCCGGCCATGAAGCTGCAGATCACCCGCTTGCGTGTCGAACAGCTGCGGCGCTTTCGCGCGCCCTTCGAGCTCGATGGCTTCGAGCCCGGGCTCAACATCGTCGCGGCCGCCAACGAGGCCGGCAAGAGCACGCTGGTGCGCGCCATTCGCGCGGCCTTCTTCGAACGCCACCGTTCCACCCAGGTCGAGGACCTGCGCCCCTGGGGCGAGGGCACGGGCGCCGCGCCGCAGGTCGAACTCGACTTCCTGCTCGACGGCCAGCCGCACCGGCTCATGAAGAGCTTCCTCGCGAAGAAGCGCTGCGTGCTCGATGCCGGCGCGCGCAGCCTCGAGGGCACCGAGGCCGAGGACCACCTGGCACAGCTGTTCGGTTTCTCGTTCGCGGCCAAGGGCGCGAGCCGGCCCGAGAACTGGGGCATTCCGGGTCTGCTGTGGGTGGAGCAGGGACGCGGCCAGGAGCTCGACGTGAGCCATGCGCGCGACCACCTGCACGATGCGCTGCGCGACCCGGCCGGCGATGCCGCGGCGCCGCTGGCCGCGAGCGGCGGCGATGCGCTGCTCGACAGCCTGCGCGCGCAGCGCGACGAGCTGCTGACCTCGACCGGCAAGCCGCGCGCCGCCTATGCCGAGGTCATCGAGCAGGCCGCCGCGCTGCAGGCGCAGCGGGCCGCGCTCGATGCGCAGATCACCACCTACCGCGAGCAGGTCGACCAGCTCGCGCTGATGCGCCAGCAGCACCAGGCCGACGAGACGGCCCGGCCCTGGGATGCGCTGCGCGAGGAACTGCAGGCCGCGCAGACGCGCAACGAGGCGCTGCAGGCCGGCCAGGCGCAATTGCTTGGCGACCGCGCGCGGCTGCGGCAGTTGCAGGAAACGCGCGACCTGCTCGCCAAGGCGCTCGAGGGCCTGGCGCAGCAGCAGGCGACGGCGCAGGCGCGCGAGCGGGCCGCCGACGAGGCCGAGCGCCAGTTGCGCGAGAGCGACGAGGCCGTGGCCCAGGCGCGCACGCAGGCCGATGCGGCGCAACGGCGCGTCGATGCCGCACGCGAGGCCTGGCGCGCGGCGAGCCAGGAAGCGCAGCGGCGCGGCCTGCAGCAGCAACTGCAGCAGGCCCAGGCCGAGGTCGTGCGCCATGCCGAGAACCTCGCGCGTGCCGAGGAAGCGCAGGAGCGGCTCGCGGCCCTGCGCGCCACGGCCGCCTCCACACCGGCGATCCAGCCGGCCGAACTCGATCGGCTGCTCAAGCTCGAGCGCGCCGAGCGCGATGCCGACCTGCGCCGCCAGGCTGTCGCCACGCGATTGCAGTTCGTGCTGCCCGAAGGCCAGGCGCTGCGCCTGCAGGCACGCGGCGAAAGCCACGAGTTGCGCGCCGAGGGCGAACGGCTCGTCGATGCGCCCGCCACGCTGCACCTGCCCGGCGGCGGCCAACTGATCATCACGCCCGGCGGCAACGATCTCGCGGGCCTGGCGCGCCAGCATGCCGATGCGCGCGAGGCGCTGCAGGCGGCGCTGCGCTCGCTCGGCGTGGACGAGGTCGCGCAGGCCCAGGCGCGGCAGCGCGCCGCGGCCGACCTCGAGGCCCAGACCCGGCTCGCGCAGCAGGCGCTGGCGATCGTCGCGCCGCGCGGCATCGACGCGCTGCGCGGCGAGCATGCCCAGGCGCAGGCCCGCCATGCGGGCGCGCAGGCCGCGCTCGAACGGCTGCCCGCACCGCCCGCGGGCGAGTTGCCCTCGATGGAAGAGGCCGAGGCCGCGCAAGAAGCCGCCGTGGCGGCCGAGCAGGCGCTGCGCAAGATCCTGGGCGAGGCGCAGCGCCGCCAGTCGGCCGCGCAGGGTGCGAGCGAGGCGGCTCGGCGCGAACTGGCCGCGGCCCAGGCCACGCTGGCCGACTCGGGCCGCCAGCAGCGCCAGGCGCAGGCGAACCAGCAACTGCTGGCCGCGAGCGCCGAGGCCGATGCCCTGGCCGCGCGCATCGATCTCACCGAGACCGAATTGCAGGCCGCGCGACCCGACATCGTGCTGCAGGACATCGAGCGGCTGCGGCGCAGCATCGAGCAACTGATGCGCGGCCACCAGCAACGGCGCGAACAGCTGCTGGTGCTCGAGAGCGCCTTGCAGCAGTCCGGTGCCCAGGGCCTCGAGGAACAGCGTGAGGCGCTGGCCGGCCAGCTCGCGCAGGCGCAGCGCCGGCAGGCCGACCTGCAGCGCCGTGCCGAGGCGCTGTCGCTGCTGTGCCGCAAGCTGGAGCAGAAGCGGCAGGCCACGCTGACCCGGCTGCAGGCACCGCTGCAGGCGCGCATGCAGCACTACCTGCCGTTGCTGATGCCCGGCGCCACGGTCGAGATGGATGCGGGACTCGCGCCCGCCACGCTCACGCGCGCGCGCCTGGGCGGCGCGGTGGAGAGCGGTCAGTTGCAGGAGTTGAGCTTCGGCGCGCGCGAGCAATTGCGGCTCATCAGCCGCTTCGCCTATGCCGACCTGTTGCAGGAGGCGGGTCGTCCGACCCTGCTGATCCTCGACGACGCGCTGGTGCACAGCGATGCGCCGCGCCTGGCGCAGATGAAGCGGGTGCTGTTCGATGCGGCGCAGCGGCACCAGGTGCTGCTGTTCACCTGCCATCCGGAGGATTGGCGCGACATGGGGGTGGCGCTGCGGCCGCTGGCCTGAGCGGTCTTGGCCCGGCTGGCCTTACTTCGCCAGCCCGACCGGCATGCTCGCCAGGGAGATCTCTTCGGGTTGCGTCTGCACCGACACGGCCGACACGGGTGCCTGCGCCACGGCCGCCCGCTCTCGTTGGACCGCGAGGTAGAGGCAGCCCATCGTCACGACCACCACCACCAGCGACACGAGCACGGTCCATGTGGCGAGCGATGCCTCCTTGGGGCCGCCGCCGTCCGTCATCCAGTTCTTTTGCGCCACAGCCATTTGGGAACCTCCGGGAATATGGCGGGAATGATCGTGGCGGGGGCTCGGGGCGGTGCGTCGGACGGCGCCGATGAGGCCTGTAACTGAATGCCTCCTGCGCGTGGGAGCGGCCGCCGCTTCAGGCCTTGGCGGCGGCCACGGCCGCGGCCGGCGTGGCGCGGAAGGTCACGCCAAGGCGGTTGAAAGCATTCATCAGGCCGATGGCATAGGTCAGGTCGACCAGTTCCTTCTCGCTGAATTCGGTTCTGGCGGCCTGGTAGTCGGCATCGGGCACGCCGGTGTCGGCCACGCGGGTCACCGATTCCGACCAGGCCAGCGCGGCGCGTTCGCGCGCGCTGAACACGGCGCCGGCCTCGTGCCACACCGGCACCAGCACCAGCTTGTCGACGGCGAGGCCGCCCTTGAGCAGGTCGCGCGAATGCATGTCGATGCAGTAGGCGCAGCCGTTGATCTGCGAAACGCGCAGGTAGACGAGGTCGACCAGTTCCTTGGGCAGGCCGCTCTTCTGGAGCGCGGCGTACACCCCGCCGAAGGCCTTGTAGCCTTCGGGCGAAACCTTGGCGTAGTCGATGCGATGGGTCATGACGGAATCCTCTGGATGCGATGTGGCGATGAAGGACTTCATGGTGCCCGTGCTTGGCATAGTTCGAAAGAGCCAAGATCGGCCTTGTGCACTAGGCCATGATCCGGCCTTCCCGCTCGCTCACAGCAGCTTCAGGATCCGCTGCGCCAGCGCCTCGGCCGTGGCCTGCGAATCGACGTTCGTGAACCCCACCATCAGCGCCGGCGCGATGTCCCGGTCGACGGCCCAGTCGGTCAGGGCCTCCGCGAACAGGCCTTCCTCGCGCATGCGCGCGACCAGCCTGCGGTCGGAGCGCCGGCCCTGCAGCCGCAGGATCAGGTGCATGCCGCCGGGCTGTTCGTCGATGCGCACCCTGGCGCCGAGCACGCGCTCGAGGCCGGCGCGCGTGGCATCGCGGCGCTCGGCATAGAGCCTGCGCATGCGCTGGATGTGGCGCGCGAAGTGGCCCTCGGCGATGAAGTCGGCGACGATCGCCTGCGTGAGCTGCGGGCTGCCGCCCGCGAACATCGACAAGGCCCGCTCGAAGCGCCCGACCTGCGCCTCGGGCACGACGAGGTAGGCCAGCCGCAGGCTCGGGAACAGCACCTTGCTGAAGGTGCCGGCATAGATCACGCGGCCGTCGCGGTCCAGGCTCTTGAGCGCGGGCAGCGGACGGCCGGCATAGCGGTACTCGCCGTCGTAGTCGTCCTCGACGATCCACGACCGGTTGCGCCGGGCCCAGTCGAGCAGCGCGAGCCGGCGCGGCAGCGACAGCGAGACGCACAGCGGGCTCTGGTGCGCGGGCGTGACCACCGCGGCGCGCGCCTTCGGGGCGAGCCGCAGGCCTTCGTCCACCACCAGGCCCTCGGCGTCCACCGGCACCGCCACGCCCGCGAGCCGCATCGCCGCCAGCAGTTCGCGCGTGGGCGGATAGCCGGGGTTCTCGAACCACACGCGGTCGGCCGGTTCGAGCAGCGCCTGCGCGACCAGCTCGAGCGTGTGGCGGTAGCCCGAGGTGAGGAAGACCTGCGCGGGTGCGCAGTCGATGCCGCGCGACACATGCAGGTAGGCGGCGATCCCGGCGCGCAGCGCGGGCAGGCCCGGCACCGCCGGATGCGTCATGTCGATGGGCTGCATCGCGCGCGCGGCGCGTGCGCCGAGTCGTGCCCAGATCTTGCGCGGGAAGACGTCGAGCGCGGGCAGGCCCATCTGGAACGGCAGGATCGAATCGGGCCGGAAGCTCGGCGCGTAGGGCCTGGCCGCGGGCGCGGGCCGTTCGCGCGCCAGGGGCATGCGCGGCCGCAGGCCCGGCGACACCACCGTGCCCGCCTGCCCGCGCGCCTGGATGTAGCCCTCGGCCGCGAGCAGGCCGTAGGCGGCATCGATGGTGCCGCGCGCCAGGCCCAGCTCCTGCGTGAGCGCGCGCGCCGAGGGGATGCGGTCGCCCGGGTTCAGCGTGCCGTTCGCGATGGCGTTGCGAAAGCGTTCGTAGATCTGGCGGTAGAAGGGCTCGGCGGATCCGCGGTCCAGCGGGGGAAGGGTGCCCTTGCTGCCGGCGGCCATGGCGTGCGGCGCCCGCTCAGCCGAACATCGCGCGCGAGATGCCCGCGCGCCGCAGCATGGCCTCGAACACCAGCCGGTTGACGGGGCCGCGCCCCGCGACGCGCGTGGCCGGCACGGTCTCGAGGATCTCGGCGGGAATCGCGCGGTTCGGCCCGCGCCCGGCATCGGAGGCGAGCTGGATCTCGCAGGCGCGCTGCAGGGTCCACAGGCGGTTGAAGGCGGTCGGGATGTCGGGCCCCGCGGCCAGCAGCCCGTGGTTGCGCAGGATCAGGTGGTTGGCCTGGCCGAGCGAGCGCACCAGCCGCGGCTGCTCGTCGAGGTTCGTGGTCACGCCCTCGTAGTCGTGGTAGGCCACGTCGCCGTACATCATCGCGCTGTAGAAGTTGTCGTGCCGCAGGCCCTCTTCCTTCGACGCGACGGCGCAGCCCGCGGTGGTGTGCACGTGCATGATGCAGTGCGCATCGGGCCGCGCGGCATGCACGGCGCTGTGGATCACGAAGCCCGCCTTGTTGACCGTGTAGGCGCTCTCGCTTTGCGAGTTGCCGCCGATGTCGGTGCAGATCAGGTTCAGTGGCGTGACCTCGGCGTAGTGCAGTCCGAAGGGGTTGATGAGGTAGCGCGCTTCCGATCCCTCGCCGGCCTCGTCCACGCGCAGCGTGATGTGGTTGAAGATCAGCTCGGTCCAGCCGAGGTGGTCGAACAGCCGGTAGCAGCAGGCCAGGTCGAGCCGGGCGGTCCATTCGGCGGCCGGCATGCCGGCCGGCGCGGGGGGAGCGGGTGGGGCCGAGGCCGCATCCATCGTCATTCGTGTGTCTCCTGGGTTCTTCGTTCGGATCGTGGGTGCGCTGGTCAGTCGACGGTGGCGCCGGTCGACTTGATGACCGCGCCCCAGCGCGTCACTTCCTTGTCGATCCAGCGCGAGAAATCCTCGGGCGAGCCGGCCACCACGTCGAATTCCAGCTCCCGGAGTTTCGCGCTGATCTCGGGCGAGCGCACGATCTTCACGATCTCGGCATTGAGCCGGTCGATCACGGGCCGCGGCGTGCCGCCGGGCGCGAGGAAGCCGACCCACGAGGTGGCGACGAAATCGGGATAGCCCGACTCGACCATGGTCGGCACCTCGGGCACGTTCGCGAAGCGCTTTTCGCCCGTGGTCGCGATCACGCGCAGCCGGCCGTCCTTGACGAACTGCTGCACGTTGCCCGGCACCAGGAAGGCGCTCTGCACGTTGCCGGCCACGAGGTCGACCAGCGCCGGCCCGGCGCCCTTGTACGGCACGTGCGTGATGTCGACCTGCGCTGCGGACTTCAGCATCTCCATCGTGAGGTGCGAGGCGCTGCCCACCGCCACCGAGGCATACGACAGCCCGCCCTTGCGCGCCTTCGCCAGCGCGACGAACTCGGCCGGCGTCTTCGCGGGCAGGTCGGCATTGACCACGAGGTACTGCGGCGAGGTCACGGCCAGCGTGATCGGCGCGAGGTCCTTGCGCGGATCGAAGGGCATCTTGCGGAACAGCGTGGCGTTGATCGCGATCGGCCCGTTGTAGCCCACCAGCAGCGTGTGGCCGTCGGGCGGCGACTTGGCGACGTAGTCGGCGCCGATGTTGCCGCCCGCGCCGGGCCGGTTCTCGACGATCACCGGCTGGCCCAGTGCCTCCTGCAGCTTCGGCTGCACCAGCCGCGCCACCGTGTCGTTGGTGCTGCCGGTGATCGGCACGATGATGCGCACCGGCCTGGTGGGCGCCCAGGGCGCGGCGGTGCTGGCGCCGGCCAGCATGGCGAGGCCGAGCAGGCCGGCGAATCTCTTCAGGCGGTTCATGGCGTCTCCTTGGCGGGCTACTTCTGCGGCGCGGGAATGGAGGCGATCACGCCCGCCCATTTGTCCGACTCGGCGTGGATGAAGCTCTTGAAACCGGCCGGCCCGAGGTAGCGCGGTTCGGCCGCGAGCCCGACGATCTGCGACTGCACCTCGGGCTTGGCGACCACGGCCTGGATCGCGCCCGCGAGCTTCTCGATCGCCTCGGGCGGTGCCTTGGCGGGCGCGAACAGGCCCATCCACGCGGTGGCCGAATAGCCGGGCACGCCGCCCTCGGCGAGGGTCGGAATTTCGGGCGCGACCGCGCTGCGCGTGGCGCTGGTCACGCCGAGCGCCACCAGCGCGCCGCTCTTGATGTGCGGATAGGCCGAGGTCAGGTCGACCACCGCCACCGGCAACTGGCCGCCGAGCAGGTCGGTGACCGCGGGGCCGCTGCCGCGGTAAGGCACGGCGACCAGCTTGAGCTTCGCCATGCTGGCCAGCAGTTCGCCCGCGAGGTGTTGCGCGGTGTACTGGCCGGTGGTGCCGTAGCTCGTGCCCTCGGGCGTGGCGCGCGCCTTCTCGATGAAGCCGCGCAGGTCGCGCAGCCCGGTCTTCGCGCCGGCCACCAGCACCAGCGGGATGTCGGCCACCTTCGCGACCGGCGCGAGCTGCTCCTGCGGCTTGAGCGGCGCGGCATCGGGCAGGTTCGGATTGACCACGATCGCGCCGGTGGCGCCCATGCCGATGGTGTAGCCGTCGGGCGCGGCCTTCGCCACGCCGATCAGGCCGGTGGCGCCGCCGCCGCCGGGCTTGTTGTCGACCACCACGGGCTGGCCGAGCGACACCGAGAGCTCGCGCCCGACGATGCGCGCGATGCCATCGGCCGAGGCGCCGGGCGCGAAGGGAACGACCAGCGTCACCGGTTTGGAAGGAAAGGGCTGCGCCGTGGCGGCGAAGGCGCAAAGGGCGAGGGCGGCGCTTGCGAGCGCACGCGCGCTCAGGCGCGTCGAAAGGATCTTCATGGGGCTTGTCTCCGGTTGGTAGGGGCGTCGACGGACGGCCGGGCTTCGATGGCCCGGTCCTGTCCGTCGTGTGTCGATGTCAGTCGGGCGCGAGGTCCTTGATGTCCTCGCAGTGGATCAGCTCTTCGTCGCCCGCGGCGAAGTCGCCGCGCGGCGCGCTCAGGATGCGCAGCTGCACCCAGATGCCGTCGCCCATGTTCTCGACGATCTCGCCGATGGCGCCGCTGCGCAGTTCGAGCCGGCGGCCCGCCTCGAGGTGCATGATGTTCAGCATGGGCGGGCCTCAGAAGAACATGGTGAGGTTCTTGGCCAGCAGCACGTTCTGGCCGAGCCGGATCTCGCGCCGCGCGAGCTGCCACCGGCCGTCCACGCGCCGCAGCACGTCGCTGCGCTTGCCGGCGAAGTAGTACTCCTCGTGCTCGCAGCGGTTCTGGTATATCAGGAAGCCGCTGAGCACCGACACCTCCTGCTGGCCGGCGGCGTTTTCTTCGATCGCGGTGAGCTGCACGTTGGTGACGAGGCGGCACAGCCGCGACAGCGGTTCCTCGGCCCAGTGCACGCCGGTGAGGATCTGTTCGGCGCGCTTGGTCAGGGTCCACTTGCCCTCGTTGAACCAGCTCATGTCCTTCTCGTAGCGGGTCTTCTCGCGCGTCTCGTGCTGGCCGAACTTGACGTTGAACATCATCGGCATGAAGTACACGAGGTCCTCGGCCAGCGTGTCCAGCCATTCGCGAAAGCGCCGCTGATCGAGCATCTCGGCCTCGTCGTAGAGGAACTCCTCGATATCGCGCTTGAGTTCGTAGTAGCGCGCGTCGCGTGGCGGCCTCGGCGGCGGGCTGGCGACGGCGGTCGGTTCGGTGAGGGTCTCGGTCATCGATGCGTCCTTCGTGGGAGGTTCGGTCAGGAATTCGGTGCGGGCGGGATCGGTCCGCCCTGGTTCGCGAAGCAGCCGACATCGACCACCGTGCCCGAGACGGTGGCGGCGTCGTCGGACAGCAGGAAGGCCACGGCGTTGGCCAGGTCGCGCCCGTTGGCCGGGCGGCCCGCCACCGTGCCCGCGACCTTGCGGCCCGCGAACAGCGCGGCGTCGCCGCCCACGCGGCCCACGCTCATGCCCGAGACGATGCCGCCGCCGCCGGGAATCGCGAGGTTCACGCGGATGTGCTGGTGGAAGTGGTCGTAGGCCATCGCGGTGGTGAGCGCGAGCACCGCGCCCTTGCTGGCCGCGTAGGCCGCCATGTTGGGCTTGCCGTGGCCGGCGCCCGAGCCGATGTTGACGATCGAGCCGCCGCCCTGCGCGGCCATCGTGGGGATGACGGCGCGCGAGGCGAGGTACACGCCCTTCACGTTGACGGCCAGGATGCGGTCGAACATCTCCTCGCTCGTGTCGAGCACCGTGCCGAGCGGGCCGATGGCGGCGTTGTTGACCAGGCCGTCGATGCGGCCGAAGCGCGACAGCGCGCGTTCGACCACGCGTTCGACATCGGCGGCGCTGGACACATCGGCCTCGAGCACCTCGATGCGCTCGGCCAGGCCCGCGGCCTCGGCCGCGGCGCGCACGCCCTCGAGGCCTTGCGCGGTGCTCGAGACCTGCGGCTGCGCGAGCCCGAAGGCCAGCACGCGGTGGCCGCGCCGGGCCAGCTCGAGCGCAATGGCTTCGCCGAGGCCGAAGGTGCCGCCGGTGACGAGGGTGACGGGCTGGTGCGCCATGCCTGTTGATTCCGCTGCCGTCATCCGGCGAAGCTCGCCGCGCCGGTGTCGTGGCGGCCCAGCAGGGTGTCCCAGTCGGCGCCGTCCATGTAGTCGCGCCAGCGGCGGTAGAACTGGCGCGGGTTCTCCTCGCTGACCTGCAGGCTGACGTTGCCGGGCACCGGACCCTCGGTCGTGACCTTGCCCATCGACTGCTGGTAGTTGTAGGGATAGCGCTTGGCGATGGTGCCCCGGCTGCCCGCGGTGGCGTAGTTCCAGTTCTCCATGTCGTCCTGCTCGGTCATGCCGGCCGGACCCGAATAGCGCATGTAGTAGGTGCGTAGGAAGTCCTTCACCTCCTGCGGGGCGTCGGCGTCGACCAGGAAGAAGCGCCAGGCCTCGGTCGACTCCGGCCCGTTGGGATGCCACACGCAGAGGTTGCGCGGCTGCTTGCCGTGGAACGAGGTGTTCGGATAGATGGTGCCGACGAAGGGCACCAGCCGGTTCTTCTCGGCGCCGAGCCGGCGCTTGCGCTCTTCGTGGCAATGGCGGAAGTACTCGGCGATCACCGGGTTGTTCTTGTAGGTGTCGACGAAGGGCGTGTCTTCCGGCAGCAGCGCGCTGTGCACGCCGTGGCCGGCGGGGAAGTTCACCCACAGGTGCTGCGCGTACTCGAGCTCGTTGTCGCGCCGGCCCTTCACGCCGACCTCGGCGCTCGGGCCGATGCCGATCAGGTCGACCGAGCGGTGGCTCACGTTGTGATAGGTGTCGCCGAGGAAGTTCTCGGCCGCGAACTTCCAGTTGCAGGGGATCACCCATTTCTGCACGCCCACCAGCACCTCGGAGCCGCCCTCGCGGCCGTCGCGGCAGTCGAGCGCGAGGTCGAGGTGCGCGCGCGCGTCGCCCAGGTAGGTGAGGAAGTCGGGCGCGTCCTTGTCCCAGGTGGCCCACACCGTGCCCTTGTAGATCGCGAGCTGCGCGACTTCGATCAGCGACCAGTTCTCCTTCTCGAGGCAGCCGTCGTAGATGGCCTTGAACTGCGGCACGCCGAACAGCTTGCCCTCGGTGGTGTAGCTCCAGCTGTGATAGGGGCAGGTGAAGAGCTGCGTGTTGCCGTGGTCGTACTGGCACACCTTCATGCCGCGGTGGCGGCAGGAGTTGAGGAACACGTGCACCTTGTTCTTCTTGTCGCGCGTGAGGATCACCGATTCCGCGCCCATGCGCGAGGTGAAATAGTCGCCGGGCTTGGGGATCTGGCTCTCGTGGCCCACGAAGAGCCAGGCGCGCGCGAACACCTTCTCGAGCTCTTCCTCGTACACGTCCTTGCTCGAGAAGATCTCGCGGCTGATCGTGCCCTGCTTGAGGTCGACCATCCGGTGATAGACCATCGGTGTCGTCGTCGTCATTCGTTGCGTCCTTGTCGTCGTGTGCGTCGGGTGGGGAATCGGAGAGCGGCGCTTCAGTTGAAGCGTTCGCAGAGCATGTCGGCGCGCGAAAGGCCGGCCGAGGCCGCGGCGCTGCGGCCGGCCTCGACCATCGGCGGCGGGCCGCACAGGTAGATGCGCGTGGCGGGATCGAGCGCGAGCGTGCCGATCAGGTCGGTGGCATAGCCGCCGTGGCAGGCGTCGCCGGGCTCGGCCTCGGCGGCCAGGCGCACGTCGAGCGCCGGCAGCCGTTGTTTGAGCTGTTCGATCCGCTCGAGCGCGAACAGGTGGGCGCCGCTGCGCACGCCGAGCAGCAGCGTGGTCGGCTGCATCGCCGCGCCTTCGCGCGAAGCGATCGCCTCGAGCATCGAGAGAAAGGGCGCGAGCCCGGTGCCGCCGGCCACGAACAGGCGCGGCCGCGGTTCCTGGCGCAGGAAGAAGCTGCCGCGCGGCTCGCTCAGTTCGAGCGTGGCGCCGACCGCGGCCGACTGCGCGAGCCAGCTCGAGAAGGCACCGCCGTCGACCAGCCGCACGTAGAACACCAGCGTGCTGTCGCCCGAGGCATTGGCCATCGAGTAGGAGCGCCAGGCCTCGCTGCCCGCGGCGCGCAGGCGCACGTACTGGCCGGGCTGGAAAGTCACGGGCGCATCGACGCGGACTTCGAGCCGCATCGTCTCGAGCGCCACGCGCTCGATCGCGCTGACCGTGCCCGCGATCGGTGGCGGCTCCTCGGCCGTGGCCTCGGAAAGGTCGTAGGGCAGTTCGATCACGCAGTCTTGCGCCGTGACGCGCGAGACGCAGCACAAGGTGGCGCCGTCCGCGCGGTCGGCATCGGGCAGCACGGCGCGGTCGTAGTCGCCGAGTTCGACGCTGCCGCAGACCAGCTGCGCGGTGCAGGTGCCGCACTGGCCGTTGCTGCAGTCGGTCAGCAGGTGGAGCCCGGCCTCGGCGGCCGCGGCCACGACGGTGTCGCCGGGATTCGCATCGACGCGGCGCGTGCCGCCATCGGCGAAGAGCAGGGTGATCGCGACGCTGGCGCTCATCGGTGGCTCCTTGGGTGCGCCGGTCAGTCGACCTTGAGGTTGGCGTTCTTCGCGAGCGCGGTCCAGCGCGCGATGTCGGCGGCGATCTGCTTGCCGAAGGCCGCGCTGTCCACATGGCCCGGCTCCATGCCGAGGGCCTGCAGCTTCTTCACGGTGTCGGGCTCGGCCAGTACCTCCTTGAGCGCGGCGCGGATGCGGTCCGCCACCTCGGTGGGCGTGCCCGCGGGCGCCACCAGGCCGGTCCAGATCGGCACGTCGTAGCCGGGCGTGCCCGACTCGGCGATGGTCGGCACCTGCGGCAGCACGCTCGAGCGCTTCGCCGTCGTCACGGCCACGGCCTTGAGCCGGCCGGCCTGGATCTGCGGCAGCACGGCCGCGATGTCGAGGAAGCCGAGGTCGACCTCGTTGCCCAGCAGCGCGGTGATGACCGGCCCCGTGCCCTTGTAGTTGACGTGCGTGAACTTCGCACCGCCCTCGCTCGTGTAGAGCTCGGCCGCGAGCTGGAACGAGGACGAGGCCACGCCGTGGTTGAGTCCGCCGGCCGGTGCCTTGGCCGCGAGCGCCTTGAGCTCGGCCATGGTCTTCGCGCTCGACGCGGCGTTGGTCGTCACCACCAGCGGGAACGAGCCCAGCAGCGCCACCGGCTGGAAGTCCTTGACCGGGTCGTAGGGCAGCTTGCCGTAGACCGCCGGGTTCACCGTCATCGCGCCCGACGAGGCCACGAACAGCGTGTAGCCGTCGGCCGGCGCCTTGGCCACCAGCTCGGCCGCAATGATCGAGTTGGCGCCCGCGCGGTTGTCGACCACGAAGGACTGCTTGAGCCGCTCCGAGAGCTTGACCGAGATCAGCCGGGCCAGGATGTCGTTGGTGCCGCCGGGCGCGAAGCCGACCACCACGCGCACCGGCTTGTCGGGGTAGGCGGCCTGCGCGGGCGCGGCCAGGGCTGCAAGAAAGAGGGCGGCGCCCGCCAGCAGAGAGCGGCCGCGGAGGCGGGAAGGGGTGGCGGGGTTCATCGTGTCTCCAATCGCTTGTCGGTGCGTTTTGTCCATTGTGTGGACTGTACGCTCATTATACGGACAAGATTCGATCGCGCAATCGGGCCGCGCCGGCGCGGCCGTGCGGCGCGGGGAGGGGATCGGGCGGGAAGCGAAAATGCCGCGATGCAAAGCGACGACACAGGAGGGGCCATGGAGCCGAAGGAGAAGAATTCGGAGAACGTGCGCGCGGTCAACCGCGCCCTCGACATCCTTCTGGCGTTCACCAAGGACGACGCCGAGCTCACCGCCGGCGAGCTGCTGCAGCGCGTGGACCTGAGCCGGCCCACGCTCTACCGGATCCTCTACACGCTCGAGACCAAGGGCTTCATCGTCTCGGTCGGCGACCCGCAGCGCTTCCGGCTCGGGCCCTCGGTGGCGCGGCTGTCGCACGTGTGGACCGAGACGCTGGACCTGTCGGCGCTGGCCGAATCGATCATGCGCGGGCTGTGGAGCGAGACCCGCGAGACGGTCGCGATGTTCGTGGCGCAGGGCGAGATGCGCCTGTGCCTGGCCGAGATGCCGAGCCCGCAGCCGCTGAACTTCAAGCGCGGTGTCGGCTACACCGAGCGCATCGCGCGCGGCGCCAGCGGCCGCGCGATCCTGGCCTTCATGCCTGGCGCCGACGAACGGCTCGAGCAGTACACCAGGGACCTGATGATCGACCTCAAGAAGCTGCGCGCCGAACTCGAGCGCACGCGCGAGCGCGGCTATGCCGTGAGCCGCGACGAACTGATCGAAGGCGCCGTGGCCGTGGCCGCGCCGTTCTACAACGGCCGCGGCGTCGCGGGATCGATCGGCATCTTCGGCCCGGCCGCGCGCATCGGCGAAGGGCATGTGGATGCGCTGGGGCGGCAGGTGGTCGAGGCTTGCGCGCGGCTGTCGCAGGCGTTGGGGGTGAAGGGGGCGGTCCCGTAACGGATCTTCTTCGAAAGTGTCCTGGATAATGGACATTTTCTGGATTTTTCCGGAAAATGTGGCGTATGCAGGACAAAATCAGGCTGCCTATCGACCTCGGCCAAGCCATTCAACGCGCGCGCAAGGAAGGCCGCCTGAAGGCGACCGACATCGCCGCGCGCTCCGGCCGCGCGCGCAACGTCCTCTATCGGCTCGAACGCGGGGAGGACATCACCGTCGCATCGCTGCTGGACATCCTGCGCGCCATGGATCTCACGATCCGCCTGGAGCGCCTGGGCATGCCCACGCTGGAGGAAGTCGCGCAGCGCTTCGGGCAGGACGAGGACGACGACGATGCTTCCTGAAAAGATAAGGCAGCTCGAGGTCGAGATCGCCGGCGCGCCGGCCGGCCAACTGCTCAAGCATTCGATCTACGAGTTCCGGTACCTGGACAGCCAGACTGAGCAGCCCTCGGTCGCATTGCTCATGCCGCCGACCCGGCCGACCTACCAGGACGGCAACCTCTTCGCGGTGATGGACCAGAACCTGCCCGAGGGCGATCTGTACCTGCGGCTGCGTGCCATGTTTCCGAAGCAGGAGCTGACCCCGATGCATCTGCTCGCGGTGGTGGGGTCGAACGGTATCGGCCGGCTGGGCTTCCGGCTGCCGGGGGCGCCGGCGCTCGCCGCGCCCCGGCTCATCGACCGCAAGACCTTGCTGGCCACCCGCTACACGCCCGAGGTGTTCGACGAACTGGTGCGGGCGTACATGAGCACCGGTGCCGGCATCGGTGGCATGCAGCCGAAGATCATGGTGCCGGACCGGGTCAGCGTTCCGGTGCCCACCATCATCGTGAAGGCGGCCGCGCCGTCCTACCCCGGCCTGTCGGCCAACGAATTCCTGTGCCTGACAGCGGCCGGCCACGCCGGCATCGAGACACCCACCTTCGACCTCTCGGACGACGGACAACTGCTGCTGGTCGACCGCTTCGACATCGCCGCCGATGGCTCCCGCATCGCCTTCGAGGACATCGCGGCGCTGATGGGGCTTCGCGTGCGCGATATCCAATCCGACCGGAAGTACCACGGGAGTTACCAGCGCATCGCCGAGCTGATGCGGTACCTCCAGTTGCCGATCGAAAACCTCGAGCGTTTCTTCGAGCAGGTTGCTTTCAGCGTCATGGTGCGCAACGGCGACGGCCATCTCAAGAACTACGGCCTGCTCTATACCTCGGCGGCCGACTGCCGCCTCGCGCCGATGTTCGACGTGGTGACGACGTCCCTCTACCGGTACACGCGCTACGAAGGCGGACCCGAGCTCGAGGACCGCACATTGGCCCTCAAGCTCTTCGCCGGCAAGGGCCACACCAAGGCCTATCCGACGACCGAGGAACTGCTGCAGTTCGGCAGCAAGGTCTGCGCGGTCGCGAAGCCGGAAAGGGTGCTCGCGCGAATCGCCGAGGGAATGGGCAAGACACTGGACCTGGCGGCCCGTGACCCGCGGATTCCCAAGGAGCTGCTGGCACAGATGCGAGACATCTGGAGCGATGGCATGGCCCACGCCAAGGGTCGGTAGGCCAGCGGAACACCTGTCCTAAAGCGTCTCCGTCGGATCGAAATCCAGCTCCACCTTCGCCCCGTTCGGATCGTGGCAGAACAGCTGCCAGGTCCCCGCGCCCGCCTGCTGCCGCAGTTCGTACTTCACGCCCGCCGCGTCGAAGCGCGCTTTCACCGCGCGCAGGTCCTGCGCCGTGAAGGCCATGTGGTCGATGACGCCGGTGCGCTGCGCGGGCACGGGCCGGCCGAAGTACAGGTGCAGCACGGCCTGCGGCCCGCTGCCGTAGAGCCAGGCGCCCGGAAAGCCGAGGTCGGGCCGGTGGCCCACGCGCAGGCCGAGCAGGCCGGTGTAGAAGTCCAGCGTCTGGCGCTCGTCTTCCGCGGTGACGGTGAAGTGGTTCATGCCGACGATCACGGGCGTTCTCCTTGCATAGCGTTAACAGGCCCTAGGCCAGCAGAACCAAGGCGCCGATGCTGGCGCGCGATTCGAGGCGTTCATGGGCGCGCGCCGCGGCATCGAGCGCGAAGCGTTCGATCGGCGGCTTGCGGATGGCGCCGCTGGCGAGCGCATCCCACAGGCGCTGCGCGCGCTCGGCCAGTTGCGCGGGCGTGGCGACATAGTCGAACACCACGGGGCGCGAGAAGCTCAGCGACTTGGCGATCAGCAGGTCGGGCGGCAGCGCGGCCAGCGCGCCGCTGGCCTGACCGAGGCTGATCCAGTGGCCGCGGCGCGCGAGCGCCGCATGGTTCTCGGCACGCGCGGCCTCGCCGAGGCCGTCGACCAGCACGTCGACGCCGCCGCAGGCGCGCTGCACCGCATCGGCGAAGCGGTAGTCGCGCGTGACGATCACGTGCTCGCAGCCATGGTCGCGCGCGACGCGGGCCTTCTCCTCGCTCGAGACGGTGCCCACCACGACCGCGCCGAGGCTGCGCGCCCAGGAACACAGCAGCAGGCCGACACCGCCGGCCGCGGCATGCACGAGGATGCGCGTGCCGCGCTGCACGCGGCCGAGGTCGCGCAGCAGGTAGTCGGCCGTGAGGCCCTTGAGCAGCAGCGCCGCGGCCTCGTCGTCCTCGACGGCCGCGGGCAGCCGCACCACCCAGTCCGCGGGCACCGAGCGCACGCTGCGGTAGGCGCCGGGCACGGGCCCGAGGTAGGCCACGCGATCGCCG
Organism: Variovorax sp. ISS6; assembly: GCF_056523145.1. NCBI lineage: Bacteria > Pseudomonadati > Pseudomonadota > Betaproteobacteria > Burkholderiales > Comamonadaceae > Variovorax > Variovorax sp. ISS6. Next base: position 1,845,434 of record NZ_JAWRZC010000002.1, read on the forward strand.
GGAAAGAGGCCGCTGACGCCGGGGCCGACATCGATCACGCTGCCGGCCGCCTCCATGCCGGGCACGCCGGGCGCGCCCTCCGACACCGGCAGCATCGACGGCATCCAGCCGCGGCGCAGGTAGACGTCGAGGAAGTTCACGCCGATCGCGCGCTGGCGGATGCGCACCTCGCCCTCGGCGGGCGCCGCCGCTTCGTCGTCGCGCGGGCGCAGGACCTCGGGGCCACCATAGGCTTCGAGGCCCACGCCGCGCCGCGGCAGCGCGAGCGCGGCCGATGCGGCGATGCCCACGGAAGACGTGGGCGCCCCGCGCTCCAGGTAGCGCCGCAGGTTCTCGAACCCCGCCTCGTACACGCCGCGCGCCACCGTGTCGCGCAGCTCGCGTTCGCGGCCCGGCGGCGTGGCGAAGGTCGATTCCCAATGCCAGAAGGTGCGGTCGCCATCGGTCACGGGCTTCAGGGTGACGGTGGCCACGTAGCGCTGCAGCGGCAGGGTGGCCTCGACGATGCAGTAGGTGCTTTTGTGCTCGCTGTCCGACAGGCTCAGCAGCTGCTCGCGGATGCGGTTTCCGTCGCGCAGCGTGAAGCTGCGCACGCAACCCACCTGGTCTCCGCGCTCGTCGCCCTCGATGCGGCTGGCCTCCACCACCTCGTGCCAGTCGGCATGGCTGTTGAAGTCGCGCAGCACCGCCCACACGCGCTCGATCGGCGCGTCGATGACGGTGGAGCGCACGACCCGCTGCAGCATCAGCGTTCCCCGAAGTGCCGCTTCAGCGCATCGAAGCCGCCCTGGAACACGCCCTCGCCGATCGAGTCGGCCAGCTCGCGCTCGCGGTGTTCCTCGCAGTCGAACTCGGCGCTCCATTCGGCGAAGCAGCGCCCGCCGTCGGTCACCGGCGTGAGCTTGAGCGTGGCGGTGTAGTGGCTCACGCCCATCGGGCTCTCGAGGATCTCGTAGCTGCAGCTGTAGTCGTAGTCCGAGAGTGCGAGCAGCCGCTCGCGGATCATGCCGCCGTCGCGCAGGTGGAAATGGCGGATGCAGCCCACGCGGTCGGCCGGCTGGTTGTTCTCGATCCGGCTGTCGGCGATCAGCGGATGCCACTGCGGCAGGCCGTTGAAGTCGCGCACGCGCGCCCACACGTTGTCGGCGCTCGCGTCGATCACGCTCGAGACGTAGACGTTCACCATGCCTTATTCCTTGGGCGTGCCGGCGCCCAGCGCGGCACGCGCGCCGCTGCTCTCGTTGACCAGCTTCTGGATGTCGCCGCCCTCGATGCCGATCTCGCGCAGCAGCTGGTCGACCAGCGGTGCCTGGGCCCGGAAGCGCAGCGCCGAATTGACCAGCCCGTCGGCGAAGTTGCCGCCGCCCTCGGCATTGCGCGCGCCGCCCGAGGAACCGCCGAAGCCGTCGACCTGCAGGATCTTGATGCCCTCGATGCGCTCCATCGGCCGCACCGACTCGCGGATGATGCCCTCGGCTTTCTCCACCAGCCGCATGCGCAGGGCCGACAGGCGCGCCTCGGGCGTGAGCATGTTGTGCGCCTCGTTCATCCAGCGCGCGGCCTCGGCCTCGATCTCGGCGCGCACGCGCGTGGCATCGGCGCGGATCTTCTCGGCGTCGGCATCGGCCTCGGCCTGGGCGCGTAGCGCGGCGCCGCGGTGCGCGCTCGCGTCGTGCTCGGCCTGGGCCGCGGAGGTCAGCCGCAGCGCCTCGCGCTCGGCGACCAGCGCGGCCGCGATCAGCTCGATGGTCTTCTTGCGCTCGGCGCTTTCGACCTCGCGCGCCGTGAACACCTTCTCCTCGGCCGTCACCGCCTGGGCGCGCGCGGCCTCGGCCTCGGCCTGGGCCTCGCTCTGCGCCTTGCTCTCGCGCGCCACGGCGATCGAGCGCTGCTGCTCGGCCAGCTCGAGCAAGGTGCGGCGCTCGAGTTCGGCGCTCTGGATCGCGCGCTCCTTGCCGATGCGCTCCTCCTCGATGGTCTGCTCCGAGCGGATGCGCGCGGCATCGATGCTCTGGCGCGCCGCGATCTGAGCGCTCTCGGCATGCTGCTCGCGCTGCGCGCGCTCGATCGCCACCTCGGCGCGCTGGCGCGAGCGCGCCATCTCGACCTCGCGCTGCTGCGTCAGCCGCGCATGCTCGCTCTCGCGATCGATCTCGAGCGACAGCTTCTCGGCCTCGAGGTTCTTGTTGCGGATCGCGATCAGCGTGTCCTGCTCGACGTCGTTGCGCTGCTTCTTGCGGCGCTCGATCTGCTCGGTCAGCCGCGTCAGGCCCTCGGCGTCGAAGGCATTGCTGGGGTTGAAGAACTCCATGCCGGTCTGGTCGAGCTGCGTGAGCGAGGCGGCCTCGAGCTCCAGGCCGTTGTTGGTCAGGTCCTCGGCCACCGCCTCGCGCACCCGCTTGACGTAGGCGCCGCGCTTCTCGTGCAGCTCCTCCATCGTCATCTCGGCCGCGGCGGTGCGCAGCGCGTCGACGAACTTGCCCTCGACCAGTTCCTTGAGCTGCTCGGGCTCCATGGTGCGAAGGCCCAGCGTCTGCGCGGCCACCGCCACCGACTCGGCCTTCGCCGCCACGCGCACGTAGAACTCGGCGATCACATCGACGCGCATGCGGTCCTTGGTGATCAGCGCCTTGTCGCGCCCGCGGCTGACCTCCAGCCGCAGCGTGTTCATGTTGACCGGGATCACGTCGTGCACGATCGGCAGCACGAAGGCGCCGCCGTCGAGCACCACCTTCTGGCCGCCCAGGCCGGTGCGCACGAAGGCGCGTTCCTTGGAGCTGCGCAGGTAGAGCCAGTGCAGCAGCCAGACGACGATCGCGACCGCGATCGCCACCACCAGCAGCCCGAGGATGAAACTTCCGAATTGAGAACCTGACATGGATGTCGTCTCCTGGTTTATCGCGTGATCTGAACGAAGCGGCGCGTGGTCTCGGTCAGCGCCACCTCCGCGGGCAGGCGCTCCATCGAGCTGGCGCCATAGAAGCCGTCGCAGGCGGGGCAGCGCGCGAGCACGTACTGCGCATCCTCCGGCGTGGCGATGGGGCCGCCGTGAAAGAGCACGATCACCCCGGGGTTCACTTCCTGCGCGGCCGCGGCCCAGCGGTTGATCAGCGGCACGCAGTCGTCGAGCTTCAGCGAGGTCTCGGCGCCGATCGCGCCGCCCGTGGTCAGGCCCAGGTGGCAGACCACGATGTCGGCGCCCGCGCCGGCCATGGCGCGCGCATCGGCCTCGCCGAAGACATAGGGCGTGGTCAGCAGGTCGAGGGCGCGCGCGCGCGCCACGAGCTCGACCTCGAGGCCGTAGCCCATGCCGGTCTCCTCGAGGTTGGCGCGGAAGGTGCCGTCGATCAGGCCCACGGTCGGGAAGTTCTGGATGCCCGAGAAGCCCAGCGCGATCAGCCGGTGCAGGAACTCGTCGGGGATCATGAACGGGTCGGTGCCGTTCACGCCCGCGAGCACCGGCGTGTGCTTCACCACCGGCAGCACCTCGCGCGCCATCTCGCACACGATCTCGTTGGCATTGCCGTAGGCCATCAGCCCCGCGAGCGAGCCGCGCCCGGCCATGCGGTAGCGGCCCGAGTTGTAGATCACGATCAGGTCGATGCCGCCGGCTTCCTCGCACTTGGCCGACAGGCCGGTGCCGGCGCCGCCGCCGATCAGCGGCCGGCCCGAGGCGATCTTGGTGCGGAAGCGCTCCAGCAGCGCGGTGCGTGAGATGCGGGTCATGGGGGCTCCTCCTGGGTTGTTCTTCGCTCATGCGCGGCGCGCGCCGGGCGCGGCCCGCGAGACCTCGCGCCAGGCCTCGACCAGCGCGTCGGCGAAGGCTTCGTCGTTGATGTGCAGCGGCAGCCGCTGGAGCTGGCGGTTCGGCCCGGGCCGGAAGCCCGCCTCGAGCGCGGCGAACAGCGCGCGGTCGGCCTCGGGGTCGTGGAAGGGCTGGCCCGGCCGGTCGATGGCGGAGACGCCGCCTTCGGGAATGAGGAATCGCACCGGCCCGCGCATGGCATTGAGCTTGGCGGCGATGAACTCGCCGATGGCGCGGCATTCGTCGGCCGTGGTGCGCATCAGCGTCACCGTGGTGTTGTGGCGGTAGAGATTGCGCGCCCGGAAGCGCTCGGGCACGGTGTCCCAGGCGCCGAAGTTCACCATGTCGAGCGCGCCGCACGAACCCACATAGGGCAGGGCGTGGCGCGCGAACACGTCGAGCCGGTCGGGCCCGGCCGACAGCACGCCGCCCGCGATCTCGTCGGCCACCTCGGTGGTCGACACGTCGATCGCGCCCGCGAGCAGGCCCGAGTCCGCGAGCTTCTCCATCGACTGGCCGCCCACGCCGGTGGCATGGAACACCAGGCAGTCCCAGTCGTCCTCGAGCCGCCGCGTCACGGCCTGCACGCAGGGCGTGGTCACGCCGAACATCGTGAGGCCGATGGCGGGCCGGGTCACGGCCGACACGGAAGCCGGATGCGCCACCATGCCGGCCAGCGCATTGGCTGCGTTCGACAGCACGCTCTCGCTGATGCGGTTGATGCCCTGCACGTCGGTGACCGAATACATCATGCAGATGTCGCTCGGGCCCACGTAGGGCCGTGTGTCGCCGCTGGCCATGGTCGAGACCATGAGCTTGGGCACGCCGATCGGCAGCGCGCGCATGCCCTGCGTGGCCATCGAGGTGCCGCCCGAGCCGCCGGCCGAGATCAGGCCGCCGAGGTCGCGCCGCGTGCGCAGGAAGGCCTCGAAGGCCAGGCCCATGGCGGCGGTGGCGCTGCCGCGGTCTCCGCTGAACACCGCCGACTCGCCCCTGGGATGGTGGCGTGCCACCTCGCGCGGATGCACGCTCGCGGTCGAGGGCTTGCCCGAGGTCGAGAGGTCGACCGTGACCACGCGCAGGCCCAGCCGCTCGATGCACTGGCGCAGGAAGAACAGCTCGCGGCTCTTGGTGTCGAAGGTGCCGGCCACGTAGGCCGCGCGCACGCTGCTTGCGGCCACCGGGAAGTCGAACACCTGGCCCGACGTGGCCGCGGGCTGCGCCGGTTCGGGCGCGGGCTCGGGCGGCGCGATCAGGCGCGGGATGTCGGCCGCGGGCGCGGCCGTGCCGCCGGCGTTCCAGCGCGTGAAGCCGCGCACGCTGGCCGGCGCGAGGTCGTCGAGCGAGGGTGCGCCATCGCCATGGGCGCGGCGCACGGTGTAGACGCGTGGCGCGTTGTCGCGGCCGCCGTCCCCGCCCGCGCGCGGCGCCGGTTGCTCCGGCTCGGCCTCGTCGCCATGGCCGCCCGAGCGCACGCCCAGCAGCTTCTCCTGCAGCTCGCGGTCGGCTGCGAGCTCGGCCGCCGGCATCTCGCGCGCGATGCGGCCGTTGACCATCAGCCCGATGCGGTCGGCCACCGAGATCGCCACGCCGAGGTTCTGCTCGATCAGCAGCACCGCGATGCGGCCCTCGGCCGCGAGATCGCGCAGCGCCTGCGCCACCTGGTCGACGATGACCGGCGCCAGGCCCTCGGTCGGCTCGTCCATCACCAGCAGCTTGGGGTTCAGCAGCAGCGCGCGGCCGATCGCGAGCATCTGCTGCTCGCCGCCCGAGAGCTGGGCGCCGCCATTGCCGCGCCGCTCGGCCAGCCGCGGGAACATCGCATAGACGCGGTCGACCTCGCGCCGGCGGCTCGCCACCAGCCGCAGCGTCTCGTCGACCGACAGCGAGGGCCACACGCGCCGGCCCTGCGGCACGTAGGCGATGCCGCGGCGCGTGATCTCGTTGGGCGCCAGGCCCAGGATCTCCTCGCCGCTGAAGCGCACGCTGCCGCGCGCCGGCACCAGCCCGGTGAGCGCGTTGCACAGCGTGGTCTTGCCCATGCCGTTGCGCCCGACGATGCCGAGCACGCCGCGCTCCAGCGACAGGCTCACGCCCTGCAGCGCGTGGGCACGGCCGTAGTAGACGTCGAGGCCCTCGACCACCAGCGCGGTGGACCGGCCGGCTGCCGTGTCGCGATCGCCGCCGCCGAACCAGGCCATCAGTGCTTGCTCCCCATGTAGATCGCCTGCACCTGCGCATCGCCCTCGATCTCGGCCGGGCTGCCGGTGCGCAACACGCGGCCGTTGTGCATCACCGTCACGCGGTCGACCACGCGCAGCGCGATGTCCAGGTCGTGCTCGATCAGCACGAAGCTCATGTGCGCGGGCAGCGAGGTCAGAAGCGCCACCAGCTCGCGCCGCTCGGCCGGCGAGAGGCCGGCCGCGGGCTCATCGAACAGGATCAGCCGCGGCGCGCCGGCCAGCGCCATGCCGATCTCGAGCTGGCGCTGCTGGCCGTGCGCGAGGTTGGCGACCTTCTCGTCGGCGATGTGCGCGAGGCGCGCGCGTTCGAGCAGGTCCTCGGTCGCGCGCGTGCTGGCATGGCCGGCGCCGGGCCGGCGGAAGCTGAAGCGGCCGCTGGCCACGCCGCGCACCGCGAGGAACAGGTTGTCGCGCACCGAGAGGTCGCGAAACAGCAGCGAGGACTGGTAGGTGCGCCGCAGGCCCTTGCGGATGCGGTCCTGCGGCGGCAGGTCGGTGATGTCCTCGCCGAAGAAATGGATGCGTCCCGCGGTCGGCGGGAAGTCGCCCGTGATGGCGTTGAACAGCGTGGTCTTGCCGGCGCCGTTCGATCCGAGGATGGCGTACTTCTGCCCCGCCGTGACCGCGAGCGAGACGCCGTCGACCGCGCGCAGCGCACCGAAGGCGCGCGTCACGCCGTCCAGGCGCAGCGCATCGCCCGACAGGAGCTGCGTGCTCCCGCCGCGCGCGGGTTGGGGCGCGCGCGAAGCGGGCGGTCGCAGCGTGGTGATCGTGGCCATCTCAGTTCCGTGTGGGGCGATGTCTTGCTCCTTCCCCCTCTGGGGGAAGGTCGGGATGGGGGCGGTGCCCGACGAACGCCGCGCGGTCGCGCGGGCCGTCGTGCCCCCAGCCCGGCCCTCCCCCAGTGGGGGAGGGAGAAAGACCACCGGTGTGGATCACGTGCGGCAATCCGGCACGTCGCGCGTGCCCATCCCCATCTTCTTGAAGTCGGCGTCCGACAGCCCCAGCGTCTGCGAGATGTTCGGCACCGACTTCACGACCTTGTTGTAGAACGAGCCGTCGGGCGCCTTGCTCACCTCGGTGATGTAGGTCGTGCCCACGCCGTTGCGGTTGGCATCGATCTTCACGTCGCCGGCCGGGCCCTTGAAGTTGGTCTTCTGCAGCGCCTCGCGGTAGGCCTTCTGGTTGTTCGACAGGTCGCCCTTGACCGCGTCGAGCGCATCGAGCGTGGCCTTGGTGTTGATGTAGTAGAGGTAGGCGAACAGCGACGGGCTCGGGAAGCCGTCCTTGAAGCTGGCCTTGTAGTCGGCCACGAACTTCTTCCACTCGGGCGTGTCGATCGAGTCGGCCATCGGGCCGGCCGAGGCCGTGCCCAGCAGCGATTCGCGGCGCTTGCCCTTGAAGTTCAGCACCGTCTGGTCGACCGTGATCGAGCCGCCGATCATCGGCTTGTCGCCGCCGGCCTGCTCGTACTGGGTCAGGAAGTTCACCGCGTCGGAGCCGCCGAGCACCACCAGCAGCGCATCGACGTTCTTCGGGATCTTCGCGATCACCGAGGCGTAGTCCTTGGTGCCCAGCGGCACCCAGGCCTTGTCGACCACCTTGCCGCCCTTGGCGCAGTAGCTGGCCATGAAGCCCTGCACCTGCGAGTAGGGGAAGCCGTAGTCCTCGGCGATCAGGAAGGTGCGCTTGTAGCCCTTGGACAGCGCATGCTCGCCCAGGCCCACCATCCACTGCGCGCCCTCGGTGTTGAAGCGGTAGAAGTTGGGAGCCGGGTCCTGCAGCGTCGCGGCCTGCGCGCCGGCCGAGCCGTTGATGAAGGTGACGTTGGGTTGCGTCTTCGCGTAGTTCTTGACCGCGATGCCCTCGTCGCCCGACAGCGGGCCGATCATGATCTGCACCTTGTCCTGCTCGACCGCCTTGCGCGTCGAGTTCACGGCCTTGTCGGGCGTGGCGTCCGACGAGACCTTCACGAACTCGATCTTCTTGCCGCCGGCCATGCCCTTCTTCTCCTTCAGCGCGAGGTCGGCGCCGCGCATGCCGTCCTGGCCCGGCGCCGCGAACGGTCCCTCGAGCGAGGCCAGCAGGCCGATCTTGAGGGTTTCCTGCGCCTGCGCGAGGCCCGCGGCCCCGGCCATCGCCAACATTGCAGCGGCGGCGACGATGCCGCGTCCGAACGCCTTCTCGACTCTCTTCATGTCTCGCTCCTTGTTGTCACTGGTGAATGCGGCCTGAGCCACGGGTGGGGAAAGGTGCGCCCAGGCGCGTGCGCAAGCGATGCCACAGGCCCAGCAGTCCGTCGGGGAAAAGAGGACGATCGCGAGGAAGACCCCGCCGATCACGAGATTGAAGCGTTCGCGGTCGACCAGGTCGATGGCGAAGTTCTGCAGCAGCACGAAGACGATCGCGCCGATGAAGGCACCGATGGGGTGCTTCATGCCGCCGAGCACGGCGATGATGAGGATGTTGATCATCGCGCCGATGCCGAGCGTGCCGGGCGAGATGCGGCCGTTGTACCAGACCAGCAGCACGCCGCCGACCGCGGCCAGGAAGCCCGACACCGCATAGGCCGCGACCCGGTGCGCCGTGACGTCGAAGCCCAGCGCCTGCATGCGGCGCGGGTTGTCGCGGATGCCCTGCAGCGCCACGCCGAAGGGCGCGCGGATCAGGTGCTTGATGAAGAAGTAGCCTGCCGCCGAGCAGCCCAGCGTGAGCAGGTAGAAGGGCACGGGCTCGCGCAGGTCGAGCCCGAACACGGTGGGCGCGGCCAGCTTGCTGAAGCCCTGGAAGCCGTTGAACAGCGTGTAGTTCTGCTGCGCGAGGTAGAAGAAGGCCACGCCCACGGCCAACGTGATCATGATGGTGTAGATGCCCTCGGTGCGCACCGAGAGCCAGCCCACCGCGGCCGAGAACAGCGTGGCCAGCACCAGCGCCGCCAGCACCGCGAGCCACCAGGGCCAGCCCAGGCTGATCGCCGTGTTGCTGCTGCTGCCCACGATCGCGACCACGTAGGCCGCGAAGCCCGCCACCGTCATCTGCGCGAGCGAGACCATGCCGCCATAGCCGCCGAGGAAGGTCAGCGACAGCGCGATCAGGCCGAGCGCGAGCGACTGGGCGCCGATCTGGAAGGTGAAGAAGGGCGAGGCGACGAAGGGGTACACCAGCACCAGCAGCGCCACGACCAGATGGCGCCAGCGCACGGGGCGCAGCAGCCTGCCCAGCCAGCGCGGCAGCTCGCCGTGGGCCGGCGGCGGCTCGGCGGGTTGCGATGGCGACGCGACCGCGCGCGGCAACGCGGTGACGCGCGCGTCCTGCGCGGGCATCGACCCGCCCGACTTCATGGCACGGCGCCACTGTGCCGCGCTCATGCGGCTTTCCCCATCAGCCCGCGCGGCTTGAACGCCAGCGCGACCACCATGATCACGAAGGTGAAGACCACGCTGTAGGTCGGCGCGTAGGCCAGGCCGAACTGCTCGGCCAACCCGATCAGCAGCGCGCCGATGGCTGCACCGACCACGCTGCCCATGCCGCCGACGATCACCACCACCAGCGAGGCCAGCAGGTAGCGCGTGTCCTCGCCCGGCGAGATCGACAGGGCCGTGCCGCCGACCACGCCGGCCAGGCCCGCGAGGCCGGCGCCGATCGCGAAGGTCAGCGCGAACACCAGCTGCACGTTGACGCCCGAGGCGGCCAGCATGCCGCGGTCGTCGACGCCGGCGCGGATCATCATGCCGATGCGCGTGCGCGCCAGCAGCAGCCACAGGCCCACGCCGATCAGCACCGAGGCCAGCAGCACCACCAGCCGGTAGGTCGGGAACTTCTCGACCAGCGGCAGCGTGGTCGAGCCGTAGATCCACGAGGGCGGATCGAAGGTGTAGATCTCGGCGCCCCAGATCCACAGCATCAGGTCGGCGAACACGATCGACAGGCCGATGGTCACCAGCGTCTGGCGCAGGTCCTGGCCCTGCATGTGGCGGAACACCAGCAGCTGCATCAAGAGGCCCAGCACCGCGGCCGCGAGAAAGCCCGCGATCACCGCGAGCACCCAGGAGCCGGTGTGCTCGCCGACGAACCAGCCCACGTAGGCGCCGAACAGGTAGAGCGAGCCGTGCGCGAGGTTCACGTTGCGCATCAGCCCGAACACCAGCGTAAAGCCGCTAGCCACGAGGAAGTAGAGCGAGGCCAGCGTGAGGCCGTTGAGCAGGGTCTTGAAGAACAGCGAGGCGTTGTCGGCCACGGCCCAGACCGCGAACACCGCGATCGGCACGCCGAGCACCAGCCACAGGGCCCAGCGCGTGAGGGCGGCGCGCGTCATGCCGCGCGCTCCCAGCCCCGGTCCCAGCCGCGCTCGGAGGCGATCGCCGGTGCCTTGGCGAACTCGCCGTCCTTCATCACGGCCAGGATGCGCTTCGCATCGCGCAGGATCGAGAGGTTGGCCAGCGGATCGCCGTCGACCAGCATCAGGTCGGCGAGATAGCCTTCCTTGACGAGGCCGAGATCGTCGGGCCGCATCATGATCTGGCCGCCGTACAGCGTGGTCGAGCGGATCGCCTCCATCGGCGTGAAGCCCAGGTACTTGACGAAGAACTCGAGGTCGCGCGCGTTCTGCGTGTGGGGCGTGAAGGCGAAGCCGTAGTCGCCGCCCGGCAGCACGCGGATGCCGCGCTTGTGCATCTTGGCGAGCGAGACGCAGGCCGCGTCCCATTCGATCTGGTAGCCCATGTCGGCCGCCATCTGGTAGGTGATGCCGTAGGGCTCGGCCTCGTGCAGCATGGCGTAGAGGATGGCGATGCCGGGCGCGACGAAGACGCGGTCCTTGGCGGCCTCGAGCATGTCGAGCGCCTCCTCGTCGACGAAGCTCGCGTGGTAGATCAGGTCGATGCCGTGGCGCAGCGCCTGCTTCACGCTCTCCGACGAGCGCGCATGCGCCACGCCGCGCTTGCCGCGGATCTTGACCTCGCGCATCGCGGCGGCCACCTCCTCGTCGAGCATCCAGGTCGTTTCCGAGGGCGACTGCGGCGTGAAGTTGTCGCCCGAGAGGTTGAGCTTGATCGAGTCGACGCCGTACTTGAGGAACAGCCGCACCGCCTTGCGCATCTCGTCGGCGCCCGAGATGTTCACGCCGAAGCTGAACTCGGGAAAGGGCAGGTGCGGCAGCGTCTCGTCGCCGAGGCCGCCGAGCACCGTGATCTCCTGGCTCGCCGCGAGGTAGCGCGGCCCGGGGATCTGGCCCGCGTTGATCGCGTTGCGGATCACCACGTCGAGCCGCGGCTTGGCGCAGGCCGCGCCCACGCAGGAGGTGAAGCCGGCCTCGAGGTAGCGCTTCGCGACCTTGGCGCACCACAGCACGTGCTCCTCGAGCGGCATGGTCTGGATCGCCGCGAGCGTGGCGGCGTCGTTCCACGAGAAGTGCGTGTGGGCCTCGCACATGCCGGGCATGAGCGTGGCGCCCGCGCCGTCGATCACGGTGGCGCCGCCGGGCGCGATCGGCGCGGTGCTGCGGCCCACCTGCCGGATGCGGTTGCCGCGCACCAGCACGCTGCCGCTGTAGGGGTTCTGCCCCGTGCCGTCGAGGATGCGCACGTTGGTGAAGACGACGTCGGCCATGCGGTGCTCCGGTCGGGATGCGGAAGGCCTAGGCGGCCCAGCGGGTGGGAGGGGCGACGCGCAGGCCCTGCGCCTGGCGCAGCGGCGGCGCGCGGTGGAACTCGCCGTCCTTCATGACGGCCAGGATGCGCGACTTGTCCTGCAGCACCGTGATGTCGGCCAGCGGATCGCCGTCCACGAGCAGGATGTCGGCCAGGTAGCCCTCGCGGATGTAGCCCAGCACCTTGCCCATGCGCATCATCGGACCGCCCCAGGCGGTGGCCGACAGCAGCGCCTCCATGGGGCTCATGCCCACGTACTTCACGAAGTACTCGAGGTCCTTGGCATTGGTGCCGTGCGGCGTCCAGGCGAAGCCGTAGTCGCCGCCGGGCAGGATGCGGATGCCGCGCTTGCGCATCGCGCGCATGCTCTCCACCGCGGCATCGAGCTCGCGGTGGTAGCCCATCTTCGTGGTGACTTCCTTCGTCAGGCCCCACTGGCTCGCGTGGTGGCAGGTGTTGATCAGCCACGCGAGGCCGGGCGCGATGAAGTGCTCCATCTTGTGCGCCTCGAGCAGGTCGAGCGCCTCGTTGTCGGTGAAGCTCGCGTGGTAGATCACCTCGATGCCGTGCTTCACGCACTGCTTGATCGACCAGGTCGAGCGCGCATGCGCGGCCACGCGCTTGCCCCAGGCCTTGGCCTCCTCCACGCAGACGCGGATCTCCTCCTCGGTGAACTGGCTCATCTCGCTGGGCATGCCGGTGATCGACTCGCCCGAGAGATTGATCTTGAGCGAATCGACACCGTACTTGGCGAACATGCGCACGCAGCGGCGCATCTCCTCGGCGCCGCTGACCACCGCGCCAAAGGCGAACTCGGGCTGCGGCAGGTGCGGCTGCGTGGTGTCGCCGAGCCCGCCGGGCACGGTGATCTCCTGGCTCGCGGCCAGGTAGCGGGGACCGACGATGGTGCCGTCGTTGATGGCGTTGCGGATCACCACGTCGAGCCGCGGCTTGGCGGTGGCGGCGCCCACGCAGCTGGTCCAGCCCATGTCGAGGTAGCGCTTCGCGACCTCGGCGCACCACAGGATGTGCTCCTCGGGCGGCATGCGCTGGATCGCGTCGAGGCTGGGCTGGTCGTTCCACGAGAAATGCGTGTGGGCCTCGACCATGCCGGGCATCAGGAAGGCGCCAGCCCCGTCGATGACCTGGGCGCCATGCACGGGCGCGGAGCGCGCGCCGTGCGAAGTCTTCACGACGCGCGCGATGCGGTTGCCCTGCACCAGCACGTCGCCGGTGAAGGGCGCCTCGCCGCCGCCGTCGAAGATGCGGACGTTGGTGAACAGCACGTCGGCCACGGTCAGCTCCTCGCCTGCGCCGCCAGGAATTCGCGCAACTCGCGCTGGCACTCGTCGGGGCGCTCGACGGGTGTCCAATGGCCGCACTTCGGCAGCACCACCACGCGCTTGCTCGCGGCGCGGTGCAGCCGGTCGGCCATGGCGCGCACCGCCTGCGGCGGCGCCACGCCGTCCTCGTCGCCGGTCACCAGCAGCACCGCGGCCTCGATGTTCTCCACCGCCGCGGGCTGCGCGCCGGCCAGGGCCTCGCAGCTGCGCGCATAGGCTTCGCCTTCCTGCCGCATCAGGCTCTCGCGCACGAAGGCCACCGCCACCGGCAGCCGCTGGCGCGTGTCGGCCGAGATCGCGCCCTGCAGCAGCGCCTGCGTGATCTCGTGCATGCCCACCGCGCCGCCGCGTGCCTTGTCTGCGCGGGCCTTCATCGCGGTGCGTGCGGCATCGGGCGGCGCGATCAGCGGGCCGAACAGCGCGAGGCTCGCCACGCACCGGGGATGCGCCGCGGCGATGTGCTGGCAGACGATGGTGCCCATCGAATGACCGACCCAGTGCGCGCGCGTGATGCCCAGGCGTTCGCAGACCGAGAGCACGGTCGCTACGTAGCGCTCGATCGTGAGCGGTCCTTCGGCGCGCTGCGAGCGGCCGCTGCCCGGCAGGTCGATGCGCACCACGCGATGGCGCGCCAGCGCGGGCATCAGCGGCGTGTAGGTGTTCGAGCTGCCGCCCAGGCCATGCACGCAGACGACCACCGGGCCTTCGCCCTCGTCCTCCACCGCGATGCGGTCGATGAACTGGAAGCTCATGCGAGCGCCTCGAAGCGGTTCTCGATCACGCCGATGCCGTCGATCTCGATGCGCACCGTGTCGCCCCGGCTCAGCCATTGCGGCGGATTCAGGCCCATGCCCACGCCCGAGGGCGTGCCGGTGGCGATCACGTCGCCCGGATGCAGCGTGATGCCGCGCGAGCAGGTCTCGATCAGCGTCGGGATGTCGAAGATCATGTCGCGCGTCAGGCCGTCCTGGCGCAGTGCGCCGTTGACCCAGCCGCGCACGCGCGTGGCGCGGCCGTCCATCTCGTCGGCCGTCACGATCCACGGGCCCATCGGGCAGAAGGTGTCGAAGCTCTTGCCGAGGTCCCACTGCTGGTGGCGCATCTGCACGTCGCGCGCCGTGACGTCGTTGACGATGGTGTAGCCGAACACGTGCTCCATCGCCTGCGAGCGCGGGATGTCGCGCCCGCCGCGGCCGATGATCACCGCGAGCTCGGATTCGTAGTCGATCTGCACCGACACCGAGGAGCGCGGCAGCCGCACCGGATCGTGCGGACCGATCACGCATTCGCCGAGCTTGCCGAACACGATCGGCCACGGATCGCTCTCGGGCATGCTGCTGCGGAACACCGAGCCCGCGAGTTCGGCCGCATGCGCGCTGTAGTTGCGCCCGACGCAGAACAGGCCGCGCAGCGGACGCGGCAGCGGGGCGCGCAGGGTGATCACCTCGACCGGCAGCCGCGTGCCCGAGGGTTGCGGCAGCGGCTCGTTGCGTGCCAGCGCCTCGATCAGCGGCAGCACGCCGCGCGAGGCGTCGCCCACCGCCAACGGCGTGGCTTCCCGGCCGTCGGCCGAGATCGTGCCCGCATGGTTGCGGCCACCCCAACTCCAGCTTGCGAAGCGCATCGACTTTGTCTCCATATGGCCCCGGGGTCGTCGCGCTGCGATCGCCCCGGTGGCTCCGGAAGTCATTCGGCATTTTTGAGACGTGAGTCTCAAATCTGGGTGCGCGGATCATACGAGCCGTGTCACCATCTCCACAAGACGACTTCCGCATTTCCCATCCCCGTACAAACCCGATGGCAAGACTCAAGCACACACCGAGCGAGGCGCCGCGCGCGCCGGAACGCGGCGTTCGCGCCGCCACCTTTCGCCAGCTGCTGCAGGCCGCGATGGACATCATCCGATTGAAGGGCCACATCCCCTCGGTGGCCGAGGCGGCGGCGCATTCGAACGTGTCGCGCGCGACCGCCTACCGCTACTTCCCGAGCCGCAGCGCGCTCGTCACCGCGGTGGTCGACAGCTCGCTGGGCCCGGTGCGCCAGATGGCGTCGGACAATCCGAACGGCCGCGAGCGGCTGCACGAGCTGTTCTGCCAGACCTTCCCGCGCTTCAAGGAATTCGAGGCACCGATGCGCGCCGCGGCGCAGCTCTCGCTGGAGCAGTGGGGCCTCGAGCGCGCGGGCCTGCTGGCCGAGGAACCGTACCGGCGCGGCCATCGCGTGCGCATCCTCGAGCACGCGCTCGAGCCGATGTCGCCGCTCTTGAGCCCGCGCATGCGCGACCGCTTGCACCATGCCCTCTCGATCGTCTACGGCATCGAGCCCTACGTGGTGCTCAAGGACATCTGGGGCCTCGAGGACCGCGAGGTCGAGCGCACCGCGCTGTGGATGGCCGATGCGCTGGTCGATGCGGCGCTGCGCGACTCGGCGGCGAAGCGCGCGGCGGCCGAGGCGGCGGCCGCGTCGACACCGCCGCCGGCGCCCGAATGGTTCGATGCGCAGTACAACAACCGTGCGCGCATTCCCGAACACCCGTCGATCCTGAAGTACTGGGCCGATGCGTCGGCGCAGGCGCTGCAGCGACCCGAATGGATTCGCGATCTGGCCTACGGCGACGACGAGAGCGAGCGGCTCGACATCCTGCCGGCCGCATCGGGTGCCGGGAAGACGCCGGTCTTCGTCTACATCCATGGTGGCTACTGGCGCGCGCTCGACAAGCGTGACCATGCCTTCCTCGCGCCACCGCTGGCCGATGTCGGCGCCACCTTCGTGCAGCTCAACTACGCGCTGTGCCCCGCGGTCGACATCGAGCACATCGCGCGGCAGATGACGCAGGCGCTGGCCTGGGTGCATCGCAACATCGCGGCGCATGGCGGCGATCCCGCGCGCATCGTCGTCGCGGGCCATTCGGCCGGCGGCCATCTCGCAACGCTGCTGCTGGCCTGCGACTGGCAACGGGTCGGGCCCGACCTGCCGCGCGACCTCGTCAAGTCGGCACTGCCGATCTCGGGCGTCTACGAGCTCGAGCCCCTGCGGCACGCGCCTTTCCTCGCGGCCGACATCGGGCTGACCGAGGCTTCGGCGCTTCGACTGAGCCCGGCCGCGATGCCCGCGCCGAAACAGGGCACGCTGGTGACGGTGGTCGGCGGCGACGAGAGCGAGGAGTTCCATCGCCAGGCCGAGCTGATCGCCAAGGCCTGGGGCCGCCGCGTGGTGGTGGGCGCCGAGCGGCCCGCGCATCGGAATCACATGAGCGTGCTGGCCGATCTCGCGGACCCGGCATCGGGCACGCACCGGCAGGCGCTGGGTCTGCTCGGGCTCGCAGTTCCGGCGCGCTGAATTCGACCCACGCGGGGCACGCGGCGGGGCGAGGGGTTTCGAAGCCTCACGCCCTCGCGCGCCCACGTCCGACAAGCCCCCCGGGGTGCTTGCGTCGTACAAGTTGCTCAACCTCTTCCCTCTTCAGCCCCAGGAGCAACCGGTGAGCGACGACAAGAAGCCCAACCCTCTTCTCAATGCGGTGTCCAACGTCGTGGCGGCGCTGCGCGCGGACGACGACCAGATCGCGGTGGCGAAGGCCCATGACGCGCTGGAGCCCCAGGCGATCGAGAAGCTCACGCCGCAGGAGGCGCGCCGTCAGCCCACGCCGGCCGATGCCGTGAAGAAGGTGCTCGAGCAGCAGAACCGTTCGGCCGTGCCCGAGGCGCTGGTGCCCGGCGTGACCACGCGCGAACTCACGGTCGATGGCGCCACCGGCCCGCTGGCGGCCACGCTCTACACGCCCGCGGGGCAGGGGCCCTTTCCCGTCGTGCTGTACTTCCATGGCGGCGGCTGGGTGATCGCGAACCGACAGGTGTACGACGGTGGCGCGCGCGGGCTCGCCGCGGCCGCGCAGGCGATGGTGCTGTCGGTCGACTACCGGCTCGCGCCCGAGCACAAGTTTCCGGCCGCGTGGGACGACGCGCTGGCGGCCTATCGTTGGCTGATCGAGAATGCGGCCTCGCTCGGCGGCGATGCTTCGCGCCTCGCGCTCGCGGGCGAATCGGCTGGCGGCAATCTCGCGGTGGCTACCGCGATCGCCGCGCGCGATGCCGGCCTCAGCGCGCCACGCCATGTGCTGTCGGTCTATCCCGTCACGCAGACCAGCCGCAACACCGAGTCCTACCTCGAGAACGCGATCGCCAAGCCGCTCAACCGCGCGATGATGGACTGGTTCTTCACCCATGTGACGCGCAGCGAGCAGGACCTCGACGACCCGCGGCTGTCGCTGGTCGATGCGCCGCTGGCCGGGCTGGCGCCCGTCACCATCGTCAATGCTCGGCTCGATCCGCTGCGCAGCGACGGCGCGCGGCTCGAGAGCGCGCTGATCGACGCGGGCGTGGAGATCGCGCGCAAGGAGTACGAAGGCGTGGCGCACGAGTTCTTCGGCGCCGCGGCGGTGCTCGAGAAGGCGCGGGACGCGCAGGCCTTCGCGGGCGAGCGGTTGCGCCGGTCGTTCGCGCTCTGAGGGCCAAGGGTCCACACGATGGCGAAAACACCATGAGCCTGAACGGTTACCTCGTAGAGGACAACCCCCTGATCCGCGACAGCCTGATCGCGACACTGGAAGAGCTCGCGCCCGTGCACATGGTGGGCACGGCCGAAACCCAGGCCGAGGCCGTGGCCTGGCTGCACGATGCCGACGGCCAATGGGACGTGGCCGTGGTCGATCTCTTCCTGCGCCACGGCACCGGCTTCGGCGTGCTCATGGGCTGCAAGGACCGCCTGCCGCGCCAGCGCATGGTGATCTTCTCGAACTTCGCGACGCCCGACATGCGCGAGCGCGCGATGCTGCTGGGCGCCGATGCGGTGTTCGACAAGTCCACGGAGATCGAGGGCCTGCTGCGCTTTCTCGAGGAGACGGAGCGGGCGGCGGATCGGACCTGAGGGTCGGGCGCGTCGTTCAGTCGGGAAAGCGCAGCACGGCCTTGATGGTCCGGCCCTGCTCGCCGTCTTCCACCGCCTCGTTGATCTGATCGAAGGCATAGAACCGGATCAGCCTGTCGAAGGGGAAACGCCCCTGCCGATACAGCTCGACCAGCTTCGGGATGAACAGGTCCGGCACCGAGTCGCCCTCGCAGATGCCGCGGATCTTGCGGCCCAGCAGAAGGCCCCAGGTGTCGAGGCCGATCTCGCTGCCGAATGCGGGCGCGCCGATCATGCCGCACTCGCCCATGATCTGGATCGAGTCGACGGCCTGGCGCAGGGCCGTGAGATTGCCCGAGGTCTCGAGCGAGAACTGGGTTCCGCCACCGCCAGTGATCTCCTGGATGCGCCGCACCGGGTCGGTGGTTCGCGGGTTGATCACATGGGTGGCGCCGAGCTCGAGCGCGAACTGCAGGCGCGCCTCGTTCAGGTCGACGCAGATGCGGATCGCGCAGCCGGTCACGTTGGCCGCGAGCAGCGCCGAGAGGCCGACCGATCCCGCGCCGTAGATGGCGATCGAATCGCCGGCCTGCGGGCGCAGCGAGTTGATGACCGCGCCCGCGCCGGTCTGCACGCCGCATCCCAGCGGGCCCATGATCTCGAGCGGCACATCGGACGGGATCTTCACCACGCTGCGCTCGGTGCCCAGGGCGTAGGTCGCGAACGAGGACTGGTTGAAGAAGGCGCCGTGCACGACGTCGCTGCCCTTGTGCATGGTGGGCGTTCCGTCCATGCGCGCGAAGCCGAAGTTGGCCTTGAAGAAGTGCCGGCAGTACATGGGCTTGCCGGTCTGGCAGGTGTCGCAGTGGCCGCAGGAGTTGCAGCTCATCACGACGTGATCGCCGGGCTGGAGCTTGCTCACGCGGCTGCCGACCTGCTCGACGATGCCCGCGCCCTCGTGGCCGTACACCGCGGGGAAGGGCGCGGGCACCACCTGGTCGCGGGGCAGGGTGTCGGTGTGGCAGACGCCGCAGCTCTTCATGCGGATGAGCACCTCGTCGTCGCGCGGCGGCTCCAGTTCGATGTCCTCGAGGGTGAACTTGCCACCCTTCTCGCGCATGACGGCGGCTGTGATCTGCATGGGATGACCTATTCAGGTGATGGGGATGGGGGAAGGGCGAAGGGCTGCGTGTCGCGGGCTCAGGCCTTGGGTGCGAACCAGGGCGCGGCCACTCGCGTCTGGATCGTCACCGCCTTGAGGTGGGTGTACATGTTGAGCGTCTCGTGGCAGTACTCGCTGCCGATCCCGCTCTCCTTGAAGCCGCCGAAGGGCGAGCCGCTCGCGAGGTTGAAGTAGTGGTTGATCCACACCGAGCCAGCCTGCAGCCGTTCGGCCGTGTCCCAGGCGTTGCGCAGGTTGCTGGTGTAGAGGCCGGCGGCCAGGCCGTAGCGCACGCCGTTGGCCTCCTCGATCATCCGGTCGTGGTCCTTCCAGCGGATCACGCTGAGCACCGGGCCGAAGATCTCTTCCTGCGCGATGCGCATGTGGTTGTCGGCCTCGAACACCGTCGGCGCGATGAAATGGCCGTGGGCCTGCCCTTCGACGGCGATGCGCTGGCCGCCGGTCATCAGCCGCGCGCCTTCGGCCTTGCCGATGCCGATGTAGTTCATCACGCGCTCGCCCTGCTCGGGCGACACGAGGTTCGAGAGCACGGTGTCGGGCGCGAGCGCCGCTCCGACCTTGACGCGCTCCATCCCGGCGACGAGGCGGTCCATCACGGCGTCGTAGACCGCGTCGTGCACGAACAGCCGGGTGCCCGCGAGGCAGGACTGGCCGTTGCAGTACAGGGTCGCGAACATCGCGTTGTCGACCACCGCGTCGATGTCCTCGATGTCGGGAAAGATGATGTTCGGGCTCTTGCCGCCCAGTTCCAGCGACACGGGCACCAGCCGCTCGGCACCGGCGCGCGAGATGATCCGGCCGACCTCGCTGCTGCCCGTGAAGGCCAGCTTCGCCACGCCGGGGTGCGCGGTCAAGGCGGCGCCTGCTTCCTCGCCGAAGCCGGGCACGATGTTGATGACGCCCGGCGGAAAGATCTTCGCGATGTGCCTGCACAGCTCCAGCGTGCTGAGCGAAGCGTTCTCGTCGGGCTTCAGCACCACCGTGTTGCCGGCCGCGATCGCGGGTGCGATCTTGAAGGCCGCCATGATCGCGGGCACGTTCCACGGAATGATCTGGCCGCACACGCCGTAGGGCTCGCGGCGGGCGACCATGTAGCCGCCGGGAATCGGGCGGCCGAATCCCTCGTGCGTGATGGCCGCGGCCGCGAAGTAGCGGTACTGCGAGATCGCGAATTGATGGTCGAGGCCGGTCTCGAAGAGGCGCCGGCCGATGTCGACCGAATCGATGCGCGCTAGGCGCTGCTGATCGGCCTCCGCGGCCGCCGCCAGTTTCAGCAGCAGGGCCGAGCGTTCCTCGGGCGCGGTGGCGCGCCAGGCCGGGAAGGCCTTGGCGGCGGCCTGCACGGCCGCATCGACCTCGGCCGCGCCGCAACGGGCAATGCGGGCGATCTGCTCGCCCGTGCCGGAATGCAGGGCCGCGAAGGTGGGGCCGTCGACCGGCTGGAACGCGTTGTCGATGAAGGCACCGTAGGTTTCGGAAAGACCGAGGTCTTGGATCGAGCTCATCAGGGGATTCCTCTGCATGGATGGATGGAAGCGCGACCGGCCCGGTTGGCTCGGTCGGCTCGGCTGGCGCCAGTCTTGAGGAAGAAGCGGCGCGCCGCGATCCGGAATGCGAAGCGCTATCCGCGATGCGCAGGAAGAGGCCTCCGGGCGTTCCCGTATCGCGTTTCCATGCGGGGAACGCACCCCTAGAATGCTCGCGCGGCTGCGGTGCGCACGAGCCGCCACGCAGTCCGTGGAAGGGGCGACCATGCACTATCGAACCCATGATCTCGACGAAGCGATCCACGCCGTGGGCGCCGTGTACTGCCCGCACGAACTCCACCTGGATCGCCGGGCCAGGGCCCTGGACACGCGGTTGAGCGCGACCGAGGCACGGCCGCTGGCGCTGGTCCAGTTGGCCTACGGCGCGCGCGTGGAAGTCGACGCGGGCGAGTTCCCCGGCCTGTTCCTGTTCATGCGCTGCACCGCCGGCGAAGGCACCGTCTCCCAGGGCAACCGCAGCGCCACCTGGCGCGCCGGCACGACGATCCCCGTGTCGGCCGGCCGGCCCACCCGTTTCGATTTCGGCGCCAGCTTCGAGCAGATCACCTTCCGGCCCGATACGGCCGCCTTGGAGGCCTGCTGCGCGAGCCTCGTCGGCCGTCCGCTCGACGATGGATTGAAGTTCGATCCAGTGCCGTTCACGCCGGCGCTCGAGCGTTCATGGTCCGGCGTGTGGGACCTGGTCGATACCCTGCCCGCGGCGCTGCCGGCGCCGGCCTATCGGTCGCTCGAGCAGTTCGTCCTCATGTCGCTGCTCCACGGGCATCCGCACAACTACACCGGCTGGATGCGCGGAGAGCGGCCGGCTTCGCGGCCGGCGCGCCTCGCGACCCTGGCCGAGTCGTTCATTCACGACCGCATCGCGGACCTGTCGCTGACGGTGTCCGACATCGCCGCTTCGCTGGGCGTCGGCGTGCGTGCCTTGCAGCTGGCGTTCCAGGCGCACCGCGGCATCACGCCGACGGCATACCTGCGGCGCATCCGTCTGGCGCAGGTGCGCGAGCGTTTGCTGGACGGGGAGGACGACGATACGGTGACCGACATCGCGTTCGCCCATGGCTTCTTTCACCTGAGCCGTCTCGCGCAGCAGTACAAGGCGCAATTCGGCGAGTCGCCTTCCGACACCTTGCGCGCGCGCCATCGCCGTTCGGCACGCTGAGCCGCCGCGCGAGTCCGTACCATGGCGGGTTCGCCATTCGCCTCGACCCCGCTCTCCATGTCAGACCCCGTTTTCCGCCAAGCCCTTTCTTCCGATGCCGAACGCTGCTACGCGATCGAGATCGGTGCCTATGAAGGCGACGAGGCCGCCACCCTGGCCAAGATCCGCACGCGCATCGCGCAGTACCCGCAGGGCTTCCTCGTCATGGAGCTCGAGGGGCAGGTCATCGGCTTCATCAACAGCGGATGCGCGCACGAGGTCGCGATGTCCGACGAGGCGTTCAAGGAACTGGTCGGCCACGACGCCGAGGCGCCCAACGTCGTGATCATGTCGGTGGTCATCGATCCGCTGTTCCAGGGGCGGGGATATGCCACCGTGATGATGAAGACCTTCGTCGAGCGGATGCGGCGGGCCGGCAAGCGCACGATCCACCTGATGTGCAAGCAGCGGCACGTGGCCCTTTATGAACGGCAGGGCTACGGGTACGTGCGGCCTTCGCCGTCGGACCATGGAGGGATGTCCTGGCACGAGATGGTGATGGCGCTTTAGCGAGCGATATCGGCCCACTGAATTCCGGGGGGGCGATCTCCGATGCAGTTCGGCCGTGCCCGGACCGCGATCCTGCGCTACGAGTTCGATCCGAACGCCTTCGCCCGAGATATACCGATGCGGCCGAAACTTCCCCGAAGCCTTGCTAGTCGCCGAACCAGAAAACCACCCAGAGGCCGACGGATCCATACACGACGAGCATGGCCATGGTGTCCTGTTGAAGAGCAAGGCGTGCTTGCTGCAAGCGAACACGAATCATCATGTCAACCCCTCTCTCCGCGGTCGCTCCCCTCGGTGAAGATTGCGCGAGGCTTGCAAATTCGTCAAGCCGGAAATTAGTTCGCGCCAGCATGACTGCCGAGCGAGATGGCGAGGTCAGGTAAGTCTCGAAAGAAGCCGCGTGTGCGGGGGCTGTGCAGACGATGCGGAATCGAGGGGGATCAACGAGCGCAAGGAGACGCGAAATGACGGTGTGGCAGTGATGAGGGAACACGAGGTGAAACGGCCGTCGATGCGCAGTTGGCGCTTTCGGCGTGCATCGTGGATGGTCATTGCGGCGACCCTGGGCCTGGGCGCCGGCGTGTGCCACGCGGACGGCCTGACCGACAAGGTGGTGCGGGCATTGCGAGTCGCGGGCCCCGAGATCGGCGTGACCGTCGTGACCGACAACGAGTTGAAGATCGGTTGGAAGGCGTTGCGAGCGCAATGAGCGGCGAGACGCAGCGGCATTCGCGGCGCCGTTGGCTGGCGTTCGCGTTCGGAGTCGGCGCAACGCTCATGCGTCCGGCCCAGCCGTGGGCACAACCACTCGCGGTCGAGCCATGGCTGATCGTCGAAGGAGAGACCGATGGCGGGAAGCGGGTCGTTGGCCGGATCCTTGACCGGGAGCCCGGCGACGACGAGTTGCGGTGCATGTCGCGTCTGCTGCGTGTGACCGTCGACTACGGTGGTGAAGACAGGGGGATGCCGACCGAGACCGAACTCGAGGCCTTGCGCAGGCTGGAGGACGAACTCTGTCTGGCGCTCGAAGAGGGACAGCGTTCCAAGCTGGTCATGGCCGAAGTCGGCGATGGTGTTCGGCTCTGGCTGATCTATGTCGACGACACGGTCGATGTCGAGGCTGCCATGCGCACGGCGAGTTCGAGAAGCGAGCTGATGTTCACGTTCTCGACCGTCCTCGATGTCGGGTGGGCTACCCACCTGAGAAAGCGAGCCCAGGTCGAGCCGCGTCGGGCGTGAAGATCCCATGGCAGCTCGCTCGGCTCGCGGTGCTGCTGTATTCCGCATGGCGTAGCATTCATAAATGCTAGTACGTTTGATCTACGCGAGCCGTGCGCCCTCGCCGCATCCCAGCGATCTCTCAAGCATCCTCCACACATCGCGCACCCGAAACCCGCGGTTCGGTATCACCGGCGCGCTGTGCTTCCTCGACGGCGCCTACATGCAGTACCTGGAGGGCGAGGAACGCGAGGTGCGCGCGCTCTATGCCGCGATCGAGCGCGACAGGCGCCACCAGTCGCCGCGCTTGCTGGAGCTCGCGGGCATCCCGGCGCGCTTCTTTCCGGCCTGGTCGATGGCGCTGCTGAAATGGGACAAGCGCCTCGAGACCCTCTTCCATGGCCTCGTCACGGGGCAGGTGCTCGATCTCTACGAAACGCCGGGCGCGGACGCGGCCGCCATCTTCCGCGCGCT
Source organism: Variovorax sp. ISS6 (assembly GCF_056523145.1). Taxonomy (NCBI): domain Bacteria; kingdom Pseudomonadati; phylum Pseudomonadota; class Betaproteobacteria; order Burkholderiales; family Comamonadaceae; genus Variovorax; species Variovorax sp. ISS6. The sequence goes on from NZ_JAWRZC010000002.1 coordinate 1,869,508, forward strand.
GGCGAGGACGCCGAACTGGCGCACGGCATGACGCGCGGATGAAGGCCCTTCACGCCTTCCTATCCATCGTCATGCCGCGTCGGCGGGCACGGGGGTCTTGAGCAGCTGCTGCTCCCACAGGTAGGCGATGCCGCTGCCTCCCGCGTGCTGCGTGATCACCTGGGTCAATGCGGCGGCGCTGTCGGTGCGTGCCCAGTCCCGCTGCCATTCCGAGGCGACCGCGAGCCAGGTAAGCATGTTCGCGCCGGCCGCGATCATGCGCTGGATCGCGACATGGTGCGCCTCGACCGAGACGCCACCCGACGCATCGGTGACCACGGTGACGTCCCAGCCTTCGCCGAGTGCCTGGATCGTCGGCATCGCGACGCAGACCTCGGTCCACAGGCCCGCGATGATCAGTTGCTTGCGCCCCGTGGCCTTGACCGCGTCGACCACCACCTTGTCCTGCCAGGTGTTGATGAAGGTGCGGTCGATGACCTCCTGCCCGGGGAAGACGTCGGTGAGTTGGGGAAAGAGCAGGCCGCCGCGCTCGGCGATCACGCTCGTCAGGATGGTGGGCACACCGAAGGCCTTGGCGGCCTTCGCGAGGCCGACGGTGTTGTTGATGACCATCTGCGGTTCGTGCGAGTTGAGATTCGCGAGCTGGTAGGGCTGATGGTCGATCAGGACGAGGACCGAGTCTTCGGGACGAAGAAGCGAAGAGAGGCCGTTGCGAGAAGTCATGGCTGGTTCCTGTGTTGCCGCTATTTGCGGGATGGGTTCGAGACGACGAGTCCGCTCGTGGCGATGTCGTCCGCAGGGAGTATTGCGATCCATCTCTTCGCCCGGTAGTACCATCTTTCGGCGAACTGTGTCGCGATTGGAGGAACGCCAGCTTGGACATCGAGGACCTGCGTACATTCGTCGAAGTGGCCAGCGCGGGAGGGGTTTCACCGGCCGCCGTGCGGATGGGCATCTCCAAGTCGATGGTGAGCCGGCGGCTGCTTCGGCTCGAAGCGGAACTGGGTGTCCAACTGCTCGCGCGATCCACGCGCGGCGCTGCGCTCACAGAAGCGGGCAGCACCTTCCGCGACCATGCGGCCAAGGTCTGCATCGACATCGACACGGCCATGGAGACGATCCTGCCCGCGGGCGAGCTTCGCGGGCGCCTGAGGATCGCGGTGCCGTTGAGCTTCGGTCCGACCCACTTCGCGCCCATGCTCGCCGAGATGGCGAAGCGCCATCCCCAGCTCCACATCCAGACCTGCTACAGCGACAGGTTCGTCGACCTCATCGCCGAAGGCTTCGACTGCGCGATCCGGGTCGGCTATCTCGAGGACTCCAACCTCATTGCAAGAAGCGTCGGCCCGATCTACGGCAAGCTCGTGGCGAGCCCGGGCTACATCAACACGCACGGGTCGCCCGAGACGCCGGACGAACTCGGTGCCCATGAAGCGCTGATGCAGGGCACCGAGGCCTGGCAACTGATGGATGGCGACCGGATCATCACGGTCCGACCGCAGGGACGATTCAAGGCCGACAACGGCACGGCACTGGTCGCGGCCGCGGTGGCGGGCCTCGGGATCGCCTATGTGCCGGACTGGCTCACGCATGAATACGTGGCCGCCGGCGCGCTGGTGCCGGTCATGACGCGCTATCCACCGCCGCCCGCGGGTGCGTACGTCATCCGGCCGCCGGGCCAGCATCCGGCCAGGAAGATACGCGTGCTGACCGACCTGTTGATCGAGCACTGCGAGCGGTTGTCGCACCCCGCGTGAACGGGTGCTTCGTGGGTCTTCGACGCGGTGTGGATACGCGCCGGAAGCCTCAGACCCGGAACCAGATCCTGAACGTCACATGCAACGCATACCCCAGCGCGAGCACCAGCCACGCCATGTAGAAGACGTTCGACCAGTACTCGCCCGCATGCATCGCCAGCGTGTACACCTGCCCCGCGCAGCCCTTGCCGATGCAGGGCACCTCGCCCCGGACCAGCGCGCGCAAGGTGGCGACGAGGAGGTAGCACGCGATGCCACCCACCACGAGGAAGCCGATCGGCCCGACGAAGCCCTTGGTGAGCTCGTCGTTCTCGTCGCGGTTGCCTTTCGCAAGCAGTTTCTGACCGAAGCGGTACCAGGCGAAGCCCAGCAGGAGCATCAGCGAGTAATAGAGGAAGTCGCGCATCGACGCCGGGATGATGTGTGTGGATGGCGCCGATCCTAGCGCTGTCCGTTTCGCGTCCACCGCTCCACCGCGGCCACGGCCCGCTGGCCCGCATTCGCCGCCTGCGGATGCGAATGCGCCGCGCACATCCCGGCGATCCCGCGCAGCGCTTCGGCCGGACGCTTCGCGATCTCCACCGCGAGCGCTTCCGCCACGAAGAAGTTCTCGTGCGAGGCGAGTTCGCGCAACAGCGCGGTATCGCGCAGGTCCAGCGATGGAATGAAGGCGATGGCCGCATCCTCGTCGTCTGGGGATGCAAGCAGCGAGCGGATGAACGTGCCCACGCCTGCCTGGTCGCCGGCGAGCGGAGAGACCGAAGGATGGAGGTCCTCGACATCTCGATCTTCGGCATCGGCGCGTCGGGCCGCGTCCAGAAAGGCCTCGATGTCGGCAAACACCACGCGCGAGTCGCCGTCATGAGCCAGGTACAGGACTGCGCCAGCGAGCGGTGGTTCGGTCAGCAGCACGTGATGGTTGCTTGTCCGTGCATCGTCGAGCACCAGGCCGCCGAGGCGTCGCAGCATCGGGTGAAAACGCAGCGCCAGGCTCCAGCGGACGATCTCGGCGTCGGGAAGCAGTGCCGTGCCCGGCAGATCATGGTCTTGGATGCGCGCCAGATATGCATCGAGGGCTTGCCGCTCAGTGCTCGAGAGATTCACGCTTCAGCGCCCGGCAAACCCATCCGTCGCCCGCAGCAAGCGATCGAGGATCCCGGGCTCCGAATACGCATGCCCGGCTCCCTCGATCAGATGGAACTCCGCCTCGGGCCAGGCCTTGTGCAGGGCCCAGGCGTAGCGCGCGGGGCAGGGCATGTCGTAGCGGCCGTGCACGATCACGCCCGGGATGCCGTGCAGCCGGTGCGCGTCGCGCAGCAGCTGGCCGTCCTCGAGCCACGCGTCGTGCACGAAGTAGTGGTTCTCCAGCCGCGCGAAGGCCAGCGCGAAATGGTCGTCGGCATGCGAGGCCGCGAGTGAGGGGCTCGGCAGCAGCGTGATGGTCTGGCCCTCCCAGACGCTCCAGGCGCGCGCGGCCTCGATCCGGGCCACCGGGTCGTCGCCGGTCAGCCGCTTGCGGTAGGCCGCGATCATGTCGCCGCGCTCGGCCTCGGGGATCGGGGCCTGGAACCGCTCCCACCGGTCGGGGAACATCTCCGACACGCCGAACTGGTAGTACCAGTCGAGCTCGGCGCGCGTGACGGTGTAGATGCCGCGCAGCACCAGCTCGCTCACGCGCTCGGGGTGCTTCTGCGCATAGGCCAGCGCCAGCGTCGAACCCCACGAACCGCCGAACACCAGCCAGCGCTCGGCGCCCACCAGTTCGCGCAGGCGCTCGATGTCGGCCACCAGGTGCCAGGTGGTGTTGGCCTCGAGGCCCGCATGCGGCTCCGAGAGGCCGCAGCCGCGCTGGTCGAACAGCAGCAGGTCGTAGCGCGCGGGATCGAACAGCCGCCGGTGCTCGGGCGAGATGCCGCCGCCGGGGCCGCCGTGCAGGAACACGGCGGGTTTGGCGCCGGGCGTGCCCACGCGCTCGTAGCGAATGCGGTGGCCGTCGCCCACGTCGAGCATGCCGCTCTCGTAGGGTTCGATCGGGGGGTAGGGCTGGCGCAGGGTCTCGGTCATTCGATGCTTTCTTCGGGGTTCATGCAAAGCCGCGCGAGAGCGCGAACTCCACGCCCGCGAGTGGAGTCGGACCGCATTCTGCAACGACCTCGCGCCGAGCCCGCGGCGGCACGTCTGCCCAGACCAGCAACGCTCAAGCCGCCTTCAAGGCATCCTGCCCATAAGTCCCCGCCGCCCGCACATCGGCCGGATCGAAGCTCGCCCCCGCCCCCTGCTGCTCGCGCTGTGCCGCGAGCCGCGCGCCCTCCTGCGCGGCCATGTCGAACAGGCGGTTGGGATCGTGGCGGCGCAGTTGCAGCGCGGCCGCTTCCAGCCCGGCCGCGATCTCGATCTCGCGCTGGCCCGAAGCCATGCCGTCGAGCAGCAGTCCGGCCGCGACGGCGGGCTCCATGCCCTGGTCGATGTTCGCGTCGGAACGGCCGCGGGCACTGCCGTCGGCGCCCAGCGCATTGATCGACACCGAGGTGCGCACCGAGCCCGGCAGCGCGACGCTCACTCGGATGCCGTAGGCCTGCTCGACCTCGGCGCGCAGCGCATCGAAGTAGCCCTGCACCGCATGCTTGGCACCGCTGTAGCCGGTGCGCAGCGGCGCGCCGACCTTGCCGGCCACCGAGCCGATCACGGCGATGTGGCCGGCGCGGCGCTCGGCCATGCGCGGCAGCACGAGCTGCGTGAGGGCGACGGGGGCGAGGTAGTCGACCTCGATCAGGCGGCGATAGACGGCGAGATCGGTGTCGATGGCGAGGCTGCGCTGGGCGATGCCGGCATTGTTGATCAGCACGTCGATCCGGCCGTGCCAGGCGGCGGCGCGCTCGACGATGGCCGGCAGGGCGTCGTAGTCGGTGGCCTCGAAGGGCAGTACCAGCACGCGTTCGGGGGCGCGCGCCGCGAGAGCGGCCAGCGGCTCGGGGCGGCGGCCGGAGGCGATCACGCGCGCGCCGCGCTCGAGCAGCGCGAGCGCGAGTGCCTCGCCGATGCCGGAGGAAGCGCCGGTCACCCAGGCGGTCTTGTTCTCGAAGTACATCTGAAAGCTTTCCTTGACGTGGAGCGGAGTGGGATCCCGCGGCGCGTGTCGGTGTGTTGGATTCGGATGTTCTGCTCCGACGAGGCCGCGGGCGTGGCGTGCGCCTCGGTCATTGTGGCGGCGCGGCACGGGCCTGACCATCGGCCAATGGGGGTAATGCAAGAGTGTGCGCGAGTCGGGCCTGAAGCCTTTAGGCGCAAGCTCAGCGAGCCGCGCAGCCGGTGTCGCCGCAGCCATCGCCGGGGGCCGCCTCCTCTGCACGCACCGCATCCGCGACCAGCGGCGCGGCGAACTCCTCGGCCGCGAGCTGCCCGATGGCCGCGCCCAGCGACATGTCGTCGAGCAGTCCGAAGTGGCTCAGCCGCAGCCGCCCCTGTCTGTCGATCAGCACCACGCTCGGCGTGCCCTGGAACTGGTAGGCGCGCATGGTCTGCGGAATGCTGCTGCCGGGCGAGGGCCGGTCGATGCCGATCGGGAAGACATAACGGTACTCGCGCACGAAGGCCTCGAGCGCCGCGGGCGTCATGACCGCGTGGTGTTCGAACACCGAGTGCAGCCCGATCACCGCGACGTCCTTCGCGGCGAACAGCTGCCGCGTCTTCTTGGCCTGCGGCAGGCCGTGCGTGGCGCAGGCCGGGCACAGCATCTGGAAGGCGTGCAGCACCACGACCTTGCCGCGCAGCGATGCGAGCGTGACGGGGGCCTCGGTGTTGAGCCAGCGATCGACCTGCAGTTCGGGCGCCGGGGGATGGATTCTCGACATGGTGTTGGCTCCAATGAGATGGCAGGGCCCGGCGCCGCCGCTCAGGCGGCCGCGCGCAGCTTCACGCCCGGGAAATCGACGGGCACGTCGAGGGCGACATTCACATAGTTCGTGAACAGGTTCAAGGCCACGTGCGCCAGCAGTTCGACGATCTGCCGGTCGTCGAAGTCCGCGTCGCGCAGCGCCTGCACCTCGGCGGCGTCGATCCGGCCGCGCTGCTCGACCACCGCGAGCGCGAAGCGCAGCGCGGCGGCGGTCTGCGGATCGGCGGACTCGCCGTGCTGCGCGGCGGTCATCTCGGCCGACGAGGCACCGGCCTTGCGACCCAGCGCCGTGTGCGCGGCCAGGCAGTAGTGGCAGGCATTGCGGTCGGCGATCGCCACCGCGATCTTCTCGCCGAGCTGCGCGGGAATCACGCCGCCGCCGAGCGCGCCGAACGATCCCCACAGGCTCTGGAGCGCGGCCGGCGAGTTGGCGACGGCGCGGAACATGTTGGGCGTGGCACCGAAGGCGCCGTGGATCTGCGAGAGCAGGGCCTGGGTGTCGCCGGTGGCTTCGGCGGGGGAGACGAGGGGGATACGGGACATGGTGCTTTCCTTTCAAGGGGTTGTGTCGGTGAAGGAAGTTTGCTGGTGATGCTCGTATCATTCGGATCGTTTTATCCACTAAACATATCTTTTCGTCCGAATGGCCGCGCCACCTCCCATCGACAGGCTGTCCTCGCTGTTCGAGCGCTTCCGCGTGCGGGCGCGCCTGTTCCACAACGGCCCGCTGTGCGGCACCACCAGCTTCGCGGCCGAGCCGGGGCGCGGCTTCCTGCACGTGCTGCGCCGCGGCGAAATGGTGGTCACGCATGCCTCGCGCAGCGGCGCGCCGCGCAAGCTGGTCGTGAAGGAGCCGAGCCTGCTGTTCTATCCACGCCCGCTGACACACCACTTCCACAACGCGCCCGTCGAAGGCTCGGACTTCGTCTGCGCGACGCTGGACTTCGATGGCGGCGAGACGCATCCGCTGGCGCGCGCGCTGCCGCCGCTGATCCGCCTGCCGCTGCGCGAGGTCGAGGGGCTCGAGCAGTCGCTGGCGCTGCTGTTCTCCGAGACCCTGCGCGTGCAGTGCGGCCACCGGCTGCTGGCCGACCGCCTGTTCGAGGTGGTGCTGATCCAGCTGCTGCGCTGGCTGCTCGACCATCCGGCGCAGAGCGAACTGCCGCCGGGCCTGCTGACGGGGCTCGGCGATCCGCGGCTCGCGCGCGTGCTGGTCGGCCTGCACGAACGGCCCGGCGAGCCCTGGCCGCTCGAGCAGATGGCGCGCGAGGCGGGCTTGTCGCGCAGCGCCTTCGCACAGCGCTTCCGCGAGGTGGTGGGCACCACGCCCGCCGACTACCTCGCGCTCTGGCGGCTCAGCATCGCGCAGGCGCAACTGCGTGGTGGTGCCTCGGTGAAGACCATTGCCGACGCGCTCGGCTATGCCAATGCCTCGGCGCTGTCGCGCGTGTTCGCGCAGAAGCTGGGCGTGTCGCCGCGCGAGTGGTTGGCGGCTCGGCGCCTGCCGCGATAGAGCGAGATCGACCCCGTCAGCGTCGGGATCACCGCGGTCTCCTCGACCTCGGCGAAGCCCGCTTCCTGCATCAAACGCGGCACGATGCCGTCGGCATTGGGCTGGGTGTCGGCGAAGCCGTCGACGCACTGCACCAGCCTGAACAGCGTTCGCATGGCCCGGGTGCGCTGCAGGCCGTAGTCGGCGATGTGCAGCTCGCCGCCCGGTACCAGCGCCGCGTGGATGGCCGCGAGGCCCGCGCGCTTCTCCGCCAGCGGCACCTGGTGCAGCACCAGGCTGCTCACGATCTTGGTCGGCTGCAGCGGCCACAGCAGCGCAGCCGCGTCGCGCAGGTAGCCACGGTGCAGTTCGCAGCGCACGCCGGTGGCGGCGAGCTTGGCGCGGGCGCGCTCGAGGATGCGCTCGTCGGGGTCGATGCCGATCAGCCGAGGCGTCGACCCCGAACGGCCGAGCAGCGCCAGAAAGGAGCCGGTGCCGCAGCCCACATCGGCGATCACGTCGGAAGGCCGCGGCGCGAGCTGCGCCAGCAGGGCCGAACGCCACCGCCGCTCGCGCGTGAACAGCGACACGATGGGGTCGTAGGCGCCGAGCACCGGCACCGCGGGGGTGAAGTCGCGCGCCGGGCGCAGGGTCTTGTTCATGGCATCTCCAGGGGGTGTTCCGCATCGCTGCGTTGCGATCGATAATCCGAGCAATTGCTCACAATGTCTACTCGCATTCGAGGAACGCCATGGCCCGCGCACCCGTCGTCCACCCGAGAAAGAAGGCCTCGCAGGAGCGTTCGCGCGCGACCGTCGACGCGCTGATCGAGGCCACTGCTCGCGTTCTGGTGCGCGAGGGCTTCGAGCGCGCGAGCACCAACCGCATCGCGGCCGAGGCCGGCGCCAGCATCGGCTCGCTCTACCAGTACTTCCCGACCAAGGAGGCGCTGGTGGCCGCGGTCATCGAGCGGCACAAGAACGACATGATGGAAGTGCTGCGTCGCGCGCTGGTGCGGGTCGCGGGCATGCCGCTCGAGCAGGGTGTGCGCGAACTGGTCGCGTTGATGATCGACGCGCACCGCGTCGACCCTGAGCTGCACCGCGTGCTGGTCGAGCAGATTCCGCGCATCGGCCGGCTGGCGGAGGTGGAGGGTTTCGACCGCGAGGTGCGCGAACTGGTGCGGGCCTACCTCGAGGCTCACCGCGCCGAGCTGCGCACGCTCGACCTCGATCTCGCGGCCTTCGTCTGCGTCTCCTCGGTCGAGACGCTCGCGCACGAGGCCGTGCTGCACAACCCCGCGCTGCTCGCGAACCGCAAGGTGAAGGCCTTCACCGACGAGGTGACCTTGCTCGTGATCAGGTACCTGACCTAGCCGCGACGCGTTTCGCGGCGGCGCGCAATAGCACGCGCGAGTAGAGCTTGTGGAAGCCCGTCAGCGCATCGATCGTCCAGCCGAGCCCGCCCTTCGCGCGCGGCAGGACGGCCGAGCCGAAGAACAGCGTGGTCCGCGGTGCCGCGCCGTCCGCGCGCGGCGCCACCATGAGCCAGCTGCGCGTGCGCCCGGTTGCCAGCACGATCTGGTCGGCCGCGCGCGCCTCGACGCGCCAGGCCGAGAAGGTCTCGACATGGCCCGCGGCCAGCGCGGCGGCGTCGCCGTCGTTCGCGCGCCGTCCGAGCACGATGCCGAGCAGCCAGCGCTCGGGCTTGAAGGCCGGCGAGGTGTAGAAGGCCTCGACGTAGGCGGCCAGTGGCACGCGGCCGTCGACGGCGAGCGTGTGGCAGTCGGTGTAGGCACCCGTGCCCTCGTAGCGGGCGAGCAGGGCATGCGCGGGCAGGGCGCGGATCTCGATCGGGTTCATGGGGCGGCGGCGGTCGCACGAGGATGCGTGCGCGTGCATTGTGCGGTGGCGCGCCGCGCGCCCGACGTCAGTCGACCCGCACCTTGGCCGCCTTCACGATCTGATCGTACTTCGCGAGGTCGGCGCGGATCTGCTGGCCGAACTCCGCGGGCGTGTTGCCCAGCGCCGAGATGCCCAGCGACGCCAGCCGCTCGCGCACCTCGGGCGACTGCACCACCGCATGCAGCTCACGCTGCAGCCGGTCGACGATGGGCTGCGGCGTCTTCGCGGGCGCGAGGATGCCGATCCACGAACTCGACTCGAAGCCCGGCACGCCCGATTCGGCGACCGTGGGCACCTCGGGCAGCGAGGCCAGCCGCTGCGCGCTCGACACGGCGATCGGCCGGATCTGGCCCTTCTGCACGAAGGGATAGGCACCGGCCACCGCGGTGTAGAGCATCGGCAGCGAGCCGCCGACGAGGTCGGTCATCGACTGGCCGCCGCCCTTGTAGGGCACGTGCACGAAGTTCGCGCCGGTACGGGCCTTGAGCAGTTCGCCGGCCAGGTGCGGCGTGCTGCCGGTGCCCGCGCTGCCGTACGAGACGCCGCCCGCGTTGGTCTTCGAATAGGCCACCAGCTCGGACAGCGTCTTCGCGGGCACCGACGGGTGCACGACGATGATCAGCACCGCGTCGCCGATCTTGCTGACCGGCACGAAGTCCTTGAGGGTGTCGAACGGCACCTTGGCATAGACGTGCGGGTTGATGACCAGCGTGCCGTCGAAGCCCAGCAGCAGCGTGTAGCCGTCGGGCGCCGCGGTCGCCACCATCTGCGTGCCGATGTTGCCCGAGGCGCCGGGCCGGTTGTCGACCACCACGCTCTGGCCCAGGCGCGCACCGAGCTTGTCGGCCACCACGCGCGCGCCGGTGTCGGTCACGCCGCCGGGCGTGAAGGGCACGATCAGGCGGATCGGCTTGTTCGGGTAGTCCTGCTGCGCGGCCGCGGGGCCCATGGCCAGCGCGAGCGGCAGCGCGGCCGCGAGCAGGCGCGCCCGCGTGTTCTTCCATGCATTCATCGCTTGTCTCCTTCGTTCGTTCTTCGATTCGCTCTTGATTCTGTTCAGCGCTTCAGGCCCTGCTTCGCGAGCCACTGGTCGACGCGCTCGGCAATCGCATCCGAGTTGCGGTCCATCATCAACATGTGAGAGTTGCCGCGCCAGCCGAGTTCGGGCAGCAGCAGTCGGTCGCCCGTGCCGCCGGCCGCGATCAGCCGCTGCCTGAAGTTTTCCTGCTGCGCCGTGATGCGCGCCCAGAACGGATAGCGCTCGAGGTTGTCGCCCCACACCCACAGCATGGGCACGCCCTTGAGGCGCGCGAAGTCGGTGGTCTCGGGGTTCGGCGAGCCCGAGGTCTCGACGGCGACGATGGCCTTGACCTTGTCGGGGTACTTCAGGGCCGAATTGAAGGCGAAGTTGCCGCCCTGGCTGTGGACCACGATCACGCAGGGGCAGGCTTTCCGCACATAGGCGTCGTAGGCCGCCTGCGTGGCCGCGTCGTTGGTGCTCCAGCGCGGAATCGACTGCTTGGCGAACTGGTCGAAGCTGGCCACTGGGAACTGCGTGCCCGGCAGCGCGCGGCGCTTCGCCGGATCGGTGTCGTACGAGCCGGTCTCGCCGATGCGGAACAGCTCCCAGCCTTCCTTCTTCGGCCGGAAGAAGGGCTCGCTCTTGAAGATCTCGGGATAGCGCGCCCACGAGGCGCGACCGCGCTCGACCGCGTCGCTCACGTACACGTCCCAGCCGGCGCGCAGAAAGTGGTTCTCCCAGCCCGGCTGACCGTCGGGCTTGGTCTCCCAGGTCACGCCCGAGAGGCCGCCGCCGTGCCACAGCAGCAGCGGATAGCGGCCCTTCGGGTTCGCCAGGCGCGTGTAGCGCGCATAGAGCCCCTCGACCTCGAAGTCGCCGTTGGGGTCGAACTTCAGCGGCGGCGCGCCGGGCGTGAACACCAGCTCCTTCTCGGGCAGGCCCGAGAGCGTGACGGCGCGTCCGCCCACGTGATAGCTGCCGACGTCGGCCACCTGCAGCGTGCCCGTCGAGCAGCCGGCCAGCGCCGCGGCCGCGATGCCGAGCAGCGCGAGCTTCCATGCATGTCTCATCTCTTGTCTCCGTTGTTGTTCGTAGGGGTGGGGCGCTATCGTGCCCAGCGTTTCTCGAAGTCCCAGACCTCCTCGAAGCCGATGCGCCGGCAGAACTCGTTGAAGTCGAACAGGTCGTCGCCCGGTGCCAGGCTGCCGCCGCTGGCCTTCAGGTGGCGCAGCGCGCGTTCCATCGCGGCCGCGGCCGCGAGGCTGGTCATCGACGGATAGATGGCGAGCGAGAAGCCGATCTCCCGCAGCGTCTGCGCGTCCAGCATCGGCGTCTTTCCGCCGTCGGACATGTTGGCCATCATCGGCAGCTCGAAGGCCTCGCAGGCGCGGCGCATCTCGTCCTCGGACTGCGGCGCCTCGAAGAACAGGATGTCGGCGCCCGCGCGCGCATAGGCCTCGAGCCGGCGCAGCGCCTCGTCCACGCCGAGTTCGGCGCGCGCATCGGTGCGCGCGATGATCAGGAAGTTCTTCTTGTCCTCGCGCGCCTCGGCGGCCACGCGGATCTTGTCGACCATGTCCTGCACCGGCACGCAGCGCTTGAATGGCGTGTGGCCGCACTTCTTCGGGAACTCCTGGTCCTCGAGCTGGATGGCCGTGACGCCGGCCGCCTCGTAGCCGCGCACCGTGTGGTGCACGTTGAGCAGGCCGCCGTAGCCGGTGTCGGCATCGGCGATCACGGCCGCGCCGCCGCTCGCGCGCACCAGCGTCGCCATGCGGTCGAGCATCTGGGTGTAGGTGGCGATGCCCGCGTCGGGCAGGCCCAGGCTCGAGGCGGTGAGCCAGAAGCCCGAGCCGTAGACGATGTCGAAGCCGACCTTGGCCGCCATGGTGGCGGCGATCATGTCCTGCAGGCCGGGGATGACGATGAACTCGCGGCGTTCGAGCTTCTCGCGCAGAAGGGGGCTGGCCATCGTCACTCGGCCCGGATGCCGCCGCGTTGCGCGACCTGCGTCCACTTCTTCGTCTCGGCCGCGAGGAAGCTGCGGAACTCGGCCGGCGGCGTGAGCGTGATGTGCGCGCCCTGGTCCTCCATCTGCTTGAGCACGGCCGGGTCGGCCGCCACCTTCTTCAGGTCCTGGTTGATCTGCGCCACGATGGGCGCGGGCAGGCCGGCCGGGCCGAACAGGCCATACCAGCTCAGCGATTCCACGCCGTCGAGGCCGGCCTCCTTGAAGGTCATCGCATCGGGGAACAGCGCCATGCGCTGCGTGTCGGCCACGCCGACCACGCGCAGCGCGCCCGAGCGCACGTGGGGCAGGGCGGTCAGCACGCTGGTCACGCCCATCGGCAGGTGGCCGCCGATGATGTCGACCATGATCGGCGCGCCGCCCTTGTAGGGCACGCCGGTCGATTGCAGCTTGCCGGCCTGGCGGATCATCTCGCCGGTCAGCCGGGTCTGGCCCTCGGAATAGCCCACGCCCAACGGTTCCTTGCGCGCGGCCTCGATCACGTCGCGCAGCGTCTTGTAGGGGCCGTTGGCCTGCACCACCAGCACCGAGGGCGAGTTCGCGATGTTGGTGATCGGCGTGAAGGCCTTGTCGGTGTCGTAGGGCAGGCTCTTCATCAGCACCGGGTTGACCGCGTGCGAACCCACCACCAGCAGCAGCGTGTGGCCGTCGGCAGGCGCGCGCGCGACGAAGTTCGAGCCGATCACGCCGTTGGCGCCGGTGCGGTTGTCCACCACCACCGATTGGCCCCACAGGTCCGACAGGCGCTGCGCCATCAGCCGGCCCACGATGTCGGTGCCGCCGCCCGCGGAATAGGGCACGACCAGCGTGACGGGCTTGGTCGGGAACTTGGCGGCCGGTGCTTGCGCCCAGGCGCCGGCCGAGGCCATGGCGGCCAGCGCGGCGAGTGCCGTGCGGCGGGTGGGATGCGCGGTGAAGGGAGTCGATGGGTTCGTCATGTCGTTGCTGTCTCCGGGGATGTGTTGTTGGATGAATTCGTCTTCTCGCGCTGGCGCCGCAGCCAGGCGATCGCGCGGCCGCCGAGCGGGCGCTGCAGCCGTTCCTGCGCGAAATCGATCGCCTCGAGCAGGCCGTCGAGCGAGATGCCGGTCGCAAAACCGCTGCGCTCGGCCATCAGCACCAGGTCTTCGGTGGCGAGGTTGCCGGCGGCACCGGGCGCGAACGGGCAGCCGCCGATGCCGCCCACGCTGGCGTCGAAGCGGCGGATGCCGGCCTCGAGCGCGGCCCAGGCATTGGCGACCGCCATGCCGCGCGTGTCGTGCAGGTGGATCGCGAGCCGCTCGGGCGCGATCGCTTCGGCGAGCACGCGCATGCGCTGCTTCACCATGCCCGGCGAGGCCGAGCCGATGGTGTCGGCGATCACGATCTCGCCGGCGCCCGCGGCCTGCATGCGTTGCGCGAGGCGAAGCACCTCGGCCAGCGGGGTCTCGCCCTCGAACGGGCAGTCGAAGGCCACGGCGACGTAGGCGCGCGTGCGCAGGCCCAGCGCTTGCGCCGCGGCCAGCGTGCGTTCGCTGACCTCGGTCGCCTGCTCCAGGCCCATGTTGATGTTGCGCTGGTTCATGGTCTCGGTGGCCGAGAGCACGACCGCGATCTCGGCCGCGCCGGCCGCATGCGCGCGCTCCAGCCCCTTGAGGTTGGGCACCAGCACCGAGCAGCGCAGCGCGGGCAGCGCGGCGTGCACCAGCGGCAGCAGCTCGGCCGCGTCGGCCATCTGCGGCACGGCCTTGGGCGACACGAAGCTGGTGGCCTCGACGCTGCGCACGCCGGCGGCCGCGAGCAGTTGCACCAGGCGCAGCTTGTCGTTGGCGCCCAGGTGCACCGGCTGGTTCTGCAGGCCGTCGCGCGGCGCGACGTCGGTGATGTGGATGGCTTCCATCGGCATCTTCAGGCGATGGTGCCGGCCTGGCGCAGCGCGTCCAGCTTCGCGTCGGAATAGCCGACCCAGTCGCCGAGCACGCGGCGCGTGTGCTCGCCGAGCGACGGCGGGCTGCCGTAGGCCTTCGGCGCGGCGGCCGAGAGCTTGATCGGGTTGCCCGGCATGCGCACGGTCTCGCCGGTGTGCAGCCGCACCTCGACCACCATGTCGCGCGCCAGCACCTGCGTGTCGCCGAGCGCCTGCGCGAAGTCGTTGACCGGTCCGCACGGAATGCGCGCCTCGCGCAGCCGCGCGAGCCAGTGGGCGGTCGGCTGCTTGCGCAGCTCGCCGGCGATCAGCGCGTCGATCCCGGCCTTGGCCGCGAAGCGCACCGGCTGCTGCCGGTAGGCCGGGTCGCGCAGCTCCGGCAGGTCGATGAACTCGACGAAGCGCTCGAAGAAGGGGTCGCCGATGCAGGCGATGATGATGTGGCCGTCGGCCGTGGGATAGCTGTTGTAGGGCACGTGCACGAAGTGGCCGTTGCCGATGCCCGCGGGCACGTGGCCCGACATCAGGTGCATGGTCGCCATGTAGTTGAGCAGCGAGATCTGCGCGTCGAGCATCGAGATGTCGACGTGCTGCCCGCGCCCGGTGCGCTCGCGCTCGGCCAGCGCCGCCAGCACGCCCATCGCGCCGAACATGCCGCCGCCGAGGTCGCCGATCGGGATGCCGCTGCGCGTGGGGCCGCTCTCGGGCGTGCCGGTGATCGACATGCCGCCGCCCATCGCCTGCACCACCTGGTCGAAGGCCGGGCGCTGCGTCTCGGGGCCGGTCTGGCCGAAGCCCGTGACCGAGCAGGTCACGATGCGCGGGTTGACCTGCGACAGCGATTCGAAGTCGATGCCCAGGCGCTGCGTGACGCCGACGCTGAAGTTGTCGAACACCACGTCGGCCCGGCGCACCAGGTCGAGGAACACGACCTTGCCCTCGGGGCTCTTGAGGTCCACGCAGACGCTCTCCTTGTTGCGGTTCAGCGTGAGGTAGTAGGCGCCCATGCCGCCGCGTGCGTAGTCGGGATCGTTCTCCAGCAGGCGTCGGGTGCCTTCGCCGCTGCCGGGCGGCTCGACCTTGATGGTGCGCGCGCCGAGGTCGGCCAGCAGCATGGTGCCGTAGGGGCCCGACAGCATGTGCGTCAGGTCGAGCACCGTGATGTGTTCGAGTGCCAAGTCGTGTGTCTCCTGAAAGACCTTGGTGTTGCACGGCATGTGCCAGCGCATGGGGCTGGAGGCAAGTCGTTGATGTGAAAGGATATTTTTCAAGAGACTCGGGTTTTCACTGTGTCTTGTGCGACATGGATGAAACGCTTGGCATGTTTCAATGCAACGCATGATGGAACGCCCGCTCCCCTCCGACCCGGCCTCGCCCGCGCGCCGCGGCCTGCCGCGCCTGTGCTTCCTGAGCTACCGCCAGATCCGTGAATTCGCGCTGCCCGTGGTGGCCGAGTACGTCGGCCGCGCCGAGATCGAGGTGGTCGACGGCACCTTCGGCGACGCGCTCGCGATCGCGCGCGACCGCCTCGAGCGCGGGCTGGTCGATGCCTTCGTGAGCGCGGGCTCGAATGCGAGCATCCTGCGCGCCGGTCTCGAGGCGCCGGTCGCGACGATCCAGCTCGGCGGCTTCGACCTGATGCAGGCGCTGATCAAGGCGCGGCGCATCGCCAAGCGCGTGGGCGTGGTGATGTACGGCCAGACCATTCCCGAGCTCGACGAGGTCAAGGACCTGCTCAACATCGAGGTCAGCCAGTACGCCTACCGCACGCCCGACGACGCGCGCCAGCGCTTCGAGTCATTGCGCCGCGAGGGCTTCGACGTGATCGTGGGCTCGAGTCTGGTGGTGGAGCTGGCCCAGCAGGCGGGGCTGCACGGCCTGCTGGCCTATTCGCTGTCGAGCATCCGCAAGGGCTTCGAGGACGCGATGGAGCTCGCGCGCGTGGCGCGGCTCGAGGCCGGGCGCTACGAGCAGCTCAACGGCGTGCTGCACAACCTGCAGGAGGCGGTGCTCGCGGTCGACCGCGACAACCGCATCATCGCGGTCAACCCGCCGATGCAGCTGCTGCTGGGCCATGCGCCCGCGCGCCTGCTGGGCCGCTCGCTCGAGGTGATGCAGCCCGAGCTGTCGCTGCGGGCCACGCTCGACCAGGGCCTGGAGGAACGTGCGCTGGTGCAGCGCTTCGCGCAGCGCGACTGGGTGGTGAACCGCACGCCGATCCGCGAGCACGGCGAGATCGTCGGCGCCGCGCTCACGCTCTACGACGCGCGCGCGATCCAGGAGGCCGACACCAGCCTGCGCATGCAGCACGGCCGCCGCCAGAGCGCGGCGCGGCATCGCTTCGCGAGCCTGGTGGGCCACAGCCCGGCTTTCGCGCGCGCCGTGCAGACCGCGCAGCGCTTCGCGCGCAACGACCTCACGGTGCTGATCGCGGGCGAGAGCGGCGTGGGCAAGGAGCTGTTCGCGCAGTCGATCCACAACGAGAGCACCCGCGCGGGCCGGCCCTTCGTGGCGGTGAACTGCGCGGCCTTTCCCGAGGCGCTGCTCGAGAGCGAGCTGTTCGGCTACGAGGAGGGCGCCTTCACCGGCTCGCGCCGCGGCGGCAAGCGCGGCCTGTTCGAGACCGCGCACACCGGCACCCTGTTCCTCGACGAGATCGGCGACATGCCGCTGCACCTGCAGACGCGCCTCTTGCGCGTGCTGCAGGAGCGCGAGATCACGCGGCTGGGCGCGACCGCGCCGATTCCCGTCGACGTGCGCGTGATCGCGGCCACGCACCAGCCGCTGCAGCAGATGATCGCCGAGCGGCGCTTTCGCCAGGACCTCTACTACCGCATCAACACCCTGCGCCTGGTGCTGCCGCCGCTGCGCGAGCGCCGCGAGGACGTCGCGCTGCTGGCCCAGGTGCTGGTGGAGCGCTGCCTGCAGCGGCAGGGCCATGGCGCGCTCGATGCGCGGCGTGCGCTGGCACCGTTGATGCCGCGCCTGCTGGCCTATGGCTGGCCCGGCAACGTGCGCGAACTCGAGAACGTGGGCGAGCGCATCGCCGTGTTCCTCATGCAGTTCGAGCGCATCGAGGAGATTCGCTGGGAGGAGCTGCGGCACGAGTGCCCGGAGCTGTTCGCGGACGAGAGCGCCGTGCCGGTCGAGGTGAGCGGTGTGCCCGCGAAATCGCAGTGGCGCGAACTGCTGGCCGCGAACGGCGGCAACCGGCAGCAGACCGCGCGGCAGCTGGGGGTGAGCCGATCGACGTTGTGGCGGTGGGTGCGGGAGATGGAGGGCGCGACCGACGATCCGCCCGCGTAGAACGCGGGCGGCGATCGATCACTTGTTCGGCGCCGCCGCAGGCCCCGCCGGCAGCGCCGCGATGCCGTCCGCCTTCACGTACGTCAGCGTCGTCACGTAGCTCACGCTGTCGAACTTCTCGGGACCGTTGGCACCGGGCCGCTCGCCGGCCACGGCATCGCTGACGCTGACCTCGGCCACGTAGGTGCCCTGCCACGGCAGGTCGAACTTCACCAGGCCCTGTTCGTCGGTGTGGCCTTCCTTGGCCCAGCCCGATTGCGTGACCAGCGCGACCTTGGTCTTGGCCTTGGGCTGGCCCTTGAAGAACAGCTTGAACTCGCCGGCATTGCCCGCGGGCACGATGTCGAGCACCAGCTTCGGTTGCAGCGGCGCGAAGCCGGTGACCAGGCGCGCGGCCGGGTGGTAGCGGCCGACGGTCTGCTTGTCGCCCTGCTTGCGGTTGAACAGCGGATAGCCCGCGTCCTCGGCCACGATGCTCTCGCCGGCCGCGGCGCCGAAGGGCAGCGCGAAGCCGCTGGCGGTCTTCTGCGCGTCGACGCTCTGCTCGCCCCTGGCCGACACCAGGGTGGCGGTGGGCTTGCCGAACTTGTCGAGCAGGCCCGGCGAGACCTCGCGCAGGTTCTCGCCGAACTCGCCGAAGCGCACGACGGCGGTCTTCTCGCCGGCCGGCTGCTCGATCCAGATCTGGTGCGCCTGCGCGGCACCCGCGAGGCCCAGCAGGGCGAAGGCGGCGGTGGCGATGGCGGTGATGCGGTTCATGCGTAAAGCTCCTTGGTTCAGGTTCAGAAATCGACGGTGGCCGACAGCATCAGCGTGCGCGGCGCGCCCACGGTGACGTAGGTGCTGGTCACCCAGTAGTTCTTGTCGAACACGTTCTCGAGGTTGGCGCGGAAGGTCACGGGCTTGCCGCCCATCTTCGTGGCGTAGCGCGCGCCGATGTCGAGTCGCGTCCAGGCCGGCACGCGCAGGATGTTGGCGGCGTCGGCATACACGGAAGACGTGTGGATCACGCGGCCGTTCAGGCTCAGGCCCGCCACCCACGGCGTGTCCCAGTCCAGGCCCAGGTTGAAGGTGCGGTTGGGCACGCCGGCCGCGTCCTTGCCCTGGTTGGTGCCGCCCGCGGTGCGCGTGAGCTTGGCGTCGTTGAAGGCCGCGCTGGCCATCACGCGCAGGCCCTGCTGGAGCTCGCCGTAGGCCGTGAGCTCGAGGCCGCGGTTGCGCTGCTCGCCGCCGAAGCTGTAGACCAGCGTGGCCGGGTCGGTGAGGGCATTGGGCCGCGTGATCTGGTAGACGGCGGCCTGCGTCGTGAGGCGGCCCCAGTCGACCTTCACGCCGGCTTCGTACTGCTTCGACTTCTGCGGCGCGAAGGTCTCGCCGACGTTGGCGGTGCCCGGGCCGGCGGTGCCGCCGCGCGTGAGGCCGGCCGTGTAGTTGGCATAGACCGAGACGTTCTGCACCGGCTTGAACACCAGGCCCACCAGCGGCGAGGTCGCGCTGGCCTTGTAGCGGCTGGTCGACGCGCCCGAGGTCTGCGAGAAGCTCTCCTGCTCGATGGTCTGGTCGCGCAGGCCCAGCGTCGCGAGGAAGCGGCCGTCGGCGAAGGACATGGTGTCGGCCAGCACCACGCTCGACTGCTTGAGCTCGGCCGACTTCACCGCGGGCGTGCGCGGCGTGGTCACCAGCGGCAGTGGAGAGGGAAAGTACAGGCTCGACGGATTCGTGGTGCGCGAGGTCGCGTAGAAGAAACCCGACTCCTGGTCGAGCAGGTTCACGCCGAGCGCCACCGTGTGGCCCACGCTGCCGGTCTTGAACTTCGTGCGCACGCCGGCGTCGGCCGCGGTGGTCTTGCTGTAGAAGTCGTAGTAGGCGTTCGAGACGTTGAAGCTGCCCAGCGAATTGGGCCGGCCGCTCGGGAACACCTGCTGGTAGTCGAGGTCGGTGTAGCCCACGCTGCCGTAGACCATGGTGCTGTCGCTGATGTCGTACTCGATGCGCGAGATGGCTGTTTTGACGTTGTCGTTCAGCTCGGTGCCCGGGTAGAAGTTCAGGCGCGCCGACGGCGGTTCGGGAATGCGCGTGATGCCGGCCGCGAAGCTGGTCTGCGGGCGGAATTCGCGCGTCTCGCCCTTGCTCGCGAAGGCGTCGAGCGACCAGCGCAGGCGCGTGCCGAGGTAGTCGAGGCCCAGCGAGCCGAGGCCGAGCTTCTGCTTGCCGTTGTCGATGTTGCCCTCGCCGTTGCGGAACACGCCGTTGACGCGCACGCCCCACTGGTTCTCGTCGCCGAAGCGGCGGCCCACGTCGAGGTGCGTGCCGAGCTGGCCCTTGCTCATGTAGGTGGTGGTCAGGCGCGTGAGCGGCACGTCGGCCGCGCGCTTGGTCACCACGTTGATGCTGCCGCCCACGCTGCCGCTGGGGCCGACGCCGTTGGCCAGCGCGCCCGGGCCCTTGAGCACCTCGACGCGCTCGATCATCTCGAGCGGCACGCGCGTGGTGGGCGTGAGGCCGAACAGGCCGTTGAGCCCGATGTCGGCGTTGGGCACGGTGAAGCCGCGGATCTGGAAGTCGTCGCCGAAGCCGCCGCGCGAGGTCAGCGGGCGCACCGAGGCGTCGTTCATCACCACGTCGGCCACGCTCAGCGCCTGCTGGTTCTGGATCAGCTCGGCCGTGTAGTTGGTGGTGCTGAAGGGCACGTTCATCAGGTCGGTGATGCCCAGGATGCCGAGGCTGCCGCCGCGCGCGAACTGGCCGCCGGCATAGGTCTTCTGCAGGCCGCCGATGGCTTCGGCTTCACCGGAGACGACGACTTCGCCGAGCTGGCCCGTCGCGGGCGCGGTGGCGGTCTGGGCCGCGGTGCCGGCGGCGGCGAAAGCCAGGCAGGCGGCCAGGCAATGGCGTGCCAGGGGGCGGAGGGAAGAGGGAGGAAGGGTGGAGGCGGTGCGGGAGGCGGGAGCGGAACGGGAGGACATCGGTCGGGGATCGGCGAGAAAGAGCAGGCACCGGCGAGCCGGTGCGGGGGCGGGGCGAGGTCGGAAACGGGGCGGCACGACGCTGGCGGGCCAGCGTGGCCGGGCTCTGGCGAGCTTGTTATGAATGAAAACTATTCTCATCATAGGTTGGCGTTGCTGCAAACCTTCCTATGCCTTTTGACCTTTGTGGACAAATGTGTCCTCGAGACCACAGCGACCTGCGGCCCGCCGCCGGAGCGCGAAGCCGTCGCGCGGGACGCGCCGATACTGTGGCCCGATGTCTTTTCTCCCCGCGCCCTTGCCGCTCCCGCTGCTTCGCCGACGCAGTTGCCTGATGCTGGCCGCGGCCGCCCTGCTGGGCGCCTGCACCGCGCCGCCGCCGAGGTTCCAGGGCAGCTTCCTGCAGCCCTGGAAGAGCCATGAATCGCTTTCCATCGACGAATGGCGGCGCCGGCTGCGCATCACGCGCGCGCTGGGTTGCGACGAGATCGTGTTGCAGTGGAGCGCCCTGTACGGCGGTGCATTCGACTGGACGCTGCCCGACAGCCTGCTCGCCATGCTGTTCGAGGAGGCCGCGCGCGAGGGCATGGGCATCCGCATGGGCCTGCCCTACGACGAGAGTTGGTGGAAGGCCATGGGCTCGAAGGATCCGGCGGTGCTGCCGTCCTTGCTGGCCACCGCGCGCGATCGCTGCCTGCGGTTCATGGAGTCGGCGCGCTGGCCCAAGCTGCCGGGCTTTCGCGGCTGGTACCTGCCCTACGAGCTCGACCAGTACAACTGGGCGACGGCCGAGCGCCGGCAGCAGCTGGTGGACTGGCTCGAAGGGATCGCGACCGTCGCCCGCCGCACGGGCGGCCAGCCGCTTGCGGTGTCGACCTTCTTCAGCCGGCTGCCGACCGAGGGCTCGCTCGCGGACCTGTGGTCTCGGATCCTCGACCGCGTGCCGCTGCGTCCGATGCTGCAGGACGGCGTGGGCGTGGGCGGCATGGACAACCTCGCGGGGCTCGAGCCGCTGCGCGCTCTGTTGCGGCGGCGCGGCGTGGCCTTCGATCTGGTGGTCGAGCTGTTCGAGCAGTTGCCCGCCGCGCCGGGTGGCGAGGAGGGCTTCAAGGCGCGTGCCGCGACGCCCGAGCGCGTGCGGCGGCAGATGGAGATCGCGCGCGGCTATGGCGCGGAGCGCGTGATCGCGTTCGCGATCGATCCCTGGGTGGTGGGCGATACACCCGAGGCGCAGCGGCTGCGCGAGGACTGGGGAGTTCTGCCCTGACCGGACGCCTAGTACGACAGGGTCAGATTCAAGAACACTCCCTTCGCCCGCCCCGCCACCCCTCCCAGCGTGGTCCGATACTGCAAGCTCGCATCCACATGCGAGCGCTGCGCGTTGTAGCGATCCTCGTTGAACCAGTAGCGCAGGTTGATGCCCGCGCCCGCGCCGGCCGACCAGCTCGATCCGCGGTCGGACAGGGCCACGCTGTCGAAGCCCGCGATCGGCACGCCGCTCGCGCGGTTGCGGTTGGAGAACCAGTCCGCGGCGAGCGTGACGTGGGGGAAGAACACGAGGCGATCGTTGTAGTCGGTGACGAAGCTGCGCCCGATGCGCACCTCGCCGGCCGCGAAGCCCTGGCCACGCTTGAGGCGGCCGCTGCCGTCGGCGAGCACGTTGCCGGCGGTGTCGCGCACGGTGTAGGCGGCCGGCATGTCGAGCAGGGTGTAGCCGGCCTGCAGGTAGCCCTCCATGGTGAACCAGCTGCGCGTGTCCACGCGCAGGCCGGTGCCCTCGTAGAAGCCGTAGAGCAGGTAGGCCTGCCAGCCGCCCGAACCCGTGTCGGCGCGGTAGTCGATGGCCGCGGAGCGGTTGTTGAGCTGGCAGCGCAGGCTCGCGGGCGCGGGATCGATGGTGCCGGACCGCGTGGCGCTGCCCAGCATGAACTGCCGCTCGAGGCCGAAGGTGAGGCCGGTCGCGGTGTCGGGCGTGTAGCGCACGCCGAGGGCGCCGCTGGTCGAGGGCAGGCCCGCGATGCCGCGGGTGCGCTGCTCGGGCGTGATGCCGATGCCGCCGCAAGGGTTCTGCACGAGCTGCGCGGCGGTCACGTCGGTGCCGGCGTGCAGGGTGGTCGAGAGGCGGCCGTAGACGTCGAAGATGCTGCGGCTGGTGTTGAGGAAGCCGCTCGGACGCCAGAACACCTCGGTGGTGTTAAAGCTCGCGTTGCCGGGCACGGCCACCGGCTGCCCGGGCAGCCCGAAGGAGGCGGCATGAGCGCCGCGGTAGCCCACGGTGCTGTTGACGCCCCATTCGCGCGAATAGCTGGCGATGGTGCTGCGCAGGTCGTGGAGCTGCTGGCGGTCGAGCGAGAGCCAGCCCACGTCCTCGTCGTCGACGGCCTGGCGCAGCGTGGCGGCCGCGCCGACGCGGTCGCCGGTGCCGGCGGCCGCCTGCGCCTCGTCGAGCAGGTTGCTGCGCGGGGCCTGGCCGGTGTTGCGGGCCGCGACGAAGTCCTGCAGCGCGAGTGCCGGGTCCTTGTTGGCGATGTGCAGGTAGCCGCGCTGGCGCAACAGGGTGGCGTCGGCGGGCTGCGCGGCGATCGCGGTGTCGAGCCGCTGCAGCGCCTGCTGGCGTTCCGCGGTCGTGCCCGCGGCGAGCGTGGTGGTCAGCAGCTTCTGGCGCGATGCGTCGTCGGGCCGTTCGGCCGCGGCCTGCTTCGCCAGCGCAATGGCCTCGGGATAGCGCTTCTGCGCATAGGCCGCGTAGGCACGCGTGGCGGCATCGCCGGCCTTCGGCGAGTCCCAGGGCGCGAGCGCGCAGGCCGGGCCCTCGGGCGTGTCGTTGCAGAGCTTCACGGGCGCATAGGCGGTGACCGGCGGTGTAGCAGGCAAGCCCCAGCCGCTCGCCGCATCCTCGGCCCGCTGGCGGCGCGAGCGCACCTGCGTGTCGTCGGGCGGCAGCGGCGCGAGCAGCGTGCGCGCGCGCTCGCCGTCGCGCGCGGCCAGCGCGAGGTCGGCGCCGATCAGGCGCGCGTCGCGGCGCTGTGCCTCGTCGACCTTCGCGTCGGCGACCATGGCATCGACATCCTGTTGCGCCTCGCCGCCGCGCGACAGCTGCTGGCGCAGGTAGGCGCGTTGCAGTCGCAATGCCGCGCCGTCGTCCTGCGCGGCCATGGCCTCGGTGGTTGCCTGTTCGGCGCCTTCGAGGTCGGGCACGGCCTGCAGCGCATCGATCAGCAACTGCCGATGGCTCGCGACATCGGGTGCGATGCGCACCGCCTCGCGGGCCTCGTCGACCGCCGCGCGCGGCTGCTGGCGCGACAGGGCGTCGTAGGCCTTCTGCGCATGCCGCAGAGCGATCGAACGACTGGCCTGCCGCACGCGCGCGGCGATCTCGGTGGCGTTCGGCGCACCCAGCTCCAGCGCGGTGGCTGCCGCCTGTACGAGTTCATCGGAGCGCTGCTGCCGTGCGAGCGCGTCGAGCCACAGCAGTACCCAGGGACCCTGGCTCGGATCGGCGCGCACCGCTTGTTCGGCCGACCTCGCCGCCTCGGCATCGCGGCCCTCGGCGTAGTCGCGGTAGGCCTGCGCCGCGAGCGGGAAGCCCGCGCGGTAGGCCTCGGTGGCGGGCGTGCCGTCGGCGGGCGTGGCACGCAGGTTGGCCAGTGCCGTACGCAGCGCCGCGTTGCCATGGCCCTGGTCGATGGCACGCTCGGCCGCGCGCGCGGCCTCGTCGTTGCGCCCCAGCTTCTGCAGCGCATACACGCGCAGCAGGTGCACGCGCTGCGCCGCGGGTTGCAGCCGCAAGGCGGCATCGGCGCGCGCGAGCGCGGTCTCGAAGTCGCCGCGGCCATAGGCCTTGAAGGCCTGGTCGGCCAGTTGCCAGGCACGGCCATGCGATGAGCGCTTGCGCGGCGCGGTGCGCGTCGGCGCCGGCGCGGCGCCGGGCGTGGAAGCGGTTGAAGTGGACGTCGAGGGC
The DNA here is from genome assembly GCF_056523145.1 of Variovorax sp. ISS6. NCBI lineage: Bacteria > Pseudomonadati > Pseudomonadota > Betaproteobacteria > Burkholderiales > Comamonadaceae > Variovorax > Variovorax sp. ISS6. The sequence continues at coordinate 1,893,745 of NZ_JAWRZC010000002.1, forward strand.
GAAGGCGCGGCCGGCAGCGAATGGACGGCGGCGAACGCGGGCACCGCGGGCCAGGCCGCGGCCAGCGCGACCGCCAGCAGCGTGCGGTTGTCGAGCCCCTTCATGCCGGCACTCCCTGCGCGCCCTGCGGCGCGAGCGGCGCCAGCACCGAATCGCCGCGCTGGAACGAGATCGCCTCCTCGAGCGTGCCCGCGTCGAGCCAGCCCTGCTCGAGAAGGATGCTGCCGAGCTTGCGGCCCGTGCCGCGCTGGATGGTGAGCGCGTTGTCGAGCTGCGTCTCGTCGATGGCGCGCCACGACAGCAGCACTTCGCCCAGCCGCTGGCGCTGCTGCACCAGCTGATCGGCCGATGGGAAGTCGTGCATGGTCTTGTCCCACACCAGCCGCTTGCCGAACAGCTTGTGCGAGAGGAACAGCTTCCATGCGCGCGCCGCGGCCATGGCGTTGATGAAGTTGCCGATCACCATGCGCGGGATCGACAGCAGCCCGTGCTCCCAGCCATAGAGCGCCGACACGAAATGGAAGCGCTGCGCGAAGCGCAGCAGCAGCGCCACGGCATTGAGCTCCATCACCGTCATGAGCCAGCCGCCCGACTGGAAGATCGACGGGTAGTAGACGGTCCACCAGCCCATGGCGTCGGCGAAGAAGAAGAGGAGGAAATTGAGCATCAGCAAATAGCCGAGGATCGCCACGAAGGCGGTGAACAGGCCCTTGCGGTCGCGGAACAGCAGGTATTTGGTGGCCAGCGAGCCGGCCCAGCCCATCTGCTCCCAGCCCTGCAGGCCGATGCCCAGGGTCCAGCGCGCCTTCTGGCGGTAGGCGGTGCGGAAGGTGTCGGGGAAGTACTCGCGCACGCCCAGCGGCATGCGCAGCGAGCCGAGCTTCTCGCGGCCGGCGCCGAACCAGGCGGTGCGCCGCGTCACGTACTCGACGTCGAACTTGCCGAAGATCTGCTTCATGCCGAGCCGGCCCAGGCGCGCGCCGATGTCGTAGTCCTCGGTCAGGCTGGCGGTGTTGAAGGGCTGGTTGTCGAGCTCCGCGGCCAGCGTCTGCAGCGCGCGGTGCGAGAAGCAGGTGCCGACGCCGGCCGAGGGCACCATGCGCGACAGGCTCTCGCGCACCACGAGGTCCTTGCTGTGCCACTCGGCGAACTCGTCCATGTAGGTGCCGGCCACCAGCTCGAACCAGTGGCGCTCGAGCGAGGTCACGGGCAGCTGGATGAAATCCATGCGCGGCAGCAGGTAGTTGAAGTACTTGAGCTCGAGCGGATGCAGCACGTCCTCGCTGTCGTGCAGCACGACGCCCGCGAAGGGCTCGCCCATGGTGCGCTCGTGCTGGAACAGCGCCTGCACCACCCAGTTGAGGCAATCGGCCTTGCAGGTGGGGCCGTCGTGCGGCACCTCCACGCGCACCAGCTGGCGGTAGCGCCGGCGCATGCGCTCCACTTCGGCGATGGTGCGCGCATCGTTGCGGTAGGTGCCGACGAAGATGGCGTAGTTCTTGTACTCGAGCGTCGACACCATGTTGGCGAGCATCGGCGCGATCACGTCGTACTCGAGCCAGGCCGGCACCATGATGGCCATCGGCTGCTCGCGCGCCGCGCGCAGCTGCGCGGCGGTCAGGCGCCGGTAGCGGCGGCGCACGGTCAGCGAGCGGTAGATCTCGCGCACCCAGTACCAGGCATCGACGAACAGGTCGTCGATGCTCGACAGCAGGATCACCACGCCGACCACCGCGGTCACGATCTCCAGACCGCGGTAGTAGTCGGCCAGCAGGAAGGGTCCGTAGAGCTCGAACATGCGGCTTCGGTCGGGTCCTTACTGCTGCGACTTGCGCGCATGGCGGCGCCGCGCGCGCCAGGCCAGCAGGATCAGCAGCAGCAGCGCGAACACGGCCACGCCGATCACCGGCATGCCCCAGGCGGCGTACGAGCGCCATTCGAAGAACGCGCCTTCGCCGCCGCGGCGCGCGCTCTCGTCCGCGGGATTGCCGCTGTCGAGCCAGCTCACGGGGCCGTCGGCGCCGAGCATCGCGATGTCGCCGCGGTTCAGCACGAAGGGCTTGGTCGGCACCACGGCGCGCGCGCCGATCGGCTGCCACTGCATGCCGTCCTGGCCATGCGCGCGGCTCACCTCGATGGCGCTGAGCTGCGACAGGTCGTCGAGCTCGAGCCACGGCGCCTTGCGGCCATGGATGCGCAGGCTCGCGTCCTTGACCTCCACCTTCGAGGCGGCGCCGTCGACCGCCACCTGCAGCGCGAGGAAGGGCCGGGTCGGCGAGAAGGCGCCGGACTGCGTCACCACCAGCTCGGAGCGCACCGGCGTCACGCCGGCGGCCACGGCCATGCGCACCAGGCGCGCGAGGCTCGCGGGCGCGTCGGCCAGCCAGGCCTGCGGCACGGCGACCTGCGGGTTGCCCGACATCAGCGGCAGCAGGCCGACGAAGCTGCCATCGGGCCGCGCGTCGCCCGCGCGCACGAAACTGGTGGGCAGCACGTTGACCGGGAAGCCCTGCGGCATCTCCTGGCAGTCGTTCGAATAGGGCTGGCGCTGGAAGGACACGCGCACCACGTTGCTCAGGCCCAGCGCATAGCCGGGAATGCGCGCATCGAGGCGCTCGGGTCGGCCATCGGCCTCCAGGAGCTTGGCCGACAGCAGCACGTCGTTCCAGAACACCGAGGCCACGGGACGCGTGGACGAGGCGCCGGGCGCGGCCGCCACGTCGATCACCAGCTCGGAAGGCATGCGGCCGTTGGCCGCGACCACGCCCAGCGGCAGGGTGGCGGTCCACTCGCCGCGCGACACCACGTCGAAGCCGGCCTCGCTGGCGCCGAGGCTGTTGAGGCGGATCGCCGGACGTTCGCTCGCATCGGGCGCGTCGGCCGTGCGCACGCCGGCCTCGCGCGACACCAGCAGGTTGCGCCAGGTCTCGGCGAAGACGCCGGCCGCCTGCGCGCCCGCGTTCTCGGGCACCACGATCACCGGATGCGCGCCCAGCGTGGCGAGGCGCACCTGGCCGGCGCTGCCGGCATCCGCGGCGAGCGCGGTCTGTTGCTCGCGCCAGAGCGCGAAGGCGCGCAGCGCGTCGGCGTCGCCCGCGAACTGCACGGCCAGCGCCTCGAGCGCCTTGGCGATCTGCTGGCGCAGCGCCGTGTCGGCCACCAGCAGATCGCCGCTCGCCGCGGTGGCGCCGAGCACCAGCAGCGCGCCGACCTCGGCCTCGTTCTTGAGTTCGTAGCGCGCATTGCCGCCGGCGAGACCGGCGAAGGCCGGCAGCGCGGCGAGCCCCGCGGGCACCTGCCAGCCCGAGGTGTCGACGACATCGCCGGCCACCGGGAAGGCCTGGATCTGCACGCGGCGGTTGGCCTGCTCGAGCGCAACGCCGAGGCGCCAGGCGCTGTCGTAGCTGGTCTTCGAGAGATTGCGCGAAGCCACCAGCAGGACCGGGCGCGCGGGCAGCGTGGCCCAGGCGTCGGCGAGGCTGGTCAGCGCGCCGCTGTTGAAGCGGTAGTTGAAGCGCGTCTCGGGCGAGATCGCGAGCACGTTGCCGGTCGAGCGCTCGAGTTCGCAGACGCGGCGCGCCACGTTGTTCGACCACTGGACGCCGAGGCGCACGAAGTTCGCCGTGCGCGCGACGCCGGTGTCGACCTTGAGGCTCTGGCTCGCGTCGCCCTCGGCCGCCTCGATGCGGCGCGCCTGCACCGGCCGGCCGTTGACCGTCAGCAGCATCGAGGTGCTGCCGCCCTCGGCCTTGTGATAGCGGCCGCTGAAGTCGATGCTGGCCTCGGTCAATGCAAGGCCGCGCGGCACCGGCAGGTAGAACTCCTGGCGGCTGTCGAAGCCGTTGAGCAGCACGGTGTCGCCGATGCCCAGGTCCGACAGCGCGAAGCTGCGGTTGACCCAGGTCTCGCCCTGAAGGCGCTGCAGCGCGTCGCTCGCGGGGCTGGCGTGCGCGAGGAAGGAGGCGCTCAAGGCGAGCACCGCCGTGGGTGCGAGGAGGGCGAAGCGCCGCGAGAACAGAGAAGGCATGGAAAGACTCGGCAGAAAGACTTGGAAAAAAGAGGGACGGCGCTCGGCGCTCACGGCACGAACTCGGCGGTGTGCCGCTCGCACAGCACGTCCACGATGCGCTGGCTCGCGCGCGCGTCGCCGTAGGGATTGCCGCGACGGCAGAACTCGGCGTGCACGGCGGGGTCGTCGAGCAGGCGGCGCGCCTCGCCCACGATGCGCTCGGGCGAGGTGCCCACCAGCCGCACGGTGCCAGCGGCCACGGCCTCGGGGCGCTCGGTCACGTCGCGCATCACCAGCACCGGCTTGCCCAGCGAGGGCGCCTCTTCCTGCACGCCGCCCGAGTCGGTCAGGATCAGGTAGGCGCGCTGCATGAACCAGACGAAGTCGAGGTAGCCCAGCGGCGCGATCAGGTGCACGTTGGGCAGGCCCGACAGCTGGGCCTTCACCACGTCGTGCACGTTGGGGTTCAGGTGCACCGGGTAGACGATCTGCACGTCGTCGCGCTGCGCCAGCTCGCGCAGCGCGGTGCAGATGTTGCGAAAGCCCTCGCCGAAGTTCTCGCGGCGGTGGCCGGTGACCAGCACCAGCCGGCGCCTGGCATCGACCCAGCCGTGGCGCTTCGCGAGCGTGGCGGCCAGCGGGCGGTCGGACTCGAGCCGCTCGACCGTGGCCGCGAGCGCGTCGATCACCGTGTTGCCCGTGACCCAGATGCGCCCCGGCGGCTTCTCGGCGAGCAGCGCGTCGCGCGAGGAGGGCGTGGGCGCGAACATCCAGCTGCTGACCGAATCGACGAAGCGGCGGTTGAGCTCCTCGGGGAAGGGCGAGCGGATGTCGCCGCTGCGCAGGCCGGCCTCGACGTGGCCGACCGGAATGCGGCGATGGAAGGCGGCCATGGCGCAGGCCGCGGCGGTGGTGGTGTCGCCGTGCACGAGCACGCAGTCGGGCTGCTCGGCCTCGAGCACCGCGTCGGCGCCCGCGATCAGGCGGCCGTAGAGCCCGTTGAGCGACTGGTTGGGCCGCATCACGTCGAGGTCGTGGTCGGCCTCGAGGTCGAACAGCGACATCACCTGGGTCAGCATCTCGCGGTGCTGGCCGGTCACGCACACCGAGCTGCGCACGCGCGGCTCGCGGCGCAGGGCGGCGACGAGGGGGGCCATCTTGATGGCCTCGGGACGGGTCCCGAAGATCGACAGTACGTGCATTTCGAGGAGTCAGTGGCTGGCGCCGACGCACAGCCTCCCCGCGTGTGGACGCAGGGCGGCGGCAAGCCGGACACGAACAAATGAATAAAGGGGTACTCGCGTACCCCCTCAGGGCGGGACCGGTCTGCGCCGTCTGACCCTCGAAGCCGACAGTGTAACTAAAGCTTTAGAAATCTTTCAACAAATGAGAACATAAGTGTCTACTTTTTGGCACTTCTGGATGCCGAGGCGGCGACCAGACCTGGCTCAGACGGCGCGTCGCGCCACGTCCACCACGGCGGTCGCGAAGGCCTGGGGCGCTTCCTGCGGCAGGTTGTGGCCGATGCCGCCGTCGACCTGCCGGTGCTCGTAGAAGCCCGAGAACTTCTTCGCGTAGCTCGCCGGCTCGGGATGCGGCGCGCCGTTGGCATCGCCCTCGAGCGTGATGGTCGGCACCGTGATCGCGGGTGCCTTGGCGAGCCGGTCCTCGAGCGGCTGGTACTGGGCTTCCCCCTCGGCCAGGCCGAGGCGCCAGCGGTAGTTGTGGACCACGATCGCGACGTGGTCGGGGTTGTCGAAGGCGCGCGCGCTGCGTTCGAAGGTCGCGGCATCGAAGTTCCACTTCGGCGAGGCGAGCTGCCAGATCAGCTTCGAGAACGCGTTGCGGTTCCTGTCGTAGCCCAGGCGGCCGCGCTCGGTCGCGAAGTAGTACTGGTACCACCACTGGAACTCGGCTTCGGGCGGCAGCGGATTTTTTCCGGCCTCCTGGCTGCCGATCAGGTAGCCGCTGACCGACACCAGCGCCTTCACGCGCTCGGGCTGCAGCGCCGCCATGATGCAGGCCGTGCGCGCGCCCCAGTCGCAGCCCGCGACCGTGGCGCTGCGGATCCGCAGCGCGTCCATCAGCGCGAAGATGTCGGCCGCCACCACCGACTGCTGGCCGTTGCGCGGCGTGTCGGCCGAGAGGAAGCGCGTGGCGCCGTAGCCGCGCAGGTAGGGCACGATCACGCGGAAGCCCGCGGCCGCGAGCAGCGGCGCGACGTCGACGAACATGTGGATGTCGTAGGGCCAGCCATGCAGCAGCAGCACCGGCGCGCCGTTGGCGGGGCCGGCCTCGAAATAGGCCACGTTGAGCACGCCCGCATCGATGTGCTTGAGCGGCTCGAGGCGCCGCGGCGTGCCGCCGGCGGAAAGCGCGTTCGACTGCGCGAACGCGGGCACGACCGCCGCGAACTGGGCCGTGGCGAGGCCGATGGCGGCCTTGGCGAGGAACGAGCGGCGCTCGAGCGGGGAAGAAAGCGTCATGGGAACTCCTTGCGAATGGTGGTGGATGGCATCGGGCCGAGGGCCTGTCGCGCCGGTGTCGTTTGCGCTGCCTGGCGATCGATGGCGCGGATGTTCATTCGCGGGAGGGGCCGGGGGCCGGGGCTGCGTATCGCTGTGTATCCGGGGTGGGTTTGCAGACAGTAAATTTCGTTTTTCGCGAGGGATGAGCTTCGACCTGAAAGGGCTGAGGGATCGAGGAACGCTTGCGGCAGGGTTTGTTGAGATAATGACGACGTATATACCTGGTCAGTACAAGGAGTGCCATGTCCAAGGAAGCCGTATTCACGATGAAGCTCGAGCCCGAGCTGCGCGACGAGTTCATGGCCGCCGCCCGGGCGCTGGACCGTCCGGCATCCCAGGTGGTGCGCGATCTGATGCGGGAGTTCGTACGCAATCAGCGCGAGGCGCAGGAGCATGAAGCCTTCGTGGCGCGAAAGGTGGAAGCCGGCCGCCGCGACATGCGAGCCGGCGATGGGCGCTCGCATGACGAGGTCGAGGCCGACTTCGCCGTTCGGCGCAAGCAACTGCTCGAGCGGAGCATCAAGGCTGACGCGTGAGGGTTCGTTGGACCCGTCAGGCCGAAGGCGACCGGGAAGAGATCCTGGCCTACATCGCCGCCGACAACGTGCACGCGGCGATCGCGATGGACGAATTGTTCGGCGCCGCCGCTGCCCGGCTGATCGACTTTCCATTGCTCGGCAAGCGAGGGCGGATCGCCGGTACCCGGGAGCTGATTCCGCACGAGAGCTATCGCATGGTCTACGAGGTGGACGATGCCGCGCAAACCGTTTGGGTGTTGACGCTGCTGCACACGGCTCGGCAGTGGCCGCCCGCGCGTTGAGCCGGGCTTGTCGCATCCGCGCGTCCCGCCTGCCGACCCACCCACCCACGCGGGCGGCTCCTACGCGGCGCGGCCGCGCCGTCCATAGACTCGTTTCCAGTCATTGAAGACCTGGACAACGAGAGGACCATCCGAATGAGCTTCGAGGAAAGAATCGACCTGTGGGAACACGCGTTCATCTGCCGTGCGGAACCCGACGGCAGCGGCCGCTACCTGGCGCGGCTCGACTATGCGGGCGGGCCAGCCTTCATCGCCGATGAACTGCCCGCGGACGACCTCGGCCACGGCAGTGCAGAGGAGGCGCTGCGGCAAGCCCAGCTGCAGGCCATGCGATGGGTGCACGACCGCACGGGCGACGCGCAGGGCCATTTCTGACATTTCTGAGCCTCGCGGCTTGAGCGCCGAGTCCCGGCAGGCTCAGGCGGCCGGCGATTGCAGCGCGGCCGCGAGGAAATCCACCAGCGCCGCCACGCGCCGGCTGGGCGCACCGCCGGGGAAGACCGCGAACAGGTCGATCGGCCCGGCCACGTAATTGCCCAGTACCACCTCGAGCGCGCCGGCCGCCAGTTCGTGGCGCATGTCCTGCCGGTTCTTGAAGATCACGCCCGTGCCGTTCACGGCCCATTCGCGCAGCACCGAGCCGTCGCTGGCCTCGCGGTCGCCCGACACCTTGACGTTGAAGGACCGGTCGCCATCGCGAAAGGTCCAGGCCGCGAGCGGCGCGCCGGGCCTTGCGAGCACCAGGCAGTTGTGCTGCGCCAGCTCACCAGGATGGGCCGGCCGGCCGCGCGCGTTCCAGTAGGCCGGCGCGGCGCAGACCAGCCGCTCGCCGGGCACCAGCAGGCGGGCCTGCAGGTTCGAGTCGGGCAGCGGGCCGAAGCGGATCGCGAGGTCCATGTGGGTCTCGATCAGGTCGATGGTGCTGTCGCTGAGATGCAGCCCGATGCGCACCTGCGGATGGCGCTGCTGGAAGGCGTCGAGCAGCGGCCGCAGCTGCGAGCGGCCGAAGTCGTTGGTGGCGGTGACGCGCACCGGGCCCGACAGTTCGCCCTGCTGGCGCAGGCCGCCCAGGGCCGCATCCCATTCCGAGACGATGCGGCGTGCATCCGCCACCAGCGACTCGCCCTCGTGGGTGAAGGCCAGCCGCCGCGTCGAGCGCTGCATGAGCCGCGCGCCCACCTCCTGCTCGAGTTGGTTGATGGCCAGGGTCACGGTCGAGGTGGCAACGGCGCGCCGAGGCCGGCGTGGCGGCCGCGCTGGCGCGGCTGGGCGACGCGGCATCGCGCGCCCACGGCTTCGCTGGCGATCTCATCCGCCGCGCCGCGCGCGTGGAAGAGGTCGCGAACATGATCCTCTACGCCAGCTCCGAGCAGGCCTCGGCCACCACCGGCGCCGCGCTGCGCGTCGACGGCGGCGTGGTCGACAGCATCGTCTAGCGCCTCTTTCTCCCCCGATCCCCTGCGTCCCGTTCCAGCCGCTCGCGCCGCCGCGCGCGGGCGGAGGACGGCACGCGTTCGTCCCTTTCATCCAAGGAGATTTCCATGTCCCATCCGAACCCGATCCTCCAGGCCATCGAAGAGCGCCGCACCACCAACCTATTCGATCCCGCGAGCGGCATCGACGACGAGCGCATCGAGGAGCTGGTGCGCCTGGCCACGACCGCGCCGACCTCGTTCAACCTGCAGAACTGGCGCTTCGTCGCCGTGCGCACGCCCGAGCGGAAAGCGCGGCTGCGCGCCCTGGCCTGGGACCAGGTCAAGGTCAGCGAAGCCGCAGTGACCTTCATCGTCTGCGGCCAGCTCGCCGACCACCGCACGCTGCCCGATCGCCTCGCGGGCGCCGTCGCGGCCGGCTTCATGCCGGCGGAGATGGTCCTGGGCTGGGAGGGCGCCGCGAAGAGCCTCTACTTCGAGCAGCCGCAGCGCCAGCGCGACGAGGCAGTGCGCAGCGCGACCTTCGGCGCCGGCATGCATGATCCATGCGGCGCAGGCGATGGGGCTCGGCTCCGCGCCGATGATCGGCTTCGACGCGCCCGCGGTCGCCGAGGCCTTCGCGCTGGCAGCCGACGAGATCCCGGTGCTGCTGCTTGCCATCGGCCATGCCATGCCCCAGAACTGGCCGCGCAAGCCGCGCAAGCCGCGCAAGCCGCGCCGGCCGCGCCGGCCGCTGGCGCAGGTGCTGCAGCTGGTCTGAGCGGCGGCGCGATCGGCGCGGAGGGCGACTGAGAGAATGCGGCGAAGCCTCCACCCACCCGCTCCATGGCACGCCGCATCGATCCCTACAGCATCCGCCTCTTCGTCGCGGCCGCGCAGGCGGGCTCGATCGCGCGCGCGGCCGAGCGCGAGCACATCGCGGCCTCCGCGCTGGGCCGGCGCATCACCGACCTCGAGCACGCCTTCGGCACCGCGCTGCTGGTGCGCTCGCCGCGCGGCATCGCGCTGACCGACGCCGGCCGGCTGGTGCTCACGCGCGGCATCAAGATCGACGAGGACCTCGAGGCGCTGGCGCGCGAGGTCCAGAGCGAGGGCGGCGAGCTGCGCGGCACGGTGCGGCTGTACGCCAACATGTCGGCCGTGGTCGGCTTCCTGCCCGAGCGGCTGCGGCGCTTCATGCAGGCGCATCCGCAGGCGCGCGTGGCGCTGCACGAGCAGGACACGCGCGACGTGCTGCGCGCCTGCCTCGACGATCTCGCCGACGTCGGCGTCGGCGTGGAGCAGGCGGTGCCGGCCGGGCTCGAGGCCTGGCATTTCGCGCACGATCCGCTGCAGGTGGTGGTGCCCGCGGGGCATGCCTTCGCCGCGCTCGACAGCGTCTCCTTCGCCGCCGTGCTGCGCGAGCCGCTGATCGGCGTGCACCAGGGCGGCGCGCTCGACCGCTCGCTGCACGAGCGCGCCGAGGCCGGCGGCGGCCGCTTCTCGCCCACGGTGTCGGTCAGCAGCTTCGACGCCGTCTGCCGCATGGTCGAGGCCGGGCTCGGCATCGCGATCATCCCGCGCAGCGCGGCCTCGGCCTTCGCGGGCACCGCACGTTTCGAGCGCCGCCCGCTGGACGAGCGCTGGGCCGACCGCAACCTGCAGCTCTACAGCCTGCGCCGCTCGCCGCAGCCGCGCCTGGTGCTCGCGCTGATCGACAGCCTGCGCGGCTGAGCCGGCCGCGGGTTTCACCCGATCACGCGTTTCGCGTGACCCCCTCTGCCGCCTTGGCGCTTCCCGCGCGCCGGCGGCGGCCGCAGCATGCGGCATGCTCCACGACAGACAAGAAGACCCGCCCGGCGACGCGGCGCTTCGCTTCGATCCCCGCATCCTGTTCCTCGGCACCGCGCCCGACGCCATCGAGGCCGTGCTGCGTGGCGAACGCTCCAGCCTGGCCGCGGCCGGCGCGCTGCGCGACGACGTCTCGACCGACGAGATCACGCCGATCGCGATCCTCACGCACTACGACGAGCAGCTCGGCCGCTTTCCCTACACCGGCCTCGAGGTCGACGGCCGCAAGCCGATCGCGCCCGGCGCCATCGCCGCCTCGGGCATCGAGGTCGTGGTGGCGGGCGGGCGCTACGGCAAGGGCTCGTCGCGCGAGCACAGCCCCGCGGCCGAGAAGCTGGCCGGCGTGCGGCTGGTGATCGCGCGCAGCTTCGAACGCATCTATCGGCAGAACGCCGACAACATCGGCCTGTTCACCTCCACCGATTTCGGCCTGGTCGAGCGCATCGAGGCCGGCGAGGCCATCGCCCTCGACGAGCTGCTCGCGGGCCGCGACGCGCTGGCCTGCGCCATCCTGCGCAGCGGCGGGCTGCTGCGCTTCGGCGCCTCGCACCTGCGGCAGCCCGAGGCCGCGCCGGCATCGGACACGGAACGTCCGCGCACGCTGTTCGAGAAGATCGTCGAGCGGCATGCACTCTCGACGCCCGTCACCGGCGGCCGGCCCGCGCCGGGCGACGGCGCCTTCGTGCGCGCCGACCTGCGCTTCATCCACGAGTACTACACCGGCATGGCCGCGCACATGCTGCATGCCGCCTTCGGTCCGCGCCTGGAACTGCACCGGCCCGACAGCATCGTCGTGTTCGAGGACCACACCTCCTACGTGGAGGAAAGCCCGACCCATGTGCGCGGTGGCCTGGTGCCCAACGTGCATCGCATGGTGGAGGCGCAGCGCCGCTTCGCCGCGCAGTACGCGCTGCGCAGCCATCGCACGCCGACCGAGGACGAGGCCGCGCGCGACGACGGCTCGAACGTGGCCGGCATCTCGCATGCGATGGTGGCCGAGCGCCATGCGCTGCCGGGGCAACTGATCGTCGGCACCGATTCGCACACGCCGCACAGCGGCGCGCTCGGCTGCGTGGCCTTCGGCGTCGGCACCACCGACATGGCCAATGCCTTCGTCACCGGCGCCGTGCGGCTCACCATGCCGCGCTCGCTGCGCGTGGAACTCGCCGGCCAGCTCGCCGGGGGCGTGACTGCCAAGGACCTGGTGCTGCACCTGCTGGCGCTGCCCTTCATCCGCGCGGGCGGCGGGGTGGGCATGGTGTTCGAGTTCACGGGCGCCGCGGTGCGGGCTCTGTCCATCGACGAACGCGCGACGCTCACCAACATGACGGCCGAGCTCGGCGGCTTCACCGGCATCGTCGCGCCCGATGAGGAGACGCTGCGCTTCCTGCGCGAGCGGCGCGGCATCGAATTCGAACTCGAGCCGTGGATGCGCAGCGACGAGGGCGCGGTGTACGACCGGACCCTGCATGTCGACTGCGCCGCGGTCGGCGCCATGCTCGCCGCGCCTGGCGACCCCGGCAACGGCTTGCCGCTCGCGGCGCTCGCGGCGCCGGTGCGCGTGGACATCGCCTATGGCGGCTCGTGCACCGCCGGCAAGCGCGAGGACTTCGCGCACTACCACGAGGTGTTGCACTGGGCCGCGTCGCGCGGGCTGCGCGTGGCGCCCGGCGTCGAACTGTTCCTGCAGTTCGGCACCACCGCCGTGCGCGACCACTGCATCGCCGCCGGCTATCTCGAGGCCTTCGAGCGCGTCGGCGCGCGCATCCTGCAGCCCTCGTGCGGCGCCTGCGGCAATTGCGGCCCTGGCGGATCCACGCATGCCGCGCAGGTCACCGTCAGCGCCATCAACCGCAACTTTCCGGGCCGCGGCGGTCCCGGCAGCGTCTGGCTCGCGAGCCCGCCCACGGTGGCCGCGAGCGCGATCGCGGGCGAGCTGTTGTCCTTCGCGCAGCTGCGCGCAAGGCATGGCGAGGCCTGAGCGCCAACGACAAGATTCAAACCAACGGAGACGACCCCATGACGAGCATCTCGATGAAACGCCGCGCGCTGGCCGCGATGGCGACCGCGTTCACCCTCGCGCCGATCGGCGCCTGGGCCCAGGCCCTGGGCGGCGACAAGCCGCTGCGCATGATCGTGCCGCTCGCCGCGGGCTCCACGGTCGACGCGGTCGCGCGCGCCGTCGCACCCGCGCTGGGCCGCGGCACCGGCCACCCGGTGGTGGTCGAGAACGTCGCCGGCGCGGGCGGCATCCCGGGCACGCAGCAGATCGTGCGCGCGCCCAAGGACGGGCTGACGCTCGGCATGATCTCGTCCAACCACGTCATCAATCCCGGCATCTACAAGTCCATTCCCTTCGATAGCCTCAAGGACATCACGCCGATCGCCGTGCTCGCCACCGTGCCGCTCGTGCTCGTGGTCAACCCGGCCCTGCCCGTGAAGTCGGTCAAGGAACTCCTGGCCCACGCCAAGGCTAAGCCCGGCACCCTGAACTACGGCTCGGCCGGCAACGGCAGCACGCTGCACCTCGCGGCCGAACTGCTCGTGAGCGAGACCGGCATCGACATGAAGCACGTGCCCTACCGCGGCACGGGCCCGTTGATCACCGACCTGATCGGCGGCCAGGTGAACCTGGCCTTCGTGTCCGTCTCGCAGGTTGCGCCGCAGGTCAAGGCCGGCACGCTGCGCGCGCTCGCGGTCAGTACCCGCCAGCGTTCGGCCGCGCTGCCCGAGGTTCCCACGCTCGCCGAGGCCGGCGTGTCCGGCTACGAATTCGATGCCTGGATCGCGCTGGTCGGTCCCGCGGGCCTGCCCAGGCCGGCGGTGGACGCGGCAGCCACGGCGATCCGCGCGGCCATGAAGTCGCCCGAAGCGCAGGCCGCCATCACGGGGCAGGGGCTCGCGGTGCTCGACATCGGGCCCGATGCGGCGCCGGCCTTCTTCCAGTCGGAACTGGCGAAGCACCAGAAGCTGGTCAGGCAGTCGGGCGCGACGCTGGATTGAGGCATGCACGGCAACGACACACACGAGGCCACCGCCGATGTCGCCGACCGGCTCGGTTCCGATGCCAGGGTCTGTGAAGTCGGCTTGCGCTCCTTCGGATCGACACGCCGCGCCTCGGGCCTCATCGCTTGCCTGCGTGTCCACGAGGATGCCGGCCTGGTCCGGGACCTGCTCGCGACCGCGGGCGAGGGGCGCATCCTGGTCGTCGATGGCGGCGGCACCTGCCGCATGGCGCTGCTCGGCGACCGGCTCGCGCGCATCGGCCTCGCCAACGGCTGGGCCGGTGTCGTGATCCATGGCGCCGTGCGCGATGCCGAACTGCTGGCCGCGCTGCCGCTGGCCGTGCTCGCGATCGGGACCACGCCCCGGCGCGCGAGCCTGGCCGGGAAGGGCGAGCGCGACGTGGTGCTGGCCTTCGGCGGCATCGAGCTCCGGCCCGGCGATCGGCTGTGGCTCGATGGGGACGGCGTGGTCGTGTCCGCGGCCTGATGCCTTCTGTCGGCGCAGGCCGACGCCCCGAAGGGCAGATGGACGAATCGCGCCGAGGTGCATTGGGTGCGCAATGGTTGGAGGGGGTGAGAGCTCCCGCTACCCGTTGCCCACCATGGTCGATCTTCCATCAGGTCAAGACCACTCGAGCGGCCCGTCGCCCGACGAACTCTCGAGACGGGTGAGGGGCGACCAGCTCCTGTCGGTGCAGCGCAGCGTGCGCGCCGTGGTGCCCTCGGGCATGGCCGTGGGCTGCGTGACCGCCGGGGTCGCGCTCTATGCCTCGGCCCACTGGGCCGGGCCGGCTGCATGGCTGATGCTGGTCGTGCTGTCGAACGCCTACCGCGCCTACGTCTGCCGCTCGCTGCGCGCGGTCGAACGGGCCGTGGCCCGCATGGACGAGCGCGAACTCGCGAGACGCTTCCGCCGGATCACCTTGTCGTCCCTGCTGTCGGGCTGCGTGTGGGCGCTGCTGCCGCTGTTCTGCGACAGCGGGAACCCGTCGGAGACGCTGTTCTTCCTGACCATCGTCTGCGGCGTCTGCGCCGGCTCCGTGATCTTCAGCGCGGCCTATGCCCCGGTGCCGATCGTCTTCGTGACACCCGCGCTGGCCGCGGTCACCGCGTGGCTGCTCCATGCCGGCGGCTTTCATCACGAGGCGCTGGCGGCGATGGTCTTCGTCTACCTGTGCACGCTGGTCTACGCCTCGCGGCGCGGCGAGCGCGCGTTCCGCGCCAGCAGCCGGCTGAAGAACGAGGCGCTGTTCATGGCGGCCGAGCTGCAGCGCACCCATGCCGAGTCCACGCGCGCGACGCGCGAGCTGGACTTCCGCGCCAATCACGATTCGCTGACCGGCCTGCTCAACCGCGAGGGCTTCGCGAAGGCGGCCGCGCGCTTCGAGGCCGCGCAGGCGGACGTGGTGCCGCATGCCGCGCTGATGCTGGACCTCGACGGCTTCAAGGCCATCAACGATGCCTTTGGCCACAAGACCGGCGACCGCGTGCTGCAGGACGTCGGCCAGTGGTTGCAGCAGCGGCTGGCGCAGCATGACGCCGTGGTCGGCCGCTGGGGCGGCGACGAGTTCGCGGTCTTCTATCGCCCACGCGGCACGGCCGATGCGCCCGAGCACGTGGCACAGGGGCTCATCGACTCGATTGGCCATGCCACCTCGCACTACGGCGGGCAGCTCGGCGTGAGCGTGGGCATCTGCACCAGCCTCGAACGCTCGGCCGAGGAGATGCTGGCCTTCTCCGACGAGGCGCTCTACGAGGCCAAGCGGCGCGGGCGCAACCGCTGCCACCGCTTCGACGAGGTGCTGCACGGCCGCCTGCTGCGCCGGCGCGACATCGAGCGCGACATGGTCGAGGCCATGGCGACGCGCGCCATCTGCGCCTGGTACCAGCCGATCCTCGCCGACCGCGGGCGGCGCCTGCACAGCCTCGAGGCCGTGCTGCGCTGGCGGCATCCGAAGCACGGCTGGGTCGCGCCCGGCGAGGTGATCTTCGCTGCCGCGAGCACCGGGTTGGCCGAACGCCTGTTGCGCCACATCCTCGAGGAGGTCTGCCATGGCCTGGTGCAACTCGGTGGCATCGGCGGCGCGTTCGCCGAACTGCCGGTGGCCATGAACGTGTCGCCGCGCGAGATGTCGCAGTTGCCGGTCGATGTCATCACCTCGCAGGTGCTCGCGGCCCACGGCCTGCCGCCGCAACGCCTGCAGATCGAGATCACAGAGGAGGTCGCGCTCGACACCTCGACCGCGCGCGCCCGGTTGCGCGCGCTGGCCGAGTCCGGCGTCGCGGTCGCGATCGATGATTTCGGCGTCGGCTACTCCTCGCTGGCCTCGCTGCGCGGCGAGCACGTGCACCAGGTGAAGATCGACCGCAGCTTCGTGTTCGGCCTCGATTCCTCGCCGGCCAGTTGCCTGATGGTGGAGGCGGTGGTGCGGCTCGGACGCTCGATGGACATCGAGGTGGTGGCCGAGGGCGTCGAGAGCCAGGAGGAGTTCGAGACGCTCGTGCGGCTTGGCTGCCCGCTGCTGCAGGGTTTCTATTTCATGCGGCCGGCGCCGTTGGGACAGGTGGTGGCGTGGGCGCAGCGGCGCCAGGATTCTCTTCCCGTCACGATGGCATCGAGGTCCTGAACGATGGATGCGGGCAGCTTGCACGGAAGCTGTCGATCGACCCCTGCGTCGCCACCAACTCCTGCGCCAGCCAGCCCCTGAAAGCGCGCAGCGGCGGATAGTCCTTCTTCTCCGCCGGATAGACCAGGTAATAGGCCAGGTCCTCGCTGGCCATATGGCGATAGGGCACGGCCAGCCGGCCTTGCTCGATGTCGTCGGCCACGAGGAAATAGGGCGCGAGCCCGATGCCCAGGCTGGCTGTGACCACCTGCACGATCATCAGGTAGTGCTCGAACACCGGGCCCGGCGGCGTGTGCCCCATCTCCACGCCCAGGCTGCCGAGCCAGAAATTCCACGAGTCCATGCGCGAGGCCAGGTGCACGAGCGTGTAGTCCAGCAGCCGGCGCGGCTCGTCGAACGGGCCGTAGCGGCGCAGGAAATCCGGGCTGCAGATCGGCACCACCGCGTCCTGCAGCAGGAACTCCATTTCGGCGCCGCTCCATGAGGCCTTGGCGCCGAAATGAATGGCCGCATCGATGTCCTCGATGTGGAAGTTGAACGGCGACAGGTGGGTGGTGAGGTTCAGGATGACGTCGGGATGGCGCGCCGAGAAATCGGAATAGCGCGGCATCAGCCACCGGGCCGCGATGCTGGGCAGCACCGCGAGGTTGAAACGGCCGCTGCTGCGGCCCCCGGCCTTGAGCTCGACCGACGCGGCCTCGAGCTTGTGCAGCAGCGGCTGGATGCGCCGCAGGTACGCATCGGCCGCCGGCGTGAGCGTCAATCGCTTGCCTTCACGCACGAACAGCAGCGTGCCGAGTTCGTCCTCCAGGGCCTTGATGAGCTTGCTGATCGCGCCCTGCGTCACGCACAACTCGTCGGCCGCGCGGGTGAAGCTGTGGTGCCGGGCACTGGCCTCGAACGCGAGCAGGCACGAAAGGGAGGGCGTGTGGGTTCGCATTCAATGCATGAGCGTTGGTCATCAACCAAGGAGGAAAAATCGCTTTCGGCCGTGCAACGCAATTTTCATAATCGTCGCGGACACGCCGCATTCTAGGGAGAGTAGGCGTAATTCCCATCGTTTTCAGGCATGCCATCTTTCTCCGGATCCATGAGCAATGGAATTGGTGGCAACGCTGAATCGGCCGCCTTGGCATGGACCGCACAGGAGAAGAAATTGCCTCACGAGACATCGTTGCCCCGGGTCGTTCGCGCAGCCCGCGGGACCGAACTTCGAGCCCGCAGCTGGCGCACGGAAGGGCCGTTGCGCATGCTGATGAACAACCTCGATCCGGACGTTGCGGAGAATCCTGCGCAATTGATCGTCTATGGCGGCGTGGGGCGCGCGGCCCGTAATTGGAACGCCTTCGATCGCATCGTCGAAACGCTCGAGCGGCTGGACGACGACCACACCCTGCTGGTGCAATCCGGCAAGCCCGTGGGCGTGTTCCGTACCCATGCGATGGCGCCGCGCGTGTTGATCGCCAATTCCAACCTCGTGCCCAAATGGGCCACGCAGGACCACTTCAACGAGCTCGAGCGCAAGGGCCTCATGATGTTCGGCCAGATGACGGCCGGCTCCTGGTTCTACATCGGCAGCCAGGGCACCGTGCAGGGCACCTACGAGACCTATTCGGAGGTCGGGCGCCGGCATTTCGGCGGCTCGATGGAGGGCCGATGGATGCTCACCGCGGGGCTCGGCGGCATGGGCGGCTCGCAGCCCCTGGCGGGGCGGATGACGGGGGCCGCGATCCTCGTGGTGGAGTGCCAGCAGAGCCGCATCGACATGCGTCTGCGCACCGGCTACCTCGACGTGCAGGCGCGCGATCTCGCGCATGCGCTCGAACTCGTCGACGAGGCACGTGCGCAGCGCCGCGGGCTGTCGATCGCGCTGTGCGGCAATGCCGCCGAGGTCCTGCCCGAGATCGTTCGGCGCGGCCTGTGTCCCGACGTGGTGACCGACCAGACAGCCGCGCACGACCTGCTGCACGGCTACCTGCCCGCCGGCTGGGACGTGGCGCGCTGGGAGGCTGCGCGCACGAGCGACCCCCGCGCGGTCGAGCAGGCGGCGCGCGCATCGATCGCGCTGCATGTGCGCGCGATGCTGGACTTCAAGGCGCGCGGCGCCGTGGTGTTCGACTACGGCAACAACATCCGCCAGGTCGCGCTCGACGAGGGCGTGACGCAAGCCTTCGACTTTCCGTCGTTCGTGGTGGCCTATGTCCGGCCGCTGTTCTGCGAGGGCAAGGGGCCTTTCCGCTGGGTCGCGCTCTCGGGCGATCCGCAGGACATCTACAAGACGGACGAGCGCCTGCGCGCCTTGTTCCCGCAAGACCAGGCGCTGGGCCGCTGGCTCACGATGGCGCGCGAGTGCGTCAGGTTCCAGGGCCTGCCCGCGCGCATCTGCTGGCTGGGCCTGGGCGAGCGGCATCTCGCCGGGCTCGCGATCAACGAGATGGTGCGCAACGGCGAGCTCAGCGGGCCGATCGCCATCAGCCGCGACCACATGGATTCGGGCTCGGTGGCCAGCCCGAACCGCGAGACCGAAGGCATGCTCGACGGTTCCGACGCCGTGGCCGACTGGCCGCTCCTGAATGCGCTGCTCAACACGGCCTGTGGTGCCGACTGGGTCAGCATCCATCACGGCGGCGGCGTGGGCATGGGCTATTCGATCCACGCGGGCATGGCGCTGGTGGCCGACGGCACGCAAGGCACCGACGAGCGCATCGCGCGGCTGCTCTGGAACGATCCCGCCACCGGCGTGATGCGTCATGCCGACGCGGGCTACGAGATCGCCGTGCGCACCGCGCGCGAGCGCCAACTGGACCTGCCTTCGCTGGCAGCCTGACTCTGAAGGAGCACGTCATGAAATGGACAAGGTACTTCCTGGCCCTCGGGCTCGTCGTCGGCGCGTCGATGGCCTCGGCGCAGAACAAGCACGTGGCGATCGCGAACATGGTCGACATTCCCCAACTGATCCAGGTCAAGACGGGGCTGGTGGACGCGCTGCGCGGCGCGGGCTATGTCGAGGGCCAGAACCTCAGGCTCGACTACCTGTCGGCGCAGGGCAACGCGGGCATCGCCACGCAGATCGTGCGCAAGTTCGTCGGCGAGGCGCCCGACGTGATCGTCACCATCACCACGCCGATGGCGCAGGCCGCCTTGTCGGCCACGAGGACGGTGCCCGTGGTCTTCACCGTGGTGACCGATCCGCTCGGCGCCAAGGTGGTCCCTTCGCTGAAGCGTCCGGGCGGTAACGCCACCGGCATCTCCGACCTCGCGCCGATCGAGCGGCAGCTGCGCCTGATCAAGGCCTTCATGCCGCAGGCCAGGCGCCTGGGGGTGATCTACAACACCGGGCTCGATGGCTCGCGCTACCAGATCGAGGTGCTCAAGCCGCTGCTCAAGGCCCATGGCATGACGCTGGTCGAGGCGAATGCGCCCACCTCCAACGAGGTCGGTTCGGCCATGCGTTCGCTCGTGGGCAAGACGGACGTGGTCTGGATTCCCAACGATCCGACCGTGTACGCGGCGCTCGAATCGGCGGTGCGCATCGGCCAGGAACAGAAGATTCCCGTGTTCACGGCCGAGACCCGCACCGTGGAGCGCGGCGCGGTCGCCTCGATCGGCTTCGACTACAACGCCGTCGGCGAGGAAGCGGCCCGCCAGGTCGTCAAGATCCTCAAGGGCGCGAAGCCCGGCGATATCGACGTGGAAACGCCGCAGGTGTTTCGCACGGTCGTGAACCAGCGCGCCGCGCAGGCCGCGGGCCTGAGCATTCCGGACGACGTGGCCCGCCAGGCCAACATCGTCAATCGCTGAGGAGGGCGGGATGAATTTCTACGCCTTGCTGGGCGCGCTCGAGACGGGGCTGATCTTCGGCTTCGTCGCGCTCGGAACCTACATCACCTTTCGCCTGCTGAAGTTCCCCGACATCACGGTGGAGGGCAGCTTCCCGCTCGGCGGTGCCGTGGCCGCCGCATCGATCGTCGCGGGCGCCAACCCCTACCTGGCCACCTTGCTGGCCTTCGTCGCCGGCATGCTCGCGGGTTCGCTCACGGCCTTCCTCAATGTCCGGCTGCGCATCCTGCACATCCTCAGCGGCATCCTGGCCTCGGTCGCGATGTATTCGGTGAACATGCGCATCATGGGGCGGCCCAACACGCCCTTGCTGGGTACGGACACGGTGTTCACGGGACTGGGCGCGCACTTCGTCGGCAGTGCCTATGCGGTGCCGCTCGTGCTCGTCCTCCTGTGCGCGGCGATCGTGCTGCTGCTCAACCGCTTCCTCGCTTCCGAGACCGGGCTGGCCCTGCGGGCGACCGGCGCCAATCCGCGCATGGCGGCGGCCTACGGCATCCACACCGGCCGCATGACCTGGCTGGGGCTCGCCATGGCGAACGGACTGTCCGCCCTCGGCGGTGCGCTTTTCGCGCAGACGCAGGGCTCGGCCGACGTCAACATGGGCGGCGGCGTGGTGGTCGTCGGCTTTGCCGCCGTGATCGGCGGCGGGGTGCTGATCAGGAACACGACCATCGTGCGCGCGACCTTGTCCGCGCTGGTGGGCGCCGTGCTCTACCGCATCGCGGTGGCGCTGGCCCTGGACGTCGACAGCATCGGGCTCACCCCCTCGGACCTGAACATGGTGACTGCGGCGCTCGTGGCCCTGGCACTGGTTGCGCCCGGCGTGGGCCTGGCCGGTGCGCTGCGCGGGAGAAAAGCATGATCAGGGTCGAGAAGCTCGATGTCGTCTTCAACGCCGGTTCCGCGCTCGAGAACCACGTGCTGCGCGGCCTGTCGCTGGACATCCCCCAGCAGCAGTTCATCACGGTGATCGGTTCCAACGGCGCCGGCAAGTCGACCTTGCTCAATGTGCTGGCGGGAGAGACGACCCCCACCGGCGGGGCCGTCACGATCGATGGCGAAGCCATCGCCGGCTGGCCGGTCGCGCGTCGCGCCGGCGCCATCGCCCGCGTCTTCCAGGACCCGCTGGCGGGCACCTGCGAGGAACTGACGATCGAGGAGAACATGTCCATCGCGCTGGCGCGCGGCCATGCGCGCGGACTGGGTCACGCGGTGACGGCGCCTCGGCGCGAGCGCATCCGCGCGGCGCTGGCCCGGCTCGGCCTCGGCCTGGAGAACCGGCTGCACGACCGCATGGGCCTGCTCTCGGGTGGACAGCGCCAGGCGATCAGCCTGCTGATGGCGTCGCTCAACGAATCGAAGCTGCTGCTGCTCGACGAGCACACGGCCGCGCTCGATCCGCGCACCTCGGAGTTCGTGATGAAGCTCACCGACGACCTCGTGCACGAATTGAAGCTCACGGTGCTGATGGTCACGCACAGCATGCGCCAGGCGCTCGATCACGGCGACCGGACCATCATGCTGCACCAGGGGCGCATCGTCTTCGACATCGCCGGCAGCGAACGCGAGCGGCTCGATGTTCCCGACCTGCTGGCGCTGTTCTCCCAGCGCAGCGGCAAGGAACTCAGCGACGACAGCCTTCTTCTGGGATGACCCTCTCATGACCCAACAACAACTCCTGAACGGCCTGCGCATCGTCGACCTGTCGCGCGTGATGTCGGGGCCTTACTGCACCGCGCTGCTGGCCGACGTGGGGGCCGAGGTGATCAAGATCGAGACGCCCGTGACCGGCGACGACTCGCGCCACTTCGGCCCCTTCGTCGACGGCCGCAGCGTCTACTTCTCCTTGCTGAACCGCAACAAGAAGAGCGTCACGCTCAATCTCAAGGACGAGCGCGCGCGCGAGATGCTGTATGCGCTGATCGATACCGCCGATGCGGTGGTCGAGAACTTCCGCCCCGGCGTCGCGCAGCGGCTGGGGGTGGACTACGAGACGCTGAAGGCGCGCAATCCCTCGCTGGTGTACCTGAGCATCTCCGGCTTCGGGCAGCAGGGCGAATTCAAGGGGAGGCCGGCCTACGACCTGATCATCCAGGCCATGTCCGGGCTCATGAGCACCACGGGCCGTCCCGGGCAGGAACCCACCTGCGTGGGCGACTCGGTGGCGGACCTCGTGACGGGCCTGTTCGGTGCCTGGTCGCTGATGACGGCGCTGTTCGCCCGCGAGCGGGACGGGCAGGGACGCCAGATCGATCTGTCGATGTTCGATGCGATGCTGGCCCTGCAGCTCACGAGCGCGAGCCGCCTGTTCGCCAGCGGCACGGCGCCGCAGCGCGTGGGCAACCGCCATCCCGTGACCTCGCCGGTGGACTGCTTCGAGGCCAGCGACGGCTGGGTGGTGATCGTGGTCAGCAACGACGGGTTCTTCCGCCGCTTCGCGCCGTTGATCGGCAAGCCCGAGTGGGTCGAGGATCCGCGCTTCGTCGACAACCCGCAGCGCGCGCGCAACGAGCCGGCGCTGAAGGCGGCGATCACGGCATGGTCGCGCGAGCGGACCGTGGACGAGGTGGTCCAGGCCTGCCTGGAGGCCGACGTGCCCGCGGGCCCGGTCTGGGATCTGCAGCAGGCCCATGCGCAGGCCGCGCGGCAGGATCGAGGGCGGGTCGCCCAGGCACAGGATGCCGAGCGCCCCTGGCCGTTCGTGCTGCAGCCGGCCGTGTTCTCCTCGGGGGATCCGGCGAAGGTCCAGGCCGACCCCTTGTTGGGCGCGCACACCGACGAGGTGTTGCAGGGCATCGGCATCGCGCCGGCGGATCTTGCGCAACTGCGCGCGCGGGGGGCCGTATGAAGGCGTGGATCGTCAGGGACACCACCCAGCCTCCGGAGCTCATGGAGATGCCGCTGCCGCATCCCAAGCCGGGCCGGGTACTGGTACGGGTGGCGGCGGCCGGGCTCAACTTCTCGGACGTGCTGATGGCGCGCGGCGCCTACCAGATCCGGCCGCCGCTGCCCTTCACCCCGGGCCAGGAGATCAGCGGCATCGTCGAGAGCGTCTCGGGCGGTGGCGCCTTCGGCCCCGGCGACCGGGTCGCCACCAAGGTCCTGTGGGGCGGCTTTGCGCAGTTCGCGGTGGCCGAGGCCTCATGGCTGGTGCGCGTGCCCGAGGAGGTCCCGCTGGCCGAGGCCGCCGCGCTGCCGGTGGTCTGGCCGACCGCGTGGATCGCCCTGTTCGCGCGCGCCCGGTTGCAGGCCGGCGAGACGGTGCTGGTGCACGCGGCCGCCGGCGGGGTCGGGCTGGCGGCCACCCAGCTCGCGGTTCGGGCCGGTGCGCGCGTCATCGCCACCGCGGGTGGCCAGGACAAGCTCGCGCGCTGCAGGGAGCGCGGGGCTTCGGTCTGCATCGACTACCGCGAGGACGACTGGGTCGAGCAGGTGATGCAGGCCACCGGCGGCAAGGGCGTGGATGTGGTCATCGATCCCGTGGGGGGCGATATCACGGACCGCAGCGTCAAGTGCCTGGCCCACGGCGCGCGCCTGTGCCTCGTGGGTTTCTCGAGCGGGCGCATTCCCGAGATCCGCGCCAACCGGCTCCTGCTCAAGAGCGCCTCGGCGCTGGGCATCTACTGGAGCCATGAGCGCGACCTGCCGCTGATCGGGCAGGCGCTGGACGACGTGCTGGCGGGTTTCAGGCAGGGGCAGCTGCATGCCGACGTGGGCGGCCGCTACGGCTTCAGCGAGTTGCCGCGTGCCTTGAGCGACCTGCAGGAGCGGCGCACCTTCGGCAAGCTGGTGCTTCTGCCCGACGCAAGCGCCTGACCCCGTCCCCGTTGCCGGTGGCGCGAAGTCCGCGCCAAAACGGCCTGGCCGCCGACGCGTCCCGCCCCGCGGCGCCCCTACGATACCGCCCTGGACAGGCGTATCGAGGGATGCGCCCAGCACGCGGACGCACTCATGAAGAACAGCGAGACACACGGCGGGCCCGGCACCGCACTGCAGCATGGCGGGCATTTCCGGCCGGACGGCACGCCCGCCGCCGCGTTCCTGCGCGAGCACGACTGGACCCGCTCGGCGCTCGGGCCGCCCCAGGGCTGGGCGGGCGCACTGCGCCACGCGGTGTCGCTGATGCAGGACTCCGCCGTGCCGATGTGGCTGGCGTGGGGCCCGCGGCTCGGCATGGTCTACAACGAGTCCTACGCCCGGATCCTCGGGGGCAAGCATCCCCGGGCCATGGGGGCGCCGCTGGCCGAGGTCTGGGCGGAGATCTGGCCCGACGTCGGGTCGCTGGTCCAGACCGCCTTGTCCGGCAGCCCGGTCTATCGCGAAGACCTGCCGCTCGTGGTGAACCGCGAGGGTCGCGAGGAACAGACCTGGTTCACCTTCTCCTATGCGCCGCTGCGCGACGAACGAGGCGCCGTGCATGGCCTTCTGTGCACGGTCTGGGAAACCACCGACAAGGTGCTGACCCAGCGCCGGCTGGCCGTGGAGGAGGACGAGGCGACGCGGCGCCAGGCGCAGCGCATGGAGACCGAGGAGCGCTACCGGCTCGCGGTGCTGGCCACCAACGACGCGGTCTGGGACTGGCGCCTGTCCGACGGCCACGTGGTCTGGAACCAGGCGCTGACCACGCTGTTCGGCCACACGGAGGAAGAGACCAGCGCCGACTGGTGGCTGGACCACATCCATCCCGAGGACCGCGAGCGCGTCGAGACCGGCATCCATGCGGTGATCGACGGCGGCGGCACGGCCTGGACGCAGGAATACCGCTTCCTGCGCAAGGACGGCAGCCATGCCGCGGTGTTCGACCGTGGCACGGTGCTGCGCGACGCGCAGGGCCGGCCGCTGCGCATGATCGGTGCCATGCTCGACCTGACCGAGCGCAAGGCGGCCGAGCTCGCGCTGCGCGAGAGCCACCGGCAGTTCCGCACCCTGTTCGAGACCATCGACGAGGGCTTCTGCGTCATCGAATTCCTCGACGGCCCGCACGGGCCGATGAGCGACTACATCCACGTCACGGCCAACCCGGCCTACCTGGCCAATGCCGGCATTGCCGACGTGGTGGGACAGCGGGTGCGCGAGATGGTGCCCGACGAGGCCGACGGCTGGGTCGACATCTACCGCCGCGTGCTGCTCACGGGCGAGCCGGTGCGCTTCGAGCGCGAGCTGGTGCGCACCGGCCGCTTCCTCGAGCTGGCCGCCTTCCGCGTCGAGCCGCCCGAGCGCCGCCAGGTCGCGGTGCTGTTCCAGGACGTGACCCAGCGCCACCGCGCCGAGCGCGCGCTGCTCGAGCTCAACGACTCGCTCGAGCACCGCGTGGCTGAGGAGGTCGCGCAGCGGCTCAAGACCGAGGAGGCGCTGCGCCAGGCGCAGAAGATGGAGGCGGTGGGCCAGCTCACCGGCGGCATCGCGCACGACTTCAACAACATGCTCGCGGTGGTGATCGGTTCGCTCGACCTGCTGGGGCGGCAGCTCGCGGCCGACGACGTTCGCGCCCGGCGCTACGTCGAGGCCGCGCGCGACGGCGCGAAGCGTGCCGCGCTGCTGACGCAGCGGCTGCTCGCCTTCTCGCGCCAGCAGCCGCTGCGTCCCGAGTCGCTCGATGCCAACCGGCTGGTGGCGGGCATGTCGGACCTGCTGCGCCGCTCGCTCAGCGGCGCGATCCAGCTCGAGACCGTGCTGGCCGGCGGCCTGTGGCGCACGCATGCCGACCCCAACCAGCTCGAGAACGTGATCCTCAACCTCGCGGTCAACGGGCGCGACGCCATGCCCGACGGCGGGCGGCTCACCATCGAGACCGCCAACACCCACCTCGACGAGCGCTATGCGGTCGAGCACCTTGGCCTCTCGGCCGGGCAGTACGTGATGATCGCCGTCAGCGACACCGGCTCGGGCATGCCCGCCGACGTGGTCGCCAAGGCCTTCGACCCCTTCTTCACCACCAAGGAAGTGGGCCGCGGCACCGGACTGGGCCTGAGCCAGGTCTACGGCTTCGTCAAGCAGTCGGGCGGCCACGTGAAGATCTATTCGGAGGTCGGCGAGGGCACGGCCGTGAAGGTCTACCTGCCGCGCCTGCTCGGCGCGCCCGCCGAGGACGAGAAGGCCGAGGCCGCCCCCGATGCACCGCTGGGCGGCACCGAGGAGCTGATCCTCGTGGTGGAGGACGAGCCCGCGGTGCGCCAGCTGACGGTGGCCGCGCTCACCGAACTCGGCTACCGCGTGCTGCAGGCCGACGGCGCCGCGGCGGCGCTGAAGCTGATTGACGCCCATCCCGAGATCCAGCTGCTGTTCACCGACGTGGTGATGCCCGAGACCAACGGCCGCAAGCTGGCCGACGAGGCGCTGCGGCGGCGGCCCGGACTCAAGGTGCTGTTCACCACCGGCTACACGCGCAACGCGGTGGTGCACAACGGCGTGCTCGACGCGGGCGTGCACCTGATCGGCAAGCCCTTCACGATCGAGGAACTGGCGGTGCGGGTGCGCGAGGTGCTGGACGCGTCCTAGGCTGCGGCGCGCACCGCGAGCCAGTCGAACAGCTGCGAGGCCGGCAGCGCGCGCGAGTACAGGAAGCCCTGCAGTTCGTCGCAGCCCATCGTCAGCAGGATGTCGCGCTGGATCTCGTTCTCGACGCCCTCGGCCACCACGCTCAGGCCCAGCGCATGTGCGAGCCGGATCACGGCGTCGACCACGGCGCGCGAGTCCTCCTTGGATTCGAGGTCCTGCACGAAGCTGCGATCGATCTTGACCTGGCGCGCCGGCAACCGGCGCAACTGGCTCAGGCTCGAGTAGCCGGTGCCGAAATCGTCGATCGACAGGAACACGCCCACGGCCGCCAGGCCCTCGAAGGTGCGGTGCGTGGCGCGGATGTCCTCCATCGCCACCGACTCGGTGATCTCGCACAGCAGCAGCGAGGCCGGCACCGCATGCCGGGTCAGCGCGCGCTCGACGCGCTCGACGAAATCGACCTCGCGCAGCTGCATCACCGACAGGTTCACCGCCACCGGCATCGACAGGCCCTGCGCGCGCCACAGCGCGATCTGCCGGCAGGCTTCGTCGAGGATCCAGTCGCCCAGGCGCACGATCATGCCGAAGCGCTCGGCCAGGCCGATGAACTGCGCGGGCCCGATCAGGCCGAGCTCGGGGTGGTTCCAGCGCACCAGCGCCTCCACGCCGCTGAGCGAGCCGTCGCGCCCGTCCATCTTCGGCTGGTAGTGCAGCTCGAACTGGTTCAGGTCGACGGCCCGGCGCAGGTCGCTCTGCAGCCGCAGCTGCGCCGCCACGTCGGAGCCCATGTGCGATTCGAACATCACGTAGTTCGCGCCGCCGGCGCGCTTGGCGATGTACATCGCGGCATCGGCATTGGCCACGAGCTTGTCGGGCTCGCCCTGGCCCGGGTAGACCACGATGCCGATCGAGCAGGCGATCTGCAGCGGCTTGTCCTGCAGCGAGAAGGGCTCGGCCAGCCGGCGCAGCGCGCGGTTGGCCACCTGCGCGGCCTCGGCCGCGTCGCTCACGCCCTCGAGCAGCAGCAGGAACTCGTCGCCGCCGATGCGCGCCACCGTGTCGCCGTCGCCCGCGACCTCCCCGAGCCGCCTGGCCGCGGCGCGCAGGATCTCGTCGCCGGCCGCATGGCCGAAGGAGTCGTTGATCGGCTTGAAGCCGTCGAGGTCGACGAACAGGATCGCCACGCGTTCCTTCACCAGCGGCTGGTTGACGCGCGCCATGCGCGCCAGCGCGTGCTGCAGCCGGTCCTCGAACAGCACGCGGTTGGGCAAGCCGGTGAGCGCGTCGGTGAAGGCGTAGCGCTGCAGTTCGCGGTTGGCCTGCGTGAGTTCGGCGTTGGCGTTCTCGAGCGAGTTGGCCAGGCGCTGCGTGACCACCTGCATGCGCCCCTCGAGGATCGAGCCGAGCAGCGTGCCCAGCAGCAGCACGCACGAAGCCAGCACCACGATCACCGTGAGCCCCGCGCCGTGCAGTTCGTTGGCGCTCAGGCAGACCGAATCGGGCGCGAAGTTGGCTGCGGCCATGCCGGTGTAGTGCATGCCGCAGATCGCGATGCCCATCACCAGCGCCGCCAGCAGTTGCACGGCGGGGCGCCGGGCGGTGCTCACGCGGCCCAGGTTGCGCATGATGAGCAAGGCCGCGGCGGAGGCTCCGACGCCCACCAGCGCGGACAGCGCCACGATCACCGGCTGCCACAGGATGCCGGGCGCCATCTGCAGTGCCGCCATGCCGATGTAGTGCATGCCGCAGATGCCGCCGCCCATGACCAGCGAGGCCACGCCCAGCCGCCCGAGGCTGTAGTTGGGCCGGCTCGCGACCCATAGCGCCACCCCGGAGGCCGCGACCGCCGCGACCCACGACAGGAAGGTGTACCAGCCCGAGAAGCCCAGCTCGATCGGCAGCGTGAAGCCCAGCATGCCCACGAAATGCATCGACCAGATGCCCGTGCCCAGCACCACCGAGCCCACGCTCCACCACAGCGGCCGGAAATCCCCGGCGCTCCCGCGCATGCGCCGCGACAGGTCGAGGGCGACGAAAGAGGCCAGGGTGGCGATCAGCAGCGAGGCCGCGACGATCAGCGGGTCGTGGTGGGAAGGGAGAAAGAGAGACGGCGGGTTCACCGCCCGAGTATCTCGCGAGCCTGTAACAAGGCGTCGACGCGGGAGCGAGTGGCCGTGCCGTGGATCCGAGTTTGGGAGAGCGGAACGACGGGCCGGGCCCGCCTCGGGGCCTGGCATCTCGCCGCTCGATCACGCATGGTCGCTAGCGCCGCGCGCCGAAGGCCGTGACCACGTAGTCGGAGAGCTCGTAGCCCAGCTCCGCCGCGATGACCTTCAGGCGGTTCTCGATCTCGGGGTCGAAGAACTCGAGCACGTCGCCGGTCTTGGTGCACACCAGGTGGCCGTGGTGGCGCTCACGGTCGTTGAGTTCGTAGACGGCCTTGTTGTTGCCGAGCTGGCTCTTCTTGAGCAGCCCCGTCTGCTCGAACTGGGCCAGCACGCGGTAGACGGTGGCCAGGCCGAGGTCGGTCTGCTCGGCCACCAGCTGGCGGTAGACGTCTTCCGCCGCCATGTGCCGCTGCTTGCTGGTGCGGAACAGGTCCAGCACCTTCAGGCGGGGCAGGGTGGCCTTGAGCCCGGTCTGCTTCAGGTCGGGAGCGGCGGCGTGCTCGTCCATGCGCGTGCGTCCGGTCGATGTTCGTCGGCGTGGGAAAAAAATGCATGGCTGGCCGGTGAACCGATGGCTAGCAAAAAACGACCCTTGGAGACCGTTGAGTCTCGGAGTCGCCCCACGATGAAACTGAAACTACTTGGTCAGGATGAGCTTGCCCAGCTTGGTGGCCTGCAGCCTGTACACGAATCCGTTGTGCGAGATCTCGACCACCTTCTGGCCGCGCAGCAGCGCGGCGCTATCGAGGCTGGCCGTCGCCTGCGCGGCGGCTTCACGGGCGACTTCGTCCGCGAGCACCGGCGCGTGCACGAAGGCCTCGGCCGTCACGTCGACGGGCTGCGGCGCGGCCGCGCGGCGCACGCGCAGGGTCGGACGTTGGCTCGGCAGTCCCGACGGGGACGGTTGGCTTCCTGGAGAGAGGAGAGCTTGCATGGTGGCGGTGGTCGCTTCGGAATGAAGCTGGTTGGTGACTTGGCTCGACTATAGCACTAAATGAGAGTGATTCGCATTAATGAAAACTGAATTTTCATGCGGCGGGTGAAAAGAGCGCGTTGAGCTCGCCGACCGACAGCATGCGTTCGTCCATCGCATCGAAGCGGCCGTGCGCCAAGGCCTCGCTCGCGAGCCGGCCCACCAGGCCCAGCGCCGCCTGCAGCGGGCCGCAGCCGAGGCTGATGCGACGCGCGCCAGCCCGCGCGAAGCTCTCGGCCGGGGGCGCGCCGGCATAGCCCGCGTACACGTTCACCGGCAGGGCCACCGCGCGGGACAGGCCTTCGATTTCCTCGGGGCTCGACAGGCCGGGCACGAAGATGCCGTCCGCGCCCGCCGCCGCGCAAAGCGTGGCGCGGCGCAGCGTTTCCTCGAAGCGCGCCGCCGGGTCATCCCAGGGAACGATGTGCGTGTCGGTGCGCGCATTGATGAAGAAGCGCGCATCGAGCGCACGGATCGCGGCGATGCGCTCGCACAGCATTTCGGGCGGCGCCAGCTCGCGCGTGCCGGACCGCGTGCCGTCCTCGATGTTGATGCCGGCCACGCCCAGGTCGATGAGCGCGGCCGCCACGTCGCGCACGGCCTGCGTGCTGTCGCAGTAGCCGCGTTCGAGGTCCACGCTGACCGGCACGCGCGCCACGCGGCAGATGCGCGCGCAGGCCGCGATCAGTTCGTCGGCGGGCATCCGTTCGCCGTCCGCGTAGCCGAGCGACCACGCGATGCCCGCGCTGGTGGTGGCGATGGCGCTCGCGCCGGCGCGCTCGATGACGCGGGCGCTGGCGGCGTCCCAGGCGTTCACGAGGATCAGGGGCGCGGGGCCCGAATGCAGGCGGTGGAAAAGGTCGAGTTGGGATGGCATGGGCTATGGCGGTTGGACGAAGGTGGCCAGAGCTTAGGAACGGCGGGACGCCGCGGCTTGGAAAAAACTGCGGTCGCGCGCCTTGGAAAGTGCTGCCGGCGAGAGCGTGTCCCGTTCCGACCGGGGAGGCTGGACTGTTCTCTCTTCGCAACGGCCCGAGCTCAAGACTGACCAAAAGCTGAATTAACAGTTAGGAAACATTGCGCTGCAATTCATAATTGTGTCAAAACGTTCTAACCGTCAACAAGACATCGAGACATCCCCATGAACATCGCCTTCAGAAGCCTCTGGAATGCAGCCACGGGCAGTTGGGTCGCCGTACCGGAAACGACCCGTTCCCGCGGCAAGCGCAGCGTATCGACCGCCGTTGCGGGCGCGGCGGTCGCCCTGTTCGCTACGAGCTTCTTCCCCGCTCAGGCGGCATGCACGACAGCAGGCTCGAACGTGAGCTGCAGCGGCGCGGCCAACCCGCTGGCGCCGAGCTACGCCAATGGCAGCAACAACCTGAACGTGACGGTGAACCCGGGCGGCAGCGTGGGCGTGCTCCTGGGCGTGGGCGGCAATGCGATGACGCTCACGGGCTCCAACGACACGCTGACCAACAACGGCCGAATCGATCCGACCCTCCTGGGCTCGGGCCTGGGCGTGTTGTCGTCGGGTGTGGTCATGGGCAACGCGGCGGGAAGCACGCAGACCGTGACCAACAACGGCATCCTCGGCGGGACCCGGGGCCTGTCGGTGGGGCTGACCGGGATGGCGCTGGCGATTCAGAACGGGGCCGGGGGCACCTCGAACATCACCAACACGGGCACGATGTCCACGGCCCCCATCTTCGGGGCAACCTTGAGCGCTCCCGACGCAGGGGTGATGGTGGGCTATGGCGGCGGTCGGGTGAACGTGGACAACTCCGGCACCATCACCGGGCGCGTCGGATTGGGCTCCTCGGCCGGGGGCAATACCTTCACCAATTCGGGCACCGTGAATGGCAGCGTCTCCCTCGGCGCCAACAGCACCAACCTGTTCGTGGCGACGACCGACTCGTCGGTCAATGCGGCAGGGGGAACTGCACTGGCGACCAACCTGGGCATCGGCGCCGTCACGGTCAATTTCGCCGCCGCGGGCATGGTCGACGGCGGCTTGGGCGGCAACAACACGCTGCGCCTGCAACAGGGCACCTCGCTCACGGGCACCATCTCGAACATCAAATATCTGAACTTCAACCAGCTCGATGTCCAGAGCGGAAGCTGGACGCTGAACGGCGTGTCGGGTGCCACGCAGGCCACGCTGGGATCGGGCGCAACCGCGGTGATCGACAACGCGCTGTCGCTGGGCAAGGGCACGGTCACTTCGAACGGCGGGGCGTTGGGAGCCGCGGTACCCGGTCTCTCGCTCGCCAACGACGTCGTTCTCGGCGCCGGCGGGCTGACCTTCACGGGCGCGAACAGCCTGCAACTCTCGGGCGTGATCTCGGGTGGCGGGGACCTCACGCAAACAAGCGGCGCCACGCTGGTGCTCAGCGGCAACAACGTGTACACGGGCGACTCGGTCGTTCGCAATGGCGTGCTGCAGGTCGCCAGCGATGCCAACCTGGGCCTCGGCCGGCTCGTGCTCGACGGCGGTACGCTCTCAGCGACCGGCGATCTGACGAGCGCGCGCAGCGTGGTGGTCATGGCCAACACGGGGAGCATCACGAGCTCGGGCTCCGCCATCGCTCTGAGCGGCGCCATCGACGCTGGCGCGGCGCTGAGTATCGAAGCGAACGGTGGCGCGATCTCGCTCACGAACACGGCCAACGACTTCCGCGGCTTCGTCAACCTCGCGGGCGGCGCCACGCAGATCAATGCCGCCAATTCCCTGACGCTGGGCAACATCGCGACCGGCGCGCTGACCGCCGTGAGCGGCGGCGCGCTGTCGCTCGGGCAAGGCAGTGCCGCATCGATCGATGCCACCAGCACGAGCGGTGCCGTCGTCCAGGGCGGGGCGATCAGTGTCGCTGGCACGACCACCATCTCCGCCGCGGCGGGCACTGGCGCCATCACGCTCAACAGCACGGGCAACGACTTCGGCAGCGTGGTGCATCTGACCGGCGGCACGACGGAGATCACCGACGCGAACGCATTGACGCTGGGCAACCTCGCAACGGGCGACCTCACCGCAACCAGCAATGGGGCGCTCTCGCTCGGCCAGGGAAGCGCCGCCTCGATCAATGCCACGAGCAACAACGGCACCATCGTTCAGTCCGGCCCGCTGGCGGTCGCCGGCACCACCATGCTGAATGCAGGCACGGGCACCATCACGCTGACGCAAGGGGGCAACAGCTTCGGCGGCGCATTGGGCATCACCGGCGGCAACACCTCGATCGTCGCTGCCTCGGGCCTGACGCTGAGCGCCGGCGCGGTCGGCGGCACGCTGGGCCTCACGAGCGGCGGCGCGATCACGCAGACCGGTGCGCTGTCGGTCGTCGGCACCAGCAGCTTCGACGCGACGGGCGCCATCGCGCTGACCGATGCGAACAACGACTTCGGTGCCGCGGTCAGCCTGCAGGGCAGCAGCATTGCCATCCGCGACCGCAACGACCTCACCGTGTCTTCGCTGGCCAACGGCACGAATGGCAGCGTCTCGGTGGTCGCGGGCGGCCAGCTCGTGCTGCCGAGCCAGGCCATCGATGCCGGCACCGGCAACGTGGTCCTCGCCGCGGAAGGCGGGCAACTGGGCATCAGCAACACCGTGCGCGGCGGCAACGTCACGCTGGGCGGGCGCGATGGCATTGCATTGGCCGCCGATGTCGAGACGGCCGGCACCCTGAGCCTGAACAGCAGCCAGGGCATCGCGCAGTCCAGCGGCACGATCACCGCGGGCACGCTGACCGGCAGTGCCGCGGGCGCGGTCGCGCTCTCCAACGAGGCCAACCAGATCGGCACGCTCGGCGACTTCAGCGCGCAGGGCCTGACCGTGAAGAGCGGTCTCCAGCTGAACGTCACGGGCAAGGTGGACGGCGGTGCCAGCACCTACCTGATGGGAAGCAACCTGTCGATCTCCGGCACGGTGAGCGCAACCGACACGGTGTTGTTCTCGACCGGCGCGATCGGGCAGACGAGTTCCGGCGCGATCGTCGCCGACACCCTGAGCGGCAGCGCCGTGGGCGTCGTCAACCTGACCGGCGCCAACATGGTCGCGACCCTGGGCGATTTCGACGCCGGCAGCGTCCCCGGAACCGGCGGCTTCAGCTTTGCCAATGGACGGGCACTGAGCATCACCGGCAAGGTGGCCGCCGACAATCTCTCGTTCGACGTGAGCAAGGGCGCGGTGGTCACGGGCTCGTTGACGACGAGGGTCCCCGGCGGCACGACCACGATTGCCGCGGGCACCCGGCTGCAGATCGGCAACGGCGGCACGGCGGGCAGCATCTCGGGCGACGTGGTCGCCAACGGCGAGCTGGCCTTCGATCGTTCCGACGCCGTGAGCTTCGTCGGCAGCATCGGCGGGTCCGGCAGCCTGGCGCAGGCTGGCAGCGGCAGCCTCGATCTCACCGGCGCCAGCACCTATGCGGGCGGCACGACGGTGGCCGCGGGCACGTTGAGCGTGAACAACAAGAGCGGCAGCGCGACCGGCACGGGTGCGGTGCAGGTCCAGGCCGGCGCGACGCTCGCGGGCAGCGGCAGCATCGCGGGGGCGGTCACGGTGGCCGACGGCGGCGTGCTGTCGGCGGGCAATGGCGGCGCCGGCACGCTGACTGTCGGCGGCCTGAACCTCTCAGCCGGCTCCGTGCTGAACTACGAACTGGGCCAGGCCGGCGTGGCGGGCGGCGCGCTCAACGACCTGATCAGCGTCAACGGCAACCTGCAGCTCGACGGCACACTCAACGTGACGCAATCGCAGGGCGGCAAGTTCGGGGCCGGGCTCTATCGCCTGATCGACTACACCGGCACGTTGACCGACAACGGCCTGGAGATCGGCAGCGCGCCGACCGATGCGAAGAACCTGCAGGTGCAGACCGCGGTGGCCAAGCAGGTCAACCTGATCAACAGCGAAGGCGTGACGCTCACGCTGTGGGACGGCGCCGATCCGGCGAACTTCAACGACGGCAAGGTCGCGGGCGGCAGCGGCACCTGGCGCGCGGGCGGTTCGACCGCGAACTGGACCGGCGTCGACGGCACGCTCAATGGCGGTTGGCAGCAGGACGGTGTCGCCATCTTCAGCGGCGCCGCCGGCACGGTCACGGTGGACAACAAGGGCACGGGTGGCGCGGTGCGCATCGGTGGCGCGCAGTTCGCGGTCGACGGCTACACGGTCAACGGCGATGCGTTCACGATCGGCGCTCCGGCCACGACGGTGCGCGTGGGCGACGGCACCGCCGCGGGCGCTGGCATGACCGCGACCATCGCGTCCGACATCACCGGCACCGGCGGCCTGGTCAAGGACGATCTGGGCACCCTGGTGCTCGAGGGCGGCAACGGCTACAGCGGCGGCACCACCGTCAAGGGCGGCATCCTGCAGATCGCATCGGACGCCAACCTCGGCGCGGCCACCGGTGGTCTCGCGCTCGAAGGCGCCACTTTGCACGTGACCGGCGACACCACGAGCACGCGCGCCGTGAGCCTGGGCGCGGGCGTCAACAGCTTCGACATCGACCGGACGGTCGCGCTGAACGGCACGGTCAGCGGCGCGGGCAGCCTGCGCAAGACCGGCGCGGGCACCCTGCAGCTCGGTGCGGCCAATGCCTACGTGGGCGGCACCGATGTCGCCGCGGGCTCGGTCGAGGCACAGGTCACCGATGCGCTGGGCACGGGCCCGGTGTCGGTGGCGGGCCATGCCTCGCTGGCCTTCACCAACAAGGCCGATGCGGGCAAGCTCGCGATCACCGTGGCACAGCGCGGCGGTGCGCCGACCGACAACGGCGGCTTCCTGGCCTTCAGCGACAGCAGCTCTGCCGGCAGCGCGACCATCACGGCGAACAAGGACGCCACGGTCGAGTTCCGCGGCACATCGAGCGCGGGCAACTCGGTGATCGAGAACCGGGGCGGCTCGACCACGCTGTGGTTCAACGCGGATGGCGGCAAGGCGCAGATCACGAACTTCGCGGGCGGTCGCGTCGACCTGCTCGACGATGCGAGCGCGGGCCAGGCACGCCTGGTCAACGAGAGCGGCGGGGTGATCAACCTGGCCGATCGCGTGAGCGCGGACCAGGCGACGGTGGTGAACAACGCGGGCGGGAAACTGCGCATCATCAGCCTCACCAATGCGGGTGTGGGCATCGGCTCGCTCGAAGGCGCGGGTGACGTGTTCCTCGGCGCGAAGGCGCTGACCACGGGCGGGCTGAACACCAGCACGACGGTGTCGGGCACGATCAGCGGTGCGGGCGGTTCGGTCGTCAAGGTGGGCAGCGGCACGCTGTCGCTCACGGGGGCCAATACCTATACCGGTGGCACCACCATCGCCGCGGGCGCGCTGGCCGTGAACAACGCGAGCGGCAGCGCGACGGGTACTGGTGCTGTGCAAGTACAAGCGGGCGCCACGCTCGCGGGCAGCGGCAGCATCGCGGGCGCGGTCACGGTCGCCAAGGGCGGCGTGCTGTCCGCAGGCAACGCAGGCGCCGGCACGCTCACGCTCGGCAGCCTGAGCCTCGCGGCCGGTTCCGTGCTGAACTACCAGCTCGGCCAGGCCGGCGTGGCGGGCGGCGCGCTCAACGACCTGATCAACGTCAACGGCAACCTGCAGCTCGACGGCACGCTCAACGTGAGCGAGACCGCGGGCGGCAAGTTCGGCGCGGGGCTGTATCGCCTCATCAACTACACCGGCACGCTGACCGACAACGGCCTGGACATCGGCACGGCACCCACGAACAAGCTCGCGGTGCAGACCTCGGTGGCGAACCAGGTCAACCTGATCAACAGCGACGGCCTCGTGCTCAACCTCTGGGACGGCGGCAACAGCGCGAACTTCAACGACGGCAAGATCGCGGGCGGCACGGGCACCTGGCGCGCGGGCAGTCCCGGCGACAACTGGACCGATGCCAACGGCCTGGCCAACGGCACCTGGGTGCAGGACGGCTTCGCGATCTTCAGCGGCACCGCCGGCACCGTCACGGTGGACAACAAAGGCACGGGCGGCGCGGTGCGCCTGGGCGGCGCGCAGTTCGCGGTCGACGGCTACACGATCAACGGCGACCCGCTCACGATCAGCGCCCCGCAGACGGTGGTGCGCGTGGGCGACGGCACCAATGCCAGCGCGGGCATGACCGCGACCATCGCCGCATCGATTGGCGGCGCGGGCGGACTGGTCAAGGACGACGGCGGCACGCTGGTGCTCAGCGGCAACAACAGCTACACCGGCGGCACGACCATCAAGGGCGGCATCCTGCAGATCGCGGCCGACAACAACCTCGGCGCGTTCGGCACGGGGCTCGCGATCGATGGCGCCACCTTGCGCATCGCGGCCGGTTCCACCCCGTTCTTCAGCATGCGCGCGCTCGCGCTCGGCGCGGGCGGCGCCACCATCGACCTGGGCAACAGCGTCTTCGGCGTGGGCGGCCTCGTCAGCGGCACGGGCCTGCTCACCGTCACCGGCAAGGGCGGCACCCTGGGCCTGGTGACGGCCAACAGCTACAGCGGCGGTACGCTGCTGCAGGACGGCGCGAGCATCACCACCACCGCGAGCGGCGTGCTCGGCAGCGGCGCGGTGCGCCAGCAGGGCAACGGCACGCTGCTGCTGTACACCGGCACGGCGAGCGCGGGCGGCAACGACTACACCGTGGGCCGCGCCTTGAGCGCGGACGCCGGCAACATGCTGCTGTTCTCGCAGAACGCCACGGCCGCGAACTCGAAGATCACGCTCAATGGCGCGACCTGGCAGATGGTCGGCGCGAACTCGGTGCAGTTCAGCGGCAACACGAGCGCGGGCACGTCGAGCATCACGAATGCCGGCGGCTCGATCAGCTTCTTCGAGAACGCCAGCGCCGGGTCGGCGACCATCGCCAACGGCGCCAAGAGCCTGCTGGGCTTCGGCGGCACCGCCACGGCGGGCAGCGCGCAGATCAGCAATGCCTTCGGCGGCCTCGTGCGCTTCGCCGACAGCAGCTCGGGCGCGGGAGCCACGGTCAGCAACGCCGCGGGCGGCGTGGTCGACGTGTCGGGCTCGACCGCCAAGACCGGCGTCGAACTGGGTTCGCTCTTGGGCGCGGGCAACGTGGTGCTCGGCGCCACGCAGCTCACCGTGGGCGGGCTGAACACCACCGACACCCTCTGGGGCACCGTGAGCGACAAGGGCAGCGTGTTCACGCAGCCGGGCTCGGGCACGGGCGGGTCCATCGTCAAGGTGGGCAGCGGCACGCTCACGCTGAGCGGCGCCAACACCTACACCGGCGGCACCACCGTCGCGGCGGGCACGCTCGCCGTGAACAACCCGCTCGGCAGCGCCACGGGCACGGGCGCGGTCCAGGTGCAGTCCGGCGCCACGCTCGCGGGCAGCGGCAGCATCGCGGGCGCGGTCAGCATTGCCAAGGGTGGCGTGCTGTCGGCCGGCAATGGCGGCCCCGGCACCTTGACGGTGGGCGGCCTGAGCCTCGCCGACGGCGCCGTGCTGAACTACCAGCTCGGCCAGGCCAACACCGTGGGCGGTCCGCTCAACGACCTCGTCAACGTCAATGGCGACCTGCGCCTGGACGGCACGCTCAACGTCGCGCAGTCCACGGGTGGCAGCTTCGGCGCGGGCCTGTACCGGCTCATCAGCTACACCGGCGGCCTGATCGACGCCGGCCTGGACATCGGCAGCGCACCGGGCGCCAAGGCCGATCTGCAGGTGCAGACCTCGGTGGCCAAGCAGGTCAACCTCGTGAACCGCGCGGGCCTGTCGCTGAACTTCTGGGACGGCGGCGACGCGAGCAAGTACAACGACGGCCAGATCGCCGGCGGATCGGGCACCTGGCGCGTGGGCGTGCCGGGCGACGGCTGGACTGGCGCCGACGGCAAGATCAACGCCGCCTGGGTGCAGGACCAGTTCGCCGTCTTCAGCGGCACCGCCAGCATCGTCAGCGTGGACGGCGGCAACGGCACCGTGCGCATCACCGGCGCGCAGTTCGCCACCGACGGCTACCGCGTGCAGGGCGACGCGATCCAACTCGGCAACGCGGCCACCACCGTGCGCGTGGGCGACGGCACCGCGGCCGGCGCGGGCATGACCGCGACCATCGCCTCGGCACTCAACGGCACCGGCGGCCTGGTCAAGGAGGACCTGGGCACCCTGGTGCTCGAGGGCAGCAACGGCTACAGCGGCGGCACCACCGTCAAGGGCGGCATCCTGCAGATCGCGTCGGACGCCAACCTCGGCGCGGCCACGGGCGGCCTCGCATTGGAAGGAACCACCTTGCACGTGACCGGCGACACCGCGAGCACGCGCGCCGTGAGCCTGGGCGCGGGTGTCAACACCTTCGACATCGACCTGATCCGCACCGTGGCGCTCAATGGCACGGTCGGCGGCACGGGCGGCCTGCGCAAGACTGGTCTGGGCACCCTGCAACTCGGCGCGGCCAACGGCTACGCGGGCGGCACCGAAGTGGCGATCGGCTCGGTCGAGGCATTGGTCACGGGCGCGCTGGGCACGGGCCCGGTGTCGGTCGCGGGCAATGCCTCGCTGGTCTTCACCAACAAGGCCGACGCGGGCAAGCTCGCGATCACCGTGGCACAGCGCGGCAGTGCGCCGACCGACAACGGCGGCTTCCTGGCCTTCAGCGACAGCAGCTCTGCCGGCAGCGCGACCATCACGGCGAACAAGGACGCCACGGTCGAGTTCCGCGGTACCTCGAGCGCGGGCAATGCCGTGATCGAGAACCGCGGCGGCATCACCACCCTGTGGTTCGACGCGAACGCAGGCAAGGCGCAGATCACCAACTTCGATGGCGGGCAGATCAACCTGCTCGACGATGCAAGCGCGGGCCAGGCACGCCTGGTCAACGAGAGCGGCGGCTTGATCGACCTGTTCGACCGCGTGAGCGCGGACCAGGCGACGGTGGTGAACAACGCGGGGGCGCGGCTGCGCATCAGCAACCTGACGAACGCGGGCGTGGGCATCGGCTCGCTCGAAGGCGCGGGCAACGTGCTGCTGGGCGCGAAGGCGCTGACAACGGGTGGACTGAACACCAGCACGACGGTGTCGGGGACGATCAGCGGTGCCGGTGGTTCGGTCGTCAAGGTGGGCAGCGGCACGCTCGAGCTGAGTGGTGCCAACACCTACACCGGCGGTACCACGGTGGCTGCGGGCACGCTGGCCGTGAACAACGCGAGCGGTAGCGCCACGGGTACTGGTGCCGTCCAAGTACAGGGCGGTGCAACCCTGGCGGGCAATGGCAGCGTCGCAGGCGCGGTCAGCATCGCCAAGGGCGGCGTGCTGTCGGCGGGCAACGCAGGCGTCGGCACGCTGACGTTGGGCGGCCTGAACCTCGCCGAAGGCTCGGTGCTCAACTACGACCTGGGCCAGGCCAATACGGCCGGTGGCGCACTCAACGACCGTGTGCAGGTCAATGGCAATCTGCAACTCGACGGCACGCTCAACGTGGCGCAATCGAAGGGCGGCGTGTTCGGCGCGGGTATCTATCGCCTCATCGACTACACCGGCAGCCTGACCGACAACGGCCTGGACATCGGCAGCGCGCCGGTCGCGGCGAAGGACCTGCAGGTGCAGACCTCGGTGGCGCAGCAGGTCAATCTGGTGAACCGTACGGGTCTGTCGCTGAACTTCTGGGATGGCGGCGACAACACCAAGTACAACGACGGCAAGATCGCGGGTGGCACGGGCACCTGGCGCGTGGGCGTGCCGGGCGACGGCTGGACCGGTGCGGACGGCAAGATCAACGCGGCCTGGGCACAGGACCAGTTCGCGGTGTTCAGCGGCACGGGCGGCACGGTCACGGTCAGCAATGCGGGCGGCACGGTGCGCATCAACGGCGCGCAGTTCGCGGCCGATGGCTATGTGCTGCAGGGCGATGCGATCGAGCTCGGTGCTTCGGGCACGGTGGTGCGCGTGGGTGATGGCTCGGGAACGGACGTCGATCGCACGGCCACGGTGAATGTCGCGCTGACCGGCGCGGGTGGCATGGTGAAGGACGACGTGGGTCGCCTGATCCTCGGCGGAACCAACACCTATACCGGCGGCACCACGGTCAAGGCCGGCGTGCTGCAAGGCAACACGGCGAGCCTGCAGGGCGGCATCGTCAACGACGCCGAGGTCGTGTTCGACCAGGCCAAGACCGGCAACTATGCGGGCACGATGAGCGGCAGTGGCAAGCTGCGCAAGA
Source organism: Variovorax sp. ISS6 (assembly GCF_056523145.1). Lineage (NCBI taxonomy): Bacteria > Pseudomonadati > Pseudomonadota > Betaproteobacteria > Burkholderiales > Comamonadaceae > Variovorax > Variovorax sp. ISS6. The sequence continues at coordinate 1,934,644 of NZ_JAWRZC010000002.1, forward strand.
TCGGCGCGGGCACGCTGACGTTGAGCAGCGCCAACAGCTACGCCGGCGGTACCTCCGTCGACGCCGGCACGCTGGCCACCGACGTGACCGGAGCGTTGGGCAGCGGCGCGGCGAGCGTGGCTTCGGGCGCTACGTTGCAACTGGGTGGCGGCTTCGATGCCGGCACTGCGGCCATTGGCAACCAGGGCACGGTGCGCTTCCAGGACAAGGCGAGCGCGGGTGCGTCGACCATCACCAACGCAGCGGGCGGCGTGCTGGCCTTCGCGGGCGACGCGACGGCCGACAAGGCCACGGTGCTCAACCAGGCCGGCGCGCAGGTGCGCATCGACCAGGCGACCACCGGCGTGAGCTTCGGCTCGCTGAGCGGCGCGGGCGAGTTCGTGCTCGGTGCCAAGGCGCTCACGCTGGGCGCGAGCGGCGACAACACCACGCTGTCGGGCACGATCAGCGGGACGGGCGGTTCGCTCGTCAAGGTGGGCGGCGGCACGCTCACGCTCACTGGTGCCAACACCTACACCGGCGGTACCACCGTCGGTGCGGGCACGCTGAGCGTGAACAACAAGAGCGGCAGCGCGACGGGTACGGGCGCGGTGCAGGTGCAATCGGGCGCGACGTTGGCTGGCAGCGGCAGCATCGCGGGCGCGGTCACTATCGACAAGGGCGGCATCCTCGCGGCGGGCAACAGCCCCGGCACCTTGACCTTGGGCGCACTGACCCTGGCCGGCGGCTCCACGCTCAACTACGAACTCGGCCAGGCCGGTGTTCCGGGCGGCGCGCTCAACGACCTGATCAACGTCACCGGCAACCTGCAACTCGATGGCACCTTGAACATCGCGCAGTCGGCTGGCGGCAGCTTCGGCCCGGGCCTCTACAGGCTCATGAGCTACGGCGGCAGCTTCACCGACAACGGCCTGGACATCGGCACGGTGCCGGGCTCCGCGAAGGTGGCGGACCTGCAGGTGCAGACCTCGGTGGCGAACCAGGTCAACCTGGTGAACAAGGCTGGGCTGTCGCTGAACTTCTGGGACGGCGGCGACAGCACCAAGTACAACGACGGCCAGATCGCCGGTGGCAGCGGCACTTGGCGCGTGGGCAACCCGCAGCCCTCGATGGATGCCTGGACCGACATGGACGGCAAGGTCAACGCCAACTGGGCGCAGAACCAGTTCGCGGTGTTCGGCGGCAAGGCCGGCACCGTGACGGTGGATGCGGCTGGCGGCGCGGTGCGCATCGCCGGTGCGCAGTTCGCCACCGATGGCTATGTGGTGCAGGGCGATGGCATCGTGGTGGACAACGCCAACTCGGTGATCCGCGTGGGCGATGGGACGGCCGCGGGTGCGGCGATGACCGCGACCCTCAATGTGGCGCTCAGCGGCACGGGCGGGATCTCGAAGGAGGATGCCGGCCGGCTGATCCTCGGCGGCACCAACACCTACACCGGCGGCACCACCGTCAAGGGCGGCGTGCTGCAGGGCAGTGCGACGAGCCTGCAGGGCAATATCGTCAACAACGCCGAAGTCGCCTTCGACCAGGGCAAGACGGCCGGTACCTATGCGGGCACGATGAGCGGCACCGGCAAGCTGCGCAAGATCGGCACGGGCACGCTGACCTTGAGCAGTGCCAATAGCTACAGCGGCGGCACGCTGGTGGATGCGGGGACGCTCGCCACCGAAGTGACAGGCGCACTCGGCAGCGGCGCGGCAAGCATTGCATCGGGCGCGACGCTGCAGTTCGGCGGCAAGGCCGATGCGGGCAAGCTCGCGATCGCCAACGCGGGCACCTTGAGCCTGCAGGACACCGCGACCGCTGCGGGTGCCACGGTGACCAATGCAGCGGGCGGCCAGGTGCGCATCGACCTGACGACCACGGGCACGAGCATCGGCTCGCTCGGCGGCGCAGGCGATGTGGTGCTCGGCACCAAGGCGCTGACCACCGGTGCGCTTGGCACTGACAACACGATCTCGGGCGCCATCACCGGCACGACGGGCTCGCTCGTCAAGGTCGGCGCAGGCACGCTCACGCTCGCAGGCACCGCGACCTACAGCGGCGAGACCCGCATCGCAGCAGGTACTCTGAGGGCCGGCGCTACCAATGCCTTCAGCGCAGCATCGAGTGCTGTGGTCGCCAGCGGCGCCACGCTCGACCTCGGGGGCTTCAGCCAGAAGATGGCGGGGTTGAACAACTCGGGCACGGTCTCCCTGCTCGGCACGGTCCCAGGCACCACCTTGACGCTGACCGGCCCCTACGTCGGCAACAACGGCGTGCTGCGCCTGGGCGCCAAGCTCGACAACCCCGGCATCGCCGACCGCCTGGTGCTCGACGGTGCATCGGCCAGCGCGAGCGGCAAGACGACAGTGCAGGTCACCAACCTCGGCGGCCTGGGCGCACGCACCAGCGGCGCGGGCATCGAAGTGGTCAGTGCCAAGAACGGCGCGACCACCACCGCGCAGACCAGCAAGGACGCCTTCGTGCTCTCGGGCGGCCGAGTCGACGCCGGCGCCTATGAGTACCGTCTGTACGCAGGCGATGCGGGCGGCGAGGGCGAGAACTGGTACCTGCGCACCGAAGCAGAACCGGGCGCCTCGCTGCCGACCTACCGCGCCGAAGCCTCGCTGTTCGCCGCGCTGCCGAACCAACTGCGCCAGAGCAACCTGGCCATGCTCTCGAGCCTGAGCCAGCGCATCGGCGACGACGACGTGCGCGGCAGCGGCGGCGCGAGCCAGAGCGTGGACGGCAGCAACCGCCGAGCCTGGGGCCGCCTGATCTCCACCGACATGGACATCCGCCAGGGCGGCACCGTGTCGCCGCATGCCGAGGGCCGCGTGAGCGGGCTGCAGGCCGGCACCGACCTGTGGGCCAATGCGAACTGGCGCGCGGGCATCTATGTCGGCCAGCTCGAAGGCGACACGCGTGTCAGCGGCTTCAGCAGCGGCCTGCTGAACGGCGCTGCAGGCCGCAACGACCTGCGCAGCCAGTACCTGGGCCTGTACGGCACGTTCACGAGCGACGACGGCTTCTATGCCGACACGGTGCTGCAGGCGGGCCGTCACCGCTACACGGTGCAGCCGCAGCTGAGCGCGGGCGTGACGGGCAAGGGCAACAGCTTCCTGGCCTCGATCGAGATCGGCAAGGCCTTCGCGCTGGGCACCGGTGGCTGGTCGGTGGAGCCGCAGCTGCAGCTGATCCATCAGCGCCTGCGCCTGGACGACGTGGCGATTCCCGGTGCGCTGGTGCAGCAGGATGCCGACAGCAGCTGGACCGCACGCGCCGGTGTGCGGATCAAGGGCAGCTTCGCGACGGGAGCGGGCACGCTGCAGCCGTATGCGCGCCTGAACGTCTACCGCAGCTCGAAGGGCAACGACGTCGCGCGCTTCGTGAACCCGGCGGCGATCACGCCGGTGGGCGCGCCGATCGGCGGCACGAGCACCGAGCTGGCGGCAGGCTTCACGCTGGCGGTAAGCCAGCGCACGAGCCTGTATGGCGAGCTCGGCAAGCAGTGGGCATCGGGTGGCGTGGCTCGCGTGGGCAGCTCGGTCAATGCGGGGGTGGGCGTTCGCGTGAAGTGGTGAGGCTGAGGGCCGGGCAGGCGGCAGGCGCGGCAACCGCGACTACGTCCGCCCGTTCTCGCCCGCGGCCCGGATCCATTTCGCCCCGGTCCATTCGCCGCTCTCGACCGCGGCCTCCATGCAACGCTTGAGTTCACCCACCACGCATTGCACCGCCGTGGAGCTACGCCGCGTCGTGGGCAGCGCCAGGTAGATGCTGCGCGCGAACTCGGGTGCCGCGATCGGGGCGGCCGACAGCAGGCCGCGTTCGAGCTCGCTGCGAATCGCGACCGCCGGCAGCACCGAGAAGCCCACGCCCTGAACGACGAGGTCGCGCTGGACCGACAGCGCATTCGTCTCGGCCGCGATCCTGAACGGCACGTCGGCGACCGCGCACGCATGCTCCACGAGCCCGCGCAGGTTGTGCGGCCGGCTCGGTAGCACCAGCGGTGCCTGGCCCAGCGCGCGGACCTTCACGGGTTTCTTCAGCGAGAGGCCGTGCGCCGCTGGCGCGGTGAGGCACAGCACCTCCTTGAGCAAGGGCTCGAGACTCACGCTCGGCCGTTGCGGGGCGTCGTACAGCAACGCCATGTCGAGCTCGCCCGTCTCGAGCCAGCGCGCGAGATGGTCCGTGTAGCCCACCGACAGCGACACCTGCACGCCGGGGTAGCGCTCCTTGAGTGCCAGCACCAGCGGCGCGGCCAGCAGCTCGCAGCTGCTCGGCAGCAGTCCCACGTGGACGATGCCCGCGATCGACGGGCCCGAGGGCTGGATCTCCGACCTCGCGTTGTCGAGCTCGCGCAGCGCGCGCCGCGAGTACTCCACGAGCGTGCGGCCCGCCTCCGTCAACACCATGCCGCCGCGGCTGCGCTCGAAGAGCAGTGCGCCGAGGTCGTCCTCCAGCAGCTTGAGCTGCCGCGAGATCGCGGGCTGCACCACATGAAGAAGCTCGGCGGCGCGCGTCACGCTGCCGGTGTCCGCGATTGCCAGAAAGGCCCGAATCTGCCGCGTATCCATCGCGTTTCCTGCCAGCAAAAAAAGTGATTTATCGATCAGAAATGGTAATTCGACGGCATGTGAAATGCAAATTTATGATCCGCCCACTTCACACCGGCACACGCATCCGCGAGTGACCCGGCAGACCAGGAGACAGGACCATGGACATTCAGAAGAACCTCATCGGCGGCGAATGGATCGCCGGCCAGGAATCGATCGCCAGCATCAACCCGTCGGACACCCACGACGTGGTGGGCCGGTTCGCGCTAGCCGACGCGGCACAGGTCCGCCAGGCCGTGGCGGCCGCGCGCGCCGCCCAGCCGGCCTGGGCGGCAACGACCACGCAGGTCCGCAGCGACCTGCTGCAACGCACGGCGCACGAGCTCTTCGCGCGCCGTGAGGAGATCGGCGAACTGGTCTCGCGGGAAGCCGGCAAGACGCGCGCCGAAGGCATCGGCGAAGTCACGCGCGCCAGCCAGATCTTCGGCTTCTTCGCCGGCGAGGCCGTGCGCTACGGCGGCGAGAACCTCCCGTCGGTGCGGCCGAACATCGGCGTGCAGACCAGCCGCGAGCCGATCGGCGTGGTGGGCCTGATCACGCCGTGGAACTTCCCCATCGCCATCGCTGCCTGGAAGATCGCGCCCGCGCTGGCCTTCGGCAACACGCTGCTGCTCAAGCCCTCCGAAGAGACGCCCGCGGTGGCTAGCGAACTCTTCCGCGTGCTCGAGCGCAACGGCCTGCCTGCGGGCGTCGCCAACCTGGTGAATGGCCATGGCGCGGTCGCGGGCGCGGCCATCGTCGAAGGCGTCGATGCGCTGAGCTTCACGGGCAGCGTCGCCACCGGCCGCAAGCTGGCCCAGGCCGCGGTCGCGAGGATGGTGCGCGTTCAGCTCGAGATGGGCGGGAAGAACCCGCTCGTCGTGCTCGACGACGCCGACCTGGCGCAGGCGGTGGAGTGCGCGCTGAACGGCGCCTTCTTCTCGGCCGGCCAGCGCTGCACTGCCTCCAGCCGGCTGATCGTCACCGACGGCATCCACGACCGCTTCGTCGAGGCCCTGCGTGCACGCATGCGCGAGGTGCAGGTGGGCCACGCCCTGGCGGCGGGTACCGACATCGGTCCGGTGATCAACCAGCGCCAGCTCGACATGGTCCAGCGCTACATCGCGGTCGGCAAGGACGAGGGCGCGCGGCTCATCGAAGGCGGCAACGTGCTCGAGCGTTCGACGCCCGGATTCTTCATGGCGCCCACGCTGTTCGTCGACACCCGCAACGACATGCGCATCAACCGCGAGGAGGTGTTCGGCCCGTTCGCCACGGTGATCCGCGCGCGCGGCTACGAGGAAGCGCTCGCGCTGGCCAACGACACCGAATACGGCCTCTCGGCCGGGATCTGCACGCAGTCCCACAAGCACGCGACCCACTTCCGCCTGAACGTGAAGAGCGGACTGGCCATGGTCAACCTGCCGACTGCCGGCCTCGACTACCACGTGCCCTTCGGCGGCACCAAGGGCTCGAGCTTCGGCCCGCGCGAGCAGGGGAGCTACGCCGCCGATTTCTACACGCTGACCAAGACCGCCTACATCGGGCATTGATACCAGGAACCACCGGAGACATCGAATGGAAAAAATCGGCTTCATCGGGCTCGGGCGCATGGGCAAGTCCATGGCCCTGAACCTTCGAAAAAAGGGCTACCCGCTGGTGGTCCACGACCTGAACGCCGCGGCGGTCAACGAGCTGGTCGATGCCGGCGCGGCGAGCGCGCAGAGCATCGCGCAGATCGCGCGCGAGTGTTCGATCGTCGCGACGATGCTGCCCAGCTCGACCGAAGTGGAGCAGGTGGCCCTGGGCGCGGAGGGTATCTTCGCCAACGCGCGCAAGGGCAACATCCTGCTCGACATGAGCACCATCGATCCGCTGGCCACCGACCGGCTGGCCGCGGCGGCTCGCACGGCCGGGCAGTCCGTGGTCGACGCGCCCGTGGGCCGCCTGGCCGAACACGCGGACCGCGGCGAATCGCTGTTCATGGTCGGCGCGACCGAGGAGGACTTCGCCCGCGTGCGGCCGCTGCTCGATGTCATGGGCTCGACCGTCTACCACTGCGGCGACGTCGGCACGGGCGGCCGGACCAAGCTGGTCAACAACTACGTCGCGGTCACGCTGTGCCAGGTCAACGCCGAGGCGCTTGCGCTGTCGCAGCGCTTCGGGCTCGACATCACGCGCACCCTGCAGGTGCTCTACGGCACCTCGGCGACCAACGGGCAGTTGCGCCTGAACTTCCCGAACAAGGTGCTGGTGGGCGACACCACGCCGGGCTTCACGATCGACCTCGCGCACAAGGACATGGCGCTGGTGATGGGCGCGGCCCACGCGGCCAGGGTGCCGATGCCCGTGGCCGCCGCGGTCTTCGAATCGTTCAGCCTGGCGCGCGCCAGCGAGTACGGAAAGATCGATTTCTCGGGCATCGCCGATGCGGTCTGCGACCTCGCGAGGATCGAGCGCGCACGGGTGCCCGCGGGCTGGAAGGCCGCCTGACGAGGGTCAAGGTTTTCGAGCGAAACGAGTCCGGCAAGAGGCTCGATCTCTTGCCTCCCGATCAACAAGAAAGCGCAGCCGAAGCATCGGTTGCCCAGGAGACAAACAATGAGAATGCATGCCATCGCCCTGGCGGTCCTCGCGGGACTGCCCTGGATCCAGAACGCCAGCGCGCAAGCCGCGCCCGATCGCTTCAAGATCGGCTTCGTCACCGACATGTCGGGGCCGTACTCCGACTTCGACGGCGCCGGCGGCCTCGACGCGGTCCGCATGGCCGTCGCGGATTTCGGCGGCAAGGTGCTGGGCCGGCCGATCGAGGTGCTGTCCGCCGATCACCAGAACAAGGCCGACATCGCGGCCAACAAGGCGCGCCAGTGGTGGGACCAGGACAAGGTCGAGCTGGTCATCGCGGGGTCCAACTCCTCGGCGTCGCTGGCGATCAGCAACATCTCCAAGGAAAAGAAGAAGGTCTTCATCTCCGCCGGCGCGGGCGCCGACAGCCTGACGGAAGAGGCCTGCCAGCCCTACCTCGTGCGCTACACCTACAGCACCTCGGCCCAGGCGCGCGGCACGGCGACGGCCATGGTGGAGCAGGGCGGCAAGAGCTGGTATTTCGTGACCGCGGACTATGCCTTCGGCTACTCGCTCGAGAAGGCCAGCATCGACGTGGTGCAGGCCAGCGGCGGCACCGTGAAGGGCAGCGTGCGCCATCCGCTGAACGCGAGCGACTTCTCGTCCTACCTGACGCAGGCGCAGGCATCGGGCGCGCAGGTGGTCGGCCTCGCCAACGGCGGCAGCGACCTCATCACCTCGATCAAGACGGCCAAGGAGTTCGGCATCAGCAGCAAGATGCGCCTCGCGGGCCTCATGGTGTTCATCACCGACGTGCACAGCCTGGGCCTCGACACCACCAGCGGCATGTACCTGACCGATGGCTGGTACTGGGACCTCAACGACAAGTCGCGCGCCTTCGCGACCCGCTTCTACGAGAAGCACAAGAAGATGCCCACCACCTTCCAGGCCGGCGACTACTCGGCCACGCTGAGCTACCTGAAGGCGGTGGAAGCGGCGCAGAGCACCGACGCCGACAAGGTGATGGCCGCGCTCAAGTCGCTCAAGATCGACGACATGTTCGCGCAGGGCTACATCCGCGCGGATGGCGCGATGGTGCACGACATGTACCTGATGCAGGTCAAGAAGCGCAGCGAATCGAAGCAGCCGTGGGACTACTACAAGGTGGTCTCGAAGATCCCGGGCGAGCAGGCCTATGCGCCGACGAAGCCCGGCGCCTGCCACCTGATGCCGAAGAGCTGATCAGCGCCGAAGCCGTGCCGCCGCCGCGCGGCTTTTTCCTTTGCTCCCACTCTCCTCTCCATGTCGTATCGCACGGACATCATTCTCGAAACACGCCAGCTCACCAAGGAATTCAAGGGTTTCACCGCGGTCAGCAAGGTCGACCTGTCGGTGGTGCGCGGCTCGATCCACGCGCTGATCGGACCCAACGGCGCGGGCAAGACCACCTGCTTCAACCTGCTCACGAAGTTCCTCGAGCCCACCAGCGGCACGATTCTCTTCAACGGCCAGGACATCACGGGCGAGCGCCCCGCGCAGATCGCGCGGCGCGGCATCATCCGCTCGTTCCAGATTTCGGCCGTGTTCCCGCACCTCACGCTGCTGGAGAACGTGCGCCTGGGGCTGCAGCGCCGCCTGGGCACCTCGTATCACTTCTGGAAGAGCGAGAAGTCGCTCGAGCCGCTCAACACCAGGGCGCGCGAGCTGCTCGCCGAGGTGGGCCTCGAAGAACTCGCCGAAGAGCAGACCGTGAACCTGCCCTACGGCCGCAAGCGCGCGCTCGAGATCGCGACCACGCTCGCGATGGAGCCCGAGCTGATGCTGCTGGACGAACCCACGCAGGGCATGGGCCATGAGGACGTGCACCGCGTGGCCGAGCTGATCAAGCGCGTGTCGGCGGGCCGCACCATCCTGATGGTCGAGCACAACATGAGCGTGGTCTCGACCATCGCCGACACCATCACCGTGCTGCAGCGTGGCGCGGTATTGGCCGAGGGACCCTACGCGGAAGTCTCGAAGAACCCGCAGGTCATGGAGGCCTACATGGGCACCACGGACGGCCAACTGCAAGGGGCTAACTGATGACCGCCGCACTCGAGATCAAGGGCCTGCAGGCCTGGTACGGCGAATCGCATGTGCTGCATGGCGTCGACATGGTCGTGCAGCCGGGCGAGGTCGTCACCTTGCTGGGCCGCAATGGCGCGGGCCGCACGACCACGCTGCGCGCGATCATGGGCCTGACCGGCGCGCGCAAGGGCAGCATCGAGGTCAATGGCAAGGAGACGATCGCGATGCCCACGCACCGCATCGCGCACCTGGGCATCGGCTACTGCCCCGAGGAGCGCGGCATCTTCGCGAGCCTGTCGTGCGAGGAGAACCTGATGCTGCCGCCCGAGCTCAAGGGCGCGGGGCAGGGCATGTCGGTCGACGAGATCTACGCGATGTTCCCGAACCTGGCGGAGCGTCGCCACAGCCAGGGCACGCGGCTGTCAGGCGGGGAGCAGCAGATGCTGGCGGTCGCGCGCATCCTGCGCACGGGCGCCAAGCTGCTCTTGCTCGACGAGATCTCCGAAGGCCTGGCGCCGGTGATCGTGCAGGCGCTGGCGCGAATGATCACGACCTTGCGCTCCAAGGGCTACACCATCGTGATGGTGGAGCAGAACTTCCGCTTCGCGGCGCCGCTGGCCGATCGCTTCTATGTGATGGAGCACGGCCGCATCGTCCTGAAGTTCGGCGCCGACGAGCTCGAAGCCAGGATGCCCGTGCTCAACGAATTGCTGGGAGTCTGAGGCGATGACGACTGTCTTTGGTTTTCCCGTGCAGGCCCTGCTGAGCCAATTGCTGCTGGGGCTGGTCAACGGGTCGTTCTACGCGATCCTGAGCCTCGGGCTCGCGGTGATCTTCGGGCTGCTCAACGTCATCAACTTCGCGCATGGCGCGCTGTTCATGGTGGGCGCGGTGTTCAGCTGGATGGCGATGAGCTACCTGGGCATCGGCTACTGGGCGATGCTCGCCGTGGCGCCGCTGGTTGTCGGCCTGCTCGGCGTGCTGATCGAGCGCCTGTTCCTGCGCTGGATCTACAAGCTCGACCACCTCTACGGCCTGTTGCTCACCCTGGGCCTCACGCTGCTGATCGAAGGCGCGTTCCGCTCGGTCTACGGCGTCTCGGGCCTGAGCTACGACACGCCCGCGGCACTGGCCAGCGCCAGCGATCTGGGCTTCATGGTGCTGCCCAACTACCGCGCCTGGGTGGTCGTGGCCTCGCTCGCCGTGTGCTTCGCCACCTGGTATGCGATCGAGAAGACGCGGCTGGGCGCCTACCTGCGCGCGGGCACCGAGAACCCGCGGCTGGTCGAGGCCTTCGGCGTCAACGTGCCGCTGATGATCACGCTGACCTATGCCTTCGGCTGCGGCCTGGCCGCCTTCGCGGGCGTGCTGGCCGCGCCGGTGATGCAGGTCTCGCCGCTGATGGGACAGAACCTCATCATCGTGGTGTTCGCCGTCGTCGTGATCGGCGGCATGGGCTCGATCATGGGCGCCATCCTCACCGGCCTGGGCCTGGGCGTGATCGAAGGGCTCACCAAGGTGTTCTACCCGGAGGCCTCGTCCTCGGTCGTGTTCGTGATCATGGTCATCGTGCTGCTGGTGCGCCCGGCCGGCCTGTTCGGCAAAGAAAAGTGAGTCCGCGGTCATGAAGAAGATTTCTCTCGTCCTCTATCCGCTGCTGCTCGCCGGGCTGCTGCTCGCGCCTTTCCTCGGCGCCTATCCGGTGTTCGTGATGAAGCTGTTGTGCTTCGCGCTGTTCGCGGCCGCCTTCAACCTGTTGCTGGGCTTCGCCGGCCTGCTGTCCTTCGGGCACGCGGCATTCCTGGGCTGCTCGGCCTATGTCGCGGGCCAGGCCATGAAGGCCTGGGGCCTGACGCCCGAGCTCGGCCTGCTCGCGGGCACGCTCACCGGCGCCTTGCTCGGCTGGGTCTTCGGCGCGCTGGCGATCCGCCGCCAGGGCATCTACTTCGCGATGATCACGCTGGCCTTGGCGCAGATGATGTTCTTCGTGGCGCTGCAGGCGAGGTTCACAGGCGGCGAAGACGGCCTGCAGGGCGTGCCGCGCGGCAAGCTGTTCGGCCTGCTCGACCTGAGCAACGACCTCACGATGTACTACGTCGCGCTCGCCGTGTTCGTGCTGGCCTTCCTGCTGATCGTGCGCACCGTCCATTCGCCGTTCGGCCAGGTGCTCAAGGGCATCAAGGAGAACGAGCCGCGCGCGCTCTCGCTGGGCTACGACGTCAGCCGCTTCAAGCTGCTGGCCTTCGTGATCTCGGCGGCGCTGTCGGGCCTCGCGGGTTCGCTCAAGACGCTGGTGCTGGGCTTCGCCACCTTGTCCGACGTGCACTGGACCGCGTCGGGCCAGGTCGTGCTGATGACGCTGGTGGGCGGGCTCGGCACGCTGTCGGGCCCGCTGGTGGGATCGGCCGTGGTCGTGCTGCTGGAGAACAAGCTCGGCGAGTTCGGCAGCCTGCTCGCGCGAATCACCACCATCGAGTGGTTCAACACGCTGGGCGAGTCGGTGACCATGGTCACGGGCCTGATCTTCGTGGTGTGCGTGCTGGCCTTCCGCAAGGGGATCATGGGCGAGGTGGTGGCGTTCATGGCGCGGCGCCGCCCGTAGCCGGCCCGCGCGTGCTGGACGACGATGCCATCAGAAAAACCTATGGTGGTATCAATACCTTGTAGTTTTCGGCGCCGCGCACGGACCCTAGGATCCGTGCCACATGAATGAAGAACAAGGCCTTCGCGCCCCTGGCCGCATCGGGCTGTCGCAATCGGGCTTCATCGCCACGGTCACCATCGAGAACCCCGGCCGGCGCAATGCGCTGACGGTGGCGATGTGGGAGGCATTGCAGGCGGTGTTCGCCGACCTGCGGCAGAGCGAGACGCTGCGCTGCGTGGTGCTGCGCGGTGCGGCGGGCAATTTCGCGGCCGGCGCCGACATCTCGGAGTTCGAGCAGGTGCGTGCCACGCGCGAGCAGGTGACGGAGTTCCACGAGCAGTGCGTGTCAGGTGCCCTGCGCGCCATCCACGACCTGCCCGTGCCGGTGATCGCGCTGATCGAGGGCGCCTGCGCGGGCGGCGGCCTGGAGATCGCCTCGGTCTGCGACCTGCGCATCGCGGGCCGCGGCGCCCGCCTCGGCATCCCGATCCGGCTGCTGGGCTTTCCGCTCGCGCTCGGCGAGATGGAATGGCTCTACCGGCTCGCCGGTCCCGCGCTCACGGCCGAGCTGCTGTTCGAGGGCCGCATGCTCGATGCGCAGACCGCGTGGGCCAAGGGCCTGCTGACCGACGTGGTGGACGATGCGGATGTCGAGCGGCGCGCCCAGGCGGCCGCCGACGCCATCGCGCAGAGCGCACCGCTGGCGGTTCGCGCGCTCAAGCGGCAGCTGCGCCGCCTGATGGAAGACCCGAGTCCCGTGACGCGGGAAGAACGCCTGGCGAGCTATGCCTTCGCGGACACGCAGGACTACCGCACGGGACTGCGCGCCTTTCGCGAGAAGACCCGTCCCGAATTCGTCGGCCGCTAGCACGCCGGCCGGCGCCTTGCCGATCGCCCCTCAAGAAAGACCTCTCATGACCCAAGCGCTGCCCCTCGCGGGCCTCCGCGTGCTCGACCTCTCGCGCGCGCTGTCCGGCCCGTTCTGCTCGATGATCCTCGGCGACTTCGGCGCCGAGGTCGTGAAGATCGAGCCGGCGCCGCACGGCGACATGGTGCGGCAGTGGGGTCCGTTCGCCGAGGACACCAGCGTCTACTACCTCTCGGGCAACCGCAACAAGAAGAGCGTGGCGCTGGACTTCCGCCACCCCGAGGGCCTGGCGATCGTGCGCGAGATGGCAGCGAAGGCCGACATCCTGGTGGAGAACTTCCGCGCCGGCGTGATGGCGCAGATGGGCATGGGCCAGGCCGAGCTCATGGCGCTGAACCCCGGGCTGATCCACGGCAGCATCACCGGCTTCGGCAGCGACGGCCCCAAGGGCCACTGGCCGGGCTTCGACCAGATCGCGCAGGGCTTCTCGGGCTTCATGAGCTTCACGGGCACGCCCGAGTCCGGCCCGCAGCGCGTGGGCGTGGCGATCGGCGATCTCACCTCCGGCATGTGGACCGCCATGGGCATCCTGGCGGCGGTGATCCAGCGCCAGGCCAGCGGCCAAGGCCAGAAGGTCGAGACCTCGCTGCTGGCGAGCCTGGTCGGGCTGCTCAGCGTGCAGGGGCAGCGTTACCTGTCGCTCGGCGAGGTGCCGGCGCCGGTGGGCAACGTGCATCCGGTGATCGCGCCGTACGGCGTGTTCGAGGCGCAGGACGGGCCGCTGAACATCGGCGGCGCCACGCAGGAGCAATGGGTGAAGATCGCGCGGCTGCTCGGCCTGGAGGCGCTGCTGTCGGATCCGCGCTTCGTCAACAACGCGGCGCGCATGCAGCACCGCATCGCGCTCAAGGAGCTGCTCGAGGAACGCCTGCGCACGCAGCCGCGCGCGGCCTGGACCGCGCAGATGGTCGCGCTGGGCATTCCGGCGGGGCCGATCAACGACATCGCCGATGTGTTCGCCGATCCGCAGGTGAAGCACTGCGGGCTGGTCGAGGAATTCACCCATCCCGTCATCGGGCCCATGCGGCAGGTCGGCAACCCGGTGCGCATCGACGGCTTGCGCGACGGCAGCGTGCGGCTGCCGCCGCCGCTGCTCGGGGAACACACGGTCGAGGTGCTGCGGGATTTCGGCTATGGTCGCGAGCGGATCGATGCCTGGCTCGCCGACGGTGTCGTGCGCCAGCACGGTCACGGCCCCGGCTGAATTCGCCGTACCGGTCCCCGTTCCCTCCATCGCCCCGGCCGCGCGCGCCGAGGCAGCCATCACGGACTTGCGCCATGGAAATTCGCCAGCTGCGCTACTTCGTCGCGATCGTCGACAGCGGCTCTCTTTCGCGCGCGGCGGCGCTGGTCCACATCGTCCAGCCCGCGCTGAGCCAGCAGATGACCCAGCTCGAGGAAGAGCTCGGCACCCAGCTGCTGCAGCGCAGCGTCAAGGGCGTCACGCCGACCGATGCGGGACAGGCGCTGTACCGCCACGCGCAGCAGATCCTCAAGCTCGCGGGCGACACGAAGAACGTGGTGAAGGCGTCGGACGCGGGCCTGAGCGGCCGCGTGCGGCTCGGGCTGCCGTCGAGCATCGCGATGGTGCTGGTCGGGCCGCTGATCGCCGCGCTCGAGGAGCGCCATCCGCAGATCGTGCTCGAGGTCTACGAGAGCCCCAGCACCTTCCTCGCGGCCCACCTGATCAACGAGCGCGTCGAGCTCAGCGTGCTGGTCGACGACGTGGCGCTGCCCGGCATCGAGGCGGTGCCGCTGGTGGACGAGCCGCTGTACTTCGTGCAGCCGCGCCGCAAGCCGCTGGTGCGCGCGGGCCGCAGCATCGACCTGCCGACGGTGGCCAGCGTGCCGCTGATGCTCACCACGCAGGTCACCACCTTGCGCGACCTGGTCGACCGTGCCTTCGCCGAGGCGGGCGTGGCGCCGCGGATCAAGGCCGAGGCGAGCTCGATCCACACCGTGCTGGCGATGGTCGCGCAAGGCGGCGCGGGCACCATGATCCCGCACTCGGCGCTGGCCTGGCATGCGGCCGCGCAGCTGCTGCGCCAGACCCCGATCGAGCCACAGATCGTGCGCCACGCGACGCTCGCGCATTCGCGCCTGAACCGGTTGCAGCCCGCCGCCGCCTGCGTGCACGCACTGATCGTGAGCGTGGTGCGCGAGCTGGTGCGCTCCCGCCGCTGGGACGGGGCCCGACTGGTGGCCGGAAACTGAGCGTGCGTGGCGCCATCGCTCGGCGCTATACCGGTAGCAGGATTTCGTAGTGTTCAGTTCGGGAGGCCGTCCCTACAGTCGACTGCACAAATCGACGGAGACACCATGAACATCCTCAGGGCCACACGGCTCGTATCCTGGGCGCTGATCGCCATGCCCCTGCTGGCGGGCGCGCAGCCCGACTATCCCGCGCGCCAGCCGGTGCGCCTGATCGTGACCTTCGCGCCGGGTGGCGGCTCCGACACCATCGCGCGCTCGCTCAACGCCAAGATGAGCGAGAAGCTCGGCCAGACGGTCATCGTGGAGAACAAGCCGGGCGCCGGCGGATCGATCGCCACCGACTACGTCGCGAAGGCCGCGCCCGACGGCTACACGGTGCTGTTCACCGTCTCCTCGCACAGCATCAACCAGGCCCTGTACCCCTCGCTGCCCTTCAACACCGAGCGCGACCTGCGCGGTGTCACGCTGATCGGCGCGCTGCCGCAGGTGCTCGCGGTCCATCCCTCGGTGCCGGCCAGCAATCTCAAGGAGTGGATCGCGCTGGGCCAGCGCGATCCGCGGTACCGTCAGTACGCGACCGGCGGCATCGGATCGCCGGGCCACTTCGCGGGCGGGCTGCTGCAGTCGATGGGCAAGCTCTCGCTGCAGCACATTCCCTACCGCGGCGCGGGACCGGCGATCGCGGACGTGGTGGGCAACCAGGTGCCCGCGGTGTTCGGCACCCTGAGCGGCGCGCTGCCGCACATCCGCAGCGGCAAGCTCAAGGCGATCGCCGTGACCTCGAAGGAGCGCTCGCCGCTGCTGCCCGAGGTGCAGACCATCGCGGAGTCGGTACCGGGCTACGAATCCGACACCTGGATCGGCACCTTCGTGCCGCACGGCACGCCGCAGGCCGTGGTCGACAAGCTGCACCAGGCCACGCTCGCGGCCCTGGCCGACAACGAGGTCAAGGCACGCATGGAAACCCAGGCCGGGCGCGTGATTGGCGGCTCGCCCGAGGCGCTCGACAAGCTGGTCTCGCAGGAGATCGTGCAGTTCACGCGCGTGGTGCGCGAGCAGGGGATCAAGCCCGAATAGGCGCTCGATCGAGCGAGCTGGCGGCTACCGCGCGGCGCCCTTGGCGGGGCATGGGTAGAGCTCGCGCATGTGCAGCCGGAACGCCTGCTCCATCGGCATCGTCCGCTGCTCGGGCGGCAGGTGCAGCAGGAAGGGGATCAGCGTGTCGGTGGTGACCTTCGCGGACTTGCCGGGGCAGCTGTCGATCGTGGTGCCCGCGGCCCTGGCTTTGAGCACGTCGGTGCGGTAGTTGTCGCCGATGTTCGCCAGCCCGCGGATCGCCGCCACGTAGTCGGCGTTCTGCTCCGCGCGCTCGGGACCGACCTCGCCGAGCACCTGCGCGCCGCGCAGGAAGTCGTCCACCGTCAGCGATGCGCTGTGGTCGGGCCCGATTGACGGCGGGAGGTCGCGCGAAGGCGTCTGCGCCAGCGCTGCCGGACAGGCGAACATCGCGAGCAGAAGGGCGGCACCGGCAAGGCGCCGCACCGGTTCAGAGAGAGTTGGCTTCACCACCGGGCAGGTTGTAGATATCGGAACCGGGGAATGCCTCGGAAGGCTTGGGGATCGCGCGCCTGTGGATGGCGGCGAAGCTCAGGCAGCAGGCGGCGCCGACGATGGGAATGAGCCATACCAGGGCCAGCTGCCATGCGCGCTGCGGCCCCGAGTAGAAATCGCTGCGCAGCACCACGACCGTTGCGGCCAGGTCGCCCGCGAGGACCGCGATGGCGATGGCTGCGAGGACGTAGGGGAGGGGGCCGTGCAATGGGTGTGCTCTGGGGAGGGGTCGAACGAATGTAGCGAGGGGGTTGCGCGGGCGTCAACGGCCTGGAACAGATTGACACAGCGGAAACGTCTTTCGCTCCTCGATGCGGCTTCAATGCGCGGCGACTTCGGCCGCCTCGTTCGGCAGGCTCCCCTTCGATTTCACGAACGCCTGCATGTGCTTCAGGAAGGCGTTCGCCGCCGGCGTCAGCTCCGCGTCGCTGCGCGAATAGACGCCCATGTTCCGCTTGACCGTCGGCCGCACCAGCATCCGCGTCTGCACGCCGGTGCGGCGCGAGAGCTGGCGCACGTTGACCGGCAGCGCAGCCACGCCCATGCCCGCGGCCACCATGCTGATCAGCGTGGAGGAGAAGGTCGCGACATGCGCGGGCACCGGCCGCAGGCCGACCGAATCGAAGGCCGCGTCGGCCAGTGCGCGCGACGGGCTCTGGTCGGACAGGCTGATCAGCGGATGCCTGGCCAGCTCGCGCCAGGTGACGGCGCCGCGCTCCGCGAGCGGATGGCCATCGGGCACCAGCGCCACCAGATGGTCCTGGTAGAGCGTGACCTCCGTCAGCCCCGGCTCGCCTTCGACCAGCGTACCGACGCCGAGGTCGACCTCGCCGCGGCGCACCTGGTCGCGGATGGTCTCCTCGAAGCCGTCCTTGAGGATGCACTGGATACCCGGATGGCGCTGCTGGAACGACTGGATCACCCAGGGCAGCAGCGTGGCGGCGATCACGATGGAGGCGGCCACCGTGACCCGGCCGCGCTTGACCTCGGCCAGCGCGCGCGATCCGGCGACCGCGGCCTCGAGGTCCTCGAGCGCCTTGCGCGCCAGCGGCAGGAACTCGGCGCCCGCCTCGGTGAGCTGGACCACGCGCGTGCTGCGGTAGAACAGCCGCAGGCCGATCTGCTCCTCGAGTTCCTTGACCAGCGTGGACAACGCGGAGGGCGACAGGTGCATGCGCTCGGCCGCGCGGGCGAAGGCACCGACCTCGGCCACCGCGAGGAAGGCGCGGATCTGGCGCAGCGTAATATTCATATTTGGCGAATAATCGTTCGGATCATTCTGATTGTCCAAGCATTGAGCCGGTGCTGCAATGGCGCCGTCCATCGATCAGGAGCATCCCCATGACGACATCCGCCACGGCGAACACGGCCCCGCGCGCCGAAGACCGGCCCGCATCCTCGACCAGCCCGCGGCGCGTCGCCGCCGCGAGCCTGGTCGGCACCACGCTGGAGTTCTACGACCACTTCGTCTTCGGCACGGCGGCGGCGCTGGTGTTTCCGAAGCTGTTCTTCCCGCAGACCGATCCCTTCGTCGCGACCATCCTGTCGCTGCTGTCGTACGGCATCGCCTTCGTCGCGCGGCCGGTGGGCGCCGCGATCTTCGGCTCGCTGGGCGACAAGCTCGGGCGGCGCTTCGTGCTGGTCTCGACCTTGCTGGTCATGGGCCTGTCGACCTTCCTGATCGGGCTGCTGCCGACCTACGAGCACGTCGGGCTGCTCGCGCCGCTGCTGCTGGCGCTGCTGCGCTTCGCCCAAGGGCTCGCGCTGGGCGGCGAGTGGGGCGGGGCGGCGCTGATGGTCAACGAGTTCGATGCCAGCGGGCGCCGCCGCGGCTTCTACGGCAGCCTGGTGCAGGTCGCGAGCCCGATCGGCGTGCTGATCGCCAATGCGATGTTCGGCTTCATGAACACGGTCACCACCGACGCGCAGTTCATGGACTGGGGCTGGCGCGTGCCCTTCCTCGCGAGCATCCTGCTCGTCGGCATCGGCTATTTCATCCGCCGCACGATCGAGGAATCCCCGGTCTTCAGGAGCCTCGAGAAGAGCGCCCACAAGGCCGAGGCGCCGCTGGCCGAGACGCTGCGCAAGCACTGGCGCCAGGTGCTGCTGGCGATCGGGGTACGCGCCGGCGAGGGCGTCATCTGGTACGTGTTCTCGCTGCTGCTCCTGATCTACGTGCCGAACCGGCTCGGCCTGCCGCGGCAGGTGGCCTTGAACGCCGTGCTGTGGGGCGCCGCGGTCGGCGTGGTCGCGATCCCGCTGTTCGGCGCGCTGTCCGACCGCTTCGGCCGCAAGCCGATGTTGCTGCTCGGCGTGGCCGCCTCGATCGTCTGGTCGTTCGCGTACTTTCCGCTGCTGGAGACGCGCAATCCCTCGCTGGTGGTGCTGGCCTCGGTGATCGGCATGGTCTGCCAGGCTTCGCTGTGGGCGCCGCTCGCGGCCTTCATCCCCGACATGTTCGAGTCCAGGGTGCGGTGCACGGGCGCATCGCTGGGCTTCCAGCTCGCGGGCGTGTTCGGCGGCGCGCTCGCGCCCAGCATCTGCGTCTGGCTGCTCGACCGTTTCGACAGCCCGCTGTCGATCTCGATCTACTGCACCCTCGGCCTGCTGCTGATCGGGGTGTGCGTGGCGAAGGCGAAGGTGCAGCGATGAGCGAGGCGGTGCGCGACTTCATCGGCTACGGGCGCGTGCGTCCGGACTTCGAATGGCCGGGCGGGCGCCGCGTCGCGCTCAGCGTGGTCGTCAACTACGAGGAGGGCGCGGAGAACTGCGTGCTCGAGGGCGATACCTTTTCGGAGGTGCTCAACAGCGACGTGTCGGGCGCGACGGCGCGCGCCGGGCGCCGCAACCTGGTGGTGGAGTCGCACTACGAATACGGCAGCCGGGCCGGCCATTGGCGCATCCTCGACCTGCTCGCCGAATGCCGGGTGCCGGCCACCTACTTCGCGGTGTCGGGCGCGCTCGAGAAGCATCCCGAGGCCGCGCGATCGATCGTCGAGGCCGGACACGAGGTGGTCTCGCACGGCGCGCGATGGATCGACTACGACGAGGTGCCCGAGGCGACCGAGCGCGCGCACATGGTTCGTTCGCTCGACGTGCTCGAGCGCCTGTGCGGCGAACGCCCGGTCGGCTGGTACACGGGCCGCGTGAGCCCGCGCACGCGCGCGCTCGCCGTCGAGCAGGGACTGCAGTACGACTCGGATGCCTACAACGACGACCTGCCGTACTGGACGCGGGTCGGCGACAAGCCGCACCTGGTGCTGCCCTACAGCTTCGACTGCAACGACATGCGCTTCGCCTCGGCGCCGGGCTTCGACACGCCCGACGACTTCACCGACCACCTGCGGCGCACGCTCGCCTGCCTGCGGCGCGAGGGCCGCCGGCAGGCGTCGATGATGTCGATCGGCCTGCACCTGCGCCTGGCCGGGCGGCCCGGGCGCACGGAGGCGCTGCGCGAGTTCCTGCTCGCGGCCTCCGAATTCCCCGATGTCTGGTTCTGCCGGCGGCGCGACATCGCGCAGTTCTGGCGGCATCGCTTTCCGGCCACGCCATGACGGCGAGGACGCTGTTTCTCAATCCGAACTCGAGCCGCGAGATCACGGCCACGCTGCGGCGCCACATCGCGCGTGGCGGCTGGCCGTCCGGGTGCTGGGCCATCGCCGAGGTCGAGGCGGCGCCACGGATCATCGGCTCCGCCGCCGACAACGCGCGGGCCGAGGCGGCGCTGGCGCGCGCGCTGCCGGGCCTGAGCGAGGGCTTCGACCGGGTGGTGGCGATGTCGTCGGTCGACACGGGCTACGAGATCGTGCGCGAGCGCTTCGGCGATGCGGCCCATGGTTTCACGCGCAGCGTGCTGGCGCTGCACCGCAAGCTCGGCCACCGGCTCGACATCGTGACCTTCGACCGCGGCATGACGGCGCTCTACGAGGCCGCCTTCGAGGCGACCGGCCATGCGGGCACGATCGACGGCTGGCAGGTGATCGATCTCGCGCCGGCCGTCATCGCCGCGCAGCCCGAGATCGCGCTGGATGCGCTGCGCGAGCGCTGCGAGGCCTTCGGCGGACGGCAGCCGGTCTTCGTGGTCGGCGTGGTCGGTCTGGCGCTTGCCGCGGGGCTGCGCGATGCCGGCATGCGGCAGGTGATCGATCCGGTGGCGGACCTGCTCGCCTGGCTCGGCGAGGGCTGAAGCGCCGACGGCCCGCTCAGTCCCAGCGCGCCAGTACCTCCGCAGCCGGCGTCGCCTCGCGCGCCGCCGGCCCCTGGATTCGCGAAGGCGTGCGCGAGAAACGCGGCGCCGGTGCCGGCTGCCGCACGCCTTCCACATCGACGAAGGCTTCGCGCGCACTTTGGTGAGGATGGGCGGGCGCCTCGCTCAGCGCGAGCACGGGCGCGACGCAGGCATCGCTGCCGTCGAACAGCGCGGTCCATTCGTCGCGGCTGCGCGTGCGGAACAGCCGCTCGAACTCGGCGCGCAGCGCGGGCCAGCGCGCGCGGTCGTGCTGCGCGTCGCGCAGCGCGGGGTCGACGCCCAGGCGCTCGCACAGTTCGGCGAAGAACTGCGGCTCGATCGGCCCGATGCAGACATGGCGGCCGTCGCCGGTGGCGTAGCTGCCGTAGTAGGGCGCGCCGCCGTCGAGCGCGTTGGTGCCGCGTTCCTCGCGGAAGGTGCCGCGCATCGCGCTGGTGGCGAACAGGCTCATCAGCGAGTTCACGCCGTCGACGATGGCCGCGTCGACCACCTGGCCCTGTCCCGAGCGCCGGCTTTCGAGCAGCGCGGCCAGGAGGCCGACGACGAGGTAGAGGCTGCCGCCGCCGTAGTCGCCCACGAGGTTCAGCGGCGGCACCGGCGCGCCGCCGGCCGAGCCGATGGCATGCAGCGCGCCGGTCAGCGCGATGTAGTTGATGTCGTGGCCCGCTGCCTGCGCGAGCGGGCCGTGCTGGCCCCAGCCCGTCATGCGCCCGTAGACCAGCCGCGGATTGCGCCGCAGAACCTCGTCGGGGCCCAGGCCCAGGCGCTCCATCACGCCGGGCCGGAAGCCCTCGACCAGCACGTCGGCGCGCGCCAGCAGGCCCAGCACCTCCTCGCGCGAGCCGGGGTCCTTGAGGTCGGCCAGCACCACGGTGCGGCCGCGGCCCGTGATGTCGCTGCGGTCGCCGAGTCGGCGCGCGGGGCGGTCGATGGTGATCACGTCGGCGCCCATGTCCGACAGCAGCATGCAGGCGAAGGGCGCGGGCCCGAGGCCGGCGAATTCGATCACGCGCAGGCCGGCGAGCGGGCCGCTGGCCTCGCGGGGAGTGGAGGTGGGATTCATCGTGGGGAGGAAGGTGTGTGGGGGTTGCGTCGTGCCGCATGCCGCGCGATGCGCCAGCCGAACACGATCGCGGGCCCGAGCGTGATGCCCGGGCCCGGATAGGCGCCGCGCATGATCGAGGCCATGTCGTTGCCGCAGGCGTAGAGGCCCGCGATGGGCCGCCCGTCCGTGTCGAGCACGGCCCCGTCGGCATCGGTGGCGAGACCCGAGCTCGATGCGGCTTCGCCGGGCCAGACCGCCAGCGCGCAGAACGGCGCGTGCGCGATCGGGCCGAGGCAGGGGTTCGGTGCATGCGCCGCATCGCCGTTGAAGCGGCCGAGCTCGGTGCCGCCTTTGCCGAAGTCCGGGTCCTCGCCGGCTTCGGCATGGCGGTTGTGGCGCGCGATGGTGGCGGCGAGCGTGCGCGCATCGATGCCCAGCCGTGTGGCCAGTGCGTCGATGTCGTGCGCGAGCACGAGATAGCCCGATGCCTCGTGCCGCCGCAGCGCGCTCGCGCGCGTGCCGGGCGGGATCGTGCCGAGGCCGTAGGCGCGCACGAAGGCCGCGTCGCAGACCAGCCAGGCCGGCGGCGTCGATGCGCCGGGGCGCATGCGCGCGAGCAGGGCTTCGACGAAGTGGTGGTACGAGGCGCTCTCGTCGACGAAGCGGCGCCCGTCGGCATCGACGGCGATCAGCCCGGGCTTGGCGCGGTCGAGGTACAGGTGCGGAAAGAGCCCGGGTTCACCGCCGGCGCGCGGTGCCAGCGAAACGGGCTGCCAGAAGAAGTCGCCCCGATGGCGTTCGAGCCGGGCCCCGGCGCGCAGCGCGGCATCGAGGCCCTCGCCGCGGTTGCCTTCGAAGGACTGCGGTCGCAGCGTGCGCGGCGACACGCTGGCCGGCGCCAGCTGGACGCGCAACGCCGCATGATGGCCGACACCGCCGGTAGCGAGCACCACGCCGAGGCGGCTCGCGATGCGCCGCGTCGATCCCTCGTGTTCGAACACGCCGCCGGTGACGCGGCCCGCCGAGATATCGAGTTGCCGCAGCCGCATGCCGAATCGCACCGGCACGCCGGCCTGGCGCAGGCTGAAGTACAGCCGCGCGACGAGCGCATTGCCCAGCACCAGGCGCGTGCCGCGCGCATGCGTGAGCCGGTCGCGCGCATGGCGCAGCACCAGCCGCGCGACATGGCGGAAGTTCGCGACGCTGCGCCAGCGGTAGGCCAGGGCCTGCACGTCGGCCTTGTTGGCCATCATGCCGCCGAGCACCATGAACTCCGGCATCGGTGCGCGGATGCGTTCGAAGTCGCGGCCCAGCCGCCGGCCGTCGAAGGGCAGCGGCGAGAGAGCGCGGCCCGCCACGGCCGCGCCGGGCAGCGCGAGGTAGTCGGGGTGGCGGCCGGCCGAGGCGAAGCGCAGTTCCGAATGCGCTTCGAGGAAGGCGATCGCCTCGGGAGCACTCGCGAGATAGGCGGCGCGCAGCCCGCGCGGATCGTCCTCGCCGAGGATCGCGTCGAGATAGCGCGCTGCCTCGGCGGCCGAGTCGGCGAAGCCCGCCGCCGCGCCCTGCGCATTGCCGGGCACCCACAGCGTGCCGGCCGAGGTGGCGGTGGTGCCGCCGACCTGTTCGCCGGCCTCGCACAGCACCACGTCGAGGCCCATGAGCGCGCCCGCGAGCGCGGCGCTCATGCCGCCCGCGCCGGCGCCGATCACGAGCAGGTCGCAGGTGTCCGCCTCCTGAGCGCGGGTGCGCGCGGACTCAGGCACGCCGCCACTGCAGCAGCGCGTACGGCGGCTGCGCATCCGGATGGTGTTCGAACACGCCCTCGACCTCGGCACCGATCTCCACTGCCTGCATCGGATCGCCGAGCAGGTTGCCGACCATGCGCACCTTGCCGGCCCCGGGCAGCTCGACCAGCACCACGAGGTAGGCGCCATGCTCCTTGAGCGCCGCGTGCGCCGGATGCCAGACGCGCTCCCAGCTGTAGATGCGGCCGCGCGGCGCGACTTCCACCCAGGCGGGATCGAAGGCATGGCAGCGGTGGCAGATCCACTCGGGGCCGAACTGCCAGGTGCCGCAGTGGGTGCAGCGCTGCACGCGCAGGACGCTCTCGCGCAGGCCTTGCCAATAGGGTTCCGACAATCCGTCGGGCTCCGACACGGGGATCGGCAGGCCCGCGGGCAGGTAGCGCTTCTCGTCGTTCGCGTCGTTCGTGTCGTTCACAGCACGTTCTCCGATCCCAGCAGCAGGTCGCTCGCGGGCGTGACCATGGGGCCGCCGATCACCAGCGCCACGTCGCTGCGCGCCGCCTGGCTGGTCGAGCTGCCGCGCACCTGGCGCACCGCCTCGAGCACCAGCTCGAAGCCGTGCATGTAGCACTCGGCGAGGTTGCCGCCACTGGTGTTGAGCGGCAGCCGGCCCGTGGGGGCGACGAGGTTCTCGAGCGTGAGGAAGTCGTTGGCCTCGCCGGGTTCGAAGAAGCCGTGCTCGGCCAATGCCATCGCCACGCCGCCGGTGAAGTTCTCGTAACTCTGCACCACGCCCACGTCGGCCGGCGCGATGCCGGCCATGGCATAGAGGTCGGGGGCCACGGTGTCGAAGCCCGCGCTCGCATAGCGCGGCGCATTGTGCGGATGGGCGCCGGCGCGAAAGCCCGAGCCCGAGGCCGCGCCGAGCAGGTAGGCGGGCTTGTGCGCGAAGTCCTTCGCGCGCTCGGCCGCCACCAGCACGATGGCGGCGGCGCCGTCGTTCTCCATGCAGCAGTCGTACAGGTGGAAGGGCTCGGCGATCCAGCGCGAGGCGTCGTACTTCGCGGCGTCGAGCGGCTTGCCGTGCATCACGGCGCGCGGATTGGCCTGCGCATGGTGGTAGGAGGCGAGCGCGATGGCGCGCAGCGCCTCCTGCCGCACGCCGTGCTCGTGCATGAAGCGGCGCACGCGCATCGCGAAGCGCTGCGGCGGCGAGAGCACGCCGTGGGGCATGAGGTAGGCCTTCTCGCCGGAGATGGTGTCGATGCCGCCGACCTGCCCGAAGCGCCCGTGCTGGCCCTGCGCGAGCGCGCGGAACACGACCACGCAGTCGGCCAGCCCGGCCGCGATGGCGGCCGCGCCATTGGCCACCGCCGCCGCGCAGCCGCCGCCACCGCCGCCCCACTGCATGGTGGCCGAGCGCAGGCGGTGGATGCCCAGCGCGGCCGCCAGCCGCGAGGCCTCGCTGCGGTCGTCGCTGTACGAGGCGAAGCCGTCGATCTCGCGCGGATCGAGGCCCGCGTCGGCGCAGGCGGCAAGGATGGCCTTGAGCGCGAGCTTGAACTCCGCGTCGGGCGACTGGCCGTGGCGGTAGTAAGCGGTCTCGCCGATGCCGACCACGGCGACCCGGCCGCGCAGCGTGCGGTTGGTCATGCCGGCGTGCCGGCGGGTTCGTGCCGTTCGGCGGGCGGGCCGAAGGCGCCGGCGCGCGCGAGCGCCGCGAAGCGCTGCTCGTCGTAGCCCAGCGCCTCGCGCAGCACCTCCTGCGTGTGCTGTCCGACCGTGGGCGCGGCCACCGGGTCGGCGATCGGCGTGCGCGAGTAGCGGATCGGCAGCGCCATGTTCGGCACCCAGCCCACCTGCGGATGCGGGATGCGCGTCACCAGCCGGCGCTCGCGCGCCTCGGGCGAGCGGATGGCCTCGCCGACCGAGCGCACCTGGCCGCAGGGCACGCCGGCCGCGCGCATGCGCGACTGCCAGTGCGACCAGGGCTGCTTCGCGAAAGCCTCGCCGAGCAGCGCGAACAGCACCTCGCGCCGCTGCGAGCGCTCGCGGCCGCTGGCATAGGCCGGGTCCGCAGCCACATCGGGCCGCTCGAGCACCTGCGTCATCAGGCGCTGGAAGATCTTGTTGTTGCCGCAGTTGATGTAGAACGAGCCGTCCTGGGCCTCGAACACGCCCGAGGGGCAGGTGTCGGGGCTGGTGTTGCCGTGGCGCTGCGGCTCGGCGCCGCTGAACACGTGCTGCAGCGTCGCATAGCCGGTCATCAGCACCGCGTTGTCGAACAGCGCCACCTCCACCGCCTGGCCGCGGCCGGTGCGCTCGCGCGCCACCAGCGCGCCGAGGATCGCGTTGGCCGCCATCATCGCGGTGCTGATGTCCATCACCGGCGACAGCGCGCGCACGCCCTGGCGGTCGGCATAGCCGTTCATCGAGACGAAGCCGCTCTCGGCCTGCGCGATCGGATCGAAGCCCAGGCGGTCGGCGAAGGCGCCCTCGCGGCCGTAGGCCGACACCGAGCAGTAGACGAGCTCGGGATTGGCCTTGCGGCAGCTCTCGTAGTCGAGCCCGAAGCGCTCCATCACGCCGGTGGAGAAGTTCTCGACCACGACGTCGGCGCTCGCGATCAGGGCGCGCGCCACCTCCAGGCCCTCGGGCGTCTTCAGGTCCAGTGCCACGCTGCGCTTGTTGCGGTTCGACCAGAGGAAGGGCGCGCCCTGCGCGAGCTCGGGATGCACCGGCGGGTACTGGCGGAAGTCGTCGCCGCGCCCGGGCGCCTCGATCTTGATCACGTCGGCGCCCATGTCGGCCAGGATCATGGTGGCGAAGGGGCCGGCGATGAAGTGGGTGAAGTCCACCACCTTGATGCCGGCCAGCGCCTGCGGCGCGCCCGCGGGGCGCGGCTGGTGCTCGGGGAAATCGGATTCCAGTTTTTCAAGCATGAGGGCGGTTCTCACATCTGGATGTTGGCCTTGCGCACGACCGGGCCCCATTGGCCCATCTCGTCGCGGATGAGCTTCTCGAGCTCCTGCGGCGTGCTGCTGCGCGCCTCGACGTTGCGCACCGAGAACATCTTGCGCACCTCGGGTCGCGCGACCGCGGTCACGATCGCGTCGTGCAGCTTCGTGACGATCTCGTCGGGCGTGTCCTTCGGCGCGAGCACGCCGAACCAGGCCGAGCTGCGGAAGCCCGGCACCTCGTCGGCGATGGCCTGCAGACCCGGCACGGTCTCGGTGGCCTTGGGCGTGCCCACGGCCAGGTAGCGCACCCGGCCCGAGCTCACCAGCGTGGCGCCGTCCAGGCCGGTCACGAAGGCGGCCTGCAGCTGGCCGCCGGCGAAGGCGGTCATCATCGGCGCGCCGCCGTTGTAGGGGATGTGCTGCATGCGCAGGCCCGCGGCCTCGTTGAAGTACTCGGCCGTCAGGTGCGACAGCGAGCCGTTGCCGACCGAGCCGACGTTGAGCGCATTGCCGTTCTTTTTCGCGTAGGCGAGGAAGTCCTTCAGCGTCTTCGCCGGGCTGTCGGCGGGCACGGCCAGGATCATCGGCGTGATCGCGACGGTGGAGATCGGGCGCAGGTCCTTGAGCTCGTCGTAGGGCACCTTGCGCATCAGCGAGACCACCGCATTCGGGCCGGTGTTGCCGAACACCAGCGTGTAGCCGTCGGGCGCGGCCTTGGCCACGTAGTCGGTGCCGATGGTGCCGCCCGCGCCGGGCTTGTTCTCGACGATCACGGTCTGGCCCAGCGTCTCGCTCATCGACTGCTGGATGGCGCGCGCGAGCTGGTCGGTGCTGCCGCCGGCGGCATAGGGCACGATCATGCGGATCGGCTTGTTCGGATAGCCGCCCTGCGCATGGGCGGGCAGGGCGCCGAGCACGAGCGCGGCGCAGGCGGCGCCCAGCAGCGCGCGGCGGGGGAAGAAAGAGCTTGTCATCGGGGGTCTCCTTGGGTTCGTGGGTGTCGTGTCAATCCGTGTCGCCGAGCACGCTCGACCAGTAGCTGCGCGCGCGGTCCATGTGGCGCAGGATCAGCAGTTGCGCCTTGGCCGCGTCGCGCGCGCGGATGTGGCCGAGCAGGCGGCGGTGGTCGAGCAGCGAGGCGCGACCCTGCACCGTGTCGGCGAACATCGCCTCGCGGCGCCGGCCGGTGAAGCGGTAGAAGGCATGCAGCACGCGCACCAGCACCGAGTTGTGGGTGGCATCGACCAGCGCGACATGGAACTCGGTGTCGGCCGCGGCGATGTTGCCGCCCTCGGCCAGCACCTGCTCGGTGCGCTGCAGCACGGCTTCCATGCGAGCGAGGTCGGCCTCGGTGCGGCGCTGGCAGGCCAGGCCCGCGGCCAGCACCTCGAGATGGCCGCGCACCTCCATCGTCTCGGCCACTTCCACCGGCGTGGGCACGGCGCCCATGTCGGTGAGCATCACCAGCGCCTCGAAGCTGCCTTCGCGCTCGACGTGCCGCAGGTAGATGCCCGAGTTGGGCCGCGATTCGACGATGCGCAGCGTGACCAGCGTGGCCAGCGCCTCGCGCACCGCGTTGCGGCCGACGCCGAGGCGCTCGGCGAGGTCGCGCTCGGAGGGCAGCCGGTCGCCCGGTTGCAGGCGCCGGTCGCGCAGGTAGGCGAGGATGCCGGCGATGGCGCCATTGCCCGCGCCCGCCGCGTTGGAAGCACTGGCTTCCTGCGGTTCCGCCGTGGTGTCGAGCCGGGTCGTCATGGACTGCTCACCTGCCTCAGAGGTCCAGGACCAGCGTCTTCGAGCGCGAGCCCGAGCAGCAGATCATGATCGCCTCGTTCGACTGCTTCTCCTGCGCATCCAGGTAGTCGTCGCGATGGTCGGGCTCGCCCGCGATCACGCGCGTGCGGCAGGTGCCGCAGACGCCGGCGCTGCAGGCATAGGGCACGTCGATGGCGTTGTCGAGCAGCGTGTCGAGGATGGTCTTGCCCGGTGCCACCGCGAGGCGCTGGCCGCTGCGCTCGAGCACCACCTCGTAGCCGCCCTCGGTGGCGGCCGCGCTGCCGGCGGCGAAGCGCTCGAAGTGCACCGTGTGCGCGGGCCGGCCGGCACAGGCCTCGACGAAGGCGTCGATCATGCGCGCCGGGCCGCAGCAGTACAGGTGCGCGCCGGCCGGCGCGTTGCGCACGATGGCCGCGATATCCAGCCGCTCGGCCCGCGAGGAGCCGAAGCAGAACTCGACCTCGCCGCGGCCGCGTCCGCCCTGCATGGCGCGCAGCGTGTCGGCGAAGGCGGTCTCCTCGGGCGAGCGGCCCGCGTAATGCAGCTGCCAGCGCCGGCCCAGCTCCTCGAGCCGGTGCAGCATCGACAGGATCGGCGTGATGCCGATGCCGCCGGCGATGAAGACCGAGTGCGCGGCCTCCTCGGCCAGCGCGAAGTCGTTGGCCGGCAGGCCGGCGCGCAAGCGGTCGCCCACGCGCGGCTGCGCATGCATCCAGGCCGAGCCGCCGCGGCCCTGTGCGTCGCGCTGCACCGCCACCACGTAGCGCGCGGCATCCGAGGGCGCGTTGAGCAGCGAATAGCTGCGGATCATCTCGCGCGGCAGGTGCAGGTCGATGTGCGCGCCGGCCGTGAACGGCGGCAGCGGCCGGCCGTCGGCCGACACGAACTCGTACGACGCGATGCCGCGTGCCTCCAGCCGGATCTGGCGCAGGCACAGGTCCAGCGGCGCGGGATTGCCCAGGCTCATGGCGTGTAGCCGAAGTCGGCGCCCAGGCGCGCGGTCATCAGCTCGCGGCCCGATTCGCTCCAGGCCTCGCCGGCCGGCAGCGTGAGCGATACCGCGCGCACCATCGGCAGGTCGGGGTCCTCGATGCGCGGCGGGCGCTGCTGGCGCACCGACAGGTTGCGCACCGTCTCGAGCAGCAGGCGCCGGGTCATCGCGATGCCGGTGTCGCTCATGCCCAGGTGCTCCTTCGAGCGGTCGTAGATCGGCGCCACGCCCGACTGGCAGGCCGCGTCCTGCACCCACAGGCCGGGCAGGCCCGAGAACCAGGTCTTGGTCTGCGCGTCGTAGTTGAAGAGGAAGGCGCTCTGCAGGTTGAACTTGGTCCAGTACTTCGCGAAGGGCTCGGTGGCCGGGCGCGGCGCATAGGCGTTGATGCTCGGGTGGCCGGTCTCGCGGCCGCCGTGGCCGTTGTCGAACAGCTTG
This sequence comes from Variovorax sp. ISS6, assembly GCF_056523145.1. Lineage (NCBI taxonomy): Bacteria > Pseudomonadati > Pseudomonadota > Betaproteobacteria > Burkholderiales > Comamonadaceae > Variovorax > Variovorax sp. ISS6. The sequence continues at coordinate 1,964,457 of NZ_JAWRZC010000002.1, forward strand.
CGCGTCTTCTCGTAGAACTTCTGCGCCGGCGTGTACGAGAACATGATGCACAGCGTGTGGTGGTCGTCCAGCGGCACCCAGGCGTGGCCGCTGAGCTCGGGGTAGTTCGACTGCGGCGGCACCAGCGTGTAGAAGGGCAGCAGGAACTGGTTGACGCGCCAGTAGTGCGTGTTCTCGTCGAGCACGCGCTTGGAGGCCACGCTCATGCCGAAGTCCTGGCGCTTGCATTCGAAGGTGGGCCGCAGGTCCTTCTTCGCGGTCCAGTCGCTGATCGCGCCCTGCTGGTCGATGCGCCCGTGCAGGATCGGCGCGTGGGCCGAGTCGATCTCGCCTTCCACGGCCTGCAGCCAATTGCATTCCTGCACGCGGAAGCTCACGTACACGTTCTCCTCGGGCACCAGGTTCCACTCGAGGTTCGGCAGCGCCGGCGGGTTCTCGCGGTCGGGCCCCATGTAGGTCCAGACGATGCCGTTGCGCTCGCGGCAGGGGTAGTTCTTGATCGTGACCGTGTCCTTGAGCCGGCTCTGCGCGGGCTCGGCCGGCGTGTCCTGCACGCGGCCGTCGACGCCGAACTTCCAGCCGTGGTAGATGCAGCGCACACCGCAGTCTTCGTTGCGGCCGAACACCAGCGGCGCGCCGCGGTGCGGGCAGGCATGGTCGATCAGGCCGACGCGGCCCTCGCTGTCGCGGAACGCGATCAGCTCCTCGCCGAGCAGGCGCACGCGCTGCGGCTGGCCGTCGGTCTCGAGGTCGCGGCTGGGCAGGAAGGGGATCCAGTAGAGGCGCATCAGCTCGCCCATGGGCGTGCCGGCGCCGACGCGCACGAGGGTTTCGTTGTCTTCTTGCGAGAGCATGGCTGCGGTTTTCCTTGTGGGGCAGGGCCATCCGGCGTGGTGGACCACCTTGGATGACCAGATTGGTAGGACCAATGCTAAATTCGAGCCCGCGCGATGCAAAGCTTTTGCTTCAATAACCTTGTGAATGGATCAACCATATATGGTTGAAATGCGCGAGGTGGCCGCCGTCGCGCATGTCTTTCGCCGCGTCGCCAGCGCGAGCGCGCCGGCACGGTTAGGCTCCCTCATCTTCATCCCGTTGCCCGAGCCATGACCACTTCCCCGCCCGTTCCCGCGCCGGATCTCGCCGCGGCCCTCGACACCGTGCTCGACGCGCGCTACAGCTGCCGCGGCTACCTCGCCGACCCGGTGCCGCGCGACGTCATCGACGCGATCCTGCGCGCCGCCCAGCGCACGGCCTCGTGGTGCAACTCGCAGCCCTGGCAGGTGGTCGTGACCGGCGCGGCCGCCACCGAGCGCCTGCGCGCTGCGATGGCCACGCCCGAGGCGCTGGTCGACCAGGGTTTCGAGATCGCGCCGCCCGCCGAATACCGCGGCGTCTACCGCGAGCGCCGCCGCGAATGCGGCTTCCAGCTCTACGACAGCGTGGGCATCGCCCATGGCGACCGCGAGGCTTCGGCGCGCCAGGGGCTGCTGAACTTCTCGTTCTTCGGTGCGCCGCACGTGGCGCTGATCCACACCGATGCCGCGCTCGGCGCCTATGGCGCGCTGGACTGCGGTGCCTACGTGTCGAACTTCATGCTGGCCGCGCGCAGCCGCGGCGTGGCGAGCATCGCGCAGGCCGCGCTCGCTTCGCGCGCGAAGTTCCTGCACCGCTGGTTCGACATCCCGGACGATCGCCAGGTGGTTTGCGGGATCTCCTTCGGCTACGAGGATCCGGCGCACCCGGCCAACGGTTTCCGCACCTCGCGCGCTACCGTCGGCGACGCCGCGCGCTGGGTCGAGGACTGATCCGGCGGCCCGCGCTCAGGGGCTGCGCTCGGCCAGGTAGTGGCGCGTGAGCACCGGTTCGTGCGGCACCTGGAAGCTGCGAGCAAGCGCCTCCAGCTCGTGGCGCGCCACGGTGGCCCGCGCGCGCTGGCGCAGGTAGTCGGCCCACGAGGTGACGATGAAGCGCTCGACGTAGCGGCTCGGGTCGTCGAGGTCGCGGTAGACGCGCCAGAAGGTGGCGCCGTCGCGCTTGCGCGGCACCGCGAGCTGCTGCACCGCGTCGAGGAAGCGCCGTGCGTCGGCATCGCGGATGCGGTAGACCACCTCGACGGCGACCGGCCCGGCCTCGAACTCGGGTTCGTGCTGCACCGAGAACTCCTCGTGCAGCGGCGCCAGCGTGACCTCGTCGTCCGCGCCCATGCGCAGCGGATACGGCCGCGCCAGCGCGATGCTCGCGAGCATGCCCGCGGCCGACAGGCACAGTGCCGCGCTCAGGCCGACCAGCGAGGACATCGCGCCCCAGAGCGCGGAGCCGAGCGCGAAGGCGCCGAGCGAGCACAGCGTGTGCATCGACGCGGCGCGCGCCCGCACCCAGGATGGCGCGCTGGTCTGGGTGGCGGCGTTGAAGGTCGACATCATCGTCATCCACGCCGCGCCGCCGAGCACGAAGCTGGCGCATACGAGCGGCCGCCAGGTCGAGAGCGCGCCCACCAGCATCGCGCCCGAGAACACGAGGCAGCAGCCGGCGGCCAGCGCATCGAGCGAGAAGCGCGAACGGATGCGCCCGACGAAGAAGCCGGCGGCGACGGCGCCCGTGCCCAGGCAGGCCATCAGCAGGCCGTAGCCCGCCGCGCCCAGTCCGAGCCGCTGCTGCGCGATCACCGGCAGCAGGGCCCACAGGGCCGAACCGAGCCCGCTGAAGCCGGCCGTGCGCACCAGTTGCGCGAAGATCGCCGGCGAATGGCGCGCATAGCGCAGCGCGCTGAGCATGCCGCCCCACAGCCGCTCGGCCGGCAGGCGCCCGGGCGAGGGCGGCCGCGGCGGCCAGCGCCGCGTGGCCCAGCTCATGCCGAAGGCGGTCAGCACCGCGACCGCGAACACGGCGGCGCCGCCGGTCAGCGCGAACAGCACGCCCGCGAGGCCGGGGCCGACGGCGCGCGCGCCGTTGAAGGTCATCGACACCAGCGTGATGGCCAGCGGCAGCTCGGTGCGCGCCACCGTGTCGCTGACGGCGGAATTCCACGAGGGCGACTGCAGCGCCGTGCACACGCCCAGCAGGAAGGTGAAGAACAGCAGCCCGCCCGGGCCGATCCAGCCGGCCAGCGCGAGCAGCGTGAGCGTCAGCGCGGCGAGCCCGTAGACGCCCTGGATGCGCAGCATCAGCCGCCGGCGGTCGATGGTGTCGGCCAGCACGCCGGCGGGCAGCGACAGCAGGAACATCGGCAGGAAGGAGGCGGTCTGGACCAGCGCCGAGAGGAAGGACGAGGCCGTGAGCTCGATCATCAGCCACGAGGCCGCCATGTTCTGCATCGCATTGCCGACGAAGAACAGGCTGCCGGCACCCCAGAGCCCGCGGAAGGCGGGCTGGGAGAGCGGACTCCAGAGCGAGGCTGCGTTCGGGGCGGTGGGAGTGCTGGGATTCAAGCGCGGGGCGATCGGCGGCGGGCGAGGCAAATCATATAGATGCATGCGCCGGCCCGCTCGCGGCGCACCCGGCCAACGGTTTCCGCACCTCGCGCGCGGCCGTCGGCGACGCCGCGCGCTGGGTCGAGGAGCGACCTCGTAGCGAACCGGCGGCGCCGCTCAGTCTTTGCCGCGTCGCTCCTGTGTCGCGACCGGAGGCGGCAGCGCACCGCGCACCACCTGCTGGAGCTGGCGCACCGAAGGCAGCTTGCCGCGCAGTTCGCTCGGTAGGGCCGCCTGCAACTGGTACTCCGCCACGCCGATAGGATTGGTCTTGCTGCGCAGGGCGAACTCGACCTCCAGGTTGTCCTTCTCGGCGCACAGGATGATGCCGATCGACGGGGCGTCGCCGGGCGCGCGCTCCCTGTCGTTGAGCAGGTTGAGATAGAAGTCCATCTTGCCCGCGTACTCGGGTTCGAAGGAGCCGACCTTCAGTTCCACGGCGACCAGGGCCTTGAGGAAGCGGTGGTAGAAGAGCAGGTCGATGAAGTATTCCTTGCGTCCCAGCACGAGGCGGTGCTGGCGGCCGATGAAGCAGAAGCCGTAGCCCAGTTCGAGGATGAAGTCGCGCAGCCTGTCGAGGAGCCGGGTTTCCAGTTCGCGTTCCTTCACCGCCTGGCGGATGCCCAGGAACTCGAGGCTGTAGCTGCTCTTGAGGACCTCCTCGGCCTGCCCGGCCATGGCGGGCGGCAGCACCCGCGGGAAATTGTGGCTCTTGCCCTCCGCGCGCGAGCGTTCCCAGGCGCCGGCCTTGATCTGGTTGAGCAGGACGTTGCGGCTCCAACCCAGCGCGGCGCTGGCGCGCAGGTAGTACAGGCGCTGTGCCGGGTCGGCGGTCTTGCCCAGAATCTGCAGGTGGTGGCCCCAGGGGATTTCTGCGACGAGCTGTCGCAGAGAGTCGTTGCCGCCGAAAACCGTGGGTTTCCGCTTGTCGGCGGAGCGTCCGATGCTTCGGCCCGAACCCTTGCCCTTCGGAATTTCTGCGACAAGCTGTCGCAGAAATCCGGGCTCGCTGTAAGCCTCGACCATGCGCCGCATGTCCCAGACATTGCGTGCCGAGAAACCCTGTGTGCCGGGAAAGGCCGCGCGCAGGTCCCGGGCGATCCGCTCGACCACGGCCTGGCCCCAGCCGTTCGTCTGCTGCTTGTCGAGGATGGCTTCGCCGATGTCCCAGTACAAAGCGATCAGGCCGTGATTGACCGCGCGGGCCGCGGACTGGCGGGCCGCCGCGACACGCTCCTTGAGCGCCTCGATGAAGGATGCGTAGTCGGCAGCTTCGCCGCTGGGTAAGGTCATGCGTGCACTATAGGGTAGCCCCACTGCGCCGCATGCGGCGCCCGCTCAGACCTTGATGCGCCCGGTCGCGACCAGCTTCTGCGTCAGCGCAAGCTGCTCGGCCAGGAAGCTCGACAGCTTCTGCGGGCCCCAGCCGGCAGGCTCGAAGCCCAGCTCGAGCAGCTTGGGCGCCACGTCGGGCAGCTTCACGATGCGCGCCATCTCGGCATCGAGCTTGTCGATGATGGCCTTGGGCGTGGAGGCCGGCGCGAACAGCGCGCCGAAGCCCGGCATGTTCACGTCGGGGAAGCCGGCCTCGGCGAAGGTGGGCACGTCGGGATAGAGCGGAAAGCGCGTCGGGCTCGCGACCGCCAGCGCGCGGATCTTGCCCGGGTAGCGCGACACGCCGCCCAGCGACACCACGGCGGTGTCGATCTGGCCGCCGATCAGGTCCTGCAGCGCCGGCGCCTCGCCCTTGTAGGGCACGTGCACGGTGTCGATGCCGGCGGCCATGTTCAGCAGCTCGCCCACGAAGTTGCCGCCCGAGCCGGGGCCGTAGGAACCGTACGAGATCTTGCCGGGCTTCGATTTTGCCAGCGCCACCAGTTGGTCGAGCGTCCTGACATTGAGCGACTCGCGCACGCCGATGGCGATGGGCGTGAGCGCGAGCATGCTGATGGGCGCGAGGTCGGCGAGCTTGTAGGGCTGCTGAGCGGGCTGCAGCACCAGGTTGCTGATCAGCGCGCTGTAGCTGACACCGAGCGTGTAGCCGTCGGGCGTGGCGCGCGCCACCGCGGAGGCCGCGATCGCGCCGCTCGCGCCGGCCCTCGACTCGACGATGCACGGCTGGCCCCAGGCCTCGGTGAGCTTCTGCCCGATGACCCGCATCATCGTGTCGTGCCCGCCGCCGGCCGGCGTGGGAATGATGAACTTGATGACGTTGTCGGGATAGCCCGGAGCGGCGCGCGCGGCCAGGGGAAAGGCGGGCAGCGCCGAGGCGCCCAGCAGGCCGAGGCCGGTGGCCAGCGCGTGGCGGCGGGAGTGGGTCATGAGGCTTGTCTCCTGGTCGGATGGTTTGTGATGTAATTGGTTGAACCATAGCGAAAGCCTTGTCGATGGTCAATTGGCGTCAGCGCCAGGAAGGGCACACTATCGGCTCGGCATCCAGCCATCGACGTTCGTGATCCAGAGGAGGAAAGGAGCCATGTCGGAATCCGCACCAGTCTTCGCGCCCGTGCGCATGCGCCGCGCCTTCGAGGCGATTTGCGACCAGATCCGCCAGCAGGTGGTGGAGGGCGTGCTGAGCGCCGGCGACCGCCTGCCCAGCGAGCGCGAGCTGTCCGAGCAGTTCGGCGTGAGCCGCAGCGGCGTACGGGAGGCGCTGCGCAGCCTCGAGATGGCCGGCATGGTCGAGGCGGTGACCGGCATCAACGGCGGCTTCTACATCAAGCAGTCGCATCCCGAGGGCATCACGCAGGCGGTGCGCGACATGGTGGCGCTCAAGCAGGTGCCGGTGTCGGACCTGACCGAGGCCCGCATCCTGCTGTGCGGGCTGGCGATCCGGCTGGCCTGCGAGCGCGCGACCGAGGAAGACTTCGCCGCCATCGAGGCCGACATCGAGCGCTTCGCCGAGCTGGTGAAGCAGGGCCGGCCGGTGCGCGACAGCGGCCAGATCACGGAGTTCTATCGCCTGATCGGCCGCGCCACCCACAACGAGGTGATCGTGATGCTGATCGATGCCTTGTCGGAGATCCTGCGCGGCCTGATCGCGCAGCTGCAGACGCCGCACAGCAACGTGGTGCAGGTGCGCCGCAAGGTGCTGCGCCTGATGCGCGAGCGCGATGCGGACAAGGCCGGCGCCGCGCTGGCCAAGCACCTCAACGCACTGAACGCGCTGCTGCTCGAGATGGAGCGCAAGAAGCCGGCACGCTGAGCCGCGCCGGCCCGGGGCGCGTTCAGCGCGGCAGGCCGAGCCCGCGCTGCGCGATCAGGCTGCGCTGGATCTCGTTGGTGCCGATGCTGATCACCCACATCAGCGCATGGCGCAGGTTCTGCTCGATGCGCCCGCGCAGCACCGCGCCGGGGCTGCCCTCGCCGAGCGTGCCTTCCATGCCGAGCAGGTCGAGCGCCACCTCGCCGAAGCGCTCCATCAGCTCGCCCGAGTAGACCTTGCTCGCGGCCGCGTCGTGCAGCGGCGTCTCGCCCGCGTCGACGCGCTCGGCGCAGTGCATCATCATGCGGCGCCCGGCCTCGATCTGCCCCGCCAGGTCGGCGATGCGCTCGCGCACCAGCGGATCGAGGCGCATCGGCCGGCCGTCGGCGCCCGTCGCGCCGCGCAGGTGCTCGCACAGCTGCTCGAAGGCATGCGCCACCTTCATCACGATGCCGCCGCCGATGAAGCCGCGCTCGGTGGCCAGCGCCCCGACCAGCACCTTCCAGCCGCCGTGGAGCTCGCCCACCATCGCCTCGGCCGGCACGCGCACGCCGTCGTAGAAGACATTGGCGAAGCTGCCGCCGTACATCGTGGTCGAGGTGCGGATGGTGATGCCGGGCGTGTCCATCGGCACGATGAACAGGCTCAGGCCGGCATGCGGCGGGCTCGCCTCGGAGTCGGTGCGCGTGGCCAGCAGCATGTAGTCGCCCCAGTAGGTGGTGGTCCAGATCTTCTGGCCGTCGATCACGTAGTGGTCGCCGTCGCGTACCGCGCGGGTGCGCATCGACGCGAGGTCGGAGCCCGCGTCGGGCTCGCTGTAGCCCATGCCGTAGATCGCCTCGCCGCGCAGGATCTCGGGCAGGTAGCGCGCCTGCTGCGCCGCGCTGCCGTGCACCTGCAGCATCGCGGCCTGCACCGGTGCGCCCACGCGCGGCGCCTCGGCGCGTTCCATCTCCTCGACGAAAGCCAGTTGCTCGAAGGCGCCGCGCGCCTGGCCGCCGAAGCGTTGCGGCCACGAGAGACCGATCCAGCCGGTGCGCCCGAGTTCGCGTGCGAACTCGCGGTCGTACTCGCGCGCCTTGAAGTCCAGCGCCTCGTGCGCGGCCTTGCGCTCGCCCGACCAGTGCGTCTGCAACCAGGCGCGCACCTCCTCGCGAAAGGCGTTACCGGCCGGGCCCAGATCGTATTCGGGCAGCGTGCGCGGCGTCTCGCCGAGGAAGTGATCGGCCAGCGCCTCGCGCGCGCGGCGCCCACCGCCGTGGCGCAGCACGTCGAGGTGCACCTGCTTGAAATGGCGCGGCGCCTCGTGCTCCTCGCTGTAGCCGATGGCGCCGAAGGTGTGCTGCGTTTCCAGCGACACCCGCCGCAGTGTCGTCGCGGCCAGCGCGCAGGCCGCTTCGGCGAACACGCGCCAGTTGTCGGCGCCGAGGTCGTGCTGCCGCGCGGCGCCGGCCTGCGTGAGCCGTGCGCCCAGCAGCGCGATGTGGCTGTCGGCGAGCTTGTGCTGGATCGCCTGGAAGCTGCCGATCGGGCGGCCGAACTGCCGGCGCTCGCCCGCGTAGGCCACGGCGAGCTCGAAGGCGCGTTCGGCGGCGCCGGTGGCGCGCGCGCACAGCGCGAGGCGGGCCATCGCGTGCAGCGCGCCGAGCTTGTCTTCGGAAAAGGGCAGGACGGTGGCGGCGATCCCGTCCAGCGCGACGCGGAACAGCCCCTGCGTTCCCATCGCTGGCGTGGCCTCGATGCGCACGCCAGGCGCGCGCAGGTCGATCAGCGCGAGCGCGGGGCCGTCCACCACCACCGCGAGGTGGGTGGCGCTGTCGGCATGCTCGACGAAGGCGAGTTCGCCGTGGAGCCTGCCGTCGTCGTCGATGCGCGCCCGGCCCGCGCCGCGGTCGCCGTCGAAGGCCCCGAAGCACAGCACCACGCGCGCCTCGCCGGCACGTTGCAGCGCGAGCAGTGCGGGCTCCTCGCCCTGCGGCGTGCGTGGCGCCGCGAGGTTCAGCAGCGTGCCGTGGTGCAGCGGCAGGGTGCAGCCCGCGCGGCCCAGTTCCTCCATGACCAGCGCGATCTCGCGCAGGCCGCCCTCCGAGGGATCCGATCCCAAGGCGGCAAGGCCCTGGGCCGCGAGCTGCTGCCACAGCGCCTGCACGCGCGCGGGTTCGCGTGACCATGGCACGGCGGTGGCGGGCGGCCAGTGGCGCTCGAGGAAGCCGCGCACCGAGTCGCGCAGCAGGGCGCGCTCTTCGTCGCCGGGAAGGGTGGTCGGGGGCATGGGCGTGTCTCTCCTGGATCTCGGAAAATTTGAATGGTAGAACCATTACTAAGATCCGGCAACCGCCATGGTCGCGAGGGCTCGGCCCACAGCGGCCTGCGCAACGCGGCCCCTTATCATTTGGCTCAAAGGTCCAACTTTTAGTTTTTCCAACGGAGGATTCCCCATGGACGCCAAAGAACCGTCGCCGCCCGCGGCCGACGCACGGAGCGCCAAGTTCCAGCCCATCCGTTCCGCGCGTGCCTTCGAGGAGATCGCCCAGCAGATCCGCGGCGAGCTGTCGCAGGGCCGGCTCAAGGTCGGCACGCGGCTGCCATCGGAGCGTGCCCTGTCCGAGCAGTTCGGCGTGTCGCGCAACACGCTGCGCGAGGCGCTGCGCTCGCTCGAGCATGCGGGCCTGATCCGGCTGCAGAAGGGCGCCAGCGGCGGCGCCTTCATCAGCGGGCGCAGCGGCGACGCCATCGCCACCGGCCTGATGGACATGTACCACATGGGCGCGATCCAGCCTGCGCAGCTCACCGAGGCGCGCATCTGGCTCGAATCGATCCTGGTGCGCGAGGCCTGCGCGCGCTCCACGCCCGCCGATCTCGAGGCGCTGGCCGCCAACATCGACGCGGCCGAGGAAGCGCTGCGGCGCGACGACTTCCCCGCGCGCGCGGCGACCAACCTCGAGTTCCACCGCATCCTCGCGCGCATGACCGGCAATCCGATCATGGTGATCGTGATGAACGGCGTGCTCAACGTGCTGGCCGAGTTCATCGGCCAGATCGGCCACGAGGAGAACGCCTACGTGCTGCCCTCGCGCCGCCGCTTCCTCAAGCATCTCGCGGCCAAGGACGCCGACGCGGCCGTGGCGGAGATGGAGTCCAGCCTCAAGCGACTGCAGCGCAGCTATCTGTCGAAGGTGGGCGAGGACGCCGCGCAGGATGCCCCGGCCGCCGCGCCCGCCGCGCCGCGCAAGGCGGCGGCAAGGGCGCCGGCCGAAAAGCCCGCCACCAAGCCGGCGGCCAAATCCGCCACCCGCGCCCCGAAGACCGCGCGCTGAACCCGCGCGGCACGCGCCGCCACGCCTTCGTCCCATCCGCAGAGGACCGCCCGCCGCAAGGCGCGCGGTCCTTTCTTCTTGCGCGCCCGGCAGGTGAATCCCGCTTGACAGTGCCATGGTTGATTCCTAGGAGCAATGAATGGTTGAACCAAATATCAAGCAAATGACACAGAACGACGACAAGCCGTCGACCGGCGAGCTGCTCGCCGTGCTGCTGGCGCGCGACTTCGCCGATGGCGAGAAGGTCATCATCGGCACCAACTCCGACATCCAGCTGGCCGCCTGCAACCTCGCGCGCGAGATGCAGGCGCCCCGGCTGTGGTGGATCTCGGGCCCCGGCGGCATGGTGAACCCGGTGCGCGACCACCTGCTGTCCACGGCCGACTCGGAGAACATCGAGTCCTCCGAGGCCTGGATGGACCTGCCGAACATGATCGATTTCATCGACTGGAAGATCCACTTCTTCGACTTCGCGATCCTCTCGGCGCTGCAGGTCGACCGCTTCGGCAACATCAACACGGTGGTGGTCGGCGACCAGGCCCGGCCCAGGGTGCGCGGCCCCGGCACGGTGGGCATCAGCGCGCTGTGCGGGCTGGCCAAGCGCTTCTATGTCGCGCTCACGCGCCACGATCCGGGCGCCTTCGTGCCGCGCGTCGACTTCCTCTGCGGACCGGGCCACATGGAAGGCGGCAACTCGCGCGAGGAGGCCGGTCTGCCGCCGGGCGGGCCGCGCCTGGTGGTGTCGCCGCTGGGCGTGTTCGATTTCGAGCCCGTGAGCAAGGCCATGCGCGTGCGCTCGATCCATCCGGGCGTGACGCTCGAGCAGATCCGCAAGGCCACCGGCTTCGAGCTGGTGGTGGAGGGCACGCCGCCCCTCACGCGCATGCCCGAACCCGAGGAGCTGCGCCTGCTGCGCACCCGTGTCGACACGCGCGGCACCCTGCGCCGCAAGTTCCCCTGAAGAGACGAGCCATGAGCCCCAACAACAAAAGCAAGCTGACCACCCTCGACGAGGCCGTGTCGGTCATCCAGGACGGCCACCGCGTCGGCCTGGGCGGCTGGATCTTCAATGCCCAGCCGATGGCGCTGGTGCGCGCGCTGATCCGCAAGGGCGCGCGCGACCTCGACCTGGTGCCCGCGCCCGGCTCGATCGCGCCCGACATGCTGATCGGCGCCGGCTGCGCGCGCAGCACCGCCTGCGTGTTCATCAGCTTCGAGCAGTTCGGCCTCGCGCCGCACTTCCGCCGCCGCGCCGAGGCCGGCACGCTGAAGGTCTACGAGCTCGACGGACCCGGCATCGCCGGAGGCTTGCGCGCCGGCATCTGCGACATGCCCTGGACCGCGATCCCCGACCTGGGCACCGACCTGCCGCGCCACACGCCCGAGCACTACTGGCCGCTGCCCTCGAAGCCCGGCGAGCGCAAGATGCTCGCCGCCGCCGCGATCAAGCCCGACGTGTGCCTGCTCCACGCGCAGCAGGCCGACGAATACGGCAACGTGCAGTACCTCGCCACGCCCTTCTTCGACGCGATGCTCGCGCAGGCCTCGCGCCACGTGATCGTCTCGGTGGATCGCATCGTGTCGTCCGACACCATCCGCCGCTCGAACCACCTGACCAAGCTGCCGAGCGTGATGGTCGACGCGGTGGTGGAGGCGCCCTACGGCGCCCACCCGAGCGCCTCGCCCACGCTGTACCGCGCCGACGAGCGCCACCTGCGCGAGTACGTGAAGGCGAGCGCCGACGACGCGGCCTTCGATGCCTACCTCGCGCGCTATGCGCGCGGCACCGCGGCGCATGCCGATTACCTCGACGCGCTCGGCGGCTCGCGCCTCGCCGGCCTCGCCGTGACGGAGAGCAACCTTGGCTGAGCCGACCAACAACTCCGCCGCCGCGAAGCCCGGCGTGCTCGACGGCGTGCGCGTGCTCGACTTCACCGCGATGATGTCGGGCCCCTACTGCACGCGGCTGATGGCCGACCTCGGTGCCGAGGTCATCAAGGTGGAGCCGCCCGAGGGCGACCACATCCGGCTGCGGCCGCCGCGGCGCCAGGGCCGCAGCACCTACTTCGCGCAGCTCAACGCCGGCAAGAAGAGCCTCGCGCTCGACCTCAAGAAGCCCGAGGCGGTCGCGCTGGTGCGCGAGTTGGTCGCCCAGTGCGACGTGCTGGTGGAGAACTACCGCCCCGGCGTGATGCAGCGCCTGGGCCTCGACTACGCGACGCTCTCGGCGCTGAACCCGCGGCTGGTGTACTGCTCGATCTCGGGCTTCGGGCAGGAGGGTTCCTGGTCGGGCCGCAGCGCCTACGCGCCGGTGCTGCACGCGGCCAGCGGCTACGACATGGCCAACCTCGACTACCAGGAGGGCGACGTCGAGCGGCCGCTGAAGAACGGCATCTTCGTGGCCGACGTGCTCGGCGGCTCGCTGGCCTTCGGCGCGATCCAGAGCGCACTGTTCCGCGCCGCGCGCACCGGCGAGGGCGACCACATCGACCTCGCGCTGATGGATGCGATGCTGGGCCTGCTCGTCTACGAGTGCCAGGAGGCGCAGTTCCCGGCCGAGCGGCGTCGTCCGCTCTATCGCCCGACCAAGGCGAAGGACGGCTTCCTGCTGATCGCGCCCGTGAGCCAGAACAACTTCGAGGCGCTGGCGCGCGGCACCGGCCATCCCGAATGGATCACCGACGCGCGCTTCGCGACCAGCCAGGAGCGCGAGCACCACTGGGGCGCGCTGATGCAGCTGCTCGACGACTGGGCCGCCGATCGCAGCGCCGCGCAATGCGAGGCCGAGATGAATGCCGCGGGCGTGCCGTGCTCGCGCTACTTCACCGTGCGCGAAGCGATGAAGCTGCCGCCGCTGGTGGAGCGCCAGGCCTTCCAGACCATCGACGACGGCGCCGGCGCGTTCCAGGTGCCCAACCCCGCCTTCCGCTTCGCCCGCACCGCGGCGCATGCGCGCGGCAGCGTGTCCGAGCTCGGTGCCGACGGCCCCGCGCTGCTGGGCAGCCTGCTCGGGCTGGGCGAGGAGCGCATCGCGGCGCTGCGCGAGAGCCGCGCGCTGCACGTGCGCGGCTGAGACACACAACGAAGGAGACAGACATGATGAACAGTTGGATGCGCCTTCCGCGAGTCGCCGGCAAGGCAGGGGGCCCGGCGCGAGCCGCGGCCCGCGGCTTCTGGGCCGCGTTGCTCGCGGCCGGCGCGCTCGCGCTGCCGCAGGCCGGCATCGCGCAGTCCGCGGCGTCGGATTTCCCGAACCGCCCGATCACCATCGTCGTGCCCTATCCGCCGGGCGGCACCACCGACGTGCTCGCGCGCGTGCTGCAGGAACCGATGCAGCGCTTCCTCAAGCAGCCCGTGATCATCGAGAACAAGGCCGGCGCCTCGGCCGTGCTGGGCACCAAGTTCGTTGCCAAGGCGCCGGCCAACGGCTACACGCTGCTGTTCCCCAACAACGGCCTGGTGATCTCGCCGCAGGTCTCGAAGGAGGCCGACTACGCGCCGCTGAAGGACTTCGCGCCGGTGTCGCTGGTCTCGCTGCAGCCGATGATCCTCGCGATCAATCCCTCGGTGCCCGCGAAGTCGGTGCAGGAGCTGATCGACTACGCGAAGGCCAATCCGCGCAAGCTCGATTTCGCGACCGCCGGACCGGCCTCCTTCGGCCACCTCGCCACCGAGCTCTTCAGCCGGCGCGCCGGCATCGAGATGACCCACATCCCCTACAAGGGCCAGGCGCCGACCACGCAGGCGATCCTGACCGGCGAGTCGAAGGTGCTGCTGAGCACCAGTTCGTCGCAGATGAATGCCTTCATCAAGGAGGGCAGGGTGCGCCTGCTCGGCGTGTCCTCGCTGCAGCCCTCGCCGCTCGCGCCCGGCGCGCCGCCGATCGCCAACACCCTGCCGGGCTTCAATCCCGAGGTCTGGTTCGGCCTGTTCGCTCCGGCCGGCACGCCGCGCGAGGTGGTGGCCCGGCTCAACGACGCGATCGTGAAGTCGCTGGCGCTGCCCGAGGTGAAGGAGAAGTTCGAGACCGCAGGGGCGGCGGCCACCGGCAGCACGCCCGAGCAACTGGGGGCGCGGATCGCGGAGGAGTATGCGACGTGGACCTCGGTGATCCGCGAGGCCAACATCAGGACCGACTAGGCGATCTGCCGGGAGATTTCCCGTGCGGCGCTCAGCAACCCCCGCGGTACCTCGGCGTCCCAGTCGGACGACAGGCGCCGCGCATCCGAGGTGAGCGACAGCGCCATGACCATGTGGCCCCCGGCATCGAGGATGGGTGCGCTGAAGGCATTCACGGCCACCTGGTGGATCGGTGACGGTGCATCCCCGATCGCGCGCGCCAGGCCTCGGGCGCGCGCCTCGGTCAGCGTCGCGTCGAATCGCGCGCGCCGCTCGGCCGCGCTCTCGCCGGCCTGGCTCCAGGCGTGCAGGTCTTCCTCGATCATCGGCCGCGTCATCTCCTCGGGCAGGAAGGCCGCGAACGCACGCCCCGTCGCGGAGCGCGTGATGCTCATCACCAGGCCCGGGCGCAGCTGGTCGCTGACCGGGCGGCGCGAAGGTTCCCAGTGCACCGCCGTCGGTCCGTGGTTGCCCCACACCGCCAGGCACAGCGTGTGTTGCCCCAGGCGCTCGGCGATCGCGGGCAGCGCGGCGGTTGCCGTGCGAATGGCCTGCAGGTCCACCGGCCTCGAGGTGCCCAGGCGCAGGGCCGTGGGGCCGAGGTCGTGCGCGTAGGCCACCATGTACTTGCCGCGGCCGAAGGCCAGCGGCCGTCGGCCCGACTGCGCGATGCGCTCCACGCGGCCCATGAACACCACGTGGTCGCCGCCCGGATAGGCTGCGATCTTCGTGCACTCCAGGTGCGCGGCCACGCCCTCCAGGACCGGCACGCCGCCCACTCCCTGCGCATGCGCGATGCCGTCGAACTTGTCGTCGCGCGACTTCGCGAAGTGGTTCGACAGCGCGATCTGGTCGTCGGCGAGGATGTTGATCGCGAAATGCCCGCTGTCCTGGAAGGCCGAGTGGCTGCGCGAGGAGAGCGACTGGCTCCACAGCACCAGCGGCGGATCCAGCGAGACCGAGCTGAAGGAATTGGCCGTGACGCCATGCGTCTGGCCGTCGGGCGCGCGGGTGGTCACCACCGTCACGCCGGTCACGAAGGTGCCCAGCACGTCGCGCAATTGCCTGGGTTCGAAGGTCGCTGTCGCTTCCATGGTTGTCTCCAACGTCGGTTTCAATGCGCTGGAAGTCTAGGAAGCGGGCAGGCCCGCAACAATTCGAGTCTCGCGATGGATTGATAGGTGGCCGTGATAAATGGGCGGCCTGCGAACCCGATCAGTCGCGCGCGCGGGTGTCGGCCTGGCGCAGGAAGCGAATGAAGCTCTGCAGGGCCGCACCGGCCTTGATGTCGCGCGCCGTGACGATGCCGAAATGCCGCGTCATGTCGATGTCGCGGATCTCGATGCGAGCGTGCCGCGCGACGCTGCCGCGGGCGGACACCGAGCGCGGCAGAAGCGTCACGCCCATGCCCGCATCGAGCATCCCGAGCAGCGTGTTGAGGTTGCCCACCACCTTCGAGGCGGGCATCTTCAAGCCGCGCGCCTCGAGCGCGGCCGCGATCCTCGCGCGCACCGACTGGTACTGGTCGACCACGATCAGCGGCACCTGGGCCAGTTCCTCGGGCGCCACGCTGGTCTGGCGGGCCAGTGCATGCGCGGGCGGCGCGACCAGCACCATGTCGTCCTTCCACAGGGGCGTGAAGCGGTAGCGCCGGTCGGGCGCATCGAGGGCCAGCACCGCCACGTCGGCTTCCCCCGAGTCGATGGCGGCGAGGACGCCGGCGTACTTGAGGTCGAGCAGTTCCAGCTCCACGTCCGGGTAGCGTTCCGCATAGGCCGCGATGATCGGCGGCAGCCGCAGCGCGGCGATGGTCGGCGTGGCCGCGACGACCACGCGCTGGCGTGCGCGGCGCGCCTCGCGCCGGAAGCGGTCGACCAGGCCGGCCAGTCCCTCGAGCGTCCTGACCGCTTCCTCCAGCAGCAGGGCGCCGGCCGCGGTGGGCTCGACCTTGCGCGTGGTGCGCCGAAGCAGCTGCACGCCCAGCAGCGCTTCCAGGCGATGGATGCGCCCGGTCACCGTCGGCTGCGTCACGTGCAGCTGCGCCGCGGCGGCGCTGAAGCTCAGCGAGCGCGCCACCGCGATGAAGGTCTGCAATTCGACCAGCGCCAGCCCCGGCGTGAGAGGGACGGTGGGCGATTCGGGGTCGGGCAGCGGCATGGGAGGGATTCGATTTATAGCGCCAATCTATAACTGTATCGCGCTTCTCGATTTGTCCGGCGCGGGCTTGGCTCGAACAATCTTCCCAAGGCCCGCGAATGCATCGGGCCGTACATCGAAGGAGACAAACCGTGCCCACACGCAGAACGTTCTGCCTCGCCGCGATGGCGACCGCCCCGCTTGCCGGTTTCGCCCGGCCTGCCGCGGCGGCATCGGCCGCGGGCGACTATCCGACCCGCGCCATCAAGATGGTGGTCGGCTTTCCCGCCGGCCAGAGTACCGACACCAGCGCGCGCCAGGTCGCGCAGAGCATGACGCAGACGCTGGGACAGCCGGTGTACGTGGACAACCGTCCAGGTGCCGCCGGCATGATCTCGCACGAGGCGGTGAAGAACGCGGCGCCCGACGGCTACACGCTGCTCATGGGCTCGACCGGCACGCTGGCGATCAACCCCTCGCTCTACCGGAAGATGTCCTATGACCCCCTCAGGGACTTCGAACCGGTGGCGCTGGTGTCGGCCTCGCCGCTGGTGCTGTTCGTGGCGGCCGACTCGCTGCTGAAGAACTTCAAGGACCTGCGCGAACTCGCGAAGTCGCGGCCCGGCAAGGTCAGCTACGGCTCCAGCGGCAGCGGCACCACCGGCCACATCGCGATGGAGATGCTCAAGAAGGAAGCGGGCCTCGACCTGCTGCACGTGCCCTACAAGGGCTCGCCGCCGATGATGACCGACGTGATCGGCGGCCAGGTGGACCTGGCCTTCGACACCGCGGGCTCGGTGCTGCCGATGGCCAGGAACGGCCGCGTGCGGATCCTCGGCGTGGCATCGCTCAAGCGCCTGCCGCAGGCGCCCGAGATCCCCACGCTCGCGCAGCAGGGCCTGCCGGGTTTCGAGGCCGTGCCGTGGTCGGCGATCCTCGCGCCCCGGGGCACGCCCGCGGCGGTCGTCCAGCGCCTGAACGAGGCCGTGAACGCCGCGCTCAAGGATCCCGCCGTGCTCGAGCAGTTCTCCACCACCGGCAGCTACGCGCTCGGCGGCAGCGCCCGGGAGCTGCAGCTGCACATGCAGAAGGAACACGCCCTGTGGGGCAAGGCCGTCGCCCTCTCGGGCGCGCAGGTCGATTGAACGAATCCGTCACCGTCACCCAAGGAAATCCAGTGAACACCTCGAAGCGCCAGATGGCCCTCGTGGCCTTTCTACAGGCCCAGAACTGCACCAACTACGTCGGCTCGTGGCGGCATCCCTCGAGCATGAGCGACTTCACCACGCCCGAATACTTCCAGCGCATCGCGCGCACGCTCGAGGAAGGGAAGTTCGACATGGCCTTCTTCGACGACCGGCTGGCCATGCCCGACATCTATGGCGACAGCCACCGCGAGACGGTCGCCAACGGCGTGCGCTGCGTGAAGATGGACCCCGCGACCATCCTGATGGCGATGGCCGGCGCGACCAGCCGGCTGGGCCTGGGCGCGACCTACTCGACGACCTACTACGAGCCCTTCCACGTGGCGCGCCTGTTCGCCACGCTCGACCTGATGACCAAGGGGCGGGTGGCCTGGAACGTGGTGACCTCGCTCAACGATTCGGAGGCCGCCAACTTCGGGCGCGACGAGCATCTGGAGCACGACCTGCGCTACGACCGCGCCGACGAGTTCATGGAGGTGGTCATGGGCCACTGGGACAGCTGGGAGGACGACGCGATGGTGCTCGACAAGGCGAGCGGGCGCTTCGCCGATCCCGACAAGGTGCACCGGCTCGACCATCGCGGCACCTTCTTTCGGTCGAAGGGGCCGCTGCCGGTGCCGCGCTCGCAGCAGGGGCACCCGGTCATCCTGCAGGCCGGGCAGAGCGGCCGCGGCATGCGCTTCGCGGGCCGCTGGGCGGAGCTCGTGTTCGCGGCCTATCCCAACTTCGAGGCGGGCAGGAAGCAGTACGCGGCCCTGAAGAATGCCGTGGCCGAGGCCGGCCGCGATCCCGACGAGGTGAAGATCGCGCCGGCGCTGAAGTTCGTCGTCGGCGAGTCGGAGGCGCAGGCGCAGGACCGGCTCGCGACCATCGCCGCCACGGCGCGCCCGATCGACAGCCTCGCGCTGCTGTGCGAGGTGCTCAATGTCGATTTCGCCCGGCGGCCCTACGAGCTCCCCTTCACCGACGAGGAACTGGCCGCCACTTCGTGGCACGGCCTGCGCGACCGCGTGATCGCGGCCAGCGGCAAGAAGAATCCCTCGGTGAAGGACTTCGTCGAGTTCTCGGGGCGCGGCACCGTCAAGGAGGGCCCCAACTTCGTCGGCACGCCGACGCAGATCGCCGACCAGATGGAAGCCTGGTTCGGCGCCGCCTGCGACGGCTTCGTGATCCAGGCCCTCTACACGCCCGGCGGCTACGAGGACTTCGTGCGCATGGTGGTGCCCGAGCTGCAGCGCCGCGGCCTGTTCCGCAAGGAGTACGAAGGCCGGACGCTGCGCCAGCACCTGGGCCTGGAGCGCCCGCAGCCGCGCGCCTGGCGGCGCACCGAACTGCGGGAGGCCGCATGAGCCGCGGCGAGATCCGGATTCTCACCCCCGTGGGCATGCTGGGCTACGGGATTCCCGAGGACGACTTCATGCGCGGCATCGATGCCGGCGCCGATGCGGTCATCGTGGATGCCGGATCGACCGATCCCGGCCCCTACCAGCTCGGGTTGGCGAAGATGATCGTCTCGCCCAGCGCGCTCGAACGCGACCTGCGCACCATCCTCAAGGGGTGCCGCGCGCGCGGCATCCCTCTGCTGATCGGCTCGGCCGGCGGGCCGGGCATCGGACGTCACGTGGACGAGACCATCGTGGTCATCGGCCGCATCGCGCGCGATGGTGGCTACCGCCTGAAGGTCGCCGCGATCTATTCGGACGTGGAGCGCGAGCTCGTGCGCGAGCGCTTCGAGCGCGGACAGCTCGATCCCTGTGCCAGCGCACCGCCCGCCACGCTCGCGGACATCGAGACCTCCGAGCACATCGTGGCCCAGATGGGGGCCGAGCCCATCCTCGCGGTGCTGCGCGCGCATCCCGACGTGGACGTGGTGGTGGCGGGCCGTGCCTACGACCCCGCGCCCTATGCCGCCTTCTGCCAGTTCCATGGCATCGAGGATCCCGGCATCTACTGGCACATGGGCAAGATCATGGAATGCGGCGCGAACTGCGCCGAGCCCAAGGGCAAGGTGATCCTGGCGACGGTGCGCGCCGACAGCTTCGACCTGGAGCCCATGAGCTCGAACGAGCGTTGCACGCCGCTGTCGGTGGCCGCGCACACGCTCTACGAGAAGACGCGGCCCGACCTGCTGTCGGGACCCGGCGGCGTGCTCGACCTGGGCGGCGCGCGCTACCTGCCGCTGGACGAACGCCGGGTGCGCGTGAGCGGCAGCGTGTTCAGGCCCACCCCGGCCTATCTCGTGAAGCTGGAGGGCGCCGCGATCGCCGGGCACCGCACGATCTTCGTCGGCGGCATCCGCGATCCGATCCTCGTGGGCCAGATCGACGGCTTTCTGGCGACCCTGAAGAAGCGGCTGCATGGCGTGTTCCCGGAACTGGCGTCGGGCCAGGCGCAGATCCACTTCCATGTCTACGGCAAGAACGGCGTCATGGGCGCGCTCGAACCCTGCAAGGATTTCGTGCCGCTGGAGGTCGGCATCCTGGGCGAGGCCACGGCCGCCACGCAGGAACTGGCCAACGCGATCTGCAGCCACGCACGCATCGGCGTGCTGCACATGCCCTACCCGGGGCAGATGGCGACCGCGGGCAATTTCGCGATCCCGCTGAACCCGCCCGAGAATCCGATCGGGCCCGTGTGCCGCTTCTCGCTCTATCACCTGATGCCGGTCGAGACGCCGCTGGCGCTGTTTCCGTCGCGCATCGAGGAGGTGGGCGCATGACCGCATTGAAGGACCTGGCCCAGGTCATCCGCAGCAAGAACTCGGGGCCCTTCGAGATCACCTTCGACGTGATGTTCGCGAGCGCGGAGCGCTACCGGCAGGTGGAGCGCAGCCGGGTGCTGACGCGCGAGCTGGTCGCCCGGATCTACGGCGTGACCGACGAGGACATCGTCGCCTTCCAGTTCTTCGAACCCGCGCTGGCGTTCAAGTTCACGCTGCGGCGCGGCTGGGCCCAGGGCAGCATCGACGAACGCGACACCTTCGGCGCGCAGCAGCACGCGCCGCTGATGGACATCGACATTCCGCAGGCGACCTGACCGCAGGCGACCTGACCGCAGGCGAGATTCAAGACCTTTTTCCGGAGACGCAACCACATGACCGCAACGACCCCGCATTCCCCCGCCCAGGCGGCGCCCACCGAGAGCGAGAAGATCGCCGAATTCGCCCTGGCCCTGCGGCTCGAGGACGTGCCCGCCGACGTGCTGGCGCTTGCCAAGGAGCATCTGCTGGACGTGATCGGCATCGCGCTGGCCTCCTCCAGGTTCGACATCGGCGCGTCGGTGCTCGAGGCCGCGAGGGAACTCGGGCAGGGCACGGACGCCACCGCGATCGGCAGCGGCGCGCGGCTGCCCGCGGCATCCGCCGCGCTCGTCAACGGCGTGCTGGCCCATGCGCTCGATTTCGACGACACCCACATCGGCGCGATCTACCACGCCAGCGCCCAGGCGATGGCGGCCACGATGGCCGCGGGGCAGGCCCACCGCGCCTCGGGTGCCGAGGTGCTGGCGGCGTTCGTCGCGGCGCTGGAGATCGGCTGCCGGCTGGCCACCGTGGGCGCGCCCGACTTCCACAACCGCGGCTTTCATCCGACGGCCCTGTGCGGCACCTTCGCCGCGGCGGCGGGTGCCGGCCGGCTCGGCAAGGCGACCCCGCAGGCGCTGGCCTGGTCGCTGGGGCTGTGCGGCAGCATGGCCTCGGGCATCCTCATCGGCGGCAACTCCTGGCTCAAGCGGCTGCACCCGGGCTGGTCGGCGCACAGCGCGCTGACCGCCGTGGCGCTGGGTCGCGCCGGCTTCCTCGGCCCGAACACCGTCTTCGAGGCCACCAAGGGCGGCTTCTACCAGACCCACATCCAGCGCGTGCCCGCGCCCGAGGCGCTGCCCACGCGGGGACTGGGCGCCGAGTGGCAGGCGCGCGGCATCGCCTTGAAGCCGTACCCCTGCTGCCACTTCATCCATGCCTTCGTCGATGCGGCGCTCGAGCTTCGCGGCCAGTTCGCGCTCGAGGACGTGGAGCGCATCGAATGCCCGCTCACGCCCGACCTGCACAAGATGGTGGCCGAGCCGCGGGAGGCCTGCATCCGCCCGACCATTCCCTACCGGGCGCTGTTCAGCGTGCAGTACGTCGTGGCGTTGGCGCTCATCCGCGGCCGCGTGGACCTCGCGGCCTTCCACGACGAGCCGCTCGATGCGCCCGAGGTGCTGGCCGTCGCGGCCCGGACCTTCTGCGTGCCCGATCCGGCCAGCGACTTCCCGCGGCGTTTCCCCGGCGAGGTCGTGGTCCACCTCAAGGACGGGCGCGTCGTGCGCTGCCGCAAGGCGGCCAGCCTGGGCACGCCCGACGTGCCGCTGTCCAGCGAGGCGCTGAAGGCGAAGTTCATGACCAATGCCACGCGCGCGATCTCCGAGGCGGCGGCGCGGGAGCTGATGGAGCGGGTGCTGGACCTCGAGGCGGCCGCGTCGCTCGACCGCATCATGGCGCTGTGCAGCCCGGAGCAAGCGTGATGCGCCGCCGCGGCTTCGTCGCGGCGCTCGGCGCGTCGCCATGGGCCTGCGCCACCCTGGCGCAGGCGAGCTATCCCGAGCGGCCGGTCCAGATCGTCGTGGGCTTCCCGCCGGGCCAGGCCTCGGACATCGGCGCGCGGATCGTGGCGGCCCGGCTCGGCGAGGAGCTCGGTCGCAGCGTCTACGTGGAGAACAAGGCCGGCGCCATGGGCATCATCGGTCACCAGTTCGTGAAGAACGCGGCGCCGGACGGCCACACCGTGCTCTACGGTTCCTCCGGCACGCTGGCGATCAATCCCGCTCTGTACCGCAAGCTGCCGTACGACCCGCTCGGGGACTTCGCGCCGGTCATCCTGCTGAACTCCTCGCCGATGTACCTGGTCGCGTCCAACGAGACGCCGGTGCGCAGCTTCGACGAGATGCTCGCCTACGTGAAGGCGCGGCCGGGCCGGATCTCCTACGGCTCCAGCGGCAACGGCGCGACCCAGCACATCGCGATGGAAATGCTCAAGAAGGAGGCCGGGCTGGACATGCTGCACGTGCCCTACAAGGGCTCGCCGCCGATGGTGACCGACCTGATCGCGGGGCGCGTGCAGTTCGCCTTCGATGTCTCGACCTCGATCCTGCCGCACGCGCAGGCCGGGCGCGTGCGCCTGCTCGGTGTGAGCAGTGCCGAACGGCTGCCCACGCATCCGGAGATTCCGACCATCGCGCAGCAGGGCCTCGCGGGCTTCGAGGCTCTGACCTGGGCCGCGCTGATGGTGCCGGCGAAAACGCCGCGGGAGATCGTCATGCGGCTCAACGCGGCCGCCAACCGCGTGCTGCGGACCAGGGAGGTCGTGGCGCACTATGCGAGTTCCGAATCGCGCCCGCGCGGCGGCACGCCCGAGGCGTTCGCGGCCTTCCTGCGCTCGGAGGTCGCGAAATGGGGCGAAGCGGTCGCCGCCTCGGGCGCACGGGTGGATTGAGCCTGTGCCTCAGGCCGGCGCGAACATCGGCACCGCGAACCCACCCTCCGCCGGCTTGAAACACACCTTCACCCGATCGCCGATGCACAGCGCATCGAGATCGGCATCGACGATGTTGGTGAGCATCGTCACCCCTTCGTCGAGCGTGACGTAGGCGATCGCATAGGGGATCGGGCCGGCGCGTCGCGTCACGCTGACGCTGTAGACCGTGCCGAGGCCGCTGGCGTCTTCCCATGCAGTGTCGCCCAGGCAGTAGGGGCACAGCGCGCGCGGATACCAGTGGACCTTGGCGCAGGCGGTGCAGCGCTTGATGCGCAACACGCCTTCGCGCGCGGCGTTCCAGTAGGCCTCGGTGGCGGCGTCGACGATCGGCGCGCCGAGCGCGCGGTCCTGGTAGGGGGTGCTCATCTTCAGTTCCTTTCGAGGATCAGGGTGGCGCTGCCGTGGCGCGAGCCGAGCAGGCCGCCCGTGCCCTGCGCGAGCGCGAGACCGCAGCCGGGGACCTGCACCTTCGGATGCGCCTCGCCGCGCAACTGGCGCACCGCCTCGATGACCTTGGTGATGCCGCCGCGGTTGGCGGGATGGTTGTTGCACAGGCCGCCGCCGTCGGTGTTGAACGGCAGCTTGCCGACGCCCGAGATCAGGTTGCCGTCGGCCACGAAGCGGCCGCCTTCGCCCTTGCGGCAGAAGCCCAGGTCCTCGAGCTGCATCAGCACGGTGATGGTGAAGCTGTCGTAGATCGACGCGTACTGGATGTCGGCGGGCGTCACGCCGGCCTCGGCGAACGCGATCGGGCCCGAGACGGCGGCGCCCGACCAGGTGAGGTCGAGCTGGCCGTTGGCCTGGCCCTTCACGGTCTCGCCGGCGCCGAGCACGCTGACCACGGGCCGCGCGAGCGAGCGCGCGATCTCGGGGCGCACCACCAAGAGCGCGCCGCCGCCGTCGCTGACGACGCAGCAGTCGAGCTTGTGCAGCGGGTCGGAGATCATCGGCGAGGCCAGCACGTCCTGCACCGTCACGGGATCGCGCAGCATCGCGTTCGGGTTGTGCTGCGCATGCGCGGCGGCGGCCACCTTGATCCAGGCGAGCTGCTCGCTGGTGGTGCCGAACTCGTGCATGTGGCGCGCCGCGGCCAGCGCATACATGTTGACCGTGACCGGCGCATAGGGCATTTCCCAGGCCACGTCGGGCGTGGCCGCGGTCACGTTGCGCGGACCGGTGCCCACGCCGCTGGCCTCGGTGCGCGGGCGTCCCGCGAGCGTGATCAGCGCCACGTTGCACTTGCCCGCGGCGATGGCCTGCGCGGCATGCGAGACCTGCACCAGGTAGGCCGAGCCGCCGGTGTCGGTGCTGTCGACGTGGCGCACCTTGAGGCCGAGGTAGTCGACCATGCTCAGCGGGCCCAGGCCCGGCGCGTCGCCCGCGCAGAAATAGCCGTCGACGTCCTGCAGCGACAGGCCGGCGTCGGCCAGCGCGCCGCGCGCGCATTCCGCATGCAGCTGGGGCACGGTCTTGTCGGGCGCCTTGCGCGTGGGGTGTTCGAAAGCGCCCGCGATGCAGGCCTGCCGCTTGATGCTCATTCCAATGGCTCCGTGTGATCGCCCGTTGCGGGCTCGAGGTGCGTCGCGCCGGCC
This sequence comes from Variovorax sp. ISS6, assembly GCF_056523145.1. NCBI lineage: Bacteria > Pseudomonadati > Pseudomonadota > Betaproteobacteria > Burkholderiales > Comamonadaceae > Variovorax > Variovorax sp. ISS6. The sequence goes on from NZ_JAWRZC010000002.1 coordinate 1,989,017, forward strand.
GGATCGTTGCCGCCCGCCTTGACGCTGTGTCGCGAGGCTGATTATCATTGGTTCAACCAAAATAAATCAACAGGCAAATCGGCGGCGCTGTCTCTCGCGCGATGCCGCGGCCCGGCGAAGACCAAGGACGACAGCCATGACCCCGCACGATTCGAAGCACTGGCCGCGCACCCTGCCGCGCGACATCGACGTTCCGCCCACCAACCTGTGCGCGAACCTGCTGGTGTCGGCCATGCGTTCCCCGCAGCGCGCGGTGGTGGTCGACGATTTCGGCAGCCTGTCTTACGCGGCGCTGGTCGAGCAGGTGGAGCGCATCGCGGCCTTCCTGCAGCATGACCTGGCCGTGCGCCTGGGCGACCGGGTGCTGCTGTACCTGCCCAACGGCCGCGGCTGGATCGCGGCCTATTTCGCGATCCTGCGCATCAACGCGGTCGTGGTGCCCGTCAACCCGATGAACAAGCGCGACGAGCTGCCGCACTACCTCGAGGACAGCGAGGCGGTGGTGGCCTTCTGCGGTGCCGACAACGTGGCGGAGCTGCTGGCCGTGCCGGGCGCGCACCGGCTGCGCCGCGTGGTGATCGTCGGCAGCCCGGCGCCGGTGGAGGAGCCGCTGGAAGCCGCCGAAGCCTGCGACGCGGCAACCGGCGCGTCGCGCACCATCGGCCTGCGCCGCGTGCTGGCGGCCACCGGCGCCCCCGTGGCCCCGCTCGAGCACCTGCCCGACGCGCTCGCTCTGATCCTCTACAGCTCGGGCTCCACCGGCGTGCCCAAGGGCTGCATGCACACGCACCGCACGCTCAATGCCAGCACGGTCGCGGTCGCGCACTGGATGGGCATGGTCCCGCACTCGGTGCAACTGGTGGCGCTGCCGTACTTCCACATCACCGGCATGCAGAACCTGCTGAACGCGCCGATCTACGGCGGCGGCACGCTGGTGCTGATGAAGCGCTGGGACCGCGACCAGGCCGCGGCGCTGATCGCGCGCCACCGGGTCAGCCACTGGACGGCGATGCCGACCATGGTGATCGACTTCCTCGCGAGTCCGCGGCTGGCCGAGTACGACCTGAGCTCGGTGCGCCGCATCGGCGGCGGCGGCGCGGGCATGCCCGAGGCCGTGTGCGAGCGCCTGAAGCAACTGACCGGGCTCGATTTCCTCGAGGGCTACGGGCTGTCGGAAACGGCGCATGTCTCGGGCAACCCCGCGCATGCGTTCAAGCGCCAGTGCCTGGGCATGCCGCTGTTCGGCACCGACCTGCGCATCGTCGATCCCGAGACCCTGCGCGAGCTGCCGCCCGGCGAGGTGGGCGAGATCGTGATGTCGGGGCCGCAGGTGTTCGCGGGCTACTGGCGCAACGAGCAGGCCACGCGCGCGGCGCTGCTGGAGATCGATGGGCGGCGCTTCGTGCGCAGCGGCGACCTCGGGCGGCGCGACGAGGACGGCTACTTCTTCATCGTCGACCGGCTCAAGCGCATGGTCAATGCCTCGGGCTACAAGGTCTGGCCGGCCGAGGTCGAGGCGATGCTGCACGAGCATCCGGCCATCGCCGAGGCCTGCGTGATCGCGGCGCACGATCCCTATCGCGGCGAGACCGTGAAGGCCGTGGTGGTGCTGCGCGAGGCGCATGCGGGCCAGGTGCGCGAGGCCGACGTCATCGAATGGGCGAAGCAGAAGATGGCCGCCTACAAGTACCCGCGGCTGGTCGAGTTCGTGCGCGAACTGCCCAAGTCGCCGACCGGAAAGATCGCCTGGCGCCAGCTGCAGGACGCCGAGCGCGCGAAGGCCTCGATGGCGTCCGCCTGAGCGAAGCGCACCGCCTCGTACACCCAGTTCAATCCCCATCCATCATCCAACGGAGACCTATGCAGAACCTCGTCAATCTCGAAGGCCGCACCATCGTCGTGACCGGCGCCGGACAGGGCATCGGCAAGGCGATCGCGACGCTCGCCGTGGAGCTCGGCGGCAACGTCGTCGCGCTCGACCTCAACCCCGACACGCTGGGCACGGCGATGTCCGCGCTGCCCGCGAACCGCGTGCAGCAGGTGGTCGGCAGCGTGACCGACGCGGAGCTCGCCGCGCGCGCCGTCGCCGAGGCCGTGGAGCGCTTCGGCGACGTGCACGGCCTGGTGAACAACGCCGGCATCACGCGCCCGGCCATGATCGAGAAGATGACGCCGCAGCAGTGGCAGGAGGTGATCGACGTGCACCTCACCGGCACCTTCTACTGGCTGCAGGCCGTGGGCCGCCACATGGTGGCGCGCGCGAAGGCGGGCGACAGCAGCGGCGGCGCCATCGTCAACATCTCCTCCGACGCCGGCCGCAAGGGCTCGATCGGCCAGGTGAACTACGCGGCCGCCAAGGCCGGCATGCTGGGCGTCACGATGACGGCGGCGCGCGAATGGGGCCGCTACAACATCCGCACCAACTCGATCTGCTTCGGCGTGGTCGAGACCCCGATGACCGAGGTGGTGCGCGGCGAGAAATTCCGCGACGGCATGCTCGCGCAGATCCCGCTGGGCCGCTGGTCCACGCCCGAGGAGGTGGTGAAGACGGTGTGCTTCCTGATGTCGGACGCGGCCTCCTACATCACCGGCCAGCACCTGGGGGTCAACGGCGGCTTCCACATCAGCCTCTGAGCACGGGGCGAACCATGTACATGCCGCCCCACAGCAAGCTGCGGCTCGATCCGCGGGACGAGTACAACCACGTGCCCGAGGCCGTGTCCAACTACAACGAGAGCGCCTACTTCAACGCTTTCGACAGCGCGCGCGGCATCGGTGCCTGGATGCGCCTGGGCAACCGGTCGCACGAGGGGCATGCGGAGCTCAGCTGCTGCGTCTACCTGCCCGACGGGCGCGTGGGCTTCATGCACCAGCGCCCGAAGATCGAGCACAACGAGGCACTGGACGCGGGCGGCATGCGCTTCGAGGTGGTCGAGCCCTTCAGGCACCTGCGCGTGCGCTACGAGGGCGAACTGCTGCTGATGGACGACCCGCATGCGATGGCCGACCCGAGCAGCGCCTTCAAGCGCTATCCGAAGCGGCCCGCCTCGATCGCGCTCGACTTCCGCGGCGTCTCGCCGATGCACGGCGGCGAGATCGTCGCGCTCGACGGCAGCCCGATCGTGCTGGACCCCGAGCATGCGGTGTACCGCGGCCACATCGAGCAGAACATGGCGGTGACCGGCCACATCGCGGTGGACGGCCTGCGCTTCGACATCGCCGGGCACGGCTACCGCGACAAGTCCTGGGGCCCGCGCCACTGGCACAGCTTCTATTGGTACAAGTGGTTGCCCGTGACCTTCGGCGACGACTTCGGCGTGCTGCTGTCGATCAAGGGCCGCAAGGGGCAGCCGAACCACGTGAGCGGCAACGTGCTGCGCGACGGCCGCTACGAACCGGTGGTCGACGGGCGCATCGAGACCGACTACGACGCGCAGCACTATCCGCGCGCCTTCACCGCGCAGGTCCGCACGGCCGAACGCAGCTACACGCTGACCGGCAAGGTCGGCGCGCTGGTACCGCTGCGGCATCGCCGCGTGGCCGGCGGCGCCGGCGACTACACGCGCATCACCGAGGGCATCACCGAGTACCGCTGCGAAGGGCGTACGGCGCTGAGCATGTCGGAGTACTGCGACCTGATGGTGGACGGCGTGCCGATCTCGGTGCGTGAGGAGGCAGCGCGATGAAGACCCTCGACTACCGGCTCGACGATGGCGTGGCGACGCTCACGCTCAATCGCCCCGAGGCGAAGAACGCACTCGATCCGACGATGGCCGATGAGCTCGGCGAATGCCTCGCCGCGATCCGCGCCGACGAGTCGGTGCGGGTGCTGGTGCTCGCCGGCGCCGGCGGCGCGTTCTGCGCGGGCGGCGACGTCAAGGCCATGGGGCAGGGCGGACCGCGAACGCCCGAGCAGCGGCGCGCCGGCATGGCGCGCTACACGCGCATCTGCACCGAACTCATGGCGCTGGACCGCCCCGTGATCGCCGCGGTCGACGGCGTGGCCTACGGCGCGGGTTTCAGCCTGGCGCTGATGTGCGACATCGTGCTGCTCTCGGAACGCGCGCGCCTGTGCATGGTGTTCCAGCGCATCGGCCTGGTGCCCGACATGGGTGCCTTCTATACGCTGCCGCGCGTGGTGGGGCTGCAGCGTGCGAAGGAGCTGATCTTCTCGGCGCGCGAGATCGACGCCGCCGAGGCGCTGCGCCTGGGCCTGGCGATGGAGGTCCTGCCCGCCGAGGCGCTGGCGGCGCGCGCGCAGGCGATTGCGCGCAGCTTCGCGGGCGCCTCGCCGGTGGCGATGAGCATCGCCAAGCGCGCCCTGCAGGCCTCGCTCGGGAGCGACCTCCAGACGCTGCTCGAGATCGAGTCGTCCGGCCAGGCGCTGGCTTCGAACAGCGACTACGCGAAGGAGGCGGTGCGGCGCTTCGCGGCACGCGAGCCCGCGCAGTTCCGCTGGCCGCCCGCCGCCGCGTGAAGCGCGGCGACCTCGACAGATTTACGACACGACAAGGCAAGCGACGATGCTCGACTATCAGAAGGCCCGCGACTGGCAATCCGGCGAGGTGCGCCACGACTACGCACCGAGGGACACCATGCTCTATGCGCTAGGCCTCGGCCTGGGCGCCGATCCGCTCGATGAGCGGCAACTGCGCTTCGTCTACGAGAAGGAGCTCGCGGCGCTGCCGACCATGGCGGCAGTGCTGGCTTCGCCGGGTTTCTGGATGCGCGAGCGGCGGGAGATCGGCATCGACTTCATGAAGCTGGTGCACGGCGAACAGGCGCTGCGCCTCCATGCGCCGCTGCCGCCGTCGGGCACGGTGCTCGGGCGCACGCGCGTCACGCGCGTGGTCGACAAGGGCGAGGGCAAGGGCGCGGTGCTGCATGTGGAGAAGGAACTGGCCGATGCCGAGGGCCGGGCGCTCGCCACCGTCGAAAGCGTGTACTTCCTGCGCGGCGACGGCGGCTTCTCCCAGGCCGGCGGGCGCAGCGACGAAGCCGCCGCGCCGGCGCCGGCCACGCCCGAGGGCGCGCCCGAGCATGTGCTGGACCTGCCCACGCGGCCCGACCAGGCGCTGCTCTACCGGCTCTCGGGCGACCTCAACCCGCTGCATGCCGAGCCGGCCTTCGCGGCCAGGGTGGGCTTCGCGAAACCGATCCTGCACGGCCTCGCGACCTGGGGCATCGCGGGCCGGGGCCTGCTCGAGGCGCATGCCGGCCTCGATCCGGCGCGGCTGGTGGCGATGCGCGCGCGCCTGTCGGCGCCGGTCTATCCGGGCGAGACGATCCGCCTCGAGAGCTGGCGCAACGGCAACGAGGTGGCGTTTCGCGCGCGCGTGCTCGAGCGCGACGTGCTGGTGCTGACGCACGGCCGCGCCGAGCTGCGATGAAGGCCTGGCGCGTCGAGGCGATCGGCGATCCGGCCGGCCTGCGCCTCGCCGACGTGCCCCTGCCCGAGCCGGCCGCCGACGAGTACCTCGTGAAGGTCGAGGCGGCGGGCCTCAACTTCCTCGACACCCTGCTGGTCGAGGGCCGCTACCAGGTGCGGCCCGCGCTGCCGTTCACGCCCGGCATGGAGGTGGTGGGCACCGTGGTCGGCGAGCCCGAGGCGGGACTGCGCGTGGCGGCCGCGACGCCATCGGGACGCTTCGGCGGCTTCGCGGAATACGCGCTGGTGCCGCGCGCGGAGGCGGTGGTGCTCGAGTCCGACGTGCCGCCCGGCGTGGCGCTCGCATTGCGCGGCAACTATCCGACCGCGCTGTATGCGCTGCGCCATGCGGGCCGGCTGGCCGCCGACGAAACCCTGCTGGTGCACGCGGGCGCGGGCGGCGTGGGCAGCGCGGCCGTGCAGTTGGGCAAGGCCATGGGCGCGCGCGTGATCGCCACGGCGGGCAGCGACTCCAAGCGCGAGCTCTGCCGCGCGCTGGGCGCGGATGCGGTGGTCGACTACGGCGATGCCGGCTGGGTCGATGCAGTGCGCGCGCTCGCGCCGCGCGGCGTGGACCTCGTCTTCGATCCGGTGGGCGGCGAGGTCGGCGTGCAAAGCGCGCGCTGCCTCGGCTTCGGCGCGCGCCTGCTGGTGGTCGGCTTCGCGGGCGGCACGCTCACGCAACTGCCGGCCAATCGCCTGCTGCTCGCCAATGCCTCGGCCATCGGCGTGCTGTGGGGTGAGGTGCGCAAGCGCGAGCCGGCCCTGGCGAGCCGGCTGGCGCAGGAGATCCGCGACTGGTGGCGCGAAGGGCGGCTGCGTCCGCTCGAGGCCACGGCCTTCGACTTCGCGCGGCTGCCCGAGGCGCTGGCCGCCCTGGCGCAGCGGCGCACCTGCGGCAAGGCGATCCTCACGATGTCCCCGATGTCGCCGACGGAACGTGCAGGATCGAATTCGCTTGCGTAGAATCAATGGTTCTACCAAAGGAGACATGATGGACTTCAACCTGCCCGCCGACGCCGAGGAGATGCGCGTCGCCACGCGAGACGCCGTCGACGCGCTGCTCAAGCTCGAACCGCGCTACCACGAGACCGGGGAAGTGCCCGAGCAGGTCGAGAGCACCCTGCGCGAGATGGGCTTCTACGGCATGGCGATCCCCGAGGCCTACGGCGGCATGCCGGTGGACCACCTCACGAGCGTGGCGGTGCAACTGGAGCTCGCGCGGCTGCCGCCGCAGTTCTGGCCCTTCGTGCGCTCGGCCATCGGGCCCGGCGTGCACATCATCGTGGACCACGGCAGCGAGGCCCTCAGGAAGAAGTGGCTGCCCGAGATCGCCTCGGGCCGCTCGCGCAACTGCATCGCGATCACCGAGCCGCACGCGGGCTCCGACGCGGCGCGGATGCTGACCTCCGCCAAACGCGAGGGCGACCACTACGTGCTCAATGGCACGAAGACCTTCATCTCGAACGCCAACCACGCGCACTCGATCACCGTGCTGGCCTCGACCGACCGCGCGGCCGGCAAGCACGGCATTTCGGCCTTCCTGCTCGACACCACCACGCCGGGCTTCGAGGTGGCGCGCACCATGCCGACCATGGGCTGGATGGACGACAGCCTTTGCGAGATCACCTTCACCGATTGCCGCATCCCGGTGGAGAACCTGCTGGGCGAGGAGGGCCGCGGCCTCTCGTACGCGATGTCGGGGCTCAACGAGGGCCGTCTCAACGTGGGCTGCCAGGCACTCGGCCCGGCGCAGATCGCGCTCGACGAGACCATCGAGCACGCCCGCACGCGCGTCACCTTCGGGCAGGCGCTGGCCGAGCATCAGGCGATCCAGCACATGATCGCCGACATGGCGATGGACCTGCATGCCGCGCGCATGGTGCTGTTCGAGGCCGTGTGGCGCGCCACGCGCGGCGAGGACGCGCGCATGAAGGCCTCGATGGTGAAGGTGATCTGCACCGAGGCGGCCTGCCGCATCGCCGACAAGGCGCTGCAGATCTTCGGCGGTTCGGGCTACTGCCGCGGCACCATCGTCGAGCGCGTGTACCGCGACCTGCGCGTGCTGCGCATCTACGAGGGCGCCTCGGAGATCCACCGCAACATGATCGCGCGGCAGTTGCTGGCCTGAGGCGAGGCCGGGGCGGGCGCGACGCCCGCACCCGGCTTCACCGCATGAGTTCGCGCGCGATCACCACGCGCTGGATCTGGTTGGTGCCCTCGAAGATCTGGTTGAGCTTGGCGTCGCGCATCATTTTCTCGACCGGGTAGTCCTTCACGTAGCCGTAGCCGCCGAAGACCTGCACCGCGTCGGTCGTGACCTTCATCGCGACGTCGCTCGCGAAGCACTTGGCCATGCTCGCGAACTTGGGCAGCGCGGCCCAGTCGCCGGTGTCGGCCAGGCGCGCGGTCTCGTAGACCAGGCAGCGCGCGGCCTCGATCTGCATCGCCATGTCGGCCAGCATGAACTGGATGCCCTGGAACTCGATGATGGCGCGCTTGAACTGGCGCCGCTGCTTGGCGTAGGCCAGCGCCGCGTCGAGCGCGCCCTGCGCCAGCCCGACCGAGGCCGCGGCGATGGCGGGGCGGTTGAGGTCGAGCGCGCGCATCGCCGAGCGGAAGCCCTTGCCTTCCTCGCCGAGGCGGTTCTCGGCCGGCACGCGCACGTTGTCGAGGTAGATCGGCACGTTGATCGTGCCCTTCATGCCCATCTTGCGCTCGTTGCGCCCGAAGCTCAGGCCCTTGCTGTTCTTCGCGTCGACGATGAAGGGGCTGATGTCGTCGGCGCCGCCGCCTTCGCCGGTCTTGGCGAAGACCAGGATGTAGTCGGCGCGGCTGCCGAAGGTGCACCACTGCTTCTGGCCGTTGAGCAGGTAGCTGTCGCCGTCGGCCACCGCGCGCGTGCGCATGCCGCCCACGTCGCTGCCGCAGTCGGGTTCCGACAGCGCGATCGCCGTCACCGTGCGGCCCTCGGCCAGGAGCGGCAGGAAGCGCCGCTTCTGTTCCTCGGTGCCGAAGTGCATCAGCGGCAACGCGAACATGGTGTTCATGCCGGCCATCAGCGCGCACGACTCCGACACGCGCGAGATCTCCTCGCGCGCGATGCACACCATCGTGAGGTTGGCGCCGGGGCCGCCGTAGGCCTCGGGCACCCACAGCTGCAGCAGTCCCATGTCGCCGTAGACCGGGATCAGCTCCTCGGGAAAGCGGTCGTTCTCGTCGATCTCGGCGGCGATGGGCGCGACATGGCGCTCGACCATGCGGCGCACGCTGTCGCGAAAGGCGATCTGTTCTTCGGTGAAGTTCATGGCGGGGTTTCCTTGGTGATCCAGCGGGGGTTGTTGATGGCCAGCGCCTCGGCCAGCGCGGCGCGCAGGTGCGCCGCGATGCCGGGCGCGTCGGGGTCGAGCCGGCCCTCGCGCAGTGCATCGGCCAGCGCGAGGGACGGGGAGGTGGGCGTGGGGGCGTCCTGCAGCAGCGCGAGCAGACGCTCGCGCGCCGCCGCGTCGTGCGCGGCGCCGAGCCGCAGTTCGCGCTCGACGATGCGCAGCACGTTGATCGCGATGCGGGTCTGGAAGCGGTGGTAGCCCTCGAGCGAGGGCATCAGCTCGTCCTCGAGATAGCGCGCGGTCGCCGCGAGCAGGGTGGGGGCGGGCGGGACGCTGTCGGACATGGCCGCGGTTCCTTTGTTCAGTGCTCGACAAGCTGGAAGAAGTCCCACAGCGGCTCTTCCATGCGCCGGCCCACGGCGCACAGCTCGAGGCTCGCGGGCGTGCCGTCGTCGCGGGCGGCGAGACCGCGGCGCACGCAGCCGATGGCCCACTTGAGGTTGGAGAAGGCCTCCCAGAAGCGCACGCGCGCGGGATCGACCGGCGCGCCGCCCGCGCGCTCGTAGGCTGCGTAGAGCGACTCGCGCGCACCGAAGCCGCCGACCTCGGGCGCGGCGCCGAAGCGCCAGGTCCGCATGCACAGCACGCCGAGGTCCTGCATCGGATCGCCGCGGCGCGCGATCTCCCAGTCGAGCACGCAGCGGATGCCTTCGGGTCCGACGATCAGGTTGCCGGTGCGGAAGTCCGCATGCACCAGCGCGTCGGTATCGTCCGCGGGCAGATGGCGGCGCACCCATTGCAGCGCGAAGTCGAGCGCGGGATGACGGAACCCCGTGGCGTCGAGCAGGCCCGCATATACCGCGAGCTCCTGCGCGGGCGAGAGCCGCTGCAGGAAATCCAGCCCGGTGGTGGGCATGCGATGGATGGTCGCGAGGATCCGTCCGGCCTGCTCCGCCATCGCGGCGCGCGCACCGGCATGCGCGGGATCGGCGACCAGCTTGCGGCCCAGCGTCTCGCCTTCCACATGCTCGGTGACGTAGCCGCGGCCGAGGCCGTCGTGCAGGTCGAGGATGGCGCGCACCCTGGGCGCCGGCACGCCGTGGCCGCGCGCGGCGATCATCAGCCGCGCATCGTCGGCGGCATCGAGCTTCGGTGCCGACGATTCCTTTCTTTCGGGTGTGGCGGCTGGTGCCTGCTGCAGGATCAGCGCGACAGGGCCGTCGGCGGTCGCGAGCTCGAAGGACCAGGTGGTCTTGGTCGCGCCGCCCGTGAGGCGGCGCAGCGCCTCGACGCGGCCGTGCAGTCCCGCATGGCGGCTCAGCGCGGCGGCGAGCCGTTGCGCCATCGCTTCCGTGGCGGGCGCCATTTCAGATCCTGCGGCCCGCGCCTTGCCAGAACGGGTCGCGCAGGCGGCGCTTGAAGATCTTGCCGCTGTCCTCGCGCGGCAGCGACGCGTGGAAGTCGATGCGGCGCGGTACCTTGTACCGGGCGAGCCGCTCGGCGAGGAAGGCGCGGATCGCTTCCGCGTCGGGCGCGGCGCCGGGCATGCACTCGATGGCCGCGGCCAGCGACTCGCCCATCTCGTCGTCCGGAATGCCGAACACCGCGCAGTCGCGCACCGCGGGGCATTGCAGCAGCACGGCCTCGATCTCGGCCGGATAGATGTTCACGCCGGCCGAGATCACCATGTCGGCGCGGCGGTCGCACAGGTACAGGTGGTCGTCCTTGACGTAGCCCACGTCGCCGCAGCTGATCAGCCCGTCGCGCTCGACCTCGCGGCGCTTCTCGGGATGGTTGTGGTACGTGAAGTCGGCATAGGCCGGCACGCGCACGAAGATCTCGCCGACCTCTCCCGGCGCGACCGGGCGTCCGTCCTCGCCGTAGAGCACCATGCGCGCGCCGGGCGTCAGCCGGCCCACGCTGCCGGGAAATTCCAGCCAGTCCTGCGGCGTGCTCAGCGTGGCGGTGCCGACCTCGGTGCCGCCATAGGTCTCGTACACCACCGGTCCCCACCAGTCCATGAGCGCGCGCTTGGTCTCGGGCGCGCAGGGCGCGCCGGTATGGGTGACCCAGCGCAGCGAGCCCAGGTCGTAGCGGCGGCGCACCGCCTCGGGCAGCTTGAGCATGCGCACGAACATCGTGGGCACCGCCACCATGTGGCTGATGCGGTGGCGCTCGATCGCGGCGAGCACGGCCTCGGGATCGAACTTGGTCTGCATCGCCAGCACCTCGCAGGCGGGCAGCGCCTGGCGCGCAAAGGCATTGGGCGAGGAGTGGTACAGCGGCCCCGCGATCAGCGCGCGCACGCCGGGCTGCAGGCCGTACACGCTGCGCAGCAGTTCGACATAGGCGCGCGCCTGCTCGGGCGTGGCGGCCTCGCGCCGCACGCCCTTGGCGCGGCCGGTGGTGCCCGAGGTGTAGATCATGGTGGCGCGGCTGCGCATCGGCGGGCCGTCCCAGGGCGCGAAGGCCGCGAGCCAGGTGTTCCATTCGAGCGCACCGCCCGGCACCGCGGCGGCCTCGTCGGTCAGCGCGAAGGCGCGCACCGCCTCGGGCGGCGTCGGCACCGTGACGACGGCGGTGTCCACGGGGAAGCGCTCGCGCACCGGCGCGAGCAGGTCGGCATGGCCCACGATCACGCGCGGACGCACGTCCTCGACGATGTAGAGCACCTCCTCGGGCTTGCCGTGCCAGTTGATCGGCACGGCGTAGGCGCCGAGCGCGGCCGCGGCCTGCTGCGCCTCGAGGAAGGCGAAGTCGTTGCGCAGCAGCAGTGCCACCGCGTCGCCCTCGCGCACGCCGAGCGCATCGAGGCCGCGCGCGGCCTGCAGGGCGCGCTGGGTCAGCAGGTCGCGCTCCATCGCGCGCCCGTCGAGGATCACCTGGCTCATGTCGTCGTGTCTCCGGTGGGGGCGAACGGCGGCTCCGTCCACCAGGGGTAGGGCGCGGGCATGCCGGTGCTGACGGCATCGGGAAAGCGCGCGGGCCGCTTCTCGCGGAACGAGGCCACGCCCTCGGCCGCGTCGGCCGAAGCGCCGCGCGCGCGCAGCGCGGCGCTTTCGAGGCGATGGGCCTCCATCGGATGCGCCGCGCCGAGCATGCGCCACATCAGTTGCCGCGTGAGCGCCACCGACACCGGTGCCGCATGCGTGGCGATCTCCGCGGCCAGCGACTGCGCGCGCGCCAGCAGCTCGCCGGGTTCGCACAGCTCGCTCACGAGGCCGCCCGCGCGGGCCTCCTCGGCATCGAAGACCTGGCCGCCCATGCTCCATTCCAGCGCCTTCGAGATGCCGGCCACGCGCGGCAGGAACCAGCTCGCGCAGGCATCGGGCACGATGCCGCGGCGCGCGAAGACGAAGCCGAAGCGCGCGTCGCGCGAGGCGATGCGGATGTCCATCGGCAGCAGCATCGACGCGCCGATGCCGACGGCCGCGCCGTTCACGGCGGCGATCAGCGGCTTGGTGCTCGCGAACAGGCGCAGCGCGAGCACGCCGCCGCCATCGCGGCCCGGCTCCTCGCCGGATTCGGCGTCACGCGCGGCCGCGGCCGGATCGAAGGCCCGCGCGCCTTCCGACAGGTCGAAGCCGGCGCAGAAGGCACGGCCCGCGCCGGTGATCACGATGGCGCGCACCGCGTCTTGCGCATCCGCGAGGTCGAGCGCGCGGCACAGCTCGCGGCGCATGGCGCGGGTCATCGCGTTCATGCGCTCGGGGCGGTGCAGCGTCAGCGTGAGCACCGGGCCCGACAGGTCCCAGCGCAGGGTCTCGAAGGCGGGTTCGCTCATGCCATCGCCGCCAGCCGCGCCGACTGCGCGTCGACATCGCCGAAGAGCTGGTCGAGCAGCGCGAGGCGGCGCAGGCAGTGGCCCACCGCGTATTCCTCCGTCATGCCGATGCCGCCATGCAGCTGGATCGCCGCGTGGCACAGGCCGCGGCCGTGGCGGCCGATCATGAGCTTGGCGCGCGCGAGGTCGGCGCGCGCGCCGGGTGCGTCGAGGTCGTCGGCGGCGACCGCCGCCACCAGCGCCATGCTGCGGCACATCTCGAGGCTCACGAGCATTTCCGCGGCGCGGTGGCGCAGCGCCTGGTTCTCGCCGATCAGTCGGCCGAACTGGCGGCGCGTCTTCAGGTAGTCGACGGCCAGCCGGTAGGCCGACTCCATGAGGCCGACGGCATCGGCGCAGACCGCGGCGGTGCCGGCGGCCAGCGTTCCCTCGAGCGCGCGCAGCGCGGTGGCGGCATCGTGCGGATCGTGCAGCGGCAGCGCGGTGGCGGATTCGAAGCGCAGCTCGCCGGCCGGCGTGTCGTCGACCAGGCGATGGGCGCGGCACTGCACGCCCGGGTCCTGGGCATCGACCAGGAACAGGGCGAGGCCCTGTGCATCGTCGGGCACGCCTGCGACGCGTGCGCTGATCACGACATGGTGAGCGGCCGTGGCATGCAGCACGTTGCATTTCACGCCGTCGAGCCGCCAGCGCTCGCCATCGCGGCGCGCGACGGTCTCGATCCACAGCGGCGCCTGGTGCCCGGCCGCTTCGTCGTGGGCCCAGGCCAGGCGGACTTCACCGCTGGCCACGCCGGGCAGCAACCGCGCCTGCATGCCGTCGTCGCCCGCGAGCCGCAGCGCGGTGGCACCGAGCACGACCGAGGCGAGGAAGGGCTCGAGCGACAGCGCGCGGCCGAGCTCCTGCATCACCGGCAGCAGGTCGACCGCGCCGCCGCCGAAACCGCCGTGGGCCTGCGGCAAGGGCAGGGCGGTCAGTCCCAGATCGGCCAGTTGCCGCCACACCGCTTCGCTCCAGCCCGCGGGCGTGGCGGCGATCGCGCGGCGCTGCTCGAAGCCGTAGACATCGCCGAGCAGGCGCGAGAGGCTGGCCTGCAGCGCCTGCTGCTCTTCATTGAGTTCGAAGTTCATGCGGGCCTATCCCAGGATCGTCTTGGAAAGAATGTCCTTCTGGACTTCGCTCGTGCCGCCGTAGATGCTGGCGGCGCGGCTGTAGAAGTAGCGCATCGCGAGCGGCCCGGCCCAGTGCTCGGCGCCGGGCCCGTCGTGCGCGCGGCGCTCCATCGCCGCGGGACCGGCGATGCGCTGCAGCAGCTGCGCGATCTCCTGCTGCAGCTCGGTGCCCTTGAGCTTGAGCACGGAAGCGAAGCCCGGATTCTTCCGCGCCGTGTCGTTCGACAGCAGGAAGCGCCAGTTCGTGACCTCGAGCGCGCGGATCTCGGCGTCGAGCACGGCCATCTCGGCGCGCAGCCGCGGGCTGTCGAGCAGCGGTCGGCCGGCCTGCGTGAGGCGGCCGGCCAGCTCGCGCGCATAGTCCAGCCGCTCGCGGCACAGGCCCACGTTGGCGATGCCGGTGCGCTCGTTCATCAGCAGGTACTTGGCGCAGTCCCAGCCGCGGCCTTCCTCGCCGACGAGGTTGCCGACCGGCACGCGCACCGCATCGAAGAAGACCTCGTTGAGATGGTGCTGGCCGTCGATCGAGGTGATCGGGCGGATCGTGATGCCCGGGCTGCGCAGGTCGATCAGCAGGAAGGAGATGCCGTGCTGCTTGCTGCCCGTGCCATCGGTGCGCACCAGCGCGAACACCCAGTCGGCCAGGTGCGCGGTGGTGGTCCAGATCTTCTGGCCGTCGACGACGTAGTGTTCGTCTTCGCCTTCGCCCTCCCGCCTGGCCGAAGTGCGCAGCGAGGCCAGGTCGGAGCCCGAACCCGGTTCGGAGAAGCCCTGGCAGAACCAGAGGTCGAGGTTCGCGAGCTTGGGCATGAAGAAGCGCTTCTGCGCCTCGGTGCCGAACTTCAGCAGCACCGGCCCGAGCATGCCCACGTTGAACACCTGCGGCAGCGGCGCGGGCGCGCGGAACAGCTCGTCGAGCAGGATCAGCCGCTCGGCCTGTCCGAGCTCGGCGCCGCCGTATTCACGCGGCCAGTGCGGCGCCGCCCAGCCTTTCTCGTTGAGGATGCGCTGCCACGTGACGGTGTCCTGCTTGCGCGGCGGGTGGCCCAGGCGCAGGCGTTCGCGGATCTCGGCGGGCAGCCGCTCCTCGATGAACTGGCGGACCTCGCGGCGGAAAGCGGCTTGGTCGGGGGGCGTGTGTAGGTCCATCGGGCGGGTGGCGGGCTGGGAGTTGGCTTGGGGAATCATATGCCTGACTTTCTATTGGATCAACCATTGATTTTCTAGCCCAGCTGAAAATCATCCAATGAGTGTTATGTCAAATCAAACTGACGAAAGACGATGCAGTCGCAGCCCTCGATTTACCAGTTCTCGGGGATTGGCTCTCGAGGCGGAGCTCCCTAGGATGCCCGTTTTCCCGACCCTGCCCCGCGATCGCCACGTCGCGCCACCGGGCTCATCGTTTCATGCAACAGCACACGCCCGCCGCCATCCCCGCCCCTGTTTCGTCAACCCGCAGCACCGACTCGTTTCGGGCCGTCGCACGCCGCAGCTGCGCACTGCTGGTGCTGCTGCTGGCCGCTTGTGGCGGCGGTGCAGGCAGCGGTGGCGGCGCGTTCGCACTGCCGCCTGTCGGCCCCGCGACGACGCCGACGGAGCCCTCCGCGCCGACGGAGCCTTCGGTGCCGACGGAGCCTTCCGTGCCGGAGCCGCCCCCGCCGCTCACCATCGGGGGAACGGTCACCGGATTGAAGGGCCACGGGCTCGTGCTGGCGAACAACGACGACACGCTGGCGGTGTCGGCCGATGGTGCCTTCACCTTTTCCACCGCGCTGGCGCAAGGCGCGACCTACGCGGTGAGCGTGCGGTCCCAGCCCGGCGGACCTTCCCAGGTCTGCACGGTCAACGGCGGCACGGGCACCGTGGCCGATACGGCGGTCACCGGGGTGAAGGTGCTGTGCGCCACGCAGTCGTACACGGTGGGCGGCACGGTCGGCGGACTGGCCGGCACGGGCCTGGTGCTGCAGAACAATGCGGGGGACGATCTGCCCGTCGCGGCCAACGGCAGCTTCGTGTTTCCGGTCGCGGTGGCCAGCGGCGCCGCCTATGCGGTGACCGTGAAGACGCAGCCCGGCGGACCGACCCAGCTGTGCTCGGTGGCGCAGGGCAGCGGCACCATCGACGCGGACGACGTGGCTTCGGTGCAGGTGGTCTGCGCCACCCGCACCCGTGCGGTGAACGTCAAGGTGAGCGGTCTCGACGGACAGGGCCTGGTGCTGCAGAACAATTCGGGCGACGACCTGGCCGTCGGCGCCAATGGCAAGCGCCAGTTCGCGACCTCCGTCGCCGAAGGGAGCACGTATGCCGTGACGGTGAAATCCCAGCCGCGCATGTACACCCAGTTCTGCACCGTCGACCGGGGCAATGGCACGGTCGCCGCGGCGGACATCGACGATGTGAGCGTGGCCTGCGCCACTCCCGCGACGCGCAGCGTCTACGTGTCCTCCTTGCTCGGCTCCAGCATTCCCATGCTCATGCGCTATAGCGCCGCCGACCTGACGGCACAGGCATCGACCATCGCGCCCGCCACCTTCGTGTCGTTCGCGGCCGATCCGAAGGGGCGTCTCGTGTTCGGCGGGAGCGACAGCGGTCGGGTGTATGCCATCCGGCAAGGCGATGGCATCGATACGATGAGCTCCGCAACCTTGGGCGCCCGCGGAGCTGTCGCGGTGGGCATGCATCCCAGCGGCGACTATCTCTATGTCGTCGCGAACGGCGACGGCCTGCTGAGCACGTATGCCGTGCCCCCGGCCACGCCCGCGGCACCGGGCGTTCTTCAGCAGAAATTCCTCTCGGGCGCCAGCGGTACCTCCCCGCTGCCGCTGCCGCTGGCGGTGGATCCGCTGGGGCGCTTCGTGTTCGTCGGCACCAGCGGCCAGGGCATCCAGACGCTGCCGATCCGCGCGGATGGCACGCTGGATGACCCGGTCCGGCAAGCAACAACAGACGTGGTATCGGTCGTGGTCCACCCTTCCGGCGCCTACCTCTATGCCATCGGAACGGATGGCATGTTGCGGACCTACTCGATCCATGCGTCGACCGGCGCCCTGACGCAGACGGCCCTGACGGTGGCCGGCCTGGGAGTGGATGGGTCGACCTCCCTGGCCATCGACGGCAGGGGCCGCATGCTCAGCCTGGTCGATACGGCCAACCAGTTGCAATACACGCGGGCGATCACCGACATGGCCACCGGCGCACTGGGGACGCCCTTCCCGATCCACGGCCTGATCAATCCTGTGGCCACCGCCTTCGACCCTTCGAGCGACGGCGTGAACTTTCTCGTGGGGTCCCTCAACCTCTACCGCCGCACCATCGACCCCGCCACGGCCAGCTACGCGAACACGCTGACCACGCAGGTCGGGCCCGCGATCAGGGCGATGGTGCTGCTCAATCGCTGAGAGGCCCGCGGACGTTCGTGCGGCAGGCGTCGAGCGGGTTCGCGCGCGCCTCCAGCTTGCGCGCCCGGCTCGACCGAACGGGTCGGCGACCTGGCGCTTCTCCGAGAATGCCCGGCTGCTGACGCTGCGCGTGCGTCAGCGCGGAGAGTCCTTCGGCCGTGACTTCGAGAACGACCGCGCGTGCGATCACGAGCTCGCCGGTGCGCTCCCTGCGCGGCGGGTCGAAGCGTGCCTTCACGAGGCCGGCAGCCTCCAGCGAGAGGAGCTGTTCGATCTCGTCGGGGGAGGTCGATTCGGCGGGCAGGCGCCGCTGCCAGAAGGACGCCAGCAGCCTCATGCTGTCCAGCACGCGAAGCTGCCGCTCGTTGAGGATCTTTCGACGCATCGCTACCTTTTCCTGGCTGAAGTCGAACATTGGCGCCCCCGAAACGACTTTATGGAACGAGGAACATGCCCTGCTCGTAGGCGCTTTTCCGATCACGCCGCCATCCATGTGCCTTGCAGGGGGCCGTGCGAATCGGCGCGCCACGACGTGAGAGCGTCCAGCCAGGCCAGCCCAGCCCAGGTTCAGGGCAAGCTTCGACGGATCGCCGGTGCCCGCATCAGCGCACGGAGAGATCCCCGGCGCTCGACGTGAGGAAGTCCAGGAACGCCCGCAGTGCCGCGCTCTTGTGATTGCGATGCGCGTAGGTCGCATACAGCCAGATCGTCGGGGGCATCGCGTCTTTCAGCACGGGCACCAATGCACCCGAGCCCAGGTGCGCGCGCGCCAGCACCTCGGGCACGCAGGTGACGCCGAGCCCTTTCACCGCCAGTGCGATCAGCGGCGCGGCATCGTCCGCATCGAGGCGGCTGCGCACGGGCACGTGGTGCGTCTTGCCATCGATCAGGAAGGGCAGCCGGGGCGACGCGTCCCACAGCGAGAAGGTCAGCAGTTCGTGCCGGGCCAGGTCCTCGGGCTTCGACGGCATGCCCTTGCGCGCCCAGTATTGCGGCGATGCGCAGAGCACCAGCGGCACGGGCCGAAGCTTGCGCACCACGACGTCCCTGGCCTCGATGGGCCCGATGCGCAAGGCGACATCGATGCCTCCCATCACCAGGTCGTCGTCGCGATTGCTCAGGTGGATGCTCACGTGCACGTCGGGGTGGTCGGTGATGAAGTCCTCGATCTGCCAGCCCAGCAGGCTCAGCGACAGGCCGTGCGGCGCCGCGACCCTCAGGCGTCCGCGCGGATGCGCCGCGAAGTCCGACAGTTCCGTGCTCAGCTCCTGGAGCAGGCCGAACAGAGGCGCCAGCCGCCGCGCGAGCGTCTGCCCGGCGTCGGTCGGCGTGACCGAACGCGTCGAGCGGTTCAGCAGCCGCACGCCCACGCCCTTCTCGAGCTGGGCCACGATCTTGGTGACGCTGGCCTTGGAAATTCCCAATGCGATGCCCGCGCGCGTGAAGCTCTTGCGGGCGACGACTTCGGCGAAGACCCTGAGCTGCTGCAAGTCTTCCATGGCCTATGGCGCCACGCCGGCGAGCAGGTCCCGCCCCTGGCCTTCCCAGCCGCCGCCGAGCGCCATGAACACGGCGAACTGGTCGTCCGCGAGCCGGGCTTCCGATGCCGCGAGGGCCGCCTCGCTGGCCGCCAGCGTGCGCATGGCATCGAGCGCATCGAGTTGCGCGGTCTTGCCGCTGACGTAGAGCGTGCGCGCCTGTGCCGCCACGACGGCGCTCTGGTCGCGGGCGGCCGCGAGGGCGGCGTGCCGCTCCAGTTCGCGCGCGTAGGACTCGAGGGCGCTCTCGACCTCGCGCAGCGCCGTGAGCACGGTGGCATCGAAGCGCGCGGCGGCCTGCCGCGTGGCGGCTTCGGCCTGCGCGATGCGCGCGCGGGCCACGCCGTTGGTGGGCAGCGTCCAGCTGACCAGCGGCCCCAGGCTGTAGCTGAACGACTCGCGGTTGCCGAACCGGTCCATGAAGCCGGCCGAGCTGGCCGACAGGCCGAGCACGACCTTGGGATAGAGCTCGGCCGTCGCCACGCCGATGCGGGCGGTGGCGGCCGCGAGGCTGCGCTCGGCCTGTCGCACGTCGGGCCGGCGACGCAACAGGCTTGCACCATCGCCCACGGGCAACGGACCCGCCACGCGCGGCGGGCTGTCGCATGCGGCCACCTGGGCCGGGAAGTCGCGCGGGGCCGCGCCGGTCAGCGTGGCCAGCCGGTACAGCGCGTTCTGGCGCTGCGCCCGTAGCGGCGGCAGCGAGGCGCGCAGCAGTTCGAGCTGGCCGCGTGCGCGCGCGGTGTCGATGGCCCCTACCCTGCCGCCCTGCTGCAGCCGTTGCGCGAGCTGCACGGCCTCTTCCTGCAGCCGCACCGATTCGCGGGCGCTGCGCAGACGCAAGCCGGTGGCGCAGGCCTCGGCATAGGCCCGGGCCGTGCCGCCGGCGACGTTGACGCGCACCAGGTCGACGGCCGCCCGCGCCGCGCCGCTGCCGGCTTCGGCCGCCTCGATGGCGCGGCGCAACTGGCCGAACAGGTCGAGCTGGTAGGACAGGTTCGCGCCCACGCCATAGGTGAAGCGGCTCGGCGGTTCGTAGTCCTTCTGCACGAGCGTGAGCCCCGAGACATGGCCGAAGCCGGGGCCGCCGTTCAGGGCCAGCGTCGGCCGCTGCGGCCCGCGCACCTCGGCTTCGAGCGCCTGGTCGCGCTCGAGGCTGGCCATGGCCTGCCGCAGGTCGGCGTTGTGCGCCAGGGCCCGGGCGACCAGTGCGTCGAGTTGCGGGTCCTCGTAGAGATGCCACCAGTTCGGCGGCAGCGCCGCGTCCGTCGCATTACCGCCGGCCGACAGGAACGGCCCCGCGGAGGCCGCCTGCGCGGGCGAGAGCGCGGCCGGCGCGACATAGTCGGGGCCGATGGGCGAATGGGCACAGCCGGCCAGCAGCGCGCCCGCCGCGACGGTGGCCAGGTGTCGGTGAAGGTGCGTCATCCTCGCGGCTCCGCACGGCGCGCGGCGGCGGCCGTCTCTGGCGCCGCCGAGGCCCCGAGCACCTGCACCGTGACCGTCTGGCCCGTGACCAGCCGCGTGCCCGCCGGCAGCGTGTCCAGCTTCACGCGCACGGGCACGCGCTGCGCGAGCCGTACCCAGTTGAAGGTCGGGTTCACGCTGGGAAGCAGGTTGGCGCCGGTGCTGCGATCGCGATCGGCGATGCCGGCCGCGATGCTCTCCACGCTGCCTTCGAGCGCGCCGGCGTCCATGGGCGTCACGCGCACCCGGTCGCCCAGGTGGATGCGCGGCAGCTTGTTCTCCTCGAAATAGCCTTCGACGTAGACCGACCCCGCGTCCACCAGCGCCATCACCGGATGGCCGGCGCTCGCATAGGCGCCCTGTCGCAGGTCGAGGTTGGTCACGAGGCCGTCGGCGGGCGCATGCACCTGCGTGCGGCGCAGGTTCAGCCGCGCGGTGTCCAGCGCGACCTGCGCCTGGCGCAGCGCCACCTCGGCCGCGCGCAGGGTGCCGTTCGCCTGGTCCAGCCGCAGGCGCGACTGCTCGCGAAGCTCCCGCGAGACCAGCTCGGCCAGGCCCGTGTTGCGGTCGTTCTCGCGCCGTGCCTGCGCGATGAGGATGCGCTGGTTGTCGAGCGCGACGGCCTGCGCGGCGACGGCCGCCTCGGCCTGCTGCACGGCCAGTTCGAAGCGGGCCTTGTCCAGCGAGAACAGCGGCGCGCCGGCGGCGACGAACTGGTTGTCGCGCACCGCGACCTCGGTCACCAGGCCGGACACGTCGGGCGCGACCTGCACGACCTCGGCGCGCACGCGTCCGTTGCGGGTCCAGGGGGCCAGCTCGTAGTGGTCCCACAGTTGCCAGGCGGAGCCGCAGGCGGCGGCGACGACCGCCAGGGTGAGGAGCGCGCGGGCGCCCGGTCGGGCCCATGCAGGAAAGGACATGGCGTCAGGTCTCATGAAAAGGCAATGGAATGCGAAGCGCGGAAATCAGGTGGCGAAGGCGCCGGTGAAACGGGCCAGGGCATGAAGCAGCAGCACGTACACCGCCAGGTCGAACAGGGCCGGGTGCCACACCCAGCGGTAGACGCCGGCCAGCGCCAGCAGGCGGCGCAGCGCCCAGGAACACGCCAGCGCGCCGCCGGCCAGCAGCATCAGGCCCGGCAGGTACACGCCGTGGAAACTCGTTTCGATCATGGGTGGAGCGTGCCGTCGGCCGCCGGAAAGAGGTTGCGTCGAAGGCCCACGAGGGCCGCGATGGCGGGCGGCGCGGCGCCGCCGTGCAGCGCGTCGAGCAGCAGGCGGTCGATCTGCGGCAGCAGCGGTTCATCGCGCCGCGGCGCTCCCGCGGCCCGGGCGCGAAAGACCCGGGCCGAGTCCGCGAGCAGGCGGCCGAGGGCTCCGGCGGGGAGGCAGCGGCGCCACTGTTGCAGGGTCGCGATGTCGGCACCCGTGCGCAGCTCGCGCAGCGCCAGTCGCGCGTGGGCCCGGGCTTCCTCGCCCGCGCCCGGTGCCGTGCGCGGTGCGAGCAGCGCGATACGGTCCAGCATCCGGCCCGCATAGGCGTCGCGCGCGGATGCGCCCCGCGGGCGGGCCGCGAGCTCGGCCAGGTCGAGCGAGGTCGCGCGCCGTAGGCGCCGGGCGCTCCAGTCGCTGCCCACGCTGCGCACCAGCGCGGTGAGGCGCGCCGCGGCCACCCCGCCCAGGATCAACGCGAGGTTCGAGTTGAGCAGGGTCGGCAGGTCCGCGCTGGCGGTGTCCTGCAAGGCGAGCGTGCCGGCCACGCCGAAGAACAGGCCCAGCGCCGCGAGCGAACTGGCGGGCCGCGCGATGTAGCAGCCGACCAGCAGGAAGAACGGCGCGATGCACAGCGCCAGCATGCCGAAGTCGCGCGCCAGCGGCATCACCACCAGCACGCAGAACACCGACACCGGCAAGGACCACAGCAAGGCGACGACGAACCTGTGCATGGCGGGCACCGGATCGTCCATCGTCGCGAAGAAGCTGCTGAAGACGGCCGCCGACATCGCCGCGGCCGACCCCGAGGGCCATGCCGTGGCGATCCAGGCCGCGCAGCATGCGCAGGTGGCCAGCACGGCCGTCGCCGCCGAGCGCAGTGCCAGGCCCCGGTCCCGATGCAGCACCTTCTGGCCGAGTGCCGCGCTGCGCCGCGGCGGCATCGCGCCGCCGGCGAGGCCGGCGTCGATGTCGGCGCGCAGCCCGACGCAGGCCCGCCACTCGAACACCAGTTCCTCGAGCCGCACGGCGAGGTCGATGCGCAGCGCGCGGATCCAGGGCGACGCCGCCGGCCCATCCGCCAGGGCCTGGAACGCGGCGCGTGCTTCGTCCATGGACGCGGCCGGCTGCCCCGCTCCCGGCGGCGCCATCGAGCCCGCGTGCCGCTCGAGCGCCGAGACGATGTCTTCCGGCACCTCGCCCTCGGCGGCCTTCAACGCCTCGAGCCGGTCCTCGATCGCCGACAGCGTGGGCGCGAGCGCCGAGAGGCGGTCCTGCATGGCGCGAATGGCGCCCGCGGTCCAGCGCAGGTTGCCGGTGTCGAAGGGCACATGGGTCGACAGCAGGCGCAGCTGCGTGATGTCCAGCGCGAGCCGCTGGCGGTCCGCGGCCATGCGCATGCCGTCAGCGTGCCCGTCGCCGAGCAGGTCGTTCATCCAGCGGCGCGCGTCGCCGAGCGCGCGGTCCATCAGGGCCAGCAGCGACGGCGCCAGGCTGGCCGGCAGCACGAGACCGTGGACCAGGCTGGCGCACAGGATGCCGAGTCCGATCTCCTGCACCCGCGCCACGGCCGTGTCGAACATGGCCGCGGGCGCTTCCACCAGCGGGAAGCCGATGAGCGTGGCCGAGTAGCCCGCGAGCAGGAAGACATAGGAGCGCGCGCTGCGGTCCAGCAGCGAGAGGTAGAGGCATAGCCCGGTCCACAGCGCGAGCGCCAGGGTCAGCAGCTCGGGCGCGGCCGACAGCGCGGGGACCAGCACCACGGTGGCCGCGCAGCCGAGCACGGTCCCCACGAAGCGATGGAGCGCCTTGGAGCGCACCTGGCCCGCGAGCGGATGCGCCACGATGTACGCGGTCATGAAGGCCCAGAAGGGCCGCGGCAGGCCGGCGCGGCAGGCCAGGTAGAGCGCGAGCATGGCGCCTGCGAAGCTCTTGAGGGAGAAGAGCATCTCCTGGCGAGAGAAGCGGATCCGTTGCATGCGTCGATGCTAGGCAGCGCCGTGCGTGTCGGAAATTGCAATCCCGGCCGAACGATTTCTCTTTTCGGCCACGGCGCGGACTGCGTCCCTTCCGTGCGGAGCCCCGCGGCCGGCGGGCGAGAATGGCCGGTTCGCAGCAACCCTCATGGAGACCATGCAACGCCCCGAGGTCGTCCCCGAAGGCCTGGACTACCCGCTCACCGTGCCCGTCATGGCGCTTCGCGTGGACGTCGAGGCGCGTGCGCGCGAGATCCCGGTCCATCAGCACCAGATGGGGCAGCTCGTCATCGCGCTGCGCGGTGCCGTGTCGTGCGAGGTGCCGGGCGCGCTGTGGATGGTGCCGCCGCAGGCGGGCGTATGGATTCCGGGCGGCACGCCGCACAGCAACCACGGCACGGCGAACGCGCTGATCTTCTACCTGTTCGTCGCGCCGGGCGCGGGCGCATTGCCGACCAGGTGCTGCACCCTGGCCATCAGCACCATGCTGAGCGAGATGATCCAGCACCTGGCCGGCCTGGCGCCGACCTACGAGCCCGGCAGCGCCACGGACCGGTTCGCGCATGTGGTGCTCGACCAGCTCGGCGCGATGCCGAACGAGGACTTCTCGCTGCCGATGCCGCAGGATGCGCGGTTGCGCAGGATCTCGCGCGCCATCTCGCTCGACCCTTCGGACCGCCGGACCCTGCAGGACTGGGCCGCCGAGACCGGCACCAGCGAGCGCACCCTGACCCGGCTGTGCACGGCGCAGACCGGCCTGAGCTTCGGCCGCTGGCGGCGCCAGCTGCACATGATCGTGGCGCTGCGCGAACTGTCGGGCGGCGCGACCGTGCAGCAGGTGGCCTATGGCCTGGGGTACGAGTCGCCGTCCGCCTTCATCACGATGTTCAAGAAGGCCTTCGGCAAACCGCCGGCCACCTACATCGCCGAGCGGTTCAAGGTGGGCCCTTGATCCGCGCGCCCTGCCCCGGCAGGCAGAATGCGGCAGGAGCGAGACAACCCACCCATGCAATCGACCGGAACCCTGCGCGGCATCGCCGCGATGCTGCTGGCCTGCGCCTTCTTTGCCTGCATGGACGCGCTGCTCAAGACCCTGGCCGACCACTATCCGCCCGCGCAGGTGATGGCGCTGCGCGGCCTGACGGCCCTGCCGCTGGTGTGCCTCTACGTCGCCTGGCGCCGCGAGGCCGCCGGCGTCTTCAACCGCCGGCTGCGCTGGCGCCTGCACCTGCTGCGCGCCGTGCTGAACATGGCGATGCTCATGCTCTTCGTCCATGGCCTCAAGACCCTGGGCCTGGCCGAGGCCTACACGCTGACCTTCATCGCGCCGCTGCTGATGGTGCTGATCGCCGTGCCGATGCTGGGTGAGTCGATCCACGCGCGGCACTGGGTCGCCATCGGGCTGGGCTTCGCGGGCGTGGTGATCGCGCTGCGGCCCGAGCAGGGCGCCTTCCTCTCGATGGGCGCGATCGCGATCCTGGTGGCCGCGGTCTGCTATGCGCTGTCGAACATGCTGGGCCGGCTCATCAGCCGCACCGAACCGAGTGCCGCGCTGGTGTTCTGGACCACCGTCGGCATGGCCGTGGGCGGCAGCCTGCTGGCGGCGCCGCAATGGGTGCCGATCCGTGCCGAGCACGCATGGATGCTCGCGGGCCTGGCCCTCAGCGGCTTCCTGGGACAGCTGGCCATCGCCGAGGCGTTTCGCCACGGCCAGGCCGCCGCCATCGCGCCCTTCGAGTACAGCGCCCTGGCCTGGGCCCTGCTGCTCGACTGGCTGTTCTGGCAGGCCGTGCCCGATGCCTGGACGCTGGGCGGCGGCGCGCTGATCGTCGCGAGCGGCCTCTGGCTGGCGCGCAGCGAGGCATCGAGGTCGGCCCGGAACAAGCAGCGGCCGGCCGCCCCCGTGACGCGCTCGTCCTCATGAGCGCACCGGCAGCGCGGCGCCCGAAGCCGCCTGCGCGCGGTGGCCGGCGATCCGGCGCCCGGCCATGTGCGAGCTGAAGATCGCCAGCATGAAGACGCCCACGCTCAACAGGCTCAAGCAGTGGGCGCCGAGCAGATGGATGCCCACGGCGCCGAGGATGCCGGCCGTCGTGACGCCGAGGTAGGTCGCCGCGGTGTTCAGGCCCAGCAGCACCGGCGCGATGGCCGGCGCGACGTTGACGAGCCGGTACTGTTGCGGCCCCTGGATGCCCCAGCCCGTCGCACCCCAGATGGCGACCGCCACCACGGCGGGCCATAGCGAAGCGCTGGTCCAGGGCAGGAAGGCCATGTCCACCGCCTGCGCCACGAGCACCACGAACATGACCGTCGTCGGAGAAGTCCGGTCCAGCACGCGCGCCAGCGCGATGTTGGTGAGCGTTCCGCTCGCGCCCCAGACCACCAGCAGCGCGCCGAACACGAGGGAGTTGACCAGCACGCGATCGAACACCACCGAGAAATAGACGTAGACCAGGAAATTGCCCGCCATGCCCAGGTAGGTGGTGAGGAGGGTCCAGCCGATGCGCGAATCCTTCAGCGGCGCCAGGCGTGCCATGAGGCCGATCCTCGGCGCCAGCGGCACCCGCTCGAGCAGTACCAGGATGCCCAGGCCCGCCGCCAGCCCCACGGCCGCGACGAAGTACATCGTCCAGCGCCAGTCGCCGAGCCCGCCGAGCACCGTGCCGATCGGCGAGCCCAGCGCCGTGGCCGCCGTCAGGCCCGCCACGATCACGGCGATCGCCTGGCCGCGGCGGTTCGGTTCCACGATGCTCGCGCCCGTCCCGGTCGCGGTCGGCGAGTACATGGCCGCGCCCAGCCCGGCGAACACGCGCGAGGCCAGCGCGAGCGCGAAGGTGGGCGCGAGCGCGGTGGCGAGGTTCGCGAGCACGAAGATGCCCAGGCCCGCCAGCATCAGCCGCTTGCGCGGCACGTTGCCCGCGATGGCGGCAATGGTCGGCGCCAGCAGCGCGTAGGAGATCGCATAGAGCGTCGTCAACTGGCCGGCCACGGCGATGTCGACGTCGAAGGCGTGCGCCAGTTGCGGCAGGATGCCGGCCACCACGAAGGTGTCGGTGCCGAGCGCGAACATGCCGAGCGCCAGCACGAGCAATCGTTTGTCCATGGCTTTTCCTTCAGCGCGCCGCGGCGAAGAGTTGCTGCATCTCCGCGAACGGCTTCGCGCCGGCCGAGAGCGGATCCGAATGGCCGGTCTCGAGGAAGCTCCTGGCGGCGCGCTCGGCCTGTCCCCAGATCCACTGCGGTATGGCCGAGCCCGCGCTGAGGCGCCGTACGCCGAGCCTGGACAGCTCGGCCGCCGCGGGCAGGCCGCCCCAGGCCATCACGTTCAGCGGCAGCCGCGTGGCGAGGGCGACGTCCTCGATCTCGGTCGGCTCGCGCAGGCCCGGCACGAACAGGCCGTCGGCGCCGGCTTGCGCATACAGCCCCGCGCGCCGGATCGTTTCCTCCACCCGCTGCGAGGGCTCCGCGAGCCCGGCGAGGATCACGTCGGTGCGCGCGTTCACGAACAGGTCGGTGTTCGTGCGGTGCAGGAATGCCTTGATCGCCTCGATCTTGGCCGCCAGGGTCTCCGGCGCGTCGCGCCCGTCCTCGATATTGATGCCGGTCACCCCGAGGTCGAGCAGCCGCCGCACGAACTCGACGACGGCCTTCGGGTCGTCCGAATAGCCGTTCTCGATGTCGACCGACAGCGGCACCGTGAGCACCCGCGCGATGCGGGCGACCGCGCCCACGGCTTCGTCGACCGGCAGTTCCCGGCCATCCGCGCAGCCCAGCGACCAGGCGAGGCCCGCGCTGGTGGTGGCGATGGCCGCGGCGCCGGCGCTCTCGAAGAGCCGTGCCGAGACCGCGTCCCAGGCGTTGGGCAGCACCAGCGGCGTGGCGGCGTGGTGAAGCTGGCGGAAATGCGCGGCCGTGTTCTTCGGCTTGTCGCGGTTCGGATGGGTCATTGCGTGCTCCTGGAGTGGGCCCCTCGCGGGGTGACAGGGGCTCATCTTCGCGATAAACTGCGATGGCGTTAAGGTCAGGTTTCCGTCTTTTCACGCCATAAAAGGAGCTCTCGAATGATTCGTGTCGGCGTGGCGATCTATCCCGGTTTCCAGCTGCTCACTTTGGCAGTCGTCTCGGTGTTCGAGTACGCCAACATGTCGCTGGACGCGCCGCTGTACAGCCACACCCTGCTCTCCGAGCACGGCGGGCCCGTCAGGTCCTCATGCGGCGTGGAAGTCGGCACGGTGCCGTTCGGCAACGCGCGCTACGACACCGTGCTGGTGGTCGGCGATACGGTCGTGACCGAGGGCTCCCCTGCCCTGCTGGGCTTCCTGCGCAAGTCGGCCCGCCGCGCGCGGCGCCTGGGCGCGGCCTGCACCGGCGCCTTCAATCTCGCGCAGGCCGGGCTGCTCGACGGCAAGCGCGCGACCACCCACTGGGCGCACGTCGTCAAGATGCGGCGCGACCATCCCGAGGTGCTGCTCGAGGAGGACAGCATCTTCGTGCACGACGATGGCGTCTGGACCTCGGCCGGCGCGACCGCCTGCATCGACCTCGGGCTGGCGCTCGTCGAGCAGGACTGCGGCGCCGATGTCGCCAAGCTCGTGGCGAAGCGCATGGTGGTGTATCACCGCCGCACCGGCGGCCAGTCGCAGCATTCCGCGCTGCTCGAGCTGCGCCCGCGCACCGATCGCATCCAGAAGGCGCTCACCTATGCCAAGAGCCACCTGACGAACGAGCTCTCGCTCGAGGAACTCGCCGAGGCCGCGAACCTCAGCCCGCGCCAGTTCGGCCGCGTGTTCAGGGAGGAGACCGGACAGACGCCGGCCAAGGCCATTGAGCGGCTGCGGACCGAGACGGCGCGGCTGATGATCGAGTCGCAGCTGCTGCCGATCGAGACCGTGGCGCGCGACACCGGCTTCGGCGATCCCGACCGCATGCGCCGGGCCTTCCTGCGGGCCTATGGGCAGCCGCCGCAGGTGATCCGCCGGGCCAATCGGTCGGAGGCGCGGCGTGCGTGAGGGCGCATGGCTAACCCGGGCAACGCCGCTCCGATGACGAAGCCCGCCATGCCGTCACCTCTTCCACCCGGCACCTTTCGCATGTCCGACGTCGCGCGCGAAGCGGGCGTGGCGCGCGTGACCGTGTCCCGCGTCCTGAGCGATCCCGAGTCCGTCGCGCCGGCCACGCGCGCCGCGGTGCAGGAGGCGATCTCCCGGCTCGGCTATGTGCCGAACCTGAACGCCGGCACCTTGGCCTCGAGCCGCTCGCGCATCGTGGGCGGCATCGTGCCGAGCCTGTCGAATGCCTGGTTCGCGGAGACGATCGACGGCCTGTCCGAAGTGCTGGAGGAAGCCAACTACCAGCTGCTGTTGGCGCAGTCCCGCTACGACATGGAGCGGGAACTGCGTGTCGCGTCGACCCTGCTCGGGCGCCGCGTCGATGCGTTGATGCTGACGGGAACGGGCCACGCACCGGCGCTGCGCGAGCTCGTCGGCCGTGCCGGCATTCCCGTGGTGGAAACCTGGGACCTGCCCGCGCACGGCGGGCATGGTGTCGAGGCGCCGCTGGACATGGTGGCGGGCTTCTCCAATGTGCGGGCCGGCGAGGCGGCGGCCTCCCATCTGCTGGCGCGTGGCTGCCGGCACCTGGGCTTCATCGGTGCCGACGAGGAGCGCGCGCGCAAGCGCCTGCAAGGCTTTGCCGAAACGGTCGAGCGCGCGGGCCGCGGTCCCGTGAGTCCCTGGCTGGGCAGTCCGCCCACGGCCTTCGATGCCGGGGCCGCGGCGCTGCAACAACTGCGGGAGCGCGAGCCCCGGCTCGATGCCGTCTTCTGCAGCAACGACACGCTGGCCGCCGGCGCGCTCTTCGAGTGCCGGCGCCGCGGCTGGGGAGTGCCGCGGGACATCGCCATCGTGGGCTTCTCGGACCAGCCGATCGCGGCGGCGAGCGTGCCCGCCCTCACGAGCGTGGCCGTGCAGGCGCGCGAACTCGGGCGGCGGGCCGCGACGATGCTCGTCGCCCGCCTCGAAGGCGGGTCCGATGCCGCGCTCCTGCCCAAGGTGGTCGACCTGGGGTTCCGGATCGTGGCGCGGGAGAGTGCCTGAGGCGGCGGCTTTCAGAAGATGTCGGGTTCGCCCGCGGAGAAACCGTGGCTCGTGCGAAGGAAATCCAGGTCGCAGCCTTCGTTGGCCTGGAGGATGTGGTCGGAGAACATCCTGCCGTAGCCCCGGCCGAAGCGCGGCGGAGGCGGTGACCATCGGGCGCGCCGCGCCGCCATCTCCTCCCCCGACAGCTCCACCGAAATGCGCCGTGCCGGCACGTCCACGCTGACGATGTCGCCGGTTCGGATCAGTGCCAGGGCGCCGCCCACATAGGCCTCGGGCGCGACATGCAGGACACAGGCGCCGTAGCTCGTGCCGCTCATGCGCGCGTCGCTGATGCGCAGCATGTCGCGCACGCCCTGCTTCAGCAGGCGCGTCGGGATCGGCACCATGCCCCACTCCGGCATGCCGGGCCCGCCCCTGGGCCCCGCGTTGCGCAGCACGATTACGTGATCCTCGGTCAGGGTGGTGGCCTCGTTGTCGAGCTCCTTCTTCAACGACGGGTAGTCGTCGAACACCACCGCCGGCCCGCGGTGGACCATGAACCGGCTGCTCATGGCGCTGGGCTTGATCACGCAGCCATCCGGTGCGAGGTTGCCGCGCAGCACGGCGAGCGCGCCTTCCGCATAGACGGGGTTGTCCAGGCGGCGGATCACGTCGTCGTCGAACACCTGGGCGCCGGCGATGTTCTCGCCCAGCGTCCGGCCGGTGACGGTCATCGCGTCCAGGTGCAGGTGTCCGCCCAGCCGCGTCATCAGCGCGGGCAGCCCGCCGGCGTAGTGGAAGTCCTCCATCAGGTAGTTGCTGTCGCCGCTCGGCCGCACGTTCGCGATGACCGGCACCTGCCGGCTGATGCGGTCGAAATCGTCGAGGCCGATGTCGTCGTGGCCCGCGCGCCGGGCTTGCGCGATGAGGTGGATGATCGCGTTGGTGCTGCAGCCCATCGCCATCGCCACGGCGATCGCGTTGAGAAAGGACTCGCGGGCCTGGATCGCGCGCGGCCGGAGATCCTCGTGGACCATTTCGACAATGCGGCGGCCGCAGCGCGCGGCCATGCGCTGGTGCCCGGCATCCACCGCGGGGATGCTGGACGCGCCGGGGAGCGTCATGCCCAGCGCCTCCGCGATGGCGGTCATGGTGCTTGCCGTGCCCATGGTCATGCAGGTCCCCGGGCTGCGTGCGATGCCGGCGACGATGCCGTCCCATTCCGCTTCGGTGATCAGGCCGGCCCGCCGGTCGTCCCAGTGCTTGAAGGCATCCGATCCCGAGCCCAGCGTCCTGCCGCGCGAGTTGCCCCGCAGCATGGGTCCCGCGGGCAGGAAGATCGCGGGCAGGTCGGCGCTGGTGGCGCCGAGCAGCATCGCGGGGGTGGTCTTGTCGCAGCCGCCCATGAGCACGACGCCGTCCAGCGGATAGGCCCGCGTCATCTCCTCGATTTCCATCGCAAGCAGGTTGCGATAGAGCAGCGCCGAGGGCTTGATCAGGTTCTCGCCTAGGGAGATGGTGGGTATCTCGAGCGGGAATCCACCGGCCTGCAGCACGCCGCGCTTGACCTCCTCCACGCGGTGCTTGAAATGCATGTGACAGGGATTGGTATCGGCCCAGTTGTTCATGATGCCGATGACGGGCTTGCCCTCCCAGTCGAGCTTGTCGTAGCCCATCTGCATCACCCGGCTTCGATGGTTGAAGGACCTGAAGTCCTCCGGCGCGAGCCAACGCTGGCTGCGCAGCTTCCTGAGGCCGCTCATGTCAGGCATCTCGATGCGCGCGCGGCTCAGCGACGCGCGCCGGCGGTGGACCACGCGCCCGCTGCCTGCAGCAAGCCCCGCGTGTAGCCCAGCGCGAACGACATGAACCGCTCGCGGCCTTCGTCGATGTCGGACACGGGAACGTGGTCCGGGCACAGCGGGCCTGCATAGCCGCCGCGCTGGTAGGCCTTGACGGCCTCGAACATGTCCACGTCGCCCTCGTCGGGAAACACTTCCTCGAAATCCAGGTAGCCGCCGCGGATGTTGCGGAAGTGAACCATGAAGATGCGACCGGTGGCCGCGAACTCCTCGATCACGGGAATCATCGCCTTGCCGGGCTCCCTGAACATCTCCGCCACCGTTCCCTGGCAGAAGTTCAGGCCATGGTTCGCGCTGGGAGACAGGGCCAGGAAGCGGCGGATGCCGTCCGCGGAGCCCACCACGTGCTCGATGCCGTTGAGCCCGCCCACCGGGTAGGCCGGATCGTGCGGGTGGCATGCCAGGCGCACGCCCGCCGCGTCCGCCGCCGGCACCAGGCCCTCGACCAGGAACTCGATCGCGTCCCAGCCGGCTTTTTCGCTGACCGCAGGCACTTCGCGCGCCATCTTCTGGCCGCACAGCATCGACGACGCCGATCCGCCTTCCTCCTGGTTGCTCGGGTAGCCCACGCCCCAGTAGGAATGCTTGCGGTCGTCCTCGGGCCGGTACTCGGCATGCACGAAGCTCGAGTTCTTCGCGCCGCCGCGTCCCTCCTTGAGCGCCGTGCGCGTGATGCCCACCATCTGCACGTTGTACTTGAGGCAGTCGATGCCCGCGTCCGCGGCCTTGCGGATGTTGTCGGCCAGCACGGCGCGCTGCTTGCGCGCGCCGTCGATGTCGGTCAGGGAGTCCAGCAGGATCGAACCCACGTCGAGCGCGAAGACATCGAGCTTCATGCCGAAACCCTCGAGCCATTTGCGGTACTGCGTCAGCTTTTCGACATCCCAGGCTCTGACACCACCGGAAGCGGACACGAGTTCGGTGCCGCGGTTGTCGACCACCACGTTCTGTACGCCCAACTGGGCGGAGAGCCGCAGGCGACGTTCATCGGGATTGAGGAGTTGTTCGCTGATGTACATGGTTGAGATGCGGATGGCCGTGGCCATATGGACACGTGTCCATTTTGACTTCCGAGCAGGCGGGATACCACTGGATTCCTGGGCGGGCCTCGTGGAGCGGGCGAGAAATTCCCAACATCTGGGATTCCACTGGCTTCAACGCCTGGCGGTGCCACGTCGCGACGAGTCGAAAAAAGCCGGGGCTCGGCTCGGCGGCCTTGCCAAATCAGGGTAATCCCTTAATTCGGCGAGTCGTGCCCAGCATGTGGGACAAGGCAGGTGCCGGTCCCAGCCCTGGTGCCGAGCGCTGACGACAATGAATCCGCCATCCCGACACACCGTTGCGCCACCCATGGCACGCGCCGATTCAGGCCGTGTCGCGCGCCCCGCCTCGCTCGATCGAAGCGGCCCGCATGCGGCCCGCAGCCGGGCCATCCACCGCTCTCGTCAGCCCCATGTTCACCCACCGCAAGCGCTTTCTCATCCTCGCCCTCATCACCGTCGTGCTGGCTTTCAGCACCGGCGATCGCGCCACCCTGTCCGTGGCCGGCTCCGGCATGGCCAGGGAGCTGCAGCTGTCTCCGGTCCAGATGGGGTGGCTGTTCTCCTCCTTCGCCTGGGCCTATGTCCTGGCCCACATTCCCGCGGGCTGGCTGGTCGACCGGCTCGGCGCCAAGCGCATGGTGCTGTTCGGGCTGGTGCTGTGGTCGATCTGCACGGCCTTGCAGGGCGCGGCCGGCTGGTTCGGCTCCGTGTTCGCCGCATTGCTCGTGATGCGCTTCATGATGGGCGTGTTCGAAGCGCCGGTCGGGCCGGCATCCGGCCGCGTGATCGCGATGTGGTTTCCCGCTGGCGAACGCGGCGTCGCCGGCGCCATCTTCAACAGCGCGCAGTACCTGTCGCTCGCCGTGTTCACCCCGCTCATGGGATGGCTCGATCATCGTTTCGGCTGGGAGCACGTCTTCTCGGTGATGGGCGGCCTCGGCCTGCTGCTGGCGGTGGTCTGGTACGCATGCTTCCACGTGCCGGCCACCCATCCCTCGGTCTCGGCGCAGGAGCTCGAATCCATCCGCGCCGGCGGGGCCCTCACCGACCTCAATGCCCGGCAGCCCGCGGCGCGCAAGGATCCGGACGCGCCCGGCATCCTCGATCTGTTTCGCAGCCGCATGCTCTCGGGCATCTTCCTCGCGCAGTACTGCATCACGGCCATCACCTGGTTCTTCGTGTCCTGGTTTCCGACCTACCTGGTCAAGGAGCGCGGCTTCTCCATCCTGAACGCGGGCTTCATCGCCTCGCTGCCCGCGATCGCGGGCTTCATCGGCGGCGTGAGCACCGGGTTCGTCACGGACTGGCTGCTCAGGTGCACCGGCTCGCTCACCATCGCGCGCAAGATCCCCATCACCATCGGGCTGCTGCTGACGGCCAGCATGATCGGCTGCAACTTCGTCGACGCGGACTGGATGGTGATCGGCCTGATGTCCCTGGCCTTCTTCGGCAAGGGCTTCGGCTCGCTGGGCTGGACGGTCGTGGCCGACACGGCCCCCAAGGAACTGATCGGCCTGACCGGCGGCGTGTTCAACGCCATCGGCAACACGGCGGGCATCACCACGCCGCTGGTCATCGGCTACATCCTCGGCGCGACGAACTCCTTCCACTACGCCCTCGTGTTCGTCGGCCTGCATGGGCTGGTGGCGGTGATGAGCTACTGGCTCATCGTCGGAAAGATCGAACGCTTCGATGTGCGTGGCCGCCGTCGGGCGAACGACGAACAGGACGCGACCGGCGGCGCGCCGGCCGTTCGCTGAGCAGCGCCGCGGCGATGCCCTCAGGCGCTGTCGCGCTCCACCACCTCGAAGCCGAGGTCGGTCAGAGCCGGCAGTCCGCCCTCGCCGGCAAAACGGCCCAGCAGCAGGCGCCCGGCCTGCTCTCCCATGCCGCGCAGGCCGATGCGGATGGTGCTCAACGCCGGATAGGCGGCGGTGCCGATGGGCAGGTCGCCGAAGCCCAGCACGGCCAGATCGCCAGGCACGTGGATGCCGCGCCGCTGGCACTCGAAGAGAACGCCCGCGGCGAGCAGGTCGTTGTTGCAGAAGATCGCATCGAGGTCGGGCGCGCGCTCGAGCATGGCCGAAAGGCCGGGACCGGCCTTGTCGACCAGCACCGGGGGCGGCAGCGTCTCGACCTCGGGCGGCGGCAGCCCCGCCTGCGCCAGCGCGGCGCGCAAGCCGGCGAGCCGCTGGGCCGCGCGGTCCTCGCTGGCTCCCAGGAAGCCGATGCGCCGCCGTCCCTTGCCGACGAGGAAGCGCCCCGCGGCCATGCCGGCGTCGTGATTGGAGAAGCCCACGGCCATGTCGATCGGCCGCGGCGGCAGGTCCCAGGTCTGCACCACCGGCAGGCCGTTGCGGCGCAGGCGCATGGCCAATTGGTCGGTGCGCGGCGCGCCAGTCAGCACGAGCCCGTCCACGCGACGGCCCAGGAAGGCGTCCACGAGGCGTTCCTCGTCCTCCGCGCGGTAGGCGGACTGGCCCAGCAGCAACTGGTAGCCGCCCGCGCTGAGCGTGCTGGCCAGGGCCTCGACCATTTCGGAGAAGACCGAGTTGGAGATGGTGGGCACGATCGCCGCGACGATGCGCGAGCGGTTCGATGCCAGGCTGCCCGCGGTGAGGTTGGGCACGTAGCCCAGGCGTTCCACGGCGGCGCGCACCAGCGCCAGGGTTTCGGGCGCCACCTTGTCGGGCTGGTTGATGCAGCGCGAGACCGTGACCAGCGAGACGCCCGCGGCCGCGGCCACGTCGGACATGCGGGGCGCGGAAGCGGAAGGCACGGGGGATGGAGGGGTGGTTCTGGATCGGGTCACGGTGGAGGCCGGGAGGCGGCGCGGTGGCACGGTTATACCTTGGGTTTGACCCAATGAAAGCGTTTCCATAAAATCCCGAGAGAAATGTAAAAAGGATTGGCTTCGGCCTCTTTTTTTGCCGCGCTATGTAAGCGCTTCCATGATGATCGATGAAGCCATGACCCCCTCGATGACCCAGTCCTCCTCCACCGGTTTCACCGGCTCCGCTGCCGCGTCGCCGCTTCCGCAACGCCTCGAGTTCGAGGGCTACGTGCGCCCCGACGGCCGGGTCGGCACGCGCAACCACATCGGCATCTTCGTCGTGGGCAACTGCGGTGCGACCACGGCGCGCAGGGTGGCCGACCATTTCACGCCGAAGCGCCTGGCGCCCTACGCGCATGTCGATGGCGTGCTGCCCTTCGTGCACGAACTGGGTTGCGGCATGGAGATGACCGGCGAGCCCATGAACCTCCTGCGCCGCACCATCGCGGGTACCGTGCGCAATCCCAACATCGTCGGCGCGGTGGTGATCGCGCTGGGCTGCGAGCGCAACAACATCCGCGGCTTCTTCGAGCAGGAGCGGCTCGCCGTCGGCCCCATGCTGCACATGATCGTGATGCAGGAAGTCGGCGGCACGGCCAACGCGATCGCCGAGGGCATCGCCGCCGTCGAAAGCATGCTGCCCATGGCGGATGCCTGTCGACGCGAAACGGTGTCCGCCCGGCACCTCATGGTGGGCCTCCAGTCCGCCGCCATCGACCGCCTCGCCGCCCGCTCGGCCAATCCCGTGCTGGGCGCCGCGGTCGACCTGCTGGTGCAGGCCGGCGGCACGGCCATCCTGTCCGAGACCAGCGACCTGGCCGTCATCGAGGCACAGGTGAAGGGCCGCGCCGCCGATGCGCAGGTGGAGGAGCGCATCGGCCAGCGCATCCATTGGTGGAAGGACTACACGCGCGGCCGCGACACCCGGCTCACCCGCGCCGGCGGCGGCGACGGACAGGGCATCGAGGGTGCCGCGGACAAGGCCTCCTCGGGTTTCCTGCGCGCGGGGAGCACGCCCATCCAGGCCGTCTACGAGTACGCCCACCCGATCGATACCCAGGGCCTGGTGTTCATGGACGCACCCGCCTACGCAGCCGTCTGCGCCACAGGCCAGGTGGCAAGCGGCGCCAACCTGCTTGCGCTGACCACGGGCACGGGCTCCACCTTCGGCGCGGCGGGAGTGCCCACCGTCAAGCTGGCCAGCAATTCGGACGTGTTCGCGCGTATGGCGGACGACCTGGACATCGACTGCGGCCCCGTGCTCGACGGCAGCGCCAGCGTGCGGGAGACGGGCCGCCTGGTGCTGCAACGCTGGCTGCGATACGCGAGCGGCGAACCCACCCGCAGCGAAGAGCTCGGCGTCGGCGACAACGAGTACGTGCCCTGGCCGATCGGCGTGCTGGCCTGACGCCGCCGCACCGCCGCCGAAGACCCCGCCTCCCCCGTTCGATGAAATGCCCGTCCCGATGACCACCACCACCGCCACCGCGAAGCCCATCACCCCCACGCTCGCCTCGACCGTCAATCCGTCCGAGGCCGTGCTGCGCAATCCGTTCATCCGCCTCGATCCCCAGGACAACGTGGTCGTCGCGCGCATGGAAGTGCCCGCCGGCACGCAGGTCCCCGCCGAGGGCGTCGTCACCCTGCAGGCCGTGCCGGCCGGCCACAAGATGGCGGCCCGCGCCATTGCCAAGGGGGCGCCCGTGCTCAAGTACAACACTGTGATCGGCTTCGCGTCCGAGGACCTGCCCGCGGGCACCTGGATGCACAGCCACAACATCGCATTCGGCGACCTGGTCAAGGACTACCGGCATGGCGAGGACTACGTGCCCACCGAGCTGCTGCCGCCCGCCGAACGCGCGCGCTTCCAGGGCATCGTGCGCGCCGACGGGCGCGTGGCCACGCGCAACTACATCGGCGTGTTCATCGTCTCCCACAGCGGTGCCACCGTGGCGCGCCAGATCGCGCGCTTCTTCGATGCCGACGAACTCGCCCCCTACCCCTATGTCGACGGCGTGGTTCCCTACATCCACGAGCAGGGCTCGGGCATGGAGAAGAGCGGCGAGCCCATGGACCTGCTGCGCCGCACGCTGGGCGGCTACGTGCGGCATCCCAACACGGCCGGTGCGCTGGTCATCGCCCTGGGCCAGGAGCACAACGAGCTCGAGGCTTTCCTGGACCACCAGGGCCTGGCGCGCGGCCCGATGCTCCAGACGCTGGTGATCCAGGACGTGGGCGGCACCCGCAAGGCCATCGCCGCCGGCATCGAGAAGATTCGCGCCATGCTTCCGCAGGCGAACACCGCGCGACGCGAGCCGGTGTCGGCCGAGCACATCATGATCGGCATGCAGTGCGGCGGCTCCGACGGTTTCTCCGGCCTCTCGGCCAACCCCGCGCTGGGCGCGGCCATGGAGATCCTGATCCGCCACGGCGGCACGGCCATCCTCTCGGAGACCTCCGAGATCTTCGGCGTGGAGCACACGCTGACGGCCCGCGCGCGCACGCCCGAGGTCGGCCGCAAGCTCGTGGCCCGCATCGACTGGTGGCTCGAGTACAACAAGGGTCGCGATACGCAGATCAATGGCCAGGTGAGTCCCGGCAACAACGCAGGCGGGCTCGCGAACGTGCTGGAGAAGTCGCTCGGCGGCGCCAAGAAAGGCGGCAACGCGCCGCTCATGGAGGTCTACGAATACGCCCAGCCGGTGACGCAGCACGGCCTGGTCTTCATGGACACGCCTGGCTACGACCCCGTTTCCGCCACCGGCCAGATCGCGGGCGGCGCCAACCTGGTGTGCTTCACCACGGGCCGGGGCTCGTGCTTCGGCTCGGTGCCCTCGCCCACCATCAAGCTGGCCAGCAACACGCCGATGTACGCACGCATGGAGGCGGACATGGACATCAACTGCGGTCCGGTGATCGACGGCGACGCCACCATCGCCGAGATGGGCCGCCGGATCTTCGAGCAGGTGCTGCGCCACGCCTCCGGCGAGAAGACCAAGAGCGAGGCCTTGGGCGTGGGCCTCAACGAGTTCGTGCCCTGGCCGCTGGGCGTGGCCGACTGAAGTCCGCGCTCCGTCTCAACATGCGGGACGCTAACACCCACCCATCGGGATAACCCTGCCGAGACTGAAAAGCAGCTCCGATCCAATGGAAACGCTTTCATAAGCGGCGTCGAAACGGCCGCCGGACAAGACCTTTCCATTCGAGCCTTCCAAGGAGATTTCATGCACAAACGCCAACTGGTCCTGAGCGCCATCGCGCTGGCGGCCATCGCATCCGCCCCCCTGGCCGCCCAGGCCCAGGCGGACTACCCGAACAAGCCCGTGAAGATCATCGTGCCGTTCCCCGCGGGCGGCACCAGCGACCTCATGGGCCGGATCATCGCGGAGGAGCTCGGCAAGCAGCTCAAGCAGCCGTTCATCGTGGACAACAAGGGCGGCGCGGGCGGCGCCATCGGCGCGGACCAGGCCGCCAAGTCGGCGCCGGACGGCTACACGCTCGTTCTTTCGGGCATCGGCAGCAACGCGGTCATCCATGGCTTCCAGTCGCCCAAGCCCAACTACAAGGAAAGCGACTTCATCCACATCTCGCAACTCGCGGCCGGCCCCAACGTGCTCGTCGTGAATCCGGACTTCCCCGCCAAGACCTTCAAGGAGTTCATCGCCTATGCCAAGGCCAACCCGGGCAAGGTCAACTACGGCCAGGTGCCCGCTTCGTCGGGCCACCTGACGACGGAGTACCTGAAGCAGGTCGCCGGCCTGGACATCGTCGGCATTCCCTACAAGGGCGGCGGCCCGGCGATGACCGATGTGCTCGCGAACCAGATTCCCGGGATGTTCACGAACCAGGATGCCGCGCTGCCCCACGTCAAGGCCGGCAAGCTGCGTGCGCTGGCCGTGACCAGCCTCACGCGCAACCCCCTGTACCCCGACACGCCCACCGTCGCCGAGTCGGGCTATCCGGGCTTCAGCGCCGTGTCCTGGACCGGCCTGTCCGCACCGAAGGGCACGCCCAAGGCCATCATCGACAAGCTCGAGGCGGCCATGGTCAAGGCATTCAACGAGCCCGCGGCGCGCGCCAAGCTCGAGAACACGGGTTTCGTGGTGGTGGCGTCCAGGTCCGCCGACTACACGAAGTTCGTCGAGGCGGAGAACGCGCGCTGGGCCGAGGTGATCCGCAAGGGCGGCCTCAAGCCCGAATGAGCCGACCCGCCGATTTTTCGCATTCCCATCACTGAGAGAGTTTTCATGGCATCCGCTGTCGAATCCAACATCGTTTCCTATGCCAGGGTGGCCGAGGGTGCGCGCACCGCGGCCGAATCGGGCGACCGCATCGACGCCGTCAAGGTGTCGCTGATCATCCTGCCGCTGGCCACGCCGGTGAGCGACGCCAAGGTGCTGACGGGCCGACAGAAGCCGCTGACCGAGATCGCCTTCGTCTTTGCCGAGATCCGCACGCGCGACGGCCTGGAAGGCATCGGCTTCGGCTACAGCAAGCGCGCGGGCGGTCCCGGCATGTATGCGCATGCCAGGGAGATCGCCCCCAACCTGCTGGGCGAAGACCCGAGCGACATCCAGAAGATCTTCACCAAGCTGCTGTGGGCGGGCGCCAGCATGGGCCGCAGCGGCATGACAACGCAGGCCATCGCGCCATTCGACATCGCGTTGTGGGACCTCAAGGCCAAGCGCGCGAAGCTGCCGCTGGCCAAGCTGCTCGGCGCGCACCGCGATTCGGTCCAGTGCTACAACACCTCGGGCGGCTACCTGCACACGCCGCTGGACCAGGTGCTCAAGAACGTCGAGATCTCGCAGCGCAGCGGCATCGGCGGCATCAAGCTCAAGGTGGGCCAGCCCGACCTGTCGATCGACATCGAGCGCGTGGGTGCCGTGCGCAAGCTGCTGGGCGACAGCTTCCCGCTGATGGTCGATGCCAACCAGCAGTGGGACCGCCAGAAGGCCACCCGCGCCTGCCGCGCCTTCGAGGGATTCGACCTCACCTGGATCGAGGAACCGCTGGATGCCTACGACTTCGAAGGCCATGCCCAGTTGGCGAACCGCTTCGACACTGCCATCGCGACGGGGGAGATGCTGACCAGCGCGGGCGAGCATGCGCAGCTGATCCTGGCCGAAGGCAGCGACTTCATCCAGCCCGATGCGCCGCGTGTCGGCGGCATCACGCCCTTCCTCGAGATCATGGCCCTGGGCGCGCTGAAGGGGCGCAAGCTCGCGCCGCACTTCGCGATGGAGATCCACCTGCATCTCGCGGCCGCCTATCCCATCGAGCCCTGGCTGGAGCACTTCGAGTGGCTCGGCCCGATGTTCAACGAGCAGATGCACCTGCAGGACGGGCGCATGCACGTGTCGGACCGCCATGGCCTGGGAGTCAGCCTGAGCGAGCAGGCGATCGCCTGGCGCGTCGACAGCGAGACCTTCGGCACGGCCTCTTGAGCGCGGACCTCCTGGCGGCGGCGCGGCGCCTGCGGGGCGTCGCGCACCGCACGCCGGTCGTTCGCTCGCGCATGCTCGACGACCTCCTCGGCGCCGAGATATTCTTCAAGTGCGAGAACCTGCAGCGCATGGGCGCCTTCAAGTTCCGCGGCGCGTTCAACGCCATCGCGCAACTGGCGCCGCACAGGCGCGCCGCGGGCGTCGTCACCTACTCCTCGGGCAATCACGCGCAGGCCACCGCCCTGGCGGCGCGGCTGCTCGGCACGCGGGCCACGATCCTGATGCCCGCCGATACGCCGGCGGTCAAGCGCGAAGCCACGCGCGGCTACGGCGCCGAGGTCGTGCCCTACGACCGTCTGCGCGACGACCGCGAGGCGATGTGCACCGCGCTCGTGCAGGCGCATGGCCTGAGCCTGGTCCATCCCTTCGACGACGCGCAGGTGATCGCCGGCCAGGGCACGGCGGCGCTCGAGCTGATCGAGGACGCGGGCGAACTGGACTGCCTGCTGACGCCGCTCGGCGGTGGCGGGCTGCTGGCCGGCAGCGCGCTGGCCGCGCACCTGCTGTCGCCGCGCTGCCAGGTGGTGGGCGTGGAGCCCGCGGCCAGCGACGACGGCCGGCAATCGCTGCGCGCCGGTCGCATCGTGCGCATACCCCCGCCGCAGTCGCTGGCGGAAGGGGCGCTCGGCACCCACCTGGGCGAGCGCAACTTCGCGATCGTTCGGCGCCACGTGCACGACATCGTCACGGTGGACGATGCGGCCATCGTGCAGGCCATGCAGTGGCTGGCCCAGCGCATGAAGCTAGTGGTCGAGCCGACGGGCGCGCTGGCCCTCGCGGCGCTGCTGGCGCGGGCATGGCCCGTGCGCGGCCAGCGCGTGGGGGCGGTGCTCAGCGGCGGCAACGTCGACCTGCAGCGCTACGCCGGCTTGCTGGCCAGCGCCTCGCGCGGCATCGATTGAACGAACGCGCGGGCGCCGGGGCCGAGGGCCTTCGCCCTTCGGCCCCGGCCCTTGGCCCCGCCTACTCCGTATCGACGATCTCGACCCAGTTCGCTCCCTTGCCGGCGGGTGCGCCGGCCACGCGCCGAAGCGCGCCGGACTGCGGATCGATGGCATAGAGGCCGACCTCGGGGCTCTTCTCTCCCGCCACGACCAGCCAGCGGCCGCGCGGGTCGATGGCGATGCCGCGCGGCTGCTTCTCCACCTCGATGGTGGCCTGGTAGCTCAACGCCCCGGTGGCGGGGTCCGCGCGGTACGAGGTGACGGTGCTGCTGGTGCGCTCGGTCGTGTAGACGAAACGGCCATCGGGCGAGACCTTGATGTCGGCGGCCCAGATGCGCGGCGTGTCGTCCACCTTCTCGCCCTGGCCCAGCGGCGGCCGGATCAAGCCCTTCTCAAGCTTGTAGCGCGCGGCGGGCACACCATCGACCGAAGCCTTCGCGCTCAACGCGCCCGTGCCGCGATCGATCGCATAGGTGGTCACCGTGCCGAACAGCTCGCTCAGCACGTACAGGAAGTTGCCGTTGGGCGAAGGTGCCGAGTGCCGCGGACCCGATCCCTCCTCGGCCGCCGCGAACCCCGCCCCGATCGGTGCCAGCGCGCCGCTGTGCTCGTCGAACGCGAACTGCAGCCGCGGTGCACGCCGAGATTGCCGACATAGACGAAGCGGTTGCTCGGGTCCACCACGATCGAGTGCGCATGGCGGCCGGTCTTGATCAGCTGGAGCGTCTCGCCCTGCGCCACGCCGCCGGGACCGATGGGATTGACGCCGATCACGTCGCCGCCGAACGAGGCACCGAACAGATACCTGCCGCCGCGGTCGGTCGAGATGTAGGCCATGCTGTCGGGCAGCCTCGCCGTGGCGAGCCGATCGAGCGCGCCGGTGCGCGCATCGATGCGATAGCTCACGACCGAGTACGGCTGCGACCGCACCGACGCATAGAGATGGCGGCCGTCCGGACTCAGGGCGAGCGGCATCACCAGCTTGCCCGCGGGCGTGGTCGCCAGCGGCTGCAAGGCACCGGCCGCCGCGTCGATGCGGTAGCTCGAGATGGTGCCGTCCTCGGCGTTCGACACGTAGGCGAAGGTTCCGGCATGGGAGGCCGCGCCGAAGGACGCGAAGGCCAGCAGGACCAGGGGCTTCAATGAATGCATGGGCGATGTCTCCGGAAGGGTTCAGGCGCGCACTTCGGCGCCGCGCGTGTTGACGTAGAGGCTGTAGATCGAATGGCTCGACGCCATGAACAGGCGGTTGTTGTCCGCGCCGCCGAAGCACAGGTTGGCGCAGCGCTCCGGCAGGCGCACGTGGCCGATGGGCTTGCCCTGGGGGTTGAAGACGATCACGCCGTCCAGCGCGGCCGGATCCACGCCCGGTACGCCGCTCGAACCCCAACCCGCCCAGATGTTGCCGTCGACGTCGCACTTGATGCCGTCGAGTGCCCCGGCCGGCGAA
Organism: Variovorax sp. ISS6; assembly: GCF_056523145.1. Lineage (NCBI taxonomy): Bacteria > Pseudomonadati > Pseudomonadota > Betaproteobacteria > Burkholderiales > Comamonadaceae > Variovorax > Variovorax sp. ISS6. The sequence continues at coordinate 2,032,036 of NZ_JAWRZC010000002.1, forward strand.
CCCGCGTCGACATGCTTGCGCTTGCCTGCCAGGCGGCCGTCCGCCATGACCTCGTAGGCCCAGATCAGGCGATGCGGCTGCGCACGGCCTTCGATGACATACAGCGTCTTCTCGTCGGGCGAGAAGCACAGGCCGTTCGGCCCCTGCAGGTCGCCGATCGCCTGCGTGACCTTGCCGCTGCGGCCATCGATGCGATAGACCGCATGCGGCAACTCCTGCTTGCCGATGCGGCCCTCGTAGTCGTTGGTCAACTGAAACGGCGGGTCGGTGAACCAGATCGATCCGTCGGAACGGCAGACGATGTCGTTGGGCGAGTTGAAGCGCTTGCCTTCGAAGCTGTCGGCCAGCACGGTGATCCTGCCGCTCGGTTCCGTGCGCACGATGCGGCGCCCCACGCCACCCACAGCCGCGCCTTCGCAGGTGATGAGCCGGCCCTGCATGTCGCGCGTGTTGCCGTTGGCATAGTTGGCCGCGGCGCGGAAGGTCGTGGCCTGGCCGGTGGCCTCGTCCCAGCGGACGATGCGGTTGTTGGCCACGTCGCTGAACAGCAGGTAGTTGCCGTCGCCCACCCACACCGGGCCCTCGGCCCAGCGGAAACCGGTCGCGAGCCGCTCCACGCCGGCGCTGTAAAGGCGGTACTTGGCGAACGACGGATCCAGGATCTCGATCGCGGGATCGGGGTAGCGCAGCGATGGCGTCCACGCGCCCGCGCCGCTGCCGGTGCCTTGGGCGCCGGCCGACTGCGCCCATGCACCCGCGCCGAGCGCGAGTCCCGCCGCGAGCAGGTTGCGCCGGCCTGGCGAGGCGCCCGCGGGTGCGTGCGTGTGGTTGTCGATTGCCATGGAATCTCCTTGTTGGATCGTTGATATGGGCCGCGCCGATCGCTGCGTGCGTTGGCGTCGGCGCGGACGATACGGGCGATGTCCGCGGCCGGAAACCGGCGCTCCCGCGCCTTGTCCCAAGGGGTGAGATGTGTGCTCGGAAACAAGGGATTGCCCGGGGATTCGAAGGCGATGCCGTCGCATCGGGACGCCCTGGAAAAGTACATTGGGGACGCCCTACCACCGACTCGTTTCCGATGACCCTCGACGTTCCCCATTCGCCCTCTTCCGCCGCAGGCGACGCCGCGCTTCGCTATTGCGTCGAAGCGCTGCTCCACGAAGTCACGGAGCTGTTCGTGCACGCGGGGCTGGCGCTGGACAAGGCAAGCGCCGTCGCCGGCGCGCTGCTCGATTCCGACACGATGGGCCACGCGACGCATGGCCTCGTGCTGGTGCCGTGGTACCTCGAAGCCGTCGACAGCGGCAGCATGGCGCGCGCGGGAGAGATCGAGGTCGTCTCCGACCGCGGTGCCTGCGTCGCGTGGAACGGGCATCGCCTGCCCGGTGCCTGGCTGATCCACCGCGCGATCGATCTCGCGCTCGAACGGGTGGCCGCACACGGTGTCGTCACCCTCACGATCGCGGGCGCGCATCACACGGGCGCCCTCGCCACCTACCTGCCCCGGCTCACCAGCCGGGGGCTCATGCCGATCCTCAGCTGCTCGGGCCCCGCGTCGAGCGGCGTCGCGCCCTTCGGAGGCACGCGTGCCCTCTTCACGCCCAACCCCCTGGCCGCCGGCATCCCGACGAAGCACGACCCGGTGCTGCTGGACATCAGCGCATCCATCACCACCAACAACCGCGCCCGGCAGCTCGCGAGCGAAGGCCGGCGATTCCCGGGCGCCTGGGCCATCGATGCCGAGGGACGGGCGACGGACGATCCGGCGGCGGTGGTTCGAGCGGGCGGCTCGCTGCTGCCCGTGGGCGGGCTCGACCACGGCCACAAGGGCTATGACATGGCGCTGCTCGTGGAGGCGCTGACGCAGGGCCTTTCCGGCCTCGGGCGCAACAGCCGGCCCACGGGCGTGGTGATGAACGTCTTCCTGCAGGTGATCGATCCCGCGGCCTTCGGCGGTGCCGATGCCTTCGTCACCGAGAGCAGCTGGCTGGCCGATGCGTGCCGCGACAATCCGCCGCGCCCCGGCGTGCGCAAGGTGCGCTTGCCGGGCGAGCAGGCGATGGTGCTGCAGCGCGCGGCGCGCCAGCAAGGCGTGCCGCTGTCGGCCGGCACCGTGGCCGCGCTGGCGGATTGCCTGCGCGCGGCGGGGCTGCCCATGCCCACGCCGCTGTGATGCAGGTTCAGGCCGTGTAGTCCACCGCGGCCCACTCGAAGTAGAGCTTCAGGTCCGCGACCAGGGCCTGGTGCAGCGGATGGAACAGGTATTCGTCGAGCGCCTTCGCATCGGCGACCTCGGACTCGAGCACGTAGTCCCAGCAGATCGGGCGGCTGGCCTCGTTGGCCGCGACGCGCCACTGCCGGATCGCTGGAATCTGCGCGCCCAGTGCCGCCATGCGGTCGGCCAGGTCCTTCTCGCGGGCCACGTCCTTCTCGACCTCCGGCTTGCGCCGGAACAGCACGACATGGCGCATCATGCCGGCACCCCCTTGCGATCGAGCAGCCATTGCGGGGCGTCCTGCAGGGCGACGGGGCGCAGGAAGCGGTCGAGCGCGGCATAGCCGACCGAGGTGGTGAACGGAACCGTCGAGGCGGGGAACGGTCCGCCGTGGTGCTGCCCGGCAGTCACCGCGACACCGGTCGGAAAGCCCGCGAACAGCACGCGGCCCGCGATGCGTGCGGCGGCCCGCACCAGCGCGACGTTGTCGTCCGTGGGCGTGTCGGCTCCCCACATGGTGACGGTGAGCGAGCCGCCCACCGCGTCGAGCACGTCGATCGCCTGCGCGGTCGCGGTGAAGCGAACGACGATCGCCGCGGGACCGAAGACTTCCTCGTGCAACTTGCCGGACGCCAGGAAGCCCTCGGCATCGATCTGCGCCAGGTAGGGCCGGGGCGACGCGTCGCCGTCCGCGGCCGGCTCGGCCAGCAGCGCCCGCAGTTTCGGTTCGGCGGCCCATTGGGCGCAGCCCTGGTCGAAGCCCTGGCGCATCTGCGGCGTGAGCATCTCGTGCGTCCCGGCACCGCGCAGCGCCTGCGCCAATTGCGCGACGAAGGCATCGCCGCTCTCGCCGGCCGGCACCAGCACGATGCCGGGGCTGGTGCAGAACTGGCCGGTGCCCATGGTGATGGAGCCGGCCAGTGCCTGCGCCAGTTCGGCCCCTCGGGCCGCCAGGGCAGCGGGCAGGGCCACCACCGGGTTGACGGAGCCGAGTTCGCCGTAGAACGGAATGGGCTGCTTGCGGCCACGGGCCGCGCTTTCGAGCGCCAATCCGCCGCGCACCGATCCCGTGAAGGCCGCGGCCTGGATCAGCGGATGCTCGACCAGTGCCACGCCGATCTGCGAACCGGGACCGTCGACCAGGCCCAGCAGCCCCGCCGGCAGCCCTTGCGCGGCGATGACGTCACGGGCCAGGCCCGCGACGGTGTGCGAGAGTCCGAGGTGACCGCCATGCGCCTTCACGACCACCGGGCAGCCGGCGGCGAGCGCCGAGGCGGTGTCTCCGCCCAGCACGGAGAAGGCGAACGGGAAGTTGCTCGCGCTGAACATCGCGACCGGCCCCACGGGAATGCGCACCCGGACCAGGTGCGGATGGCCCGCGGGCGGGCTGCCGGCGACGGCCGGGTCGTCCTCGAAGGCGAAGGCGGCACCCTGCTCCACGCGCGTGGCGAAGCCGCGCAGCTGGAAAGCGGTGCGGTCGAGCTCGCCGTTGAGCCGCGCAGAGCCCAGGTGGGTCTCGGCATCGGCCAGCGGTACGAGTCGCTCGCGATGGTCTTCCAGCACCTGCGCGAGGCCGCGCAGCAAGGTCGCGCGGACTTGCGCGCCGGAGCTCGAGAACGACTGGAACGCTTCGTGCGCCGCCTTGGCGGCAAGGTCGACGTCCGCCACGGTACTTTGCGGATGGGAGCTCATCGTCATTCGCTTTGGAGGTGATAGCCGCGACCCGCGTAGTCGAAGCCGACCAGCTCGTTGATCGGCGTGCCCTTGTCGGCGGGCGACGCGTAGTACGCGCGAATCTCCTTGATCCGTCCGTCCGCGAAGTCGTACCACTCGGCGCCGCGCAGCGCGGTGCCGCTCTTGTTCTTCCAATGGGTCCACTCGATCATGGCCTCGGGCTTGTCGTGGCTCACGATGATGCGTTCGATGGTCCACTGCGAGCCCAGCGTCTCCACGCACCATTGCCATTTGCGCGCGATGGTGTCGGCGCTTTTCCACGGCACCTCGGGCAGGCCGGAGGGAAAGTAGTGCACGGCGTCGGGTGTGAAGCAATCGACCAGCGCCTGGTAGTCGGCGGCGTTGCAGGCGTCGAAGTAGCGGCGGATCAGTGCGTCGTAGTAGTCGGGTGTGTAGGGGGTGGTGCTCATGGGTGGGCTTCCAGGATGGGTTCGTTGGATTCAGCGCTCCCCGGCGGGCCGGGCGGCGAGGATGGCGGGTCGTCCGGCCGCCACCCATTCCTGGTGTTGGCGGCGCGTGGCGTCGCTGGGCGGATACAGGCCCCACAGCGCTTCGCCGGCCTGCACGCGCAGGGCGAGGTAGGCCTCGATGTCGTCGCGCTTCTCGCACAGCTCGGCCATCTCCTCGGCCATGTGCGCGGGGATCACCGTGATGTTGTCGCCGTCGCCGTGGATCACGTCGCCCGGGTACACGGCCACGCCCGCGCAGCCGATCGGCACGTTGAGGTCGGCCACGTGGTGGTAGGACAGCCGCGTGGTGGCCGTGACGCCGGTGCACCAGATCGGGAAATCCATCTCCGAGAGTTCGGTGCCGTCGCGGAAGCTGCCGTCGGTGATCACGCCGCGCGCACCGCGCATCATCATGCGGGTGATCAGCATGTTGCCCATGGAGGCCGCGCGGCCGTCCTGGTTGCTGTCGATCACGAGCACGTGGCCGGGCTCGATCTGCTCCACGCCGACCCATTGCAGGTTGTCGGCGCTGGGGCTGGTCGTGAGGTTTTCGTAGCGATCGACGTCCTCGCGCGCCGGAATGAAGCGCATGGTGTAGGCGCGGCCGGCGAAGGGCTTCATCTTCCTGTTGAGCGGCGTGAGCCCGTGCAGCACGGGCTGGCGGATGCCCTTGATGTACAGCTGCGTGGTCAGCGAGCCGCTGGTGGCCTTGGCCAGGCGGTCCAGGACCGAATCGGGCACGTGCGGCGCGGGCGCGCGCTGGGGAATGGATGCGAGGGGAGCGTCGGGTTGGGTCATGGTGGTGGCCGGATGAAAGACGGTTTGTCTCAAACTGTGGAAATCGCGCGAGCCGTGGGCTGCTGCGGATTCCGTGCCGCCATCCTAAGAATGAAGCGAGCCAAATAAAATATCGACGATGGCACGGGACGCCCTGGACCCGATTCAAGTTCCACCAGTTGAGACAAAGTGACCACAAGCATTGGAGAAGGAACCGGCGCGCTGGAAAAGGCCCTCGACGTGCTCGAGGCGGTGGGCGCCGCGCCCGAGGGCCTGAGCCAGACCGAACTGGCCGAGCGCCTCGCCATTCCCCGCACCACCGTCTACCGGCTGCTCGCCACGCTGGTGACACGCGGCCTGCTCCGGCGCGACCAGCTGCGCAAGGTCTACTGTCTGGGATTCCGCTGCTTCGAGATGGCGCGCCAGGCCTATGCCATGCCCGACCTGGTGGCCGCCGCCGCGATCGAGCTGCGCACGCTGCGCGACCTGACGGGCGAGACCTCCTACCTCGCCGCGCTCGACGGCCGCGAGGTGATCTCGCTCGAGCGCTGCGACGGCGCGCACAGCCAGCGCTCGCAGGCCGCGCTGGGCCAGCGCAAGCCGATCCACTGCACCAGCCAGGGCAAGGCCATCCTGTCCGCGCTGGACGAAGCCACGCGCGATGCGCTGGTTCGCGAGCTGACCCTCAAGCCGCTGACGCAGCACACCATCACCGACCGGCGGCGCCTGCAGGCGGAGATCAAGGTGACGGCGGCGCGCGGCTATGCCATCGACGACGAGGAGATCGTGCTGGGCGTGCGCTGTGTCGGCGCGCCCATCGTCGATGCGAATGGCCGGGTGCGCGGCGCCATCAGCGTCGCCGGGCCCGCCTACAGGCTCACGCCGGACCGGCTCCAGCTGTTGGGCCCCGAGCTGGCCGAGGCCGCGCGCCGCGTCGGTGCCCAATTGCAGCCCGCCGCGGCCACCGTTCCCAACGGCGCGGCGGAACCCGTGCCGGGCCACTGGGCCTTCCATGGCGCCTACCCCGTCTGGGACGCGCGCCGCCAATGCCTTTACTGGGCCGACCGGCTCGCGCCTGCGGTCCACTGCACGCTGGGCGGCGCGGACACCGTGCATGCATCTCTCGACCAGCCCATCGCCGCCCTGGTGCAGCGCGACGACGCCATTTGCGCCGTCGTGGGCGAGGCCATGGTGGCCATCGACGCCGACGGTTCGACCCGGCCCCTGGACCAGCCGATCCCCGCCGGCCTGCGCGCCTTGTGCGACGAGGCTGGCGGCCCCCTGTGGGCCGCGGTGGAACAGGCCGGCGTCACGGTCATCGGGCAGTTGCAGCCCGATGGTGGCGTGCAGGTCCAGTGGCGCGTGACTGAGGCGGTGCAGTGCCTGAAGTGGCGCGCCGAGGATGCCACCCTGTTCGCCGCGGCGCCGGACACCGGCAGCATCCTCATGCTCAAGCCCGGCACGCCAGGCGTGCGCCGCTTGGCCACGGTCCCCAAGGGGTCGGGTTCGGTGAGCGGCCTGGCCTTCGATCGCGAGGGCGGCATCTGGACCTGCCTGCGCGGCGGCTGGGGCGTGGTGCGCTTCGCGCCAGACGGTGGCCTGGACCGGGTGGTGGGGCTGCCCGTCCCCTGCCCCACCGACCTGGCCTTCGACGGGCAGTTCTCGAGCCTCTACGTCGCCACGGCGCGGCAGCCCGTATCGCTGGAGGTGCTCAACGACGCGCCACTGTCGGGCCGCCTGTTCAGGGTCGTCGGCACCGACCCGGGTTGAACCGGTTCGAGTCCTTGCGGTTCCAGCGCATCCGCTGCCCCGCGCCTCAATCGAAGGTCCGCGCCACAAAGGACGACTTGTTCGTGATCGACCAACGCCCCTCCACCTCGTGCATCACGAAGTGATCGTTGAACAGCTTCTGGCCGATCCGCACCTTCACGGTGGCCGTCGAAAGGCTGTCCGAGATGTGCGTCATCGACAGGATCGCCTCCTCGCGAGGTGCGTCCATCGAGCGGGGGCTCGGCCTGCCATGGATGAGCGCCGCATACTCCGGCGCCGACAGGGTCTGCAACTGGCCGTCCTGGAGCCACTGGACGAGGCAGGACGGATGAAAGACCTGGTGGAAGTCGCGGCTCTGCGGCTCGTGGGCGAGGTTGAAATAGTCGTCGATCAGGGCGGCGACGGCGTGGGTCTGGGTCATTGCGAACTCTCTGCGAGGGATGGAAGCTTCGTATGGTGAAAGCTCCTTCGACGCCCGGCTACGGCGAATCGGGCATCTCTGCCATTACAGGAAGACATGGATCATGGAAGACCTCGATGGAGGACTCGTCGGCGGCTTGCTGGTGCTGGCCGCGGTCGCCGAATGCAGGAGCTTCAGCGGCGCCGCATCGCGCCTGGGCCGGACGCAGCCCGCGGTAAGCCGCGCCATCCAGCGGCTGGAAGACCGGTTGCGCGCGAAGCTCGTGCATCGCACCAGCCGGCAGGTCGAGGTGACGGATGCGGGGCATGCGCTGCTGGCGAAGGTGCTGCCCCTGCTCCAGGGCATCGAGGAGGCGACGGTCGGCGCGTCGGACCAGACCTCGGTCGTCAACGGAACGCTGCGCGTGGCGTGCGATGCGGTGTTCGCCCGCCTCGTGCTGGCACCGGAACTGGCCGAATTCCTCAAGCGCCATCCCGCGCTCCGGTTGAAGCTGGAGACGCGCAACGATCTCCCGGACCTGGTCGGCGACGGATTCGACCTCGCCATCCGGTTCGGAGCGCCATCGGTGTCGACGCTGGTCTGCCGCAGGCTCTACAGCCCGCGGATCCTGACCGTGGCCGCGCCCGCCTACCTCGAGCAACGCGGCCGGCCGCGGTCGCCGCAGGACCTGGTCGACGGCGGCCATGAATGCATCCATGCCATCGACCCATCCACCGGCCGGCTCTTCGACTGGGAGTTCTGGCGCGGCGACGAGAAGCTGAAGGTGGCCGTGCGCGGCAGCCTGACGGTCACCGATGCGGGCACCAAGATCGGCGCCTGCCTCGCGGGCTACGGCATCGCGCAGGTGATCGACCTCGGCATCGAGACGCACCTGCGCGCGGGCACGCTGGTGCCGGTGCTGACGGACTGGCCCGACGAGACCTTTCCGCTCTACGTCTACTACCCGGGCAGGGAACACGTGCCGGCCAAGGTCAGGGCGTTCATCGACTTCGTCGTGCGCATGATGCCGGGGCTGCAATCCGAGGCACACGCAGCCTGCCGACCCGTGGCCTGAGAGGGCCCGACCGGGCTCCGCCGGCATCGCAAGCTCGCGTCCGACAACGCAAAGGCCGCGCACCGACACCGCGTGACGTCGCGCCTGCGCAAGCTGCGCGCTTCCATGTCTTGGAGCAGCAGCATGCAACGTTTCACCGATCGCGTCGTCATCGTCACGGGAGCCGGTTCCGGCATCGGCGAGGCGACGGCCCGCCGTTTCTCGCCGGAGGGCGCCAGCGTCGTGCTCGCCGGCGACACCGGGGCCAAGCTCGAGCGCGTCGCCGCCGACCTGCCACCCGAGCGCACGTTGGTCAAGGTCACCGACGTCTCGAAGTACAAGCAGGTGCAGGCGCTGGTGGCTGTCACCATCAAGCGCTTTGGCGCCCTGCACGTGCTGTTCAACAACGCGGGCATCGCGGTCGAGGGCACCGTGACCGAGGCGCCCTTCGATGGCTGGGGAAAGACCATGGCGACCAACATCGGCGGCGTGTTCCATGGCTGCCGCGCGGCCATGCCGCACCTGATCGCGAGCCGCGGCTGCATCGTCAACACGGGCTCCGTCTCCGGGCTCGGCGGCGATTGGGGCATGGCTTCTACAACGCCTCGAAGGGCGCGATCGTCAACTTCACCAAGGCTCTCGCGCTCGACCACGGCAAGGACGGTGTGCGCGTGAATGCGGTTTGCCCGAGCCTGACCTTCACGCCGATGACCGAGGACATGAAAGGCGATCGCAAGCTGATGGCGAAATTCCGCGAGCGCATTCCGCTGGGGCGGGGCGCCGAGCCTTCGGAGATTGCGGCGGTCGTGGCCTTCCTGGCGAGCGACGATGCGAGCTTCATCTCGGGCGTGGCGCTGCCGGTGGACGGCGGGCTCATGGCCTCGAACGGGCAGCCCGACATGGGGTGAGGCCGGCACGCACGCGGTTGCGGCATTCCTGCGTGGCGATGCGCTGGAGGCCTACGCGGCGCGGACAAGGCCGAACCGAATGTCATGACTCCCACGAACCAAAAACCGGAGCCCCACATGACCACCAAACGCGCCGAACCCGATGCCTGCAGCCTGCTCGACACCGATCACAAGAACGTGAAGAAGCTCTTCACGGCCTACGATGAACTCGCCGGCTCGAAGGCCGCGAGCGCGACCGAGAAGAAGCGTCAGCTAGCGCAACAGATCTGCGCCGAGCTCATCGTGCATACCCAGATCGAGGAAGAGATCTTCTATCCTGCGCTGCGCGACGCCCTGAAGGAAACCGACCTGCTCGACGAGGCCGAGGTCGAGCACGCCAGCGCCAAGGACCTGATCGCCCAGATCCAGGACGCCGCGGAGATCGACGAAATGTTCGACGCCAAGGTCAAGGTGTTGGGCGAGTACATCGACCACCACGTCAAGGAAGAGCGCAACGAGATGTTCCCGAAGGCGCGTGCGGCCAGGGGCCTGGATCTCGTGACCCTGCGAGAGTTGATGGCAGCGCGAAAGGAAGAACTGATCGCCGAACTCACGACGACTGCCTGAGCCGTCGTGCCATGCAACGAGCCCGCCGCGCGCGGGGGCTTCTTTTCGTCCTCGCGGGCTCGTGCGTTCGACCGGCTAGAGAATGTTGCGCGGCCGGCTCGAGCGCGGTGGCCGGTGGCTCGGCGCTTCCCCAAGGATGCCCGGCTGCAGGCGCTGCGCACGCGTCAACGCCGAGAGTCCTTCGGCGGTCACTTCCAGCACGATGGCGCGCGGCGTGTAGAGCGCCCGATCGTTCCCGCAGCGGCGGATCGAAGCTCGCCCGCACGAGGCCCGCGGCTTCGAGCGAGAGCAGCTGTTCGATCTCGTCGCGCGACGTGGCTTCGGCCGGCAGGCGCCGCTGCCAGAAGCTGGCCAGCAGCCTCATGCTGACGAGCACCCGTTGCTGCCGTTCGCTGAGGATCCTCGGACGCATTCCCGCCACCTCCTGGATCGAAACCGAATCCTTCCCCTACCCTGCGTTATCGGCCTTGCACCGCGCGGCGCACGTAGGCGCTTTGCCGGTTCCCGCGACGTCCATGCGCCCTGCGCCATTCCTGGCACCGTCAGAGCGCCACGACGAATTGGCGCGGCGGGCACCTACATGCCGGTCCGGGTCGGCGCGTCACCGTGAACCCTCGATCAGTCAACCAACCCACCAACCAGGAGCCACACCATGACCGCCGCATCCATCACCAGCGACGAAGTCCTGTCGATCCTCAACGACCTGCTCGAGAATTCCCGCGATGGCGAGTACGGCTTTCGCGCTTGCGCCGACGAGGTGGAGGACGCCCAAGTCAAGCAAGTCTTCGCGAACCGCTCGGCCCAGTGCGCCGCGGCCGCCGCCGAACTGGCGACGCTGATCCGCTCGCTCGGCGGCGAAGCCGACAAGGGCGGCAGCGTCAGCGGCGCGCTGCATCGCGGCTGGGTCCATGTGAAGGGCACGCTGGGTGCGGACAGCGCCCTGTCGATGCTCGAGGAGTGCGAACGCGGCGAGGACTCGGCCGTTGCGCGCTACCGCAAGGCGCTGAAGAACGACCTGCCCGCCGAAGTGCTCGCCGTCGTGCAGCGGCAGGCCGATGGCGCCCAGCGCAACCACGACCAGATCCGCGACCTGCGCGACCAGTACAAGGCCAGGAAGGGCTGAGCATGACCACGCGCAAACCCATGTCGCCCGTGAACATCGAGCAGAACCGCGAGGTCGGCATCGACACGCCGCTGGACGGCAGCCGCATGGGCCGCGAGGCCGACAAGCCCTCGGGCGACCCGGGCGAGCGCGGGCACGATGCGCCGGCGCCCGATGCCGAGCGCGCGAGGCGGCCCGCGGACGCCGGGCGCAACGGCGAGAAGGCCTAGACATTCCACAGGAGGTCCCATGGCAGACGATCCCAAGAAGACCGCGCTCGATCGCAAGCTCATCGCGCTGCACGAACCCCACGAAGTCCGGTCATGGACCGAGAGCCTGGGCTGCACCGAGACGCAACTGCGCGACGCGGTGAAAGCCGTCGGCAATTCGGCCGACGAGGTGCGCCAGTACCTGGCCGAGAAACTGAAATGAGCCGCCTTCGGCGAATCGCCGTATTCGTCGAGGAAGTCGGGGCGGGAAACTACCACTGGGTGCTGCACGAGCAAGGCGGCGACGCCAGCGAATGGATCGAGTTGTCCGCCAGTCCGATGGCCTACGACCTGTGGCTCGACGCCTTCGAGGACGGATGCGCCGAACTCGTGCGGATGGTGCCCGACGAGCGCAACGGTCCTCGCGATGCCGGCGAGGACGAGGACGCGCCGCCGGTCGGCCCCATCGGTGGCACCTCCCGCGACGGCGCAGCGGCGAACGCGCCACCGAATCCCCGAACCAAGGACCCGTCATGACCGATCCACGCGAAGCGGCTCCCCAGCCGCCGTTCTCCACCTCTCTGCAGCAACCACCGGGCCTCGAATCCGAGATGTCGCCCCGTCCCGATTTCGGCGAGCACTCCTACGTTGGCGCCGGCAAGCTCCTCGGCAAGGCGGCCCTTATCACGGGCGGCGACAGCGGCATCGGCCGCGCAG